>NZ_CP159478.1:4297500-4787102 GCF_042140215.1 Marivirga tractuosa | reverse complement strand
CTAGCCTTAGAATTTTAAACCAAGAAATTATGAAAAATATTAATATAAAATCAATTGCATCAGGACTAATGGCATTTTCTATGTTATTCTTCTTTTCATGTGAATTTGAAGATCAAGTAGATCCTAATAATCCTAATTTGCAACAATATAATGAAGATGCAACAGTAAATGAGCTGAACAACATAGTAGTTGGAATGGAATCAGGTATGCGAAATGGATTAACATTATATGTTACTTCTACTGGAACAATAGCTAGGGAACTATATCTTTTTAATGCAGACCCTAGAAATACGGAAGAGTTACTAGGTAAAAATGGAGGTCAACTAGATAATAATGTTTTCTATTTAAATGGCCCCTACAATGGAAGTTATACCAATGTTAAGAATGCGAATATTCTATTAAATGCATTGGATAACACAGAATTTGTATCTGATCAAGAGAAAAATGGTTATCGAGGTTTTGCAAACACTGTTATTGCTTTACAAGAGTTAAGAGTGTTAAATATGTTGGATGAAAATGGCATCAGAATTGATGTTGCTGACCCTGATAATTTAGGCCCGTTTGTGGGGAAGGAAGCTGCATTAACTCATATTGCAGATTTACTTAACACTGCAAATACCCAATTGGGAAATGCAGACCCAGAGTTTCCTTTTAGCCTATCATCAGGTTTCGATGGATTCAATACTCCAGAAACTTTTGCTCAATTTAATAGAGCTTTAGCTGCGAGAGTAGCAATCTATAGAGAAGATTGGGGCTCAGTAGCTGGATTTCTTTCAGATTCATTTTATGATCCTAATGGGGATTTAACTGTGGGGCCTAAACATAGCTTTTCTACAGCCTCAGGAGATCAATTGAATGGTTTATTTAAAATTCCAGGAAATAATGGGGATATGATAGTGGTACATGATAGGTTTATTGAAAATGCTGAGGAAGGTGATTTAAGAATTGCCCGTAAAATGGCTGTAAGAGAAAATCCCTCAACTCAAGATGGCTTAACAGGGGAATATGAAACTGCACTATATCCCTCTCCTATTTCTCCAATAGATATTATCAGAAATGAAGAATTAGTCCTAATTTCAGCTGAAGCTAAATTGCAAAATGGTGATATTCCTGGAGCCATAGCAGATCTGAATATAATAAGAGATTATGCAGGACTTGCAGAATATAGTGGTGCTCAAACTCGAGAAGCTCTAATTGATGAATTATTATATCAAAGACAATATTCATTGTGGTGCGAAGGGCATGCTATGGTAGATTTAAGAAGATATGACCGATTAAATGCCACAGATTTACCTATTGATAGAGAAGGTGATCAAGTATTTAACCAGTTTCCTATTCCTTTAACAGAGGCTGAATAATATTGTTAGCCATCCTTTAAATGGCTAAAGATTTATCATAAATAACTTTAAACCTGTGAAGAGATAGCTTCACAGGTTTTTTTATACAAAAAAAGTTACACTTTTAAATATTTGGTTAGAATATACTCCCCTCTTTTACTTCAAAATGCTATAGTAAGATTTCGGACAATTTTTTTTTTATTAAAATATAATCCCAATTCTCGGGATCGGAATGACGATTTGAAGGAATTCAAAATCGAACACAGGTTACTATTTACTCTTTCCTGTCGCTTAGTTTTATTTCGTATTCAACAGCACCTACATTGAAATTACGTTGAACGCAAATGCCCTTATCGTTATATTTAAAAATAGATTTCTCACCATTATCATTTAACATCATAAATCGATTTTCTTCTGGTAATTTTGCTATTTTATTATATTTATGTGTGCTTTCTGAGAATACAGAATCTCTTTTTTGAGGCTGGTTAAAATACATTTTCACTAAACTATTTAGCACTGGCTTTTCATGCCAAGCCTTGGTGGTGTCAATGGTAGTTTGATAATATTTCCTGCCTAATAATTGCTCTATTTTAGCTTCTTCAACTTTCTCACCATTTAATTTCTCTACGAAATAGGCTTGGCGTAAAGTGTCATTTTGATAAATAGCTTCATGCAATTGCACCATTTCTGTGGATCTAAAAAGCTTATATTCCAAATCCATGACGGCTGAATAATAAACCTTTCCGCTATCCAAGGGCTTTTTAGTTACCAACATAATGCCGACTGGCTTGCCTTGAATGGTAACATCATAAACTAGCTCTTGGGAAAATAAATTGGGGCATATTAGGATGTAGAAGAAAAATAATAAAGCAATAATTCTCATTATATTAATTTTTGTTAGATTAGGTTTGAATGAAATTAGTATTGATCATTTTATAAACCTAAATGGTTTATTCAATGTATATTAACTATTTTCATACATAAGAATTTCCAATTCCTTTAATTTTGACAAATTCTTATCTGAAGTCATAAATGGAATTTTTAGAAAGTGAGAAGAGGCAGCAATTATTGCATCAGGTAGTTTGATTTTATACGTTTTCCTTAAGTCAATTACAATGTTTTTTATCATTGAATTGATATCAATGATGGTAGAGTCCGCTAATAAATCCTTGATTTTCGTCCTATCCTCTGAGGTTAAGTCCTTATAGCCCAATAATTCCAGTTCTGTTACAAATGATACATATATGTTTCTTTCATTTAATAAGGAAGCAATGGTTTTATCGCCTGATAGTAAATACAAAATAATGTTTGTGTCTAAAAAAATACTATTCCCATTCATCCCTCATTTGTTTTTGTATTTGTAATGGGTCTTTATTCAATTTTACTGCCCCGCAATATTTATATGCATCAAAACTTTTTCTGCTTTTTAATTTAGAGAGAGCAGCTTCTATTTTTTCTTTATTTGATCCTTTTTTAATTACAGTTACCATAATTGAATTGTTTATTACAAATTAAGTAGTTTAAAATCTCATTGGATAGACAACAGGAAAAATACAAATTAAATTTAACCAAAAACATTTAATTTATTTTGAGCCTAAATTTTATAAAGTTTATCCTGCCCATTCTTCTCTATCTAAACTTCTGTATTGTATGGCTTCTGCTAAATGTTCAATTTTAATATCTTCACTCCCTGCTAAATCTGCTATGGTACGAGAAACTTTCATAATTCTGTCATAAGCCCTAGCTGAAAGCCCCAATTTTTCCATAGCATTCTTTAATAACGCCTTTCCTGCAGAATTTATTTCGCAAACTTCTTTTACCATTTGTGATGGCATCAAGGCATTGGAATGAACATCTTCTAAGCCTTCAAATCGCTTTTCTTGTATTTCTTTAGCAGCAATTACCCTTTTACGAATAGTATCACTGCTTTCTGCTTTTCGGTCAGCCGTCATCTGATCAAAAGAAACCGGGGTAACTTCCACATGTAAATCAATTCGATCTAAAAGTGGGCCACTTACTTTGTTCAAATAGCGTTTTACGGAACCAGGTGGACAAACACATTCTTTTTCCGGGTGGTTATAATAGCCACATGGACATGGGTTCATACTTGCCAGAAGCATAAAATTGGCTGGGAATTCTACTGATACTTTAGCTCTTGAAATGGTAACTCTTCTTTCTTCCAGTGGTTGGCGCATCACTTCCAAAACTGTTCTCTTAAATTCAGGAAGTTCATCTAAAAATAGCACTCCATTATTGGCTAATGAAATTTCTCCAGGCTGTGGAATTCCACCACCTCCTACCAAGGCCACATCTGAAATTGTGTGATGTGGTGCTCTGTATGGTCGAGTTGCAATCAGAGAAGCATTGGCTCCTAATCTACCTGCAACAGAGTGAATTTTTGTAGTTTCTAATGCTTCTGTTAAGCTCAATGGAGGTAAAATTGACGGGAAGCGCTTTGCTAACATTGTTTTTCCCGCTCCGGGAGGCCCTACCATAATCACATTATGACCACCAGCAGCCGCTATTTCTAAAGCTCTTTTAATATTTTCCTGACCTTGTACATCGGCAAAATCTGCCTCATAATCATTTAGGTTAGTGAAAAAGATATCACGAGTATCCATTTCCACTGGCTTGATATCGGAAGTTCCTTCCAAAACACCAATTGCATCATTTAAATTTGAAACAGGGATTACGTCAAGATTATTGACGATAGCAGCTTCTGCAGCATTTTCTTGAGGAAGAATAAATCCTTTAAAGCCTTGTTTTCTTGCTTCTATGGCAATGGGCAGAACACCTTTAATGGGTCTGAGAGTACCATCCAAAGCCAACTCTCCCATTATCATAAAGTTTCCTAATTCTTCAGTAAAGATTTGTTCTGATCCCTTTAGGATTCCTAAAGCTATAGGTAAGTCATATGCTGAACCTTCCTTTTTAACATCTGCTGGAGCTAAATTGACGACTACTTTCTGGCGAGGCATTTTATAACCACTGTATTTTATAGCGGCATCAATTCTGTGTTCACTTTCTTTTATGGCATTATCAGGCAAGCCCACCATAAAGAATTTCATGCCTTGACTCACATTCACTTCTATTGTAATTACATTGGCATCTACTCCGTAAACTGAACTTCCATAAGATTTAGCTAGCATACCCTAGTCTTTTTTCAATCAGTAAAATAAATATGTGAATTATCTTGATGTGAATTTCCTGAATCCTATCTGCATAACCAGTATAGGGAACACGAATTTCTACATCACATTCTTTGGATAATTTGCCTCCGTCTTTACCTGTTAGTCCAATAACTTTCATTCCCTTGACTTTGGCTGCTTTGCAGGCTTCTAAAATATTTTTTGAATTTCCACTAGTGCTAATGGCCAATAAAACATCTCCTTTTCTGCCTAATGCTTCTACTCCTCTACTGAATATGAAATCAAAGCCATAATCATTGCCAACACAAGTAATATGGCTGACATCAGAGAGAGCCATTGCGGCTATTGCGGGTCTGGCTTCTCTATATTTTCCGCTTAACTCTTCAGCAAAATGCATGGCATCACAATGTGAACCACCATTACCACAACTCATCACTTTTCCTTCTTGCTTGAAGGAATCTACCATTATATCTACAGCAGTTTCAATATTGGCTAACTGCTCGGGTTGGTTTAAAAAATCATCCAGCGTTTTCTGAGCTGAATTTAGTTCGTTTTTAATAAGGTTAATCATCTAACTTCTTAAGATTGGGGATTAGTATCATCAGTTTTGGTTGAATCTTCTTTTGAATCCTCTGGTTTAGGACTTTCTTCTTTTCCGTCAGTAGGTTCAGATTTTAATGGGGAATTAGTGCTTTCAGATTCTTTTTTATCATAAAGCTTCGCCTTAAATTGATTGATTTCATGTTCATGTTTTTCAATTAATTTTGCTTTGGCTTTTTCTTCTTGTTTAAAAAGAAAAACAACTATTAAAAAAAGTACAAGTCCGGCAATAGCACTGTATTGAACTAGATTCATTTGTTTAAATAAATCAAATAGAAAATTGAGGTCGTTTTTACCTATCGATATTATCACTACTGTGGCTATGTGAAATATGAGAAGTGCCACAAAAACAATAGTTTTAAAAGTTTTCATAAAAATAGAGTTGTGATGGTTTTGATTATGAATATAAACAAATATAGAAATTATTTAACAACTAAAAGTGCTAGATCACTTGAATAGCAAATTACAAGTCAATAATAACTTCTTATCTACTAGGAAACGGATTGAATTTCAATCAGTTTTTTATAAACCCCGCCTTTTTTCATTAGAACTTCATGCTTCCCTTCTTCTATGATTTCGCCTTCCTGCATCACATAAATTTTGTCTGCTTCCTGAATGGTGCTTAATCGGTGTGCAATCACTATAGAGGTTCTATTTTTCATCAAATTAGTTAAGGCATCTTGAACCAATTTTTCAGATTCAGAATCTAAAGCAGAAGTAGCTTCATCTAAAATCAATATATCTGGGTTTTTCAAGATGGCTCGAGCAATGCTTATTCTTTGTCTTTGTCCGCCAGAAAGTTTCGTTCCCCTTTCGCCTATCATGGCATCATACCCACCTTCCATTTGTGATATGAATTCATGAGCATTGGCTACTTTGGCCGCCTGAATTACTTCTTCTAGCGTGCATTCCGGCTTTCCAAAAGCGATATTATTGAATATACTATCATTAAATAATATGGATTCCTGACTAACGATTCCCATTTTTGCCCTAATGCTTTCAACGGTTAAATCTTTCAATGAAACTCCATCAATTTGAACCTCACCTGAGATAGGGTCGTAGAATCGAGGAATTAAATCTGCCATAGTAGATTTTCCACCTCCTGATGGCCCAACCAAAGCAATGGTTTCTCCTTTATGAATGTTGATATTGATGTTTTTCAATACTTTTTCTTCACCATAAGCGAAGGATATATTCTTAAAGCTTAATTCACTTTTAAACTCTTCCAATTTTTTAGCCGAGCTTTTATCTTTAATAGCAGGTTCTAAATCTATTATTCCAAATATTCTCTCAGCTGAGGCCAACCCTCTCTGTACATTACTAAAAGCAGTAGATAAGGATTTAGCAGGTACCAATAATTGGGAATAAATGGCAATGAAAGTTATAAAACTTCCAGCATCCAATCCATCAGATTCACCTTCTAATATCATACCGCCTCCAATTAATAAAACACCTACCACCACAAAAACACCTAAAAACTCAGAAGTAGGGCCAGAAAGAGCTTGTCTCTTTTGCATGCTGATGTTGAATTTAGCATAATTGTCAACTTCTTTTTGAAAGCGGTTTTTTGAGAAATTAATAGCATTAAAAGCTTTAATTATTCGCATACCGCTTAAGGTTTCTTCTAGTATATCTGAAATTCTTCCTATGGTTTCTTGGCTTTTTCTGGCTTTCTTTTTTAATGATATCGCAATGTAAGAAATGATAAAACCAGAAATTGGAAGAATAATCAATGTGATTAAAGTAAGCTGTACTGATATAAAAAAGAGTGCTATAAAATAACCAATTAACATTAAAGGCTCCTTAATGATTACTTTCATACTATTGACTACAGTGGCTTCTACTTCTTGCACATCAGCCATTACTTTCGACATGATATTTCCTTTTCGCTCTTCTGTATAATAGCCAATATGCATATTGATTAATCGATGGTAGAGGGCATTTCTTAAGTTTGAAATAACATTTGCTTTTACTATAGCCGAAATTACCGCTAATAAATACCGAAAGAGATTTGAGAAAAATATACTAACTACTAAGATGACACATACAAACTGGAGTGCTAGAAATCGGTCTTCCTGCATTATGGATAGGAAGTAAAAATCGAATACTTCTTTAAAATAATCTATGCTTAAACTAAAGTCAGGCAAGGCTTCAGGAATTTTGCTTTGTTCTTCTTCCACTTTGAACAAAACATTCAAAACAGGGGCTAAAATGCCTAAAGTAATTACGCTAAATACCGTTTGAAGCAAAGCATAAACCAAATATTGAGGTGCTAACCATCCTAATGGTTTTGCATAAGAAAGTACTCTAAAATATGTTTTCACCTATATTGTTGTTTCTAAATGGTCACTATTCATCCCGATTATCAGGAACTAGCAAAATTTAATACTCTAAATTCGTGCAGATTTCATCAAGAATTTAGATTTAAATGCAATTTAAAAGATATCATCAATAATCAGAATTAAGATATGATAATACTATTAAAACGAAAAAAGCCGATTTACATTTCGGTAAATCGGCTTATTATTTTATAAATATTTAACTAAACTATTCCTCAATAACCTTTTCAGCTAGAACAGTAATATTATTATTTAATACTTCTACCACACCACCATCAACTACAATAGTTGTATTGTTTTTGCCATCGGTGAATTTTAAATCTCCTTTGTCCAAAGAACTAATAAGTGGGGCGTGGTTATTCAAAACCTGAAAAGAACCATTGCTTCCCGGAAAAGTAGCAGAATCTACATTTCCTTTAAACACATTTTTTTCCGGTGTAATGATTTCTAAAAGCATGGTTTTAATTTTAAGCTTCTGCTAACATTTTCTCTCCTGCCTCAATGGCTTCTTCAATAGTACCTTTCAAGTTGAAAGCTGCCTCTGGAAGGTGATCTAACTCTCCGTCCATAATCATGTTGAAACCTTTGATTGTTTCTTTGATATCAACCAATACCCCTTTCAAACCAGTAAACTGCTCTGCAACGTGGAAAGGTTGAGACAAGAATCTTTGTACTCTTCTTGCTCTATAAACTGTTTGTCTATCTTCTTCAGATAATTCATCCATACCTAAGATGGCGATAATATCTTGAAGTTCTTTATAACGCTGTAAAATCTCTTTTACTCTTTGCGCACAGTCATAATGCTCATCACCTACAATACTTCTTTCCAAAATTCTAGAAGTTGAATCCAATGGATCCACCGCTGGATAGATACCTAACTCAGCAATCTTACGAGATAATACTGTTGTAGCATCTAAGTGAGAGAAAGTAGTAGCAGGAGCAGGGTCAGTTAAATCATCCGCAGGAACGTAAACGGCCTGAACGGAAGTAATTGAACCATTTTTTGTAGAAGTAATTCTTTCCTGCATGGCACCCATTTCAGTTGCCAAAGTAGGCTGGTAACCCACAGCAGATGGCATCCTACCTAAAAGGGCTGAAACCTCAGAACCTGCCTGAGTGAAACGGAAAATATTATCAATAAAGAAAAGGATATCTTTACCAGTTTCATTACTGTCTTTATCACCGTCACGGTAATATTCAGCCAATGTCAAACCTGATAAAGCAACTCGAGCACGAGCACCTGGAGGCTCATTCATCTGACCAAACACGAAAGTAGCTTTAGACTCTTTCAAAGCTTCTTTATCCACTTTTGAAAGATCCCATTTACCTTCTTCCATAGAGTGCATGAATTCATCACCGTATTTTACAATACCTGACTCCAACATCTCTCTAAGTAAGTCATTACCTTCACGAGTTCTTTCACCCACACCGGCAAATACAGACAAACCACCGTGTCCTTTTGCAATATTATTAATCAACTCTTGGATCAATACGGTTTTACCAACACCGGCACCACCGAACAAACCAATTTTACCCCCTTTTGAGTAAGGCTCAATTAAGTCGATAACTTTAATTCCTGTATATAAAACTTCAGAAGAAGTAGATAAATCTTCAAATCTTGGAGAAGCTCTGTGGATTGGCATTCTGGTTTTTCCTTCCGGTTGCTCAATACCATCGATGGCATCGCCAATCACGTTAAATAACCTTCCTTTAATATCCTCACCAGTTGGCATTGAGATAGGTTGTTCAGTATCTATAACTTCCATACCTCTAGTCAAACCTTCAGTACCATCCATTGCGATGGTTCTTACCCTGTCCTCACCTAAATGTTGTTGACATTCCAGAACGATTACAGAACCGTCAGATTTTTTTACTGTAAATGCATCAAAGATGTTAGGTAATTTTGCGCCTTCTGCTTCAAAGCTCACATCCACTACCGGGCCAATTACTTGGGTAATCCTACCAATATTTGCCATGATTTAATAATTATAATAAAATAAAATTGCTCTCTTCTTTCAGGGTGCAAAGCTAAGGTTTAATTCAATTATAACAAAGCATTTTTGTCTTTCGGTTTGTTTTGATAGTGAAAATTACTATCCAATGCTTAGCATAAGTTGAAATAAATCATTTTCCTGATTTTAATAACTTTAAATGGATTGAAATTATAAGCTAAATGCTTCTTTCACTTTATCTACATAATCCAATTTTTCCCATGTGAAAAGCTCTACTTCTCTTGAGAAAACATCGCCATTACTCGCATTGAAAGTTTTCTTTTCAGTTCTTGGTTCTCTTCCCATGTGCCCATAAGCAGCAGATTCGCTATACATTGGATTTCTTAATTTCAATCTGGTTTCGATTGCATAAGGACGCATATCGAATATTTCAGAAACTTTTTTAGCGATTTCACCATCCGTCATACCTACATTGGCACTTCCGTAAGTACTTACATAAATACCCATTGGCTCCACAACTCCAATGGCATAGGAAACTTGTACTAAAATTTCATCAGCCACACCAGCCGCCACTAAATTTTTGGCAATATGACGAGTTGCATAAGCTGCAGATCTATCCACTTTTGATGGATCTTTACCAGAAAATGCTCCACCACCGTGGGCTCCTTTTCCACCATAAGTATCCACTATAATTTTTCTACCTGTTAAACCAGCATCACCATGTGGACCACCAATTACAAACTTCCCTGTTGGGTTAATATGATATTTAATATCATCATTAAATAATTTTTGTAATTCAGGCTTTAATTGAGCTTTAACTCTAGGAATTAAAATATTGATGATGTCATTTTTGATTTTAGTCAACATTTTTTCATCATCATTATCAAATCCATCATGTTGAGTAGAAACCACTATAGCTTCAATCCTCTGCGGAACATTATCATCAGAATATTCAATAGTAACCTGCGATTTTGAATCTGGTCTTAAATATTGAATTTCATTATTTTCTCTTCTCAATTTAGCCAGTTCCATCAAAATCTTATGCGAAAGATCTAATGCTAATGGCATGTAATTTTCAGTTTCCTTGGTAGCATATCCAAACATCATTCCCTGGTCACCAGCTCCTTGCTCTTCAGGATTACCTCTGTCAACACCTTGATTGATATCTTGGGATTGCTCATGAATAGTAGAAATTACACCACAGGAATTTCCATCAAACATATATTCGCCCTTTGTATAACCAATTCTGTTGATAACGTCTCTGGCTACTTGCTGCACATCTACATACGAATTACTGCGTACTTCACCGCTCAAAACAGTCAAACCAGTAGTAACCAGCGTTTCGCAAGCCACCTTTGATTGAGGATCAAAAGCTAAGAAATTATCTAATAATGCGTCTGATATCTGATCGGCTACTTTGTCAGGATGTCCTTCTGAAACCGACTCTGAGGTAAATAAATATGGCATAACGTTTTATTTTTTCAAGGGGCAAATTTAACAGACTATTTATAATAATTTTAATTTATTCCTGATAAATGTCAGTCATTTATTAATTCATACCAAATAGGAAAATACAGGGCACTTTATGTAATTCTGGCTTATTGTTTTTCCAATTCTGAATAGTATCAGTTTTTATCATTTCATCTTCAGCATTTATGTTTTTGGCAATGCATAACTTCAATTGAGGAGCACACATTCTCAAAATATCTTCCACTAATTGATTATTTCTATAGGGCGTTTCCATAAAAATCTGAGTCTGTCCAGTTTTGAAAAAAGTTTGCTCCAAATTTCGAATAGCTTGTGTTCTTTCCTTCTTGTCAATGGGTAAGTAACCAGAAAAAGCAAAAGACTGACCGCTAAAACCTGAAGCCATTAAAGCTAAAAATATAGAAGAAGGGCCAACCCAAGGTTCCACCCTTATATCATTTTCATGTGCATAAGCTACCGCACGTGCTCCTGGATCAGCAATCCCTGGGCACCCTGCTTCCGACATTATCCCAATGGATTTACCTTCAAAAAGCGGCTGCATTAAACTAGGAATAGCGGTATCTTCTGTATTTTTACTTAGCTCATGAAAAGTGATTTCAGGAATAGCTTTGCTGATGTTCATTGCGCTCAAGCATCTTCTGGCAGTACGGACATTCTCCACCAAATAATAATCCAATTGGCTACATAGCTTAACTAAGTCAGAGGGCAATGCCTTAGATTCTGTATTGGGAGCAATAATTGTTGGAATTAAATGTAGAATACCTTTTTTCATCAATCTAAGATAATAATGCGAATAGCTTAAAAATATATAAGCTTTACATCCATTTTTTATACTTGAAAATCCCTAAAGTAATTACCGCCATTCCAATTAATAAAGACCAAAAGTAAGCATATCCATATTCCCATTGGAATTCGGGTACATTTTCAAAATTTATTCCATAAACACCTGCAATAAATGTTAATGGAATAAAAATAACAGAGAAAATAGTCAGGGTTTTCATCACCTGATTAAGCTTATTGCTAATGACTGACTGATATAAATCTCCCAAACTGGAAATAAAATCCCTATAAGTTTCTACTGAATCAATTGCTTGAATGGTATGGTCGTAAACATCACGAATATATAAGCGAGTATGTTTTCTAATCAATTTAATCTCATCACGCTCCAATTTGCTAATCACTTCCCTTAGGGGCCAAACAGATCTACGGATATGAATTAATTCCCGCTTAAGCGTATAGAGCAAGTCAAAATCTCTTTTCTGACCTTGAAACATGATCCGTTCTTCTATTTCTTCCAAAATATCCCCAAACTTTTCCAATACGATAAAATAGTGGTCAACCACTGTATCGACCAAAGCATAAAGCAGATAATCAAGTCCTTCTTTTCTAATTCTTCCTTTGCCTGCTCTTAATCTGTTTCTAACGGCTTCAAAAGTATCGCCTTTTCTTTCTTGGAAAGTAATCAACAAATCTTTAGTCAGTACAAAGCTAACCTGCTCATTAAGGGTTTTATTTTTCTTGGAATCGAATTGCAGCATTTTTAAAGCTACAAAAAGATAGTTCTCAGTATCGTCAATCTGTGGGCGCTGACCAACGGATAAAATATCTTCCATCGTAAGTGGATGAATCTGAAATGCATCACAAATTTCTTTTACTTTTTCCGCATGATGGATGCCTTCAATATTTATCCAATTGAAATTTCCATTCTGAGGTAAATTAATAACTTCTTCTATTGAGATATTATTCTTTTCCTCAAGGGTATTTTCACTATAGGAAAAAAGGTCAATATTAAAAGGGGTGTCTTTTCGGAAACCAGTATAAATTGCACTTCCGGGAGGAAGACCAGCGGTTTTTGAACTTTCTCCGAACATTCCACGAATCCCGGAATATAAATTAAGCGGCTCCTCTACAAGAAGCCGCTTAGGTAAATCGATTATTTTCTTTGCAAATTTATCCATTCATGGAAATCAAAAACTCATCATTGTCCACAGTGCCTTTCATTTTAGTCAATAAAAGTTCCATTGCTTCTCCTGAGTTCATGTCTGCCATGAATTTACGTAATATCCATACTCTTTGCAATTCTTCTTTGCTCATCAACAAGTCTTCTCTTCTGGTACCTGATGCAGGAACATCAATTGCAGGATAAATACGCTTATTAGCTAATTTTCTATCCAATACTAATTCCATATTACCAGTACCTTTGAATTCCTCGAAGATCACTTCATCCATTTTAGAACCGGTTTCAATTAAGGCTGTAGCCAAAATTGTTAATGAACCGCCATTTTCTAAATTTCGGCCGCGCCAAAGAATCTTTTTGGCTTGTGTAGTGCATTAGCATCTACACCACCCGATAAAATCTTACCTGATGAAGGAACTACCGTATTATAAGCACGAGCTAAACGAGTAATAGAATCTAATAGAATCACAACATCGTGACCACATTCCACCATTCTTTTAGCTTTTTCCAATACCATGCTGGCTACTTTCACGTGACGATCTGCTTGTTCATCAAAGGTAGAACTAACTACTTCCGCTTTTACAGAACGAGCCATATCGGTTACCTCCTCAGGACGCTCATCAATTAATAAAATCAATAAATAAGCTTCTGGGTGATTTTCAGCCATTGCATTAGCCACTTCTTTCAATAGCTCGGTTTTACCTGTTTTAGGCTGAGCTACAATCATCCCTCTTTGACCTTTACCAATAGGTGCAAAAAGATCTAGAATACGAGTAGAATATTTATTAGGCTTGGTGCTTAGGTTGAATTTTTCTTCTGGGAAGAGAGGAGTTAAGTATTCAAAAGGAACTCTATCTCTGATTTCCTCAGTAGTTTTTCCGTTAACGGAAGAAACTCTTAATAAAGCGAAATATTTCTCACCTTCTTTAGGTGGTCTGATTTGACCTTTAACAGTATCTCCTGTTTTTAAACCAAATAATTTGATTTGCGATGGAGAAACATAAATATCATCTGGACTTGCAAGGTAATTGTAATCAGAAGAACGCAAGAAACCGTATCCGTCTTGCATCATTTCCAATACACCTTCATTTTCTATGATACCGTCAAAATCTTTAATGTCAGCTTTTTTAGAGCGATTATCATTTCTATCGCTTCTTTCTGGTCTAGGAGGTCTATCGCCTTTGTCGTTGGAACGTTCAGCTCTTTCCGGTCTAGGTCTTTTATCTTTTGGCGCTGGACGAGGCTTACGTTCTTGCTTATCGTCTGACTCAGCTTGCGGTTTTGCATTCCCTTCTTCAGCTTTTTTCTCAGGAGTAGCCTCAGATTTGTCTTCCTTTTTAGGAGTTTTAGATTGAACTTTTTCTTCCTTTTTTTCAGGAGCTTTAGCTCTTGGAGCCGATTCTTTTTTTGGTGCCGGTGCTGATTTAGGAGCCGATTTTTCCTCATCCTTTTTTGGCAAATCACTTTCAGGTAAAAGCGCTTGTTGATCCAAAATCTTGTAAATCAATTCTTTCTTCGGCAATTTCTTGTACTGAGATACTCCCAGTTTTTCTGCTATTTCTTTAAGTTCAGAAAGTAGCTTTAAGTTTAATTCTTCAATGTTATACATAAAGGGACTTTTACTTGTTCAGGATTTGAGACCCTGATTCTGTTGGTATGATAAATTTGATATTATGTTTTTGGATTTTTTTTGAATGAGACATTTGAACTCTGCCTCGTTTCTTTTAAGATAATACAATGATATGCTAAGCATTTTTAATTGTCAAGCAATTTAAGAAATATAAAATAGAAATTGTCATTAAAGATAGGTTTCTGTTTACAATACCACTAAAAATAGCTTATTTTGCCAAAAATTTCGAGAAATGTTACAAGTTGCAAATTTGCGTGAGGATAAAGCCAAAGCAGTCAAAGGCTTATTGAAAAGAAATATTGAAAATGCTGAATCTTTAATCGATGGAGTAATTGCCTTAGATGATAAGAGGAAAGCTCTTCAAACTGAATTGGATTCAGTATTGGCAGAATCAAACCAAATTTCCAAAAGCATTGGCGTTTTGATGAAAGAAGGTAAAAAGGAAGAAGCAGAGGAAGTAAAAGCCAAAACCGCTGAACTCAAGCAACGCAGCAAAATTTTGCAGGAAGAATCTCAGGAGATTGAAAAAGAATTAATGGACAGTCTCTATCAAATCCCTAATGTGCCACATGAAGATGTGAAAAAAGGGAAAGGTGAAGATGATAACGAAATCCTTTCTGAGCATGGTCAAAAACCTGAATTATATGCAGGTAAAAAACCACACTGGGATTTGATCAAAGATTATGACATTATAGATTTTGATTTAGGTATCAAGATAACGGGTGCAGGATTTCCGGTATATAAAGGCAAAGGAGCAAAAATGCAACGTGCCTTATTGAATTTCTTTTTAGATGAAGCCGAAAAACAAGGCTTTAAAGAAATTCAGCCACCAGTTGTGGTAAATGAAGCTTCAGGCATAGGAACCGGACAATTACCAGATAAAGAAGGGCAAATGTATCATATAGAAGATACTGACTTATATTTGATTCCTACAGCTGAAGTGCCTATTACCAATTTATTGAGGGATGAAATCATAAACGAAGAAGATTTACCCATCAAATTAACAGCCTATACGCCTTGTTTCAGAAAAGAAGCAGGTTCTTGGGGTGCGCATGTTAGAGGGTTGAATCGTTTACATCAATTTGATAAAGTAGAAATCGTTCAAGTTCAGCATCCTGATAAATCTTATTTAGCATTGGAAGAAATGAATAAATACATCCAAAGCTTATTGTCTAAATTAGAATTGCCATATCGTGTATTAAGATTATGTGGTGGCGATTTAGGTTTTACTGCTGCCTTAACTTATGATATGGAAGTTTGGTCTGCTGCTCAGGAAAAATGGTTAGAGGTGAGTTCTGTTTCAAATTTTGAAACTTACCAGTCCAACCGTTTAAAACTGCGCTATAAAGATGCAGATAAGAAAAAACACCTATTGCATACTTTAAATGGTAGTGCTTTGGCATTCCCAAGAATCTTAGCAGCGATTTTAGAAAATAATCAAACAGAAAAAGGGATTAGAGTGCCTAAGGTATTACAATCTTATACTGGTTTTGAGTGGATTGATTAAGAGTAATGACTTTCAATTCTAAATCTGTCAGGTTAAGAGGTTAAAATGGACATCTTTAACGCTATTAAGTTAAGCTATATTCCTAACAAGTTTTTTCGCTTAAGCGAAAAACCTATTGTTTTCTTTTGCCTCTTTTCCCGATGAATACGGGACAAGTCGTGGTTAAAAGAAATATTTGCTTGTTTTATTAACAGTTGTAAATTGTTACCACATAAGAAACAAGAGAACACAAAAGAAAATAACCAAGGTTATTTTTTAGGATTGCAATAAAGCATGAATCTTCAAGGCTTAGCTTAACAGCATTGGGGACAGTCTGCCCTAGCTGGTGGCTCACTGACTAGCTTAAAAGTTTGATAGACTAACAGGTTTTTGTAATCCTCAAGTCTGTTAGATTTCATAAAATCCCGAATTCCCAAAACTTTCAGGACACTTATCGTATTAATTAAGATATTGAATACAACTCAAGATATTAATTAGATGCGCAATATAGATGTTTTAATAATTGGTGCTGGTCCAATCGGATTAGCTTGCGGAATAAAAGCGGAGTCTGAAGGTTTGTCTTACCTTATAGTGGACAAAGGCACATTGGTCAACTCACTTTATCATTATCCTTATGGAATGACATTTTTCAGTACTTCCGATAAACTGGAAATTGGAGGAGTGCCTTTCATTTCTCATAATCCAAAGCCAACAAGAATGGAAGCTTTAGAGTATTACAGAAGAGTTGCCAGCTCACATAAACTAAATACCTCTCTTTACAATCCAGTAAATAAAGTAAAGAAGAATGAAAATGGTTTCAAGGTAAGCACAGAGAAATTTGATCTTCAAGCTGAGAATATTATAGTGGCGACTGGTTTTTATGATTTGCCTCATAAATTAGGAATACCCGGAGAAGACTTGCCAAAAGTTTCACATTATTATAAAGAAGCCCATCCTTACTATGATATGAAATTGGCTATTGTTGGAGCTGCCAATTCTGCAGTTGATGCAGCTTTGGAATGCTTCCGAAAAGGAGCAAAAGAAGTCACCATGGTAATTCGGGAAGAAGAAATCCGCAAAACCGTGAAATATTGGGTGAAGCCTGATATAGAAAACAGAATTAAAGAAGGAAGTATAAAAGCATATTTTGAAAGTGAAATAACCGCTATCAGAGAACATGAGATAGATATCAAAACTCCTAAAGGAAATATCACCATTGAAAATGATTTTGTATTAGCCATGACCGGCTATGAACCTAATTATGATTTCTTAAGCAATATGGGCGTTAAGAAAATTGAAGAACCACCGTTTGCCCCAGTTTATGATGCTGAAAGTATGGAAACCAATATAGAAGGCATTTATTTGGCAGGTGTGATTTGCGGTGGAATGGAAACCAATAAGTGGTTTATTGAAAACAGCAGAGTTCATGCTGATATGATAATGGCTAATATTAAAAGCAAGAGAATGATTGCAGCGAAGTAGAATATGAGATACTTCCTTTATATAACCACTTTATTGAAAAAGCAAATAGTGATATGTTTATTCTAACTGATTGAAATATTTTGTACTAATCCATTATGCATCGAATGGAATAGCTTGAGCTGGTGCCAGCGGTTCCCTCCTTATTTCTTGAGGCAACAAATCCATTAGCATTCTCAAGTATTATAACTTTACCGCTATGTGAATACCAATATCCGTTTACTAAAAGGCCAATATACAGATCATCACTCCCTTGCCTATAGCCTCCTCCGAGTGCGGTAAAATTGCTTTCATTGGTTGCTTCATTGTTTGGGCTTAACCAATGCTCTGTACCTGATTCTTTTAGCTTTCCTCCGGCTACTTCATATCCTCCTAAAACATCTATAAGCAGCTTATCCCATTCCTCATCAGAAGGAATATGCCAGCCTTCAGGAGCAATATTACGCTCATCTTTTATTGACTCCAAATTATACAATCTTCCATATATATCAAGGTTAGTCTCGGAGTCATCATAAATATATTGTGCACTTCCAGTTGATTCATCAATAATATCATCACCATTTCGAAACCGAGTTACTTTTAAGTTTTCTTGCATCCATGCTTGGCTCCCTATCATAATAATATTATATGTGTTTCCATCTATATCTGTAATGAGTTTTGGTATAGTTTTAAATGTCAATTCTTCACTATAACCCGTACCTGCACTGTTAGTGGCAAAAGCCTTAGCAAAATAAGTGGTATTAGCATTTAACCCCTCTAGTGTCAGGCTTTGACGTGTTTGTGTGCTGCCAACTAAGTCATAGGTAATATCGTTTGTAGTTGGGTTAGGTGATTCACTTAAACAAATTCCCCAATTTAATATGTCAGATCCTCCATTGCTTACAATGCGTGCAGTACCTAAAGCTGAAGTTTGTCGAATATCAGAAATTTCCACACTCATACTTGTTATTTCTATATCATTATCGTCATCGCAACTAAAAAGGAATGTAATAAACAAAATTACTACAACTAAAAATGAATATCTCATTGGATTAATTTTAAATAAAAGCGCTAAATGGACGTTAAACATAAATATTTGAATTTTAATTCACAACTGTCCGTGAAACGAATTTTGAAATTAGTTAAGCCTGAGCAACAAGCTTATCTTTTTGTATAGTTTAAGTTTACAAATACTTTAATCAGATATCCGATGGCAATTTTTAAGGACCAAATATAGTATTTAGATACATTGATATAGGGTTACTGTTCAAAAAACTCAACCGCAGGCTCAAGGAACTAGTTCTAACCTCACTTTTCCCAACTTAGGGCGCTATATCTACAAAAAATAAAGAAATATTTGCTCAACTTAACAGAATAAAGATTTTTTTATATTTTTAATTTTAGTCGGACTCTCCATTCACCACCAAAATTTCCTGACCGATAAAATCCAATCATAGCTGTTGGTACTTAAACCCTTTTTTACCCATAAATCTCATTAAGCAAGCCAGCTAATCGTATGCCTGCCTTTTTTATTTGTTCTTGAACCGTATCCCAGTTTTTATAGCTATACTCATAACCTATATACATATCTTCTGGCAATTCATACACCTGGTTTCTTAAACCCATAGCTTCTTTGTACCAGTCGTCTATTGTGTTACGCTGCAATGCTTTTACTTCTTCCTTTGTAGTGATATTTACCATCTCAGCTAATTCGGTATAACTGAATGCTTTAGAGTCAATCATTTCGCTATCCCAAACACGATGCAGATTAGAACTTTTACCAAACCACTTTACTTTCACAGCATTTCCTCCCATGTCTTCTCCATTCCCAACATGGCATGGCTGATGAATATCACCTACCAAATGAATCAGCATTTTGAGTTTCTCCTGTTCAGTTTTTGCATCCAAATTTCCAGACTTTAACTCTTCTGTAATTTTTTGAATCATCATGATGATATCGCCATCAGGATTTTTTTCGGTCTCTTCATAAGTCATTCCATCAGGAATAGTAACATAATGCCAAGGCTTAGCATAGTCCCAGCTATCATCTGATTTTATATTATCCATCCATACGCTGGCCACGGCTACAGATTCTCTATTTAATATTTCACTTACTCTTTTTTCAACCTTTCTTTTTAAATAGAAAGAGGCTACCTCGCCAACTGCTCTATGTCCGGTTTGTCCCCATGCTAAAGCTTGGGAGATACTGAAAATGCTTAAAATAAAAACGCTTATAACTCTAATTTTCATTTTTTATAATTTAAATTTTTGCAAAGATAATCTTTTCGTATTACCGAAAGGTTATTTCTTATCCCGTAATTTTTGAAGTTCTTGCCATTCATCTCTCAACCTTGCTGCTTCAATAAAATCCAGATCTTTTGCTGCTTTCTCCATTTTCTTTTTTGTAGCAGTAATCATTTTATCTAAGGCAGGTTTATCCATATATTGGACTACTGGATCAGCTGCAACAGAGGTTTCTTCTATGCCTGCATAATATTTCTGTTGAGAAGTCTTTTTAGAATCAACGGCAACAGTTTGACCTAAAATACTTTCCCTTGACTTAAATACTGTTTTTGGCGTTATACCATGTTCTTCGTTGTAGGATTTTTGAATGGCTCTTCTTCTATTGGTTTCATCCATGGCTTGTTGCATGGAGTCTGTAATTTTATCAGCATACATGATCACCTTTCCTTTTTCATTTCTTGCCGCACGGCCAATGGTTTGGACTAAGGAACGCTGATTTCTTAAAAAGCCTTCTTTATCTGCATCCAATATGGCTACCAATGAAACTTCTGGTAAGTCTAATCCTTCTCTCAATAAATTCACACCTACCAAAACATCAAATTCACCTAATCTTAGATCCCTAAGAATTTCAACTCGATCTAAAGTATCTACTTCAGAATGAATATAGCGAGCTTTTACTCCAGCTCTACCTAAGAATTTATTTAATTCTTCAGCCATTCTTTTGGTTAAAGTTGTGCATAATACACGCTCGTTTAGCTTAACCCTTTCATCAATTTCTTCTAATAAATCATCAATCTGATTCCCACTTGGGCGAACATCAATTTCAGGATCGAGCAGTCCAGTTGGTCTAATTACTTGTTCCACCACAGTTCCTTCTGTTTTGCGTAATTCATATTCTGCAGGGGTGGCACTTACAAAGATGGTTTGACCTATTAAATTCTCAAATTCATCGAATTTCAAAGGGCGGTTATCCATTGCAGAAGGTAATCTGTATCCATAATCCACCAAATTAATTTTTCTTGCTCTGTCTCCTCCATACATTGCCCGAACCTGCGGAACGGTAACATGACTCTCATCTATTACCATTAAAAAATCATCTGGGAAATAATCCAACAAACAGAAAGGTCTTGTACCAGGGGTTCTTCTGTCAAAATAGCGAGAGTAATTTTCCACTCCGGAGCAGTAACCTAATTCCCGCATCATCTCAATATCAAATTCAGTTCTTTCCTGCAGTCTCTTAGCTTCTAAAAACCTTCCATCTCTTTCAAAGAATTTGACCTGTTCCACCATGTCATCTTGAATTTCTTTTATGGCTTGGTGCAAAACATCCTTTCCTGTTACAAAAAGATTGGCTGGAAAAATACTGATAATTCTTTCCTCGGAAATTTTCTTTCCGGTTTCAGGGTCAATACGCTGGATGGATTCTATTTCATCTCCCCAAAACATAATTCTATATGCGAAATCAGCATAAGCTACAAAGATGTCTACCGTATCTCCTTTAACTCGAAATGTCCCTCTTTTAAATTCAGCTGTAGTTCTGTTGTAAAGAATATCCACAAAAGCAAAAAGTAATTGATTTCGAGGAACTTTATCTCCTTGCTGTAAGCGGATAATATTTTTTCCAAATTCTTCAGGATTACCTATACCATAAATACATGAAACGGATGCCACTACAATCACATCTCTTCTTCCTGAGAGCAGTGCGGAAGTAGCACTTAGTCTTAGTTTTTCAATTTCCTCATTTATAGATAGATCTTTTTCTATATAAACATTGCTGGATGGAATAAATGCTTCTGGTTGGTAATAATCATAATAGGAAATGAAATATTCTACAGCATTTTCAGGAAAAAATTGTTTGAACTCCCCATAAAGCTGGGCAGCCAGTGTTTTATTATGACTTAAAACCAAAGTGGGCTTTTGAACGCGTTCTACTAAGTTGGCAATGGTAAATGTTTTTCCAGAGCCTGTAACTCCTAAAAGTACCTGATCCTGTTCTCCATCCTCAACTCCTTTTTGAAGTTCTTCAATGGCTTTCGGTTGGTCTCCGGTAGGTTGATATTCGCTTATGATTTTAAAATCCATACTTACAACAAACGATTAAGTTGGAAAATGTTTAGCTACAAATATAAATAGATTTTCACCCTCTAAGTAGCTTATTTTCACTTATGTGATTGACAATTAACAGGTATAAGGTGGATAAATGTAACAATTATCACATGTAGCCCTTTGGTTGTGAGATTTAGTAGGTTTAAGTTAATCATTAAAACTTAAGCCTCGTTAATATATTAAACTAAAAACGAATAGATATGAATTACTATAATTCGAAAATAATAAAAGGCAAAGATTTTAGTGTAGTAAGAACGGAGGTAGAAGCTGCTTTGAAAGAAGAGGGTTTTGGGATTTTGACTGAAATTGACTTTCAGGCAACCATGAAGAAGAAATTGGATAAAGACTATTTACCTCATGTGATTTTAGGAGCTTGCAATCCTACTTATGCAGATAAAGTAGTTTCAATTGAACCCCATATTAGCACTTTGTTGCCATGTAATGTGACCATAAGGGAAATGGAGAGTGGTGATATAGAAGTTTCAGCTATGGATCCTGCTGCTGCCATGAAGGTGGTAGAAAATGATGAAATTGTTCAGCATGCAGAAGAGGTTAATGAAATGCTAAAGAATGTTTTGAAAGCGATATAATGATTAAAGGGGCAGCAATTATGCTGTCCTCTAATCAAATTCGTCCTCGATATCGCCCACTACAGTTTCTACCAAATTTTCTAAAGTAATCATCCCGATAATTTTATCATCATTAGATTTTACCATAGAGATATGAAATCTATTTTCGTTCATTTTTTTCAATAGATTGATGATTGGAGTGTTTTCATTAATAAAAATGATGGGACGTACAAATTCTTTTAACCGATTGTTTTCTGATGACACCTTCTCATTTAAAGCAATTTCTTTGAAGTTGATATAGCCATAAACGTCTTCTATAGAGTCAGATTGACTTATAGGATAACGCGTGTGTTTATGTTCTGCAGCCAAATTGAAATATCTGTCAAAACTGATATTCTCTTTGAAAAATATAATGTTTTCAACTGGCAACATTATTTCTTTTACAAATCGTTTTTTTAAAGTAGAAGTATTAATAATGATATTTTCCTGATCAGTATCAATTATTTTTTCCATTTTAGCCATTCTAGCTATAGTTCGGATATCATCTAAGCTGTAGGGGGTACTTTTCTTGCGTTTCCCTACCAAAAGTTTTGTGAATGCCTGCGTAACTACAATAAATGGATGAAGAATTTTAATGGTAAGCTGTAGAGGTAAAGCCATTTTTCTTGAAATCAGGTTCGATTTATTGACTCCTATTACTTTTGGAATAATTTCAGTTCCAAACAGTATAACTATTGTAAAAATCACAGAAAAAATCCAGATATATTCTTCACCGTAAATTTTATCGAATGCGCTTCCTGCTATGGTGGCTCCACCAGTATGGGCTATGGTGTTTAATATTAAAATTGCAGATATGGGCCTATCGATATTTGATTTGAGCTTATGCATTATTTTGGCATAAGTCAAGCCTTTTTCTTTATCAGTTTCTATTTTAACTTTATCTACACTAAGCAATACTGCCTCAGCCATAGAGCATAAAAAGGAAACAAAAACTGCAACGAAGGTGCTTATTACGAATACAAGCATGGTAATTTAGTTTATTCTTGAGTAAGGCTCAAGACTAATTTTTAGTAAATACCCTTACTCTTTTTATTCTTTTTTGGTCTACTGCCACCACAGTGAAGGTGAAGTTTTTGAATTTAATTTTTTCCCCAGTACGAGGCAATTTGCTATTGATTTCAAGGATTAGCCCACCTAAAGACTCACTTTCACCTTTTACTTCTTCAAAAGTACTAGGTTCTTCATTTATGATTTTACAGAAATCATTTAAAGATGTTCTGCCTTCAAAAATATAAGTGTATTCATCTAATTTATTGTAAGCAACATCTATATCCTCGTCAAATTCATCATTAATTTCACCCACGATCTCTTCTATCACATCTTCTAAGGTAATAAGTCCAGATGTACCACCGTATTCATCTACTACTATAGCCATATGAACTCTTTTTTCTTGGAAATCCTTTAAAAGACTGTCCACTTTCTTTGATTCTGGAACGAAAAACCCTGGTCTTAAAAGTGTTTGCCATTCAAAATTATCTTCTTTTTCTATATATGGCAGTAAGTCCTTTACATAAAGGACTCCCTCAATTTTATCAATGGTATCTCGGTAAACGGGAATCCTACTAAACCCATTTTTATTGATTTGATCCATTAACATATGGTAGTCATCCTCAATGTCAAAAGCTGTAATATCCAATCGGGATTTCATTACCTGGCGTACTGAAAGCGTTCCAAAATTCACTATCCCTTTTAATATACCTTTTTCTTCTTCGGTGGTATCTTTGTCTGCAGTAATTTCTAGTGCATGATGTAATTCATCAATTGAAACACTAAAACCTTTTTGCGCAACTCTTTTTTCAATAATATTGCTCAAGCTCATTAATGAAATTGATAAAGGGCTAAAGATTTTGGCAGAGAAATTTAGAGGAAGCGCCATTCTTGAAGCAAAGCTTAAATTATTCTGGTTGGCATAGACTTTAGGGACAATTTCTCCATAAAAAACAATCAGGAATGTAATTATCGCAGTTAAGGTAACCACTAATAAGCCTTCCGTTTCTTTAGTACCCACAATTTCCCAGGTAACGTAGGTGGAAAGAGTTACTATACCAACATTAATAAAATTATTAAGAATTAAGATAGTAGCTAGTAAGCGCTTTGGGTTTTTGAGCAATTCCAGAATAGTCTGTTCTTTTGGTAAATTACTGGTTTTGCACTTAGCTAAATCCTCATGAGAAAGTGAAAAGAATGCAACTTCGGAACCTGAAACTAAAGCTGACATCATAAGTAAAAACATCATCAATAAAGTATTGATGATGTAAAACCAATGATTGCCGCTTTCGGCTATGCTTGCTAATAAAAATATACTAGGGGAAGGGTCTTCCAATTTTTATATTTGTTTATTTAAAATGGTAAATCATCCATTTCACTATTCGTATCTGGAGTCTGGCTTTGTGCAGGTGCTTGCTGACTATTAGACTGGTTACCTCCCGAATAATTTGATGACTGACCTGAATCATCACTGCTTTTCTTTCCGCCAAGCATGGTCAATTGGTCACCTACAACTTCAGTGGTGTATCGGGTAACTCCCTCTTTTTCCCATGATCTGGTTCTAAGCTTTCCTTCTATATAGACGCTATCGCCTTTTTTCAAGTATTTTTCAGCTACTTCTGCTAAACCTCTCCAAAGCACAATGTTGTGCCATTCTGTTTGATCAACTCGCTCTCCTGAGTTTCTGTCTTTATAGGTTTCGGTTGTTGCTATTGAAAAATTTGCAACGGATGCTCCGTTGTCTAAGTGTCTTACCTCTGGGTCTTTACCCAGATTTCCAATCAAAATGACTTTGTTTACTCCTTGCATAAGTTAAAAAGTTTTAGTTCAAAATTACAGTTAATAGTTGAAGTAAACTGCTTTTTCGGGGAAAAAATTTCCGGCAGTTCATACTTCAATTATAAATTTACCTAAAAATTTTTGCTTGTCAAATAATTCTCAATCAATCTAGGCTTTGGTAGTTCTTCAACTTCCTGTTTTGTATAGTATTTTAATTTATGGTCATTCAATATATTTTGATTATCTGATCTCAATTCTATAAATACAGCTTCAAGTCGCTGATGAGATAGAATATGTTTAACGGGCTCAGATATTTCGATTACTTCTGAATGGGTATATTTCTCATTTACTTTATTATAGATTTCTTCAATAGAAAGTGCTTTATTGCTTTCAATCAAATCAAAATCAAATAGGCCCTGCCAGATATCTTTTGGACCTCTTTTTTCATTGCCAACTTTTCTTCATGCTGCCAGATTAGATAATAAAGATATCTGTTTTTGATCTTTATTTTCTTCATCTTAACAGGTAATTCGGATTGTTTATGATGTATTCTTGCCTCACATTCCTGTGATAAAGGGCAATTTTCACAATCAGGCTTTTTGGGAGTGCAAATTGTGGCTCCTAGCTCCATCATTGCCTGATTAAATGAAGCGGCATAGTCATCAGGTATTAACTCTTTTGCAATATTAAAGAACTTAGTGAAGGTCTTGGGCTGTGAAATATCATCAGAAACATCAAAATATCTTGCTAATACTCTAAAAACATTTCCATCTACTACTGGAACTGCCTGCTCAAAGGCAAAAGAGGCTATGGCAGCTGCAGTATATTTGCCCACCCCTTTTAATTTTAATAATTCATTATAGGCTTTAGGGAATTCGCTATTATAATCTTTAACTACTGATTTAGCACATTCATGCAGATTTCTTGCACGTGAATAATAGCCTAATCCTTGCCATAATCTCATCACTTCATCTTCTGGAGCTTTAGCCAAATCAAGAACTTTTGGATATTGGCTCACAAACTTATTATAATAAGGCAAGCCTTGATTTACTCTGGTTTGCTGCAGAATAATTTCCGAAAGCCATATTTTATAAGGATCGGTAGTATTTCTCCAGGGCAAGTCTCTTTTATTATTTTTATACCAATTTATAAGTGAATTTGAGAAGCTTTGTGTCATATAAATACAAATATGTGTAATCTTATTTTAAATAAATAAAGAATATAAAGATGAAGTTATTAATAAGATTTTGTATAAATTGTTGAGAATTAAAAAGTTAAATGTGAAATATTGGAATAAAGCTTACATATCTTTAGAAGATTTTACTTTTAAATTCAAAAATGTAGGGTTACCTTTGCAGACCCAAAATGAAAGGGAGAATTTTTTTAATAATTTAAATCAAAAGGAAGCGTGACTAAAGCAGACGTTATATCAGAAATTTCTGAAAAAACAGGTATAGACAAAGCAGATGTAACCGCTACAGTAGAAGCATTTTTCTCTGTGGTGAAGGACTCAATGGCTGACGGTGAAAATATTTATGTCAGAGGCTTTGGAAGTTTTGTGAATAAAAAGAGAGCAAAGAAAATTGCTCGTAATATTTCCAAAAATACCGCTATCGTAATAGATGAGCATTATGTACCTAGTTTTAAGCCCTCAAAAGTTTTTGTGGAGAAAATTAAAAGTTCTAACAAAATAACTGAAGAAGTTTAAATTTTGTAATGCTCAAATCCCGTATCATATTAATCGTTGTTGCTATTGCATTGGTTGCTGTATTTTTCAGTTTACCTAAAGTGGTGGTGGATAATGAGAATGAAACTATTGAAAAAGGGGCTGAAACTGAAGAAAAGAGTACATCTAATGATGATAGTAATTCTTCTCCTGCAAATAGCATGATGTCTGAGTCTCATTCTGGGAATATTCCAGATGAGATAAAGGAGGATATTGAACGGCTAAGAAATAGTTACAGTTTAGCTGAAAATCAAGAAAATAGTGTTATATTTGCAGATTCTTTAGCCAGTGTTTATCGAGATCTTAATCGATTGGATAGTGCTGCTAAATATGTAGAATTATCAAAAGAGGATAATGAATTAATAGGAAACGCCTATTATGAAGCTTTCAGTTTTGCTGCTGATGTTGAAAAAGCAGAAAGATTAGCAATAAAAACTAGAGAATACTTACAAAAAGTATTGGACAGTAATCCTGCTAACAATAGTGCTAAAATAAAATTGGCAATGACATATGTGTCATCAGATAACCCAATGAAAGGCATATCTATGCTTTTAGAAGTTGTGGAAGAAGATCCGGATAATGAAGAAGCTTTATTTAATTTAGGTATTCTTTCTGTGCAGTCAGGTCAATACAATAAAGCTATAGGGCGTTTTGAAAAGCTCTTAAAGCAACACCCTGAAAATGTTCAGGCTCAGTTTTATTTAGCCTTAAGTTTGATGAATAGCGGACAGAAAGCAAAAGCTAAAGAGTTATTTACAGAAATTAAAAATAAAAGTAACGATGAGCAACTACTAGCAGCTGTTGAGAGTTACTTGAATGAATTATAATAAAATTGTTTAACAAAAAATTTTTAAGTTATGCCTTGCGGTAAAAAAAGAAAAAGACACAAGATTTCAACTCATAAGAGAAAGAAAAGACTAAGAAAAAACAGACACAAGACCAAGAAGTAATCATTACTTCTTGTTTGTCTTTGTATTAGACTTTTTTTTTAGTTTTTCACTTAAACTTATTGAGCTTTGAGCAATGAATTAATTATTAATTCAACTCAAAATGGCAGTCGTATTGCCCTTCTAAATGATAGGAATCTCATTGAGATTCATTATGATAATAAAGAAGAGCAATTTAGTGTGGGTGATATTTATTTAGGGAACGTCCGAAAAGTAATGCAGGGCTTAAATGCTGCATTTGTGGACGTAGGTTATGAGAAAGATGCATTTTTGCACTATCATGATCTTCAGACCAAAGTAAACTCACTTTTAAAATATACTAAATTTGCCACTACTCGTAATAACACCTCATACAAATTAAGTAAGTTCAAATTAGAGCCAGAGATTGACAAATTAGGAAAAATCTCACAGGTGCTCTCCAAGAACAAGCAGGTGTTGGTTCAGGTTATTAAAGAACCTATCTCTACGAAAGGGCCAAGACTATCATGCGAGTTGTCACTAGCAGGAAGGTATTTGGTATTAGTACCATTTGCCAATGGAATAAGCATATCCAAAAAGATATCGACTAGTGAGGAACGTAAAAGACTCACCAGATTAATTTCTTCCATTAAGCCAGAAAATTTTGGCGTAATCATCCGTACTGTTGCCGAAGGTAAAGAGGTGGCAGAACTGGATACAGACCTAAGAAACTTATTAGATACTTGGGAGAATGGAGTTAAAAAGCTTAAAGATGCCAAACCAAAAGATAAAATTATTGGTGAGGTTGGCAGGGCTTCTTCCATTTTAAGGGATATGATGAATGAATCTTTCGACAGTATCCATGTGGATGACGAAGAAATATTCAATGAAATCCAGACCTATATCCAAAAGATAGACCCAAGTAAGGAGAAAATCCTAAAGCTATATACGGGAAGGAATAAGATCTTTGAGCATTTCGGAATTGAAAGACAGTTAAAATCATTATTTGGACAATCTGTAAACGTAAAAGGTGGTGGATATCTCATTATTGAGCATACAGAAGCCTTACATGTAATTGATGTTAACAGTGGGAATAAATCCAATAATGAAGAAAGTCAGGAAGATACTGCTTTAAGCACTAATCTTGAGGCGGCAAAAGAAATTGCTCGTCAATTAAGATTAAGGGATATGGGCGGAATAATCGTTGTCGATTTCATCGACATGAAAAACCCTGATAACAAAAAACTCCTTTTCAAAAAGATGAAGGAGTTTATGGAAACTGATCGTTCTAAGCATACAGTACTTCCTTTATCTAAATTTGGATTAATGCAGGTAACCCGTCAAAGGGTAAGGCCTGAACTGAATATTGTAACCAAGGAAAGTTGTCCTACTTGTAATGGAACAGGTAAAATAACTGCTTCAATACTGGTTTCAGATAAAATTGAGCAAGATTTGGAATATTTGTTAACAAAACAAAATGAAAAATCTTTAAGTCTTGCTTTGCATCCATTTTTGTACTCACATTACACTAAAGGGATAATATCCTTACGTGTCAAATGGTTTTTCAAATATGGAAAATGGATTAAGTTAATTCAAGATAGTTCATTAGCCTTGACAGAGTATCATTTCATGAATGCTAATCAAGAACTAATTGAAATGGAGTAGAAGAGCTTTAATTGCATTATTTCAATAGCCCATGTTTTTATTTAAGCATGGGCTATTTTTATATAATATTACATCGAAGCCAGCTAACTGTTTGTCTAATATATTTTTTGAGTTGATAATAATTCTCTAAATTTAAGAACTATTGGATTTTTTGAATATGTCAATATCTAAATTATTGCTTTTCCTAAGAAGTGTAAAAGCATGGCGTATATTTTTACTCATTATATTTTTTGAGCTCCCCACCTTCTATGCCTTATCTTTTCAAAATGCTGATTCTGTTAATGCAGGTTCACAGGATTCTATCGTGATTTTTGATTTTAATGGTTCCAACTACCAAGCAAGCTCTTTTAATTATGTCGCAAATGAGGACGAAGACGGTATAATGTATTTTGGTAATGAAAATGGCCTCTTAGAATTTGATGGCACCCACTGGCAATTATACAGAACACCTGATTATACCCCTATATCTTTTCTAAAAATCATAGGAGACAAGATCTATACTTTTGGAAGTAATGAGTTTGGCTTTTTTCAAAGAAATCAGATAGGAAATATGATTTATCATCCCTTGAATGATCAATCGATTGGTGAAATTGATATCCCATATGTTTGGAAAATTATAGAACATAATGGCGATGTATTTTTTAACTCAGATAGTTCGTTATTTAAATGGGATGGGGAGATTTTAAAGAAAATTCAAACCGATAATAAATACCTAACTATATATAAGGTTGAAGATGATTTGTTAGTTTCAATATATGGTGAGGAAGGTGGATTAGCTAGGTTAGAAAATGATACATTTAACTTAATCAATGAAGATTTCATTTTTGAGGATGATTATGCTTGGGAAATCCTTCAAAAAGAAGATAAAGAATGGTTATTATTTACCTCAGAAAGTGGGATTTTTAAGTTAGATCCTGAAACCTATGAAACTGAGCTGTGGGATAATGAAATAAATCAATACTTCTTACAAGATAGTACCTACCTATATTATGTCGAAAAATTTCAGGACTCCTTATTTTTAGCTTCAACTTGGCAAAATGGAATTGTACTGTTTAATGATGATGGAGATATTATTAAGAAGCTAGATAAAAAATCTGGCTTGTTTTCTAATTACTATACTGATCCAATTGAGGATAGAAGAGGTAATATTTGGCTAACTTCTGGGTTTGGATTGCAATATTTGCAGTTCTATGATCCAGAGAAAAAAAATAGCTTTAAACCAGAAGCTAAAGTTAGATATATAAAGATCAGTGACAGTTCTGTTTTTATAAAAGGCAGTAATCATATAATATCCCTACCCGAAAAAAAGAGTAATTCAATTGATTTTTATTTTTCTGTACCTAGTTTTCTAAAAGAAAACTTACAATTTTCTTACTACCTAGAAGGTTTTGATGAAGGTTGGTCAGAATGGACTAATAATACACGAAAAGAATATACCAATTTATCAGGTGGCGATTATACTTTTCACTTGAAGGCTAGAAACATTCAGAATTTAGATTTAGATATTCAACCATTTGAATTTAAAATAAACGTTCCTACAAAATGGTATGAAAGCTATATCACCTATATTTTACTTGTATTAATAGTTGGGTTATTAATCTATGGATTTATTAAATACCGTACTCATAGGTTAAGCTTTGCTAATAAGAAACTGGAAAAAATAGTAAAAGAGAGAACTTCAGAGCTTCGTTCACAAAAAGAACGCTTAAAAGAAGCGAATGAAGAATTAAAAACTATTAATAATGAATTAGACAACTTTGTTTACCGATCATCTCACGATTTGGTTGCCCCTTTAAAATCTTTAAGAGGACTTATTTCCGTTGCAGGAATGTCTCATAATCCTGAAGAAATTAAGGAGTATTTCAAATTGATGAACATTAGCATTACTAAACTAGAGGAATTCATTAAAAGTATTATGGATTTTTCAACTAATACTAAGAAACCACTTGAAATGAAGCTGGTTAAAATGGATGACATTTTGGACAGTATAGTGGAAGATTTAAAATATTATCAAAATGCCGAAAAAGTAGAACTGATCAGGGCATATGATTCGGATTTTAAAATTAGAACTGATCCTAAGAGAATCAATATTGTCTTAAGTAATTTGGTAACCAATGCTTTAAAATACCATGATTTCAAACAAGATGACCCTCAATATATTAAAGTTTCGGCTAAAAAGGAGAATAATTCTTATGTAATAGAGGTGGAAGATAATGGTTCAGGTATTCCAGATGAATATCAAAGCAAAATATTTGAGATGTTTTTTAGAGCTCACCAAGGCACCGAAGGATCGGGCTTAGGATTGTATATTGTGGTGGATACGTTAAATGTGTTAAAAGGTAAGATTAGTTTTACTTCTAAAACCAGAATAGGAACCACATTTAAAGTTGAATTACCAGAAGTAGATTAAATTATTATTGATCTAATTCCTCATCGAGTTCAAGTAGATTTTTCAAATTGAAAATCACTTTGTCTAATTCCGTTGCGCTTATTTTGAGATAGTTTAATACGGTAGGATCTATTTTTCCATCTTTAGTTAATTCTATCACATTAATAAGCCCTAACACATTTGCAACAGGGGCTCTTAACTTATGAGAATTATAATAGGTGAATTCTGCTATTTGTCGATTCCGTTCATTTAATTTTCTAGTCCTCTCCAAAACCCTTTTTTCTAAATTTTTATTGAGATTATGAAGTTCTTTGTTAACTCTGGCAAGATCTAATGATTTGGATGAAATCTTCTTCTGCTTTTCTTCTATCTCTTCTTTTTGTTGTTTAAGTTTAATATGAGCATTTTTGAGTTGGTTGCTTTTATTTCTCAAATACAAAATAGTTACGATTGAAAAGATAAGGGCTACAATCAATAGTATTAAAAATTGAGTTCTATTCTCAATTTTATTGGCCAATTGGGATTGTTCTAAAGCTAACTTATAACTTTCTTTTTCTTTTTGAGATAAATTATATTGAATGCTTAGCTTATTTATTTCAGCTCTGGATTCTGCATTAAATATAGAATCCTGAATTTCCAGATATTTATCAAAATAAAAAACCAAGGAATCCTTACTACCATTAATTTTAAATAGTTCAATCTTAGACTGATAGATTTTAAGCAATAGATCTAAAGTATTGATATTCAGGGCTAATTGTTCAGCCTGTTTTAAACGTTGGTTTGCTTTTTCTAAATTATTTTGCAAAACATAAACTCTAGCGATTTCTATATTACTCTCAACAATTCCTCTTGCGTAGTTTAATTTTTCCCAATATTTCAAGCTTTCTTGTAGGTAAAAATGAGCAGAATCATTTTTTGCATTTGCAAGATTAATCATGCCTTTATAAAGATTAGCAAACCCTTTTGTTTGATTGCTGATGGAGTCTTTACTTAACACTTGATTTAAATAGTAATTTGCACTGTCATAGTTTTCGTTTAGCATAAAAAGCTGCCCTAAGTTTACCAATATCAACTCTGGAGCAAAGTCTTTTGCCTTATCTGATTTAGAAAGTGCAAGTTGAATAAACTTAGCAGATTGAATGTAGTCTTTTTGCTTTTTGTAAGTTTCACCAATATTATTGAGGGCTTTAATGACTTCGATATTATTGCCCTCTTGCTCGAAAATGGAGAGCGCTTCAAAAAAAGCTTTTAATGCGGCATCATATATTCCCTGTTGCCAATAGAATATCCCTTTTTTATTTAGGATATCTTCTTTTCCTATTTCTATTTTCTCAGATTCTAACTTTTCTTCAAGCATGTTAATATAGAATAATGCTTCTGATGGAGAGTTTGGATAAATCTGATCTGTAATTTCTAAATAATCTAAGACATCTTTTTTTTCTTTGAAGGAAGCCTCAAGTAGTTTTTTTTCTAAAAAATTCTGTAATGAATCATTTTGAATTGCAAAGCTAGACTCAGCAAAGCATATAAAGATTAAGGGCGCTATTATTTTAAAATATTGGCTTTTCATATTTCAAACTGCCAATAATTTAGTTAAAAATTCTTAACGCTCCGAATGTGTGCTTAATCTAATTTTTAAGGACTAAAGATTTTAGAGTTTGTACCCAATCTTTATTGTCATTTAAACTTTCAACTAAGTCCCATCTTTCTCCTCCAGCTTCCTCAAATTCCTCTTTGAATTCTTCTCCCACTTCAATAGTGGTTTCCAAGCAATCGGAAACAAAAGCAGGTGAAAAAGCTAATACTGATTTTTTTCCATCCTTGGCTAAATCTTTTAAAACATCATCGGTATAAGGTTTAATCCAAGGATCATTACCTAATCGACTTTGGAATGTTACGGTATATTGATCTTCTGGAAGGTTTAGTTCATTTGCTATTAAGCGAGCTGTTTGAAAACATTGCGCTCTGTAGCAAAATCTATTTTTATCATGATAAACATTGCAGCAATTTCCTAATTTGCAATAATTATCTACAGAGCCCTTTTTTATTTGGCGTTCTGGCAAACCATGAAAACTAAAGATCACATGATCATATTCATGTTTGTCCAAGTATTTTTTACCTAAGCGGGCAAAGGTTTTGTAAAAGCCTGGTTCTTCCACAAAAGTGCTAATGAAATTAATTTGAGGAATGATTTGCCATTTTTGTACAATTTCCATCACCTTATCATGAACCGATCCACTGGTGGCAGAAGCGTATTGTGGAAATAAAGGAACCACAATTATTTTATCCACTTTATGTTTTCTCAATTCATCCAAGGCATCTTGAATGCTTGGAGATTGATACCGCATTGCTATTGCTACAACATATTCATCATCCAACTCTTTTTGCAGCATATCTCTAACATCTTCTCCATAGAATTTCAAAGGCGACCCTCTTTCCACCCAAAGTTTACGATATTCCTTAGCAGATTTTGGAGCTCTGAAAGGTGCAATAATCAAATTAACCAACATCCAGCGGAATAAAAATGGAATATCAATTACCCTTTTATCCATTAAAAACTCCCTTAAATATTTTCGTACATCCGATGTTTTAGTTGAATCGGGTGTTCCTAAATTCACTAATAATACTCCTGTCTTTCCTTTATTTGCTTTTTTCATATTGGGTTGAATAACCTGCAGTGTTATTTTATGTTTTTATTAATTTAAAAAATAGCTTTAGAATCAATGCTACATTTATCTAAGGATTGCTCTTATTAATAGTTGGAGCGGAATTGAATGCTTTTTAAGAAATACCTAAATCTCGTTTTTGTTTCTCAAGTGAGGCTTTTAATTCTGACTCGTTTTTTTGAAGTTTTTCAATTAAAGATTTTTTTAATTCTTTTTGATAGGCTTTTAATTCATCTAGACCACCTTCTCCAGCACTTTTAATTTTCCCTTCTATTTCTTCTAATTGCTGAATTAAAGCTTCTTTTTCTTTTACTAAAGCCTCTAATTTTTGATAAACTTCGGTAATATCAAATGCAAATTTCACCATTTTGGTAATTTCACCATTTTGATTTCTTATGACTGTGTAAGAACCTTTAATCTGTATTCTTTGTCCATTCTTACTGTAGCGTTCGAAAATCCCATTTTGGATTTTTCCTGCTCTTAAGTTCTCCCAGAATAGTTGATAATCCTCTGAACTGGCATATTCATCACTTACAAAAATTCGGTGATGCTTGCCTTTGATTTCATCAACTGAATTGTAGCCGAATAAATCAATAAAAGTATCGTCAGCAGTTATAATCTCACCATTAGGAGTAAACTCAATATAGGACATACCGCTTTTCTCAATAGCTATAAGACGCTCATTATTTTCTTTTTGAGAGCGCTCCATCTCTTCTTGAGTTGCCTGCAGTTCCTCCATGTTTTGGCGCATTTCCTCCTCCTGAGCACGCATTTCCTCCGTCATCTGTTGAGAGTCTTCCAATAATTTATTGGTTCTCTCATTAATTTTAACAGACTGTACTGAGGAAGCAATGTTTTCGCCTACATCTTCAATAAATTTTCTTTCATTTTCAGTAAACTCAGTGAAAGTTCCTATTTCAATAACACCATAAACAGTATCATTGGCAATGAGCGGAACTATAAAAATGCTCTTTGGAGTTGCTTTCCCTAAGCCGGAGGTGATAGTAATATAATTTTCAGGCAATTCTTTCATGTAAATGGATTGTTTTTCAAGGTATACTTGTCCAACCAATCCTTGCCCTGCTTGAATAGTTTTCTCTAAAAATTTCTTTCTATCATAAGCATAAGTTGCGGTCAGATGAAGCGCCTCTTCTCCGTTTGCATCTTCATCTACTATAAAAATACTTCCTTGATTGGCGCTGAGGTAATTTACCATAAAGGTGATAACATGATCACTCAGCTCACTTATGTTGTTGTTGTATTTCCTTAATATATCCCCAAATTCAGCAGAGCCTTTATTGGTCCAATTTCTGATTCTGGCTTCTTCCGATACATTTTTCAGACTATCACGCATTTCTGCTAGGGATGAACCAATATCTCCTTGATTGTTGAAAACTGAAATGTCACTATCGAAACTACCTTTTCCTACTTCCAAGGCAAAGTTTTTAACATTCGCTAAATTGCCAGATAGTGTGTGTATTTCTTCTAGAATAATATCAAATTCGTCATTAGTTTTTGCTTTTGTTTCTGGGATGTTGCCTTCGCTGAGGATTTTAACTTCGCTTTGTAAGGCATCAATACTCCCTTTAATTTGTTTGCGGGCAAAGCGGTAAAATATAAAGCATAAAACAATTGATAATATGACTATGATTGATTCAATTATTACAAACCTATCTCTAGCCGCAAAAATTTTATCACCAATTGTTAAAGATTCCTGTTCCAAATTTGAATATAAAAGTGCCGCCTTCTCATCGAATTCATCGCTTAAAGGCTTTAAATTATCTGCGTATAAATTCCCATTAGGATTGTTATTAGAGCTTTGGTTGTTTAATTCATCATCTATCCAATTTTGAAGGTCATTCGTATCGTATATAGTATCACCTTCCATGTCTGTGTAGTCATAAAGTGATAAACTGATGTCTCCACCTCCAAATTGGGCATTACTCATCACCTCCGCTTGTTTATTTCGAATCCTATCACCTAACCTGTTGAGCTTTTCATATATAATGATGTTTTCTGGATTACCCCAATAAGCTTTCAAAGAGTCAATGCTGTCTTTTGTTGCTTGAACTTCTTTTTCCCAAATCTCATCTAGCTCATTTTTTAATTTTTCATCTCCAGAAAGCAAGTAATTTTGTAATGTGACATTGGAATGACGCACTCCACTTTTCATAGCATCCACGTACATACGGGAAGGTTGCTTATTTTCTAAAATATCATTCCCCATCACCATGATATTGGCGATTTGTGAAAGCGTAATAAAAACAACAATTACTATTAACAGTGCCATACTGCCATAGCCGATTATCATTCTACTTTTAATGGAATTGAAATTAATTTTTTTCATGTTTTACGCTTTCTGTTTCCAAGTGTCAATTTATCTTTTATCGGCTTAATTAAAAAGCTTCAAACATAAATTTTGAGCAATGAGTTATGATGACAGATTAAAATCTGTGTAAAATGAAAAAAAGGCATCAAAAATCACTGATTTGGTTTCGAAAAAATCTAAGATTGGAAGATAATGAAGCTCTTTGGGAAGGAATCAAGAATTCAGAACGATACCTTTTGCTCCATATTTTTGATGAAAAAGACTGGCAAGAAAACCCATTAGGAATTAGACGCTCCTCTAACATTAAATTGAATTTCGAATGGCAATCAGTTTTGGATTTAAAACAAAATATTGAGAAAAAGGGAGGTAAATTATTAATTCGAAAAGGCAATCCAGTGCAAATAATTCAATCACTTTTGGAAGAGTATAATTTTGATGGATTGTTTGCTCCGAAGGAATCTGGCACTGAAGAAATTCAAGATGAAAAAGCAGTTGAAGAACTATTTATAAAGCATAAATCCGTGGTACATTTTTATGCTCAATCTACTCTTTTTCATGAAGATGATATTCCATGGCCGATCGGGAAGTTACCAGATATTTTTACTCAATTCAGAAAAGAAAATGAGAAGCAAACCGAAGTCAGAGATTTAGTTGAATCACCTCAAGAGTTAAATAATTCTATTTCAGTAAATCAAAACATTGAGTTTTCAGATTTAGGAATACAAAAAATTGAAGTAGATAAAAAATCAGTTTTAGATTTTCAGGGAGGAGAAAGCAAAGCATGGCAGCGATTGAGCCATTATTTTTGGGAAACAGACCAACTCAAAGAATATAAATACACTAGAAATGGACTATTAGGGGAAAGTTACTCTTCCAAGTTTTCTCCTTGGCTAGCTTTAGGATGTGTTTCGCCTAGATCCATTTATTATCAGGTAAAGCAATATGAGAAGGAACGAAAGAAAAACCAATCCACTTATTGGATGGTTTTCGAACTGATTTGGAGAGATTATTTTCATTTTGTCTTGAAGAAGTTTGGTGCTCAGCTATTCCAAAAAGAAGGCATAAAAGGAAAAAAAGTAGATTGGAAATGGGATTTACAACTTTTTGATAAATGGAAAAATGGTGAAACAGGAGTGCCTTTTATTGATGCCAACATGAGGGAATTAAATGCTTCTGGTTTTATGAGTAACCGAGGGAGGCAAAATGTAGCAAGCTTTTTGGTAAAAGATTTGGGATTAGATTGGCGAATGGGAGCCTGGTATTTCGAGCATCAATTAATTGATTATGATGTGGCTAGCAACTGGGGAAACTGGGCGTATGTAGCTAGAGTAGGAAATGACCCAAGAGAAAACCGCTATTTTAATATTCTGAGCCAAGCCAAAAAATATGATGGTAAAGGAGAGTATATCAGATATTGGATTCCGGAATTGAAAGAAATTGAAGGCTTCAACATTCATAGAGTATCCTTAGTGAATGAGGTAGATTTTGAGAAACTGGATTCGATTATTCCTGAAATTTATTTGAGACCAGTAGTGGATATGGGGAAGTGGGAATATTAGATTGAGTAATAATTTAATCAATGTGCCATTATTAATTTGGTTAAATTCTTTTTCTTAGTTTTGTTTATGTCAACTGAAAGAATTTAACCATGGAAAATTGTCTCACTCCAAATAAAAGTAATTTTTTATTGTATGTTTCCCAAAGTGGTGAATTAAAGGTAGATGTGCTTTTGCATAATGAGACTGTTTGGCTCACTTAAGAAGCTATGCAAGAGTTATTCGAAAAAACTAAATCAACCATTTCTGAGCATATTACTAGTGTTTTTCAAGAAGGTGAGTTAGAACGCAATTCAACTGTTCGGAAATTCCGAAAAGTTCAAATAGAAGGCACTCGTGAAGTATCTCGTGATTTAGAATACTATAATTTAGATGTCATTATTTCTGTTGGCTATAGAGTGAAATCTCAGCGAGGAACTCAATTCCGAATTTGGGCTACAAAAGTATTAAGGGAATACATCATCAAAGGATTTGCCATGGATGATGATAGACTTAAACAGGCCTCTTCTCAATTCGGGAAAGATTATTTTGAGGAATTGCTTGGACGTATCAGAGAGATTCGTGCAAGTGAAAGAAGATTCTATCAAAAAATCACGGACATTTATGCTCGATGTAGTTTTTTATGAAAATTCAAAAGGAGAGAAAAGATAAAAATAAAAGTTGAGAATTGGAGTTCTTTATTAATGAAATTAATTTTAAATATATTCTTAATAGGAATCATTGCCTCATGTGACCATAGTAAAAAAGATGAATCCGACTCACCGTTAAAACTGACAATTTCATCCCATATCGATACCGATAAGCCAATAAATCAGGAAATAATTGGAACCCTTAGGAAGTTTTTAGAGACTAAGAATAAGTCGCTTTACGAAAATAAATATTGGTATAAACCTGACTTTGGCACCTATATTTTTCCTTATTCTGATATTTATAATATTGAGCATAAAGACTCTATTCAAAATTTCTATCAGCCAACTTTGATGGAAATTGTGGACACAGATGAAGAGCATAAAAAGCTTGCTAAAATAGCTTTTATAGGACACGATGAGATTAATAATGAGAATACGATAAAAGCTATTTATAATATAGTAGCAACCAAAACAAAAGGTAATATTGTGTTTAGTAATCCCCTTGGATACTTCACCAAAGATTGGGACAAAATTCAAAAAGGAAGTATTCAATATGTTGTTTCTCCTCAAAAAGAATTCGATGAAACAGAAGCACAAATGCAATTGGAAGCAATTGATAAAATCAGTGAGTTTTACAGTATTGACCCTTTGCCAATCACTTATTACTCATGTGTTGGCTTAAAAGAGCTCTTTGTAATCAAAGGCTTTGATTACAAACCCACCATGTATATAGACGGTGGAGGTGGTTTAGCTGAACGCCATAATATTGTTTTATCAGCTAATAATACTGAAGTGTACACGCACGAAATTGTTCACCATTATAATTTAGTATTATCATCCTCCACCCATAAGTTAATAGAAGAAGGAGTAGCCACTTATATCGGTGGGACTCGGACCTATTCTTATTCTTGGCATAAAGAGAATCTCAAAAATCATTTAAATTCTAATCCAGATATTGATTTATCAAAATATTTGAAGCCATTTGAAAGGGTATTTGTTGGTGATACCTCAATTCCTTATATGGTGGGTGCCTTGATTTGTGAAAGGACTTTTAGGATTTATGGTAAAGAACATTTATTTGTATTAATAACTGGGGGTGTAGGTTTTTGGGAGTTATTAAGTGAAGTGGGCTTAACAAAGGAAAATTTAGATGCTGAACTGAAAAAGGAACTACAATTGCTGCCTACTTTGTGTATGTAATCTACTATCCCTTAGCTTTATGCTCAAATCTTCTTATTTTTGTTTTTTAGCCTATAACAAAATTTGAAAATAAAATGAGACAGAAAATAGTAGCAGGAAACTGGAAAATGAATAAAACTTTAGTAGAAGCGCAATCATTGACTTCTGAAATCGCCAATATGGTGGAAGATGAAGGGCCTTCTGATGTTAAAGTAGTAATTGCTCCTCCAGCTCCATTTATATATGCAGTTGAAAATTTAATTCCTGAGATGGGGCAAATTGTTTTGGCAGGGCAGAATTGCCACCTAGAAGATGCTGGTGCATTCACCGGTGAAGTTTCTGCTCCTATGCTGAAATCATTAGGTGCTCAGTATGTGATTTTGGGTCATAGCGAAAGAAGACAACATTTCTCTGAAACAGATGAAGAGTTAGCGAAAAAGACAGATAACGCATTGAAAAATGACTTGAAAGTAATTTTTTGTTGTGGCGAGCCTTTGGAAATCAGAGAGGCGGATACTCAGAATGATTATGTAACCAAGCAATTGACCAATAGCTTATTTCATTTATCTGCTGAGCAATTCAAAAATATCGTTATTGCTTACGAACCAATTTGGGCAATTGGAACAGGCAAAACAGCTAGCTCTCAACAAGCTCAGGATATGCATAAAACCATTCGTGAGCATATTGCCTCTAAATTTGGTCAAGATGCTGCAAATGAAACCTCTATTTTATATGGAGGAAGTTGTAAACCTGATAATGCGAAAGAACTTTTTTCTCAACCTGATGTTGATGGTGGTTTAATTGGCGGTGCTTCTCTTAAATCAAGAGATTTCACTGATATTATTAAATCATTTTAGATAGAACTTTTTAAGAAAGTTATGTTTTGCCCGCCTGAGCAGACAGGTCTTCACAAAACGATAAAACGCCTGTGAAGGCACAGGCGTTGGCGGGAATTTTTTACAGCTTAAATGGAAGTAAATTTAAATAATGAGCTATATATCTTTAGAAGTAAATTGTCAGGAAGATTTTATTGAAATTTTCATGGCAGAGTTAGCAGAAATTGGGTTCTCTACCTTTCAAGAAAAGGAAGATGGAAGAGGGCTTTTTGCTTATTCAGATGAAAACCAAACCATAGAAGCTTCTCAAATTGAGGAGCTTTTTCAGCAATATGAAAGCTTGACTTCCGTAACATATGAGTTGGGCTCTGTAGAAAAAGAAAACTGGAATGCAGATTGGGAAAAAAATTATCAGCCAATTGAAGTGGAAAACAAAATTTTAGTGCGAGCAGATTTTCATCCGCCAAATCCTCAGTTTCCAATTGAAATAGTGGTTACTCCTAAAATGTCGTTCGGCACAGGTCATCATGAAACTACTTATCAAATGCTGAATTTGATGCATGATATGGATTTAAAAGATGCAACTGTTTTAGATGCTGGCTGTGGAACAGGGATTTTAGCTATTTTAGCAGCTATTAAAGGAACCAAAAACGTAGAGGCTTATGACATTGATGAATGGGCAGTTGAAAATACTATTGAAAATTTTTCCTTAAATTCAATCGATAATTCAAAATTCAAAGTCTGGAAGGGAGAGGTTCAATCTATTCCTCAAATGGCGGAGTATAATTTGATTTTAGCCAATATTAATAAAAATATTTTATTAGCAGATATTCAACATCTACAAAAATATATCAAAAAAGATGGATTTTTAATGTTGAGTGGGTTTTATGAAAATGATATTCAAGATATTTTAAATGAATGTGAAAAATTTTCGTTAGAACTTGTCAATAAATCCGTAAGGAACCAATGGTCTGCACTTTTGCTTAAGAATAATAAATGAGAATTTTTTTCATCACCATATTAACTTTTTGGAGTTCCTTTTGGGCGATTTCTCAAGATGAAGCTAGTACAGAAGATGCTGCTGAACCAGATTTTTTAAAGTCTGTTCAAATGGATTTAGCTCAATTAAATTCGGAAAAGGGAGAAAGTGTATCTCTATTTTTTCAAAATTATTGGAACCAGGATAATTTATTTACTCAGCAAAATAAGGCTCAAATAAAAGAGATTTACAATCAAATGAAATCTGACAATCTTTCAGTAAGAGATTTCAGAGTACCTTTTATTAGCACTTTATCTGGAGCTTCATCTAATCTGAAAGATCCTGCTAAAGCTATCAATACATTTTTAGTAATAGCCAAAAAAGCATATGAAGAGCTTGAAACCAATCAATTCAAATCAATTTTAAGAACTACGGAACAAATTCTAGAAAAGAAAGCTATTTTCTATAGTCGTTATTATCAAGTTGCATTTTCAGGTGGAAGTGTGAGTTTCGAATGGCCAACCGAACCTGAAGTAACAGTTGAAATAGATGAAGAAGAAACTGAAAGCGAGTGGGGTTCTGAATCTAATGATGATTGGGACAGTGAAGATGACAGCGGCTGGGGTGATAATGATGCATGGGGAGAAAGTGATGATGCCTGGGATACTGAAGCGACTAATGATACTGAACAGACTGAGGACGAAAATACCTCAAGTGTGGACTTATCGGTTTATAGTGAACCTATGCCAGTCCTAGAAGGGCCAATCGTAAAATTGAAGAATATAAATCTGAAATTCTTAAATACTACCGATTCAATTAAAATAAATGATGTTTCAGGAAGCCTTGAGCTTATGGGCAATACTTTTGTTGCTGAAAGTGGTATTTTAACCTGGGAGCATTTAGGTAAATCTCCTCAAGAATTGAATGCTGAATTGTCAGAATTTACATTTGAAGTTAATGAAAAAGAATTTTCTGCAGAACAAGTCACTTTGAATTACCCAGAAATATTAAAGGAACCAGTAAAGGGCTTTATTGATTTTAAAGCTGAAAGTAACTCAAAAGGAGAAACAAACTTTCCTTTTTTCCAATCTTATAAATCAGGCTATGATTTAAATTTCGTAGATGTGAAGGGTCTATACTTAACTGGTGGAATAACCTTGAAAGGAACTACTTTGGGTACTTCTTCTATGGATAATAGCCTTAGCACATTGGAGTTACAAGGTACTGCAGTTAAAAAATTCAGAGCGGAATCTCGTGAATTTATTTATGCTGATAGCTCATTCACTTCAGAAGTTAGTAGTGTTTCACTTTATCAAAGAAAAGACTCAATTTACCATCCTGGTTTAAGCCTCAATTACAGTGTATCTGAAAACACATTAAACCTCCTGAAAAATAAAGGTAATTTTAAAAATGCGCCATTTTACGCCAGCTATTTTAATATGGATTTCACTGCGGATAAACTTAGCTGGGATATGGATTCATCGGTTGTTGATATCTCAATTCTGATTGCAGGAAATAGGGTGCCAGCTCTATTTGAATCCGCAGAATATTTTAATGAATATAGATACAATAGTCTTTCGGGATTGTATAAGTTTCATGCTTTACAAGTGGTAGTTAATTACAGCAGAACTGCAAACAGAAACACTTTTTATACGAATGAAATTGCTGAAAAAACTGGAATAGATGAAAGAAAGTTAAGATCGGGTATGAAGTTGTTGATGCAGAACGGTTTTATTAAATACGATGTCGTAAGCGGTAGAATTGATATGTTAAACAAAGCCTTTCATTACGTAGATTCTAGGTGGGGTAGAAAAGATTATGATAACGTTCAAATTTCATCGGTTTCTTCAGGAAGGCCAAATGGTAAATTAAATCTTGATAAAGGAACGCTGGACATATTCGGAGTAGAAGAATTTATCATTAATGACAAACTGGGAATAAGTGTAGAGCCCGATAGCGGAAGAGTGGTATTGAGAAAAAATCGTGATGTGCAATTTGATGGAACAGTATATGCAGGAAATTATCAGTATATAGGAGAGGAATTCAAGATGGATTATGACAGTTTTCTGATTTCTATGCCAAAAATCGATAATATTAAATTCAACTTGGCAACTGGTGATAACAATAAACAATCAAATAAAGAGCAAATCCAAAATCAATTAGTGGAAACTGCTGGGGTTTTATACATTAACGAACCTAATAATAAATCTGCTCAAAAAGAATTTCCGAAATACCCTATTTTTAATGCCACTAAGGGCGCCACAGTCTATTTTCTTGGTGAGGAGATTTTAAATGGAGTTTATGATCAAAGTCTTTATTTCATAATTCCTCCATTTGAGATCGATTCTGTGAGTAGTTCAGACCCCAATTCAATTGCCTTTGACGGTATATTTCATTCGGGAGAAATTTTCCCAGAGTTTGAAGAAAAGTTAAGAGTAATGCCTGATAAGTCTTTAGGATTTAATCACCCTTTACCAGAGGAGGGTATAGACTTACTGGCAGGTGAAGCTCAATTTTACGGGACGATTAAACTGGATAATCAAGGCTTAAGAGGAGGGGATAAAATTGAATATTTGAGTTCTACCATAAAGTCTGACAACTTTACTTTCTTTAAAGATTCTATCACTGCAACTGGTACCTATGCTTCTATCGAGCCAGGGGATTGGGAAGGAGTGTCTTATCCTCAAATGGAAATTTTAAATTTTGATATGCGATGGCTTACTGCAAAGGATAGCCTTTATATGGCGAATCGCTCTGAACCTTTCAAAATGTATGATGAAACAGCCTCCTTAGAAGGCAAAACCATAATATCGAAAAAAGGACTGTTTGGTCTTGGTGAAATGACTACAAGAGGCTCAAATACTTCCTCTAAAGAATTTAGTTTTGAAGAGCAAAGTTTTTCTGCCAGACATGCAGATTTTAGAATTGAATCCACTGATACTATTCCAGCTTTATCAGCTGATGATGTTAGGTTAGATTTTGATTTTCAGGCTAATACGGCAACTGTAAATCCTGAGGTAGAGGGTGATGCCGCATTGGATTTTCCATATGCAAGTTATAAAACCTCTATTCCTTCAGCATTGTGGAAACTTGACGAAAAAATTGTTGAGATGACCAAACCTACTGATATCAATATTAATAATTCCTATTTCTATTCCACTAATCCAGATCAAGATTCATTGGTCTTTAATGCTACAAAAGCAGTATATGACATTGAGAGTCAGGTATTGAATGTGTCTGGTATTCCTTATATTACAGTTGCTGATGCACAAATAACACCTAGTGGTGGAGAGGTGATAATTGGGGAGAATGGGAAAATTAATAAATTATATAATGCAACCTTAAAGTTGGACACCTTAACTGGCTATCATAACCTGTACGATGCTGAAATTGATATCATTTCAAGGAATAAATTTGAGGGTAACGCTACCTATAGATATGTAAACTCGATAGGCGATACTTTTTCCATTAAAATGGGTGAATTTAGTTTACTGCCAGCCCCAAAAGATGAAAAATTAAGAACAGTATCTTCAGGAGTTGTCCGAAAAGAAGATAGAATGTTGATTAGTCCGGGGATGTATTATAAAGGTGATGTAACCATGTATGCAGATAGGCCTGCTTTAGAGTTACAAGGTTATATTCAACCAGATCTCCAGGATATCCCAAATTACGATACTTGGATTGCCTACAAGAGCGATGGAAGTGCAAAAGAAGTTGTAATAGATTTTGACAATAGCACTACTGAAATGGGAGAACCTCTACAAGCCGGTATACATTTCGATAATGTAAATAATCAACTCTATGCTACCTTTATGAATGAAAAGAGGGATTTCTCCGATGTTGATTTCTTTAAACCAAGTGGATTGCTTACCTATAGTGCTTCTAAAAATCAATTTGTAATAGAAGACAAAGGAAGAAAGGCTGGGATATCCTACGCTGGGAAATATTTTGCCTACAATGAAAAAGATCAAAAATTGGAATTTGAAGGGCCTTTTCAATTCATGGAGAGCCGAAAAGAGGCTGAATTTAAATCGGCTGGCTCTGGCTCAGGTGATTTATTAAGTCAAGAATTTATTTTCAATTTAATGATGACAATAGAGTTTGACTTACCAAATGCTTTCACTTCTACAATCGGGCTAGATATGTTAGAAGTTGTGCAGCGTCTTGGCTTGCCAGAATCTACAAAGGATTTAGATAGGTTATTATCTAAATTAGCTGAAATAGCAGGTAATTCAACAGCTAAGCGTTATGAGGAGAATATTTTTAACGAATATATTCCACTTAATTCCTTATCCTCTGATTTGACCAAAACCTTAGTGTTAAATAATATAGATATGAAATGGTCAGATGAGGAGCAATCCTGGTATAGCGTTGGTAAAATAGGACTATCTAATACAGGGGCGCAAGATATAAATGCAAATATTGATGGCTTCATTGAGATTCAGAAATTAGAAATGGGAACAGCAATAAAGTTGTTTCTTCAAGTCTCACCTTCTTGTTGGTATTTCTTTCATTATGAGGAAGATAGGTTAATATTTTTCTCTTCTAATGAAGAAGCAAATGAGCTAATTGATAACAAATCCAAAGCGGAAAAAGCTAAATTCGGTGATTTTGTATTTTTAACTGGAGATAAATTGGAAGTAACTAACTTCATAGAGGATTACCGTAAAAGATATTTTGATATTGATGCGCCTTATTATTTAGAAATGGCAAGTGAGGCAAGTAGTGCAGCGGGTGTTCCTGCCAATAATTCACCAATCCCTACGCAAGATGCCCCACCTGAAGATGACGATGATGACGATGGTTTTTAGATTTAATTATATTACAATTCATAAATATTCATAAATGATAACTAAAGAAGAAACAGGGAAATATTTAAACGAAAACAAACAAAGGTTTTTAGATGAGCTTTTCGATTTACTAAGGATACCAAGCGTAAGTGCTGATCCCAAATTTAAAGGAGATGTAAAGAAAGCAGCTGAATTTATGAAGGCTAAGTTTAAAGAGGCAGGAGCTGATAATGTTGAAGTGTGCGAAACCGCTGGTCATCCAATAGTTTATGCTGATAAACTTATAGATCCTGAACTACCTACAGTTTTGGTTTATGGTCACTATGATGTGCAACCAGCTGATCCTTATGAGCTTTGGGATTCCGAACCTTTTAACCCAGTTATAAAAGATGGTAAAATAGTGGCGAGAGGTTCGGCAGATGATAAAGGCCAAATGTATATTCATGTGAAAGCCTTTGAAATGATGATGAAAAACGGAGGGGTTCCCTGCAATGTTAAATTCATGATCGAAGGTGAAGAGGAAGTGGGATCAGAAAATCTGGAAATTTTCATAGCAGAAAATAAAGAGAAATTAAAATCGGATGTTATAGTCATTTCAGATACTTCCATGATTGCAAACGAACATCCTTCTATGGCTGTAAGTTTGAAAGGGATCAGTTATTTGGAAATTGAAGTTACAGGTCCAAATAGAGATTTGCACTCGGGTGTTTATGGTGGTGCTGTTGCTAATCCAATCAATGTATTAGCTAGAATGATTACTTCACTTCAGGATGAAAATAGGAAAGTTACTGTTCCTGGTTTTTACGATAAGGTTTTGGAATTGACACAAGCCGAAAGAGATGAAATGAATAAAGCCCCTTTCAACTTAGATGATTTCAAAAAGGATTTGAATATTGACGATGTAGAAGGAGAAGCTTCATACAATACTTTGGAGAGAATGGGTATTCGCCCTACTTTGGATGTAAACGGAATTTGGGGTGGTTATATAGGTGAAGGTGCTAAAACGGTATTGCCGTCAAAAGCGCATGCAAAAATCTCTATGCGTTTGGTTCCAAACCAAAATCATCATGAAATCACAAAGCTTTTTAAGGAGCATTTAGAAAGTATTGCTCCTAAAAGTGTAAAGGTAAAAGTAACTCCTCATCATGGCGGAATGCCTTATGTTACACCTACTGATACTGATTCCTATAAGGCAGCAGAAAAAGCTTTTGAAAAAGTATGGGGTAAAAAGCCAATTCCAACACGAGAAGGAGGAAGTATCCCTATTGTTTCTTTATTTAAAGATATTTTGGGCTTAGATAGTATTTTAATGGGCTTTGGTCTGAATTCAGATGCTATTCACTCGCCTAATGAAAGCTTTGGTGTTGAGAATTATTTAAAAGGAATTGAAACTGTTGCTTTATTTCATCAATATTTTGCTGAGTTAGGCAAAAGCTGATCAAACTTGAAATATAATTGAGCCTGTTTCTTATGGAAAACAGGCTTTTTTTATTTAATTACTACAGAGGTAATTCCTAATGTCTCTAATACCATCCAAACTACAAAAACTACATAAAGAACTAATAGAACTAACCCTTCCCATCTAACTAAGGCTAGGTTTGTCCTTAGAAAAATGAACATAATAATTGTAATTAGCGCAAGGAACAACATCAGAGGAGCCGCTACTGTAAAGTTTACAACCGCAGTCCCAGCAATTAGAACCCCAACGGGAACAGCTACTAATAAATCAAAAATATTGCTGCCAATAACATTCCCTAAACTTATGGAGCCTTTAAATTTCCGAGCAATTTTAATACTCACAACAGCATCAGGTATGCTAGTGGCACCCGCTACAATTGTAATTCCCCAAATGAAATCAGGGGTATTAAAAAATTCTCCTAAGAATATGGCGCCACTTACTAGACCTTCTACACTAGCCACAATTAAAATTAGACTTATTATAAGCTTAATCCAGTCCTTTCTTATATTTATTGTTCCTTTATCAACTCCCAAAACAGCTCGTTTTCCATGGTCTCTTCTGTAATCTCTAGTTTCCATTCCTTGGATGAAAAGATAAAGGCCATAAAATGCAATAGGAATCCAAGCAATCCATCTAGTCATTGTCCCTTCCATATTGTTTGGAGTAACTACTATTGGATAATATATATAGGCAAGGGCAAAAGTTATAAAGAGAATAAAAACTGAAATTATATAGTACTGCGTATCCTTATAAATTAAACTTAAATCTGCAGGCATCCTTTTGACTATAACTGCCGAAATTCCTGGTATAACCAAAATATTGAAAATGGCAGAACCCACAATTGCTGATACTCCCAAATCAAATTTCCCATGAAGTAAAGTAGACAAAACCGTGGCAGCTAATTCTGGAAAACTCGATCCTACTGCAGTAATAATTGTACCTTGAATTAAAGGGGGTAACCTATAGTAATCTGAAAGCTTTTCTGATGATTCTTCGAGTAGACTACCGCCTTTCCAAACCGCAAAAGTAGAAATTGTAATGATTCCAATATAAAGTAATAGTTCTCCCATATTCGCTTCAAATATGAGTAAAATCAGATTCTAAAACAACATCACATGTCAAAAACGTTATGAAAATTTTGTTCATTATTGTTTATCTTTAGTAGGTATGCTTTTTACAAATTTATTTTTTTAAATCTTTAGTCTTTATTACATGCAAATTACGGCTAATTTGAAGGTATTCTTCATTTATCAAAGACATTTCTGCTTTATGTTTTTTGAATATTCCTAATATATCTATAATTAATTCAGGCTTAAATTTTTGAATATCATCATTTAAAGCAATTAGTTGCTCTTTTTCATTCATCTGATCTAAAATATATTCACTTAATTCAGGATGATAGAATCGAGTTGCTATTCTGCCTGCATGTTGGTACATATCTGTATTCCCTCCTAAAATCATAACCGATTTATCTTTTATCAATTCATCATATACTGATTTTTGGCTTGTTAGTTTATTGAACTCCCCAAACCTGTGAATGGTGAAATTTTGATAGTAAATCGTAAAGTTTATTGTGATTAGGATAACACTAAAAAAGAGTGAAAATATCTCAGCTTTTAATTTATTTTTAAACTGAAAAATTAAATGAATAATAAAGAATGCAAATGAAGGTACAAAACCTAATAATTCGAATGGAGCTTGTTGTTCAGAAATCCACCAACTACCTAGTGCGGCTAAAAACATAATGAACATAACTTGCTGCACCCTTAATTGGTAATTTGTAAAGCGGGAAGCACTAAATGTTTTGTAAAGTGCAAATAGAAAGATAATTGTGGGAAATATAGAAATTATAAGGATTGACTGTAAATTAATTATAGGAACAACAGAGTCCCAAATATTAAATGCTGCCCATTGAGTATAAAGTGCATCTAGCCCGTCCTGCCAGTAAAAATAGATCAGTACTATGGCTATGGGGAATGTAAAACCATATAAAAACAATAAATATCTACGTAAAACTAGGCTTGTTAATAATGCAAAAGAAAGAATGGTAGCCACTAAGAAAAATATTGAAGGAAGATACAACAGAACGGCCAATCCCATGAAAATACCCGTTTTTAGAATAGTGGCATCCTGAAGTTTATTTTCTATCCTCAAATAAATATTGTCTAAAACCAATAAGATAAAGGTAAGGCTAATGAGTGCTGGTGATAATGTAAAGAAATCGTAGAAAGTAAACATCATCAAGGCATAAATCAATGCGGGGATATAAGAGTTTTCATTGTAAGCTTTATTTCTTAACATTATATTGTTAAAAAGAGAAAACTGGTAAGTGACTAACAAAAATGCTATAATTTGTAAAGCCAAAATCGATTTGCCAAATACAAATTCTATTGCCATATAAATCCAGGCAGCTAAAGGGGCTATTGGACTTATTAAATCTTTATATAAAGTTTTACCTGAATTCAGAGCTTCTCCAATTAAGAGCCAATTGGTTTCATATACCAATGGTTCTGACCCAATTAGATAGGGTAAACGCAAAAGGAGAACTGCCAAAACAAGGATCAGTAAGCGATAAGGGTCATTTATTCGGAAAAAACCTAACAATAGTCTTTGGTTTTGTTTAAAATACAATTGCTAAATTAGGCGATAAAGCACAAATTGTATAAAATATCGTGCATATTTGTAAAGAAATTATAGAATGATATGGCTGCAGGTTCAAGACAGAAAAAATATTCCAGTTTATTACAGAAAGATTTAAGCGAAATATTCCAAAAACAAATGGCTAATGCCTTTGGAAAAGCTTTTATCACGATCACAGATGTGGAGGTATCTCCAGATTTGAGCTATGCTAAAATTTATCTAAGCCTAATGTTGTCTGATAATCCTAGCGAAACATTGGAAATGATTAGAGAAAGAAAAAGTGAAATTAGAAAACACTTAGGAAATAGAATAGGGAAACAAGTTAGAATTGTTCCTGAGATTGCATTTTTCATGGATGATACCTTGGAAAGAGCAAATCGCATAGATGATATTCTATCGAAACTCGACATCCCACCAGAAGAAAAAGATGAGGATGATGAAGAAAAAAATGATTAAAATCCAGCATTAGAATATTGAAGAACCTATCATTTTTCATAGCAAGAAGATATTTCCTATCTAAGAAGAAAAAAGGATTCATTAATGTGCTTTCCATTATTGCCATGGTCGGTGTTGCTATTGGAACGGCTGCATTGGTAATAGTACTTTCTGTTTTTAACGGATTGGAAGACTTAATTCGATCTTTATACAGTTCTTTTGATGCTGATATTAAGATTAGTTTGAAGGAAGGGAAATTCTTTGAGTACGATAAAGATCTACAGAATAAAATAGAACAAAGAGAAGGTTTAGCCACGATTGTGCAAGTAGTGGAGGATAATGTTTTGGTACGTTATAATGATGGCGAATCTGTTGTTCGTATGAAGGGTGTTAGTCCTGATTTTGTGGAAAAGAGTGAATTGAAAAACCACATCACAGAAGGTCAATTAAAGCTGACAGAAAAAGAGCAGAATTTTGCAGTGGTTGGTCAGGGTATTCGATATGATTTGTCAATCAACTCTCGAAATGATTTTTTGGCTTTGCAATTTTATTATCCAAAAAACATTAGCCCGGGCAGAACAAATCCTTCCAGTATGTACAATTCAGGAATTCTAATGCCAGCAGGGATTTTTGCTATTGAAAAGCAATATGATGAGAAGTATATTTTTGTTCCCTTGCGCTTTGCTAGAAAATTAATAGGTAAGAAAAACGAATGTACCTCAATTGAAATTAATTTGGCAGAGGGAACATCAGTTGAGAAAATTCAAGAAGCCCTAAAGCAAGATTTAGGTGATAAATTTGAAATTCAAAATTCAGATGAACAACATGCTTCCTTGCTTAAGGCAATTAAGATTGAAAAATTATTCATTTATATTACTTTCAGTTTCATTTTAGCGGTAGCTTCTTTCAACATCTTTTTTGCTTTAACCATGCTCGCTTTAGATAAGAAAAGAGATATCAGCATTTTGTATGCAATGGGAACCCCAATAAAAACTATCCGCAATATTTTCTTAAAAGAAGGGGCTATTATTTCACTCTCTGGAGCTTTAACTGGTGGTCTTTTTGGTTTTATTATTTGCTTATTGCAGCAGGAATATGGGTTAGTTTCTATGAACATGTCTTCTGCTGTTCAAGAGGCTTATCCAGTTAAGATGATTGCCTCAGATTTTGTCTTCACTATGCTGACAATAATGATTATTACTATTTTAGCATCTTTCAAACCTGCCCAAGTTGCTGCTAAATCAGTAGAAATTCAGCGATTATAGGAAAATATTCAAAAAAATAATACGAGTTCCATCCTAATTCATTAAATTTCAATTCTGATTTTATCAAAAAACTGACATAAACTGTTTGATCGATAAGTTTTATTCATGAAGGTATACACCACTCAACCATTTCAACTGATATATTCGCTGTTCGAACATGAATATTTGGGCTACACTTTCGAGTCTTTTGTAGTGCAAAAAAATAGTAGGGGGGAATTAACTTTTTCCCATCAGAATATTTCCGCAAAAAATGCCAAAGAATTCGAAAAGGGTCTTGATGATGTGGACTATGAGCTTATTGAGCTTATGGATCAAATGCAGCAAGATGTGGTAGTGAGGAAGTTTGCCAAAAAGAAAATGAAGCCTGCAGAATTCTTCGATAAATATTACAATCTGGATGGTGGAAATGAATTAGTAAAGAGTGAAATAGAACGCTACATGGAAAAAAGGCGTTCAGAAATTCTTAGCAGAATAAAAGGCAAGATGCTTTTTGAAATGGGGAATGATGGAGAGCCAGCTTGGCGTCAAATCGAAATAATGGAAGAAAAAGCCACTATCCTTTTCCATTTTGTAAAAAACGAAGATAATACGCATTATTTTCCTACTATTAAGCATAATGGAGAGAAGTTAGAATTTCAATATAAAGGGGCGTACTTAATTTGTAATGAACCCGCCTGGCTAGTGGTTGACCAAAAGTTGTATTCTTTTGAAAAAGACCCAGAAGGAAAAAAAATAAAGCCTTTCCTCAATAAAAAATTCATTGCGATTCCTCAGAAAGTAGAGGAAACCTATTTCAAAAAATTCGTTGCACCGCTTGTTGCCTCTTTTGATGTGTTTGCTAGAGGATTTAAAATCAAAACATTTCGAGAAGAGCCCTTTCCTAAACTGAAAATTTCAGAATTAGCGGTTGTCAAAGGACAAAGTGTGGGTCTTTTTGACGAAGAAGAATCGAAGCCTGAGTCTGATGGGAATTTACTTTTAGAATTAAAATTCCAATATGGAGAGCATACGTTTCCATTAGGTAAAGGGGAAGGAGTTTCAGTAAAAGTTGAGAAAGAGGATGGTCAGTTTGTTTTTAAGCGATTGGTTAGAAATCTTTTGAAAGAAAAAAGCCTGAGAGATGCTATGGTAGATAGGGGCTTAGACATAATGAAAGGAAAAGTCACTCTACCAAAAGCCATTGCTTTTAGCTGGATTACTAAAAATGTGGACTGGCTGCAAGAAAACGGTGTAGAAGTTGAGCAGGGCAGATTATATGACAACAAGAAATATTTTGTAGGAAAATCATCAATTGAAATTGATATATCCGAAGGTATTGATTGGTTTGATATCAATGCAGTTGTGATGTTCGGAGATTATGAAATCTCTTTTAAGGAACTTAGAAAGCATATTTTAAATAATCAAACTGAGTTTCAATTGCCTAATAACCAGACTGCAGTAATTCCATCTCATTGGTTTGAAGATTATTCCGAGCTGTTCAGTTTTATGGAAAATGGTGATGAAGATGCTATGAAAATGCGAAAGCATCATTTGTCACTTGTCAATGAAATGGAAAATAGCAATTTGGCTAAAGTTCAAATGGACAGAAAACTAGCAAAACTGAAAGACTTCACGCAGATAGATGACCATCCAATGCCTGAAGATTTTTCAGGGGAATTGCGCCCTTATCAAAAGGAAGGCTTTAATTGGTTGCAGTTTTTAAATCAGTATAATTTTGGCGGATGCTTGGCTGATGATATGGGTTTAGGAAAAACCGTTCAGACTTTAGCCATGCTTCAATCTGAAAAGGAAAATGGCAGGACGGCTGCAAGTCTTTTAATAATGCCAACCTCTCTGGTATATAACTGGCAGTCTGAGGCGGAAAAGTTTACGCCCGAATTGAAGATATTTGTTTACACAGGAACAAACAGAATCAAAGACAGCAAACAATTCGAGGATTATGATTTGATTTTAACTTCCTATGGGATCACACGCTTGGATGTGGATATTCTGTCGGAATTTTTATTCAATTACATTATTTTGGATGAATCTCAGGCCATTAAGAATCCAGATTCGCATATTGCCAAAGCCGTAAAAAAATTAAAATCTAGAAGAAAACTTGTGTTGACGGGTACTCCTGTGGAAAACAGTACTATGGATTTATGGTCGCAAATGTCGTTTGTAAATCCAGGGCTTTTGGGAAATAAGAAATTCTTTAAAGATGAGTTTGTAACACCTATTGAGAAAAAGCGAGATGAACAGAAATCACAGAAATTAGCTACGTTGATTAAGCCATTTATTTTGCGAAGGCATAAATCCCAAGTGGCAACTGAACTTCCTGATAAAATAGAAAGTGTCCATTACTCAGGCATGACTACCATGCAAGAGGAAAAATATGAGGAGGTTAAAAACTACTTCCGTGACATGATTTTAGATGAAATTGAGAAAAAAGGAATCCGCAGTTCTCAAATGATTTTATTGCAAGGATTAACTCAATTGCGACAAATTGCCAATCATCCTAAAATGGTTGATCCAGAATATCAAGGCGATTCAGGGAAAATGGAAGACGTTACCCACATGCTAAGTTCAATAATTTCTAAAGGGCATAAAATTCTAGTTTTTAGCCAGTTTGTTAAGCATTTGAGCCTTTTTAAAGATTATATGGAGCGTAGCCATATCAAATATGCTTATTTGGATGGAACAACAAAAGACCGTCAGAAACAAGTGAAACTATTTCAGGAAACGGAAGAAATATCTGTATTCCTAATTTCCCTGAAAGCCGGAGGTTTGGGATTGAATTTGACCGCAGCGGATTATGTATTTTTATTAGATCCTTGGTGGAATCCAGCTATCGAGCAACAAGCAGTGGACAGAGCACATAGAATTGGTCAAAAGCAACAAGTTTTCACCTATAAATTCATCACCAAAAATACTGTAGAAGAAAAGATACTCGCACTTCAAGAGAAAAAACTGACGTTAGCAAGGGACTTAATCAGCACAGAGGAAAGTTTTATGAAAAGCTTGAGCAAGGAAGATATTCAGGGGATATTGGCTTAATTTATTCACAACTTAAATATTTCACTACTATCTTCATTTTTATAAATAAATTGCAGCATAAATTATTTTATGGCTAAAGTTAAATCAGCATATTTTTGTCAGGAGTGTGGACATGAATCACCTAAATGGGTTGGAAAATGTCCGTCATGTGGACAGTGGAACACCTTTGTGGAGGAAGTAGTTACAAAGGAAAAATCTTCAAGCGGATATCAATCGCCTAGTAAAAGAGCTAATAAACCAATTGCTATCCAGGAAGTGGAAAGCACTAATGAAGCCAGGATTAAAGTGGCTGACCGTGAATTGAGCAGGGTTTTAGGAGGAGGGATAGTGCCAGGCTCATTGGTATTAATTGGCGGAGAGCCAGGCATAGGAAAATCTACTTTGATGCTTCAGATAGCCTTGCAGCTTGCAAATCTTAAAGTTTTATATGTTAGCGGTGAGGAAAGTGCTCAGCAAATTAAAATGCGAGCTGATAGAATGGAACATGATTCCAAAAACTGTTTTATCCTCACCGAAACTCATACCGCTGATATTTTCAGAGAAGTGGAAGCTTTAGGACCTGATTTGCTGGTGATTGATTCCATTCAAACTTTACATTCTCCTAAAATTGAATCAGCTGCTGGTAGTGTTGGTCAGGTAAAAGAATGTACGGCTGAATTAATGCGATTTGCCAAAGAGAATAAAATCCCAGTTTTTTTAATCGGACATATCACTAAAGATGGCGCAATTGCTGGCCCAAAAGTTTTGGAACATATGGTGGATGCTGTCCTGCAATTTGAAGGTGATCGCCACCTTACCTATAGAATATTACGGACTACCAAAAATAGATTTGGCTCCACAAATGAATTGGGTATTTATGAAATGATGCAAAATGGCTTGCGGCAGGTCAGTAATCCTTCTGAAATATTAATTTCCCAAAAAGACAAAGACAGTAGTGGAACGGCAATAGGTGCCACTTTAGAAGGTAATAGACCTCTTTTGATTGAAATTCAAGCTTTGGTGAGTCCTGCAACTTATGGTACTCCTCAACGATCTGCTACTGGCTATGATAGCAAAAGATTAAACATGTTGCTGGCAGTTTTGGAAAAACGAGGAGGTTTCCGCTTAGGCATTCAAGATGTGTTTTTAAATATAGCTGGAGGTGTTAGAGTGGAGGATCCTGCTATTGATTTGGCCGTTTGTGTTGCTATTATTTCCTCATTAGAGGAGATTCCTTTGTCTTCCAAAACCTGCGTTGCCGCAGAAGTTGGGCTTAGTGGTGAGATTCGCGCAGTAAACAGAGTGGAGAATAGAATAGCTGAAGCAGAGAAATTAGGATTTAAGGAAATATTGGTTTCCAAATTTAGCATGAAAGGGGTTGATACCGCTCGCTATAATATTGAAATTAAAACCTTTAGTCAGCTGGGTGAAGTGGTAAGTTATTTGTTTGGATGATAACTTAGGTATAAGATTGATGATTTTAGACTAAAGATGTTGGATTTCAGTCAGACGGTTGGAACCGTCAAACCGCAATACACAGACACACTAAATATTTACTGGTATAATCTCAATCCAAAACTATCTATTTTCCCAACTGAATTAATTTTCACATATTTGAGTTTCTTCTTTCAAATTGAATTTATATGCAAGAGTTTTTTCAAGAATTAGGTTTTTCCAGTGACCTATTTGCCTTTATAATTTTGCCTTTGTTAATTTTTATGGCAAGAGTTGCAGATGTTTCAATTGGGACTATAAGGGTTATACTAGTAATGCAAGGTAAGAAAGGGCTTGCACCGCTTTTAGGCTTTTTTGAATCTTTAATATGGTTGTTGGCTATTGGTCAGATATTTCAACATATCGATAATCCCGTAAGTTATATTTCATATGCTACCGGATATGCTTTTGGGACCTATGTGGGTATTATTTTGGAGGAAAAAATGGCAATAGGTCGGGTTGTGGTCAGGGTAATTACAGCTTTGCCTGCTCATGATTTAATAGAATATTTAGAAAAAAAGAATCATCGATATTCAAATATTGATGCTACAGGTAATGACGGCAAAGTGAATATTATTTTTACAGTTGTGAAAAGAAATACTTTGAAAGAATTGATCCCTAAAATTAATGAGTATAATCCAAAAGCATTTTATACTATCGAGGGAGTGAAAAAAGTAAGTGATGAAGAGGTGTCATTTAAAGAAAATAAGGGGATTTTGATAGGTAAAATGCTGGATATTCGTAGTAAATAAAATTAGAGCTAATATCGTTTATTTGGAAAATAAATGAATGCTTTTTGCATACTCGATTCCAATATGCTAATTTGTATGAATATTATGTTTGAACTTAAAGAATAAAATCAAAAGCTATATTAAAAAATTAAAAGCTTTTACTTAATCTATGGCATAATTTTAGCTTATTCACTTATTTAAATGAATTATAAATCCTAATGAAGGAAATTGCTATCAGGTTTTTTTTAATAATGGTATTATCAGTCTCTAGTTTGACTTTAGCCCAAGCTCAGAATGAATCGCTGTTTGCTGACGTCCGATCTGCACTTAAGGCAGGTAGTTCAAAAGAATTATCTCAATATTTCCATGATAATATAGAGCTAAATATCAAAGGAGAATCAGGTAATTACAGTAATGTACATGCTGAAATATATTTAAAGGAATTTTTTAAAAAACACGAACCTATCAGCTTTGAATATGCACATCAAGGCAGTTCTAATGAAGGTTTGAAATATGCCATCGGAAATTATGTTCATTCAGAAGGTACTTATCTGGTTCTCATAAGAGCTAAAAAAATTGATGGCAAAGAAAAGATATATATAATTGATTTTTCTGAGGAATAGATCAATTTATCTTTCCCTGTATCCAGCCAAGATATTTTTCTATTCCTGCGAAAACTTTTTCTTGTTTTCTTCACAGAGGCATCCTATTTAAATCAATCTAAAAACAAGGGAAACAGCTTTTATCATTATAAAATAAATTAAGTTTTAATTTATAAGGTATGGCACAATTTTAGCTAACTCACCTATTTAAATCTGATCATAAATTCTAATGAAGGGAATTGGTATAAAAATTTTCTTTTTCCTATTATTTCCAAGCATAGGAAATGGCAATACCTATGCCCAAAATGAGTCACTTTTTGCAGATGTTCGCTTAGCACTTAATACTGGTAGCTCAAGGGAATTGTCCCAACATTTCCATGATAATATCCAGCTCAATGTCATAGGTGAATTAGGTAATTATAGTAAAGCCCATGCAGAAATTTATCTAAAAGAGTTCTTTAAAAAGCATGAACCTATCAACTTTGAATATGTCATCCAACGAACTTCAAAAGGAGATTTGAAATATGCCATTGGGAATTATGTTCATTCCGAAGGCACTTATCTTGTCCTCATTAGAGCTAAGAAAATTGATGGTAAGGAAAAAATATATATGATTGATTTCTCAGAAGAGTAAATCATTTTATCTTTTCCAACTCAAATTTTCTTCCGGCATAACAAACCATAAAATAATATATACTAATATCCCTGGAAAGGCCGCACTTAATATGGAGATTAAAACATAAAGTAAACGTACTTTTCCTGCATCCCAGCCAAAGTATTTAGCTATTCCTCCACATACACCTGCGAAAACTCTTTCTTTTGTTCTTTCTAATTTCTTTTCCATTTTTCTTTTTATAAATATTTATCAAGATGAGTGCCAAATACCAAAACTGCTTAAAATAGCATTTTTAGGACTAAAGCTAATTTTTAGCTGTTCATAATCGAACATTTTTTTAGTGATATTGAACACTGTCTAAAATCATTATATTTGTGGCTTTACTATTTTATTTACCGAATGTACAATATTCTAAAGTCATTGATTTATTATTTCTTACGCTCTTTAATGGAGGCGAGTTTATCTTTTAGTTATCGTAATATCCTAGTAACAGGTTATGATAAAATTAAAAATCGTAAGCCAACTTTATTTGTGAGCAATCATCAAAATACTTTTATGGATGGTCTTGTTTTGATTAAAGTAGCTCGAAATATAAGTCCTAACATATTGGTTAGGGCAGACATTTTTAAATCAAAATGGGCAGCTATTGCACTTGATATTATTCGATTAATTCCCATTTATAGAAAAAAGGACAATATGGGCAGTGTAGCCCAAAACAATGAGATATTTAAAAAATGTGTTCATCTATTTAAAAATGGTGAACCTTTATTGATTTTTCCTGAAGGGAATCATGCTATAAGGAGGTTTTTAAGGCCCATGCAAAAAGGCCCAGCAAGAATTGCTTTTCAGGCTGAAGAGGAAAATGATTTCCGATTGGGCTTAAATGTAGCTCCTTTTGGAATTCATTATGAAAATCATCCGAAGAGATGGTACGATTTACATGTGCATTTTGGAGATGCCTTTCAGGTAAAGGATTTTCAAACAGTTTTTGAAGAAAACCCGACTAAGGCTCAGAAGCAATTTACTGATAAAATGCGGGAAGATATTTCAGATGAAATGCTTGATATTAAATGGCATGATGAATATGAATTTATGGAGCAAGTAAGAACCTTACTAAAACCATACGCCACAAGCTGGGCTGAGTATAAAAAATCCATTGTTCATGCAGAAAATGAGGTGGTTAATACTTTAGCAACTCAACTTCAGGAGAATGAAGAAAGAACGGCTTTGATAAAAAGTAAAGTTAAGACTTATTTTGAAGAAGTGAAGGAATATGGACTTTCAGAAGATTTTACAGCAAAAAAAACAAATATAGTTGGTTTGTTTTTTAAAGCTCTAGGAGTTTTGATTGGCTTGCCTTTTTGGTTCATAGCCAAAATTGTCAATTTTATTCCTGAATACATTATTGAAAAAAAGGTAATAGCCGGAGTGAAAGATATTACCTGGCATATTTCGTTAAGAGCTGGTATTTCATTATTCCTTTATCCTTTATTTTACCTATTAATATTTATTGTTTTAAGCATTAGCCTAGGCTGGGTTTTGGCAGGAATAATAGTTTTTACTTTCCCGCTAGTCTCGGTAGTAATGTACGAAACAGAATATCATTTCAAAAAACTGAAAAATGCTTTCATTCTTTTCAGAAGACCTGAAATTTTAGAGAAAGAACAAGAATTGGTAAAGGAATTTAAAGGCTTTTTGGTGTGAAAAACAAATAGGAAATAAAAAATGATAATTCAGCTAAAGCTGAAATGATTTAACCACTGAGTTTCACTGAGGATTTCACTATGGGCACTAAAAAATGTACAGCTAAAGCTGGTTATTTTCAATCCCATAAAAAACAAATGAACACTATTGACCAATTAAAAGCTATGAATTTGCGATCTCTGTGAAATTCATTGCGGAACTTTGCGGTTAAAATTTAAGCAGCCTTCGGCTGTTTCCATTAGATGTTAACCTCCTACAAAAGGAGCCAGAAAATATCCAGCCACCACCAAAACAATCACCGCTAAAATATTCAATAATATCCCAGCCCTCACCATTTGCTTCATATTGATATAGCCACTTGAAAAAACTATTGCATTGGGCGGGGTGCTGATGGGCATCATAAATGCACAACTCGTAGCCATGGCAACAGGTATCGCCAAAAGTAATGGCTCTACATCCAGTCCATTAGCTATGCTCAATACCATAGGGATAGCGACTGTGGTTAAAGCCACATTACTCATAACCTCAGTTAAAAATAATGCTAATGCAGTTAAGATTAACAATAATAGCCATAATGGGATGTTTTCGTATTGACTGATGGCTTCTCCTATCATATCCACAAAGCCGGCAGTTTCCATGGCTTTGGCTAAGGTCATTCCACCTCCAAATAAAATCAAAATTCCCCAGGGAAGATTTTTCATGTCCTCCCAGTTCATCAGCATTTTGCCTGATTTATTGAGCGGTACTAAAAAAGTGGCCAATCCGCCAGACATGGCAGTTACCGTGTCATTCAAAAGTTCTATCCCTAAAAGTGAATTGACCTGAGATTTGAATATCCAGCAGCAAGCAGTTAGACTGAATATTACCGCTACCCATTTTTCTTCTTTGCTCCAACTACCTAATTGCTTTAACTCCTGATTGATAAACAATTCTGCTTTTTCAATTTTAGTGATGCCATGTCGGAATAAAACCTTGGTTAGCATTTGATAAATAATTACTAACATAACGGCCACCGTTGGAATCCCTATTATCAACCAGCTTACAAAACTAATTTCTTTTCCTAATATGCTTTTCACCAATCCTACCAAAACAACATTGGGAGGAGTTCCAATAATGGTGGCCATACCACCAACATTAGCAGCATAAGCAATACCTAAAAAAAGAGCTGTTTTAAAACGGTTAAATCCTGAAAATGTATTCTCATGCACTTCCAGTAATTTTACTACAGAAAGGGCGATGGGTAACATCATTACAGCCGTGGCGGTATTGCTGATCCACATGCTGAGGACGGCAGTAGCCAACATGAAACCTAAAATGATTCCATTCGCATTGGTTCCAGTCAAGCGGATTAGATTTAATGCAATTCTTCTATGGAGCTGATGTTTCTCCATGGCCAATGCAAGCATAAACCCGCCCATGAAAAGGAAGATAATAGGGCTTGCATAAGGTGCGGTGGCATTAGTAATATTAAACACTCCAGTGCTTGGAAATAAAACCATGGGCAAAAGAGCCGTAGCAAAAATGGGGATAGCCTCAAAAATCCACCAAATGATCATCCATAGGGCAATGGAAAAAACGTCCCAACCAATTTCTGGAAACCAAAATTGAGGATCGGCCCATTGGATAATTATGAAAACCAAAGGGCCTAAAGCTAAGGCGATATATTGAAGTTTTACTTTCAATGAATATTTTATTCAATGTCGAAATTATAAAAAATTTACCCAGAAGTAATATTTTTCAAAATAAAAGAACTGCTTGCCTTTGAACATGAATGGTTTACTCAATCTATTCATGTTTCAAAATTCTATACATTAGTTTTTTTTCCAACCCTTTTTTTATAGTCTGTGTCACTTACCTAAGAAGTTAAGTGTGAATAAATATTTTTAATCAAGACATAAGTTGAACTAAAATGATGAAAAAAAACTATCAACCTTATTTATCTTTCATTCTAACCTCTTTTTTAATGCTCAGTTGTGTGGCCTATCAGCCCCAAATGGTGGATGTTCCTTTAATACATGAAAAAAATGACTTGCGAGTGGATGCAGGTTTATCTTTAGTGAAGGGCAATATTGGTGGTACTTTTTCCTATGGAGTTTCAGATAAAATTACTGTTCAAGTTCATGGTAATACCATGATAGATGGAACTAAGCATAATTATATACAAGGAGCTGGAGGATACTATAAGCATTTTCAAAATGATGCCGTAATGGAATTATATGGAGGCTTAGGATATGGAAATATCTACGCATATTCGGGTGCACAGCCAGGGGATTTGGACGGCTTTCATCATCAGTATTTCTCACAATTAAATTTTGGCAAAATCAATATTGCCAATGGTAAAATAGATCTAGGAATAGGATTAAAAACAGGCCTTTTATTTTCCGAAATGCAGGATAATAATTATTACTCTAATACAGCTGAGACAGGATTAATATATAATCATAACATGTTGCTGGGAGAGCCTACAGCCTTTATTCGCTTTGGAGGTGAGCATATTAAATTTAATCTAAAGGCAGGAGCGGTGGCCATGCAAGAACTTTCAAACAGCGGTCAATATTACCCCTATTCATGGTGGAATTTGGGCTTTGGAGTAAATTTTAATTTTTGAACTGTAACCAACGATTTTGACCTGAGTAAATGGAATTAAACTATGAGTAAACTAAACTTAATATCAACTATAACACTCATTATGTTAATGAGCTCATGCTGGGAAAGAGGAGCTGGAGTTAGAAAGCCAGAAGGAATTACTGCAGTTCTTTACGGAACTGAAAATCAAATTTGGAAAGGAGAAGATTTAGATGTGTGGTATTTTGATCAGGATGGAGATTCCTTGCGCTTTTCTAATCAAACGGTAACAGTAGGTCGTTTTGAAGAAGAAGATACATGTAAACCGTATTATTGGGCTATTCCATTTCCTTGGATTGCTTACTATCAAAATGTTGACGAATTTTATTTGATTTATGGGGAAGATGAACAGTTTCAGGATACTGTGAATGTTAATATGAACGATATGTCGATAAAAGAACTATATTTCAATGGCCAACCCATTGATAGAGTGGAACCAGAAGAATGTGATGGAACAGGTTTTTATGAATTTTATTTAAAAACCGATGAATAAAATTAAAAGGAATGAGCATTGATCAGGTCAGTGCTCATTTTTTTATTTTCACGCTAAAACTCTTTTCAAAATACTTACTGAAATGCGTGATTTTGTATTCCTTTTAAGTGGAAATCGATCCATAAAGAATTAAGCTTTTGTAATAAAAAAAGGCAACAAAATTAATTGTTGCCTTTTCTGAATTTAAACTTTATTAATTATGCAAATTACCATTTCAAGATTCTAGATTGTGAAACAATTCCTCCTTCTTGATTTTTGACTCTTAAGTGGTAAAGTCCTTGAGGATATTTTCTTAAATCTAGCTTTCCTTTGTTCTCTCCATTTTTCACAGATAGAATAGTATGATCTACTAACTCACCTGTTACATTAAAGAGCCTCACATGGAATTGATCGCCTTCACCGTTTAAGTCAACATTTATAAAATCAGTAGCTGGATTTGGATAAGCGCTTACGATAACATTTTCCTCATTAGCTACCACATTTTCCTTTTCTACGATTTCTTTAACCAATTCTGGATCTTGCTCATCTCCAAGGTTATTAATCACCATTATACCATCTAAATCATAACCATCTGCATTTCCTCCTTGGAAATCATCTGAGTTACTGACATCAGTGATTCTGATAAACTTAGCTGTGGTTAAACCACCATTGGCTAAATCAACTTCTCCATCACCACAAATTTCATCCGCAATAATTGCCCAATTTTCACCATCCACAGAGGCTTCTATTTTCGCTTTTTCTGGATATTGTTCACATGGTCGATTCGCATCTCTAAAGGAAGTCTCTACTATTAACAAATCATTTCCTTCATGATCCATTACTTCACAACCCAATTCAATAGTAATTGAACCTCCAAAACCTAATGCCACAAAGTTATAATTATCGTTTTCCTGTGGCTGACCTAATGCTTGTTCAGGATTAGATCTACTTTGCGGAATTGCTTGTCCATTTTTTCGATTACCTGGTTGATAAGATGTAATGGACTCTCCATAACAGAAATCTGGTTGGTTGTCAATCACTTCAAACTCAACAGTTAAGGCTTTACCTTCTTTCCCGCTACCATTTGCACCTGTGTAAGGAGTTGCTGTGATTGTATTAACACCTTTTGGTAATGCTACCGGATAGAATGAATTGCCATTGTTAAAATCGCCATCCAACGAATATGGAGCAATGTTCTCAGTTTGGAAGGCTTCTTGACCGTTAAAATCAAATACTACACTTCCTACATCTGCCATGGTTGGGTTTGCAATAACGCTAAACTCATTGTTAGCATAATTATCTAAATTGATAATTTCACCTGTAAATAATTCACCGATCTCTTCGTTCAATTCAGCATTGATTAGCGTGAAACTACTAATTTCTGGTAGTTCAAGAACTTCTAATGAAACTGGAATTGATAATTCAGGAGAGATAGGATCGTTACTACTAACAATTATATCTCCAAAGTAGGTCTCGCCTGCATCCAATCCTTCTGAAAAGAAGGTTACAGGAATTTCAGCAGTTTCTCCTGCTGCAAGTACTCCTTGAATTGGTGGAGTAAATGTGATTGCTAAATTGTCCGTTAAATATTCATTGTTAAATATAACCTGAAGTCCTGATAATCCCTGAGGGCCTTCTAAACCTACCGTGGAAGAAGTTGCAAGAGTTGAAGCAACATTTTCGTATTGCATCTTAATCTGCCCATTAGGATATAAAATTACTTGAAAGCTAACAGGATCAGGTATTGGCAAAAATGGTGGAAAACCAAAGCCAGGTACACTATCATACTGAACAATGAAATAATCATCATGTGCCTCATAATACACTCCTCCACCGTCTTGTGGCTCTAAATCTGCCCACATAGGCGCAATGAATAAATTTGGATTAGATTCATCTGGAATCTGTGCATTCGTAAAGTTACTTCCTACTATTGCATCAAAAGTCAAGAAACCATTAGCTCCAATAGTGACTTCATTTTCATTGCTTCCAAAGAAATTAAATTCAAATGGCAATGGTACAGTGGTGTTTCCATCTCCACCAACATCGGCTAGTTGCCCAGTTTCACTTATGTCAATATAATCATAAGCAGGGCCGCCACTATTGTTATCTATCCAAGTATAACCAAAGGTTCCTGGTCCTCCACTGGCATTTAAAAATTCAGGGCCTACTCTTGTGTCCTCTGTTTCTTTACTTAGGATTTTATCATAAGTAAGTTTTTCATACTGTTTCACTTCACTATTTTCAGATTGTGCTTCTCCAAAGTAAGGCACTGATAATGAATAATTAAGATCTGCAGCTCCTGTATTAGAAATGGTTACATTTTCTGTTGTTGAATCACCTTCATAAACTACTACAGAAAGAGAATCAGGAGAAAGCTCTATCACAGGTGGATCTATACCCACACCTGATAAATAAATATTAGCAGATTCGTTACCGAAAGCATCATTGCTTTCAATTAAAATCTCATCCGATATATTACCTACACTACTAGGCGAAAAGCTAACATTTACGACTCTTGACTGATCAGGCAGTAAATTGAATGGGCCTGTTTCATCTATTTCAAAATCAGCATTGCCATTTGATAAAGAAGAAACAATAAGTTCTTTTGAACCCTCATTCGTAATAAGTAAAGAGGCCTCAGAAGTCAATCCTACAAATATTGGTTCAAACATTAAGGAATCAGAATCAAAACCGATCTCAGGGAAACCAATAACAGTCAGGTCAAATAATGCAATAGTTCCAGAATCGGAAGGCGCATTAGTTGATGCGATTAATTGATCGAAATATCTGCCGTCATTTAAATCAGTGGCATCTAAAGTAACCGTTATATCCTTTGACCCACCTGCTGGAACAACACCACTTAAATCATCAACAGCTGTAATGAAAGAAGTGAATGTTATGGTTGGTTTAATAAACCTAACGGCCAATTCATCCTTTATATAAGAAGTGTTAAATGCAACCTGAGCACCATCTGTGCCATCGCCATTTTCAATTCCCACTGTTGTAGTATTAAGAAAAGAAGCACTTTCTACATCTTCATAATATATATCAATATTCCCATCATCATGCAACACTATTTGGAAAGTGACCGATTCATCAGCCGATCCAAAATATTCAGTAGCGTCTGTCCATTGAACTATAAACTTATCTCCAAAATCTTGATAATGAACTGCTCCATTGAATTCTTGTGGCTCTATATCATTCCAAAAACCTGCAATCATGTTATTAACATTATCATTGGTTGGAATTTGTGAATTAGTCCATGTATTGGCTCCTGCTGGGGCCTGAAATGATACAAATCCATTAGCATTAACAAAAGCACTAGAATAGCTTTCACCATAGAATTCAAACGCAAAAGATAAAGGAACTTGTGCTGTGCCATCTCCTCCTACATTAGATGTGATTTCATTTCCCGAAGCCGTTATGTCAGTGAAATTGTATACTGGGCCATTTTCTTCGTCTGAATCTATCCAGCTATACCCAAAGTCATTATCTGTCCCTACATTGTAGAGAACATCATGACCTACTCTCGTATCTTCGGCTCCTTTCTCTTCTACCATACCCGTATTATCAAAGGAAAGTAATTCGGAATTATTCAAAGCAACTTCAGGATTGGCTAAAATTGAATTTAGTGCCAAATCAGGAAAGGAATAAATCAATGGTGCGTTACCATCATTTTTTAAACTGATTGTTTTTTCAATTGTAGTTCCTGCGTCCGTGGTTTCAACAATTTCCTGTGGATCAAACTGACCAATTGGTGGCTCAGCTCCAATTCCATTTACCACAACTTCAATCGGGTTTTGCATTCCTGGAGTTTCAATACTGATAATTCCGTTTATACTTCCTAATTGACTAGGTGCAAAATTTACCGTAACAATCTGTTCTTCCCCAGGACTTAAATTTGCACTTGATGGTGAAACAGAGAAATCAGCATTATCTGACGAGATAGAGCTAACATTTAAATCTGCTAACCCAGCATTTGTAACTGAAAAAGTTCTTTCTTTATCTTGTCCTAAAAACACATCATTGAATAATAAATATTCATCTGAAACTTCAATTTCAGCAGTTTGACCAGATACATTTAAACTAGTAGCCACGGAAATGGACGGGTTTATTGGGTCATTACTTGAAATGAGGATATCAGTTTCATGTAAGCCATTTGGCAAACTAGTACCATCAAAAGTAGCCGAAACTTCAAATGATTCACCAGGAGCAACTGTCCCGCTAGCTGGAGATAAACTAATGTAATTATCTGAACCAGATCCGCTAAGTGCTCTTACTAAAAATACAAAGCCTGACGGGTTAAAAGTATCTCCCCCATCTCCACTAAAGAAATAAGTGTTTGGGCGTTGTGAAATATTATCATCAACTCCTTGAGGGAATTCAATTCCATCTGGATATTTATGAACAACCCAAAAAGACTCCCCTTCTGAAAATGAGATTGATTCATTTAGCTCTTCAATAGCAAAAATACCTTCTTCACTAGCTTGACTGAAAGTTTGACTAGTTAATAGCTCTCCTTCGTTTGGTGTATTTCCACCAAGATATACTTCAAGGATTACCACAGGATCGCTTACTGCCTCTGTTCTAAATGCATTGCGCACTGCTGTTAAATTAAATGCAGACTCTACATCGAACTTAATGGCACTAGTATAAGCACCTTGTTGAACACCTGCAAAGTCATCAGGGAAATTGATTCCTGAATCATAAGCTATAGAATCTGAAAAGGTATTGGAGCTTAATTCACTTCCTTCTTTCTTTTTAGAAGCAATAGTACTCAAAACTTTGGCTTTAATCCCAGCGGATTTTTCCTCCATTTCTTTTGAGTTACCTACTCCATAAAGCGCCATGTCTAACTCTTCAATTTTTATACTATTTAAATTAGAGTTAGGTGTGAAGGTAGTAGCGCCCAATGAGGTACTAAAATCTAATGAGCTTTCACCAGAGTTTGAAATGGTAAAGGTCTCGGTTTTAGTAGCTGGATCATCTACAGAAACATCAATAGCTGCACTAATTTCATCAGGATTAACAGAAATAACAGGAGGTTGCACTACTGTTAAGCTTACTGGTACATCGATAGTTGAATTAGCACTATCGTTGCTATTAACAGTAATAGTTGCAGTATATTCTCCTGGTGTTAAGGTTCTAGCATCAAATTTTACTTCAGCAGCAAGCGAGCTTCCAAATGGAACATTGCCCACCGTTGGATTAACAGTAAGAAAAGGAGCATCTGCATTTCCATCAATAATCTCAAAATTATCAATGTCAATTGTACTGCCAGTGGCTTCCATTGCAGATAAAACTACCACTTGTTCAATTTCACCAGCAAAGCCTTGTCCAGAAAAGACCATTTCATCATCGAAATAAACAGAAAATGAGAAATCTTCTTTATCTACAACAATTCTTAAATCAAAATATCCATCTGGAATTTCTGCGTCCACGCTAACAAAATCAGGATCCACAAGTGCATCAATAGTTCCGTCACCATTGAATCTTAGTCGTGTGACTACTGAACCAGCAGCCGGTGATTGAGGTATAATTTCCCAAGTAACTCCTTCCCCTTCAATATTTACACGAGAGGAATAAACCATAAAAGGTTCATCTCCTGGCACAACTGTTGGGGATATTGCTAATACTGAAGCTGGTCTATCTGCACCTAATCCATCTGAAACTCCACGGAAATGTAAATTACCATCATCAGGATTACTGTCGGAAATAACCCAATTATCTTCAAATTGGCTTACCCATCCATTTTGTCCATTGATATCTCCTATACTAAAATCTTCAAAATCAGTAGTGTATAAACTTGTGATAATTTCACTATACTCATTTGATTCAGTCTTCAATAGAGCACTTTTGCTACTTCCTTCTACATAAGGATAAGTGGCAGTATTAAAACCACCAGTTGCAATAGCTTCTTTTGTTTTCTTCAAATTTGAATTGAACTGATCAAGCGAATCGCCATCAATAGAGATGTTAAAAGTTAAATCAGCATTACCAGTATTACTTATGAGTAATTCTTCTGTACGAACTTGAAATTGCTCTATCTCTTCTGAAAAAGCAGTAGGAGAAACCTCAATAATAGGTGCTTCTGTTCCATCCAAAACCCTGATTTCTACAGGTATCCTTATAGATGTGGGGGAATTAATTACATCCACAAGAAGAGTGTCATTATAAATTCCTGCTTGTGCGGATGAAGCATCAAATAATACTTCAAAAGATTCATCACTTAAAGAATCAATGCTAAGTGAAGTAGGATTAATCTCATTAATGAGATTAATAGATTGAATTGAACTTATTGACACATCTAAGGATGAATCTGAAAGGTTACTTAAATTGATTGTAGTCAATAATGAGTCATTCACATTTAATTCTTCTGAAATGGAATTGATGTCAGCAACAATTGGAGAAACATCTGCCTCATTTATTTGCCAGCCCATATCCCTGAACAGACCTCTTGTGATATCTCCAATGTCAAAATTAGATTCAGCAGAGCCAACTTGAGGAGTCATTAAAGAATTGGGGTCACCCGCAGGAAAGGCCGCCTCATCCCAGTGGGCAATACTTGAGCCTCCTTGAAAATTACTAGGAGCGTAAAGTTCTGGCCTTTGTCCGTTTAATGCTGAAACTGCAAAGGTACCTCCCATAAATATATCTCCACCAGTGAAGGCATCTCCTAATTCAGTTGAAGGGTCAGGAAAATCTAATAGTAAATTCCCGTCACCGTCCTCAATAAAAAGGCCATAAACTGCAGGATTTCCATTTGATCTCAAGGATCCAACGCCACCACTAAATGAGCGAACAGTAGTAAATCCTAAACCATGACCAGCTTCATGCAATGCCACAGTTACAAAATCATATTGTCCAGCAGGAGTGTTGCCATCTAAACCAAAATACCAAGGTATTCCAGTCCCTAAATTGACAATAAGATCAAAATCTTCATCTGGAAACAAGGCCTCACCAGCTAATGCATTAGCTAATGCTGCTGGATACAGAGTATTTTCTTCAGGTGCCCCTGGAAAGTTAAGTACATTGTAAGCCGGGCCAGCAGATGCTAAGACTCCTGCCCCTAGATTAGCAAATTCTGCATAAATCTTAATAGGAACAGGAGAAACTATTTGAGTTGCCCAAATATCAAGTGCATATTCAAAAGCAGCCATTGCTTCCGGGTTAGCTTGTGCCCCAGGGCCAAAAGTAATTTCAAATTCCGCTGTGGCAGCATTTTGCGCTGTCCTTTGATAATCTCCGCTGGATACTTCAGGTATATTTATTCTAGTAAACATATCCTGATCCTTTGCCGGACAAATTATTGGTTCGGCTGGTCGTTTTTCAACCCCTTGAGCTCTTATAAAGTCAGTTGACATTAAAAGCAAAAAGAGTACCGTTAAGCTTGTAATAAATAGACGGTTTTTTCCACTAAAATAGGTATTTAAGTGGTCAATTCTAAGATAGTAATATTTTTCTCTCATGACTATTGTGGTTGGTTATAAAATATTAATCAATGAAAGTAATAATTAATCTGTTGAAAATCAATATATAACGATTTTATGTGTATGTCTATCGAAAAATAAAACGTAATAGTTAGGTGAGAAAAACTTTATTTTTCGCTATTTCAATGCTTTAATGCAATAAAATATGTATGTAATATTAGATTAATATTTCTATATTTTTTGAAAAAAAAGAATTTCATTACCAAAATCATCAAAGTTTATAGTTGAAAAATTATGGAATGACCTGAAAATAGAAATGAAATTATAAAGGACTTTCAGGAGCCTTATGAATAGCTTGAATTAATAAAATGGAGTGTTAATTTTTGAAAATTTATCAATTGAAATTACGTTCAAAATATCGACAAAAATGCGTGATTTTACATTCTTCGCATTTTGGCCTTCTTGCCACGCAAACATATCTACCGTGTAAAATCAACCAATGATGGGCTACATGCACATATTCTGAAGGAATGTGTTTAATTAATGTTTTTTCTACCTCTAGAGGGGTTTTGGCATTTTGATTGACCAAGCCCAGTCTTTTAGAAACTCTAAAAACATGCGTATCCACGGCCATAGTGGGTTGATTGTAAACAACAGAAGCAATAACATTGGCCGTTTTTCTTCCAACCCCTGGCATTTTTTGTAAATCCTCTACAGATTCAGGTACTTCAGAATTGAATTCTTCCACCAACATTTTAGCCATACCCAGTAAATGCTTGGTTTTATTGTTCATGAAGGAGATACTTTTGATATAAGGCAATACCTCATCAAAGTGAGAATTGGCTAAGTGTTCGGGAGTGGGAAAAGCTTCAAATAGTGCTGGGGTGACTATATTTACTCTTTTATCCGTGCACTGAGCAGATAAAATAACAGCCACAAGCAACTGATACGGATTTTCATAATGTAATTCCGTTTCTGCTTGTGGCTGGTTTTTAGAAAAATATTCTAAAAATGCTTCGTAGCGTTCTTTTCTTGTCATTTGCTATTCCTTTACAGGATGCAAATTAACAGCTTTCGAATAATCTAAAATAGTATTGATGGTTTTTTCTGAAGGAGCCATCATTCCCCCATCCATTTTCTTTTTCAGCCAAAGGAGTTCATGGTATTGTTCTAAAAGTTCCATGTCCTCACTTAAGGCCAGTTCGATTTGCCGATTTTCTTCCGGCTCTGTTTCTTCGTAAACATATCGGATTAAATCGTCATGAGTAAAAATTTTGGTCATAGGCTATATTATATTGTTGCATCTTTTTCCTCAAATTAATGAGGGCATAGCGCATTCGGCCTAATGCAGTATTGATGCTCACGCCCGTTTGATCTGAAATTTCCTTAAAGCTCATGTCCATATAATGGCGCATGATTAGCACTTGTTTTTGTGCTTCAGGCAATTCCTGTATCAATTTACGAAGCGATTTATGCACATCTCTCTTCATTTGTGCGTCCTCAAATGTGCCTTCTGCAAATTCGAGGGTTTCGAATACACTATTTCCATCATCCATAACGATGGTAGGGTACCTTTTATTTTTCCTGAACCTATCAATTGCTAAATTATGTGCAATTCTTAAAATCCAAGGCAAAAATTTACCTTCCTCGTTATAACGACCAGATTTTAAAGTTCGTATAGCCTTAATGAAAACTTCTTGCATTAAATCTTCAGCTACATACTGATCCTTAACGATCATGTAGATAGTCGTGAAAATTCTTGACTTGTGGCGGTTTACTAATTCTTCAAACGCTACTTCATTACCATTGATATACTGACCGACTAATTGGCTGTCGTCCAGCATTGTTTTTTGATTATTCATCTTAAAACACCTTGTTTAGTTTGGTAAAAGTTTATTCTATAGCGTTAAATTTTAGAGGTGAAAGATTCTTTTATAGCTTCGAAAGTATTCAAATGATTTTGAATCACAAAAACATTTTTCGATTTATTTTATAGTGACCACAAAAATGTAAAAAAGGTTGGAATGCAAACAATAAAATATTTTTAAAGTCGTTAAATGTCATTTTTTTTGTTTGTAATTCTGTCCATTCCACTCTAATTGCAATAGTTAGTATAATTTTAATAATTTAAAAAAATTTATTTAATCAGTTTAAGTAAATATTTCTACTTATCTTTAATTTGTCTTAAAAAATAATAGATTTGTACATTTTATTGAGTATATTTATCGATTATTATGATAAAGCAAGGAGAAATAACACAATTACTGGTGCAAGTGAATAATGGAGATATGAATGCCTACAATAAAATATTTCCTGTTATTTATAGTGAATTACGCCATATCGCCCATAGGATAAGATTCCAATATTTTGGAATTGAAACATTGAATACAACTGCCATAGTGCATGAAGCCTATTTAAAAATAATTAATTCTGAAGCTAATTGGACTAGCCGTGCTCATTTTTACGGAGTTGCCGGAAAAGCCATGCGCCATATTTTGCTAAATGCTGCAAGAAGAAAAAATGCTATCAAAAGAGGCCGAGATGCTCAGCATCTTTGTTTTGAAGAATGGGAAGAAAAGATTAATTTGTCTGATGACTGTTCTGATGAATTATTGAGATTAGATGAAGTCCTTATAGAATTGGAAAGAAAAGACAGCAAACAAGTAAAAATAGTAGAGTGTAGGTTTTTTGCCAATATGACCATAGAAGAAACGGCAACTGTACTTGATGTGTCCCCCTCTACTGTAAAAAGAAATTGGCAAGTAATCAAAGCTTGGATTTATAGTCAAATCCAAGAAAGAAAAACGGCTTAAATGAAATGGGATATTCTTGGAGTGAATTGGAAGAAGTCTTCCAAAACGCATTAAAATTACCTGCCTCTGAGCGGGAAGCCTATATTAAAAATCGAACAAAAAAGGATGAGAGTTTAAAGCAAACTGTTCTTTTAATGCTTAAGGATGTTGAAGATGCAGATCAATATTTTGACAAACTTCAGGAAGGAATAGCCGATGGCTTAGAAGAGAAAAAGGAAGATATTTATCAGCCAGGAGATCTAATAGATAAATATAAAATTATCGAACCTCTTGGCCGAGGTGGTATGGGGCAAGTTTATTTGGCCGAAAGAAATGATAAGCAATTTGAGCATAAAGTAGCAATTAAATGCTTCTCCCCCGATGAGATAAAAGAAAATTTCTTTGAAAACTTCAGAAATGAGCAGCAGTTTTTAGCTAACCTTAACCATTCAAGCATAGCGCACATTTTAGATGGTGGTGTTACAGATAGGGGAATCCATTACATTATTATGGAATATGTAGATGGACTACCAATAGATGAATATTTGAAAAAACATCAACTAAGTTTTCAAGATAAACTCCAACTCTTTCTAAAAATATGTGATGCCATTAATTATGCTCATAATAGATTAATTCTACATTTAGATATTAAGCCCTCCAATATTCTCATTAATAAAGAAGGCCAAGTCAAGTTATTAGATTTCGGAATAGCACAAAAAATGGGAGAACCCTTAAAGCAAAAACATTTTTTGGCCTCACCTTATTATGCAACTCCTGAACAGTTAAAACAATCGCCAATTAGCGTTGCAACTGACATTTATCAAATGGGTATTTTGTTGCACTTAGTATTATCCAATGAATTACCCTTTGATAAAGAAGAGTTTCCTACTGCTTCTAATAGAAAATTAATATTCGCAGTAAATCAAATTAATAAAGAACTTCTGTCAATCATTCAAAAATGCTTAAATGAATCACCAGAAGATAGATATGTATCTGTTTCTGCATTAATCCAGGATATTGAGAATTTTTTAGCTACAAGACCCGTAAAAGTCCATAGTCAAAATTGGCCTTATCTTGCTAGTAAGTTTATTAAGAGAAATAAGATTAGAATATTGCTTTCAGTTTTGCTGATTACTTCAATGGTTTTAGGTATTATATTTTCAACGTATCAGGCAAATAGAGCGCAAGAAAATGAATTGAAAGCCATAAAAACAAACGAATTTCTTTTAGATATTTTTAATAGTGCAGATCCTAACATGACAGATGGGAATCTGACAGTAAAGGAAATATTGGATAATAGTGTTAATAATATTGAGTTAAAATTTGAGGATAGGGAATTTAAACTCAGTCTTTACGATCGATTAATTAATATCTACACTAATGTTTATTTATGGAATGATTCTAGGGAATTAGCAGAGGATGTATTGAATAGGTATCAAGACATTGACAACTACAGCAAGTTAAAAATAATGAGTACGCTCGGAGGAAATTATAGAGAACTTTCAGAGTTTAAAAAAGCCGACTCTATTTTTGCAGTTTTATTGGAAGATATAGATAAACCAGACAAAAATTTGCCGCTATATTTCAAAATTGAAAATATTTTGGCATTTGCAAAATCTCAACAAATTCAAGGAAATTATGATACTTCACTTCAGATAATCCATAAAGCCCAAACTTTTGTTAATAGTGAAGTCTTAGATAAAGATAAAGCAGATATTTACAACCATTATGCCTCTGTTTATAAAGATTTATCTAAATATGATTCTGCATCCTATTATCAAGAAAAAGCTATAAATATTCTTAAATCAAAGAAAAGTCCTGAAAATCAAAAAGACCTTGCTATATATTATAATAATCAAGGTAATTTATTAAAGGACATGTCTTTATATGACTCTGCAATAGCATCATTTGAAAAATCTATCAGTTTAAAAAGAAAAATTGATTCAAAAGCAAATCTCGATATAGCAATTACATTCAGTAATCTGGGGGGTGTTTATTATAAAAAGAAAAATTATGATAGTGCCTCCATTATATTGAATAGAGCAATTGATATATTCAGTACTCAACTTGAATCAGATAATAATTTTATTGTCTCAACTCGATATAGCTTAGCCAATATTTATTATAACCAATTAAAATTTGAAAAGGCATTGTCTGAATACAAAGAAATTCTGAAAGCTGATACTGCCAATTTTGGAGTTATGCATCCATATGTGGCAGACGATTATATTTCAATTTCTAATTGCTATTTAGAGCTAGATGAAACAGATAAAGCATATGAATTTCTAAAAAAAGCTGAGCATATAATTGAAGAAAAATTTGATGAAAGCCATCAAAAAACTTCTTATCTCTATAATAAATACGGTATGTTATTCGAAAAGCAAGAGAATTACACTATGGCACAACTATATTTTCAGGAGTCTTATACTTTGGCCAATAAATATCTTGGAGAAGACCACCGTTATACAAAAATATATAAAGAGGATGTAGAGCGAATATCCAATATTATGAAAGGAGATATTGATAAAATGTAAAGTTCCTAAACTTCATATCTAAAAAATCAGGTTAATTTTAAACTTTTATCTTAATTTCATATTATTTTAATTATTGTAAGGGCTCTAAGTTTTAATTACACAAATTTTATTAATTCTAATTATCAGATAACTATCGCTATTTCCAGTGTAAAAGTCCCTATTTATTTGAATATTAATACTATATGAAGGCAATTATTATTGGTGCAGGAATAGGAGGTATAGCCACTTCTATTCGGATGGCAAAGAAAGGGTATGAAGTGGAAGTTTATGAGCAAAATAGCTATCTGGGGGGTAAGCTATCTGTTTTTGAACAAGATGGTTTTCGTTTTGATGCAGCTTCACTATTTACACTGCCTGAATTAGTGGATGATTTAATTTCACTTCAAAAAGAAGATAGTAGTATTAAATTTCCTTATAAAAAATTAGATGAATCCTGTCGATACTTTTGGGAAGATGGTAAAAAACTAACGGCTTATACTAATCCTACAAAATTTGGTGAGGAGGTTGAGAATGTTTTAGGAGTTCCAGCAGAGGTAGTCGTAAATTATATCAAAAAGGCTGAGTTCAAGTACGAAAAGTCTGCTAAAATATTTTTGGAGAAATCGCTGCATAAAACTTCCACATTTCTATCTAAAGAAATTATACCTGCTATTCTCAATATTTATAAATTCGGTTTGTTTGAAAGCATGAATCAGGTGAATCAAACACAGTTGAAGGATTCTAAATTGGTTCAATTATTCAATCGCTTTGCTACCTATAATGGATCTGACCCGTATCAGGCACCAGGAATCCTCACCTCTATTGCTAATTTGGAATTAAATCGAGGTACATTTTATCCTGAGGGTGGGATGTATCAAATCACAGATAAACTTTCAAAAGTTGCAGAAAGCCTTGGAGTAAAATTTCACCTCAATGCTGGAGTAGAAAAAATTGCAGTGGAAAATAAAAAAGCAATTGGGATATACCAAAATGGTAAAATGATTCTTGCTGATTTAGTAGTGAGCAATATGGATATCTATCCAACTTACAAGAAGTTATTAGCTGATCAGAAACAACCTGAAGCTACTTTAAACCAGGAAAGAAGCAGTTCGGCATTAATTTTTTATTGGGGGATCGATAGAGAGTTCAGTGAATTGGGACTTCATAATATTTTCTTTAGTGAAGATTACCATAAGGAGTTTTATCATATTTTCAAATCTAAAACTATTGCTTCTGACCCTACCATTTATGTAAACATCACTTCAAAGCATACGCCTTCTGATGCACCTGAAGGAATGGAGAATTGGTTTGTAATGGTAAATGTACCAGCTAATAGTGGCCAAGATTGGGATAAGTTGATCCCAGAAATTAAGTCTTTTGTATTAACTAAACTCAATAGAATGTTGGGTGTTGATATCTCTAGTCATATAAAAACAGAAAATATTTTAGAGCCTCGTACTATAGAGAGCAAAACATCATCCTATCAAGGAGCGCTCTACGGAAGTAGTTCAAACAATCGATACTCAGCTTTTTTAAGGCATCCTAATTTCCATCAAAAAATCAAGGGTTTGTATTTTTCAGGAGGAAGTGTTCATCCGGGAGGAGGAATTCCATTATGTTTGTTATCAGCAAAAATAATCGATGATTTAAGTCCAGAAGTTAAATGAATACATCCAAATTGAGCTCTATAATAGTAAAGTTAAGATCACGACCAATTATAGGGATAGGTGTAATTCTGGCCTTTTATTTTTTTGGAGTATTAGGTATCCTATCTAATAGTAAAGAGTGGTTCATTGAAAAAACTGCTTTTAATTTATCACTTTCATTCATCATTCTAATTCTATATCAAAGAAAATATAGCTGGTCGTTGCTTTGGGCATTCCTTTTTTGTTATCTAGTTGGATTTATCGCAGAATACTTAGGTGTAAATTTTGGTTTAATCTTCGGAGAATATCTTTATCCAGATACTTTAGGCCCACAAATGGGTGGGGTTCCTATAATCATCGGGATCAATTGGTTTTTGATTACTTTTTGTGTGGCGTCATTAATATTTCCATTAAAAGTAAATATTATATTAAAAATTATGCTGGCAACAGTCATTACTGTCCTAATAGATGTATTAATTGAGCCTGTGGCAATGGAATTGAACTTTTGGAACTGGGAGAATAACCAAATTCCTCTTCAAAATTATATTGGATGGGCAGTGATTTCTTTATTTATATTTAGTTTTTACGCTTTAGTAAAACTTCCACTCAAAAATAAAGTGTCATTAATATTACTCCTTTGTCAGGTTGTATTTTTTGTAGCTCTGAATCTATTTTTAATTTGGTGAGCTATAAAAAAAGCCGACTATTTGTCGACTTTCTATTATTCACTTAAGCTGAATTTTTAATGTATTGATTTTCTTGAATTAACTCAAAGTACTCATTGAAGAGTGATTTTGAAATTAATTTACTTTCTGTTCCAGAACCCCATTTGGCATTTAATTCAAATAGTCCGTTAAAGGCTCTTCCTTCGTAATTCTCACCTACTTTAAAACCTTTCAAACCAGTTTTCTGGTCAGGCAATTTATTACAAACGAAATTTATTCTATACCTATCCATGTCTAAAAGTTTTTGTAAAACTATGTACTAAAGACCAAGATACGTGCCAAAAGGTTGTATTATCTAATTTATTTATCGACTAATGGCTTATATTTTAGGATGAGTACAAAAACTAAATTCATAATGAGGTTATGATTTCGCCTTTCTGTTGACCATTTGGATCATTAATACTTTCCTTAAATTAGAACTAGAAAATAAAGGTGATATGTAGTAAAATAGATTTATTTCAAGCTTGTATAGCTTTATATTTATTTACCTTTGCATGCATGAAATGAGCAAAATATTGAAATGCGAATATATTTCAATCGCTTTTCAATATTTATTGCGAATTCCATCCCGATAAATACGGGACAAGTTGTGACCGTTGATAATAAACTTATACACATGAAATTTAAAGGGCTGTTACTTAAGTTTCTTATTTGGCGTGTTAAACATGTCAGCACTACTAATTTCGTAATTATTACGAGTGGGGTTATAGGTATTATAGCGGGATTGGCTGCTGTAACCCTTAAGGAGAGTGTACATGTCCTTCAGAATTTTCTAACACGTGATTTCCAGCAAGAATTTGGTAATTATCTGTACCTGAGTTATCCATTAATAGGAATAGTTTTAACCCTTCTTTTATCAAAATACATATTAAAGGAAAAGCTAGGGCATGGTATTACAGATATTTTATATTCTATTTCAAAAAAGTCAAGTATAGTAAAGCGGACAAAGACTTTTTCTAGAATGCTTACCAGTACCTTAACTGTTGGTTTTGGTGGGTCAGTTGGACTGGAGGCTCCCATTGTGGTTACGGGTTCAGCTATAGGTTCAAATATTGGTCGGTTAGTTCATTTAAATTATAAACAAAGAACATTACTAATTGGCTGTGGTTCTGCTGGTGCTATTTCCGCAATATTTAATTCTCCTATAGCTGGAGTAATATTTAGTATAGAAGTGATTTTGGCGGAAGTCACCATAAGCTCTTTCATTCCACTCTTGATAGCCTCAGTTTGTGGAGCTCTTGTTTCCTTAACTTTATTAGGAGATGATGTTTTATTCTCTTTTAATTTAACAGATGAATTTATAGCGGCTGATACTCCCTTTTATATTTTTTTAGGAATTTTCACTGGCTTAGTGGCCTTATATTTTACTAAAGTAGTAGGAAAGGTAGAAGGCTTGATTAAAAATGTAAAAGGTGACTTGAATCGGGCTATTTTAGGTGGGGTGTCATTGGGATTTTTAATATTTTTATTACCACCTCTATATGGTGAGGGTTATGATACCATCACCAAATTGCTGGAAGGAAATGCACAGAATATCTTAAATAACAGTTTGTTTTTTGATGAAATCGAGTCATTCTACATAATAGTTCTCTTCGCTGCTGGTATTATATTAGTAAAGCCTATTGCCACAGCTTTGACTATCGGCTCAGGAGGCAGTGGAGGAATTTTCGCCCCTTCTCTATTTTTAGGGGGTGTAACAGGATTTTTATTTGCATACCTAATCAACAAGATTGGAATTACGGATCCTATTAGCCTCAGTAATTTTACATTAGTTGGCATGAGCGGAGTAATGAGTGCAGTATTACATGCTCCTTTAACCGCTATTTTCTTAATAGCAGAAATCACAAGTGGCTATACGCTGTTTGTTCCGCTTATGATAGTTTCAGCAATATCCTACAGCACTATTTCTTACTTTGAAAAATATTCCATGTATACTAAGCCTTTGGTGGAAAAAGGTGATTTAATTTACCATGATAAGGACAGGCAGGTCTTGAGTTTGATTGATTTAAAGAAAGTAATAGAAACGGACTTACTCGTTATTGATCCTGACGCTACATTGGGAGAATTGGTTGACTTGGTTAGGTTCTCCAAACGTAATATTTTTCCTGTGGTGAATAAAGAACGCGAATTGATGGGTATCGTGACTTTAGATGATATTCGGGAAATTATGTTTGATGAGGAATCCCGAAAAAATATTATTGTAAATACACTAATGCATAGCCCTCCTACCTTCGTTACAGGCAAAGAAAACATGCGGTCTGTTATGATGAAATTTGAAAAGACAGGTGCTTGGAACCTTCCAGTATTAGAGGATGGTAAATATGAAGGATTTGTTTCCAAGTCTAGAATTTTCAATGCCTACCGTAAAAAGCTGATCAGACAGCAAATAGAATAATTGAGATTTATAAAATATTACATCTATTACTTTGGTAGTTGTTTTGAGTCTGTTTTAGCTCTAAGTAGTTGGCTTACTGGGGCTTGTCCACATTTTTAATCTAAGCAAAATCTATTTAAGTGCCTGAAAAACAGTTGTTTATGATCTCACTGTGGATAAGTGTTGATAACTTGTTCTTTTTGTGGATAAAAAGGCTCCTCTTGAAAAATGCTTGAAACAGCGAACGTTTAGGGGGTATGATAATTTAATTTCTTTACCTCAAGTATTTTTCCATCTTAAATATGATTTCAGACTCTTCGATTAGTACAATTTCCACTTTTAAACAGTTTGATTTTTTTCGTTTTTTAGCGATTGGACGTACCTGTCCTGTAAAATAATGTGATGTTCATTTTTTTCTCGTCAGGCTGCCATTCGGACTGGGGGAGAAATTTTGTTCAAGGCCAGTTTCTTGGCGTTCGATGCCATGACACCAAAGAACACCCATACCCTTTCGTTTTGAGCGCCCCTTGCTTTTATTTTCCTTAACCCATAGTGGTTTTTATGGTTCCCAAAACTACCTTCCAACACCGTTGACCTGTCCTTGTTAAGTTCTGCCTGTAAGGCTTTTTCGGGCTTGCTTAATTTGACGGGCCTTTTTTGGCAAAGTTGGTGAAGATATGTTTAGAGGTAATGTAGCGCCTGTTTTCATTTGTAGGGTATATCTTGTCGGCAGACAGTTGGTGCAGTTGCCCAAAAAGCATCCTATGCTTTAAACAGCTTATCTTAAGTCTTTTACATTCGTTATAGGCATTAAAGTCCATCAGGTCAAAATACTGAATACCTCCTGTTTGTAGCATGTGGACTTTCATCCCAAATTCCACGGGCTTGTTCTCCTTTCCCCTTACTATTGGGCGAACATAGGGCTTATAGAGTGAAACAATGCGGTCTTTTACCTTTTCGCCAGGATTATTGAACAGGTATTCTTGTTGTTGCAGTACTTTTTTAATGGTGCGGATGTAGCCGTACTGGTGGGAAGTAAGTATTACTTCCGGATGAAGGTTGAGAAAATCCTGCAATTGCCCCAGCCCTTTGCCCAACAGGTAGATCAAGCTCTTCTTACGGGCCTTCCCTTTTTTTATGCTCTTCTTGCGCAGCCTATCATAGGTGAGCTGTTTGCGCTTTTGATCAATAAACTTGTTCCTCGGTCTTCTTTCACCGGTAACCTTGCAAAGTTTGAAAAGCAGTTTTTCATATACCCATTGATTGGACTCCCATAATAACTTTACATCTGTGGGAAAACGGATGCAGCTCTCATAGCAGGTGGCATCCATGGACAGCACATGGGTGTTCTCTATGTCATCCTTCCAATGATTGAGCAAAACTGTTTGCAACTGGTTTAAATCCGCATGCTTGGCAATATAACTCCTGACCCTTGAAGGCAAATTCGAATCCTTGATCAACTCCCCATCGGAGAGTGGCCTGTTGCAAAATATTTGCAAAGACCAATCGGTATTAAAACGCTCTATCAACTGGTGGTCGCTCAGGTTCAGGTAATGCTTTAAAAACATCAGGGCAAACATGCCCTCATTGCTCAACCATCTGGGAGCACCTTTACTGTTTTCATCCTGTGGGGGGAGACATTCTCCCAGTTCTTTTAAAGGAAGCCTTTCATGTACTTTTCCGATTTCGAGTGTCTTGAAAATATACCATTTTGGAGAAACTATTGATTTGAGTGGGAATAAATTCAGCTGTGCCATATATTGCAGTTGTTATTTGTTTTTTTCTCAACTACAATATAACACAAAACCCCGAAAATTGCCATATATGGCGAAATTCGGGGTTTTAAATTAACTTTCCCAAGTATTAATTCATTGAAAAACAATTATTTATATCTATCCAAGGGGAGCCTAAAAAAACCTTTGATTACTTGAATCTTTTTTTTGTTAAAAATAGAGGGTAATTTATAAACCAAATGTAAGGTTTTAAAGGCTTAATAAAATGTTATATAAAACATAGAATTACTTAAACAAAACCTATCTAAGTAAAAATACTTAGGTTAATATTATCCCATTTTTATCTGTATGAATTAAATGTTTACTTTAAGTTAATTTTAGAGATAAAATATTGACTCATAATTTAATTTGAGATAACCTTAAAAACTGGAGTTAGTGTTTCTTTTAAAATATTAGAAAAGTACAATTATTGGTTATTTATAAAGTTAATAGCTTCTTCGATCAGCTTGTCCCTTCCTAAGGCTAAACCAGTAGAATCTAATTCTACTTTTATGTCGGGTTTAACTCCAAATTCTATATTGTTTCCATTTGCATCTATCGTTCTGGTGGATGAAAATCTATAGCGCCAGCCATTAGGCAATTCATCATTGATGGGAAGTCCACCACCGCCACCAGTTTGATCTCCCATTAGCGTCACATTTGGTAAGAGGCTCATCATGCTTGCAAAGAAGTTTGCTGAGCTATAACTGCTCCTATTGATCAAAACTACTATTGGTTTATTGAATTTATATTCTGCATTACCTTCAAATTCTATGAATTTTTCTTCTGGCTGTGAAAACTCATTATGTCCGGGGCCGGTTTTATAATACCAGTCTGCGACTTTTATTTTCTCATTTGCAAAACGATTGGCAATGGTGAATGCATTACTTAGACTCCCACCTCCATTATTTCTCACGTCTATTATTAATCCCGCAACTGGGCCATCCAAACTATTAATTTCAAAACTGGTGTCCTTCTCAACGATTAAAAATTTCTGCACTATGTAATTCATGAGTGACGTACTTACATTATCTGAGAAACTTTCATAATACATATAGCCAACAGAATCGATTATAGTATTATGAATAGGACCAGAAATCTGATAATCTTGACTTGGAACAAGATAATTTCTTTCAATTATATCAAAGTTGAAATTGGTGGGGTATTCTAAAAACCAATCCCAGTTTCTGGATAAATCAATTCCTGCAGATATGTTAACGTGTCCATCTTCTAGGATAAATAGCATATCAGCCAGTACATTGAATAACTCTATACTGTTTCTAGCATTAATTGCTTTTGGTCTGAAAACGTCTCTAGCGGAATCCCAATCAATGTTTTTATCGATGAAAAACGAATATTTCTGATCAACTGTTTCCCATAAATGATCAAAAATGACAGCATTTTCTGGTTCAGGATCTTCATTCATAAAAAGCCTTTCGCATGATGAAAAACTTATTGAAAATATAAGCAGTATGATATATTTTTTTTGACTCATATCTTAAAGAAAGTACTGATCATGAGAGAATGCTCACCTGTTTGTATTGGATTTTGAGCTTTATAGTTTTCATATCCCCAGAAATAATCAAGCCTTAACCCATTTCCGTTCTTAAGCTGAAAATACAAATAATATTGAACAGACCATTTAAAATAACTTCCGAAACTTATGATTTCGCCTTGCTTTATGTAGTCTAGAAATTCAACTTCTTCTTTATTTACAGAAGCAGGGAATCGGGTTGATGCAAATAAAGGACGAGTTGCATAGGTTAATAAAGGAATACTTGTAAATGCACCCAATTCAAAATTTCTATTCCATAATTGAAAAGGACGTGCGATCATTAATGCCGGGGCAATTGAGAATCTGGTTTCAATATGCTGGCTATTATTAGTGAAACTCAAATGTTGTCTTAAAGCCCATTTAGCAGAAGCATCAAATCCAGGTCTAAATTTCCATTTCTTTTCCTCTTGACTCTCTAATTTCCAAAATTTTTGATAATGCCCTTCCAAACGAAAAGTATACATTTCTGCATTACTAATACTGCTTGAAGGGTTATTAAAGTCAAATTTTGCAGAAGAGGTGTTTATGCTTTTTTCCTTTTCTTGAAAATGACCTAGAATTACATTGCCACCTATTCCTTTGTAAAGTAAAGGAGATATGCCTTCATCAATAACATTCACATAACTACCACCAATACCAGTTATAAAATGAGTTTGTTTTTGGAAATCAATAGCTTTATTTTCTTGCCCCAATACTTGGAAGTAAGAAATAAATATAAAAAAGCCAAAAGTTAAAAGCTTATTCAAAATCCACAATTACTTGGTTTCTTAATAAATCATCTAAAGACTCTCGCTTTCTGATAAGTTGATCTTTGCCTTCATGCACCATTACTTCAGCGGGCCTATATCGAGAGTTATAATTGGAAGCCATAGAAAATCCATAAGCCCCAGCATTTTTTATGGCTATAATGTCACCGCGCCTTACCTCTGATAGTCTTCTATCGGTTCCGAAAGTATCAGTCTCGCATATATAACCAACCACTGTGTAAACTCTCTGCGTATCAGATGGATTAGAGATGTTTTCAATATGATGATAAGCATCATACATCATCGGACGCAATAAATGGTTCATTCCAGTATCCAAACCTACAAAAACTGTGGCAGGCGTAGTTTTAATGACGTTTACTTTTGAAAGGAAATATCCTGCCTCAGAAACCAGAAACTTGCCTGGCTCAAACCAAAGCTCTAAATCCTTTCCTCTACTTTTACAAAATGATTTAAATCTTTTGCTTACTTCTTTGCCTAGCTCTTCTATGTCTGTGGTTACATCACCATTTTTGTAGGCTACCTTAAAACCACTACCGAAATCGATAAATTCAAGATTTGGGAAGTCTTCGGCAGCTTCAAAAATGATCTCAGTTCCTCTTAAAAATACTTCAGAATCTAAAATATCAGATCCTGTATGGATGTGTAATCCAACTACATTTAGGTTATAATTATCAATAACCCTTAACAAATGTCGCATTTGTAGAATTGAAATTCCAAATTTCGAATCGATATGGCCAGTAGAGATTTTAGAGTTTCCCCCAGCCATGATATGTGGATTTAAGCGAACACAAACTGGAACAGTATCATGATAGCGATGTCCAAATTGCTCTAAAATGGAAATGTTATCAATGTTAATCATCAATCCTAAATCCACAGCCTCTATAATTTCATCTATGGAAACACAATTAGGTGTGTACAATATATCTTTAGGCTCGAAACCAGCTTTTAGTCCCAAATAAGCCTCTTGAATAGAAACAACATCTAATCCAGTACCATGTTTCTTCATCCATTTCAACACAGAAATATTACTTAAGGCCTTGGTAGCATATTTAAGCTTTAAATTAATACCTGAAAAGGCATCATTAAGTCTCTTAATTTGAGATGCAATTTTGTCTGCATCATAAACATATAAAGGGGTGCCGTATTTTTTGGCAAGTGATGTTAAAACTGTATTCTCCACTGAATGAAATTTAGTATATAATTGATTCTAAAGTAACTCTTTCAAATGCTGATTTTATCGTAAAATTGTTCCAAATCTTCGGGTTTACCAAATACAAAAATGGTATCTCCTTTTTTTGGAGTGGTTTCCGGTCCAATTTGGGTAGTTAAATCACCCTCTCTTTTCAAACCTATCACTGTAACACCGAATTTATGGCGAATGTTAGTTTCTGCTATTGGTTTATCGGTGATTTCATTATGGTCTTTTTCAATTTCATAGCAAGCGGTCGTTAAATTTGGAAATTCCTCCGTCAGTTTTTGCATTGGACTCCTTTTGAGAACACCTCTGAGCATTTCATAATTATCTGCTCGTACATTACGGACAAACTCTTTGATTTTTTTCTGGGGGATAAAATATTGATTCAACACCCTGGTGAAAATTTCAACCGAAGTTTCAAATTCCTCTGGTATAACTTCATCTGCTCCTAAGCGAAGATTCTCTTCGGTTTCAGCTATGAATCTAGTTCTTACTATTATATGAATAGTATTGCTAATCGTCCTGATTTGAGTGACAATTCTCTTAGTTGCCAGGGGATCTGAAATAGCAATAACCACTACTTTTGCTTTATAAACGCCAAGACCTTTTAAAACTTCGGGCTGAATAGCATCTCCGTAGTGAATCGGTTCTCCCAAAGCTTTGTATTTTTTGATCGTATCAGGATTCATTTCACAAATGACATAAGGAATGCCTGCACTTTTAGCTGCTTTCGCCACATTTTGACCATTCAGTCCAAATCCTATAATCACAATATGTTTATCTAGCTCTTCCTCTGGTATTTCAGCACCTTCTTCAGGGGCTTCGGGAAAAGAGAAGAACATTCTTTGTGTCTTATTACCAATTGCAGAAGCCAATCTACTAGCGGCTAACTTATCTGCCAATTTTGGCGAAATACTCATCATAAAGGGAGTAATTCCCATGGTGAAAAGTGAAACTGATAAGAAATATTGATAGGTCAAATCTGAAATTACAGCATATGTAATTCCAACAGTAGATAATATAAAGGCAAATTCTCCTACTTGAAAGATTGAAAAGCCAATTCTGTAGGAAGTTCTCCCTGGATACCCTAAAAAAGCTCCAGCGAGTGTAGCAATTAATGACTTTCCAATTACAGTAGCTACCATCAATCCAATTATGATGAGGAAATGATCTGCTACAAAAAAGATATCCAAAAGCATCCCTATTGACACAAAAAAGAAGGAGGTGAATAGCTCATGAAAAGGTAAGATATTGCTTGCTGCCTGGTGACTATATTCTGATTCAGATACAATAAGTCCAGCTAAGAAGGCACCGAGTGCAAGAGATAGTCCTAAAGCAGAACTCAGCCATGCTATGGAAAAACAGATTAATACGATTACGAGTATGAACAGCTCCTTACTTCTGGTTTTAGCAATTTGATAAAACAGCCATGGCACGATATATCTTGCACTTACTAAAACGAATGCAATTAGTAATGCTGCCTTTAGCACCATCATGAGGATTTCCATCCAGATGTTTTGAGATTCCCCAGCCAAAAGGGGAGTAAATAACATCATTGGGACTACTATGATATCCTGGAAAATCAATATAGCCAAAATGGTCTTCCCATGTGGAGTAGTAGTTTCTCCTTTATCTTGAATGATTTTGAGTACAATAGCCGTACTACTCAGTGAGAAAAGAAAGCCTAGAAAAATAGCGGCACTCAAATCAAACCCAGTGTTCAGGGCAATTAACATCACTAGTAAAATGGTGCCTATCACTTGAACTGTTCCCCCTATGAAAACTGCTCGCTTGATGGAGATCAAACTTTTGATAGAAAACTCAATCCCGATAATAAACAATAATAGGATTACACCAATTTCAGCAAATACCTTTACGCCTTCTGTAGCATCAATTAATTGAAAACCATAAGGTCCCGCAATTATCCCCGTAATCAAGAAACCGATAATTGGCGGCACCTTTAATTTTCGGAAAAGAAGGATTACAAAAATAGAAAGTCCTAGAATGACCACTATATCGCTTAAAATAGGAATATCTACGCTGGCAGCTAAAATCATGGGGTATTAATTTAACCTTAAAATTAAGCATATATATTAAACTTTATGCTCTTCTTTTCAAAGCTTTCTTAATATTAATATTTAGCATTATATACTTATTAATTTAAAAAGAGTTTTAAAAATCCATTTACGTTAATAGTAAGGGTATTAATGATCATTAGATGATTCATTTGCGTACATAATTGTATAGAATTACGATAATAATTATGCCGTCATTCCTCCATCGATAGGGTTAACAGTTCCTGTTATAAAATTGCTTTCATCACTTCCTAAAAAGAGCATCAACTTCGCAACATCTTCGTTGGTTGCATAGCGTTGCAGCGGAATGCTTTGCTCAAAGCCTTTTTTAGCTTCTGCGCCAGCTCCAGGAGCAAATCCTTCTTCTAAAGATCGCATCATTCGATTATCTACAGGAGATGGATTAACAGTATTCACTCTGATTTTATGAGGAGCTCCTTCTAATGCTGCAGTTTTCATCATACCGATTACAGCATGTTTACTGGTTACATAAGGCAAAACATTTGGCGTGCCCATTAAACCAGCTACGGAGGAGGTAATAATAATACTTCCACCTTCTTTATTTTCTTTCATTACTGGAAATACATTCCTCAATCCATAGTAAACACCCTTAATATTTACATTTATAACCTGATCAAATACATCTAAAGGATATTCATCTAATGGTGCCACTTTACCTTCCACACCAGCATTGTTATAGAAGATATCTATGCCTCCTAATTTTTCTTTTGCATAAGCCACATATTTGGCTACCTCTTTTTCTTGACTTACATCAGCTTTAAAGGTAAATAGCTTGTCAGAACCTAATTCCTCCTTAGCATTTTTTAAATCCTCTTCTTTTAAATCTGTGATTAAGACTGAGGCTCCTTTAGCCAATAACTCTTTGGCGAGTGCCCGTCCTATCGCTCCACTTCCTCCGGTAATTACTACTCTTTTATTTTTCATGATTATATCTTTTGGTTCTAATAATCAGAACGTTAGAGATTTTTTAATGTTGATGATATTAGTCAATCAAATACATGATAATTAGTAGGATTTTTGAATCATCATTGAAATAGATTTAAAAGTTGGGCTAAGTTTTTATTTACTTAATTTTGCAATACTAAATTCAATTTGGCCAAAAGCATCACAATCATCTCTCTTAATATGCAGGATCCATATTTCATAGCTTACGAATCAGACATCTCAGATTATTCCCTACCAGAAAAATTTACTTTCCCTTTTTCTTATGAGCCTCATCCGCTTACTGAATTGGCAGCGCAAGAATTACAAGAAATATTACGAACTACAAATATTAAAAATGAGATAAGTGGAAAGATGTATGGTGTACTTGTTGTACAAAATCAGGCAGGTGAACTTGGTTATATAGCCTCTTTTTCTGGACAAGATTATGAGGGTGAACCACCTGTCAAATTTGTTCCGCCCATTTACAATCGGTTGGAATTAGAAGGGTTCTACAAAAAAGGGGAAGAAGATTTGGTGAAAATCAACCGCAAAATCAAGACGCTTGAGGAAGACCAGAATTTTAAGAAATTAATGGCTGAGCTTAAGGAGCAAAGCAAGCAATCAAATTTGGAATTAAAATCCGAGCAAGAAAAAAAGCAAAAAGCAAAGGCTTTAAGAAAAGAAAAACGAGAGGAAGGAATGGTTAATCTTAGCCCTGAAGCTTTTGATAAATTGGAAGATAAACTAAGAAAAGAGAGCATTAATGAAGATTACAACTACAAGAAGTTAAATAAAGCTTGGAAAAAGAAAATTGCTTACATCCAATCGAAAGTTGCGGTTTATGAATCTCAAATCCAACATTTAAAGAAGGAAAGAAAACAAAAATCCACACAACTTCAGAAACAAATTTTTGACCAATACCAATTTTTAAATGTAAAGGGTAATACAAAAGGATTGGAAGAGGTTTTTGAGCCTATTGGTTACCCTCCATCTGGCGCAGGAGATTGTGCATTGCCCAAATTATTGCAATACGCCTTTGCCCATCAATATAAGCCAATTGCCATGGGAGAATTTTGGTGGGGAAAAGCACCAAAATCTGAATTGAGGAAAGAAGGAAGATTTTATCCAGCTTGTAGCGGAAAATGTAAGCCTATTTTAGGACATATGTTGAAAGGTTTAAAGCTTGAAGTTGACCCATTATTGCAATACACAGCTGAAGACAAAGTAATTGAAACACTTTATGAAGATCAACAGATTGCAGTGATAGTAAAACCAGCTGGATTGTTGAGTATTCCTTCAAAAGAAATAAAGGATTCTGTTTTGACCCGAATGCAAAAAAAATATCCCAAAGCTACTGGCCCTTTATTAGCCCATCGATTGGATAAACTGACTTCTGGTATAATGCTGATTAGCAAGGATCTAGAAAGTCATAAATTTCTCCAGCAGCAGTTTATGAATAAGACTATTCGAAAAAGATACTCCGCTGTTTTAGAGGGGAGATTAAAGGAAAAAGATGGCGAAGTAAATTTGCCTCTAGCTGTTGATGAGGATAATCGACCTATGCAAAAAGTTGATTTTGAAGCTGGGAGAAAGGCTTTAACCAAATGGAAATTGATAAATCAAAATGAAAAAAAGACTATGGTGACTTTCATTCCAGTAACAGGAAGGACCCATCAATTGCGAGTTCATGCTGCCCATCCTAAAGGATTGGACGCACCTATTGTTGGCGATACTCTCTATGGAAATAAGGCTGAAAGGTTGATGTTGCATGCGGAATATATTCAGTTCAAGCATCCTAAAAACAACAAACTTATGGGTTTTGAAAATGCATCACCTTTTGGATTGGGCTCCTCTTGAAAAATGCTTGAAATAGCGAACGTTTAGGGGGTATGATAATTTAATTTCTTTACCTCAAGTATTTTTCCATCTTAAATATGATTTCAGACTCTTCGATTAGTACAATTTCCACTTTTAAACAGTTTGATTTTTTTCGTTTTTTAGCGATTGGACGTACCTGTCCTGTAAAATAATGTGATGTTCATTTTTTTCTCGTCAGGCTGCCATTCGGACTGGGGGAGAAATTTTGTTCAAGGCCAGTTTCTTGGCGTTCGATGCCATGACACCAAAGAACACCCATACCCTTTCGTTTTGAGCGCCCCTTGCTTTTATTTTCCTTAACCCATAGTGGTTTTTATGGTTCCCAAAACTACCTTCCAACACCGTTGACCTGTCCTTGTTAAGTTCTGCCTGTAAGGCTTTTTCGGGCTTGCTTAATTTGACGGGGCTTTTTTGGCAAAGTTGGTGAAGATATGTTTAGAGGTAATGTAGCGCCTGTTTTCATTTGTAGGGTATATCTTGTCGGCAGACAGTTGGTGCAGTTGCCCAAAAAGCATCCTATGCTTTAAACAGCTTATCTTAAGTCTTTTACATTCGTTATAGGCATTAAAGTCCATCAGGTCAAAATACTGAATACCTCCTGTTTGTAGCATGTGGACTTTCATCCCAAATTCCACGGGCTTGTTCTCCTTTCCCCTTACTATTGGGCGAACATAGGGCTTATAGAGTGAAACAATGCGGTCTTTTACCTTTTCGCCAGGATTATTGAACAGGTATTCTTGTTGTTGCAGTACTTTTTTAATGGTGCGGATGTAGCCGTACTGGTGGGAAGTAAGTATTACTTCCGGATGAAGGTTGAGAAAATCCTGCAATTGCCCCAGCCCTTTGCCCAACAGGTAGATCAAGCTCTTCTTACGGGCCTTCCCTTTTTTTATGCTCTTCTTGCGCAGCCTATCATAGGTGAGCTGTTTGCGCTTTTGATCAATAAACTTGTTCCTCGGTCTTCTTTCACCGGTAACCTTGCAAAGTTTGAAAAGCAGTTTTTCATATACCCATTGATTGGACTCCCATAATAACTTTACATCTGTGGGAAAACGGATGCAGCTCTCATAGCAGGTGGCATCCATGGACAGCACATGGGTGTTCTCTATGTCATCCTTCCAATGATTGAGCAAAACTGTTTGCAACTGGTTTAAATCCGCATGCTTTGCAATATGGGTCCTTACCCTTGAAGGCAGGTTAGAATCTTTAATGAGTTCACCATCAGCCAGTGGCCTGTTGCAAAATATTTGCAAAGACCAATCGGTATTAAAACGCTCTATCAACTGGTGGTCGCTCAGGTTCAGGTAATGCTTTAAAAACATCAGGGCAAACATGCCCTCATTGCTCAACCATCTGGGAGCACCTTTACTGTTTTCATCCTGTGGGGGGAGACATTCTCCCAGTTCTTTTAAAGGAAGCCTTTCATGTACTTTTCCGATTTCGAGTGTCTTGAAAATATACCATTTTGGAGAAACTATTGATTTGAGTGGGAATAAATTCAGCTGTGCCATATATTGCAGTTGTTATTTGTTTTTTTCTCAACTACAATATAACACAAAACCCCGAAAATTGCCATATATGGCGAAATTCGGGGTTTTAAATTAACTTTCCCAAGTATTAATTCATTGAAAAACAATTATTTATATCTATCCAAGGGGAGCCTGGATTGAAATAAAAAACCCGCAAGCTTTATGAATACTTATAGGTTTTGAGATCCTAATCTTATCAACTCTATTCTATTAGAACTTTCATTTGAGTGCTTTGCTTGCCAGTGGATATTCTTATCAAGTAAAGCCCTTCCTTAGCCTCATTAAAGTTGATTATTTGTTCTTCTTTTTGATCAACCTTATTAAATTTTTCAGTTAAAATTTGTTGCCCCTTCAAGCTGTAAACCTCCACATTATATTCCCCCAAATATTCATTTGTAAAAGAAATATTCAGTTCTCTCTCATTATTTAAAGGATTTGGAAATACTGAGAAGCTTTTAGCAAGTGGAGAATCATTTGAAGTGACAATGGAATTTTCAGAAATCCCTTGACAGCCATCAATTGTGACTGCAACTTTATAATTTCCGCTACTTTCTGTTAAAAGGGTTTTTTCTCTAGCGCCTTCAATAATTGCATCTCTATAAAACCATTGATAAGAATCTCCCTCACTTGCTGTCAACAAAACTAATCCGTCTTCATCTGGTTCTGATACAGTAAAAGTAGGAATATGGTCAGACCCTATAATTACAAAATCATTTTTTTCTTCAGTTACTAATACATCATTTACGTCTTCAGCTGTTAAAGAGACGGAATACCCTCCCGAATTATTATAAATAACTTCATGTGGGCCAACTCCCGTGGCAGTTTCAGGTTCAGCCCCTTCACCAAAATCCCATTCCAAAGATTTAATTGAACCAGAAGATTCATTGGAAAAAACAACAGTCGTTCCTTCACATCCTAACTGAGTATTAGCACTAAAATTAGGAATAGCTGGTTCAGGCTCAGGTCCAATTATTTCAATATTGTCAATCGCCATCCCAGCATCAATTTCTGCTGCATCAGTTAAAAACTTAATTCTAAAACTTACTGTGCCTTCTCCCCCTAAAAATGAAATATCTGTAAATTTTCTTACAAAAACATTAGCTGTATTTCCACTAAAAATAGGAACCTGATTTCCAAAAACGGACTGTGGGTCACTAATTTGATTATACCAATCATCTGCTTGCTCATCATTTAGCTTTAGCCAGGTTTCCCCTTGATCTAATGTATATTCTACAATAAACCCATCCCAATTATCCTCAAAACTATAATTTGTTTCAAAAGCAAATTCATAATTACCTATACTTTCAAATTCAAATTGAGGCGTATAAATATACGCTTCAGAATTATTTTGATATTGATTTTCATTAAGTCCTGTTACAATAGCATTTTCTCCACTTGCCGTTCCAGCCTTTCCTTCAACAGTGCTTTGCCCTATTTGAAAGCCTGTCCCTGATACGTTTTCGATTACAAAATCTAAGACTTCCCCTTCCAAATCACCACCATCAGCTATACTGTAAGGAATTTCACCAGTAGGAATCACTGTTATAAAATTCTCTTTGGTTACAGTAGAATTTCCATCAGGACTTGTAATAGTTAAGCTTACATCATAACTTCCTCTTTCATTATATATATGGGTTGGATTTTCAAGTGTAGAGGTATTTCCATCTCCAAAATCCCATTCAAAGGAGCTTGCTCCTGAAGATATATAATCAAAGTCAACCTCATTTCCTACGAAAGCAATTCCTGTTCCTTTTAATTTAAATTCTGCAGTAGGACTACTCTTGTTGATTTGAAAGTCATCAACTAATACCCCATCGGCTTCATAACCAATATCTGAAAAACCAGCAGCTGCATAAAAAACGATTCTGAAGTTTACTTGATCAAAACCAGTTAAAAAACTCACATTATACTTAACTTCTTTTGGTATAAAAGTAGTATCTCCGTCTTCTACTTCTATAGTTTGTTCAATCCAACCGACATTTTCTAACTCAGGAAACACTAAGGGTGAAGATTCTGATATATTATACCAATTAGTACCTGCATCATCATTTGTACCACCTAATAATTCCCATGTTTCTCCATTATCCAAGCTATATTGTACATTCAGCCCAAATGGCCCAAAATCAAATATACCTGTTGATTCAGAATAAGAATTTTCCATAATAAAATTAAATGATAGCTCATGGTTTTTACTTTCGTCTGAAAAATCAAAAGTTGGCGAAATTAAAGCACTACTAATTCTTTTTTCCTCATTCCCTATATTTTCAGTCAATTTTGTTTTCCATACATTTTCACCCGAGATAGCTTCATTTAATCTGTTTCCAGGGATTCCTAATTCCCATAAATTAATGCCTCCTTCTAATGCTACGCTTTGAAAATTATCCTGGTTTGATTCGAAATCACCTCCATCAGCTAAAGTGTAAGGCACTTCTATGAATGAAAAATTCACAATATTTATTTCATAAAATTCTTCAGGGGCATTTGTAGGCGAAAGAAATTCGCGACCAGAAATATCTTTTACGCCAGCAAAATAATATCTAATAATAGAATTATTGCCTGGGTTTGGAATAGCTGCTTCATAAGTGATACCATCGCCAGAATCTACTAAATCAAGGGAATCGGAAGTTTCGAAATTATCTATAGAATAAACCACAACAGGGCTTTCCGAATCAAAAGTGGTGTCACTTAGAATTTTTAATTCAACATTGAAAGGATCGGTAGTATTGTCGGTAATTTGGAAATTATTTTCGTGTTCCAGGAAAGTATAAATCCATCCCATGTCAGCAAAAATGTCCATTGTTACGCCAGGGTCATGGATTGCTTCCCCAGACCCAAATTGTGGAGACATTAAGGAATTAGGATCACCTGCAGGATACTCTAATTCATCTAAATGCGAAAAGCTGGAGCCTTGATTCCAACTGCTAGGAGCATAAAGTTTTGGTGTTTCACCTAATTCTAAAACAGAGAAAGGGCCATTAAAGAATAAATTATTTCCAGTAAAAGCATCTCCAGTTTCAGTAGAGTTGTCTGTTAATGAAGTAATAGGAGTATTATTTCCTAATTCGGCAAATTGTGTAAATATAGTTGGGAATCCGTTGGAAATCGACCATGACCCCGTTTCATTGTTATCATCAAAAGAAACCCCTCCTGTAAAGCCTAAGCCGTGCCCTAACTCATGCAAAACGATAGAAACAAAATCGTATTGGCCAACTGGAGGATTTCCATCTAAACCGAAATAAAAATCAAAATCACTATTGAAACGTGAAATTATATCCGCTTCCTCAGTCCCATTAAGATTTTCTCTAGCTAATTTCTCCGCCAAAGGAATGGGATAAAAAGTATTTTTCAATGGAGCCCCTTCAAAATCTCTTATACTACCATTGGGGCTAGCTGACCCAAGCACTCCTTCTTCCAACGTTTCAAAATTAGCTTCAACTATTATTTGAATTGGGGATTTAAGGAGACTCGCCCAAATATCTACAGCATATTGAAAAGCTACTTGGGCTTCTTCCGTAAAACCATTGTAGTTTACCACTATATTGGCATGATTTGCGGATCTTTTAAATTGTTGATCTAAAAAATCCTGAGAGGGAGGAACAAAAGTATCATAAGAATTGTGGTCAACAGGACAAATTACAGGATCTACTTTTTTAAAAACTTGAGCATTTCCTGCAAATGATAAGGAAATTAATAGTACCAATGTAATGAGTAATGGATTTTTCATACTTCGTGAATAATGTTATGAACATTAAATTTAATTATTCTATTTTGGTTTTTAATAATTATTAATCTATTGTTATAAAAACATCTAATCGATCATGAATATTTTTAAGTATAATTATGTAAGCATATTATTTGTATTTTGTTTGATGGTATCTTGCAAAACAAATTCTGCTACTTCCTCTCAAAAAGTAGAGGAAATTTTTAGTTTAAATACTACGTCATGTATGGGACCCTGCCCGGTTTTTGAATTATCTCTATACGGAGATAAAAAATTGGTTTTTAATGGGAAGGAAAATACCGAAGTATCAGGAGAGCATGAAGTAGTTTTAACGGATGATCAGTTTGAATCTTTATTGGGCATAATTGAATCAGCTGATTGGGTTAATTTGGATAAACAATATAAATCAAACATGATGGATTTGCCCACTCAGAAATTTACATATAACCGAAAAGGTGTAAGCAAAAGTGTTTCTAGATATGGGGCAGGCCCTGAATCAATTTCAAATATGAGTGATACTATCCTGACTTTTGTGGAGGAACAGGTTTTTAATAAATAACTAGAAAGTTTATTCCTTTAAATATTTTTGGGGCAATGGCTCTTCTTCTGTTTCATTGCTCCAAAAAACATTCATGATGTACCATCTATCTTTTCCTTTCAATAATTGAATGCTGTTTATGCCACGTCTTTGGATCGCACCATCTTTGGATTTGCGCACAGCGTAAGTGCTAAAACAATGCGCAATATTCCCAAAAGATTCTGTTACCCTGTAAAGCTCTTGCTCATAGAAAGCTGTGCCTCCTCTATTTTTCTTGTACATTTCAACATATTCCTGAGGAGTCCAATAGTTATAAGATACGTCACCAGTTTCTGATTTTTGTGTTGGAATAAGTTTTGCGTTTTCGGAAAATAAGTAGTTGAATCTCTCCCAATCTCTTTCCTCATCAGCAGGTCCAGAAATCACTTCTGTTAAAGCGGTCATAATTGATTCGATTGATTCTACATCTTTTTGATAATTTTGCCCATTTAATATGTTGGTAGAAAAAATTGTTAGAAATAGGAGTGTAATTCTCAATATATTAGTCATGATTTTTATCTATTATTTTGATTAAATCTGTATTACTCTTTAAAACAGTTTGCAGTATATCCAATAAGTTGATGTAATCAGCAGACAATTTCTTAGTAAGGTCTTCCGAACCATCACTTGAATTCATTCTCATTTTATGAAAAGCTCTGAAGCCATCAACCATTTTTTGGATATCCTTGTTTTGATCTCTAAGTCTTTTGACTTTGTCCTCTGCATTATGATTTCCTTTTAAAGCGTTCACACGGTCTTTCAAACCTTGGATTGGGAAACTTTCTTCAAATATTTTAAAAGGATTTTTCTCCTGTGTTATCTTTTTGGATGAATATTGTAAGTCTTCATTTACTATTTGATGAATATCTATCCCAAAGTAGTCTGCTATTTTTACCAAATTTTCAATACTGGGTTGAGCCAATTCCTTTTCATAAGAGGCAATATTACCTCTTTTAAGACCAACAGCCTCTGCCATAGCGGTTTGGCTCAATCCCTTTTCTGTCCGTAGATATTTTATGTTGTTTGATATTTTTGTCATTTGTTAACAATATTAACATTTTATGATTAAAAATGTCAATATATGTAACATTATTTTCTTTTTGGGGTTATAACAGTAAAGAATATTTAAAAACTAAAAATTAAAATCGCTATGAATAACGGAGTAAAAATTTTGACAGGATTTAGTTTAGGATTGTTGACAGGAGCAGTTGCAGGTTTATTATATGCACCTGAAAAAGGAGATAAAACAAGAAAAAAATTGAAGAAAAATGTTGATCAATCTTATAAAGATTCATTAAAGAAAATTGATGAATTGAAATCAACATTAAATAAGGAGATTGATACAGTTTCCACTAAAGGAAAAGATACAATCAATCAATTGAAAGAATCAGTTAACTACAAAAATTAATAGTAATACTGATTTTTTAATTTTTTATTGAACCAAAATAAATTAATTACATGAGTACTACAGTAGATAAAAGATATAGAAAGTTAGGTTTCGACAAATCAGAAACAGAAAGATTAGTTGAAGTAATGAATGCATTACTAGCTAATTATCATATGCATTATCAAAAGTTGAGAAATTTTCACTGGAATGTGAAAGGAGCTGACTTTTTTGATTTGCATGAGCAATTTGAAGAAAGATATGATATAGCTAAAGAAAGCATAGATGAGATAGCTGAAAGAATTAGAGTCTTTGGTCATACACCGCTTAGTAATTTAAGTGACTATATGGAAAATTCTAATATCAAGGAATCTCCAACTGATTTACCCGCTGAAGAAATGGTACAGGAAATTCTAAATGATTATCAAATATTATTATCTTATTTAACAGATGCTATGAATGCTGCTATTGATATAGGAGACGTAGGAACTGAAGATATGCTAAATACTTTCATCCAAGATATGGAGAAACACCACTGGATGTTAAGTTCTTTCTTAGGTAAATAATGAAATCATAAGTAGTAACATTAAAGCTGAATCTCAATTAGGTTCAGCTTTTTTTATGTTCTATTTTTCTAGAAATTATAAGTTTTCATATTTGAAATTGACAAAAAAAGCCAAGTTTTAATATGCTTTTTTTAGCTTTGTAGCGAATTATGAAAACCCTAAAACTGGACATACCAGCAGATAAAAAAATATACTTTGCCTCAGACTTTCATTTAGGAGCTCCTAACCAAGAGGAAAGCTTAATAAGAGAGCAAAGGATAGTTCGGTGGATGGATAAAATAAAAGTTGATGCCTGTGCTTTATTTTTGGTAGGTGATATATTTGATTTTTGGCATGAATATAAAAAAGCCATTCCTAAAGGCTTTATTCGCTTTCAGGGAAAATTAGCAGAATTAGCTGATTCAGGTTTGCCAATCTATTTATTTACCGGCAATCATGATATGTGGATGTTTGGTTATTTCACTGAAGAACTTGGTATAGAGGTTTTTAGAGAGCCCATAACTTTATTGGCTAAAGATAGAAAAATGTTGATTGGCCATGGTGATGGCTTAGGGCCTGGGGACAGACAATATAAATTTCTTAAAAAAGTATTTGCTAATAAAGTATGTCAATGGTTATTTAGACAAATACATCCAGATTTAGGGATTAGTATTGCCAATAAATGGTCTGCTAGCAGTAGAATTAGCAGCAGTACAGATGAAACGGAGAAATTTTTGGGAGAGGGGGAGTGGCTTTGGACTTACGCTAAAGAGGTAGAAAGCCAAACACATCATGATTTTTATGTATTTGGACATCGGCACTTACCACTTGATTTGGAAGTAAACGAAAATTCACGTTATATAAATTTAGGGGAATGGGTAAATTATAATACTTTTGCATCTTTTAATGGCAAAGATTTTGTGTTAGATAAATTTGAGAATTAATTATAGCCTTAAAATATGATAAAAGTTTTACTTATACTTTCCTTTTTATGCTTTACACTTTCTTTCTCTTATGCCCAAGAAAGCTCAAAAGACAGTGTTGAGTTAGAAGGTATTGAAAAGGATGGTAGAGTGAATTACCCTAAAAAATTGTTGGTTAATCCTGAGTTTGATTTTAAATTAAAAAAAACGGATAAAGGGAAATTCACTGTTAGCTTCTATAAAGAAAATGACAAATCTGTCACCATTAAAATCTACGATTTAATTGGAAATTTAATTAAACAAGAAACTGTTTCAAAATCTGGCTTATTTACAAAAGAATACGATTTAAGTTATTATAATCCTAAGTTTTTTATAGTTGAGGCGGGAGGCTCACAGTATAATAAAACCAAGTCTATCATAGTAGAATAAGGTTTTTCACTTTATTATAATTCGATCATATTTTCCAGTAATCATAAAAAAAGCCTTTCAAATTTAAAATCTGAAAGGCTTTTCATTTTAAACTGCTTGTAAATTTATGCTAATGCCTCTTCAGGCTTATCTTCATATTCTGAAACTGGAATGCAGCTACACATCAAGTTTCTATCACCATAAGCACTGTCAATTCTGCTAACGCTTGGCCAGAATTTACTTTGACGAATAGATTCTAATGGGAAAACTGCTTTTTCACGAGAATATGGCAATTCCCATTTTTCAGCTAATGCTACTGACATAGTGTGAGGTGCATTCTTCAAAACGTTTTGATCAGCATCTGCTTTTCCATCTGCTATTTCTTGAATCTCTTTTCTAATTGAAATCATAGCAGTACAGAATTTATCCAATTCCATTTTGCTTTCACTTTCCGTAGGCTCAATCATCATCGTGCCTGGAACAGGGAATGAAACAGTTGGGGAATGATATCCATAATCCATCAAACGTTTGGCAATATCTTCCACTTCAACACCATATTCTTTGAAAGCACGGCAGTCAATAATCATTTCATGCGCAGCTCTACCTTTTTGATTGGTATAAAGAACAGGGAAGTGACCCGCCAATGTTTCTTTAATATAGTTAGCATTTAAAATAGCAAGTTGTGTAGCTTGTTTAAGGCCTTGGCTTCCCATCATAGAGATGTAGGCGTAACTTATTGCTAAAATGCTGGCACTGCCCCATGGAGCCGCTGAAATAGCTGAAATGGCTTGATTACCTCCAGTTGGCACTAATGGATTGCCTGGCAAGAAATCTTCTAAGTGTTCTGCAACACAAATTGGCCCCATACCTGGTTCACCACCACCATGTGGAATACAGAACGTTTTATGTAAATTCAAATGGCAAACATCTGCTCCAATATTAGCTGGAGATGTTAAACCAACCTGAGCATTCATGTTGGCACCGTCCATATAAACTTGACCGCCATTATCATGAATGATCTGACAGATTTCCTGAATACTTTCCTCAAATACTCCGTGAGTAGAAGGATAAGTTACCATTAAAGCTGCTAGATTATTTTTATACTCTTCAGCCTTTGCTTTTAAATCATCTAAATCAATATTTCCCTGATCATCACACTTGGTAATAATCACTTTCATACCTGCCATTACAGCACTTGCAGGATTTGTTCCGTGTGCAGATGAAGGAACTATTGTTACATTTCTATGATCTTCACCTCTACTTTGATGATAAGCTCTGATAACCATCAAACCAGCGTATTCACCTTGAGCACCAGAATTAGGCTGTAAAGAAGTAGCAGCAAATCCAGTGATTTCAGTCAACATATTTTCCAATTTGATGAACATCTCTCGATAACCTAAAGCTTGTTCTTTTGGAGCATAAGGATGAATATGTGCTAGTTCAGGCCAAGTGATTGGAATCATTTCAGCTGTTGCATTCAATTTCATGGTGCAAGAGCCCAAAGAAATCATGGAATGTACCAATGATAAATCTTTGTTTTCCAATCTTTTGATATAGCGTAACATCTCGTGCTCAGCATGGAACTGATTGAAAATTGGATGCTCCATAAATCTACTCTCACGAATCAATTGTTTTGGCCAATCCAGTTCTAATGAATCAACTTTGTCTTCAACAGAATATTTATTCGCATCCTCATCCACTATCAATGCAAATATTTCTATCAATTCTTTAATGTCATGAATACGAGTTGTTTCATTTAGAGCAATTGAAACGGTATGGGTTCCAGTTAAGTTAAGATTGATTTTTCTTTCATATAATATTGAATGAAGCTTTTCTCTTAATTTTTCTGACTCTAATTGAACAGTGATCGTATCGAAATAATTTTTATTGATTACTTCATATCCTAATGCTGTAAGTCCATTGGCTAATAATTTAGTTAAGGAATGAGTCCTTACTGCAATTTTCTTCAAACCGACAGGCCCGTGGTAAACCCCAAACATTCCTGACATGATAGCCAATAATACTTGCGCTGTACAAATATTGGAAGTCGCTTTTTCCTTTTTTATATGTTGCTCTCTGGTTTGAAGTGCCATTCTGTAGGCTTTATTTCCTTCTTTATCTAAGGAAACGCCAATAATTCTACCAGGGATTTGTCGTTTATAAGCCTCTTTTGTAGCAAAATATGCGGCATGAGGTCCGCCATAACCTAGTGGAATACCAAATCTTTGTGAGGTTCCAACTACACAGTCAGCGCCCATTTCGCCAGGAGGCGTTAATAACGTTAAAGCTAATAAATCTGCACCTATGGTGGAATAAATATTATATTCAGTAGCAGCTTCAATAATTGGCTTTAAATCATTGACCTCTCCTTTTAAGTTAATTTGCTGAGCATAAAACCCAAAAATATCGGAATCAGTAACATCCAATTGCGATAAATCAGCAAATCTTAGCTCGATACCTAAAGGATTAGCTCTGGTTTTTAGGACATCAATAGTTTGAGGGAAGGTGTTTTCATCAACAAAGAATACTTTAGCCGATTTTTTCTTGCCTTTCCTTAAACCATAGAACATGCTCATAGCTTCAGCAGCAGCAGTGCCTTCATCTAAAAGTGAGGCATTTGCTAATTCCATTCCAGTCAAATCCATTACCATAGTTTGGAAATTGACCAAAGCTTCTAATCTACCTTGAGCTATTTCAGCTTGGTAAGGAGTATAAGCAGTATACCATCCCGGATTTTCGAGAATATTTCTTTGGATTACACCAGGTGTGTGCGTATTGTAATACCCTAATCCGATGTAAGACCTAAAGATTTGATTTTTTTGAGCAATTTCTTTGAACGACTCTAAAAATTCAAACTCAGTTTGTGCCTCAGGGAGGTTTAATTCTTTCTTCAGCTGGATAGCTTTTGGAATTGTTTCATCAATCAGATGTTCTAAGGAATCAGCTTTTACCGTTTTCAGCATCTCTGATATTTGCTGATTATCCGGTGCATTATGCCTTACATCAAATCTTTCTTGGTACAGAGGGTTTAATTTCATAATATTTGAAAGTATCTTTAATAAATATTTTAGATATTCACGGACTGTTTCGTGCCACAAAAGTACAATATATTATTTAGGATTTTTGTTCACATAACAGTAAAAAATTTAAATAAATTTACCTTTAACCCCTTAATTATGAAGACTTTTTTCTCAACTCTCATGATGAGTTTATTGGCTGCTAGTTTGCTATCAGCCCAAGTAATGGAAAAGCAAGCAAGAAAATATGCAAAAACTATTACTGATGATGATTTAACCCGTCATTTAACATTATTAGCCTCTGATTCTTTGGAAGGAAGAGAAACTGGAAAAAAAGGCCAAAAAATGGCTGCAGAATATATTAAAAATCATTTTGAGTCATTAGGGCTTCAAGCTCCGGTTGATGGATCTTATTTCCAAAAGTTTAATTTGTACCAAACCTATAGAGGAAAAGCAGAAATGGAAATAAAAGGGAAAACCATTAAAAATCTTGAGCAGATGGTTTATTGGGCAAATGTTCCTTTTGAAAAAAGCGAAATTGAAATCGTATTTGTAAACAAAGCTCAGGAGGAAGACCTTAAGGGTATTGAAGCAAAAGGTAAATTCTTAGCTTTTGAAGCGGATGGTCAGTTTACCCCTACTTTAAAAGCAATTGAAGAGGCAGGAGCAAAAGGAGCTGTCGTATTTGCTGAAGATAGTAGCAGAATGAATATGGTAATGCGTTATGGACAATATTATGCTACTCACGGTTCGTTGTCTAGAGATGAACCATCAAAGGATGGCCTTGCGAGCGTGGTGCTTTATAAAGAATTAGCACAGGATATTTTCGGGAAGTCTATTTCTGAATTGGAATTGGGTGATGTAGCCAATGCCGAATTGTTTGCAGAAATCAATACAGAAATCATGGAAACTGAAAATGTATTAGGCTATCTGGAAGGAACCGATAAAAAGGATGAACTAATTATATTGACAGCTCATTATGATCATGTAGGAATTCAAGATGGAAAAGTATATAATGGTGCTGATGATGATGCTTCAGGTACTACTGCGGTTCTAGAAATAGCGGAGGCTTTTGTGAAAGCCAAAGAAGATGGAAAAGGCCCTAAAAGGAGTATATTGTTTATGCCCGTAACAGGTGAAGAGAAAGGATTATTAGGTTCAGCTCATTATGCTGACAACCCAGTTTTTCCTTTAGAAAATACAGTTACTAATTTGAACATTGATATGATTGGTCGTGTAGATTCTGCTCATAAAGATGATAGAGAATTTGTATATTTAATTGGGTCTAACAGAATCTCTACTGAATTACATGAAATCAGTGAAGCAATGAATGAGAATTACACTAAATTAGAATTGGATTACACTTATAATGCAGAAGATCATCCAGATAGAATTTATTATCGTTCTGATCATTGGAACTTTGCTAAAAATGGTGTCCCAATCATTTTCTATTTTAACGGTACTCATGATGATTATCATCAGCATACTGATACTGTAGAGAAGATTGAATTTGATTTATTAAAGAAAAGAACAGATTTGGTTTTTTATACCGCCTGGGAAATAGCTAATCGAGAAAATCGATTGACAATTGATGAGGTAGAGGAAACTGAAGAATCAGATAAATAACAGTCTTATGAAAAAACTATCAACCCTTTTAATGATTTTAATGATTTCAGCATGCGGACTAGTTGAAGTTTGCGTGGTGTGTACTGAAGCCAATACTGGTATTGAGGAAGACCAATGTGGCACACCTGATGAGATTCAAGATTTTGAGGATGAACTGGAGGAAACAGGCAATCAGTATGGCCAAGATTGGAACTGTGTTGGAGCTTAAGGAACTTTATAGAATATGATAAGCTGATTATTGAAGATCAGCTTATCTTTTCAATAAATTTTCAACTTCTATTCTCTTTTGAGATGCAATGTCTTCAATAGCTCTTTTAATCTGGATTGAAGTTTCTTTTCGAGTTTGATAAGGGTAATACTTCAAGCCTGTTTTATCTTGAATTCCGATTTTATAATAACCCAATTCAATTTTCTTTACATCATCCCAATTAATAAATTCCGATTTTTTAAGAACATTTTTCTTAATTTTCAATCTATCTTTAGAAATCATGAAATGAGGAGCATATTTTGAGGTAGGTGATAATTCAAAATGAGCTTTTACAAAGAAAAGAATGCCATTGAACCCATATATAACAGGCATACCTATTTTTTCAAATAACCCATTATTTTCTGTAAAAAAAATGTCTATTATTATTAATATAAACCAAAAAGCAGCTAGAAAGTAAGAAAGCTTCCGAAATGCAGAATCAGAATATTTAACATTCTGTAATCCTAAATTTATTCTTTTGCCTTTTAATTCTAATTGTGTTTCCATCGGTTCTGGAGTATGATTAATAGTTTTTATTAGTTTATAGATAAGATCAACTTATTTTTTCAATAAATTCTCAACTTCAATTCCTTTCTGAGCCGCAATGTCTTCAATAGCCCTTTTAATTTTGATTGAGGTTTCTTTTCTAGTTTGATATGGATAAAATTGTAAACCAGTTTGATCCTTAATTCCTATTTTGTAATATCCCAATTCTATTTTCTTCACATCATTCCAATCGATGAATTGAGATTTTTTAAGAACGCCTGTTTTAATTTTAAGTCCATTTTCGGAAACCAGGAAATGAGGAGCATATTTTGAGGTAGGAGATAATTCAATTCGAGCTTTTATGAATAAAAAAAACAAACCCATTATAAAATACGCGCTACAGAAGACTACTTTTTCCGCTATTCCTGCATTATCTCTAAAAAAGTAAAGTACGCTCATTCCAATGAATAAGGTGCCTAGCAAATAATTTAACTTCTTTATGGCATCGTCTGAAAATTTTACATTTCTTGCTCCTAAATTAATCCTTTGACTTTTCTCTATTGATTGTGTTTCCATTTGATAATAGGTTTAAAGACGCATTAATCATTGCCTTTTTAGCATATTTTCAATTTCGATATTTTTTACTTTTGCAAATTGTTCTATCTCTCTTTTTAGTTGGATAGAGGTCTTTTTATCAGTAATATAAGGGAAATATTGCCAGTCTGATCTATGTTTAATGCCGATTTTAAAAGGTCCAAATTGAATCTTTCTTATTTTACTCCATTCAATAAAATATGGGTTTTTAAATAAACCTAATTTTATTTTTATACCATTTTCAGTTAACTCAAAATATGGCATAAGCTTCTTGTTGTAAGATGATTTGGCGCTAATAAAATAAAAAATACCAGCTAAAATAAAAAAAACAAACTGTACAATATTCCCATTATCGCCCTTTTCCATAAAAAATTCCATAGCCATAAAAATTCCTGCAACTAGAAATAAGAAGCTACTTATATAGAATAATTTTCTTGAGGTTTGAGGGCTAACAAATTGATCCCTAGGTACAAGTAAGATTGTTTTTTTGCTTTCTATTGATTGTGTTTCCATCGGTTCTGGAGTATGGCTAATAGTTCATTATACACATCAGAAGAGCAAGATACTATTTCTCTTCCAAAAATGAAATCATCATCCCCATTAAATCGGCTGACTTTCCCACCAGCTTGTTGTACGATAAAAGCTCCTGCTGCCACATCCCAAGCATTCAGGTTGTATTCGAAATAGGCTTCATATCTTCCACAGGCTACATAGGCTAAGTCTACTGCAGCACTGCCAAACCTTCTTAAACCATGCGTGTTTTGCATCAAATGTTTTAAAATGGATAAGTAGTCATCCATTTTATCAAAATCATTGTAGGGGAAGCCAGTAGCAATTAAACTTTGAGACAAATCAATATTCTTTGAAACAGAAATTGGCTTTCCATTTAATTTCGAAGTTTCTCCTTTAACTGCTTCAAAGCATTCATCTCGATTGATTTCTAACACTATACCTGATATTATCTCATCATTCTGCTGTAAAGCCACACTTATAGAGAAAACAGGCAGACCATGCACAAAATTAGTAGTGCCATCCAAAGGATCGATGATCCAATTATATTCTTCACCTTTTTTATTAGAGGTACCTTCTTCGGCAATAAATCCCGATTCAGGAAGTATTTCACCTAAACCCTCTACCAATCTTTTCTCAGCCTCTTTGTCCACATAGCTGACCAAATCATTAAAGCCTTTATGTTCTACTTTATCAGTATTGAAGTTCTCGGATTCATGTCTGATAAACTCGCCTACTTCTTTAACTAATTTGATGGCTTCTTGGTGGATAGCGTTTAATTTCATCAGGTATTCATTTTTTTGGTTCTGTATAAAAGATTAAATGACTTAAAGGCAAAATATAACACAATGGGCAAAACTGCTGCATGCATAGCTTGTGGTAATGTATAGAAGAATCCTAATACCATAAATTGAGCAATCCCAAAGACTGCATAAAAAACCGTATGCCATTTTTTAGCTGGTTTTTTGAAAAGTAAAAAGGCTAAAAATAAATTTAATGGGAAAGCCCAAATGATATTCCAGTTATTGACAGTCGCCACATGATCTGACAAAAACCAAAGAAAGAAAATGAGACAGCCCACAAGACCAGTAATGATAAACAATAGTCTGTTGAACCAAACATCACTTAATTTAGATTTATGATGCCTTACACTTAAGAAAATACCAAATAGACAAAGAAACCAAGTGATGTACTCAGGGAGAATTTGAAAGCTAGCGGCATCTTCATTTTTTTCGGCTTCATATAATATGATTTTATCTTCAACAATTGGTTTGTCATTATAAGTAGCTTCATCAAAATGCATCATTAATAAATCAGGTAGAAACATTTCATTTCTTTTATCTGCCAGATCATCAGTTGGTTGACCTAGTGCTAAATCAATACCGAAATCTTGCCAAGGTTTATTTTCTAAATAAATATCCAAGAATTCTCTGAAAGTGTAGCCTTCTGCCTCTTTTTCCCAAACTAGTCCTTCTCCCAAAACATCCTCCAGTAAATCTCTTATTCTTGTAGAACAATTGTCATAGAAAAAATCATATTTATAATACCTATTTTCAGGTTGAATATTATTTACTAGGTAAGCATATATTGCTTTTTTCTGTTTATAACTGAGATTGAGCTTTTGTTGGAATACAGACCTGTTTTCAGCATTGGCAGAATTCACCAAATAATTGATACTTCCAGCACCCAATCTATAATCTAATTTCCCTCTTGTAAACTTCATATAAAAACCAGGGGTATCAAAATCGAAAATACCATAGTTATAGACGATACTCAAGTTTCTTTCTTTGTCTAGTATCCAAACGGCAGAATGACCGAAATTAGAGTGTAAATCGTTACCAGGGGACACCGTTATCAAACTTATCTCAGCACTTTCTGATAAATTTGTATTATACTGTGCTATACCATTTAAACTAAAAAGGCATAACAAAAGACTCATGATAATTTTCATAGTTTGAATTTATGATTTAGCATTTAATACCAATACAATTTCTCCTTTTGGAGCAGTGTTTTCAAAATGTTCTATCAAGCCCTCTAGTGTGTCTGTTAGGGTCTCTTCGTATAATTTAGTGAGCTCTCTAGAGACAGATGCCATACGGTCTTCTCCCATTACTTCTGCCAATTGTTTCAATGTTTTGAGTAAACGGTGTGGAGATTCATAAAAAATGATTGTACGGTCTTCTTCTTTAAGGTTTTCTATCCTTGTTTTCCTGCCTTTTTTATGCGGCAAAAAGCCTTCAAATATAAATCTATCATTTGGAAAGCCTGATTTGATAAGAGCTGGTATAAGGGCTGTAGCTCCTGGGAGGGACTCCAGCTTGATGTCATTTTTCAGAGCTTCTCTGGCCAATAAAAAACCCGGATCAGAGATTCCGGGTGTTCCAGCATCGGATATCAATGCCATTATTTTTCCAGCTTTTAATTCTTCAATTACTTGCTCTACCTTTTTATGCTCATTATGAATATGAAAGCTCTGAAGCGGTTTTTTTATATCATAATGCTTTAGCAGTTTTCCTGATGTTCTGGTGTCTTCTGCTAATATCACATCTACCGTGTTCAGAATATTCACTGCGCGGTAGGTCATATCCGCCAAATTACCAATGGGGGTGGGCACCAAATAAAGTTGAGTTTCTGATTGCTCCATCCCCAAAATTAAAGATTTTCTTAAACTAATTTATCAATTTCTTCTGCAAGCTTTCTATCTTTTTCAGTAATGGTATTGCCTTTATCATGAGTGGTCAATTCAAAACTGACTTTATTGTAAACATTAGACCAGTTAGGATGATGACCCATTTTCTCAGCAATTATGGCTACCTGTGCCATAAAACCGAAAGCCTCAGTAAAATCTTTAAATTCAAATGTTCTTTTTAACGTATTATTTTCTTCTTTCCACATAATGTTTTCTTTTAGTATATGTAACCGCTCCAAAAACGATTTGTTACACTAAGAAAGGCTATAATGCAATAACCCCTTTTACCTTATTGGTTTCCATATACTTTTCAATAATCTGCTCAGCAGAATTAGCCAACATTTTTATGGTTAAGCTCACATACTTTCCTTTACTTGAGGGCTTCACAATTACCTCGTGGTTTTCGAATATATCTTTGATCTGATCCTGTTTCTCTGCTTCGACAATAAATTTAAACATATAAAGGCTCGGCCATTCTGAAACAGCTTCCAGTTTTTCTCTAAAAGATTCGATATCTTTTTCTGTACTCATTCTTTCTATCTTTTTTTTCTCACAAAAAAAGGGGCTTAAAAGCCCCTTAAAATATTAAGTATATAATAAATTAATAGAACTTATATCTTTCATCTACAATGTCAGCTTTTTCTTCAATTGCTGATTTAATTTCAAATGAAACATTGTTTTTTCTACTTTGTGCTAATTGATCCTTATAAGAATTATAATCTGCAACTTCTGGTGCAGCGGTTCTGTTTCGCACATTTACGATTACTATACCATTATTAGCCTCTAAAGGTTGCGATTGAGTGTTTAATTCCAATCCAAAGATCGTACCCATTACTTTTGGAGCTTGTCCTACATTTGCTAATGAATTAGAAGAGATTTTCACATTAGTAGTAGAGAAAACATTAGCATCAGCGCCATATGCATTAGCGATTTCATTCAAGTTACCTGATAATTCAGAAAGTTTTTCTTTAATGATATCTCCCTGCATTTTTTCTCTTAATTCTCTGGATACTACTGCTTTTACGTCCTCAAAATTAGCAGTTCCTTTTTCTGTTTCATTAGTTAATACAGCAACCACATAATGAGAATCTGTCTCAAATACTTCAGATACTTTACCTTTAGTCGCATCTGAAAATGCCCATCTTACTAATGGTCTTGCAGATCCTAGGTTACCAATCGTTCTTTGATTAGGAGACATCTTACCTGAACTTCTAACATTGTATTCACTTTCTTTTGCGGAGGTTGTGAATTCACTGTAGTTGGCATTAGAAGCAGCAAATAGATCTGCTTTTCTGTATAAATTATCTCTAGTAGATTCAGATGGCAATATTTCTCTGTGGATTGTAGCTATTTTATATGTTTTAGCTGTTTTTTCTTCTGTTACTTTTATCACGTGGTAGCCGTACTGTGTTTTAACCACATTATTGATAACGCCAGTTCCAGATTTTGCAAAAACCGCTTCGTTGAATTCGTCCACCATCTGTCCTTCTTTGAACCATCCTAGGTCTCCACCATTTGTAGCAGAAGGACCATCACTGTAATCTTTCGCTAATTCTGCAAAATCTTGACCGCTTCTTGCTTTTTGAAGTACTTCTTGTGCTTCTTTTTTTGCATTGGCGTCTGCCTCATCGCTATCATCTTCAGCCTCAATCAAAATATGGCTTGCTTTTACAGAAGATACCGTATCATCAAAAATCTTTGATGTTTTATAAAGAACATAAGCTCCGTTTTCAATGTATGGCCCTATTACATCACCTTCTTTAAGGATATTAGTATTTGAAGCTAATATTTTAGGAAGCTGTGCTATCGGATATGTTTTAAATGAATTGCTTCTATCAGAATTTTGACGAGCATAAGCTGAATCATCTTCCACTTTCTGAAACTCAGCTTTAATTTCTTCAATTTCTTCTTTAATCATAGTAGAATCTTCTCCAGAAGGGAGTAATTCAAAACCCACATAGCTTATAGTTCTAGAAGCATCAGTTTCATAATTTTCCTTGTTTTCATTGTAAAAACTCTTCAATTCTGATTCTGAAGGGTTAATTAAAGAATCTTTCACAGAGTAATATGGAATATATAAGTATTCTAAATCAGCCGTCTCATTTTCTTTTTGATAGGCTCTTTCAGCTTCCGCTTTTGTGATATAAGTAGAACTAGCTAAGAGCTCATCATATTTAGTTCTAGCCCTTGCAGGAACTAATGAAGATTCAAATGAATACCATTGAGCTTGTTGTTCTGCGGGAGCCTGCGCAATATTTCGAATAATATTAACAACTTGCTCCTTATTAAACTCACCAGTTTGAGGATTTGTAAAATTTTGTCTAACAATCGGGCTGATGTTATCACCTTGAACCATGTCTACCAATTCTTCATTAGTGACTTCAAGGCCTAACTCATCATATTCCTTTTGAAATGCTTTTTCAATAATAAGGAAATCCCAAGCTTGTTGACGGATCGAACTCATTTCCTGATCTGAAGGTGCTCTACCATTTCCAGCTCTGAAGTTGTTTTTGAATTCTTCAACCTTACGCTGATATTCAGGTAAGTTGATAGTTTCACCGGCTATTTCACCAACATCATTAGATTGTCCGCCACCTAATAGCATGGAGTCAGGCCCAAGCAAGTCAGTTAGCAAGAAAGCTAAAATGGATAATCCTATCAGGGCGATCAATACCGACCCCATTTTTACTCTTAATGTATTAAATACTCCCATGTTTGTTTATTTCAAAGATTCGCAAAATAATAGTATAAATGATTAATATCAAAGTGATTCCATTTATTACTTTTAGCTTAATTCGGGTTAGTGATAATTAATTTTACTAGATTAATTCTGTTTTCTTCCATACTTTCTATCACAAATCGGAATGGAGGACTACTGACTTCTTCTTTTAATTGTGGAAAATTTTCTGTTATAGACAAGATAAAGCCTCCTAACGTATCATAATCCCCTTCCGGCAGGTTCAATAAATACTTATCATTTATATAATCGATTTCAAGTCTTGCGCTAAAAACGAAGGTATCAGCTGAGATTTTTTCTTCTACTAAATCTTCATCATCGTGCTCATCCTGAATTTCGCCAAAAATTTCTTCAATGATGTCTTCCAAACTGACAATACCTGATGTGCCGCCAAATTCATCTACGACCAACGCCAAGCTTTTATGTTCTTGAATGAATTGTATCATTAATTCATTGGCTGGCATGGTTTCAGGTACTATAATTATAGGCGTTAAAATTTCTTTAACTGTACTGGGCTTTTTGAAAAGCGCTAATGAATGGCAATATCCTATAACATCGTCAATAGTGTCTTTATAAATCAACACCTTAGAATGACCACTATCATTAAATGCATCCTTTAATTCCTCAATTGTATCTTCTATATCTACAGCCACTACCTCAGTCCTTGGGATCATGCATTCCCGCACTTTTATAGTTTTAAATTCAAGTGCGTTATTAAAGATTTTCTTATCTAATTCTACTTTACTTTCTTGATGGTCAAGTTGAACCGTGTTTTTAACAAAATGATCTAGATCTGTTAATCCAAATACTGGTTTGTCTTCTTCATAATTTAGCCTAAGCACATATTTTATAAATACTTTTGATAGGCTTACTATAAAGAAAACAATAGGATAAGTTAGGTAGTAAATTAGCCAAAGGGGTACTGCAAAGAAAGATAATAATCCATTTGGATTAAGCAGAAATATGCTTTTGGGGGTAAATTCTGCTATAAATAGAACAAATATGGTTGCAATAAAAGTCTGAGCTAATAAAATAAATACATCATTTTGAAAGAATAAAGGTAAATTTGTAATTAAAATGGGCTCTATCATTTTAGCCATATAAATACCATAAACTACTAAAGAAATCGTATTGCCTATAAGCATTGTTCCAATAAAAGAGGAAGGTTTCTCTAGAAATTTAGAGAGTATTTTGCCAGATATGATGCCTTGCTGGCTTTGCAATTCAATATGAAGCTTATTGGAGGATATGAAAGCGATTTCTGTTCCTGAAAAGAATGCAGAAAAGAGTAGAGAAACGATTATATATATAAAATAACTGCTATCCATTTTTTATTTAGAACTATCCTCCGCTTTATTTTTTTGTCTTAGGTATCTATGTAAAAGTAAGAGACTTATAGATAACATAAAAATCCAATAAGAATATTCAAAGCCCACCGTCATAGATTGATGAATACCAATAATAAAGAAAGCAAATGCTAAACCAATAATTATAAAATTAGTTTTTGGTTTCTTTGGCTCTGAACTTTTATTCTTTGTTTTTTTCTTCTTTGAGCTCATTCGATCTTTTTATGGTTTTCTTAACGGGTTTTCTTTTAATGTTTTCTGATTTAGGTTTCTCAGGTTCTGTAGGTGAACGTTTAACCTCTTGATTGCTTGAATCTTTTTCATCTAAATAGATGGTACCGCTTGGCTTGAGAATTCTATAACTTGAAAAATCTTGTTTTGCCCTTAGGCCAGTCCCTGTAGAAATCTGATCTTCCGATTGAATTCTTACGAAGGTTTCGGTGTAAATTTCTTCTTTTTCAGGCTCCCAGTATAATTCTTCAGAATTAAGCTTTCTTGGTTCAATATATCCAATTACTTCTACATCTCCTTCTGCTTTATAGATTTGAGTTTCTTTGGTAAAGTAAGCTGAATTGGCTTCTAAAGTAGAAGACATAGTTCCGTCAGGTTCATAAAACTCTATGAAAATATCATTCGGAAATTCTCTATCCCCATTTTCAAATTCATATTGCTTTGAGGCTTTCACTTTAACTCTAACCTTAGCAGAATCAGAATAAAGAATTTCAATAGTATCGGCTTCCATTATTGGGCCAGTATACTTCTCAAAATTTTTATTTTTTTCCAATCCTGATGAGCAGGCAAAAATGGTCAAAACAAATAGGAAGGTGAAAAATTGTTTCATGTTTATTTATTGCTTTATATAGGTCACGATTTATTCAGGTATTAGAGTGTGTTGGTAAATATTTGTACTTAAATAATATTCAATTCATTTGTCAAAAATAAAAAAAGCGGTCAAGATATTGAATTCCAGACCGCTTTTAAAAATTATATTTATAATCTTAGTCCCTAATTTGAACTTGTACTGTTTCGTTTATCCAACATCCAACGGTAACTTCATCACCTACTTCGTAATCATAGTTAAAGATATCTTCATTAGAAGGAAATTGCTCTTTAGCAACACTCATTCTATTTGTAGCACCACCTTTTTGATACATATTGTAAGCAGCAATATAAACCGCTCTGTCTTTTACAATATCCTCTCCTCCTTTACAATCAGGGAAACTTTTAAGGTATAAATCTCCAATTAAAGTGTAGGCTTCTTTTCTAGATGGATCCTCATCCAAAGCTTCATAAGCATAACTTCTTGCTTTAGACCTATTACCAGTTTTAGAAGCAATGTCTGCCAATTCAATATGAACATCTGCTTTTTTGATATTATCTTCAGTATATTTTAAAGCTTCTTCGAAATACTTTGCCGCTTCTTCATAGTTCTCTTTTGATTTGCTTTTCAAGGCAATTAATCTAGCTAAACCAAATTCTGGAGTATTTTCCTGAACAACTTTTGCCGCGTCAATGAAAGAATCCGAGCTAGTACAACCCCCAGCTAAACCGAATTTAACAATTCTTTCAGCGTCTTCAACTGGCTTTTCATTCTCTATAAACTTAGGATAAAGTTTTTCATCAATCATGCTACAATTAATAGTTACCGAAGCATTGAATAATTTTTCGATATAATCTCTAGCTCTTTGGATTTGTTGTTTACTTTCTCCATTTGCCTCCATTTCATCCAGAACAATTTGAACTTGATCATAGATTTCGATTATATCCAAATCAGTTAATGGGCCTCCAGTTAATTTATATCTCCTTGCAGCATCCATATAACGGAAAGTAGTGGAGATAAAAGCTTTGGCTCCTAACATTTCAAAAGCTTCTTTGTGGATTTCATATAAGTCTTTATACTTATCTTTTCTTTCTTTCCACACATCATATGCACCAGAAGCTTTTCTGTTGGTAACATTTTCAACATCATTGAAATATTTCATTCTAAGGTCATACAATAGCACCACAGAATCTTGGATGTTTTTTTGTTTCTCACCTGTGGTAGTTTCCGCTAAATTTTCATATACTTTAACTCCTTGTATATAAATAGACGGGTTTAAATCAGGTGTTTCTTTCAGTAACCATTCCAAAGGAGGTTTTGCAGCTTCATACTTTTCCGCTGTAAGCATATCAGAATAAAGTGCATTTTTTTCCATTGCAGTTGCCTTCTTATCCGGATCTTCCGGCCAGTTCCAGCCATTTTGCCCAAGCATAGTAGCTTGTGCAAATATTAGTAATGCTAGTGTTAATAGAATTCTCTTCATCTTTTTTAAAATTTAATCAAACTGTCTTCGTAAAAACCATCTATCATTAAAAGTAAAACTCAAATTAAGGTTTAAATAATTTTCTTGCACCAAATTATTTAATAATGTTCCTCTTTGACCTACTTCAAATGCTAAATTTACATTTGATATATTACTTATAGGTAGGCTAGAACCAAAAGTTATGCCAAATGAATTTATAGAGTTGTTATTTATAACTAATGGGCCATTAGAAATGTTAAGGCCAGCCCTATAGGTTATCCTTTCAAAGTACTTAGTACCAGATTGCGCATTAGGTGTAAATTCACCTCCAAATTTTAATTTCATTTGCTCTCCAAAGTTATTATCTGCAATTCCGAAACTATTGTAAGTAGACCAATCCTGATAGGAAAAATCGGCTAAAATTGCCCATGCATTCTGCTTAACATAACTTAATCCTGCACTTATTTTTTGAGGCACTACTGTGGTGCCCTCCACATCTGATTCTAAAAATGAGTTTTCTGTATTTTCTGCACGAAGCGGATTTTCTGTTAGACTTAAGAGTTGTAAAAATGAATTTCGTGTGGTTTTTAAATTAGCTTCCAAGTCATAGGTAACGCCTAATGACAAGAAGTTCTCGCCCAATTTTTTTGTAAAATTAGTTCCGAATACAAATGAGAAATCAGAAAAATTGTCAGTGTATTCTGCTGATACCAAGTAAGGGACACTTAAAGTGTCACCTTGATTAATGATGTTTTCGTAAACGGTTCTGTCAGTGAGGTTGCCGAAATTATAGTTGGCTTCCACTCCAATGGCTATATTTTTCGTAATGTTCCAGCCATTAGCTAAGCTAAATTGTGAGATTGTTCCTTCTCCTTCAAATTTGGAGGTTTGAGCCTGAGGGTCAGGTATTTGATTAGAACTTCTTCTTAAAATCTCATAATTTTTGGAGGAAAGTGGTCTTAAAGAAACTGAAAAAGCATATTTACCAGGAACTATAGGAAATGCTATGGCCGCATATTTTAGTCCTCCATTTATTTGAGTAAAACGTGTCGCCTCATCGCTTATGTTGTTCTGAGAAATGCTTAACCCCGCCTCGAATGAAGTAAAGCGTTGTCCTCCTAATAAAGCAGGGTTCAATACTGGAATGAACCAAGGGCTTTGGTAAGCTATTCCTGCGTTCCCCATCCCGTTATTGGATACATAGCCTTTTTCAGCCATCAGTCCTATGCCATAGGCCGAATAGGGCGAAACCATCTCTTGCGAGAAGGAGGAAGAAATAAATAATATGGAAAAAATACTGGCAATTAAGCCGGTCTTAAAGTGACGCATTATATCTTAAAATTGCATTTAAACCCAACAAAACTAATTCAGGGATTGCAAAGATGGGCTCTTTTATTTTAGATTCAAAGAATTTTGCATCTCCACCGGTAATTATTGTCTTAAGCGGTGAATATTTTCTTTTAACTTCTTGAATGTAAGCTCCTATCTCAGCCTGAATTCCAAATACAACACCACTTTGCATAGCATCTTTTGTATTATCTGCTATGTAAGTAGATATTGATTCAGGTTCTACCAACGGCAAACGAGCAGTAAAATTATGCATACTCTTAAATCTCATATATAAACCTGGAGAAATTGCTCCTCCATGATAAATAGAATTGTCTTCAAGAACTTCGTAAGTAATACAAGTACCTAAGTCAATAATTAGTGTATTTTCATTTGGGTATAAGGTTTGTGCACCTGCTACAGCAGCTATTCTATCTAAGCCTATGGTTTCAGATTTATATTTATTTTCGAAAGGCAATGGAGTTTTATTACTTAACAATATGGGTTTATCTAGGATGGATATTTTTTTCAAGAGATCTTCATATGGAATATTTACACTGGAAATAATGGCTGAATTTATTTCTTTTGAATCTAAAAACTGGTTGAGTTCGGAAAGAGATTCAAAAGTTTTTGTAAATTCTAAGCGGTCTTCAGAAAAAAAACCGATTTTAGTTTTAGTATTGCCTACGTCTATGGCTAAGTTCATATTTCTATATTTCAAATCTAAAATTAAATAAATTTATGCAAAAGCACACCTACAATGCCATCGGCTTAATGTCTGGAACTTCCTTAGATGGATTGGATATTGCATTTTGCAGATTTGAACTTTTATCTAATCAAATATGGGATTGGAAAGTGTTGAATTGCGAAACAATACAATATCCTGAAGAGATGAAATCCAAATTAGGAGAGTCGATTCACTTAGATGGGCTGGAATTACATCAATTGGATGTTAACTTAGGGAGATGGATAGGAAAGGTAGTAAAAGGATTTATTGATGAAAATAAACTGAAAGTTGATTTCATTGCCTCCCATGGCCATACTGTTTTTCATGTACCAGAGAACCAACTCACTTTACAAATAGGAAATCCCAATTTTATCCATGCGATTACGGATTGTCCAGTAATCTCAGATTTCAGAACACTTGATATGGCAAAAGGTGGGCAAGGTGCGCCTTTGGTGCCAATAGGCGATGAATTATTATTCAGTGAGTACGACTTTTGTATCAATCTGGGAGGAATTGCAAATTTATCTTTCTTAAATAATGAGCATATAAGAATAGCTTATGATATATGCGCCTGCAATATTCTGTTGAATACTTTGGCCCAACTTAAAGGTTTAGAGTATGATGATAAAGGCTTATTTGCAAAATCTGGAGATATAATCCATACATTATTAAAGGAGTGGAATGATTTTTCTTTTCTTAAGAAAGATTTTCCAAAAAGTTTAGGAATAGAACTAATCGAACCTGAAATCCTTTCAATAATTGATGTGAATAAATATGGCGTAGAAGATATGCTTGCTACTGCGGTGGAACATATCGCAACACAAATCCGCAATACATTAGTTTCAGCTAAAAAAGGAGGTAAAGTTCTATTGACTGGTGGAGGAGCTTTTAATGATTTTTTAATTGAAAGGCTTCAATCCAAGTTGGATGAAAATTATGAGCTTAAAGTAGCTGATCCAAAAATAGTAAACTATAAGGAGGCTTTGATTTTTGCATTTTTAGGGGTTTTAAATGTGAGAAACGAATGGAACACCTTGGCTTCAGTTACCGGTGCTCATTCGAATAGCATATCTGGTCAAAAGCTAGGCAACATTTGAAATTAATTTTTGTAGTTTTGGCGCTTTGGAAACATGGGTGAGATTTTCACCTATACTTTTACGAACTGACTAAACTGAATAAAATGAAAGAACTCTTAGAGAAATTTGAGAATAAACGACCCGAAGTAGTATTTGAATGGAAAGATTCTGAAACAGAAGCAGAAGGTTGGGTAGTGATCAATTCACTGAGAGGTGGTGCTGCAGGTGGGGGAACTCGCATGAGACCAGGCTTAGATAAGCATGAAGTTGAATCTTTGGCGAAGACCATGGAAGTGAAATTCACCGTTTCAGGCCCTGAAATTGGCGGAGCAAAGTCAGGGATTAACTTCGATCCTAACGACCCTAGAAAAAAAGGAGTATTGGAAAGATGGTATAAGGCTGTATTTCCATTATTGAAAAACTATTATGGAACCGGTGGTGATTTGAACGTTGATGAAATTCATGAAGTAATTCCCATCACAGAAGCATATGGTTTATGGCATCCGCAAGAAGGTGTGGTGAATGGACATTTTAATGCCACAGAGCCAGAAAAAATAAAAAAACTTGGCCAACTTCGACAAGGTGTAATCAAGGTAATTGAAGCCTCTACTTACAGTCCGGATATCAAAAGGAAATACACTGTTGCTGATATGGTGACAGGTTTTGGAGTGGCAAAGTCGGTTGAGCATTACTACCATATTTGGGGTGGAAATTTAAATGAGAAAAGGGCGATTATTCAAGGCTGGGGAAATGTTGGAGCATCAGCGGCCTATTTCTTAGCTCAAGCGGGGGTTAAAATTGTGGGGATTATAGACCGAAATGGTGGCTTAATAAATAAAGAGGGCTTTTCATTAGAAGAACTGACTCAATTATTCCTCAATAGAAAAGGTAACGAATTAATATCAGATGATTTGATTTCGTTTGATGAGATTAACGAAAAAATTTGGGTACTAGAGGCTGAAGTTTTTATACCTGCTGCTGCCTCAAGGTTAATTACTAAACAGCATGTGGAGGAAATGATAGATTCCAAATTAGAGGTGATTGCTGCCGGTGCCAATGTTCCTTTCGCAGACAAGGAAATATTTTTTGGCCGATTGCAGATTTTGCTGATAATAGAGTGGCTGTTATTCCAGATTTTATTGCCAATTGCGGAATGGCAAGGGTATTTGCCTACCTAATGACCACCAATGCTGAAATTACAGATGAAGCTATTTTTGAGGATACTTCCAGAACAATTGAAAGAGCGCTCCGTAAAACTTTTGAAGCTAGTAATTCTAATGTCAATATTTCAAAGACTTCTTTTGAAATCGCATTAAGTCAATTAATTTAACATATAATTAATCAATTCCTCTTATGTTTATTTATAGTAAACTTTCTAAATTGAGGAATCTTGAAAAATCATTTGCATGAGAACATCACTATTTTCTATTTCAGCAATATTTTTGACCTTATTATTTACCACCTTTTTTGTTCCAAAGGCTTTTTCTACGGACTCAAAAGTTTCAACAGAGCTTGTGGAAGATGGTAATCAAGAAGATGGTAATCAAGAAGAAGCATCTGAAAATGTAGAAAATGAGGAAGAGGGGCACCATTCGGCACCAGCCTGGACGGTAATCCCTTTTGTGTTGTTGTTATTGATGATAGCAACTGGCCCACTTTTTTACGAACATTTTTGGCATAAGAATTATCCGAAAATCGCAGTTGTTTTGGCAGTTCTGGTGGTGAGTTATTATTTGTTTGTGATCCATAATGTCCACAGTCCTGTCCATGCCGCTTTTGAGTATATTCAATTTATATCCTTATTAGCCTCCCTTTATATTGCTTCTGGTGGAATTGTAATTAAGGTCAATAAAAAGTCTACCCCAATAGTAAACATTATCATGCTATTGATTGGAGCGGCAGTTTCTAATTTAATTGGTACTACTGGGGCTTCAATGTTATTAATTCGACCATTCATACGGTTAAACAAAAACAGAATTAAAGCTTACCATATTATCTTTTTCATTTTCATGGTGAGTAATATTGGAGGTTCTTTAACGCCAATTGGTGACCCTCCGCTTTTCTTAGGATTCTTAAAAGGGGTTCCGTTTTTCTGGACGCTAGAACACAACTGGCCAGCCTGGATATTTGCTTTAGTCATTTTGTCTGTAGCCTTTTATTTTCTTGACAGAAGAAATAAATCAGGAGTCGAAGAAGACGAAAAAGAAGTTTTCGACAACAAAATCACAATCAATGGAAAGCGTAATTTTCTTTGGTTAATCGTTATTATTATTTCTGTTTTTATTGATCCTAATGTATTCTCTTGGGTTCCGGGAATAACATATGATGGGCAACAATTCTCTTACATTCGAGAGGTGATCATGCTAAGTGTAACCTATCTATCCTATAAATTTGCTAAGGATAAAGTTCATGAGCTAAATGAATTCAGCTTTGAACCTATTCGAGAAGTAGCATTTATATTTGTAGGTATTTTCGGTACCATGATGCCTGCTTTGGATTTGGTTGGTGATTTTGCAAAATCTGAAACTGGGGCAGCTTTGATTACACATAATACGCTTTACTGGGGGACAGGAGTTCTTTCAGGCTTTTTAGATAATGCACCTACTTATTTAAATTTCTTAGCTGCAGCTATGGCATCTCAGGGAGGAAGTATTTCAGTATTGGCTGAGGTAACCCAATTTGCAAATGGAGGGGTCTTTTATGACTCAGTAGCAGATTTAACCGCAATTTCTATTGCAGCTGTTTTCTTTGGCGCTATGACCTATATTGGGAATGGCCCTAACTTTATGGTGAAATCTATTGCAGAGCAAGTCGGTATTAAAATGCCATCTTTCTTTGGTTATATTATTAGATATTCCATCCCATTCTTATTGCCACTACTGGTATTAGTTTGGTTATTATTTATTAGGTAAGATATAGAAAAGGCAAAGATGGATTCTTTGCCTTTTATTTCTTTTTCTGTTTCAGAAGTTATTTTTGGCTGTATTCTTTTACGGCCTCTATAAAATATTTTACATGATCAGGATTGATGTCAGGATAAACTCCATGTCCTAAATTGGCTATATGTCTTCCTGGACTAAATTGTTCCAACATACTTTTGGTATGTTTTTGTATAGTTGCTTTATCAGCATAAAGCGCACATGGATCAAGATTTCCTTGCAAGGTTTTATTTGCCCCAACGATATCTCGAACACTTTTTGGATTCATTGTCCAGTCTAATCCTATTGTCTGGTAATCGAGTTGGCTTAAATCTGCAAATGCAGCATGTGCATCTTTGGCAAAAACAGTCTTTGGGACATCTTGAATTGCATCAGCAATTTTCCGTAAATATGGAATAGAAAATTCTTTGTATTGTTCATGGGATAAAATTCCTGCCCAGCTATCAAAAACTTGCACTAAATCTGCTCCAGCTTTAATTTGAGCTTTTAAATAAGCGATAGTGCTATCCGTGATTTTATTTAAAAGTTGGTGAGATAATTCAGGATCTGTGTAAAGCATAGCTTTTGCTTTAGAGAATGTTTTGCTGCCTGATCCTTCCACCATATAGGCAAGAATAGTCCATGGTGCCCCAGCGAAACCAATTAATGGAACTCTGCCATTCAAATCCCTTTTTGTAATTTCAATAGCCTTAGTTACATAAGAGAGGCTTTCTTCTACATCAGCAACTCTTAATTTCTCTACATCAGCTTTAGATTGAATAGTTTCAGGGAAACGAGGGCCTTTTTTCTATCATTTCATAAGGCAATCCCATAGCTTCAGGAATCACTAAAATGTCAGAAAAAATTATGGCTGCATCTACATCAAGGATGTCAACAGGCTGTATGGTAACTTCAGCTGCCAATTCGGGAGTTTGTGCTAGTTCAATAAAGCCACTAACACTTGCTCTCACTTTTCTATATTCAGGTAGGATCCTTCCAGCTTGTCTCATCAGCCAAACAGGAGTTCTTTCTACTTTCTCGCCTTTTGCCGCCCGCAGCAGCAGATCGTTTTTTAATTCCATGTTGCAAATATACATTCATATTATGCTTCTGAATTATAATAATGCTAAACTTTTATGTTTCTTTGCCGATTAATGCATTAGGCTAAATCTATACTGTTATGTCAATACTTTTTAGTGAATTCAAAGAATGGAAAGAATACTGTGAGGAGAAAGGTGTTAAACTTTTTGAACCCGTATTGGAATATGAAAAAGACCAAAAGGGTAAAGATGCAGATTTCGTGTGGGAAAATTTGCAAAAAGCCTATGATGTAATGCGTGATGCTGTAAAGACAGGCCTGGAAGAAGATATGCAATCTCGTTCAGGAATGATCAATAATGGAGCAAAAAAAGTATATCAAAATCCTTTAACAGTTTTAGACCCAAATTTTCAGAAGTTAATTGCCAGAGCATTGGCAGCTAAAGAAGTGAACTCTTGCATGGGAAGAGTAGTGGCTGCACCTACAGCTGGAGCCAGCGGAATTTTACCTGGCACCATGTATACCCTACAAGAAATCCACGGATTGGAGGATAGAAAAATATTAGAAGGGCTTTTGGTTGGTGCTGGAATTGCATTAATAATAGAGCAAAAAGCATCTTTAGCAGGTGCAGTTGGTGGTTGCCAAGCGGAAACAGGAAGTGCTGCAGCAATGGCTGCTGGAGCAATAGTATATTGTTTAGGAGGAGATACAGATCAGGTGTTTAATGCCGTTGCTATTACCATTCAGTGCATGTTAGGCTTGGTTTGCGATCCCGTAGCAGGACTAGTGGAAGTGCCTTGCGTAGTAAGAAATGCAAGTGCTGCAGCAATAGCCAATTCTTCTGCCCAAATTGCTTTATCCAATGTAAGTGGTGTTATTCCTGTTGATGAATGCGTAGATGCATTAGGTGAAGTGGGTCAAAGTATGGAAACTAAATATAAAGAAACGGCAATGGGTGGTTTAGCGGCTACATTAACGGGTCAAAGCATTTCTAAAAAGGTGTTAATTCAGGATATAGAAATGTTGCCTGATGAAGATCAGGATGAATAATTTCTAAAAATCTATGAAATAACGTTAATGGTATAATAAATATAAATCCCCACTAAAATTAAGCCTTCATAGCGGTCAACAGTTTTATTGATTGCCATAAATGGAAGTATCAAGAGCGTGATACCCATCATCCAGATCATGTCAGAGTTAATAATAACTTCACTAACTTCTATTTCTGCTATAAGGCTAGTAATTCCTAAAATGGAAAGAATATTGAAAATATTGGATCCCATTAAATTACCTAGAGCCATATCGGTTTCTTTCTTAAAGGCTGCAACAACGGAGGTCACTAATTCAGGTAAACTAGTACCTAAGGCCACCACTGTAATGCCAACTATTCGCTCACTGATCCCCATGTAAATGGCTAAATCCTTGGCACTGTTCACAAACCAATCAGATCCGAAATAAAGTCCAGCCCCACCAATTGCGATTAAAGAAAAATCTTTAATCATATTCTTTCTGGAACCTTCAGAAGGGGGTTCAACCTCAATTCCTAAATCTACTAGGCCATATGGTTTTTTCTTGATCTGCGGATTATGAAAAACATGTAGAGGAGCAATAGTAAAATAAATCCTATCCCCTCATAATCGTTCACATATCCTTCCTGAATCAAAAAGTATAATAATATGGTACAGCCCATAGTCATAGGCCAATCAATTTTAATGGAATCAGAATTGACTGGAATGGGAGCTATCAATGCTGTAATACCTAATACCAATGCAAGATTGCAAATATTAGATCCTATAACATTTCCCATAGTAATGTCAGGACTTCCTGCTAAGGCAGCCTGAATACTAATTAGTAATTCGGGGGCTGATGTGCCAAAAGCAACAATAGTTACCCCCACCACTAACGGAGACATTTTTAATCTTAAAGCTATTCTTGAAGCGCCTCTCACTAATAATTCTCCGCCTAGAATGAGGACAGCCAACCCAACTATTAGCAATATGGTGTTTGATAGAGGCATCTATTATGTTAATGTGTATGTTTTTGTCCGAAACTTAAATCTCCAGCATCTCCAAGCCCAGGTAAAATATAGGCTTTTTCATTTAGTTCTCGGTCCAAAGAACCTAAATATACTTCAAAATCTACCTTGAGACTTTCATCTAAATTTTGAATTCCTTCTGGGGTACCAATCGCAGCAGCAATGATAAACTTTTCAGGCTTACCAATTTTACTTATATGTTCAACAGCTTTTATTAAAGATTTGCCTGTTGCAAGCATTGGGTCTGCAAGAATAACAACCCTGCCTGATATTGGAGGAAGCGCCTCATATCCCATGGCAATTTCAAATTCATCTCCCTCACCATGTTTTCGATATGCGCCAATAAAACCAGAATCTGCATGATCGAATATATTAAGAAAACCTTGATGAAAAGGTAATCCTGCTCTTAATACACTCACTATTACGGGGAAATCGTGCATTAAGGCAACAGCGGTTTTTTCCAATGGGGTTTGGATTTCCTTGTTTTGAAAATATAAAGATTTTGAGATTTCGTAAGCTAATATTTCAGCTATTCTTTCAAGATTTCTTCTAAATCTATAGCGGTCTTTTTGAATATCGATTTCTCGCAATTCAGCTAAAAAATGATTTGCAATGCTATTTTCTTTGTCTAAAATGTACATTATTGGAAGTAGATTGACATTTTTTGGTGTCAAAACCTAAATATAATTTTATTTTTTAAGAAAAAAATTAAAAAATGGAAATATCCCGATAGGAATTTCATTTCTGCTCTTAAAAGATTTTAACTTTGCGCTAATGATAAATTACGAACTACTTCAGCAATTATGCGGTATTCATTCTCCTTCAGGAGAAGAATATATGATGAAAAATTTCTTGCTTCAATACATCAAGCAAAATCAATCTGATTGGAAAGTAAAACCCAAGCTTCATCATGGTGAAGATTTTCAGGATTGTCTAGTGCTAGTTTTTGGTGAGCCTACCACTGCTGTTTTTGCCCATATGGATTCAGTTGGGTTTACAGTGCGTTACGAAAACCAACTTATTCCTATTGGAGGACCTGAGGCTAAGAATGGCTATAAATTAAAAGGAGAGGATTCATTAGGGCCGATTGCATGCGACTTAGAACTGAATGAGGAAAATCATACCTTTTATAAATTTGGAAGAGGAATTGACAGAGGAGCCAGCCTAACTTTTGAATGTGATTTTAGAGAAACTGAAGATTATGTGCAATCATGTTATCTAGATAATAGGTTAGGCATTTTTAATTGCCTCAAATTAGCTGAGACACTAGAAAATGGTATGATAGTTTTTTCTGCTTATGAAGAACATGGTGGAGGTACCGTTCCCTTTTTGGCAAAATTCATGGTGGAGCAATATGGAATTCATCAAGCCTTAATTTCTGATATCACCTGGGTGACAGAAGGAGTTGAGCATGGAAAAGGAGTAGCCATTTCTATGCGTGATCGAAATGTTCCCCGGCAATCATTCGTGCAAATGATTCAAAACATGGCAGATAATTCAGGAATCCCATATCAATTGGAAGTGGAAGCTAGTGGAGGCAGTGATGGGCGTGAATTACAAGAATCCCCTTACCCAATTGATTGGTGTTTTATTGGTGCGCCAGAGGATAATGTACATTCTCCCGATGAAAAAGTTCATAAAAAAGATATAGAGGCTATGGTAGCCATGTACCAATTCTTAATGAAGGAATTATAAGATGATCAAGATTATTGACAAGGAATTCATACCTTATATTTCAGCAGAAGAAATTAGTAAAAGGATTAATGAGCTTGGAGCTGAAATCAGTAAGGCTTATGAAGGTGAAAAACCGCTTTTTGTAAGTGTATTAAATGGCTCGTTTATTTTTACGGCTGATTTGATAAGAACAATTAAAACGCCAATTGAGGTGACCTTTATTCGAGTAGCCTCGTATGAAGCGCTTAAAACCACAGGAAAAGTGAGGGAAATTTTAGGCTTGAAAGAGAATGTATTTGGTAGGGATATTTTAATTTTGGAAGACATAGTCGATACGGGAACAACTTTGGAACATCTATTGGAGGCTTTTAAAGATTTGGGTACGAAATCAATTAAAGTAGCTACATTATTGCATAAACCTGATGCTCAGGAAAAAGCCGAAAAGCCAGATTTTGTAGGTTTTGAAATTCCCAATAAATTCGTTGTAGGCTATGGCTTGGATTATGAAGGCCTTGGTAGGGAATTAAAGGAAATATATCAATTAAGTTAAATTTGATAATTTTTAACATAAAACTTTTATATTTGATTTTCTATTAAATGAGATCTGATAATTAATTTCACTAAAATTCATTATTAGTTACTGAATATAAAATAGTTATAAATTTTATTCGTGTAATTGCCTAAAAGGCTCTATTTAAATTACAATCATGTTGAATATTATATTATTTGGCCCTCCCGGAGCGGGAAAAGGCACACAAAGCGAAAAAATAATTGATAAATATAAATTAACCCATATTGCCACTGGGGATTTATTCAGAAAGCATTTGGGAGAAGGAACGGACTTAGGAAAACTAGCCCAGAAATACATGGATGAAGGCAATTTAGTGCCTGATGAAGTGGTAATTGGCATGGTGGATGAAAAAATCAAAGAAACCCAAGACAGCAGTAGTGGTTATATTTTTGATGGCTTCCCTAGAACAGTTCCTCAGGCAAAAGCTTTGGACACCTTATTGGAAGAAAAGGGTGAGAAAATTGCTGGAATGATTGCTTTGGATGTTCCTGAAGAGGAATTAAAAAAGCGAATTAAAGAAAGAGGCAAGACTTCTGGCAGAACGGATGATCAGGATGAAGCCAAAATTGAAAATAGAATTAAGGTTTACCAAGAAGAAACTTTACCAGTTGCCAACTATTACGATGGCGAGGGTAAATTTGTAAAAATCCACGGAGTGGGCACAATAGACGAGATTTTTGGTAAAATTTCAAGTGAAATTGATAAATTAAAATAGAATATATTGAATTCTTCAGAAGCCGACTTATTCAAAATAGGTCGGCTTTTTTATTTCCTGCTTAAATTAAACTAAATTTGCGCCTTAAAATTTAGTCCCATGTCCAATCCCAATTTTATTGATTATATTAAATTCTGCTCTCGTTCCGGTAAAGGTGGTGCAGGTGCTGTTTCTATGCGAAGAGAAAAGCATGTACCCAAAGGCGGTCCCGATGGTGGAAACGGTGGTCGTGGCGGAAACATCATTTTAAAAGGCAGCACCCAGCTTTGGACGCTTCTCCATTTGAAGTACAAAAAACACGTAATAGCCGATGGTGGTGAAAATGGCGGAGGAGCAAGAAGTTCTGGTGCTGATGGAAAAGATATTATCTTGGAAGTGCCATTAGGAACTGTTGCCAAAGATGCCGAAACGGGTGAAGTAAGGTTTGAAATAACAGAAGAAGGCGAAGAGAAAATATTGACCGAAGGTGGTAGAGGAGGATTAGGTAATGCTAATTTCAAAACGGCCACCAATCAAACACCTCGCTATGCTCAACCTGGTGAAGACGGTAAAGAGGAATGGATTATTTTAGAGCTTAAATTATTAGCTGATGTTGGCTTAGTTGGTTTCCCAAATGCGGGGAAAAGTACCTTGCTTTCTGTGGTTTCGGCAGCCAAACCTGAAATTGCTGATTATGCTTTCACGACCTTAACTCCAAACCTGGGAGTGATTCCTTACCGTGATCACCGATCTTTTGTAATGGCAGATATACCTGGAATAATTGAAGGTGCAGCAGCTGGAAAAGGGTTAGGGACTCGCTTTTTAAGACATATCGAGAGAAATTCCATATTGCTTTTCATGATACCTGCCGACAGTAAAGATGTGAAAAAGGAATATCAGATTTTAATCAATGAGTTAAAGGAATACAATCCTGAATTATTGGATAAAAATCGACTTTTGGCCATCACAAAATCTGATCTTTTGGATGAAGAGCTCATGCAAGAACTGAAAAAAGAATTACCCCATGATTTAGAGCATGTTTTTATTTCATCTCTAACACAATACAACATAAACGAGCTTAAAGACATGATTTGGAAGGCTATAAATGCTTAATGTCATCTTGTCAGTGAACTACCAGTTGGCAAACTCCTTGTTCACCTAAGCTGAAAATTAGATTGAATAACATAATATAGTTATGGCTAAAGAAGATATAGACGAAAAAGATTTGAATAAAGAAGCAGAAACTGCGGAAGATATAAAAGACGAGCAAAATCCTGAACAGGAAAGTCAGGACGACAGATCAGAAGAAGAAAAAGCGGCAGAAGCAGAGGCTCAGGCTAAAGATGAAGAATTGTCAGATTTCGAGAAGTTGGAAATTGAACTGGCAGAGTCGAAAGATAAATTCTTGAGGTTGTATTCTGAATTCGAGAATTTCAGAAGAAGAAATGCCAAAGAGCGATTGGAATTAGTGAAAAATGCTTCTGAAGAGCTAATTTCTGATCTTTTACCTGTTATGGATGATTTCGAAAGAGCAGAAAAATCTTTTGAAGACCAGTCTGAAAATGAAGGATTGAAAGAAGGCTTTTCTTTAATTAAAAACAAATTTGAAAAGACCTTAATCAATAAAGGACTGAAAGCAATGGACAATGAGCCAGGGATAGAATTCGACCCTGAAATTCATGAAGCCATTACTAAAATTCCTGCTCCTGATGAGAAGTTGAAAGGCAAAGTGGTAGATGTTGTAGAAAAAGGATACTTATTAAATGATAAGGTAATTCGATTCGCAAAAGTAGTTATAGGAGAATAAATAGACCTAATTAGGCAATTATACGAGATGGTTTTTGTTCCCATTTGCTATTGGGCTTGATAGTGAATATCAAATCAAAAAAATTATCTTTTTAAAATATTAGAATATAGATAAGATGGCTAAAAGAGATTATTACGATATACTAGGTGTTAGCAAAGGTGCTTCGGAAGCAGAAATAAAGAAGGCTTACCGAAAAGTAGCCATCAAGTTTCACCCTGATAAAAATCCTGATAACCCAGAAGCAGAAGATAAATTCAAGGAAGCTGCTGAAGCTTACGAAGTGTTACGTGATCCTCAAAAACGTCAGCGTTATGATCAATTTGGTCATGAAGGTATGAAAGGCGGAGCAGGTGGCTTCGGTGGCGGAGGAATGAACATGGACGACATCTTCTCTCAATTTGGCGACATCTTCGGTGGTGGCGGAGGTGGCGGTTTCGAAAGCTTCTTTGGTGGAGCTGGTGGTGGCCGCAGAAGCAGAGGAAGAAGAGGTTCTAACCTTCGCATTAAGCTTAAGCTAGATTTAAAAGAAATAGCTCATGGTGCTGAGAAAAAAATCAAAGTAAACCGATTGGTTTCAGCCGATGGAGTAACCTACAAATCATGTGAAACTTGTGGTGGTTCTGGTCAAGTAAGACGAGTAACCAATACCATGCTAGGGCAAATGGTTTCGGCCAGCACATGTCCTACTTGTCATGGTTCAGGTAAATTTATTGATAAAAAGCCACCTCATGTTGACAACACTGGTCTTCAGTCAAAAGAGGAAGTAATCAGTGTTAAAATTCCAGCAGGCGTTACGGATGGCATGCAACTATCCATGTCAGGCAAAGGTAATGAAGCCCCAATGGGTGGCGCAGCTGGAGATTTAATTATCCTGATTGAAGAAATCGAGCATGAGTTATTGAAGCGTGATGGTAACAATATCATTTATGACCTTTATGTAAATTTTGTGGATGCCGTTTTAGGAACTACAGTAGAAGTACCGACTATAGATGGAAAAGTAAAAATCAAAATTGAGACAGGTACCCAATCTGGTAAAATCTTAAGATTGAGAGGCAAGGGAGTTGGTGATGTAAACGGATATGGAAGAGGAGATCAATTAATTCATGTGAATGTCTGGACTCCGAAAAAAGTGACTGATAACGAAAAGGAAATGCTGGAAAGCATGAGAGCATCAGAAAACTTTAAACCTAATCCAACGAAAGCAGATAAAGGCTTTTTTGACAGAGTGAAAGAGTTTTTTAATTAGGATTCATCTTAAATAATGCATAAGTAGTCACTTGCGCAATTTGACCTTATCATTAAATTAAACCACTATTCTAAAAAGAGTAGTGGTTTTTTTATTTTAAGCAACAACCTATTGAACAATGCCATCGTAATAGCTTCATTATGGCTAAGGCTTTACAGAATATATTATTTTTCACATCACTTTCTTTGATTGCTTCAACAGTAGTTGGGCAAGAACTACATAAGCATTTCGAGCTTAAGGAAGCTAACGGTATTGATAAAATCGAACTGAAAGTTTCTACCAAAGCAGGTAAATCCTTTTTAAATGCAGTAGATGCTGTTGAGCCATTATTAATATTAGGAGCTAGTGAAAATGACGTGGCAGCCAGCTCTTTTAGAATTGAAAAACTACACAATACCCAAAAAGTAGATGCAGAATTAACTTGTAAAAGCCATATGGGCTTAAATTTTACTGAATCTGTAGCCAATAGCTTTTTTTCATCTTCAGATCAGGTTCATGATATATGGCAAATTAATCTATCGGAAAATCAAGCCTTTGATTTGAACCTTAATTATTTAATGGGAGATGCCAATGTGGATTTGAGCAGACTTGCAGTTGAGAGATTAAAAATTAAATCCGCCAGCGCAGATGTGAAACTCTCCTATAAGGATGCCATCATGAACAGGGTTGCCATGGATACATTCTTTGTGAAAGTTAATTTTGGCAATATAGAAGTAAAGGATTTGAATTACGCTTTAGCTAAGGAAATTATTGCTGAGGTTGGTTTCGGTGCCATATCCATTGATTGCGGATCAGACTGGAAAATGAATAGCAGAGTAACAGCATCAGTAGGAGCGGGTAATCTCAACATATTGCTTCCGCCAAAGGAAATCCCTGTAATAATAAGGCTCAATAATTCCCCATTGTGCAATATAAAGATGGCCGAAAATTTCGAAAAAATAGGGCATAATACCTTCGGTAATCAAGCCTACATCGACAATCCAGATGAAAGCATGGAGTTTTTACTAGATGTGGGGATGGGAAGTATAGCTTTTAAGAATCGGTAATTTGAGATTCTCTTGAGAAGAGAAAAAGACGCCCCCTTGTTCAAGCGTCCACTTGGACAAAAGCTACAATAAATCAATTCGCCATATGGCCCTGCCATTTTATCAAGGTGAATTTCTTGACCCCTTTCGCATCCCTAAAAGACAAAAACCCAAATTCATAACAGAATAGATATACAACACCATTCTTGTTCTTCCAATAGTGAGTGAAATAATTTGGATCGAAACCATGCTTGGTTAGCACCTCTGCTCTTACTGTTGCTTTCCCTGCCCTATTATAGTTTTTAAGAATTCTTCGATTCAATTTTAGTTTTTTGTCAACTGTTTTAAAAAAGGAATCTTCTTTATCTTTTCTGCGTGCGTAGTGGTAATTGGATTTACAATAAGAGCTGCAAAATTTCTTCCCAACCCTTCCTTCTAACTCTTTTTCACAGTTCATACATTTTTTCATAACCGTAGATTTAAACGTTTATTAAACGTTTAAATCTACGGTTAAACTTTAAAATATCGAAATTTTTATCGGTGTTTGTATTAAAAAAGAATATAATGGAAAAATTCAGCAAGATAATCAGCCTTAGGCATTTGGAAGTAAAAGGGCAGCGAATGATTGGATTAAAATTTTATCCTGATAAAGTTGTACAAGCTATGGTTAAAGAATTGCCTAGTATCAAATGGAGCAATCAGTATGGGATGGCATATTTGCCTAATAAAGAGAAAAACCTCCAAAAGATATATGAACAATTTAAAGGAGTAGCATGGATAGACGGAAAGTATTTCTATAAAAAGGCAGCCTTGAAAAATCCCGTAAAGAAGGAAGGACAATTCAGCATAAAAAAAATACCGTGAAAGTAAAAATCATTCAGGAAAAAGGAAGTGTCCAGAAAATTTCTTACAAAAACTAGAGTTAAAAAAATATGCTCAAAACACAGCCAAAACTTATATAAACCAATTTGAAGGATTTATAAATTTTTATAAAAATAAACCACTAGAGGAATTAGGGGAAATTGAAATCCGTCAATACATTTCACATTTAATAGGCTTAGGGCACAGTGACTCGACTGTTAATCAAACCATTAATAGTATTAAATTTTACTTTGAGGTTGTTTTGAATATGCCAAACAGATTTTATGATATTGAACGCCCAATTAAGAAAGAAAAACTCCCAGAAGTACTTACAAAAGATGAGATTAATCGCATCATTTCTTCCATTCAGCATAAAAAACATAAGTGCATGATTAGTACTATCTATTCAGCTGGATTAAGAGTAAGTGAATTAATCAATCTAAAAATAAGTGATGTTGATAGTGGAAGAATGATGATAAGAATCGAAAATTCTAAAGGAGGAAAAGACCGCTACACATTATTGAGTAATAAATTACTGGTCGAACTAAGAGCTTATTATTCAGAATATAAACCTAAAAATTACTTATTCGAAGGAATGAATGGCGAGTATTATTCAAGCAGTTCGATAAGATCGATATTAAAAAGAGCTGTTGCAAAAGCGGGGATTAAAAAAAGGTAAGAACCCATACTTTAAGGCATAGTTTTGCAACTCATTTGCTAGAGCAAGGTACAGATTTAAGAAGTATACAGTCTCTTTTAGGTCATAATAACTTAAGTACCACCGAAATTTATACTCATGTGGCAAATAATTTTATTAAAAACATAAAAAATCCATTAGATTAGTGCGATAATAATATGTATCAACAATAGCGATAGCCAATTGTTGTGGTGCATTGATGAATCAAGCAACCTTGGCATCATCTTTGGCAACGAATTGAGCTATGAGCAATCTTAAAACCTACTCACTTCTTCTGTTTTTACTCAATTCTGCATTATTATCACAAGCACAATCAATTGACTGGCATAAATTAGAATCTGAGGCAAGTAATGTAATAACACAAAATCATAGTGTTGGAGCATCGGTAATCGTAGTAAATAAGGATAGTGTTCTATTTTACAAAGGATTAGGAAATGCTAGTCTCGAAAACAAGTATCCAGTTACGGATTCTACTTTATTTGTTTTGGGGTCTATCACTAAAACATTTACTGCTCTTGGCATTTTAAAGCTTGTAGAAGAAGGTAAGTTAGAACTAGAGGATGAAGTGGGGAAACTAGCTCCAGAATTATCTTTTGTAAACCAATGGGAGGATGAATATCCGTTAACGGTTTATCACTTATTGGAGCATACTTCAGGATTTGATGAACTCCATTTTAAAGATAGAAGTATTCCAGTCACAGATGATGAGTTTCCATTATTGAATGGGCTAGAGATTGTTGAAAACTCATTAAAGACTCGCTGGAAGCCAGGAACTCAATACGCATATTCCAACGTAGGTTATTTAGTAGCAGGTTATATAATAGAAAAAGTTTCAGGAAGAGGGTACAATGACTTTATAAGTCAGGAGGTACTAAAACCATTGAGAATGACAAATTCTTCCATACGCCTAAAAGACGTCAATCAACAGCTTCTTGCTAAATCTTATTCTTACTCTAATAAAGAATTACCCTTCAAACATATTTTTACTAGACCTACAGGTTCATTAATAAGCTCCTCCCGAGACATGGGAACTTTTTTAATGATGCTTTTGAATAAAGGTGAGCGATTTTTAGATCAAAGTGAATTTAAAGAATTTGAAACGCATCATAGCATTGAAGCCTTTAATAAAACCGAAAATGGCTACAGACTTGGTGTTTATCCACGATTTCGAGAGGGTAGAAAATGGCTAGGGCATGGTGGTTCAATCAATAAATACAACTCTGAATTTGAATATTGCCACGAACTCGGATTGGGTATTTTTGTTGTTTCAAACGGACCTAATGCTACAAAAACTGTGGATGGTGTCATTAATGCCTTTCATAACTTAGTTCCAAAAACTGCTCAGAAACTGATAAAATCAAAACAAGTAAATAAAGAGGCTAACCTAATGGCATTAGAAGGGCATTATGTTTTGACAAGTCCTCGGAACCAATTGCTTTATCCTTTAACTGAACTATTTACAGAAGGACTTTTTGTTGATTCCGATACTGGGAATATCTTAATATCTAGTCAGAAAGGCTGGGAATCAAGAATGATTCGAACAGGACGGAACAGTTTCTCTCCCAACGGAATTGACAATGAATATCAATACATATTTAATGAATCCAATGATCAATTGTACACTTCATTAGGCTTTTCTTATAAGAAGACTCCTTACTTCTTTATATTATTTCTAGGCTTCAGTTTGATTATCTCATTTGTAATCATCTGCTCTTCTCAAATTTCACTTTTAGTTCGTCTGATAAGTATGATCAAGAAGAAAGAGATTGATTTCAGCCCACAGCTGATCTTTGAAATTGGCTCATCGCTTTTTCTACTTGGTATTATTTTCTATCTCCTTATGGGAACAATAGAAAAAATTCATGAGCCACAAATGTTAACTATATTACTAGCTCTTTGCACCATCCTATTTCCAATTTTCACAGTTCTCGGCATAGCTCAATCCTTTAGGTCCAGATTTAAAAGCTTGAGAAATAAAATTTGGACGATAAGCCTAGCAAGTTCAATGACAACAATGAACTGTTATCTAATTTATTGGGGTTTCTTTGGATTTGCTGCTTGGATATATTAGAATAAGAACGACACCACAACACTAAATATAGGTCATTGGGCAAATGCTGCTAAAGCTGAAAATGATTACCTTTAAGAAAACATGTAGAGAATTGGTCGTTTGGAGCAATGAATTGCCAAACGCCCTATATTCTTAACGTTACCTGCAATTTTACCAACGAGGAAACTGACTGCGAATAGAGAGATTGATTGATAATTAATTGACAAAAAATACAGATAGAAAAGAATATGAAGTCTGCCGATTTTAAGAAAATAGTAACAAAAGAACTTGCACCCTTTCTCCGAGAGAATGGATGGAAGGGAACTGGCTTTGATTACAACAAACATATTGAAAATATTGTCAAAGCATTGACTATTCAACCATCAAGTTCTGGTGGAAAATTTTGCATTGAAACTGGTGTTCATTTTGATTTTATTCCTCTGCCAGTAGAGAAGGATTTGTCAAAGCTGAAAACTTGGGATATGGATATAACATCTCGCTTGACTCCTAATGATGAAAATGATTTTTGGTGGGAATTTCCCAAAACAGACGCAGAGATTGAAAGTTTATTTTCTGAACTGAAAGAATTGATTTCAAACAAGGGGGAAACATATTTTAGCCATTTTGACAATTGGGAAGAAACTGTATCCCAATTTACGACTGATAGTATTGAGAACGGAGATACTAAATCTTTTATCAGAAAACCTCAGACTAGAACAGCATTATTTTTAGCTAGAATGAATCAATTCTTGAACAACAATAATAAAGCAATTGAATTCTCTGAATATGGACTATCCAAAATTGTAGGAAATAAAGGTTCTGGATTAATTCCTGACTTTGAGGAAATAATAAAAAAAAGCAGGTAACAATAAATATACGTAATGCGGGGCGATTTGGTAAATTTGAACTTTAAAGCATTTAATAAACAAAGTAACGATTTGATAGTGAAGCACCTTGAAATCCCGCACTACGCATATTCGAGCCGTTGTGTGTAATAAGCGTGAAATGATAAAACATTATTTATTTGTAAGTATTGCTTTAATAGCTTTTGTGAGTTGCCAATCAAGACAAGGACATGAAAATGGGCAGACATCTAAGACAGAGTCTTCCAAAGTAGTGACAAGTGAAACAAAGAATTCAGAAATCGATTCTGCATTTAAAAAACATTCACATGTGCTTCAAAGACTCATACCTGAATACATTTCAACTGCAAAGTTTGACACCTTGATAAATGAGCAAAATATTCAAATAAGGATAACTAAGACTTACTTGGACAGTTACGTCTTAGACGAGTATGAGATTAACGACACCATTTATCAGGATAAGTACCGAGACTCTAAAATTCAATTAGATATAAGAGAGGGTGAATCCATTCTTATTGACTCTACTTTCACAAAAACAGCATTCTCAAAATTTGCAGACAAAGAATTCTTAGATATTGCAAGATTTCATAGATATTGGTTTAAAAATCTGAAAGACGGTAGATTAGAATTCTTCGGAGTAATTTCCAAACCTGAAACGGATTGGTCATTTGCATTTAGTCAATACTTTGATTTAGCAAGCAAAGAATTAACTGTTGAACCCTATGAAGATGAGGAAATATAATAAACTACACACAACATTCTGTCATAAATCATGGCTGTTAGTAGGTTATTGTTCCTTCAGTTCTTCGTAGAAAGCCCGTCAATCCGCAGGATTGACTTATTTGTGAAAATTAATTTAATAAGCCAATCCTGCGGATTGCCTCGGTAGTTAACGCAAATTTTTATACTTTTAATCAGCCACGAATTTATACAGTGGCGTTAGCATTTAGAACCATGAGAGAGCTTTTTCTATTAACAGCTATTTTTTTCACCATAACCCCTGTATTTGGACAAAAGGCTTCCAATGACTGCTTATCTCCAATTGGGGCAAGTTTATTTGGAGACAAGGAATACGAAAAGAAAGTAGAAGAAATTCTTATTAGTCAATTATCAAACTTTCAAATTCTTAGATACCAACAATCTGAAACCTTCTGGGCTATTGAACTCGATACCACTGACCTAAAAAAACCTAGTTTCTATTTCATTACACATGTTAGTCCTTCAAAAAGTATTTGGAACTCTCTCCCTGAAACTGATGATATAGAAATCAATAAAATCATCAAGCATATCCGAAGTGAAGACTATGAGCTAATCAGTAATCTTTTTTCTGCGGCACTTGGTTCAGTTTGTGCAAATTGCCAAAATTTTGGAATTGATGGTTCTACGTTTCATTTTTCCAATATCAGATTGACGGGTAAAATTTGGCTAGTTAATCCCCCAACTCCTAATTCAAAAAAGGAAAGACTTGTATTGATTTGCCAAGAAATAAACAAACTTGTCATCAACACTAAACTTTTTAAAATCAATATTCAAGCGAGCTTAAAGAATCGTATTTTAAGCTTAACAAACGACTTTAAAAAACAAAATGCTAACATTCACTAAAAATGCATTTGCTTACTGCTTCTAGCAAAGTGAGCAGGTAATTCACCACAAAGCCAAACTGAGGCGTTCAATAACATTTAATACAATCACTCAGAAGGTTTCTATTCTTTTATCTTTCATTAATTGTGGTTACGGTTTGGCTTCGCTACTTTAGTATTTCATCAGCGAAGTGAAGCAAACGCATTTTAGCTTTGCGTTAGCATTCATGAGATATACAATTACATTTTTCATATTAATTATTTTCGGATGTTCTTCAAAACCGAATAAAGAAGATGTTGTGGATTTGGAAGATGCAATATGTGAAGAAGAAATTGAACAGGCATTTAAGCTCTTAAAAAAAGATACAGTACAATATGTGCTAATTAATGAGATTCCAAGATACGAGAGGGAGCTAAGACAAGTATTGAGTGAATCTAATATTCAATTGGAGTTAGTAGCATCTATGCATGGGGAAGGATATTGTCAAAAATCTGTAATGGATAGCGTAATAAATGAACGTTTTGGTTCAAACTATTTGATGCTGATTAAAAACCAAGCGGATAGTTTATTTCTTGCAACCAATAGAGGATCAGTTTTTCCTGAACAACAACTCGATGAACGACCGCTTTTGGCAACTAATCCAAATTTCAATGGGCAAGAAGAAATTATCAAAAGGCTAAATAAAAAGACCTTTGCAAAAGATTCAATAGAACTGATATCCAATATTGTGAATGCTCCATATTTTGTTGTGAGTTTCATTGTTAATAAGGATGGTGAATCTTCTAACGCTGAAATAACTGAACGAAATGCAACCGATGATTATATGGAACTTGAAAATGTTATTATTAACGAGATAAATGGGTTAACTGATTGGACTGCAGGGAAAATTAGAAATGAAATCGTTTCAAGCAAAATAGAAGTAGCAATAGCTGTGAATGATAAACGAAATGCTAACACCAGCTATGAATGAATGGGGTTTCATCAGTCCGGAGAGTTTGGCGGTACTTGGAAAGTCAGCCACAATTAGTAAATTAATTAATTGCTGTGGCTGTGTGCAGTTGGCAAACTTAGTAGTTTCTAAGCCCCACTCATCATAGCCTAAGCGTTAGCAGTAATATAATATGCCTGAGAAGTACCAAATAGACCTGAAACACCAAATCAAATCCATATCAAATGGACTATGGAACATAGGAATGATTCCAGTGGTTTTGGCTGTTCTATGGTTTTGGAAAGGTATTTATCCTGACCCTGAACTAATAATACTACTAATTCTATGGACCTTATTTTGGTTTATCCCAGCATTAATACTTCATCCTACTTACTTCTTCCTTAATAAATCGACAGTTATAGAAATTGACCGCCAAAAAGAAAAAATTTACATAACAGAAAAGGGAAAGTTATTAGAAATTGATTGGAATGAATTAAAAGAAATCGAGCGTATTTACTATTCAGATTATCGACATGCAGAGTGGAAACAAAACTACATACCAATGCCGTGGCGAAATTATGGTCTTCTTAGAATACAAACCTTGGACAATCAAGAGTACTTTTTCACCTCTTTGATGATAGACATAGTAAACCCACCAATTCAACCAACTAAAAATTCATATAAATTCATTCCATTTCCACCAAAATCATTGAGACAAAGACAAATTGAATCCAAGGAGAAAGAGAATGCTGAAAAGAATAGAATTGACCAATTCAAAATAAAATTCAGAGAACTATCTGAATTTGAATTAAAGAAAAAAAGTATATCCAATGACCTTGTTTATGAAGCGAGAACAGCGGCACAGGAATTAATAAATGAAAAAAATAAAACTGCTAACACTAGCTATGAATGAATGGGGTTTCATCAGTCAGGAAAGTTTGACGGTACTTGGAAAGTCAGCCACAATTTGTAATTTTAACTGTTGCTGTGGCTGTGTGCAGTTGGCAAGCTTAGTAGTCTTTAAGCCCCACTCATCATAGCCATAGCGTTGGGTACAATTTCGTTATCGCAACTTAACCAAACTAATGAAACGAACCGCTATCTTCTCTTTTGTCTTGTTAATTTTAGGACTTCAAAATGCTTCAGGACTTAATTTTTTAACCTATTACCAGACAATTAACAAAGCTGAGATTGCACATCTTGACAAGGATTATGGAAAGGCTGATTCCCTTTATCAGTTCGCCTTTAATTTAGTAGACAAACCATTTAAAAATGATTACTTATTAGCTGCAGTGAATTCAGACCTTCTAGCTGAAAATGGGAGAACCTATGAATATCTTGTCGAAGGAATTTCAGTTGGCTTGACTATTAAAAGTATCAGGAAACACCTTTCGACTTTTAAAAAATCAAAGGAATGGAAAATATTGAGGGAAAAGTATGACTCTTTGCATCAAGAATATGTAGGAGGCTTAAATACTGTGCTTAGAACTGAATTACTTAGTATGGTAGACAGTGATCAAGCGGCTCGACATCCTATTTTTGGAAGTTTGAGAAAAATGGAGAGCACAGACAGTCTTAACTATGAACGTCTTTCGGAAATTATCATAGCAAATAATGGAAAATGGCCGGGTAGATCTTTGATTGGAGATGGAAAAGAAGGAGACAAGTATGCTTATGGAGAAATAACTATTATGTTACATCACTTTACCTCGGAACAAGTAAACAACCTAAAACCTATTCTAGTTGATGCCATATTGAGAGGTGATTTATCACCTTACAACGCTGCATACCCATTGGATTACAAGAACCTAGTAAGAATTGGTAATATTAATAAGTCAAGTTATGATATTTGTTTTTTAATTGGATCCTACATAGGCCACGCTGGGAAGAAACCGGTTATTTGTGACTGCGAAAAGGCTGAAGGGGAAAGAGAAAAATTAGGCCTTGAGCCATTAAATGATTACTTCAGAAAACGAAGTACAACATTTGAATGCTATTATGAAGAATAACAGTACCCAACACTAAATATGGGTCATTGGGCAGAGAGTGCTAAAGTTGAAAATGATTACATTTGAGAAAAAATGTGCGGAATTGGCAGTTAGGAGCTTTTAAATGCCCAACGCCCCATATTCTTAACGTTATCTCCAATAAAAATATGACCCTTACTATCTCTATTATAATTATTATTCTGGTTCTTGTTTTTGTATTATTGAGGAGACAAAAAAGAGAAAGTAACTCTTCTGTACCTTCAACTCAAAGGTTTGAACATTCTGACTCCTCCGATATTCAATTCTTTTTAAAGATACTTCGCAATTACGATAAGGTGATAGAGTTAGAACTTCAAAATGAAATATACAAGTTCAACATAAGTAAACAGCTTCTCGAATCTTTCCAAAAGCATGATGTAGATAATAACATAAGAAGAATGCTGAGAGACATAAATCAGACCAATGGAATACATAGAGAATCGGCAACAATTCTTTTTGACTCAAATCATCCAGATGGAGAAGGCCCAGGAATTATAACTGACAAATTTGGAAAAATATATTGGTTTTATCATGGGTTTGGTAAGCCTAAAATAGAGTATTTGACTGCCAATATCTGGGAATTGTTGATGCCAGAGAAAGACCTAGTTGAACTTATCAAAGGTCCAGACGAAGTAATCAAAATAAACAACTCAGTTAATTTAGCCAAATTGATTGATGATTCTAGGGTTTTGAAATTCGGAATCCATGGTTTTTATATTGAGGATTATGAGGATCAACTAAAAACCTTATTTGAGCAGAGTAATGGAAACTTGACGCTTAAAAATTTTCAATCAGACAGTCTTGGTAAAGATCTTGGATCAACTGTTAATATTGAACTCAATATTAATGAAGTGAAATTTGAATTTCAGATTGAAAAAAGTAAATGGTATGACTTTAACTTTCCGAATGTAATCAATGGTTTTTTGATTGAATTGAAGTCAGAATTTATGTTATGCCTAGTGCATGAAAACGGCTGGGATGAAACACACGGAATCCTCTTAGGTAGCAAAGAAGAATTTGCGCTGCTACTTAACAATAAATTGATTAGAGGTAGCTAAATAGAAATGAAAAGGAGATAACACTAAATATAGGTCATTGGGCAGATAGTGCTAAAGCTGAAAATGATTACATTTAAGAAAATATGTAAGGAATTGGCAGTTTGGAGCCTTGAAGTGCCCAACGCCCTATATTCTTAACGTTGTAGCCAATTCCTCCTATAGCCAAGTCATTGACTCCGCAAGCTAACGGTGGAGCCAAGAAATTAAAAGAATTAATAACAAAACATGATGATTGTAAATAATTGATATGCAACAGTTTAATTAAATGTTAGTCAGAATTATAGGAAAGCTCACTACAAAATGATAACTGATAAGATTAAGATAAGTAAGTTTTTGAGTTTGGTTTTGAGACACAAACCTGAAACGATTGATTTAGAACTTGACGAAAATGGATGGGTTAATACGGATTTTTTAATTCAGGGAATGCATAAAGCTAATTACTCGATTGACATTGAGATATTAAAGGAAATTGTAAAATCAAGTGACAAGCAAAGATTTAAGTTTAATGATGACTTTTCGAAAATAAGAGCTAATCAAGGTCATTCAATAAATGTTGACTTGAAATGGGAGAAAAAATTACCCCCAAAAATACTATTTCATGGAACCGCAACCAGAAATATTGATTCAATAAAAAAGCATGGACTTTTAAAGCAAAATCGTCATCATGTTCATTTATCAAGTGATACAGAAACTGCGAAAAAGGTCGGAATGCGATATGGGAAACCAATTGTTTTGAAAATTGATGCTGGGAAAATGAATACTGATGGAATTGAATTCTATCTTTCTGAAAACGGTGTATGGTTGACAGAAAATGTTGATGTAAAATATATCAAATTTGAAATATGAGTCTTTTTAACTGGTTGAAAAGTAAGAATAACAAACCTGATGAGAAAAAGAGTGGTCTTTATATGCATGAAGACTTTTATTGTCAAGTTGAGTTAGTTCCTAGAGAGAATTTTGTTGACTTGAAAGACGAAAATGAAAATATAGATGAGTTTGCTCAAAAGCATAGTGACGGTATAGGATTCACAGATATTTATGTTCGCGAAGGACAAAATATTAAGACTTCAGAAAGAAAAATATCAATTAATGAGTTTAAAGCTTTAATGGAAGTATGTGGATTTCAAAAGGTCGATGAAGTTTATCATGGATATAGTTCCTATAAAGCTACCTGTTCAAGTACTTGGGGATTTAAATTAGACTCATCAGCAGTATTCTGCGATTTTAAAAATGACATGATTGAGAACATTTGGATTGACGGTTTCCGTTTTAACAAAGATTCGGTAAATAAGGAACAGTTGATAAATACCTTATTCGAAATTGAGGCAAAATGGAACCTAATATTGAACGACTGGGACTTGACAGAAACCATTGATTTAAGTAATAAAAAATCGATAGATGATTACATTAGTGAAGAATAACTGGCTACAACACTCTGTATGAAATCATGGCTGTTTAGTAGGTAACGATACTGCATTTCTTTTTAGAAAGCCCGTCAATCCGCAGGATTGACTTACTGTATAGAAGTAATTTAGCAAGCAATCCTGCAGATTGCCTAGTTAGTAGCATGAAACTTTTGTACTTTTAAATCAGCCACGCTTCATACAGTAAGCGTTGTAGCCAATTCCTCCTATAGCCAAGTCATTGACTCCGCAAGCTAACGGTGGAGCCAAGAAATTAAAAGAATTAATAACAAAACATGATGATTGTAAATAATTGATATGCAACAGTTTAATTAAATGTTAGTCAGAATTATAGGAAAGCTCACTACAAAATGATAACTGATAAGATTAAGATAAGTAAGTTTTTGAGTTTGGTTTTGAGACACAAACCTGAAACGATTGATTTAGAACTTGACGAAAATGGATGGGTTAATACGGATTTTTTAATTCAGGGAATGCATAAAGCTAATTACTCGATTGACATTGAGATATTAAAGGAAATTGTAAAATCAAGTGACAAGCAAAGATTTAAGTTTAATGATGACTTTTCGAAAATAAGAGCTAATCAAGGTCATTCAATAAATGTTGACTTGAAATGGGAGAAAAAATTACCCCCAAAAATACTATTTCATGGAACCGCAACCAGAAATATTGATTCAATAAAAAAGCATGGACTTTTAAAGCAAAATCGTCATCATGTTCATTTATCAAGTGATACAGAAACTGCGAAAAAGGTCGGAATGCGATATGGGAAACCAATTGTTTTGAAAATTGATGCTGGGAAAATGAATACTGATGGAATTGAATTCTATCTTTCTGAAAACGGTGTATGGTTGACAGAAAATGTTGATGTAAAATATATCAAATTTGAAATATGAGTCTTTTTAACTGGTTGAAAAGTAAGAATAACAAACCTGATGAGAAAAAGAGTGGTCTTTATATGCATGAAGACTTTTATTGTCAAGTTGAGTTAGTTCCTAGAGAGAATTTTGTTGACTTGAAAGACGAAAATGAAAATATAGATGAGTTTGCTCAAAAGCATAGTGACGGTATAGGATTCACAGATATTTATGTTCGCGAAGGACAAAATATTAAGACTTCAGAAAGAAAAATATCAATTAATGAGTTTAAAGCTTTAATGGAAGTATGTGGATTTCAAAAGGTCGATGAAGTTTATCATGGATATAGTTCCTATAAAGCTACCTGTTCAAGTACTTGGGGATTTAAATTAGACTCATCAGCAGTATTCTGCGATTTTAAAAATGACATGATTGAGAACATTTGGATTGACGGTTTCCGTTTTAACAAAGATTCGGTAAATAAGGAACAGTTGATAAATACCTTATTCGAAATTGAGGCAAAATGGAACCTAATATTGAACGACTGGGACTTGACAGAAACCATTGATTTAAGTAATAAAAAATCGATAGATGATTACATTAGTGAAGAATAACTGGCTACAACACTCTGTATGAAATCATGGCTGTTTAGTAGGTAACGATACTGCATTTCTTTTTAGAAAGCCCGTCAATCCGCAGGATTGACTTACTGTATAGAAGTAATTTAGCAAGCAATCCTGCAGATTGCCTAGTTAGTAGCATGAAACTTTTGTACTTTTAAATCAGCCACGCTTCATACAGTAAGCGTTAGCTGCAACCCATAATAAAATGATAAAGACAATTATATTAACAATTACACTGACTCTAAATATATCTTTCTGTTTTAGTCAGACAGAGGATGAGAAAACTGAAAAGGAGGCAAAAAAGGCTCTTAAAGAATGGTTTGAAAATCCTACTATTAGCGATGACCTTCTTGATCCAAATGCTATTGATCAATTTGAGGATAGCGGTAGATTTGAAAATGGAGTCAAGGAAGGACTTTGGATTGAATATGCTCTCGACTCATCTATGATGGGGGAAACGGTAACTATAAAAGTGGGTGACAAAGATGTGCCGATGACTTTTGGAGGTGTTTTGCAAAAAGAAATTGGAGAATATTCAAATGGCAAAAAAGAAGGAATATGGACTACTTATGAATCAAGAGATAAAGAACCCCCATTTTATTGGAATCGAAGAATAGTTACAAACTTTAAAAATGGGAAAAAACATGGGGAGGAAATCAATTATCACGGATATGAAGAGAAGTACCAAAGACCGATTCAAATAAAACATTGGAAAAATGGTATTGAACATGGAATTGGTAAAATATATGACGTTAATCACCCTTATAAACTACAACAAGTATACAATGCCATAGACGGACAAATGTGGCTTCTTGAGCAATATTATCCTAATGGTAAATTGCAGGCAAAATTCACTGACACGACAATTGCAGGACAAGAACTTAAATACCTTCGAACCTATTATGAAAGTGGGGCATTAAGAGAAACCGGATACTATATCAATGGAAAAGACAAATTTGGAAAATGGAAGTTTTACTATGAAAATGGCAAAGTTGAATCGATTGAAAACTATGAAAACGATAAATTAAATGGGAATTATAAATATTACCATGACAATGGACAGCTTTGGACAGAGAGAGAATATAAAAATGGATTACTTTGGAATGTTTATTCCAATTACAACAGGAATGGAAAAAAGAATGATGAAGGAACCATAAAGAATGGGACGGGTACTCTAAACATTTATGACGCTGAGGGAAAACTAACAGACACTGTTGAATATGTAAACGGTGAAGAAAAATAAGAATAAAGGGTATGCAGCTAACATCGGTTATGGCTAATGCGGGCTGATTGAGTGAAAATGAGGATATTGCAAAAAAATAAACGTAAGAGCGGACGGTGAAGAACCGAGCTTCGAAACTCCGCACTAGCCATAGCCGAGAACCGTTAGCGCCAATAAGAGCATTTAATGAATAGACTGCTACTCCTCATATTATTTAGTAATATCCTGTTCTTTCATGGCAAAGCGCAGGACAGGTCTAGAATAGATTCCATGTATCTAGTCAAGATACCGTTTGATAGCATTAAAGCGAAACAAGACCTTAAAAACGATACAGTAAGATTGCTCAATATCTTTTCATTAACTTGGGGGTCAATAGGAACTAGAATTGACGAAACGATAGAGCCCTATCAACTAGATTCAATAGAAAAATCATTCGGTTTTAAAAACGAAGTAATTGCCCTCGACAGTATTATTCCACAACATGCCAAAATGAGGGAATCTGAGTATAACAGAGTAGTCATTCAATATCTTGATTCAATCCACGGTATTGACTTTTGGGAAGAGTACAAAAAGCAAATACTTAAGACATTTATAAAGAATCGTGATTATTGTGGTGCTTTATTTGCAGACTTAGAATTATCAGCTGATACGACAAAAAAGGAAACAAATTTCATCGATGACCACAGAAGAATTGGCTATCTACAGAATTCTAAACATCCAGTGGAAATCAGATATTATTATACCCCATCTCTTGTAAACGGAGGTTCAGTAACTATAATTCAGTGCATAGAAGGGAAATTTGAAGCTAAAAAAGTTGAGTATTGGTTTAATCCTAATAAGACTTATGAAAAGCGAAAAATTAATAAGACTAAAGTAACCCCACTGACCCCAAAGGAATCTTGGGATTCGATTACTGACTCACTTCACTCCATGAACTTTTTTAACTTCCCTTCAATGGAAGTGATTAGACCAAGAATGAAAAAGACCATGAAATTGAAAGATGGCAGAATAGTTGAGAAACGAAGCATGATAACTGATGGAGCCACCTATACTTACCAAATAAAAATTGATAATAAAATAAGAACTTTTTCTTATCACTCACCCATGTCTTGGTATAAAGTTTATGACAATGTAGAGGAGCTAAAAATAGCAGATGATATAAGAAATCTCTTTGAAACTCATTTGAAAGAGGATAAAAGTCGCTAACACCAGCTAAAACCAATGGCGGTTAGCAGGCAATTGATATATTCTCTCTTTTTGCTACCTTTATCTAGTGCGGACAAGACTAGGCATTTAATCCGCCACAGTTTTTAGCCTTAACGTTGTGCGTCACCCTAAAAACCCACCGCACATTTAGCACATTTGGTTTTTCCGACACTCAAAGCCAACGCTAAAAAACCAAAAGAGCTAAATCACCCACCGCTGACAAAGAAGAATTGTTAAAAACTATAATTAAGTATTTGCTTAAATAAGAAAACTATTTGTATTTTTGCTGCGTTATTAAATCCTAAACAAGGAAATTATGGAAAACAATCAATCGTGTATCCGTGTGTTTGCCGACAAGGTTCAAATAGACAATTGTAGAGAAATACTTCAAACCAACGACAAGGCATTCAGTCAACTGAGTGGACTTTTAGCATTGGCAGGAAACGAAGTAAGGTTAAAAATCTTATTTCTCTTAGAAGAAGAAAACGAACTTTGTCCTTGCGACCTTTCAGACATTCTCGGAATGAGCATCCCTGCCGTTTCGCAACACCTCAGAAAACTAAAAGACGGAAACGTCATTGAAGGTAGAAGAGAAGGACAAACCATTTTCTACTCTTTGAAACAGGAGCAACTTACTTTACTTCGTCCATTTTTTAAACACATCATAAACAATTCAAAAAAGGAAACAGTATGAACAAGAAAAACAACAGACTTGTCGGAGCGGGTGTGCTTTCGGCAGTAGCAGCATCACTTTGCTGCATTACACCTGTATTGGCTCTTATTTCAGGAGCTTCAGGAGTGGCATCTACCTTTTCATGGATGGAACCAGCAAGACCTTATCTAATCGGTATCACCGTTTTGGTATTGGGCTTTGCTTGGTATCAGAAACTCAAACCACGAACAGCCGAAGAAATCCAATGTGATTGCGAAGAAGACGAAAAAAAACCCTTTATGCAGACCAAAACATTCTTGGGAATTGTAACCGTGTTTGCAGCCTTGATGCTCGCTTTTCCAAACTATGCACACATTTTCTATCCTTCAAACGACAACAAGGAAGTTGTAATCGTCAATGCTTCTGACATCCAAACGGTAACTTTTGATGTAAAAGGAATGACTTGCAATGGTTGTGCTTCACACGTAGAAAATGATGTGAACAAATTGCCAGGCATTGTTAAGGTAGATGCGATTTATGAAGAAGCGATTGCCAAAGTAGAATTTGACCAAACCAAAGTGAGTATCGCTCAAATTGAAGAAGCCATCAACGGTACAGGTTACAAAGTGGTTGGCAAGAAATAGTATTTTTTTGCCTTTTGTATTTAAGATCTTAATTAAATAATTACACAATGAAAAAGAATTTAATTCTATTGAGTGCTTTGTTCCTAATTGGAATTGCTCAGCTCAATGCACAATGTTGCAAACCGACTGACAATAAAGCACAAACAGCAAATACAACACAGCAAGAAGGTAAGACCCTGCAACTGAAAATCACGGGAATGACTTGTGCAGGTTGTTCCAACCATATTTCAAATGCCCTCAAAGAAGTGGACGGCATTATTGAACACAAAGTGGAATATCCGGGCGATTTGGCAACCATCCAATACGACCCAAAGAAAACAAATCCTGACGCTATCATCAAGGTTATTGAGCAGACAGGCTATAAAGCCGAAATCATTAAGGAAAATCAAAAAGAGAAATCATTATGAACAAAGAAATAATAAAACTTGACATCATAGGAATGACCTGCGACCATTGTGCAACAGGCATTGAAAAATTACTTTCCAAAAATGAAGGTGTAAAAGAAGCTAATGTGAGCTATCCAAAAGCTACTTGCGAATGTTCTTTTGACCCTACCAAAACCAGCAAAGAAGAAATCATTAATACCATCAACGGCACAAAAAACTATCGTGTAAAAAGTGAAATCCCTGATAATGGAAACAGCGGAATTAATCAATTTGATTTAATCATTATCGGTGGCGGTTCGGCTGCATTTTCGGCAGCAATCAAAGCCGAAAGTTTAGGATTATCGACCTTAATGGTAAACGGTGGTTTGGACTTTGGCGGTACTTGTGTCAACGTGGGTTGTGTGCCTTCTAAAAATCTTATTCGTGCAGGCGAGTCGGCTTATCACGCTACACATTCCAACTTTGAAGGCATCAAGCCAAAAGGAGTTGATATTGATTTCGCTCAAATCATCAAAGACAAGAAAAAATTAGTAGCCACACTTCAAGAGAAAAAATATATGGATGTGGTAAGCGATTTTGAAAACCTGACTATGCTAAAAGGTTGGGCAAAATTCAAAGACAACAAAACCATTTTGGTTGATGGCAAGGAATACAAAGCCTTCAAATTTTTAATTGCTGCGGGAGCTACGACCAACATTCCGACTATTGAAGGATTGGACAAAATTGACTACTTGACCAACGTTTCCCTTTTCGACTTGGAAGAAAAACCCGAAAGCTTGACCATTATGGGAGCAGGTTACATAGGTTTGGAAATTGCAATGGCGTACAATCGTTTAGGCGTTAAAGTCCGAATCATTGAATTTACCGACCGTGTTCTACGGACACAAACCCCAGACATCAGTGAAGCATTGGAAACCCAAATGCGAAAAGAAGGCATTGAAATCTTACCTAATTTCAGAGCCGTGAAATTCGAGAAACAAGCGAATGAAACCATCATTCACTGTAAATGTCCTGACGGTTCATTTACGCAAATTATAGAAAAAGGTAAGGTAGTAATTGCCACAGGCACAAAAGCCAATACAAGCCAATTAGGGTTAGATAACATTGGTTTGGAACTCACCAAAAGCGGACATATCGCTGTGAATGAAAAAATGGAAACCAATCTACCTAACATTTACGCAGCAGGTGACGTAACCAACACCCCTGCATTTGTTTATACAGCCGCTTTTGAAGGTAAAATTGCCGTTGAAAATGCGTTCTCAGGAACAGATAATAAAGCCGATTATTCTTCTTTACCTTGGGTGGTGTTTACTGACCCACAAATTGCAGGGGCAGGTTTAGATGAAGCACAGGCAGAATCAAAAGGCATTCCGTTTGAAGTGTCAAAATTGGAATTGAAAGACGTACCGAGAGCCATAGCAGCCAACGACACAAGGGGTTTCATCAAACTCATTCGTAACTCGGAAACTGACAAACTTATAGGTGCAAGAGTAGTCGCACCCGAAGGTGGAGAACTCATACAACAATTAAGTATGGCAATCAAATACGGAATAATGGTGAAAGACTTAGCAGACAGTTTCTACCCTTATTTGACTTTGGGAGAAGGTATAAAATTAGCAGCAATAACTTTCGGAAAAGACGTATCAAAATTAAGTTGCTGTGCCAGTTAATCCGCCCCAAAGGCACACACTCTTGCAAGTCGCACCAGCCAACGCTTGACCAAAACTTGCAAGAGAGAGTGCCTTCCCTACCCCAAAAAATCCTACCTTTGAAAATTGACTAAACCGACTGAAAATAAAGGGCGAACGCACAACATTGTGTATAAGCAATAGCGGGTGAAGTGGTAAAATCAAGGTCTGTGCTTTTAATAAGCTTTGTGCTAAACTGAAAGGTTTGTACTTTCAAATCCGCTACTGCTCATACACGAAACCGTTAGCGGTCATACGATGACGACAGTGCAACTATCAATCGAGCCACAAGAATTTAAGGGCAATGAGTAAAATAACAGAAGATGAAACCGTGACAATTTTAGCTGACCACCTGAAAAAAAGTGGTTGGACAATTGACAGTTTTTGTTTGGGGCAGACAAAAGGCAACGATATCGTAGCTTCAAAATCAAACAAAACACTTATTGTGGAAGCAAAAGGCGCAAAGGCAGGGAAAAACTCACCGACAAAAAAACGAGAGTATTTTGACAGTGGGCAAATAAAAACTCACTTTGGTAAAGCAATTGTAAAAATTCTTGACGAAAAGTATCTCAATCCAAAAAGTAAATTCGCAATTGCACACCCAGACGACAAAGACATAAGAAGAACAATTGGACACTTGACACCATTTCTCAAAACTTTAGGCATCAAACATTTTTGGGTTTCGGCTGACGGAACTGTAATTGAAGAATAGAATATGAAAGGAGCAATACATTATGTAGTGAAAGCAAAACTCATCCGTTTGGTAAAAGGGAATGAAATTGACTTTTTAGAATTTGAAGAAAAGTTTGAAAATGAATATCCAATTGTAGCAAGAGAGAATGCATTTAGACATTATCAAAACTTCATTGATGTTTTACTTGAAGGTAAGAACAAGAAGTATTCATCGGATAAACAAGCAAGAGTAGAGCTAAATTCATTCATTGACCCAGGAACTAGCACGAAGGTCAAAATAGGCGAAAAGGAAATTGAATTCAGCGACAGTTTTGGTAACGGTATCGGGGTTTTTATGGTTATAGACCAACCAATTAAAGATAAAATATTTGACGACAAAGTTGGCGAAGAATTTTTAATTCATGGTATCGGACGAATTAGTTTTTCGGACGACCCACAAAGTTTAATGGATGCTCTTAACCATGAATTTTTGTACTATGAGCAATTAAATTACGATACAAAAAACTATAAACAGAATATTGATTTTTATGAATACGACATAGCGGAAACTGAAACAAATAAAATTCTTAAAACTCCTTTTGATTGGACAGGTTATGACCGACCGCAAGAGGATGATGAGACTGAAGAAATTGAGGAATCACCAGTCGCAGAAAAGGAAACTTTATCATTTGAGCAGTTGATAAAAAATGGCGAAAGCAATCAAGTAGAATTTAAGCCAACCTTGCTTTATAATTTTTCTTCAGGAAAAGCTGGTATCAGCGTCAAAGGAATTATTGCAAAAGCAATTTGTGCTTTTCTAAATTCAAGAGGCGGTTTCCTTTTTATCGGTTTAACAGACAAAGGAGAAATTCAAGGACTTGAATATGATTACAGATTAGCCAATGGAAAAAGTCCAAAAGATTTTTTCCAACTTGAATTTGACCAAATGCTTTCTCATTTTCTTTCCTTTTCTGTTAAAAGCAATGTTGTCGGACAGTTTTTCGAACTTGAAGGAAAAGAAATTTTTGTAGTAACTGTTTCACCTAGTAAACATAGACCAGTTTTCTTGAACGGACATAAAGGAAAAGAATTTTATGTTCGTGGAGAGGCTTCATCTCAACCACTAACTGATATTGAAAAGATTGTAAACTATTGTATTGACAGATGGGCAAATTGAACTACCAATCTGTAACGAACTGAATAAAACGAACCGCTAACACTAAATATAGGTCATTGGGCAGTAAGTGCTAAAGTTGAAAATGATTACATTTAAGAAAATATGTAGCAGATTGATAGTTTGGAGCTTTGAAGTGCCCAACGCCCCATATTCTTAACGTTAGCATTCATGAGATATACAATTACATTTTTCATATTAATTATTTTCGGATGTTCTTCAAAACCGAATAAAGAAGATGTTGTGGATTTGGAAGATGCAATATGTGAAGAAGAAATTGAACAGGCATTTAAGCTCTTAAAAAAAGATACAGTACAATATGTGCTAATTAATGAGATTCCAAGATACGAGAGGGAGCTAAGACAAGTATTGAGTGAATCTAATATTCAATTGGAGTTAGTAGCATCTATGCATGGGGAAGGATATTGTCAAAAATCTGTAATGGATAGCGTAATAAATGAACGTTTTGGTTCAAACTATTTGATGCTGATTAAAAACCAAGCGGATAGTTTATTTCTTGCAACCAATAGAGGATCAGTTTTTCCTGAACAACAACTCGATGAACGACCGCTTTTGGCAACTAATCCAAATTTCAATGGGCAAGAAGAAATTATCAAAAGGCTAAATAAAAAGACCTTTGCAAAAGATTCAATAGAACTGATATCCAATATTGTGAATGCTCCATATTTTGTTGTGAGTTTCATTGTTAATAAGGATGGTGAATCTTCTAACGCTGAAATAACTGAACGAAATGCAACCGATGATTATATGGAACTTGAAAATGTTATTATTAACGAGATAAATGGGTTAACTGATTGGACTGCAGGGAAAATTAGAAATGAAATCGTTTCAAGCAAAATAGAAGTAGCAATAGCTGTGAATGATAAACGAAATGCTAACACCAGCTATGAATGAATGGGGTTTCATCAGTCCGGAGAGTTTGGCGGTACTTGGAAAGTCAGCCACAATTAGTAAATTAATTAATTGCTGTGGCTGTGTGCAGTTGGCAAACTTAGTAGTTTCTAAGCCCCACTCATCATAGCCTAAGCGTTATCTTCAAAATCTGCATTCTATAGAACAGCTAAATGAATAAAAAAAAACTCTTTTGGTTTTCTCTTGCAATTGGTCCTCTAATTCTTGCAGTTGGGACAGCAATTTTTGTTTTGTGGTGGGCAGCAAGAGATTGGTACGCTATCGATTATTCAAGTCTCGAAGACTACGGGTTTAAGTGGACTTTAATTTCAGTACCAATTGCACTGATTGGATTAATCACCAGTTCTATAGTTTGGTCTGCGAACTCAGAAAATCCTTCGAAAATATTTGTTATTCCTCCTGTTCTCATTCTATTGAATATCCCTGCTCTTATTATTATTCTCAATCTCCATACTAATATATCTGAACGAGTATATTTTAAGGTATTCAATCGGTCTGGACAAGAATTCAAGACTGTAAAACTAATCTCTAACTCTTTTGAGATGACTTTAGGAGAATTGAACAGACAAAGTTCCATTGCTGATAATTACAAACCAACTTACATTGGAAATGAAAATAAAAGCGTACCAGAAATTGAAGAAATAACTATTGAACTTTTAAGTAATTCTGAGACTTACAAACTACAAATGCCTTACTCAATGAAAGGATGGTGTCAGAGAATTATTTTATCGGATAGTTTAACCTTAGAATCGAAATGGACTTTAAAATAAAATGAAGATAACATTTGCTAAAAATGCATTTGCTTACTGCTTCTAGCAAAGCGAGTAGGATATTCTCCACAAAGCCAAACTGATGATTTCATTTAGATTTAGGTTAAGCATTCAGCAAGGTTCTCTTCTTTTCTCTTTCAATAATTGTGGTTATGGTTTGGCTTCGCTACTTTAGTATTTCATCAGCGAAGTGTAGCAAACGCATTTTAGCTTCGCGTTAGAGAGAATATGCGGAATCTGATAATAATATTTATTTTAATATCTTTCAATGCATCTGCTTTTGGGCAATGCGAATATTCGAATCCCACCTCGGAACTGGGGATTGGCCTATTAGGATATAATACTGAAAGTGACAGACCGTTCATTTTTGAGGCTTTTAATGACCGAAACCTATCTGACAAATTCTGCTCATGGGATATTTATGATTATGAAGCTCCATCTCCATTTTGTGCTAAATTTCATAAACCAGATTATGGAATTGTCCAAGTTGTAGTTTTAGATTCCGTTGGAGATGCCTATAAAGTTTTGGTAAATGAAAAGGATATCAAATATGTTCCCAAAAGTACAAATTACATATTCTGGACTTGGGAGGAGTACTTAACGGATTCCCACGGAATAAGACGTAGTATTGAAAATAATGACTTTAAGAACCAGCCCATAAAGGAAAAACCAAATGACTCGTCTGAAACGGTTCAGATTCCTGATGACAAGCATGAATTATTGTGTGTGCTGGAAGTAAAAGGAGACTGGATTAAAGTTAAATATGATTGCTTCTACAATTCCTCTAAGAATCCAAATGAGGGGATGCCTTGTTCAACATATATTGCCGATTGTCCTTCATCTGCGACAGGATGGTTAAGATGGAGAATCGGAAATAGGATAATTGTGGACATTTTTTTAATGGCATAAAATAAAATCTCTCTAACATTTGCTAAAAATGCATTTGCTTACTGCTTCTAGCAAAGTGAAGAGGTAAATTGCCACGAAGCCAAACTGGTGCTTTCATTTAGATTTAGGACGAGCATTCAGCAAGGGTTTCTTTTTTTTACTTACGATAATTGTGGTTATGGTTTGGCTTCGCTACTTTAGTATTTCATCAGCGAAGTGTAGCAAACGCATTTTAGCTTCGCGTTGTAAAACATTTCCTCAACCATGAAAAGACTTGTATCAATTTTAATTATTTCATCCTTGGTTTCTTGCGTAAGCAACGAATACAAAATTGAAGGAAAATGGATGCAGGGAGATGTGTCCGGTGACACCATTACTTTCATTCGAACAGACAGTTTGACCGAGGATAATTTTGGCTTTGCATTAGAGCCTAATAACGAATTGACAAGAGTACAGCCTGTGGGATTTTGCGGAACTGAACCTATACAATTTGAAACTGTCCAAGGCAAATGGGAGCAAGTGTCAGACACCTTATTTAATACCGAATATCCATTTTGGAGAGGACAAGGAAAAGATTTATTTTATATCAAAAAAGTATATAAGGATTCTATGACCGTTGTACTTTTAGAGTCTGATGTAATCAAGAAATAACGTTTTACAACATCGCATAAAACCCATTTGCTCACCACCTTGTAGGGAAGTGTCTGCTAAATAGCCCGTAATTTATGCTTGCTTTTCATAGCGGGCAAGCAAGGATATTACTTTGAGCATTTATGGTACTTAGTTAATCCAATTTTTTGCAATTAATGAAGTGTATCAGTTTGCGGAGAAAGCATAAATTACTACTTTCAGTATTTCATAGCCTAGTATAGCAAACGGGTTTTATACAGGCGTTACCTTTCATTTCCAAATTGCAAAGCCGTGAACTTCGCTAGCTAACGGTACAGAGGGGAAACTCGGGTGATAAAAAACGCATAATTGTCAATTACAGATTTTCAATACTTTAATAAAATAATAGTCAACTATATGAACGAATATTACAGGGTTGCAGGATTCACTCTCTTTTGTTTTTTGCTAAGTGCATTTCTTTGGCCAGAATTTATGATTTTTTCTATGAATCAAGTTAAGGATCCAATGATAATTCTGAACACGCGGGGTACTGATCCATTGAGTTCCGGCAATATTTGTTTCACATTTGCAATTGGACTTATTCCATTACTGCATTTTGGAGTAAATAAATTTGCAAATATCTCATCATTCAAACAGAAGTTGATATCATTGTTTATAATACTTGCTTGTGGTCTTTTTACTTGGCAAGGAAGAATACTGGCCGTAGTCGTAAAAAACCAACGAAGTAATTCACTTATAGAGCATATGAAGGAAGATGTACATATCGAATACCCAATCAATGAACTTCAGCCACAGTTGTATCTCGTTTTTGGGTTAGCAATAGGAGTATTAGTAAGTGCCGTAATATTCAGAAAAAAGAAACTTGCTGACAAAAAAAACTTGCTGACAAAAAAAAGAAAGGTAACATTACCTAAAAATGCATTTGCTTACTGCTTCTAGCAAGGTGAAGAGGAAATTCCCCACAAAGCCAAACTGATTATTTCTTTTAGATTTAGGACAAGCAGATAGTATGTGTCTCTTCTTTTTTCTTCCAATAATTGTGGTTATGGTTTGGCTTCGCTACTTTAGTATTTCATCAGTGAAGTGTAGCAAACGCATTTTAGCTTCGCGTTACCTGCTATTTAAGAAACAGCATCATGACAGATTTTAAACAAGTCTTTGAATCAATCAATCAAACTAAGGACAAATATAAAAAATCCAATTTGTTAAATAGCTTGAATGGAATAGAGCCTGATGAGAGCTACATTGAAGATTTAAAAGAACTGACAAATAAAGTACGTGAGGTTAAAATCGATGCGATTGGACTGCTTTCAAATTATAATAATAAGCAATTAGAGGATTTTTTCATTAAGAAAACGGAGTCTGAAAAAGATAATTTTATAGTTTGTAGGTGCATCAGAGGATTGAATCTGAATGGTAGCGAAAAATCGGCTCAGTTCTTACTTGATTTCTACAAAAAAACAAGAAGCATTGATATTAAATCTGAAATTATCCATTCACTTAGGATTATTAATGTCAGAAATACCATTTCAGAAGTTGTGAAAAATGGAGTTCACAAATTGGTTGGCAATAAATATCCATTTTTTCAAGGCTATTGGACTGACTTAAAAAAAGCAGAAACAACGACCAAGAAAAACTGGAGTCAAATTGCAGAGATACAATTAAATCAAAATAAGCTAAATCTATTATTTGTAGAAAATGAGCAATATGACATTCATATCTATATTGAAAAAATGAAAAAAGACTTCATTAGATATATCAATGTCTATTGTATTCCCAAACATCACAAGTCAACATTTTCAAAATACTATACCCCTTCTGAATTTTATATTTCCGAAAACAGACTATTTGATAGCTTTTTTGAGAAAACTAAAACAATGCGTCCAGATAATTATATTACAGAAATTATTAGACTCCTAGAAAATGAATTATTGCCAAAGTTGTTTAGTCGAGTTGATATGCTTGATGATTTAGCGAAAATGAAATTTGAAGATTTTACTAGAAGAGAAAATGAAATTTACGATACTCTTTATGGGACAAGTTGGGACTTTGTAGTTTCACGTCAACTAACAGAGAAAATTGATATATTTAGAGACAATCCTGACAAAGATAAATTTATTGAGCTTGTTATTGCTAAATGGGTAAAACAGGGAAAAGAATATTTTAGCATTTTAGATTATCTTGAAAACCAGAAAAACAGCAGGTAACAGCATATATGCCTCAGTGGTGGCGGTCGTTGCAAGTCAGGCTGTTTCTCATTATCTTTCTTCTCTGCCGGCGGATAGTGAACTGCTTTAAAATCCACCACCGAACGCATATATCAACGTTGGGCATCATTCAGGATCGTATAAAAAACATGAATCAAGAATTTAGAACGGCCAAAGGGTGGTCAATTTTTATTTACATTTTCACACCACTTTTAATAGCACTTTTTGTATTTCTTGGAATCATGCCATTTATGGCTGATGAAATCGTTTGGTGGTTGGTACTTCTGTTAGTTCCAGTATCAATTGGAATGTCTTTGTTTATGATTTACGGATTATTAAGTACTTACAAAGGAAGGATCATTATCAATTCCGATAAAGTAGTTGAAGTTGACGTTTTCAAAAACAAAGAGCTTGAACTATCCAACATTAAAGGCTATCGTATAGATCAAAATTATACATACTTGATACCGAAAAATGCTCACCTGAAACCCATTAAAGTCAGTCAATTTATCGGTAACAAAAATTCATTTAACCAATGGCTATATACGAATTTTGTTGATGTAGATGTGATTGAGAGTTCTCAGGAAGTAGAACAGATTTTAGCGAATGAAGAATATGGCAGAACTGTAGAGGAACGAGAAAATAAGCTTAAACAGGCAAGGTTAGTCGCGCGAACTCTGAATGGAATTGGAAGTCTTTTAGCTGTTTTACTTTTTTTCTATCCAAGGCCATATGAGCTCATTACTTTAATTGCATTGATTTTTCCTGTTTTTATTCTGGCAAGTCTCCACTTTTTTAGGGGTCTGATCCGTATAGATCAAAAGAATAATAGCGGTTATCCATCGACAATTTATGGATTTATTTTACCTGGAATGGCACTTGCGTTACGGAGTTTTATCGATTTCAATATTTTAGAATACTCAAACTTCTGGTTACCAGCATTTGCAGTTACAATAGCGACAAGCTTAATTATGTTTTCAACCACATCCGAGCTCAAATTCAAAAAAGCAATTGATTATGTTACAGCTATCTTTATAGTAGTTTTTGTATTCGTCTATTCATATGGTGGTATTATCAACTATAACTGCATATATGATGAATCAGAACCAAAGGTTTATTCTAGTGAAGTTTTGCATATGAGAATAAGTACTGGTAAATCGACATCTTACTACCTTGAACTGAAGGCTTGGGGACCTGTAGCTGAAACTGAAGATGTCAGTATTTCGAAGAGCCTTTATGATAGGATAGAGGTTGGGGAGTCTGTAAACATCTACCTGATGAAAGGAAAAATCAATATTCCATGGTTTACTATCACGGAACAATAAAATAACGAATGCCCAACACTAAATATAGGTCATTGGGCAGACAGTAGTAAAATCGAAAATGATTACATTTAACAAAATATGTAGAAAATGGGTAGTTTGTAGCCTTGAACAGCCCAACGCCCCATATTCTTAACGTTGTACACCATAGCTTTAACTAACAGAGAATAACGAAAAAAAGCAGAAACTTATGAAAAACCTTCTTTATCTATTGCCCTTATTATTTATGGGATGCTCATCGGACAATGAGCAACAGTCTAATTCTTTCACAGAAACAAAATTTTTAAACTTAGAAATTACTCGAAATCATCATCCAATTAGCCCTGATGGCTGGAGTCCAAATGCTGCAATCAATGATAATGGAACCATTGCCGCTGTTTTTGAGAAGGAGGATCAATATGGAATGAAGTATTTATACCTGAAACTTGAAAATGAAAATATAAAAATTTCTCATAAAAGCGATATTAAAAATCCAAAAATTGACGTCTTAAATGATGGTACATTTGTCCTTATATGCGATATAAATGGAACTGCTAAATCGGGCAAAGGTTTTCAAAAAATAGACCCATGTATTTTACATTTTGATCAGGATGGTAAAATGATCGATTGGATTCCAAAAATGAATGCCTTCTCATTCTCACATGAAGGAGTTTCTGAATTTATTGAAGAGGTTACATTAGGTGAAAAAAGTATAAGGATTATATACGAAGCAAAAAAGGATAAAAACAATAGTAACCTTGTAAGAATAAAATACAATTTTGAGAATCTAGTTGCAAAAAAGCAAGAATATATAAAAATTATTGGAAAAGAAAATAGTGATTTTATATCAGCAACTGTAATAGACGATAAAATCCAGACAGTAACTAAATCCTATACAACTCCATTGAACCAATGGGTTTTATTTGACAATGATCGTAGTTACAGTGCTGAAATTTTTAGCTTTAATTTTAATAGTAAGGCTGACTCTATGCTACTTCCAGAACCTTCCTTTATTATTGATACAACAAATCGACTTGAAATTCAAAGGATCATCGAAGTCAATAATAATGAGTATATAATTATGCATAAATTTCATGAAAAAGGTGGGGATTGGCAGAATGATACTTACAATTTCCTAAAATTAAAATCCGATTATAGTATAAATACTGCTTTCGGATTTCAAGGTAGAGTATTTCAAATAAAGAACGGTACTGATATTAATGATTTTGCAGTCGATGAAAAATTTATTTATCTTTTAAGACATAACAAAAACAAAAATGGCGATTATGTCACTGAGGTGTTACGATATGATCTTGCTACAGGAAATAAAGTTGAGTACAAGTCCTCTCAATCTTTTACATCACCCAGTGGCGTACCTTGGATTAATGATGCCATGGTTACAGATGAAAATTTAAAATTCGTGTCAGTAGATGATGATAAGGTATATGAGTACAATTTTAATATTGAAACTAGCCAACTTGAATTGAACGTCTGGTAAATATTAATCCACGGTGTACAACAAAAACTAAAATGAATATACGAATTGAGCACTTTGAAACGATTTTGTGAACTTGAAATTACTGCGCTTATAGCAATTGGAAGCGCATAATCATTTTAGTTGGACGTTGCCATCCATTAGCAGGACAATAGAATCAGATGGACAAAAAAACAAAAATTAAAGTCACTCTAATAACAATTGTTGGATTAATAGTAGCTTATATATATTTCAACCGCATCCAATTAATTGACGATTTGAAATTTGTTCAGAGGCAGAATAAATGGGAAAAAGAAAAACCCAAAGGACAATTGATTAACGGACGCAAGAATGGTGAGTGGACTACTTATTTTAAGAACGGACAATTGGCAAGTATTGAAAACTATAAGGAAGACACTCTTCATGGAACGCAAATTTACTATACTCCAAAAGGACTTTACAAGTTAAAAGCGAATTATTACAATGGTATTAAAGTAGACTCCTTTTTAATGTACACAGTAAATGGCACCTTAAATTTTGAAGAATTTAGGGACAGCATGGGTAGAAGACAGGGACTTTTTAAGGTTTACGATTCAAACGGACAAATAACTCAAATAGGAGAATATAAAGACGGAGAATTTAACGGAGAATTTAGGACGTTTTTCAATACTGGTCAACTGAAGACAATTAAGAATTACAAGCTGGGTGCACCAACTGGGCGGTGGATAGAACTTTCTGAAACAGGAGATACCATAAAAGTTGAACAGAAATAGATACGGTTGGCAACATCAGCTATGAATGAATGGGGTTTCATCAGACAGGAAAGTTTGGCGGTACTTGGAAAGTCAGCCACAATTTGTAATTTTAATAATTGTTGTGGCTGTGTGCAATTGGCAAGCTTAGTAGTTTCTAAGCCCCACTCATCATAGCCATAGCGTTGTGGGTAATTTTCCATGTGGCTTAGTATTTCACTTTAGAATAAAATGAAAAATCTATTTTTCTCCCTTTTCCTTTTGTCAATGTTAGGCTGTAGCTCATCAGATGAAAATCGTTTGAACAACTCCTTTGAGAATTGTATCTCCACCGATACGAAAGAAACTTTTTCATTACTAGAGAAGAATTTTGAAGAACTTCTTATCAGGGAAGGGTTAGAAACAGAGCAAAACCAACCTGATTACGGAAGATTTGTGTTTGAAATAGCAACTCTTTGCGATATTGATCCGCCTATATTTTTTCAATATAAAGCCGATTCTGATTTACTAAACTTGATAAGGGAAAATAAATTTGATCAGCTGATACATCGGCACACTGACAATTCTGAAAATTTTTTTAGCTGTTTTAAGAGACTAAACATTCCAAAAAACTCTACATTAAATTCATATTTAGAAGTTAAAAATCAAGTAGGAGATATTAGCCCAAGATTAATTGCAAGAGGACTTCTATACCACACTAAAGATGAAGAGTACAATGATAAATTAGTAAGAAAAATAATACTAAAGGAATTGTATCTTCCGTATATTATTGATTATAATCAAAGTAAATATATGAATTAAAAAACATGAGGGGTTTTGTAAAATCGGAAAGCATCCAGATTGTCTTTAATTTGTATATTTGTTTCGGATGAAAAAACTATACGTCATAGCTGGATGCAACGGAGCTGGAAAAACAACTGCTTCTTACACAATTCTTCCAGAAATACTTGATTGCAAGGAGTTTGTGAATGCAGACGAAATTGCTAGAGGAATTTCACCTTTTCAGCCAGAAAAAGTGGGGATAGAAGCAGGAAGAATGATGTTGAAAAGGATTAAAAACCTGTTGGAAGCAGGTGAAAGTTTCGCATTTGAAACTACACTCTCGACAAGAAGCTATGTTACATTCATTGAGAAAGCCAAGCATCTAGGTTATCAAGTAACCTGTTTGTTCTTTCTCCTGGACTCGGAAGAATTAGCGATTTCTAGAGTAGCCACCAGAGTAAAAGAAGGTGGGCATCATATTCCAGAGGATGTGATTAGAAGAAGGTATAAAAGTGGGCTGAAGAACTTTCTCAATCTGTTTCTCCACAGAGTGGATAACTGGTTATTTGTAAATAACTCTGGGGACAGCTATGAAATTATTGCAGAAGGATCATTGAATGATATTACAGTCAATAATGTTTTACAGTGGGAAGAGTTAAAAGAAAAATATTATGGGAACTAAAGAGCAATTAAAAGAAGAACGCGACAAAATTGTAAAAGGACTAGAAGAGACTTACAGAAAGTTAGTTCTTTTTAAAAAAGAAAAGAATAGTCCAATGATTGTATTGAGACATGGGAAAATTACTGAAGTAGACCCGAACGATATACTACCCACAACATTGTATAAGCGTAATGCGGGTTAAACAGTGAAATTGAGCATTTTTGCTCCTAAACCCGCATTACGCTTATACTTAAAGTTGTAGAGAATACTCAGAAAATACACAAACATTTAAATATGAAGCTAATAGTAAAATGTAAAGAATGTAGGTCAGAGAATGATAGCCCAGTTAAAGCTGCGACTCGAATAAAAATTGTACAAAAATATGGAGAGGAATTCGAAATGAAGTGCAATTCTTGCTATGAAACTCACACCTATGAAATTGATGACATTAGAGCTGTTGACTACAGTTTCGGGGAACTTATTAAAAACAGAATAGCTGTATTTTTAATTGTATTAGTAGTAACATTTACTCTTGGCTTTATCCTTCTTGGACTAAATGCTGGACTAATTATTTCCGTTATTGCGACTTTAATTTCTATGGCATTATTAAAGAAAAATAATTCAGGCAAGAATCTAACTTTCAACAAACATAAAGTTAAAGGAAGAATGAGTAAGTAGAGTAACAAAAGCCTCTCTGTAACATTCTATATGAAATCATTGCTGTTTGGCACTTTATGGAAACTTCAGATGGCTGTTCGTAAAAGTCCGTCAAACTTGTGAATTGCCCAGTTAGGAAATTTAATTTTTTGTACATTTAAAGCCACAGAATTTCATAAAGTAAACTATGTACTCCAGCTTAATTAAACAGATGAGACTACTAACCATTATTCTTTTCATTCTGACAACTATTCCGGCTTTCGGACAGGTCGAAAAGATTTCAAAAATCATAGATGAAATAGATGCTAAAGAGAATTTGAATGGAGTTCTCCTAGTGGGTCAATATGGAGAAATTATTTTTCAGAAGGCGTATGGGATGGCCAATCAAGCTTTTGATGTACCCAATACGATTGATACAAAGTTTTTAATTGGATCATTGACCAAACAGTTCACCGCAATTTTAGTAATGCAAGAGGTAGAGAAAGGAAATCTAAACCTAGATTATCAAATTTCTAACTACCTACCAGATTTTAGAAAAGAGACTGGGAACAAGGTTACTGTCAGGCACTTGCTAACTCATACTCATGGAATTCCTAACGCAGACTTGACGAGCAGGTACAAAGCAATGACTAAAGAAGAATTTATAAAGAAATATTGTGAAACAAATTTAGAATTTCAACCCGGCACTCAATTCAAATATTCTGATATTGTCGGGTATTTTTTATTAGGGGCAATATTGGAGAAGGTAACAGGTAAAGAGTTTGATGAATTGTTGAAGAAGAATATACTTGATCCACTCAATATGCAAAATACGGCTTACTATTCACAAGAAATAATACAACCTAATTTAGCTGTAGGCTATTTGCAAAAAGATAGCGGGTTTTTTAATGCACCCTACTGGCATATTTCGCAATCATTTTCTGCAGCTGGAATGTTTTCTACTGTTACAGATTTATTTAAATGGGATAGTGCATTAAAAGGAGCAAAATTGATCTCAAATGAGAGTTTGAAAGCAGTTTTTACGCCTTTTAGCGACAAAATAAGATATGGATGTGGGTGGTTTATAAATGATCCTGAAATTAATGGTGAAAAGCGTCTATTTGCAGGACATAATGGTGGAGCTAGTGGTTATAAATCTCAAATCATGAGAGGGATAAATGAGGAGTTAGTTGTTATTTATTTATCGAATAGTAATAAATATGTAGAATTAAGATATCCGGTGATTGAAGCTCTAATGATTGAAAAAAATTAAATACCAAAACAACCTCAAAAAATGAGTGGCATTCAAATCAAACAAATAACTCTTCAGGAAATAACCGACTTACAAAAAATTAGTAAGGAAACTTTCTTCGAAACCTATGCTGCTGGAAATACGGAGGAGGATATGAAGAGGTATTTAGAGGAAGAGTTTGCTTCTGATAAATTGATATCAGAATTAAAGGATCAAAATTCTGAATTTTATTTTGCCTTATTTGAGAATAAAATAGTCGGTTATTTAAAGATTAATTTTGGCCATTCCCAAACCGATATTCATGATGAAAATTCGCTCGAAATTCAACGGATTTATGTTTTGAAACAGTATCAAGGTAAGAGGATTGGAAAGCTACTTTACCAAAAGGCCTTAGAAATTGCAAAGCAAAAGAAATTAGATTACTTATGGTTAGGCGTATGGGAAGAAAACCCCAAAGCAATCCAGTTTTACGAAAAAGTTGGTTTTGTAGCTTTTGATAAACATGTTTTTAAATTGGGTGAGTGACCTACAAACGGATATTATGATGAAGCAATATGTGATTTAATATTCATCTTCAATTAAATAGATTTTATATGAAATTGGCTGATCAATTACTTTCTCCACCTAAAAAAATATTCTTGATTGATGCCCTAGGAGCATTCTTAACTGCATCAATTTTAGGAATTGTCTTCACAAATTTTCAGGAATACATCGGAATACCTACAGATATTTTGATTTCATTGGCATTAATTGCTGTGGTATTTTTTATTTACTCTATGAGTTGCTTTCTATTCATGAAAATGAAATGGAAACCCTATTTGAAAGCAATAGCTATTGCTAATTTATTGTATTGCATCCTTACAGTAGCTCTGATCCTTACATTTTTCCATCAACTTACCCTTTTAGGGCTTTTTTATTTCATTGGAGAAATTATAGTAGTCCTATTCTTGATCTATATTGAACTGTCAATTGTAAATGGAAAATAGTTCTTAATTATATACAAACTCTCCATGCTCACTCCTCACCGTCACTTTCTTTTGTTCCGAATCTTCTACTCTTCCGATAATTTGAGCATCAATGTTAAATGATTTAGAGATGTCAATAATCTTTTGAGCCTCTTGTTCCTCTACATAAAGCTCTATCCGGTGCCCCACATTGAAAACTTTGTACATCTCCTTCCAATCTGTTCTGGATTCTTCTTGTATCATTCTGAATAGCGGGGGGGTTGTGAATAAATTATCTTTAATAATATGCAGGTTTTCCACAAAATGAAGCACTTTGGTTTGTGCACCGCCACTGCAATGTACCATTCCGGCTACTTTTCCCGGCAATTCTTCTAAAACTTTCTTGATAACAGGAGCATAAGTTCTAGTTGGAGATAAAACTAATTTTCCGGCATCCAAATCCACGCCTTCTACCTTATCGGTTAATTTCTTTGAACCCGTATAGATCAAATTATTAGGAACAGATGGGTCAAAGCTCTCGGGATATTTTGCCATTAATTCCTTATTGAATACATCATGACGTGCTGAAGTTAAACCATTACTTCCCATTCCGCCATTATATTCATTTTCATAAGTGGCTTGTCCATAAGAAGCCAAGCCTACTACTACATGTCCAGCTTTAATATTGTCATTGGAAATCACATCATCTCTTTTCATTCGAGCGGTAACGGTACTATCTACGATGATTGTCCTTACCAAATCACCCACATCTGCTGTTTCACCACCCGTACTGATGATGTTCATGCCATTATCTCTCAGCATCTGCAATACTTCTTCTGTTCCGTTAATAATGGTAGATATCACTTCGCCTGGAATCAAGTTTTTATTTCGACCAATTGTGGAAGAAAGCAATATCTTATCAGTACAACCAACACAAAGCAAATCATCAATATTCATGATAATAGCATCTTGTGCAATGCCTTTCCAAACAGAAATATCACCCGTTTCTTTCCAATACATATAAGCCAAGGAAGATTTAGTGCCAGCCCCATCCGCATGCATGATCGTGCAATAGTCTTCGTCCCCGGTCAGGTGGTCCGGCACAATCTTGCAAAAAGCCTGCGGGAAAAGTCCTTTGTCAAGGTTTTTGATGGCATTATGAACATCTTCTTTGGAGGCTGAAACTCCGCGCTGGTTATATCTATCGGACATGATTCTAAATTTTGCTCAAAATTAAGGGGATTGGGGAAAGTAAACTAATTTTTGGTCATAAGAATATGTCTCATCACTTTTTAGCTCAGTATGCACGATTTTGGAAGGAGGAAAAGCAGCGCTAAAGCCAAGCCTTTTCCATATTTTAAGAGCATTTAGATATATATATTTAGACAATGCACCTAAAGTATACCTTTTGAGAATATTGATTGGTAGTTTGTGTCAAACCTGATGGAATTTCAACCGATGGTTCGCTTACTTCAAAACTTAAACTAAGATCGTTTAGATCATTATCAGGGTCCGACACCGTCTTTACACTCAAAAAACAAAATGGTTAGTGAAAAAGCATAGGCAAATAAGAATAAAATACGGTCGAGATGAAAAATGAATTTATTTTAATTAATATTAATCTTATGTATATACAGTTTTTTAAAGTGAGTTACAAAACCGTTATGATAAAGCTTACAGATACCCAATTATGTTGCAGTGGTTTAACTTTCTAAGGTCGAGAATTAAGCTATTAACTGAATGATGTAATCGGCAATTTTCAAGTATAACATACATAGAAACTATCCAAACATTATTTTATAATGATGATCTTCGTGCAAAAATGAGTGTTTTAGTATGAAATTTCTCCTTTTAAATTACGTCAAACCTAATTAAAGCGATAGCTTGCAAACTTGCATAAGCCAATTTTTTTAAGCTATTTCAAAGCTTTTAAATCATTAAGTGTATGATCAAAAGTATTAAGAAGAGTGTTCAAGGTTTTATTACTTCATTAAAGCCAACATATGCTGTTGAAGTAGATTTGTATCACGTTATCCCTGGGGTACCTGTGAAATCTAACAAGGAGCGCCATGATTTTGACAAGGGAGAATTTCAACAGGCCAAAACCTTTTTTGATGGAGCTATTGTCAAGACTTCTGATCTAAAGCTAGCTCCTGCGGAAATAAAATTAATAAAAGGAAAGAAAAAGGTGCTAGAATTTAAGCATTTTGGCCCTGTAAATGATATTAGGCCGTCAAAAGGTAAAAGAAGATAATATTTTCAATTACTTATTGGGTAAAAAGGGTGTCTCGACTTTTCGGACATCCTCTTTATTTGCTAAATTATTATCAATAGGTTTTTCAGATATTCCTACCAATCAAGGTGAAATACGATCCGATGAAAACTTAGGCTTACATTTCTTATTACATTAGCCCTTGTCAAGTAGTGTAATTATATCGAGATTGACACAACTACATTCGAACAATATCTTCATCGATTAGCATTTTTTTAATCTCTTCATGATTTTCCCAAAATTTGGTTCGGATTTTCTGTACTGTACTCTGAAAATCAGGGTGATCTTTCATCTTTAATAGAATTGGGTCCTTATCAAGAAATAGAACGAACCAATATTGATAATTATCCTGTTTAGAAAATGCCTTTAAGCCGTTTATGCCTTTATCAACATCACCCTTGGCCGCATGATAGGCAGCCATAATCAATTCTGTATACATAGATTGATCATTTTCTGCAAAAGCCAAGTAGCTCTCATAAAAACTATTGGCCTCCTGTTTCCTTCCAAGTTGTTCCAAAACAAAAGCCATATTGAGATCATAATTATGATAAATATCTAATTTCAATGCAGACCTGATTGAAATGAGCTTTTCATAATAAAACCAAGCCTCTTCGTACTCTTCTAAGGTATAACAGACTTTTGCGACTTCACTGATCACATCAATTTTAGTCGTGTCCTGTTTAAAGATTTCGATCAGCGCTGATTTAGTTTTTCTCAAATCATTATGCTGGCCAAGCTTAATATATTCATGGAGATATTTCGAATAATGATTTTTAGGATCATAGGCCTTCGATTTATTGATATATTTTTCCGCCTCATCAAGAAAACCTGTTTGTGCCAAAGCATTGCTCAAGTGTAAGTAGGTGATGCTTGTAGATACAGAGTCTTTGTCTGAAACAGCTACTTCAATCCCTTGTAATGCATGGATCAAATATTTTTTAGTATTGGGAAGCATATAGGCGTAGATATCGGACAAGAAATTGTGAATCCAGGCTACATTAGGATAATATTCCAAAACTTCTAATAAGGCTTGCTCCGCTTTAGGATAATCCTTGATTTGCATAAAATACAAGGCATCTGCAATAAGACTTTCACCCAAATCGGCATCTAAAAGCATGGCCTTATCAGCATAATTCCTAATTTCCTCGGTGTGCTGTTTCTCTTGCCTAAAAAGGTCTAAATAGTAATAAGATATCGCAATGTAAGCGTATGCATTGACAAATTCTCCATCTTCTTGAATGGCTTTCTTAAATTGGACTATTCCTTCTTTTAATCCATTTCCGGTTTCATCATTTAATAAGGTCAGCCCTTTTAAATAGTAATCATAAGCAACTAAATTATTCGTGGGGATTTTTTCTATTCGTTCTTGTTCTTTTGGAGTGATTACTGCATTGATTTCCGCAGCAATACTTTTAGCCACATCGGCCTGCAACTCAAATACATCTTTTAATTCGCGCTTATATCTTTTTGACCAGAGATGTTTGTCACTTGGAGCTTCTATCAATTGAATGGTCAATACGATTTCATTACCAATTTTTTGCCCGCTGCCTTCTACAAAATAATTGACGTTTAATTCCTTTGATAGCTCTGGTATAGATTTTAGGTTGGTTCTATACTTTTCAGATGTGGTTCTGCTGGTTACTTTTAGGTCTTCTATTTTTTGAAAGTTGTCCAATATTGCCTCCATCAATCCATTCATGAAATACAAATTGGTGCTGTCGGCACTGTCATTTTTAAAAGGTAGAACAGCCACTGACTTAGCTAATGGTTTTGAAGGGTTATCCTTTTTTTGATAGAAAATTAGTAAAAGCACTATTGCTGCAATTGAGAGAATACCTATTCCGACCAGAATAGGTCGTTTTGATCCTACAATTTTCTTTGAATCAGGATTGCTAGGTTCGCTTAGGTCTTTTTCAATATTTATTTTTGATGAATCTCCGGGAGTATGTCCATATAATTCCCTAAAGCATTTAGTAAAATAAGAGGTACTCCCAAAGCCTACCCGATATGATATTTCAGAAACTGTGAGTTCATCCTTTTTCAATAATTGATAAGCATTTTGTAACCTAACATTCCTAATAAATATGCTGACAGATTCACCTGTTTCCTGTTTTACTTTTCGAAGCAAGTTGGACCTGCTCATGTTCAAAGCTTCCGCTAATTCAGTTACACCAAAGTGCTCATCATCCAAATTAACTTGAATAACTGCTACAACTTTTTGTAAAAACGGACTTTTGTGATTTAGGTGGTCTAACATTTTAATGCTTTGAAGATACGCAATATTCGGGAATTAAAATGCCATTTACAAAGCTCATTTTGAGTCTTTTGCATCATAGTTTATAGTCGATATCCATAGTTTTTATACAAAATGCATAGCTTATATCTATTGAAGCATGCTTGCTAACTGACAAAAGCAAATCCTACAGACCTTTGTATAAATCAAAAATTTATAAACAATTAAAAACAAAGATCATGAAAACAATTAATTCAAGAGCGACAAAATTTCTAAGTGCATTAGCCTTGACTTTTACATTAATCTCGACAGTAGCTTGTCAACATAACGAGAAAAAGGGCACTAAATCTGAGCAAGTAGAAAAACCAAGTACACCTATTCAAGAGGCCGCATTTTTCGGAAATGTAAAAGCTATAAAAGAACATGTGGCAGCCAATTCAAATCTTAATGAAAAAGATGATTATGGTTCAACACCCCTGCATATTGCCACTATTTTTGGAAAAACAGAGGCCGCCAAGTTGCTGATAGAAAGTGGGGCTAATATAAATGCAACCAGTGCAGATGGCTCAACACCATTGCATACAGCAGCTTTTTACGGTAGAGTTGAAATTGTGAAAGCTTTGCTTGAGAAAAAGGCAGATATTGCAGTAAAGAATTCTTATGATGCTACAGCCCTAGAATCAGTTTCAGCTCCATTTGAAGCATTAAAGCCTATGTACGATCAAATCAGCAAAGACCTTGGTCCTTTAGGTCTAAAATTAGACTATGATCAATTGAAAAAAGACAGAGTCATCATTGCTCAAATGATTAAAAACAAACAATGATCATTGACTGATGCTGACAAATAGAAGATATGATATTGATTGGCTGAGGGTGATTGCTATTGGTTTATTGTTAATATACCATATTGCAATTGGCTTTCAGCCATGGGGCGTATTTATTGGTTTTATTCAGAATGATGAAGCATTGGAAAGCATTTGGATTCCTATGTCTATGCTTAATGTATGGAGAATTCCTTTGTTATTTTTTGTCTCGGGAATGGGCGTGTATTTTGCCATTCAGAGGCGTAGTTGGAAAGGGCTTTTGTTTGAAAGGACAAAGCGAATTTTGCTACCTTTTATTTTTGGAATGTTAGTGATAGTGCCATTGCACGTTTGGTTATGGCAATACTATTATCATCAAGGGCTGTCCTATATGTTAAATCCTGCACACCTATGGTTTTTAGGTAATATATTTATTTATGTGCTGATTTTCACTCCTTTGTTTTTCTATCTAAAAAATAAACAAGAGAGCAAGTTATTTTCAGTTTTGAACAAACTCATGGCAAGCCCGCTTGCACTTTTAGTGCTCATGATTCCATTCATAATAGAAGCCAAACTAGTACAACCTGAAAACTTCGAACTCTATGCAATGACACCACATGGTTTTTGGATGGGAATGATTGCATTCCTTACAGGATTTTTGTGTGTTTATTCTGGGCAAAATTTCTGGAAAAATGTTACAAAATTAAGATGGCCAACACTTGCGATTGCTTTTATCTTGTATCTTCTGCGTTTACAAGGACTCACCAGCGATCTATTGAATTACCTCATCCCAGTGGAATCTAATTTGTGGATATATACGGTTTTTGGATTCGGGTATAAGTATTTAAATCAACCAAGCAAAGCACTTACATATTTAAGCAGTGCGGCCTATCCGATCTACGTAATACATATGTTTTTCCTTTTTATGGCTTCATTTATCATCTTCCCATTGGATATTCATCCTTATACTAAATTAATAGCAGTTATACTGGCTACTTTTGGCGGATGCTTTATAAGTTATGACTTCTTGATAAGAAGAATTCGTTGGATCAGGCCACTTTTTGGGCTAAAGCCAAAATCCGTTGAAATTAGAAATGAAACCACAAGGTTGTCAAGAGAAGGGATTAAGATTTGAATTGATTGATAATTTGGAATTAGAAAAGAATGAAAATTGTCCACAAAAAAAGCTCGGATAAACCTCCGAGCTTTTACAATTTTCATCAAACAGAGCTTAGTTTTTCTTAAACTCCTTAATAGTTTTTTCAATAATATCACAGCATTCATTCAATTGCTCTTCAGTAATGACCAACGGTGGAGCAAATCGGATGATGTTTCCGTGAGTTGGTTTAGCCAATAAGCCATTTTCTTTTAAAGCCATGCAAATATCCCAAGCAGTAGAACTGTCTTCTGAGTCATTAATCACAATTGCATTTAAAAGGCCTTTACCTCTTACAAGATTAACCATATCAGAAGAATCTACAAATTTCTGCATCCTATCTCTGAAAAGCTGCCCCAACTTTCTTGCGTTCTGTGCTAATTTCTCATCTTTCACAACCTCTAAAGCGGTTAATGCAACAGCAGCACCTAATGGATTACCTCCAAAAGTAGAACCGTGAGTTCCAGGAGTTAATACTTCCATGATGTGATCATTTGCCAGTACTGCTGATACTGGATAAAAACCACCGGAAAGTGCTTTACCTAAAATCAAAATATCAGGCTCTACATAAGTAGATTGCTTTTCGCAATGTCCCTCGCAAGTACAATCACCACAAACAGCTAATAAACTACCTGTTCTAGCGATACCTGTTTGGATTTCATCAGCTATGAATAAAACATTATGCTTTTTACAGATTTCTTTACATTTCTTTAAATAATCTGTATCAGGTCTGTAAACACCAGCCTCACCTTGAATTGGCTCTACCAAGTATCCGACAATATTATCTTCTCCTTCTAAAATTTTATCTAAAGCCTCAGTATCATTATAAGGTATTTTAATAAAACCAGGAGTATAAGGGCCAAAGTTCTTTTTGGCAGTTTCATCACTGGAGAATGATATAACAGTAGTGGTTCTTCCGTGGAAGTTTTGTTCAGCGACAATTATTTTCCCAGCATTTGGAGCCACTCCATTTTTTTCTGTAGCCCATTTTCTAGCAATTTTCAGAGCAGATTCAACTGCTTCTGCACCAGAATTCATAGCAAGAACTTTATCAAAACCGAAATATTCAGTAATATATTTCTCAAAAGGCCCTAAAACATTATTATGAAAAGCCCTAGAGGTTAAAGTTAACGTCTCTGCTTGCTTTTTAAGGGTTTCTAAAATTCTCGGATGGCTGTGTCCTTGATTAACTGCACTGTATGAAGATAAAAAGTCATAATATTTTTTTCCTTCTACATCCCAAAGGAAAACACCATCTCCCTTGGCCAATACAGCAGGTAGGGGGTGATAATTATGAGCTCCGTGCTTGTTTTCCATGTCAATGGCTTGTTGACTGTTCTTGATTTCTTCAATCATAGCTTTAATGTTTAAAAATTCGTAAATTGCACTCTCTTAAAATGTAAATCTAACAAAACAGGACGGCAATCCCTTGTAATTCCAAAAAAATTAGGAGGTATTTTTAGGCTAAGGTTTGTGATTATCAAAATATTGCCGATATTTGCAGACCAATTTGAAATCGACAACAAAAATAATTTAAATAGATATGGCACGAGTTTGTCAAATTACCGGAAAAAGACCTCAGGTGGGAAATAATGTTTCTCACTCTAATAATAAAACCAGAAGAAGGTTTTTACCAAATTTGCAAAAGAAAAGGTTTTACCTTCCTGAGGAGGATAAGTGGATTACTTTAAAGGTGTCTGCCAGCGCAATCAGAACCATTAATAAAAATGGGATCACTTCCGTATTGAAGAAGGCACGTGAAAACGGTAATGTATTAGTATAATTTTCTATTGCTCAAAAATATAAAGCACAATGGCTAAGAAAGGAAATAGAGTTCAGGTAATTTTAGAATGTACTGAACATAAAGAAAGTGGTGCTCCGGGTACATCTCGTTACATCACAACAAAAAACAGAAAAAACACTACAGAAAGATTGGAGTTGAAAAAGTATAACCCAATTTTGAAGAAAAATACTGTTCACAAAGAAATTAAGTAATCATGGCTAAGAAAGTAGTAGCAAGTTTAAAAGATAAAGATGCTAAAGGTTACGCTAAAGTAATCAAAGCGGTGAAGTCAAAAAACGGAGGTTATACTTTCCGTGAAGAGATGGTACCTTTGGATATGGCCAAAGAGGCACTTAAAAAATAATTGTAGTTTTTAAGGTTTAAATTGATTTAGGTCCCTCTTTAGGGACTTTTTTTGTTTATACACTTCTGCTTCTTTCATTTTCTTAATTACTTTAGTGCGTTATTTCCGTAGTAATACTATTGGCCTATAATTACCACTACCCTAAACCATAACAGAATGAGTATTTTTAAAATTTTCTCCAAAGAAAAAAAAGAGTCGTTAGATAAAGGCTTAGAAAAAACCAAAGAAAGTTTCTTTTCTAAATTAGGGAGAACTGTAGTCGGTAAATCCCAAGTTGATGAGGATGTGTTGGATGAATTGGAGGAAATTTTAATCAGTTCTGATTTAGGGGTAAATACTACTGTTAAAATCATTGATAGAATTGAGGAAAGAGTAGCCCGTGATAAGTATTTGGGCACAAGCGAATTAGATAAAATACTTAGGGAAGAAATTGCAGGACTTTTATCTGAGAATAATACTGAAGATTTAAAAGACTTTTCCTTACCTGAAGATATCAAAAAGCCTTATGTTTTATTGGTAGTGGGTGTGAATGGAGTAGGAAAAACGACTACCATTGGTAAATTAGCAGCTCAATATAAAAAGCAAGGTATGAAAGTGATCCTTGGTGCTGCAGATACTTTCCGTGCCGCAGCTGTTGACCAGTTGAAAATGTGGGGTGAGAGAGTGGATGTTCCTGTGGTTTCTCATGGTATGAATACAGACCCTGCCTCTGTAGCTTTTGATGCAGTGAAACAAGGTGTTGAAGAAGAGGCGGATATAGTCATCATCGATACGGCTGGAAGATTACACACCAAAGTGAATTTGATGAATGAGTTATCTAAAATCAAAAGAGTAATTCAAAAGTTTGTGAACGAAGCCCCACATGAAGTCTTATTAGTGTTAGATGGCTCAACAGGGCAGAATGCCATGATTCAAGCCAGAGAATTTACTAAAGCTACTGAAGTAACGGCCTTAGCCATCACAAAATTAGATGGAACTGCTAAAGGTGGAGTAGTAATCGGTATTTCCGAAGAATTTAAAATTCCTGTTAAATATATTGGGGTAGGTGAAAAAGTAGAAGATTTGCAAGTTTTCAACAAAATGGAATTTGTAGACTCTTTCTTTAAGCGCGTTTAGCGACTTCTTTCCATTACTTGTTTTTCTCTCCAGGCAATTCTGTAAGTTAAATAGTAATTGAAAGTCCATCTATTTTTAAATTCTCCTCTTCCAAATCCAGGAATATCATAGGTTCTGAAATTAGTTGCATCAAAAACCCTTCTATTCAATTGAATCCTGAAATTATAGCCCATATATAGGTTTTTCATTATCATAACCCTTAGACCAGTAGTCATTTCAAACCATCTTGCACTTACTGCATCATTACTCAAGCTTTCTTCATAGGGGCCGTAAACTGGGCTAATTATGTTAGTGGTCAAATTTTCAGAATAGCTAGCTCTTGCATATCGAAGTCCGAATGTCAAGGTATTATGATCGGGATCAAATTTTAGAAAGTCTGCTTCTAATCCAACTCTGAAATAATTTCCATTATTGTTATATTCAAATCCTTCCCCACTAGTTTGGTACTTATTGATTCCGTAAGACCCTACTAAATAAATTCTGTGGAAATCAATGTCAGCCTGTAGTTCATATCGTTGTCTGGCATTACCAAATACATTCACACCTAAAGCAACTAAATCAGTACCTATCCTAACTCCTGTTGGAATAAAGAAAGATTTTGGGACTTTTGGCTTTTCTGGTTCTACAATTCTTTGCTCGGTTGAGTCAGTATCAACACTACTATTGGGTACTTGTCCCAATAAAGAAAAACTGAAAAAGCTAAAAAATAAACAACTTAATATTAGGCGCATTTATATTGCTTTTTAATGTATCATTGACAATTATAAGAGAATCGAAAGTTTGAAAAACAGTATCCATACCAATAAATTGCATATCGATTCCGCACTCAGGTGAATCTACCCAGTTTCTTTTCTCATAACTAAGTCGGATCGTATCAACAAACGGGCCATAATAGAAATAGAAATCAGTCTGGTTCTCTACGGGGCTTAAGGGAAGTTCAAAATTAAATAAGGTGTCTTGAAAAAAGAATACACTATCTGTTTGAGGGCTAACTATACTGTCAAACACCACATCGACATTAACTTCCTCCAAATTGGCATCGAGAGAAACAGTTCTGAAAGTCACATAATCTACATTTTGACTTCCGCAAACGCTATCTACCTCGCAAGCAAAAAGACTGATTATGAATATTGAAACTAAGCTTTTTTTGATAATTGATTCCATTGGGATGCAAAGATATTATATATTCTGACAAGCTAAACGAGATAAGAAGGAATTGATTGTAATTCATCACATTTGAAACAATTCCTATAATATTTGATTAACTTTGCGTCTTGAAACAGTGCCTATAGTGCAATTGCTTAAAAAAGTAATATATCTATTCAAATCTGAATTAAAGCACAAAATTTTATGTAATCTGTTACAAAGATATTTTTAAAGAGGAGAAAATTTTGAAGACGAAAGGATTAAAGAAAGACAAAGTAAATGTGGTTACGCTTGGATGTTCCAAAAATTTGGTGGATTCGGAAGTGATGATCACACAGTTGAGAGGAAACGACATTGATGTTTCGCATGAATCAGAAAAGGATGATTCCAATATCATCGTGGTAAATACTTGTGGATTTATAGATAATGCCAAGCAGGAATCTATTGATACTATTTTGCGCTATGCGGATGCAAAAGAAGAAGGGATAATTGAGAAACTTTATGTGACAGGATGTCTTTCTCAGCGATATAAAGATGATTTAGAAAAAGAAATTCCGCAGGTAGATGCTTTTTTCGGTACTATGGAATTGCCCATGTTGCTAAAAAAATTCAATGCCGATTATAAGCATGAATTAGTGGGCGAAAGAATTACTACCACTGCTAATCATTTTGCTTACATGAAAATAGCTGAAGGATGTGATCGTCCGTGTTCATTTTGTGCGATTCCGATTATGCGTGGTAAACACGTTTCTCGTCCGATTGAAGAATTGGTGAAGGAAGCTAAAAATATGGCCAGAAATGGTACTAAAGAAATTTTACTTATTGCACAAGACTCTACTTACTACGGATTAGATATTTATAAGAAGAGAAATTTGGCTGAATTATTAAAACAGCTTTCTGATGTGGAAGGAATAGAATGGATTAGATTGCATTATGCCTTCCCAACTGGTTTCCCAGAGGATATTTTGGATGTGATGGCGGAACGTGATAATATCTGTAATTATTTAGATATGCCACTTCAGCACGGATCTACTAAAATGTTGAAAATGATGCGCAGAGGTACTACTCGTGAAAAGCAAGAAGCTTTAATTGAGCGTATTCGTGAGAAAGTCCCTGGAATAGCCTTGAGAACTACTTTGATTGCTGGACATCCTGGAGAAACAGAAGAAGATTTTCAAGAAATGATGGATTTTGTTAGAAACACCAGATTCGATCGACTAGGTATTTTCCCGTATTCCCATGAAGAAAATACTCATGCCTTCAGTTTTGAGGATGATGTTCCCGATGAAACCAAACAAGAAAGAGCAGATGCCGTAATGGAATTACAAACTCAGATTTCTCAAGAATTGAATCAAGAGAAAATCGGTAAGACATTTAAAGTTTTGGTAGATAGAAAAGAAGGTGGATTTTTCATTGGTAGAACAGAACATGACTCTCCTGAAGTAGATAATGAAGTATTGATAGATGCTACTGAAAGCTATGCCAGAATAGGGGATTTCGTAGAAGTAGAAATCACAGATGCCACAGAGTTTGACTTATATGGTAATTTGAAATAACATTAAAATATGAAGGTAGGGTGTATTGATTTTTCTGAAACAGGGCTTTTTGCGCCTATATTTAATGATTTTATACAACAAAAAGAAGAACTAAAGCCATTCTACCATCGCTACCCAAATCTAGAGGCTTTTCAAGACCAAATTCAGGAGAAATCACAACATAAGATCAATCGGGATGTCCTTGTTCAGGTTTTAGAAAATCAATATACTCAGGTTTCCAAAGTTGAGGAGGCGGTTAAAAAGAATATTGAAAACCTGGGGGATGCTAAAACATTTACACTTACCACTGGGCATCAGCTTAATATTTTTACGGGGCCACTTTATTTTCATTTTAAGATCATCACGGTTATAAATGCCTGTCAACAATTAAAGGCTAAGTATCCAGAATATAGTTTTGTGCCTGTTTACTGGATGGCTTCAGAAGACCATGATCTGGATGAAATTAAAAGCATGCAGGCTGATGGTAAAAAATATAAATGGAATACTGAGCAAAGTGGAGCTGTAGGCAGGATGAATACAGAAGGCTTGGCTGAGCTGGCTGCCAATATTGCTGGACAAGACAGTATCTTTTATAAAGCATATGCAGAAGCTGAAAACCTGGCTGATGCGGTTCGGGAATATGTGAATGCATTTTACGGACAATATGGATTATTGGTATTAGATGCAGATAATGTACAATTGAAAGCAGAATTTAAAACTATTATCCATGATGATATTTTAAAGAATACGGCTAATCAATTGGTGGAAAAATGCTCTACATCTTTAGATGATATGGGGTATAAAACTCAGACCTACCCAAGAGAGATTAACTTCTTTTATTTGAAGGATGGATTAAGAGAAAGGATAGTAAAGGAAGAAGGAAAGTTTAATGTTTTAAATACTGACATTAGCTTTTCTGAAGAGGAAATCGAAAAGGAGATTGATGAACATCCTGAAAATTTCAGTCCTAATGTAATATTAAGACCAGTTTATCAGGAGGTGATTCTACCAAACTTAGCCTACACAGGAGGCCCAGCTGAGGTAGCTTACTGGATGCAGTTGAAGCCTGTCTTTGATTCTCAGCATATTCCTTTTCCAATTCTTTTACCTCGTAATTTTGGAATGATAATTCCGAACAGAATACGGCACAAAATTAAAAAACTTAAGCTAAAGGATTTGGATCTCTTTGTAGAAAGAGAAGTGCTTAAAAAAGAAATCACAAAAAAGATTAGTGCTCAAAAATTGAACTTAAATGATGAGCGCCAGCAATTGAATACATTGCTCACCGCAATAAGAGGATATGCTGGAGATGTTGATCCAAGCCTTGCTCAAATGACTGAGGCGGAGACTGAGAAAATCAGTAATGCTATTGATAAAATAGAGAAGAAGATGATGGCTGCAGAGAAAAGAAAGCATTCGGATAAAATGCGGCAAATTGATGAGGTTAAAGATTTCCTTTTCCCTGCAAATGGATTGCAAGAGCGTAAAGAAAATTTTATCCCGTATTATAAAGCAGATGATAAATTCATTAAAAAGTTGATAAAGGCTTTTGATCCATTTAATTTGCAATTCCACATAATGCGATGGGATGGATAAAAATACTTTGAGGAAAGTTTATTTAGAAAAAAGGAGGTTTTTAAGTCAAACTGAATATGAAAGAAGGAATCAGTTGCTTTGCAATCGTTTAATAGACTTCTTTGGAGTTAATCAATTTAAAAGTATCCATACTTTCATCCCTATAAAAAATAACAAAGAGCCAGATACTTTTCCTTTTATACAATACTTATGGAGCGAAAAACCAGAAATTGATGTGATTACGGCAATTTCTGATTTATATAGCCCTATTATGAGCCATGTTGAAATCAAAGAAAATACAACTTTCTTAGAAAATAAATGGGGTATACCAGAGCCTCAAGATGGAAAAGCCTACTCAATCGATGAAATTGAATGTGTGTTAGTCCCTATGGTTATAGGAAGCAAGAACGGTCATAGAATAGGTTATGGAAAGGGGTATTATGATCGTTTTCTGGAGAATTGTAATAGTAGAACTCTATTTGTGGGAGTTACTTTAGGTCCATTAATAGAGGGGGATTTATTTATTGATCAATTTGACATTCCGATGCATTGGATGGTTACTCCTTTTGAGGAAATTAAAATCAATTAGGTTAATTGGTTTCTTCTAGCTTCTTTTTAATTTTCGATTCTTTTTGCTTTAATATTTGAAGGGCAATTTGCCGTGCGCTTTCTTCGTCTATTGTATTGAACAAATCATGCATTTCAATATATTTCATGCCCTTTTTGATATGTTTTTTTTCTACGTGATGTAGAAAGGGCTCTCTTAAACTTTCAAGGTTAAAGCTTTTTATTTTTATATTATTGGTGATAGTGTCAAAAACTTGTTCAACAGATTTAATATTGGTTTTCCTTAATTTTTGATAGATTAATTCAACGTCCTCTTTTTTTATTTCTAAAACAGCATTCTCTAACTGCTTTAATTCAATTCCTTCCGTAGCAGTGCTGGTAATTACTTTATCAAGTTTGCTATTCACTGTATCGCTAATTGTAGTTAGTTTTTCACTGTATTTTTTTGGAAGAAGATTAAGGTATTTTTTATCTACCACAGCTTGAGCCACTATTTTAGGGTAGAATTTTTTATAGGCAACATAAGCACTAATTCCTATCAATAATGTCAGTGTAAATATTAAGAGTGTTTTTTTCATAATAAATAGTAATTGATGAAATCTAGGATTTTCGATTATTACTTATTGAACAATAAATATTCCTAGACGTAATAATACATATAAATTATCTTAAATATCTTACATGATAATAGTTAATTTTTATTCCCATTCACATTGATTTTGTAGAAATTAAATGGAAGGAATTTATAGATGTAATAAATAGTAAAAACCTTAGTCTAAATATATCTGTGTTTGTCTGTAAAAACCTGCTATTTAACAAGATAATTAGCTTAGTCAACGATTTATCCATGAAAAGACAAAAAAAATACATCTAATTTTTGTGATAGATAGTTAATAATAACTAATTTTAGGTATTGAAATAAATCAATTTAATATAAATATATTGATAATAAGTTAAAATAGCATCATAAATTATTAATCTAATAGTTGTAGAAAAGATACATGTTAATGAAACATACAATTTTAATAATTGAGGATGATGAACCAATGAGATATTTATTGGATGTTTTATTGAAAAAGTACTATAAATTAATATTTAAAAATGATGGTTTGGCAGGGATGAAATGGCTTTCAGAAGGCAATATTCCTTCAATGATTATTTCAGATTTTAATACACCTAAAATGAATGGATACGATTTTTTTAAAAGTATTTCACAAAGCGGAATGTTTTCTGAAATACCTTTCGTGTTTGTCAGTTGCAGAACTGATGAAGCTTTCAAAAACCGATGTATGAAGTTGGGAGCTAAAGGTTATTTGGAGAAACCATTTGACCCTGAGCAATTATATGAATTGTTAGATGGAGTTTTTAAAGGAAAAATTGAGCAATAATTATATGGATACTAACAATAAACTTTTTAATAATAAAATTGACAACGATTCTTTAATAAAGGATAAGGCCTTTAATAAGAAAATATTTTATGTAAGTAATGAAGCCTTTAATGAGCCTAACTTAAATATGTTTGCTCAAATAAAGAAATATAGTATTCACAACTTAATAAAGTCTATTGAACAAATTTCATCAAGTGATGCACCTGATGCAATTATTTTTCATACAAATTATTTAGATCACATATTTTTCAAAAATCTAAGTGAGCTTGGTCATAATGTTCGAGCTACAAATAATATTATTCCGATAATAATTGTATCTGATGAAGTTGAAACAGAAACGAAGAAAAAAATACTTAGAGTGGGGGCAGATGATTGTTTCCCAGTTGGTTTTGACCCAGAGAAATTAAATTATTGGATAGATTTTCTTAAGCTTTTCAAAAAGCTGACCAGGGAGGAAAACGACACAAAAGATAAAATTGCAAATTATAAAATCGGAACTACTAAAAGGTTGTTTGATATTATAGTTTCTGGAAGTTTACTAGTATTGATCAGTCCGATAATGTTCCTAATTGCATTGATCATAAAATTGGAGTCCAGAGGACCTGTGTTTTATGTGTCTAAGAGAGCAGGCGTAGGGTACAAAATCTTTAATTTTTTAAAATTCAGATCCATGGCAGATGGTGCGGATAAGGAGCTTAGTAAGCTTTCCCACTTAAATCAATATGGAGGTAATTCTGATGTAGATAACGCTTCTAGCGTAAACTCTGTTTTTTTCAAAATTAAAGATGATCCAAGAATCACCAGATTCGGCAAGTTTTTAAGAGATACCAGTTTAGATGAACTTCCTCAATTAATCAATGTACTGAAAGGAGATATGTCTATTGTTGGCAATAGGCCATTGCCACTTTATGAAGCTCAACAATTAACTAAAGATCATTGTGCCCTAAGGTTTATGGCTGCGGCAGGAATAACTGGTTTATGGCAAGTTACTAAAAGAGGGAAAGCTGAAATGTCTGAAGAAGAAAGAATTTCTTTGGATATTGAATACGCAAAGAACAGTTCCTTTAAAAAGGATTTAATGCTGTTGTGGAAAACCGTACCTGCCTTGTTGCAAGAAGAAAGGGTTTGATCATGATTGTTGTAATAAACACAATAGAGATAGTTGTACAGCTGTACATCGTATTTATAGTTATATATAATTTGATTTTTCTTGTCGCTTCTCGTAATTACAAAAAGAAACTAAAGATAAATAATAATCCTCCAGAAGGTATTAAATTTGCTGTTTTAATTCCTGCTTATAAGGAGGATGTTGTTATTTTAAATACTGTTAAGAAAAATTTATTAGTTGATTTCCCTAAAGATTCATTTGATTTAATCGTTATAGCAGACCAATTAAAATCTTCAACTTTAAAAGAACTTGAGAAAACAGATGTTATTACTCATGTAGTTTCTTTTGAAAAAAGTACAAAGGCAAAGGCTATTTCTAGTGCACTGAATAATTACCCTAATTATAGTCATGTTGTAATATTGGATGCTGATAATGTAATGAGTAAAGATTTTCTCAGATATCTTGCCCTTTCATTTAAAAATGGTTCAGTTGCTATTCAAGGAAGAAGAAAGGCTAAGAATGTCAATACCTCTTATTCTGTTTTAGATGGAATTAGTGAAGAAATTAGCAATACGATTTTTAGGCAAGGAGCAGAAGGCTTAGGAGTTTCTAGTCCTGTAGCTGGATCTGGAATGGCTTTTTCTTATGATTTGATATATCAAAAATTAAAATGTTCAGACGCCATTGGTGGTTTTGATAAAGAATTTCAAATAGAGATATTAAAAGATTCTCTTCATATTAATTACTTGAAAGAGGCTTATGTATATGATGAAAAGACAGAAGATATAAAAGTGTTTGAGAAACAACGAACAAGATGGATTTCAAGCCATTTTATGTTCTTGAAACGATATTTTTCAATAGGAATTAAATCTTTATTCAAAGGTAATTTTGATCTGTTTCATATGGCAGTGCTGATTCAAGCACAACTCCCTAGAATGTTTAATTTGGGTCTGTTTGTTCTTTTAATAGTCATGTCTACTTTTTTATCTGATTTATTTTTGATCCCATCAATTTTTTGGATAACAACTTTATTAATTTATTTAGCGACTTTGTTTTTGGCTGTTCCAAAAGTGTATTTCAACAAGAATTTGATTTATGCAGTAATAAGAATCCCTAGATTACTCTTCACAATGTTGGGAATACTGTTCAAATTGAAAGAGTCTAAAAAAACATTTATTCACACTCCTCATAAAAATTTATAACATTGTAATGGAATCGAAAATAACACCGAAATATACAAGGTATGCTGACATTAAAAGATTGGCTTTTATTGTATCAACTTTAAAGGATGGATACAAATCTCCTGAAGATGTTAATGTACTTGATGTAGGCTGTGGTAATGGTATAATCAGTCTAAACCTTGGCGAACTAGGTTACAATGTTCATGGGATAGAATTAAGCGAAGATGCATTGGATATTGCCAAAAGTCAAAATAAATTTTCAAACGTGATATTTGAAAAGGCAAATGCTGAGACTTTAAAATTAAAAGGCAAGAAGTACGATGTTGTGATTTGTTCAGAGGTATTGGAGCATTTGCATCATCCTGAAAACCTTCTTCAAGAGTTAAGTCATTTAATTAAAAATGATGGAGTGTTAATCGTTACTGTCCCTAATGGAATAGGACCTCGAGAGATGTTTGTTACTCGACCATTCATTAAGATCAGAAATAACAATGGTTTAAGTTGGAAATTGTTGAGCACAGTGAAGAGTAAGTTAGGTTATTCTGGAACAACTATTCAATCTGCAGCATCTGATTTAGACCATATTCAATTTTTCACAAAAAAACAATTGAAAAAGTTAGCAGAAAATTCAGGCTTTGAAATTATTAAGCTTAGTGCGGCTAACTTTATAGATGATGTTTTTCCATTTTCAATTGTCGCTAGGAATTCTATGAGTATTCAGAAATTTGATTCTAAAATTGCAGATTACTTACCAACAGGGATGTCAGGAGGATATCATATGGTTTGGAAGCAGATAGAAAGCTGATTTTGAAATGATATATATATGAAATTTGTAGATGTTAGTTTCATTACTGTCAATTTTAATGGTTTAGAAGATACTATAGAATTGCTTTCCTCTATCTTTAAGTTGGAGAATAAAGACTATTTATATGAAGTGATTGTTGTTGACAATGGGTCAAATGAAGATCCAAATCCCTTAATCCATTCCAAATTTCCAGACGCTAAAGTTATTAAGTCCGATACTAATCTTGGATTTGCAGGAGGAAATAATTTAGGGATTAAACATGCCAAAGGGAAATATCTATTTTTTATAAATAATGATACTATAATTTCTGATAATTTAGTAGATATTCTTCTTCAAAGATTTGAGGAAAATGATAAAATTGGCATGTTATCCCCCAAAATTAAATTTTATGAAACCAATATTATTCAGTATGCAGGCTTTTCCCCGCTTAATATTTTGTCTCGCAATTTTGCCTATGGAAATAAGAAAGAAGACGGGCATGAATATGAAAATTATTTGAGTACATACGCTGGTCATGGGGCGGCTATGATGGTGCCAAGGGAAGTAATAGAGAAAGTGGGCGGAATGCCAGAACTCTATTTTTTATATTATGAAGAGTTGGATTGGGCTCAGCAGATAATAAGAGCAGGTTTTGAAGTGAAAGTGGAACAAAAAGCAATTATTTACCATAAAGAATCCATGTCTGTAGGCAAGAATAGCCCGTTTAAAACATATTATATGCATAGAAATCGAATATTGTTTGTAAAAAGAAATTTCCAAGGGATAAAGAGAGTGGTAGGGCTTTTCTATTTGTTTTTTATAGTGTCGACTTCCAAATTAATGAAATCTTCTTTTGATAGGAAAAATGGCCATTTTAGGGCTTACATTAATGCTATAAAATGGCATTTTACGAAACCCAAATATGAGTAAAGAAAAATCAAAAATTAATGTCTTGCTTGGTATAAGGCAAGGTAAAATCGGTGGTGGTGAAACACACGTTTTTGATCTGGCTAAAAATTTAGATAAAGATAGATTTAAGCCAGTCGTCTTATCGTTCACTGAAGGGCCAATGGTGACTAACCTTAGAAATATTGGTATAGAAGTACAGGTAATTAAAACTAATAAGTCTTTTGATCTTTTTGTAATTATCAAAGTCATTAAATTGATTAAGAAGTATGAAATTGATATTATTCATGCTCACGGGACTCGAGCAGCGTCTAACCTATTATTTGCATCAAAGATTTTACAAAAGCCAATTCTTTATACTGTTCATGGGTGGTCTTTCAATGATGCGCAAAGCCGATTAGTTAGAATTATTCGGGAATTGGGTGAAGCCTTTATTTCTAAAAAAGTTAATTTGGTAATTAATGTTTCTCAGTCAAATCAGAAAACTGGCAAACGACTTTATAAAAATTATAAATCCGTTTTAATAAAATGCGGAATTAATCGTGATAAATTTAATTACTTAACTGATGATAATGAGTTTAGGAAAAAGAATGGATTGTTAAAGGAATTCATTTGGTATGGCTTAATAGCTAGAATGACTTTTCAAAAAGATCCTTTGAATTTGATTAGAGGGTTTAATCTTGCTCAAAAAGAGAATCCAAAAATAAGATTAGTTTTGATTGGAGAAGGAGAGCTTGATAAAGAAAAAAAAGAATTGATTTCCTATTATCATTTGCATGACAAAGTAATAATTCTTCCTTTTCATCAAAATATGCCAGAAGTATTGGCAGCTATTGATGTATATTGCCTAGTTTCTTTATGGGAAGGCTTACCAATTGGCTTACTAGAGGCTATGTCTATGAAAAAGGCGTGTATTGTAAGTCCAGCTGATGGGATATTAGAAGTCATACAGAACCGAGAAAATGGATTGATTGTTGATAAATCTAATCCAGAACAATTAAAAAATGCAATTCTAGAACTGGCAAATAATCCAGAGTTAATTACAAGTTTTGGAGAAAAAGCATATCAAAAAATTAATGAAGAGTTTTCTATTAAATTGATGGTAAATAAAATTGAAAATGAATATGATAAATTAATTTAATTAAAGTTACAGTTAATCAGAAAAGTATTCAAGTTTTTTTATTTAACTTGATTATTAGAACCTTAGAACCATTTGAAAATGAAGATCGGCATAGAAGCTCAACGGATATTCCGTGATAAAAAGCACGGGATGGATATTGTGACTATTGAACTTATTAGAGCATTGCAATTATTAGATACTGAAAATGAGTATTTTGTGTTTAGTAATTCAAAAAATGAAGATATTTCTAGTATATTTTTAAACGCTCCTTCCAATTTTCATTTAGTTCAAAAATATTCCTCAAATTATGCGATCTGGGAGCAGTTATACCTCCCAATGCTAGCAAAAAATAATGAGATAGACTTATTGCATTGCACCTCGAATACTGCTCCGCTATTTTTAAATATTCCTTTGATACTTACTCTTCACGATATAATTTATCTTGAGAAATTACAAATTATTCAAGGTAGTCTTTATCAAAGAATTGGAAATTTATATAGACGACTAATCGTTCCAAGAATTGTCCATAAGTGCGCTAAAATTGGGACGGTTTCAAATTATGAAAAGAAAAAAATATCGAAGTATTTCAATATATCCGAAAAGAAATTGAAAACTTATTATAATGCTTGTTCCGAATATTTTAAGGTAGAAGAAGACAAGGAAAAAGTTATTAAGTTTCTCAAAAAAAATGATTTTCCAGAGCAGTATATATTACTTTTTGGTAGTAGAGATCCAAGAAAGAATACGGAGAATTCTATCATAGCATATGCTAACTATGTCCGAAATACACCATCTAAAGAAGTAGTTCCTCTTGTAGTTTTAGATGTTGAATTAAAATATTTCCAAAATATTTTAAATAGGAATCATTTGCAGGAGGTGAAAAATTATATCACCACTAAAAGATATGTTTCCAATCATGATTTGGTAAATATTTATAATGGCGCAGTTTTATTTTTATTTCTTTCAACTCGTGAAAGTTTCGGAATCCCTGTGTTGGAAGCTATGGCTTGCGGAACACCAGTAATCACTTCAAATTTGTCTTCTTTACCAGAAGTAGGAGGAGATGCTGCAATTTATGTGAATCCACTAAAAACGATGGAGATAGCGGAAAAAATAAAATTGACCTTGTCAGATGAAGCAAAACAAGTTTCAATGACTGAAAAGGGCCTTAAAAGAAGCAATGATTTTAGCTGGAAATTATCAGCCGAGAAGTGGCTAGAAACTTATAAGTCATTTTCACCCAGAAAAGCACTGACAGAATTATGAAATATTTTTTTTTATGTTTTTCATTAGTAATTTATTCATTCACTAATTCGGCACAGGAAATTAGCCAACCTATACTGGAGCAAATTTCAACCCGACAGTTTAGTTTCCGCCAGATAGGCACCTTGCCTGAAACCATCAATGAAGGATCGGGGCTTGAAACATTTAATAATGAAGTATTCTGGACTCATAATGATGGAGGGATACCAGTGCTTTTTGGAATTGATTCTTCTGGTAATCTAGTAAAAACTGTTCACTTGGCCAATAAAAATAGGGGCTGGGAAGATTTAACAAAGGATAATAATGGTAATTTATATATTGGGGCTTTTGGCAATAATAAGTCTGACAAAAGGGAATTGAAAATATATATCATTCCTAATCCTGACAGTATTACAAAGGAAATAACATTAGCAAAAGTCATAAAGTTTAGTTTTGAAGACCAGAAAAATTTCCCTCCCCTTCCCAATAGAAATAATTTTGACGTTGATGCATTTTTTTGCCTTAATGATTCTTTGTACCTATTCACAAAAAACAGGACTAAACCTTATAATCAAATTATAAATGTTTATGCCTTACCTATAAAAAGTGGTAAATATATGGCAAAAAAGGTTGATGCATTTAAACTTGATGGGGTTATGGTAAATAATTGGATTACTGGTGCTGATATATCAAATAATAATAAAACCATTGCATTATTATTCCATAACAGAATCATCACAATAGAAGACTTCAAGTATCCCGAATTTTCAAAAGGTAAATTTAAGGAGTATAAATTAAATCATTATTCGCATAAAGCAGGTATTGTTTTCAAAAACGAAAATGAACTAATTGTGGTAGATGAAAAAGAGATGAATCTTATTGGAGGAAATATTTATCAATTTAATTTACAGTAACTTAGATTATTTAGCATTTTTTTTATACCTTAACATACGGTTGTAATTATACTCCGTGTAATAGCTTAAAATCCCTATAAACACACTGATAATTTCTATCAACTAAAGGTATGGAAAATTCAAGTATAATGAGGAGACTTTCCTGCGATTTTGAAGTATTATCAATAAGCAGAACTATATCATTACTGATAATCGGTTTTATTTTGAGTTCAAGCCTAGTTTTTTCTCAAAATCAAGCAGTTAAAGAGAGCCCATCTGGAACCTGGTATTATGAGTATCTTCCTGCCGACTACGATGAAAATACAGATGATTACCCTATCATGTTTTTCTTTCACGGATTGGGTGAAAGAGGTGATAATGAAGGGGATTTAACGAAAGTTGCCAGAAACGGGCCTCCCATGCATGTGAAAAACGGGCACGACTTTCCTTTTATTCTAATATCCCCACAGCTGAAAACCAATTTAGGCAATTGGCCACCAAATTACATGGATGAGGTGGTTGAGCATGTGCTGAATGATGGCCTCCGGATTGATTTAAATAGAATTTATGTTACAGGTTTAAGCCTTGGGGGTGGAGGTGCATGGTTTTATGCCCATAGCTTCCCTGAAAAAATCGCTGCAGTTGCCCCAGTTTGTGGAAGCAGAAATAATTTAAGTAAGGCTTGTGATATAGCCGCTGAAAATGTCCCCATATGGGCCTTTCACGGAGATTCAGATGGTGTGGTATCTGTGAACAGGACTATTAACATGATAGATGCCATAAATAATTGTACCCCAGCTATCAATCCTGAACCCATAATGACAATTTATGAAGGAGTAGGGCATAATGCATGGTCTAGGGCTTACAGAACCGATAATTCATTGCATACGCCCAATATTTATGAATGGTTTATGGCACAAAGTAAGGCTTCTCTAGCTGTTGATGCTGGAGAAAATATCACATTAAATTTACCTACGAATAGTACAAGTATATCTGGAACTGCCAATTCTTCTGTCTCCATTAATAGTTATTTATGGGAAAAAGTATCTGGCCCATCAGTTACCTTAAGCAATGCTTCTACCGCTACTCTTTCAGTGAGTGATTTAGTTGAGGGGCTGTACCAATTTAGATTAACTGCAACTGACGATGATGGTAATTCTGGTTCTGATCAAATGCAGCTTACTGTTGTCGATTCTAATTCACCACCAACTGCAAATGCAGGTGAAGATACACAAATTCAATTGCCCACGAATTCCATAACAATTTCAGGTACTGCTTCTGATAGTGATGGGGATATTATAAGTTACTTGTGGACAAAATCTTCTGGCGGAAGCGCTACTTTATCAAATACTGATGAAGCAAATCTTGGAGTTACAGATCTAGAAGCGGGTATCTACGTATTTGAGCTTACTGTTGAGGATGATGATAATGCAACAGATAGTGACGAGGTACAATTAGAGGTTTTGGATGAAGAAAATTTAAGCCCAATTGCTAATGCTGGTAGTGATGTTTCAATTCAATTGCCTACGAATTCAGTTAATTTAATTGGAACTGGAAGCGATGAGGACGGAACAATTTCATCATACTTATGGCAAAAAACTTCTGGTTCATCTGTATCAATAGTTAATCCCAATAATTCTACGGCCACTGCTAATGAGTTAGTAACAGGAACATATACTTTTCGGTTAACAGTTACAGATAATGATGGAGCTACCGATTCTGACCTTATGCAAGTTACTGTACTAGAGACGAATCAGGTACCCTTGGTTTCAATTGTGGAGGAAGAACAAACTATTACCTTACCTACGAATTCCGCAAATATCAAAGCGGTGGCTTCAGATCCAGATGGAAGTATTAATTCTTATTTATGGGAGGTTGTAAGTGAACCGAGTTCTTCTACTCTGCAAAATAGTACTACTTCAACACTAACCGCTAGTGATTTGAACAGTCCTGGGGAATATATTTTTTCTATTATAGTGACAGATAATGATGGTGCAACAAATTCGGCTGAAGCAATAGTGAATGTAAATGATGAAGTAGTAAATCAACTCCCGAATGTTGATGCAGGTCCAGATAAATTTATTGTTTTACCCATTAATCAGGTGGTTTTAAGTGGAACAGCTTCGGATCCTGATGGTGAAATTGTGAATTATGAATGGACTAAGGCATCTGGTGGTTTTGCCACTTTATCAGGTGAAAATACTTCAACCCTAACGGCATCTGACTTAGTAGAAGGGAATTATAGATTTAGACTTAGTGTAACTGATAATGATGGTGGAAAAAAAACTAATGCTGTTGATGTTAATGTTGCTCCAGAAGAAGTTAATATAGCGCCAGTTGTTAATGCAGGAAACAATAAGTCAATCACCTTACCTACAAATTCTGTGACATTAAACGCGAGTGCATCAGATGAAGATGGAGAGGTAATTTCTTATTTGTGGGAACAAGTAAGCGGAGAAACGGATATTACAATATCAGGTGAAAATAGCTCGTCTTTGGTTATTGATGAGCTCAAAGAAGGTATTTATGATTTCCAGATTACTGTAGAAGACAATGATGGTAGTTTGGCTTCAGATGAGGTAAGGGTAACAGTAACTGCTTTAAACACTCCTCCAATTGCTAATGCTGGCCCTAATAAAACTATTACTTTACCTCAAGATAGTGTTGAGATTAATGGTTCAGGTGTGGATGAAGATGGTACAGTTGAAGGTTATCAATGGGCTCAAATTAATGGGCCTTCTACAGCTGACTTAATAAATGATGACCAGGCTTCAATGGAGGCCAAGAATTTAGTAGCTGGTCAATATCGATTTGAAATCACTGTTACAGATAATGATGGGGAGACAGGGACTGATATTATGGTAGTCAATGTAAATGAGGAAAATAATAATAGTCCAACTGTAAATGCTGGAAGTAATAGAAACATTGATTTGCCAACCAATTCTATTACAATCAACGGAACTGCATCTGACTCGGACGGAACATTAGCTACTATAGAATGGACTCAAATAAGTGGGCCGTCAAGTGCGGCACTTTTAAATACAAATACATTAAATTTGACGGCTACTGAATTAATTGAAGGGGAATATATTTTTCAATTATCCGTAGTTGATGATGATGGTGCTCAAGCATCTGATCAAATGAAATTAACAGTCTTTGGAGAATCCGTAAACTCTTTTCCTATTGTTGAAGCGGGAGAAAATAAAACTATTAAATTACCTACGAATTCAACTACTTTAAATGGAAGTGCATCAGATGTTGATGGAGAAATCTCCTTGTATAGTTGGGCTAAAATAAGTGGAGCTTCAGCGACTTTGAATAATCAGAATACACCAAATTTATCAATTTCAGGACTCACTGCAGGTTCTTACACATTTAGGTTGTCAGCTACAGATAATGATGGAGCAGTTGCTTCTGATGAAGTTTTTGTGTTTGTATTATCTGAATCCACTAATGAATCTCCTGTAGCGAATGCAGGAAATGACCGATTAGCAGTTTTACCACTAAATTCTATAACTATAAATGGTTCTGCAACCGATAATGATGGAGAAATAATAAGCTATGAATGGTCTCAATTATCTGGGGATCCTCTTACCTTAACCAATTCTGATCTTCCAAACCTTACTATTTCAGATTTAAGTATAGGCCAATATGTTTTTAAATTAACAGTATTAGATGATGGGGATGCTGAAGATAGTGATGAAATGATTTTAACTGTTTCTGATGAAGATGTGAACCAGCCTCCAATAGCAAACGCAGGCCCTGACAAATCTTTAGTTTTACCAACTAACTCAGTTGTGATAAATGGAAGTGCTTTTGATCCTGAAGGCAATGTGGCAAGTTATTTATGGTCTAAAGTGTCAGGTGGAAGTGCTGTACTAACTAATTCTACAAATGCTAATTTAATATTAAGCAGCTTGGAACTAGGCGTTTATAATTTTAGATTAAAAATCACAGATGACGAGGGGCTTTCATCAACTGATAATATGCTTTTAACAGTTTTTCCAGAAAACACAAATAAAATTCCTGTTGTTAATGCCGGGCCAGATAAAAATATAAAATTCCCTCAAAACCAATCTACCATAAATGCTACCGTTTCTGACTCTGATGGTGAAATTTCTAGTATTTCTTGGTCTAAGTTATCTGGAGGCGAAGTGGTTTTAAGTAATGAGACTACTCCTGACCTTGAGTTGAGTGAATTAGAAATTGATCAATATGTTTTTGAAATTACAGCCTCAGATGATGATGGTGCTACAGCATCTGATGCAATGACACTGTCGGTATTACCAGAAAATGCCAATAGCCCTCCAACAGTAAATGCGGGTAATGATATACAAATAAATCTTCCAGAAAATTCTGTAAATATTACGGCTACTGCAAACGATCCTGATGGTGATGAATTAACCTATGTATGGTCAAAAGTAAGCGGTCCACAGCTGACCATAACCAATAGTGGACAAGCAACAGTTAGTGTCAGTGATTTATTAGAAGGAACTTACAGATTTAGAATTAGGGTATTCGATACTGAAGGGGCAACTGCTGAGGACTTTGTAAATGTTCAAGTGCTTTCTGAAGAATTTTTAGAGCCACCTATTGTCAATGCAGGATCTAATTTGTCAATCCAGTTGCCACAGGCAGAGGTACTAATTACTGGGGAAGCAGAGTCTGCAGGGGGAACAATTTCCAGTTTATTATGGGAACAAATATCAGGTGAAAACCTTGATTTATCAGGAGAGGATACGAATCAATTATTAATTACTAATTTAAGTGAGGGTATTTTCAAATTTAGATTTACAGCGATTGATAATGCTGGTCAAAGCAGTTTTGATGAAGTTCAACTTAATGTTTTATCAGAAGAGGAAGAGTTTGAGCCAAGCCCGCCTACTCTAAATGCAGGTGGAGATGTTGTAGTACAGCTTCCTGATTCATCTATTACTATAGAAGTTTTTGCTGAATCTGAAAATAGCCTTATTTCAGCTTACAATTGGGAGCAGCTTTATGGCCCAACGGATTTAAAAATTGAGCCTGATACTTCTAATATTGTGCAAGTAAGTAATTTCGAAGAAGGAGCTTATTATGTAAGGGTAAATGTTTCGAATATAGATAGTTTAGAGAATTCAGCAACAAAAAGAATTACTGTTTTAGCAGAAGCTGAATTAGCAAGGCCAAGAAAAATATTTTCACCTAATGGTGATGGTATAGATGATACTTGGAACATTGAAGGGGTAGAAAATATAAGTAATTGTGTCATCAAAGTATTTGATAGAATTGGTAAAAAAGTATATGAATCAATTGGCTATGCAAATGAATGGGATGGAAATCTTAACGGTAGGCCATTGCCAGAAACAGCATACTATTATGTGATAAGCTGTAGCGATACTTCTCAAAAATTAACGGGGTCAGTAGTTATAATTAGATAATTGCGGAGTTAAAAAAATAATAAAATGAAGGTTTCTAATCTTGATAAATGTATATTGTTTTTAATTGTGTTGTTTAGCTTTCAGGCTAAAGGACAAGAAAATATCCCTTTCAACCATTATTATTTATCTCCAGTCTTTATTAATTCTGCATATACGGGACATACTGGCTTTTTTGAATTGGAAACTAATTTTCGTCAGCAATGGACTGCAATTGAAGGAGCTCCACAAACCATCCGATTATCAACTCAGTTACCATTTGGAAAACATTTTGCATTAGGTTTAATAGCAATTAATGATCAAAGGGCTTTGTTTAATACCAATCAAGCAAATTTGAATCTTGCTTACAGTATCTTTCCAGGGAAGGAGAAAAGCACTTTACACAGGCTAAGTTTTGGAGTGGGTTTGGGAGCAGATGTAACTTATATTAACAATGATTTTATTGACAATCCATTGGATCCTGCAGTTAGTGGATTATCCAATCAAAGTTTTAACCCACTGGCACAAGCAGGAGTTTATTATAAGCTCAATAATCTAAATGTGGGTTTTTCACTTCCATTTATGATAGAACCTAATCTTAAAAATACTAATGAATTTTTAAATCCAAAATTTGTCCCTTTTCAATCTACTACTACTTCTGTTAATTACATTATAAATATTAACCATGAAATAAGTTTTACTCCATGGCTTATATATCAAAGCTATAATAATGAATTTAAAGATGGTTATTATCAAGCGAGTGGGTTTTTTAGTTATAAAAATAATATCTGGTTGGGAGCAGGTTACCATTCTTTTAATGGCTTTACCTTTAATATAGGCTTTAAATTTATGAATAAAATACGTGCAGGATATGCATATGAAATGTCTAATGATCAATCGAGTCAGTTTGGGCAAGGTTCTCAGGAGTTTTATTTGAATTTTATGTCAGGCAAAAGAGATTATTTAGAAGAGCTTAGACCTCAAAATCAAGCGTTAATTACAGAAGCTAAGACAGAGGAAAAGATTGAGGAACCAATAGAAGTAGAGAAGGATAGTGTTAAAGTTGAATCTACTGAACTGACTGAACGTGATAAGAGGAGTGAACCAGTTGAGGATAAAGTTGTTGAGCTAGAATCAAAAGCAGAAGTAGAATCTGAAAATTTAGTTCAAAATGATACAACTCAATTAAATCAAAATGAAGACATTCCTTTCACCTCTGAAACAAAGAATCCAGAAGAAGAATTTAATGAGAAAGTTAGTAAGGTTTTAGATAATATGAAAGGGATTTATATTGTAGTAGGTGCATTTTCTTCTAAAGCTAATGCTGAAAAATATATGAAAATGGCTGAAGAATTCGGTTATCAATTAAACATAGCTTATTATAATAAAACTTCATATTACTATACTATAGCACAAAAGACTAATAATAAGGAGACTGCTTTACAAAAGCTGAGGTCAATTAAAAATGCCAATATTTTGGATTTCAATGAAAGCTGGATTTTAGAGATAAAATAATCTTTGTCTTGGATGTATTTTTTCAACTTTCTTAAAACAACATTAATTCTAGTGACAATTCTTCAATCAAATCTACATTAGATTCAATCATACATTCAATAAAAAATCAAAGTGTGAAAATATTCCTCTAAATAAAATACTTCTGTATATATATTTTTATTTCCGATATTTGGTTAAAGTACCTTCATTCCAGTAATTTTCACCCCAAGTAACAAATATTACTATTAATAGATTTTTTTTTAAAATTAGTCGAATAAATTTCGATTTAAACGTTTATAATTATTAATTTTACGTACAAAAGGTACATGTCAAAATTAAAGATTTGATTAAATAGCTTTTGCTTAATTGCTTTCAACCTAAAGGTGATTTTTTAATTATCTGTTTGGTCTTTAATATTTTATAATATATGAAAAGGTTATTTATACTTACGTTGAAGTTCATCATTTTGATGGCAAATACTACTTCTGGACAGATTGTAAATAACTATGTGCATGGGTATAAGTTTCATGACAAGCCTGGTAACCCCGATGGACCTAAATTGAATATTGATAAATACCCGATATTGGATGGTACTTACAGTTTTAGGGGGTCTACAGATGGAGGAGTTACTAGTTATTTTAATAGGACAAGTTGGAATTCTGATCAATATGGCCAAGGTCATCTTATTTATGATATTCCAAATACAGAGTTCGTTCAGAATTTTCGTTTGTTAGAACCAAATGGTTATGATGAGAATTTTGAAGAGGGCTACCCATTAATTATAATGTTACACGGAGCAGGTGAAAGGGGAAATTGTTGGGGTAATAATTGCTATTTTGGTGGTACTAATTGGGATCCAAATGAAAATTCCCCTCAGGCAGGGCCTAGTACTTCTGGAGACTTGTTAAATAATGACCATAACCTATTGCATGGTGGAAAACAACATCTTGATGCTGTAAATAGAGCAGGTACTAAATTACCAAATGACCCAACCTTGGGTGCTAGAGATTTCCCTGGTTTTGTACTATTCCCTCAAAATTTAAATGGTTGGAATGGGTCAGAAATACAAAGTGTTGTTAGAATCATTCATAATATTCTTAATCAATATAATATTAATAGAAATAGAGTTGTGGTGCATGGATTATCAAATGGTGCCCAACATGTTGTAACACTTTTGAAAACAGATCCGGCCTTATTTGCAGGTGTTTTATTGATGTCGCCTTCAGCTGCTAACACAAAAGTTCAAAATAGTGAGGAGATCGCACACATACCTATGTGGGTTTTTCAAGGAGGAAAAGATGGAAATCCAACTGTAAATCAGACCAATACACTTATTCGAAACTTTGAGGAGATGGGTGGTTTGGCCAGATATTATATTTACGATAATCTTGGACACGGAACTTGGAATACGGCCTATAACGAGCCAGACTTTTTTTCGTGGATAAGAGAAAGGGATAATTCTGATATCCATGTTTATTATGGAGACAGTACCATTTGTGCCAGTAACGGACAGGGTGCTAAATTAGGAGTGCCTAGAGGATTTAGGAAATATGAATGGGAACGTGATGGACAAATTATAGCCGGTTTAGATTCCGCTACTGCTTTTGCAGATATAGCAGGGACTTATCGAGTAAGGTTCAGTAGATTTGAGGAAAACCCATCTGAGGCTGATTGGAATAAATGGTCAAAACCTGTAGTGATTAAGGAAAGTGTGGTCATAACCCCTAAGATTACGGCTTTAAACACCACCCACTTGCCTGATATTAATGGAGTGGATTCAGTTCAACTCCAAACAGAGGAAGCTAGTAATCTGTATTATTATTGGGAAAAAGACGGAGTGGTGCTGAGTGATACTACTTCCTTTCATAATGTAAAATCAGCGGGAACTTATAGTGTCTCCACGGAGACTTTTGGTGGCTGCCCAAGTATTCCTTCGAAGGAAATATATGTCACCTTTAATGCTCCTGCAGATTTAACTTCTCCTACCAATATTGAAGCGAATTTAACTTCTAGTGGTAGTGTGAGGCTTTTTTGGGATGATGAAAGTCAAAATGAAAAAGGCTATGAAGTCTATAGAAGTACCGAGGTAGATGGTTTCTATCAATTTATGGGATTATTGGAGGAAGATGCCATTTCATTTGAAGACACTTCTGCTGTATCAAGCATGGAATACTTTTACAAGCTTAGGGCAGTCTCTAATGATAAGGTATCGCCTTATACTACCGCGGTTTCAATTCTTTCAGGATCTGATAATGAAAGACCATCTACGCCCAATAACCTGATAGTAGAAGATTACACCATAACCTCCGCTACTCTATGCTGGCAAGCCTCTACAGATAATGAAGCTGTTGCACAGTATTATATTTACTTTGGAGCAGACTCTATTGCCACTAATAGTGATGCTACTTGCTTTACGGTTGAAAACTTGGCAGAAGGACGCAACTTTACTTTTACAGTAAAGGCAGTGGACTATAATGGTAATATTTCAATGGCCAGTAATCAAGTAAATGTCACCACTGTTTTTGAAGGGCTAACCTATGAGCATAGTACTAGTTCTTACGATTCATTGGATGAAATTGACTGGAGTTTTATAGAATACACTGGTACAGTCCCTAATTTTGGACTTAGTGAACGCACACAAGATGATTTCTTTAGTTTCAAATTTGATGGTTATGTCAATATTGAAAATGCTGGGCAATATGAATTTAAAACAAATTCGGATGATGGAAGTCGGGTTTATATAGGAGGCTTCGATCCTGCAAATTTAGTCTTTGATAATGATGGATTACATGGTTGTAATGATGGTGATGATATTCCTGTTGTACTGAATTTTAGCGAAGGAGCTTACCCAATTACTGTTACACACTTTGAGAAAAGTGGAGGTCAATGTTTAGAGGTTTTTTATCGATTTAATGGTGGAAGCTGGACATTAATCCCTGACTCTATGCTCAAAAGCGGAACAATTGAAGTTAATGACCCACCATCTGCTCCAACTAATTTAACGGCTTCTACAAATGGTATGAATCAAATTGATTTATCTTGGGATCATAGTGATTTAATTCCTGATGATTTAGATATAGTGGTATTGGGTTCTTCTACTGCAGAAGGCTATGGAGTGGATCCAGATAGTGCTTGGGTGGGTCGCTTGGATCATTGGTTAGGAGAAAATAGCACCACTACTTATTCACTTACAAATTTAGCTGTAGGGGGCTTTACTACTTATCATATTAGACCCGATGGCAGTGATAACGGTTCAAATCCATCAGTGGATACTGATCATAATATAACAAAGGCATTAAGCCTAAATCCTGATTACTTGATTATTAATCTTCCGTCTAACAATGCGAATTTGGAAATACCTGCTGAAACGACCATGGCGCATTATAGAGAAATTAAGGCTTTGGCAAATCAAGCAGGAATAAAGACTTTTGTCATTACTCCTCAACCGAGAAATTTTGGACCATCTTCAAATAAGAGAGTTGTTTTATTAGAAGAACTTGATTCTGTCAGAGCTGGCTTTACAACTTATGTAGTAGATGTGTTTGATAGCTTGGCTGATGATAATGGTATGATTGAGTCAACCCTTGATGCAGGAGATGGAGTTCATTTGAATGACAACGGACATGCCTATATCTTCTCAGAAGTAAAAACAAAACTACTTCAATTTTTAACGCATTTTGAAATTTATAGGGCTCCCGAAAGTGATGGAAATTATCAAATGATTGGTCGTATAGAAAATGGATTTACTTCTCATGAGGATACGGACTTATTGCCAGGTCAAGCTTATTTCTATAAAGTAAAAGCAGTAAATGAAAATGGTAGTTCATCTTTCTCCAATACAGCTAATGCTACCACAACAACAGATACAGACCCGCCTAGCGTACCTTCAAATTTGGAAGTGGTATCAACTACCTACACCAATACGGGTATTAAATGGACTGCTTCGACTGATAATCATAAAGTGGATAAATATTTAGTCTATGCAGATGGGGAATTATTGGGAGAAAGCAATAATAATTCTTTTTATACAAGTGAGTTGGAACCTGAAACTACTTATATATTGACAGTAGCAGCAGTTGATGTCAGTGGTAATACTTCAGCCCCTTCAAGTGGAATTAGTGTGTCTTCAGATTCCCCCGTTTTTTATTATGCTAAAAGTACAGGGAATATAAATGAATTAAGCACTTGGGGTCTATCAACTGATGGATCAGGTACTGCACCTGAAAATTTCATCAATAATGGACAAGTGTTCAAATTAAGGAATAGAAGCTCTAGTTCCGTTTTGAATAATCAATGGCAAATCGATGGAAATATTTCAAAACTGGTAGTTGAATCAGGAGAAACATTGGAAATCTCAGCAGATTTGGACGGAAAAGTTCAAATAATGGATAATGCAGTAGTTCAAGTTAATACTGCAAACCTTCCAGAGTTTTTGCCTTCAGAGCCAGGCTCACATATTTATTTTAACACTTACGACAATTTGCCAGCAGGAAAATTTGGCAATGTTACTTTAAACAGTACTGGTCAGAAAAATTTGAGTGAAGGAATTATGGAAATTTCAGGAAATCTTGAAATTACTGGGGCCTTGGGCTTGAAAGGCTTACCTGGAAATCTCTCTAAATTGTTGATTCATGGTGATTTTCTTATTCAGAATGAATTAAACTCCTTAGCATTGGATAATTTGGTAGCTCTTGAGTTTAGTGGAGGTGGTCATCATAATCTCGAAGCTAGCGGGAATTTACAGTTTTACGATCTAGCAATATCTTCAAATGATACTGTAAATATACAATCAGTTCAACCAATTGAAATTTCATTAGGCAGTGGAAATGGTGGTGGATTAAAAACAGCTGATAACAGCCAAATCAATATTGGAGCTCATACGCTTAAAATTGTGGGGAATGCTGATATTAATTCAGAAAATGCAAATGCGTCAATTGCCTCCAATTTAGGTAGTATAAGTGTTAATTCTTCAAGTAGTGCCACATCCTATCTTCGTATGGATACTGAAATGAATAAACTTACGAATTTGGAATTCATTGCTTCTGGCGAAATGCAACTTCAAAATGAATTAAAGTTGTTTGATCGAATCAAATTAGATGCTGGAATATTCCAATCAAATGGTCATCTGATTCTTAAATCAAATGATACGATAACAGCTCAAGTATTACCTATGAAAAATGGTGCTCAATTACTCGGGCAGGTAAAAGCTGAACGGTATATGGCGGCCGCTAAATTATATAGGTATATTTCATCGCCCGTATCTGGAGTAACTGTTGAAGATTGGCAGGAATTTTTTCCTATAACTGGAGACTTTAGCGGTGCCAGCACTGGAGGTGGATTAGCTTCATCTGCTTCTTTGTTTTATTATGATGAAGATAATGGAGGTTGGAAAGAATATCCGCCAAGTGGCACTGATAATACCTATCCAATTAATGTTGGTACAGGTTATGCACCTTATATTAGAGATCAAAACAATGCAGTTTTAATTGAGAATATTGGTAATCTTCACCAAGGAGATTTTAATTACAATGTATCAGGAGGCACTGGAGATGCGGAAGACGGCTGGAGCTTGATTGGTAATCCTTATGCCGCTACCATTCAATGGACTAACGAGGGGTGGGTGTCAAGTGGAATAGGAAATGTGGTATCAGTAGCCAAGAACATGCCTAATAATGAGTCTCAATTCTATATTTATGACAGAAGTGATGATACAGGTGATCTGGTAAATGGAGAAATTGCTTCTGGTCAAGCTTTTTGGGTGCAAGCAACTAATTTAAATCCAAGTTTAACAATTACAGAAGATGCTATTTCAACAAATGAAAATGCTTCAAATGCAGAATTTTTTAGAACGGTTCCAGGCATAGATCATCACCTTAAGATTGTATTAAAAGATCAATCGAATCAAGAGGATGCGACTTACATTAAATTTAAAGAATCGGCCTCTGATGAATATGTTAAGTTGGAAGATGGCTTTAAGCGACCTAATTCTATTATTAATTTTTACTCTCAGTCAACTGACGGAGTTAATTTGGCAATGAATAATATGTCAATGGAATTTTGTGATTTAAGTATTCCTTTACAAATGAATAATGTCCTAAGTGGTGATTTGGAATTAAAATTTGAAAATATTGATCGTTTTCAATTGGCAGAAGTCACACTGATTGATACTTACAATGAAGATACTATAGCTTTAAATCAAAATCAGATCATAAACATTAGTGTGGACGAAAATGAAATAGCGAGTTATCAAGATAGATTTATTTTAAATTTTGTTCGTCCTGAAAGAGAGTTGAATGAAAATTTGGTATATGATAATACATTTTGTTCTGGAAATTCATCAACGGAAATCGAAATTGAAAATACCCAATATGGAGTTCTTTATTTTATAACTGATGAAAATGGAAATCAAGTTTCTACACCACTTATGGCTACTAATGAATCATTATCTTTTTCAATCGATAGTAGTTCGGTAAATTCTGTTGAACATTTTTATGTGAAATCTCAATTCCCTGGTTGTAGTGTTTATAATATTGGTGGAGAAGTTGAGCTTCAAAAAGAAGAATTACAAGCTCCTGAATTGCAAAAGGATTTTCTTGTAGAATGTGAAGGAACCTCAGTAATGCTAATTGCAAATAGACAGAATGAAACAGATGAAATTTTATGGTATAATGAGTCCTATGAAACGTCCATTGAATATTCTGGAGATACCTTGTTCTATCATGACTTGGAAGATGAATATGAATTGATATCAGCACAAATAAAATCTGCTAATGGTTGTGTTTCGGAAAAATCTATGATTGAATTGTATGCCGATGATTTTGAAGGAGATTTTCTTATTGAAAATAAAGAAATTCAGTGGGGTGATCAGACTGAGTTTTGTTCAGGTACAGCTTCTTCTTTGACTGTAAATATTCCAAATAGTCAAGATGGTATTTATTACACAGCTTATAATGGTGAAAGTGAAGTTTCAACATCTGTTTTAGGCAATGGTGATGAAATAGAAATTCCTATTGATATCAATTCAGTTGGTATGGGTTTATCCGAATTGAAAATTATTGCTTCAAAATCTGGTTGCGAAGAAATGGTTTTAAACACTACACATAGTATTGAAGTAGTTAATTTACCTCAAATTGAACTATTAGATGAGGGTTATATAGGTTTTGAAGGAGAAGAATTTGATATAGCGCTCAATGCCGACAACGAAAGCATTAAATATAAATGGTTTACTTCTGGTAATTTGATTGAAGGTGAAAATAACTCAAATCTTAAAATTGAGAAATTGACTAAAGATTTGTTGCCGATTTCGGTTATGGCTTATAATCAGTTAGATTGTACTAATGACGAAATGGTAGAGATTCCAATTGAAATCATGAGCAATCCTGTTATAAGTTTTGATAAAGAAAATTATAGTGTTTGTGCAGGGGATAGTATTTCAGTGACCTTGGATGGAAATTATGATAACTATTCAGTCAAATGGTATTCTGCTGGGACATTACTAGAGAATGAAAAAGGTGTTGATTTATTTCTTAATAATTTAAATTTAGAAATGCTTCCTATCCAAGTGAAAGTCGAAAATACTTTTGGTTGTAATCAAGGAGAATTAGTTGAGGTTCCAGTTCAGGTTAATTCATTGGAAACACCAATTTTGAAATTTGAGGGCGATTCACTTTTTATTGAAAATCCTAAATCTGAAGCTAAATTATTCTGGTTTTTTAATAATGAATTGCTTCCGGAATATGAAAATAAAAATCGTATTCCTTTAAATGAGGAGGGGTTTTACTCGGTATTATTAGAACATAATCTGTGTTCAGCTAATTCAGAGGAATTTGAGTTTATAATTTCTTCTACTATTGGAAAACTTGATAGGGAGAGCATTCTTATTTATCCAAATCCTACTGATAAAAATTATTTAAATATACATTCAGGGGCATTAAACGGGCTAAATATAAGACTGCAGGTTTTGGATTTAAGTGGTAGAACGATTATATCTGAAACGGTGCATAAAACAGAAATTGAAAACGGCTATAGATTAGAACTTCCCAAAAACTTAAATAATGGTATTTATCAACTGAGAGTGCTTGATAAAGATCAAATTGGTGTTTTTAAAGTAGTTTTGAAATAGTAAAATAAAAGTGAATTTGAAAAAATTAATGTCCATAGCAAGGCTGATATTTATCAACCTTGCTATTTTTCTTATCTTATTATTCGTGGTGAATTTTTTAGTTGGGGTTTATCTTAAGAACAGCAATACTAAAAGTAGAGCTGATCTTCCGAACTATCAGGATAATCGGGAATACGCGAGAAAGATATTTCAAGATTATAATAAGGTTAATCATCTCTATGAGCCATTTGTAGGCTGGAAAACGAAGCCATATAATGGAGAAACAACCAATATTGATGAGAAAGGTATTAGAAAAACTATAGCAGCATCTCAAAAATCTGATTCTGCTAAAATCGTTCGATTTTTTGGTGGCTCAACCTTATGGGGAGAGGGAGCAGACGATCACAATACCATTCCTTCCTTATTTCAAAAATTGAATTCAGATTTTAAAGTTTACAATCATGGACAATTAGCCTATAATTCAAGGCAAAATCTTGATGCTTTAATCTCACTTTATGAGGAGGGTAAAAAATCTGATATAGTGATTTTTTATGATGGAGTCAATGATGCGGCTTTTTTGTGTCCTTCGGATGTGGAAGTTCCTGGTCATAGATTAGTTCCAATGTTTAGAGGTAAACTCTATACCTCATATTTCAGTATGATTAAAGAAGCTATTGGAAAGATTTTCTTCGATAAATTAATACTTCTATCCAAGAAGATAAATCCTGCGGAAAGAGATGAAATGTATAATTGTTTAAGTTCGCCTGAGAAGGCAGAAGCAATAGCAGACTTTATGCTTACCAATTGGGAAATTGCACATGATATTGTGACCTCAAGAGGGGGTAAGTTTTATGCCATATTGCAACCAGCTGCTTATGTGGGAAATCCCAGAGTAGATCATTTGGATTTAGGCCCTGTTTTAGGAGAAAATTTTAGGCAAGTTTATAAATTATTTTATCAAAAAATTAAGGAAAAACAATATCCTTGGGTTTATGACTTAAGTGCCTCATTTAACGGGAATGAACATATTTTCATCGATTTCTGCCATGTTTCACCCAATGGAAATCAAATCATAGCAAAAGAAATTAATGCAGTACTAGAATGAAATTCAGCTAATTAGTTCTACCAAGCCCACCCTTAGATTGTCAAAATCCAACATTTCATTTTTGAGTATCATTCCTAACATTTTTAAAATTTTCTACTTTTTTTTTCAAAAACTTTTCAACATTTAAATTTACTTTAAGCGTTTTAAGTGAAAATATGATAAATCATTGCTCACCTCAAGATGAGGAAGTTTTTACAGATAGGATATGAAAGAGTGTGGCCCTTTTAAGAAGAATATAAGAGTCTTACCACGTTGAATCTAGTGAATATGTTCCAAGCCCTTTAAAATTATCTGATTTATAATGCGTTCTTTATCATACGGTTGTAAATATAAACCTCAAATCAATGTAATGATTCGATGAAAACGCAGCTTTAAATCATAAAATTTAATTATGTTGATAAAAAGTATTATAAAGGGGAAATTCTGTTTGATAGATTTAGTTGCTAATTACAGAGTTATATCGCTATTGATCATTAGCTTTATTTTAAATCAAAGTTTAGCTTTTTCTCAAAATCAAATAGCAAAAGAGAGTCCTGAAGGAACCTGGTATTATGAATATCTTCCTGCTGACTACGATGAAAATAATAAAGATTACCCAATTATGTTTTTCTTTCACGGATTGGGTGAAAGAGGTAATAGTAAAGGGGATTTAACAAAAGTTACCAGAAATGGCCCTCCAAAACATGTGAAGCTAGGACATGATTTTCCATTTATTTTAATATCTCCTCAGTTAAAAACAAGTAATGGAAATTGGTCTCCAAGTTATATGGATGAAGTAGTTGAACATGTTCTCAATAGCGGCCTCAGAATTGATGAAAATAGAATTTACGTTACAGGTTTAAGCCTTGGGGGAGGTGGTGCATGGTTTTATGCACAAAGTTTTCCTGAAAAAATCGCTGCAGTTGCTCCCGTATGTGGTAGTAGGAATAGCACTAGTAAAGCTGAAGATATTGCAGCAGAAAATATACCTGTTTGGGCCTTTCACGGGGATGCTGATGGTGTTGTACCATACTTAAGAACAGTAAATATGGTCAATGCCATAAATGCAATTACTCCCACCATTAGCCCGAAGGCTAAAATGTCAATATATGAAGGAGTTGGACATAACTCTTGGTCAAATGCATATAGTACAGATAACTCCATTCATAGTCCCAATCTTTATGATTGGTTTATGATGCAAAGTAAATCCACTATTTCTGTGAATGCGGGAAATGATAAGATTTTAAATTTACCTAAAAATAATACTACTATTTCTGGAAGTGCTAGTTCTTCAGATGCTATCAGCAGTTATTTATGGGAGAAAATATCTGGCCCTTCTCTGACAATGACGAATACAACTAAAGCAAAACTTTCTGTCAGTAAACTAAAGAATGGAGTTTATAAATTCAGGTTAACTGCTACTGATGATAATGACAATTCAGCTCATGATCAAATGAAACTTACTGTGGTGGAATCTAACTCTTCACCTCTTGCAGATGCTGGTAACAATAAACAAATTGTATTGCCGACTAACTCCATATCTATTTATGGTAGCGGTTCTGATAGTGATGGATCTATTTCCGCATATTCCTGGCGAAAAACTTCTGGTGGAGCAGCTACCTTGAACAACACCAATAATTCAAAACTTAAAGTATCTAACCTTGAATCGGGTATTTATAAATTTGAACTTACAGTGACGGATAATGATAATGCAACACACAGTGATGAGATGCGACTTGAAGTTATTGATGGTGAAAACTTAGTGCCCATGGCAAATGCAGGAGGGGACATCACGGTTCAACTCCCCACCAATTCCACTAATTTAGCTGGTTCGGGCAGTGATGGGGACGGCACCATTGTATCTTATTTTTGGGAGAAGACTTCTGGGCCTTCAGCCACTATTTCAAATGGCGATAATTCAACGGCAACTGCCAACAACTTAGTAAGTGGTGGGGTCTATACTTTTCGTTTGACTGTTACAGACGATGACGGTGCAACAGATTCGGACCTTAAACGAATTACTGTAGTGGAAGCGAATCAAGTACCCACGGTTTCAATCAGCGATCAGGAACAATATATTACTTTGCCAACCAGTACCACCAACATTCAAGCAACAGCATCAGATCCTGATGGAAGTATAGCTTCATATTTGTGGGAAATTGTCAGTGAGGCTGGGGCTTCCACTTTGCAAAATAGCACCACGTCCACGCTAACAGTAAATGACCTAAATGTAACTGGGCAATATGTTTATTCTATTACGGTGACTGATAATGAAGGAGTAACAAATTCAGATACTGCAACTGTAAATATAAATGAAGAAGACTTTAATGAACGTCCATTTGTAGATGCTGGCCGTGATCAATTTATAGTGTTGCCAGAAAATGAGGTTGTGTTGGAGGGCTATGCCTCTGACCCTGATGGCGAAATTGTAAGCTATTTCTGGAAAAAAGTTTCAGGGGGTAATGCTACCTTATCAGGTGAAAATACTGCAACACTTAAAGCTACTAATTTAGAGGAAGGAATTTATCATTTTAGGTTTACTGCTACAGATAATGACGGTGCTCATAAAACTCATGCTACCTATGTAGAAGTAAAAGCTGAGGAATATAATATTCCACCAGTTGTAGATGCAGGTACAAATAAAGCTATTGGATCATATAAAAATTTTACTACGTTTAATGCCATAGCTTCAGATATGGACGGTGAAATTGTAAGTTATCGATGGGAGTTGATTAGTGGGGAAAATGATTTTGTTTGGTCAGGAATAAATACCCCTACCATGGAATTAAGTGAACTCAAAGTAGGGATTTATAAATTTCAGGTTACCGTAGAGGATGATAGAGGTGGTTTGGCTACAGATGAAGTAAGGTTAAAAGTTCGAGATTCGAATATCAGTTTTACTAAAGACGACAAATATTCTGACAACCCGACCATATTTGAGCTTGCTCAACTATCACTTGTTTCAGATTCTATTTTGATAGAAAATGCACCTGAAAATGCTAGCATCCGTTGGTTTTATGAGGATGTACTACAAGAACAATACAATGAGAAAAGCAAGATCCCTTTCAAAATTAGCGGCTCCTATTTTGTAGTTGTTGAGTTTAATGGTTAATCTGTTACATCTGATGTATATGAGTTTACCATTACACCAAATCAATCAAAAATTGATTATCAATCTGTTAGGATTTATCCTAATCCCACAAGCAACTACTACTTAAATATTCAGTCTGATGCCTTTAATTCAGAGGAAATAGTACTGCAATTACATAATCTGAATGGTAAAGTTGTTCATTCGGAAAACGTAAATAATAATCAATTGAAAATAGGCTACCGAATGGAACTGCCAAATCAATTGAATAATGGTATGTATCAGCTAAAGATAGTGGATGGTGGTAAATTAGGTATCTTTAAGATTATCTTGAGATAAGTTCTCAAACTCTTTGAATTGATCTTCGAAGGAGATAATATGATTTTGTTATATAATAGCAATTATTAAAAGAGCTTAAAGTATAATGAACCATGGTAGGTGGCGAACAGTCCATCTCATCCAAATAGTTAATTTTCAGCCTCTGGTGAGTTACCGACCTGAGGCTATTTTTAGATAACAATGATGTAAAAGTATTGGTGAAACCATCCAAACTGGCTTGATTTCCAGATAGTTATCAGGTGGCTCTTAAAAATAAACTTATACGTTTGAATAGTTGTAAACCGAAATGTACCAATCGAGCCTAAATATTTGATGTTAAACAGTCTTTTTAGTGCTATTGTTAGATGAACTATTCCATAGTCTGCTCTTTCTTATCGGCTAGAAAATTATATACAAACATTGAGATTGCTAGGTTTTAGCATATTTCTTCATACGGGAAGAGGACTTGTAATAATCATTACTGATGATCTGTTGTCTGAGCAATGAAAATTAATTATCAAGTCAATCCTTTTGAAATTGTAGAAACCATTCATAAATATTTACGGGTTCAACCTCGGTTTTATTCCAATCGTTATGCCCAGAATCGTACACCCTTCTCCAAGCATTATGGCCATTATCCTCAAATAGGATTAGTTCAGCCTCTACATCTGGTGGGCATTCATTTAAAGAATTCACCATACTTTTTGAGCCATTCGAACTGACTATTCCATCATTTTCATTGTGAAATGCCCAAATAGGAACCTCTTTTAATTCACAGGCTTTATTGGAATTACCGCCACCGCTAATCGGCACCATCGCGGCTAATCTATCTGGATACTCAACTCCATAATTCCATGCAGCAAATCCGCCTCCGCTTATACCTGTCATATAAACTCTTTTTGGATCTATGGGGTAGTTTTCCAATGCCTCATCCACCATTTCATTGATCATGTGGATATTCCAATTATTTTTAATGTGTTGAGGTGAAAATACATACATTGGAATATCATTTCCTTTGTCAATGAATTGCGGTAAGGAGCCATTCCTGATGAGGTTTATTTCGCCCTGATTTGCAGTTTCGCCATTTCCACCCATGAAAATAACAGCAGGCATTAGTTTTTCAGGATACTTCAGCCCTTCTTCTAGTTGATATACTAAATATAGTACTTCCCTATTTTCTTCAGTAGATTCAAATGAACGAACACTTTGACGATCATTAGTTTCAAATTCTAATACAAAAGTCTCATCTCGCACACTATCCTTTTCAGGGTGTGCTAAAATTGAATAGACATAATATTTTTTTAAAGCAGATAATCCGTCATATGTGACCTTTAAGGTGTCTTCGGTTGAATTCATTGATTCTACACCACTTAGCAAGACATCTTCCGATGTCTCTTGATCTACCAAATTTTTAATATCTTCAGCTTTTTCAACTTCTAAGTCCTTTTCACTAAGGATATAATAAACTTTTACTGTAGATTTTGTTTTTATGAGTAAGTCGGCTGATCTAATTCCTGCCCTAACTTGTGGAAATTCATCTGCCCAATCCAATATAATTTCAGTTTCTTGTTCTTCCTCTTTTTCAGTTTCTTCAATATCGTTGTCTTGAGGGGAGACATCATTTTTTTCTGTGCAACTCGAGAGGATATAAAATGATAAAATGAGAAAAGCGAATAGATAGTTTACTTTTTGCATATCTTTAATTTCATATTTATATGATAAAATTAATAAATATTATTATAATTTCAATTTTTTAAATATAAATTCTGGTATAGATTTTATGATGGACATGATTAAAAACCATATTGGTTTATAATAAATGTTATTTTTTCCTTTATTCATACCTTTTAAGATAGCTTTGGCTAGTTTGGAAGGGTTTGCTGTTAGCAGCTCAGGTGTTTTTAATCCATCTATCATTTTTGTTTTAACAAAACCAGGTTTTACTGTCAATACACTCACTTTATGGGGGTATAATCTATTTCTTAGACCCGAGAGATAGGTGGTTAAACCAGCTTTAGCCGCGCCATAAAAATAATTGCTTTGTCTTCCTCTCTCTCCTGCTACGGAACTTATGCCAGCAATAAATCCATGTTTTCTCTGTTCAAAATCGTTTGCAATAATATTTAAAATTGAAACGGCACCTATGAAATTGGTTTGGATGATATTTTGCCATGAGTCATCTTTTTCAGCTTTTTCTTGCTCTCCTAATATTCCAAAAGAACATAAAACGGCATCTGGTTTTTCTGTTAAGCTCTCATAGAAATTTTTATGCCCATCAATTTTATCAGCATCAAATTGACTAATGTAAACCTTGGTTTCATGTTTGGCCACAATATCAGATTGCAATGCCATTAATTTATCAATATTTCTGCTACATAAAGTTAAGCTTATTTTTTCTTTAGCAGCATGATAAGCCACTTGCTCTGCAATATCACTATTGGCACCTAATATCAGAAGGTGTTTAAATTTGTATGGCATATATTCAATTGTTCTTTTAAAGGTATGTTATAAACTTTGATAATTAAATTCAATTTACTCGAATTTCATGCACACTTAAATCATGTTATTACATTTTAAATTAATTCTAATCTTTTGGATAATAAACTTTGAAATTTCTTTTCAGGGTTTATTTCCATTATGATTTCCTGAAATTCTTTTAATTTAGGATAACTGTCTTTCAGCATTTGGCTGCTCATTCTGGCATCTTTTGTTAAATAAATTCTACCACCTGCTTCTTTTACTATTATATCAAGCTCATCCAAAAATTGAAACAAGCCATTTCTTAAAGGAAAATCCAAAGCTAATGTGTAGCCTTCCATTGGGAATGATAAAAACCCTTCATCCTCAGGGCCAAACATTTTTAATACTGCCAAAAATGAGCCCCAGCCTTTATCTGTTATTTTTTTTAGTATTTTTTCTAGGTAAGTCTTTCCGTTTTCCTTTGGCAGCACGAATTGGTATTGGATAAATCCTCTTTTCCCATAAATCCTATTCCAATTTAAAATTGAATCCAATGGATAAAAGAAAGGGTCATAATGCGACTGTAATTCTTTTTTAGATTTTATGTTTTTATGATAATACAGTTTATTGAACCATTTGATCGTAAAGTCATTTAATACGAATTCAGGAAAGTTAAACGGAACATTTATGGCCTTATTGCCATGAGGGATTAACTTCTTGTTTTTATTTTGAACTTCATTTTCTTTACTGTGCTCACCTAACATTAAGATGCTTCTGCCAAAGTTTTTTCCTTTTTTTAAGCAATCAATCCACGCTACAGAATAAGTGTAACCTGCATATTGGTCAAAATACTCTAAGATCTCAGAAAGGTTATGGGCTTTCAGTTGCAACTGGGAAATGTTAGTGGATTCAATTTTTTTTAACTGAATAGCAGCAGACACTATAAGCCCAGAAAGTCCCATTCCACCTATAGTTGCATAAAATATGGATGAGTTTTGACTTCTATTGCACCTCATGATTTCTCCATTTGCCAATAAAATGTCAAGGAATTGAATATGGCGGGAAATGCTCCCTTCCACATGGTGGTTTTTTCCATGAACGTTAGCGGCAATGGCACCACCCAAACTAATAAATTTTGTGCCAGGTGTTACGGGTAGAAACCAAGCATGAGGTGCGATAACTTCCAATATTTCAGAAAACAGAATTCCACTTTGCGCAATGAATAAACCTTCTTTTTTATTAAAATGGAGTATTTTATTATGCCTCAAACTGGAGCAAACGTTATCTCCTAAGGAAGCATCTCCATAGCTTCTTCCATTTCCTCTTGCTATAAATTCATCTTGCAAAAAAGACGGATCATTCTCGCTGCCTATTGTATAATGTTTTACTTCAGCTTCAATTTCAGGAAACTTGTTCCAATTCGTAATAAGTGTTCTTTGCATCGAAAAAGCTATCTAGTTGCTATTGATTCACAAGTTACAAATTTTGAATAATTCTCAGTCGATTTATTAATAAACTATGATGTGAATATAAAAAAGCATAAATTCGCAAAGAGGAAATACTATCAATCAATTGACCATTGGAAATCGAAAAAAAGCCCTTTTTAGACTATATACATAATTTTAGAGGCCTTGCTATTATTTTTATTGTAGGCATTCACAGTATTATATCAATTCCATGGCAAGGTTTTTCTGTTACAAAATCTCTACTAGTTGGTATTTTTAATAATGGAACAGTGCTTTTTGTCTTTATAGCGGGTTTTTTGTTTTATTATCTTTGCCATAATCAATTCAATTACTTTAAGTACCTCAAAAAGAAATTAAAATTTGTGATCTTCCCTTATCTGATAATTTCTGTCCCTGCTATTGTCGATAAACTCTTTATTGATACTGGTGATCATTGGTGGATGACTCCGGAATTTCAGGAGGCTTCAATTATGTATAAAATATTTTGGATGCTCATAACTGGACGTCATTCGGGGGTTTTATGGTTTATTCCGATGATTGGTATATTCTATCTAGGGTCATATTTTTTTCGGAATTTCAGTAATAAGAGGTTATTTGATTATATAGTCCCTCTAATCTGTATAGTTGGCCTTTGGACAGTTCGATTTGGCTATCATGCTAATCCAATCATTTCATTTGTTCATTTTCTTCCCATTTATCTTTTAGGGATGTGGGTAGCTAAGCATCGCCTGAAAATACTGTCAGTAAATAATCTTTGGCTTATTTTATTGAGTACTGGATATATAGTTATGACTGCTTTAGAGGTATATGATATTATTCCTGTGAATAAATATCTTGAGCTAAGGGATAAGAAGGCAATGGTGTTTATATTTAACCTCAGTAAGTTGAAAGCCATTTTATTATGTATTTTATTGATTATTGGCTTTAAGAGGTTGAACGATTATCGTTTTCCTCTATTGGTGAAAACCGGAAATGATAGTTTTGGTATATTTTTTCTTCATTTATATATCATTAATATATTTCAAATACTAGTACAGAAAGGAATAATTCCAATTACTAGTTTAAACGTCTTTAGCTATTCAGTTTACTTAGTTGCTATTTTAGCATTAGCTATGATAATTATATTTTTTGTAAAAAAGGTGTTTGGTAAAAATAGTAGAATAATAATAGGAAGTTAATTCAATAATAATGACAGTAAAACCCAATTTTCTTATAGTAGGAATGGCAAAATGTGGAACTTCCTCATTGGCACAGTATTTACAACAACATCCTGATGTTTTTATAACCAAGCATAAGGAGCCTAGATATTTTTCAAGCCAATGCATGCAATTTCCTATGGGTGGGCCTAAGGATAAGCAAGTGGAAAGTTGGTATGTTAAAGATTGGGATCAATATTTGAAAATGTTTGATTCTGCTAATGAGAAAGCAGTTGGAGAGGCTAGTGCTGATACACTTTATTTTCATTCATGTACAATTCCGCTTATTAAAGAAAAATTAGGAAGTCCTAAAATCATAATCATTCTAAGAAATCCAGTGAAAAGGGCTTTTTCTGCATATCAACATTTAATAAGAGACGAAAGGGAAAGTGGAAGTTTTGAGGAAGCTTTAAAGAATGAGCCAGAACGGATTAAAAATAATTACGAATTGATCTACCATTATAAAAAGGTTAGTCAATATTACGAACCTGTAAAAGCTTTTATGGATAATTTTGAAAATGTAAAAGTTATCTTAAATGAGGATTTACAACATGATACTGCAAATTGCATAAAGGAAGTGTTTGAATTTTTAGATGTTGAACCAGATCAAGAAATTCAGTTTGATTTGAGGTTTAATGTTTCTGGTAAACCAAAAAACAGATTGCTTCATGAAAGTCTTCAAAGCGAAAACAGAATCAGGAAAATGGTAAGACCATTAGCCAGGTTATTATTTCCAACAGAAGAAAAAAGAAAACGCATGGTGACTTGGCTTTCAGGTAAAAATATGAACCAGTTAGAATTGAATGAATCTACTGCCAAGGAATTATATACTTTCTTTCAAAAAGATACAGAAAAACTGAAAGATTTGATTGATAAAGACCTTAGTCAATGGAAATATTAGCGTTACTTTTTAAAAACTTTTTTAAACGCCCTTATCCCATAATCACCAAAATATAAGCCAATGCTCTTTAGAGAGATGTCATAGTTTTTATGCAAATAGATTTGATTGATCAATAAAACTATGACCATAGTGCTTAATGTGGCAAATGCGGCACCCATAACGCCCAAATATGGGATAAGTATAAGGTTTAAAATCGTGTTGATTACTGCATTTCGCATAACGAAAAACATATTTCTTTTGGCTCTCCCTACAGCATCCAGCACCACCCCCATTTGCTTATTAAATGGAATCAATAAGCCATAAAGCATAGTGATATTTAAAATTACACCAGCTTCCGCATATTCTTTGCCAGCTAATAAAGCCACAATTTCATTGCTGAAAATTATTACAAAAATTGCAAATGGAACACTAAATAGTAATATCACAGCCACTGATTTTTCATATAAAGATTTCATAGCAGATTCTCCATCTGCTTCAGCCCTACGAACTGCTTCAGGAAATAAAATACTGGCAAGTGCCATGGAAGGGACTTCAAATAAATTTGCAATTCTAATGGCAACATTATAGACAGCAACGGCCGCAGGGGTTAAATACCAACCGATCATCCAAATATCAATATTTCGCATCAAAACGGCACTGATGTTAGTGCCTAAAGTGTATTTTCCATAAGAAAAGAGTTCGCGTGTCCACTTTTTGCTCATTTGGAAACTAAGCTTTCTTTTGCTTGCTATAAAAGAAACTAAAGTGCCAACTAAAGCTGAAGCCCCAAACCAAACCCCTAATTGAAATAAAGTAAGTGGTACTTCAAAAAAATAATGAAACAACACTACAAAAAACAAAATCCCATTTTTGAAAAAATAGCCTAAAAATGGCCCAAAAATTGAAAATTAGCTCTTTGAATATAATCCAGATGGAAAAATAACGCCAGTATTAAGCTGGTAGGTATAAAAATATATAGCAATTGAACTAAACTGGGTGATTGCCATGCTTCTGACAATGGAATGGCAATAAGTGACAATAGCAATGAAATGCTAAGGGAAAATATAAAATTCAATACTAATGAAGTGGATTGGATTAAGCCTTTTTCTGATTCGTTTTCAGTATTGCTAAATCGGATTAAGGGGTTCTTGAAAAATCCATTTCTTGCGGTTTCCAATAAGGTAGCTAAAGAAATGAACAACATCCAGGCACCATATTCTTCCTTCCCTAATATCCTTACGAGCAGAATAAAAGTAAAGACTCCGAAAATCAATACCGATATTCTTTCGAGCAATGTAAACTTTCCTGATTGAATCCAATAGGATTGTTTTTTGGGCATGAAGCTATTTAGTTAGATGTTATATTAGCCAAATTTAATATAAATTTTAATGCTCATCATCTTAAGTTATGTATGATTTAAAAAAATAAGGATTAAGTACTTTCTGAAATATAAGGGAAAGATCAAATTCTACCTGTTGATAATGATTTTTTTATGATATATTTTATCTTTCAATTGGATTAATAAAAAATACATGCCGTTTTTAATCTCTTTGGTGAGCATCAATTCAGCGTAATTCTGACTCAAATAAACTTCTTTTCTTTTTAATATTTCTTTCCCATCTATATTTATTAGGCTTATCTGGAGAGAATTATATTCATTCCCAAATGACCTTATTATTAGGTTATCATTTTTTATCGGATTAGGGTGAATATAAATCCCATTTGAATGCAGATTATTACCTGTTACAGCAAAATGAAAGGAAGGAGAACTCAGAAAACAGGAATTTGACTCTACTTGAAAATAAAAATTACCATTTTGATCAGGGATTAAAATAGCTTCTGTTGCACCTTCAATTAAAATACTATCTCTAAACCATTGAATGTTGTGTGAATAATTTGCCATTAATTTATTATCCACCTGGGTGATTTCAGGTAGTGGAAGATCTAATTCAAACTTTAAATTAAATCTATCTTTAGGAGAAATGGAGTCTTCTGAATGAACTGAAAAATCATATTGAAAATTATCATGAATTAGCATCAGACTGTCAATTAAGTGGTCATGTAGTAGGTAGTTTCCAGCAGGAGAGTCTTTCAGTAATGCTTTAAATCCTAATGAATAATTCCCATTTTCTAAGCCTTCAATCCCTAATTTACTATTAAAACATTGATCATTCGGAAGGTTTTTAATTGCCAGAGGCATTAAATCATCTTTTTTATAAAAAATATTGAAATAGCCATTAATTTTTTTGACCGCATCAATATTGGGTAAGAACTCAGTTGAACCAATTGTATTCATTTTATAATATAATCGATCAATAAATTTCTCATTTGAAAGAGTAATGACCAATCCTGAAGTTGATGCAGAAGTTTTTCTAAATGTAGTGGCATTGCCCAATTCAATTTTAGCAGCTTCAGAAATCGTCAGGCTGGGAGTTTCATCTATAGACCTGATCCAAAATGCTTGATTTTGAGAGATGATACCAGAAAACTCAACATCGCCCACTTCTCCATCCCATACTAAAAATCTACCGCTTTCTACTGAATTATCTGCAATGCTAATACTATTGCTCAAACCAGAAGAATTCCAACCAATATTTCCCCATAATACTGGAGTAGCGTATGGATTGGCTATTAAATTCCATCCAGAAAGTTCGTCTCCAATATTCAAGTTTCCATCTAAAGTATAATTAAAATCGGATTGAACTAATTCTCCGTTCCATTTGATTTTTGCTTTATCATTTTCATTTCTAAAAAACACTGCATAGCCTTTGCCGACCTCAAATATTTCTTGGTTTGTACTGGTCGGGAAGGGGATCCAGTTTTCACTATTTGTATCGTAACTGAACATGGAAGGAGCATTTCCTAATCCGTTTCCAGTACTGGAGCCTGTAAAGGAGCCAGTTACAGGGATGTGTTGTTGAAAATCTTCAATTGTAAAATTCAAAGCACTACTGCCAATATATCTATAGAGCCTTCCTGCTGGTATTATTTTTTCAATTTGTACATCCCCTTCAACACTTCCTGTATTATTTAATATATAAGCCGTCATGGAATCAGTGGCAAGAAGTTGCATATAACCATTACTGCTTATCACTCCATTTACTGCATCAATTTCGCCATATAGTTTTAAGGAATCTGATAGTATTATTTTATTGGCTCCAGTAATATTAAAGCTCATATCTTTAAGGATATTTCCAGCTTCATCCAAATTGAGGAATACATCTTGTGCTGGATTGGCGTCAATAAATAGATTGCTTTTGTTGCCCAGTTTTATTTTTCCGTTTGTAGGATTTTCAGAAAAAACATTGTCCCCTGAAATATTAAGGTTACAGTGGCCAGCATCCAATAGTGAGTTTTCAGCTAAGTTAATTCTACTCAAATTAATAATTATTGCCGGTTCAGTTAAAAATTCCAGTGTATCTTCTCCTAAAAGTTCAATTGAATTAAAATTTAGAATAGTGCCCCCGTAAAAAAGTTGATGTTTTTTATTCGAATCAAATATAATTGAAAATGGTGAAGTGGGTGAGAAATCACTCATTCCTTCAATGGTCAAATCATTTTGAATAGTTATACTAAGGCTTTGTGTATTATTTTGAATAGTAGCCCCTTCACCAAGTAATAAGTTGCTGACAAACAAAGAATCTTCGGTTATACTTAATACATTGGATGTAGTTACTTCAATATTTCCTGCATCTCTATTATTTAATTGTCCATTTGCGTTATAGATGATATTTGAATTAGGGTGGATTTCTTCAAAATCAACAATTGTTGAATTGTTGATTTGAAGGGTAGAGGCGGAATCTAAAATAAGTGGAATAGCCAAAGAATCATTTAAAGTTAAATAACTCCCAGGTTTTAAATGAATATTGGTCACCACACCTGTTTCTAAAATAGCTTGGGTAGTGTAGGCACTATCATTAATGATGAAATTTTGAAAATTTTCCTGAAATGTTTGCGGATTTTCAGAACTTGTGTTTTCTACCCAATTTTCAGGCAAGCTAATATCTGAATCAGGTATTAGTTCATAGGTTTTGGGTTCTTGGTCGAAAACCAATAATTTCCGAATAACTGAGATGCCTGAAACACCAAGATTATTTTTGTTTCCAGAATAAGGTGTAGCACTAATGGTATAACTTCCAGTTCTAACATTCCATTCAGGAGGATTTCTTCTTCTACTTAATAATAATCCAACCGTTTCTCTGTTTTCAGTTCTTATATTTTGATAAGCATTTATAGCAAATCTAAAGCTATTACAAACACCATCGTCAATTGCCCTAATATTGATATCATCAGTACCTAAGTTGAATAGATTAATGATGTTGTCTCCAGTCTCCAAAGGAAAAAGATCTATATTATTTTCGCCATCCTGTAACATTAGGCCGGTCATAAAATTTAAACTCCCTGGTATTTCATCAAAAATTTCAATCTCCACAGTATCGGAATGGCTTAAAGCATCATTATCAGTGGCGGTTAGCTTAATTAGGTGGATCCCTTCTTCATTTGGTAAAAGTCTGATGTTATTATCGTCAATTATCTCTATTTCAGCTGAAGCAGGGCTAATCACTTCCCAGTCGTAGTTTATTATATTGCCGTCTACATCAAAAGCAAAGCCATATAGGTTTATGAATTCATCTGGCATCACTAGTTTTAAATTTGGACTTAAACCAACATAAGGTTTAGCATTGGTAGTTACCCCTTTTTCAAAATTTAAAAGCCAATCGAAAATTGATAAGCCCATTGTTTCAGGATATATGTCATTCCAAATATCATGCCCTCTGGAAGGTATTAAATCAAATCTTGCTTTATACTGTCCGTTGCAGTTATTGACACTATCAACCATTTCTCCAGTTGCATTGATGAATGGATCTACCAATCCATCGTTTCCACCGTGTATAGCCCAAATCGGGATGTCTTTCAATTGGCATGCTGTAGAAATATCTGCTGGCCCTGAAATTGGAACAATTGCAGTTGTTTTTGCGGGATAATCTGCGGCATAGTCCCAACAGCCTTTTGCACCCAAACTTACCCCAGTCAAATATATCTGGTCTTCGTTGATGTTGTAATTGTTGATAATATGAGAGATCACCTCATCAATAAGATCAGTTGGCCAACTTTGGTCGTTCGGATTTGCTATCTCCTCATCTCTTGGTAATTGTGGAGTTAGCACAACAAATGGATAATCATCTGGCCATTCGCCTCTATCGATTAGCCAAGCAGGACTTCTGTTTGAATTATTTTGTAGAAAAGTATTTAAATCATCTCCAATTTCACTACCACCCATGAGGGTTACTAATAATGGACTTGCATTTTGAACTGGGTCATAATCAGGAGGTGTGTAAATTAAATAATTGGTTCCTGCGAGGCTTTGACCTTCTGTTTGTTGAGCGAATAATGTGAAGTTGATGAAAAGTAAAGAAATTAATATCGCTATTAATATTAACAATAGACGAGTGCGACTTAAAAAACTTTCAGTATAATATATAATTCGATGAAGCCACATTATTTTTCGATTGATAGATCAAGGTTCGTATATAAATTAACGAAGATTTTTTTGAATTATTGAAAAACATGCATAGGTTTATTGCTAAATCCTTGTATACAACAAATGTTAAATTATCGGCTGATCATCATCGCAGTTTTAAGCACTTTTATATTTTTCTTAAACCAGTATGCTTTTGACGGCTATATCCAAAATAAAGAGAGTTTAGCGAAAGAATTACAATCGACTTCCTTTAACTTATCAGAATGGGGGCTAAGCAAAACCCCTCCTTTTAAATATCGGATACTTTTTCCTTTGGTTGTTAAAGGTGTAAGTAAGATTATTCCTGGTGGAGGAAGTGAAAATCAAAAGTTCTACTGGAGTTATTTGATTTTGAGTTGGCTATTCTTTATTGCTACATCTTGCATGCTTTATCTTTTATTACTAAAGATTTTAAAGTCAATTTCTTTATCTTTTTTAGGTGTATTGCTGCATCTCACCATGGCACCAGTCCTTTTCGCTTATACACTACCAGTACATACCAGGGAAGATCAATTGGCGTTTCTATTTTTATTGTCAGCTATTTATTTTCTGTATGATAGAAAGTATGCTTTTTATCTCATTATAATTTGCATTGGTGTGTTTATTAGGGAAACATTATTGCTGTTACCATTTTTAGTATTGCTTTTTGCAAAGGTATCAATACTTCAAAAACTCATTTTTAGTGCATTACCATTATTAATCTGGTTGATATTTAGGTGGCAGGCGGGAACTGAACCATACGATTTTTGGCTAGGACTTAATTGGAATTTATCAAATCCTTTTCAATTGGTGTTTTTTAGTTTTTTATCATTCTCCTATTTATGGCCACCTTTTCTTTTTTCTTTTAGAAACAATCAAAATCAGAATGATAATATTGGTTTGTTTTCCAATAAGGCAGTTTTTTTAGCTGTTTTTATGATATTTTTAACCACTTTCCTTTTCGGGATCTTTAATGAGATTCGATTATTGTATTTGATTTTTCCATGGGTAATAATATCCAGCCTAAAACATATTGCAAAGCATCAGGATTTGTGGATTAATTTTCTAAAAAATAAATATGTGCTAATAACTTCAATACTGATGATTCTTTTAGTTGTTATTTTTGCACCATTTATTTCAGTATTTAGCGAAAGAGCTTTAGGTAAAAATCAATATGGTGTACCTTATGAGTTGTGGGTTATTTCATTTTTGATTTATTTAATACCGACTATTTTTTCAATTATATTTTATTTATACTATCAACCTCAATATAAAAATGATAAGCTTGAAGCTATTAAATCAAAATGATAGGCTGAAAATAATTGAGTGGGTTATTATTGTTGCAACACCTTTCATCCCGCTTTTATTTTCTTTTCCCTACAGGATAAATTTATTTTTAGCTTGGGAAGGTGCTTTTCGAATTTCCATGGGGGAAATTCCTTATCGTGATTTTGGTACTCCAGTGGGTTATGTTTTTTGGATTCTCCCAGCCATTTTCTTTAAAATATTTGGCCCTTATGTAATCACTCTTCTGAAGGTTCAAGTATTTATAAATATCATTTCAAATTTTCTGTTTACTAGAATTTTTAAGCAGTTAAAGTTGGATGTTGGGGCAAGGATAGTGGCCTTAATTGTTTTTGTATTATCCTATACTTTGTTCAATTTCTGGCCATGGTACAATCATTTTGTATTTGTTTTGGAAATGGCATCACTACTTTTTGCATTGAAGGTTGTGGCAGAAACAGAAAGAAAAAAGCTAATTCTTTATTCATTTCTTTCAGCAGCTTTTGCGGGATTAACCTTTATGACAAAACAAGATACTGGAGGTTTTGCACTCTTGTTTTCAGGAGCCATCATTTTATTTGCTTCATTAAAGAAAAAGCAGTTCTTAAGTATTCTAACCTTTGCGGGTAGCTATTTATTTGTAATGGCATTATTAATTGTGCCTTTTTTGGGGTATGATTTTCAATATTGGTTTAATTACGGTCAGCCTCCACATTTCTCGAGATTAACCATATTCGATTTAATTGATGAATTTTTAGGTGCTTCTAAATGGATTAAGTTTTACCTAGTATTAATCATTGGAATTTTATTTTATCGAATAAATAACAATTGGAAAGCAGTATTTGATACTCAAATATTCATACCTTTTTTCATTGGTCTTTTTATATTATTTCAGGCTTCTATTATTCAAGTGACAAGCTACACCCCTCTAGACGGAAATATTTATTTCCATAGTATCATTGCTGGAATTGTATTGCTCCAAATTGATAAAAAAATATTATTCCGTAGAAATTGGTCATTGTTTATAATCATATGTTTGGTAGGGCTATGGTGGTCTAATGTGTTTTGGGTCAGGAATATTCGTTCGAAAGTAAAGCCGTTTTTTGATAAAACAGAAGAGAATGTTGTTTCTAAAAACACTTATGTATTAGAAAATGATACTTCCAAAATGAAACGGTCTAATTGGCTGATTCCTGATATAAAAAGTTTTAAGGGCATAAAGATACCAGAGGAGACTGAAACTGGAATTCATAAAATTTTGGCTATGCCAGTAATTAAACATTCAAATGATAATTTGAAAGTGCTTAATATGTCTGAATTAACACAATTGGCCTATGAAATTCCATATAAGACTGAAAAGGGAACTCAACATCCGTTATGGTATCACCATGGAGTAGCATTTTTCGATAGGGAAGTGGAGTATTTTTGCAAAAAAATTGGTAATGAAGAATATGATTTGATTTTATTTCAAGATATTCCTGATCTAAATAATTTCTACCCCTATGATGTAAGAGATTGTATTATAAGAAATTATGAGTATAAGTTTAAATTTTTGGCTCCGAGAATTCCCGAGGAGTCTTATATTGAAGTTTATGTAAAGAAAACAAATCAAAATGAATAGATTCATTTATTTTTATGCAAGACTTGCTTTAGATATTATTGAATCTCCTAGCAAAGCATATCGATTGATGAAAAATAAGAATGGTTGACAATCTGGATCTAATTTGATTTCTTTTAGTTTTTAATATGTATATCGTGATGACAACAAAATCAAAAAAACGCATTTCATGAGGGTGTTTTTTATAGAGATTAACTATATACCTGAGTTCGATTCTAATTTAGGATTCAGACCGCCTATAAATAGTGAGTTTCAAGTCTGGCTATTGTAAAGAATTTTTAGGTAGAAAATCGCTGTTTAGAAGTGGAATAGGAAAAGCTTTTCCATATAATTTTATATACTGAGTTGTCTTCCCTCGATGTAGCCCGCTATATCTTCTAAAAGACGCCTTGTCTATTGAATGGATGCCAGCCATAGGCTGGTCACCCCTTGGGTGAAAAATCTGAATTTACAAATTAGAGTCGAACTCAGGTTATATCAGAAGGGTTTAATTTCAGATACAGACAAACCAAATTTGATTTTCTAGTGCATATAATATGGGGATTTACCTTAAAAAAGCTTGCAATTGCTGAAAAAAAATTATCCAATGATCACTGCCAAATTTGGTTTAAAGTTCATTTTTATTTTTTTGTTTTAAGCAAGCCCTACTTATTATTCACCATATAAATGAAAAATGATGGATATTTTTGCTTGTAATAAATAATGAAAAATTATTGTATATCTTCAAGTGGGACGCCAATCAAAGATTCTAATTTCAATTTTGCGTTTTTTAAATCATTTGAAGCCTGAATATTACTTATCTTTTTTTGATTAATTAGATTGTTGCTGGCATTATATTTATCAAATGATTCTTCACCTTGTTTAAAACTTTCCTCTACTATACTGTGATTCATCTCAGCATCTTCCAGTGCCAAAGATTGGATTTTGTAGATTTCTTCAAACATTAAGTAATCATTATAGGCAGAAAGCACCTCTCGCCTGAGTTCAAGCTTTAAAGCGTTTACTTTGCTTTCAGCCATTTCCACTCTTAATTGGCTTTGTTTATTTTCCACAGGATTAGTAAAAAGCTGTCCTAATGGTAAAGCTAGACTAAAGTTATATCTTGGGAAAAATTGAGATCTATTTGTGATATCTCTCGCTGGATCAATATTGAATTCATTTAAATTTCCTGTCATCCTAAATCCATCCAACCAATATCTTTTTGAAATTTTCAAATCATACTTTGCCAAGTCAACTGATTTTTTGACTTCTTCATTAGCAGGATGATTTTTCCATGCTAATTGCACTAATTTTTCTTCAAAACTGATATCCGAAATCCCTTCAGGTAATATTACTTTATTATAGTCGATTGATTGAGAGATACCATTAATGCAGGTCATGACTAAAATAGACAGCGATAATATAGTTCTTAGCATATTATTCAGTAATTTAAATTAAAGTTATTATAAAAGATACAAACAATCTATTTTATTATGATTTTTGTTCCTCTATATCTAAATCAGGCAGTTTTACCATTAATGCATAAGTTGCAATAACCAGAATATTTACTGGTTTTTGAAATAAAGCGTCTTGCGTATAGTGTGCTACAGTTAAACCTAAAAAAGGAATGACGTACATCAAATTATAGGTTCTTAATTTTGGACATTTAAGACTAAAGTAATTTGATATCCCTTTTATTACAATAGCACCATTTAAGCAAATCACCAAAAACACACCAATCCAACCCATTTCAAGTGCAGTCCTTAAGTAACCACTGTCTGGATCATAACGACCCGCTAACGGATGACCTCTAGAGTACCGTAGGCCTGCATTTCCTGCAGTATTTATTCCACCACCAATTGGGTTTTTTTTAATATATTTTTGTAATCGTATTCTTTTCACATCACGAACGTTCATGGATGCATCTTCTGAAAGATTTAATGTTGATCTCATACGATTAATAGGCCCGCTGTAAAAAGGCCCAGTAATTAGAATGGTGACCAAAATTATAACAAAAACACTTATCCCAAGTATTCTAGGATCACGTAAGTTCATGAAGATGAACAAAAACACTCCAACTGCAACCATTGCATAAGCAGTTCTCGTCCCTGCAAATGACATTGCAAAAAACATGAAGAGCGTCATGAAAACCAAGGCAAATCTTTTTGACTTAGAATAGCGCCAAAGACATCATAAGTGTAGAAAGTCCAGTAAAGCCTAAAAACAGACCGTAAGCTGATGGGTCGGAGAGAAAAGAAAATTTTCTCATCTGACCCCAAACGAAATACAAATCATAACGGTTAGGAACTGCCCTTATCCAGCGCCATTCGAAATCTCTAAGGCCAAAATATTCTTGAAAAATACCGTAGGAAGCAACCATCATGGCTATTATAAGCCATGAAATCGTGAAGAATTTTATGTGGCGAATGCTACTAAAAAAATGTAAAATAATATAAAACAGCAAAAATGTCGTTAAAAATCGAGATGAAGCTAACCAAGCAGAGATGCTGACAGCATTAGGGTTTGCAATTTGTAAAATGAAATAAGAATAAAATATTATTTGTATGATTACAATGGGTTCATTTAATTTCCACTGAAAACTGTTCTTACCTTTCTGTTGGATTAGTAATGCAATAAAAATTAATATAATAAGGAACTCAACCGCAATTCCATAGGGCACATCAACCATTAATATTCTATCAATCAAGAATATAAATGAACTATAAACTAATAAAATATAAAGGCCTGTCCTATAACTCCAAAAGATACTAATTACAACAAGAAATGATACAATTGTGATTAATAGTATTACGGCTAATAAATAAGATATTTTGACCATCAAGTAAGGAATTAGAATAGCCAAAAATAGAAGAGCCAGTACTTGAAATATTTGTCTCAATGATATGTTTTTCTTAAATAAATTCATTCAATAAATGATATTTTAAGAAAGATTATTAGATAAATAAATACAACATAAGCCACGCATATAAATATGATGAAATCTCTTTTTGTAAACCTCTTTCCATTTTTATTATCGCTCATAGTAAGATTGATTTTTAATAATATCCAATATCTGAAAAGTTCTATTAGTCCAATTATTTGAAGCTACAAATTCAATTCTTTTTTTTGCCATTTCTGGGCTGTTTTCATTTATTGCTCTCTGAATTTGAGTTGTAAAATCTTGCTCATCATCACTTAAATATATAACATCTTTAAAGCTTTTAATATCTTCAGAGAAATTAGTTGTGATCACGGGAAGGCCTGCCGCCAAATATTCATTAATTTTCAAAGGATAAATACTTTTGGTTAACTCATTAATAAGAAATGGAATTATTGAACAATTCATTTTTCTAAGGTAGGGTATTAATTCTGTAGGTTTTTTTGAGCCTGCAAAGAATACATTATCATATTTCTTCAGTTTTTGAAGTTCGGGTTTGTTGGTATTAATTGGGCCAACCATTAGCAATAAATACTCAGGATATTCATTAACTATATTTAAAAGTAGCTTGTAATCTATCCGATGACAAATATTGCCGACATAACCGATTACCACTTTATATTTTGCTAAAGTTTCACCTAATTGGACTTCGCTACCTTCCTGATTTAAGGTCTTATTGAAAAGTCTAACATCAGCGGCATTAGCAACCAAATGAGTGTTTTTATTATATATGCTTAACTTTTTCTTAAGATGAGAAGAGGTAACAAGTACCAAATCAGAAGATTGAGCATATTTTTTTTCGAGATATGGCCCATGTTTTTTAATATAATCAGATTGGCTGATATCATCTACTGATTGGTAAATGGACAGTTTTGCAGGGGTAGATTTGGAAACAAAATTATAAAAAGGGTTAAATGAATTATAGATTATGTAATCTTTTAACTTTTCCTGTTTTACAATCTTTTTTATAGAACTGTTAAATAAAGTATTATTGAATTTTGTAAATATATCGTACACTTTCCCTTTAGGCATCCAATTTATAGGTAAAACAGCATGTGGAGTGACAGCAATTAAATTGTTTTTTATTTTATATGTATTATTTACTCCAAGGAAGAGTGCAGGAAGCCTTTTTGTAATTTCTTTTTTATGAATGTTAATGAATATGTCTTTTAAGGTCAATGGATTTTCAATATAGTAAACTTTTTTTTGCTGATTTGATAATTCTTCAGCAATAGAAAATGCAGTAGAAGCATATTGACCATCCCATCTGGCTAATGCAATGTATATAATTTGAGAAAACTCCATTTCACAAAAGTAATATTTATTACAACGAAATCTTTGAGATGTGCAAAATTTAACTGTAATTTTAAAGAATTAATTATGGTCTTTTTAATTTTGGAATTTCATCTAACAATTATTGATATAAATGAATTCATTCAAGAATCTTCCTAATTTTCTCATAATTGGCGCAGGTAAATCAGGAACAACCAGTGTAGATAATTATTTAAAGCAACACCCCAACATTTTTATCAGCCCTGTGAAAGAGCCTAATTTTTTCGGATATGAATTAAATACTGCTAAAGATTTTGAGGGTAAACCTCAGTTGAAGCATTATAATAGTTCGGTCACAAATATTGATGAATATTTAAAATTATTTGAAGGAGCAGAATCATATCAAGTTAGGGGTGAAACATCCAATACTTATATGTATCATGAAAATGCAGCAGCTAGAATAAAACACTATATTCCTGATGCTAAACTGATTGCCATTTTAAGGCAACCTGCAGAAAGGCTATATTCTAGATATTTGCACCTGGCAAGAGATAGTAAATTGCCCACTCAAAAGTTTGAAGATTGCTTGGATAGAAACTCTATTTGGTGGGAACGAAATGACCTGATAAAGGAAGGTTATTATGGAAAATATCTAGACAGGTATTTTAAGCTTTTTGATCAGTCGCAAATAAAAGTTTTTCTATATGAAGAATTAAGAGAAAACCCAGAGAAACTTCATCGGCAGATTTTTCAATTTTTAGGTGTTCAGGAAGATTTTGAAATTGATTTTTCAATTACCTACAATCAGTCGGGATTTATTAAAAATCCGATAGTTGACAAATTAATTGGGTCAAATAGTTTTTTTTTCAAAGGAATGAAAAAAATCATTTCAGAAAAAAGCATTCAAAGAATAAAGGGAAATAAATTCCTTTTCAAGAAAGTAAATGATTTGAGAAGTAAAAACCTCTCAAAGCCGAAATTAACTAAAGAATTGAAGCGTCAAATATCTAATGAAATCTATAAAGAGGATATTCTTTTGTTACAAAAATTAATCAATAAAGATGTTAGTCATTGGCTGGATTAGACGTTTAAATTTTTATAATCAACTAAATTAAGAATTGCGCCAGAAAGCTTATCTTCTTGCTTTTTAAGGTAAGCGATCGAATCTTTATCCATTTGTTTAATACTGTCTTCCGCTGAAAATATTGGGATGATTTTATCAACATATTTCACTAATTCTTTGGAGTCAGAATAATTATTTAATGCGGAGCCTTCCAATAAAATATAATCGAATCTGTTAGATAAGCCTTGAATCAAGCTATTAAAATCCTTGTTGAAAAAAATCTCCTCTGGGGATTCGTTACCTCCTCCATTACCAATTATAAATATGTTTTTATGTTTTGTAGGTTGTACTAGATCAATATCGCTTTGTGTACTATTTTCATTTTCTTCCTCTTCATTATATAGCCTTAATTCTGTCCTGTCTGTTTTGCCTTGATCAAGATATTTAGTTTTTTTCTTAGGAGAGATTAGCCAATTTGATAAGGCGTTGTTTTTAAAATTAGTGTCAATAATGAGCACTCTTTTTTTGATCATGCTTAATACAAAAGCCAAAGAAAAAATTGTAAAAGTTTTGCCTACACCTTCTCTAGCACTAGTGATTAAAAAAGTTTTGGCATTATCATTTTCAATCTCATATCTTATTTTTCTAAGAAAATGCTTAAATAATTCCAATTCATCGTCTTCCTGTTTTTTGGCGAAAAGGTTGATGAAATTCAATTTTTTGGTATCAATTTTGACCAAACTACCTGAAAGTTTTAAATCTGAAAGCCTTTCAAATTGAGCAGGGGTTTTCATACTGGTATCAATGACTTCCAACATAATAATTATAAATATACAAAGTCCAAATGTGGCAAAACCAGCTAATATTATGATAATTAGCCTTTTAGATGGTTCAGGGCTTGCAGGGGGGACAGCTTTATAAACTTGTCTGATCGAACCAGCAGAAGCCATTAATTTATTTTGAGCTTCATTAAATTTTTCAACAGCTGCTAAGTATTCATCCGAAGCTACTTGCACATCTCTTTCTAATGTACTTAAAATTGCCTCATTATTGGCATAGCTTGATAAATTACCTCTAATATTGTTGATTTTATTATTTACATCAGCAAGTCTTGATCCTTGAACCTGTAATTCGATTTCGGTACTTTTAATTAGGTCTTGAAGTTCACCTGCACTTAGCCCTTTTGTTGCTTGTGCAGAATTGCCTCTTTCCATTAATGTCAATTCTACTTTATATTGTTGCCTTAGTAAATTAAGCGAATCTAGAAGTTGTGCATTATTAGAGCCTGAGCTAATGAATTTCTCATTTAGATTGTCAATCTTTTTTTTGATATTTAAAATCCTTTCATTCGAACTTGATGTTGAAACATTTCTATTTCCACTCGTTTTTTCGGCTAAAGTGGCTTTGTAATCTTCCAACTTTAATCTTAATCCGTAAATATTATTGTTGATTTGGTCTCTTTGCGATTCTAATTCATACATTTGAGTGGAACGATTGTCATCCGCACTGCTTCCAATTAAATTGTTACTTGATTTAAATACCTTTAGCGCTTGATTTTTATCATCCAGCTCTTCCTTCTTTCGCTTTTTTAATTCTTCGAAAAAAGTAACCGATTCGCTGGTTGATTCCCTTTTCGTATTGGCATAGTACCGAAGAAATTCATCACAATAAACATTTAGGACATTAGCTGATTTTTCAGGGTCTCCAGATACAAAAGAGACCTGTATGAAGTCAGTATTTGGTAGTCTTTTTATATCAAACCCATTTCGGAAGAAATTAAAGGTGTAGCCATATTCGTTTAAAATTTCCCTTAGTAATTTTGATTTTTCGTCTTCTATAGAAAATGATTCCTGTTTTCTTAGATAAGATTGAAAAATAGATTCAGCTAAAAGTAGTTCGTCATTTGTGAAATTTGATTTTGGTGTATCAGCTTCTAATTCTTTGTTTATTCTATCTATTGCCATTTTGTATGAAACCATATTCAAGATCGTGCCTGATTTCATAATAGCTAGCAAGTTGTTAAATTTTAAATCAACTTCTCTTAGATTGAATCTCTCGTCTGATATATTAACGCCTTCATTAGTAGTGAAACCAGTAGCAATTTGCGTATTAGATCGATAAATGGGCTTTAAATTCATGGTGAGTAGAAAAGCCGCTATAACTGAAATTATTGGAATGAGGATGATTATCCATTTCTTTCTCCATAATTCATTTAACAGGTATAAAATATCCATGAGGATTTAAATTTAAGGTCTTTTAAACTAACAGTAAATATCGTAATAGTTCATTAAAAAATTGCTTTTAAGTTAATATAGTTAAGTAATACACTAAAAGAAAAACTTAAAAGATTCTTTGCAATGCAAGATTACTTTTATAAGGGATTTTTGCTACAACTAGCATTATAATATCAAATTTGACGAATACGGCATTAACTTCAATAAGTAATTCAAAATCATTTATTTTAACGATTAAATTTGATTCTGTTGTAAATTGGTATAATTATTCATCTTTTGCACTCTTGTTTTATTAAATTCTATCTAAAAAATTAAAATGCCCTATTTGAAAGTTGTCAATATTTTTATGGAAATATCTTGATTAAAGCAATAACTTGACCAGATATTGAATTCATGAACTGAATGATCAAACAATGTCAAAAAGATAGGATAGCTTCTTGCGAAATCAAAAAAGTATACTCTCTTGCTCATTTAGGATGTTAATTGAATGCAATTAAATATTTTTTCATTACAAAACCTCGTTCAACTTGTAAACATTTTGAGATGTTTAGTTAAAATTTTTTCTAATCAGAATGTTTTAGTATGTTTATTTCAGAAACAACAGCCAATTAAATTTTGCTCTGAGTAAAAGAGGAAAAATTAAGAAAAAACTTATCAATTTTTAAATACGCTTAAGTGAAGATATTAGGAATTTCTGCTTTTTATCATGATTCTGCGGCAGCAATTGTGGAAGATGGCAATATTATAGCTGCAGCTCAAGAAGAACGTTTTACTCGTAAAAAGCATGACCCGTCATTTCCAACAAATGCGGTGAAATATTGCTTACAGGAATGTGCTACTTCTTTAGATAAGCTGGATGCCATTGTCTTTTATGATAAGCCATTTTTAAAGTTTGAACGACTCCTTGAAACTTATTATGGTTTTGCACCCAAAGGGTTAAAATCCTTTATAACCGCTATCCCAGTATGGCTAAAAGAGAAGATTTTCTTAAAGAAATTAATATTTGATGAGCTAAGAAAAATTGAGGCTTTCGATAAAAAAAAGGTTAATTTATTATTTCCAGAGCATCATTTGTCTCATGCAGCCAGTGCATTTTTCCCTTCTAATTTTAAGGATTCTGCCATACTAACTATTGATGGTGTAGGCGAATGGGCCACAGCCTCTATTTGCCACGGAAAAGATAACAATATAAGTATCTTGAAGGAATTAAAATTCCCTCATTCTCTGGGATTATTGTATTCTGCATTCACTTATTTTTTAGGGTTTAGGGTTAATTCAGGGGAGTATAAATTAATGGGATTAGCGCCTTATGGGAGAAAAGATCATGAGAATATTAAGAAGTACGAGGAAGTAATCAAATCGGAATTGATTCATATTTATGATGATGGTTCGATATGGTTAAATCAAAAATATTTCAATTATGCCACAGGCTTGAAAATGGTTAAGGATAATGCCTGGGAGCCGCTTTTTGGCATGACTAAACGGGAGCCAGAAGGCGACCTAGAGCAAAAACATTGTGATTTAGGTCTGGCCATTCAGAATGTCACCGAAGAAATTGTGATTAAAATGGCCCGCCATGCAAAGGAAATAACCAATAGTGATTATTTATGCTTGGCAGGAGGGGTTGCATTGAATTGCGTGGCAAATGGTAAATTATTAAATGAGAAGATATTCAAAGATATTTTTATTCAACCAGCAGCAGGAGATGCTGGTGGTGCATTAGGAGCAGCCTTGATAGCTTATTATATTTATTATAATAATGAAAGAATTATTTCCGATGAGTTAGATCAAATAAAGGGCTCGTATTTAGGCCCTTCCTATCTGGATAAGGATATTCAATATGTGGCAAAAAAGTATGGTGCCAGCTCTTCTCTAATCAAAGATGATGATTACTTCTATTCATTGGTGGCTGATTTATTGGCTAATGGCTCAGTTGTTGGTTGGTTTCAAGGGCGCATGGAATTTGGCCAAGGGCATTAGGAGCAAGAAGTATATTAGGCGACCCGAGAAATGAGGAAATGCAAAAGAAACTAAACCTAAAAATAAAATATAGGGAATCCTTTCGTCCATTTGCACCCTCTATTTTAGAGGAAGACTCATCAGAGTTTTTTGATAAAAAAGTGATTTCTCCATATATGTTGGAAGTACAGCCAATTAAGGAAGGGAGAAGAAAAAAGTTGCCTGAAAATTATCTTTCACTTCCTTTAAGGGATAAATTGTACAGTCTTAGATCAGATGTGCCTGCTATTACGCATGTGGATTTCACAGCTAGAATTCAAACGGTGTCCAAAAAGACAAATCCTGAATATTGGAATTTGATTAAAGCCTTTAAATCCAAAACAGGTTATGGAATGGTGGTGAACACAAGTTTTAATGTAAGGGGCGAACCGATAGTTTGTACTCCAGAAGATGCTTACAGGTGTTTTATGCGGACTGAGATGGATTATCTAGTAATGGGTAGATATGTATTTGACAAATCGCAACAGCCAGAGTGGAAGGATACCGATAACTGGAAAGCGGAATACGTTTTAGATTAGATTATTATATTTTAAAATATACAAAAAATGGATTTTTTAAGAGATTTATGGCACTTTATAAAAGCCAGAAAAAAATGGTGGTTAGCGCCAGTAATTATGCTCCTAATTTTGATAGGGGTATTATTGGTTTTAGGTGGTAGTTCAGCTATTGCGCCATTTATCTATACATTGTTTTAGGTATGGGAAATTCTGATAAATTTAGAAATGTCTTAGTTATTACTGCGGGCTTTCTGTTATTCTACCTCTTTTTTGGGATTGAATTATTGCTTTATATCGCAGTTGGTATAGCAGTGTTTGGAGCACTTTCACAGAAAATTGCCCAAGCTATCAATTGGCTGTGGATGAAGATTGCGCTTATTTTAGGTTGGATTAATACAAGAATACTGTTAAGCCTTATTTTCTTCTTTTTTTTAACGCCTATTGCGCTTTTCTCTCGAATATTCACTAAAGATCCCTTGAGACTAAAACAGCCAAGAGATTCAAATTTTGATGAGCGAAATCATTTATATAGTAAGGAAGAACTAGAAAATATTTGGTAATGCTGGCTTTCATAAAATTACTCCGTCCCAAACACTGGATAAAAAATACATTTGTTTTTTTACCACTATTTTTTGCGGGAGAGTTGTTTTCCAATGTCAAACTTTATGATTGTATAGCTGGTTTTATCATATTTTCATTATCTGCCAGTGCTATTTATGCCTTAAACGATGTTTTTGATGTGGAGGAAGATCGCTTACACCCTGAGAAAAAATACAGACCAGTTGCCTCAGGCAAAATCGGTATTAAATCAGCTGTTTTTATTTCCACTGCTTTATTCTTCTTAGCTTTAAGTTTAGCATTTTATATTGATTTCATATTTTTTATCTGCATTCTAGTTTATGTGGTATTAAACTTAGCCTATTCTTTTGGATTAAAGAATATTGCAATTTTGGATCTCTTCATAGTGGCATTTGGGTTTTTACTGAGAGTAATTGCTGGAGGGGAATTATCAGCTGTCCCTGTTTCTCATTGGCTTATGATTATGGTTTTACTCTTGTCATTATTTCTAGTATTGGCAAAGCGCAGGGATGACTTAATTTTAGTGGAAAATGGAGGCAAAGCGATTAGAAAGGCTTCATCAGGTTATAATTTAGATTTTGTCAATGCGTGCCTAACCTTGCTTTCTTCCGTAATGATTGTGTCCTATATCATGTACACAGTTTCAGATGAAGTGCAAGTGCGGTATGAATCTGAATATCTTTTTTTAACCTGCATATTTGTGATAGCAGGATTGATGAGATATCTTCAAATTACCATGGTAGAGAAAAAAAGTGGTTCACCTGTCAAGATTTTATATAAAGATATTTTTATTTTGGTAGTTATATTGGCCTGGGTGCTTTCTTTTTATATTCTGTTATATGCCTAAAGTTGGGACAAAAACTTCTATAGCTTTTTTTGATTTTGACGGTACGATCACACGAAAAGATAGCATGTGGCTGTTCCTCAAGTTTTTTTCTGGTAAAAGGACTTTTTATCTGAGAATAATCTTACTATTTCCTGCTTTGGTTCTTTTTAAATTAGGCATTATTAGTAGTAAAAAGATTAAGGAAATAGTTTTTAATAATTTTTTCAGAAATTTTGATTATTCCTTATTTGAAGAAAAATGTAAAAAGTTCAATGAACAAATATTATTATACTATATCAGACCTGAAGCCAGTCAGAAAATTGCTTGGCATAGGGAGAGAGGCCATCAAATAGTAGTAGTATCAGCATCTCCCAAAAATTGGATTAGATATTGGAGTGAGAACCAAAATATTGATTTAATAGCTACCGAATTGGAGCTTTCAAATGGTAAATTGACGGGGAAAATTGCAGGGCAAAATTGCAAAGGGAAACAAAAAGTAGTCCAAATAAAGCAACGCTATAATTTAGAAAATTTTAATTTGATCTATGCCTACGGAGACTCCAAAGGAGATAGTGAAATGCTTTCAATGGCCGACAAAGCTTTTTATAAAGTGTTTGATTAAGAGTTTTTAATTTAAATATGAATTAAGTTATGATTTGAATATTTAAATTGGTTTGAATAAAGACTACTAAATATTTATTAATTAAGATAGTAAAGGGGAAATGCTTTTTAACTCAATAGACTTTGCAATTTTTTTACCAATAGTTTTTATTCTTTATTGGTATCTAAACAATAGAAATTTAAATTATCAAAATTTGCTAATCGTATTAGCAAGTTATGTTTTTTATGGCTGGTGGGATTGGAGATTTTTATTATTAATTGTTATTAGTACAATAATTGACTTTTCGGTCGGTAAAAAACTTAAATATGAAAATGATCATATAAAGCGAAAAGCTTTGTTATGGACAAGTATTTTGATTAATCTTGGAGTTCTAGGTTTTTTTAAATATTATAACTTTTTTCTAGACAATTTTATCACTGCTTTTTCATTTTTCGGAATGGAAATTAAAAGCAGTTCCTTAAATATTATTTTACCAGTTGGGATTAGTTTCTATACTTTCCAAACATTGAGTTATACAATAGATGTTTACAATAGGAAACTAGAAGCTACAAAAGATTTTATTGCCTTTTCTGCATTTGTTAGTTTTTTTCCTCAGTTGGTAGCGGGGCCAATCGAAAGAGCAACTCATTTATTACCCCAATTTTATAAGAAAAGAAGCTTTGACTATTCAAAAGCGGTCGATGGTCTGCGCCAAATTCTTTGGGGTTTATTTAAGAAAATTGTGATTGCTGATAATTGTGCTGAATATGCAAATATGATATTCAATAATTCAGCAGATTATTCTGGAAGTACATTAGTTTTGGGAGCGTTGTTTTTTACCTTTCAAATATATGGGGACTTTTCAGGTTATTCAGATATTGCGATTGGTACTTCTCGCCTTTTTGGATTTGATTTAATGAGGAACTTCAATTTTCCTTATTTCTCTAGAGATATTGCTGAATTTTGGAGAAGGTGGCATATTTCATTGTCGACTTGGTTTAGAGACTATCTTTATATTCCATTAGGTGGAAGCCAAGGAGGTATATGGATGAAAGTAAGAAATACATTTATTATTTTCATTGTCAGTGGATTTTGGCATGGAGCAAACTGGACTTTTATTGTATGGGGTGCGCTAAATGCAGTTTATTTTCTCCCCTTATTGTTGACAAAGAACAATCGAAATAATATTGAAGTTGTTGCCCAAGGTAAATTATTACCAACTCTGAAGGAATGTTTATATATGTTCATGACATTTTCCTTAGTTGTTTTTGCGTGGATATTTTTTAGAGCCAATAATCTAGAACATGCCTTTAATTATATTATTGAGATTTTTTCCCCTTCAATTTTCACTATACCTGAATTTGAAGATTTGAAGAGTGTTTCAATAATAATAATGCTTATTGGTATATTTATTTTAATTGAATGGCATGGAAGGGAGTGGCAATATGCTATTGCTAAATTGGGGTTAAATTGGAGACGATCTATAAGATACATGGTATATTACTCACTTATAATTGCAATCTTATGGTTTGGCGGTAAAGAACAAGAATTTATTTATTTTCAATTTTAGTTTATGAAAGCTGCAAATTTCTTATATCGGATTATACTGTTTCTACTGCCATTATTAGGGTACTTTATGGTTAATATAAGCGTAAATTACTTTATCTATTCAAATCAAAACATAGAATTAGGTAATCCAAGAGTTTTAATTATTGGGGATTCTCATCCTACTAGAAGTATTAATCCTAAGTATCTGGCAAATGCTGTAAATATTTCACAGACTGCAGAACCCTATATTCTCACCTATTGGAAACTAAGAAAAGTGTTGAAAACCAATAAGCCAGAAATAGTGGTAATTGGTTTTGCTCCTCACAATATCTCACAATTCAACGATTATAAATTTTCTGATAAGTTTTGGTCACTAGAAATGTTTAAAAGAAGTTACCCTATCCATAATTTTAATGAAGTAGAAAAAGTTATTGAGGTTGATTATCACCAATTTTTGGAAGTTTATTTTAAAAATAATTCATTTTATCCAAAATTAGATCATAGCTACTACATAGGTGAGTATTCAAATTCTGATTTAAGAAATATTTCAGGTTGGAAGACAAGCATTAAACGTCATTATTATAAAGATGATAAAGAGGTTGGGGTTTCAATGGTTTCAATTAATTATTTGGAGTCAATTATTGAGTTATGTCACCGAAATGATATAAAGGTTTTTCTTGTAAGCTCACCAGTACATGTTGATTATTATAGTGCTATTCCAGATAATATATTAAAGGCTTATGATTCGCTCAAAAGAAAATACAGTAGTAAAGCAATAATTTTTGATAAAACAAATGATTTTTCATATCCTGATTCACTTTTTAGAAATTCTGATCACGTGAATAATTTGGGGGCAACAAAATTTACGTCCGAACTTAAAAAATTTATTGAAGGAAAAGAAAGACGAGACTTAAACTAAAAAATTTTATTTTTGAAAAAGAAAGATAAGTTTCAGTAAAATCAAATTTCAAGATGATTATTCTTGCAAATTTTATTATTGGGTCAATCATTTCAGATTTTAGTTTATTTAACATTCTATAAACCTTCAGAATTGATGAAATTCTATCGAACGCTTTTAAAGCGGGTTTCGAATTCTCTTTACGAAAAATCCGTTTTTGACCTGTATCTACAATTTTTAAAAGACAATACCCAAATGAAACAGATAGTATTATAGAGGATCGTTTTTATATATACAATTATCTTGCAGATAAAATAATCAAACATAATTGGAGGGTAGATTTGACTCATTACATTTTTTACCTTTATACTTACTACACCTCCTATGTCCAAAATAGAACTTTGAGGAACATAAGAGATAGAATGTGGAAACATATTATTGGGAAACTTTGGACTAAAATAATGAAAATAAAACACTTAATTGTATTAGTATTTAGTCTTTTGTCGATCCTCTCTTGTAGAGAATATATCGAAAATGAAACGACCAACTATCAGTATTTTGATAAACCCTTATCTGATACTACCTCTACGGAAGCATTGATAGCCATTACGGATGAAGATTATCTTCAATATGGAGTAAGAGTAGCCTTTGTGAATGAAAAAAACGATACTATAATTACATTTGGCAAATATGCGTACTTCGGAACGGACACCTTAATGCATTATGCCAATGTAATAGAGCACCCCAATGATAGTACTTATGGGAGACAAATAGCAATTGATAGAAACCAAAACATACTCTATGATATAGTGATGTTTGACAATGGACCAGATTACTTCAATGATGGTTTAGTTCGAGTACTAAGAAATGGAAAGATGGGATATGCTAACAAATATGGGCAAGTAGTTATTCCGTGTGAATATGACTATGCCAAATGGTTTGAGGACGGTAGAGCTGAAGTGACATACAACGCAAAGGAGTATTTGGATTTAGACGAACACAGACGAGTAGAAAGTGACGAATGGTTTGAAATTGACAAAAAGGGAAATAGAATAAAGTAAAAAGTGACTATTCAAAATCTGGATAAACAACCCATGTAGAATACATAATCTTATTTCCTAATCAATTTATTTTGAAAATCTATAACAATTATCGTTAGCAACAAGAAAAACCAAAATGAACGAATTCATCGAATTTTGTAATAAAATTTCCCCACTTGATGAGGTTTCGTCAGTTGAGTTGAATATAATTTTAAAATTAAGAAGCGTAAAAAAGAATGAATTTTTAGCTTATAGCAACAGCCATTCAAAAGAATTATTTTTTATAAAAAAAGGGATTGTAAAATTCTGCTTTAATGGAGATGGTAAGGAATTTATCATGCGGTTTTTTGAAGAGAACATCATGTTTGCAGATATTGAAAGCTACGCTAAAAATAAGTATTCGAAATATGATATAATTGCCATTGAAGATACCGAATATTATTCATTGTCTTTTTTTGAATTTGAACAGCTCTGCCTCAAACATCATAAATTAGAAACCTTCTTTCGGAAATTTATGACTATTGCCAATCTTAATATGATGGAACGGATAAGCGAAATCCTTGAAGAAGATGCAAAAAAGAGATATTCCAATTTCGTAACTAAAAACCCTCAACTATTAGCAAGGATTAGTTTGGGAGACCTAGCTAATTATTTAGGGATCACTCAGGTTTCGCTAAGCAGGATAAGAGCAATTAAATAACGTTTTTATCATTTGTTAAAAGATTTGCAAAAACCAATGTGGACTTTTGTTTCATAACTTTAAAAACCAAACAAATGACTAAAATCACAGACTTAAAAGTGGTGAATAAACACTTAAATTATGACAGAGTTTCTCTAGTAAACCCTTCAACTTCAAATTATATTCACATTGCAGCAGAAATTGATAAAAAACTAACGCCCTTTTTTCTTACCACAAGTTCAAGAAAGAAAAAATTAATTGCACAATGCAAGAAATGGTGTAAAGAGTTAGAAAAAATAAGTGGAGTAATAGAAATTAATCTTTTTAAGGCCACAATAATTCCTCCTGGATTGGGTGAATATGTGAAGGAAAACAGTAATGATGTTCATATAGCAAAATTTGACTTTGCGATTTTGATCGAAACGCATTCAGAAAAAGTCTGTGAGGAACTCAAAAACAAAAATATCTATGAAAAAATGCTGGAGCATATAAAGAGAGTAGCTAGTTATACCAATATTATGTCAGCCTATAATATTAGAAGAATTAATAATGTCAATCATAAAAAGAAAGGAGTGTTCCTTTTTAATTATTTCTCCGCTAAAAACAGACAGCAAAACTTAATGGTATGGGAATACACAGCGGGTTGGTTTGAAGAAGAAACAGAATTAGATAATTCTACCTTATTATTTCCTTTGGAAGAGGAAAATGCCAAGTATTCCATCATCAATCATTGTAGATGGGATAAATACATAGACATTTTACCTTCATTAATTTTCAAGAAAACATTTAAGAAATACGTACTTGACAATTTTTATGCAAATAATGTTGGTGCCCAGCCCATACTATATAGAGTCATTTAATTTGAATAAGTCGTGATGCTAAGATTTGTGCCAGAATTAGAACAAGGAAAAGTATTCTGATGTATACTAAAATGAATCTAATAGGGTCATTTTTTGACTGTGAATTTGCACCTTTTATAGTAGATGTAAAAAGCTTAAAAAATAAAGAGGATATCCTTTTACTCCTTAAAAAACAAAGGGATTATCCTCACTTTTTGATTTCTTCCTTGTGACTCCTTATTACTTATTTCAATTCCATCATATTCTAATTTTGAACGATTTACACCTTGCAAAATGAGTTCTGAAAATAATTCTGCTATGATTTTGTTGGATCGTATGACCAGAATGTCAGATGAAATATTGTCTATAGGCACTATTTTAAATGCGACCTTTAAATTGGGATATTGGTTTAGCCTGCCCGCTAAGAACCATAATTGTTCTTCTATTAAATTATTTCCATTTATAGACTCAGTCAAGGCTACCTCTATCATGAAATTTGAGGGGATGCTATATTCAGTGCTTAGTTTATCCTCATTTAAATATATCCTATCAGCTTTTTGTTGTGCACTGCTTATATTGATGGTTTTATTACTGTCAATAAATTTTTTAGGTGATATGAACCTCACCTCATAAACATCACTCAACTCGCCTTCCCTATTACTGCTAAAAAAAGCTAGGCTGTCTCCATGTTGGCTGTAATATCCATCAAAAGCAGGAGAGTTGATTTTGTCTCCTAGGTTAATGGGTTTGCTCCAAACATTCCAGCTATCATATAACCTTTCAGACTTAAAAATATCCATATCGCCATAACCACCATGTCCTTTGCTGGCAAAATATAAGGTTTGTTTATCTGCAGACAAAAAAGGAGAGATTTCTGATTCTGAAGTATTAATAGTAGAGCCTAAGCTCACAGGTTTAGTCCAATCGCCTTGGTCGTTTTTAGTACTAATATATAAGTCTTCCTTACCAAACCCATTTTCTGTTTTCATTGCCAATATAATAACACTGTAATCAGGACTTACATATAATCCTTGGTAACCAGATTTAGGAATGCCGGGCAAGGAGATATTTTCTGGTTTAGTCCAATAATTACCTATTTTTTTAACAAACTGAATGCCTTTATCAGGGTTTTTGGGATTATTTAGGTAAATGATCTTTTCTTTTGGGTTTATGCCAACTATGAAATTATTTCGTTTGTCATTCCAATTTTTAAGCTGGTTAGAAGCTTTTCCCCATTCTTGAGTACCCTCATCAAAAATACTTAGCCATATATCTGACCCACTATATTTTCCTCCAATATTTTCCTCATGAAAAAACCTTGCAAAGAACAAACTATCACCACTTAGACTTAATAAGGGCTGAATTTCTTCTGCGCTTGAGTTAATAGATTCGGATAATTTCACAACTGAATCTACTTGTTTTTGAGCAAAGCCAAAGAAGCTAATAAAAAGAAAATTAGATATTAAAAAGTAAATGAATTGTTGTCTTACCATGTATATGGAGTAGATGAATTTTTATTATTAAACAAAAAACTTAAGCTCACCTCGTGGACACCATTAGAAAATTCTTGAATAAATCCTGTATAATAATCATAGGAATAGTTAACAAAGAAATTGCCTGGCACATTGAATCCTAATAAACCTGACCATTTTAATTGATGATGCATCCCCATTCCTATATAAACCAGCTCTTTATATTTTAATCTAACGGATGATTTGTATTGACCACCAGTGGTGGCAAAGTAGTTGATTTCTGCATTTGGCAAAAGGCTCAGCTCAGAATTTAAGTTCCATTTATAGCCTGCCATCAAACTAAAGTTCATCCCATCATTCATGTAAGGAGCCATCTCCGTAGCTTTAAAAGACTGGGTAAAAAGTGAGTTTACCACAAAGCTTAAGTATAATTTACGGCTATAATACGCTAAACTTAAATCCATTTGAACATTAGAATGCCTGCCAGAATTATCATTTATCAACCTTTGATATAGATCATCATTTGTTTTATCCCTAACGTTTAAATTGTCAAAGCCAATACTATTTTGTTGAAATTTTAATGCACTTCCTAAACTTAAATTATATTTTGAATTAATAGGGATATGGTAAGCATAAAATCCTTTAATTTCAGTTCTATCTAAAGGGCCAAGTTGAATAGAATTAAGCTGAAGGCCAACACCTTGTTTTCTTCTTGCTGATCTCGAGTTATAAAATTCTTCAGCTTTTTCAGGGTTGCTTATGGCAAAAGATGAGTTGCTAATATTTTTACTATCTACTTTTTTGATAGGATAAAAAAAACCAGCTTGTATATACCCAGAATTACTTCCATACCCATTTAATGCTTGACGGTACATAATATCAGCAGACATATTATTCTGGATTCCAGCCATGGCAGGGCTTTGCCACTCTATCGCATGAAAAATTTGAGTGCGAGACAATACGTCTTGAGAACTTACCAACTCTACATTGCCTATAAAACCAATTATAAATAATATAATGGCTTTTATTTTATGAATCTTATCTAAGGATCGTAACATTTCCTTCATATTTTCTTCTGCCATTATTTAATTTAATTAAGTAGAAATAAGTGCCGGCAGGAAGTTCCTCCTGATTGAATTTCCCATCCCATTCGCAATTATTTTCTGTACAATGATATACCCTTACTCCTTGAGTATTATAAACTGAAATATTGACTTGCTCAAATGCCTCTAAATTTGGAAAATCCCAGGTGTCATTTACTCCACTACCATCAGGAGTGAAAGCATTTACTATATCTAATTCTGGAAGTATATTGGATAATTGAACTGATCGGGATATTGGCTTACTTTGGTCTTCACCATCGCTAATGATAAAGCTTATATTTTTAGGATTAGTATCATTTGAAAGCGAATTGATATTTTGATAGCTAACTGATCTTAATATCAGTTCATAATCTGATTTTGAAGCATTACCTGTTATGAGAAGCAATCCTGAACTTTGATTAAATTCAAATTCTATATCATTGATATCGATATTGTCCAATAATAGCCGATCCTCAGTAAGGTTATAATTTTCTGAAATTTGCACCCATGCTGTATCAGCTGTCAGGTCATCAATGTCAGATACTGTAATGGTTTCAGTAATGAAAATCGGTTCTGATCCTTGGATATATTCTAAGTCTGTTGTTTCAATATTAGATAAAATGGGTTTATCATTTACTGTATCTACTACCATTAAAATTTCAGCTTTTTCCGAATATATAAATCCGTCACTAGCTGACCATTCTAATTTGATATTCCCGAAAAAATCTTGAGGAGGACTATATATCAAGTTTAATTCTTCATTAAATTTTATGGATTCCCCTGAATTGATTTCTGTCCCTTCTACCTGTATACTTCCCCTAGAGAAGTATAATTTCACCTCATCTATTGCATCATCTTCGGCATCTGTATAATTATTGTTAAAATCTGAATTTTTGAATTGATAAGGAACATCTTCATCAGTTTGAACTGTAAAGTCAGAAACTAAAGGTGGTTCGTTAATTCTTAATAAATAGGATTGTGTGCTGCTGGCATTTTGTAGATCAGTAGCCAAAATGGATATCTCCTGATCCTCTGCTTCTGCTGGTACCTGACCTTCCAAAACCGCAGTTCCATCTTTATTATCGGTTAATACTAACCATTCAGGCCCAATTGCTTTGCTTATTGTTAATTGATCTTCAGGATCTGCATCAGACACCTCTATTTCATATCGATATAGTTCATTAGGTAGGGCTCGTTCTGCAGGGTTCGAAATAAAAATTGGAGCATCATTTATGGGTATAACCTCAATTTGGAAAGAAGTTTCCACAGAATTAGTGGAGCTAGGCCCATCATCTTCAACTTTAATCATTACGGTTGCAATTCCGAAGGAATCGGGAAGGATTTTATAAATTAATTCGGCTGTGTCTTCAGGCGATTGATAATCAATGTAAAGGGTTTCAAATAAACCTGGTAAATCTGTTGACACCACTAAACTAATTTCTTGAGAATTTTCACCGCCATCTGTTATGCCTGTCAGGTTAATAGTGAAAGTTTCTTCTGAATCCTCATCTAATGCTTCAGGATTTTCTACAGGGTCAATAGTTGGTGGATTATTTTCTAATTCCACCTTGATCTCAAATGACTGAATATCGCTTGCCCCTGCTAGATCAGTAGCTTTTATTTCAACTTCGAAAGGGCTGTTTTCAACCTCTTTTATAGTAGGAATTCCGCTTAGCAAAAATTGGTTATCGAAATTAAGCCAATCCGGTTTTTTAGTTATGCTAATTTCAACTTCATCATTTAAGTCAATATCCTCTGTTTCAATATTGTATTCATAAAGTTTGTTTTGTGTGGCAGTTGTAATTGGTGATGAAATAATAACAGGTGGGTCATTTACATTTTCAACCTCTATAACAAAGGTTTGAGAATTTGTTAAACCTAAGAAGTCTTCTACTTCAAGAGAAATACTTTGCTCACCTACCGCATCATTATCAGGAGTTCCAGATAAAAGCCATTCCTCTTCATCAAGGTTCAACCAGTTTGGTAAACTTGAAGCTTTAATAGTTAAAGCATCTCCTTCTAAGTCATCTGCTGTAATTTGATATTCGTATAATTCACCTTGCTTTCCTTCTGTTATAGGCTCTGAAGTAAAGTAAGGAGCTGTGTTGGGGAAATCTATTATAATCTCAAAATTTTGATAGGTACTGTCTTCCCTAATATCAACTGCTAAAAGTTGTACATATTGAGAGCTGTTTCTATCATCATTAGTTGGGGTGCCTTGTAATTTAGCGTTTCCTTGTGGTAATGATGAAGTAGAAAAGGTTAACCAGGAAGGCTTTTCAATAGCATAAATTGAAACTTCATCGTTTTCGTCAATATCCTCGGTGGTTATATTATAAGTATATGTTTCATTTACTTCCGCTTCAACAATGGGAGTACTTGTAAATATTGGAGGATCATTTACATCCACTACTTCAATATCAAAAAATTGATCAGCTGTGTTTCCTTTATCATCACTCACCCTTAATGCAATACCATAAACGCCAACAAGATCATTGTTTGTCGATCCTGATAGTACAGCTGTTCCATCCCCATTATCGTTTAAGCTTAACCAAGAAGGTAGAGATATAATATTTGTAATAGAAAGAACATCATCTAAATCATAGTCATCAGTAGTAATTAAATATTGATACTCTTCATCTTGCAAAACTTCAGTAACTGGAGAACTAGTAAAAAAAGGAGGGTCTTGGACTGAAGTCAGTTCTATTTCAAAAGTATCTTCTACAAATAAACCATTCGAATCAGTGCATCTAATAGTTATTGTGCTTGTTCCATTTGCATTGGGTTCAAAACTTAATTCTAAAATATTATTTGTTAAATCAACTTGAGAAAATAATTGCGGATTAGTGTTATTTTTGATTTCAAATGTTAAAGCAGATACATCGTCTTCTATATCACTAAAATAATTAGATAAGTTAAGTTGTAGTGGGGCGCTATCTTCTTCCTTTTCTTGGTTTGGAATTCCGCTGGTAGTAGGTGCATTGTTAATTATTAGTTCAGAAATAAGTTGGCCTTTATAATTATCTTCCACAATTTCTATTTCAACTATATAAGAACCAGCACTAGTTGGAGGAGTTGAACTTCCATCATAGGTTATGGAATAATTCAGTCCTTCAGGTTGCGTGGTAACCGTAACTTCTTTAGGACTACCATCAAAATTTTGTAAAGTATTTGATATTTGAATATCTGCTTCAGCTTTCAAAACTTCAAAACTCCTGCTTACAGGCGGAGCAGGATTGTAATTATCATTACCAGCTTGCTGGGCTTCAATTTCAATTGTCCCAGCACCATTGATCGTCAAGGTATTTCCATCAAGGGTAGCAAGGCCAGAAGCAACGACAAAGCTAACCGGCAAACCGCTGTCACTATTGGCGGAAAGGTTGAAATTACTATCCCCATAAGTTTTATCAGGGATGGCATCAAAAGAGATGGTTTGATCAGCTTTTGCAATGTTTAAGTTACCAGAATTGTAAGAAAACACATAATTATCGGAAGCACCCCCGGCAACAGAAATAGGGTAATTGCCCACTCCGCTACTACTATTTGCAGTGGTGGTTGCAATTGGTGCAGTATCTAAATCCGATTGGTCTTCTTCATTTACAAAACCTGAATAACTAATGGTCAACGGAGGTATTGCATCCCCATAGACTATGTTTTGATCATCGGCTGTAACGGAAAGTGGAGCTTTTGATACTGAAAAACTCCTGCTCACAGGTGGGGCAGGATTGTAATTATCATTACCAGTTTGCTGGGCTTCAATTTCAATTGTTCCAACACCATTGATTGTTAAGGTATTTCCAGCTAGGGTAGCAGGTCCAGAGGAAACCACAAAGCTAACCGGCAAACCGCTGTCACTATTTGCGGAAAGGTTGAAATCGCTATCCCCATAAGTTTTATCAGGGATGGCATCAAAAGAGATGGTTTGATCAGCTTTTGCAATGTTTAAATTGCCAGGGTTGTAAGCAAACTCATAATTATCAGAAGCACCTCCGTCAACAGTAATAGGGTAACTGCCCACTCCGCTACTGCTATTTGCAGTGGTGGTTGCAGTTGGCGCAGTATCTAAATCCGATTGATCCTCTTCGTTTACAAAACCTGAATAACTGATGGTCAGTGGAGGAATGACATCCCCGTAAACTATGCTTTGATTATCAGCGGTTACCGAAAGAGGAGCTTTTGATACTGAGAAACTCCTGCTTACAGGAGGAGCAGGATTATAATTAGCATTACCATCCTGCTGAGCTTCAATTTCAATTGTTCCAACACCATTGATTGTTAAGGTATTTCCAGCTAGGGTAGCAGGTCCAGAGGAAACCACAAAGTTAACAGGCAAGCCGCTGTCACTATTGGCGGAAAGGTTAAAATCACTATCCCCATAAGTTTTATCAGGGATGGCATCAAAAGAGATGGTTTGATCAGCTTTTGCAATGTTTAAATTGCCAGGGGTGTAAGCAAACTCATAATTATCAGAAGCACCTCCGTCAACAGTAATAGGGTAACTGCCCACTCCGCTACTACTATTTGCAGTGGTGGTTGCAGTAGGTGCAGTGCTTAGATCTGATTGATCCTCTTCATTTACAAAACCTGAATAACTAGTGGTCAACGGAGGTATTGCATCTCCATAGACTATGTTTTGATCATCGGCTGTAACGGAAAGTTGAGCTTTATTGACTTGTATCGAAAAGCTTTGTGTTGCATTATTTGCTGGAGGGACTGTTTCATAAACTTCCAAAATTATGGGAAAATCACCCGTTTCTGTGGGTATTCCTTCCAAGGAATATTCTCCAGCAACTTCATTCAACGTAATACCTACAGGCAAACTACCAGATTGAATAATTACTTCTAGATCATCTCCATCAGCATCAAAAACAACAATATCGTATTGATATAAATTTCCATAAGTGGCTTCTGTAACAGGTGTGCTTTGAAATTCAGGATTACTTTGTCCTGATACCACATTAGCACTCAATATGATGGAAACAAATGGTAAATAATATAAAAAGTATTTATTAAAAAGGCTGATAGAGAACATTGGTATTCTTTACATTTTCAAGTCGGAAAAATACAAAATATTAAGCGTATTATTTTATATTGCGTTCGATTATCGATTAAAATATTACATAAGGCCATGAATTATAATTATAAGTGTTTTAAACCTCAATTAATGTAAATAAAGTTCAGAGCCATTTAAATTGATAAAGTAAGAAATAATAACTATATGGAGATTACTTTTTGGTCAGGAATAGGCTTGATAACTTACACGTACATTGGATATCCAGTGTTGTTATATATTTTAATTAAAATTAAAAAGATTTTTAATGCTACAGAGAGGCAATTTTATACCTTAAATGAAATGCCAGAGGTGAGTTTAATTATTGCTTGTTATAATGAAAGAGAAATTATCAGGGAAAAAATTGAAAATACCTTAAAATTAAATTATCCTTCTGATAAATTAAATATTTACTTCGTAACCGATGGCACCTCAGATGGTAGTGAAGCTATAATTAATGAGTATAATGAAATAACGTTATATCACTCAGATGAACGTAAGGGGAAAAACGCTGCCATCAACAGGATACTTCCTTTTATGAAATCTCCAATTCTAATTTTTTGTGATGCCAATACCTTTTTAAATGGAGATGCAATTCTGAACATAGCTAGACATTATAAAAGTGAAAAAGTTGGAGCTGTTGCAGGTGAAAAACGTGTGATGGCTGATGGTGCTAATGATATGGCTGGGAGTGGTGAAGGTGCTTATTGGAAATATGAATCTGCATTAAAAAAGTGGGATTCGGAATTACATACTGTGGTAGGGGCAGCAGGTGAGCTGTTTTCAGTGAGAAGAGAATTAATGCCTGTCGTTCCAGATGGTATTCTTATTGAAGATTTTTATGTCTCTATGAGAATTGCTCAAGAAGGATTTAAGGTGGTTTATGAGCCTGATGCTTACGCAATGGAAACAGGCTCTGACTCAATAGCTGAGGAACGAAAGAGAAAAGTTAGAATAGCAGCTGGAGGAATTCAATCTATTCTGATATTTATCCCTTTACTTAATATATTTAAATACGGTTGGCTTAGTTTTCAATACGTGTCTCATAGGATGCTTAGGTGGTCCCTCACGCCCTTAAGTTTGCTCATTGTTTTCATTATCAATATCTATTTGGCCATAATATTTGGAGGTATTTATGTTATCTTAATGGGTCTTCAGATTTTATTTTATTTAATAGCCTTAGCTGGAGCCTTTGTAGAAGGAAAAAGTAAAATACCTAAAATTATTTTGCTTCCCTTTTATTTTACTTTCATGAATTTATCCGTTTATCAAGGTTTTATAAGATTACTGAAAGGGAAACAATCTGCAGTATGGGAAAAATCAAAAAGGAAAAAAACTTCGGTTGATACAAAATAACCATTTAGCTTTTTGAGGATTTTTGAAACTTAATATAATTTAACCAGTTCAAAAGGTTCTATATTTTAAGCTATTTGAATTTCATAAGGTTATTATATCATGTCAATATCAATTGAAACAGTTCGAGTGGGTAAAGATTATTATTTGGTGAATTATGGGGAAGTTCATGAATTTAGGGTGACTAAAGCCACAGGTCATAAGGACTTTGAATGTAAAGATTTAACTACTTTGGAGGAGTTCAATTTAAGCGAGTTAACAGCCTATGGAAAAGGGAAAGATTATGAATTTTATGAAATAGAAATAGAGGAATAATCAAATATTTTAAAGTCCTTCTTCAAGTCCGAATACTCTTTTTATAACCTTTTGAGTTTTTTGGTTCATCATCATAATTAAATAATCATCAGCTTTAATCTTGAAATTAACTGAGGGGTTTTTGTATAAAACTCTTTTGCCTTCTTCAATTCTAACCAATCCCATCAGAATCACATTTTCATTCTTTTTTAGTTCGAAAAAGGCTTTATCGTATTCTTGTCCTATGTATGGATTACCTTCCATTACTTTAAACTGCTTTATGTCATATTCCTCATCATTAGTGGGATAGGCCAGTATTTCTTCGGAAAATAAGGCAACATCTGGTTCAAACATATAACTAGCCAATAATCTAATAGCGATTTCATTTCGGGAAATGGCATGATTCACGCCAGCACTCAAAAATGTTTGCTTTAGGTTAGTGTTTTCTAAAGTCACCGTATATTTTAAACCTTCATATTCTTTCTTGAGGTTCAGTATATAAACCAATTTTTCAGTGTCATCAGTAAGGTTGACAAAGCGGTATTGGATTTTCGAATATTGACCTTCTCCAGAAGTTCAAAATTTTCATAATCAGAGTAAAGAACAAAAAGATTCCTGTCCTGATAAAGTTCTTTTAATAAATCAATATTATCTCTATTGCGGGTAACTATAGCTACTTTTCTGCCTGCTTTTATAAGTTGATCTATTACTGTTTTGCCAAATTGAGTCCAGCCAATAACTACTATATGATCTTCAAAATCTGTTCCGTACATACCTAATTTTTTATGTTCTTTGATATTTGCCATAACAGTTGAAATTTGTCCTATTAGAAGACCATAAACACCTAAACTTAAGAAAATTAAAACATATCCGATGGCTCGCCCACCTGTTGAGGTAGGCACCATATCTCCATAGCCAACAGTGGTCAAGGTTACAATAGAATACCAAATTGCATCTGATAAATTATCTATTTTTCCTTCTTCTGATTGTAGTTCGAACTCTAATAAATTAAATACTAAAAATAGGAGGACGGCCACGAAAATGAGTGGGTAGTAAGCTAATTTTCGATAACTTCTAAAATCCATTATTTTAATTTAAGCCCTATAACCAGGATGTCATCTGTTTGTGGATTGTTACCTCTCCATCGAATGAATGCCTCTTCAATCAAATCTTGCTGTTCTTGAATATTTTTTTCTGGAATTCTTGAAAGCAATTTACGAAAATTACTTTTCATATATTTTTTATTTTCCTTCCCTCCAAATTGATCCTGAAAGCCATCGGAGCTCATATAAATCATGGCACCTTCTTTATAGGAGATTTCTTGTTTTGTAAATGATTTTTCGGATTGTTGTGTGCTTCCAACACTATTTCTATCCGCTTTTATAATTTCTAATTTATTATTTTGATAAATATATAAAGGGATTTTAGCACCAGTATATTCAAGTTTCTTGCCTTTAGGATCTAATAGAACAAGACCAATATCAAGACCATCCGTATTGGCATTTCCCAATTGTTGCTGATGCAGATTTTGTTGGATTTTTTGATCTAAAAGGGAAACGATCAAGTCTGGAGACGTAATCCCTGTTTCTATTACGATTTGATTTAATAGTGAATTGGCTAGTACAGTCATAAAAGCCCCAGGTACGCCATGACCAGTACAATCTACTAAAGCGAATGCAATTTTATTTTCTATTTGAGTGAACCAGTAAAAATCACCGCTTACAATATCTCTCGGTCTAAAAAATATAAATGATTCAGGTAAAACCTCTTTAATGGTTGGAAGCTGAGGAAGTAACGAATCTTGAATTTGCTTGGCATATGTAATACTATCAGTAATCTGTTGATTCTTATCCGAAAGTTTATTACTCGTTTCTGCTAATTCTTCTTTTTGGGTTTCTATTTCTTCTTTTTGCTCTTGGATGGCAATATTTTGCTGATTAAGAGCTTTGTTAGCTCTGTTTTTCAGTTTGTTTCGGTTGTACAGAATGATAATGAGAATAATTAATAAAAGTAGGCCGATACTTAAGGTAATGATAAAAAAGCTACGTTGGTCTGCTTGTAATTCTTTAATGGCATTATCTTTTTTCAATAAGTCAATTTCTTTTTCTTTCTTATCAATTTTATAAAGTGCTTCAATTTCAGCTATAGATCGTATATTCTCCTCTTTATACTTTCTTTCTGATTCGAGCATGAAAAGTTTCATGTAAATCAATGCATTATTTTTATCACCCATTTTATCATAAACCTTTGATAATTTTTGATAAGTATCTTTCAGAATACCTGAAGAATTGATTTTTTGAGCGATGGTTACACTGTTTTTCAATTCTTGAATGGCATTTTGAAAATCAGATTTAGCGAAATAAACTTCACCAATTTCAAGTCCAATCCTAGCTTGTAGTTCTGGCATGTTTATTTCTTGAGCAAGGGTTTCAGATTTCTTAAAGCTTTGCATTGCCTTATCAACCTCTCCTTTGAATTTATAGACCTTCCCTATATCAAAAAATGAATAAGCTAATCCCGTTTTATCCTGACTAGCGGAATCTATTTTCATAGCATTTCGAAAACTTTCCAATGCATTTTCAACCTTCCCAGTTGCTAAATAAAAATTGCCAATATTACTATGAGTAGTTGCTATATTGTAGGGCTCACCATTTTCTTTAGCCAAGATTAGAGCATCGAAAAGGTATTCTTTAGCTTTTTCATAAGTACCTAATTCTTGATAAATCAAACCGATTGTGTTAAGTGTAATCTCTTTACCCTTTTTAATTTCCATCTCTTCCTTAATTTTCAGAGATTGAACACAATGTTGGATGGCTAAATTATAGCGCTCCATATAGGTGTAGATATCACACATAAGTGCTAATAGGTTAGATTGAGTTGCTTTATCATCTACCTCATAGGCCAAGTCTAAACCTGATTCAGCAAAGTTGAGGGCTGTTTTATAGCGGTCTCGAAAGAAATAAATATTAGCTAAAGAAGAAGCAGATTTTAAAGCTCCAATAGAATTCTCCCGTTTTTGGAATATTTCATATGAGGTAAGAAAATATTTTTCAGTTTTTTCAAAATCATCTACTAAGTAATAGTAATCGCCTAAATAATATTGCGCCCATGCATAACTATTGCTAGTAGTGTCCTCTTTGGAGAGCGTGATGAGTTCTTCTGCATATAATCGCATTGCATTAGGGTTTGAATCTCGATAGTGCTCGCAGAGCTCAATTAATAAGTTTTTCTTTTCTGATTCACTAATTTCTGATGACAGTAGATTTTTAAGACTATCAATAGTTTGGGCTGATAGTGAATGTATTAAGAAGATAGAAATAAGTATGGAAAAGAAAGCTTTCATAGAAAGCTCAATATAACAATAAATGCTTTTATTTGTATAAAATAAGTAATAAAGAAATAGTTAAAATTTCAAGTGGATATCGTAATTAAAAACCCACTTGAAATAATTCTTTAAATATTTATTTAGCTCCCGCTTTAATTTCATCCACTATTTCAGGATTTAATAAAGTGGAAGTATCACCAAGATTGCTAGTGTCTCCTTCTGCGATTTTTCTTAATATTCTACGCATAATTTTACCAGAGCGTGTTTTAGGTAATCCAGAAACTACCTGAATTTTATCAGGTTTGGCTATAGCACCAATGATATTTCGAACCGTTTCGCTTATTTCATTGATGAGGTTTTCTTCGGTTCTGTTTTCCAGATCGCAAATCACATAAGCATAAATGCCCTGTCCTTTAACTTCATGCGGATAACCCACTACAGCTGATTCGATCACTTTAGGATGTTCATTAATAGCATTCTCCACTTCCGCAGTTCCCATTCTATGTCCTGAAACATTGATAACATCATCAACTCTACCTAAAATTCTGTAATAACCATCCTCATCCCGTTTTACTCCATCACCCGTGAAGTACATATTTTTATAAGTAGCGAAATAAGTATTTTTACAACGCTCATGATCACCATAAGTAGTTCTCAGCATCCCAGGCCAAGGGAATTTCATACATAGATTTCCTTCTACTGAATTTGCCTTTAGTTCATTTCCATCAGCATCTACAATCACAGGCTGAATACCTGGAAGTGGGAGCGTAGCATAAGAAGGTTTGGTAGGGGTGATTCCAGCTAGTGGAGATATCATGATGCCACCCGTTTCGGTTTGCCACCAAGTATCCACTACAGGGCATTTTCCTTTCCCCACATGGGAATGATACCAGTGCCAGGCTTCTTCATTGATGGGCTCACCAACTGATCCTATAACTTTTAATGAACTCAAATCTCTACTATCTACAGGGTCAGTTCCGTGTGCTTGTAATGCTCGAATGGCAGTCGGAGCAGTATAAAACTGGTTCACTTTGTATTTATCTACCACATCCCAAAAGCGACCTGCATCAGGGTAGGTGGGAATACCTTCAAACATAATTGTTGTAGCTCCTGCTAGAAGTGGCCCGTAAACTATGTAGGAATGTCCCGTAATCCAGCCCACATCGGCTGTGCACCAATACACATCTCCTTGGTCGTATTGAAATACATTTTCAAAGGAGTATTTGGTATAAACCATATAACCACCGCAAGTATGCACCACACCTTTTGGTTTTCCTGTTGAACCAGAAGTGTAGAGAATGAAAAGCATATCTTCAGCATCCATGGTTTCTGCTGGACATTCGGTTGATTGACCTTTTATGGCGTCTTGCCACCAAATATCTCTGCCTGATTTCATTTCAACCTCTTCACCAGTTCTTTTAAAAACAATAACATTTTCGATAGTTTTGGTTTTTTCTAAAGCTTCATCCACCACGGCTTTCACAGGAATTGATTTTGCACCTCTGAAATTTCCATCTGAAGTTAAAACCATTTTGGCTTGGCAATCATTAATTCTATCAGCTAAAGCATTGGAGGAAAAGCCAGCAAAAACTACTGAGTGAACCGCTCCGATTCTCGCGCAAGCCAACATGGCAATAGCGGCTTCTGGCACCATTGGCATATAAATGATGACTCTATCGCCTTTTTTCACTCCTTTTGCTTTCATGGCATTGGAGAACTGATTTACCTTTTCGTAAAGCTGACGATAGGTAATGATTTGATTTTCATCTCCTGGTTCATTGGGCTCCCAAATAATGGCAGGTTTATCGCCTAGGGTGAAGAGGTTTTTTTCTAATATATTTTCGGTAATATTTAATTTGGCACCTTTAAACCACTCAATTTTGGGTTCTTCAAAATTCCATTCCACCGTTTTGTCCCATCTTTTTTTCCAGTGAAATGAATCTGCAATTCTCGACCAAAACTGCTCTGGTTGATGCACACTTCTTTGGTATTCGTGTATGTACCCGCTGAGGGTATGAATTCTATCACTCATAATATATCAATTAGCTAAGTCTCTAAATTATTTTGAACTTAATTTAGTAAGATTTAAACTAAAATGAAATGGTAGTGTAGGTTTCAGTTGATTAAATCGTTTGTTTCATTAGTGAAACTGATTCAACCGTTTATATCACAGACTTTTTCCCACTAAAATGAATCCTATTAAATAAATTGAGTAATCTTATTATTCTGATTAGAATACCTATGCAAATCACCCAACCAACTCCTCATGCAACTCCATCACTTGCTTAATAACTGACCTACTCTCATCATTATAGATTACATAATTCGCCAAATCCATTCTCTTTTCATCTGAGAATTGCTTTTTCATGATCGCCAAAACACTTTCTTTGGTTCTTTGCGAATCTCTTTCTAAAGTTCTTTTCAGTCTGAGTTCTTGACTGGCATGGACGTTAATAGTGGCATCTAATTGTTTATAAGAACCTGTTTCAAACAACAAAGCGGCTTCTTTTAAAACATAAGGTTTGTCAGCATGTTGGTCACACCAGTTTTCAAAATCTTTTCCAACAGCAGGATGTACCAAGCTATTGAGTAGTTTTAATTTTTCATCATCACCAAAGACTTCTTTGCTTAGATAATCTCTATTAAGATCTCCATTTTCAAAATAGGCTTCTTTACCAAAGTGTTGGGCTATTTTAGCTTTAAGTTCTGGATCGTTTGATTGCAGCCATTTTGCTCTATAATCGGCAGGGTAGTTAGGAATTCCTAAGAGTTGAAATACTTCACAGATTAAACTTTTGCCTGCTCCTATCCCCCCTGTAATCCCTATTTTTTTCATGGTTTAATATATTTGAAAATAATAGAATCAATCTTAATTTCTTTTTCTGTTAATTGTTGAGGGAGAGATTGAATAATTGGCTTTACTGTAGAGTCGGAAGGGTTTATTTTTGTGAAATCAATTGCTAATTGAATGCTGTCCAAATTGTAATTACCTGCTAGTTTTTCTTGAATTTCAAACGATATTCTTGCTAGACTATCTCTAAATATATAGTCATTGGAATCTGCAGGTACATTTATTTTTTCAAAAGGAAGCATGAGTTCCTGTTTAATAAATTTAGCTACATCAAAAATTATTTTCACTTCCACAGGATTTCGATTTACCAAACTCGATCCAAATGTGGGTAGGTAGATTTCTTCTGAATAATTGCTGGATATATTTTCCTCATCAATTTCAATGAAAACTTCTTTTGGGACGTCTTTGATGAATCTTTCAGGCCCTGTAAAGATGGCAGAGTCATGTGATTTTTTAATGGGAGAAGTTAGTCTGTAATTTTTAGCCAGATTAATACTTGAACTATCAATTGATAGTTTGGACTTTGCTGATCTTATAGAGTCAATCTCTATTCTTAAGGTATCGTTTTCGACATAATTCAATTGAATTTCTGTCATTTGGTCGGCAATTAGGGTGTAAAGGGAATTGCCTAAGATGTAATTTTGCCCCACTGGATCTTCCAAAGGAACTTCAACAGGAGTGATGGTAAACCAAAAAGTTTTTCTTAGTAGATTCCAACCGCCTCCACTGACGTTTATGCTCACTTTTTCAGGTAGTTCATTTACCACCACCAAAGATGAGTCAGGATAGGTGAATTTAATTGGGTAACTGATTCTTGTAGAATAATTATCATTTAGCGCATTGAAAAACCAAAAAGTGGTAGCTGTGACTATACACAAGACTACCACTTTAATAGTATCATTTGATTGAGGCAAGAATATATTGCTCAACCAATCCCATATTTTTTCAAATTGCTTCAATAATCAATTATTTTTCTTGAAGTTTCTTACTCTGTTCTAATGATACTGCAGATTTCTCAAAAATCATTTTAGTGCCTTTGTCAACCTCTAAAATTATTTTATCGTCTTCTACTTGGTAAACTTTTCCATGCAAGCCACCAATTGTAACAACAGCATCTCCTTTTTTAATTTCCGCAATAAATTTCTTCTGATCTTTTTGCTTTTTTTGCTGCGGACGGATCATGAAGAAATAGAATACTAAAATTATACCGCCAAATAATAGTAATTGGCTCATCCAAGCGCTATCATCACCTGTAGTAGCTTGTGCTAAAATAAATTGTATCATTAATTATTATTGTTTTACTGGTCCCGCATTTGTATTGTTAGCTTTTGGCTCTACGAATGCTTTGATTGTTAAATTATTAGTTGCAGGCCAAGTGTTAGCAGTGATTCTTACTACTTTGTTGTCCTGATTCTTTTTGCCTCTTGAGTTGTATTTTACTTCAATCTCACCTTCTTCACCTGGGGCTATTGGCTTATCTTTAGGGTAAGAAGGAACTGTACATCCACAAGAGGAAGAAGCATTTGAAATAATTAATGGGGCTTCTCCAGTATTTTTGAATTTGAATACTTTAGTTACCACATCACCTTCTTTTATGTTTCCAAAGTCATGAACCTTTTCAGAAAATTCCATTTGAGGTAAAGGACCTTCTGGTTTCTCTTTTGGAGTATTGCTTTGAACCTGAGGTTTATTTTGATTAGGTGTTTGCATTGACACATTGTTTGCAGTGCTTCCACCATTTCCTTCAAGAGCAGCAACTCTTCTTTCTAAATCAGTTACTCTTTTCTCTACGTCTCCTGAACAGGATCCTAGCAACAATAATCCTGCTGCTAAAACTGCATATATTATACTTTTCATATTAAGATTTATATTTTATTTAATTGAAATTTATTTTGATTTTTCTTCCTTATTTTTGATTTGACCTAATAAAGCATCAACATCAGTTAGTAGTTGTTCAGCTTTCTCTTTTGCAGAATTCACTACTTTTTCTCCATCACTTCTTGCAGTACTCAAACCTAAATCCTCACCATCTGCAATATCATTCAAAAGATCTTCCAACATTTCTTTATATTTCCCTAAACGATAGCTGAGTTTATCTCTAGTGTTTTCACCCGTATCTGGTGCATATAAAATTCCTACTATTGCTCCTGCAGCTGCGCCTGCTAAAAATGCAAATAAGTTACTTCCTCCTTTACTCATAATTTTTTCCTTTAGCTGTAAATATACTGTACAAAAAAAATGATTCAAATGTCCAGTTAAAGTTTTTTGGATTTTACGCAAATAGGATTGCTAGGTTATTTATTGTCAATCAAACCTCTACCGCTTTTCTTAATCCTTTCTTCCTTTTCTAAACTGATTGAAATTTTATCCAGTAAGCCATTTACGAATTGCTTACTTTTTTGCGTACTATAATTTTTAGAAAGCTCAATATACTCATTAATTGTCACTTTTACAGGTATACTTGGGAAATTGAGCATTTCCGCAACGGCCATTTTGAGAATGATCATATCAACTGCGGCAATCCTGTCAGTTGCCCAATTTTGAGCAAATTCTGATATCAGTTTTTCATATTCATCATCATGAGTAATTGTCTGTTGAAATAATTCTTTAAAAAATTCGCTATCATCCTCCCAATTAGCTGAGAGTTCAATCAGTTCAATATGTTGCGTCATATCATCTAAAGATTTGATGCTTTTCTTCAACATTGATTTCAAGGCCGATTTATTTTCCTCCCAATAAAGATCTCTTTCAGCCATAAAATTGGTGATGGCTTCATTTTTCAGGATTAACTGACGGCAAATTTGGTTTAGTACTTCAACATCATCCTCAAAACTTGGATCATTTTTAAGCATGTATTCTTTATAGAAATCGGCTTTTTTCAAGAAATCTCTGTACCATTCCTGAACATCCAGCATGTCATCCTCCCAGCTAGTCCCAAAACGAATAAATTCACTTTGTAATTCATCATTTTCCTTTAAAATCTTGATGCCTTTGTTATGATGAAGATTTAATTCACTTTCGAATATTTGTTTTCCACTTTCTGACAATCTTTTTTGTCTCTTTTCAACATCTTCTTTTGCTAATTCAGAAAATTCAATCAACAATTTTAAAGAGAGGTAGTAGTTTTCTAAAAGTGTATTAACGGCCTCTAACATGTCTTTTCTAATGAAAGAGATGTCTTTTTTAACATTATTTTGGAAAAGATTGATAGCGTCACTGACTGCTGTTCTAACTTCAGGATTGCTGTCCTGTTCTTCTTTTATTTGGTGTGCTTGATAATTTGATTTGAATATTTTCTTAGCTGTTTTGGCATTTTGTTTTAACAGCGCTTTGTCTTGCACTTCCATTGAATTCAAATCTGGGGTGAAGATATCTTCAATATGGTCTTGAGCAAGCTCGAAATTTGCTTCTTCACATTTTTGAACCGCATAAAGCGCTTGCATAACTTTTATTCGTAAGGAACTTTCTGTTCAGCATAATCAGTAATAAAAAGAACGATAATAAAATAAATAAGGAAGGCAGTTTTCCACCTTCCTTGCAAAATTAATAATTCAAAACTTAGTAAGCTAATTTCACCTTCCCCATATCTGCCATACGCTGATCTGCGATTTCGATAGCAGCTTGATGAGAAGTTTTTCCTTCAGCTTCAGCTTTATTTAATATTTCTAGGCATTTGTCATAAATCTTCTCTGTCTGTTCCAAAGCCAAAGGCTTATTGTAATTCTTCATTAATTCAGGGAAGATGTTAATAATACCACCAGCATTCACCAAGAAGTCAGGTGCATAAAAGATGCCTTTCTCTTGTAGCATTTTTCCATGTCGCTTTTCGTCTGCTAATTGGTTGTTGGCAGCACCTACAATTACATTAGCTTTCAATCTGTTGATAGTGTCATCATTTATGGTTGCACCCATAGCGCATGGAGCATAAATATCAGCATCAACATCGTAAATCATTTCTGGTTGTACTACTGAAACGTTATGTTTATCCGTTACTCTTTTGATATTACCTTCGTTAATATCTGTAATAGTCACCTGAGCACCTTCTTCAATAAGATAATCTATTAAATAGTGGCCCACCTGACCAACACCTTGAACCGAGATTTTCTTTCCTTGAAGACTGTCAATGCCGAAAGCTTTGTTTACCGTGGCTTTCAAGCCCATGTAAACGCCAAAAGCTGTAACTGGCGAAGGATCTCCACTTCCATTCATAGATTCTGGTAATCCCATTACGTTTTTGGTTTCGTATGAAATGTGTACCATGTCAGAAGTATTCATGTTCATATCCTCAGCAGTGATGTATCTTCCACTTAAGCTATCTACAAATCTTCCGAATCTTCTCAAGAAAGCTTCATTTTTTAACTTTTTTGGGTCACCAATAATAACCGCTTTTCCGCCTCCTAGATTCAGTCCTGAAATAGCGGCTTTATAAGTCATTCCTCTGGATAATCGGAGTACATCTATTAAAGCTTCTTGGTCATTATTGTAAGTCCACATTCTTGTTCCGCCTAATGCTGGACCTAAAATGGTATTGTGAATGGCGATTATGGCTTTAAGGCCTGTAGGTTTGTCGTAGCAATAAACTACTTGTTCATGCCCCATTTCAGCTATTGTTTCAAATGCTGAAAACTTCTTTTGGGCTTCTTTTTCATTTAATTCAACCATTTTGGAATTAATTTTGATGTCGTTTGTCGTTTCTTTTTCCCTACCTTTCGGGAAATATCAATGCAAAAATAACTTTAATTTTACTGCAAATCAATTCTTATTAAAATTGCATAAATCTAATAATTCAAGAGTTGAATTGCATATGTGCGAAATGATAATTTTCAAAGGTCCTTATAATTAAAATTTAATTTTGTATATAGCTGTATTGCGATATTTGTTAGAGGGCTATTTGTTGGAATTATTTTCGATAAAAGTCATTAAATATGCTTTAATCCAGAAAATTCGCATGAATTTTTAGTCCAAAGAATCGACAATCTATATAGCCTAACTATCTGATAATTAGATTGTGGAACTCACATTAAAGCTTAACTATTATCATTCCCTCTAATCTTCTCATGAATAATTCATGTTAAAATGAATTCATTCCATATGTGGAATCGTATATTTGCATTTTAAATTCTTCCTTTTGTATGGTTTAATTTTTACTTTGAACCATCTAATTCATCAAACGTTGTTATCTCGTGATAGAATTAAAGCATCTAAATAAATATCTTTTAAAATATAAATATCTGCTATTGCTGGGCATTCTCTTTATGATAGTGTCCAATTTCTTTGCGGTATTTCCAGCTCAGGTAGTGCGCTATGCTTTCAATTTAGTGAAAGAAAATATTGAAATGTATCGCATGTTCGAAAATTTTGATTTGCAATCAAATTACTATGAAATTTTCTCTTCTGCTATTTTAATTTATGGTGGTCTTATTATCCTATTAGCATTAGGGAGAGGATTATTTTTGTTTTTAGTAAGGCAGACTATTATCGTAATGTCCCGCCACATTGAGTATGATCTGAAAAATGAAATTTATAATCATTATCAAAAACTACCTTTAAGTTTTTACAGAAGGAATAATACCGGAGATATCATGAACAGGATATCTGAGGATGTAAGCAAAGTGAGGATGTATTTGGGGCCTGCCATAATGTATACTGTGAATCTCATTACACTTTTCTGTATTGTAATTCCAATTATGTTTTCGGTAAATGCCACTTTAACATGGTATTCATTAATACCTTTGCCATTTTTATCGATCAGTATTTATTTCGTTAATAATTTAATCAATAAAAGATCAGAAGAGATTCAAATCAGTCAATCTCAACTTTCCACTTTGGTGCAAGAAGCTTTTTCTGGTATTAGGGTTTTAAAATCTTTCGTCAGAGAAGAAGATTCACTTCAGAACTTCACTAAGGAAACTAATAACTATAAATTCAGAGCACTTAAATTAACTTTTATTCAAGCCTTATTCTTCCCATTAATAATGGGGATGGTGGGCTTAAGTGTTATTTTGGTAGTTTACATTGGTGGTGTGGAGGTGATGAATGGAGCCGTAAGTGCTGGAAATATTGCAGAGTTTATTATTTATGTAAACTTACTGACATGGCCTGTAACTTCAGTGGGTTGGGTAACCAGCATCATTCAAAGGGCTGCAGCTTCTCAGAAGCGAATAAATGAATTTTTAAGTACACAAACAGAAATTGTATCTGAGAAAAATTTAGAAAAAGATATAGTAGGAGAAATTGTATTTGACAATGTCAGCTTTACCTATCCCGATAGCGGAATTAAGGCATTGAAAGAAATCAGTTTTTCAGTGAAGAAAGGGGAAACATTGGCCGTGATTGGGACTACGGGCTCAGGAAAAAGTACGATTGCCAATCTGATTACCCGTATGTATGACCCCACTTCTGGAAAAATCACAGTTGATGATATTCCTATTGCAGATTTTAAAGTTGAAAATCTTAGAAGTCAAATAGGATACGTGCCGCAAGATGTCTTTTTATTCTCTGATTCTATTCGAAATAATATCACTTTTGGCAGCACGGGCTTAAGTGAAGAACAAATGTTGAAAGCTTCAAAAGATGCTGATTTGCATAATAATATTCTTGATTTCCCTAAAGGTTATGATACTGAATTGGGAGAAAGAGGGATTACTTTATCAGGTGGACAGAAACAAAGGGTTTCTATTGCCAGAGCCATTGCCAGAGATCCAAAAATCATGATTTTGGATGATGCATTATCCGCAGTGGATACCAAAACGGAAAATTCCATTTTAAATGCATTAAAGAAAATAATGGAAGATAGAACCAGTGTGATTATTTCCCACAGGGTAAGCTCAGCAAAATTAGCAAATTATATTATTGTTCTGGATGATGGTCAGATCGTACAGCAAGGTACTGAGCAAGAACTTTTGGATAAGGATGGGCCTTACAAAGAACTCTATCAGAAGCAATTGCAAGGGGAAGCTGTTGATAAGGACTAATTGTTGGTTTTACTGAGAAATTGAAAATTAATAAAATGTCCTTATGGAATTATCAAAGTGGAAAGCAAAAGCAAATCCATTGCGTTAGTTTGAATTCTCTTTAATAATCACGATATTTACGGAAGATAAAAAGGCTATGGAAACGACAGTTAAAGCAGAAAATATATTAAAATCAAATGGATTGCGAAAAACGCAGATTCGTTTGGAGATGCTCCAGATCTTCATGGGTTCTAAGCATGCTTTATCCGTTAATGACATAGAGAAGGATTTGAAATCCAGCCATGATAGGGTAACTATTTATAGGGCATTAAATTCTTTTGAAGAGAATGGTATTTTGCATCAAACGCCTGATCCAAACGGTAATATGCGCTATGCTATTTGTTCAGACAGTTGCCCTGAACATGTTCATCAGGATAAACATGCACATTTTATCTGTGAAGAGTGTAACCAGACGTACTGCTTAGAAGATGTGAAAATACCAGATGTTGAGCTAGAAAATGGCTATCAACTTAATAGTATAAGTTATACAATGAATGGTATTTGTAAAGAATGTCAACCTGCTTGATTTTCTGCTAACAACCAGTCCTTAGCTTCTTCTTCATCCTGAAAAATTTGGTAATCAAATCCTCTTTTTCGGCAAATAGAAGCCCAAAAGCTGCCGATTTCAACAGTTCTTGGATTTATAATTACCGCCATTTTTACTTCTTTAAATTCAGTTAATTTAAGCTCAAATACTTTTAATAAGTTGAAAGCTTCGTTATGGGGCATTTTAAAAATTGTGAGCCTGTAGTCCAATAGGATTAATTTTTTATCGGATGCTTGAATAGCTTTATGGATTTTCTCGGCATTTTGCAGTACTAAGCTGAATTGCGTTCGTTCTCCCTGGCTTACAACCTTTAAAAATTGTTTTTCTTCGCTTATTTTGATACTTTTTTTGAAAAAATTGCTCACGGTTGAGTTGATAGTGATGAAAGAGCAAAATTAGAGATTATTTTTGGATTATATTAAGATGGAGTGTCCCAAAAATGACAGATGTAACTTTTATAAAATTTTAATTTTTTTGAAATTCAGAATAGAAAGAAACTCAAATTAATTTTTAAAATTTTTCTGAGGTCAATCCCTATATTAATTTATTCTTTTTAATGAAATCAGCCCATGAAATAATTTTCGTCTTACTAATTTTCTCTAAAACCAATAAGTCAGAATCTCCGGTAATCAAATAGTCAGCATTACCATCAATTGATAAGTTTAATAAAAAGTCATCTTTTTCATCTCTACAGACTGAGATGTTTGATTTGATTTCAATTAATTCACCAAAATTATTTAACTGTTCTAAAAGTCTTGTGATGTCCTTCTTTTTAAAATACTTTTCAAATTTTTTTCTGGTTGCGACCTCAAGAAATTCTTTAATTAATTCTGATGAGAATAATAGTTTTACCTTATTTGATTCGATGAGGTCATCTAATTCAGTGTAATTTTTAGATATTAAAAAGCTAATCCACAGATTTGTGTCTAAGACAACTCTTTTAGTCTTCATAGCGAGCCTTACGGACAGCTTCTACTTCTTGTGTTATCTCTTCTAAACTTGGAGTAGAGCTAGATTGGGATCTGAATTTTTCTAGTAATTCACTAAAATCAGAGGTCTCTTTTTCTTTTCTAATCTTAATTAATTTAAGATTTGCTAAATCTTTTAATAAAGTTTTAGCCTTTGGATTCAATATATCTATTTTTAATGTTTCCATTTCTTAGCCTGTTCATCTCAAATATAACGAATTATAATAATAACATGAATTATTGTACACTAGTTCTTATATCTAATTAAAGCATTTATGTTGAAATCTTATAACTCCAATTTCTTCAAATAAGGAAAAGCTCTTTCGATATCTCCATTTTGGATTAGCTCATTTGGGGTTCCGCATTTAATGTTCTCACCACAGTTGGCCAGCCATATTTCGTCAGCCATTTTGAGGGCAATTTCTACTTGGTGAGTACTAATGAGAATAGATTTCTGTGTTTCATTTACTAAATTTCTTAGGAGCTCTAAAACAGTATATCTATTATTGGCATCCAAATGCACTGTTGGCTCATCAAGTAACATTAAATCCCCATCTTGCGCTAATGCCCTTGCTATCATAGCTTTTTGCAATTGTCCATCGCTGATTTCAGTAATGTTTGCATCTTTTATATAGGCTATGGCGCATAACTGAATTGCTTTTTCAACTTTCTCATGATCATTTGGCATTAATCTCCCTGTCCAGTTGGTGAAAGGGAAGCGCCCCATTTCCACGAGTTTGGTAACATTTAAATTTCCGCTTTGAACGGGGTCTGTCAAAACTAAGCTTACTTGTCTTGCAAATTCCTTTGCTTCGTATTCTTTAATTTCTTTTCCTTTTAAAAAGACTTTCCCATTTAAAGCTTTTTGCAAATTGGCTAAAGTTCTGATTAAAGTACTTTTACCAACCCCATTTGCTCCTAAGAGGGCTATTAATTTTCCTTTCTGAATTTTTAAATTAAGTCCTTCCATCAGGGTGTTGAGTGATTTCCCATTTTTATAACCAATGGATAAATCAGAAGTGGTCATTATGTGAGCTAGATTATCCAAAGTTTTTACTTATGTTTTTTCTTCTTAAAATTAACCAAATCACCACAGGAGCTCCGAACAATGAAGTCACTGCATTAATGGGTAATATTAAATCATAAAAAGGCACTTGAGCAATAATATCACATATTAACAATAAACAAGCACCTAATAGTAAGGTGGAAGGAATCAGTATAAAATGATTGGAGGTTTTAAATAATATTCTGCTGATGTGGGGTACAGCCAGGCCTAAAAAAGCGATGGGGCCACAAAAGGCAGTTACTATACCAGCCAATATGCTGGTTGAAATCACTAAAAATAATCTTACATTTTTAATTCTTAAGCCCATGCTTTGTGCATAATTATCCCCCATTAATAAGGCATTAAGCGGTTTTGCTTGCCAATAGCCAAGTGAAATTCCAATAATAATGGTGGGAATGAATATTTGTAATTCTGTCCAGCTTAAATTTCCTGTAGCACCGAAAGTCCAGAAAAGAAAATTTTGAATTTCTTCTGCTGTACTGAAATATTGCATTACGCTAACAATGGCAGAAGTAAAGGCTCCAAACATTAATCCTACCAATAATAAAGACATACTGTCTTTTAATCTTATGGAAACTAAAACGACCATCAATAGCACGGCAAGAGAGCCTATAATAGAAGAAATGGCCATTCCCCAATAGGCTAGTGCACCATTAACGCCTACTCCCAACAATACTAATAATGCTACACCTAAACTTGCTCCAGAGCTAATTCCTAATACAAAAGGACCTGCCAGGGGATTTCTGAAAAGCGTTTGCATTTGTAAACCAGCAAAGCCTAAAGCAGCTCCCGCAAATACTGAGGTGAGTGTTTTGGGCAATCGGTATGAAAATAAAATATTATAATGTGCAGAATTTTGAGTTTCAGTCCCTGTTAGGATCTTTAATACTTCCATAAATGAAATACTGACAGACCCCAAACTGATGGAAAGCACCATTAATACCAACAGAATTGGGATTAATAATATAATGACTTTATAGGCAGTGATTTTTTTCAAGGATTTAGGGCTTCAAAATAGGTGGTAGTTGAATCCTCTAATATATTAGGATGTAAAAGATTTATATAGTCTTTTAGAACTAAATCGGCACGCATAAAACCAGACTCCAAATAATCATTGGCTCCATTTTGATTTACGCGCTTTGTATAGGAGTATACTTTTTGGTTTTGAAAGGCATCAAACAATGCGTATTTATTATTGGTGTTTTCTAACTCTTTTAGGCTTGTAATTGAGGCTGCACCTATCCAATAATCTGCATCTTGAGCATTGGATAAAACGCTTTCAAAACTGAGTTCTAAGCTACCAGTTTGAGAATTTTCAGACCAAATATAATCTCCACCTGCATCTTTAATAAATTTTGAAGCAAAACTTTCTCCTCCAGGTACATACCATACATCCCCGTACATGAGACCTGTCATTACAGTTGGTTTCTCTTCAATATTTTCTACTAAACCTTTGGTTTCCAAATAAGCTGCTTCAATAGTTTGGAAGAGGCTATCCCCTGCCTTATACTGATCTAGTAGAACAGCGGTCAGTTTTAACCATTCAGCCCTTCCCAAAGGAGTATTTTCCAGATAATCAATGTTTAAAATGATTGGTGTCCCTGCTTTTTCTAATGGTTTTAATTGTTCCATACTGCTGCCAAAAGCATAGGCCATGATGAGATCAGGTTGAAGCGTCATAATTTTTTCAACATTTACGCCATTTTTTCGACCTACATCCTGAATTTTATCTTCCTTTACCAATTGTAAAAGCTCCTCATTAAAAATTAGTTTTGTATTTGGAAAACCAGTTAGGGCATCGCTATAATTAAGAGCCGTGAAAGGGGGTAAATGTGAAGTTGATAAGCAAACTGCTTTTTTTATGGGGATTTGGATAAATGCATCAGCTTTGATTTCAGGTTTTTCATTTTTATAAAGAATGTAGGATAAAGAACTACTATCTGAGGAATTTGGCTTCAGCACTTTCACCTCATAGTAGTCTTTATATTCTTCAATCTTCAGTTTCTTGCTATATTGAATTAAAGATTTACCGTTTTTTGATTCTTCTTCCTTTTCAGCTTGATTACATCCAAAAGCAAGAGCTATAATAATAAGTAGGTTTAAGCGTAATTTCATAGAGGGTAAAATTAATCAAAATGATTTGATTGCCTATTGCTTGAGATACAATTCAATGATTAAGCCTTTATTTCAAAATATTTTGCAATTTTTGCATTTCAAGCAAGTTAAAATAGAGAGAATGAAAAATATAGACGTTTGCCTAACGCCCGAATTATTGCATCAATATGATTTAGAGAATAAAATCGTAGTGGTAGTGGATATTTTAAGGGCTACATCTTGTATGGTCAGCGGATTGGCGAATGGGGTTAAGGAAATTGTACCTGTATCCACTTTGGAAGAATGTAAAGAATTGCAAAATTCTGGTTATTTAGCTGCAGCCGAACGAAATGGTAGCAAAGCAGAAGGCTTTGATATGGGCAATTCTCCTTTCGAATATATGGATGAAAAAGTGAAAGGTCAGAAGGTTGCGGTAACTACTACTAATGGAACTTTAGCCATTAATAAAAGTCTATCAGCAAAGGAAATTTTGATTGGAGCATTTTTGAATTTGAAAGCAATATCAGAATACTTGAAAAACAAAGAGGAAGATATTATAGTATTATGTGCAGGGTGGAAGGGGAAATTTAATCTGGAAGATACGCTTTTTGCAGGTTCCTTAAGTCACCAGTTAAAAGGTGATTTTGAATTTGCATGTGATGCCCCTTTAGCCGCAGAAGCAATGTATCTTACTGCTAAAAATGATATGATGTCGTATATGAAAGATTCTTCTCATGCTAAAAGATTGGCTAAGTTGAATGTGGTAAAAGATATTGAGTTCTGTATACAAGAAAGCATTTATGATGTTGTCCCTTACTTATCTGGGAAATCACTATTACTTAAGTAGTAAAATGTATTATAAACTGTAAAGCTTTTGATAATTCCTTTTATTAATGACTATAAATGATAAAATTGGCTTTTTAATATGTTAAATACGACTTATTCCCCTTATTGGCTAATTTTATTTATAATAATAGGGTTAGGTTATGCCTATTTACTCTACAGTAAAAAGAAAACTCCGTGGACTCCAGTTTGGAATAAAGTATTATTTGTTTTGCGTTTTTTAGCAGTGAGTTTTATATCATACTTATTGCTAGAGCCTTTTTTAAGCGTACAAAAAACAGAAAGCGAACAATCTAATATTATATTCTTATGGGATGATTCCGAATCTGTAAATAAAAGTAAATCAGATCTGCAAGAATATTTTCTTTCAATAAAAGAATTAAAGCAAACCATAGAAGAGCAAAAGGATGTTTCTATACCTATTTATGGGCTAAACGGAAATGAAATCACCGATGTGGACAGCATTGAAAACAATCGAAAGTCCAGCCCATTAAATGGAGCATTAAAAAATATCACTGAAAAGGTGGATAAAAAGCTAATTTCAGAGGTGGTGTTTTTTTCAGATGGAATATATAATCAAGGAATTGCCCCTGACTACTATGCCTTTCCTTTTCAATTGTCATCTGTAGGATTAGGGGATACTACTCAAAAACAGGATGTCATTCTTCAGCAAATTCGATATAATAAAGTAGCCTATGAAGGTAATCAATTTCCGATTGAGGTAGATGTGATACAGAATGGTTTTTCAGGTCGAAATACTAATGTGAAATTAATAAAAGACGGCAAAGAGATAAGTCAGAAAACAATCCGTTTTAATGATGAGCAACAATTATTTTCTGTTCAATTTTTAGTGGAGGCAAAAGGAACAGGCTTTCAAGACTATAAAATAGAAGTAGAGCAATTAGAGCAGGAATTTAATCCTAATAACAATAGTAAAAATGCATATGTGAATGTAGTGGAAGGTAAAAAGAGAATTTTATTGCTTGCACCTTATCCACATCCAGATATTAAGGCTTTATCAGCTTCAATTGAGCAAAATGATAATTATGAATATAAGATGGTCATTAAAGGGATTGATTCAGAGGCTGTCAAAAATATTGAGGAATATGACTTAGCCATTTTATTTCATTTGCCAAATGTTGGAAATGCATTTAATTCAGAGATCAATAAGCTCAAAAATTCTGGAATGCCACTTTGGTTTATTACAGGGCCGAAATTGAATTTTAATTTACATAATGAAATTAATAAATCTGTTGATTTAAGACCATCTGATGAAATTGATGAAGCTTTTGTCCACATTAATTCAAAATTTGAGCTTTTTGAATTAAATAAGGAAAAAGAGGAGGTTGTAGATAATCTCCCTCCTGTTTATTTGCCATTTGCTAATCATCAATTTCATCCACTGGCCAAAACATTTATGATGAAACAAGTTGGGAAAGTAAAAACCCAGCAACCTGTTTTTGTATTCTACAGCGATGATGAAATCAGGCAAGCAACCATGCTGATTCAGAACTTTAGGATTTGGAGAATGGTGGAATATTTAAATACACAAAGTCATGATTTCTTTGATGAATGGGTAATGAAAACAGTTCGTTATCTGACTGCAAATAATCAAAAAGATAGATTTAAAGCTTTCCCAATTAAAGATGCTTTTGCTGATAATGAAATAGTGAAATTTCAGGTTGAAATGTATAATGAGGTTTTTGATAGAATTTATGGTATCCCTGTGCAATTATCATTAAGAGATGAGAACGATAGCACCTTTAATTATGAATTTACTCCTGACCGCTTGAAGCCAAACTTCGAATTGGGCAATTTAAAGGGTGGAGTGTATGAATATTTAGCTAACACTAATATTCAAGGGAAAGATTTTAAAAATAATGGCCAGTTTATAGTAGATGAGTTTGATATTGAGAGCCAAAACCTACAAGCGGATTTTAACTTAATGAGAAGGTTGGCCAAGAAGAACGAAGGTAAGTTTTTTAAATCAGATGAATGGGAAGAATTACAAGCATATTTATCCTCTAAAGATTATCCTAAAGTTTTAAGTGGTAAAAGTGAAACAACTCCAATCACGCAAAATATACTGCCCTATTTATTGATTTTTCTTTTATTATTTAGCGAATGGTTTATAAGAAGGTTTTTTGGTTCTTATTAAACCAAATTAGTCAAGTTAGTGATGAAAAAGCTATGCTGGAAGGTTTTCATACTTTATATTTCAGAATTTTCATGAATTAAATAATTATTTAAGTGAAATACGCATAGCTAAACCGTAATTTGTTTTTAAATTTAGAAAAATATCAATTAAAGGCTTTAAATTTTAAATGATTACTTTAAAATATTGTAGCTAATCCATTGACTTTTAATAAAATATAATAATATTGCAGAAAGCTTTAAGAAATAGTAATAAATAATGAGGAAAATATTAAGTGCGCTGGTAGTATTGACAGTCATGTCTCTTGCTTATTTTTACACTTTTGAATACAGTTCAGTAAGTGTTGCAGAGTTAAATTCAGAAACCAAATCTGATTCAATTTCTTCGGAGATATTAGAAGCAAGCCCAACAATTTTATATGGAATGGTAGTGGATTCTTTTCAAGTTGAAGAACATGCAGTTCAGCGAAACCAAAGTATTTCTGATATTCTTTTAGCCTATAATGTATCTCATCAAACTATTTTTCAGTTGGCAAATGTGGCTAAAAATGTATTTGATGTTAGAAAAATAGCTCCTAACAAAAAATATACTGTTATATACCAAGACAAGGATTCATTGCCTTCTGCAACGGCTTTAGTTTATGAGCCAAATCCTGAGGAATATGTAGTTTTTAATTTGAAAGATTCTATTAAGGTTCATGTTGAAAAAAGACCAGTAGAGATTGAAGAAAAAGCAATTAGTGGAACTATCCAGTCTTCACTTTATGAAGAAATTTTAAAAAATGGCGGAACACCTGAGTTAGTCGATTTAGTTGCAGATATGTATGGATGGCAAATTGATTTTACCAAAATTTATCCTGGAGATCAGTTTAAAGTATTATTTACAGAAAGAACTATTGATGGAATTTCTGTTGGAATAGAGGAAATAATAGGTGCTGAGTTAATTCATTACAATAATCCATTTTTATCGGTTGCATTTGATCAAGGTGATGGAGTGGATTATTTCGATGAAGAAGGAAAAAGTTTAAGAAAAGCCTTTTTAAGATACCCCGTAAAATTTACAAGAATCAGTTCCAGATATACCGCTAAAAGGTATCATCCTGTCCAAAAGAGATATAAAGCACATTTAGGAACCGATTATGCTGCTCCTACAGGCACGCCAATTTATGCAGCAGGTGATGGAGTCATTACTAAAGCTAGATATGAGAAATATAACGGTCGAAATGTAAAGATTCGTCATAATTCAACCTATTCTACCCAATATTTGCATATGAATGGTATAGCAAAAGGAATTAAACCGGGCATGAAAGTTAAGCAAGGTCAGTTGATTGGGTATGTCGGCAAAACAGGACTGGCTACTGGTCCTCATTTATGCTACAGATTCTGGAAAAATGGAAAGCAAGTCGATGCTATGAAAGTTGATTTGCCACCATCTGAACCTATTAAAGAAGATTATCTTTCTAACTTTAACAGATATAAAGGTTATGTTAAAAGCAAACTAGATCAAATCCCTTATCCAACTAGCGAAGAGGAAGTTTTAATGGCTGGTATGCAATAAAATTGAAAGCAGTTCTTTATTTTTTGATTTCAAGTGTGAGAGGATAAAAACTGAGTAAAATGAAAGTCGCTAAAAAGCTACTGCTTTCCATAATTTTTTTAAGTTTATACCAATCTGTTTTAGCTCAAAAAGTCGGATTAGTTTTAAGTGGAGGAGGTGCTAAAGGCTTAGCTCATGTTGGTGTGTTAAAAGCCTTGGAAGAAAATAATATACCTATAGATTATATCATGGGTACCTCTATGGGTGGAGTAGTTGGAGGTTTTTATGTTTCAGGCTTTAGTCCCAAGGAAATAGATTCCATTGCTCGTTCAAAAGACTTCCAGAATTGGATTGATGGAAGATTTCCAGATGATTTTAATACTTTTTACTTCCAAAATGATCCTAATCCACAATGGTTTGAAATTAACTTAGGCGTTGACTCCACTTTTGATGCGAATCTAAGACCAAAGCTCGCCAATGATTTAATATTGAATTTTGCATTAACTGAATATACAGCTAGTGCAAATCAAGCTGCAAATGAAGATTTTTCTAATCTTTTTATTCCCTTTACAGCAGTAGGTGCAGAAATATTTACTCAGAAAACGGTTTATATGGATAAAGGAAACCTTGGTCAAGCCTTGAGAGCTACCATGTCTGTTCCTTATGTTTATAAACCTGTTAAAATTAAAGGAGAATACATATTTGATGGTGGTATTTACGATAACTTCCCCGCTGCCCGCATGAAGGAAAAGCATAATCCAGATCTTATGATTGGAGTTAATGTTTCCACAAAAATTTTTGAAGAATATCCTGAAGATGATAGAAAGTTGATTTCTAATTCATTGTTATTTATGATAATGGATAAAGTAAATCCTAATGATTTGGGTAATTCAAGTGTGTTTATTGAGCCAAATACTGAAGATATAACTGGTTTTGACTTTGATAAAGTTGATGCAATTATAGATAGTGGTTATGCTGAAGCTATGAGGGCTATGCCTGAAATATTAGACAAAATTGAGAGAAGAAAAAGCCAAACAGAAATTGAAAACTCCAGACAAGAATATAAAAGCCAATTCAAATCACTGAAATTTTCAAGTTTTAATTATGAGAATTTTCGTCCTGGTGAAATAAGGTATATCGATAAGATTCTTAATCCTGAGAATAAACCTGAAATAGGTATAACAGAACTAAAAGCAAATTATTATAAACTAATAGCGGATCCATATTTTAGTGGAGTGTTTCCTAAAATTGTCTTTAATAACAAAAAGGATTCTTATGATTTTATTCTAAGTTCGGAAGGAGAGCAAAATATAAGACTCAAATTCGGTGGAAATGTGGCTACATCTGGTCTAAGTAATTTTTTTATGGGAGCTGGATATGATCATCTAAACTATTTTTTATTCAATCATAACACATCTTTAAATATTGGTCAATTCTATAAATCTTTTCGATACAATGCTAAAATACACTTCCCCTTTGGTTACCAATTTTATGTAGAGCCTTTTTTTCATTATAATGGATGGGACTATCTTAATACTGGGAATTTCCTGGATAACAGGAGGGTTTCTCCTATCAATCAATTTGATAGAAACTACGGTTTGAATATTGGAGCTCCCATATTTCGAAAAATGAAAATTGAGTTGAAAAGTAGCCTGTTACGAAAAGTTAACGAATATACTAATAGGGACGAATATGTATCTTCTGATACTTTAGATTACAATAGATTTTATGGTTTACATCATCAACTTTCATTAAATTATTCAGATCTAAATCAAAAATTATTTCCCACCAAGGGGAAGAATATAGGAGTATATTTAATTCATAATTATGGTACTGAAATTTATCGGCCTGGTTCCACCTCCGAAGTAAATCAAAATGAAGAAGTCCATAACTGGGTTCAATTGGAAGCAAATTATGAACAATATTTTCCCTTAAAATATGGGGACGTTGGGTTTTCATTAACTGGAAAAGCAAGTAGTGTTCCAGCTTTTAGCAATTACAGGTCTACCATGTTGAATACTCCAGCCTATCTCCCAACTTTTGAAAGCCAAGGATTATATTTAGAAAATTTTAGAGCACCTGCTTTTATTGCCGGTGGATTAAAATATCAGATTGAGCTATATAAAAATTTTGATTTTAGGCTAGAAGGACATGCTTTCAAACCATTGTTCAAATGGGAAGAAAATGAAAATTTAGTTAGTTATACAGGTTTAATTCCCGACTATTATTTTTCAGGTATGGGTGCTCTTTTTTATAAGTCGCCTATTGGGCCAATAAGCTTGTCAGCTCATTATTATGATGATAACTCACCTTTTTTACTTTTGTTTAATATTGGCTACTTGATGTTTAATAAAAAGCCACTAGAATAGTATTCCTATATTTTCATCGAATAATTTTATGGTTTTCGAGAATTAAACTTACTTTTGCACAATTATTTTATAAAAAATCAAAAGAAATTTCTACATGAAAGGTTTGTTCTTTATATTAAATATTATATTTATATTTTGCATTCAGAATGTAATAGCCCAGCCAGGGTCAAATTGGGTAGATTTGGAAGGTAAAGTAATAAATGAAGCCTTAGAAGGGCCCATTGAAGCTACATTAACATTAGAAAGTTTGCCTTATGGTGCGGATATTAGAGTTTTTCATTCTGATCCTGAGTCAGGTGATTTTTCTTTTAAAGTTAAAGAAAACAATAAATATAAAGTTAAAGTAGAAGCTAAAGGTTACATTGGAATCGAAGAGGAAATTTCCATAAAGTCGGATAACAAATCTTTGGTCTTTAGTTTAATGCCTTCGGGTTCTGGGTCAATTTTAAGATTAGATATAAATTTCAAGCAAAGTAAAGCAGAAATACTGGAAGGATCATATAGTGAATTGGATAAGCTAATAAGTATGCTTAAAGATTATCCAAATATGGAGATTCAATTAGAGGGCCATACTGATTTTAGAGGTAGTGCCTCAGCAAATATGAGATTGAGTGAAAAAAGAGTAAAGGCTGTAAAATCTTATTTAGCATCTAAATCCGTAAATCCAGATAGAATTAAAACAAAAGCGTTTGGAGGCACCCAACCTTTAAGCAGAGAAAATACGGAAGAAGCAAAACTTAATAATAGACGAGTTGAAGCTCGAATATTAAAGACTGAATAAAATAAAATGAAAAAACTATCTTTAGCACTACTGACATTTTTATTTATCGTTCATTACTCACAAGCTCAGAATGCCAATTGGGCAGATAGAGTAATAGAGTTTTCATCAGAACTAGAAGAAACACAATATTCAGTAAAACAATTATTAGGTAAGCCCAATGTATACCCTTGGGGTGATGGTAGCCCAAGTGCCTGGACTCCAAATCGACCTGGAAGAGATGAATTTGTAAAGGTAGGTTTTGATGATCCTAAACCTATAAGACAGATAGCAATTGCAGAATCGTATAATCCAAGTGCGCTCACAAAAATTTTCTTTTATGATGAAGCTGGGAATTAATATTTAATGATTGAAAGAGAACCAGTGATAGTGAATCAGCCTGGACGTTTCTTGAGATTGTTTACTGAGTTAACAGAATTTAATGTAGCGGCCGTAAAATTAGAATTTGATGGAAGTGCAGTTCCAGGATATTACAGCATTGATGCTATTGGAATCACAGATTCAGAAACACCAATTGACTTACAGTTAGAGTTGGTGCCCAATGTAAAAGAAGAGTTGGTTTCTGAGCGATTAGATGAAAGAGTCAATAGCCCTTATGAGGAGTTGAAACCTATTTTAAGTCCTGATGGGAAGCAGTTGTTTTTTGGTAGAAAATTTCATCCGGATAATATAGGTGGAATTGAGGATTATGAAGATATATGGGTTAGTGATTTAGATACAGTGAATAATGAGTGGCAAGAGGCAAGAAATGTAGGGGAACCTTTGAATAGTGATGGTCCAAACTGGGTGAGCTCTATCACACCGGATGGCAATACACTAGTTTTACTTATTGGAAATGAGTATGATGAGAAGAAAAAGAAGATGTTCTCAGGAGTATCAGTATCTTCAAAAGAAGGAGATAACTGGTCGCAACCTGAGAAGCTTAATATTGATGATTTCTACAATATGTCTGAAAAGGCTAATTTTTATCTAGCCAATAGTAGAAAAACATTGATAATGTCTGTCAAAAGAGATGATTCATATGGTGATAGAGATCTATATGTGAGTTTTGAAAAAGAGATGGGGCCTGGACAGCCCCTATGAATTTGGGTGAAACAGTTAACACAGCCACTGATGATACATCGCCTTTCTTAGCAGCTGATGATAAAACCTTATTCTTTTCCTCTTCTGGATATATCGGATTTGGGAAAAGTGATATTTATATGACTCAAAGGTTAGATGATACCTGGCAAAACTGGAGTGAGCCATATAATATGGGACCTCAGGTAAATTCTAGCGGAGATGACTTATTTTTCAGTATGCCAGCAGAAGGAAATTATGCTTATTATACTAAAGAAGATTCAGTTGGTGATATGGATATTCATCGATTGGAAATGCCTTTATTCAATGAGTTAAATCCTGTTATCACTATTTCTGGAAGGGTAGTGGATGCTGAAACTCAAGAACCACTTGATGCAATAGTTTCATACGAAACCTTAGATGGCACTGAAGTGGGTAAAGTACAGACTGATCCAACAACAGGGGAGTACAAAATCACCTTACCTGCAGGACAAGAATACCAATACATTGCAAAGGTTAAAGGATATTTACCTATTAGTGAGAATGTTGATTTAACTAACCAAAAAGAATCTAAAAGCTTTAATAATGATATGATCATGGCTCCTATTAAGGAAAAGGCTGAAATTGTCTTAAATAATGTTTTCTTTGCTTTTGATAGCTATGAGTTGTTAGTTAGCAGTAAATCAGAATTGGATAGAATGGTAGAGGTTATGAATGATAACAGTCAAATTGAAGTTGTTATTATAGGTCATACGGATAGTACAGGGCCTGAAGCTTACAATCAGGTTCTTTCTGAAAGAAGAGCTCAATCGGTCGTGAATTATTTAACGAATAATGGAATCACTAAAGAAAGATTAGAGTATTTAGGCAAAGGAGAATCTGAACCAGCATATCCTAATGATACCAAAGAAAATAGAGCTAAAAATAGAAGGGTGAACTTCAAGGTTGATCGAGATTAGAAAATATTATTGAAATATAGATAGATATTAAAAAAGCCGAGATTTTCTCGGTTTTTTTTAGTTTAGGGGAATTAACTGACTTGTTATTAATTTCTTTTAAAACGACTTAAGGTTTTTTTAACAAAGCCCATGAAGAATTTACTTTGTCCAAAAATAAAGCCATAGAAGAGTAGTATTACAAAATAGACAGGAAAGATTAGGATATAGTAAACTGTAGAAAATACCCAATTCCTTTCTTCCTTAGCAGCAAATAGAGATAATACAGGTTCTTTCAGGAACATTACTGTAAATCCTGTGCAAGCAAAAACTAGTAAAACGATAGCCACTTGCCAGCCTGATTTTAAATCCCATCTGTTTTTTAATTTTTCAAACATTTTAAGGTTTGTCTTCAGTTATGATATTAATCTGCGACTGATGTTTGAATCAAACTTTCAGTACTATGAAAGTATTAAATTTGCTCGCAGTACAAAGGAGTTCAAAATTAAAGAAACTTATTGGATTGACTATAAGGACTTAATTAACTTCTTCTTTATTAAGTAAATTTCCGCTGATAGCCAATAGGTTGATTTCTGCTTGTTTAGCTAGGAATATAGCATTTAGCAAACGGCTTTCGGCTTCAATTGCATTGAGTTGAAATTCACGTAGCTCAATGGCATTGGAACGCCCAACTCTATATCGTTCGATTGCTATATCAGCATTTTCTTTAGCCACTTCCAAGTTATCTTTTTCTAATTTTATTAAATCTAACTTGTTTCTATACCGAACATAAGCAGAGGATAAGTCACCTGTCAATTGGTTTTCTAATTCAGCCATCGCAAGGGTATTGTTTTCTACTGCAATTTGCGTTGTCTGGTTTCTTCTGGAACGGTCAAGCCTGTCAAAAATCCTCCAAGAAAGGCTTAATCCATAAGTTAAACCCAAAGCTTGATTTTGTAATAAAAAGCCTGCTTGTGAATTTAAGTTTGAATATCCATATCCAAGATTAAAATCTATTTGGGGTAAAAGTTCAGTATTTACAGTCTTATTTTGAATTTTAAGAATATCTTCTTGTTGCATTAAAGCAAGTAATTCTTTATTTCTAAGGCTAAGGTCATCTAAGAGTGAATCTAACTTCAATTCCGTATTGATATACATGCTATCAGTGGCTTCAAAAGTTTCATTTGGATCTTGGCCTAAAAGTAAATTCAAAGAAACTCTTGCTTGTTGCATTACTTCTTCTTGATTCAACAAATTACTTTTATCTGTATTTAAATCAACTTGCGCTGCTAATAATTCTGTTTTAGAAAATCTTCCTACCTCGTAATTTGCCTGTGCTATTTCTAATCTTTCTTGTGATAGATTTACTGCAGATTTTAAAACTTCTTGCTGAGATTGCTCAAATACCAATTGAAAATAGGATTGTATAATGCTTCCAAGAGTGTTTTCAAGCACTGCTTGTGTTTCAAATCTGCTTTTATTCTGCTCAAGCTGCAAAGATTTATAATCTAGAAACATTTTTGTGCCATCAAAAAGTGTCCATGTCAAATCTCCTCTTACATTAAATACATTAGATCGTGCTCCATCAATTTCACGGGGTGGCCCTTCAATAAATTGTTGGGTAACATCCTCTACTTCATAGCTTTGTCCTGCTGTAACATCAATCACAGGAAGAAATGCCGAAGTAGCATAGTTGGCATTAATCTGCGCTTCCTTTTCTATGTTTTTAGCTGTTCTGATAGAAAAGTTGTTTTCCATTCCAACTGCAATGGCTTCATTTAAGCTGATTTTTTGAGCGTTTAGGGAGAATCCCCAAAGCATTAAAAAAGATAAACTGATATACTTTATCATAAAAATTTAAGATTCAACACGTGATACACGCGCATGTTTACTTGCGAAATAAGAATAAATAGCTGGAATTACATATAATGTTAATCCCGTAGCGAATATCAATCCACCGATAATTGCAATACCCATAGAAACTCTACTTTCTGATCCTGCACCCAATGCTAGTGCGATTGGTAAAATCCCTAAAATAGTAGATAGAGCTGTCATCAATATAGGTCTGAATCTCGATTTTGCAGCTTCAGTTATTGATTCATTAAGACTCAATCCTTGTGCTTTTTTCTGATTAGCAAATTCCACTATCAGAATTGCATTTTTCGACACTAGTCCTATGAGCATAATGATACCAATTTGGCTAAATATATTTAATGTTTCTCCAAACAGATAAAGTGAAAGAAATGATCCCCCAACAGCTAATGGAACTGTAAATAAAATAATGATAGGGTCTCTAAAACTTTCAAATTGTGCTGCCAAAACTAGATAAATTAAGATAATGGCAAATCCAAAGGCAAACAATAAACTTGAAGAACTTTCAAAGTAATCTAATGAAGCTCCTGAAAGGGATGTGCTATAGGTTTCATCCAATACTTCAGCAGCTATTGCATCCATTGCTTCCACACCATCGCCAATAGTTTTTCCAGGCGCTAGACCTGCTGATAATGTAGCAGAAATATATCTATTATATCGATATAATGAAGGTGGGGTAGAGCTTTCTCCCAAAGTTACTAAGTTGTCTAGCTGAAGCATTTGACCGTTTTCTGCTCTAACATATAATGATCTTAAATCTATAGGTGCATTTCTATCATTTCTTTGAACCTGTCCAATAACTTGGTATTGTTTACCATCCATAATGAAATAATCGAAACGCTGACCACTTAGCCCCAATTGAAGTGTTCTAGCAATATCAATTACAGAAATACCTAATGAACGAGCTTTTTCCCTATCTATTTGAATATCAATTTGAGGTTTGGTGAATTTCAAATCCTGATCTACCACGGTAAATGTCGGATTGCTGCTAGCTTTTTCAACGAATTTAGGTAAGACTGCTTGAAGTTTATCTAGAGAAGTAGCCTGAATAACATATTGAATTGGTAAGCCACCTCTTCTGCCGCCAATAGTTTGCTGTTGAAAGGCAAATGCTTTGGCAGCTGGAAACTCATTTAGAACTGGAGTATATTCGTCATAGAGTTGCTGTTGACTTTTTTCTCTTTCTGAGGCATCTACAAGCATAATTCTCATAAAACCTGAATTAGTGCCTTGAGTACCAAAGCCAGGAGATGTTACTGAGATCAAACCATCAGTAGGTAAGGTATCCATAGTAACTTCTACTAGATTATCGATATATTCTCCCATATATTCAAAAGTAGCTCCTTCCGGTCCAGTGGTGCTTACAGAGATCATCCCTCTATCTTCTAATGGAGCTAATTCTGAAGGTAGAATTTTAAATAGACCGTATATTAAGCCAACTGCACCTAGGAATAACAAAATACCCATCCATCTTACCTTCATGAACCCATCCAAGCTTCTAGCATAACCTTTATTAAGCCAAACGAAGAAGGGCTCAGTTTTTCTGTAGAACCAATTATGCCTTTCTCTTCTTTTTAAAATTCTGCTACTCATCATAGGAGTTAATGATAGTGCCACAAATGACGATATCATCACGGCAGTCGCAACCACAACTCCAAACTCACGGAATAGCCTACCAGTGATTCCTTCTAGGAAGATTACAGGCATAAATACTGCCACTAAAGCCACTGTAGTAGCAATAACGGCAAAGAAAATTTCTATCGCTCCTTTTTTGGCTGCCTCCATTGGTTCCATGCCATCTTCTACTTTAGTATAAATGTTTTCAAGAACCACAATGGCATCATCCACGACCAGTCCGATAGCCAAAACAATACCCAATAAAGTCAAAACATTAATGGAAAAACCTGCCAGATACATCACGAAGAATGTACCAATCAGTGCCACCGGAATAGTAGCAATTGGAATCACTGTTGTTCTCCAATCTCGTAAGAATGCAAAAATGATAAAGATTACTAATAGAAAGGCAATAATGATGGTTTGTTGCACCTCATTGATGGATTCCCTTATATATTCAGTCTGATCAAAGCCTATTCCTAGATTTATATCTTCTGGAAGGTCTTTTTTGATGTTATCTACTCTTTTGTAAAATTCATCTACAATATCAATACTGTTAGAACCAGGTTGCGGAATTAAAACAACCCCTACCATCGGAATGCCATCTCTCTTCAATACAGTCCGCATGTTTAAAGGACCTAATTCCGCATATCCGATATCAGAAAATCGGACAAAACTATTATCACTTTCAGCCACAATAAGATCATTAAAATCCTTTTCCGATGTCAACTGACCCTGCGTTTTCACCACCAATTCAATCATATCTCCTTCAATACTACCTGAAGGCAATTCCACATTTTGACTTTCTAAGGCATTTAAAACATCCAAGGGAGTCAATTGATAAGCGGCCAATTTGATGGGATCCATCCATAAACGCATAGCATACCGCTTTTCACCCCAAATCCTCACCTCACTAACACCCGAAATGGTTTGTAATCTTTCTTTAAAAGTGTTTTCGGCAATGGCTGATAATTCCAAAAGACTTCTTTCTTCACTATTGATATTTAGGAAAACAATAGGGTCGGAATCCGCATCAGCCTTATTTACTGTTGGGGGCTCGGCATCTTCAGGAAGTCTTCTTCTAGCACCCGAAACCTTGTCTCTTACATCATTTGCGGCCGCTTCTAAATCTTCACTTAAGTTAAACTCAATTGTAATCCTACTTCTACCTTCTGCACTAGTGGAAGTGATGGTTCTAATACCGGCAATACCGTTGACTGCTTCCTCCAATGGTTCCGTAATCTGTGACTCTATAACATCCGCATTAGCCCCAGCATAATCTGTTGTAACGGTAATAATTGGTGGGTCTACAGATGGATATTCTCTAACACCGAGAAAATTAAATCCGATAAAGCCAAAAATCAATATGACAAGTGATAGCACTATTGCTAAAACTGGTCTTTGGATACTTATTTTCGATAATGATGCCATTTGCTTACTTTTCCAGCTTTTTAATATCTACTTCTGCTCTATTTTTCAATTGAGGTACACCTGCAATTGCAACTGTATCGCCTTTGCTAATCCCTTTAAGGATTTCAACTCTCGTGGATGTTCTAGCTCCCAATTCTACATCCTTAAGTAATGCTTTCCCTTCTTTGATGATAAAAACTGTATGGCCATTTGCTTTAGGCATAATGGCTGTGGTAGGAATTAATATAGCATTTTCTCTATTTTCTAAACTTAAATTTATTCTTATAAATTGTCCCGGAATAAGTGTATTATCAGGATTGGTTGTTTGTGCTCTGGCAGATAAAGTACGTGTAACGGGATCGATTTGGGGTTCAATGGCATAAACTGTAGCTTCTCTGTCCTTATTTTCTGCCTCTGATGAAAAGGTGATTTTGCTCCCTTTTTTAACTAATCCACTATATCTGCTTGGAACAGAGAATTCAATTTTAATAGGATCTACATTATAAAGTGAAGCAATTTGAGAAGTGGGTGTGATATAGCTTCCTTCACTTACATATCTTAATCCAATAAATCCTGAAAATGGAGCCCTTATTCTAGATTTATCAATTTCAGCTTCCAAAGCATCTATTTCCGCTTGTGTTGTTTTAAGGTTAGTAAAAGCAATATCATATTCTTCTTTACTGATGGCCTCTTTTTCTAATAATTGCTTTTGTCGCTTTTCAGTTTCTGAATTGAGTTGAGCCGTATATTTCAGACGCTGTAAATTTGCTTCTAAGTCTGCCACATTGGTTTGCAGCAATAACTTTCCTTTTCTAACAAATTGACCTTCTTCAAAATAGATATTATCGATTTTTCCTGAAATCTCACTTGCCAATTGTACTGATTCATTAGCCAGTAAAGAGCCTGTTAGTACAATATCGTTTTTGAAAGTCTCGTATTTTACGATTTGTGCATCAATAGAGATTTTAGTGTTCCCTTTGGCAGTAGGCGATTCTTTTTTGTTTTCTTCATTAGAAGAAAAAATATTGGGAAACACCAAATATATAATGATAGCCAGGACAGCTATTGAGGCTATAATCCTAATAATAATCTTATTCATGATAATGGGTTAAAAAAATATTGAGCTAAATGGATGTACAAACATACGAATAGTTAGAACTTACTTAAAGCGATAAGGTTACTGATTTATAATGCTTTCTCTCTAACGGTAGGAAATGGGGATGATTGGATATAAAGGGTTCTCCAGATATTTATACAGAGAACCCTTATATTTAAATTACTTTAATATCAATATTTGACAAGTTTTTGAATATAGTATTGGTTTTCACTTGAAATCATTATGGAGTAAATACCGGTACTTAAATTGTTAATACGAATGCTAGTGTCCTTTGAAATATTATTCAATCTTTTTTTAACACTTCCATCAGCAGAATAAATCATTACTGTAATTGGCTGGTTAAAGTTAGCTTTATTAGTTCTGATGAATATTTCATCCTTAGCAGGATTTGGATAAATCAAGCCATCTATTGATTTATAGTCATCAACGGCAAGAGGTATATCGCTTGAGTCATTATCATCAACTACTAATTCCAGATCATCAAGGGTTCGAGGTGAAATTTGATAATCATTACCAAACTGGCCCACAAATCCAGTAACATTGTAACTTTCAGATGGTATTGGTTCCCCAACTAGAGGGTGTGAGCTAGAACCGATTCTAAAAATCAATTCATTTTCACCGTCAGTAATGGTGAAATTTCCACTAGCACCGCCTCCCATAAAATTACCGGACTCTATAAATTCAACATTCTCAATTTTAATTAGTTGGGATTCAAATTCCTCGCCTACCTCTGATATCTCAATAATTTTTGGTTCAGGAAGATCTACTCCCTGCTCAACTATTGTAATATTAATTGGAGATTTAGCAATCTGTAAAAGGTTGTTATATTCTTCCAAGCCACCAGTTACAATTATACTGTCTCCTTGTTGAAGATTTGCAGATTCATTGCCACTATCAAAGCTTCTAACCACAATTCCGGCAGTACCGTCATAAATTACTCTATTATTACTGCTATTGTTGCCTGGATCAATTACCACACCTGTTACACTTACAGTTTCTCCCAAAGGTAGTTCCCTTGCTTCCGCAATCCTGAGTAATTCAAGAGCCCCTTCTTTTCCTGATACATGAAGCACTTCAGAGTCACCGTTTGTACTGTGCTGTACCTCAGCATTAACCTCTTGACCTTCTGTGTCTGGTTCAAATCGAATGTAAACAGTGAAAGTTTGTTCTGGATTATTGTTAAATGAAAATCCAATACTATCCGAGTAGTTTTCTCCGTCAGCAGATACATAAAAAGGAGCTTCTACTTCAACAGAAACATCATTTGTTAAATTATATGCATTTATTTCATATTGCTGCTCTATTGCAGAACCTATTTCAACATTGCCAAAATCGCTGCTAAAATTAAGATCATTTATAATGAGATTTGGTGTGGTAGCACTTCCCCAAATTTCATTTACCCATTCAGGATGGTCAATAAATGGATTTCGATTTCCTTGATATCCGAAAGCCCCTTCATGTCTTTCCCTTTCAGCAGCATCCACCGGATCTTGAGTATGCCATTGGATTAAGGTGAACAATACACCTAATTCAGGGTCACCAGAAAAACTTATTCTATCCACTAATTCAAGATCAAGTGATTCACTTTCGTATCGAGTAGCCATGTAAAATAATATTCTGGCTACATCTCCTTTTATTTCATCTCTAGGATCCCAAAAATCTGCATTGGTGTAGGTGTCGGGAGCTTCTCCTTCTGCATTATCTTCAATATTTTCAACATCATTGAAGTCTTTATTGCTTTTTGAGCTGTTTACAGTTGCATCTGAAGGTCTTAAATTGTGAACATCCGTGTAGGCTGTATCTTCATCGTTAAAACCATGTGATGATGGCCAAGTATGTTCTCTATTCCAAAAGTCTGGCTCATTGTTCGAAGCAAAATTCTCAATTGGAATGGAAGCGTTTTTATAAAACAGAATGATATTTTCAGGATTATTAGGATCTTGATCGAGGTCTGGAAGAATCACATCTCTAAATTCGCTATAAGATCTTACTTCATGATCATTAATGATTTTATGAAGCTTTACTTTTAAGGTTTCTCCAGTCAATCCAGTTGTTCCATCATAGTAGCCATCGGGTTGCCCTATGGCTTGAAAGGTTAAAATGGAGAGACTTAATAGTAGTAGTATTTTTTTCATTTCAGGTATAGATTTTCCAGTTCTTAAAGTCTGGATTATTGGAATTAAGAACTAATATTTTTGATGATTTTAGAAAAATCAAATTTAACTGGATATATTAATATAATCCAAAAATTTGATATCAATAAATGCTTTTAAATTAAGATCACATTTTATCCTATATTTAAAGCTATATCTCCATTCTCAAATTGTGCCTTTCTGTTTGAGTAGAGCAGCCTTTTATAACGGATAAGTAATTATCGAACTTAAATGTTTAAACCGATTTACTTAAAATTAATTCGGAGATTAATTGAATACTGTAATTATTTTCTGGTCTTATTAAAAAGAAAAACCCGAAGCAAAACTACTTCGGGTTTCATATTTTTAAAGGAAATCTAGTGGAGAGTTTTATTCTTCTCCAACTTGAATGTTATCAATAGTAGCTCTAGTAGCACCAGCTCCAGATAAATATCTGAAAGCAAATCTGTATGCTCCAGAATGGAAATCAGAAGGAATAGTCACGGCTAGATCTGAAAATACGTTATTTGCACTTGCTGGAGCAGGGAAATTAAAATCTAGTTTTGTCCAAGCATCCATATCAATTCCAGCACTTGCATCATAATCTGCTTCGGAAATAACCCAAATTTCAGGGTTAGGACCGTCAAATCTACTAGCATACTTAAATTTCAAGGTATTAAGTACTACATCATTAGATTCTAAAACAGGTGAAACAATCCATGAATCTACTTCTTGAGCACCGCCTGAAAAACCATTTGCTTGAATTCCTTGACCTTCAAATCCGAAACCAGTACATTCCCAACCAGAACCGCCAGCTAGAACTACATTTTCAACAGTCCAAGCTTCTAAAGCTTCAGAACATCCAGCAAAGTCGGCTCCAAAGTCTTCAGCAAACTCAATATTAAATCTGATTGGTAAAAATACTCTAGATATAATATGGACAGTACCATTACCTTCTGTATTTGAAGCCAATACTTCTAAGTCCTCATTTGCATTCAGTACAATACTACCGCCTTCACGTCTAATAGGAATGTTAATACCTGAAAAGGTAGCTATTGATCTGAAATCTCCGTTTTCTATTTGAGAAAGTGTAAGATTTGCAAGTGCTAAATGCGTCTCCAATATTTCTACTAGATTCACATCTTCGTCTTCAAGTAAAGCATCTAAACTGTCATAACCAAGATCTGCTGCCAATATTTCAAAAGCCTCATTATTAGGAGCAAAAACAGTAATCTGATCTTGAGTTCTTCTGCTAGTTAAGGCGCCTGTCAATCCATTTGCCTCTACAAGGTCTAAGAAAATACTTAACTCGCTAGATTGATTTTCAGCATTTAAAACGTTGATGAGCAGCTGTTTGTCAGTAATTCCAACATTGGAGCTATCATCATAGTTTTCGTCTATACAGGATGTTGTTAAAATCAACAATGCTGCAATTACGAAAGATGAATATTTAAATATATTTTTCATATTAATTTTTATTTTAAAATTTATCACTTTCAATTAAAAGATGTATTTAACACCAAATTGAGCACTCCAAGTTTGACCTAAGTTAAAGTTTGGAACAGTAACATCAGTAGGGAATGTTGATTCACCTTGAATTGGATTGATGGTAAATTGTGCATTTCCATTCTCGTCCGTACCTTCAAAATTCATCAAGTTTCTTTGAACTGTAGTTCTGCTTACACCCCATGAATCATTCATCATGTTAAGTACATTTAAGATGTCTGCTCTAAATTGAAGCTTATGTTTGCTTGGGTCTTTAGTTAGATGTATATCTTGTGTGATGGAAAGGTCCAATCTGTTTAACCAAGGTAAAAGAGCACCATTTCTTTCAGAAACAGAACCTCTGTTTTCACGTAAGTAAGGGTCATTTTCAATATAGTTGTTCAATATGTCCCACTGTTGCTGTGCTGTTTGAGTAATAACACCACCGCTAACTCTATCTACTAACTGTGCATCTTCAAAATTTTCAGGGATATACATCAATGAAACTCCACTGTTTTCTCCACTTAAATTACCACTATAGGTATAAGAGAATCGACCTTGCTCGCTTCCAGAATAGTACAAGTTGAAAGAAGTATTGTTTGCTTCATTCAAACCTTTAGTGTTGAATGAAATTAAACCTACCACTCTGTTTGGTTGATCATTTCTAGAAAATCCTTCTTCAGGAGTATTTCTTCCACTTTGTACATCTTGAGGCCATAAAGAAGCTGCTTGAGAACCGCCTCCTAAACCAAAGTCTCTATTTCGGCTTCTAGTGTATGCTAAGCTAGTAAAGATACCCTTACCCCAATCTTTTTTAACTTCTAAAGTCAAAGAAGCGAAAGTACGGTCATTAATGTTTGTTAAATAGAATAACTCACTAATTTCACCTCCTAAAGGTTCCTGAGTATAAGTAGGATATTCATTACCTCCAATAATAACTGATTCACCTGTAGGCGTACTAGACAAGTTTGTACTGAAAGGTGTGTTATAATCTTTAGAGAAAATACCTTCTACAGTGAACACAAAGCCATTGTATACATAATCAGCTGCTAAATTACTTCTCCAAGATTGTGGTAATTTAAAATTTGGATCAGTAACGGCTAAACTGCTTGTAACGGTTGGCTCTTGCTCAGCAGGATTAGGACGATAGTAGTTAATATCTGCTTGGAAACCTTCCCATTCTGGATTCCCGTCTTGACCCCACTCGTCAGCCTCAATACCAATTCCTCCTCTTGTTACCCCATTTCCATTAATTTGGTTAGATAGGTGAACAAAAATTGGACGACCTGTGAAAAGACCAGATCCACCACGTACTTGTAAGGTTTTATCACCTAGTGCATCCCAGTTAAATCCGAAACGAGGAGAGAACACAGGATTAACTGAAGGGAACTGATCTACTCTTGGCTCTATGAATTCACCTGGATTTCTAGGATCTTCTACGCTTATGCCTAAAGCTTCTACATTTGGATTTCTTGGGGCATCAATAGGGTAGAATGGTAATTCAACTCGTACCCCGAAAGTTAATATTAAATCTTGAGTAGCTTGGTATTCATCCTGAACATATAGACCTACTTGTCCAAATTCAGTTCTATCCGTTGGTAATTCAAAAGGATTATTTTCATCATATGTAAATCCAATTCCAAAACCAGCAGGACGAACGCTTTCATCTTGATCAATAACTGCGGCTACGAAATCATCGTACGAGTTCCATCTATACCAACCATCCCACATTGGATTAAAAGCGTTATCAAATGTCATGTATTCAAAGTTGACACCAGCTGTGAAGGTATGGTCACCCATGAAATAATTAACATTATTTGTGATGTTAAAAGTTTTGTTATCAAGTAAGTTACCTCTTGTGAAAAGTTCAGTGCCTAAGGATGCAAAGTACAATGGTGTTGAACCCTGAGGCTCTAATATTTCAATCATTGGGAAATTTTGATCGCCAGGAATATATCTTTGTGTTACTGCACTAGTGTAACCAATATTCAACTTATTTGATAGGTTATTACTGATGTTCGAAGTCCATTCCCCTACAATTGATTGAACGTTTTCTTCGCTTCCGTAATTACCGTTTCTAAAAGTTAATGCTTCATTGCCAAAACGGTTAGTATTTCCTAGACGTAATTGATTGATGTAACGTAAACTGCTTCCGTTGATTCCAACATCTCTTCTTTGCTGGAAATTGTTATAGCGCACCATAATTTTATTTTGCTGATTCAAATTATAGTCTAATCGGAAATTTAAACGTGTTGCAACATCTTCAAAAGGATAGTTTTCATAAGCCCCTGTTTCGTATCCATAAATTTCTTCCATTTGCTCTTGCACAAATTCTGCTTGGTCAGCAGTCATTCGGGCAATTCCAAGCTCCAAATCAGGCAATAAACCTTGATCTGGTCTTGCAGCTCTTCTGGTATCACCAGGGATAGCATTGTCTTCATATTCGAATGAACCAAAAAAGAATAATTTATCCTTTATAATAGGCAATCCTAAAGTTACACCATGAATTTGCGTTTTAGACTCAGAAAACGGAACATCCTGACCACCATTCAGAGTAGTACCTTGCGTATTCTGGTTTCGGAAAAGTGTATAAGCAGAAGCTTCAATATTATTTGTTCCTGATTTAGTTACCGCATTTACACTAGCTCCAGTAAAACCACTTTGAGTTACATCATAAGGAGCAATATTTACCTGAATCTCCTCAATAGCATCAACTGAAATAGGATTTCCTCCTGCAAATTGAGAGCTACCTAAACCAAAGTTGTTATTGTACAGGTTACCATCAATAGTGTAATTATTATACCTATTGTCTGCACCAGCAAAGCTAGTACCATTAGATTGCGAATTAAGACGAGTAAAATCATTAATGCTACGGCTTATAGTTGGCATCGAAGCAATTCTTTCATTAGAAAGGTTGGTTGATGCACCTGTTCTATCACCATCAATAGTCTGGTTTCTTTCTGCAATTACCATGACTTCACCTAATTCTTCTACGCTAGTTTTTAAATTAATATTAAGATTAAGCGTTTGTCCTAAAGATAAGTCTATGTCCTCAATCACATACTCTTGAAAGCCAACAAAAGAGACTGTAACCGTATAAGGTTCACCCACTCTTACATTTGGCATTCGAAATCTACCGCTTAAGTTTGTTACACTACCATAAGTTGTACCTGATGGAGTGTGTATAGCCTGTACAGTAGCACCGGGCAATTCTTCTCCATTATCGTCCTTTACTACACCGGAAAGGCCTGATGTAGTTACACCCTGCGCAAAAGCCGATCCTGTTGCAAAAGCAAACAAAATCGTTATTACACATAAACTCTGTAAAATTTTCTTCATCTCTTTTTAAGTTATTTTTTAGATTTTATGCAAAATTAAACCGCTAATTCTTCTATCTCCTGAATAAAAGATTAATTATTGATTATAATTCCCTTGTGTAAAATTAACATTAAGTTAACATTAAAAATGATTTCATTAAATTAATATTTATAAAAACTAGAAATAAGCCGCTTAAAAAAATACAAATGGCTGTCTCACAAATTATCTGTAATTTGAAATCAAACTTTATTATATGATGAAATATATAGCATACATTATTATCCTATTATTTGCAGTGAATTCTTCCTTCGCTCAAAAAGATTTATCTTATTTTCTACCTGACAGTTTGGAATATGACTCTAGTATCCCAACGCCTGAAAGTGTTATTGGGCATCAAGTAGGCGAATGGCATGTTACCCATGATAAGTTGGTGTATTATATGAAAGCATTGGCTGATGTTTCCGATAGAATTACTATAATTGAAACTGGAAAGACTTATGAAGACAGACCTCAATTATTATTGACCATCACTCATCCTGATAATCATTCTAAAATTGATGAAATTAAAACTGAGCATAAACAATTAACAGATCCTAGCTCATCTTCAAATTTAGATATAGCACAGATGCCTTCAGTGGTGATGATGGGCTTTTCTATTCACGGTAATGAACCAAGTGGAAGCAATGCTTCTATGTTGACAGCCTATTACTTAGCTGCGGCTCAAGGTTCAGACGTTGAGGATAAATTGAAAAATGTGGTCGTTTTACTGGATCCTGCATTCAATCCTGATGGCTTGAACCGATTTGCTAATTGGGCGAACATGCACAAAAGCGAAAACTTAGTGACCGATCCGAATGATCGAGAATTTAATGAGGTTTGGCCTGGAGGCAGAACGAATCATTATTGGTTTGATATGAACAGGGATTGGTTGCCGGTGCAGTTAGCTGAGTCGCAGAATAGAATTGCGCAATTTCATGCCTGGAAACCTAATATTTTGACGGATCATCACGAAATGGGAACCAATAGTACTTTCTTTTTTCAACCTGGAATTCCTGAAAGAACGCACCCCATCACTCCCCAGAAAAATCAAGACCTGACAGGGCAAATCGGTGAATATCATGCGAGATTTTTAGATAGAATAGGCTCTCTTTATTACAGTAAAGAAAGCTTTGATGATTTTTATTATGGAAAAGGCTCCACTTTCCCAGATGTGCAAGGGGCAATAGGAATTTTGTTCGAACAAGCCAGCTCAAGAGGACATGCACAAGAAAGTGTAAATGGAGTTTTAGAATTTCCTTTTACCATCAAGAATCAATTTACCGCTTCTTTAAGTACACTTCAAGCTGGATATGAAATGCGAGAAGAATTGCTTGGGTTCCAAAGAGATTTTTATAAGAATTCTGTAAATATGGCTTCCGAAGCTAATGAACAAGCTTGGGTAGTTTCAGATCAAGATGCTTCTAAATTATATCGTTTTGCAGAAATGTTGGACAGACATGAAATTGAAGTTCATAAATTGGCCAAAAGCACCAATGGTTTTCAAACTGACAATAGCTATATCATTCCAACCAATCAATATCAAAGTAGGTTGATTAAAGCTATTTTTGATGTAAGAACCAGTTTTACGGATAGTCTTTTTTATGATGTATCTGCCTTTAATATGGGGATGTCCTATAACTTAGATTATAAAAGTCTGGATAAGCGAAATTTCAACAGTGACCTTTTAGGGGAAAAATTTGAAGCTTCTATGCGGCCTGAAGGAAGCATTATAGGTGGTAAAAGTGAATATGCTTACATCATGGAATGGCATGATTTTTATGCACCAAAAGCATTGTATAAAATACAGGAAGCTGGTATCAGAACTAAAGTCAATACCAAGGAAATTGTCTTAAAAGATGGAACAACCTTAGCCATTGGTTCAATTTTAATTCCGGTAAAGCAACAAGAGCAAACACCTATTCAAATTTATCAGATTATGGAGGATGCAATTGATAATTCTGGTGTAAATATTTATTCTATGAAAAGCGGCAATACAAATGGGATCAACTTAGGAAGTCCTGCATTTGAATCATTGAACCAGCCGAAAATTGCCATGATTATAGGAGATGGTATCAGTTCTTATGATGCTGGTGAGATTTGGTTTTTGATGGATCAGCATTATGAAATGCCGATTACTAAAATAGATGTTAATGACTTTACCAGAGTGGATTTAAGTAGATATAATGTTTTGATTATGCCGAATGGCTGGGGTTATGGAAGTATTGGAAGTCAAAAGAATAAAATACAACAGTGGACACAAGCTGGAGGTACTATCATTGCTTATAAATCTGCGGCAAAATGGCTTTCTGATCAAAAATTATCAAAAGTGAAGTTTGCAGAAAATAAGCCAGATACTACAGGTTATGAAGCATATGAAGATTTGGGCAACAATAGAGGTGCACAGGTAATTGGAGGAGCTATTTTTGAAGTAGAATTGGATTTAAGCCATCCGCTTACTTATGGATTGAAAAATGAGAGAATGCCTATTTTCAGAAATAGTACATTGTTCATGGAAAAATCCAAAAATCAATATGCTAATCCGATTAGATATACGCAATCACCATTGTTGAATGGTTATATTTCAGAAGAGAATGCCGAAAAGTTGAAAGGTACCTCAGCTGTAACGGTAAGTCGAGTGGGTGGAGGAAAAGTAATTTCCTTTACCGATAACACTAATTTTAGAGCATTCTGGTATGGAACCAATCGCTTGCTTATGAACGCTGTCTTTTATGGTCAGACTATTAGTGGAAGAGCTGGGGAATAATCATATATAAAAACCAGCTCATTTGAGCTGGTTTTTATTTCGACTTAAAGATATTTAATCTTCTTCACCGCTGCATTCACAAGTTGTGTTGCTGTTTTTTGTGGTGGTTACACCTCTTTTATAACCATTGCTTCGACAACAATCATCACAAGCAACTACCGCATCATCATGATTGTTGGCATTATTTGCCACAGCAACACAAGCATCAATTTCTTCACCGCCACATGCAGTTAAACCAAAGGAGAGGAACCCAATGAACATCAATAAGTAAAAAAGCTTTTTCATAATTACAGCATTTAGATTTAATACTTATATCACACCTTATTTTTTAAAATGGGTCAGTTTTCCTGTTTTTCTCGGTTAATTTTGATAAGTGTGTTTAAATGTCCTGATGGCAATATTTTAATAAATTCGGGTGTCCCAGAGAGCAAATTCAAACAATATACTCTAAATTTCTGAGTATAAATGCTAGATTTCCCTTTCATACTTTTTCCATTGATGAAAAAGTATGTCGGCCAGAGGCTGACCAGCTATTGGCTGGCAAAAAATCTAGGTAAAATGATGCTACTACCCAAAAAGGCCAACGCTTGCCCGCCATTTTACCCTCCAGCCCGCTTTTTCGCTTTAGGCGAAAGTGGGGGAGTTAGCTATTAATGAGCTCAACAAAAAAAAATTAACATATTTCATCCTTTTATTAAGGTCATTTAATGTGTTTCTTATCAGTTTTACAATAGTTGTCTAAAATATCAATGATTTGATTAATTAAGGTGTCCTAGCAAGGAAAACAATAGATTTAATACTTATTTCATACCTTATTTTCTAATATGGGTCAGTTTTTTAATCAAATGTTATTTTTAAATCCCCGCATGCTCCCCAAAATAATCTGTAAGTTCCTGTAAAGTACGTTCTGTTACTTTTATATCTTTTACAATTTCACCTTTATCCAAAATCACTATACGTTCGCAAATTTCTGTAACATGATTAAGATCGTGGCTTGATATTACAAAGGTGACTGATTTTTCAGCCTGAAATTGTTGAATGATTTTTTTCAAGCGAATTTGGCTGGTTGGGTCTAAATTTTCGAAAGGTTCATCTAATAAAACAAGCTTAGGGTCACCCAATAAGGCCGCAGCAACTCCTACTTTTTTCTTGTTTCCTTTTGATAGATCTCTGATGTATTTCTTTTTCCCAAATATTTCGTCATTGAAAAGTGGTTCAAATAGATTGAGGTGCTGATCTAAATCGCCCTTGCTTACTCCTCTAATTTTTGAAATAAATTGAAAATATTCTTCTGGAGTGAGATAACTTATCAGGAATTTCTCATCAATAAATGAACCTGTAAAGTTTTTCCATTCTTCACTATTGTTAACTGCATCATCATCTATCAATACTTCCCCTTCGCTCGCACGAATCAGGTCCAGCATAATTCTCAATAGCGTTGTTTTTCCTGCCCCATTATTTCCAACCAAACCAAAGGATTGGCCTTCTGGAATCTCCATTTCAGGAACATCTAAGACTGTTATTTGCTTATAGCTTTTTTTAAGGTTGTTGATTTTGATCACTTTTCTAAATGGTTAAGTCGTAAATAAGTTTGTATTTATCTTGTTTTAATTTTTTTGCAATCGAATTGAAAAAGGCTTTTCTAAAAATTAAACCAATTAGCCCCACTAAGGCAATAGCTAAAATACCTATTTGTCCATTCCAGATGCTTGCGAATATAGCATATACTGCTACAGGGCCTACAATCAGCGGAATTCCTACTACAAATTGTGCCGCTCCTACCCCCTGGTAGTTCATCATAGAGCTTTTATCCAATTCTATTGGTTTGGGGCCCCAAAGGCTCATCCGCATAATCAACATGCTGTTAATTCCTACATTATAAATGGCCGTGGCTCCCATAATCATCATCAATTCATAACCAAAATAGAAATAGGGAAGGGAAAGCACAGAAGTGATCAAGACCGAATATATTAACAGACGATATCTTGATTCCACCCAATGTGTATAGGGGTTTATTTTCGTTAAGAAGAAATCCATTTGATTTGTATTCCAGCTCCATAAAAACTGCCCATATTGAATGATGAATATTCCAGTGAAAAAGATGCTGACAAAAATAGCCATAGCGCTAGATTGTTGCGTTTCTTTTCCCATACTAAAGATGAATAATGGGTAGAATAGGAATATTCCTGCCATCATAATACTTGATCTACTCCTTTTGTGTCGTAGGATTAATTTGAGCTCTTGAACAATTAAAGTGTTAATTATGCCTTTATTTTCCCAATTGCTAAGTTTACCAGTTATTTTCTCCCCTGACATCATTTTGGCATCAAATAAATCTTCTAAATAAAGGTTTTGATAAAAAAATTGGAAACTAGTATATATCAAATACCCTAATAATATGATAGGTATGGATAAAAGTATCGGTGAATTATAAATTACTATTGCCCAATTACCCAATGGGATTAAAGTAAAGTTAAAATACTGATTACCTGCATAATTAACTACGATTATTAAAGCGAAAATGACCCAAACTATATTTTTACTTTCCAATTTTTTCTTCAAAAGAATATTGAAAAAATGTAGGCAAAGTGATATAAGAAGAGTAAACGCCAACCATATTAATGATTTTTCCATTCCTATAGCTGGGATAAAGGTGCTAATGGTCAGTGGGATGAAAATAGCTGGAGCAATCAGGTTGTAAGGGTTTATAATAGACTTAATCAATAAAAATCTAGTGATTAGCTTTTTCTTTATAGGCAAGTGTAAATATGGTTCAATATCCAAAACCGGAACAGTTTGCATGATATAACGAATTGCCAATTCACTTATAAAATAGTAAAGAAGAAATTGATTAACCAATTGGGTCGGATCTGAATCTACCCCCAAAGCGGTTAATGTTTCATTCAGATTTGCACTTACAACTATTAAATTCATCAAAACAAGTAAGCCTAAAATAGCCAGAAAAATTTTGATGCCTATGTCCTTTTCAAAAGAAGGTGATCTTCTAAAATTTAGCCATTGATGTTTTAAAATCCATTTCATACTAATAAAGGTTGATAGTAAGTTGAAAACTAATTGATACACTTTTATTTTCAAAGACTTATTTGATAATTGGAATTATTTTATGTGTTTATTGACCCAATTTAATGTAGAAAAGTGTGATGATAACAGAATCAATAAATTGTAAAGTGATGAAAAATTTTACAAAAACAGTCTTGGCCATCCTAATTTTCGGTTTTGTAATGTCCTCTTGCGGTGGGGAAGAAATTGATGCTTGTGTAGGTGCATCAAGCGATCCTATATCTTATAGTGAAGTCTGTCAAGAATGTTGTGAGAACAATGGTTATAAGCGAGGGATCACATCCACTTCGGGAAGAAATAGAACTTGTAAATGCAGTGGTGATCCCGATTAAAAGCGGCATTAGCTGTCATAACAATAAATTAATTTTCAGAATGAAATTAAAAATGTTATGACAACTTAACTTTATAATCACATAACTCCCTGAGCTTTCATCGCATCGGCCACTTTAAGAAAACCAAAAATATTAGCTGCAGCTAAATAGTCATGTTGGTTCAAATCGTATTCTTCGGCTGTTTTTACGCAATTTTCATGAATATTTTTCATGATGTTTTTTAATTTTTCGTCCACTTCTTCTCTCGACCAATAAACACCTATTCTATTTTGGCTCATTTCCAATCCTGAAACAGCCACACCGCCAGCATTTGTAGCCTTGCCTGGAGCGTATAAAATTTCAGATTCGCAGATGATATCAATAGCCTCAGGAGTCAATGGCATATTGGCTCCTTCTGTTAGTAGTTTTATACCAGTTTTTTTGAGGTTTTCAGCATCCTTTTTATTGATTTCATTTTGAGTAGCGCAAGGAAAAGCACAATCAGCTTTAGTTTTCCATAAAGGATTATGGTCTTTTTCACTATCTACTTCTTCATATTTAGCATCGGGGTATTTTTCTAGATATTCTGAAATTCTGCCTCTATTAATATTTTTAATTTGCTTAATATGTTCTAGTTTTTCGGTGTCAATTCCTTCTTCATCTATAATGTATCCTGAAGAGTCCGAAGCCGTAATCGGTTTAGCACCTAATTCAATTAATTTTTCTAAAGTAAATTGAGCTACATTGCCAGAGCCCGACACAATGCATTTTTTGTCCTTCAAACTATTGTCAATTTTTTCCAACATATATTGAGAAAAGTAAACTAGCCCATAGCCTGTAGCCTCTGGTCTGATTAAGCTACCGCCCCATTCTCTGCCTTTTCCAGTAAGGACACCCGTAAACTCATTTTGTAATTTTTTATAAGTACCGAACAAATAGCCAATTTCTCTTCCACCAACCCCTATGTCTCCAGCTGGTACATCTGTAAAATGGCCTATATGGCGATATAACTCACTCATGAAAGCTTGACAAAACCTCATGATTTCGTTATCTGATTTTCCTTTAGGGTCAAAATCGGCTCCTCCTTTTCCGCCTCCTAATGGCAATCCAGTCAATGCATTTTTAAAGATTTGCTCAAAAGCCAGAAACTTCAAAATACTTTGATTAACCGAAGGATGAAACCTTAACCCTCCTTTATAAGGCCCTAAGGCACTATTCATCTGCACACGGAATCCTCTATTAACCTGAACTTCGCCATCATCATCTAGCCAATTTACCCGAAATGAAATCAAACGCTCGGGTTCCGCCATTCTTTCTAACAACTTCAGCTTATGATATTCAGGATGTTTTTTAAAAACTATTCCGATTGAGGAAATAACCTCATCAACTGCTTGAATAAATTCTGGCTCGTTGGGGTTTCTCTTTTTTATTTGCTCTAATAATTCGTTCTCAGACATAAAAATTAAGTTGAAGGATTTTGGATTATTAAATATGGGAAAAATTATTAAACCAAACAGATTCTGTGTACGTTTGTTGCTCTTATATTTATTATTTTGGATTTAAATTGAAATTCCTCAGAAAATATATCGCATCCAAAACTGGTAAAATAGTTTCTTCTGTTATACTCATTTCTATTTTGCTTAATAATATTTTAATACCTGAAATGGAGCGTTTCAATCCAAATATGGCAATTGAGAATAATGCTGCTGGTCTTTTGGAGATTTTGGTCGAAGATGCTGTAAATTCAGATTTATTTGAGACCGATGAACATGATGATAGTTCAGATAATTTAGTAGATGGGATTCAGAAATTTTTGAATACCACCTTAAATTTAGATTTAACTCATGTAAAAAATAATAGAAGTAAAAATCAATCTATATATCCTATTTTTAGATTAGCCAAGGGGTATCAATTGCTTGATACACCACCACCCAAATTTCTGTAAATCACTTTCTAAAAATCAACTATTCTGTTGATCAAAATTATTTAATAACTCTATTATTCAGGGTTTACTCATTTAAATTATTACAACAATGATTTACAATAAATCTATAGCTGTAGTTATAGCAATACTATTATTATGCTCAATAAATTCTGCTAAGTCTCAAGAGGCAGATAATGATAATTCGGAAAAAGCATTAAAAATTGAACATGCAGAACCACTCTTTATTGATCTTATTCGAGATTTAGGGGCCAGAAAAGGAGAAAGGGAATGGAATGTAGGCTTAGGAATGTTCGATCGTTTAAATTATGATAAGTACGAAGCCTTGGTAGAATACGAGTGGGCTGTAAAGGACAGGTTGGGTTTGGAAATTGAAGTACCCGTATCCATTTATACTTCAAATGGTTTGGAAGCATCAAATGGTTTGCGTCCTTCCAATCGAATTGAATCAATTAAAACGGCATTTCAGTGGACATTTTTAGTGTCCGAAAAAATGAATACTTCCATGGCCATCGGTGGAATTAATGAGTTTGTTTTTACTGCCTTAGAAAGTATTAGCAGCAATTCAGTTTTTGAAGGAGATGTGGTGAATCCATTTCTAATTGCGGCAACCAACTGGAGAAATGGATTTCATTCATTAATTTATACTGAACCAAGACTATTTATTCCTTTTAATAATGAATTGGAAAGTGAATTTGAATATGAAATCAATACTAGTTTTCATTATATGATACCTAATACACGTAATTTTATTGGAGTAGAGTTTAATAAAACTCTTGCGGCAAATGATTTTGATATGACTATCAGGCCTCAAATGAGAGTGTCTATTTCTAATAATTTGCTAGTTGGTATTGTGGGAGGAATACCTATAAATAGAGAAAGAGAACGCTTAAGCAGTTTCATAAGGTTGATTTATGAACCTGGCCATAAACACAAATAAAATTCAATTTGGTCTGGTTTTTGGTTTAAAAAAATAAATCAAAAATCAGACCTATGAAAAAGCTATCTTACTTTTTACTGATTGTTATTTTTATTTCTTCCTGCACCGATAGTGGAAGATTAGAAAGAAGAGAAAATCGAATTGAAGGCGGTTGGTATTTTGACCGTGCTTTTTATAAAGGGGATTTCGCTCTTTTTAGAGAAAATTTAATGGATGATTATAGAGGAGATGAAATCACATTTTATGACGATGGATTTGCTGAATACTATGATGCTTCATTAGATGCATATTTCAGTGGTGATTGGTTTTTAACACTTCATAAAACCCAATATCACGATGGAAATGAAAGAATTTATACACTAGATATGGAATTCTTTGATCATATCCACCGTGAAAAATTTAGTTTTTACAGTAATGCTACTAAAATTGGTTTTAACAACTTGAACTTAGAAGTTTATGATGATCATGGCTTCTACACATTCAAACTGAATAAAGTGGATTAATAAAATTACTTTAATTTTTCCTTCAAAAACTGAGCAGTATGATTGCCCTTTATCTTAGCCATATCTTCAGGAAGTCCTTCAAAAACAACTTTCCCGCCTTTTTCACCGCCTTCAGGCCCTAAATCAATAATCCAGTCGGCTGTTTTGATCACTTCCATATTATGCTCAATAATAATTACTGAATTGCCCTGCTCGATTAAAGCATTAATGGATTCTAATAATTTTTTAATATCGTGGAAATGCAAACCAGTTGTAGGCTCATCAAAAATAAAGAGGTTATGATCATTTTTTAGACTTCCTCCTTTACCTAAATAGGATGCTAATTTCACTCTTTGCGCTTCTCCACCACTTAATGAATTGGAAGATTGACCTAAGCGAATATAACCTAAACCTACATCAAAAAGGGGCTGTAGTTTATTGATGATGGGATTATTACCAGCGAAGAATTCTAAGCTTTCTTCTACCGTCATATCCAGTACGTCTGCTATGTTTTTACCTGAGTAGTTAATTTCAAGAATCTCATTTTTGAATCGCTTACCTTTACAACTTTCACAGGTCAGTTCTATGTCTGCCATAAACTGCATCTCAATTTTCTGGATGCCTTCTCCCTGGCACATTTCGCATCTTCCACCATCCACATTGAAACTGAAAAAGGCAGGTTTATAGCCTCTTTGTTTGGCTAAAGTCTGATCTGAAAATAATTGTCGAATGGCATCATAAGCCTTTACGTAAGTTACTGGATTGGAGCGAGAAGATTTTCCAATAGGGTTCTGATCCACGAATTCAATGGATTTTACTTTTTTATAATCACCGTCCAGCTTTTCAAATTTCCCTGTGCTTTCCGTGCTGCCTTGACCAATCATTTTGGCTAATGCTGGATTCAAAATCTTTTTAATCAAAGTAGATTTACCAGAGCCACTAACTCCAGTCACAACCGTCACAACCTCTAAAGGAATTTTCACTTCTTTAATATTGAGGTTGTTTTCTTTAGCTCCTTTTATGGAAATGCTGTTTTTCCATTTTCTTCTGCTTTTCGGAACGGCTACTTCATTGCTTCCATTTAAGAATCTTGCAGTATGGGTATTATCAGCCTTTTTTAATTCATCCAAATTTCCCTGGAAAACCAAGTTTCCACCATGAACTCCAGCATCAGGTCCAATATCGATAATTTCATCGGCTTCCAGCATTACTTCTTCTTCATGTTCTACCACGATGACTGTATTACCCATATCTCTTAAGGATTTCAATACTTTAACCAATCGAGCGGTGTCTCTTGGATGCAAGCCAATAGAAGGTTCATCCAAAATATACATGGATCCTACCAAAGCACTTCCCAAAGAAGTAGCCAATTTTATCCGCTGAAACTCACCACCTGAAAGAGAGGAAGTTAATCTATTGAGCGTGAGGTAGCTCAAACCTACTTCCATCAGGTATTCCAATCTATTATTGATTTCCTTTAGAATTCTTCCGGCTATTTTTTGCTCATTTTCAGTGAGTTTTATGCCACTGAAAAATTCAATTAATTTATCAATTGGCTTTAAAACCAAATCAATAATAGATGCATCATTGATTTTCACATAACCTGCGTCTTTTCTTAAGCGGGTACCTTTACAATCTGGACATACGGTTCTTCCTCTGTAGCGAGAAAGCATAACCCTATATTGAATTTTGTGCATTTTCGATTGCAAATGATCGAAGAAATCATTCAATCCTTTAAAGTATTTATTGCCTTCCCAGAGTAATTGATATTCTTTTTGAGAAAGTTCTTCAATCGGACGGTGGATAGGGAAGTCAAATTCAATTCCATGTTTTAATAAGGGCTCAGCCCATTTTTTCATGGTTTCGCCTTTCCATGGCGCAATAGCTCCTTCATAAACTGAAAGTGTTTTATCCGGGATCACTAAATCTTCATCGATTCCCAATATTTTTCCGAAACCTTCACAAGTTCTGCAAGCCCCATAAGGATTATTGAAACTAAATAAATTGATGGAGGGCTCTTCAAATTGAATTCCGTCCAATTCAAAACGATCATTGTATGCTTTTTACCATCTGATTCTACATAATCAATGATGCATTCTCCATGTCCTTCGAAAAAAGCGGTTTGAATGGAATCGGCTATTCGGAACTGATTGTCTTCATCCTCTTTCTGAACTGAAGTCCTATCAATTAATATGAATAAATCTTTTCTCTTCAAGGATTGATTTTCCTCTAAGATATCTTCTATCTGTAAAACCTCATCTTTGTATACAACTCTAGTATATCCCTTACTTAAAAGTAATTCTAGTTCTTGTTGTAAAGTTCTTCCTTTAGGAACAATCAAAGGAGCTAAAATCATGAAACGTTCACCTTCCTTATGTTGGTGAATTTCATCTGAAATACTGGTAACAGTATCGCGTGTTACTATCTTCCCAGTTTTAGGAGAGTAGGTGACTCCAATTCTAGCGAAAAGGAGTTTCATATAGTCGTAAATTTCTGTAGTCGTGCCTACTGTTGAGCGAGGATTTCGGGTGTTTACTTTTTGTTCAATGGCAATTGCTGGAGAAACCCCTCTTATATAATCGACCTCTGGTTTTTCCATTCTGCCTAAAAACTGTCGGGCATATGAGCTCAGGCTTTCTACATACATTCTTTGCCCTTCGGCAAATAAAGTATCAAAAGCTAATGAAGATTTTCCTGAACCAGAAAGTCCTGTAACTACGACTAATTTATTTCTTGGAATGGCAACGCTAAGGTTTTTTAAATTATTAACCCGGGCACCTTTAATGATGATATATTTTTTAGGGTCAAGGTTTTCAAAATCAACTTGACCATTTAATTTTTCGACTACTTCCATAAGCTTACAAAGATAAAAGGCTAACCCGAGAAAAAGGAATTTGTTGGGTGGATAAGTTAAATGAATTCTTACTATAATTAACAGGATAGAGAAATGAGTATAGCTTTGCTGATCAAGATTATAATTTTCATGAAACTAATTAATTATTTTTTATTAATATAGCCCTTTGTAATAGCCCATGTTTTCAAGATAAGAATGGATATTAATCAAATGTATTGGGTTGATTTAATCAACATTGGTTTTTTAGGTATAATGTTTTTTGTTCTGTTGTATGCCCTTGGTGTTTACGCATATGAAAAAAAAGCAATTTATTTCTATTATTCTCTCTATATTTTTGTGCTTGGAATTTATCTGTTTTCAAGATCTGATTTTATATATAATAATATCACCAGTGAAATAGAAGCGTATTTCCCCAGAATAAATTTTTATATATCTGATACCTTTCAATACATAGCCCATTTTGCAGCTCTTCAATTTGGGATGCTATTTTTAAATGCAAAAAAGGATTATCCTATTTTCTACAGAGCTGCCTACTATGTCAGAATCTTTTTTTTGGTATCCATAATACTTTCTATTCTTAATATTACTACCGTTAATAATGAGTTCTTTAATGATTGGCTGTCATATATCGAGCGGACAATTGCGACTATTGCTACCATCTATATGCAAATAGTAATTTTAGCACAGGCCAAGAATAAACTTGTGATATTTTATATGGTTGGATCCATATTATTTTTAGTTGGAGCTGTAGTATCTGTTTTCGCTTTGGATGTAATTTACATGCGAATTGGTACTCTTTTAGAAATTCTATTGTTTTCTTTAGGTTTAGCATATAGGTCTAGCCTGATTCAAAAAGAAAGAAATATATTTAAGGAGCGAATGATTTCTGAAATCCAAGAGAAGGAAGAATTATTGAATAGATATAATGAAGATCTAAAAAGGCAGGTATTAGAACGAAGTGAAGCCCTCATAAACGAGCAGCAACTTTTTGAAAAGGAAAAACAAAAGGTTTTGAAACTTTCACTTGAAAAAGAAATCGATCGTGTAAAAATGACCGCATTAAGAAGCCAAATGAAACCTCATTTTCTGTTTAATGCATTAAATGCGATCAGAGCATTAATCATTAAAAATGATGCACATCAAGCCTATGATTACCTAACTGATTTTTCGCGCTTGGTAAGATATATTTTGGAGAGTAGTGAAAACGAATATGTAAATCTAAGAGAAGAATTGAAGATGCTTAAAATTTATGTGAGAATCGAGCGAATGCGTGCTGATAATAGTTTTGAGTATATTGTTGAGGTAGATGATGCAGTTAATATAAATGAGGTAAGCATTCCTCCATTAATTTTACAACCTTTTTTGGAAAATGCCATAGTGCATGGGGTTGATAACTCTAAACAAGACCAATTAATAAGTCTTAATATAAGCTTAGCCTCTAATTCTCTAATTAGGTTTGAAGTCCAAGACAATGGGAAAGGAAGGAATAAAGAAGATAATGAAAATAAATTTGCTGAACTGGGTAAGAAAAAATCTATGGCGGTCGATCTTACACAAAAACGTTTAAATTTGTTAGATAGCAATCAAGCAAAATTGGAAATAAAGGATCTCTATTTGGAAAATGGAGCATCAGCTGGAACAAAAGTAATTTTATATTTACCTCTAATTATTGATGGAAAGAAAATTGAGAGCAATTATAATTGATGATGAACTTCATTGTCTAGAGACTTTAAAGTTTGATCTCAATAGGTTTTGTAGTGATGAAATTACTATTGTAGGCGAGGCTCAAAATTTAGTAAAAGGTATGGCTTTGCTTATTTCCGAAAAACCAGATATACTCTTTTTGGACATAGATTTACCAGAAATGAATGGATTGGAATTTTTAGAAACAATAGGTGATTTTAATGTTAGAGTCATTTTTACTACTGCACATAGCAAATATGCCATTCCAGCTTATAAATTTAAGGCAGAAGCCTTTTTACTAAAACCCATTGATGCATCAGAGTTGAAAGAAGTTGTTTCTAAAACCTTCCTTGAAATATATAAAGAACAAAAGCATTTTACTAATGAAAGATTGGCCATTAATGATATGCATGGCACAACCTATATTCCGTATAACCAAATAGTTGCCTGTGAATCCAATAATAATTATTGCATCATTCACCTTAAAGATGGAACTATCAATACAGTTAGTAAAACGTTGAAGTTTATTGAGCAGGCTATTAATTCAAATACCTTTCTAAGAATTCACCAATCTTATTTAGTAAATACAGAATTTATCAATAGATACCTTAAAAGTGACGGAGGTTCATTAGAAATGATGAATAAAAAGATTTATCCTATCTCAAAAAGCTATAAAGAAAAGGTTAGTAATTTTTTACAGTTTTAAATTGCTACTCATCCAACCTAACTGCTTACTAACTGAAACCTAATGTATACTATTTCTAATTTGTAGAATACTTATTTTAGCTTTATAATTGCTATATATTTAGAAAAAATTGTATTAATAGTAGTTCAGAGTACAATTTGAGAATCTAAATAGAGTTAACTAAACCAAAAAAAAATGAAAAACTTAAAATTATTCAACAAATGGACTGTGTTTTTATTAGCACTAGTATTTACACTTGCTTGTAAGGAAGATGAAGAGCCAGATAAGGGTGATCCACCAAGAGCAAACGCAGGAACTGACATTAACGCTTTTGTGGGAAGTAATGTAACATTAAACGGTAGCAATTCATCAGATCCGGAAGGTGGGGCATTAACTTTTAGTTGGCAACTAACCCAAACTCCTACGGGAAGTAGTGCAAGTTTATCTAATGCATCTAGTGAACGGGCAACTTTTGTTCCTGACGTAGCGGGTGATTATACGGCTACACTAACAGTTGAAGATCCTGATGGAAATACTGCTACTGATGATGTAGTGATAGCTGCAGAGGAAAACGTGAATGAGGCACCGGAGGCGATAATCACTGATTCTAATAATCAATCTATAGCTCCAAGTAATGATAATAACGTAATTAACGTGGGTAACACTTTCCAATTAACAGGAGCTAATTCAACTGATCCAGAGGGAGATGATTTAACTTATTTGTGGGAAGTTACTGCTGCACCAGCTAATAGCGTTCCAACTTTAAGCAATGCAGAAACGGCTAATCTAGATTTCACTGCTGATTTACCAGGTGAATATACAATTACCTTAACAGTTGATGATGGGAATGGTAATGAAAGCATCGCAGAGGTGACGATTGAAGCAGAGGTTCAACCAGTAATAATTGATGAGAATTTTGATGAGAATTCAACCTTAGAGAATATTTACGATGATTCAAGCTTACCAGATTATAGAGTTGTGTCAGATATCGCTATTAATGCTTTATTAACTATCAATCCGGGTGTGAAGATTGAATTTGTAGAAAATGTTGGGTTTAATGTGTCAAGTGAAGGTTCGCTTTCTGCTATAGGTACAGAAAGTGATAGTATCATTTTCACTGGATTAAATGAAACTCCTGGTTATTGGAAAGGCTTATATTTCTCTGATTCAGAAAGTAATGCTAATGAGTTGACTTATTGTAGGGTTTCATATGGTGGTAGTACAGAGTTTAACAGTACTATAGGCAAAGGAAATATAGGTATAGGCTATTTTTTAGGCTCTTCAAATTTAAAGGTAAATAATACATTAATTAGAGATGCAGATGGTCGTGGAATTACGTTAGATTATCGTGCAAACGCACGTTTTCCAGAGTTTACAAATAATGTAATCAAAAATAATAATGGGACTGCTATGTATATTTCTATATTGGCAGCAGGCGATATAGATGGAAATACAGTAATTGAGAATAATCAAAAAGATGCGGTTGAAGTTTTCACAGCTTCTAGTAGTGCTTCAGTTTCTGAAGATGCGAATTGGTCGGCATTAAATAATGACATACCTTATCATATCAATGCTAATATAGATGTTAATGCTGAATTGACTTTAGATGCTGGTGTTATTTTAGAATTTGGAAGTGATAATTATATGCGTGTAACTTCTACAGGCACCCTAATTGCCATAGGAACTGAGTCTGAACCAATTCTTTTCTCAGGTATTAATAAAACCTCTGGTTTTTGGAGAGGATTATACTTTGTTGATACCAATAATGTGCTTAATGAACTTAATTATGTGACTTTAGAATATGGTGGGTCTACTGAGATTTCTTCCACAATAGGGAAATCAAATTTAGGAGTTAGTTATTTTTTAGGAACTTCAAAACTGAAAATAAATAATGTGATCAGTCGAAACAGCGATGGGTATGGTTTATCGATGGATTATCGATCTGATGCTGAGTTTCCTGAATTTACCAATAATCAGTTCATCGATAATAATTTGGCAGGAATAAAAATTGATCCTGAACAAATAAAATATCTTGATAACACCTCTGAGTATCTTGAAGGCAATGGTAGTGACTATATTGAAGCTTTCAGTCCATCATCATCTTCACTTGAAAATGATATAACTTGGAAAAATGTAGGAGCTCCAATTCTTGTGGATGGAGAAATTGTTATAGACGGAAATCTTACAATTGAACCAGGTGTAGTACTGGAATTTGAGGCAGACGAAGGTTTTAGAATAAATGGTAGTATGAATGCTGTTGGAACAGATTCTGAAAGAATTGTATTCACTGGTAAAACAAAAACAGCAGGAGCATGGAAGGGAATTCAATTTTTTGCCACAGGTAATGTGGGTAATAAGCTGCAATTTGTGGATATCTCCTACGGAGGTAGCACAGAATATAGTGTTGAAAAAGCAAACCTAAATGTTCAGGATTTTACAATAGATTCATTTGTAGATGTACAAGATTGTAGAATTACGAATAGTGCAGGATATGGAATTGCAATTGCATCGGGAAGTGGAGTAACTCCGGCAACTTTCGAAGCGGATAATACTTTGTCAGATAATGCCCTCGGCAATGTTTTTCAGGAGTAGTTTATAAATGATTTAAAATGGTATCTGTGATTTTATCGCAGATGCCATTTTCTCTTTAATAGAGGGTTAAAATTCATTCAACATAGTCTTTAGCCATTGTATTTAATTTAAAACAGGAAATATTTTCCTTTTGAGGTGATTTTTGTTTCAGGCTTGGTCATAATCTGTAGTCTTCAAGTATAGACAAAGAAGTGCCATTTAAAAATAGGAGGTTTTAGAATTAGACAATATTTTCAATAATTTTTTAAAAAATGTGACCCAGTAAGGAGAAAATTGGTGTATAGCATTATGAAAGGAAAAAACTATATCTAAACAATTATGAAAAACTTAAAATTATTTAACAAATGGACAGTGCTATTAATAGCACTAGTATTTACACTAGCATGTAAAAAGGATGATGAAACTACTATAGGTGATCCACCAACAGCAGAAGCAGGAACGGATATTAATGCTTTTGTAGGTAGTACCGTAACGCTAAACGGAAGTAATTCATCAGACCCAGAGGGTGGAGATCTAACTTTTAGTTGGGAATTGACACAAAGCCCAACAGGAAGTAGTGCAGGTTTATCTAATGCTTCAAGTGAACGAGCTACTTTTGTTCCAGATGTGGCAGGTGATTATACCGCATCTTTAACAGTAGAAGATCCTGATGGGAATACCGCTACTGATGATGTGGTGATAAGTGCAGAAGAGAATAATAATGAAGCACCAGAAGCAATCATTACAGATGCTAATGGACAGACAATTTCACCAGACAATAACAATAATGTTATAAATGTAAGCAACACTATTGAATTATCAGGAGCAAATTCTTCGGATCCGGAAGGAGATGATTTAACCTATTTATGGGAAGTGACTTCGGCTCCAACTGATAGTGAGCCAACTTTAGCAAACCAAGAGACAGCTACACTTGAATTTACAGCGGATTTACCAGGAGATTATACCATTACCTTAACAGTTGATGATGGAAATGGTAATCAAAGTACAGCTGAGGTAGCAATTGAGGCTGAGGTTTCACCGGTTGAGATAAATGCCAATTTTGATACTAATACAACTTTAGAAAATTTATATGAGGACCCAAGCTTACCTGATTATATCATTACAAGAAGTATTGATATAAATGCAGAATTAACAATTGAACCAGGTGTATTCATTCAAGTAGTTGAGGATGCTTTTGTTGAGGTCGAATCAGAAGGAGTTTTAAAAGCAGTAGGTACTGAAAGCGATAGTATCAAGTTTACAAGTTCCAATATTGCAGGTAATATAAAATGGGGTGGATTAATTATACATTCAGGTAATGTAAACAATGAATTAAGTTATACAGAAGTATCCCATGCTGGAAATTCTAGATTATTTTATACTAATGGGGCAAGTCAGTTTGGAAACATAGGAATCACTGATAATGGGAAATTGAGTATTAAAAATTCAACAATATCGAACAGTTTAGGTCAGGGTGGATATGTAATTTCAAACGGACTTGTTGATTTCGAAAATAATGAATTCAAAGATAATGGTGATTATGCATTTTCCATTCCTTTTAACATGATTGGAAAGATAGATGGCAACACAAATGTCGCTGATAATGGCAATAGGAATTATATAAGAGTTTTTCAGTCCACTATGACTGATGACCAAAGTATTGTTGCTTTAAAAAATGATCAAAGTTTTAGAGTATCTGGTGATATAACCTTAGAGAGTGAATTAAATATTGGTGCTGGAGTTAAGATGGAGTTTGATCAAGATGAGTTTTTTACAGTTGAAACAACTGGATTGCTAAAAGCTGTTGGAACATCGGATAATAAGATAGTTATGACTTCCTCAAATATCTCAGGTGGCCTATATTGGGGAGGGTTATTAGTAAAATCAGGAAATGCTCAAAATGAATTAGATCATGTGGAAGTTTCTTATGGCGGTGAATCAAGAATGTTCTACACTGAAGGTGCGAGCAGGTTTGCAAATATCGGTATAGAAGCAACTGGCCAAATCTCTATATCAAATTCCTTAATTTCAAATGGAAAAAGTGAAGGGATATTCGCAATGGAGAATTCTATAAATACTTTTTCTAGTAATGAATTTATAGACAATAACGATTATGCTATGTCCATAAATTTTGATGAGATTGGTAAAATAGATGCGAATACTAGTTTTTCAGGAAATGGAGATGATGGTGTGAGAATATATATTGGAGATATGAGTAAGGATCAAACCATAAATAATTTAAATGGCGATGCCTATTTTATATTTACAACAGACGTAGATGTGGAATCTGATTTAGAAATTAGCGAAGGAGCAGAATTGAGATTTGATCAAGAAAGAATATTTACTGTAACATCTGACGGTTCTATCAAATCAGTAGGTAGTGATTCTAACCCAATTAAATTTACCTCCTCAAATGTGTCTGGTAATATAAAGTGGGCTGGGATACTAATTAAATCGCAATCTGCACTTAATGAATTTAGGCATACTGAGATTTCCTATGGTGGTTCTGATGGTCAAAGACTTGAATATATTAGTGGTGCGAGCAGATATGCCAATATTCTTGTGAGTGAAGGAAAATTAGATATTTATGACTGTACATTGACTAATAGTGATAATGAAGGTTTGATTGTTCGATCTGGAGATGTGGTAAATGGTATCGATAATACAGATGCTAGTGCAGTAAGTACAGTTGAAGCTGAAAATTCATTTTCAGCTAATGGAGGAGATAATGTTCAGTTTCTATAATTGAAATAACACACATTTAGCCAACTCTTAATAATTGGAAAATGAATTCTAATATAAATGAGTTGGCTAAATTTTATACGATTATAATTTTAATACATACATAAATCATGAAGAAATTTATAATAATAATAGCGGTATTCAGCATTTTGGCATTTGATGCTAGAGCTCAAGTCTACCAAAAAGGTGATAATTTATTTAGTCCCGGTATTGGCTTAGGCTATTATGGATATGGACTAGTAGGTAATCAAACCTATAGTTTACCAGCTCTTACTGCTAATTATGAAATAGGCGTACACGAATATTTTGGAATTGGACCTTATGTAGGTTATAAGAGCTGGAGATATTCTTATTTGAATAATGATTACGGATTTAATATAATTGCTTTTGGGGGTAGAGGCTCTTTTCATTATAGCACTTTGCTTAAAGAAGAACTGGATGTAGACATTGATGACTCCAAGTGGGATTTATATATTTTAGCCAATTTTGGCTTTGAGGTATTGACTTATACAGGAGATACCAATAGTGAAGGAGAAGTTGATTTTGTATTCTTAAGACCAGCACTAGGAGTTCGTTATTACTTTAGCGATAACTTCGCCATGTTTGGTGAGGGAGGAAGAGGAGCCTTAAGCTATTTGACCCTAGGCATTACCTTGAAAATGTAATTGAACATGAAAACGAGACCTAAGCAAAACGGGTGTTTGTTTAGGTGTTGTTTTTTCATTTTAAGCCGGAAAGCCGCCTCCATTGGAGGCGGTTTTTTTGAGGCTGATGCCTTTATTTTGCTAGTCTGACTATATCACATCAGTTAGGTCAGACGATAGTCAGACCGGTTTCATTATGATCTTAGAAAGGTGCCTGACAAATTTTAATTTAAAGCTCGCTAAAAACAACCGAATTTTCTCTCTGCTCTATTACAGTGTTTTCATCGGGTAAAACAACAAATGAACTTGATTCAAAGCTTGTTTTAGAAATTTCATTTAAAGTAGTTGAATCAATAGTTAATACTTCATTTGCTCCTTCAATTATAATTATTCCATTAATAGAATAAGCTAACTCAGGCATATCTAATTTGTAAGAAGTGGTTTTTTGGTTTCTCACTATTTCTACAGCATCTTCATAAAAAAATACTATATCTTGATTGACCCAAGAAGAATTTATAGCTAAATCTTTTCTGTCTTCTCTTTTGATTAATTCAGCAGATTTTAAATCATAATAGGCCATTCCTTCTTTGTCATAGTCCACTAGATAATTTTCATCATATTGAAAATTTACTAATTCTTGATTCCTATCTGTTTTAATTTTCTCCACTCGTTTTGATATTTTTCCAGTCTGAATATCTAACCAATAAAGTTCATATTGACTTTTAAGACCAGTCCCCTTATATTTTAAAATCAGATTATCATTTACCAGATTCATTTGAGACAATTCAGTATTAATTCCAACTACTTTTTCTGATGTCCAAACTATATCACCTGTCATTAGGTCTATTTTTTGGATATGTTTATCATTGCCATACATCCAAGGTTCACCTTGCACTAAGCCGACTGAATAGTAAGCAAATCCGTCAGCTATTACAGGCGGTATATAGGCTGCTACTGTAGAAAGGCTAGTCTCTTGCCCAGAAGCGTAAGCGGCAGATGCACCATCAAATAACTTACTGAATTTCAGCACCCTTTCTTGATCAACATTCATCCCCAAGCTTTCACCCGTATTTAAGTCGAATATTTCCATTCCATAATAATCTAATAACAATCGGTTATCTACAACAAAGCTTCGGTTTGGTTTGTAATTACTGCTATATTCTGTTTCCCAAAGAAGTTCTCCAGTGCTGGCAGCTACATTAAAGATTACTTTTTTAGCAAAAGCTTTATTGAAGTCTGTTGCATAAGCATTGGCAAGAACAATTGAGTTTTGTTTGGGGATGTAAATAGCTTCGGCAATTCCTGAAGGAAAATCTACTTGATTCCATTTTATAATTCCTGTTACTACATCAAAAAATAAAACGCCTTCTCTAGCGACTATAAGCATAGCATTCAATTCTCCTATAGGATGAATACATGTTTTTAAGGTTGAATTATTCAATACTACACTGCCTTCCCGTTTACCTCTCATTCGTAAATTTTGAACTTCAGCATCATTACCAGTTCTTATTTTTTTATCTTCTGGCCCTACCACCAACATTACTGATTTCACAAATTCCTCAGCATATGAAACCCCAAGCGTAATGGTATCTAACTTATAGATTTGCTTACCACTCGTTAAATCATAACCTTTAATAAGAGTGGTGTCAGAGCTATATTCAAATGAAACAGCTCTGTTTAATGCACCAAATATTAACATGCTTGTTCCGCCTGTTTTATTTTTTGCTGCCTCTTTTAAAGGATTAATTAATTCAGTTTCTAATACTTTTTCTTTTGTTTTATTATTTAGGATAGTATAACTATTTCCACCTTTCACTAAAGAATATCTCCCGTCTTCGCTTAATGTCAATTTTTCAACTGAATGTGAAATTTCAACTTCTTGAGAATAGGTGAAATGGATTTGAATTAAAAAAAGTGTAGAAAGTGCTAAAAGTCTTGATATACGCATGATAATAAGTTTTTTGGTAAATATATCATTTAAAAATGATTAAATGTGATAATTATCATTTTTATTTACGTTTGAAGTTAAATTAACTTTATTTTTGGTTCATCAGATCCTCCTTTTATCAAATTTCATTTTCACTTCCTATCAGAATAGAGTACTTTAAGCCTACCGTTTTAAAATAGCATTCCAATGAAGAAAATATCTTTAAGTTTTATTTTAGTAATATTCCATACGCTTAGTCTAATCTCTCAAGATATAGGGGAGATAAGTGTTCAAAAAATTATGCGTGACCCAGCATGGATTGGACATTCACCTGATAATTTTTATTGGGGCGAAAATAGTGATCAGTTATTTTTCAACTGGAATCCTGATAACAATCCTGAAGATTCACTTTATGCCTATGATTTTGATAAGGATGAAATTATCCCAATAAGTCATGAGCAGGAAATGAGTTATCCTGATAGAAATGGTGTTTATAATAAAGCAAAAACAGAAAAGCTGTTTATAAGAAATGGAAATCTATATCTATCCGAAATCAAAACTGGAAATATCGAGCCTTTGATTGAGAGCTCACAAAGAATTTCCAATACCGGCTTTTTATCAAATGAGGAGAAGATATTTTATGTAGTAGATAACAATATATTTAGCTGGGATAGAAAAACTGGAAAAACCCGTCAATTGATTGAGTTTAGCAAAGAGGCAGAACCCAAAGAGAAATCAGCTAAAAAATCGGATAAAGAGAATTGGTTAAATAATCAACAGCTTGAATTAATCAGTGTACTAAAAGAAAAGAAAGAGAAAGAAGAAAAATCTGATGAATATAAAGAGAGCATTAATTCAAAAGGAATTCCTACTGTTTATCTAGATGGTAAAAGATTAATTGAATCCAGTATCAGTCCTGATGGAAATTATGTTATTTACCGATTATATATTTCTCCAAATGGGGATGATAATACCATTGTCCCTGATTATGTGACTGAATCTGGCTATACAAAAGATTTGAATGCTCGCTCAAAAGTTGGTGGAGAGCAAGCTCATATGGAGTTGGGAGTTTTTAATCTCAAAACTAGAGAAAATAAAATGGTAAGCATTGATGAAGTAGAAGGACTGAATCAAATCCCGGAATTTTGGAGTGATTATCCTGAAAGAGAAGAAGAAGATTTTGAGAGCAGAAAAATGATTTTCCAATCTCCTTTATTTTCTGAAGATGGAAAATATACAATTATTGATGCCAGGGCTACTGATAATAAAGATAGATGGTTGTTTTTGCTCGACCCTGAAACTGCCAAATTAGATTTAATTGACAGACAAAGAGATGAAGCTTGGATTGCAGGTCCGGGAGTTGGCTATGCTTGGGGCGGTTCTACAAAAGGCTTTTTAGCTGATAATAAAACCCTTTATTTCCAATCTGAAGAAAGTGGTTACAGTCATCTGTATTCAGTGGATTTGAGTAAAACCAAAAAGAAGAAAAAGCAATTAACTAAAGGGGATTTTGAGATTTATGATGTGAATTTATCTAATGATAAAAGTCATTTTTATTTCTTAGCCAATCCTGAAAGTCCGGGTATTCGAAATTTATTTAAAATGCCAGTTGATGGTGGAGAAATGGAGCAATTAACTGCTGATAAAGGCGGAATGGAATATGCTTTATCTCCAGACGAAAGTAAAATAGCTCTCAGAAAAAGTACCGCTACTCAGCCCTGGGAATTATATGTAATGAATAATCAAGCTAATTCGGAAGCCAAAAGAATAACGAACTCCATTTCTGATGAATTTCAGTCCTATGAATGGAGAACTCCTGAATACATCACCTTTGAAGCAGAAGATGGAGCAGAAGTTCATGCGCGTCTTTATCAGCCAGAAGGCGGAAGCAATGGTAAACCAGCTGTGATTTTTGTACATGGTGCGGGTTATTTACAAAATGCCCATCAATGGTGGAGTTCTTATTTCAGGGAATATATGTTCCATAATTTATTAGCGGATAATGGCTATACTGTTTTGGATATTGATTACAGAGGAAGTGCTGGTTATGGCAGAGATTGGAGAACAGGAATTTATCGCCACATGGGCGGCAAAGATTTAAGCGACCAAGTAGATGGAGCTAAGTATCTGGTTAATGAATTGGGTGTAAATAAAGACAATATTGGCATTTATGGTGGGTCCTATGGTGGCTTTATCACTTTAATGGCTTTATTTAATGAAGCAGAAACTTTCAAATCAGGTGCTGCGCTTCGTTCGGTAACAGATTGGGCGCATTATAATCACGGCTATACCAGCAATATTCTCAATACACCAGTGGAAGACCCAATTGCGTATGAAAGAAGTTCACCGATTTATTTTGCTGAAGGCTTAGAAGGAAATTTGTTAATTGCTCATGGAATGGTGGACACCAATGTGCACTTCCAAGATGTAGTCAGATTATCTCAAAGACTAATCGAATTAGGCAAAGAAAATTGGGAAATGGCGGTTTACCCGGTCGAAAGCCACGGATTCGTAGAGCCAAGTAGCTGGACAGATGAGTATCGAAGGATTTTTGAGCTGTTTGAAGATACGTTGAAGGAGTAGTAAGTAATAAGTAAAAGGGCATTTCATGGAATTTGGAATGCCCTTTATAAAGTTAATATCCTGAGTTTATTAACTCACCCAGTTTTCTATTTTAATATTTGAAAAACGTGTGAACTGCTGTTCGTTATTGGTAACTAAAATTAAATCATTTGTTACGGCAGTAGCACCTATAAGAAATCAAAATATGATACTTGCTTAAGTCCTATTCAATTTCATCTAATAAGGGGCCAGAACAATCATCACTTTTTCCTTCCAAGCAATCGGTAACTTTTTGAACTACTTCTTTATCAAAATCACCATTTTTCGGAATGGTGAAATATAAAGGTTTTCCTTCCCAATCGTCATTTGGATTGTGGTCATAAATCATAGCGAGTTTGCAGTGATTACCTTTTGATTCTTCAATTTGATAGAATACGCTTAGCCTTCGACTTAACCGTCCCCCAAATACGGCAGGTTCGCAATTGGCTAGTTTTTCTTCCATGCATTTTGTATCTAAGCATATATCGACACCATCTTTAGATTTTCTGGGGAAGGTAATTTTATGATCTTTTGGGCGCTCCCAGTTCAAGACTTTCTCAATTTCAAATTCCCTTAAAAATGATTTTAAAGTTGCCTTGGTTTTTTTTATCGTACTTCCTTCGCTATCAATGTAAAAAGCAATTAATAGGTTGTCATCAAAAGTGTAGACAATAAGATTATCTCTTTTTACAATATATTGGTAATTGAAATTCTTGACGCTTAATACACCATTAATATTATTTTCATTTTTATTAAATGTCATCAATTGGTATTGAAGATATTCTTTTATGGCTTCATCACCATAAGTAAATGCCATTTTGATTTCCTTACCTTTTTCATTTTTGTAAGCGAATTTCGCTTCAGGATCGTACATGTCAGGACTTAAAATAGTGATTTTGAAATCACCAATTTGAGCAGGCATTAAATCAATTAATGAATTAACTTTTGAAAAATCTATATTTTCTTTTTCCCAGCGGGCAATATTTATTTTGTCAAATGAAAAGGAGTCCTTTATCTTATCTAGATTATCTTTTCTATTATCTTCAGCATTATCGCATTCAAATTCTTCGAATACGGTGAATCGCTTTATTCTGTACACACTCATTATACTGCCTTTGATTTCCTTTCCGAAATCACCATATGCAAGGTGAAGTTTAAAATTTGCCTGTTCTGGCGGAGTTGAAATATGATAAGTTACTATCATTTTGTCTTCTCGAGTAGTCACCTTATCCAAATTATAATCATCATTTTGAATGGTGATGAAGTCTTTGAAAATATCTTTTTCCATAGGTATATTGGATACATTTTCAAATGGTTGTTGAACTGAAAAAAATTCAAATTGCTCCATGGCTTCTATATCCAAAGCTACCAGCAAAGGTTTTAGCTCCTCTAATTCGGCTTCCAGATCACGGTTTTCATCAGCCTCCGTTCTGAGGGTTACTAAAATTTCATTTTGATAATATTTTAAAGTAAGACTTGTTTTATTTCTTCTGGATGTGTTTTTCTCTACATTATATTCATTCCCATTTACGGAATATGTAGAGGATTTGTCACAAACTTCAAAATTTATTCTGGCTTTCAATCCGTGCTCAATTATTACTTCTACTGACTTATTAAGCTGCTGGTTGTAATAATTTACAGAGTTACTTAGGTTTCTAGAAGAAGGTCCTTGGTAGATGGACATACTCTTGAAATGGAAATTTTCTACATCTAAAGGGAATAAGGCTAATACAGGCAAATCATTCAGAATATCACCATGTTGTATCTGCCACTTTACCAATTTTTCCTTATTAAGTAGTTTTTCAATTTCATATTTTAATCCGTATAATTTTGATCCTTCAAGCTTTCCTTCTAAGGTTTCAAAATTTAAACCAAAATAAATATCATGAATGGAGCTTGGTTTGCTAACTCCAGCTTCTTTTAAATTTGACTCACCAGGATATCCCATTAGTACTGGTACTTTTATCTCTTCCCCATTATTATCATATTTATAAGTGGATTTTAATAAATACTCATTGGATTTGTTTTTAATAAATTCTTGACTCAATAGTTTAAAATCCTCTGCTTCCTCTTTTAAAAGACTTTTAAAATCTTCTTCTGCACTTTGTGCATTTATATTTTTTGAGCAAGCAGCTGAAATTGTGATAATTGAAAGGATGAATAAGGTTAGTTTTTTTAACTGTAAAAAGTTGATCATAGCTTCAAATCTTTGATTCCAAATATTTTACATACATTAATAGAACATAAAAAAATGTTTCGGAAATCAAAATTTGAACCTAGAATCTTTAGCTAGTTAATTCTAATCTAGTAATGAAAGACCAATAATATAATAGGACATTAAGGATGGGTCATGATTGGAATCTTTTAATTCTAAAACTCCACAAAATCACAATTGCAATCCCAATAGCATTTCTGAGAAAAACTTCATTAAAAGTATAACCTGCATCAACTAAAACTCCAAAAAATAAAGGGCCTAAAGCAGTACTTAAAACCATGACCGTTACAAATAAACTTCTGACTTTTCCGATGATATCTACTCCAAAGACTTCAACGAAAAGCGCATTTTTCACAGTACTACCAAATCCGTGAGCAAAGCCCATTAAAGCTAATGCTAGAGGGTAAATGATACGAGAGTCACTAATCAAAAGCGTTAGTACTCCAATGACATAAGGAATCAAGACAAAAGGGAATAATTTTTTAGCCGTCAGTTTATCAATGTAGGGTCCAGCTACAAACATACCCAAGGCGCTAGCACCTGCAAAAGCAGCTAAAGAGGAGGAAACCCAGGCAGCGCTCCAGCCTTTTGCAGCCCCCAGTTTAAGTTGAAAGAAGAAAATAGCAGTGTTCGTAAATCCTAAGGTGAAAACAGCAGGGGCAATTATTAAAAATGCCTTATTACTAAGGATTTTCCAGGCACTGACTTTACTTTTCCCCAAATCAATTTTAGACTCAGATTGAACTTGCTCTTTATTCTTTTTACTATAGAGCCAGTAAACCAATGGCATTATAAAAACTAAAACAATGGCTGCATTAAACTGTAATGAACCTCGCCAACCTAACCATCCTATAATAAGTGTAATGACAACAGGCATGGTGGCTTCTCCAAATGGATGACCTGTGGTTGCAATCCCAATAGCTTTGCCTCTATTGGTGTCAAAATATCTCGACATAGTGGAAACTGCTGTATGGCTCATCAATCCTTGTCCAAAAAGCCTTAACATATAAAGCCCAACAAAAACCATGACAATATGCATGGAGAAAGATAAAACCAGAAGGGCGGTCATTAAGCCGATTAAAATCATAGCCATATAACTGCCCAACTTCATTCGGTCAAATAAACTGCCCAAAGTAGGCAAAGTAAAAGCAGAAGCTACTGTGGCTCCGGCATACAAACTACCCATTGTAGTGTTGTTGAGTCCCAACCAACTTTCAATATCAGGTACATAAAGCGAAATCAGGAAAGTCTGCCCAAAACTGGAAAAATAGGCAAAGACAAAGCCCAAACTTAAAATGTATTTATATTCTGTAAATAATGTTTTCCAATTACTCATTTGATAGATTTTTAGAATCAAGAGTATAGAATCTAGACTGCTTTAACTCTATTTCTCGCTTCTTCTGATATTTCTAATAAATAGACAATTGACAAAAACCAATTGACAAAAAGTTCTTTGCACAATTCATCAGCACATCAGCACTTCAGCACATCGAATCATCAACAAATCAGTTAATCAAATCATCAATTCTGGCTAACTTAGAAATCATGCTAACCTGAAAACCTGCTAACTTGCCAACTTACTTCTTCCTCCTTTTATCCTTAGGCCTATTCCCAAAAGCCTTATCCCTGGCCTTTCCGCTCAGATTCTTCTTTTTCTTTTCATGAAATGCGCCTTTAAAGTCAGGATTTTCTAAATGTTTCTGGCGGTCAATTTCCTGCTCCATATCCTTTTTTTCTGAGGGCATGGTTTCCATTAATTCTACCTCTTTAGGAAGCTCTTTAACGGTAATTTTTTGGCTGATTAGCTCCTCAATTTTTTCTATATGATAAATGTCAGAAGGATCGACAAAACTGATGGCTATGCCATGATGCTCGGCTCTGCCTGTTCTTCCAATTCTGTGCACATATTCCTCATATTTATTGGGCACCTCAAAATTGATAACATGACTGATTTCATCTACATCAATTCCTCTGGCACTTACATCTGTGCTGACCAATACTTTAATATTACCTTCTTTAAAGTCTTTAATAGCATTAATCCGAGTGGATTGTGCTTTATTGGCATGGATTACACGAGAATCTTTTGTGATTTTCCGCTCCACAAAATTAAATACATTATTGGCATTGGTTCGGGTTCGTACAAATACCAAGACTTTACTGAATTCTTCTTTGTCAAGTAGGTATTTCAACAAATTGATTTTAGTAAGGAAATTTGGGACATGATATAAAGATTGCTCAATTAATTCAGCAGTCATGTTTTCAGGCGTTACTTCTACTTTTTCGGGGAAGTCTGTAAACTCATAAGCGTATTTTTCAACCTTTTCAGGGAAGGTGGCAGAGAAAAATAGATTTTGCTTTTTCATAGGCAGAAGCTCCAAAACCTTTCGGATTTGAGGCATAAAGCCCATGTCCATCATACGGTCGGCTTCATCTAACACAAAAGTTTTAATCAATTTGGTTTTCAGAACGCCTGCATTGTAAATATCCAATAATCTTCCAGGAGTGGCTACAATAATATCGCATCCTTGGGCAACTTCCTCGGCTTGTTTTTTGGTGCCAATCCCACCGTAAAGGCAAACCGTTCGCAAATCAGTATATTTCCCTAATTCCAAAATATTTTCATAAACCTGCATCGCCAATTCACGAGTAGGGGCTATGATCAATGCTCTTGGATCATGACCTTGAGCATATTTTAGTTTCATTAACATGGGAAGGACAAAAGCAGCAGTTTTCCCGGGCCCGGTTTGCGCTATACCAATTACATCATGCCCATTTAAAATCCTTGGAATAGCTTTAATTTGTATTTCAGAAGGTTTTTGATAACCCAAATCATCAATTGCATTGAATAATTGTTTGTTGAGTTTAAAATCTTGAAAGGATGCGGTATCTTGCGACATGAAGTCTGTTCTTTAGGAAAAAATTAACTGAAATATGAAAACCATTCTGATTGTCAATGCAAATATAGTAAATGAAGGGCGAATTCAGCAGTTAGATGTACTGATGAAAAACGGTCGCTTCGAAAAAATTGCTTCCAGCATCAATGCGGAGGAGGCAGATGAAGTAATTGATGCCAATGGAAAATATCTTTTACCGGGTTTAATTGATGATCAAGTGCATTTTCGGGAACCGGGCTTAACCCACAAAGCCAATATTTTCACTGAATCAAGAGCGGCTGTGGCTGGAGGGATAACTTCCTTTATGGAAATGCCTAATACAGTTCCCAATGCTTTGACTCAGGAATTACTGGAAGACAAATATCAGATTGCGGCTAAAAACTCTATTGCCAACTATTCATTCTTCATGGGGGCCAGCAACGATAATATTGAGGAGGTTTTAAAAACAGATCCAAGAAAAGTTTGCGGGGTAAAGGTTTTTATGGGTAGCTCAACTGGAAATATGTTGGTGGATAATGAGCAAACCCTCAATAATATTTTTTCTAAAGTTCCTATGTTGATTGCCACGCATTGTGAAGATGAAGCTACTATCAGAGCCAATACAGAAAAATTCAAAAAAGAATATGGCGAAGATGTCCCTATTGGCATGCATCCCATTATTCGCTCTGAAGAAGCTTGTTATATATCATCTTCAATGGCAGTAAAATTGGCAAAAGAACATGGATCTAGACTGCATGTACTGCATATTTCCACTGGAAAGGAAACCGAATTATTTGATAATTCCATTCCTTTAGAGCAGAAAAAGATAACTGCAGAAGCCTGTATTCATCATTTATGGTTTTCAGACGCTGATTACAAAGAAAAAGGCACTTTCATTAAATGGAATCCTGCGGTGAAAACCGCTCAGGATAGAGACACGATTTTCCAGGCGTTATTAGATGATAAAATAGATGTGATTGCCACCGATCATGCACCTCACACTTTAGAGGAAAAGCAAAATAAATATTTTTCTGCTCCATCTGGCAGCTTGGCTCAACACAGTCTTTTAGCCTTATTGGATTTTTATAAACAAGGAAAAATCAGTCTGGAGAAAATTGCTCAGAAAGCATCTCACAATGTGGCTATTTTATTCAGAATAGAAGATCGTGGCTATATCCGTGAAGGCTATCATGCAGATTGCGTTTTGGTAGATTTGGATAAGGAATATTCAGTAACTAAAGAAAATATCTTAGCCAAATGCGGTTGGTCTCCTTTTGAAGGACATACTTTCCAGTCATCCATTGAAAGCACTTTCGTGAATGGACAGAAAGTTTATGATAAGGGAAATATAATTGAAGCAGGAGTGGGAGAGAGGATGTTGTTTAAAACCAATGGAATTTAATTTATTTGATTTGAGTTTTATAAATGATAACTTGAAAATATGAAGAATACCAAAACAGAGGATTTAAAACGAGATCTGATAAGCTGGATTAATGCCCAAGAAAATGATGCCATATTGCGTCAAATTGAGGATATAAAAAGATATTCAGATAAGGATTTTTGGGCGGATTTATCTGAAGCCGAAAAAGAGTCTATTAGGTTGGGACGAGAAGATGCTAAAAAAGGAAACTTAATTTCTCAATCGGAAGCAAAAAGGCGCTATGGAAAATGGCTATAAGGTCTTATGGACTGAAAAAGCATTAAGTGAATTAGAAGAGATTTCAAATTATTTAAAAAATAGATGGCCTGAGGTAGTTACTGTTAACTTGAAAGAAGCCATTGACTTCACAATTAATCTCATTGAAGAAAATCCAAGGTTATATCCCAAATCTGAAAAAGAGAATATTCACAAAGCTGTTATCTTAAAATATAATAGTCTTTATTACGAGATAGATGAAGACGAAAAATCTGTTATTATTTTATCTTTCTTCAATAATTATAAAAATCCTGATAAAAGAGAACTTTGATATATCTTATCTAGCAAGATTCCTTAATAAAATACTAAAATAAATCTATCCTGAATATGATTGGTGTACAAAATTTTAGATGTAAGAAAGGAAATATTTCTTAAACCATAAGTTTGTTGTTATGGAACAACAGTTTATCGAATCGTTTTATTCACTTAACAAAATACATAATTGTTAAATCAAAACAACAAAATGAATTTCCAATCAATCGACTATCTCAAAAATGGAAGCCAGCACCAAAAAGAAGCTTATGAAGTGTTGGCTGAAAATAAAGTCATGGAAAAGTTAGCAAATTTCCAGCCTCTTTTGGTTGGAACCATTCCTATTGACATTGCCATTAAAGATAGTGATTTAGATATCGTATGCTCATTCGAAGATAAGCAGGTGTTTAAAGATGATATTCAAAAACATTTTAGCAATTATCCCCAATTTTCTATAATGGAAAAAATATTTCAGGATGAACCTACAGTAATTATCCGTTTTAAGTTGGATACCTTTCCTGTAGAAATATTTGCACAAAACATCCCTTCCAATCAGCAAATTGCATTTCAGCATATGTTGATTGAATATGATGTATTAAACGCTAGAAGTGAAGACTTCAAAAAAGAAATTATAAGCTTGAAGGAATCGGGTATGAAAACAGAACCTGCATTTGCTCAATTGTTAAATTTGAAAGGAGACCCCTATCAGACCCTTTTGGGATATGGAAAGCAACATAAAATCATTTGATATTACTTAAATTTAAGTTATCATTAGATATGAAGAGAATTACAATATTCTGCGGTTCAAGCGCAGGTAAAAACGGAAAATATAGTGAAGAAGCATTTCTTTTAGGTAAAATTTTAGCTCAAAAAAATATTGGTGTTGTTTATGGTGGTGCTAAAATTGGTTTAATGGGGGCAGTTGCGGATGGCGCTCTCAGTGAAAAGGGAGAAGTGATCGGTGTTATTCCCGATTTTTTGCAAACTAAAGAAGTTGCCCATACCGAATTGTCTGAAATGATAGTGGTTAGTTCTATGCATGAACGAAAACTAAAAATGCATGATTTGGCAGATGGTTTTATAGCACTGCCAGGAGGATTTGGCACCATGGAAGAACTATTTGAAATCCTGACTTGGGGACAGCTGGGTTTGCATAAAAAACCAGTAGGTTTATTGAATATGGAAAATTTTTATCAACCACTTTTAGATATGCTTTCTCAAATGACAGCACAAGACTTTTTGAAGGATATTAATAGAGAAATGCTACTGAGCGATCATGATATTAATAATCTATTAACTAAAATGGAGCAATATCAGGCTCCTGAAACACCAAAATGGATACTGGAATCGGAAACTTGATTTCAGTATTTTATTATTTCATTTCAGTATTTAAAGAACTTTCAAAAATTCCACAATTCAAGGCAACAATATACCTCTCCTTCGTTGCCTTGGGTGTAAAATTATATCTAAACAAAACCATAAAATGATGAAGAGAAGAATTTTTGCAACCGCTATAATGTCATTGTTTGCAGTAGTAGTATTTGCACAACAGCAAATGCCAATGCAGCAACAAGAAGTTTCAACTGACTACACTGATAAGGAAATAGAAACATTTGTTGAAGCAAATTTAGATGTGACAAAAGTGCAGCAAGAGGCTGAAAAGAAAGCGATGGGTATCATTGAAGATAATGATTTAGAATTGGAAAGATTTAATGAGATTGTAGCTATTCAGCAAGGTCAGTCTGATGAGGAGGCCAGCCCTGAAGAAATGGAGGCCTTTAATGCCGCTGCTCAGGATATTATGGCCAATAACCAGGAAACTCAGTCGAAAATGATTGCCGCATTGGATGAGCACGATATTAGCCAAGAGAAGTATCAACAAATTATGATGGCTTATCAACAAGATGAGGAATTCAGAAAAAAAGTTGATACTGTTGTTCAAGCTAAATCAAAAGGTTAATAGTAGATTGTTTTTTCATAAAAAAGACCATTCATTTTCAAAATGAGTGGTCTTTTTTTTTATGATTTTGAGTGCAGTATTTTAAGTTATTTAGCTAACGCTTTTACAATTCTATCCTCTTGAATAACAACATCTTTCATTAATAAATTAAAAGGAAATTCTTTATGTTTTTTTGAATCTTTAATTCTTTACCATCAATCACTACATAAATATATCCTTACTTAGGAAATGAATAGATTTAAAAAACACAGCCAATTTGAACGGAAGGTATCACTAATACATAATAATCGTCCTTCTTGGAAGCTATTGGATCTAGATCAATTAAATCAGTGCTACATTTAAAAGAAGTGAAAAGTCGCATTTTACTAGATATTGAATACTCATATCCAAATTCTCCATCAATTGCTAATGCGTATGTACTGTACTGAGCTCCTATTGTTTCTCTTTGATTTTTTTTATTGTTTTCTGTGTTTTGAAGGTACATATAGGCGTCAAATAAGATTTTATTAGTCAATCCAACTGAATAATACAATCCGTTATTGTTAAAATGACGCTTTATTTTTAATGGGAGTGTTAGTAATAGGAAATTTTTCACTCCTGATAAATTAATAAAAGTGCCGTCAGGATTGACCAAAACGTAATTGTTCTCATTTTCAAACCGATAATCTAAATAGCCAATACCTACTTCAAAGGACCAATTTTTATTTAAGTTCTTCATTAAATAAAGTGAAATTGAAGGACGAAAAGATGCATCAGTATAATCAAAGATGTCGATATTAGAAATAATTTTTGGCTTTGATAAACCAATCTCTATACCAAAATCGATTTCATCTGCTTGAGCTAGTGAAGAGAAGCTTATCAATATACTGACAATAAAGAGTAGTAGTGATTTCATAAAATAGAAATAGTAAGAATTATATTCTGCTTTAAGTTGTCAAAGTTATTTAAATATGTGACACTATCCCATTTAAATAAATGACACTATCCCACAAAGTGTGTAAACAAAAATTTTGAAGATAGTGTTAAAATTCATTTAGTCTGACCCTATCTTCAAATATATCAATACACTGATTTTTTACAAGTGTAATTTCAGGGAGTATTTGAATATTCTTGATCGGTTACTGTTTTAAACTGCACCATAAGTAAAACACTTATACTGGAACTTGTTGAAACAAAAAAGCCCCTCAGATTTCTCTGAGAGGCTTTCAATAAAATTTATGATTTACTGATTTTTATTTAGAATCTTTTTTATCATCATCATTTACTTCTTCATATTCCACATCATCTACACCATCACTGCTTTCGCCTTGTGGTTCCTGACCAGCGTCTCCGCCTGGCTGTCCTTCAGCACCACCGGCTGTTTGCTGCGCTTGGTAGATTTCCTGTGAAGCTGCTTGCCATGCATTGTTCAAGCCTTCCATTGAGCTATCAATTGCTTCAACATCTTGGCTGCTATGTGCTTCTTTCAATTTAGCTAAAGCATCGTTAATGGCAGTTTTGTTGCCTTCAGATAACTTGTCACCAAATTCTTTCATTTGCTTCTCAGTTTGGAATATTAAAGAGTCAGCTTGATTGATTTTATCAATCTTCTCTTTCTCTTTCTTATCAGTTTCAGCATTAGCTTCTGCCTCTTTTCTCATTTTTTCGATTTCCTCTTCTGATAATCCTGAAGAAGCCTCGATTCTAATTTTTTGCTCTTTTCCTGTTCCTTTATCCTTGGCTGATACATTCAAAATACCATTGGCATCAATATCGAATGTTACCTCAATTTGAGGAACTCCTCTTGGCGCTGGTGGAATACCATCCAAGTGGAATCTACCGATGGAACGGTTATCTTTTGCCATTGATCTTTCACCTTGCAATACGTGGATTTCCACTGAAGGCTGATTATCAGAGGCCGTACTGAATGTTTCTGACTTCTTAGAAGGAATCGTAGTATTCGATTCAATCAATTTAGTCATTACACCACCCATGGTTTCAATACCTAATGATAATGGTGTTACATCCAATAAAAGAACGTCTTTTACTTCACCAGTTAATACACCACCTTGAATCGCAGCACCAATTGCCACAACCTCATCAGGGTTAACTCCTTTAGAAGGTTTCTTACCAAAGAATTTCTCCACTTCTTCTTGAATTCTTGGGATACGTGTTGAACCACCTACCAAGATTACTTCATCAATTTCAGAAGGAGATAAACCAGCATCTTCTAAAGCTTTCTTAACCGGAGCCATTGATCTTTTCACTAAGTCGTCAGATAATTGCTCGAATTTTGAACGGCTTAATTTTCTTACCAAGTGCTTCGGCACGCCATCAACTGGCATGATATAAGGCAAGTTCACTTCTGTTTCAGTAGAACTTGACAACTCAATTTTAGCTTTCTCAGCAGCCTCTTTCAATCTTTGCAATGCCATTGGGTCTTGTTTCAAGTCAATGCCTTGCTCTTCTTTGAATTCGTTTGCTAACCAGTTGATGATTACTTGATCGAAGTCATCACCACCTAAGTGAACATCACCATTGGTAGATTTTACTTCGAATACGCCATCACCTAATTCTAGTATAGAGATATCAAAGGTACCACCACCTAAATCGTAAACGGCAATATTTTGATCTTTATCTCTTTTGTCTAATCCATAAGCCAAAGCAGCAGCTGTAGGCTCATTGATAATTCTTTTTACTTCTAAACCTGCAATTTGTCCAGCTTCTTTGGTTGCCTGACGCTCTGCATCATTAAAGTAAGCAGGAACTGTAATAACAGCTTCTGTTACTTCTTGTCCTAAGTAATCTTCTGCAGTTGACTTCATTTTCTGAAGGATCATTGCAGATAATTCTTGAGGAGTATAATTTCTATCTCCTACTTTAACTCTAACTGTATCGTTATTTCCAGATTCAACTTTGTAAGAAGCAATTTTTTTCTCTTCTGAAACCTCAGAAAACTTCTTACCCATAAATCTTTTAACTGATGCAATTGTATTGGCAGGGTTGGTAATAGCTTGACGTTTTGCAGGATCACCTACTTTTCGTTCGCCTTTCCCTTCATCCAAAAACGCTACAATTGAAGGAGTAGTTCTTCTACCCTCACTGTTGGGGATGACAACGGGCTCATTACCCTCCATTACCGCCACACAGGAGTTGGTAGTACCTAAGTCAATTCCAATAATTTTTCCCATGATCTATTTTATTTTTCTAATTCTAAATTCATTTTTCACATTAAGTAACAATGGATGTGCCAATAGGAGATGCATTCATTTTATCTGACATTATGACATTTGTAAATTGGTTTCATGGGAATTCGGCAGCTTTTGTATCCATTTGATTTTGAAAAACCTTTATTTTGTCATTGATCAAAAAAAATAGTTGCGATTAATGACAAATAAGGATACCTCACAGAATTTAACAAATCTTAATTAAGTACTTAAGTAACCTATTCTTTATTTTCCCCGTCACAGTAAGTACCTTGAAAACACCAGATAGAAATCCAGAATTTACTTTTTATGCCTCTATAGCATTGAAAATGATTGTATTTATAGCAGGTATAACTATTTTATGGATAGGTAAGCCTGTCATCTTTCCTTTAGCAGCTGGTCTCTTACTTTCATTTATTCTTTTACCGGTAGTTAATTTTTTGGAGCGTAAATCCTTCCCGAAGTTTTTAGCTATTTTGGTTACCATACTTACTTTAATTAGTATAGTTGGTACAGTAATCTTTTTGTATTCTAATCAGATTATTAAGATTATTGATCAGTTAGGATCCTTCCAGAATCAATTAATTGATACGGTTAACAAAATAGTGGAAGCTATCAATAAGAACCTCGATCTTAAAGAAAATCTGAAAACTCCCGAGGTAATGAACAAAGCCAAGGAGGTTGTAGATAATAATAAATTTCTCCCCCAGGTAATTAGTAGTATATTAAAATCATTGGGAAATATTCTATTGTTTCTCGTTTTCACCATTCTATTTCTAAACTATAGAAAAGGGCTACTTAAGGCTGTTAAAAAATTTGGAAGAAATGAAGAAACAAGAAACAATATTGGAAATGCCATAGTAGAAGCTTCTAAGGTTGGAAGAAATTATGTATTAGGGAATTTACTCTTAATTATTATCCTAACAACAATAAATACTACAGGATTATTAATAATTGGGATTGAATATCCCTTGTTTTTTGGTTTTTTGCCTGCTTTATTTTGTATAATTCCATATATAGGCTCATTAATGGGAGCCAGCATCGTATTGCTTTTCACGATTTTCAATTATGATTCCTTAGTGTACCCAGTGAGTGTGATAGGATTGTTTTGGCTGAGTCAACTACTGGAAAGTAATGTGCTTAATCCTAAAATAATAGGGGAGAATTTAAAGCTAAGTGTATTATTTGTAATTATTACCCTAATGATTGGTCAATTGATTTGGGGAATTGCAGGGCTGATTCTTTCAGTGCCTATGATGGCTATTTTTAAAGTTTTTTGCAATTATTTCGAACCTTTGAAACCTATTTCATCATTAATAGGAACAGAAATACATATGGCTCCAGGAGAAACACATGCAGATTTATTTACAAATATTAAAAGATTCTTCAATAAATCAGATAAGAAAGATTAGCCCATAATTATTCTAAATTCCATGATTATAAAGGAGAATTAATCATCATAATATCCATATTTTTGTAAAGTGGAAATTCAACAATCACATTATGAATTTAAAAGTGCTCCAATAGAACATCAAATTGTTTTAATGGCTGAGAATATCCGAACTCCTGAAAATATGGGGATGATAATGCGTTTATCTGAGGCCTTTGGAGTAGAGAAGATATATTTCGTTGGTGAGCACGCCATTGATTTAACCACTAAAGTAAAAAGGGCTTCAAGGAATACTTATAAAACCACGAATTACGAATTTTTGCCTGAAGGGGAAGATAAAATTAAAAAGCTTACCGATTCAGGGTATCAATCAATTGCTCTGGAAATTACTTACAAGAGTAAACCTATTCAGAATTTTAAAGCAGATCAATATAAAAAGACGGTTGTAATAGTAGGCTCTGAAAGACAAGGCATTTCTGAAAAACTACTCCAACTTTGTGAAAATCACTATCATATTCCCATGTTTGGAAATAATTCTTCTATTAATGTAGTGAATGCTTTAGCAATTGGTTTATATAAAGTTACTGAAAAAATAAATAAGGCTTAGTTGTTTTCTACCTTCCAAATCAACTCTTCAATTATTTTTTCAATGCTCATACCTTCTGCATCAGCTTTAAAGTTTTTCACCAAGCGATGTCTAAGAACTGGAACGGCAACAGCTTTTACATCTTCTATATCGGGAGAATATTTTCCGCTAAGTAAAGCATTACATTTTGCACCCTTAATCAAAAACTGAGAGGCTCTCGGGCCAGCTCCCCATTCCAAATATTCATTGGTAATGTTGAAAGCCTTTTCAGTATTAGGTCTTGTGCTATGAACCAACTTTACAGCAAATTCAATTACATTATCAGTTACAGGGACTTTATTTACTAGTTTCTGGAAATAAAGTATTTCTTCAGATGACATTACTGCATTGACCCCTTCAAGCTCTTGTCCAGAAGATTTCACAATATCTAACTCATCTTCATACGAAGGATAGTCTAACGTAATATTGAACATAAATCTATCTAGTTGAGCTTCTGGCAAAGGATAAGTTCCTTCTTGCTCAATCGGGTTTTGAGTAGCTAGTACAAAAAATGGGTCTGGTAATGCATAAGTTTCACCTGCCACCGTCACATTTTTTTCCTGCATAGATTCCAGTAATGCAGCTTGTGTTTTAGGTGGAGTCCTATTGATTTCATCTGCCAGAATGATATTATTAAAAATTGGGCCTTTAATAAATTTGAAATTACGGTCTTTATCTAATGTTTCAGCCCCAATTATATCTGAGGGCATTAAATCGGGCGTAAACTGAATACGATTAAACTTTAAATTCATAGCAGAAGCTACTGTATTGATCAATAAAGTTTTTGCTAAGCCTGGAACGCCCACTAAAAGGCTATGTGAATGACAGAAAAATGAACTTATTACTAGCCTAATCACTTCATCTTGGCCAACAATAACTTTGGAAATTTCTTTTTTTAAGCTTTCAAATTTTTCATGTAAAGCATTTGCAGCTTCCACTTCATTTTCAAATTTCTCCATATTGATCAGTTAAGAATTTGGCAATTTTTATAATGATCATCTAAAACAATGAAAACATCAGATTTAGACTCTTCAAACCATTCTGCCAATTTTTCACTTCTTTTTTTATTTAATGCCGCCTGCTTAATCTTTTGATAATCTATTCTAATATCTGCTCTATGTGGTTTAATTCTATCTTTATAGAATAAAATCCTAACTGCTTCCGAACGATCTTGTTGTCTGAAAATAAGCGGTTTTGTAATACTCCCCACTTCCATTGTATCAATGGTAAAGAAAACATTCGGATCTAGCTCATCCACAGAAATTTTTGTTCCTCCTTCTTCACTTTCCATAAAATATCCACCACTAGAGGAGGTATTCATATCATCTGAGTATTCAGCAGCAGCTGCCTCAAATGTTATACTATCATTTATGACTAATGTTCGAATACTATCTAAAAAATTGACAGCCTTGTCCATATCTTTTTGTGTGAATTTTGGAAGAATAAGAATATGACGGGTATTAAATTCATTTCCTCTTCTTTCCAATAGCTCAATTATATGAAAACCAAAATCCGTTTCTACAGGCTGTGAAATCTCACCTGGTTTCAATCTTAATGCTGTTGCTTCATATTCAGGTGCTAATTGGCCTCTCTCAAAGAAGCCAATATTCCCACCAGAATTCTTTGCTCCTGGTTCCTGGGAATATAATCTAGCGATATCCTCGAAATCTTCTCCTTCCAAAATTCTTTCTCTTAACCCATTTAAACGTGCCTTGATATTGTCTTTTGCTTCTTTACTCATTGTTGGTTTTTTAACAATTTGACCAACCTGAACTTGAGTAGAATAAAATGGAAGACTATCTCTCGGGATATCTTCAAAGAAATTTTTCACCTGTCGTGGAGTAACTTCAATATCAGCAGTGATGGTACGTTGCATTTCCCCTACTACCATCTGTTCTTTCACATCACTTCTTATCTCAACTTTAAATTCATCAAGCGTCTTGCCATAATACTCTTCGATTTTCTCCTCCGAGCCTATTTGTTGAACCATCATTTTCATACGGTTTTCCAATTGAGCCTCTACTTGAGCTTCTGAAACGGTTACAGAGTCAATTTCTGCTTTTGCCAACATTAATTTATTAACAATGAGGTTTTCCAAAACTTCACATCTTGCATTAGGGCTATTTCGATTTCCACCTCGCGATAAATAATCTTTGTAGGCAAGTGCCAAATCTGATTCCAGAATGATGTAATTATCAATTTTAGCTATTATTTTATCCACCACTTCTCCTTCAGATTGGCTGAAAGATAAAAATGGCATCATAATAAGTGCCAAAACAATGATTGTTGATTTATGACTATTGATTGTAAATTTCATATTTATTTGAACTCTTCGCATTTTCAAAAACTTCCTCTTCTAATCGGTTGGCTATTGCCACTTTTCTTTTGTTTAATATTATTTGCTTGATATCATTCTTAACAAATTCCAATGGGGATATTTGGTCTGAAATTTTATATTCTTTTATTCTTAAAAAGTAAAGGTTTTCTTCATTCGAATCCTCTACGAATTTATTTGACCTTAAAAAATCCACTTTGTTAGTCACCCCTACAAAAGGAGTATTCCTAATGGCCTCATCAAAATTTATCCAAACTGAGTCTTCTAAGAAATACGTTTCTGCAAATCGAAAACAATATGACTTTAATTCTTTAAAATCATCGGGTTTATCAGAATTGATTAGCTTTTTTAACTGGTCAATTTTAGGAGCATCTTTGGTTACCGTAATAAAATAACCTCTAATGATATTCTGCTTCAGTTCGAAATTATCTTTATTATTTTGGTAATAATCCATGATCTCTTGATTAGTTACCATAGTGTCTAAATTATTATCCACATGGTACTTTTTGTATTCATGCACCATTAAAGCATAACGATAATCCAACACTTTTCTTTCAATAGAGGCTTGATCAAAATTTATTTTTTCAGAAGCTTCGGATATAAGTAACTGTTTTTTTATCCATGAATTCACATATCGGTTAACCAAATTGGCACTATCTTTTGGATTAATATCCTTTGCTACTATTCCAGTCAAATCTTTTTGGTAAAGCATGGAATTCCCAACTTTAGCCACAGGAATTTTCACTTCTTCAACTGTTTGTTCCTCACTACCCAGCTTTTTAAGGTTGATATAGTCACAACCCCAAAAATTTATTGAGATTAGAAATAGTAATATGGTAAAAAATTTATTCTTCAATTTTTGAATTTATTTTATTTAATATTTTCTCGTTTACTGTGATAGTATACTTCTGACTTAATGCCTCTAACCATTCTTTTTCAAGATGTTTTTGGTAATCTTCCATCACTTCTGGTCTTGCTTCATCAAAAGATTTTTGTTTTGGAGGATAGCTTTCTAAAGCATATTTAAATTCTATCATCCCATTTTTTGTCACATTTTTACTGTAATCTTTCTCACTATTATTATACCAAACTGAGTTTTCAGATTTTTCCAAAGTTTCAGTAGATGCAGACTCAATACTGCTATTATTAGCAGCTAAAAATTGATTTGCCTCCGAAAGCAACTGCAAATATATTTTATTTTCATCGGAATAGATAAGGTTCACTACTTCCATATTACTAAAAGACTGATTTAAATCCTTAAATAGGCTTAATGAATCATTTTGACTAATGTTTTCTGGGATTTTCAAATTTATAAATACTTTGTTTTCATCCTTATTGTCTATTGATAGTTGTTTGCTCAATTTTGTTGTTTTATCATATTCCAACTCTGGAGTTAACGGAAAGTAAGTCCCATTTATTGGTTTTTTAAAGGGTTTTATTGAGGAAGTGTCTGAAAAGACAATTCGAGCGACTTTAATTTTTTCACTGCTTTTGTAGTTGCTTTTGTTTTCTTTAAAAAATTCTTTTAAAGCAGTCGAGTCTTCGCTTATTTTACTCCATACTTTTTGGTTCATTATTTCAAACAGAAGTAATCCGTCTTTGTATTCTTGTCTTAAAAACCTGTATTCAGGATATTTAATTTCAAGGTTTTCTTCTTCATATTGAATAAGTTCTGATTTCTCGAATTTTTCTAGCTCTTCACTTAGGGTTTCAGAAGAATTATAACTTCTCAAAAAGTCATCAATTGAATATTCCTTATCAGAAATTGTGAATAGAACCATTTCCAGTTCCCTCTTTTTAAATTTCTCAATGCCAACATCACTTTTCGATTTTAACAGGCTATAAGCCTCTGGTCTTTTAGTGAAATTATTTTCTGCTTTTAATTTTCTTATGACTTCTACCTCTTTCAATTCAGACCTTTGATCGCGCTGAACTCTTCTGCTCAAACTTTCACGCATGCTTTCCAGGCTACCAACTCCTCTTTTGTCTTCTAATTTCAAAATATGCCAGCCATAAGGGCTTTTTATTGGTTGGGAGATATCTCCTTTTTCTTCTAATTCAAAAGCTGGTGTTTCAAGAGAGGGTGGTAGGCTTCCCGCACCAAACCAAGGAAGGCTTCCGCCATTATCTTTAGTGTTTAAATCCTCTGACTCTTTAGTGGCAAGAATAAACCAGTTTTCTCCTTCATTTAGTCTATCATAAATATCTCTGATTTCTTCTTCAACTTTTATTGAGTCATCAGCTGATGCCTGTGGCGGGAATCGCTTCATGATATGGGCAATCTTAATTCTTCCTAAGGTTTCTCTTTTATCATTTACCTTAATTAAATGATAACCAAATTGAGTACGGATTATAGGTGAAATATTACCGACCTCAGTATTATAAGCAGCAGATTCAAAGGGATATACCATCTGAAAGGCAGTGAACCAACCCAATAATCCATTATTGCTTTGAGCTGATGGGTCTTCAGAATATGTCTTTGCCAGTGCTTCAAAACTTTCACCAGCTTCAAATTTCCTTTTAACTTCGCTTATTTTTTGATAGGCTTTAAGAGTGTCTTCAGCTTTTGCATCCTTATCTACTCTGATAAGGATATGGCTTGCATTTACCTCCTTTTGCAATCGCTCATAAGTTTCGTTAACAAGTTCCTTATTTACTTTCTCAGCAGTTAGGTATGGTTTTTTTATTTCTTCCAGATAGCCATTTAACTCATTTAAATAAGCTTGAGTAGTATCTAAACCCTCTGACTTGGCTTCAAGTACTTTTAATTTAAAGTCAATATATAAATCCAAATAATCTTCTATCGGCTCAATTTCGCCTTTATTTTTATTGCTTTTTTCATAGGCATATATAAACTCATCTGGATATACCGATAAAGAATCAATTGTGAATAAAGGTTGTTTCTCCTCGGATGTAGAGGTTTTTTGTGTTGTTTTACAAGAACTTATAAATATAAATAAAAGGGGTATTAATAAACCTTTGATGTTCCTCATTTGGCTTTAGTGAATTTTGAATGGCAATTTATATAAATGGATTCACACGGGAAAATTTAAGGCAAACAGTGAAGAGATTAATTTATTGTTTTTAGTTGTGTTTGAACCTTTTATGCAATATGCAAGTGTTTTTTTGTTCTTTATGGATAAATTCAACTTTGTCCATGATTCTCCTAACCAACATGAGGCCAATCCCTCCCTTTTTCTTGGTTTGCACTACTTCTTGAATGGAAGGCTCTTTATAATTATTAACGTCAAACTTTTCACCTTCATCAGAAATTTCAAAGGTAACACCGTCTTTTTCTACAAAAACTTCAAGATTAATAACCTCGTTGGCATTACAATAATTAGAATGGATGATAAGGTTTGCGCAGATTTCATCTACTGCCAAAACCATTTGATTGATTTCTAAATCATCATGAACATATGCCTTTAACTTCTCGGTTATAAACTCCCGAATATCCTTAAGGCGTGTTTTTTCGCAATATACTTTAAGATTGAACTTCATGTAACTTCTCCTTCGCTTCCTTCTTATCGCTTACTATAGTCATCAATTGATCTAAACCTAGAATTTGAAATACATTCAATACTTTCTCGCTTAAACCAAATATAACCATTCTGATATTCTTATTTTTAAAATCGTCTATGTAAGACATAAAAACCCCTAAACCTGCAGACGAAATATAATTTAATTGTGTTCCGTCTACTAAAATAAATTTTACTGACTCATCATTTGCCAATTCAGTTAAAGCTTCATCCAAATGAATACTAGAACTAGCATCAACATCACCTTCTACCATTAGGATGTGATCTTCCCCCTCAATATTTGTTGTTATGTTAATCATACAAACTTTATTACGTGCTTATTTTCAGTAAGTTGACTGCCATGTTATAAAAATCTTATAATTAAAGCAGTATAATCATCATCAAGATTTTCTGTACCTATAAATTCATATAAATATTTAATGAGTCCGTCTTGAATATCTTTAGGACTTTTCTTGCTGTTCTGTTCTAAATAGCTGCTTAATCTGTCATAGCCAAACTCCTCACCCTCACCATTTTTGGCTTCAATTATTCCATCTGTATATAAGAAAAGAATATCTCCGCTATTGTAATGTATTTTGTTAATATCAATAAACTTTTCAAAACTGTCATTTCTGACAATTCCCAAGCCCATTCCTTTATTATGAAAATATTCTGCTTTATTTTCTTTGCTGCTATAAAATAAGCCTGGACAATGGCCTGCTCTTGAAAAACTAATGCTTTTCTCTTGGGAATCGATAGTATAATATGCTGCTGTAATGAAAGATGTTTTTTCCAAGCAGTGACTCAAAGCATGATTTGCTCTTGTGAAAAAAGTTTTAGAATCTAAATCAAACTGTACCAAACTATGGAATACACCTTTCATCTGAGACATATTGAATGATGCAGAAGTTCCTTTACCAGAAACATCTCCAATAATTACTGCGGTTTTATGCTCTGTAGTTTTAAAGAAATCATAATAATCACCTCCTACTTCATCTGCTGATTCATAAAAGGCGTGCATTTCAAATTCTTTGTCTGAAATTAAAGAATGTGGAAGTAAACTTTTCTGTACGCGAGAAGCAATTTTTAATTCCTCTTTATAGCGCTCATTTTTTAATGCTTCTGTCAAAAGCTCAAAATTCTCAATAGAGATACAAGCTTGGTTTACAAAAGAGCTAATGATATTGATCATCTCTCTGTTGAATCCATCAGAAACATCTTTTAAAACTACTAATAAACCAATTTGTCGGTCTTGAATAATTAATGGCATTACCAATACTGAGCCATAATCTGGATCATTTAAATTAGTAGCGAGCTTGTTATAGTTTAAGTCTTTGTTGAAATTATTTGCTTTATGCTTATTAAGATAAGCGTAAATCCCACTGTCTTGAATGCTTTTTCGTACTTGAGTGATTTTCAGGTCTGTGATATTGGATTTTAATATCTGATGAGGTTCATCATCTTCATAAATTTCTAGCCAGGCACTGGTAGAAAAAACCGCATTATTGCTGCTTTCCAATAAAACTTCATAAACTTGATTTTCATTATCTCCTTTTTGAATTGACTGGCTTAGACGCTGGAAATTTAAAACCTCACTTATTTTTTGTTCAAAAACAGAGGAAGTTGGCAAATTGAAAAGTATAACTAAAATGGAGATTAATGCATATAGAAATATAAAGCCAGCAATAGATAATATATATACATTATCTAGCAAATCCATTATTAGATTGAATTCTGTAGAGAAGCCGAAAAGATTATTAATGAAATAATAGAGGTATAATATTACCAATGCGAGTAGCAGTATGCTCCTCCATTTTTGCTTAAAGTTTAAGTAAGCAATCCATTTTAAGTTAAATGACAATACTAAACCATAGAGTACGAAAATACCCAGTAAGCCATTGAAAAGCCATTGTTGAGCACCAATTTGGAAAAAGCTGTATAACAAGGATGCTAGTAATGAGTATTCAAATATTTGCCATATGATTAATAGTCTTTTATTCTTTTGATAGAGGATTAGCCTTTTCCAAACGATGAAAGTAGAAACCAAAAAGATGATAACAGCTCCCAAATTTATATGGTAGAAAAAATTTACCATCAACGGGTTTTGCATCAATTTGCTATCGCTCAAAAGATAGAAAAATAGACTTACGGCAAGTTGTACTAATGAAACTATCAGTCCAGTGGAGAAAACATGCCACAGTAAATCAATAAAATTGATGCTTTCTGCCTTTTGTATTTTAATTTTGAAAAAGAAATAGACGAAAATAATATAGAGGGAAAGTAAAAGTTGCGGGATTTCTTTGGTGATTCCTGCATTAGCTTCATTGATTTCAGCAAATAGCAAAAATAAATCTGCCAGTACTAATGAAAGCCAGCAGAGAATTGCAAATAATAAAGTGAGGCGTAAAAGTCCTTTTTCTGAAATCAATTTTTTATTTTTCTATATTTTGGCAAAATAAGCGTTTAAATATTATTGTGAAAATAGTTTTGCAAACATTAAATTCATGTACACAAAAAAAAGAACTAAAATGCTCAAAAAACTAATACTTACTTACTTTTTATTTTTTCTTGGTCTTGCGGTCTCTTTAGGTCAGATTCAAAAAGGTCAAGCTTCCTATTATGCCGATAAGTTTGAAGGCAAACAAACTGCAAGCGGGGAGAAATATAAACATAATAAACTGACTGCAGCTCATAAAAGCTTGCCTTTTGGAACTATCGTAAAAGTCACGAATATTGGAAATGGAGAATTTGTAGAAGTACGAATAAACGATAGAGGTCCTTTTGTAGAAGGTAGGATTATAGATTTATCTCGCTCAGCTGCAGAGCATTTAAAATTTATAAATCAAGGGTTAGCAGAAGTTCAGATTGAAGTGATTGATGCTGGAGATGGAAGGACAAACAGCAATAGGCCTGTTCAAATAGATCAAAAGATAGATATTGAAACCTATTTTGAAATGAACGTGAAACGAAAAAGCCCATCTGGCTTTGGAGTCCAAATAGGAAGTTTTAAAGGCTTTAACAATATGCTGAGGTTATCAGAAAATATTGAGAAATCTTATAGAGCCACACTTTTTGTTGAGGTAAAGGAATTAAATGATGCTACAGTATATGCGTTGATTTTGGGGGATTATAGCAATCGAAAAAAAGCTGATAAGCTAAAAGCTAAAATTGCAGATCGCTTTCCTGATGCTTTTGTTACTAGGTATTAAGATTTATTTAAAACTTAAAACCAAAAATCCCAATTCATCCTCCATATTTTTGTAAATATAAATTTTTCCATCTTTCACAAAATAAGTTTCTGGTACTTCAACTAGTTCAATATTCCCTATTTCATGTATTTGATTAAGGTTTTCATCAAAAATGGTCAAGATGATATTCCAGTTGTCTACTTCTTGATCTGGAGTAGTGGAGAAGCTTGAAAATCGATAAAACTGATTGCGGGAGTCATCAAAGACAAGATTTTTAAAATTAATCTCTTTATTTCTGGCTGTCATGATTTTTCCGATTGCTTCTCTAGATTCAACATCTTTCCCGAATGCCTTATTTTTATTTTCACTTAGTTTACTCTCATATTTTTTATGGATTATACTATCAGAATTTAAATCATAATAATACAATTCATTTTCCATGTCATGGCTTAATATGAATTTGTTGTCTTGAAAATCAGTGTACAAATTTGTTCTTATCATCATCATTCTACCATCCTGTGTTAGTGAAATGTGGTAGTCAGCAAGTTTTTTCAGTTCATCAATAAAATATTCTTTACGACTGTTTTGGGTCAAATTTAATTTTGTAAATCCTCTTAATTCTCCAAATCCTTTGTTGATTAAGTTGAAGGAAAGCATTTTCTTTGGCACAAATAAGCCGCTTGATTCCACACTGAATTCTTTTGGAATCGAATCTCCTTTAAATTCCTCCTCCGAGATGGTGTATTTATGCTGCAATTCAGCTTTCATATCAAATATTATAATTGATTGATAAACTACTAGCGCAATTTTATCTTCTGAAATGAAATAAACATCTCTCACTCTGTCAGTAGTGCCATTTGGACCTTCAACCTCAAACGGAATGAAATCAACTAACTCCATTTTATTCATATCAATGATTTCCAAGCCATGTCGGTTATTGGTATTGAACTTATACATGAAATTTTTATCATCATTGAAGCCAAATGAGTATATGCCATATTTGGTGTCGATGATTTCACCTTTGGAATCCACCATTACAGAATCTATTGAGATATTAATATCGGTATTTTGCTTTTCATTTTCAGAATTTCCACTACAGGATGAAAAGGAAATGATAATTATGGATAAGAGAAGGTAGATGATATTTTTCATGTTAGCGTGTAATTTTTGTATTAGAGGCACTAAGGTATAACAATTTTTAAACACACTAAATAATTAGTTGAATTTCTTTTTGTTTTTCCAAAGAATTGAAGCTGATAAAATGTAAATTCGCTTTCTAGATGATGAATTGAGCCAATTATGACAAAAATTAAAGATAAAATCGCCTGGGTTACAGGTGCTAGTTCAGGAATAGGAGAAGCTGTTGTTTATGAACTTATAAAAAAGGAGCCAAAGTAGTTATTTCTGCCAGACGAATGGAGCTTTTAGAAGAAGTGAGAGCGAAGTCTTCCAAGCCTGAAAATATCATGATACTTCCATTAGATTTGGCTGACATCAAGACCTTTAATTCTAAAGTGGCAGAAGTTTTGGCTCATTTTGGAAGAATCGATATCCTTTTCAATAATGGAGGAATCAGCCAGCGAGGTATGGCGCTTGAAACCGATTTATCAGTAGATAGGAAAATCATGGAAATTGATTATTTCGGAACCATAGCACTGACAAAAGCTGTAGCACCACATATGGTCAACCAGAAATCCGGACACTTTGTAGTGACCAGTAGTTTAGTGGGTAAATTCGGTTCTCCTTGGCGCTCATCCTATGCAGCTGCCAAACATGCGCTTCACGGTTTTTTTGATTCCTTAAGAACTGAATTGCATAATGATAACATAAAAGTAACCATGGTTTGCCCTGGTTTTATTAAAACGGATGTATCAGTCAATGCCTTAGGTTCGGATGGAAAACCAACTGGGGAAATGGATAATGCTCAAGCCAATGGAATGACTGCTCAGGAATGTGCAAAAAGGATAATTAGTGCAGTTGAAAAGGATAAACTGGAAACGGTTATCGGAGGAACAGAGCGTTTTGGAGTTTTACTTAAAAGGATATTCCCAGGCTTATTTGCCAAGATGATTTTGAAGAGGAATGTGAGGTAAAAAATTGGTCACAAAAAAAGCCCAACTATTGCCGGGCTTTCCTTATTAAAATTTTAAACTGATTAGCTGATTTCAACTAATTCTATTTCGAAACTTAAGTCTTTTCCTGCTAATGGGTGATTAGCATCTAAAACTATATGATCGTCATTTACTTCTGCTACTAAAACAGGTAAAGCTTGACCGTCAGGCTGTTGCATTGATAATTGCATGCCCACCTCTGGTTTAATTTCTTCAGGAACCTTGTCATGAGGAACTGGAACCATCATATCGTCTCTTTTGTCACCATAAGCTTCCGCGCTAGGTATATCGGCACTTTTCTTGTCACCAATTGTCATACCATCTACCGCTTTGTCAAAACCGGCAATCATCTGTCCTGCACCTAATTCGAACTCAATCGGTTCTCTTTCCAAAGAACTATCAAATACAGTACCGTCTGATAATTTACCTGTGTAGTGAACTTTTACTTTGTCGCCTTTTTTTGCTGTTGACATAACTTTTTGCTTTTGTAATTTCTCTTTATAAACCACAAAGCTACCACTATCATTCCCTAAAGAAAAAATATTCTCGCTTAAATCCTAAAATTGTACGATTATGTAACAATTTTGTACGAAAGTGAACAGTTTTTAAAGCCAATTCCTTAAATTGTAAGCTCAAAAGCTCTTTTTAAGCTTTGGCATTGTTTTTATCTTATTCACCATAGAATTGAAATATAATGGAAAAAGAAATCAATAAAGTATTAATTATAGATGATGATGAAGATGTGTTGTTTGCAGCTAAAATGCTGTTGAAAAAACATGTGAAAGAAGTCCTTATCGAAAAAGACCCAAGAAAGATTCCATTTCTGTTAAATCAGGGAAGCTATGATGTGATTTTGTTGGATATGAACTTCAGTCAGGATACCACCAGTGGAAAAGAAGGGATGTATTGGTTGGAGCAAATTAAAGAACGAGATCCTAAAGCTGTGGTGATTTTAATAACTGCCTTTGGTGATGTGGAGACAGCGGTAAACGCTTTGAAAAAAGGAGCTACGGACTTTGTTTTAAAGCCTTGGCAAAATGAAAAACTAGTAGCCACTATTCATGCTGCTGCTCAACTTAAAAACTCTTATAATCAAGTCAGTCGACTGGAACAGGAAAAGCAACAATTAGAAGAATCAATTGACGCGCCTTTTAAATCCATAATTGGTGAAAGTAAGGCATTGCAGAATGTATTTACCATAATTGATAAAGTAGCGGCAACGGATGCCAATGTGCTGATTTTAGGCGAAAATGGGACAGGAAAAGAATTAATAGCTCGAGCTTTGCATAAGAAATCAACCAGAAAAGACCATTCTTTTGTAAGCGTGGATATGGGAGCCTTGACTGATTCATTATTCGAAAGCGAACTCTTTGGGCATAAAAAAGGAGCATTTACAGATGCTAAAATAGATAGGGCAGGAAGATTTGAAATTGCTGATAAGGGTACCATTTTTTTGGACGAAATCGGGAATTTAAGTGCTCCGCTTCAGGCAAAACTATTAAATGTTCTACAAAGTAGGACTGTTACTCGCTTAGGAAGTAATGAGGCCATTCCATTTGATACTCGTTTAATATGTGCAACCAATGAAGATATAAATGCAAGAGTAAATGATGGAGATTTCCGTCAGGATTTATTATATAGAATCAATACGGTTGAGATTCATTTGCCTTCTTTGAGAGAGCGAATTGAGGACATCCCCCTTTTGGCAGATCATTTTTTAGGGATTTATGCTAAAAAGTATAAAAAAGGCGACATGAAAATAAGCCAAAATGCCTTAAGACTTTTACAAAAATATCAATGGCCTGGCAACATTAGGGAATTGCAACACGCTATCGAGCGTTCATTGATTATGGCAGACCATTCAACCTTGGAAGCAGATGACTTTTTCTTTTTGTCAAAAGGAGGCAACCCAAATTCACAGCAAGCAACAGTCATTGATGACAGTTTTAATTTGGAGGATGTGGAAAGACAAACCATTCAAAAAGCAATACAAATACATGGAGGGAATATTTCGAAGGCAGCCGAAGAGTTGGGATTGACAAGAGCCTCTTTATATAGAAGATTGAGCAAATATGACCTTCAATAATCCACTTTTAAAAAAGTTTTTAATTCGACTGGTATTATTGTCCTTAACCATTTTTGTTTGGGCAATAGTGACGGTTTATAATGAATCTACATTTCTGGGTATATTATTCCTAGTGTTGATTGTGATTCAAGCCAGGGCATTTTTTAAAGAACAAGCGGCAAATGAAATCTCTATCAATCGTTTTTTAGAACAACTAAAAAACAATGAAATCGATTTTGAACCTGAGGAGAAAAATGAAGATTTAAAGCAACAATATTCTGCAATTATTAATGCTATAAAAAGTAGGCAAAAAGAAAAAGAAGCTGAATATCAATATTTCCGAAATATAGTGCAGCATGTTGGTATAGGTATTATCACTTTTAATAAATCAGGTGATATTCAATTGTATAATTTTGCAGCCAAAAAATTATTGAATACTTCCTATCAGGTCAATAATATTCAACAACTGGCTAAAGTGAGTGAGGAGTTAGTTGACACTTTTAAAGAGCTAAAGACAGGAGGAAGCAAATTAATTCAAGTAAATATTGGTGAAGAAAGCAGGCAATTATCTGTTTATGCTATTGAACTGCAATTACATGATAAACAATTTAAACTAGTTTCTTTACAAAACATCCAAACCGAACTGGATGAGAAGGAGATGGAAGCCTGGAGAAATCTTATTAGGGTATTAACTCATGAGATCATGAATTCTGTAACACCTATTTCGTCTTTAACAGGGACTACTCGTGAAATGCTCAGCGACTACAAAGTCAATGGTGCCAAAGAAGTTCCGATTCAAAAAGATGACATGGAGGACTTGATGTATTCACTTAAAACTATTGAAAGTAGAAGTGAAGGTTTAATTAGATTCTTAAATGAATTTAGGAATTTAACGCATACACCAACTCCTAAGCTCAAAAATGAGGATGTAAATGTGCTTTTGGAAGGGATTTGTTTATTGATGAGCAAGGAATTAAAAGGGAAGTCGATTCAGGTTCATAAATCATTGGATGAAAGGATTCCTGAGATTTCTATGGATAGAGAATTGGTAGAACAAGTAATCATTAATTTAGTTAAAAATGCATCGGAAGCTTTTGATTCAGAGCAGGAAGAAAAAAATATATGGATTAGTTCCAACCTTGATGCTAAAAAGAGAGTCGTTATCAGTGTAAAAGATGATGGCGCTGGAATTGAGCCAGAAGCTTTGACGAAAATATTTATTCCGTTCTTTACAACGAAGAAAAACGGGTCAGGAATAGGTCTGAGTTTATCTAAAGAAATAATGAGAAAACATCAGGGTAATATTTCAGTTCAGTCTACGTTAGGAGTTGGTACGGAGTTTGTATTAAAATTTTAGTGATTACCCTTTAAAAAGTTATATTTGTGGAAAAAATAATCAAAATGCCAAAAGAAGAAATTCAAAAAACCATTACCAATATACTAGTGGAAAAATTAGGAATTGCTAGTTCTGAAGTAACTGCTGATGCAAGCTTCATAAAGGATTTAGGAATTGATTCATTAGATTATGCAGAGTTGGTAATGGAATTCGAGCAAAATTTCAATATTAGGATTCCAGATATGGATGCGGAAAAATTATCTACTATCAATCAGGCTGTTAAATATATAAATGAAAAAATTCAGTCAGCTGAATAAATATATTTAATATTAAAATCTTGATTTGATACCGGTGGTTAATTTTTATTTCCATCGGTTTTTATTTGTCCTAAATATCCTCCGTTCATAAAAACAATTGTTATGTTTTTATGAATTCGTTAACAAAAGGAGATAAGCATCGTTTTCCCATCAATACAATTATTCCCTACTATCAACCCTTATGAAATTTAAATTAATCATTTTGCTGTTTTTTATAGCTTCTCAATTGTATGCTCAAAAATATACAGTGAGTGGATATGTTAAAGAAGCAGGCTCAGGTGAAGTTTTAATCGGTGCTACCGTAGTTGATAAAAATCAACCTGGAAATGGTATGGCGACCAATGTCTACGGTTATTATTCTTTTGAATTACCTGCAGGAGAATATACTCTCAAAGCAAGTTATGTTGGTTATGCTACCAAAGAAATAGAGGTTAACCTATCAAAAGATTTAGCTATCAATTTTAGTTTGGAGGAAGAAACTTCAAGCTTGGAGGAGGTAGTTGTTTCTGCCACACGTAGCGATGAAAATGTTAGTTCTGTAAAAATGAGTACAGAGAAGCTGCAAATTGATAGAATTAAATCCATGCCAGCTCTTTTTGGTGAAGTGGATGTGGTAAAAAGTTTACAATTATTGCCAGGCGTTTCCACTGCTGGGGAAGGTACATCGGGAATGTTTGTGAGAGGAGGGAGCTCAGATCAAAATTTAATTTTGCTTGATGAAGCTACTGTTTACAATGCCAGTCATTTATTAGGATTCTTTTCTGTTTTCAATCCAGATGCGGTAAAGAATGTGGAGATTTATAAAGGAGGAATCCCCGCAAAATATGGAGGAAGAATATCTTCTATTTTAGATATTCAAATGCGGGAAGGGAATAACCAGGAATTTGAAGCCTCTGGAGGAATAGGGAGCATTAGTAGCCGATTGACAGCTGAAGTCCCTATAGTGAAAGGTAAATCTTCTTTGCTACTCTCAGGGAGAAGAACTTATGCCGATCTATTTTTAACCTTTGCTCAAGATGAAAATATTAGAAATAATACACTCTATTTCTACGATTTCAATACCAAATTTAATTACAGATTTAGTGATAAAGATAAAATTTTTGTTTCTGGCTATTTTGGCCGAGATAATTTAGGTTTCCAGGATTTATTTGGCTTTGATTGGGGTAATGCTACTTTCTCCACTCGTTGGAATCATCTGTTTAACGATAAGTTATTTTTAAATACAACCTTGCTTTATAGCAATTTCGATTACGGCTTCGATGTTAATACTGCCGGATCGGGCTTCAATTGGAACTCTGGTTTACAGGAGTATAATCTAAAACTAGATTTTGATTATTTCTTAAATAATAATAATACCCTATTTTTTGGGGCCAATGCGATTTATCATGTCTTTGCTCCAGCAGAAATTTCTTCACAGGATTCTAATATTCAAAATTTTAATTTACAAAATGATTTTGCTGTAGAAACAGCTTTATATGTGAGTAATCAGCATACGATCACAGATAAATTAAGTATGGAATATGGTGTCAGATACTCATCTTTTGCAAAAGTAGGGCCTGATTCCGTTTCTGTTTATGCAGACGGTCAAGCGAAAAGACCTGAAAATGAAATCAGAACTGATGTTTACGAAAGTGGCGATATTGTGAAATATTATGGTGGCTTTGAGCCTAGATTGGGGATTCGATATATGGTTAATTCCAAAACTAGTTTGAAAGCATCTTACAATAGAATGCGCCAATATTTGCAAGTAGCGACCAATGCTACAGCTGGTTTTCCTACAGATCGCTGGATTCCTGCAGATTATCATATAAAACCAGTCATTGGCGATCAGGTAGCTTTGGGTTATTTCAGAAACTTGAAAGATAATGCTTGGGAAATTTCAGTAGAAGGTTATTATAAATGGTTACAAAATGTGGTGGACTTTCTTCCTGGTGAAGATGTACTCTTGAATGATAGAATAGAAACAGCTGTTGCAGATGGTATTGCCTGGTCTTATGGAGCAGAATTTATGTTAAGAAAGAATATTGGTAAAACCACGGGCTGGTTAAGTTATACGCTTTCCAGAACGCAAAGACAAATTGAGGGAGTGGCCAGTGGTGACCCATACTTAGCCAGATATGATAAACCTCACGATATAGCTTTAGTATTATCTCATAAATTCTCTGAAAGATTATCACTTTCTGGAAATTGGGTTTATGCTAGTGGTGCTGCAGTAACCTTTCCTGAGGGAAGATATATTGTGAATGGGCAAAATATTCCATACTACGATGATAGTAAAAGAAATTCTAGTAGAATGCCTGATTTCCACCGCATGGATTTGGGTTTAACTTATCAATTGAATAGTAGATGGAAGCGATATGATCATGAAATTACTGTTTCATTCTACAATGTTTATAATCGAAAAAATCCTTTTTCAATAGAATTTAGGCAGGTTAACAATAACGATCCAACTTTTAGTGAATCTGAGGATGGCCCAATTACTAGCACTCGCCCAGCAGCTGTTAAAACTGCTTTATTCGGAATAATTCCTTCTGTTACTTATAACTTTTCTTTTAACTGATGAAAGCACATAAAAATAAAATATTGAGTCTTATTTTGGCGATAATAGTCAGTTGGGGTTGTCAGGAGATTATTGATATAGATATACCTCAAACAGATCCTAAACTGGTAATAGAAGGAAGGTTACTTAATGAGCGATCATTTCAAAGTATTAAAATATCTGAGAGTTTAAATTATTATGATACTACGGGCTTAGAACCTTTTACTGATGCAAAGGTGAGTTTGATGGATGCAGACAATAATTTGATTCAAAGCTTCAATTATAATCCTAAAGACAGCCTTTATCAATCCAATAGTCCAATAGAGCTTACTGTAGGAAGTAGTTATACACTTCAAATTGAAGTAAATGATGAAATTTTAGAGGCAAAGGGGAGTATTTTGGAAAACGCTACACTTGATACACTTTATTATTTGTCAGCGGAGGAATTAGAAAGCCTTGGTCAGCCAGCTTTTGGGGATGGCTATTTTTTATTTGTAGATGGCCAACTTAATAATGAAGGTATTGAATATTTCAAATTAGATGTAACAGTTAATGATACGCTTCGAAATTCAAGAGGGGATTTCTCAAATTCAGTTCTGACTTCGGAATTTTTCGGTAAGCAATTTCAAGCTCTGCCTGTGCCGGGTTCCTTTGAAGATCAAGATTCCGTAGGTTTAGAGCTTTATACCTTAAATGAGGATGTTTATCAATATTATGTTGAATTCATCAACTTATTATTTAATGATGGAGGAGTTTTTAGCCCACCACCTGTAAACCCAAGTACTAATATTAAAAACTTGACAAATCCTGAGAATGAGCCTTTGGGCTATATTCAGTTCAGCTCTGTGCAAAGGAAAAGTATTTTGGTTAAGAAAAGGGAATAAAAACCTCTGTTTAATCATCTTTAAATTTAATTGTATTGATTTAAGCTGATGTAAAATATCTATAGCTTTTTTACATATTGAACTAGCCACTATTAATAAACTGTTCGCTAACTTTTATACTAATGTTACTAAAGCTTGAAAATAGCTAAAATCCTTTTTAATTGTTTAACAGCCACTTAAACATGGAATAATAATTAATGATGACCTTTAGGAAACCAATAGAGGTCATGATAACACACTACAAAACTTTAGTCATATCCGATGTACATCTTGGTACAAAAGGCTCCAAGGCAAAAGAACTAGTCAAATTCCTGAAGCAATGCAGTTGCGACAGATTAATATTAAACGGTGATATAATTGACGGATGGCAACTCAAAAAATACGGTACTTGGAAGAGAAAACACACTCGCTTTTTTAATAGAATCCTGAAAATGATAGAGGAACATAAAACCGAAGTCATTTATCTGAGGGGAAACCATGATGATTTCTTAGATCAAGTACTTCCATTTAAAGTGGGAAATTTGACCATAACGAGAGATTTAATGATTGAAAGTAATGGTAAAAAATTCTATGTGGTGCATGGTGATATTTTTGATTCCATCACCACTAATCTTAAATGGGTAGCGAAATTAGGAGATGTAGGCTATACTTTCTTGCTATGGGTGAATTCAAAATATAATCAATATAGGAGAAGAAAAGGTTTGCCTTATTACTCATTGAGCCAGGTAGTTAAATCAAAGGTTAAATCTGCAGTTTCTTATGTTGATGATTTCGAGAAACAGTTAGTTGAAATCGCAAAGATTAAAGATTGTGACGGGATCATTTGTGGGCATATTCATCAAGCAGCTCTAAAGGAAATAAATGGATTGATTTATATGAATTCAGGTGATTGGGTAGAGAGCATGAGTGCTCTAGCAGAAGATGAAGACGGTAACTGGTCACTGGTTTATTATGCCGATTCCTCAGATTATAAATCGAATCATAAAAAGATGAAAAAAATCGATCTTGATCCTAAAGATAATATAGAAACAGAGCATATAAACTTACGAAAAAAGACTGCATAATAAATTTTTGCTGAAAAGGCTCTTGTTTTCCTCTCTGGGATACCAGAATTATTCAAAATATAAATAATTTTAAAAGCATCTAAATATAGTTTAAGGTCATATTTATTTGATGAAATCGTTAATAACTAACCCCTCCAATTTCGCCTTTAGCGAAAAAGCGGGCTGGAGGGTAAAAAGGCGGGCAGGCGTTGGCATTTGTGGGTAGTAGCATCATTTTACCTAGTCCCGATGGCTATCGGGATTGCCAGCCAATAGCTGGTCAGCCTCTGGCCGACATACTTTTTCATCAATGGAAAAAGTATGAAGCATTATGCGAGAATTAAAACTCAAAAATCGGTAATATAATGCTTAATTCTGCTCTCTGGTAGAAAGAGAAACAATTGAAAATACGTTTAGATCAATACAATGTATTACTTTATTTTACAGAGGAAAACAGGACAGATAATCTGGAAACAGAGTATATAACCTTACGAAAAAAGACTGCATAATAAATTTTTGCTGAAAAGGCTTTATATTCGAATATGGCTTTAATCAGTAAGAAGAAAAAGATATTTCCAGTCAGCAATAATTTGGTAAAATATTTACGAAATCATGGCAGGCAACTAGACATCCCCATCAAATATAGTGATTTAACCAGGGCTAATAATGCAATTCCGCTTTATGACAGTGAGGACAATGACACACTGTGGGAAACCTTGTTTTTCCCTCAGGATGATATGAAACATATCTATTATGGTTTAAAGAACATCTATGCAATCTTAAAAGCCGATGGTGATTTATCCGTGATGGAGCATCTTTATGTCGATAGAGTAGATGCTTGCACCTATGGAAATACTTATCCTTTTCGAGTGCGGATTGTAAACCAAATCAATGATAATTTCGATTATTTCTACATTAAAAAAGCTGATGCTTCTCGTATATATGGATTAGAATTGGAGCATTTATTATCTCCTAATAGAATGAGTTATATCGTAAATGGTGATACTTTGATTGAGGAACATATTCCTGGGATTCCAGGAGATCAATTTATCAGAAATTATATGAATGATGATAAGTTGAATAAAATCAGGTTGGCAAAGGAATTTGTTAAATTCACTGAAAGGTGTTTTGTTCGATTATTAGGAGATATGCACTCCAGCAATTTTGTAATAGATATCACACCTGACTTTGAAGAAATCCACTACAGGATTAAGTCCATTGATTTTGATCAGCAATCCTACGAGGGCAGAAAAGCGGTTTATATGCCGCAATATTTCAAGCAGAATAATCCCATTATTGAATTAGGTCTGGAGTTGATGACTCCCGCCACAGTTAAGCAATATCAAAAGGAAGAACGCTCTTTGATCGTAAATAGAATGAAGGCATCTGATCATAACTTAAAAGAGTTGATGAAAGCGATGAGGAAAGACGTGATTTCAACTCCTGAAAATATCACCAATTTGAAAGCTGAACTGGCAGAACATTATAAGCACAAAGATTTTAATAATTGTAAAACCATGGGGGATATAGTGGCTGAAAGTTTATTATACTTGATAGAGCACAATTAGCGAATTAAAATTATTTTCTGATTTAGGGCATCAGTAACTTCCTGTAGGAAAGTTTTAATCATGGGATATTCATCGGGCATATAAATTACCTGATCGTAATCAATCGTATATTCAATTTTTAAAGAATCCCCTATCTTTTTATATTGATACATAAGCTTTCCTTTTCCATCTTCTAAGGCTATGTTTTTATTAGATGGATATTCCACAACTGTCCATCCCTCTGGGATTTTATATGAATAACTAGCTTTCCTAATCAGCGGGGTATACAGGGTGATAGGATTTTGACGTTTTTCAGCTTTCAATTGATTTTCAGCGAATTCATTTAATACTACAGGCTTTATTTCCATATAATTTGTAGCTGTTGAATCTACTGGTCTAACAAATGAAAGGTATTCCTTAAGGATTTTATTTTCCTCAAATTCTTCATTTACTTCATGTTTCTTAATCTCCCAATCCATATTCTCAAATATAGTTTCAATCAAGTAATCATTATATGATCGATTGCTGTTTAAAAAGCGTGAATCAAAACTATAGACAGCATAACCTTCTCTTTTTACCTCATATTCACCTTTGATAGTGGCGGTGTCAGAAATCTCAAATTCAGCAGTGACCATTTCCTTGTCATCAAAATTAAAGTCCAGAGGCACAAAGCCAGGAGCCTTTTGTGAAATAACCAAACCACCATTATTGATGAAATTAGGAGGAAGCATATTAAACAGTAGATTTTTGTCGGAAGCATCGAGAAAATAATTTTTGCCATTATATCTCACCATACATATATAAACATCGAAAAGCTCGAAGTATGGATTTTCTGGATAAGTGGGTCTGTTTTCTAATGAGCTTAATGCAATTAAATAAGCATCAAAACCTGATTGGTTTAACATTTTGGTTAAGAGCATATTGATTTGCTGTGGTGTGCCTTTTCTAGCTTTATAAGCTTCCTCTAAACTTTTTTCATTAAAGGATAAATCAACAGAGAAGTTATTTCTAATGAAGAAATAAAAACCTTTCATAACATCCGTTTTAAATAATTCAGGATGATATATTTTATCAATTTCATTTTGTAAATAACTGCTTCTAGTATAAGCCTCTTTGAAGAATGGTGAACCAGCCCAATTATAGGCTAATTCCTCATAATTTTGTGGCAATAAAAATTCAGTAGATTTTTTGGGTAAAGTATATTCAGCAAGCTTAAATTTTAATTTCGAGATAAAATAATCAGAACCAGGAACGTCTGCTTCCTGTATGTAGGCTGGTATACTGTCCATTCTATAATCTTCGATTAGGACATCTGTTTGCTTATCCTTGACCATTTTTTTGACGGTTTTTCTACTGAAATCGTCTAGGTTAAGGGAGCCTTCCAAATATTTGTAGAACAATAAATAATTTGGTACTTCAGTGGTGTAAATTGATTTGACAACCGGAATATCATTTTGGAAATACCAACTGTTTAACTGTTGCCAATCCTCAATTTTAATTTGATAGCTGTATTCAATGATACTACCTACTTTTACATTGGGTAAGCTAAAGTAGTTTTCTACTATCCCATTTTTAGTTTCTTTTTCTATAGTCTCTGTTTTTAAACTATCTATTTGGAGTGTATTACTTTCATCAAGATTGTAGGTGTGACCTTTTATATACAAAAGGGAATCATTTTCGCTGTGTGGGATCATTGCATTAGCCCAATTTAATCCATCTTCACTGAGGATTTCAATTTTTGTGGTGTGAGTGAAAATTAATTCAAAATTTTCATTGTAAATACTCTTACCACTATCCAACAAAATGATGGCATCAGCATTTAAACCAAATGCAGAATTTTTAGGATTATTATTGTCTTGCGCTAATAATTGAAATGAAAATATAATTGTTAATAAAGTACTTAAAAATATCCTCTGCATTTTGATTCAAGTTTGTTGATAGATCCTAAATAGCTTAATTTAAATTAATCAAGCAATTATTATTCCAATTGTAATTTTATTAATACTAAGGTACGATAAAGCGAAAAATCTGTTGGCATGAATGTATCATGCATTAAAAAATAGTTTTTAATTGGCTTAAGCAATCTATTTCATGAGTGACGCTCGATTTATGCTGCTCCTTTTTCGGATTAAAGTAAATAGTGTCCATTCCAAAGTTTCTTGCTCCCATTATGTCCGTTTGTAAATTATCCCCAATCATGATGCTTTCGTTCTTTCTTGCTTCTGCCTTATCAATTGCATATTTAAAAATAGAACTCATAGGTTTTTTATAACCTGCAGTATCTGAGGTTACTACAGTAGAGAAATAAGGGTGTAATCTAGAATTTTCTAACTTTATTCTTTGAACATCCTTAAAGCCGTTAGTTAAAATATGAAGTTGGTAATTATCTTTTAAATAGTCGAGTACTTCAAAAGTATAAGGCATTAAATGTGGTTTAGTAGGACATAGCATCAAATATTCTGTAGATAATTTATTGCTCAGGTCAATATCATCAATTTCAAATTCCTTAAGTATCCTTAAAAACCTCTGTTCTCTAATCCCATCTCGAGATATTTTATTTTTGTTATAGTCATTCCAAAGTGATCGATTGATCCTATCAAAGCAAATATTAAATTCAATTGAATCATTAACTCCAAGATTTTTGAGTTGGTATTTAAGGAATAATTCGCCTAGTGCCTCATTTGAATTTTTTTCATAGTCCCATAGTGTATGGTCTAAATCGAAAAATATATGCTTATATGTGTTTATTTCACCCATTTTTTGCTGTGTAATATGTTTAAAGCGAGAGTTCTATTAGAATACATCACTTTAAAAGTTTCTAAATCTTTCTGTAGCTGCTGGTCTTTTTCTACAAACTTAAAAGTTTGACCCAACAGATCTTTTACTTCTTCTTTTACATAATAAAATACCCATTGATCAACTTTTTTGGAATTGAGCACTCCATTATTTTTCAAATATGATAAATGCCGAGATGTTTTCGCTTGAGTGAAATCCAAAATCAGTTCTAAATCTGATATACACATTTCCTGATTTTGATGTACTAAAAAAAGTATACGCAAACGAGAATCATCAGAAAGACACTTGTAGAATTGTACACTAAAATTTAAAGTAAAGTTCTTTAGCCTCATAAAGCCTAGCTGATAATCAGATTAAAATTAGTAAATGAATAATGAATATCTCTATTAATATTGAATCAAATTAAGTTTTTGGACATCTTTGTTTTTATTGAAAATTAATATTTTAAGAATCCCTTTGTTAAAGTTATGAACTTTTAGTTAACATAGAACTAAAGTTTAACTCATACGTTATAATGAAGGTTTATTTATCTTGTAATGTTTATTAATAGATTGATTAGCAGTGCTTAATTAAATTTTTCTTGAATTCGCTTTTATATATTATATTTGTCTTAATGAAAATCAAAAACACCATACTTCTCTCATTTTTATTGATTATTCCTTTTTTGGGTTTTTCACAAGAAGATGCTGAAGAAGATAAAGTTATACAATTCACTGGAGTCATTTTAGATGAGGATAGTGTTAGTGTACCTGGAGTACATATTTATACTCCTATTTATGGTAGGGGAACTTCAACTAATCAATATGGGTTTTTCTCCATGCCCGCATTAGAAGGTGATAGTTTAGTCATTAGTGCAGTTGGATTTAAAAAAGCGACTTATATCGTACCTAAAATTAAATCCTCAACCTTAAAAGTTATTTTTAAACTAGAACCCGATAAAGAAATGCTAAATGAGGTACAAGTTTATAATATGCCTCCCACTGCAGAAGCCTTTAAAAAGGCCGTTTTAGCGGTCAGGTTGCCTGATGAATATGATAATATAAACAGGAATTTAGACCCTGCTACATTACAAGAAATGTATAGGACACTACCAGCTGATGGGTCTATGAATCACAGGTGGTTTGTTCAGCAACAAGCCTTCTATGATCAAACCAAAAATTCAGTACGGATAAATCCTTTGTTAAATCCTATGTCATGGGTAGAGATATTTAGAGCTATTAAAAGAGGAGATTTTTCTAATAACGATTAATATCTAATCCCTAATTGCAATATTTTCTAATTAAGTATACTGAAGAACAATACAAACATTCTTTCCTGTACCTTTTTAACCTAATCCATCAAGTAATTACAACTAATATTTCGTTTCTTGCTAAAGCACTTATTGGAAATATCATCCATAATAGGTTAATAATTTTTTTAAATGGTAGGTTTCTGCTTATTTTAAGAATTGAAATGCTTTTATAGCTTGAAAAAATTCATCATCATATCACTTTTTTGCTCCATTGGAGCTGGCTCTCTATATGCACAATCTTTTCAGGAGGTGTTAGAGAAGGGTTCAGGTAAAGTAAAAGTGTATTATTACCCAATCGAACCGTTTATATATCAAGATGAAATTGGTAATTTATTAGGAATCGAAAAGGAAATGATGGATTCCTTTCTTCGCTTTGTGGAAAAAAAATATTCCGTAAAATTGTTTGTTGAGTGGGAACAAGTTCCAACATTTGATGCGGTATTTGAATATGTTGATAAATCTAAAACACCTGCTTTTGGAGTTTCCGTTATATCTAAAACGAAAGAACGTTCAAAACTTGTTGATTTCTCTTATTCCTACATGCCCGATGTAAGTGTTTTTATCACACATCTTTCCGTTCCTTACCTAGATAATGCAGCATCCTTAAAAACCCATATTGATGGTTTTGAAGCTGCAACGATGTCTGGTACCACCTATAAAAATGATTTAGATGAGTTAAGCAATGCCTATGATTTGAATCTCAATTATGTAGATGTTCCAAATGATGAAGATATTATTCGTTTAGTGAGTAGAAATAGAGAAATGGTAGGTTTTGTGGGCTTACCTTTTTATGTAATAGAAATTGGTAAAGGAAATCCAGTAAAGAGACATAGTAAATTTCAAGTAAAAAGAGATGGATATAGATTTATTTACCAATTAGAAAGTGATTGGGAAATACCCGTAAAAAATTATTTTGAAAGTTATTTATATCGTGCAGAAGCAGATAAAATCATAAGAAGATATCTTGGGAATGACTATTCTGAATTGATTTGGGGGTTAGCAGGTGATAATGTTGCCGACAGGGCAGATGAAATTGCTTTTTTAAATAAAGAAAAGGAAATCCAAAGCCAAAGTCTGATAGCTTCCGAGCGTCAAAAAGAGCTGCAATGGACGATTATAATTTCAGTAAGCATTATTTTAATTTTTGTTGTGGTAATTGTTATTCTTCTCATAAGGTCAAATAAGATTCGTGAAAGAGATAATATGCTTTTAACCGAAAAAAGTGATCAATTGCAGGAACTATTGGCCGAGTTGAATAGGAGCAAGGATGAATTATCACATCAAAGGCAGTTACTACAAAAGAAGAATAAAGAGTTAACAGAAATAAATAAACAGAAAGATGATCTTATAGGAATTGTTGCCCACGATTTAAAAAGTCCTATTAATCAAATGAGTGGTTTGATTACTATTCTTGGTTTTAAAAGTGAAAAATGGGATAAGGAAGAAATTGATATTTTTGAGAAACTTGAGAACTCTAACTTTCATTTAAAAGAACTAGTTGAACGAATATTAGATTTAGAATCAATTCAAAAGAAAAGCCTCAATTACAAATTTAGCACTATTGACATGGCTGATATTTTGAGAGAAACGGTGGCTGAATTCAAAGAGAAAGCGCTGTCTAAGAATATTTCTATTGATACATCTAAAATTTTAAATGGAAAAATGGTTCTGGCAGATCCTTTTTTCTTAAAACAAGTATTCGAAAACCTTTTAAGTAATGCTTTAAAGTTTTCTCCGCTGGGGAGTAATATTTTTATTGGTACCGAAACTCATCATGAATATCATCATGTATTTGTGAAGGATGAAGGCCCAGGGATTTCCGAAAAGGATAAAATGAAATTATTTACGAAGTATATGACTTTATCAGCTAAGCCAACTGGCGATGAAACTTCAACTGGTTTAGGCTTATCCATAGTTAAGAAATATGTAGAGGAGATGAACGGAAGTGTTTGGTGTGAAAGTGATATAGGAAAAGGAGCTAAGTTTGTAGTGGCCTTTCCTAAAATTTAAATATTTAAACATAAAATAAATGAGATTATTAGTTGCGATTATTTTGATGGCTTTTGTGGCTGTATCCTGCTCAAATGAAAATGAAAAGAAAGTTATTTATATGGTTCGTCATGCGGAGAAAGACGTGACCCCTAAAAATGACCCACCGCTAACGACCGATGGTGTAATTCGATCGGTGGACTTGGCTAGCTGGTTCAAGGATATTGAAATAGATTCAATTTTTTCAACTGACTACGTCAGAATGAAAGAAACCGCTAAACCTGTTGCAGAGCAAAAGAATCTTGAAATTTCCAATTATGATGCAAAAGAATATGAGGAATTTGCAAAGCAATTAAAAGAAATGAAAGCGGATACTATTTTAGTGGTGGGACATAGTAATACTATTTTAGAGCAAATTGAAGCTTTAGGTCTTGATCAACCTCAAGAGGAAATCAATGAAAATGAATATGACAAGATTTTTGAATTAAGAATGGGATCTAAAGAAGTGATTACCCATACATATGGCACAAAGTTTAAAGAGTAATTCTAAACATTTACATATCGATTTGCTTTTCACTGCATGCATTTAAAACTTAAAACTAAAGTAGGCCAAGATTTTTTATCAGTTAAAGACGGGTTTAATGAAGAATTGTTTTTATCATTAAATCCTCCATTTCCTCCAGTTAAATTGAAAGAATTTGGAGGATGCAATAAAGGCGATAAAGTACATCTGGAATTGAATTTCATTTTTTTTAAACAAGATTGGATAAGCGAAATCACTTTTGATAATACTTCCCAATCAGTTTTCGAATTTGTGGATGAAGGAACGAAATTGCCTTTCTTTTTAAAGCTTTGGAAGCATCATCATATAGTGGAAAAAACTGAGGAAAATCAATCTTTTATAATTGATGATATTAGATTCAAATCTCCATTTATATTAATGGATTTTCTATTATACCCTGTTCTATGGCTTCAGTTTGCTTATCGAAAGCCGATTTATAGAAGGATTTTTAAATCTTAAGGTAACTTAATGGTGGAAAGTGTAACATAATTGAATAATACTGGCTAATATTTATATTTTTGCTATAAACCTGAGTTCGATTATTAATTTAGGATTCAGACTGTTTGTAAATAGTGAGTTTCAACTAAAAATTTTGAAGCAATAGCGGGCTATTGTAAGAAATTTTTAGGAAGAAAATCGCTGTTTACAAGCGGAATCAGAAAAACTTTCCCATAAAATCCAATATACAGCGTTGTCTTTCTTCGATATAGCTCGCTATATCTTCAAAAAGACGCCTTGTCTATTGAATTTTATGAAAATCTGAATTTCCAAATTAATGTCGAACTCAGGTTATAAATAATATAAATATCATGGTTTTTAGATTCTTTTTTGGTTTGCTAATTTCATTTCTTTTTACTTATAACGGCCTTGCAGGCACTATTGAGTTTGTACATGATGAAAATAGTAAAGTCGAGTTGAAGGACTCCGCATATCCCAATGTTTTATTTTTTACTCCGACTTTCGAATACCCGCGTAAAACAGTATTTGAACTAAGCGAAAACGATATTAATTTCTATTTACTGGATTTTAATTCTAAAGAATATTATTTATGGATTGAAGATTTATCCTCAGGTATTGAGATTGATTTGTCTAATGCTAATATTAATACCTCCAATATAGTATTGATTTCTAAAAAAGATTGGTTGGCAGGGACATTGAGCACTAAGAATTCAAAATTCAAGAAATTACATGAAATTGATTTATTTTATGCTGATGCATTAGACAGCTTGCATAAATTAGCTCAGAACGATGTCAAATATCGAGCTGATAATAGTTATAATACATTGGTTTGGGATAGCCGTTCTGCTAAGCAATTATTTAATTTTGCAATGGAGCAATACGATAAAGAAATAGATGAAAATTGGATTCATTATGTTCCAGCTTATACTCAATATTGGAAATTCATTTATAAGCTATATTATCAGTATTTTAATGCCAATTCGTTGAAAAGTCTATCGATAAAGGAAACTAAATCTAAAATTGAGGCAGATTTTAATTATCCGCAATCTGAAATATTGGTGCTGCATCATTTTTTTAGACCTGGTTTAGCGCTAAGTGAATTAAAGGAAAATCTCCAAGTTTTAATGGAGGGTTTAAGTTTCAGGGAGAAAGAAATAGCTGAGGCGAGTATTCAAATGCAAGCAGTTAACGATTTGAAAACTATTCAAAATATAGACTTTCTTTTTGGAATAGATATAGATGGGGCTTTAGAAAGTTATTTTGCCCGCGATTCGTCTTTTAGTAAAAACGTACTGGTTTTTTGGTCTTTCTGGGACAAGGAGATGATCTCTGAATTCAACCTTTTAAATAAAATAAAGCATAAATTTGAAGGAGATTATAACTTCATAAATATCTGTATAGATGCTTACGAATCTCCTGAAAAGGTGAAGTCCTTCATTTATCAAAATAAAGTGGGAGGATTTCATTTGTTGCCTGAGCAATCAAATGCATTTAGAAAAAGTAACTATAGAAAGAATCAAAAGATTAGAGATTTCCCATTCTATATTTTGACTGACCATGAAGGAACAGTGATAGAAACGGAATCAGTTTCAATTAGTGTAAGCAACCGACTTGAACATAAATTAAAACATTTCAAGACAAAAAAATAGCCTTACATATTTGCAAGGCTATTAAACTTAAATCCAATTATTTTATTAATCTTCATTTTTTTCTTCCTTTTCAGAAGAGTCTGAATTTGAAGTGTCAGCTGCTGCGGTTTCTTCTTTAGCTTTTGACTCTTCTTCCTTTTTCTTCTTCTCTTCTTCTTTCTTTTCTTTGTCTAATTTATCCTGCTTTTTCCCATTGGTATAAGCTTCATAAGTAGTTTGCTGCTCAAATGGCCTCTTACCGATTAGTTTTTCTAAATCAGATTGGAAAATAATTTCTTTTTCCAATAATTGCTGAGCTAAAATTTCTAATTGCTCTCTTTTGTCTGTTAAGAGTTTCTTCGTGGTTACATAAGCTTTAGCAATCAATTTCCCTACCTCTTCATCAATTACTTTTGCAGTATCCTCTGAATAAGGCTTGGTAAATTTATAATCGCCTCCATCTTTAGAATCATAGAAAGAAACGTTTCCGATTTTTTCGTTCATACCATAAACGCTCACCATGCTATAGGCCATTTTGGTAATTCTTTCCAAATCGCTTAATGCACCTGTAGAGATTTTACCAAATACGATTTCTTCAGCTGCACGACCACCAAGCGCCATACACATTTCATCAAAAAGTTGTTCTGTTTGATGTAAGAATTGCTCTTTTGGCAAATACTGTGCATAACCTAAAGCGGCAATCCCTCTCGGAACAATACTTACTTTCACCAATGGGTCAGCATGCTCTAAGAACCACCCAGCAACTGCGTGTCCTGCCTCATGATAAGCCACAATTTTCTTTTCATCAGGAGATATGATTTTATTTTTCTTCTCAAGACCACCGATAACTCTATCGATAGCATCCTGAAAATCATTCATATCAACTGCCTTCTTATTTCTTCTTGCTGCTATCAATGCTGCTTCATTACAAACATTTGCAATTTCAGCACCCGCAAACCCAGGAGTCTGAGCGGCTAATTTTTTAGCATCTAATTCTTTGCTCACTTTAAGAGGGCCTAAGTGAACTTTAAAGATTGCTTCTCTACCAATGATGTCTGGTTTGTCAATACTTACTTGCCTATCGAACCTACCTGGTCTCATTAAGGCTGAATCCAATACATCAGGTCTGTTGGTAGCCGCTAAAATGATAACACCTGAATCTGTTGAGAATCCATCCATTTCCACTAAGAGTGAATTTAATGTGTTTTCTCTTTCATCGTTTGAACCTGGCATTTTTCCACCACCTCTTGAACGACCGATTGCATCAATCTCATCAATAAATACAATACAAGGTGCCTTTTCTTTCGCTTGCTTAAATAAATCTCTTACCCTGGCTGCACCAACACCCACGAACATTTCAACAAAATCAGAACCTGACAGTGAAAAGAAAGGTACTTCTGCTTCACCAGCAACTGCTTTTGCTAATAATGTTTTACCAGTTCCTGGAGGGCCAACTAATAGTGCACCTTTAGGAATTTTACCACCTAATGTGGTAAACTTGCCTGGGTTCTTCAAGAACTCAACAATCTCTGCTACTTCTTCTTTAGCTTCATCAAGCCCTGCAACATCTTTAAATGTTATTTTAACTTTATTCTCAGCATCAAAAAGAGCGGCTTTTGATTTTCCAATATTGAAGATTTGACCGCCAGGGCCACCTTGGCCTGACATTCTTCTCATCAAGAACCAAACACCAAATAGTAGGAAAATTAAGAAGCCATAACTCCAAAACATTTCAGACCATTGTGTACGCTCTTCTACTTCATATCCAATTCTATCTTCTTCAGGAACCTGACTCTCAAGTGCTGAGTAGTTCTTGTCAAAAATATCTAGACTAGGAATCTCAAATGAATAATGAGGACCCTGTTGGTAATTCCAAGGATTACTGTTTTCTAATTCTTGAATGTACTTTGAATTTTGAAGCGCATCTTCTTTCAAATACACTTCAACTAAACCTTGATTTTTGAGCAATAATACTTTTTTAACATCATTGCTCAGGTACATTCTTTCGAATCTTTTTTCTGATATTTTTATGGCATTACTACTGCCACTGAATAATGAAATTCCAAACACCACTGATATTAAAACTATAATTACCCATATTTGATAATTAGGCTTTTGTGGCGGCTTTGGTATGATTTTTTTTCTTTTGTTATCTTTTGGTTTTTCTGCCATTACTTTTAACTATTACAATGCTGCTAGCATAACGTTAGCATTCAGCATTATGTTTATGATAAATTTTTAAACACTTTCTACCTCAATGATTTTGGCATCGCCCCATAAACTTTCGAGATTATAATGTCCTCTTTTGTCATTTTTGAAGATGTGGGCAACAACATTTGCAAAATCTAAAAGTATCCATTCTTTATTATTTTTACCTTCGGTCATCCACGGCTTTTCATTTGCTTCTTTATAGGCAAATTTTTCAATGGATTCAGATATGGAATCTGCCTGTGTATCGGAAGTTGCTGAACATATTACAAAAAAGTCAGCCACTGCATTTTTTACTTCTGATAAATCTAAAATGGTGATGTCTTGAGCTTTTCTCTCCTGCATTCCCTGCACTACTATTTTACTTAAAGCCTCTGAATTCATTAAATATTTTTTGGTTTCAAATCTAAGATGTTTCTTTGCTGTAAATCTACGAAATAATATTGCATAAAATCTTTGCCAATACCTTATTTATAGGGAAACAAGTCGTTTCCCTGCCAAGCTGTCATTCCACCAATGATTTGATGGCACAAATGTCTGCCAAAAAACAGCTCTACGAAGGTGCAATTATCATCACAAAACACCAAACTAAGGGGAAGGGGCAAAGAGGTAATCAATGGAATTCTCCTGCTGGAGATAATTTAACTTTTTCTGTTTTTTTTAAGCCTCAGTTTCTTAAAGCTTCTCAACAATTTGAACTGAATAGGATGACCTCCTTAGCACTTCTTGATGTGGTGAAAAGCTACAATGCTGAGTCTAAAGTTTTTGTGAAATGGCCTAATGATCTTATTTTAAATAAGAGAAAGGTAGCGGGGATTTTAATTGAAAACTCTATCAATCAAAACGGAATTTCTGAAAGTATTATTGGGATTGGATTGAATGTAAATCAAACCGATGGTTTACTTCCCACAGCAACTTCTTTTGCAAAACAATTTGAAAAAGAATTCGATTTGGATAAAGTTCTGCTCGAAATCGTCCAAAGACTGGAGCACTATTATTTAATCTTAAGAAGTGGGGACTTTCGATTCATCCATGAAACCTATGAATCAAAATTGTACCTTAAAGATAAGGTGGCTTATTATGAAGATTCCATTGGAAAATTTAACGGGATAATCCGTAAGGTTTATCCTGATGGGGTACTGGAAATTGAAGATGAAAGCGGAATTCTTAAGAAATATCAATTCAAAGAAGTCCGACTTCTGTCATAATAATTGACTTTTCCTCCAATAAACACATACTCTCTTTAATTATTAAAACTTATGTGGTAATTTTGTGTTGCTAAATGCATTTATAAAGAAGAAAATAAGTTAAAATGACAGATACAGAAAATTACAAAGTAAAAGACATTTCCCTTGCCGCCTGGGGAAGAAAAGAAATTACGCTAGCTGAGGCAGAAATGCCAGGCCTAATGGCTTTAAGAGAAGAATATGGTAAAGACCAACCTTTAAAAGGAGCTAGGATTGCGGGTTGTTTGCATATGACTATCCAAACGGCAGTTTTAATTGAAACTTTAGTGGCTTTAGGTGCTGAGGTTACTTGGAGTTCATGTAATATCTTTTCTACTCAAGATCAGGCTGCTGCTGCTATTGCTGCTGCTGGAATTCCTGTTTATGCCTGGAAAGGAATGACAGAAGAAGAATTCAACTGGTGTATTGAACAAACGCTTTTCTTTGGTGAGGATAAAAGGCCATTGAACATGATTTTGGATGACGGTGGTGATTTAACCAATATGGTGTTGGATAACTATCCTGAACTTGCTGAAGGCATCAACGGGCTTTCTGAGGAAACTACTACTGGTGTTCACAGATTATACGAAAGAATGAAGAAAGGAACGCTACCAATGCCTGCCATCAATGTAAACGATTCAGTTACAAAATCTAAATTTGATAACAAATATGGATGTAAAGAATCATTGGTAGATGCTATCAGAAGAGCTACTGATGTGATGATGGCTGGTAAAGTTGCCGTTGTCGGTGGTTATGGTGATGTAGGAAAAGGTTCTGCAGCTTCATTAAGAGGTGCTGGTGTTAGAGTTATCGTTACGGAGATTGATCCAATTTGTGCGCTTCAGGCTGCAATGGACGGTTTTGAAGTAAAGAAAATGAAGAATGCTTTACCAGAAGCGGATATTATTGTAACTGCAACGGGTAATAAAGACATCATCAAAGGAGATATGTTTGACTTGATGAAAGATAAAGCTATCCTTTGTAATATCGGTCATTTCGATAATGAAATTGATGTAGCTTGGTTACACGACAATGCTGAGTGGGATAATATCAAACCTCAGGTTGATTTAATCACTATGAAATCAAGTAAGCAAATTATTTTATTGGCTGAAGGTAGATTAGTAAACTTAGGTTGTGCAACTGGTCACCCATCATTTGTGATGTCTAATTCATTTACGAACCAAACATTGGCTCAAATTGAATTATGGAAGCATAAAGATAAATATGAAAATGCGGTTTATACTTTGCCTAAGCATTTGGATGAAAAAGTTGCAGCTTTACACTTATTGAAAATCGGTGTTGAACTAGATACTTTATCTGAAGATCAAGCTGAATACATTGGCGTTACGGTTGAAGGACCATATAAGCCAGAGTATTACAGATATTAATATTGAATTATTTTTTCCAAAGCCCGAGAACATTATTGTTTTCGGGCTTTTTTTATTCTCTTAATTTCTCATAGAGATTGATATAATATTTCCCCATTTCCACCTTACTGAATGCTTTTGCTTTCTCTTTGGCGGCTGCTGCAAAAGTATGTCTGAGCTCTTGGTTTTGTAAAATCGTTATGAGCTTTTCTGAAAGTTCCTGCTCATTCCCAACTGTTGCCAGAAATCCTGTTTTTCCATCCTCAATAATTTCGGGTATTCCTCCAGTATTTGTTCCTACTAATGCACATTCTGCTGCTGAAGCATCAATAAAGCTAGTTCCTAAGCCTTCAGATTGAGAACATAGCATGAAAATATCAGATTGAAGTAAGATAGAAGGAATATCAGTTCTGAATCCTAAAAAACTTATGTTCTTCTTTATTCCCAATTCTTGATAGAGTTCTTTCAATTGAGGGGCTTCCTTACCTTTGCCTACGATCAGAAAATGTACATTCTGAGCTTCTTCTAAAGTAATTTTAGCTGTTTTAAGGAAGGTCGTGAAATCTTTTTCAGGACTCAGAGCACCTACACCTATCACAATATTTTTGTCTTCAGAGATTTTTAATTCTTCTCTAATATTAAAATTATGAGAAGAAAGATTGAATTTTTCCAAGTCTACCCCACTATAAATAATTTCTATTTTTTGAGTATTATTGACCATTTTACCAACCATACTGGCTACATCATTAGAAATACATACAATCTTTTTGATGCTTTTACTATTATATTTTTTTCTATTGATCCATGAGTTTCTAATAGGAAAGGAGACTCTTCTATGTAGGATAAAACTTTGATCTGGTGCCCAGAAGCTTGCAGCTAAGCCAATGGTGTGAGCTTTGGAAGTGTGTAAATGGACAAAGTCAGCTTTTTGTTGATTGAAAATCTTGCTTACATTTAAAATCGCTTTTAAATCAATAGAATTTCTTATTGAAAGTGCTGAAAAGGAGATATTTTGATTTATGGCATACTTTTCCATCTCTGAATTTTTCTTGCAAATCAAATGATTCTCAATTCCATGGGAATTAAGTTCGTCAATTAAGTAAGCGATTTGTTGTTCGCCACCTCTCCAATTTTTTTCTGTGCTGAAATGGATTACTTTCATTTGGTTGATTGTTGATCTCGCATTTGTTTGAATTTAGCGTATTTCAGGAATTTAGCATGAGCTGAAATAATAGCAATGGTAAATCCATAAAAACCGTCCAAAAAGCCTAATTGCAAAATATATCTCTTAAAAAAAGTGAAAGGAGGATTGAAATATATCTTCAAATATTCTGATTTACCTTTATTCTTATTTAAAAGTTGTTGTGCGGCTATTTCAGAAAATTTATTAACCTGTTCAAGATGAGTCTTTAAGTTTTCAGTTGTGTAGTGCAATATATCACCTTTCAATTTGCCGATCGTGCTATCACTATTCATAATCACCTTGTCATGCGGATTATTGCCTCCCCATTCGCCTTTATTTTTATTCCAAAGCCTGATCTTCCTATCGGGATACCAACCGCTATGCCTAATCCATTTGCCACAATAGTTGTTTAATCTCGGCATGTTATAAGCATCTTTTTCTGATGTATCTTCATTTTTCCATTGATGAATTTCTTCTTTTAGTTTTTCACTTAACCTTTCATCGGCATCCAAGGAAAGTATAAATTCAAAATTACTTTGATTGATTGCAAAATTCTTTTGTTCAACATGGCCAGCGAATGAATTTTCAATGAATTTTACTTTTGAATACGATTTACAAATTTCAGCAGTTTTATCTTTTGAAAAGCTATCTATCACAATAATTTCATCCGCAACATCCTTTACTGACTCAATACAAGCCTGAATATTTTTCTCCTCATTGAAAGTTATGATAGTGACTGAAAGCTTCATTTACCAGATTATTCTAATAGTTATAGTCAAAAATATGTGTTTTGCAGGTGTAATTCCTAAATTTGACTTATAAATGTAAGTCGAACCGCAGAAACATCTACATTTTTGCGAAAAAGTTAGTTTAGCATAGACTCACTTCTTATATCAGCGAAATTAAAATAGTTTTATGAAGATATTAGTCATTAGTAATTATAAATCAATTGTGACAGTAAGGCCAGAAGCTGAGATTTTCATCGGTTTAGCTAAAAAAGGCCATGAAATTACGGTAATGACTTATGAAGGAGCTGATTATATTCCTCGTTTTGAAGAACATGGGATAAAAGTTATACCCTTTCATCCTACCAAAAAAAGAGATAAAGAAAGCATAGCTTTTATTAGAGAAGAATTAATTAAAGGCGAATATGACATTCTTCAGATGTACAATAGTTTGGCTTATTTGAATGGAATTCCTGCTGCTAAAGGATTACCCGTAAAGGTGAGTTTATACAGGGGTTATACTGGAAATATTGCATGGTATGATCCTTTTATTTACCTAAAATATTTCAACAAAACTGTTGATGCTGTTATTTGCAATGTAAAAGCAATTGAAGAGCTTTTTGTTAAGAATTATTTTGGCAACAGGATTATTTTTAAAACCATTAATAAAGGTCATGACATTTCCTGGTATCAGGTTGATGAAAAAGCTGATTTATCAGAATACATTCAAAGTAAAGATAATGTCAAATTTATCTGTACTGCCAATGACCGAAAAATGAAAGGTTTAAAATACTTATTGAAAGCTACTCATTATTTGGATAAAGATGCTCCTTTTGAATTATTTTTGGCTGGTAATAATATGGATAGGCCTGAATTCTTAAAGCTAATTGAAGAGAGCCCTGTGAAAGATAAAATCCATATTTTGGGTTACCGAAACGATATTTTGGAGGTAGAGAATAATTGTGATGTATTTGTACTGGCTTCACTTTATGGGGAGTCCATCACAAAGGCAGCAATTGAGGCCATGGCACTAGGGAAGGCTCCTTTAATCACAGATATTCCTGGAAATAAGAAATTAGTGGTATCAGGAGAATCAGGAATTGTGGTGCCAAAAGCAGATGCTGAGGGGCTTGCAGAGGGTATGAAGCAATATATTTACAATCCTAAATTAATAGAGAAATACGGAGAAGCAGCACAAAATAGAATTCAAAATGTATTTCATACGAGTAAAACAGTGGAAGAGTATGAGGAATTTTATAATGAGTTAATCTTAGATTAATTAAAGCTAATCTAACCTTACATTAGCTTAGAATTAATTATTATCTAATTTTTCTTTCTGAAATTTGATTCTTTGTACTATTGTGGTTTATTATTTTAAAAAAACAACCCAATTGGATGAAAAAATACTTCACTCAAGCTTATAAAAAATTTGTATTCAGACTTTCAGCACGTAATTCCATAATATTCAAAATATTCTACAAATATTTTTTTAAGCCTAAAAAGGGGAGTTTAGGCTACTTCTACAATCATATATCAAAAAAACTTGACCAAGTATTTGTAATACAAGTTGGAGCCAATGATGGCATTAATCATGACCCAATTCATAAATTTGTAAAACGAGATAAATGGAAAGGACTATTAATTGAACCACAACCAGATGTGTTTCGCTATCAGCTTTTTCCGCTTTATCAGAGAGATAAGGGGGTTTTCATGGAAAATATTGCTGTTAGTGATAAGATCAGTTTGATGGATATGTATAAAATCAGTTTTACCAGAGAAAGATGGGCTACTGGACTGACTACTTTTCATAAAAAGACTCTACAAGATAAAGTGGACAGAGGAGAAGTGGACGCTATAGCAAAAAGAAAAGGAATTAAGGTTCCAAAGCAGAAAGAGAATTACATTGATCAAGTTAAAGTCGAATCGAAGACCTTTGAGTTTCTTAGATCAAAATATCAGATAGAGAAAGTAGATGTGCTGCAGATTGATGTGGAAGGATTCGATTTTGAAGTAATTAAGTTATATGATTTAAGCCAAAATAAGCCTAAGGTAATTGTATTTGAAAGCCGACATTTAGGAGTTCAAGAATATGCTGAAGCTGAGCAGTACTTCACTGATAATGGGTTTGTCGTAAAAAGGGTTAAAGGCGATAGTATTGCAGTTCGAAATGATTTTGCTTTCGGAATGGAAATGATGAAGACATTTAGCTAGCTAACTTCTAATATTTTTTGTTAATCTGAACCATTGTATTTCACCACAAAAAGATAAAAAAGGACAGCCTGTGGCTGTTTTCTTTTAACCACAATGTATGTCTAAGAATTTCACAAAGATACATAAGAAATTAACCAAAGTTTTTTCAAGCTTGCATTGAATCTGTTTTTCCTTCTCCCATTGAAGAATTATTTATAATTTCTATTTTTAATCAAAATGGTCAATGCTATTTAGGGATGGACAACCTACCCACTTCCAACTTCCCACTCTTAACTCCCTAAAATCTCCTTAAAAAATTTCTCATAATTATTGATAGTGTTTTCTATTGAGAATTTTTCAAAGGAAGTCTTTTTCCCATTTTCTAATAACTTATTTCTCAAATTATGGTCTTCTACCAATCGTTTGATTTGCTTAGCAAAGTCTTCATAATTTTCATTTTCATACAGCAACCCATTTTCCTCATGTTGTACCACATCAGGAATGCCTGCATAATTTGTAGCGACTACAGGAGTACCCATAGCCATGCTTTCTACTAAAGTAAGCCCAAAACCGTCCATAGTGGAGGGTAGTACATTTACAGTCATCAATGAGTAGTATTGAATTACAGTGGCTTTGTCATTCACTATTCCTAAACACTTTACTTCCTGTGGGACATCAAGTATGTCTGGTTCATCAGGAAATCTATTCCTATAGCTTTTTTCATCTAAACCCACATAAAGCACTTTCCATTCTTTCGGAAGAAATTGTAATGCTTTTACAAATTGTGGTTGATTTTTGTATCGAGCTACACATCCAATTATAATATCATCATCGGTATAGCCCAATTCAGTTTGTAATTTCTTTATTAATTCTAAGTTAGCTTGATACTGTTCGGTAGGAGTTCCATTATGGATTACCTTAAGTTTACTTTCCTTTATGCCTCTTTGAATAAAAATTTCTTTTAAAGCTTCACTCACTACTACTACCTTATCGCAGAAATAATTATTGAAAATATTTTGAAAGAATTTATTTAACCCAAACATTTTCTTCGGGTTTTGCCTTCTGGTTTGTACTATTTTGACTTTTTTCCGATTTAGGAAATTCACTAAAGGCCAACATAGCGGTCTTTGGAAGACTGCGCATTAATGATTTGAATATTTTCTTTTTCAATTAATTCTTTGATTATAGAGCGTGTTCTTTTATCAGTTTTACCCTCAAATGGCATGTAAACTCTTTTAACTTTAGATTCCTCTACAAGACTATCCAGAAAAGTATCTTTTTTCAACCCTAAAAAAACATTATGATTTCTTTCAGCCAGACCCTTAGCCAGATAAGAAATACTGTAAGTAGAGCCTGCTACACCCCCTTGAGCACAAAGAATAAGAATATTCATAATTTAATTTATATAAATTTAAGAATTACTTGGTATAACCTTCTCTCCATTTTTCGGTTATATACAATAATTAAACTAGTCTGTGGGAGAGCGCATGTCATACGAAAGCAAAGATAAACAAAGAGTATTCAACGAGGAATTTATGCCGCATATTGATGCGATGTATAATTTTGCCTTTAGGCTTACTTTGGATGAAGATGATGCCAAGGATTTGGTGCAAGAGACCTTCATGAAAGCCTATAGATTCATCAATTCTTTTGAAACGGGAACCAATGCCAAAGCTTGGCTGTTTCGAATCTTGAAGAACAGCTTTATAAATAATTACAGAAAAAAAAGTAAGCAACCTAATAAAGTAGATTATCAGGAAGTTGAATCTTTTTATAATTCTGATTCGGTTAATGAAAATATTACAACCGACCTTAGGGTAGAAACTGTTCAGCATTTAATTGGAGATGAGATCACCAATGCGCTCAATGCGCTGGATGTTGATTTCAGAACCGTAATTATATTATGTGATCTTGAAGGCTTTACTTATGAGGAGATGGCTAAAATACTAGATATTCCAATAGGTACTGTAAGGAGTAGGTTACATAGAGCAAGAAATTTATTGAAAGAAAAGTTGAAGCAATATGCTAGTTCCTTAGGCTATAAGGATAAGCGAAAATAATAGGAGGAGATTTTTAGGTGAGGAAAACATTAGGCATATTTGCATAATTAAGGCAACAGCCAAAATTTTTTAAAGAATAAGCAAACCATGGAAGTTGAGCAAAACCAAGCGTGTACAGAATTATTAGAATTAGTAATTGATGGACAAGCTACCCAAGAACAGCATCAGAAGTTAATGGGCCATTTGGAGAAATGCGAATATTGTAGAGAGGAGTATTTATTGAGTAAATCCATACAAGAGAGTCTTAAGAATCATATAAAACCCAATCATACCCCTTCAGGACTAGCCAATTCCATTCAAACTAAGATTTCTGAAACAGCCTCCTTAAAATGAAGAAAAACGGTAAAGCAATTATCTTCTCAGCTCCATCCGGAGCTGGTAAAACCACTATAGTCCAACATTTATTAGATAAACATCCTGAATTAGGCTTTTCAATTTCTGCCTGTACTCGCGATAAAAGAGGAAGAACTGAAGTTGATGGTGTGGATTATTATTTCCTTACCCCAGAAGAATTTAAAAAGCGCATTGATAAGGATGAATTTGTTGAATGGGAGGAAGTTTACGAAGGAAATTTTTATGGAACCTTAAAAGAAGAAGTTCAAAGAATCTGGGATTCGGGTAAAGCTGTGATTTTTGATGTGGATGTAAAAGGAGGTTTAAAGCTCAAAAAATACTTTGGTAAGTATGCATTAGCAGTTTTCGTAAAAGTCCCTTCACTTGAAGTTTTGGAGGAAAGATTAAAAAATCGTAATTCGGAATCCTCATCCAGTTTATCACAAAGACTTTATAAAGCCAAGTTTGAAATGACTTTTGAAAAGGAATTTGATGTTACTTTGGTGAATGAAGACTTGCCAACTTCCCTTAAAAAGGCAGAGGATATGGTGGCTGGTTTTATTGGGAAAGCTTAAATAGACTGTACTTTTTTTAATAAATTCCGTATTTTTAGAATCAGATTAATTTTTCGTTATTATGAATGCTGAAATTTCAAATAAAATACCAGTTTTAAAATCTTTGTGTGAAAAATATCAGGTGGAAAGTCTGTATTTATTTGGTTCTGCTATTCAAAAAGAAAATTTTTCAAAAAATAGCGATCTAGACTTTTTAATTACCTTTCAGGAGGGGATTTCTGTAGAAGATTATACTGAGAATTATTTTGCACTTCAATATCGACTAAGAGAGATTTTTAATAGAGATATTGATCTAGTTACTTCTCGCTCCTTATCAAATCCATACTTCATTCAATCAATAGAGGAATCCAAAGAATTAATTTATGCAGCATAAACTGCAAAAATATCTTTTTGATATTAAGATTTCTATTGAGTCAATCCATGATTATTTAGGTGGGGAATTGAATTTTCATGATTTTCAAAGTAACAAATTATTAAAAAGAGGGATAGAAAGAGAAATTGAAATTATTGGTGAAGCCACTAATAACATATTGAAACTTTATCCTGAAATTAAAATAGAAAATGCTCGAAGAATTGTAGATACAAGAAATTGGGTAATTCATTCCTATGATAAAGTTGATGACGTAATTATTTGGGGTATTGTGGTGAATCATTTGCCTAAATTGAAAAAGGAAGTAGAAGAGCTCTTAGATACAATTGAATAACTCATGAATAAAAACGTAGGTCTGTTTTTTGGTTCTTTTAATCCTATTCATGTGGGGCATTTGATTATCGCCAACACCATGTTGGAAGAGCCTGATGTAGATGAAGTTTGGTTTGTAGTTTCTCCTCAAAGCCCTTTTAAAAAGCAGAAATCACTAGCGCATGAATTTGACCGATATGATTTGGTTCAAGCAGCTATAGGCGATCATTTTCATATGAAAGTAACAGATATAGAATTCACTATGCCCAAACCAAGCTATACTTCAGATACACTAGCTTATTTAACTGATCAACATCCAAACCATCATTTTAAATTAATAATTGGGCAAGATAATTTGAAGAGTTTTCCTAAATGGAAGAACAGCGATGTGATTTTGCGCGATTATGGTTTGTTGGTTTATCCTCGTCCAAATGCTAAAAAATCTGAATTGGAAGAGCATGAAAATGTACGCTTTGTGGAAGCACCTTTGATGGACATATCTGCTACATTTATCAGAAAATCAATAAAAAATAATCGCTCTGTGAAATATTTGGTGCCAGATGCGGTTTTAGATAGGATAAAAGGAAAAAAGCTTTATATCTGAATATTTTTCTAATTAGCTTCATTTATCAACCTTAACTTTAATATCTTGAACTCCATTCGAACCAGTTTATGAAGAAATTATTTACGCTCTGTATTTTATTCCATTCTATATTTCAAATTAGTGCTCAAGGGGTTCGCGGTGTGGTGTATGGTGAAGATGGAGAAGCATTGCCCTTTGCCACTATTTATGTGCAGGAAACTGGTTCAGGAACTTCTACTAATCAAGAAGCCTACTACGAATTACAACTCAAAAAAGGTAAATATACACTTCAGTATAAATTTGTGGGTTATGAGACCGTAACAAAAGAAATTGACTTAGGAGATGAAAATCTTCAGTTAGATGTGAAATTGCCAAAGCAAAGTTTATTGTTAGAGGAAGTTTCCACCACGGCCAAAGCTACTGATCCGGCTAACTGGATGATGCGAAAAGCCATTGCTAAGAGCAGTTATCACCGACAACAAATTGATGCCTATGGTGCTACTGTATATGTAAAAGGTAAAGGAAGAGTTACCGATATTCCTTTTTATTTAACCAGTGTTTTAAAAAAGGAAGGCATAGATACTGAAACGATGATTATTACTGAATCGGTAAGTGAAGTCAGTTACCGAAGGCCTAATCAATTTTCAGAAAAAGTAATTTCCGTTTATGCATCAAAGAAAACAGATTTCAATGCTAATCCGATGCGTTTTATTGCAGGAAGCTTTTATCAGGATGAGATTGCTTCCGTTATTTCACCTCTTTCTTCCAAAGCTTTCCGCTATTATAAATTCAGGCATATGGGTGCATTTATGGATGGCAGTAATTTGATCAATAAGATAAAAGTTATCCCTAAAGTGCCCGCACCAAATGTTTTTGAAGGAGAAATTCAATTAGTAGAGGAGGATTGGGCATTGTTCGGGGTGGATTTAAATGCTCAAATTGAATTGGGAATAGAAGTGAGGATTAGACAAGTTTATCAAAATATTAATGATTTAGCTTGGATGCCAATCACCCATCAATTCGATGTAGATGGGAAGCTAATGGGTGTAGGTTTTGAAGGTAAATACTTAGCTTCAATGAGTGATTATAATATTGAGCTAAATCCTGCTTTGCCAAGAAAAATTAAGATATTAGACAAAGATGATTCCGAACAAGGAAAAATGACTGAGGAAATTATTGAGGAGGCTCAGGAATTAGTGAAAAATGAAAAGAAAGAGGAAGTTGCTGTAAAGTCAGAAGACCTATCTGATATCATGAAAGCTTACAAAAAAACACAGCAAGATTCATTGGCAAAGCAAGATGTAATTGGCGTTTATGATTTTGAGGTAGATTCTGCTGCATACAATCAAGACTCTATGTTCTGGGCACAAATTAGACCTATTCCACTTTCTACTGATGAAGCAAGGGGCTATGCAAAAATCGATAGTCTCAATGTAATTAATGATGAGCAGCTGGAAAAAGACTCAGTAAAAGCTGAGAAAAAAACCAGCTTTCAGATTACTGATATTCTGGTTGGTGGTGAGTATAAATTGGACAGTGCGAAAAAGCTTCAGTTTAAGATATATAACCCATTCTTAAAAATTCATTACAATACAATTGAGGGATTAAACATTGATTATAGCATTGGTTTAAAACGATTTATACCCATGAAATTTGACACTACTGTAGATAAATCGACAGTGGATAGAAGTTACTTCAATAGAAGCTCTTATGCTTTGATTAAACCAACAGTGCGTTATTCGGTAGCTCGAAATAAATTTATTGGAAAAGTTTTAGCCAAATACCAGTTCAAAACAGGTGATATCTCTTTTAGAGTGGGGCGTTATGTCCAACAATTTAATGATGCTCCTGTTGTTCTTCCATTGCTCAATACTAGTTTCACTACCCTCTGGGAGCAAAATTTCATGAAAATCTATGAAAAGGACTTTATGAGATTGAATTATGAAAGAAAGTTTTCTGCAAAATTGGGTATGTCTGCAGCAATAGAATATGAAGAAAGAAAAAGGCTTAATAATAATGCGGACTTTCGAACTATAGATTGGAAAAGAGAATTTACCCCTAATTTTCCAGTGAATATCAATCCAATTGATGATTTTGATGGGCAAAAGGCATTGACAGCAAATGTAAAATTTTATTATCAACCTTTTGTAAAATATGTCATTCGTAACGGAATCAGAAGACCTGTAAGGCAGCGTCCTACTCGTTTTGCTTTGGAATACTACAAAGGGATCAAAGATCTTGCAGGAAGTGAAGTTAATTTTGATAGGGTAGTAATTGGATATAAAGATGAATTTGATTTCGGTGCAAAGGGTAAAACGTATTTTAATACTAGAATGGGTGTTTTTCTGAATAATAATAGTTTGGGATTCATGGACTATGCACATTTTCCTGGAAATAGAGCTTTTATTACCCAAAATGATCCTGTGGAGTCATTTAGGTTATTAGATTACTATAGATTTAGCACCGACCAATTTTATGCACAGAATTTTATTTTTCACAGGTTTAGGAAATTTCTCATCACCCAAATTCCAGCTACACGTTTTATGGGGCTAAAAGAAGGCGCCTTTATAAATTATTTATATACACCAGATAGTAACAATTATTCAGAGCTTGGCTATTCGATAGAAGGTATTTTGAAGTTTTTCAGGATAGAGGTAGCTACTCAATATGAGAATATGCAATATAAAGGCTGGGGAATAAGGGTAGGGATATCCACCACAATTGGAGGAAATATGTCTGTTAATGTTCAGGATGATGAATAATTGACTTTAGATACTTTTTGGTAGTTTAATTTCAAAAATAGTATGTTTTTGAGCTTCTGAATGGATATTGAAATCCCCATTTAATTTCTGAATGCATTGTTTTACAGTATATAAACCAATGCTAATATTTTCAAATTCTTTTTGAGCTTTAGAAAAACCATTCATAAGTTTATTGCTTTCTTCATCAATGAGTTGAAGATTATGTAATTTAAAAATCAAACTGATGCTTTGTGTTTGAGGACTAAGTGAAAACTCAATTTTATAAGCTTTAAGATTTTCACTTTTCATAAATTGGAGAGAATTTTGAAGAATATTGAAGGTGATCAGTCTAATCAAAGATTCATCTGAATAGAAGATAAAATTGCGATCTAAATTAATAATGAGGTCAAAATTCTTAATATTTTCAATATATGCCACCTCATTGAAAGATTCTTGTACAATAGTTCTAAAGTCAATTTGACTGTTTTCCAAAGGTTTTTCGTGTAATTCACTGATCAATTTCAACTCCTCAATTATTACATTTAGCCTTAAAGCTGCTTTGTCCAACATGCTAAAGTAATTCAATGCTTTTGCATCTTCTACATCTTGCAAAGCTAAATCGCAAATTCCCATTAGGCGTACAATTGGGCCTTTTATGTCATGAGAAGATTTGTAAATGAAATTATCAAGCTCCAAACTGGTGTTTCTTAACCTTTCATTTACCGATTTTAGTTCAATATTTCGCTTATCAACAGTGCCCGCTAATTGTTCATTAAGTATTTCCAATTCATCTTTTTGTTGGCTAATAACATTTTTAGCACGATTTAACTCTTTCAAGTTGAGCTCTAAATATTCCTTTTGTGTTTCAATTTCTTCTTTCTGCGATTCAACTTTATCATTTTGCTTTTTAAGTGTTTTATTTATTTTCTTATTTCTTTGATAGATTAAAATCAATAGAATTGAAAATGGAATGATTAAAATTAGAATTGAGATATATACCAAATTCTGAAAACTTTTCTCTTTCAAAGCAATTTCACTTACTTCCAAAAGCATTCTGTTTTTATTTTCTTCTAATTTTAAGGGGATTAAACTCAAGTTTCTGCCAAGTACGTTCACATACAAAGAATCTTTCATTTTCAGGTTCATTTCAAGCAGTTCATTTGCTTTATTCAGATCGCCTAAATTTTGATAAACCTTAGCTCTAACCTCACATATTTTAATGGTTAAATCATTTGCTTTTATTTTTTCAGCAATGGAATCACTTTTATCCAGAAAAGTTAATGATTCTCTTTCTTGATTTTGAGACAATAATAATCTAGCTCGCCAAAGATAAATTTCGGCCATCCCCTTCTGGTCTTTTATAGATTCTCTTATTGTAAATGATTTATTGAAAAAATATTGTGCCGAATCAAAATCTTGGTATTCCAACATGACTTGCCCCATACCTTGAAGTGCTACCGCTTCCCAGTTATTATTTTTATAAGCATTGGCAATTTCTAATGATTTTTGGAAATAGATTTTTGCTTTCTGGAATTCTAATTGGACGAGGTGGGCATTACCAACATTATTTTGAGAATATATGATAAGATCATATTCTTCATTTTCCTCTGCTACATTTAGACCTTTTTGAAGATAGTGATGAGCACTGTCAAACATTCGGGCTTCAGTATAAACTAAACCTATGTTATTTAATGTATGTTCCAAACCATATTTTACTCCTAATTTCTTTTTTAATTCGTAAGATCGCATTAAGTATTCCAGGGCATTTTGATAATTTCCTAAACTGATATATACAAAGCCAATGTTGTTCAATGCGTTATGCATTAAAATTGAATCATTAAGCTGATTGGCAATTTCCAGTGCTTGTAAATTGTACTCCAATGCATCTTCAAATTCCCCTTTGTAGGTGTAGGTTCCTCCCAAAAGCCTTAAAGATTTAGAAACACTAATCTGGTCATTGAGTTTTTTTGATAAGAATAAAGCTTGTTCCGCATATTTCTGGGCTGAATCTGGTCTATTTAACCAATTTTCAAAAACTAACTGATGGAGTAAGTCAATGGTCTCTTGCCCATCTGTATCTTGCAAAAGATTTCTAATACTATCAGTTTTGTCTTCTGAAAATGATTGGAAACTCAGAATCAACCCTATGGTTATATATAATAGTTTTACCTTCAAATGAATATTCTTATTTATAGAAGTCTATATAAGATAGTAAATAAATTGATTAGATAACAGCTATAAATACAGCTGTAGGTAGAAGTGCCAGGATTTAAATGTAATATGCCAAGCAGAAATTCTTAAGCAGAATTACCTATTCAAAATAATAATATCGGAGTAAATCAATAAATTTAGGATGATTATTGATTGTAACTTTTGAAATAATGTATTTACAGGACAGGGAAAATAGATAATAAAAAAAGCCTTTCAATCATATTGAAAGGCTTCTGAATAATTTAATCTTATCTTCTTAATTTACAGGCTCAACAGAAACGTAAGATCTATCTTTTTTGCCTCTTTTAAATTGAACCACTCCATCAGTAAGTGCAAATAATGTGTGATCTTTTCCCATCCCAACATTATCGCCTGGGTGATGAGAAGTACCACGCTGACGAACCAAGATATTTCCTGCAATCGCAGCTTGGCCACCATAAATTTTCACACCTAATCGTTTACTTTCCGATTCTCTTCCGTTTTTGGAACTACCAGCTCCTTTTTTGTGTGCCATGGTCTATATTATTTTGTAATTTTTTCGATTAATACTTTTGTGAAATCTTGACGATGTCCATTTCTTTTCTTGTAGCCTTTTCTTCTTTTCTTCTTGAAAACGACTACTTTATCGCCTTTTACATGACCAAGGATTTTCCCTGATACCTTAGCGCCCTTTACTAAAGGTGCACCTACTTCGACTTTTCCATCATTGTCTACTAACAATACTTTGTCGAACTCTACGGAAGCGCCATCCTCACCCTCCATCTTTGGAGCGTATACGAACTGGTCTTGCGTTACTTTGAACTGCTTTCCGGCTATGTTTACAATTGCGTACATTTAAATAATTGTTTAATAAGTATACTATTTCCCAAAAGGAATGCAAATATAGTGATTTTATTTATAGTTACAAAAGCTGTTGTATTACACATCTAAATCTTGTGCATTTCTGTTCTGCACATTTGATAAGCGATTGCAATATTGCTTTAATTACCTTGAAATGCGAGCGATAAAAGCAATAAAATTCCTTTAATGCTTTTATAAGCTATACAAAATGCTTTAGATGCTTGCTTTGTTCGCTCGTATTGCTTTATTTTGAAACTATCAAACATGGAAATTATTATAAAAGATGAAGGTTAACATTCCTGAGAAATATACTGACCTATATATAAAAGCTTTAGGTGATAAAAAGAAAGCTCTGCAAATGAAAATCAACCAATTTAAAGCAGAGATTGAAGAGATAGATAGTCACCTTTCTAATTTGGTTAATCTACCTCTTTTTCAGGAAAATGAAGCTCAAAATCTATTACATCAAAAGACAAATGCCTACCATGACCAATGGGCTTGGACAAAGAAAATAGCCTATTTTATTGATTTTAAGCGGAAATTGGTCAAAACTAATGAAGTGGTAGATTTCATTATGGAAAAGGAGCCAGACCTAAATAAATCTAAAGTAAGAAGCTCAGTTTCAGCGGCTTTATCCAATAAAATGAAGAAAGGGGTGTATCGTAAGTTTGAAGATCCGGTAACGGGTAACACATATTACGGACCAGTGGCATATTTCTTAAACCAACACGAACCACAGATCGAATTTATGCCAGAAGATCTGAAAGAGAGGTTGTTATATAATAATTAAGCATGTAATAAAGTGTAGATAGACCCATTTTTTATGGCGCTCTTATGCTTGTGCTTGTGGAAAACTTTCGCAAGTTTTTTTAATGCTCGAATAAAGCGAAAAATCCCCTAAGTGAAGCTGAGATAAAAGCGTTTAAAGTACTAGTAAACAGATAGTTATAAACTTATCCACAGCTCTCTGTCAGTAACTTTTTCTCCTTTGATTTTTCAGTTTAGTTCCTAATATTTGTAAGCACAGCCAAGAAAATAGGGAAGAGAAAAAAGATTTTTGACTGCGTAATTTTTTCTATCTGCTTTAGTAAGAATTCATTAGCCTGAACCACCCTGTTTTCTTTGAAGAATTTATTAAGAAACTAAAAAAAATATTTCAAAGATGAGTGAAGTAACCACATTCCAAGACGAACCGATTTTGAAAGAGAACAAAGACCGCTTTGTTTTATTCCCAATACAACATAAAGATATATGGGAATTCTATAAGATGGCGGAAGCTAGTTTTTGGACTGCCGAAGAAATCGATTTAAGCCAGGATCAAAAAGACTGGGAAAATCTTACGGATGGAGAGACACACTTTATAAAGCATGTACTTGCTTTCTTTGCAGCTAGTGACGGAATTGTAAATGAAAACCTAGCGGAGAATTTCGTAGCTGAGGTGCAGTATACTGAAGCTAAGTTCTTTTATGGCTTCCAAATTGCAATGGAGAACGTACACTCAGAAACCTATTCTTTATTAATTGACACTTACGTAAAAGATAATAAAGAAAAAAGCAGTCTTTTCAATGCGATCGATACCATGGATTGTGTGAAGAAAAAAGCAGATTGGGCGTTGCGTTGGATTGATGAAGGGAATTATGCTGAAAGATTAATTGCCTTCGCTGCTGTGGAAGGTATTTTCTTCTCAGGTAGTTTCTGTTCCATTTTCTGGTTGAAGAAAAGAGGTTTAATGCCGGGATTGACTTTCTCTAATGAATTAATCTCAAGAGATGAAGGATTACATTGTGATTTTGCTTGCTTGCTTTATAATGAACATTTGGTAAATAAATTATCTAAAGAGAAAGTGACTTCAATTATTACTGATGCGGTAGAAATTGAAAAAGAATTTGTGACCGATTCATTGCCTGTGAAATTAATCGGAATGAATGCAGATTTAATGTGTCAGTACATCGAGTTTGTGGCCGATAGATTATTACAAGAGTTAAAATGCGATAAAGTGTATGGATCAAGCAATCCATTCGACTTTATGGAAATGATTTCATTGCAAGGTAAAACTAACTTCTTCGAGAAAAGAGTTGGGGATTACCAAAAAGCAGGTGTAATGAAAAAAGATGAGGATAGTGATAAAGCTAAATTCTCATTGGACGAAGACTTCTAAGATTTTTCTAGGCGTCATTCCCGCGGAGGCGGGAATCTCATTAAAATAAATACCTATAACTATAACCCCATAAAATTAAAATAATAGCATGTTAGTTGTAAAAAGAGACGGTAGGAGAGAAACCGTTAAATTCGATAAAATTACTGCCCGCATAGAAAAACTATGCTACGGCCTAGATCTTAATTACATCCAGCCAATTGATGTGGCTAGAAAAGTAATCAACGGTATTTACGATGGCGTAACTACTCAGGAGTTGGATAATTTAGCGGCTGAAACGGCTGCTTCTATGACGGTGAAACACCCGGATTATTCCAAGCTTTCCGCCAGAATTGCTATTTCCAATTTGCATAAAACCACTAGCAAGTCTTTCAGCAATACGATGAAAAGACTTTACACTTATGTGGATGCAAAAACTGGGCAAAATGCGCCTTTGCTTTCTACAGAAACGTATGGCATCATCAAAAAACACGCGGCTCAATTAGATTCTGCTATTATCTATGACCGTGATTTTGGTTATGATTTCTTTGGTTTCAAAACCTTAGAGCGTTCATATTTAATGAAAGTGGACGGTAAAATTGTAGAGCGTCCGCAGCATATGTTGATGAGAGTGGCGATTGGTATTCATGGGGAAGATATTGAATCAGCTATCAAAACTTATAATTTGATGTCTGAAAAGTGGTTTACACATGCTACACCAACTCTTTTCAATGCAGGAACTCCTAAACCACAGTTGTCATCTTGTTTCTTGTTGACTATTCAAGAAGACAGTATAGATGGTATTTATGATACCTTAAAACAAACGGCTAAAATCTCTCAGTCAGCCGGAGGAATCGGACTAAGCATCCACAACGTAAGAGCAACAGGTTCATACATCAAAGGAACTGGTGGGGTTTCCAATGGTATTGTACCAATGTTGAGAAACTTTGACATGACCGCAAGATATGTGGATCAAGGTGGTGGAAAAAGAAAAGGAAGTTTCGCTATTTACCTAGAGCCTTGGCATGCTGACATTTTCGATTTCTTGGATTTAAAAAAGAACCACGGAAAAGAAGAAATGCGTGCGCGTGATTTATTCTATGCTATGTGGATGTCAGATTTATTCATGAAGAGAGTGGAATCTAATGCAGAATGGACTTTATTCGATCCGAATGAAGCACCGGGCTTGGATGAAGCTTATGGTGATGATTTCGAGAAGCTTTACGAAAAATACGAGCGAGAAGGAAAAGGCAGAAAAACCGTAAAAGCGCAGGAGCTTTGGTTCGAGATTTTAGAATCTCAAATTGAGACGGGTACGCCTTATATGTTGTATAAAGATGCGGCTAACAAAAAGTCAAATCAGAAAAATCTGGGTACTATCAAGTCTTCAAACTTATGTACTGAGATTTTAGAATACACATCTAAAGATGAAGTAGCGGTTTGTAACTTGGCTTCTATCGCCTTGCCAATGTTTGTTACAGAGGACGGAGACGGACAAAAATTCTTCGATCACGATAAATTATATGATATTACTTATACGGCTACTGTAAACTTGAACCGTGTGATTGATGTGAATTATTATCCGGTAGAAGAAGCTAGAACTTCCAATATGAGACACAGACCAATTGGTTTGGGTGTTCAAGGATTAGCAGATGCTTTCATGTTATTGCGTTATCCATTTGATTCTGCTGAATCAAGAAAATTGAATAAGGAAATCTTTGAAACTATTTACTTTGCAGCAATGACGGCTTCTAAGGATTTGGCCATCAAAGAAGGCGCTTATGAAACTTATAAAGGTTCACCGGTTTCTAAAGGTATTTTCCAATTCGATATGTGGAACGTGACACCATCAGAGAGATGGGATTGGACTACCTTGAAGCAAGAAGTGAAGAAAAATGGAGTTCGCAACTCTTTATTAGTTGCGCCTATGCCAACGGCCTCAACTTCTCAGATTTTAGGAAATAACGAATGCTTTGAACCTTATACTTCTAATATCTACACCAGAAGAACATTGTCTGGCGAGTTTGTGGTAGTGAATAAACACTTGATGCGTGACTTGATCGAAAGAGGTATGTGGAATGACAATATGAAGAATAAACTGATTGCGGCCAATGGTTCTGTTCAGGATATTGCGGATATTCCTCAGGATATCAAAGAGCTATATAAAACCGTTTGGGAAATATCTCAAAAATCAATTATTGACATGGCAGCCGATAGAGGAGCTTTCATTTGTCAGTCACAGAGTATGAACTTGTTCATGCAAGATCCTAATTTCGGTAAAATGACTTCTATGCATTTCTATGCCTGGAAGAAAGGCTTGAAAACAGGTATGTATTACCTACGCTCTAAAGCAGCGACTAGCGCCATTCAGTTTACAGTTGATAAAAGTCAGTTGAACGAGCCACAGCCAGAGAGCAAACCTCAGGACATTAGCCAAAATACGGACACCAAGGTAAAGAGACCAGCCAATAATGGCGGTACTCAAGGCCATGGCCCTCAAGCGAATGCAGAGGACGACTTGGCAGCGCTTAAAGCAGCTCAAGTTGCCTGTTCATTGGATAACCCTGATGATTGTGAGATGTGTGGATCTTAAATGAGATTAATATCTTAGGTTTTTAAGCTCTAAGATTAAAGAAAATAAACACTAACTGTTTATTCATAACCGAAAACCACCTGGGAAACTGGGTGGTTTTTTAGTTTATCTAGAATAAATTTAGAATCCGTAATCTAAGTAGCAATATGTAATTTCTACATATGTGTTTATAAAAAGCAATTATGGAAAATTACAGGATGGAAACATCATAAAATTTATTTCAGTCTTAATTTGATTTACAAAAATAAGAAAATCATTGTGGCTTTTTCAGAAAAGGAAGCCATTCAAAAGCAATTCCAGAACCTTTTTGAAGTTTAAGCAATTTTGTCACTAACAACAATAATCTCAAAAAGAGTAAAACTTTTTTTACTATCTGAGCATCTTCAATTAAAGAGGAATCATACAATATTTTAGGAAATAAGTGCAATATTGGTTTGGCGAAGTTTAGATCATTTAATACTTTTGTTTATAATTTAATTACTCAACCAACCTTAAAGTCATGGAGATAGCTAGAAGAATCACTCGTCTATTTTATTTAAGAGATATTATATCAAAAGGCCAACTTGAATCACCAGAAGACCTCACCGGAAAATTTGAATGTTCGGAAAAAAACAATCAGAAGGATGATAAATACCTTACGAGATATGGGCTATGAAATTCAATATTGTAAAAAAAGCAGAAAATATTTTTTGATAAATGAGTGACGGAATGTGGATGTCCGTTTGGCAATATACATTTGAATTGATTTGCATTTGGCCAAATAGAATCCGAGAATAGAGCAATACCTCGAACCAGTGGCTCTTTCATTTAAAATTGTAAAGCTATGAAAAAATTAATGCTTACATTAGTAATTACCCTTATTGCAACTTTCACTTTTAGCAATTTGAAAGCTTCAGATGCTTCTGAAAAAGTAGAGAACACAACTATTGAAACAACGGAAATTAACCCTACAACAAATGAGATGATTTCTGAAGTTAATATAGTTGAGGGTGATCTAAACGAGGATGCTTCAAGAGCGACAGATGTAATAGTAATTGTATTTGAAGATGGTACAGTTGTAGTAATAGTTATAGAATAAATAGTAATAAGAATTGCTGGTTGGCTTTAGGGCTGACTAGCAATTTTGAAAAATTTAGTAAATATGAAAATTATAGTATTGACCCTTTTAAGTTTATTTTTGACTAATGTAGCTTCCTCTCAAACTGTGTGTGTAACATATTCAGAAGTAAAAAATGTAGATGAGCAATTAAAAAAAATACCTGACCCTGCACTAAGGCAGAAATTAAAAAATGACCTAACAAAACCAGAATATTTTGTTTTGCATATCAAACAACCGTTTTCAGTTTATCTTCCTAAAGTTTTAGAAGAAATAGAAGGTGCGGATAATCCTATGAGCCAATCACAAGTAAAGGTGATGAAATTTGAAACGGATGACCCCAAGGTTTATAAAGATTTTGTGAATGATACTTATTTGGAAAAGACAAATCTAATAGGGAAACCTTTCTTAATAAAAGATACTATTCCTCAATTTAACTGGAAAATTACTAATGATACTACTTCCATAGGTAAATTTCTTTGTAAAAAAGCAATAGCAACAAATACGACCGGAAAAGAAATCATTGCCTGGTTTGCGGCCGAAATTCCTATTTCAGCAGGTCCAGCAGAGTACGGAGGACTTCCGGGACTAATACTCAGATGCGCATCTCCTACTAAAGAGTGGGAAATAGAATCCATCAGTATGAATGTTGAAATTCCAAATGCAGTTTTTGCAAAACCTGAGGAAGGTAAAGAAGTGAGTTTTACTGAATACAATGAAATAAAAACACAAAAACAAAAACAATTGCAGTCAGGGCAATGGTAAAGAGCTTTTTCAAGGTCTTTTTAGTACTGTTTTTCGCTGTTACATCTAAAGTTTATGGACAGGTGGAAGTATCAGGTAAATTGCTTAATGAACTTTCTAATCCTATTCCATACGCAACAGTTCAATTACAAGATAGCCTTGATCAAAATTTAGCTTATTCCCTAAGTGATGAAGAAGGAGTATTCCAACTTCAATTTAATTACTATGGTTGTGCTTATCTGATCATAAATCACCTTAATTATGATGGAAGAAATGATACGATTTGTTTAGATAAATCCTCTAATAAATATTTTAGGAAGTATGTTTTAACTACTAAAGAAAATAAGTTACAGGAAGTATTGGTGTCAGGGACAAAACAGGAAGCAAGGAAGTCGGGTGATAGTATTCACTATGATCTTGAGTTGCAAAAAACCGGAGCAGAAAAAAATCTGGGCGAACTAATCAATAAAATGCCGGGGCTTGATGTTGATGATGAGGGAAATGTATTGGCCAATGGGAAGAAGATAGATCGACTTATGGTTGATGGTAAGGATTTTTTTGGAGATAACCACAGGATGGCGACAGAAAACCTTAATCCCGAGATGGTAAATGGACTTACCCTTATCAATAATTATAAATCAAATAACATGCTTTCTGATCAATCCGGAAGTCAGGGAAAAGCACTTAATATTGATTTAAAAGATGACTATAGTGGAAAATGGATAGGAGATCTGAGTTTATTAGGTGCTTATCAAAAACGGTATTCAGCAGATTTTAATACTTATTATTTCGGAAAGTCATTTAGCTTTAGCTTATTTAATAATGCTAATAATACAGGAGAAAGACAATTCAGCTTGCAAGAATATGTAAAGATGAATTTAAATGGTCAAAAGGAACTTTTTAGTTCAAATCTTTCTGCTTTTTCTTCCCTTAATGAGATCCCCGAATTTTTGCAAAGTAGTAGTGTCCCTAATCAAAAGCAAAGTCAATTTTCAGCGGTGAATTATCTGTATGAAGTTAATGAAAAGTTGAAGATACAAGGTTATAGTTTGTTAAATCATGGGAGGGAAGGATTTAAAGAAATAACACAAAAGAGGCTTATTGGTGCAAACGAGACATTTTCATTTTCAGATACTACAGAAAGAAATACAGATTACTTATTTGCCCGAAACAGTATTAATCTCCATTATCAGGTGAATAAAAATTATCAGCTTGATTATCAGCTTAATTTTAATCCTTCCAATGTTCAATTAGGGGAAAGTATTTCTGCCGAAGCAATTGCATCTGAGCGACAACTCATTAAAAATGATTTTGCAAAAGAACAGTATAATTTGCAACAGCAACTGAATCAGCTAATAAGATTGGATGACCAAAATTTTATTGGTTTAACCACTCATCATAAAACACAAAACAACCAACAATATACTAATTTAGAAAGTAACCAATTACTTTTTAGTACCGATACTAATAATATAACTAACCCGCTTTATAGTAGAAAGAGCGGGCTAGAACAGGCACTTTATTATGCTCACTATTTTGATAATAGCCGATTCCTGTTGACTACTGATGGAAAATATGACAATAACCGACTTGAAAATTTATTTTCAATTGATTCTGTTTCTGATTATGAATTGAACTATCGGACGTATCGTTTCTCACAAGCAGCAGAATGGTTGAAAACATCTGGGGATTGGCAATATCAATTGGCCCTTCAATGGCAGCATATACTTTTTGAGGATAGGACTGAAAAACAGAACAGTGATTTTTGGTTTCCAAAGATTAAGCTTAAATATGCTTTTAATTCTACGCATTACGTAAGCGTCAATTATGATAATTCTATTAAAGCGCCTTCCATAGATCAACTAAACAGAGGAGTTGCCATTAATGACTACAGAAATTTGCAGGTAGGATCATCTATCCGTTACAGTGAAATGATTAAACAGTCGCAATGGGGGTTGAATTATTTTAATTTTGACCTGTTTAACAATCTGCTTTTCTTTATTAATACAACCTATAAGTACAATGCGGAAACATTTGTCAAAGATATTAGAAATCAATTAACTTATAATGAATTAGGTTATGCTTTAGGAGCTCAAAGCCAAGAGTGGGTTAATCTGGCTCATATAGAGTGGAGGATACCGCATGCCCAACATAAAGTGAAAAGTCAGCTGAGTTGGTCACAGTTTGAAAACCCGGTGCAACTCAATAATGATAAAACATTTACCAATTCAGTACAACAAAAAGCTTCATTTTCAATTTGGAGCCAGTTTAAAAACAAAATTATTAATTATGAGACTGGTATAAAGTATGAAAATAACCAATATCAGTTCGGAAAGGAAGGGGAACGAAATGAAATAAGAACTATTGATCCCTATATAAGTTTGAAAGGTTCTTGGAATAACCAGTTAAACTATAGATCGCAATTGCTTTATAGAAAATTTCAACAATCTGATTTTAATCGCTATTTATGGCAATGGGATTTTAATATTGAATATTCATTTTCAGATAGTTGGAGTTTGTTTTTGAAGGGTAAAGATATTTTAAATCTCAGTAATTCTACTCTTCTTAAAGTACAGAATACACAAAACATTTTGGCTACCACAATCCACCACAGATTGAATGGCTATATTAGTATTGGGCTTGATTTTCAATGGAAATGATAGCTACTGATAATGTTAGTATGACCTGTTGATGCAACAATTTTAATGCTAATAGCAGTATTGTTAAATTATTTTTATTATCTGTCATGTATATTAATGTAATGTTCCTTTCTTCCATTCTGCCAAAGTCATTACTAAATCTATATTCAATGTAGCAACATGTAATTTGAATTTCCGTATTGTTTAAAAAAGACAATTATGGAAAATCATACTATAGATACATCACAAGACTTAGGGCAACTTCAATTAGACTTACTTAAAAAAAGGAAAAGTCCAGTCGCTTTTTCGGAGCAAGAAGTTACTAAAGATCAATTGGAGCAAATTTTTGAAGCAGCACGGTGGGCGGCATCTTGTTTTAATGAGCAGCCTTGGCGATTTGTGGTGGCTATTAAAGATCAAGGAGATCATTATAAAAAAGTCTTGAATGGCATTAATCCCCATAATCAAAATTGGGCACAAAATGCACCGATTTTGATGCTCACCTTCGCTAAGAAGACATTTGATATGAATGGAAAATCCAATATGCACAGCTGGCATGACGTAGGCCTGGCCGTGGGCAATATGTCTGCTCAGGCAACTGCCATGGGCTTACATTTACATCAGATGGCAGGTATTGTACGAGAAAATATTTTAAATGATTTTGACATACCTGAAGATTATGATATTGTTTCGGGCATTGCTTTGGGCTATAAACTCGACATTGAAGATGTGCCAGAGGAATTGAAGCCTAGAGAAACAAAGGAACGTACTCGAAAACCTTTCAATGAGTTTATTTTTGATCAAGACTGGGGCGAAAGCAGTTTTTGAAAAAAATTAACCACAAAAGAAGAGGTAGCCAAAGGCTACAAGTACTTTAACCACAAAGATTCTGTGTTGAAAACCAAATGATTTTTCATTAAATTTACAATTAGGAAAACAAATCAAGAGCGGACTTGATCCAGCTCGGTTAGGGCGGCCTCTCGGGGCTGCTCTAATAAAAATTTATCCTTGCAATATTCTGGATTATATCTTTCTTCTTTTTTCCAAAGTGTATAGATCAGTATCAGCAATTTTCTTTGCACGGCCACATAGCTTTTCATTTTAATCTTTTGTCTGTCGAACAGACGGTTATAAAAATTACTTAATGGCTCATCATGTTGGACTGCCGTTAATGCTGGGAAGTAGAGTGCTTTTCTAATATGTTTATTTCCTTTGTGGGAAATTCTAGCTTTGGTGTTAACCGATGTTCCAGATTGTTTGTTGTTGATGTCATAACCGGCATAACATACCAATTGACGGCTGTTTCTGATAAGGTTAAAGCCATTTGTTTCTGCTATTACAATGGTTGCTGTAATAAAGCCAACTCCTTTTAGGGAGCATATGTAATTAATTTTCTTTTTTAACCATGGGGTTTGATCGACTATGTCTTTCATTTGAGTTTCTATTTGGTCAATCAGCTTATCCAAGAACTTAATGTGTTGCTTGGCTCTTTTTAATGTAAACTTATCGACTTCTGCCATGTGTTCTTTGGCATGTTGTTGGTTCTTGGCCCTGGTTCTTTCATTGAGTAATTGCTCTCGTTCTCTGCTCAGACCTTTTAATTTCAATAAAGAGGCATCTGGTTTTGTCCAGTTGTCTATCTTTTTTAATAAACCAAATTCAGCGATGTGCCTTGCACTGATTTTATCGTCTATGCGCCTCACATCAGTGCTACGGCAATAATTAGCTACTTTGTTGGGCAGAACAACGGCAAGTTCAAAACCATTATCGTAAAGCGCGTAAGCCAATTGCTCATGATAAACACCTGTTGCTTCCATGACTACTTGAAGAGGAAGATCATTAAGTTGATGTCTTTTAACCCAATTCATCAATTTCTTAATATCCCTTTTGGTATTGGCAAACTGACCACTTGATACAATTTTTAATTCAAAATCCTCTTGGAGGGTAATCAAAACAACATCCAGAGCATCCATTGAAACATCGATTCCACAGCATTGTCTAAGTACTTTCATGGCTTTAAAGTTTAGTTCCACAATAGCAATAAGATACTCTTCTGGCTCCTGTCTCGTGTTAATACAAGATATTTCAATTGATGAAATTCTTTTGATTCTGGTTCGGAATTTAAAAAGAGTAAAAACAAAGTGAGGAATATCTTTGCGAGAACATAGCTCTTAGCTTGTTTGTTCACAAATACTGCTCTCACTTTGCCTAATTGCTTTATTAAAAGTACTTATATTTTTAATAATTCTTGAACATACGAGTTGCACAGAGGCTTTCACTAAGGTTCACAAAGGAATGAATTCATTGTTGAATTGTATTGGTCAGGACTCAAATATAAGAGAGAACAAGAGGTAGCCTACCTGTCCCGTATTCGGGAAGGCTACTTTTACTTTAACCACTAAGTTTCACTGAGGCTTTCACTAAGATCACAAAGAAGGTTAGCCTATTTCAGACATTCAATTAACTAGCCATTTTTAGCAATCTTATTTCTCTAGTCATATCCAATAAGATTTACTGATAAATTTAATCTATGTCTGACATTTTATCGGCATAGTTAGAAAATTCAAGATATTTTGCGATAATTCAACTGATAAATGTCCGACATTTCAAATGTCGGACATAAGCACGGTATATTTGTTTTTAGGACTGTAATAAACATACGAGTTAGATAGAAGTTTTCACTAAGGTCACAAAAAAACAATAAGGCAGTTTTTCATGTCAAATTTTTAGGTGAAATTACTCTGAGTTTCAGCTTTTAAAATGTATTGTAAAAGTAGATCCTTTACCCAGTTCACTTTCTACAGAAATCTCCCCATCCGCATTAGTAACAATTTTTTTCACCAAATACAATCCTACACCTGATCCCTCAACATGAGTATGTTTTCGTTTGAAGGCATCAAAAATCTCTTCAATTTTATCATTTTCCATTCCTAACCCATTATCCTGAACCGATAATACTATATAATCATTTTCTTTCTTTGTGCTAATAGTGATTTCAGGATCTCTTTCTGGAGATCTGTATTTAACCCCATTACTTATCAAATTTAATAATATGCTTCTTAGATTTTTTTTGCTAAATGATATGAGCGGTTCTTTAAAATCACAAATAATCTTCGCTTTAGTCTGGTATATTAGCTCTTGAAGACTAATCTTAACTTCCTTGCATACTTCTTCTACCTTAACAGCTTCACAATTTTCTATTTCATTTTCTATTTTGGCGATATCCGATAATTCATCAACAGATTGCAATAGATTATTAATGGAAACTTGAATCATATCCATGATTTTTTCAGTACCAATACTGCCGGCTTCCTGAGCATCTGTTAAAAAGGAAATTAGTCCTTTTAGGCTAGATAGTGGCCCTCTCAAATCATGAGAAACGGAGTAAATAAAAGTATTATGATCCTCATTTATGCGAGATAACTTATTTTCTGTCTTTTTTAATTCTGTGATTTCATTAAAAGTAACAATAACACCATCATGGAAATTTCCTTGTTCCTTAAAATATGGAGTAATCACCATCTGATACCAATTTCCATCATTGGTTTGAATTTCTTTGTCAATTTTTTCAGAAGATTGAATCACATGTTTTATATTTTCCATTAAAGTTGGCAATTTAATCTTCGTGGATATATCACTCAAAGGTCTGCCTATATCAGAATTTTGAAGGTTTATTTGATTAGTTGTTGGTGGGGTAAATTTGCGCAGTATTAAATCCTTATCAATATAAAGCTGTCCGTTGATGGTGCCCTTAAAAAAGTTGGTTAGGTCATCATTTAACTCGGCTAGTTCCTTTATTTTTAATTGATATTCATTGTTTACGGTCTGCAACTCTTCGTTTACAGATTGCAATTCTTCATTTGTACTTTGCAATTCTTCATTGCTTGATATTAACTCTTCATTATAAGAAGTGATATTGTCATTGGACTCATCTAAATCTTCATAACTTTTTTTAAGCTTTTCTTTAGTTATATCTAGTTCATGCTTTAAATCGTTGATGTGTTGAGTTGAATGCGATTCTAAATCAAAAGAATCATCACTATTCTTTTTATCTTCAATGCCTTGATGATCACTGTATAAGATTAAGCAAACATCTGAATTTTGATATTCCTTTTTATTTAAAGGAATTACGACTATATCAATGAACTGTTTTTTCTTATTTTTCAAAAATTTCACTTCCGACATGCTATTTTTCCCCTGACTTCTGATGGCTTTTCTAAGGCATACGGAAGTGGCAATAGATAACTCTTCAGGTAGCATTTCGAGTAAATTGAAATTGAAGAATTTTGGAGAAAGATATTTATCGTAATTACCAAAGGTTTCTAAAATTGAAAAATCAGAGTCTACATAAATACCTGCCTCATAGCCCAATTCTTCCAAGATGGCATGATCATGAGATTCACTTAACTTTTTATCTATACTTTTATTTTTTTCAGAAGTAGAATGCTTTTGGAATGATATATTGGGTAATGATAACCCTGGTGTACTATAAGTAGTGTCCCTTAGAAGTTTTGGAACCTCTATGCTTTTATAAATCTTCCATTTTTTATCTATAGTGGCAAAGGATTTTTTCAATTCTCCCAGACTTTCACTCGGTCCAAGAATTAAATATCCTTCTGAATTAAGGCAAAAATGTAATGAAGACAGTATTTTTTTCTGTAAAAAAGGGTTGATATAAATTAAAAGATTTCGGCAGCTAATGAGGTCTATTTTCCCGTAAGGGGGTTGTTTAACAATGTCATGATCAGCAAAAATGATCATTTTTCTAATATTGTCCCTTACCCTAAATTGCTTTTCTTCTTCTATGAAGTATTTTTTAAGTAATTCTTCAGGAACATCATTTTTTATATTAGCATTGTAAATACCTTTTGAGGCAACAGCTAATGCTCCTTTGTCTATATCGCTGGCAAAAATCTTAACTTCAAGATTTTTTTTCAATTCTGTTAGATGTTCCATCACCAAAATAGCTATAGAATAAGCTTCCTCACCAGTGGCACATCCAACCACCCAGATTTTAAGCCCATCCACCATTAATTTGTTTTTAATGATTTCAGGAATCACCTTTTCTTTTAAAATATCATAGGCTTCTTTGTCCCTGAAAAACTTTGTTACGCTAATAAGGAATTCATTAGCCAATATCTCCAACTCGTCCGTATTTCCATGAATATAATTGATGTATCCATTTAACGTATTAACGTTATTGTGAGTCATTCTGGTAACTATTCGCCTGATAATAGTTGGGCGTTTATAATTGGTGAAATCTAAAGGAGTATATTGCTTTACTAAATTAAGGATTTCAGTAAGCTGCTCTTCATTGTTTTGGGTAACTTCCTCCGATAATTTAGATTTAAGCTCTTCTTGTTTTAAATAAGATATTATCCTTTCTGGGATTAAATGGGGTGGAAGAATAGCATCGGCATTGCCTGATTCGATTACGCTAAGTGGCATATCTTTAAACTTGGCACTAGATGGCTCCTGAACTATCACCATTCCACCATTTTTCTTTATAGCAGATGCACCTTTGGTCCCATCATTGCCCATACCAGATAGTATTATCGCTATACTTTTATCGGCCTGGTCTTCAGCCAGAGAACTAAAAAAGATATCGATAGAAGTATTGACTTGTTTAACTTTCTTATCTGTTAGGTATAAAACTTTATCTTTTATAGTCATGTTTTTCCCCTTAGGCATCAAATACACCTGATTAGGCTCAACATACATTTCATTATCAACTACACAAATCTTTAATTTACTGTGTTTTTCCAATAGCTCCGCCATAAAGCTTTTGTGATCCGGGGAGAGATGTTGTATGATTACGTATGACACGCCATCGTTTGGAGTATTATCAAATAGCGAATGAATGGCTTCCATACCTCCTGAAGAGGCTCCAATAGCTATTATATAACAGCTTTTATTTGTATCAGATTCAGTCATATTTTATTGGTTAAAAAAGTGATCTTACTGAAGTACTTTTCGGATTTGAATAAGCTTCATTAATTGGAATCAAGGTTTTCTTTGATTCGAATGTTCATTCACTCTAAATAATGAACAATAAACAATAACAAGTAAGTTAGAAAATAAAATACATACTATGTTACATAATCCACAGATTCGGTACTTAATTTAGGATAAATGCTTAATTATGTTTGATAAACTTAGCTAATTGTAGGTTGTAAATCTTAAAGCCGTGTTTTTAGACTTTAATATGTTAAAGTGTTGTAATATCAATAAAGCTAGATGGAATAAATAATAAGTCTAAGAATTATTTTTACAGAAGAGAAAGAAGGATTTATTTTATTTTAGTTATTTAAAGTTAATATTTAATGTAGCAACATATAATTTATTTAAGCGTAATTATTGAAAAGTAATTACAATGAAAAATTATAAAATCCCTCCACAAACGCGCATAGGTCATATTCATTTAAAAGTTTCTGATCTAGATAAAGCCTTGGATTTTTATCATGGCTTGCTGGGTTTTGAAATTATTCAAAAGTTAGGTGATCAAGCAGCTTTTATTTCGGCTGGAGGTTACCATCATCATATCGGCTTAAATACCTGGCAAAGTAAAGGTGCAGAACCCGCAGCAGATTCTGCACCTGGTTTATTTCATACTGCAATTGTATATCCTACTCGAAAATCCTTAGCTGAAATATTTGTCCGATTACGAGAAGCTAAATATAAATTTACTGGAGCAGCTGATCATGGTGTTTCGGAAGCATTGTATTTAGATGATCCTGATGGAAACGGGGTAGAACTTTATTGGGATAGACCTAAAGAGGAATGGCCAAAAAATGCAGAAGGAGAAATAGCTATGTATACACGTCCTCTGGATTTGGAAGGCTTGTTGGAGGAGCTGGGTTGAATTCTTCTAAAATACCTATCATAACAAATTAATATTTGAGTCGTTTGTATTATTTACAAATGATTTGATTATTTTTTTTAACCTTAAATCAACATCAATTATGAAAATTGCAGGTACAGTTATCTTGATTCTTGGAATTATTGGTACGGTAATATTTGGAATTCAGGCGATACAAGATTCTGAAAGCTTTAGCTTTTTAGGATTAGACATTGGCGTTAGTTCAGCTGATTGGACTCCTCTAATAGTGAGTGTTATTGTCCTTTTAGTAGGTGCTTTTATGTATTCAAAAGGCAAGAAATAGAAATAATATATTTTAAAATTCAATCTGGATTTTTTAAATGAGAAGCTTTATATCAATGATATGAAGCTTTTTTATTTTATTAGTTTACTTAATTAATAATCCCTCTTCCCCAAATTTCCCCATATTTGCATAATATTTTAGAATCCGAATAGTATGCAAAATTCATTACCGATCATCAACCTCAAAAAAGGAAAAGAAAAATCATTGGAGCGATTCCATCCTTGGATTTTTTCTGGAGCCATTCACCCTGTGCCTAAGGAGGTAAAAGAGGGTGATTTTGTGGAAATTCATACCCAAGACAAAAGATTTATTGGGATTGGATATTTTCAAGTGGGTTCTATTGTAGTTCGAATGTTGACTTTCCAAAAAGAGGAAATCAATCAGGATTTTTGGAAAAGGAAATTACAATCTTCAATTGAATTAAGAAAGACCGCGAATCTTTGGGATAATCCTGAAACCAATGTTTTCAGATTAGTGCATGGTGAAGGAGATGGCTTTCCTGGATTGATAGTTGATTATTATGATGGTTGTGTGGTTTTCCAAGCGCATACTGTCGGTATGTACCAAATTAAAGAAGTGTTCTTAGAAGTCTTGAAAGAGCTATTGGGCGATAGACTAAAAGCAGTGTATGATAAAAGTGCTCATACTCTTCCATTCAAAGCTGAATTAGAAACTACTGATGCCTTTATTTTCGGAGAAGAAAAAGAAGAGTGGTTGGTAAAGGAATATGGAAACACTTTTAACATCAATGTGGTAAGCGGTCAAAAAACAGGCTTCTTCATCGACCAAAGAGAGAATAGGAAATTATTGGAGCAATACAGTAAAGGCAATAAGGTTTGCAATACTTTTTGCTATTCTGGTGGGTTCTCCATTTCTGCCTTGCAAGTAGGTGCTGATTTGGTTCACAGTATAGACAGTTCTCAAGGTGCCATTGAATTGACTGATCAAAATGTAAAGTTGAATTTCCCAAATGCTCAAAATCATCAATCCTTTACAGCAGATGTTTTTAATTTTTTAAATGAAATGCCTGAGCAATATGATGTAATCGTTTTGGATCCGCCAGCCTTTGCCAAACATAGAAAGGTATTGAAAAATGGCTTACAAGGATACAGAACCATCAATGAAAAAGCCATGAAGAATATGAAGTCTGGTGGTGTGCTTTTCACGTTTAGTTGTTCTCAAGTTGTAAACCAAGAGCAATTCAGAACGGTTATTTTTTCAGCTGCTGCAAGAGCGGGCAGACAAGTTCAAATATTGCATCAGCTTCACCAACCAGCCGATCATCCAATCAATATTTTCCATCCGGAAGGTGAGTATTTGAAGGGATTGGTTCTGAGGGTGGTTTAGAATTTATTAAGAAAGGTTCAATTGGAAATATTTCATATTTAAATCCTCATATTTCCACCTTCCGTCTGCCTCCGGCTGGTGGAAACTAATACCGCCTCGGGCGTTTTTGGCTATGAAATGCTGAATTATGCTATAAAGCAAACAGCTAATCCGTACCAGAGGCACAAATAGCCATCGCCAGACGCAGGCGATAAGGTTGCTTCTTTATCTATAAAAACAACAGTAGAGCCTTAATTACTTACCGTGAAATCTTGAAATGTCATTCTGAATAAGAATATGCAAACATCTTGATTTTAGACGCTAGACTCTCTCAAAACCACCTGATAATTTTTCCTGGTTCTTTGCTCCAAATAGATTTCTTTGTTTTCAGTCATCCTGCTGATTAGGCTTTCATCAAAATTCTTAATGGTAACTAGTTCTAAGCCTTTATTATAAAAAATTGAAAAATCATTTTTCAGTTCTTTCATTAATTGATCCAGACGGTGTAAATCATCATTTACACAAATGGAAAACGAAATAGCTGTATTCTGCATCATATTTATTTTGATATGGTGCAGGTTCAAGGCTTCAAATATTTTTCCAATCATAGCTTCTGTAATGAAAGTAAAATCAGTCAATTTGAAAGTAATCAAACTCTGTTTTTCTTTAATGATAATACATGGGATGTGATGAACAATTTTACAATCATGAATGATAGTTCCTCCTTTTTCTGGTGAGCTGAAGGAGCGAACGTGCATTGGGATTCCTGCATTGGCCAAAGGTTTAATAGTTTTAGGATGGATTACTGATGCTCCATAATAAGTCATTTCTGCTGCTTCCTGATAGGATAATTCTTGATATAAGACCGCATCTTTTATTTTTTTTGGATCTCCATTTAATATTCCTAGAACATCCTTCCAAATGGTGACTGCTTTGGCGCTGGTGCAATAAGCAAAAATAGCGGCAGTAAAATCAGACCCTTCTCTGCCTAAGGTAGTGGTTTTGCCGTCTACAGTTCCGCCCAAAAAACCTTGGGTGATGACTAATTGATGTTGAGAAAATTCATGATGAACAGCTCTTCTTATTGATTTCTTTGTTTTCTCCCAATTGACTAATGCATCTCTAAAACTCTCATCTGTCCTAATACAATTTTTTGCATCAATCTGTGAAATGGAAAAACCTTGTTGTTTTAAGAAATCCAATAAAATGGAAGAAGAAATCATTTCCCCAAAGGAGATAATGCTGTCATAAGATTCATCATATCGTGATTTCTTTACTTTATTTAAGGCAATTTTAAGGGCTTTAAATTTATTGTCTAATACATGGAGGGCAGTATCTTCATTTTCATGAAATAATTTTGAGATTATGGAAGCATGGTATTGAAAAAGATTCTGAATAGCAGTCTCGATTGATAAGCCATCTAATTGTAAGTGTAATATTTCCTCCAATGCATTGGTAGTTTTGCCCATAGCAGAAACCACTATAATTATTTTTTCATCAGGAAATCTTTTTAAAATTTCCATCATATTCTGAACTGCCTCTGCGTCCTTTATTGATGCCCCACCAAATTTAAATACCTGCATATGTCCCTTTTCTATTAAGATTGGCAAAATAAGCTGCAATTTTTTCATAATTTAGCGGCAATACAAATAAATATTCCATGCAAACTAAATTAGCCACTTCTGTTGGCATCACCTTAGACCGATTTATCAAGAAGAAACAAAACGATTTTGCCTTTGCTTCAGGTGAGCTTTCCCAATTGTTGAGAGATATCGCCTTGGCAGGAAAAATTATTCATAGAGAAGTGAATCGTGCTGGATTATTGAATATAGGTGGAGCCTATGGTACAGAAAATGTGCAGGGTGAAGAACAGCAAAAACTAGATGTAATTGCAAATATCCGCTTCATAAGAGCCTTGAAAAATGGCGGTGAGGTTTGCGCAATCGTTTCTGAGGAAGACGATGAAATTTTAGATTTGAATAATCAGGATGGAAGGTACATTGTAGCGATGGACCCACTAGATGGTTCTTCTAATATTGATGTAAATGTTTCCATAGGAACTATTTTCTCTATTTTCAGAAGGGTTTCTCCTGTAGGAAGTAAAGTGACAGAGGAAGATGTATTGCAAAAAGGATCTGAGCAAGTGGCAGCTGGATATTTATTATATGGATCTTCAACCATGTTAGTTTACACCACAGGTAGGGGTGTGAATGGATTTACTTATGATCCTTCCTTAGGCGAGTTTTTCTTATCACATGCTGAAATGAGAATTCCAGAGGATGGTAAGATTTATTCAATAAATGAAGGCAGTTATAGAAGTTTTAATCCTAAAGTGCAAGAGTATATTGAGAGTTGTAAGGATAAAAAATATACTGCTCGCTATATAGGATCATTAGTGGCCGATTTTCATAGAAACTTATTGAAAGGAGGAATTTATATTTACCCTTCAACGGAGAAAGCTATAAATGGGAAATTGCGCTTAAATTACGAATGCAATGCTTTGGCTATGATTTGTGAACAAGCAGGTGGATTAGCGACTGATGGCAAAATGAGGATTTTAGATATTCAGCCAGAATCACTGCACCAAAGAGTCCCTTTTTATACTGGCTGTAAGAAAATGGTGGAAGAGGCAATGAAATAATTCAGGTTGCTATCTGTAAACTCATTTTAGCAAAGTCTAAAACTTAAACAAGCCAAAGGCTTAAGGTGATTCTCGCAAAGGCGCAAAGGCGCAAAGTCGCAACGACCTCGCAATGTTAAAAAAGAGAAAGAGACGGAAATAAGACCATTAAAATTGCATTTTAATGGTCAATTTTATCTTTGCGAAAACTTTGCGCCTCCGCGACTTTGCGAGACATTTTTTGCGTCAAAGACGCCTGCGGTCAAGTTTTTTTTCTATAGCAGAAAAATAGTAAGTGAAATTTACTACTAGAAAGAGAATGGGAAACCACATTTTTAAAGAAAATTATAATTTACTTCTGCTCTTCCCAAGCAGTATTCATCTGGTCGATAATACCTAAAATCTCCTCTTTTCCAGTCTGTTTTTCGGCAGAACTAATAAAATAAGGAGGAAAATCTTCCCAGCTGCTCAGCATTTTCTTTTTGAAGACTGCTATATTTTGCTGTGTTTTATTTTTAGACTGTTTATCGGCTTTAGTGAAGATCAATGAAAGCGGCAATCCATTTTTGCCAATAAAGTCCAAGAATTCCACATCAGCTTTTTGGGGAGGTAGGCGAGAATCGATTAATACAAAGATGCAGACCAGATTTTCTCTGTTTTTTAAGTAATCACTAATCATCTTCCCCCAACCTTCATTGGTTTTTTTGCTCACTTTTGCATAACCATAACCAGGCAAATCCACCAAATACCACTTTTCATCCATTAAAAAATGGTTAATAAGCTGTGTTTTGCCGGGTTTTGAGGAAGTTTTGGCCAAATTTTTTCTATCTGTCAGCATATTAATCAAAGATGATTTGCCCACATTGGAACGGCCGATAAATGCATATTCTGGGAGATCAGTTTCAGGACTTTTTTTATAATCCGTATTGCTTATGATAAATTCTGCATTTTTTATTCGCTTCATTTTGCAAATATAATGGCTTTAAATGTCTTAGGAGCTTAAGTTTAGCAAAGAATTATTAGATTTAAGATAATTTTGTGTCAATGTAAGCTTTATGCAAAATGGATAATTTATTAAAAATGAGCTTTTTTGGTTTAAAATAGATATTTAAATGGGTTGTTCTGCTGAATATCAGATAGGTATTTAACTTTATTAAAATAATTTTAAACAGATGAAATAAGATGAAAGTGGCATAACATTTTTATATTTATTGCTCCATCTCGCAAAATTTTGAATAAAAAACACTAAGTTTTGCTTACTTTTTTTGATATAAGATAAAAAGTAGTTTAATTTAAGTGATTATTTTAGTGAAGCGACCTAACTCGCTATATTTTACCGAATTAAAGAATACGATGATATATAAATTTAGATTCTTTTTTGTTTTGTTGTTTAGTGTTTGTTTTGTCTTCCAAGTAAGAGCGCAAGAACCAAACCCTGAATTAGCTAAAGAATTTCTTATAACTGCTGAGGAGATTTTAAAGGAAACAAGAGCTTTAAATCAAGCGGTTGAGATGTATAAATTAGCTGCAGATACTGATCCCAATAATGTAGAAGCTAATTATAAAACTGGGGATACATATTTGCAAATAACAGAAAAGGCGAAAGCAACTCAGTTTTTATTACGTGCCTATCAATTAGATTCTGATTATAAATTTGACATGCTCTACAAAATAGGGCAGGCTTATCAATATGGCTATGAGTTTGATAATGCTATTGAATATTATAAAAAGTATAAGCAAAAGTTAGAAAGTAATACAGGATATAAAGGGGAAGATAGAACTCCAATGTCAGAAGTTGAAAGACGGATTGAGGAAAGTAATACTGGAAAAAAACTGATGGAAGACCCTGTTAATTACTCTATTACAAATGTTGGCACTGCCATTAATTCAGAATTATGGGATTATGCCCCTGTGGTTAATGCCGATGAAACGGTAATGATTTTTACTTCAAGAAGAGGACCAGATCAAGGGAACTTAAATGAAAACGTATTTGACGATAATTTCTTTTATGAAGATATATTTATCTCTAAAAAATCAGGTGGAGAATGGCAACCTGCAGAAAATATTGGCCCTGTGGTCAATACTAAATTTCATGATTCCAACCTAGGGTTTTCTCCAGACGGTAAAACGCTTTATATCTACAGCGATGAGGGAAATGGAGATATTTATTATACTAATAATTTATCAGAAGATACTTGGTCAGAGCCTGTAGCATTAAGTGATAATATCAATTCAAGTGGCTATAATGAAAAATCTGTATCTCAATCAGCAGATGGTAACACTTTGTTTTTTGCAAGTAATCGACCAGGCGGAAATGGTGGATTTGATATTTATTATTCTACAAAAAACAAAAAAGGAGAATGGGGAGCTTCCAAGAATTTAGGAAGAGTTATTAATACAGATGGAGATGAAGATGGGCCTTTTATACAGTTTGATGGGAAAACCCTTTATTTTAGTTCTACTGGACATGATGGTATGGGAGGCTATGATATTTTTAAATCAGAATATGATAGTGCTAGCAACCAATGGAGTAATCCTGAAAATTTAGGTTATCCTCTAAATACTCCTGATGATGATATCTATTTTGTAATGACTAAAGATGGAAAGACTGGTTATTATGCAACGGTTCGTGAAGAAGGAATGGGCTATAATGACATTTACAAGGTGAAAATTGGGGGTAGTGAAGATACTTCAGATAAGAAAGTGGCGAGTAAAAAAGCCAATGTAGATGAAGAGGAACAGGAATCCGAAAGAAAAGTGGAAAGCGTGGAAGTTGAGGAAACTCAAGAAGAAGAGGAAGTTACTACAGGTGCACCAGTTAAATTAATGGTGAGGGTAGTAGATGCCAGCAGTAATCAACAAATTGATGCTAGAGTTAAATTAAAGGGTCAGGCAGATAATATTACTGTACCAGCTGAAAGTGAGGATGATGGGATTTATACTTATATGATAGTGAGAGATGATCCTACAAATTTCATGCTATCAGCTGAGAAATCAGGTTACATATTTGCAAATAAAAGAATTACAATCCCTGCATCAAAAGGGGAGATACAAACAATTAGGCAAACCTTAAGTTTAAGCAAGCCTGAAGTAGGGACTTCCAAAACATTAAGAAACATATTCTTTGAATTTGGCAAGGCTACTTTTACTACAGAATCATACGAAGAGTTAAATAAAATGGTAAGCTTTATGGAAGCTAATTCACAGGTAAATGTTGAAATTGCAGGGCATACTGACAATATTGGTTCTGCAGCTGTAAATAAAAAGCTTTCCCAATTAAGAGCTAATAAAGTTGTAGATTACCTAACCAATAAGGGGATTGATAGAAGAAGATTAAATGCAGTTGGTTATGGTGAAGAAAGACCGATAGTAAGTAATGATGATGAGGTGATGGGTAGGGAGATTAACCGAAGGGTAGAGTTTATAGTGAAAGAGTAAATTTTAAAACATTATTTTGAATAATTAAAGGGGATGTTCATCATCCCTTTTTTGTTTGTGATTTTTATAATTTGAGATGGCGAGATGAAAAAGTATGCAATTATAGTGGCTGGAGGAACAGGAAAAAGAATGGGAGAAAGCCTTCCAAAGCAATTTCTTAAGCTTGGGGGTACTCCAATATTAATACATACTTTACAGGCTTTCTATACAGCTGACCCGGAAATAGAATTGATTTTAACACTTCCGCAAGAAGAAATCCAATTTTGGGATGAGTTGAATATTTGGCATCAAAATTATGTGGAACATAAAGTAGTAGCAGGAGGTGAAACCCGCTTTCATTCTGTGAAAAACGCATTAGAGCTTGTAGATGAAGGCTTAGTTGCAGTGCATGATGGGGTACGACCTTTTGTTTCTGCTAGCATAATCAATCAATCTTTCGAACACGCAGAAGACAAAAAAGCAGTGGTAACAGCCGTATTAATGAAGGATTCAGTGAGGCAGATAGATAATGAAGGGAAAAGTAAAAATATTGATAGGAGTTCTTTGAGAATGATTCAAACCCCTCAAACTTTTGAAGCGAAACTATTAAAATCTGCTTATAGTACCGATTTTAAACCCTCATTTACAGATGATGCTTCAGTGGTAGAAGCCTATGGGCATAAAATCACCTTAATTGATGGTGACTATCAAAATATAAAAATCACCACACCCGAAGATTTAATTATTGCAGAAGCTTTATTAGAAGCAAGGTAAGCTTAGAAGCTTACTTTAAATGTCGTTTAGTTAAGTTTTCTTTTAAGCCTCATCCTTGATCCTTCTCCAATCGGAGAAGGAGGTATGTCTTAACTAAACGACATTTAGCTTACCTTGCTAATATTCATCTTCGTTAAAAAAGAAGTCTTCTTTTGAAGGATAATCAGGCCATATTTCCTCTATGTTTTCATAGGGCTGTCCATCATCCTCTAATTCTTGTAAGTTTTCTACTACCTCTAATGGTGCTCCAGAACGAATTCCAAAATCAATTAATTCGTCTTTAGTGGCTGGCCACGGAGCATCTTCTAAGTATGAAGCTAATTCTAATGTCCAATACATATTCTACCGTATTTTTTTGATGCGCAAAAGTATGATAAAAAATTATAAATCAAAGCTTTAATTACATTTGACTTTACATGCATACTAAAATAATATGCGCAAAGTTCAAATTATTTTAAATTTTTGTTCAAATCACGAAGTTCTTCCATGATTTGTTGCTTTACGGCAAGCTTTCTTTTTTGTTTTTCATGTTTAAAGCCTACCATTTTATCTAACTTTTCAGTTCCTAAGTTAAATTTTTCTAAATTTTCTTCAAATACATTAAGCTCTCTTTGATCTCTAGAAATCAAATCTCTCAAAATATTCATTTTAAATTTTATAGCATCTTTTTCCTCTATGCCTTTCTTAGCTTTTCTTTCAAAAAGATTTTCTAAAAAGCTCTTTTCAAAAATATAATCATTTAAAGTGAAATATTCCTCATTTAATGACTTATTAAATGTCTTGCCTGAGTTCTTCCATTTTTGTTGAATAGCTTTTGCTGTCTCAACGGACTCAGTAGGGGGCATATTTTTGGCTTCCTTTAATTCTTCAATCAATGCCAGTTTTTCTTTGTCATTTCCTTCCTTTCCTTGTGATTTATGACCTTTAGAATTTCCCTTTTTCCTTCCAACTTGAGTGTATTTCTTGAATTCTTTCAATAGGGAGGCATATTTTTCTTTGGGTATATTCTCCAAGGATTTCCATTCTTCCACTAATACGTTACTTTTCTCAGCCAATTCCTCATCAGTTGATTTGTCATTTTGAAGATTTTTGGCTTTTTCAATAAGGGCTTCATATTGTTTTTCCCTAGCAGCCATCATTTCTTTCTTAGCTTCATGAAAGGCCTTTTTCTTTTCATAAAACTCATCATAAATAGCCTGAAAGGTGTTTTCTACTTCCTCTTTTTTGTCCTCTTCCACTGCACCTACTCTGATCCACCTTTGACGAAGCTCTTTAAGTTTTTCAGTAGCTTCTCTCCAATCAGGATTTGCAGCATAACTTTTTGCTTCCTCAATTAAAGTGGATTTTACCTCTAGGTTTCTCCTTCTATTTTGGCTGATGTAATCTTCCAACATCTTTTCCAACATCTCTAATCGATCTTTAAGCGCAACAAAATCACCTATCCCGTCAAAAGTGGAAAGAGATTCCTTTAAATTCAGAACTTTCATCAAGAAAGAGCCTTTATTATCTTCCGTTTCAATCTGATGTTGAACTTTGTCAACTTTTTCTTTGAGAGAATCAAAGCGATGCTGAAAAAACTGCAATGCAGTCGCCTCATCATCCTTTACTTCTCCTATCTCTCTCTGCGGAAAACCATCTTGTTCCCTTAAAATTACTTTTCCGCCTTCAATGAAAGCTAATTCTTGCTGTAAATCAGTCAAAATATTATAATTTGGTTTTTGTAAAATTTGGTGCAAAATTAAATTTAATTTGCAATATAGCCATAAGGTAGTTGTGTTATTACTAATGATATCACGTAATTTGATATTCTATTCAATATAAAGAGAAATAAAATAAGTTAAAAACTGATATGAGTGACGAAAAAATAATTTTTTCAATGGCGGGGGTCTCCAAGATATATCCTCCCAAGAAAACTGTTCTAAAAGATATTTATCTATCCTTTTATTATGGTGCTAAAATTGGAGTTTTAGGTCTAAATGGTTCAGGTAAATCTTCATTGTTAAGGATTATTGCTGGAATCGATAAGGATTATCAAGGAGAGGTAGTGGCTTCTAAGGAATATTCTGTGGGGATGTTAGAGCAGGAGCCTGAATTGGATCCAGATAAGACAGTGAAGCAAGTTGTGGAAGAAGGCGTGGCTGAAACGGTTAATCTATTAAAAGAATTTGAGGAGATTAATGAGAAATTTGCCGACCCTGAAGTGTTGGACAATCCTGATAAAATGAATGATTTGATTGAACAACAAGGGAAAGTTCAGGAAAAATTGGATCATGCTAATGCCTGGGAGCTAGATAGTAGATTAGAGCAAGCAATGGATGCTTTACGCACACCGCCTGCTGATTCGCCTGTGAAGAACCTTTCTGGTGGTGAAAAGCGTAGGGTCGCTTTATGTAGATTGCTCTTGCAAGAGCCTGATGTATTGCTTTTAGATGAGCCTACCAACCATTTGGATGCTGAGTCTGTGCATTGGTTAGAGCATCACTTGCAACAATATAAAGGAACCGTGATAGCCGTTACCCACGATCGTTACTTCCTTGATAATGTAGCGGGTTGGATATTAGAATTGGATAGAGGCGAAGGAATTCCTTGGAAAGGTAACTACTCCAGCTGGTTGGATCAGAAACAAAAAAGATTGGCTCAGGAAGAGAAATCTGAATCTAAGCGTCAGAAAACCTTACAACGAGAGTTAGAATGGGTAAGAATGGCCCCTAAAGCCCGTCAGGCTAAATCAAAAGCTCGTTTGAGTTCATATGAAAAGATGCTCGATGAGGAGGGTAAGGATAAGGAACAAAAATTGGAGCTCTTCATTCCACCAGGCCCACGTTTGGGAAGTAAAGTGATTGAAGCCAATGGAGTATCTAAAGCTTATGGTGATAAACTGCTATATGAAGATTTAAATTTCTCCTTACCTCAAGGTGGAATTGTTGGGATTATTGGACCAAATGGTGCTGGTAAAACCACTTTATTTAAACTGATAACTGGACAGGAAGTACCTGATGCTGGTAATTTTGAGGTAGGCGAAACCGTTAAAATTTCTTATGTTGATCAAGCGCATGATAATTTAGATCCAAATAAATCCGTTTGGGAAAATATTTCAGAAGGCAATGAATGGATTCAGTTAGGCAATAATAAAATTAACTCTAGAGCCTATGTGAGCAAGTTTAACTTTGCTGGAGGCGATCAGGAAAAAAAGGTTGGTGTATTGTCAGGCGGGGAAAGAAACAGAGTACATTTAGCCATGTCTATCAAACAAGAGGCTAACTTATTATTGCTCGATGAGCCAACCAACGATTTGGATGTAAATACGCTTCGGGCTTTGGAAGAAGGCTTGGAAAATTTTGCAGGCTGTGCAGTAATCATCAGTCACGATAGATGGTTCTTAGATAGAATTTGTACCCATATTCTGGCTTTCGAAGGTGATTCTCAAGTGTATTGGTTTGAAGGCAACTTCTCTGATTATGAGGAAAACCGTAAGAAAAGACTTGGAGACGATGCAATCCCTAAAAGGATTAAGTATAAAAAGCTTACAAGGTAATTTTATAAAGCTATAAATTGAAAAACCCACATGAGGAATGTATTTTCTTCATGCGGGTTTTTTATATCAATTTATTTCAACTCTATTTCCATTTACTTCTATTTCCGGTCTGACATGCGGTACTGACCTAATTACACTATTCACGTTCCGACCTGCTGTACCAATTTCCCGCTTTGGGGGCTAGGGGGCTAATCTTTAACCTCACTCATCCCCATAGCCTTCAGCATAAACCTAGGCAATGGCTTTTTAGGATCTCTTTTCTGAAGATTTAAGTACCAGCCTATTTTTTTCATAATTGGCACCTTATGGGTTTCCACAAATTCGATTAGAGCACCATCAGGATCTTCAATGTAGGTGAAATGACCAGCCGCCTCTCCCATATCAAAACTATTGGCTGAATCAACAGTGAATGGAAAACCTTTTGCTTCGCATTCTTCTTTTAGCGCTTGCATACCATTGATGTCATAACAAAGGTGGATATAGCCTAAATCCCCCCAGAATCTATTTTCGAAAATCTTTTTCGGTTGACGGTTTACGGCTACTACTAATTCAATCTCAGAGGCACCTAAAAGTGGACTAAATGCTCCTTCCATAGGTTTACTGTGGCGCAATAAAATTCTTTTTAGTTTTTTGTCACCACCAGGAACAGCCTTTAAATCATCAAAAACTCCTTCTTCCTCATAAATGACGGTATCATAGCCTAGTATGTCAGAATAAAGTGTGCGGGCGGTTTCAATATCTGTCACACCAATAATGGCGCCATTAGGACCGCCAGGTAAATCGGTTTTTCTTTGTTGAAACCATGAATTAGAAGTCACAATCTGGAAAATGTTGTCCCATGGGTCTTTCACGAAAAAGGTAGGTTTTCCGTAAGGATCTTTTTGTAATTCGCCTAAAACATTAAGTCCTCTTCTGTTGAAAAGTTCATACGTGGCTTCCACATTTTTACTTTTCATTTTAGCGATATTAATTCCCAAATCACCAAGCTGAGGTTCGAACTTTGGGCCTTCAGGTTTACGGGAAGTATATTGCCATATTTCAAAACCACCCCCACCTTGCATATTGATGGCTAAGATGGCATGTCGGCTTCTGGGTTCACCACCAGTGTAGGGCAACATCAAAGCAGCTTCAGCGGCTTCTTCGAAAACGGGAACACTCATCCCAAAATTTTGTCTGTACCACTTAAAGGCAGCCTGAACATCCGACACTCCTATTCCAATTTGCTGAATTCCGCTAATAATTTTCCCGCTCATGATTATGCTATTTTCTAATTTTGGCTAAAATAATGGAAATCGCTGAGACAGACTGAAAATCATAATAAAAAATTGTTTTTGTAGGCTTTATTTTTTGAAGTAAATACATCATGTACAAACAGAAATCCTGTTAATTGAAAATCTGTTTTTAACAAAAATCCGTGTAAATTAGACCCTTTAAATAATTAATGCATGTTAATCATCTTAGTATGAAGAAAATATTTACAATAATCATTTTATGCTTAGTTACACAATCATTAAGTGCACAAAGCTTGCAGAGTCCTGACCAAAAACTAGGATATGCATTGGGAGATAAATTCACGTTTCATCATCAAGTTGTTGATTATTTCACCTATTTAGCTGAAAATTCTGATCAGATTATCCTTGAAAAATATGGCGAAACTTATGAAGGAAGACCACTCTATTATGCAGTGATTTCATCTAGTGAGAACATCTCAAATCTTGATGAAATACAGAATCGAAATCTTGGACAGACGGGACTTAAGGGTGAACTGAATGGTGTCGCTGAAAAAGCAGTGGTCTGGTTGAGCTATAATATTCACGGAAATGAAGCCTCATCCACAGAAGCTTCTATGAAAACTGCCTATGAATTGCTTTCAGGTGGAATGGATAGTGAGGAATGGTTAAAAAACACGGTAGTCATTATGGATCCATGCGTTAATCCTGATGGAAGGGATCGATATGCTAATTTTTATAGAAGATATGGTGCTAAGGATTATAACCCCAATTTGGATGCAGTGGAACATGATGAGCCCTGGCCAGGTGGTCGACCAAATCATTATTTATTTGATTTAAATAGAGATTGGGCATGGCAAACGCAAGCGGAATCCAAAGCAAGAATGAAAGTTTACCATGAATGGATGCCGCATATTCATGTAGATTTCCATGAGCAATCGATTAATAGTCCTTATTATTTTGCTCCTGCAGCAGAACCTTTGCATGAAGTGATAACGGATTGGCAAAAAGATTTTCAGACACAAATAGGTCAGAATCATGCTAAGTATTTTGATAAAAATAATTGGCTTTATTTCACCAGAGAAAGATTTGATTTATTCTATCCAAGTTATGGAGATACTTACCCCACTTTCAATGGTGCTATTGGGATGACTTATGAGCAAGCAGGTAATGGAAGAGCTGGTTTAGGAGCCTTGACAAATATGGGAGACACATTAACTTTAAAAGATAGGCTGGAGCATCATTTCACGACAGGAATGAGTACTGTTGAGATTGCTTCTCAAAATGCTGAAAAGCTAAATAATGAATTCAGAAAATACTTTTCGAGAAACATTAACAATCCTGAAGATCAATTTAAAACATATATTATTAAATGGACGGAGGACAAAAAACAGGATATTGAATCATTGTTAGACTTTTTGGAAGATCAGAAAATAGAGGTTGGAGAGATAGGTAAAGAACAAAAATTAAGTGGCTATAGCTATTTTCAAAGGGAAGAAAGGAGTTTTCAATCAAATGAAAAAGATTTGGTTATCAGCGCTTATCAACCTAAATCCACCTTAATTCAGGCACTTTTCGATCCTAAGCCTAAGTATAGTGATTCATTAACTTATGATATTACGGCCTGGTCTATTCCTTATGCTTATGGATTGGAAACCTATGGCTTAAAAAATAGAATAAATTCTGAACCGATTGAAACAGTAAAATTTAATAAAGATAATTTGAAGTCAGCTTATGCTTATGCGGTGAAATGGAATTCATTTAATTCAGCTCAATTTTTAGCAGAAGCGCTTCAAAAGGATATTAAAGTTAGAATTGCCTATAAAACCTTGAAATTCAACAATGAGCAGTTTAATAAAGGGAGCTTAATTATTACTCGCACAAATAATGAACGATATAAAAACCTGAATGAAGAATTATTAAAGCTTTCAAATAAGTATGAATTAGAAGTTTATCCAATATCAACTGGGTTTGCAGATCAAATTTATGATATAGGATCATCAGAAATCCAATTTGTAAAAGCACCAAAAATTGCCGTTTTAATGGATGAGGGAGTTTCCTCTTTAGCTTATGGTGAAATATGGCATTTCTTTGAACAGTCTTTGGATTACCCTATTCACAGTATCCGTATGAATAGTTTTAATAGAATCGATATTTCAGAGTATGATCAGATAATTTTACCATCTGGTAGTTATTTCAATTTATCAGATGAAGGAAAAACTAAATTAAATGAGTTTGCCAATTCTGGAGGTAAAATTATAGCAATGGGTTCAGCTATTTCATTATTTGCTGATCTGGAAGATGGAAAATTAAAATCAAAAAAAGCAGATTCATCTGAGGAGGCCTTGGCTTTATATGAAAATGCGGAAAGAAAAAGATTGTCTAGCAGTATTTTCGGAGCTATTTATGATGTTCAAATGGATAATAGTCATCCGCTTGCATTTGGCTTAGGAAATCAATATTTCAGCTTGAAAACTTCCGGGAAGGCATACGATTATTTGCCTAATGGATGGAATGTAGGGGTCATTAAAACAAATAATAGTCATATTGCAGGCTTTGCCGGGTATAAAGCAAAAGAAAAGCAGATTAGTAGTATGGTTTTTGGAGTTGAAGCTAGAGGGCGAGGTGAAATTGTTTATTTACAAGACGATCCACTTTTCAGAGCATTTTGGCATCAAGGGAAAATGTTGTTTGCCAACGCCTTGTTTATGGTTGGGAATGATTAAAAAATTGAGAGTATAAAAAAGGCTGTTTTTAAGATTTAAATTCAAAAACAGCCTTTTTTATTTTTAATTGTAAATCATCTAGAATTCATACTCTGGTAATTTCTCCAAAATATCCTCTGCCATATCTTCTAAAGTGAACTTTGGTGTCCAATTCCAATCCTTTTGTGCTTGACTATCATCAATGCTGTTTGGCCAAGTGTCTGCAATCTTTTGTCTGTAATCTACATTATAAGTAATCTTAAAATTAGGATGCTGCTTTTTGATTACTTCATAAATATCTTTTGGAGTGAAACTAAGGGCTCCTAAATTATAACTTGATCTTACACTAATGTTTTCTGCAGGTGCTTGCATTAAATCAATGGTAGCTTTAATGGCATCAGGCATATACATCATCGGTAAGTAAGAATCTTCCCTTAAGTAGCATTCAAAATCTTCTCCATTCAAGGCTTTATGAAAAATATCAACGGCATAATCAGTAGTACCTCCGCCTGGCAATGATTTATACCCGATCAATCCTGGGTATCTTAAACTTCTTACATCCAATCCATATTTTTCATGGTAATAAGCGCACCATCTTTCTCCTGCTAATTTGCTGATGCCATATACAGTGTTTGGATCCATTACGCAATCTTGAGGAGTGTTATCTACGGGAGAATTAGGCCCAAAACAGCAATTGAGCTAGGCCAATAAACCTTTGAAAGCTTTTTCTTTCTTGCCACTTCCAATACGTTTAAAAGACTTTGCATATTAAGGTCCCATGCAAATATTGGGTTTTGTTCTCCTTTTGCAGATAAAATAGCTGCGAGCATGTATATTTCAGTGATCTGATATTGATCAACAATTTTAGCCAGTTTTTCAGCATTCATAACATCTAATTGCTCGAAAGGCTCATTGGGAAGAGGCTCCTTTCTTGGGGCTTGAATATCGGAAGCAATAATATTTGTACTTCCATAAATAGCCCTTAATTCAGCTGTTAATTCTGTGCCAAGCTGACCATTTGCTCCTATTACTAATATTGTATTCGTTTCCATTGGTAAAATTTTGCACGAATTTCGTTATTTTATTTTGCTAAAAAAATAAATGGAATGAATTGACATTTTTATGTGTTGAAAGGCTGTATTAGGTTTGTGCTTATTTAGAAAAAAAATAAATAAGCAGAACTACTTACATCTATTTTATTTCCTGTGACTTAAAAGTTATTTTTGCGTATTCGTTTAGAATTATGAAAGAAAATTTCAAAGCAATAAGTTTATCATTCAAGAATGCCCCAATTGAAATTAGAGAGCAAGTCTCTCTTAATGACGAGGCTATTGGTAGATTATTGAATTATTTCAAAGAATTCACTACTGTTTCCGATGTTTTGGTATTGTCAACTTGCAATCGAACGGAGGTATATTATTTCAATGAAAAAGAACTATCTGAAGATATCATCAAATTAATAGGGATAGAAAAGGGGATTAGTGATTTTGAATCCTTTAGACCTTATTTTGAAGTGATCAATGAGCATAATCATGCAGTTGAAAGATTATTCAGGGTTTCTATGGGACTTGAAGCTCAGGTAGTAGGTGATATTCAAATTTCAAATCAAGTAAAAAGAGCTTATCAGCTTTCTGCAGATTTACAATTAGCTGGCCCTTTCTTGCATCGTTTGATGCATACTATTTTCTTCACGAATAAAAGAGTGGTACAAGAAACTCCATTTAGAGATGGAGCAGCTTCGGTATCCTATGCTGCAACTGAGTTAGTAAAAACTTTAACTGCGGATATTAAAAACCCAAGAGTTTTAGTATTGGGTGTAGGTGAGATAGGAGAAGATGTTTGTAGAAATCTTGTGGGTGACAATAGGCTTTCTGTTAAAATAACTAATAGAACAGAAGATAAAGCAAAGCAATTAGCTGCTGAATGTGACTTTGGAGTACATCCATATACCGAGTTGTGGGATGGAGTACAAGATGCAGACGTCATAATTTCATCTGTTAGTGCATCTGAACCGATTTTCACTAAGGATAAAGTAGATGCTTTAAAAATATTAAGCTTTAAATATTTTATTGATTTATCAGTTCCACGCTCCGTAAGCAACGAAGTGGAAGAAAATCCAGCTGCATTGGTTTTTAATGTCGACAGTGTAAAAAGCAAAGCGGATGAAGCATTAGAGAAAAGAATTTCAGCAATTCCTCAAGTTGAAAAAATCATTGAAGAATCTATGGAGGAATTCAATGATTGGTCAAAAGAAATGGCTGTTTCTCCTACTATTAATAATCTGAAAAATGCACTGGAGCAGATCAGACAAGAGGAATTAGCACGGTATTTGAAAGAGATCGAAAGTGAGGATTGCAAAATTGTTGATAAGGTAACAAAAAGCATGATGCAAAAGATTTTAAAATTACCTGTACTACAATTGAAAGCCGCATGTAAAAGAGGAGAGGAAGAGACCTTAATAGGTGTTTTAAATGATTTATTTAATCTTGAAAAAGATACTGTAAAAAAGTAAATCAATATTCCTTGTAGGATAAAAGCTTATCCTCTATTTTTGCTAAAAATTATAAAGAGAAAGATATGTTTTACGATATACCTGTAACAGAAGGAGCCAATACATTTTTTTGGATTTTAGTCACTTTAGTGGGGCTAGTAAATGCAATTGCATTTATCGATAAGAGAAACACAGATAAAGAGGAATCAGAATCGTAATTTTTCCGGTTTTGATGAGTTATAATAGTATGAAAAAGATTTCCATAATTTTCATACTTTTTTTATGCCTTTCTATAAATTTTGACCTTAAAAGTCAATCATACATAGGGGTTCGTGGTGGCGTGAATATACCTTCCGTCAATTTTTCAAATTTTGTTAGCGGACCTGTCATTATTGGTTTTAAGACTGAGTATTTTGTTTCCCCTAGTTTTGGTATTTCCTATCGGAATATGCAATCTGATAAAATTGGGGTTCAAGCCGATTTGAATTATTCTACCAAAGGTTGGGGTCAACTTACCTTTATGGAAACCAATACCTTTATTACAAAAATTAACTATCTGGAATTACCATTCTATTTTCATTGGCAATTATTTGGCACTGAGAGATTCAAATTTTTTCTAGATGCAGGAGTTTATGTTGCTTGGGCATTAAGTGCAGAGCAGGTCATTGCAAATGATCTTGATTTATTTGAAAATCAAGTTACTTATACGGTAGAAAACGACAACCGAGGTGATTTCGGGATTTATGGAGGTGCTGGAGTTTCCTATGACTTTTCTATTTTCATTCTTCAACTTGACGGAAGTTTTAAATCAGGTTTTGCGAATATCCTACCTGTAAATCATTTTATAAAAGAGAATCCTAATGTTTCTACTAATCAAGTCCCTTCTGTTCAGCTAAGTTTGTTATTCCCAATTTCGAAAGATTGAAACAATAGGAGATTGTAAACTTAAACTTCCCTATTTTTTTTGTTATTATTATTAAACAAAACTACTATTGTTTCAGTGTAATGTATATTGGAATTAAATGACTTGAACATGAAAAAATACTTTTTTTTATTCTTATCTATATTTTACTCTTGTTTAATATTTGCTCAGCAAAAGCCAATCGAAATCTTTTATGAGAAAACAGATGAAGGTTTCATGTTTTTCGGGAAAAATATAGAACAGGTTCCTTATACTGTTAAAATTGATTTTAAAAATCTGAAGAACCTTTCAAGTAAAACAAGCGAGAAAAGTTTTGTGAGAACTATTCCACCAAATACTTCAAAACAAAAGGTTTTAGAGTTGAAGAAAATTAAAATGGACAAAGGAACATCTTTTGATTTTAATTTCCTCTATACAATCGGTGACCCCTCACTTAAAGTTGATGAAGATTATCCTTATTTATTGCCTTATCAACATGGTAAAAGAGTTCGAGTTGGCCAAGGTAATAATGGAGCAGGAACCCATAGAGGTATAAATGCCATAGACTTCAATTTAGAAATAGGGGATAGTGTTTTTGCTGCACGTAGTGGATTGGTAATAGAGGTAAAGGAAGACTCTAATACAGGAGGGAATGACCCAAAATATGAGCCATATGGTAATTTCGTTAAGGTTTATCATGAAGATGGAACTCTGGGTAGTTACGTACATTTAGTCCAAGATGGAAGCTTGGTCGCAAAAGGTGACAAAATTGAAAAAGGCCAACTTATAGGGATTAGTGGAAATACAGGCTGGAGTTCAGGGCCACATCTGCATTTCATGGTGGCTCAAAATAAGAATTTTCAAAACTTCACCCTTCCCATTAAATTTTTAAATCATAAAGAAGAGCTTTTTATCCCCTTAGAATCAAAAAGCTATTATGCATATCATCCTGGAAAGCCAGAATTTGAAGCGCAGGATAGTTTCCAAGAATCAGAATTCGAATCAAAGATGGAGCCTTCCGATTTAAACAATGCAATTGAGTTTGATACTGAAGAGTATGGTGAATATGTATTGATTTATGTCAATAACGGAATGAAGAGTGAAATGAGTGGAGTCTTAAAATTGCAATTGAAAAACCTTGTCAGTACTAAAAAATTGCCTTATAAATTTACTGTTCCGGCTAAAACCAAAATGTATCTGTTAGCTTTAAGTCCAGATGATAGTGCTTCATCCTTTGGGTACCAACTCTCAGGAGAATTTAATTAGATTATTGAATTTGACTTCAACCCAAACATTCAATCAACGTATGTAGCAACATGGAAAAAGCAAAATTATTATATTTTTATGATCCCTTGTGCGGATGGTGTTTTGGATTTAGTCCAGTAATAAAAAAACTGGAGAAAGAATTTCAAGGACAAATAGATTTTGAAGCCATAAGTGGTGGAATGGTTCTCGGAGAGAGAGTGAAGCCTCTTAGTGAAATGAAGGACTATCTTAAGGAAGCAATGCCTCGTTTAGAAGAAATGACAGGTGTGAAATTTGGACAGCCTTACTTGGATATTTTAGAAGAGGGAAGCTTAATGCTTAATTCTGAATTACCATGTATTGCCATGACGGTTTATAAATCCATGACAAATCAATCCAATATTGAGTTTGCCTCTGCTTTGCAGTCAACTTTATATGAAAAAGGAATAAACCTTAATGAAATAGACAATTATCAGGAATTAGTCGAAAGCTTTGATTTACCTTGGGAAGTATTTAAAAGTAAAATGCAAGACCCAGCTTACAAAGAAAAAACTTACCAAGAATTTCAAATTGGTCAGCAAATGGGAATTGGCGGATTTCCATCTGTTGTTCTAAGTATTGGGAATCAAGGATATTTAATTGCTAGAGGTTATAGACCTGAAAATGAAATGAAAAAGGTGATTGAAGAGGTTTTAAATAAAGAAATAGCCAACTCAAAATAAAGATATTATATTTCGCATAGTTTTGGTTACCCCCAACCGTTAGTATAAGAATAGTAGCCGACTGCGTGGCACTTTCCTGTCAAGTCACATGAAAGTTGAAGCGGGCTACAACTCTTGAATTTACTACTATCTCGGCTATTATTTTTATACATTGTGTGTGCCTAGCATGGCACGAGTTGAAAGATACTCAGATTATCTTGAGGGTGCAAGTCCCTTGTATGCGAGCAGCGAAGCATACTAGCAAGTGGCAAAGCCTGCCCCGTACTTTAGTCGGGGGTCGGATGAAGTGATTCATTGACTGAAGGAAGCCAAACGGCAAATCCCTGTTCTGACGAACAGAAACTACATACGGAGGCTCAACAACCGTGGTCGAGCAAGCACATCATTGCAAAGGCCGTGCTGTCAGTGGTGTTGGGTAGATGTAGCAGAAATAGGGAGAAAGATAAGTGCCTTACCTAGGGAGGTCTCTAGATGTCTGGAACATCGAAGAGAAGTCAGCAGAGGTCATATTAGTTGACAGTAACGAGCAGGGAATGCTAAATCCATAACCCTGATGGTCTCACAAGTCAATGAAGGACTGAACATTGGATGCTGTTTTAACCGTCTGCGCAGGCAGGTTCGAATAGGAGTCCGCTAATTGTGGGTAGCCTATCCTTAAGCAAACAGCTTGTAACAGTTTAACGCCTATGATAGGCTCCTCTTGAAAAATGCTTGAAGCAGCGAACGTTTAGGGGGTATAATAATTTAATTTCTTTACCTCATGCATTTTTACATCCTAAATCTGATTTTAACCTCTTGGATTAGTACAATTTCAGCTCTCAAGCAGCTTGATTTTTTCCGTTTTTTAGCGATTGGACGTACCTGTCCTGTAAAATAATGTGATGTTCATTTTTTTCTTGTCAGGCTGCCAGTCGGACTGGGGGAGAAATTTTGTTCAAGGCCAGTTTCTTGGCGTTTGATGCCATAACACCAAAGAACACCCATACCCTTTCGTTTTGAGCGCCCCTTGCTTTTATTTTCCTTAACCCATAGTGGTTTTTATGGTTCCCAAAACTTCCTTCCAACACCGTTGACCTGTCCTTGTTAAGTTCTGCCTGTAAGGCTTTTTCGGGCTTGCTTAATTTGACGAGGCCTTTTTTGGCAAAGTTGGTGAAGATATGTTTAGAGGTAATGTAGCGCCTGTTTTCATTTGTAGGGTATATCTTGTCGGCAGACAGTTGGTGCAGTTGCCCAAAAAGCATCCTATGCTTTAAACAGCTTATCTTAAGTCTTTTACATTCGTTATAGGCATTAAAGTCCATCAGGTCAAAATACTGAATACCTCCTGTTTGTAGCATGTGGACTTTCATCCCAAATTCCACGGGCTTGTTCTCCTTTCCCCTTACTATTGGGCGAACATAGGGCTTATAGAGTGAAACAATGCGGTCTTTTACCTTTTCGCCAGGATTATTGAACAGGTATTCTTGTTGTTGCAGTACTTTTTTAATGGTGCGGATGTAGCCGTACTGGTGGGAAGTAAGTATTACTTCCGGATGAAGGTTGAGAAAATCCTGCAATTGCCCCAGCCCTTTGCCCAACAGGTAGATCAAGCTCTTCTTACGGGCCTTCCCTTTTTTTATGCTCTTCTTGCGCAGCCTATCATAGGTGAGCTGTTTGCGCTTTTGATCAATAAACTTGTTCCTCGGTCTTCTTTCACCGGTAACCTTGCAAAGTTTGAAAAGCAGTTTTTCATATACCCATTGATTGGACTCCCATAATAACTTTACATCTGTGGGAAAACGGATGCAGCTCTCATAGCAGGTGGCATCCATGGACAGCACATGGGTGTTCTCTATGTCATCCTTCCAATGATTGAGCAAAACTGTTTGCAACTGGTTTAAATCCGCATGCTTTGCAATATGGGTCCTTACCCTTGAAGGCAGGTTAGAATCTTTAATGAGTTTACCATCAGCCAGTGGCCTGTTGCAAAATATTTGCAAAGACCAATCGGTATTGAAACGCTCTATCAACTGGTGGTCGCTCAAGTTCAGGTAATGCTTTAAAAACATCAGGGCAAACATGCCCTCATTGCTCAACCATCTGGGAGCACCTTTACTGTTTTCATCCTGCGGAGGGAGACATTCTCCCAGTTCTTTTAAAGGAAGCCTTTCGTGTACTTTTCCGATTTCGAGTGTCTTGAAAATATACCATTTTGGAGAAACTATTGATTTGAGTGGGAATAAATTCAGCTGTGCCATATATTGCAGTTGTTATTTGTTTTTTTCTCAACTACAATATAACACAAAACCCCGAAAATTGCCATATATGGCGAAATTCGGGGTTTTAAATTAATTTTCCCTGGTTTTAATTCATTGAAAAACAATTATTTATATCTATCCAAGGGGAGCCTATGATAGAACAAGTACTAAAGCGGAAGAACCTGCTCAAAGCGCACCGCCAAGTGGTTCGCAATAAAGGGGCATCAGGAGTAGACGGCATGTCAGTCCAGGAATTGACCTCACATATTGAGGCTAATCGGGACAGGATATTGACCGACATCCTGAACCACCGCTATGTACCCCAAGCTATCAGAGGCGTTGAGATTCCCAAAAGCAATGGGAAAGTAAGACTGTTGGGAGTTCCCACGGTAACAGACAGGTGGTTGCAACAATCCGTTAGCCAAGTTTTGATGAGCAAGTATGAACTTGACTTTGAAGACCTCAGTAATTTTACCTTCTCGCAATACAATCATCGGACTATTCTTTTCTTTTTTGAACAGAACTAGCTTTCTATAAGTCTCTTCAAGTCCTTTTACAATTTTATCGCGTTCTTCTTTTAATTGCTCTTTAGTTCCGATAATATTTTTCTTTTAACTTCTTCCATTGCAAAACATTGTTGACTGTAATTTCATTCATCGACCCTTCTGCAATAATTTCATAGCTATATAAAAGCTTATTTAATGGCGCTTATTTCTTGTTAGAATTTGTTATTTCTACTTCAGTTCCTTCTGGGTCAATTCCTCTAATTATGTATCGCATTGTATGCCCTTCATTGTCAACTGAAACTATTTGAAAATCTAATGTCTTTCCATCATAAGCAGATTCTGCTAATGTATAATCTACTAATAGCCTTCTTTTCTCCCCAGGCAATAATTTATTGTCAGGGTGATTGTTCAAAATCGAATGTTTGAAATTGCTTTCATTATTTAACTTAAAGTATATTGCATAAATAGTAGCTTCAGTTCTATTGATGAAAGAAAAATTTAGATATGGATAATCATCTGGAACCATGAATACCTCTTCATTTATATCAAGTATTAAATTTTGGTCATTTAATACTAGTTCAGTATGTTTTTTTGTATCAATCCCATATACTGAAAATATTGAGTCATTAGAATTCACAAATTTAAATGTATAAGTACCATGAGTTTTTAATTTGAGCTTTTGCATATATTCGAGTGTATCGATTACTATTTCTGGATCTTCAGGTTTAATATTACTAAACCTGGTACTCATGCTGAAGGAGTTAGTATTTCTATTCTTATCTCTCTCCTTAAATACTAAAACTGATTTAAATTCTCTTTTAGTTTCGTTAATAATTTTCAATGTTTGGGAATGAGCCCTATTGTAAGTGAAAAAGCTGATTACAATAAAATATATTAGTTTGGTTTTCATAAGTGCTTTATTTAATTCTGACTCCACTCTATAAATTCTTGGCTGATTAAAAGTATAAAAATTTGCGTTAACTACCGAGGTAATCCGCAGGATTGGTTTATTAAATTAACTTTTACCAATAACCAATAATTCAAGTATAATGATTTCGGGCTAATAAAAAGGAATGCAGGTCCTAATAGATGCACAAATTGGTAAACTAGAAATTGTAATCCTCGAATTTAGCGGTACATGCCTAGGCATCTGCCCTACTTGTAAAAAAGGAAGGCTACAGACCGTGGCCGTATTCGACCAAAGAGGCCGCCAAAGCACTGGCTCAAATAATTACAGGCACATTAAAAAATGAAACGGCTGTGGGCGTAATGGGAAAACTATGCCCAAAAAGCACCAAATCACCCGAAAAACAGCCTTTTTCAACCTTAAAAAATCAAAAAGATCAAATCGACAATAATGAAAAACCTGATTTGATTATTCCTCATGCTTAGAAGCACCCGCTTTTGAGCCTTGATATTCACCATCCATACTTCGATTTTCCCATAGGGGCCTGTAGTTCTTGCTAGCCTCTGATTCGCTCAACATTGCATTCATGTTGGGTCGTACCGACCACACGAATGCTTAGTTGTTGATAAACGTATTTTTTTTTCAACTATTTGTATTTATTGTTTCCGCTATTACTTATTCATCTGCCCCAATTTTTCAACTTTATTCAACCATTTAGCTCTAAACTCTTCTGTAGAAAGGCGTATAGGACCAATGGCTGTAATTCGCACTTTTTTCACACCAATATAATGCAATGTTCCTTTTTTCATTGCATAGTGGCTAGGGCTTTTATAAACAAATTTGTAAAACCAAGTTGGCTGATCCATTGTGCAAATTATTCTGGCAGATTTACCTGTCAGGCACTTATCCGAAAACAATGAGTTTTCTCTTTTTTTAAAAGCAAATCCAGGAAGTAAAATCCGATCTAAAAAGCCTTTCATCATTGCAGGGACAGAACTCCACCAAACAGGATATACCCAAACTATATGGTCTGCCCATTTTAATTTATCCTGTGCATCTAGTAAATCTGGTTCTAGTTCAGTTCGTTTTCTATATCCAAATTCTAGGTTAGGGTTGAAGTTCAGTTTTCGGATATTAATTTCTTTTATCTCAGCATTTGATTTTTCAGCACCTATTTTATAGGCTTCTGAAAGTCCAAAACTGAAGCTTTCCTTGTCAGGATGTCCGTTTATAATGAGTATTTTCTTCATCTGCTTAGAAATATTTTTTGATTTTTGATTCAAATTGTGTTCCTGTTAAAGTTTCTATTTTGAAGAATTTATAGAGTATGAAAGTGGTAGGAACGGTCAAAAAGAAGCTACAAATTGCAAAAGTGGCAATGCTACAAAGCACAGCTAAGATTTGCGATCCAAGTTCTCCCAAGTAATTTTGTGCGAGAAAAAAAAGATAGGTGGCTTCTGAATAGTCATAAAAGCGAACGGTGGTTTCGTAGATAAGCCAAGCAGGATAAAACCATTTTCTTATAGGTTCCCACCATTTTCCCCAAATTGATCTTAGCTGTAAATTTTGTTCTTCCATTTGTAATTATTTATTACAAAGGTCAAACGAATGGAAGCGGTATCATTTGATATAGATCAAATTCGGTTTTTAGGGCTTCTTATTCTACTCAAAGTTTCAAGTGTAATTCCCAAATAAGAAGCAATATGCGTGAGCGGAATTCTGTTTGTTATGTCAGGATAAATGGTTAAAAGGTGCTTGTACCGTTCCTCCGCTCTATTGAATTGAATAGTATACAATCTTTCGCACAATCCTAACATAGTTTCGGTCACCACTTTGGTTATAAAGCGTTCGAAATCGTGATATTTATTAGTGAGCATATCTACAGTGTCTTTTGTAAACTCAATAACTGTTGAATCTTCAATAAACTCAACATAATGAGGACTCGGCTCTTTACTGAAAAAACTTACTATAGAAGCCATAATCTGATTTTCAAAAGCAAACCAGTCAGAAATGTCCTTTCCGTCTTTCAGGTAATAGGCTCTAGAGCTGCCTTGCATAATGAGATATCCTTTTTTAGAAAATTGTCCTTCACGAACCACAATTTCCCCTTTTTTAAACATGCTAATTTTTGAATTGGCAATAAATTCCTGCTGGCATTCATTGGATATTGGCGAATAAATTTCTCCAATTTTATTTAAGATTTTTTCAATGTTCATTTTTATTGATTGCAATTTTTCGATTTAGTACAGAGGTTCGTTTTAATGTTTGCCAACGCCACTGTATAAATTCTTGGCTGATTAAAAGTATAAAAATTTGCGTTAACTACCGAGGTAATCCGCAGGATTGGTTTATTAAATTAACTTTTACCAATAACCAATAATTCAAGTATAATGATTTCGGGCTAATAAAAAAGAATGCAAGACCATCATAGATGCACAAATTGGTAAACTAGAAATTGTAATCCTCGAATTTAGCGGTACATGCCTAGGCATCTGCCCTACTTGTAAAAAAGGAAGGCTACAGACCGTGGCCGTATTCGACCAAAGAGGGCCGCCAAATCACTGGCTCAAAAAATTACAGGCACATTAAAAAATGAAACGGCTGTGGGCGTAATGGGAAAACTATGCCCAAAAAGCACCAAATCACCCGAAAAATAGCCTTTTTCAACCTTAAAAAATCAAAAAGATCAAATCGACAATAATGAAAAACCTGATTTGATCATTCCTCATGCTTAGAAGCACCCGCTTTTGAGCCTTGATATTCACCATCCATACTTCGATTTTCCCATAGGGGCCTGTAGTTCTTGCTAGCCTCTGATTCGCTCAACATTGCATTCATGTTGGGTCGTACCGACCACACGAATGCTTAGTTGTTGGTAGTAGTTTTTTTAATAGTCATCTTCGGTATCATTCTTTTTGATTGGCGCTGGATATTGATAATCCGATCTTATTTCCGTGTGTTGTATTTCACCACCTGTTGTTCCGGTCTCTTTGCCGAAATAGATAACTACAAGGGCAAAAATCAAAATTCCAATATTTAAGAAGTTTGAAAATGATTTTTGTTTAATGCTTGCCCAAAGTCCGAGTAATGAAAGTCCACCTAAAATGTAAGTTAGAATTGAGAAAAGTTCTGCCGACTTTTCGTGTCTTTCAATGAAGTTTTCTGTCACACCGCTAATGTTCTCAACAATTTCTTCTGCTCCTTCTCCGCTTGTCATAGCTGCAATTGAAGTCAAAGAACCAATTATAAAAATCAGAAATGCCGTTCGCTTTACTGCATCTGATTTGTATATCAAACCTGTAATCATAATGATTACTGCTACAATTGGGAAAATGATGGGTAAATGATTTACCACTAAATGAAAATGTGCTTCGTTCATATTTTTTATTTTTTTAAGATTATACATTAACGCCAAAAATGTATCCAACTAAAGCGGATAAACCCATTGCAATTGTTCCCCAAATTACAATTCTTATCACTGCTTTGCCTATGCTTGAACCACCTGTCTTTGCCGAAACTGCACCAAGTATAATTAGAGATAAAATTGTAAACCCGTAAAGAAAATACTCCATTGTTTCGACAGGGGCAAAGAGTGTAACCAATAGGGGCAGAAGTCCACCAATCGTAAAAGCTGCACCCGAAGCAAAAGCGGCTTGAATTGGGTTTGCTTGACTAATTTCGTTAATTCCTAATTCATCCCGAATGTGTGTCCCCAAAGCATCTGATTCTGTTAACTCTTTTGCTACTTGTAAAGCAGTTTCCTTTTTCAGTCCACGTTTTTCATAAATCTCTCCAAGTATTTTCAATTCCGCTTCGGGCATTTTTTTCAGTTCGTCTTTTTCTCTTTCAATATCTGCTTTTTCAATGTCTGTTTGAGAGCTAACAGAAACATATTCGCCTGCTGCCATAGAAAGTGCTCCTGCCACAAGTCCTGCAACAGTCGCTAAAAGAATAGGGTCTCTTGTCGTGCTTGCAGTTGCAACTCCGATTGCAAGACTTGATATTGATATAATTCCGTCATTTGCTCCAAGCACTGCTGCTCTTAACCAATTACTACGGTGTATATAATGACTGTCTAAATAATTGTCAATTGTTATCATTTTGTTGTTGTTAGTCTGTCTTTTGAAATTACTGCCAACGGTCTCGTGTATGAGCAGTAGCGGATTTTAAGCCACTAAACTGTCAGATAGCACCGACCTTTGATTTATAGATTTACGTTTCAAAATAGCACTAAACCCGCTATTGCTCATACACAATGTGTGTGCCTAGCATGGCACGAGTTGAAAGATACTCAGATTATCTTGAGGGTGCAAGTCCCTTGTATGCGAGCAGCGAAGCATACTAGCAAGTGGCAAAGCCTGCCCCGTACTTTAGTCGGGGGTCGGATGAAGTGATTCATTGACTGAAGGAAGCCAAACGGCAAATCCCTGTTCTGACGAACAGAAACTACATACGGAGGCTCAACAACCGTGGTCGAGCAAGCACATCATTGCAAAGGCCGTGCTGTCAGTGGTGTTGGGTAGATGTAGCAGAAATAGGGAGAAAGATAAGTGCCTTACCTAGGGAGGTCTCTAGATGTCTGGAACATCGAAGAGAAGTCAGCAGAGGTCATATTAGTTGACAGTAACGAGCAGGGAATGCTAAATCCATAACCCTGATGGTCTCACAAGTCAATGAAGGACTGAACATTGGATGCTGTTTTAATTCGAATAGGAGTTCGCTAATTGTGGGTAGCCTATCCTTAAGCAAACAGCTTGTAACAGTTTAACGCCTATGATAGAACAAGTACTAAAGCGGAAGAACCTGCTCAAAGCGCACCGCCAAGTGGTTCGCAATAAAGGGGCATCAGGAGTAGACGGCATGTCAGTCCAGGAATTGACCTCACATATTGAGGCTAATCGGGACAGGATATTGACCGACATCCTGAACCACCGCTATGTACCCCAAGCTATCAGAGGCGTTGAGATTCCCAAAAGCAATGGGAAAGTAAGACTGTTGGGAGTTCCCACGGTAACAGACAGGTGGTTGCAACAATCCGTTAGCCAAGTTTTGATGAGCAAGTATGAACTTGACTTTGAAGACCACAGCTACGGGTTTAGACCGGAGAAGAATATCCATAAGGCAGTGACACAAGCCTTGAAGTACATCAATGATGGCTATCAGGACATAGTAGACATAGACCTAAAGGGATTTTTCGATGAAGTAGACCATGCAGTATTACTGGAACTCCTCTACCAAAAGGTCAAATGCCGTACTACCTTGAGGCTAATCCGCAAATGGCTTAGAGCCCCGATATTAATTAAAGGGAAGCTAATTAGGCGCAGGAAAGGAATGCCGCAAGGTTCGCCCCTTAGCCCATTACTGTCCAATATTATGTTGGATGTGCTGGACAAGGAATTTGTAAGAAAAGGATACAGATACGTCCGCTATGCAGATGATTTCAGTATATACACGAAATCAAAAGCAGAAGCCAAGAGGATAGGGAACGAGGTTTATCTGTTTTTACAAGATAAGTTGAAACTGCCTATCAACAAGGAGAAAAGCGGGATCAGAAGACCGAGCAACTTTGAGTTGCTGGGTCACGGATTTGTACCCACTTACAAGAAAGGTGAAAAGGGTAAATACCAGTTGGTGGCAAAGAAAAGCAGTTGGGGTTCGCTCAAGCGTAAACTCAAAGGGATTACCAAGAAAACCAGACCGTACAAATTTGAAGAACGGCTCAAGAAACTGGCAGAAATATGCAGGGGGTGGGTCAATAATTACCGACTCGCCAGCATACAAGCCAAGCTCAAAGCCCTCGATGAGTGGCTACGGAACCGACTTCGATATTGTATATGGCATGACTGGAAAAAGCCAGAGAGGAAACGTAAAAACCTGATTCGACTAGGGGTAGATAAAGACCATGCCTACGCATGGAGCAGGACAAGAAAAGGAGGCTGGGCAGTAGCCCAAAGTCCAATCTTGATAACCACTATCACTTTGTCAAGACTTAGGAGAAAAGGGTATGAATCAATGCTTTCCTATTACTTAAGGACGCAAGTAGTCATTCAATGAACCGCTGTATACGAGACCCGTACGTACAGTGGTGTGAGAGGCGCACCGTGGGCTCATGGCTCACGGCCGTCTACTCGATTGTGTGTAGCCTTTTTTAGAATCTTACTAATAATCCTCCCCCCCAGCCATATCTATTATTATAATTTCCTTGGATGGAAAAATTTATAGAAAGGATATAAGAAACACCAACCAGCCATTGGGTCTCTCCTTGATACGATTTATTATTTTCTAAATCATTGACCCAACCAAAGTCGGCTCTGTATTCATATTCGCCTTCTATAAAAAGTCTTGGAAAAAGTAAAAGCTCTCTATCCAAACGGATTCTTGGACGCAATTGATGGTCCATACTCACATCTACATTAAATCTATATGGTGTGAAATATTTAACACCAACTAATCCTACTGTATTAAACGTATCATAAGAATCTGGTGTTGAAGTTTCGGTGTTTACTCCTGCATACACCCGTACCCAATCATTGAGGTATCGATTGTAGTTCACTTCTATCTCGGCATTTTGGCTATAATCAAATTCGGCTCGTAAACTAAATTCATTTCTGATATTGCTTGACGTTAAAAAGAGTTCATTAAAGTTTGAACCAGCACGAGCCAATCCCCACGAATAATAGAGGTCAGTTTCATGTATAAGTTTTTCAACCGGAAATTCCGCCATCCGTTCATCTCTTGGTGTATCATAACTAAATACACGATTCATACCACCCATTAAATGGTACAATATGTGACAGTGAAAGAACCAATCGCCGTACTCTTCGTTATAGAATTCGATGACCACTTTTTGCATTGGTGGTACATTGACGGTGTGTTTTAATGGCGAACGCTCCCCGTTTTCATTGATTACCCTAAAGAAATGCCCGTGCAAATGCATTGGGTGATGCATCATTGTTATATTATTTAGTGTGATTCTTGTAACCTCGCCACCTTTAATTTTAATCTTATCTGTTTCAGACAATGGTACGCCATTCATACTCCAAACATAGCGCTGCATATTTCCAGTTAGATTGAGCAGAATGTCATTAACCGGTATGTCTTTCTTATAAGTGGTTTCTTCCTTTGCTTTTAAAAAATCATAGTTGAAATAGGTTTTACGAGTACTGTAATCAAAAGTGGTACTGTCTTTTTGCATCATAGACATATTATGCTTCATTGGCATTGAGTCCTTTTTCATTTCAATCGTATCGTCCGTCTTCATCTTCATTTTATCATTCATCTTGCCGTCTTTCATATCCATCTTATTCATTCCATATTTCTGCATCAAAAACTCTGGTGTTTTTTTCTTTTTGTTGCCCACCATTGCTGGTGCTCCCATCTTCATATCCATTGTTGCCATTTGCTTCATCATCGCCACCTTGTCTGGTCTGTCTATTACCATTGCTGGGAAAAGTTTTCCGCTTCCCAAGCGGATTGAGGTATTGCCAGAACCATCCTGTGCCGTGGCAGTAATTTCTAAAGTCCCTTCCGGAATAGTAACAATAACATCATAGGTTTCCGCAACTGCATAAAGAAATCGGCTTTTATGTACCGGTTCTACATCTATACCGTCACTTGAAACTATCATTGGATTACCACCACCAAAATCCATCCAATAATAAGTGGATGCCGATGCATTTATAAAACGAAGCCTTACTTTCTCACCAGGTTTAAACTCTGGGTATTCTGCGAGTTTTTTTCCGTTAGTTAAAAAAGCAGGGTAGTAAATATCTGTAATATCGGCACCTCCCATTCTATCACGCCAAAACTTAAATTGCGATCCCAATGCACCTTCTTTAATGACTCTGCTTAATGGCACTGATGTGCCCTTTTTAACCTGATACCATTCGTTATTTCGTTTAAGGTTGCGTAATACATTCATTGGTTTTTCATTGGTCCAATCAGAAAGCACCACAACCAAATCTTTGTCATAATCCAATGTCTTTTCTTTAGGTTGAATGATAATGGAACCATAAACTCCCTTTTGCTCCTGCAATAAAGTGTGTGAATGGTACCAATAGGTGCCCGATTGGTTGATAGGAATTCTATACTGAAACGTCTCACCCGGCTCAATTGGTGGTGTTGTTAAATAAGGAACACCATCATAGAAATTTGGAAGTATTAAACCGTGCCAATGTACAGACGTTTCTACATCCATTTTATTGGTTACATTGATTATGGCAAGGTCACCTTCATTAAATTCTAATGTAGGACCAGGAATACTGCCATTTATGGTCATACCTTTGGTTGTTACCCCTCCAAGGGTCATCTCCTTTTGTTCTAGAGTAAGGTTATACTCTTTAACGGGACGCCCTTCTTCTTTTCTATCATCTCCATTTGTACCAACTTGGGCAAAAGAAGCAGAAGAGAAAGATAGAATAGCAAATATTATTACATATTTCATATTTATTTATTTTTTGTGGTTACACACAACATTTGAATACGTGCACCTCTAGGTACACGTATTTACTATATCTTTTTAGCAATCTAAGGGATTTTTAATTGTTTTAAAAGTATTGGTAGCCACATGGGTATAAATTTCTGTTGTTTTAGTAGAATTATGACCCAGTAGTATTTGTATGTAACGTAAATCTGTTCCAGCTTCCAGCAAATGAGTAGCGAATGAATGTCTCAATGTATGTGGTCTAACATTTTTATTAATATGTGCATCTTGAGCAGCTTTTTTAACAATTTTCACTACACTACTAGTACTGTATGGATGTCCTGGCTTTCCTTCAAAAAGATAGGTTTTAGGTCTGTATTCTTTAAAATAAGCCCTTAATTTCAATAATAATTTTTCACTCAAAATACTGTAACGGTCTTTTTTACCTTTTGCTTGTTCAACTCTTACCGTCATTCTAGAGCTATCAATATCTTTTATTTTCAATCTTAATAGCTCTCCTCTCCTAAGTCCTGCTGAATAAAGTAAACTTATGATGCATTGATGCTTTAAATTATAGGTGCGGTTAATCATTTCTTGCACCTCTTCTTTGCCAATCACCTCAGGTAGTTTGCTTTCTTTTCTAGGTCTTTCCAAATCATAAAAACGATTAGGCATTCCCAACACTACTTCATAATAAAATTTAATACTATTAATGCTTTGATTAATAAAGGAATCTGATAAACCTTTTTGAACCCATCCATTCAAATATCTTTTTATATCGAACTCATTTATATCAATTGGAGCTTTGTTAGGAAAATGTAAAAGAAATCGGTTAAAACAAGCCGAATAGTTTTTAGCTGTTTCAATTGAATATCGCCTCAATTCCAATTTCTGAAAATAAGCTTCAGGAATTTTTGGGTATTTCTTTCTTAAATCGTCAACTTTTAAATCCTCTCCGTAAGTGTTCACAGGTTTATTCCGTGCAAAATACTTCATGTTTACCCATGCAACTCCTTTAAATGTCTTCAATATGGTATAGAAGTTCTTTTGTGTATTAGGCAGGTACACCATTTGAAATTTTTCACTCCACTTTACATCAGGCAATGTTTTAATCAGTGCTTGTACCACCTTGTCAGGATAGAATTGTATACCGATTTTCTTTTGGTTGTCAATTAATAAATGCTTGAGCGTTATTTGCTTCTGTAAATCCATAATTTTTAACGTTTTATTAAATGTCAAAATGGATTTAATTAGGTGTTTTATCAAAAATATCAGTATATTTATACGTATAATATTCGTATATTATTCCTTTATGACCCACACTAAACAATGTAAATATTGTAATGAACCTTTAACTGGTCGTGCAGATAAAATATTTTGTGACCCTTATTGTAAAAGTGCTTATCAATATTCAGCCCGTAGGATTTAGATAATTTCGCAATCTGTTTCGAAGATATATTTTACCGTTTCCAGATTTGAGATATTTTTCTCGTCTAGTTGCATCCTGTTGGTTTATACAGCCTTCAAAATAGATAAGAGATAATGGTCTTCTGTACTTTGTCGATTTTACCAAGCCATCATCATGTTTCTGTAGTCTTTTTTTTAAATTTCCTGTGAATCCTGTGTAAAACAGGCCATCCTTTTTACTCAATAATACATATACATAATAATACATACCCAATCTTAAAAATTCTGAGTAACAAATCCAACGGGCTAAAAGAAAGAAAAACCTAAATCATTGTTTGAGAAGGTGGACAAACAATTAAAGCTCAACAGAAAAATATTAAAGCAACATAACAAAATTGGAATTACTACAGTGAGGGAAGAATCACTTTTGAATGAAGGCTTTAATCCCAAATATTTTACCAACTATTGGAAAAATGAAAAAGGTGATGTGTATCTGTTTTGTTATGAATATGGTTTTTTGAGGAAATTTGATAGTAGGAAGAAATTATACCGATTTATTTTGGTTCAATGGCAACCTTATATGAATTAAAAAAGAAATGTAACGTTTTCTATTTTTGCTTAAAACCAAATTATTGGAAATGGAAAATTCACCTTGATAAAATGGCAAGATCACATGGGAAAATAAAGACCCCTAATTTAAATGAAGTCTGAAAATAATGTGTTTTTTGAAGCTACTAGCTGTCCGATACTGAAAGCTAGGATGGAATGCCCCTAAAGAATTTCATCTATCAGTAAATTCAATCCTAAAAACTACCTCATCAATTATTGGAATTGCTTACCTTTGCCCAAAATTTGAATTAAGATTTTATCATGCATAGGACACATCACTGCGGAGAATTAAGAATTGAAAATAAAGGTGAAAAAGTAATATTAAGCGGTTGGGTACAAAGAGTACGTAATAAAGGCGGTTTGCTTTGGATTGATTTAAGAGATCGATATGGAATCACCCAACTTTTATGCGAAGAGGGTAGAACAAGTGAAGATATTTTAAAAGTTGCCAGAAAAGTAGGCCGTGAATTCGTATTGCAAGCCAAGGGAGAGGTAGTGGAGCGTTTCTCCAAAAATGATAAAATGGCTACTGGGGATGTAGAGATTTTCATAGAAGAATTAAATATCCTTAATGCAGCTAAAACTCCTCCTTTCACTATTGAAGATGATACCGATGGTGGGGAAGAATTAAGAATGCAATACCGCTACTTGGATTTAAGAAGACCTGCTGTTCGGGAAAAACTAAAACTCCGTCATCAATTGATGCAAGCCACTCGTAGATTTATGGACAGTTCAGGTTTTCTGGAAGTGGAAACTCCGGTTTTGATTAAATCTACTCCAGAAGGAGCCCGTGATTTCGTGGTGCCATCCAGAGTCCACGAAGGGGAATTTTATGCCTTGCCGCAATCACCACAAACTTTCAAGCAATTATTGATGGTGTCAGGTTTTGACAAATATTTCCAGATAGTGAAATGTTTCCGTGATGAAGATCTACGTGCCGATCGTCAGCCTGAATTTACTCAAATTGACTGCGAAATGTCATTTGTAGAGCAAGAAGATATTTTAAATACTTTCGAGGAAATGGTGAAATACCTTTTCAAAGAAGTGAAGGGAGTTGAGATTGGGGATTTTGAAAGAATGACTTATGATCAGGCTATGAAATTGTATGGTTCCGATAAGCCGGATATCAGATTCGGAATGCCTTTCGTGGAACTAAATCAATATGCGCAAGGTAAAGGATTTAATGTATTTGATCAGGCTGAATTGGTAGTGGGAATTAATGTTCCTGGAGCAGCCGAATATACCCGCAAACAATTAGATGCTTTGACGGAATATGTAAAGCGTCCGCAGATTGGAGCCAAAGGATTGGTTTATGTGAAATGCAATGAGGATGGTAGCTTCAAATCATCAGTGGATAAATTCTACGGTCAAGAGGATCTGAAGGCCTGGGCAGAAGCTGCTGAAGCAAAAGCTGGTGACTTACTCTTAGTCTTAAGTGGTGATATCGACCACACAAGAAAAGCCATGAACGAATTGCGCCTAAAAATGGGGGCTGAATTAGGCTTAAGAGATCGAAATGTATTTAAACCACTTTGGGTGTTGGATTTTCCACTTTTGGAATGGGATGAAGAAACGAAAAGATTCCATGCGATGCACCATCCATTCACCAGTCCAAAGCCAGAGGATATGGAATTCATAGAATCTGATCCAGGCAGAATCAGAGCGAATGCTTATGATATGGTGATTAATGGAGTAGAAATTGGGGGAGGAAGTATCAGGATTCATGATAAAGCATTGCAACAGAAAATGTTCAAGGCCTTAGGTTTTACGGAAGAAGAGGCTCAAAAGCAATTTGGATTCTTGATGGAAGCTTTTGAATACGGAGCTCCACCGCATGGAGGAATTGCTTTTGGTTTCGATAGATTGTGTGCGATGTTTGGAGGTTCAGATTCTATTCGAGATTATATCGCATTTCCGAAAAATAATGCAGGTAGGGACGTGATGATTGATTCACCTTCTACCATTTCATCAGAACAATTGAAAGAATTGCACTTAAGTATAAAATAAAATTAATATATTGTTATTCAGTTTAAATTTGATACCAAGACAGATGACAAAAAGTTTACTTTGCGAAAACTCTGCGCTTTCGCGGCTCTGCGAGACTTTTTAGCGTCTTTAGACGCCTGCGGACAAGTTTTGTTATATTTTATGACAAAAGAAAAGGAAGATCAATCTAGGTCTCAATAGCTCTTTTGAAGTGGAACCTATCAGTATTTAAACTTTTTTGTTTGCAAAATTATTCTATTTATTAACTAAATTTCGGGTTGAACTATTGATTGAACATACTTATATAGAGTTGATGGGATTGGAACTAGCCGATCCCTTAACCTTCATCTCAGATATTTTGATGGCTGTTTTTTGCGCCTTTTTTGGACATAGGCTTTTCCATGATTTGAAATCAAAATACGCAAAGTTATCCGCTTATTTTTTCTTGTTTTTAGGAGTTTCAGCCTTTCTTGGGGGTACTTCCCATCTCTTGGATTTATACCTAGGGAAAACACCGCACTTAATTGCTTGGACTTTGCAGGGTGTTTCTATCCTATTTTTTCAACTGGCAAGTTTAAGGTTATTGCCATCAGCAAAAGTTAAATTCTTTTTAAGGGCTTTAATATTTTCATTTTTCGGGATATTTATTGCCCAAATCTTTTCAGTTCAGCATTTTGATGTGGTAAAAGTCAATTCTATAGTAGGCTTGATTGGGTTTGTGTCCTGCATTCATATTTATAAATATTTTGAATCGAAAGACAAATCTTATTTAAGAATACCATTGACCATCATATTATTTGCACGTGCTTTAATTCATAGTTTTGGTCTTAATTTTAATAAATGGATCGATCAAAATGTAATCAGCCATCTACTCTTATTACCTTGTTACTATTTATTATATAACGCCATTAAGAAAGTAGCCACCCTTAAAAAGAAAACTCAGCAAGCACTGCAACCAGTGCCCCTAAAAGAGAAATAAATAATTTCTTGAAATTAAAGCTGTGATCTGGGCTACTCTCAAAAAAGATAGTAGTGGAAATATGCAGGAAATTACCAGATACCAATGCAAAAAGTATCAGGAATACTTTATCTGAAAATATTTCAGCATCATGTAAAATATGGCTTAAGCCCAATCCAGCAGGACTCGCTAAACTGAATATCACTAAAATAAGAACGACCTTCCATTTTGAATTTAGATGGCAAATCATTACTGACATGAGCGCAAATGCAGCCGGCATTTTATGCATCAATATTCCGAGAAAAATGGAATTATTATTTCCGTGAGAATGAATAGTATCTGGATGCGCTAAAAGGGTTCCTTCTAAAAAAGCATGGATCGATAAGGCAATTAACAAACCCAACCATTTGTTTTGTCCATGTTGATGATGTTCATGATTATTATGTAAATGTCCATGCTCTACTCCCTCCGAAAAATACTCCAAGATGACTTGAATGAAAAATCCAGCTAATACGTACAAACTAATATAAGCTACACTTTCTCCTTGCGAAAAAATTTCGGGTAAAATATGGATGACGGTAACTGAAAAGAGATAAGCCCCAGCAAAAACCAAAGCGAATTTGAAAAATTGGTTATTTACTTTTGGTAGGAAAAATACTAAGTAACCTGCACCAAAAGTGAGTAAAAACAATATAATAGAGCTGCTGATCATAATTTCTTTACAATAAATATCATGCGTTCGGAAGTCTCGGGTTGGTATTCATTCAACTCATAATCGCCAAAGGTTTGCAAAAGCATGAAGTTAGCATTACGGAAATACTCAAGAAAAGATAACCTTCTAATAGCTTTTACCCTTTCTTCAAATTCATAATTTTTTCCTTCTGTCTGAAATTTTATTTTTTTGATAATACTTTCGCCATCAAAATGCCTAGTTAAATGAAATTCAATTCCGTCAATGGTTTTAATTTCTTCTTTCACTAAGTTGTGGATAACTCTATAAGGATTTAGAAAATCTAATGTAAACACCCCGCCAGATTTAAGTGAATCAGAAATGGCACTAATACATTTTTGGTTTTCCGCTTCACTTTTGAAAAAGCCAAAGCTGGTGAAAAGATTGAATGCGTAATCGAAGTAATTTTCTTTTAATGGATTTCGCATGTCGTGAACATGAAAATGGAGTTCTTCATTTTCATGCTTCTTCGCCAATTCAATATTTCTTTTGGAAATGTCTATTCCATCGACTTCAAAACCTTGCTTATTTAAAAAGATGGCATGCCTCCCGCTACCGCATGCCACATCCAGAAGTTTAGCAGCTTTTGGAATTTCTAAATAAGTAAGCAAATTCGATAAAAAGTACTGCGCTTCCTTTTCATCCCTGTTTTTGTAAAGGATATGATAAAAAGGGGAGCCAAACCATTCATTAAACCATTCTTTCTTAGCCTCAGACATGATCACAGAATGATGTTTTCGCTAAGGTTTTCAGTGTTAAATTGTTGCAATTCACCTTTCTCATCTTCATAAATAAAAAATGCTTTCAGATGGCTTTGGGTGGCTAGAATTTCCTTTGCCTTTTCCAGTCCTGTAACCATAAAAGCAGTGAACCAAGCATCCGCTTCCATGCAAGTGGGAGCCACAATGGTAGCGCTTATGATATCTCTTTGAATTGGATAACCGGTTTTAGGATTTATACTATGCCCGTATTTTTTACCTTCATACAGAAAAAATTTTCTGTAATTACCAGAGGTAGAAATGGCTTCATCATCTAATTTAATTATGGCAACTCTACTAGATTGTTGTCCAGCTTGTGCTTTTGGATCATCAATTCCAATAGACCATAAATCTCCCTTTTCATTTTTACCTTTAACTCTCAATTCTCCTCCTAATTCCACCATCATATTTTCTATACCTTGAGCTTTCATATAATCGAAAACGACATCAATAGAATAGCCTTGTGCAATTGCATTGAAATCAAGAGACACATTTTCTTTTTCTTTTACAACTCTTTGGTTGTTGAAATTAATTTTATCAAAACCTACATATTCTTTTATCTCCTCAATTCGACTGCTATCAGGAAAGTCCACTTTTTCAGGTCCAAAGCCCCAGGCTTCAATTAGTGGAAAGACAGTAGGATCAAAAGCTCCTTCTGAAGCTTCATATATTTCTTGTGATTTTTCTAGAACAGGATAAAAGTAGGGTGAATTGAATGTGAAACTATCAGATTGATTAAATTTCACTATTTCAGAATTTTTCAAATAGGTGGATAAGCTTAAGTCAAATGTTTTTAAAATAGAATCTACCTGATTTTTAAAATTTCGGTTTTCTGAATCAGAATAAGTAATGTTAAAGGTAGTGCCTTGTGCTTCACCAGAGATAAATATGTAAGGAAGTTTTTCCGTTTTTGGTTTTTGGCTGTCTCGGTAAAACCAAACGGTAGCCACTATGGCTATTAAAATTAATGAATAGATGGAGTTTTTCGTCCTGTTGTTCATGTTAAAGTAATTTGATGCGAAATTACATTAAATGCAATTGAATTGCGAATAGGAGGGCGGATTTTTGAAAATTATAGACATAAAAAAAGCCACCTTGTGGGTGGCTTCAAATATTAAATAGTTTGGAAATGTTTGTTTAACACATCACGGTACTTAGAACTAAAATTTCTGTAGCACCATTCCTTCAACAAATTCAGCTCATGTTCAACTAACAGAGCAATAGCTTTTGTCAACTCTTTTTCAAATAATCGTCTGTCGAAACTTACTTTAGAAAGAATTGATTTTGCATAATCTAACATAGCTATTATGGTTTGAGTTGTAGTTATTACTTTTAAAGAACTTACTTTTTAAAGTATGTTGAAAATAGTAAAAATTTATTAAAATCGAAAATTAAACACTAATTTTAACGTTCGATTGCTTAAAGTATTTGAATAAAAATACGGGGAAGATGACAAGAAGGTTAGTAAAAATTTCAATTATATTTTCATTACTCATTTGGTTTGGTTTTGGGCTTAACGCTCAGGATATTTCTATTGAATTAGGCCCAGATAAAATTGCTTTAAATGAGGCGTTTACCATTACAGTAAAGGTTGAAGGGGAGACTTTGAAATCCTATGATAAGTTTCCGGAGATTTCAGGTTTAGTGAAAAGAGGGACTTCAAGTAGTTCTTCAACTAATATTTTTAATGGACAAGTAACAAGAAGTCAAAGTATCACTCAAACTTATGTTCCTGAAAAAGAAGGTGTAATCACCATCCCTGCTTTTAATATAACAGTGAATGGAAAAGAGATTAGTTCTGCAGGAAAAAGATTAGAAGTCGGCCCCGCCAAACAACAAAATAGAAATAGAAGGTATGATCCATTTGGAAGTGATCCATTTGAAGATTTTTTTGGTAGGAGAGATGAACCTGAAGAATTTGTTAATTTAAAGGAAGATGCATTTTTTGCTTTGACAACAGATAAAGATGAAATCTATGTAGGCGAAGGTGTTAATACTACTTTAGCATTTTATGTTTCAAATGAAAATAGGGCTCCTCTCCAGTTTCATGATTTAACTAATCAACTTTCTGATATTTTACGTAAAGTCAGACCTAATAATGTTTGGGAAGAAAATTTCAATATTGAAAATATTACGGCAGAACCTGTTAATATTGGAGGCAAGCGTTACAGTGTTTATAAAATTTTTCAAGCCACCTTTTTTCCTCTTGGTGAGCAAGATATAGAATTTCCAAAAGTAGGTTTAGAAATGATTAAATATCAAGTGGCGAAAAGCAGAAGTTTTTTTGGTCAAAATAGGAAAGAGACGTTCAAAACTTTTTATTCCAAACCGAAAACTGTAAAAGTAAAGCCATTACCGGATCATCCTTTGAAAGATCAAGTTTCTGTCGGGAATTATAAATTATCTGAAGATATAAATTCTACTGATTTAAATACAGGAGAAAGTTTTCAATATGAATTTGATGTTAGAGGAACTGGGAATATTTCAGGTATTAATGAACCCAAAGTGAATAAACAGAAGGAATTGGAAATTTACTCTCCTAATGTTAGTGAAAACATTACCAGAAGTAGAGTTTCAGTGAAAGGTTCAAAAGCATTTCGATACTATATGATACCAAAAGAACCTGGAGAGTATGATTTGTCGGAGTATTTCCAATTTATATTTTTCAATACAGCTACAAAGGAATATGATACTTTAAAATCTGATTATAAAATAAAGGTAAGTGGGGAAAGTATGGCAAATGTTAATATTGAGCAAGCCTCTTCTGATGGATTATTCTATGATAGAATAAATGAAACATCAAATGAATTAGAATCTCATGAAACCACTGAGATATGGAAATGGGTGTTTAACATATTTCTTATAGTGGCTTTTTCACTTTCCTTGTTCATCTTACTGAAAAAGTCCTAAATTGCGCATCAATTTTAGTATAAATGAGCAATAGTTTCGGAAAAATCTTCAAAATCACTACTTATGGTGAGTCCCATGGGGTAGGTATAGGTGTCATAATAGATGGTTGTCCTGCTGGTGTAAAGGTAGATGAAGCATTTTTGCAAGCTGAAATGCAACGCAGAAAACCAGGTCAATCTAAAATTACAACACAGAGAAAGGAAGAGGACGAGGTAGAAATTCTATCGGGAATATTTGAAGGAATAACCATTGGAACCCCAATCGCTTTAGGAATCCGAAATACTAATCAGAAAAGTAAAGATTACTCACATATTAAAGATAGTTATAGACCTTCTCATGCAGACTACACCTATCAAGAAAAATATGGAGTAAGAGATTATAGAGGTGGAGGAAGAAGTTCTGCAAGAGAAACTGCTGCCAGAGTTGCAGCTGGAGCCATTGCAAAAATGTTTTTAGACCAAGCGGGAATTAGTGTTCAAGCCTATGTTTCGCAAGTTGGAAGCTTAAAACTTGAAAAATCGTATCAAGAGATGGATTTGGCCGAGGCGGAAGAAAATATAGTCCGCTGCCCTGATCCTGAAATGGCTGAAAAAATGATTCAGCATATAGATGAAACTAGAAAAAATAGAGATACAATTGGTGGAATAGTCAGTTGTGTTGTGAAAGGAACTCCCGTAGGTTTAGGAGAGCCTGTATTCGATAAATTACATGCAGTTTTAGGGCAAGCTATGCTGAGCATTAATGCCGTTAAAGGCTTTGAATACGGAAGTGGTTTTGAAGGGGTGGAAATGTATGGTTCGGAACATAATGATCCTTTTGAAACTGAAGATGGTAAAGTGAAAACCACTACAAATCATTCGGGCGGTATACAAGGCGGTATCTCAAATGGACAGGATATCTACTTTAATGTAGCTTTCAAGCCTATTGCCACCATTATGAATGATCAGGAGAGTATTGATAAAGATGGAAATAAAGTAACAGTAAAGGGCAAGGGAAGGCATGACCCATGTGTGGTGCCTCGTGCAGTACCTATTGTGGAAGCAATGGCTGCTTTAACTATTGCTGATTTTTTGTTGAGGGCTAAAACGAATAAAATTTGATGAAAAAATTACCATTACATATTAAAATTATTATTGGTCTAGTTTTAGGGATTGTCTGGGCTTTTATTTCAAGTTATTTAGGCTGGAACCAATTCACTATTGATTGGATCGACCCTTTTGGTACCATATTTATCAGAGTATTAAAAGCAATTGCTGTACCATTAGTTTTGCTATCGATTATTAGTGGTGTTTCTAGTTTAACTGATATTAACAAACTGGGAAAGCTAGGCTTAAAAACACTTGTATTCTATTTAATGTCAACAGTACTAGCAGTAGGTATTGGTTTAACATTAGTCAATTTAGTTCAGCCTGGTAAGTTTGTCAATGAAGATCAAAGAGTAAAGAACAGAATTAAATATGAACTTTGGGTAAGTGAAAACCCAGATGTTCCTCAACCGAAAGACGGTCGCTCTTTTTTACAAGAACAGAAATACCAGGACTTGGTGAATTCTACCATGAATGAGGGGGCCATGGATTCATTGAGAACTGTTGCAGAAGCTTCTAATGATAAAGTTGATCAATTGTCTCAATCTGCCGAAGAAACTACAAAGCAAGGACCTCTCAAGTTTTTCGTAGATATGGTACCAGAAAATGTATTCGGAGCTTTTAGCAGTAATGCTAATATGCTGCAAGTCATTTTCTTTGCTTTATTCTTTGGGATATGTTTGGCTATGTTGCCTAATGATAAAGTTGGTGGTGTGATAAGTTTTGTAAATGGTGCCAATGAAGTCATTCTTAAAATGGTGGATATCATCATGAAAGCAGCACCAGTTTTTGTTTTTGCTTTATTAGCTGGAGTGATAGCCAAAATGGCCGATACGCCTGCTCAAGTATGGCAAATTTTCAAGGGATTAGGAAGCTACTCTATCACATTATTAGTAGGGTTATTGTTTATGATATTTGTATTGTATCCATTAATAGTCTCACTTTTCATTAAAAAATTAACCTATAAAGAATTCTTAAAAAGAATAAGCCCTGCTCAGTTTTTGGCTTTTTCTACTTCCAGTAGTGCTGCTACTTTACCTGTCACTATGGAGTGCGTAGAAGAGAATATGGGAGCTTCTAAGAAAATCAGCAGTTTTGTGCTTCCAATAGGCGCCACAGTTAATATGGACGGAACCAGTATGTATCAAGCAATAGCAGTGGTTTTCTTAGCGCAATTGCATATGGTCGATTTAACATTGGGTCAGCAGTTGACCATTGTTTTAACCGCTACCTTAGCCTCCATTGGATCTGCAGCCGTGCCAAGTGCTGGTTTGGTGATGATGATTATCGTACTGAATTCAGTAGGCTTAAACCCAGCTTGGGTAGCCATTATTTTTCCAGTAGATAGAATTTTGGATATGTTTAGGACTGTGGTGAACGTTACAGGCGATGCTACTGTTTCTACATTAATTGCTAAGTCTGAAGGAGAACTTAATGTTCCTGATGACGTTCCAGCAAATAAATAATTTAAAAAATTTAACTTAAAAAGATGAGTACGCAGACACAACAACCTGTTACCATTTACATGGAAGCCAATCCGAATCCGAATTCTTTGAAATTCGCTACTAACCAAATGTTGGTACCTGAAGGTGATTCTTTTGATTTTCCATCTATAGAAGATACAGCTCAAGCCCCATTAGCAGAAATCCTTTTCAAAAAGGAATATGTGGACAGGGTATTTTATATGAGCAATTTTGTTACGGTTACCAAAAAGCCTGAGTACGAATGGGTAGAAATCCAAAATGATGTAAAGGATACCATCAAAGAATTTTTGGAGTCTGGCAAGCGAGTTATCGAATTGCAAGCAAAAGACTTATTTGAAGAGACCAATACAAGCGAAAATGCTGAATTGGAAGAGCAAATCAAGAATATTTTAGATGAATATATCAAACCTGCTGTTGAGCAAGATGGTGGGGCAATTTCTTTCCATTCATATGAAAAGGATACCCAAAGAGTAAATCTTCTATTGCAAGGTGCTTGCAGCGGATGCCCTTCTTCTACTATTACATTAAAGGCAGGAATTGAAAATCTTTTAAAAAGGATGTTGCCTAATGATGTAAAAGAAGTACAGGCAGAGGGCGTATAAAATTACATTCCAAACTATTATGCAGTCAGTTGATTATCATTTCACTGACTGCTTTTTATTGTCAAATCCTTCATATTTACTTTTATAGAGATGAATAATATCAGACCTTTTCATGTGGCTTTTCCTGTTACAGATTTAAAAGCAACTCGTCAGTTTTTTGAAGAAGTATTGAATTGCAAAATTGGTCGTACTTCCGAAAGATGGATTGATTTTGATTTGTATGGACATCAAATTACTGCACATTTAACTGATGATGCTATTCAAGAGCCAGCTGCTAATCCAGTGGATGGAAAATCTGTCCCAATAAAGCATTTCGGAGTGATTCTGGAATGGCAACAATGGCATGATTTAGCCGATAGATTGAAGGAAGCTAAAACAGATTTTGTAATCGAACCCTATATTCGTTTTAAAGGAGAGCCAGGAGAACAAGCCACCATGTTTTTCCTAGACCCAAGCGGAAATGCTCTGGAGTTTAAATCTTTCAAAAGAGACGAAGATATCTTCGCGTCATAATTTCTTTTTTTAAGAATTCATTAAACCGATTGCTTTAGCTTTTGGTTACCTATAACATTACTTTCTAGCAATGGAGCTAAAAGACCTATATCGATTAGTCAGAAGAGGGGAGGGCGATACCCTTGAATTTAAAAGAAAGGCAGCTCATCCGGAAAAAATTGTAAAAGAGTTTGTGGCTTTTGCTAATACAAAAGGTGGTAATGTTTTAATTGGTGTAGATGATAATGGGAATATTCCTGGGGTTAAATATGCAGAAGAAGAAATTTATGTTTTGAATAAGGCCTTGGCTAAGCTTTGCAAGCCCAGACTTAAATACGAATACAACATCATTCCATTAGATGAAGATGAGAGTAGGGCAGTGGTGCATTACGAAGTGCCCGAGAGCAAGAAAAAACCTCACTATGCATTGCCTGATGAAAATACTGATTGGGGAAAAGCTTATGTTCGATTAGCCGATAAGAGCATACAGGCTAGCAAGGAAGTTCGAAATATCATTAAGTTCTCCCAGAGGAAAAATAGCAGAATTCTCCAAATTCAGGAAAAAGAGAAAGTCTTGCTGGAGTATTTAGGCGAGCATGAATCCATTACTTTGGCTAAATTTCAGGAAATATCTAAGTTAAATCGCTACAAAGCCTCAAGAGTATTAGTGAATTTGGTAGTTTCCAACATCCTCAAAATCAATCCATCGGATAAAGAGGATACGTTTAGCATGGCGCCTATTGTTAATTTATAGGTTATTACTAACTAAAATTTTGCGTAGAGCTTTTTTCCATTAGTGGAAATTTTCATCCATTTTCCGTTAGGTTTATTGTTTTCGTAGGAACCTGCTGAATAAATATCACCATTTTCATCAAATTTTTTCCAGTCACCATGTTTTTTGCCATTCTTAAAATTGATTATGCCAGCCATTACTCCATTTTCATGGTAACTCACCCACTTCCCTTCTTCTTTTCCATTTTTATAAAAAGATTCATGCTCAATGTTTCCGTTTTTGTGAAAAAGATTCCACTCACCATTTTTTAAGTTCTTTTTGTATAATCCTTTAGCGAGAAGCTCTCCACTTTTATAGTACTCTACCCATTTTCCTACTTTTTCACCTGATTTATATTCTACTTGAGATTGTAGTTGGCCGTTTTCATAAAAGGTGATCCATTCACCAGTTCTTAAGTTATTTTCGAAAAAGCCAGTTTCTTTTATGTTTCCATTCTTAAAATACTCATGATATGGTCCATTTAGCTTGCCTTTTAAATTATAAAGAACTTTGTGAGCTTTTCCATTAGAGTAATAATGGAATTCATAAGAGTATTTAATTCCATTTTTATAATAAGCCTTTTTTCTGATTACATTGTCCTCATTTTTTAATTCGATAAATCCTGTATAATTGTCTTTATCATAATTTTCATCAACAGTGATGCAAGAATTTATAGAAAATAGAAATATTAAAGCGTATATGAAATTGTGGGTAAGAAAGTCCATCCTGTAAAGTTTTGATGATAGTCAATTTGATAAAAACCTGAAACTTTTAAGCCAATAGATACTTTTTCATTTTTAGAATAGAATTTATATTGGAATCCTGCATTTAAAGTAATGTTGTTTTCATAAGAATTTTCGACATAAGGATTAACACTAATAAAGTCTCCGTTTTCATCAATATCAATCTCATAACGAGCTATAGAATTGAAAATACGGTAAAAGTTTAATCCGTAATCTAATCGGATTTGATGACGACTCTCTTTTTTTATAATATTCCAATAACTTCCTAATACAATTGAATTATATAATTTATCAAATTTATCGGTTGACCAAAGCATTAAAGGATCACTGTATTGTTCCCTAAATTCTCCTCTGAAGTATTCGATTTTTAAAGGGATCTTTTCATCAAGCCTAAAGTACCAAGAAAAGGAAATCATGCGACCTTCTATTACGGGGTCATCAGCCCAATTATCCACGTACTCTTCCGGCATTAAATTATCCGGAAATCTTGGAAATAAGGAGTTGTTGTAGTCTCTGGCAAAGCCCAATCCAAAACCAAATTCATTTTCAGACAATACTTCTTGAGCACATGTTATCGAACAAGACAAAATCAATATTGAAAAAAAAGTTATTTTTTTCATAATAGGTTAGAATTTAAGGGTTCCAAAAGGAGCGAGAATTATGCTTTCTAAACCATATCCGCCAAAAAGTGTATAGGCATTCAAGTTGATGCCAATGTCTAATGCATTGTTTATTTCTTTTGCATAGGCTAGGTTAAAAGAAAAACCGATGTCGCCAAAATTTCTTGAAGATGCATAAAAACCGGGTACATAATATTCCCCATCTCGATTTTGGGCTATTCCATAATCCATTGAAGAGTCATCAAAAAAACGAATGATAGGTCCTGCTGCAATATTCAAATAACTAGTACTGTTTTTGAAATTTACTTTTCTTTCGAGTAAAAAGTCCATTGGGAAATATCTTTCGATATACTTTTTATCCCCAAAAATACCATAGATATCTGAATTTGATTTTGAATAAGTTCTTTTAAATGTTGTATAACCTAATCTTCCAGAAACAGACCACTTTTTATTAAAATTATATTTAATTTTTACTCTATTGCTCCACCCCTTTAGCACTTTTTCAGGTTGAAAGTCTTCCGGAATAAATGAAGGTCTTGGATTATGAGAGCCGTAAGAAGGTTCAATTAGTTCAATTACATCCATATGCAAACCACTTTCTATGGAAAATTCAAATTTGGAATACTCTTTATGATTTTGTGCTGACAGTATAATTGGTGAGCAAATCCAAGCTAGTATTATGATAAGATATTTCATATTGTTATAAGCAATAGAGAGCCACTATGATTAGTGGCTCTCTTTTTATATTAATCATTATAATAGTTGAGCGACTTTAATGTATAATACAAAGAGCCTGCCTTCCTAATAGCCAGTCCATTACGAAATCCATGACCAAAATTCACTTTGTTTTTTATGTCATCATAGAAATATTCTCTATTTATATCTTGATCTGCTAAAACACTGTGCTTTGATGTAAATGTAGCTGAAAATCCTGCTGTTACTTCTCCACCAATATTTGCATCACCAGAGGTTTTTTTATCTAAATTCAATTTCACATTACCATTGATAGACACTTCATTGTCCGTATTATCCCACTCATATATGGCAAATCCTTGAATTTCCTCTCCTTCTTCCCACTGATAATCCCAAGGAACGTATTGTTCTACCCACCATTTCTTACGTATTTGCTTTCTTGACATCTCTGCCTGAACTTGATGGGTAGCAGGTTCGACTTTATCTTCTGAAAAATTGTATTCAGGCTTTGCTCTAAAGAATTTAAATTCTGATTCCCCGCCATTGGTATTAAAACCAATTAGTGGGTCATACTGATTTGTACATTTCATCTCTGCCACTTGCACATGCATTCTGTATAAACTGTCATAGATTTCATTAGTTCCGGAACCACCTCCAGTGGAACCTCCACCTGAAGAACCTCCGCCAGAGGAGCCTCCTCCATAGCCTCCACCACCATAACCTCCACCATCGTCAATAGGCATTATAATCATGGTAGAATTTCCAGCTGCATAGTCATCATCTACGTCAACTAATCTTGGAGGGTCATAAGGTAAACTACTTCTTTCTTTCGAATTTGATAAATTAATTCTATAGCCCTCTGCTATGTCTCCTCGGTTTTCTAAGGTGGCTGCTACTATAGTTAAGTTATCTGATTCCAACATCTCTTCCTCAATATAGGGCATATAAAGTTCCATGTTCCCATCCGTGAGCGTTTGGATTAACTTTTCTAGTTCCTCACTGTTTTCCTGACTTGTTCTTTGAGAACTACTTTCTGTTCCGTTAAAGTAATTAGTGAATTTGCTTTTAAAGTTAAGTAATGCAGGACTTAATCTTTGAAAACTTTCAGTTGTAGGGTCAAAAAGTGTTTTTAGCATTACACCTTCTTTTTCTATCCCAATTTTCAGCAATTCTTTCCTTACTTCAGGCTCATTTTGAAGCATATTTATTAAAATATTTTGTGCTTCAATATTTGCATCTCCCAATTTAATCAAATCCTCATTTTGCATTTCATCTTCTGAGATAGTTAACTCCTCATCTTCTAATGTTGGATTACAAGCATACATAGCAACTATGCACAATAGTGCAGTAATTTTCAAATTCAAATTTTTCATAATTAAAATGATAGTTTGATTGTTAAAATTATTTAAAACAACAGGGCGGGTATAAAAATTGAAGGGAAATTTATTGATTAGTAACTTTATCGTAGTGGAACAAATCAATTGTAATCACTTCGTAAGGTTCATTAAAGAATATTAGGTACCATTAATCCTTTAATAGGTTTTACATATTTTCATACGTTTACCCTGGTTGAAATTCGAAAGTATCATTCAATTAATTTATTTCCAAAAAAAAAATACATAATTTTTGATATAAATTTATTTTTTTTATCAGATAGAATTCATATCAATTATTTATCAATTTACTAAAAAAACCTATAGTGTGCTTTTAAGTGATTGTATGAGGTTTTTAATTATTAATAATATTGATAAATATTACATGAAAATATTTGCTTGTTCACGGGGGTTTTATCCTAAACCACTCCATCCTTCAAATCCTACACCTCTTCCATCCCAATTAGGTTTGAGTTAGATTTAATTTAAAATAGGGAAGAAATACCGCAACTTTGAAAAATCAAAAGAGGTATGCGAAATTTAATCATATTTTTCTTATCACTATTTTCTTCCATCCTTTAGGGCAGATCCCAATCACGGGAACTATATCCGATTAAAACTTTTAGGCCTTAGTGTTTATGTAGAAGCAAGGATATTTTAGTAAGCAAGGAAAAGGTTACTTCCTTTAAGCTTTGGTTAGATACACAGAATTATAATTTTACAGCCAACCCCACTCTCATAGCAAAACCACTGCTAACCGCAAAATAGTCTGCCATTGTTTCCAATCTCCAATTACTATTCAGACCAATTGCATACCCCATCCCTAATGCTAGATCAGAGTTGTCTTTCAATATGCCTCTCATTCTTAGAAAAACAGGATTGATAGGGTAGAATCTGAAACCTGCTGAACCTCCTAAATCTTTTTCAATAAATTCTAATCCACCTGTTAAAGCGAATCGATTAGCCATGAAATATTGAGCTTCAGCACCAAAACGGTACTTAGGAATATTTTCAAAGAAAGGAGTACTTAATACATCTATACCCGCAGCCAAACGCCATTGAGCTTTTGACTCTGAAACTGCAAATAGTGAAACAAGACTGAAAAGTAGGATAAATTTTTTCATCAAATTAGAATTTAGTTAAATTACAAAATTAACTCAAAAAATATTTTTTGTATTGCTTTAATATTATATTTTGAGATTATTGGAATTGAAAGTAAATAGAAACACTATTCGTAACCAATTGATTTATCGGACTGCTGTAGCTATTTTGTCTGTCAAACAATGCGTTTGTTAATCCTCGGGAAAAGCGGATTTCAGGTGAAAATTTAAATAATTCATAATAAATGTCAATACCGAATCCTATTTCTAAAGCAAGGTTGAAAGTATTGATTAATAATATATCCTCATTTATTTCTGAAGGTCTTTTACCACTCACTTCGAAGGATGGTTTAGCGCCTCCTATCATATAGGCTCTGAAATTATTTCTTCTTTGAGATTTATATTTTAACAAAAGAGGTAATTCAGCATAGAAAGCTTCTTTTTTTCCCTGGAAAGTGACTTCCTCCGCTTGATCGTAGGTATTGTAATTTAAAGTATATTGATATAGCCCTACCCCAGGGAGTGTCCTAAGGTCTAAATATTGCGCAATTCTTAAATTAACTATGAAACCAACAGTAAACCCAGGAGAACTTTCTGGAATTATGGAATGTAAGGAGTCAAATTGATTTGATACAAAAGCTTCATTGTATCTTACCTTTAAGTTGGCAGTGTGCCCGCCTAAGTAAAAGCCGTAATGAATTAACTGGTCATCATAATTAGGTAAGTTTTCTTTTTCATATTGCTGAGCTGAAACATGAAAACTGAAAACTACTCCTAAGGTGAATAGAATTATTTTATTCCAGTGTAGATGGAGCTTATACCTAAAGTTAGCGGTTTGCATACAGTGTTTTTGAAGCCTAATTTATCTAAAATTGCAGTAAAATCTTTTCCATCAGGAAATGATCTAACTGATTCTGGAAGATAGTTGTAGGCTGCATTGTCTTTTGAAATTGTTTTGCCTAAAGTTGGTAAGATATTTTTAAAATAGAAATTAAAGAGCTGTTTAAATGGGAAGCTTTTAGGTTTGGAAAATTCCAAAACCACTACTTTACCTCCTGGTCTTAACACTCTGAACATTTCTGCCAAACCTTTTTCAAGGTTTTCGAAGTTTCTTACCCCAAAAGCAACGATGATAGCATCAAACTTATTATCTTCAAATGGAAGGTTTTCCGAATCACCCGATGTTAAAGTGATTTTATCGTCCAATTTTCTTTTCTTCAGTTTCTCTCTTCCTACATTCAACATGCCCTCAGAAATATCAACTCCTGTAACATGATCTGGATTTAGTTTTAATGCCTCAATAGCAAAATCACCTGTACCAGTTGCAATGTCCAAAATTTGCTTAGGTTGAATTTCTTTCAATAATTTAATGGCCTTTTTTCTCCATCGAATATCAATACCTAGGCTTAGAAAATGATTAAGGAAATCATATTTATGGCTAATGTTATCGAACATATCAGCCACTTGTTGTTTTTTGCCTGTTTCCTTGTCTTTGTAGGGTAATACTGTCATCTGAAATTGGATTTGCTATTTATGTAGGTCTAACAGCGTGTATTGAAGAAATGTTTGTTTCGAAGAAAATAAAACTGCTATGTTTTTATTTTTAAACACAGCAGTCTTATTTCGGTAATTCAAAAAATTAAATAATCAACATAGCATCCCCATAAGAAAGGAATCTATATTTATTTTTTATTGCTTCTTGATAAGCCTTCATTACGTTGTCATATCCTCCAAATGCCGCAGCCATCATCAGTAAAGTAGATTCAGGCATATGGAAATTAGTTAATAATGCATTACAAATTTTAAATTCGTAAGGAGGGAAAATGAAACGGTCTGTCCAGCCTTCATTTTCTTTCAAATGATTATTGGCAGTAACGGAAGATTCCATAGATCGCATAGCAGTTGTACCTACAGCACAAACTCTTTTCTTGCTGTCCAATGATTCATTCACCAATTCAGCGGTTTTCTTCGGAACTTTAAAGTTTTCCGAATCCATTTTGTGCTTCGTTAAATCTTCCACATCAACTGGGCGAAATGTCCCCAAACCAATGTGTAAAGTAATCGGGCTGGTTTTAATGCCTTTCAACTCCATTCTTTTTAAGACTTGGCGTGTGAAGTGCATTCCTGCAGTGGGAGCTGCTACAGCACCTACCTCCTCAGCATAAATAGTTTGGAATCGCTCTCTGTCAGCTTCTTCTACTGGTCTTTTAATATATTTTGGAAGAGGGGTTTCACCTAAAGAATCTACTAATTTGTAGAAATCCTGATCGTCACCATCATATAAAAATTTGATGGTTCTACCTCTTGAAGTAGTGTTATCAATAACTTCCGCTACTAGTTCACCATCTCCAAAATACAATTTGTTTCCAACACGAATTTTTCGAGCCGGGTCAACCAACACATCCCACAAATGCATTTCTTTGTTAAGCTCTCTCAAAAGAAAGACCTCAATTTGAGCACCTGTTTTTTCTTTGTTCCCATAAAGACGAGCAGGGAATACTTTGGTATTATTGGTCACTAAAATGTCACCTTCATCAAAGTAATCTACAATGTCTTTAAAAGTTTTGTGTTCAATTTCTCCGGTATCTTTGTGCAAAACCATTAGCTTTGCTAAGTCTCTGTCTTCTGCCGGATGCTGTGCCACTAATTTAAGTGGTAATTCGAATTTGAATTCTGATAATTTCATACTTAATATTACGGTATTAAGTGGTTAGACTTAAAATTTTAAGAGGGCAAAGTTAATAATTGTTTTTGTAATCTTGTAGCTTTATATTTTTATATTTACATATGATTTACTTTCATCTGCTTCTGGAGAGTTTTCGCTTCGCTATAAGTGCCCTGCGAGCCAATTTATTAAGAACCATACTTTCACTTCTGGGTGTAACGGTTGGGATTTTTTCTATCATCACGGTATTTACTTTAGTAGATTCCTTAGAGAAGAATATCAAAGATAGTTTAAATTTCTTGGGGGATGACGTAATTAGAATTGAAAAGTGGCCCTGGATTCTGGGCCAGGATTATCCTTGGTGGAAATATGTCAACCGCCCTAAAGCAGATTACAGCGAATATCAATTCCTTAAAAATAATTCAAAAGAAGCATCTGCAATGACCATTTTTGCTGAAAGATACGGAGTGACTGTAAAATATGGAAGCAATAGTTTGAGTGGGGCGAGAGTTTCGGGTGTAGCCTATCAGCATAAAGATGTATTTGAGATTCCAGTTGAAACAGGACGCTATTTCGGACTACAGGAAATAGAAAAAGGGGCTAATGTAACTATTATCGGAGCTGAAGTAGCCAAAACCTTATTTCCAACAAATGATCCAATAGGGAAAGAAATTAAATTAAAAGGCTTGAAATATCGGGTGATTGGTGTTATGGAAAAACAGGGAGCAAGTATTACCAATGCTCCTAGTGCCGATGATTTTTGCTACGTCCCATACAGTACTTTCTTTAAAATGTATTCTGGACAAGGAAACTGGGGAGTAGAATCTACAATGGCCTTTAAAGGCTATCCTGAAGATGAAGGTTTGAAAAATTTAGAAGGGGAAGTAACTGGTTTATTACGACAGAAAAGAGGGTTACGTCCTCGAGAGGATACTAATTTCGCAATTAATCGCCCTGAAGCATTTGCAGATTTCCTAGATTCAATATTTAGTGTAATTTCAACAGCTGGTTGGGTAATTGGAAGCTTTTCTATTTTAGTAGGAGGCTTTGGAATTGCCAATATTATGTTTGTTTCTGTTAAAGAAAGAACTAATATAATTGGTATTCAAAAATCATTAGGGGCCAAGAATTTCTTTATTCTTTTTCAGTTTTTATTCGAAGCTGTATTTCTATCTCTTTTAGGAGGCTTGTTTGGTATTTTTCTGGTGTATCTTTTAAGTTTTATTTCGTTAGGAAGCTTAGATCTTACGCTTTCATTTGGCAATGTTATAATAGGTATTGTCGTTTCAGCAATAGTGGGAACTTTGTCAGGAATTGTTCCAGCTGGCATGGCGGCTAAATTAGATCCTGTAATTGCTATTCGTGCTTAATTTTTTAATTGATATAAATAAAATAATTAATGATTAAATCTATCGGTTTAATATTTTTGATGGTTTTTCTAGTACAAGAACCTGTTTTGAAAAAACAAAAGCTTACTGATTATCTCAGCATGGAAGTTTCTACCGAGCTAAGAAAGATGACTCAGCAAGAACTTTCGGCCAAGTTTTTAGGTGCCAGAATTCCAGATATAGCCATGACTGATGAACAATCAGCTGTTGAATTTACAATTACAGCTTCACCTACTTTTTGGCAAGATGGGGATGTAGCTCTTCTTAAGGAGTTTTATGATTCAAGTATTCCTCCTTTGTTTCAAGAGATAGATTTTTCTCAAAAAGAATTGGTTGAATTAAATGGAAAGGAATTTGCAGCCTATCAATTTGATGGTAAACCAGATGTGGAGGGCAATCGATCTGCAGAACAACGCTATACCTATTTACTTTATACTATCCATAAAAATGGTTTGGTGACCATCAGTTTTTCTTGCCCGCCTTATTTGAAATCCAAATGGCAGCCAATCGCTCAAAAAATGTTTGAAACCACTAAATTTCGGTAAACATAAAATGGAACTCACCGTTAATTCTGACGAGCACTTTATGGGGGAAGCTCTTCGTCAGGCCGAAATAGCCTATGAAGAAGGAGAAATCCCTGTAGGTGCTGTAGTTGTTTGTCAGAAAAAAATAATTGCTAAGGCTTATAATCAAACAGAAAGATTGAATGATGTAACTGCACATGCAGAAATGCTGGCGATTACATCTGCTGCCAATCATTTAGGCGGAAAATACTTAACGGATTGTACGCTGTATGTTAGCTTAGAGCCTTGCGGAATGTGTGCAGGCGCACTGAATTGGTCACAAATAGATCAAATTGTTTATGCTTTAGCGGATGATAAAAGAGGATTTACTAAAATAAATCCTAATATGGTTCATCCAAAAACGAAAGTTAAAAGTGGACTGATGGCAACAGAAAGCAAGAAGTTAATTGATGATTTCTTTGCTAAAATGAGAAATAAGAAGAATTAAATTTTTAATTAATGTTTAACCTATAATTTATAAATATTATGGCTTTTGAATTACCAGCATTACCATATGCAAAAGACGCTTTAGAACCACATATAGATGCTAAAACGATGGAAATCCACCATGGAAAGCATCATAACGGATATGTTACTAAATTAAATGGAGCTGTTGAAGGAACAGATATGGAAGGCAAGTCTTTAGAAGAATTGCTTAAAAATAATAGTGATAACAATGCTGTTAGAAATAACGGTGGTGGTCATTATAATCACTCATTATTCTGGACTGTAATGAGCCCAGATGGAGGAGGACAGCCTTCAGGAGCTTTAGCAGATGCAATCAATGCAGCTTATGGTTCTTTTGATAAGTTTAAAGAAGAATTTTCAAATGCTGCAGCTACTCGTTTCGGTTCTGGTTGGGCATGGTTATGTGTTCACTCTGGAGGTAAAGTAGAAGTTTGTTCATCTCCAAATCAGGATAACCCAATTATGCCGAATGTAGGCTGTGGTGGAACTCCGATTTTAGGTCTTGATGTTTGGGAACATGCGTATTACCTAAATTATCAAAATAGAAGACCTGATTATATTGGTGCATTTTTTAATGTTATCAATTGGGATGAGGTTTCTAAAAGATATGAGGCAGGAAAATAATTCCTGAATAAAAAATATTTTAAATAGGCTGTAGTTTATAAAATTACAGCCTATTTTTTTTAGAAAAATCTTCTTCCCAATCCATGTGTGTGCCTAGCATGGCACGAGTTGAAAGATACTCAGATTATCTTGAGGGTGCAAGTCCCTTGTATGCGAGCAGCGAAGCATACTAGCAAGTGGCAAGGTCGGTTGAAGCGATTCATTGACTGAAGGAAGCCAAACGGCAAATCCCTGTTCTGACGAACAGAAACTACATACGGAGGCTCAACAACCGTGGTCGAGCAAGCACATCATTGCAAAGGCCGTGCTGTCAGTGGTATTGAGTAGATGTAGCAGAAATAGGGAGAAAGATAAGTGCCTTACCTAGGGAGGTCTCTAGATGTCTGGAACATCAAAGAGAAGTCAGCAGAGGTCATAGTAATTGACAGCAACGAGCCTTGCAAAGCAGGGAAGCCTCACAAGTCAATGAAGGACCGAACATTGAATGCTGTTTTAATTCGGATAGGAGTCCGCTAATTGTGGGTAGCCTATCCTTAAGCAAACAGCTTGTAACAGATTAACGCATATGATAGAACAAGTACTTAAGCGTAAGAATCTGCTCAAAGCGTACCGCCAAGTGGTGCGCAATAAAGGAGCATCAGGAGTAGATGGCATGCCAGTCCAGGAATTAACCTCACATATTGAGGCTAATCGGGACAGGATATTGACCGACATCCTGAACCATCGCTATGTACCGCAAGCTATCAGAGGTGTTGAGATTCCCAAAAGCAATGGTAAAGTAAGACTGTTGGGAGTTCCCACAGTAACAGACAGGTGGCTGCAACAATCCGTTAGCCAAGTGTTGATGAGCAAGTATGAACTTGACTTTGCAGACCACAGCTACGGGTTTAGACCAGAGAAGAATATCCATAAGGCAGTGACACAAGCCTTGAAGTACATCAATGATGGATATCAGGACATAGTGGACATAGACCTTAAGGGATTTTTCGATGAAGTAGACCATGCTGTCCTACTGGAACTCCTCTACCAAAAGGTCAAATGCCGTACTACCTTGAGGTTAATCCGCAAATGGCTTAGAGCCCCGATATTAATTAACGGGAAGCTAATGAAGCGTAGGAAAGGAATGCCGCAAGGTTCACCCCTTAGTCCATTACTATCCAATATTATGTTGGATGTGCTGGACAAGGAATTTGTAAGAAAAGGATACAGATACGTCCGCTATGCAGATGATTTCAGTATATACACGAAATCAAAAGCAGAAGCCAAGAGGATAGGGAATGAGGTTTATTTGTTTTTACAAAGTAAGCTAAAACTACCTATCAATAGGGAGAAAAGCGGAATCAGAAGACCGAGCAACTTTGAGTTGCTTGGTCACGGGTTTGTACCTACTTACAAGAAAGGTGATAAAGGCAAGTACCAATTGGTAGCAAAGAAAAGCAGTTGGGGTTCGCTCAAGCGTAAACTCAAAGGGATTACCAAGAAAACCAGACCCTACAAATTTGAAGAACGTCTCAAGAAATTGGCAGAAATATGCAGGGGGTGGGTAAACAATTACCGCCTAGCGAGCATACAAGTCAAGCTCAAAGCCCTCGATGAGTGGCTAAGGAACCGACTTCGATATTGTATTTGGCACGACTGGAAAAAGCCAGAGAGAAAACGTAAAAACTTAATTCGCTTAGGGATTGATAAAGGCCAGGCATACGCATGGAGCAGGACGAGAAAAGGAGGCTGGGCAGTAGCCCAAAGTCCAATCTTGATCACCACTATCACTTTGTCAAGACTTAGGAGAAAAGGGTATGAATCAATGCTTTCCTATTACTTAAGGACGCAAGTAGTCATTCAATGAACCGCTGTATACGAGACCCGTACGTACAGTGGTGTGAGAGGCGCACCGTGGGCTTATGGCTCACGGCCGTCTACTCGATCTACTAAACAATTCTAAATCTAAAGAAACCATAAGTGAGTGAGTGCCAAAACCTGTTAGGGCTGTATTGTTTACCGGCAATTCAAATGCATAGCCTAGTTTAAGGGTTTCCCCTACTTTCATTTGGGTATTCACGCCAATAGTACCAAAATTTCTAAATGACGCACCAAGCCATATGGCCTCATTCAGAAGAAAAGAAGCATTTAAGTCCAATGCGTAATTATTATTGTCCATATACATCAAAAGAATGGAGGGTTTAAACTTCAGTGCAAAAAGCTGATTGAAAACATAGCCCGCACTTAGATAGTAGTGCCTTCGGTATCTTGTGCTTTCAATTCCACCATCATTTACGTTGATGTCCAGCATCCTGGGTACGGAGAGTCCCACATAGTAGTCTTTGCTCATGTACCAAAAGCCTACCCCAATATTTTCTTCAGTCACGCTTTGTTGCGCATTGTTAAGCACCATATCGTCCACATACTGAAGTGTTAATCTATCATAATTGTAATTTATATTGACTAATCCTGCTTGTATTCCCATTGAAAAAACATCACCTGTTGCGGTAGAGATTTTATAGGAATAAGCCATATTGAATTCGGTATTGCTGTTAATGCCGTAAGTATCGTAAATAAGCGTGGCTCCCAATCCTACCTTGTTTTTGAAGGCAGAACTGGTCACATTTAGAGTGTTGGTAGTGGGTGCTCCATCAACCCCAGCCCACTGCAATCTGCTCATAGCAGTTGCATTAAAAATATTATTCACGCCTGTATAGGCAGGGTTGATGATGGCTTGATTAAAAAAGTACTGATTGTAGAGTGGGTCAAGCTGGGCACTCAAGCCAAGTGGGAACATTAGAATAATAAAAGGTATTAGTTTGTAAAGTTTTTTCATGCCGTTTATCTTTTTAGAAGTAAAAACCCACTTATTCTTTTGTCTCCATTTCCCTTATCAATCACATAGTAGTAATTACCAGTAAGAAGTTCTTTTCCATTATCTGAGATGCCTTCAAAAATATTGTCATTATTATTGTAGTTATTGACTTCAAAAATCTTGTTTCCCCATCGATTGAAAATGCTCACGATGTTATTGGGGTATTCAGCAATATTATCTATTTGAAGGAAATCATGTCTACCATCTCCATTTGGGGTGACAACATTAAAGACTTTTATTTCAGTAGATGCCTCTAATACTGTTCCCAAAACTCTAAAAGAAAAGTTATTTGTACTAGTCATGATTGTTACAAATCCAGTATACTCGCCTACAGTTGTGGCATTTAATCGTACTTCAAATTCATCTGAAGATAATGGAGGCACATTTAAAGGCGCATTTATGATTTGGAAAACAGGATTGTCCACTTCAATTCTTAAAATATCTATACTAGACTTCGAACTGCGGTTTTCAATGATAAAGGTTTTATCTAAATTCTGATTAATAAAGGTTGTTCCAAGATTTACATCTTCATTTGAGATGACGATTGAATCCGTTTCATTGTCAATGACATTGAGGTCAGAATATTCCACATTCACAGTGAAATTAAATTCTGGATTATCTATACTGTTATTAACAATGCTTATTTCACTAGTATAGGCTCCAAATTCAGCGGGATTTAACTGCAGTATAAACTGATCAGATGTTCCTGATTTAACTGTATCAGGGACATTTATAACTTCAAAAACATTTTCTGAGGATGAAATATTTGAAATAATTAGGTCAGCATCTCCATCATTCTCAATAGTGATTTGTCGCTCAAAGGTTTCCTCACTAACAATAGTTCCAAAATCAACGGTATCAGTTTGATTATTAAAAATTGGGTTATCCTCTAGCCAGAATAAGGCAATTTGTGAAAATGTGAAAGTAAAACCATCAAGTGTTGCTGTTCCTCCAGGTGTTCTTACAGCTACTTCTCCAGAAGTACCTTCCCCAACCACTGCAGTAATGACAGTATCAGAATCTAAAGTAAAAGAACTGGCTGCTGCACCGCCAAAGCTTACCAAATTTGCATCTGTAAAATTTAAGCCTTCTATTGTGACTATATCTCCTGTAGTTGAAGAAGTTGGATTAAAAGATGTGATTACTGGAGGCGCAACAAATTCAAAACCTTCTTTAGTTGCTGTGCCACCAGGAGTAGTAACTAATACCTCTCCAGAAGCTCCTTCACCCACTATAGCAGTTATTACTGTGTCTGATTCTGTTGTAAAAGAATTCGCTTCAGTACCACCAAAGCTAACAAGGCTTGTATTATTAAAACCACTCCCTGATATAGTTACGGTTATTCCTGGGCCTGCTGATTTTGGGGTGAAGTCTGTAATTTCTGGTATTGACAATGTAGCTTGAAAGGCTGGGTTTCCTGTAGCGGTATTAATGTTGTAATTTTCCAGGTTATTTGCTCCATTAAATTCAAATATTTGAAGATGGTAGGTAGTGCCATCGCTTAGCCCACTAAGCGTAAAACTATTGCCTTCTCCTCTATAAACTACGAAATTTCCACTTCCTAATTCATCTCCATTTCCTAATACAGCATTAGCAGCATAACTTGTTAAATCATCTGGATTCGCATTAACTTCACTACTTTCCTTTGCAATAACTAACCTACTAGCACCGTCTCCATTAGTCCAACTAACGTCCATTTGGGTCAAGGATATATTTGAAAATGAAATATTAGATGCTTGGGTTGAAGGTTCTTCGCATTCTGGCCCATTATCATAAATATTCCAATCAAAATCATCAATTAATCTTGATCTTTGAATATCAGAAAGACAATAATTCAAGTTTTGTGCTCCTAAATTAAGGTTTGAAGGAATTTGTTCTTCTCCAGCAGATAAAGTTGCCCATCCTATTAAGGTGGAGTCATAATTAATTCTAGAAAGTCCTGAATTTGTAAATAATGAATCTAAACCAAATGGTGGAGTGGATTCTACCTCAAAGGGCTGAACTGAACTTAAATCCCAATTTTTAAGATTCTGATTAAATGATGTTGCATTCCAGAACATTCCTCCCATATTTCTCACATTTGAAACATTCCAGTCATCTAAATCCCTATTAAAAGCAGTTGCTCCATGAAACATACGGTCCATTTCAGTGACATTTCGTACGTCCCAATCTCCTATATCACTATTAAAAGCAATGGCCTCTTCAAACATCTCACCCATGCCGTTTACATTTCCAACATTCCACTCACTTAAATCCCCATTAAAGGATGATGCACCCTTAAACATTCTGCTCATATTGGTGACATTATTAACACTCCAATCACTTAAGTCGCCATTAAAAGTTGTGGCCTCTCTAAACATTCCATTCATTGATTGCACATTACGGACATCCCAAGAATTTAAATTTCTATTGAAAGTGGAAGCACCAGAAAACATCGAGGACATATAATTGACATTGCTTACATCCCAATTATTTAAATTCCTATTAAAACTTGAGGCTCCGTTAAACATAGAGCTCATAAAGTTTACATTACTCACATCCCAGTTATTCAAATCACCATTGAAAGATGTAGCATTTTGAAACATATTACTCATGTCTTCAATTGTACTCACATCCCAATTACTTAAATCACCAGTAAATGAAGTTGCCCCTCCAAACATATTGCTTAGTGAGGTTGCATTTAATAGTAGTGGAGAATCTGAGGCGTTAGATACTAAATTTACACATCCCGAGAATGCACTGCTCATGCTTGTCCATTCTTGATCTCCCCATTGTTCTATACTTCTGATTTTTTCTCTATTAACTGCATCAACGTTAAAATCTGGGAAGTAAATTCTAGGGAAATCCCCTGAAATAGATACTTCATAGATGTCATCATTGTTTAATCCAGTAATTGTAAACCTACTATTGCGACCAGTGATAGAACCTTCTCCTACGCCAGGATTTGTTACATTAGTCCAGCTTATGTTGTAAAAATATGTTTCAGAATTAAGCGTAGGAATTGTTATTTCAGTATCATTTGTTTGCCAAGTTGTGATAAATGGATCGCATTCTAATTCATCTCCGTTAATAACCCAACTCAAAGTAGTACCAGTAAGTATCGTTCTACTATCAGCTCCATTACAGTAATTTAATCCGGCCGCTCCTAAGGTAATTCCTGATGGTGTGTTGAAAAAAGATTCCCATCCTCTCAAAGTTGCATCGTAATTTATTTTGGACATTCCACAATTATCTAACATTCCTGACATATTGTTAACATTAATTATGTACCAATCACCTAATGGTTGATTAAATGAACTAGCCCCTGAGAACATATTACTTAAATTGGTTAGGCTTCCTGTAAACCAATCATCTAATTCACTATTAAAAGCTGAGGCATTTCGAAACATCCCGCTCATGGTCAAAACATCACTGACACTCCAATCATTTAAATTTTGGTTAAATGAGGTGGCGCCATTAAACATATTGCTCATGTTTTCTACACTTGTAGTATTCCAGTTGCTTATATTGCCGTTAAAAGATGTGGCGTTTCGAAACATTCTACTCATATTGGTTACATTCAAGACATTCCAATTATTTAGTTCTCTATTAAATGAGCTAGCTCCATCAAACATTTGCTGCATGTCCGTTGCATTGCTTACATTCCAATTACTAATATTTCCATTGAATGCTGAGGCTTCAAAAAAGACTCCTACAAAATTTGTAACATTACTTACATCCCAATTATTTAAGTCACTATTAATATTGGTTAAAGCAAGCATTCCAATCATACTTGCCACTTGTTCCAAATTGGGAGCATCGTTTGCATTGGAAATTAAATTAGAGCATCCGTAAAATGCAAAATACATTGTTTGCCATTCAATATCTCCCCATTGTTCAATGGTTTGAATTTTTGGAGCATCATCAGGTGAACCTAAAAAATAAATTGCTGGAAAAGCACCAGAAATTTTAATTTCATAGGTGTCACCATTGTTTAAATCAGTTATTACTTGATCTCCCGTAACTCCAGAAGCTGAACCATTACCTTCTCCTGGATTTGTTAAGTTTATCCATTCTATATCATAATCATATGTTAAGCTATCGACTGAAATAGTGGGGATGGTTATAGACCCATCTGTGGTTTGCCAAGTAGTAGTGAATTCATTTTGAGCTAATAATTTACCTGAAAAGGCAAAGCAAAAAATAAGCAGCGCATAAGTGTAAAAAAGTTTATACATGGCTAATTAAGTTATTCCTATGTAAAGATATAAATATATTATGAATATTTTGTGTTTTTATGACAATAATTTTTATAAATAATTAAAAATGACTGAGTTATGTTCTGAAGGTCATTAGAAATGGTTTTTGTTTTGCATTTTGCTTATTGTTTATCACACAATATATGTTTTCATGATGTCAGATTATAGATTAAAATTTTAATTTTTTTTAAAACAACAATGAATATTTAATTTTTAGGTTCAGGTTTTGGATAGTATGAGCTGTATATTTTTTTGTTTTAAATATTAATAGGCTTTACTTTGAAGCAAAATCTAAATTGGAGACTTCCCAATAATTTTTAATGATTAAAATGAATGATTTAGGTTCCTTTCTTCAGGAAAGACTGCAAAAACCGCTTCCAGGCGATGTGGCACATCAACAGATGATGGCTCAACCTATTGGTCAGCGCTTTAAAATGCAATATGAAAAGCCTCCCAAGAAAGGAGCAGTAATGATTGCGCTATATCCTGATGAGGGTAAAATCTATTTTCCTTTAATGCAAAGACCACCTTATCAAGGTATTCATGGTGGGCAAGTAAGCCTGCCAGGTGGAAAGATGGAAGATTCAGATGATAGTTTAATTGAAACTGCTATCAGGGAAACTTTCGAGGAAATTGGAGTGAAAATTTCTGATAATCAGGTAATCGGAAGCTTATCCGATTTGAATGTAACGGCTAGTAATTTTATAGTGAAACCTGTTGTCAGTATTTTACATCGAAAGCCTGATTTCATTAAGGACCCTCGTGAGGTGGAACAAATTTTTAAAGCAGAAGTACAACATTTGATCCATCCCCAAACTTTACAGGAAAAAGAGCTGACAGTTGCCCAAGAAGTAAGGTTAAAAGCTCCGTTTTTTGATATAGAAGAAAAAGTAGTGTGGGGCGCTACCGCCATGATACTAAGTGAATTTGTAGAAATTTTGAAAGAACATTATACCTAATGGAAAAACCACTAATCACCAATGATGCCGTAGTTTTAGGATTGTTAATGCTAATATTGGCAGCCATTTTTATCACTGCTTCGAGCAAAAAGTCAGGCTGGCAAAAATTTTATAGATTTGTTCCTTCTGTTTTGTTGTGCTATTTCATTCCATCTTTATTTAACACTTTTGGCATCATTTCAGGAGATGAATCCAATCTTTATTATATGTCATCTCGCTATTTATTGCCTAGTGCTTTGGTGTTATTGACGCTTAGCATTGATTTGAAAGCCATTGCAAGATTAGGGAAAAAAGCTATCATTATGTTTTTTGCAGGTACTGTTGGGATTGTAATTGGTGGACCACTTTCGATTTTAATAGTTTCTTCTTTTGCTCCGGATATTGTGGGTGGTGTTGGTCCTGATGCTGTCTGGAGAGGAATGGCTACAATAGCCGGAAGTTGGATAGGTGGAGGAGCCAACCAGGCAGCTATGTTTGAAACCTTTGGTGCCAGTGAGGATTTGTTTGCCACCATGATTACTGTAGATGTGATCGTAGCCAATATTTGGATGGCATTTTTATTATACGGAGTAGGGATTTCTAAAAAGCTGGATAAAAGATTAAAAGCAGATGCCTCATCCATTGAGGAAGTAAAAAACGGAATCGAAAAGTATCAGGCTTCCATCATGAAAATTCCAACTCTACCAGAAGTGATGACCGTCTTGGCAATTGGTTTCGGAGCAACTGGTATAGCACATTTTGGTGCAGATATTATTGCGCCATGGATAGGCGAAGTGGCTCCTCAATTAGATAAATTTAGTTTGACTTCCTCCTTCTTTTGGTTAGTAGTAATTGCCACCACCATTGGCTTAGGATTGTCATTTACCAAAGCACGAAAATTCGAAGGCGTAGGTGCCTCCCGCTTAGGAAGTGTGATGATTTATGTTTTGGTAGCCTCCATTGGTATGTTAATGGATGTGACCGCCATATTTGACAATCCCGGTTTCTTTATGGTAGGTTTGATTTGGATGGCAGTTCATGTGATTGTGTTGCTTGGTGTTGCCAAAATAATAAAAGCCCCTTATTTCTTTGTGGCCGTGGGAAGTCAAGCCAATGTAGGAGGTGCAGCGTCCGCCCCAATAGTTGCTGGTGCTTTTCACCCTAGCTTAGCTCCGGTTGGAGTTTTGTTAGCGGTATTAGGTTATGCTTTGGGTACTTATGCAGCCTATATTTGCGGATTATTGTTGCAGGCGGCTGCGGCTGTTTGAATGAAATCTATTGGAATTGTGTTACAGAAATAATTATAATTAACTATGGGAAAACAGGAAAAGATAGTTGTCTATTCTTCAAATGGTAAGCCATTATCTCAATTTCAATATAAAAAGGAAATCGATGAAGCGATAGAGCAAATAGAAAGTGGGCAATTTGTTTCACAAAAGGAAATGAATAAGAAAATTAAAAAGAGTATTTAATTCAACTCATGAGTCTGTCAAAAGATAAAATAAAGGAACTTAAAGATTACTTTGTGAGCAAACCTGTCTACAGTGCATCAATTTTTGGTTCATTTAGTAGAGGCGAGGATAATGAAGAAAGTGATGTCGATATCTTACTTGATTTAGATTATTCAAAACCTATTGGACTTCAATTTATTCAAATGAAAATTGATTTGGAAAAAATCTTAAATCGAAAGGTGGATTTATTATCTAAAAACGGGCTTGATAAAGACTTGCAAAAAGAAATTGAGCATGACAAAACTTTGATTTATGAAAGAGGAAGTCAAAGATAAAAGTAGACTAAAACATATCATTCAAGCTTTAAATGAGATTCAATTCTACACGGAAGGTGTTGAAAAGCAAGAGTTTTTAGATAACTCTATGATGAGATTTGCTTGTATCAAACAACTCGAAATCATTGGTGAGGCTTCAAATCATTTGTCAGATAATTTTAAAAATAAATATCCAACCATAGAATGGAGGCAAATCATTGGTATGCGAAATGTTTTTGTTCATGAATATTTCTCCTTGGACAATCATGTTCTTTGGGATATTGTCAATTTCGATATTCCGAACCTAAAAAAAGAACTTATGAAAATAATCTAAACCCATTTTTATATGCAATTACGAAGATGAGTTCTAAAAAATGGAGGTTGATTTCTGTATTTTCTTTTTGTGTTATGACAATTGGAATTAAAGAAATGAGCGACAATGTAAATTCATTTCAAATTATATTTTTTAGATCATTAATAGGGCTGCTCACCATTCTTATATTTTTTAAAAATAAATTATCAAGACCAACATTCTTCATTATAAAAGAACATTTATTTAGAAATATATTTCATTTAATAGGGCAATACGGTTACATAGTAGGAATTATTTATTTATCATTGGCTGAAGTAACCGCTATTGAATTTTCTGTACCCATCTGGATATTGATAATTGCTTCTGTCTTACTAAAAGAAGAGTTAACAAAATATAAAGTAATGAGTATCATTTTAGGGTTTAACGGTGTACTAATAATCATTAGACCTGGATTTGGTGTAATAAATACTAACTCAATTATTGTATTATTATCTGCTATTAGTTATGCAATTGCTCATGCTTCAACTAAAAAATTGACTAAAAAATATAAACCTTTAGACATTGTTTTCATTATGTGTCTAATTCAAATTCCTATTTCCTTTGGTCTTACTATAACAGACATTAATTTACCTAATCTAAGAGACTTTTCATTTTTACTTATTGTTGGAATATCAGCAATTACTGCTCACTTTACAATGGCTAAAGCTATGATGGATGATGATATTAGTTCTATTATATCAATTGATTATTTTAGACTTCCTATCTTAATATTTTTAGGTATTTTACTTTATAAAGAAAACTTCAATGCAGCCTACTTAACTGGTGGAACTTTGATATTTGTTGGAAATTGGATTAATAAAAAAAGCACAAAATAGAAACTAAAATTTCACCGATAGCTCCAGCTCGTGCTTCAGTCAGCAAAGAATGCAAATAATAAGATTTGAAATTCAATTTACTAGCAAACATCTACTTTAACTCTATTTGAAATAAATAGAGTATTTAATGTTCTAGTTTTGGGTTCCTGTTGATAGAGTTGAATTGTGAATTCTATTGCTAAAATGGTATTGTACGAGCTTGTAGGCTGTTTTTAATCATTATTCGAATCAAATATTTTTTCAAACGCATTGTACACTGCAATGTGCAGTGCGTCACCATGTGTTTTGTCTTCTAAAAACTCGTAATACAGCTGTGCGTTCTGATTTTTGTTTTTCATTAATTTTTCAAACAATTCTTTGGCAGTACGTTCCATTACTTCGCCTTCCTTCCCTACTGCCACATAAATTGATTTGGTTGATTCATATGGTTTAGGATGTCTTGTCAAAAGTTCTTCATTGTTCCACCACAAACTCGGACTGACAATAATATAGTGATCGAAAAGTTCAGGTTTTTCGAATAATATTTCAGAGGCTAATAGTCCACCTAAAGACTGTCCAATTATCGTTTTACTTGAGCTTGTCCGATAGGTTGAGTCAATAAATGATTGAAGTTCATTTTCCAAAAAGCTTATAAATTTTTCTGATTGTCCAGAGGTTGGAAATTCTTTTTGGTCAAGTTCACTTTCAGAAGGATATGTAAAATCTCTTTTTCTATCGACATTTGCAATTCCGATCACGATGGATTCTGGAATCATATTAATCCATGAAAAGGAGCCAAATTGAACAATTCCTGCAATATGAATAAAGTCTTCGTCTTTTGAGCCATCCAGCAAATAAATCACTGGATATGTTTTTGAACTATCGGCTTGATAATTAGGAGGTAAGTAAATATTTAACGTTCTGGTCTCGTGCAATATTTTTGAATTGATAGTAACTATCTTACCTATTGTGAAATCAGTTTCGCTAATTTTCTCAGGTAATGCTTGACCAAATGACAAATTGGCTATCAATAATAATAAAATGCTTAAAAAATGATGTTTCATAAACTACTTTTCAAATGGGAAAAATTCCACAGTTCGAATCGTGGAATTGTAAAAGTATAAAAAAATCTGAATTCCTAATTGAGGCACTTAGTAGGATTCCTCTGGCTAGAGGCTGTCCAAAAAGGACAGTTTTTTTTATGCCGCTATTTTCAGATACCCACATCCATTTTCACTTATTTTTTGCTGTCCATGGATTTTCGACTTAATTTCTGTGGACATTTTATGATAAGGGGCATTTTTACCAACTCTTGGTAATTCGGCATCTGATTTTGATGTTAAAATCACATTATTGGCTATCATTTTCCTGAAGTTGTGACCTATTGCCATCAACAAAAACTCTAATTCTACTTTTTCTAATCCTGAAAATGTAAAACGGTTAAATTTATTGTTGCTTTTTAATTGACCAAACACAGCCTCTGGCTCTATTGGTCTTTTACTTCTGTGCTCAAGTCCTTTTTTGCTTGTTAAGTTTTCTCTGGCCTGCCGTTTTAGAAGGTTTAATCTGTGGTTTACCTCTATTCTTCTGTTACCTATAGCCTTATGGCAAGATGTTCTCAATGGACATTGCTCGCATCTTTTTGCTTGGTAGTAAGCGACTTTAGACTCATAACCGTTAGTTGAAGTGCGTTTCCCCTCTCCAATTTTTTCCATTCTTTGCCCCATGGGGCATACGTGAAAATCTTGCTCGGCATTATAGAAGAGGTTTTGTGGAAGAAACGGGTTGTTCTTCATCTTTTTCTTTTGCTCTTTATGGAAGTAATTATACTTCACGTAGGCTTCAACACCTTTTTCTTCAAGCATTTCATAATTTTCCTCGCTGCCGTATCCTGCATCGGCCACTATTTCTTTACTCTGTTTATGGTAGAGTTCTTCAAAACCGGTCAAATGTGATTTTAAAGTAGTGGTGTCACCAGGTGTTTGATGGATGGAAACATGGGTGATAAACTGATTTTCTGTTGATATTTGGGAGTTATAAGCAGGCTTTAATTGGCCGTTTTTCATGTGGTCGTCTTTCATTCTCATGAATGTGGCACCCTTATCGGTTTTGCTGTAGGATTTTCGCTTGTCCAATATTTCCAAGTCCTTTTCATACTTCTCTAACTTTGGAAGATGCTCCTCTTGAAGCTTTTGCAGTTCTTTGGCAACTTTCTTTGATGGCTCCTTTAGTTTTTTGTTGAGTAGCGAAAGTCTTTCCTTTAACTCCTTCGAATCAATTTTTTGGGGCAATTCCTCCTTATTGACTTCTTGATTGTCTGATAAAATACTCCTTTCAATATCCGATAGAACGCTATTGATTTTTGTTTCCAGCTTGTCTTTGTACTTTTCAACCGAGCCCCGCCAAACAAAGGTGTATTTATTCGATTTAGCCTCTATTTTTGTTCCGTCAATGTACTGGACATCAAGGCTGACATACCCCATTTCCACCAGCATTTTCACTACCTCTGCAAATAAGGTCTTGATCGAGTCTTTTAAAATTTTACCACGAAAATCATTGATCGTCCTGAAATCAGGAGTTGAATTTCCCGATATAAACATAAAATGAATATTCTCATGGAGTGCCTTGGCTATTTTTCTACAGGAATACACATTGGAGAGATAACTGTAAAATAAAACCTTGATCATCATCCTGGGATGATAGGCCGATGTCCCACCTCCTTTGTACTTCTTAAGAATGTCGCTGATATCCAATGAATTGACCACCGAGTCAATTAAACGGACAGGATGATTTTCAGGGATTTTATCAAAAATGTTTACTGGAAATAATTCTGGGCAATTGCCTGTTTGATTTTTAAAAACTATCTTAGCCATCGTTGTATTTTGTACGACTCTAAAATAATATTTTTAGAGAAAATCAACAAACAAAAAAGGGTGTCTCGACTTTTCGGACACCCTCTATAATTGAACTCACATCAGCAGGATAGAGCGCTGTTATTTAATTACTTACAAAAATAAAAACAGCGCTTCTGTAAAAATATTTCAAAACAAATTTGGTTAAGTCAAAATCAAGTCTCTATATTTGTAGCATCATATCGGTTTCGACCGATTTATATAGATGAGGTGAGAGAACAGGCTCGTTGACCCTCTGGCAACCCCCAATCAATTTGGAAAGGTGCCAATTCCTGCCCAAGGAAGGGAAATATAAAACGGTAAAACAATGAACAAACTGAAAACTTACATCTCGCACAATCTCCAAATTGATTTACACGATCAATCATTGGAATACATGTCTATTTCAAAATCCAATAATCAAATTAGCATTTGCTGTTGTAGCAACTGCTGTTGTTGATTTCCAATTTAAGTTTTTGGGGATTGAATAGAATTTGCAAAGGATAGAATCCTAAGCAATTTCAGAATGCCTTTTAAAAGCTTTTCCAACTCAATTTTTGTCAAACTTAATTTCCCTCTGCGGGAAAACTATAACCAATACTTTTATGTCTCAACATTTCGAAACTCAGGCTATCCGTACGCAAGCTGCCCAAAGTGGCAACAGAGAACATGCTGTGCCGCTTTATCTGACTTCTTCCTTTACTTTTGATAATGCTGAACAAGCAAGAGCACTTTTCAATGATGAAGAAGAAGGCAATATTTATTCCCGATTTTCTAACCCCAATAGTTCAGAGCTGATTGATAAAATGACTCGCTTAGAAGGCTTGGAAGATGGTTTTGCCACAGCAACCGGTATGGCGGCAATGTTTGGAAGTATGGCGGCATTGCTCCAACAAGGCGATCATATTTTGGCGGCCAGGTCATTATTTGGTTCCACCCACCAATTGCTGACGCAGATTTTTCCCAAATGGGGCATTTCTCACACTTATGCGGATATCAGCAGAACCCATGAATGGGAAAGCCTGATTAAGCCGGAAACCAAAATTATTTTTGTGGAAACACCTTCCAATCCCGGATTGGAAATTATTGATTTAGAATGGTTGGGGAAATTGGCGGAAGCGCACAAATTGATTTTAGTGGTGGACAACTGTTTTGCTACTCCCTATTTGCAGCAACCCGCTAAATGGGGGGCGCATATTGTTTCCCATAGTGCCACCAAATTTATTGATGGACAGGGAAGGGTTTTGGGTGGCTTGATCCTGGGTTCCAAAGAATTAATTAAAGATGTGCGCTTTTTTAGTCGCCATACAGGCCGGCCATTTCTCCTTTTAATGCTTGGGTGCTTTCCAAAAGTCTGGAAACCCTGGCAGTGCGCATGGATAGGCATTGTGAAAGTGCCCTGAAAATTGCGGAATATTTGGAGGGACATACTGAATTAGAAAGCGTGAAATACCCCTTCTTGAAATCGCACCCTCAGTTTGATTTAGCCAAAAAACAGATGCTTAAAGGAGGCGGTATTCTCACTTTTATTGTGAAAGGCGGAGGTGAACGATGTAGCAAATTTGTCAATAATCTGCAAATGCTTTCGGTTACTTCCAATCTTGGTGATACTCGTTCGATAGTGACGCATCCTGCCACGACTACGCATAGCAAACTAAGCGAGGAGGAAAGGCACAGAGTGGGAATTGCCGATGGACTGATCCGATTGTCGGTGGGTTTGGAAAATGTGAATGATATAATTGAAGATATTGAACAAGCACTAAAAGCTTCAAAACAATGAAAATAAGGATAGCAAATAAGATCTGTTTTATGATGTGTTGCAAGGCTCCTCCGGATGCTGCATGATATCGCTATATCCAAATTATAGTGCCTCTTGCAGAATTCGAACTTCAGCAAGAGGCATTTTTTTTACACAAAAATTTAAAATTATGACAACATTATCTGAAAATTCAGTACTACCTAAGCTGGCAAAAAAAGACATAGCTGAGCTTCAAAACAAAATTGAACTCTTTCGATCTGGTCAGATCGATGAAGAGAAATTTAAAGCCTACCGATTAACACGTGGGATTTACGGACAAAGGCAACAGGGCGTACAAATGTTCCGACTGAAAATTCCTGCGGGAAGAATCACCACCGATCAATTAAGAACAGTTGCGGATCTATCAGATCAATATGCAACCGGTAATTTACATTTGACCACAAGGCAGAACATCCAATTTCATTATGTCAAACTAGATGATTCACCTGCAATTTGGACAGCACTAGAAGCTTCCGGTTTAACAGCAAGGGAAGCTTGTGGAAATACGGTTCGGAACATCACGGCCAGTCATAAGGCAGGAATCGATCCGCATGAACCCTTTGATGTCACGCCTTATTTGGATGCGGTCTTCCGGTTTTTTCTTAGAAATCCGATTTGTCAGGAGATGGGCAGAAAGATTAAAATTGCTTTTTCTTCCAGTGAAAAGGATACAGCTTTTGCTTTCATTCACGATTTTGGATTTATCCCGATCTTGAGAAAAAATGGAAAAGAAGAAGAAAAGGGATTTCGTGTTTTAGTTGGAGGTGGATTAGGCGCTCAAACAATTCTGGCGCAGGAGTTCTTTGAATTTCTTCCTGAAAATAGATTAATCACTTTCCTGGAAGCAGCATTAAGAGTTTTTGATCGATTTGGCGAGCGAGAGAAAAGAATGAAAGCCAGGCTGAAATTCCTTATCAAGAAAATTGGACTGGATGAATTTAGGAGATTGGTAGAGGAAGAAGAAAAAGTACTGCATCCTAAGCCATTGGATTTGAATCCTAGTGTGATTACTGAAGCAAAGCCAAAGAAAATCTATTCCAGCTATGATGTGCAAGATCAGTGGGCATATCAGCAATGGTTGGATTCCAATGTTTTTGAGCAAAAGCAGCAAGGTTATTTTGGAGTTTTGGTAAAAGCGCCTTTGGGCGATATAGATCATATAACCGCCAAAAAGCTAGCGGATGTGATTGATGAATTTGTAGGCGGTGATTTGGTCATCAGTGTATATCAGGGATTGGTCATTCGATTTGTCCGAAAAAATGCTTTGCCGGTTTTATTCGAAAAATTGGGGGAGCTGGGACTAAATCAATCCGGTGCGGAAAGCTTTGCCGATATCACGGCTTGTCCCGGAACGGATACTTGTAATCTGGGCGTGACCAATAGTACCGCTTTGGCGGATATTTTGGAAAAATTCTTATTGCAGGAATTCCCACATCTGGCGCATAGCAAACTGATCAATACTAAAATCAGCGGATGTATGAATGCTTGTGGTCAACACATGATTGCCGGTATTGGCCTTCATGGAAGTTCCATCAAAAACAAGGGAAAAGTAGTGCCTGCCATGCAAGTGGTTTTGGGTGGTGGACTGCGATCTGATGGAACAGGCTTGGCTGCAGAAAAGGTCATCAAACTGCCAACCAAAAGAATTCCGGAAGCTTTTAGGGTTTTGCTAAATGATTATGAAGCTAATGCTAAGGGTGCCTTTTATCCAGATTATTTCAGAATGAAAGAGAAAAAGTACTTCTATGATTTAGTGAAGCATTTGGGTGATTTGACCGACATCAAAGATGAGGATTACATCGACTGGAACAGAGATCAGGAATTTACCCCTGAAATTGGCTTGGGCGAATGTGCCGGAGCCAGTTTTGATTTGGTCAGTACCATTTTCAAAGAAGCAGAGGAAAAATTGGTGGATGCCTACGAACAATTGCAGGAAGACCGGTTGGAATATGCTTTATACAACAGTTATAATGTATTGGTCACCACGGCTAAAGCCCTTTTGCTGGCGGAAAATGTGCAGTGTAATACGCAGGCAAGCATTATAGCAGATTTTGATGTGCATTTTGTGGAGACCGAAAAAGTGAAGCTGGGAAGCTCATTTGCTGATTTGGTTTACCAGATCAAATCACAAAAACCAACTGAGGAATTTGTGCAGCACTATCTAAAATCAGCCCATCAATTTTTGGAAGAAGCCAAGAGTTTGAGAGGAATAGCATCAACAGAAAAGAAAGTCATTAATCATTTTTATAAAGCTTAGCTAAGCGACCATAAAATATATAATCATGGAAAAGAAATTAAGTCTAGTAGGAGCAGGCCCGGGAGATCCGGATCTGATCAGCGTGAAAGGCATCAAAATATTGGCACAAGCAGATGTGGTATTGTATGATGCCTTGGTGCATCCTGAATTATTAAATTATGCTCCCTCAAAAGCCTTAAAAATTTATGTAGGAAAGCGGGCGGGTAAGCACAGTTATAAACAGGAAGAAATCAATGAGTTGATTATTGAGCATGTGTTTAGCCATGGGCATGTGGTGCGCTTAAAAGGCGGAGACCCTTTTATTTTCGCAAGAGGAAAAGAGGAAATTGATTATGCCGAGAGCTTCGGGATTAACACTCAGGTAGTGCCTGGCATTTCCAGCATCAATTTGGCCGGAATGTACGGACTCCCTTTAACCACCAGAGGCATAAATGAAAGCTTTTGGGTGGTGACGGCTACCACCAAAAGCGGAGAATTATCGCAGGATGTGGCTAAAGTAGCCGAAACTACTGCTACAGCCGTTTTTCTCATGGGTTTAAGAAAAGCTGCGGCCATCAGCACTGCTTATTCATTGCAAGATAAAGCGGATCTGCCTGCAGCCATTGTCTCCAATGGCTCGCTGGCAAATGCAAAGGTTTATCGGACAACGGTAGGACAATTAGCGCATACCATTAGCGAGCAAAAAGTGGCTTCTCCCGGAATTATCTTAGTGGGGGAGTCGGTAGCACAGCAAAATGATTTTACCACCATCAAAAATATAAAACAGCATGTCACAGCGATCTGAAGAAAACCATTTGTTCCCAGTATTTCTAAAGCTGGATAAAATCCAAACGCTGGTAGTGGGTGGAGGATATGTAGGCTGGGAGAAACTGGGGGCTTTATTAAAAAATGATCATAAAGCCAATGTGAAAATAGTGGCGCCAGAAATCAGGCAAGAGATCAGGGAGATAGCAGCGGTTCGCTCCACCATTGAGCTGGTGGAAAAGGAATATGATCCAAGCGATTTGGAAGGCATTGATTTGGTGATAGGCACCACTAATTTTTATGAGGTGAACCAGCAAATTTATCGTGATGCCAAGGCAAAAGGAATTTTGGTGAATGTGGCCGATACTCCCGAGCTATGTGATTTTTATTTGGGCAGCACGGTCAAGAAAGGCAATCTGAAAATCGGGATTTCCACCAATGGGAAATCGCCCACCTTTGCCAAAAGACTCAGGGCAATTTTGGAAGAAGTGCTGCCCGCTCATACAGATGATATTCTGCAAAACCTGGCAGCAATCAGAAAAGGCTTAAAAGGTGATTTTGAAAAGAAAATGGAGGTGCTGAATGAGATCACCGCCTCTTTTGTACATCATAAAAAGGAAAATTGATATGGACAGTATCAAGGGATTTTCGCAAGTTGATTTTGAAAACTATTCCATAGAAGAAAGGGTGCGCTGGGTGTTCGATCATTTTGCAGAAGATGAGATTCTGATGACTTCCTCTTTTGGGAGTTCATCGGCCTTGCTTTTGCATTTGATTCATAAAATAAGCCCCCAACACCCGATTTATTTTTTGAACACAGGCTATCATTTTGAGGAAACCAAAGCCTATAAGGATAAACTGCAGGCACAGCTGGGCTTAAATGTGAAAACCATAGGCGCTCCGGAAAATAAGCATCGCTTTACGGAAGAAAATTATACTTATCAGCACAATCAGGATTTATGCTGCTTTATTAATAAGGTGGAGCCCTTGGCAGCATTGCGCGAATCACATAAAATATGGTTGTCAGGCTTGTTCAAATACCAGAACGAGAACCGCAAGAACCTGACTTTTTTCGATCAAAAGGAGGATATTTTAAAGGTCTATCCGCTATTGGATATGACCCCAGAGGAGGTACATGCCTATTTTTTCATACACGAACTGCCCAGCCACAAATTAGTGGCAAAAGGCTATAGCTCCATAGGCTGTACGCATTGTACGGCAAAAGGAAATGGCAGGGAAGGAAGATGGGCTGGTAATGCTAAGGTTGAGTGTGGGATTCATTTGTGAAGAGAATGAGCACAACATTTCCAAAGTTCTGAACTTTGGAAATGTTAAAAAAGCAAGAGATTCAGCAGTTGCAATAGTTATATATTAATGCTGTTGTATTTCCTTTTGTTTGGTTTTTGTACGGTTGAATTAATTACAGAGACTTCCTGATCCAAACCTTTTCAAGATGTAAGAAATCAGTGATTGTCGAAAAGCAACTTTTCCGTCCTAATGCGCTGATAGAGCCGGTCATGTAACAAGCTGTGATAACTTCCCGTAATTTTTATTGACCCATTTTTTAATAAAATGCTTTAATGATGACTAACTCTTTTAAATCCTGTTTGCCTTTAAAATTCATCGTTTTATTCTTTTTACTCCCATTTGCATTAACCACGGCAATAAAAGCACAAGGTGAGAATCCTATTTTTCCATGGAATGCTGAATTACGACTTGGAGCAGCAGTTCCTACTGGTGACCTTGCTGAAACAGTAGATATAGGCGCTAATATAGGAGCTAGATTTGGATACTCGTTAAGAGAAAGATTGATGATTCGAGGAGATGTAGGAGCTGAGTTTTATCAAGCTGAACTATATTCCGACAACCGTCAGTTGTGGAATTACTCAGCAGGCGTAGAATACCTGTTTACGGATAAGGGGGTTACGGAATGGCGACTGGCCGGATTTGCAGGCATGGGAGCGAGTACCCTTACGGGTGAAGACTCTCCAGAATTGCCTGAAACTTACTTTTCTTTAAATTATGGAATGAAATTTGGAAGAGGAATTACGGATAATACAGACTGGTTTATAAATGTGATGGGACGCACAGTTTTTGCAAATCCAAATGATAATACCAGTACGGGTATTTTTACCACTATACCGATTAGTGTGGGTATCAACCATAGATTCAATCAAAGCGATAAGTCAATTAAAGACAAAGTGGAGCAGCCACCGAATTAAATTGGCTTTAATTTATTCTTATTTTGTCTATATTATAAAGCAAGATTTACGGAAATGTCAGATATATTAATGTCTGGAAATTTAATTGATCTGAAATGCTGTAGACTAAGATATTATAATCCACCATTTTAAATGACTTGTCTTGTGAACATTACGAAGCATATTCACTTTTTCATTCCCAGAGCCATCAATTTCCTCGAGAGTGCGCTAGAATTACATTACATCAACTTTTGCACATCTTTATACTTCCAGATACGTTTTCTAAGATTCATTCTTCTTAAATAAGTTTTATTACCAAATAAAATATTTTTTTCAAATATAGTATGCATGCATACTATATTTTTGTATATTTGAATTCTATGAAAAGAGAAGAATCCATCGACTACAATATAAAAGCAGCCTGGCATGCCATTTCACGCATGTATAACCAGCAAGCTGTCAAATACGGAATTACTACTTCCATAGGTTTTGTATTATTAAATATCAATACAAAAGAAGGAACTCCCGCTACTAAAATTGCCCCGCTTATGGGCTTGGAAAGTAGGAGCCTAACACGCATGTTAAAAAGCATGGAGGAAAAAGGGCTTATCTATAAAAAGCCTGATCCGGAAGATAAACGCTCTGTTAGAATCTTTTTAACAGACTTGGGAGTAGAGAAAAAAGCCATTTCAAGGGAAACGGTAAAAGCTTTCAATGAAGAGGTGTTCAATACTATTGAACCTGAAAAATTGGAAGCTTTTTTTGATGTTATTCATAAAGTGAATGACATAATCGATAAAAATGAGATTTACAATACTAAAGAATCAATTCATTAATTTTTTAAAATTTAAACCACAGCGACTAAATGAAACGAAACATTAAAAAAGTAGCCGTTTTAGGTTCGGGGATTATGGGATCAAGAATCGCCTGCCACTTTGCCAATATTGGTGTAGAGGTGCTTTTACTTGATATAGTGCCTTTCGAACTTACGGATGCCGAAAAAGAAAAAGGTCTAACCAAAGAGGATCCACAAGTGAGAAACCGCATTGTGAACGAGGCTTTTGAATCTACCTTAAAAGGGAAGCCCGCTTCATTATATCATAAAGATTTTGCTAATAGAATTTCACTTGGGAACTTCGATGATGATATGCACAAAATCAAAGACTGCGACTGGGTATTGGAAGCCGTTGTTGAGCGACTGGATATCAAAAAGCAAGTTTTTGAGAATGTTGAAAAACATAGAACTAAAGGAACCATCATTTCTTCTAACACTTCGGGTATCCCTATCCATATGATGTTGGAAGATAGAAGTGAAGATTTCCAAAAACATTTTATTGGAACTCACTTTTTCAACCCACCTCGTTACTTAAAACTATTGGAAATTATTCCTACGCCTAAAACTGATCAGGAAATCACTGATTTCTTAATGCACTATGGTGATTTATATTTAGGTAAAACCACAGTTTTATGTAAAGATACTCCTGCCTTCATAGCTAACAGAGTTGGGATTTACGCCATTTTAAAGGTTGTAGAATCTATGCAGAAGTTAGGTATGAACATCGATGAGGTGGACAAACTAACAGGTCCAGTAATTGGTCGTCCTAAATCTGCCACTTTCAGAACTTCTGATGTAGTAGGATTGGATACTTTAATTAAAGTGGCCAACGGATTATATGACAACCTTCCAAATGATGAGGCTAGAGATACTTTCAAATTGCCTGATGTAATCGGGAAGTTAGAAGAAAACAAATGGTTAGGAGATAAAACTGGTCAAGGCTTTTACAAAAAGACCAAAAAAGACGGAAAAACCGAAATCTTGACTTTGGATTTGGATTCTATGGAATATAAGCCAAAGACTAAGCCGAAATTTTCTACGCTTGAATCCACTAAGCAAATCTCCAATTTAAAAGAGAGATTCCCTGTATTATTGGGAGGAAAAGATAAAGCAGGTGAATTCTACCGAGATTCATTCTATGGTTTATTCAAATATGCTTCGAACAGAATTCCTGAAATTTCTGATGAATTGTATAGAATTGATCAGGCTATATGCACTGGTTTTGGTTGGGAAATTGGTCCTTTTGAGACTTGGGATACTTTAGGTGTTAAAAAGACGGTTGAGAAAATGGAAGAAGCAGGTTATAAACCAAATCAATGGGTTTATGATATGATGGATTCCGGAGCGGACTCTTTTTACAAAGTAGAGGCAGGTCAAAAGCAGTATTATGATCTTGATAGCAAGAAATATGTGAATATCCCAGGTACTGAGGAATTCATTATTTTGGAGAACTTAAAAGAAAGCGGAAAAGAAATCTGGAGCAATGCCGAAGCTGGAATCATTGATTTAGGCGATGGGGTAATTAACGTTGAATTCCGTTCTAAGTCTAATACTTTAGGTGGTGGAGTTGTAGAAGCCATCAATAAAGGGATTTCGCTAGGCGAAGAAAAATATAGAGGTGTTGTGATTTCTAATGAAGGTTCAAACTTCTCATTAGGAGCAAACCTTGGAATGGTTTTCATGTATGCGATCGAGCAAGATTATGATGAATTGGATTTTATGATTCGTCAGTTCCAGCAAACCATGATGAGAGCCAGATACTCAGCCGTTCCGGTTGTAGTTGCACCTCATAATATGGCATTAGGTGGAGGTTGTGAACTTTCCATGCATGCCGATCACGTTCAAGCATCTGCTGAAACTTATATAGGATTAGTAGAAGTTGGGGTTGGTGTAATTCCTGGCGGTGGAGGTACAAAAGAAAATGCCCTTCGCGTTGCGGACAGATACCAAGAAGGTGATGTAGAATTAAATGCTTTACAAAATGCATTTATGAATATCGCTATGGCTAAAGTAGCTACTTCTGCTTATGAAGCAAAAGAGATGGGGATTTTAAGACCTTCCGATGGAATCAGCATTAACAGAAGTCGTCAAATTGCAGATGCAAAAGCAGCAGCAATCAGATTAGCAGATGCCGGTTACACTATGCCAGTTCAAAGAGAAGATATAAGAGTTCAAGGTAAAACTGGAATCGCACTTTTCAAAGCGGGTATCGCTGGAATGAAGATGGGTAAATACATTTCTGCACATGATCAAAAGATAGCTGAAAAGTTAGCTTATGCGATGTGTGGTGGAGATTTATCTTATCCCCAGGAAGTTTCAGAGCAGTATTTACTGGATTTAGAAAGAGAAGCATTCTTGTCTCTATTAGGAGAGAAGAAAACATTAGAGAGAATCCAAGCAGTATTGCAAGGAGGTAAACCACTTAGAAATTAATTGACAGTTGACATTTAACAATTGACAAAATGGAAAGGGGATATCTTAAATTGACTGTATATCAAAAAGCTTTCAAGCTTGCGATGGAAATTTTTGAATTGACCAAAAGTTTCCCAAAAGAAGAAAGGTACTCTTTGACTGATCAAATAAGAAGAAGTTCACGTGCTGTTGCTTCGGCAGTTGCTGAATCATATAGAAAAAGACAATATGAAGCTTATTTTGTAAATAAAGTTTCTGATGGCGATATGGAAAATACTGAGACTCAAACTTGGTTAGATTTCGCCTATTGTTGTAAGTATGTGATTAAAAGTAAGTATAATGAATTGATGGATGAAAGTATTCAAGTTGGCAAAATGTTAAATCATATGATTGAACATCCCGAGAAATACAGAAGAAAATCAAGCTCATAATACATTGGATTGCAATCAAATTGTCTACTGCCGATTTATCGGTTTGTCAATTGTCAACTAGTAAGTTAAGTGTAAAAAAGTTAAAAATTTTAGAAACATTAAATCAAAGAACTAATGGATGCATATATAGTAGCAGGATATAGAACGGCAGTAACAAGAGCCAAAAAAGGAGGCTTTAGATTTTACCGACCGGATGATCTAGCTTCCGATGTAATCAAACACCTTGTTTCTCAAGTAGAAGGTGTGGAAAATAAAATGGTAGATGACCTAATTGTAGGAAATGCTGTGCAGGAAGCAGAGCAAGGAATGCAAATGGGTAGAATGATTTCACTTTTAGCCTTAGGTAAAGAAGTACCAGGCATGGTCATCAATAGATATTGTGGATCTGGATTGGAAGCTATCAATATAGCAGCTTCAAAAATCCAAGCAGGTTTTGCAGATATCATCATTGCGGGTGGTACGGAATCAATGTCTATGGTACCGATTATGGGGTATAAAACAGCCCTTAATTATAAAATCGCTACCGAAACTCCTGATTATTACACTTCAATGGGATTAACAGCAGAGCAAATCGCTCAGCAGTGGAAAATATCAAGGGAAGATCAGGATGAGTTTGCTTACAACTCTCACATGAAAGCCCTTCAGGCACAGAAAGATGGTAAATTCGATGATGAAATCGTGCCCATCAATGTGAAAGAAACTTATGTGGAAGATGGCAAAAAGAAAACGCGTGATTTCACTGTAGATAAGGATGACTGAAGAGCCGGAACCAGTACAGATGCTTTAGCTGGGCTAAGACCAGTTTTTGCTCAAGGAGGTTCTGTAACCGCTGGTAATTCTTCACCAACCAATGACGGAGCATCATTTACGATGGTGATGTCAGAAAGAATGGTGAAAGAGTTGAACGTAAAGCCGATTGCCAGAATGGTAGGTTTCGGTGTGGCTGGAGTTGAACCTAGAATCATGGGTATTGGACCTGTAGAGGCAGTTCCAAAAGCCTTGAAAAATGCAGGCTTGAAACTGAATGACATAGATCTGATCGAATTAAACGAAGCTTTTGCGGCTCAATCTTTAGCGGTAATTCGTGAACTAGATATAGATCAAAGTAAATTAAATGTAAATGGTGGAGCAATCGCCTTGGGTCACCCATTAGGTTGTTCAGGTGCAAAACTTTCTGTTCAGGTATTAAATGAATTGAAAAGAACCAACGGAAAATACGGTATGGTGACCGCTTGTATAGGTGGTGGTCAAGGTATTGCCGGAATCTATGAAATGATGTAGGTCAGTAGTGAGTATCAAGTATCAAGTGGCTAGTATCTTGAAAAGTTGCTAGCTCTTGATAAACTTTATCACTTAAAATTAAATGAACCTAAATTTCAAATTATGCATAATTTCAAAGATTTAAATGTTTGGAAAAAGTCCATACAGCTGGTTAAAGAAGTTTACATAATTACCAAAAATTATCCAAGCGAGGAAAAGTTTGGATTGACTTCACAAATTAGACTATCAGCAATATCAATACCTTCTAATATTGCAGAAGGTTGTGGTAGAAAAACCCAAAAGGATTTTTGTAATTTTCTTTACATAGCGCAAGGATCATCTTTCGAGTTTGAAACACAATTAATATTGTCTTTTGAATTAGGTTTTATTGAAGAAAACGTTTTTGAAAATACTGTTTCTAAATTGAATGAAATTCAAAAAATGCTAAATGGACTAATTAACAGTATAGAAAATAAATAAAAAGAATAATCTTAAAACCATTTAGTATCAAATATCTGAAACGAAAATCTAGATACTTGATACCAGATACTAAATACTAATAATATGAGTACAACAGAAAAAAAATTCACAGCAAAGGGCGGTGCTTTTTTAATTGAAGAAACACCAGCTCAGGCAGTTTTCACTCCAGAAGAGTGGACGGAAAAGCAAAAAATGATTGCTCAAACTTGTAAAGATTTCTTAGATCAGGAAGTTTATCCCAAATTAGATGAAATCGATGATGTAAAAGGAAATCCTGAATTAATGCCTCAATTGTTGGATAAATCAGGTGAATTAGGCCTTTTAGGAACTTCTGTTCCAGAAGAATACGGTGGATTCGGAATGGATTTCAATACTTCAATGCTAGTTGCTGAGGTAATCGGAGCCGGTCATTCTTTTGCAGTTGCATTATCTGCTCATACAGGTATTGGTACTTTACCTATCTTGTTTTATGGCGATGACGAGCAGAAAAAGAAATATTTACCAAAATTAGCAACGGGTGAATGGAAGGCTTCTTATTGTTTGACTGAACCAGATTCTGGGTCGGATGCTAATGCGGCAAAAACTAAAGCAGTATTATCTGATGATAAAAAACATTATATCATCAATGGTCAAAAAATGTGGATCACGAATGGTGGTTTCGCTGATGTTTTTATCGTTTTTGCCAAAATTGATGATGATAAAAACCTATCAGCTTTCATTATCGAAAAAGATTTTGGTGGAGTCACTATGAATGAAGAGGAAGCTAAAATGGGAATTAAAGGTTCTTCTACTCGCCAAGTATTCTTCAACGATTGTAAAGTACCGGTTGAGAATATGCTTTCTGAAAGAGAGAATGGATTCAAAATAGCAGTGAATATTCTTAATATTGGTAGAATTAAATTAGCGGCTTCCACTATCGGTGCTTGCAAAGGTATTATAGGAAATGCATCACAGTATGCGAATGAAAGAAAGCAGTTTGGAACTTCTATAGGTAGCTTTGGTGCTATCAAACATAAGTTAGCTGAAATGGCGGCTAGAACTTATGCTTCCGAATCAGCTGCTTACAGAGCAGGTCAAAATATTGACGATGCATATGATGATTTAGTAGCAGGTGGAATGTCAGAAGCTGAGGCTAAATTGAAATCAGTAGAAGAATTTGCAATCGAGTGTGCTATCTTGAAAGTGCATGGTTCTGAAACTTTGGATTATGTAGTAGATGAAGGTGTTCAAACTTATGGTGGTATGGGCTTCTCAGCTGATGCACCTATGGATAGAGCTTACCGCGATGCTCGTATCAATAGAATCTTTGAAGGTACTAACGAAATCAACCGTATGTTAACCATTGATATGTTGTTGAAGCGTGCCATGAAAGGTAAACTTGATTTGATGACGCCTGCTATGAACGTACAAAAAGAATTGACCTCAATTCCTGATTTTGGAGCGGACGAAGATGATTCACTTTTCGCAAAAGAGAAAAAAGTTTTAGCTAATTTGAAAAAGGCAGGCTTGATGATTTCCGGTGCTGCAGTTCAAAAGTATATGCAAAAACTTTCTGAGGAACAGGAGATATTAATGAATTTGGCTGATATGTTGATTGAGGTTTACGCAGCAGAATCTGCTCTATTAAGAACCGAAAAGTTGGTAGGCATCAAAGGAGAGGAAGCTTGCAAACAACAAATCAATATGACTAAACTTTATCTACATAGTGCAGTTGAAATTGCTAATAAAGCAGGTAAAGAAGCAATCTTCGCATTTGCTGAAGGTGATGAACAGCGCATGATGTTATTAGGATTGAAGAGATTTACAAAAATTGATCCTATGAACTTAAAAGAAGTAAGAAGATCAATCGCTGGCCATGTTTTAGAGAAACAAGCTTACGAATTTTAATTAATAAACTCCAGTAAACATTAAAAAGGCTCGAAAATTTCCGAGCCTTTTTTGTTGATTTAAAGCATTTTAAGATGTGGTGTAGATAATACTCTAGTTATTAAATACTTTAAAAATTGTAATTTATCGTAATAATTTACAATTTCGGGCTTCATTAAATCAATAATCACTATGTTAACTTTTGATATTAAACATCAGGATCGCTACTCACGTGGCGAACTATTATTGAGGGCAATTTTTGGCTGGCTTTACATCCAGATTCCACATGCCTTTCTACTATTTTTTGTTGGATTATGGGGCGCTTTATTAAGATTTATTTCTTTTTTCATTATTCTATTTACTGGTCGATACCCTGAAAGCTTTTTCGAATTTCAAGTACAATTAATTCGTTGGCAAACAAGATTAAACGCAAGACTTTTTAATTTAGCAGATGATTATCCTTCTTTTGGGTTAGATGCTACAGATCAGTATGTTAATGTAGATGTAAAATATCCTGAAAGAATAAGTAGAGGCTTAGTATTGTTAAGGTTTTTCTTAGGTCCTATTTATGTTATTATTCCTCATGCATTTATTCTGTTTTTTAGAATAATATGGGTCTTAATATTAGTGTTTTTGGCTTTTTGGGTTGTCCTGTTTACAGGAGAATTCCCAGCCTCTTGGCACGAATTTATTGTTGGGACCTTAAGATGGCAAACCAGAGTTAATCTTTATATGTGGTATATGACGGATGAGTATCCACCGTTCACAGGAAAACCAGTAGCACGATGAAAGTAAATCAATATGAACCAATTCCTCAACCTGAGGAGCTAGAAATTAGGGAAAAAGAAGATGCAATGGGAGCCTATCTAATGATGTTCGCAGCATTAGGGGCAGGGCTTCCTTTGCCTATTTTGAATTTAGTTGCAGCTATAATTTATTATTATATCAATAAAGGAAAGAGTCTGTTTGTTCGCTTTCACTCTTTGCAATCCCTATTAAGTCAACTGCCAACAAGTATTTTGAATGCTGTTGCTGTTTTTTGGGGAGCCAGAATAATATTTTTTGACTACGCATTTACAGATGTGTTCAAAGGCTACTTATGGTTAGTGGGCATTGCGAATTTAATCTATATTATTTTCAGCATTATCGGTGCAGTAAAAGCAAGAAAGGGCGAGATGTATTACTTTCTTTTCTTTGGTAGGGTTTCCTATCAATCCGTTTTTAAGAAGAAAGAAGAAGGAGCTCATAAAGCAATGGTGAATCAACCTCCAAAGATGTAATATGAACAGAAATTTCAGGGATTTAGCAATAATATTAATAGTAGCCTTGATTATTTGGGCAGGCTTCACCTATTTTTCTACCACTACAGAACAACAGGATTTGGTTTCTTTAGAACAGGAGGCTGAAATAGCAGAATTCTTCAATCGTCAAATTTTTAGAGAATTCGACTCTGTTAATGTGGAATTGACTGATTCAATTATGAATGTCATATTTGAAAGGTTGTCAAGTGGGATGGATACTGTTAGTTATGAATATGATATTTATGTTCTGAAATCCGATCAGGTAAATGCTTTTACTGCCTTTAATGGTCAGTTATTTGTTTTTACAGGTTTAATTGAACAAACTGAAACGGCTGAAGAACTGGCAGCTGTCTTAGCTCATGAATTAGCCCATGCTGAAAACAGGCATGTAATCAAAAATCTGGTAAAGGAAATAGGATTAAATTCTTTGATACTTATAATTTCAGGCGGTGATCCAGTAGTGATGCAAGAAATAACTAAATTGGTTGTAAGTAGTGGTTTCAGTAGAAGGATGGAGAGAGAAGCAGATGAATATGCAATTAAATATTTGCGAGAAGCTAATATTAATCCTAATAGATTAACACAGTTTTTTTTAAAACTGAAACAGAAAAATAAAGAATTACCAGAAGGATTAGAATGGATTTCTTCTCATCCTGCTTTAAAAGAAAGAATCCAGTTTGTAACAGAAAATGCAGGAGATTCAATTAAGGAAGTGCCCATTAAATTGAACTGGGATGAGTTTAAATATTCATTAAAGTAATATTTGATGTATCAACAATAATAGTTTTGTACTTTAATTAGAAATACAGTTTAAAAATAGTAATTTTCTAATAAATATAAAAAAAATTCTATTGGGGGCTTGACTGCTAAAATAAATCATTATACATTTACAACATCTTATACAAGTCAATGACTTTGTAAGGTTTTGGTTGAAATAGAAAGGCAGCTGGGGAGCTGCCTTTCGCTTTTCCTACCCTTTTGTATTTCAATCACACATTCAACCACTTTTCTCTCATCATTTTTTCAGTATTATTTCTATCTTTCTTATCTTTTAAGACATATCGGCTGTAAAACCCACCTTTTTCAGTTTTAATTGTGGTTTGAAGCAATTTATTAATCCAGAAAAATTGAACACTATATTTTTCCTACTTTCCTCGCGAAGACACCATAGCTATCCAAAGTACAAATAATTTAAAAGTATCTAGAAACAAGATAAATCTGATTTAATAGAGGAATAATAAGATCGGATTTATTTGTTGATTATATTAATAGCTAACCCCCCCCCCCCCCCCAACTTTCGCCAAAAGCGAAAAAGCGGGTTGGAGGGTAAAATGGCGGGCTGGCGTTGGCATTTGCGAGAAGTAGCATCATTTTACCTAGATTTTTTGCTTACTTTTTCATCAATGGAAAAAGTAAGAATGATTAAGCTAGAATTAAAATGCAACAATAAGCAATTTAATGTATAATTGTGCTTTCTTGAACACCATCAAATAATGAAAAAGTACCTTTAAAACAATAGATTGGACTTTTTAATGTTACCGAGAAAAATAGCTGCCTTTCGCTTTTCCTACCCTTTTGTATTTCAATCACACATTCAACCACTTTTTCCTCATCAATTTTTCAGCTTCTTTTATATCATTATTTTCTTTTAGAATATATCGACTGTAAAATCCACCATTTTCAGTTTTAAGGGTAACCTCTATTAAATTATTGTTCCTGAAAAATTGAAAAGTATAAGAAGTATCTCCTCCTATTTGAATTGCATCCTCCATTTCCTCGAATTTCTGCTTATCAATACTTATTAATTTATCTCCAATTCTAAAAGCTTTTTCAGCTGGACTAGCAGGAGCAATTCCGACAACTGCTCCTTCATTTATTTTTAAGCCGAAATGATGAGTTAATGGATTTTCATTTATTTTCAATTCCATTTCAAATCCAAATTGGCTCAATAAATCTTTTAACCCATTTTCAACCGGTTCACATCCTGATATGAATTTATTGGAATATTCAGTTAATTCTTGACCAATAACTTCTTCAGCTGTTTTTAAATAATCTTCTTGGCTATAACCTTTGTCTTTTTTGTAGAAATCAGTCCATAATTTCCTCATAACATCATCAAGGCTCATTTCTCCTTTCGATTCTAAAATGATTTTCAAATCCAGTATTAAAGCGATCAAAGCTCCTTTAACATAAATGGAAACCTTGCGATGGGGAATTCCAGCTTCATAACCATCTAACCATAAATCCCAGGATGATTCTGCTACAGAAGTGTTAAATCTCCCATAATTCTCAAAATGGCGCTTGAAAAGTATATTTATTTCTTCCATATACCAATCTAAATCTTTAACACCACTCCTAATAAGGAATAGATCACCGTAATATGTGGTAACACCCTCAGCTATATATCCTGTGGTGAAGTAATTCTCCCTTTCAAAATTGTAAGGATACATTTCTTCTGGCCTGATTCGAATGATATTCCAGTAGTGAAATAGTTCATGTGAGCTAATTCCTAAAAAATTATTATAGAAGGTTTCTGTATTAAATTCTTTAGCAGGGCCTAAAACTATGCAAGTGCTATTTAAATGCTCCACTCCATGATAGGCTTTTTCATCAGGAATTTGAAAGAGGAAATGATAGTCTGAACTTTCAAATTCGCTCATAGTGTCCATTTGTAAGACAGTGAATTTTTTGAAGTCATCTAAAATCTGATCTTTATTTTTTAAATCTACATTTCCCCTAAACCATAAATGGAAATTTGTTTCTTCTACATTGTACTCCAAATGCTGTAGTTTTTTGCCTGCCAAGACAGGGCTGTCTACTAACTCATAAAAACTCTCTGCTACTAAATTATCACCTTCTTTTTTCAATCCACAAGCTACAGTCCAATCCTTAGGAATATCTAGCTGTACTTCATGAGTTTGATGCATTTCATCAGTTTGATACAGCATGCAGTTAATAAAATTCAAATACCAATGCTCTTCATCTACAAAAGTGCTTCCTCCATCTATGGTAGAGGTGTAGATTTCATATTGAATGATACAATCCTCATCTTCACAATAAATTTTCCACGTATTTTTATTCGTCTTTTGAAAATCAATCGCTTCTCCTTTTTTATTGAATGCTTTGAAGTTTCTCAAGTATTTAGAAAAGTTTCCTAACTGATATCTACCTGGTCTCCAGTCAGGAAGTTTCATTTCAAAATCAGCTTTGGATGGTTTAACCAGTATTTCTACTTGTAAAAAAGAATCGTGTGGAAACTTTTGTGATAATCTATAATGAATCATTATCAATTTATTTAATTAATCGACTTACATTTGTGTCGTAAAGTTGATGATTTATAAGGAGATATAAAACGAGATATTCTTATAGTATTTTGAAAAACAATTTTGCGAAAAGAAATTAACTGCTTATCTTTGCAGCCCTTATAAAAGAACAAGAGAAAATTTAAAATATAAAGATATGAAACGTACATTTCAGCCTTCTCAAAGGAAAAGAAAAAACAAACATGGGTTCAGAACTAGAATGGAATCTGCGAATGGAAGAAACGTTTTGGCGAGAAGAAGAGCGAAAGGTCGTCACAAATTAACTGTTTCAGACGAAAAAGGTAAGCATAGAAAATAATTCTTCTATGCAATTAAGCGCATGTCTGTAATCTCGGACAATAACGATTTTTCTTTTAAGAAAACGGAGCGCTTACATCACCGCAATGATATTCAGGAGCTTTTTGAAAAAGGCTCCTCTTTTTATTTATACCCATTTAAGGTCATTTACATTGCTGAGCCTCTTGATTCTAAAATCAAACCTCAGCAATTATTGATTTCCGTTCCCAAAAGGAAATTTAAAAAAGCTCCAAACCGAAATTTCATCAAAAGGCAAGTCAGAGAAGCCTACCGCCATCATAAAAATCTCATTGATCCTGAAAAACTTAATAAAAATTTAAGGATTGCTTATATTTACACCTCTGATAAAAAAATGCCTTCTAATGTTTTAACAAAAAAACTAAAAAAGACATTAGAGCGTTTGCATCAAGAATTCGTAGTTTAATAACCGAAATTCAAAAGAGATAACATTATATTATCTTTACGAAAACTTATACAAGCCAAAGGCTTGAGGTCACTCTCGCAGAGGCGCCAAGACGCTAAGACCTCGCAACGTAATTAAAAAGAAATGCATATTGATTTCTAAGGCACTGAATTATATTATATTTTCCTTTGCGAGGTCTTAGCGCCTTAGCGCCTTTGCGAGATATTTTTGGTAGCGCATCTTTGATGCGTGTCAGAAAAGGTTTGTTATGTTTATAGTGAAAAATTAAGTAAATAACTGTCCATGAAGCTTTCAAATAAAATAATAATCACACTATTAGCCATTGGCTTAATAGGCTTAGTGTCATTTCAAGTAAAAAAGAACGATAGGTATTTTGAAATCATCAAAAATCTAGATGTTTTTACCACCTTATATAAAGAGCTTAATACCTACTATGTAGATGAGGTTAATCCAACTGATATAATGGAAACTGGCATTGAAGCTATGCTAGAATCTTTGGATCCATACACCAATTTTATTCCTGAGGATAAAATCGAAGACTACCGCATTATGTCCACTGGTCAATATGCAGGAATTGGAACCACTATGGGTGAAATTGAGAATAGACATGTTGTGATGATGGTTTTTGAAGATTCTCCCGCTGAAAAGGCAGGACTTAAAATAGGAGACGAGCTAATCAAAATTAACAAGAATGCAGTGGAGGATTATACAACAGACGAAATAAACAAGCTTTTAAAAGGTCAGATTGGAACAGCTGTTGAAATTGAAATAAGTCGCAAATCAGTAAAAAAACCTCTTAAGTTTTCTATTGATAGAGAAAGTATCAATATAGAAAGTGTCCCTTTTTATGGAATGATAGATGAAAATATTGCTTACATCAGGTTAACTGAATTCTCAAGTGGTGCAGGGTCTTCTGTTCGTTCGGCCTTGGTTGAACTAAAAGGAAAAGGGGCTAAAAAAGTAATTCTCGATTTAAGAGGAAATCCTGGTGGGTTATTAAATGAATCCATCGAGGTTTCCAATATATTTATTCCAAAAGGATTGGAAGTGGTAAGTACTAAAGGGAAGATTGAGGAATGGAATAAGACGTATACGGCTAATAAAAACCCAGTAGATGTCAATATTCCATTAGCAGTATTGATTAGTAATAATAGTGCTTCGGCTTCAGAAATCGTAGCTGGAGCCATGCAGGATTATGACAGGGGAGTGTTAGTTGGACAAAGAAGTTTTGGAAAAGGCCTGGTTCAAGCCACCCGTCCATTAAGTTATAATAGTCAATTAAAAATAACTACCGCAAAATATTATATTCCAAGTGGAAGATGTATTCAAGCGATTGATTATAGTCATAGAAATGAAGATGGGAGTATTGGTAAAATCCCTGATTCTTTGAAGACTGAATTTAAAACACGAGCGGGTAGAATAGTTTATGATGGAGGAGGAGTTTCGCCTGATCATGATGTAATCAATAAAGGTTATGCGCCTATTACCATTCAATTAATTAAGAAAGGATTCATTTTTGACTTTGCAACAAAGTATTATTATGAAAATGAAGATATGAAGCCTGATCCTATAGCGTTTTCTATTTCTGATGAGCTATATTCTGAATTTACCAACTGGGTTTCAGGAAAAGATTATAGTTATACAACTGCTACAGAAGAAACCATCAAAGAGCTAAAAGAAACTGCTGATACTGACAAATATTTTAGTTTTCTGGAAAAGGAAATTGAAGCACTAGAAGCTGAAATCAAGTCTCATAAAAAAGAAGATTTAAAGATTTTTAGTTCTGAAATTAAACTGGCATTAAAAGAAGAAATCATTTCTAGATTTCATAAAAGACAAGGCATGATAGAATCCTCCTTTGAAAATGATGAAGAAGTGGATGAAGCAATAAAGCTTTTGAATGATGAGGTTCAATATAAAAACCTTCTTCAAGCTGCTAAATAATGGATTTTTATTTTCTTTTATTTTTAGCGGGTTTAATTGGTGGACTTGTTTCAGGATTGTTGGGTGTTGGAGGTGGAATAGTATATATCGTAATTCTTCCAATTGCATTTCAGTTTATAGGTATTCCATATGAGGAAATAGCTCAATTTACCATTGCTAATTCTTTGTTTGGGACATTCTTCGCTGGACTTTTTGCGACTTACACTCATTTCAAACATGGTGAGTTTTACCTTAAGCAAATCTTAATTATTAGCATATCCTCCATATTGGCTGGGTTATTATCGCTACACTTTATTGTGAATACTCCATTCTATTCTAAAGAGGTTTTTAATGTAATAGTCATTATTTTATTGGGAGCTATGTTATTTTCCACCTTATTTAATGCAAAGAAACAAGACAACTTTATAGAGACAACTAATAGAACAAAGAGATTATTGAGTTTCACAGGTCTTTCAGCTGGTTTAACAGCCTCCCTAACAGGTTTAGGTGGAGGAATAATTATCATCCCCTTTTTAAATCAAGGGTTTAAAATGGGAGTTAAGAAAGCGAAAGCCATTTCTTTAGGAGTCATTACGATAACTTCATTTGCTATGGTGATATTCAACCTCTTTCAAGTACCCATGAAAACAATTGAGGTCAATCATACAGGATATATTCTTTTTCAAGTAACCGGGCCATTAATTATAGGCACATTATTAACTGCCAGATTGGGGGTGAAGTTAAGTCGGAAAATGAAAGCTTCAACCGTTAGTTACTTATTTTCTGCTTTCATAATTTTGGTGATTATTAAAAAATTGATTGAGTTGTTATGAGCTATATTGTAAGCATAGAAACTTCTACAGCTATTTGTTCGGTTGCCATTCATAATGAAGGAAAGCTCATGGCAAATGCAGACTTATATTTAGAAAAGTCTCATTCAAATTCATTAACGCCCCTCATAGAGCAATTGCTTCATCATTGTGATCTCCAGATGAAGGATCTAAATGCAATAGCAGTTTCATCTGGCCCTGGTTCTTATACGGGTTTGCGAATTGGTTTAAGCACTGCCAAAGGATTATGCTATGCATTGGATATTCCTTTAATTTCTATTTCCTCTTTAGATAGCATGACAACCCAGGTCTTAAATTTCCATAAAGATGATAAATCAATATACATCCCAATGTTAGATGCGCGTAGAATGGAAGTTTTCTATAAGGTTTCCGATGCAAATCTGATAGAGGTGGAGAAAATGTCTAACCTTATTATAGAGGAAGATTCATTTAGTGATTACCTTAATCAATATAAGAGTGTTTTCCTTTTTGGAAATGGAGCTGAAAAAGCTTGGGATTTATTAAAACATAAATCAGAAAATTTTATCTTTATTGATAACGTAAATCCCTCAGCTCAATTTTATGGTGAAATGGCTTTGGAGAAATTCGAAAAAGAGCAATTTGAAGACCTGGCTTATTTTGAGCCTAATTATGGGAAAGAATTTTATTCTCCTAAATCAAAAAAGAAATCATTTTTAGATTTGAATCGTTGAGAAGCTGAGAATATTTTTAAAAGATTAATGATGGAAGAGCAGATTGAGAACAGAGTAAAGAAAAGTCCTTTAGTTTCATTTGACTTAGAAGAGATAGTCGATAAAATTACTGAAAGAAAAACAATTGATTTGAAAGAGAATTTATTTCAAGGCCTAGTGCTAAGAGAAAAGGACTTTCGCTTGTTTGTCAAAGAACATGATTGGGATCAATATGAGGATTGCTATGTGAATTTAACCTGCAGCACAGATGCAATAATTCCGAACTGGGCTTATATGCTATTGGTTAGTAAACTCTCGTCTAAAGCTAAATTGATTGTTCAGGGCAATAATAGTGAATTAGAAAAGGAGGTTTTAAGATTAAAATTAGATGAAATAGACTACGGTCAGTTTCAAAATGCCAAAATTGTAATAAAAGGCTGCAGTGAATTATCACATCCTGAATTCGCCTTTACACAAATCACCAATAAGATGATGCCCTACGTGAGCTCCATTATGTATGGAGAACCTTGCAGTACAGTACCGATTTATAAAGCCCCAAAAAAATAAATCCTTTATATATATAGGATTCGATTACTTAAGCTAAACCCTCCTAAAAAGATATAATTGATGGCAAAATATAGTTTGGGAAGAATAGAGAGGGTTTTTACAATCGGTTTGTCAATGGTGTTATTCTTTTATGATTAAGTCTTTGCAGTCTTTTAACTAAATCTCGAAAGAGATAATAATAATAATTTTTTTTGCGAAAACTTTGCTTCATTGCGGCTCACGACTAAAGTACGGGACTGGTATTGCGAGATCTTTTAAGCGTCAAAGACGCCTGTGGACGTTAATTAAATAGTAGCAAAAAGAAAGATTGGAATTTAAATGAGATACAATCCAAAGTTCTACTAAAAGCAGCCTTTTATGTTTCAAATGTTTATTTAAGCTCTATGAAATGTAATCACAAATTAAATTTTATTTTTTATTTCTCCCCTAATCCTTTGACAATAAATAGATTAGTATAATCTACCAGAATTCCTTTAATTTATTTCTCAAATACCTATTGCGGATAAAGGAAAAGGGTTTACCTTTGCACTCCCAATACGGAAAGCGTGAGGGGGAAGCGAGTTGAGAAGCTGAATTTAGAAAGAGAGCAATTAACGGGTTTAAAAGTCTCAAAAAACTTTTTCAAATTAATTTGTAAAAAGGCCTTGCGGAATTAAAAACTTGTTTTACCTTTGCACTCCCAATCGCGGAAAGCGCGAGACGGAAAAGGAAATAACGACATGATGCGAGTGGATTTTAGGAAAGAGAAGCGAGCTTTGCGAGCTTGAGAGAAGC
>NZ_CP159478.1:1630000-4295000 GCF_042140215.1 Marivirga tractuosa | reverse complement strand
TCGAGCGGATACAGGCAAAGCACAAGTTCATTGACATGTTGTGAAAGAGTAGAATTAAGGTAAACATAAGAGATACGAGAAAGTAAATAAGGGCGTATGGTGAATGCCTTGGCTCTCAGAGGCGAAGAAGGACGTGATAAGCTGCGATAAGCTACGGGGATTGGCACATACAAATTGATCCGTAGATTTCCGAATGGGACAACCCAGTACATTGAAGATGTATTATATCTAATTTATTAGATAGGCTAACCCGGAGAACTGAAACATCTAAGTACCCGGAGGAAGAGAAAACAATAGTGATTCCGCAAGTAGTGGCGAGCGAACGCGGAGTAGCCCAAACCACATCAGTTAAGGCTGGCGTGGGGTTGTAGGACTGCAATGTGGACTTATACAATGAACATGAATCGGTTGGGAAACCGAGCCATAGAGGGTGAGAGCCCCGTAAAGGAAAGTTGTATATACCTAGCAGTATCCTGAGTAGGGCGGGACCGGAGAAATCCCGTTTGAATCTGCCGGCACCATCCGGTAAGGCTAAATACTACTGAGAGACCGATAGCGAACAAGTACTGTGAAGGAAAGGTGAAAAGTACCGTGAATAACGGGGTGAAATAGAACCTGAAACCATACGCTTACAAGCGGTCGGAGTCCATTCGTTGGATGACGGCGTGCCTTTTGCATAATGAGCCTACGAGTTACTTTTCTTGGCAAGGTTAATCCCGTTGACGGGAGGAGCCGAAGCGAAAGCGAGTCTGAATAGGGCGCCATAGTCAGGGGAAGTAGACGCGAAACCTTGTGATCTACCCATGGTCAGGGTGAAGTTCCGGTAACACGGAATGGAGGCCCGAACCAGTTGACGTTGAAAAGTCTTTGGATGAACTGTGGGTAGGGGTGAAAGGCCAATCAAACTGGGAAATAGCTCGTACTCCCCGAAATGTTTTTAGGAACAGCCTCGGGAGATGTTTGATAGAGGTAGAGCTACCAATAGGACTAGGGGGAGTCAAATCCTACCAAATCCTGATGAACTCCGAATGCTATCAAATTATCCCGGGAGTGAGGGTCAGGGTGCTAAGGTGCCTGATCCGAGAGGGAAAGAACCCGGACCATCAGCTAAGGTCCCCAATTGTATGTTAAGTTGAACTAAGGCGGTTCAGTTGCTTAGACAGCCAGGATGTTGGCTTGGAAGCAGCCATTCATTTAAAGAGTGCGTAACAGCTCACTGGTCGAGCGACAGAGCATCGATAATGATCGGGCATCAAACATACAACCGAAGCTATGGTCTTGCTGGCAACAGTAAGAGGTAGGGGAGCATTCCATTTGCGGTGAAGGTGTGGCGTCAGCCATGCTGGAGCGGATGGAAAAGCAAATGTAGGCATAAGTAACGATAATGCTAGTGAGAAACTAGCACACCAATAGACTAAGGTTTCCTCAGCAATGCTAATCAGCTGAGGGTTAGTCAGGGCCTAAGGCGAAGCCGAGAGGCGTAGTCGATGGACAACAGGTTAATATTCCTGTACTACCTTATAGAGTGATGGGGTGACGGAGTAGTGAAAGTCCCGCGTACTGACGGAATAGTACGTTGAAGGGTGTAGGTAATGGACTTGTAGGAAAATCCGCAAGACTAGCTGAACCTGATAGTACCACAACGCTTCGGCAGCGTGGATAGCGGACCTAATCAGACTTCCAAGAAAACCCTCTAAACATATGTATAAGGTACCTGTACCGCAAACCGACACAGGTAGTCAAGGAGAGAATCCTAAGGTGCTCGAGTGATCCGTGGCTAAGGAACTAGGCAAAATGGCCCTGTAACTTCGGGAGAAGGGGCGCCTCGTTAGTGATAACGAGGCCGCAGTGAAGAGGCCCAGGCGACTGTTTAACAAAAACACATGGCTTTGCGAAATCGAAAGATGAAGTATAAGGCCTGACACCTGCCCGGTGCTGGAAGGTTAAGGGGGGACGTTAGTACTTCGGTGCGAAGCGTTGAACTGAAGCCCCAGTAAACGGCGGCCGTAACTATAACGGTCCTAAGGTAGCGAAATTCCTTGTCGGGTAAGTTCCGACCTGCACGAATGGTGTAACGATCTGGGCACTGTCTCGGCCACGAGCTCGGTGAAATTGTAGTAGCGGTGAAGATGCCGCTTACCCGCAACGGGACGAAAAGACCCCATGAACCTTTACTATAGCTTCACATTGACATTGGGTAAAATATGTGTAGGATAGGTGGGAGACTTCGAAGCTGTGTCGCCAGGCATGGTGGAGTCGTTGTTGAAATACCACCCTTATTTTATCTGATGCCTAATCCCGCGTAGCGGGAGACATTGTGTGGTGGGTAGTTTGACTGGGGTGGTCGCCTCCAAAAGAGTAACGGAGGCTTTCAAAGGTTCCCTCAGCACGCTTGGTAACCGTGCGTAGAGCGCAATAGCATAAGGGAGCTTGACTGTGAGACCTACAAGTCGATCAGGGTCGAAAGACGGATATAGTGATCCGGTGGTTCCGCATGGAAGGGCCATCGCTCAAAGGATAAAAGGTACTCTGGGGATAACAGGCTGATCTCCCCCAAGAGCTCACATCGACGGGGAGGTTTGGCACCTCGATGTCGGCTCGTCACATCCTGGGGCTGGAGAAGGTCCCAAGGGTTGGGCTGTTCGCCCATTAAAGTGGCACGCGAGCTGGGTTCAGAACGTCGTGAGACAGTTCGGTCTCTATCTGTTGTGGGCGCTAGAAGTTTGAGAGGACCTGATCTTAGTACGAGAGGACCGGATTGGACAAACCGCTGGTGTACCAGTTGTGCCGCCAGGTGCATCGCTGGGTAGCTATGTTTGGAAGGGATAAGCGCTGAAAGCATCTAAGCGCGAAACCCGCCTCAAGATGAGACTTCTTTAAAGGAACCCTATAGATGATGGGGTTGATAGGCTGCAGGTGTAAAGGCAGTGATGTCATAGCCGAGCAGTACTAATTATCCGTAGCTTTCCGTTCAACAGTCTTGTGTTTACTTTAAGACTCTTTCACTTTAACATGTTGATTAATCCGAAAAAGATCGGATTAATTATAAAATACTGATACACCCTCCCGATCAATCGGGATAAGTGGTCAAAATAATTAAGTCCGCCTTCGCCAAGGCTAGGTTGGACAAGACTTTATGGTGACTATGGCGGTGGGGTACACCTCTTCCCATTCCGAACAGAGAAGTTAAGCCCACCAGCGCTGATGGTACTGCCGTAAAAGGTGGGAGAGTAAGTCGTTGCCAACTTTTATTTACAACCCTGATAGTGAAAACTGTCAGGGTTTTTTTGTGTCTATATTTTTAAAGCTTCTCATTATAAACCCTGTAAAGTCCCTAATCCAATCCAATTAAAGTTGATCTTACCATATTATTATCTCAACTATTTCAATCTGCCAAAAGCCACGGTTTTAACCGTGGTGTAATAGAATGTGAATATAACCCAAACCGTTTTAACGGTTTGATTGATGGTTTCCAACCTTGAACAGGCATCGCATGAAAATGGATAAATCCATTAGGTTAGCGTTGTGCACGGATTCTAACCCACGAATTCATTCGTGGGCTAAAATAGATTTTCCGGCTATAGCCTATTGAGTTTTTGGATTTATAGGAATGCATAAAACAGGTTATGTCGATTGTATTACGATAAGATTCTAAAATTAAATTGCACAAAAGATTGTCATTTGCTCCTGATTTTCTAATAGATTTATTATTCTCGAGTAATTGCCTAATAACCCCTATTTAATAGGGAATTTTTCAAATATTTTTAAAGTAATTATCTTGTGTTTTAAAGTTTAAATCAACCACTATCTTAAATGCAACTCAATAAAATATACAATGAAGACTGCTTAATCACTATGGGAAGAATGAAGGATTGTTTTGTTGATCTGACCCTTACTTCTCCTCCTTATGATGATATGAGAGACTATCACGAATATTCCTTTGATGTTGAGAAAGTAGCAGAGGAATTGTTTAGAGTCACAAGGAAAGGTGGAGTGGTGGTTTGGGTTGTGGCAGATAAAACTAGCAATGGTAGTGAATCAGGGACAAGCTTTAAGCAAGCCTTAACTTTTATGGGTAAAGGTTTTAGATTAATGGATACCATGATTTTCAAAAAACCTCCTAAAGGCGCTAGTGGTAATAATCGAATATATTGGCAGGGATTTGAATATATGTTTGTGTTTACCAAAGGAGCTCCAAAAACGATAAATCTAATTAAGGACAGGAAAAATAAGGAAAGCCGTAATGGCGATAATGGAACCAAAAGATTGGTGAATGGCAAACTTAAGAAAGTAGCGAGAGGCGGATATGGTGAGTTTGGCAGGAGAACCAATGTTTGGGAATATACTGTTGGTAAAGGACACAGCTCCAAAGATCCTGAGGCTTTTGAACATCCTGCCATTTTTCCAGAAAACTTAGCCAAGGATCATATAGTAAGCTGGAGTAAGTCAAATGATATTGTATATGATTGCTTTATGGGCAGTGGCACCACAGCAAAAATGGCGCTCTTAACTAATCGAAATTATATTGGAGTGAAATTTCTTCTGTTTATTGCGATTTGGCTGAAAGAAGGCTTATGAAATACATAGGGGATGTTAAAGGATAATATAAATATCATTATTAGCTAGAGCTATTTGTATATACTTTACTTACTCTTTAAATGTTATTTAGTTGTTCTCTTGGATCTGTTCTTTATATGGTTTCTACTATTAATGATATACTTAGACTTGAAAATTTGTAATAAATATTAATAATTAAAAATTTAACATAATTATTTTGGTAATTAGGATACAGAATAATAGTTTTGTTTTTTAGTACTTATGTATTTTCGGAGGTTATAATTTGTTTTAATCAAAACCCAAAGTTATTGCGTTTTTTTACATTTCTCTTCTTTATTTTTTTTCACATTTATTTGGTTTATGGTAATAATATTAATTATTCATTAAAGCCATTATCTCCTATTTCTATAGAATCTGTAGGTTTACGAAATTCAACTAATTCTATAACAATTCCGGATATTGAAATTAGATCTGTAAATCTAACTAATTTCAGAACTTTCAGAACTTTTGATGATGAACCCCAATTAGATAATTCTTTAATTGATGATCGATTGAATTTTAATGAGTTGTCATTCGATTCATTTATGAATGCCGATTCAATAAATTATCATAAAAATGAAGCTTCTGAAATGATGGCTACAATTGAGGAAGAAAATCGTTTCATTGATTATTTATCTTTAGGTCAATCTTTTCAACTTCCTGTCGGAGTTCAAAAAACAATAGGTGGGCTTTCATACACTGTGATGTTTAGTAAAATACGCCTAGCTGATAATTCCGCATTTATTGATGCGTATTTAACCATTGAACTACCATCTGAGACCACATTAACTTTTATGGGTAGAGGAATAGAATTCTCCGCTGAAGGGGGCATCTCAGGAGTTGGTAGAGTAGAATTATTAGGTAACAATAATATTTCTTTTGCAGGGGATCCTAATGATCAAAAGATTCTGTTGACCTTATTTGGTGGTGATCCAATCAATCCTGGTAATACATATGCGGAATTTGATTGCTATGGCTTTCGGGAGTTATCAATCGATGCCGGTATAACATTTTCAAAAGATTTTATAGTAAAAGAGAATCAAGATGGTAGTATTTCGGATGATAGAGTTACTTCCCGTTTCGTGACCCAAGTATCTGATTGGAATGATATAATTGTGGATGTAAGTTTACCTAGATTTCAATTAACTGGACTTGATGGGTGGTCTTTTGAAGTGAAAAATGCAGTATTTGATTTTTCTGATAGTCAGAACGCAAGTAGTATGACTTTTCCGACAGCTTATGAATCTCCATATTTTGTTGATGGTGGAGAATCACTGTGGAGAGGTTTCTATTTTCGAGAATTAACGGTGACACTTCCCGAAGAATTTAATAAAAAGAACCAAACGGGTAGAACTTCCTTATATGCGTATGATCTCATCATTGATGAATACGGATTATCAGGTCTGATTGGAGCAAGGAATATAATTGGTTTAAATGAAGGGAATGCCGATTCATGGAAATTATCAGTAGAAGAAATAAGTGTCGAAATTTTCAAGAATGAATTTATAGCTGGAAATATTGGAGGTGAGATAGAAGTCCCTTCTCTAGAAACTGAAGAACCGCTTTTTTACACAGGAACTTTCAATAATACTGGTAATTATAATTTGATAGCTGAATTACAGAGTACCGCTAAATTTAATGTTTTTAAGGCAGATTTAAATCTCGAATCAAATTCTTTAATAGAACTTAAGGTAATTGGCGGAAAATTTAAACCTAGAGCTGTTTTGCATGGTAATATGGATTTGAAACCAACCACCAGTTCGGATAAAAAAGGGGCAGAAGTGAATGGTTTGATTTTTGAGTCTTTGGTTTTACAGACTGAATCCCCTTACATAGATGCTCAGTATTTTGGATTCCGGCCTGAGCAAGAGCAAAATAAAGCTGGAGGTTTTCCAATTGGTATAAATGAGATTGCATTAAGAACTGAAAATGATAGAGTTGGAATTTTTGCAGACATCACAGTTAATTTAGTGGATGCAGATGACAGTGGATTTGGTGCTGGGGCTGGGTTTACAATTTGGTCAAAACAAAATCGCGTAGAAAACAATGTGTTTTATGAATATGATGGGTTTGAGTTATCAAAGATATCTTTAGATGTTAAACGAGAAGGATTTTCATTTAGCGGAGAATTAATATTTTATGAAGGAGACTATACTTATGGGGACGGATTTAAAGGTACCTTAAATGCCAAGTTTGGCGATATCGCTGTACAAGCAACAGGGTTGTTTGGCTCGGTTGATGGATTCAGATACTGGTACGTGGATGCAATGATGACATTTCCTGGTGGCGCACCTATAATTGCCCCATTTGCAGTAAATGGTATTGGTGGTGGTGCCTATTATCATATGAGGCAAAAAGGCTTAAATGAAAATCTTGGGTCTGCCTTAGGTAAGTCTTCTTCTGGAATTATTTATATCCCCGATGATACATATCACTTAGGACTCAAAGCATCAGTTAGATTTAGTATACAAGAGGCTGAAACAACAGCAAATGGAAATGCAGAATTTAGTATAGCTTTTAACTCAAGCGGGGGGGTCAACCAAATAGCTTTTAATGGTAGTGTTGAAATGATGACAGGTGAATTTAACACAGGACCTGACGTGATAAAGAATCTGGCTTCTAAAGTCTCAAATCAAGAATCAATAAACTCTGAACCAGGTTCTGCATTTAGAGGGGACGTTCGTTTATTATTTGATAATGTCAATAAAAGTTTTCATGGTGTAATAGATGTATATGTAAATGCGGCAGGGGGAATGGTTACAGGAAGTAACCCTGGCTATTTAGCAGGTAGGTCAATTATCCATTTTGAGAAAAATTATTGGTATATCCATATTGGAAAGCCAACAAATCCTATTGGAATTCAATTTTTAGGTTTAGCGAAAGCCAATACCTATTTCATGATTGGACATGATATTCCACCATTACCTCCACCTCCCAGAAAAATTCTTGAAACTTTAACTGAAGACCAAAGAGCAAAGAATGAAACATTACAGGCAACTAATTTTGAAAATGCTAATTTCAGTTCTGGACAAGGCTTTGCATTTGGAGCAAATTTCACAGTGGATACAGGAAATCAACAGTATCTTATGTTTTATGGAAGGTTTGAGGCTATGGCTGGCTTTGATATAAATCTTTCGAGGTATGAAGCAGTATGTAAAGGAGAAACTGATTTAGTAGGAATCAATGGTTGGTATGCCCAAGGTCAAGCTTATTTTGGTTTGTGGGCAACAATAGGGATGAAAGTAAACCTGAAATTTATCAAAAAAGAGGTTGAGATCTTTCATGGTGCCTTAGCAGCTTTAATGCAGGTTGAGGGACCCAACCCATTTTGGATGAGAGGGGACGCTGCCGGTACTTTTAGTGTTTTGGATGGTTTAGTAGAAGGAAGCTTTGATTTTGAAGTCGTAATTGGTGAAAAGTGTGAGATGCAATCAACTGGGGAAAGTCCTTTGGAAGATATGAACATAATAGCGGAATTAACTCCTGCAAGTGGTACAAAGGAAGTAGATGTTTTCACTTCTCCACAGGCTATTTTTAATATTCCAGTAGAAAAAGAATTTGAAATTTTAGATTTTGAAAGAAATCCCATTTCTTATAGAGTGAAGCTAGATTATTTTAAACTTAAACAGGGAAGTTCTGAAATAGATGCTGATGTTACTTTTAATAATGAGAAAAATGTTTTTGTATTAGATCCTAATATAGTTTTACCTTCTGAGGTGGATCTTGATTTAGAGGTGAAAATTCACTTTGAGGAGAAAAAGAATGGAGTATGGACTACTTACAAAGAAGATGGTAAGGAGGTAACGGAATCGCTTAAATATTCTTTTACCTCAGGATTACAACCTGATTATATTCCTAAGGAAATGGTAGAATATTCGTACCCTATTGAAGGGATGGTGAACTTTTATCAGGATGAGGCTGATCAAGGCTATATTAAACTAACTGATGCAGGTTTAACTAGACCTTTTGAAAAAGAAGGTAGATGGGATTTGAAAGCTGCTTTCACCGATAAATCAGGAGAATCTGTGAGGACAGCTTTTACCTACAATGACAATACGCAAGAAGTACGATTTGATCTGGATCCCCTAGATAATGATAAAATTTACCACTTTCAATTGTTAAGAGTACCTAGTCAGGACAATGTTGAAGTAGATAGTAACGTAGATCAAGTTAAGACATCTACCACAACAGAGATGGAAGAGAAAGAAATCAATTTTGAAGTTCAAACTCAAGAGGCAGAGGGAAGTATAGAAGCTTTATCTGAGGAGCAGATTTATTCCTTTTATTTTAGAACTAGTAAGTATAATACATTAGAGGAAAAATTTTATTCTGATGATTATGCTGTTACATCAGGATCGAGAGTTATCATTAGAGCAGGTGTTCACGAATTATCTCTTGATATCGAAAATGGTAAAGAACAATTTGGGAGAAACGAGATTTCAGGAGGCTCTAATTTTGATCCTTTATTATTTATAAAAGCTGATTTTAATGATAATGTGTGGTACGAAAATCACCTAGGGCCACTTTTATATAATAGCTATCCTTATTTTCCCACAGGGCAGATTGAGGAAACAGAACATTTGACCTATGGAGTACCTCCATCCACTGCATTTTATGTAAGTCAGCCTGATACGGAATTAAAAGTTAGTCAGTCAAATAAATTTGGACAGACATTTTTTTCTACATCCCAATATTTTTCAATTAAATATTTTAGTCCTGATTATGTAGAAAAGCAATATGCTGAATTGAGGAATAAAGCTTCGACATACTACAGTAATCGTACTAGAACTTCTAGAATCGAAAATTTATTGAATTCTACTTGGCCAATCATAAGAAAGGGGCTTTATCCAGTACAATTCAAGTATATCCTTCCGGGAGGCTTTGAGGGTAGTAGTAATTTTAATTTAAGTTTTTATAGTCCTGTAGGATCAGAAGAATGAAAAGGTTATTAACTATATCGATTTTATTTTTGGTAATCAATACGGCTTTAACCCAGAATATACCTTCAGTACAATTAAGTATTAGTTATGATTCAATAAATCATAAGATGTTGTTGAGATGGGCTCCGGATAATGTACAATTATGGCAGCTAGCAAATAATTATGGTTATACCATTGAGAAATACTATTATCAAAGAGATGGTAAACTTTTGGACATTCCTCTTGAAAAGGAAATTTTAGTTAAAGACCAAAAACCAAGACCTTTAGAGGAATGGGAAGATTTTGTGCAAATTAATGATTATGCGGCTATAGCAGCCCAATCAGTATATGGAGATGGGATTGACTTAAATGATACCCAAAATGGTATATTTTCAATTGTAAATAAGTCGAAAGAACTACAGTCACGATTTTCATTTTCCTTATTTGCTGCAGATCAGTCTGTAGAAGTAGCAGATTTTCTGGGTTTATATTATGAAGATCATAAAGTGCAAGATAATGAACGCTATTTGTATAGAGTTTACGCCAATGTTCCAGATAGTATCATAAGTGCGGATACCGCCTCCGTTTATTTTGGTCCTAAAGATTTTGACCCATTACCAAAACCCAGGGTTGAATCTATCATTCAAAAAGATGGACAAGTTATAATTCGTTGGTTAAACGAACCGTTCAGTCAAGTATTTTCTGCTTATATAATTGAGAGGTCATTCAATAATGGAGGATTTAAAAAGGTCAATGCTTTGCCTATTGTAAATTTTAAGAAAGGTGCCCGCTAAAGATAATTTATTTAATACTTATGTGGATACTACAAAGTATGAGGGTAAAGTATCCTATAGAATTTTTGGAAGAAATTCCTTTGGCCAAGTCAGTAAGCCTTCCGATACTTTGACTATCGATAGGCTTCCTAAATTTAAAGCGCCTATTCCACAAATTGATACTATTTATCATACTAAAGCAGGAGCTAATATTATAAAATGGTCAGCATCTGGTGATACGGAATATATAAAAGCTTCATTTTTAGAAAAGTCTACTCAATCTGAAGGAAATTACGAATTAGTAGAAGTTGATAGTGTTAATCAAGATTTCAATTTTAAAGATTATAATCCTAATTCCAAAAAGTACTATAGGATAGGGATAAGTACCGGAAACAGAATAAGTTATTCTTATCCTGATATTTTTCAACTGATAGATAGTATTCCTCCTGCAACACCTAGTTTTAAAGAATATAATGTAGAAGATAGCTTGCTAATAATCTCATGGTCAGCAAATCAGGAGGAAGATATTGCAGGATACAGATTATACAAAGCACAGACCTTAAATGCAGAACCTTCACTGGTATATGATGCAAAAAAATTAGACACTACATTAACACTATCGGAGAATTTAGAACTGATCAATAATGAACGCTATTTTTACATAGCCGCTTTTGATTTAAATGGAAATACCTCCGATTTAAGTACCGCTTTTGAAGTAGAATTGCCTGATATTATTCCTCCCTCAGCTCCTATTATTCAAGGAATAAATCAATCAAATGATAGCCTTAAAATTCAATTTGTAATAAGCAGTAGTGAAGATGTCTATCAATATTTACTATATCGTAGCATTGATAATGCATTGTATGAGCTCATCAAATCATTTAATCCTGATGGGTCTAGTATTGTTGATCTTGTGGAGCAAGAAGGCTTGTATAAATATCGATTGATAGCACTGGATGATTCCGGAAATGAAGGAATATCGAAGCCTTACAGCTATAGAGTTTTGTTAAAAAAATCAAGTAAAATTGAATATCAAATAATTGAGAATGAGGAGTCTTTTCAAATAGTTTGGGATAAAAAAAGCAATAATAGTGTTCGAAAAGTAAAAATTTATTATCAGACTGAGCAATATTTGAATTTAATCAGAGAAGTAAGTATAAATGAAGGAATTCTTGAAATAGATAAGGGAAGTAAGTTGTTAGAAAATTTTAAAGTGATATTTATTTAGATGCGTTTAAAAATAATAGTTTTAGTTTTTCTTGGTTTTTTTTCATTCAAAAATATTTTTTCTCAATCAATTGGTAATCCATCCTTGCCAACTGTATCTCAAGAAGAAATTATTGGATCTGCTTCAGTATGCGGGAACTATGAAGAAAATTATGCTGTAATTTTTGAGACAGGTGATGAGGAATGTTCTTTTTTTTATACTTGGAACGTTGAAGGGGGAATTATTACTGCTAATAATGATACTACTATTACAGGTGAAAGTATTTCATCAGTAAAAGTCACATGGGATCCTTCGAAAAGCGATCATCAAATTTCATTTACGGCAACTAATCAGATACAGCCAGCAGACGATGGGGGAGGTGGTTCTTTTTGTACTTCTGAAGATATAGTACAAAAAAATGGTTCTTTGGATATTAATGTTTTTGGGAATGCTTCAACACCATTAGATTTAGCAAATTGGAAATTTGATGATACATCTAATGATAAATCATATGCTTGCGTAGAGAATGAAAATATTATTGTTACTCAGACTACACCTATGATTAGTGGGGCTCAAACAAGATTAACTTATACCACTGATGGAGGTGCAACTATTCATACAATAAAAGATTGGGACCAACTGAGTGTTGGGGGTGAATATAATTTCACACCTTCATTTGATAAGATGCATGTGAAAGTTACTTTTTTTAATGAGGTCAGATATAAAAATTGTATTGACAAATATGAGGATGATGAATTTGTGATGGATTTTTATGTTGAACCTGAATTTCAAAAGATTTCAACATACGATCCACAATGTGAAGGCGAAAATGGATCTGTAACATATGAAATTACCAGAGGTAGTGCATCTTCTGTTATAGTTTTTCTTGATCGCCCATCTGGATCAGATGACTCTTTTCAGGTAGAAGTGGATGCTAACAATAGATTTTCTCTATCAAGTTCTGACTCGGTAAAAAAATATAATGCTACTGCAGAAACATTTACAAAAGTGCCTTTGAACCTGCCTGCAGATACATATAACATCACTTTGGAACCTCTTATTCGGAAGGATAAGGGAGAAGACGCTGAAAATCTTTGTTTTCAAGCAAAAACTTTTATTATAAAAGACCCCCCATCTGTAACTCCTAAATCTAATTTTAGCAGCACTAGCTATACGGTGGACTGTAGCTACAGTACAGCTAAGGTGGAATACCAGTTACAAAGAAGTGGTGATACTAATGCTAAATTTGATTACAGGATATATGCTGCTGATGGGACTACCATAGTTACTTCAGATTATAATTCCTCAGAAAAATTAAGTAAAACTCTTGGGTATGGTGACTATACTATTATGGCAAAGTATAGTGATTGTTCGTGGAGTAATTCTGATGCTGTCAAAGAAAGAAATATATCCATTAATTATCATAATGTGGATTTTACCTCTGGTTATCCAAAGACAAGTGATCTTCTTGATAATGATAAACATCTAAATTGTTCTTCTGATACAGATGCTTCTATTTTTGTAAAAGCAAATGATACCCAAAACGGTTTGGTTAAATATAAATTGACAAAGGTTACTGGTTCCAATCAGGGAACAGAGTGGTTGACTGGAAAAAATGAAAATGAGCAGCACGAATTTCCTAATCTTGGAGCTGGAAGATATATAATTGATGCTTATTATAATGGTTGTGACACACGAAGCGATAGGGCAACAGTAAATATTACAGCTCCCAATCCAATAATTATCAGTAAAGTTACAGAAAGTACACCAACCTGTTTTGGGGGTGATGATGGTTATTTCGACTTCACTTTTAATGGAGAAAACAATAGTAATTTTTCTATAACCTCAGTGATAGTTAAAAATGATGGGGAAACACTAGATGAAAATAGTTATAGTTATTCAGGAACGATAGTGAAAGAATTGTCTGCAGGAGATGAAGTGGTTTATTTGGAAGTTACCGAGTCGGGAGGTACGAATCTTTCCGACTGCCATGGTGATATCACCCTAAGTGAGAAAATGAGTAATCCAAGTGATTATTTTCAATTTGAGCGGCAAATCATAAAAGACCCTATTTGTTATGATTCTGAAGCCACTTTTAAATACAGTTTTCAAAATGAAGAAGGAACTGTGATAAGAACTTTATTGGATGCAAATCTTGATCCTGTAACTGATCCAAACATAATTGAAAATGCTGATTCAATTATTTTTTATGGGCCAGCAAGGAATAGTACATATTTTTTACAATTAGAAGATGGATTTCCATGTACTATATTATCCGACCCCATCAGCTTCAATATCCCCGACCAACCCAGCATGGCCAACCCTAAAGTAAATGAAGCTGAAGGTGGCATAGAGCTTAATGGTGAATATTACGTCCAATGCAAAGATGATAAGATATCAATCACCTGGCCTATTAATTTTGATTCAAATACTGGAAATGTAAGTGATGATTTTACCATTACTAAAAATGGCGTAGAATTAGATGAAGATAATGGAGACTACATTACTTATGCAGATAGTATTGTCCTTCACAATGCAAATGTTATAGGGAGTATAGCTACAACTTATCGAATTACAGGTACAGATGGAGACGGTTGTACACTTTCTGAAGCGGATAACTCAAATTCATTCACCTTAAGACAGGTTGAAAATGAATTCAAGCTCGATGATGTAGAAACTAAAATTAAGGTTTGGTATAAAGATAAAGATAGCAGTGATTATCATCTTAAGCATGCAGCAGATACTTTAGGAACAATCTTTATGAAAGCCATGGGTGGAATGACATTAGAAGATGGTAGTCAAAACTATATTTATTCTCTGTTTGATGCCGATGCTGATACCTTGATTACTGAAAGCGTAGACAAAGGCGCTAATGATATCTATGCGTTCGATAGTCTATTACAGGCCCATAAAAACTACAGAGTCGAAGTTAAAGATCAGCTGGGATGTCTAAAAAGCTTTCCATTTAAATTAAATGCGCCAGACACTATCAAGATTGAAACTACTTTAAATACCTCCTATGCTGGTGGGGTAAATATTGCTTGTAAGAATGGTACTGATACTGTTAAAGTACAAACATCGGGGGGACTTTATCCACATTTTGTAGAATTGAAATCAGGTGAAAATACTTACTTTTCTCAAACCATCAATTCAAGCGAAGATACTGTTGTTTTCCCTAATGTTAGTGCAGGCAACTATTACATACAAGTGATAGATAAATCTGATAACAGTCATTATCCTTCAGGATTTAGATATATGACTCGATTTGAAAACTTCGATATGGTGGAACCCGAGGATTCGGTGGACTTCAACTATACAATGAATGAACCCACTTGTTTTTATTCGTTGGATGGTGAACTGACGATTACGCCTTCAGGAGGAATTCCTTTTGAGAATGATGAATATGTGATGGTATTTTATAATGAAGCGGGTACAATAGTTCTGGATAGTATAAGAGGAACTTCCGCCACTTATATCGATTCAGCCGGCTTTTACAAAGTAGAAGTATATGATGCTAACTCTTTTAATTATAATACGAGCTGTTCAATTAAAGACTCCGTATTAGAAATAAAAAATATACCACAGCTAAAAACGGATATACTTTATTCAGATTATCCTTTATGTTTAGGAGATAGTACCGGAAAAATTCATGTACGCGCCACGGGAGGAAGATCAGCAGAGAACTATTCTTTTGAATTATATGACTCTACAAAAACATTAATTGATTCTCTGATTTTATCAGATACCAATGAACATATATTTGAAAATCTATTTTCAGGTCAATACACTGTTAAAATTTATGATGAAGTAAGTTGTGAATTTAGTCAGGATATTTTCCTCAAGGAACGTACAGATACACTTAAGATAGTTAATTTAAAACCGATTGAATCTACTTGTAGCAATACAATAGATGCTGCTATAGATGTTACTACATCTGGAGGTGATGGCAGGCACTCCCTATCGATTGATCAAGGACAAAATTGGATCCAGCTTGATTCCGGAGACTATAACTACCAATTTACAGATTTAGCAGGAGGACAGCTTTACGAAATATGGTTGAAAGATGAAAACTACTATGAGAACTCTTACCAGAGTAGCTGTTTAATTATTGATAATGTAGAAATAGCGAGAACAGATTCTGTTATGTTGTCTGCTGACGTAGAACAGGTAAGTTGTTTCGGAGGAAATGATGGTAGCATTAAAATTAATCCATCTTACGGTGAAAATACAAATTCAGAGAATTTCAGCTTTGAATGGTATAAAAATGGTGAATTACTTGAAAATGAAACTTCTGATCAGATAGAAAACTTATCAAGAGGAAGTTATAATGTTAAGGTTACTTATGGCAATATTGATTGTAGTCAAAAATCACTAGAAATTGGGATTTCACAACCTTCTAAACCTTTTGCAATAGATTCAATTACCGCTCAAGCATACAATTGTGAAACAAGTGATCCTTTAAAGCTTCAAGTTAATCTTTCAGGAGGCTGGATTAGTCAAAAGTATAAGGTTCAGATAGACAACTTAATACCAGACTCTGTTCAAATTGATGAATATAATACACTTTCAGTTTATGAAAATCTAGAGTATGGTGATCATCAGATTACAGTATGGGATGCAAAAGGTTGTGAGGTATCAGATTCCTTTTCTATTGATTATCAAAGACCAGTAATAGATGTAATTGAAGTATCGAATGTCAACTGTAATGGAGAAGCCACAGGTTCCATAAAGGTTAGTGGTCAATACGAAATTATGGATTATTATCTGTGGAATGATAGCATAGATTTCGATTTGGAATCTCAGCATCAGGACTCTGTCTTATTTAATGGCTTAGCTGCAGGTCAATATAATTTGTGGAATAAAAAGGGGAATTGCAGTTCTGATACGATTATCATTACCATAACTGAGCCTACTAAACTGCAACTGAATCCTTATATAGTTTCAGAAGCTACTTGTGGGCAAAATAATGGTCAACTAGATGTCAATATAGAAGGGGGGACTCCTCCTTATTTGACCACTTGGTTAAACAGTATTGATCCTAATGCAGTAGGTACGGGTGATTATAGGGTTACGGTGGAGGATTCTTTAGGATGTAGTTTTACTTCTGAAATCAGCATGATTGAAGTTAGCCCTATAGAAATTGTTATTGACAGCCTTAAAGATTCCTATTGTAATTTAAATAATGGTTTCGCTGAGGTGTCAGTAAATGGTGCAAGCCCACCATTTACTATAAATTGGAATGGGGTTGAATCAGGGAATTCCAAGTCTGGTTTAAGTCCAGGTCAATATGAGATTGAAGTTGTTGATGCACTAGAATGTACTCAATCCATATCATTTGAAATAAAAGAACCTTTACCGGTAAAAACTAATGTGGTAGAATATAGGGAAGCGGAATGTAATATTGCGAATGGATATATAAGGTTTGAATACGAAAACCTTAAATCTCCTTATGAGATTATTTGGCCTGAATCATTAAACTCACTGGATGATTTTTCTGCAAATGGATTAGCAGCAGGGGAGATGTATTCATTACAAATTATAGATTCTGCAGACTGTTCACATGAATTCTCTTTTAATATACCGGATAAATCAGATTTGTCGATTGATTTTGAAGTTAAAAGGCCAAGTTGTGAAAATGAAAATGGATTAATAAAAGCAGAGGTTACAGGAGGTTCAGGAGATTACAATTATACATGGTCTACTGGGGAAGAAAATCTAGATTCAATTTCCAATCTTTCCGCAGGATTTTATTTTTTAACTGTAGAAGATGCTCTTGGCTGCAAAGTGACAGACTCTGTAAGTTTAGTGGATGACCCTAATGTATTTCCAGGTTATGAAATTATTAAAACGGAGCCTACTTGCTTAGAAAATGATGGGGTTATTGAAATTCAATTCTTAGAACAAGATCATGATTTCGAAATCTATTGGCCTAACCATTTCATGGTTTCTAATAGAATGGAAAATTTAACTGCTGGAATTTATTCAGTGGTTCTAAGGAATCCGGACGGCTGTAATAAGGAAATTTCTATAGAATTAGCCACATTTCAAAAGCCAAACCTTGAGGTTGAATCTATAAAAATGCCTGGCTGTGGAAATGCAAATGGAGAAATACTGATCACAGAGTCTTCTGATTTAAATTATGTTTGGTCAAATCCTAGCATAGGAAATACTTTTCACGCAGAAAATTTATTTGCTGGAAATTATTGGGTATATGCGGAGACTCAAAGTCAGTGTAAAACTGATACTTTATTTTTCACTTTAGATAATATTGACAGCGATCTTCTAATTCAAACACAGTCAATAATATCAAATAGTTGCCCAAATAGTAATGATGGCTCCATTCAAATAAATGTTAGTGGTGGGGTGCCACCTTATTCCTATTTATGGAACGATCCTGAACAGCAAACACAAGCGGAAGTTATTGATTTGAAAGCAGGAAATTATACCGTATTAGTAACCGATGCAAATGATTGTTCAACTTCTAAATCATTTAATCTTCAATCAGAAAACCCAGTTTTCATTGCTTCATTTGAACAAATAGAACCTCAATGTTCGGACTCTTATGATGGTAGCTTAACAGTAAATGTTGGAGGTGGAAAAGGAAATTATACCTATGAGTGGTCCAATGGAGATACCACACAAACTGCAGACAGTTTAGCGTTAGGTAATTACAGTGTTAAGGTTTATGATGGGACTAATTGCTTTGTTTATGAAGAAGTTACCTTAACAGGTCCAAATCCAATTGATATACAATTAGAAAGTGGGATGCCAATTTGTAGAGGTGAGGCAACGGGTTATGCAAATCTAAATATCTTTGGCGGATCCGGAGAATATGATGTGTTATGGGAAGATGGCAATACGCAAGCTTCAAGAAGTGATTTAGCATCAGGCTCTCATTTAGTTTCCATTCAGGATGACAACGGATGTGAAAGAGAATTTGAGATTGTAGTTCCTGTGAAAAAAGATATCAATGTTCAATACACGGTTATAGAACCTTCTTGTTTTGGGGCTTCTGATGGACAAATTGAAATTAACAACGTTTTTAATGCAGCTAATCCTTATGTGGAATGGGAAGATGGGCCAGAGGGTTTCTGCGACAAAATTTAACTTCTGGACTTTACGTATATAGCATTACAGATAATAATAACTGTGCAATTCAGGATACCATTGCTGTAGGAACCCCAGCTCCATTGGAAGTTATTAATTTAAACCTCCAAAACCCACTTTGTTATGGTGAGTCTAATGGTAGCATCTCTTTTGATGTTCAAGGTGGAAGTGGAAATTATCAATACCAATGGGATGATGGATTTATAAATAAGAATCGCTCTAGTTTAAAAGATGGTATTTATCAAATAACTATACAAGATGATAATGGATGTTCTTTAACTAAAGAATTTGTGATCACTCAACCGGAAACTATTACCATTGATTATGAGGTTAGTCCCGTAAGTTGTTTTGGAAATTCAGATGGTGTTATAGATCTGGATATTTCAGGTGGAGTTGGTGGTTACACTGTAAATTGGAATGATAATGTAACGAGTAATAATAGAAGTAATCTTGTTACGGGTACCTATTTTGTAAGCGTGATTGATTCAAATGGATGCGAGAGTTCTCAACAAATTGTAGTGCCTGAACCATCACCACTTGATATAGCTGTAAATAAACAACAGCCTTCTTGTAATGGAGGAACGGATGGGCAATTAACGGTAGAAATTAGCGGTGGTAATAAACCTTATGAAATAAAGTGGGAAGATGGAACCACAGGAAATACACTGGATAGTTTAACAGCTGGTAATTATTCAATTAATATTGAGGATGCAAAAGGTTGTGAATTTTCAACATCTATTTCTTTAAATCAGCCAAGCATCATACGGGTTTCAGAGGAAATTACTGAAAACCCAATTTGCTATCAAGAGCCAACTGGTTTTGCAGAAATTATTCCTACAGGAGGAGCGGGAGATTATTCAATTGAGTGGCATGATGGGGACACATTGTTTCAAAGGAATGATTTGATGGCGGGTGAGCACCTCTACACTATTTTTGATGAGAACGGCTGTTCTTATTCAGATAAAATTGAATTGGAAGACCCAGAAAAAATCAACATAGAAGGACTTCCAGAAGAAGTTTATTTATGCGGAAGTGGAAGTTTGATTTTAGACGGTGGCGAAAAATGGGAAAGTTACCAATGGACTGCAAACAATGGTTTTTCATCTGATAATAGAGAAGCAGAAATAAATCAAGAAGGAACTTATACTTTATATACTACCAATTCAGATGGTTGTACAGATGATTATACTTTTGAAGTCTATAAAGACGATGATTTAATAGATTCTGATTTCTTACTGACTTCAGATGCCATAGTAGGGGATACTGTTATCATTGTAGATGTCAGCTGGCCAGTTCCTGATTCTGTTCATTGGGATAACCGTGATAACCCGGATATTTATGTGGTTTCTCAAAATGAAACATATCAAGAAGTGATTTTCACTCAGACTGGTGATTTTGAAGTTGGTATGAGGGCCATATTAGCCTTTGTCGTGATGATATCAGAAAAACTATAAAAGTGATGTCTCCCGAAGTAGCCGAAATGCAAAGGGAAATGCAGGCTAAACTGGGGAATGATATTCAATTGGATGTTAATGTATTTCCAAACCCAAATTATGGAGTATTTCGACTCGATACTCGTTTGAATAATCCTGGAGATATTGAGATTCATGTTTTTGATTTGAATAAAGGGCGTGTAATTACATCTTTGAAGGGAAAGGAAAACGAGCATTATGTTTTTGATATAGATAATCAAAGCCTGCCATCAGGAGTGTATTTAGTAATGGCTCAATCAGGTGGAAAAACGGTTACCAAGAAATTTATAGTGAAATGATGCGTCCTAAATTCTTATTCCTAATACTATTTCTTTTCACTTCTGAAATCCTGTTTTCTCAGTCTTTTACTGAACATAATACTTTTGGGGTTCCAGCTTTAGGAAATTCTCAATCAGAATGGCTAGACTTTAATTATGATGGTTTTCCTGATTTGATTGTGGATGGGGCAACGGAAAATGGTAATCGTATTTTTAGTCTCTACAGGAATAATGGAGATAATACCTTTTCTTCTGAAGGTTTGCCTGTTTCAGCTTTGGAAAAAAGTCATTTCCTTCTGATGGATGTCAATAGTGATAATTTCACTGATATAATTTATACAGGGGAAAATTCGTCAGCAGTCCCGGAAACCAAAGTTTTATTGGGATCAGCTACAGGCTTCGTTGAAACGGCTTATAATTTACCTGCTATGCATTCTGCTCAATTGGCAGCTGTTGATTTTGATCAAAACGGTCATTCAGATATACTGATGATGGGGGTCAACAGTAGTGGTAATATAGAAAGCAGTTTATGGCTCAATGATGGAAATGATTTTTATGAAAGTGGAATTACATTACCCCAAGTGTATAGAGGAACTTGGGCAGTACTCGAGGTAAATGAAGACTTATATCATGATATCCTTATTTCTGGGGAGAAGGCTGATGGTTTTTTTACTACAAAAATATATTTAAATCAAGATGGTGAGGATATAGTGAATCAAGCGAATAGTGCACTGGATGATTACTTGATCCAGGAAATGGTAACAGCAGATGTTACGGAGAATGGCAAACTAGATCTAATTATCAGCGGTAGGAATAACAGCTTTTCACCTTTTGTAAAAATATATGAGAATAGCTCAGGGCAATTTTCTGAATTTTCAGCGGGCTTATCCACTTTAAGTTCAAGTTCAATTGAAGTGATTGATGTAGAGAATGATGGAGACCTGGATATTTTGCTTTTTGGTTTAGACAATAGCAGTGATTTTCAAGGTCTTTTATATACTTGGAATGGAATAAATTTTACTGAAGATAATTCAGTAGTAGATGGAATATCTAATGGAGCGGTTTCAGTAATAGATTTTGACCAAAACGGAAATCAAGATATTTTCTATTCAGGTTTTTCTGATATAAATCCCAGTAGTGTGGTCATTAGCCGTTTGCTTTTAAACCAGACTGTAAATGTGAATAATCCACCTTCTATTCCAGATGGGCTCAGCCATATTTCAAAAAATGATTCGGTTCAGTTGAATTGGGATCAAGCTACGGATGATTTAACTAATGCTGGAAGCATTTCCTACAATTTATATGTTGGTTCAAGTAGTGGAGATACAGATATCCATTCACCTTTGGCAGACTTAACATCTGGAGGTTTATACACTCATAATATCAAGCCAGTTCAACAAAATAGTTTTCATCTCAAGAATCTAGAGGAAGGGGTTTATTTTTGGTCCGTGCAATCCAAAGATGCTGGAGGTAAAACTTCAGGATTTTCTCCTGAGCAGAGTTTTACAATATGTTTCGATCCTGATTTGGGAAAAGACACCGCTATTTGTCGTAATGAAGAAATAGCTTTTTCTATCGGAACAGTAAACGATGAAGTTAACTGGTACTCTTTGAAGGACGGTCTGCTGTTCAGTGACCAAAACGATTTGACTTGGGAAGTACTTGCTACCGATACAATTGTAGTGGAAGTCATCAAGACCTTAGGATGCACGGTTTACGATACTTTGGCCATTGAGATGTTGGAATTGCCAGTCAGTCCACTCCCTGAATCAGAGAGTATATGTGACGGACAGCTTTTGAGCTATAATCTGAATATGCCTGACCATACCATCAATTGGTATAGCGTTAATCAAGGTCTTATTCTTGAAGACAGTGAATCTATTGATTTTGAAGTGATAGCAAATGATACTTTGGTTGCTGAGTTTATTAATGCTAATAATTGTACCATTTTAGATTCCGTGATTATTCAAAAACTTGACCTGCCCCCTGCCGTGGAACTTACTGATACTACCATTTGCAAAGGGGAAGAACTAGAATGGAATGTTGCTGGAACTTATAATTCAATAAAATGGGTATCGTCTTTAAATGGTCAAGTGGCTGAAGACGTTAATACTTTTACCGATTCCTACACTGAAATAGACACTTTATTCATTACTAAAACCAATGCAGATTTATGCAGTATTACCGATACTGTAGTGATTAATATCAATCCACTTCCTGTGGTGGATTTAGGTTCAGATTTGGAAATCTGTGATCAAAGCAGTACTACAATAGAACTTCCGGGAGATTGGTCATCTGTCCAATGGACTAGTGATGCAGAGGGGGTATTATCTGAAAATAGCCAGACTTTAGAATGGTTGGTAACCCAAAATGATATCCTTTGTGTGGAGGCAACCAACCTCTCAGGGTGCACCAATTATGATACTTTGGAAATCACAAAGCTGGAATTACCCAATTTTGATATTGGTAATGATACTATTATATGCAAAAGCTCCAACATATTACTAAACACAGGGACAGGTTTTGCATCTGTAAATTGGTATTCCATTTCTGATGGCCTTTTGGAAGAGGGGAGTCGCTTTTTTGATTATCAAGTACAAAAAACGGATACTATCATAGCAGAAGTGTTTAGTTTTAATGGTTGCGTAGATTATGATTCCATTTTAATTGTGGCAAATGAGCCTATGCAGTATTCTTTAGGAGATGATCTTGAAATCTGTAAAGGAGAAGAAGTAAATCTTTCAGTCCAAAATCTGCAGGATAGTATTAACTGGTATTTTGAAGATTCCCTTATTGATAATCATTCCGATAATATTGCCTTTTTAGCTGATTCAAGCCTTACGGTTTCAATAGAAACTATTGACTCCTTAGGTTGTTCTGCTTATGATACCTTAGCACTTACTGTAAATGAACTGCCACTACTTGATTTACCAGAAAGTATAGAAGTATGCACAGGAGAAGAAGTGGTGATTACAAATTCTCAAACATATGATTATATAAAATGGGAATCTACTTTAAAAGGTTTAATTGCTGAGGATGTTAATGAAATTTCTTATGTGGCAACTTCAGCGGATACGCTCTTTTTAACAGCAAGAGATGAAAAGCTTTGCGTCAATTACGATACGCTCTACATCAATCCTAATAAGCTGCCCGAATTTTCTTTAGGTGATGATCTGCAAGTTTGTGATGGAGATAATTTACGATTGGAAATTGATAAACCAGCTGATTCCATCAATTGGTTTAATAATTTAGGCGAACAACTGTTGGATACCACAGCTATCCTGAACTTAGAAGTCAAACAAAATGTGACATGGTGGGCCGAGCAATGGAATGCTACCTCCTGTGTTTTTAGAGATTCTGTTGAAATCACGCATATTCCGTTGCCAGTTTTTAATGCAGGCGATTCCATTTTAATCTGCGAAGAAGCGGAAGTGCAGTTAAATCCCGAGGGAATAAATGAAAACTGGACTTTAGAATGGAGCTCAGCTGATTTGCTCTCTGATGCTTCCATCGCTAATCCTATTGCGAAGCCAGAAGAGGACACATGGTTTTTCCTTCAAGTGCAGAATGCTGAGGGTTGTAGCTATACCGATTCAGTTTTTGTTGCCTTGGATCAACCGCTTATTCTGGATCCGGGTGAAGATAGAATCATTTGTTTGGATGATTTCACCGAATTGGGTGGAACTCCTACAGCAGATGGGAGCAATTTTCCTTATCAATATGAATGGAGCCCGTCTGAATCCTTGGATGATCCGAATGTGGCTAATCCTATGGCAAATCCATCAGAAACTACTACTTATCAAGTAATTTCATGGGCAGGAAATTGCAAAGCCGACACTGCAGAGGTTACGGTAAGAGTCCAATTACCTCCAGATATCACACTATCAGCAGACACCACTATAGGATCAGGAGATGCCATTCAGTTACTGGCTTCAGGAGGGCAATTTTATCAATGGAAACCAGAGCGTGGATTATCAGATGCCACTATTGCCAATCCAATTGCCAATCCAGTTCGAACCACTACTTATACTGTGGAGGTATTGGATTCTCTAGGTTGTTTAGCTGAAAAGGAGATGACGGTATTCGTGGAGAATCAATTATTCATCCCTAACCTTTTTACGCCAAACAATGATGGTCAAAATGATTTTTTCAAAATCTATGGGGCAGGGATAAAAGAAATTGAATTCAAGGTATTTACCAGAGGAGGTAAATTATTGTACAGTACAAACTCTGTGGAGGAGGCTTATGGAGAAGGCTGGGATGGAAATCATAATGGGAATCCTATTGAATCTGGTGTTTATGTCTGGAGTATAAAAGGTAAATATTTTGATGAGCGTCCTTTAAGTTTTAATGGGCAGCAATCAGGGGTAATTAATTTGATGAGATAGCGGATGGAGAAAATTTACGAAAAGAACCTTATTTATTTAGGGAATTATTTGAGCAATTGCTTTTCCAAAGCAGCTGGATTGGTGCTGATTTTTTGTGCTTTAATGAGTACTTCACTCTATGCTCAAAATACTCAATTTTCCAATTATGGCTTTGGTGAAATTGCTTTGAATCCTGCTGCTTCGGCCTCCAAAAATTTAATTGGAGCGAATGCAATTTACAGAATCCAGAGATACAGTAATGGAATGAGTATCAATAGTACGCAGATGCAATTTCAATATGCACTTATAAATCAATCAGCAGGAAAGCGATGGGGAGGATTTAGCTTAGTCGCCCAAAGCGATAAGGTTTCGGAAGGCATCCCCTATACTTTTTACAGCATAAAGCCAGGCTTTGCTTATAATTTGGAAATTTTGCCCAATAATTTCTTAGCAATGGGGGTGGAGCTAAGTGCCAGCCAATCTGGTTTTAATACTGCAAGTTTTACAACCGGAAGCCAATGGGTAAATAATCAAGGGTTTGACGAAACTGCCGGTTTGGGAGAAGAATTTGAAAGACAACAGCTGACTTATTTTTCTGTTGCCTCAGGATTGATGTGGTATGATGAAGATGCGGAAGGACATAGAAGAAACTATTTAGGTGTTTCGCTTTTTAATCTCAATCAACCCGCGCGTAGTTTTATTAACGGAGACGATGAAATCCCACTACAATTTTCAGCTTTAGGAGGCTATCAGTTTTTTAAACTGAACCAGCATGCTTTTTATGTAGAAGCATTGGGTCATAAAAGCTTAAATGAAATTTTTTGGGGAGCAGGGCCAAAATGGAGTTTTCAATTTGAAGATAAAAGCTCATTTGATCCTTTTACTGCAGGTAGTTTAGATGTATTTGCAAGATATTTCTCAGGAGACCGAATTAGTTTGGGTACTCAAATAGCCCAAAGAAATTTTTCAGTAGGCTTTGCAATAGACTTACACCTTGAAAATGAAGCTCAGATGGCTTCCACTGAATTCTCAGTTAGTATTTTCAAGCGATTGTCGATCACTAAAGAAGAAGAGCTTCCTGAAGAAGAGCATTCAATCGGTAGTACACGTGAATTTGAAGAGGATGACTTTCAAGATCAACCGGTAAAAGTCATCGAAAAGGAATATAAGACTTCTGTAAGCCGTGATTTCTCTTTCGAACTGAGGAAAAATTTCAATTACGGCTTTAACGAGACCACTTTGAATGATGAAGCTAAATCCTATTTGGATGATATAGCTGTGATGATGCAGGCCAATACAGCTTTAAAATTAAGGGTTACCGGTCATACTGATAATGTAGGGACAGAAGAGGCCAACCAGAAAATTTCAGTAGAACGCGCTAAAGGAGTTCGAGATTATCTGGAAAGTATTGGCATTGCTGCTGATAGATTGAGCTATGAGGGTAAAGGAGCCACCGAACCTTTGGTGAAAAATAATAATGAAGAAAATAGAGCTAAAAACAGAAGGGTAGAATTCCTGATTTATGCCACTAAAGATTAGACACTATATCGTTTTTTTATTTCTATCTTTTTCTGTTCTTAAATTGAACGGGCAAGATTTATCCCAAATTGGGAAAGGGGAAGCTATCAAAGTAAATGGTGGCGTTTCAGTTTCACAACTGTTCAATAGCTCTTTTGGTGGTGATCAAAGACGTGACCCCTATAATTATTACCTCAATGGAAATCTTAATTTTTCCATTTATGGTTTAAGTATACCATTAACTTTCAATTTTTCTAATCAGCAATTTGGCTTTCAGCAGCCCTTTAACCAATATGGAGTAAGCCCAACATATAAATGGATTACCCTGCATGCTGGTTATACAAGCATGAGTTTTAGTCCTTATACCTTAAGCGGTCATTTATTCTTAGGGGGTGGAGTAGAATTACGACCCGATGGCCCTTGGAGTGTGAGTGCTATGGCAGGGAGATTGCAAAAGCCCATTGTAGTGGATACCGCTGTAGGGAATGACCCCATGTACCAACGTTTTGGCTATGGAACCAATGTGGGCTATAATGGCGAGGGCTACCAACTGAATTTAATTTTATTCAAATCTAAAGACGATCCTAATTCAATAGATTTTGTTCCAGAGGATTCGGAAGTATTGCCGGAAGAAAATATGGTGATTGGCTTAAACGGAAGCACCACGCTTTTCAGCAGCTTTTCATTATCTTTTGAATATGCACAATCTGCCCTTAGCCGAAATCTGGAATCAGAAACCATTAACCGTGAAGTATTTGCCCCTTTTCCTAGCAGTAATGGCTTGTTTAGGCATCGTTTGTCTACCTCTTATTATCATGCCTTTAAATCCAATTTAAATTATGGCGGAAATGGATATACAATCGGAATAGGATATGAAAGGGTAGACCCTGAATACAAAACACATGGAGCTTATTATTTTAATAGTGACCTGGAGAACATTACGGTAAACGGAGCTACTCAGCTATTTGACAATAAAGTAAGTATAAGCAGTAATGTCGGGCTTCAGAGGGATAATCTGGAAGATCAGAAAGTGAACCAAATGACCCGTTGGGTAGGGGCTGTAAATCTGAATTATACCGCTTCCGATAAATTGAGTTTAAGCAGCAGCTATTCTAATTTCCAAACTTATACCAATATCCGTTCGCAGTTTGAAGATATCAATAACCCTAACCCATTGGTGCAACCTACCGATACTTTGAATTTCACGCAGATATCACAAAATATAAATTTCAATACCAATTATGTTTTAAAAGCAACGGAAGAAAAATCGGCTTCTTTAACGGCTAATTTATCAGCGCAGCAGACCACCGATGAGCAAGGGGGGGAAGAGCAAAATTCAGGCTCCATGTTTTATAATGGGAATTTTGGCTATGTAAACCAATGGAAGCCATCGGAACTTAGTTTTTCTGCTTCCATGAATGTGAGTTTGCAAGAGGCAACTGAAATACAAAACCTTACGGTTGGCCCAGTCTTCTCAGTCAGTAAATCACTCATGGAAAAGCAGCTTAGGTTAAGTTTGTCGTCTGCTATAAACAATAGCTATAACAATAGTCAATTACAAAATACCATTTTCAATTGTCGCTTAAGTGCGACTTATAGCTTGAAGGAAAAGCATAATTTCAGTTTTACCAATGCATTTATTAACAGAAAAACTTTAGGAAATGAATTATCTGAAAGTACGATTAGGGCAGAATATAATGGGACATTAACTTATAGTTATCAGTTTTGAGAGGTACTAGGTACGAGCTAGGAAGCTCGCACCAGCAATCGAAGTGGAATTGGCAATCAAAAGTGCTAGCGCGAGCTTCCAAGCTCGTGCTTTTGCTTCTTTTGCTTAATAATATAAAGAACCAAAGATTAACCAAATGAGCAGAAAACACAAGTTTTTAAATAAGGAAGGAATTTACTTCGTCAGCTTTGCAACAGTCTATTGGATTGATGTTTTTGTTAGAGAAGTATATTTTAATCAAGTAATTGAAAGCTTACAGCATTGTAAAAAAGAGAAGGGGATGGATATTTTTGCTTACTGCATTATGACCAACCATATTCATTTGATCTATAGTGCTAAAGAAAATAATCCTGGTGATGTATTGAAATCATTTAAACAGTTTACATCAAATCAGTTACAGAAGTCAATTGAAGAAAATGCACAAGAAAGTAGAAAAGATTGGCTGTTATGGATAATGGAAAGAGCAGCTAGCAAAAATTCAAATGCTAAAAAAAGACAATTTTGGCAGCAGCATAATCATCCTATAGAATTGTGGACTCCAGAGGTAATGGATCAAAAATTAGAATATACGCATAACAATCCTGTGAAAGCTGGTTTTGTAAGAGAGCCACAGGATTGGAAATACAGTAGCGCAATAGATTATTGTGGAGGGAAAGGATTGTTAGATATTTCTTTTCTTTGAATAAGAGGATACGAGGTACGAGCTGGGAAGCTCGCACCAGCAGGTCAGGAGTTGCAGTGCTAGCAGTTGCAGTGCTAGCGCGAGCTTCCAAGCTCGTGCTGGTGTTGTACCAAGTTCCAGCTCAAAGTAAAATATTAGATAATAAATGGTATTAATTTGAAAAATTTATACAGAATAGTAGAAAACAAGATAGCTTTTGGCTTTAGAAATTGGGTACTAGCTAGAATCTTTTTCATTCCAATTATGCAAATTGGTACGAGCTGGGAAGCTCGCACCAGCTCTGTTTGTCGCGTGTGCTCAGTAAGCTCGTTAGCAAAAAAATCTACTGAAAAGCAAGCGCAAGCTTCCACCTCCACCACCCAAAAGCTAGCGCGAGCTTCTAGCTCGTGCTTTAATGGACTTCGAAGCCCTAACTACAAATTATTAGTAATTTTTCTTCTAACTGTTCTAAGCTTTTATACCCCAACAACAGCTCATGCCCAAGTTTCGGCCAACCCCGTACAGGTCACCTCCAACCTGCTACCGCCTTATAGCCTTTACCTGTCGGACTATAGCGATGCCGGCCAAAACAAATGGAACATCCAATTGCTATTGCGTGACTTTACCCAAACAGATTACCAAGCAAAACTTCGGATCACCATAGAGGGAGCAGGCATAAGATTAAGAACCAGACAAGGTTACAGTCCCGCGCATTAGATTGGAGCCCGGATTGCCCTATCAAGTGGATGCTACAGACTTAACAAGCTACCTCAATATCCAAAACATGGAAGTAAGCGGCATCAACCGCAACAAACTGGCCTCCACCCAAAAACTGCCAGAGGGATTTTATTACTTTAAGATAGAAGTACTGGATTACAACAGAAATAATAAAGTCAGTAATACGGGCTCATCCATGGCCTGGCTGGTGCTCAACGACCCGCCATTGTTGAATTTGCCTTTTGAAGAGAAACTCAGACTGCAAGACCCGCAACAAATACAATTTCAGTGGACGCCACGGCACACCTCCTCCCCCAACAGTGCCTTTGAGACCGAATATATCTTCCGCCTTTGGGAGATCTGGCCGGAGGGACGAGACCCCAATGAAGTGGCCAGGACCACTCAGCCTTTGTTCGAGACCACAATCATGACCACCAGCTATTTCTATGGCCTGAACGATGCGATGCTGATCCCCGGCAGAAGCTATGCCTGGCAGGTGCAGGCCATCAACCTGACAGGCCGTGACCTGTTCAAGAACCAGGGCAAGAGTGAGGTGAAATCCTTTCAATACGGGGATGCCTGCCAGCCCATCACCAACCTTGGAGCTGAGGCTATGGGTACTGACAGAATCCGCATTACATGGCAGGGCGAATGGAACCACAACCGCTATGTGGCACAGATCAGGGAAAAAGGCGAAGAGGACTGGTTCAACTACGGCACCAACCTGGAAACACAGGTGGTCTATGATTTAAAGGCCGATACTGAATATGAGATCAGGGTAATCCCAAGCTGTGGCGCCATCGAGGGGGAATCGGAAAATGTGCTGACCCTCAGAACCCTCGAACAGGAAATACAGGACTTCGACTGTGGGGCAGAGCCCAACCGACCTGAAATCACGAACCAAGAACCGATTGCACAATTGCAGATAGGCGACCGCATCACAGCGGCAGGCTTTACCGTCATCCTCACCCAGCTCAACCAAACGGGCGATACCTATACGGGCAGGGGCTTGATAGAAGTGCCCTTGTTCAACGGGGCCAGAGTGGAGGCCGAACTGCTGAACATCACCGTCAATACCGACAAGCAGTTGATAGGCGGCAATGTGGAGAGCATCTACAACCCCAACGGCCCTTTATTATAGGATTGGATCAAGACGAGCCCGACCTGAGCGAAGAGGGAACGGGCGAACAGGAAGAAGGGGAAGAGGACAGCTTTGACGAGCTTCCCGAACCCGACATCGACATAGAAGGAGAGATAGAAGATGTGATAGTGGATGAGGAGGATGGCACCATCACCGTGATAGATTCAGATGGCAATGAAACAGAGATAGACCCCGAGACAGCCGATGAGAACGAGGACGGGGATATCGTGATAGAGGACGATGAAGGGAATACCTATATAGTGGATGATGGAGGGAATGTGAGCGGGCCTCATAATTCAAACCCATCTAATCCTGATGCATTACCACAAGATGATGAAATCAATTACATAGTAGAATTTAAAACTCACCCTGACCAATTATACGGGTTTGATTTTAAACAGCATGATGCACTTGCAGGAAGTTATGAGCAAACACAGCTCAATGGAGAAGAATATTGGCTGGCCTGGAAGTCATTGAAAAGGGGCACTACCGATGTTGTTATGGCAACGGAAACGGGAGAGAATGAATTTCCTGAAGTTATCAGGTTTAAAAATATGGCCGGCAATTTGGGCACAGGGCCAGGTTCGGCAAACAACGAGAAACAAGTAACTGTACAAACAGCATTGGAGGAGGAAGAGGTAGTCGCCTATGTTCTTCAAGAATCAACCAATGATGAGGGAGAGACCGTAGAAGAGGAAGTTCCCGTGGGGAAATTAAAAGTGAAAAGCTATGACAAGCTTTCACAAAAAGTGGTCGTAGTACCGGTCAATGGTATTTCTACCCCAACGGCTTCCACACTTTCAAACGAATTAAACCGCATTTACGGGCAAGCAGTGGCAGAGTGGGAGGTAGTAATGGCCAATAACTACACCAGTGAAATGTCATTGGCGGGCTTGGATGATGAAGGGAGCGGCATGCTTTCCGCTTATTCCTCGGCCATGAATGATTTTAAACGAGAGTATAGGCGTAATAACAATATTGATAGAGATGCCTATTATGTATTCCTGATGTCGGGGACAGGCTCAAGTAAATCAGGTTATATGCCGTTTAAGAGGCAATATGGGTTCGTTTTCAGTGACAACACCAATGACCTCACCAAAACCATAGCGCATGAACTGGGGCACGGGGCCTTTAGGTTGCGCCATACATTCAGTAATGAAGGCTATATTGCCAGTCAAGGGAGTACCAATAACCTGATGGACTATAGTGACGGCACTAAACTCTATAAACACCAATGGGATTTGGTGCACGATCCTGAAAATGTCAATACGCTTTTTGAGGATGATGAGGAGGGTGCGATGGATGGAGAGTTTGTTTCTAATAATGTCTTGGAGATACTTTCAAGTTCTAATTTTTTATTGGGTGAAAATGATATTAAAATTAATTTTAACATTAAAAATTGGGAGAATTATATTAATACAACTAATTGGGACTCTAAAAACATAAATGATTTTAGTTTGATCATTATTCTCACTAATGAAAATAATGATGTGTTATTTACAAAGACGAAGAGTCTTAACCAAGAAAAGAAGATTGAATGGGATGGAGAATTGTTTGATAATTCTGTTGTTTTAAATAGTGTAAATGATTCTGACTTTAAATTTTTAATTGGTATAGTAAATTCAGAATTTGATGAGGTTGATTTTACTGATGCCCATATTAGTAGAGAGAACACACCAGGTACAACAGTTTTAAAAACTGCAAATGATAATTCATATACAACTTTTGTGGATCTTGTCATTGATAAAAGTATAGAAGTTGACCCTGCTTGGGAAGATTGGGAAGAAGTTGATGAGGAAGCTCAGAAACTAGTAGGAAGTAGTTTTCCTGCATACGAAAAATTTATTGATGAGCTTGGTAATACAGGGTTTGGAGTTGGTACATTCTTGAATAGTGTCGATAATCCTCTTCAATACCTTTCTGATAATACTGTTGAGGTTGAGTTTCTACAGTCAAAATTTAAAGTTCTTAAGTCTTTTGCTCCTAAATTAGAATATGTAAAAGAGAAACTAGGAGAGGCAAGAATGGCTGAAATTGCCGAAACATGCACATATACTTTAGGAATAGGGATCCGTTTTAAAAAAGGTGGGAACGGACTAAGCATGCACAGCTTTGGAACAGTAGTTGATATATACCCTAAAGCAAACTTGTTTCTCCAACCCTACACGTCAGGTAAAGGGGAAAAAGAAATGATAATTCTAATAAAGCAGGTCACAGACCTTGATTTGGCAGATCATGAATCTAGGACACCGACTAAGATCACCACAGCCAATCGCAAGTTTCTTAGTGAATTTGGTAATCAAAAGATGACATTTGACAGGTTTGTTTCATTATACGGAAGTATTGATTCTTATAATAGCTCGGAAAACGCTTATAATTTTAAAGATTTAACTAATAATACAATATATAATGAATTGTTTGATGAGAAGGTGGCAGTGGAGTCAGGTTTTTTTGAGAATCTGCCTGTCTATTTGAGTAGAGTTGAAAAACTCAACTCATTTTTAAATGAAAAGACTGGTGAGTTTACCCCACTAGAAGCTGTAGTTTTTTCGGAAGAAGGTAGAGTTGAAATTAGTTATTTAAAGGTTAAGATTCAGCAACTTTATAATATGTTATCGCCCTTGTATAATGAGCAAGTGTCTGATTCATTAATGAGGAAAGTGTTTTCTGATATTAATCTTGATGAATTTAAGGATATTGCTGTAACTCAATTGTCTAAAGAATATGGAGCGTTGTTTGATATAGTCAATTCAGATTATGAAAATAGTTTTGATAACTTTGCTTTAGAACTTAAAAAGTGGGATGATGCACCTGTGAAGGAAAATTTTGGAAATAAACTTTTTGAGGAGGGATTTTGCAATGTTCCTTTAGATTTAATTAACGTATTTAGAGGACAATCTGATATTAAGTGGGGGGGGATGGACTGGAACGGTAGCAATATCGATTACATGCATTTTGAAATTAGTGAAAGTAAGACTGTAGAATATTTAAAAAAACCATAATTATGTTGAAATTATTTTTGACCATATTTTTCATTTTGATTAGTGTGAATATTTCCTTTTCACAAAAAAGCTTAAGAGATTCATTGCTTATGATATACAGTGAACAGCAACTAAATGACATGTCATCACGCGAATTAGGAAATGTAGTTCGAAAAATGAGAGGTCAGGAACCTATACCCCCCAGACCTACAATCCAGTGGTCAGACAAAGACCAGTATGGTTTTAAAATTATTAAGAATGTCAATAGTGACTCATTAGAAAGTATAATAAACAAACGTGTTTTTGATATTGAATCTCAATCTGATAAGTATAAAAGGAAAATTTTTCCTAATTCATATGTTGATATCATCAATAGATTTGAGTACCAATTCTACTCAAATCTTAAAACACGAGAGCTGAGACATGAAAATTATCACAATCTAGATTATACCTACGAGGGAGATGAAACATTTAGATTAAATGGATTTACAAATAACAGTAGGCGCACATATTTCCTTGATAAGAATGACTCTATACAGAAGATAGTTTTAGAAACAGGAAAAAATATAAATCCAGGAAAAGAATATGATTGGCCATTTTCCATTCAATACCAGAAAACTGTTTTTTATGTTTGGCGAGGTGATCTACAATATGTGGAACAATTATTTTTTGGTGAAGATTTCAATGGAGACCCTACCACCTTAAATGATGATGATTCTTTAAGTCGAGTAGAGGTTCAAAAGTATTATTTTTTCAAGAATAACTGCATTTCGTCTTATAAAGGGGATTCGTTTGTTCCAAAAAACAGCAAAAACCCTGAGGAAAATTTGAAATATGAAAGCGAATATTGTAACAATGAATTAGCTGCACATTTAAAAAATTATATCAAAGAATATGTTGAATACATGCAAAATGAAAATGATTACTTGAAGCCTCATGAAGGCTCAGATACACAACCAAAAACTATTTTACCTAAAGATAATTAAGTGACATGCGTTATTTAGTAAGCATTTTGAAACCCAATCTATTTTGTAGGTTTTTAAAATCAACTTCACTTCTGGGCTAAAGAAATTAGACTCCATTTTAATTTATATAATTAAAAAAATAACATGATAATTTTATGAAATTGAAATTCTTATTCTTTATCATCATCCCAATAAATATCTATGCACAAGATAATACTGCACTCCTCCAAACCTACTTTTCAGAGGTTCAGGCTGGAAGCTATGCCCCCGTACCACAGAGCATTTTAAATGAAGAAGCACAAGCTAATGAGCTTTTAACCGCTTTGGTGACCTATCAAAATGATTCAAATGAAGTGATAAGAACCAGAGCATATAATATTAGCAAGCGTATAGGTCAGAACCATCTTGAAATTGCGATAAGGCAACAAGCAATCAACCAGCAAATTAAAGCATTAGATGGTAAGGATGCAGGTATCATGGTGAAAGCCATCAATGCACTAGCTGGTTTTCAAAATACTGATTTCAACTTTAACCAACAATTAAAAATTATCAACAGGCTCAAAGCAGATATGCCGCACTTAGCCCAATATGTACGCTTGGTCGGTTATATGCCTAATGAAGCAGCTGTTGAAGCTTTACAACAAGTTCAACTTCAAGTAACAGATGGTTGGGAAAGCTTTAATTTAAATTTAGCCTTAGCAAGAAGAGGAGATGAGCAAGCAACCACTACAGTGCTCAATAAAATACAGAATGCTCAAATCAATGATGCATTTGTCTATGATATAGTGCCTGTGTTGGTTTATACCCGTTCAATAGAAATCTTTGATTTTTTGGAAGAACTTATTTTCAGTGATGAAGCCGATTGTAGCTCTGCCAACCCAGATAGCAATGCGAACATATTATGTGGCTACCGCATCATGGAATATGTAGCACCCGCTATTGAGAACTTCCCACTACCCACAGATGAATATGGTGAACTTGAAGTGGATGATTATGAAACTGCTTTGGTAACGCTTAGGGAGTGGTTAATCCAAAATCCTGATTATCAATTGGTAAAAGACACTTATTAGAGAATTACTCCCCAAACCCGCAAGGTTTTCGAAAACCTTGCGGGTTTCTATAAAACAAAAGCTGATTAAGAGTCACCGTTCCAGCCATGCATAGTGGGAATACTTTTTTTAAATATACTTCTGCCTTTCTCAAAACCAATAGCAACGCTATGAAGATTCCAACTTCCCCATCCCCACCTATTGCAAATCTCCCCAAATAATCACAACTTTAGTATTTAATTTGTTTTTTACACCCTGGTCTAAACGGGGGGCTTAACCAAAACTTATGAGAACCATTGTACTTGATGCGCTTTATTTTATTGCTTTCCCTAATGAGAAAAAATTTAGCCCACGAATGAATTCGTTGGCTATAGCTCTTTTCATCCGTTGGCGACACCTATAAGCCACGGTTTTAACCGTGGTTCAAGGAAAGACGAATGAATCCCAAACCGTTTCAACGGTTTAACTCATGAGCCAGATTGAATAGATATCAAATGGAAATGGATAAATCCATTTTGTCAACATGGGAGTATCTCATAGCCCACGAATAAATTCGTTGGCTATGGCTCTTTTCATCCATTGGGAACCATAAGCCACGGTTTCAACCGTGGCGGAAAGGAGGATGAATGAGTACAAACCGTTTTAACGGTTTAAATCATTATGGTTTTTAAAACCATTTTTACAATTTAGTTTTTGCTGTCAAGCAAAGATTTATAAAATTGAGTATAATTAAGAACCATTGTATAAAAACCAAAACCGATTATGCCGCATTCATTTAATAAAATTTGGATACATGCGATTTGGGCAACCAAGAATTGAATGCCATTGATACATCCATCGATTGAGCAAAAAGTACATCAACACCTCAGAAATGAATTAGTAGAACTAGGATGTCCTGTAAGAATTATTAATGGGATGCCTGACCATATCCATTGTTTGTTTTTATTAAGTCCTCAAAGATCTATAATGGAAGTACTTAAACAAATTAAAGGCAGCAGTTCGTATTTTATCAATCAAAATGATTTGATTCCAGATAAATTCGGTTGGCAGACAGGGTATGCTGCATATTCCGTTTCCGAATCTGCAATTGAAAAGGTTTTTCAATACATTAAGAATCAAAAACAACATCACCGGAAAAAATCATTTCAGGAAGAATATGAGACCTTTTTAAAACTGTACGGTTTTGAGGGGGATGATGCATAAAAATGGATAAATCCATTTAGATAACATGGGTGGTGTATCATAGTCCACGAATGAATTCGTAGGCTATGGCTCATTCTCACAGTTGGCTACATTCATAAATTACGGGTTAAACCTTGGGTTTAGAATATGGGACGAGCCGTAAATCAATCCATAATCATGGGTTAAAACCATAGGTTGGCAACATCCATAAGCCACGGTTTTAACCGTGGCTCAAAGGAAAACGCACTAATCCCAAACCGTTTTAACGGTTTAACTCATTTCTTATGAAGAGTACCATATTCTCCTTTTTTAATTTTACTAATCAATTAAAGAAGATGCATTATAATTCTAATTTGCTTTAATTCGCATCATGAAGCAAGAGCGTTTGATTAACCGCCCCTTTATAGCACTTTCATTTAGTGCTTTTTTATTTTTCGCCAGTTTCAATATGATAATTCCCATGCTACCTGATTACCTTACGAGTTTGGGTGGAGGAGAATATAAAGGATTAATTATTGCCCTATTCACCATAACAGCAGGTATATCAAGACCCTTTAGCGGAAAACTTGCAGATAAAATTGGTAGGCTACCTGTAATGATTTTTGGAGCTGTCGTATGTTTTGCAGCTGGACTTGCCTATCCATTTGTAACGGGTGTGATTGCCTTTTTTGCGCTTCGCCTTCTTCACGGATTTTCAACTGGTTTTACGCCCACAGGAAATGCTGCTTACGTAGCTGATATAGTACCTTTTAACAGAAGGGGAGAGGCTATGGGCATCATTGGAGTCGCTATTAGTGTGGGTACGGCTACAGGAAATGCTGTAGGCGGATATATTGGCAGCACTTTCCCAATCGATTATGTGTTTTATGCTTCTGCAGCCACTGCCTTAATGAGTATTGTTATTCTGGCTGGTATGAATGAGACTTTAGCAGACAAAGTGCAATTTAATTTTAGTTTGCTTAAACTCAAGAAAAATGAAATCATTGAAAAAAGAGTGTTAGTACCAGCAATTTACATGGCTCTAAGTGTATTTTCTTTTGGATTAGTGTTAACGATTATGCCTGATTATAGTGCTCACCTTGGTATTAGTAATAAAGGATTGTTTTTCGCTGTATTCGTATTGGCCTCTTTAGGGGTTAGAATAGTAGCAGGAAAAATTTCTGATAAGATAGGGAGAGTTAAAGTATTGAAAGTTTCTTCTTTTATTCTTTGCATCGCTATGCTTTTAATTGCTTTTTCTAATTCATTTATAAGCCTAATGGGGGCAGGAGTTATTTTCGGTTTTGCAGTTGGGATGAATTCACCAACTGTGTTTGCTTGGGCTATTGATTTAGCAGAAGATAATAAAAGAGGAAAGGCCTTGGCAACGCTTTATATTTTTCTAGAAATAGGTATAGGTATGGGGGCATTTGTATCCGGCTGGGTTTACAGCAACTCATCAGCAAATTTTGAGAAGACTTTTTATACAGGTGCTGGAATAGCTTTGATTTCTTTTATTTATTTGAATGTTGCAACGCGCATTAGGAAACTAACATAGTGTTTTGAAATCCTTTAAATGTAGAATAAATGGTACGAGCTGGGAAGCTCGCACATTGGGAAGACTTTGCCAGCTTGGTTTTTTACCACAACCTGTTCCGCATTTATCGGGAAAGGGTTCTCTTGAAAATTAAAAAGAAACTCTAATTTTCATTATAACAAATATAATGTCTCTTATTTTGAATTTTTATCATATCTAAAACCTCAGAAAGCTATGTTTTAGAGGAAATCTGAGGTTTTAGATATTAAATAGAGATTTATACCCAAAATTATATTTTGTAGTTTCTACTTTTCCTTTTTGCTTGATCAAAAAGAAAGAAAAAATCAAGACAAAAAGATGCTTCATCGCTACATGCCATCTCTGGCCCGCCTTTTGTCCTCCTGCCCGCCCTCTCCGAGCAAATTTTATTCGGTTTAGAGATTTCGAGGTATTTATCAAGAGTTTGCGGGAAAAGAAATTGAAGAAAACAAAAGAGGTTTCGCTTTAAGCGAAAACCTTCCCTCAGTCCTCCCTCAAAAGTTGGCGCATGCGGAATGTCGTTAAGTTAAGACAATTTTCCTTCTCCAGTAGGAGAAGGATTAAAGGATGAGGCTTAATAAAAGCTTAACTTAACGACATTGAGCTCGCACCAGCTAGTAAACTAGCATTGCAAAGCAAAACGGATGAAAACAGATTTAATCCAATAAGCCAAAAACCTCTTCTAAAATGCTGGTTACTCTGGCATTTACGTTATTTCTGATATTAGCTTCTTCATCCTGCACTTTTAAAAAGAGTCCATCTAAACCTCTGCCAGTAGCATAAGCTGATATATCTGATTCTTCTATAGTTTGAATTCCAGCTATTGAACCTAATGTCGGATTTTCAAATAGACTTATTTGTACAGAGGTGTTTAAAATATCATTGAATTCATTAACAAAGTTACTATATACTTCATCTACTGTACGATTGCCAATGCTTACAGAATTCACTGCATTATCGACTTTTGGTTCAAAAGTGTCAAAAAGTGATTGATAAGTATTATCAATTAAATAAGCTGTAGCGGCAGTATCAGAACCGTATAATATGCTTTCTGCATCAGCAATGGTAATGCCTCGGATAGCATCAAAGAATATCGGACCGGCTTCACTGGCAGCTTCTTCAGCAGCTCGGTTTAAACCAAGGATTAACTCTTCTTCTTTATCTGCTAAACTAGGAATTCCTAAAAGAGGAACACCAGTATTGTAAATTTGTTCTCCGGTGATAGTACCTATTGTCAATACATCAATTTCAACTGCTTTCAGCGCTGCAATTTGACCTTCCAATTCATCAGGTAAGAGTATTTTAACTGCTTCATCACTCAAATAACCATCTACAACTGCCAATTTGGAAGTGGCCGTATCTGTACCAACTTTTAAAGCTTCTTTTAATCCTTCCGCAATATTGATAGTGTTTTCTTGCTCTTCTACTGCATCGTTTAAGAAGTCACATGATGTTAAAAATAGAATAGAAATGAATAAACTGAGTCTGGTAAGATTTTTCATAATTAATATTGTTTTGATTATATAAATATCACAAATATTTAGCCAAAATCTTAAAATGTATCCTAGAATTTTAATGGTAAGTAATAAATAAGAAGCTTTTACATTTTACTAAATAGCTATCCCTCTGTGTCCCTTGTGAAATCCTTAGAGAAACTTCGTGGTTAAAAACAGCCTACGGCTGTCCTTTTTTCTTATCTATTGTGGTTTATTTTTAAGTTGGTTATTATCCAATATTAACTCACCAAGCCAGGATACCAACAAGTATCCAATACATGAATTTTAGATGGGTTGAATCTTAGGAAAATATTGTCCTCTTTGTCAAATAATATTTTTTCGTGGGCGTGAATGACCACATGAGTTTCTGCTCCTATATCAGCATGAACTTGCTGGTGATCTCCAAAATATTGGGCTAAAACTACTTTGGCAGGGAAAGTCCCTTCCTGTTCTTCAGTAAGAATTTCAATATTTTCAGGTCTAATGGCAATTAAAATCTGTCCTGTTTTATCGGTTTTTGCCCCTTTGATTTCACCTGCTTTTAGTTTGTAGGTACCATTTTCTGCAGTGGCATTCATAGCATTAATTTTACCAAAAAAGCTGGCAACATAAAGGTTCTTAGGAGTTTCGTATAACTCTCTTGGCGTTCCTACTTGCTGGATTTTTCCATCTTTCAAAATGGCTATTCTATCAGCTGATGAAAGCGCATCCCGCATATCATGCGTAACGAATAATGCAGTGGCTCCCGCTTTTTTAATGATACTCCTAACTTCCTCCCGAACTTGGTCTTTTAAAACGGCATCCAAATTACTGAAAGGCTCATCCAATAAAATCAAACCTGGATTGGGTGCTAATGCCCTAGCTAAGGCTACTCTTTGCTGTTGCCCACCTGATAAATGATGTGGATATCGGTTGGCATAACTGCTTAAGCCCACCATGTCTGTAACCTCTCTTACCCGATCATTCAAATTAGGAAATTGACTTTTGGATAAGCCGAATTTTATGTTTTCTGCAACGGTTAAATGTGGAAATAATGCGTAATCCTGAAAAACCATTCCGATTTTTCTTTTTTCAGGCTTCATACTGAAATTATCATCCACCACTTTATCGCCATTAATTGATATTTGACCTGAGTCTGCTTCTTCAAAGCCAGCAACTAACCTCAATAAAGTGGTTTTTCCACTGCCGCTCTCTCCAACTAATGCCAAAAGTTCGCCTTTATTTACCGTCAAGCTTGCATTGTTGACCGCATACTGAAGCTTTTTACCAAATCTTTTATGTAAATTTTTAATTGATAATACTTCCATCAGCTTTAGTGTTTTTCATTAAGCGATTTAAAATAATAATGGGTATGGTGCCAATAACGATAATGATAAGCGAAGGTGTTGCAGATTCGGCAATCATTTCATCACTCGCCAATTCGTAAGCTTTGGTTGCTAATGTATGAAAATTAAAAGGTCGTAAAATTAAAGTAAGCGGTAATTCTTTCAAAATATCTACAAAAACTAAAATCCCTCCGGAAATCAAGGCACTTTTTATTAAAGGTAAATTTACTTTCAAAAGGGTTTTGAATGAGCCTGCCCCTAAAGAATAGGAAGCTTCATCTATGCTGTCTCCTGTTTTCTTGAATGCTGCTTCAATGGGGTTTAATGAAACTGTTAAAAAACGGACTACATAAGCAAAAGTGAGTGCAAAGATGGTTCCGCTAAAAATTAATCCTATTTTCATATTGAAACTATCTTGCCAAGTGCTGATCAAGAATTTATCCAAGCCTAGCAACGGAATCATAATTCCAATGGCAATTACTGCACCAGGAATGGAATACCCTAATGCTGCAAATTTTGCTAATAGACTAAAAAATCTATTTTTATTTACTTTAACTGCAAATAAAATGATAACTGAAAAGCTTACACATAAAACAGCTGCCAACAGCGCAAGACCAAAGCTATTAGCCATCAAAATCAAAAAATCGAAATCAATAATTTTCTTGATGGTTTGGAATGACCACAGAATTAATTGAAAAACGGGAGCTATAAAGCCTAAGAATAAAGGAATAAAACATACCATCCAGGCGAAAAACTTTTTCCAGCCTTTTAGTTGATATCTCTTAAGTTGTCTGCCAATCCGGGCACCTTCATCAAATTTCACTTTTCCTCTCTGTAATCTTTCTGCCATGATCATGATGAAAATGAAAGCCATCAAAATTCCAGATAGATTGATTGCTGAATTTGGATCGCCAAAAGAAAACCAAGCCCTAAAAATACCAGTGGTAAAAGTACTGATGCCGTAATATTTTACTGCGCCATAATCATTCAAAACTTCCATCATGACTAATGAAAGTCCACCAATGATGGCGGGTCGACTAATGGGCAGTGCAATTTTAAAAAAGGTTCTCCATGAAGAACTACCTAAAATTCGTGAAGCTTCTAAAAGTGTAGCAGATTGGCTCATAAAGGTAGATCGAGCTACCACATAAACATAGGGAAATAATACAAGTGCCATGACTATGGCTACTCCCCAGAAATTCATAATGTCAATGTATACTAAATCCGAGAAACCGATATCTCTTAGGAAAACTTGTATCGGTCCGGTGTAATCAAAAATGCCTGCATAGGTGTAGGCTGCTATATAAGTAGGAATCGCAAGAGGTAAAATTAACATCCATTCGAATTGCCTTCTAAATGGAATATTGGTTGTGCTCACAATCCAGGCAGCGGAAATGCCCATGAGCAAAGTGAGAATACTTACGACTATCACTAAACCTATTGAGTTGAGAATGTAATCAGCCAGTACGGTATCTACTAGATGCCCCCAAACACTGTCTGTAGTTTCGTCAAAAAGCTTAAAGAAAAGGGTATAAATAGGTAAGCCAATAATCAGCACCAATGCAATCAATGCAAAGGACCAACCATTGGCATACTTTTTAAATTTTAAAATTGACTTTAGCTTACTCACAAATTATTTCCAACCCGCTCTGTCAAATATTTTTACTGCTTCATCATTATTTTCTCCTAAAACTGAAAGGTTTAATGTATCTCTTTTGAAATCTCCCCATTCTTTTAATGTTGGAGCCCATTCTACTTTTTCATTTACCGGATACTCATAATTAACCCCTGCAAATACTTTTTGCGCTTCCTCAGAAACTAAGAATTCAATAAATTTAACTGCATTCTCTTTGTTTGGTGCATATTTAGCAACACCCGCTCCACTTACGTTGATGTGTGTTCCTCTTCCGTCTTGGTTAGGGAATAAAATTTTAACAGCCTCTGCAACTTTCACTTCTTCTTCGCTTGAAGAATTTAACATTTTACCTAAATAATAGGTATTAGAAACGGCAACATCTCCTTCTCCAGCATATACCGCTTTAATTTGATCTCTGTCACCACCTTTAGGATCTCTCGCCATATTTTCAACTATTCCATTTGCCCAAGCTGAAGCAGCTTCTTCTCCATTATGTGCAATGATAGAAGCCATCAAGGATTGATTGTAAACATTAGAAGAAGAACGAATTAATAATCTTCCATCGATATCAGGATTTGCCAAAGACTCATAAGTTGAAATCTTATCTGCACTTATTTTTTCGGGATTATAAACGATTACTCGTCCTCTGATAGTCAATCCAAACCATTGATTATCCACATCTCTTAAATTTGAAGAGATTGTATTGTTTAAGGTTTCAGATTCCACTGATTGTAAAAGATCAGCTTCTTTTGCTCTATGCAATCTACCTGCATCTACAGTGATCAATACATCAGCAGGAGAATTTTCTCCTTCTAAAGTCATTTTTTGAATCAACTCATCTGCATTAGCACTAACAACATTCACTTTAATGCCTGTTTTCTTTTCAAAGTCTTTGAAAAGTTGTTGGTCAGATTCGTAATGCCTGTGCGTATAGACATTTACTTCCTTGCTTTCGTCTTTTTCTGATTCTCCTTCTTGATTAGAAGAGCCTTGACCACAGGCCCAAAGCATGCTTATTGCTAAAAGTGCTAAAATAATATTTCTCATTTTATTTGTGTTTTTTAAATTTCGAAGGCAAATTTAATCATAATTGGATTAATTCTAAATAATAAAGCTATTATTTTGGTTCAATTCTTTAAATTGCGAGCATAAACATTTTTTATAAAAATCTTCCAAATACATGAAGGCTACTATTTCTCAACTCGAATATATCATTGCATTGGATACCTATCGCCACTTTGGGAAAGCTGCAGATAATTGCTTTATTACCCAGCCTACCCTAAGTATGCAAATCAATAAATTGGAGGATAACTTAGGGGTAAAGATTTTTGATAGGAGCAGGCAACCAGTGGTTCCAACTGAATTAGGGTCTTTAATTTTGGAGCAAGCTCGTAAAGTGGTAAACGAGGCTAAGAAAATGGAGGAGATCATTGAAGATCAAAAACTGGAGGTTTCAGGTACTTTAAAAATAGGTGTTATTCCAACCATCGCCCCATATCTTTTGCCATTATTTGCCAAAAGTTTCATGAATAAATATCCTTCCATTCATATTCAGGTGCAAGAATCATTAACCGAAGATACCTTAGCGAAAATAAAATCGGAAGCCATAGATGTGGGAATAGTAGTCGGTCCATTAAATGATAGTTCCTTTAGGGAAATCCCCATTTATTATGAGAAATTTTTGGGTTATGCCCACAATACCGATTTAGAACCGCCAGAAAAACCTATTTCAGGAAAGGATTTAGAAAACAATGAATTGTGGTTATTAAATGAAGGCCATTGTTTTCGTGAGCAGGTTTTGAATATATGCCAAAATCGAAATTTCGATAATATTTTAAATTATCAAAGCGGTTCTTTGGAAGCTTTGAAAAGAATGGTGGATAAGCAAGGAGGCGTAACGCTTTTACCTGAATTAGCTACATTGGATTTATCTCCAAACGACAGTAAAAAACTTAGAATCTTTAAAAAACCAACTCCTTTTAGAGAAGTAAGTCTTGTGATGAAAAGAGATTTTTTGAAAAGAAGAATAATAGAAGCATTGCAAAAGGAAATAGTCGACCATCTTCCTGAACACATGAAGCAACGCGAAGAAAATGAAATTCAGGTTATTAATTGGAGGTGAAATTTGGTAATAAAGTAGCTCATTGAAAATAATAATCTACTTCATATCTAAATTTTTTGTAAATTAAGTTCCGAAAAAACAGTAGTTCAAATGAAGAAAGAATTAGGTAGAAACGAACCATGCCATTGCGGTAGCGGAAAAAAATATAAGAATTGCCATATGGGCAATGAGTCTTCTGGTGTCAACAGTAATAAAAACCTTATGTACATTGCCATTATGGTGGTTATTGTAGCCATTGCAGGTTTTTCGGTTTATTATAATGCGCAACAAAGTCCATCACAAAACAGGAATTCAAATAGCGGACCAGTTGCTCAGCCTCCAGGCGAAGCACCTCCCGGTAAAGTTTGGTCATCGGAGCATGGGCATTGGCATGATAAATAATTTAGTGGATTGTTTTGAACCGATTCAAAAATACTAGTTTTGCTTTTGAAAAATTTTAGCGCACGAATATGTTCAAAGCAATTTGCACAGATATTGACGGAACCCTATTAAATCCGGAAAGAGAATTATCGAAAAGGACTATTGATATCATTAAAAGTCTTAAAAATGATGTTGCTGTGGTTTTGGCTTCAAGCAGAATGCCTGCTGCTATGCGTCATTTGCAGGAGTCTTTGGACATAATGAATCAACCTTTGATTTGTTATAATGGAGGCTATATAATTTCGCAAAATGACAGCATCAAAGTATTAGATTCTGTAACAATACCTTTTGCCTTATGTGAATTTATTGCCAAATGGAGTCATAACGAAAATCTACATGCTGGCTTTTATTTAGATGATGACTGGTATGCACCCTCTGAAGATCAATGGACGCTGAGGGAAATCAATAATACTAAAGTGAAAGCGGCCATTTTACCTAACTTAGATTTAATGGATAGTTGGAAAGCCCAAGAAAAGGGAGCGCATAAAATTATGTGCATGGGCGAACCTAAATTAATTGATAATTTGGTAGCGGAATTGTACTCTATGGATGCGCCTTTACATCTTTACCGCTCTAAAGATACATATTTAGAAATAGCACCATTGCAAATTTCCAAAGCAAGTGCTTTATCTCAACTTCTTCAGACAGAACTCAAAATTGATATAAAAGAAGTCATAGCTTTTGGTGATAATTACAACGATATAGAAATGTTGCAGGCAGTTGGCTGTGGAGTAGCAGTCGGAAATGCGAAAGACGAAGTGAAAAATGTGGCGGATGAAATTACGCTACCTGGCAAAGAAGATGGGGTTGCCGCAACCCTGGAGAAATATTTTGGTTAGGAATTAGCGTGTTTACCGCTACTTTTCTTGCTGGTTCATCTATTTAATTAAAATATTGGTTTTTCACTAAAGTTGATTAAAAATATTTTATACGAACTCAAATAAGGGTTAAATAAGTCTAATTTTTTTGTTTAGTTTATTAAAGGCTAACTCCCCCACTTTCGCCTTAAGCGAAAAAGCGGGTGGGAGGGTAAAATGGCGAGCCAGCGGTGGCTCTTGCGGGTATTAGCATCATTTTACCTAGATTTTTTGCCAGCCAATAGCTGGTCAGCCTCTGGCTGATATACTTTTTCATCAATGGAAAAAGTATAAAAGGATTTGCATGCAGAGATTTACTCTTTTTTTCTTGAATCTGCACTTTATGACATCCTAATACATAGAATAAGCAGATCAAACTACACTGCCAGACAAAGAAGATGGCGTTGCCGCAACCCTAGAGAAATATTTTGGTTAAAAAGAAGAGTATTTAATTCTTCAATATATTTTTTCACTTAGTATTTTTTCATGGAAATCATCAGTAATATTATAAAAGCAGCAATTGAAGTTGGGAGCAGAATCAAAAAACATGATTCACCCATTCAAGCTCAAAAGGAAACTTTAAAAGAATTGCTTGAGAAATCTAAAGATACTGCTTTTGGAAAATATTACGGATTTGAGGATTTATTGAAGCGGAAAAATCTAGCTGTAAGTTTTGCTGAGGAAGTGCCTTACCATGATTATGATGATATGGAATTTTGGTGGAGGAAATCTCTTGAAGGTAAAGAAGATATCTGTTGGCCAGGAAAAGTCAAACATTTTGCGGTTAGTTCAGGGACTACCGGTCATAGTAAGCATATCCCCGTTACAGATGATATGCTGGAAAGCATTAGAAATGCAGGAATTCAGCAAGTATTAAGCCTATCTAATTTTAAAAATTTACCAGAAAGCTTTTTTACAAAACAAATTTTAATGTTGGGTTCCAGTACCAATTTAAATAAGGTAAATGGCCATTTAGAAGGTGAGATTAGCGGAATCAGTGCTTCAAATATTCCCAATTGGTTTCATAATTTCTATAAACCTGGAGAGGAAATCAGTGCAATTGACGACTGGGATGAAAGGGTAGAAGCCATTGCCAAAGAAGCAAAAAACTGGGATATAGGAACAATTTCCGGAATTCCCTCATGGATTGAATTGATGTTGCAAAGGGTAATGGAATATAATAAGGTAGATTCTATTCATGATCTATGGCCAAATTTGACAGTTTATACATCAGGTGGCGTTGCGCTTGATCCTTATAAAAAAAGCTTTGATAAATTATTCAATACACCAGTCCAGTATATTGATACTTACCTAGCTTCAGAAGGATATCTGGCTACCCAAACCCGTCCTGATACCGATGCTATGCAATTGTTATGCGATAATGGGGTGTATTTTGAATTTGTGCCTTTTGATGAAGATAGTGTTTTGGAATCAGGGAAAATTAATCCTCAGAAAAAAGCCATCGATATCTCAAAAGTAGAGGAGGAGAAAGAATACATCTTATTGATTTCGACTGTAAGCGGAGCATGGCGCTATATGATAGGTGATACTATTAAATTCACTGATGTATCAAAGAATGAAATTAAGATAACAGGAAGAACTAAATTCTTTTTGAATGTAGTAGGTTCACAACTTTCAGTAAATAAAATGGATGATGCCATCGAGAGCCTAAATGAGCATTTCCCTTTAAATATTAAGGAATTTACGGTTGCAGCAGTAAAAGAAAATGATGAATACATTCACCATTGGTATTTAGGACTGGATGAAGTTAATGATAATTTGGATGATGAAGCCATTCGTGAACACTTAGATGAACATTTGAAAAACAGCAATAAGAATTACAAGGTAGCTCGTGACAAAGCATTGAAAGATGTAAAAGTCAGCTTAATTTCAGCCGATAAATTTTTAGAATGGAACGATACCAATAAGCATAAGGGTGGTCAGGTGAAAATGGCTAAAGTCATGAAAGAAGATGCTTTCTGCGAATGGCAGGAGTTTGTCGAGGGTTAAAAATTGAATAAAAAAAATGATCCCCGGAAAACCGAGGATCATAGGCTTACTATTTGAATAATTTCTTTTACTGGTCTTGTGATAAATTCTATAAACTAATCGAGTTTAACAGCTTTCACCTCATTGGCTTTTACTAAATCATTAAAGTCAGCAACTTTCTCATCAAGAATTAAATTTAACGCATCCAAATGCTTGTCAATTCTAGCAGTAACTTCCTTGCTAAATTCAATTGCTGATTCAGTAGGCCTGTTATCACCCATCCCCATTAAACTATTTAAATGACCTAATTTATTATTTAATCTTATAGGGTAATTCAATGGATCTTGGCCACTTCTGTTTTTGGTTTGATAAAGCGATTCTTCAATTTCCTTCATCTCCTCTAGAATGCTTTTCCCCATATTTTTAATGGTATCAGCTTCTGCTTTTTCATCACATCCTCAATTTGAACCCTGGCTTTTCTTATGTCCTTAATGGCTAAATTGGTTTCAGATAGTTTTGCAATAACCTCATTCTGAAAATCGAATTGCGCTTTCAAATCTTCCTGTGTAGCGCTTGATCTAGGGTCTTTTACTATTTCAAATTCCTGAGTTTGTGATTCACCATTCACTGAAAGTTCCACATCATATTTGCCAGGAAGTGCCGTTAGGCCGCTAGTAGATGACCACCATAATATCATTCCATCAAATACTTCCGCATCAGGATATCGCATATTCCATATCAATTGATTGCTGCCAGGTTCTACGGTCAACTTTTCTTCTTTTGCTTTTTTATCAGGATGAGTACTGAAAGTAGCAATTACTTTTCCTGATTTTTCTTTATAGTGGATTTTCACCGTATCAGCAGAAGCGGTATCCTTTAAATGGAAATAAGTAATCACTCCTGATGGCATATTTTCACCTGCAGTTTTTGATTCCACACTTCTTCCGCCAATTCTATAAGTCTTTTTAGGCTGGAATAAATAGTGATCATTTTGAGTTACTACATCGCTTAATTGGTGCAAGACAGTTAAATCATCAATCAACCAAAAGCCTCTACCCTGAGTAGCTGCTATCAGATGATTATCTTTTATAGTTAAATCTGTGATCGGAACTATTGGTAAGTTTAACTGGAAATTTTTCCAACTAGCCCCATCATCAAATGAAACATACATTTCCGTTTCAGTTCCTGCGTAAAGCAAGCCTTTTCTTTCAGGATCCGCACGAACAACCCTGGTGAAATGATCATTTTGAATGCCATTTACAATTTTTGTCCAGCTTTTACCATAATCCTTGGTTTTATATAGATAAGGCTGATAATCACCGTTTTTATAGGAAGTAGCGGCAATATAGGCTCCTCCTTTAGTAAATGGATCGGCTTCAATGCTATTAATCATAATCCACTCAGGCATGTTTTTAGGCGTTACATTCTCCCAATTTTCACCCCCATCTTTGCTTACATGTACTAAACCATCATCTGAACCTGTCCATAATAAACCTTCTTCATAAGGAGATTCAATAGCAGCGAATATGGTGCAATAATATTCCACACTGGTATTGTCTTTTGTTATTGGTTCGTCCTGAAGGGCCTAATTTGCTTGGATCATTTCGGGTTAAATCAGGGCTGATGGTTTCCCATTTATGTCCTTCATTTGTGGTGACATGCAAATGATTAGAAGCTGTGTATAATTTGTTTGGATCGTGAGGAGAAGTGAAAATTGGGAAATTCCACTGAAAACGATATTTCATTTCCTCAGCTCCATGTCCCATAGGGTTGTCAGGCCATACATTTATTGCTCTAATTTCTTCTGAATTATGATTGTAACGTGTTAAAAACCCATCATAACTTCCACCATAAACCACATCATTATTTTCTTCATCTATAGCCAAATGTGCACTTTCACCACCGGCAGTTGACTCCCAATCTTGCTCACCAATAACATAGCCAGTTGTTCTATGCGCAATTCTTACCGTGGAATTATCCTGCTGAGCTCCATAAATTCTGAATGGGAAATGATTGTCTGTTACAACTCTATAAAACTGAGCAGTATTTTGATTCATATAAGTGCTCCAGTTTTCTCCGCCATCAAAACTCACTTGTGCACCACCATCATCTGCCATAATCATTCTTTGATTGTCATTAGGGTCAATCCACATATCATGATGGTCACCATGTGGCGCTCTATGAGAAGTAAATGTTTTACCTCCGTCTTTAGATTTATGGTAATTAACATTCACTACATAAACCATGTCTTCATCTTGAGTGTCGGCATAAATTCTGGTGTAATACCAAGCTCTTTGTCTCAAAGCTCTATCATCATTGGTTTTTTGCCAAGTTTCACCAGCATCATCGGAACGGAAAACCCCTCCATTTTCATTTTCTATTATAGTCCACAATCGATTGGAATTTTGAGGAGAAACTGTGATTCCTGAAATACCCCAAACACCTTTTGGTAAGCCTTTATTTTCAGACAACTTCACCCAGTTTTCACCACTGTCGATTGATTTCCAGATGTCAGAACCTGGCCCGCCACTAGAAAAATTAGAAGGACTTCTTCTTACATTCCAAGTAGAAGCATACATGATTCGAGGATTGTTTGGATCTAAAATCAGATCCACAGCACCAGCTCTATTATTTACAAATAATTTTCTTTGCCAGGTTTTTCCGCCATCAGTGGATTTATAAACTCCTCTTTCTTCAGAATCTTTAAAAATATCGCCCATTACAGCCACATATAAAATGTCAGGATTTTGAGGGTGTATTCTGATTCTACTGATGTGTCTGCTATTATCCAGCCCAATATGTTCCCAGTTTTTACCTGCATCTACTGATTTGTACATTCCGTAGCCATAAGACATATTTCCACGCAAAGTTTTTTCTCCCCCACCTACATAAATCACATTAGGATCGCTTTCGGCAACTGAAACAGCACCTATCGAACCTCCAAAGTGGCCATCAGAAATGCTTTCCCAGGAGTTACCTCCGTCTTTTGTGCGCCAAACACCTCCTCCAGTCGCACCCATATAAAATAAGTTCGGCTGATCTGCTACTCCTGTTACCGCTGCAGATCTCCCACCTCGATAAGGGCCGATTCCTCGCCATTCTAAAGCATCATAAAGCTTTTCATCGTATTGAGTACCAGTACTTTTTTTGTTTCGCTGTGCTTCAACAGCATTTGTATGGAATATAAATAGTATTCCTATAAGCCAATATATTTTTTTCATAGTTGTGTATTTTTTGTCAATCTATTTTAAATAATGAAGAGAAGCGAATGCTTTTTTATGAGTGGTGAGAAAAGTATTGTTAAATTTTAAAAGTGTTACTAATTAGTCTTAAGGATGATAGATTGATAGTGGTTTATTAGGTTTAAAATCCCTTTTTCGAAATATAATTTTCAATATTTCTTTATTAAATTTTTTCCTTTAAAAAATATTCTGTTAGATTTCGGTCAGTTTTACGAAATGTTAAATAAACAATTCACATATCAATCAATCTCAATCACAGCAATCAACTTGCTGAATGGAATTGGTATGGGCATTTCTACCTTCACCACTACATTCATTACAACCCCATTGCGGGGTTAATATTTTCATATCGCCATAAGGCATATTTTGCCGTAAATTCAAATCAATTGATATAGTAGGTCAGACGACAGTCAGACCGGTTTAACTCTGTTGCATGCTTCGGTCTGACGGTTAGAACCGTCTGACCGATAAATGAAACTGCCATTAATGTAGATTAGGGATTAGACGGTTTCAACCGTCAAACTGCAGAGCACTTAGGAAAAGTTGATTTTATCAAATCATTAATCAAAATAAAAAATGAAAGTATTGAAATTTGGAGGTACTTCCCTAGGAAGCCCTGAAAACATAAAAAAAGTAATAGCCATAGTGGCTAAGAAATCTCAAAATGACCAATTGATCATAGTGGTCTCAGCTTTTAGTGGAGTCACCAATCAACTGCAGGAATGTAGTCGGTTGGCAGAAAAAGGGGATGAGAACTATAAAGCTCAGCTCGATGAATTAATTAATCGCCACCTCGAAGCTGTCCAAGACTTATTGGGCGCTAAAGCTCAGAGCGGGTTAATGGCAAAAGTAAGATTAGTCCTTAATGAGATAGAAGATATTCTCAAAGGTGTCTTTTTAATTCAAGAATTATCGAATAAAACCTTAGATAAGGTTATTGGATCTGGTGAGGTTTTGTCGGCCTTCATAGTCAATGAATTTTTTCTGCAAGAGGGGATGAAAAGCAATCTGATTAATCCACTGGAATTTATCCTGACAGATAGTGAATTTGGTAAAGCCAATGTCGATATGGCACTTACAGAAGAGAAAATTAAACCTTATTTTCAAAATCAAAAAGCAGACGTTTTAGTTTGTCCCGGCTTTGTAAGTAAAGACTTATACGGCAACAGCACAACTTTGGGAAGAGGAGGCTCAGATTACACTGCAGCTTTAATAGCTGCTGCTTTAGACGCACCTGAACTGGAGATCTGGACGGATGTAAGCGGCATGATGACCGCCAATCCAAAATATGTAAAACAGGCTTTTGCTATTCCTCAAATTGATTATGAAGAAGCCATGGAGTTGACTCATTTTGGCGCCAAAGTTTTGTATCCGCCATCGGTACATCCTGTTTATAAAAAAGGGATTCCTATTTATATCAAAAACACTTTTGAGCCAGATGCAGAGGGAACAAAAATTCATGAGTTCCCCGAACCTGATTCTCAGTCTATAAAAGGTATATCCTGCATTGAAAATATTGCCCTTTTTAATTTATCCGGTAGCAGCATGGTGGGAATTCCTTATTTCTCGCACCGATTGTTTGAAGCTTTGGCACAAGCAAAGGTGAGTGTAATTCTCATTACTCAGGCTTCTTCAGAGCATAGTATTTGTGTAGCCATAGATTTAGAGGATGTGGAAAAAGCGAAATTTGCCATTGAAAAGGCTTTTTCTTTAGAATTTAAGGAGGAAATGCTTAATCCACTTTATGTTGAAACTGATTTAGCGATTGTGGCCTTAGTGAGTTCGCAGATGAAAAACCAAATAGGACTTAGTGGCAAAATGTTTAGCGTACTGGGGCAAAATGGAATTAATATAAAAGCCATAGCACAAGGTTCTTCGGAGAAGAATATTTCTGCGGTAATAGATAAAAAGCAAGTCAAAAAGGCACTCAATACATTGCATGAGAGTTTCTTTTTGTCCGATCTGAAAAGAGTAAATTTATTTATAGTGGGAACGGGCAATGTCGGACAAACTTTGATTGACCAATTAAATCAACAATCAGAGTACTTGAAAGAGCATAATCAAATTGATCTAAGAATCAGTGGTATTGCCAATTCCCGTAAAATGCTCTTTGACTTGAATGGGATTCCTTTAGAAAATGCAGTGGAAACCCTCATGGAGAAAGGACAAAAGATGGATTTAGAAGATTTTCTACTGGAAATGAAAGCGTTAAATCTAAGGAACAGTATTTTTATCGATAATACTGCTCATGAGGTGGTGGCCAATACTTATGCGGGTGTTTTGGAAAGCAGTATTTCAGTAGTCACGCCCAATAAAATTGCCTGCACCGGTAAATTTGGAGATTACAAAAATCTTAAAAATTTAGCTTTAAGATATAGAAGTCATTTCCGATTTGAAACTAATGTAGGGGCCGGGCTTCCAGTCATCAATACTTTGGATGATTTAATTAAAAGTGGAGATGAAGTATTGGGCATACAGGCTGTTTTGTCGGGCAGCTTAAATTTTATCTTTAATAATTATACAGGAGAAGGCGAATCATTTGCAGATGTGGTAAAACAAGCTCAAGTAGAAGGTTTCACTGAACCCGATCCAAGAATTGATTTAAGTGGGGTAGATGTGAAAAGAAAGATTTTGATCTTGCTCAGGGAAAGCGGTTTTGAAATGGAGCTGGATGATATTGACACTATTCCTTTTATTCCTGAAAAATGTATGCAGGCTGAAAATGTAGAAAAATTCTTTGAAGCTATAGCTAAGGAAGAAGCACATTTTAAAAAGCTGGTGGAGGAAGCAAATGCTGAAGGCAAAAAGCTGAAATATGTGGCCACTTTCGAAAACGGAAAAGCCAATACAGGATTGGAGAAAGTAGCGCCTGATAGTCCTTTGTATAATCTGGAAGGAAAGGATAACATAGTGTTGTTCAATACCAAGCGATATCCTGAACAGCCATTAGTGATTAAAGGAGCAGGAGCTGGGGCGGCCGTAACGGCTTCCGGTATTTTTGGAGATATCATACGGATAGCAAATGCTCTCTGAAACAGTTAACAATTGACAAAAAATAATAGACAAAATGGTTTAGCTGGCTAGTTCGGTCTGACGCATTACGCGTCTGATCGATAATTGGAATACCTGACTAGGCCAGGCGATAGTCAGACTGGAATTAATTGCTTCGGTCTGACGGTTGGAACCGTCTGACCGATAAAGACAAAAGCTAAAACAGATCAAAAGATAAAAAAATGAAAAAAATAAAAGTATTTGCTCCTGCTACTATTGCCAATGTCGGTCCTGGATATGATATCCTGGGATTGGCCTTGGAAGGTGTAGGAGAGCATTTGGAGATAGAATTGCTGGATTCCGATGCAATCATTATTCATCCCATTCCAGAATATCCTGACTTACCCTTAAGTCCTAATGAAAATATTGCAGGAATTGTGGCTCAAGCCATGCTCAATCAATTAGGCTTAAAACAGGGGTTGAGTATAAAAATTGAAAAAGCTGTTAAACCTGGGAGTGGATTGGGTTCGAGCGGCTGTACAGCTGCTGCGACTGCTTTTGCGCTAAATGAATTATTAGATCAAGCTTTCTCACAACTCGAACTGGTGGAATTTGCGATGTTGGGCGAAAAAGCAACTTCAGGAAAAGCCCATGCAGATAATGTTGCGGCTTCATTAGTGGGTGGTTTTTGTATTATAAAAAGTTATCATCCGCTGGAAATATTAAATATCCCTTTCCCAAAAGAGTTAAGAATAGTGGTTGCTCATCCACAGATTGAAGTGAAGACAGCTGATTCAAAGAAAATTTTGAAAAAGGAGATGGTTTTGCCAGATGTGATTACCCAAATGGGGAATATTGCCGCATTGATAAGTGGGCTTACCACCTCTAATTACGATTGGATAAGATCGGGCATGAATGATTTAATTGCAGAACCCATTCGCTCTTACCTGATTCCTGGATTTGCTCAGGCTAAATCTTTAGCTATGGAAACTGGAGCTTTGGGATGTAGTATTTCAGGTTCTGGGCCTTCTATTTTTGCTTTTTGTGAAAATGAGAATCAAGCTAAAGAAGTGGGCGATAAATGGAAACAATTTTATGCTGATTTAGAAATTGATTCCAAAATTTATTTATCCAAAATTAATGCAAGGGGAACTTATAAAATGGAGGAGTCATGAACTATTACAGCACAAAAAATAAAGATCTGAGGAAAAGTTTTCGGGAAGCCGTAATTGAGGGATTACCATCTGATAATGGTTTGTTTATGCCTGAGAGAATTCCTCAGTTACCTCAAGATTATTTTAAGAATATTCAGGATAAAAGCATTCGTGAAATCGCTTTTGATGTATTAAAGCCATTTGTTGAGGAGGATTTGAAAGATGATCAATTGAAAAATATCATCCAGAAAACTTTTTCCTTTGATTTCCCACTTCAAAAAATAAAGCACAATAATTATGCATTAGAACTATTTCATGGGCCTAGTTATGCTTTTAAAGATGTAGGGGCTACATTTTTAGCTTTATGTTTGGAAGAGTTTTACAAAGATGAACAGGAAAAATGCACCATTTTGGTGGCTACTTCAGGCGATACAGGTGGGGCAGTAGCGGCAGCTTTTTCAAAAGTGGAAAATATTGAAGTTGTAATTTTATATCCTTCTGGAAAAGTAAGCGAGCTACAAGAAAAGCAACTGACCACTTTTGATGAAAATGTGAAAGCATTGGAAATAGAAGGCGATTTTGATGATTGCCAGCAATTAGTCAAACAAGCTTTTTTGGATAGTGATTTAAGAAAAAAGCTTAATATCAGTTCTGCTAATTCTATCAATGTTGCTCGCTTTTTACCTCAGATGGTTTATTATTTCGCTCCATTTATAAAATTCGGAAATGCTCCCTTAACTATTGCAGTTCCTAGCGGGAATTATGGCAATCTGACAGCTGGTTTGATAGCGCAGAAAATGGGTTTGCCCGTCAAACAGTTTGTAGCAGGAGCCAACCGTAATGATGTGGTACCTCGATTTCTGAATAGCGGTAATTATGAACCTAAGGCTACCATCCAAACCATTTCCAATGCCATGGACGTAGGAAATCCCAGCAACTTCCAGCGTATGATAGATTTGTTTTCAGAAGAGGAAATCAGAGAAAAAGTAAAAGGTTATGCCTTTTCTGATGAAACAACTTTAGAGATTATGAAAAAAGTATTTACTAAAAATAATTATTTATTAGATCCTCATGGCGCAGTAGGTTATTTAGCTTTAATGGAATTCATGAAATCCTCAGAAGGTAAAGGCATAGTACTGGAAACAGCCCATCCCTGCAAATTTATGGATGTGGTGCAGAAAGTAACGGATAAAGATATTTTACCTGATTCAGCTCAATCTTTAATACAAAAAGAAAAGAAGAGTGTAAAAATGAAAGTGGATTATGAGGGGTTTAAAGAGTTTTTGGTGGGGTGAAATCTTTTGAGTAATTCTAGCAATCAGAAGAAATTCAGCATTTAAGAGATAATGGATTGTAGATGTTATAAAATCAATTCTACCAATTATCCATAAACAATTTACTCCATCATTATTTTCCATATATTTAATCTATATATCTAAAACAATCACTTATTTTCTTTAATTAGTTATCATGGATTTTGATTACGATTACATTATAATTGGTAGTGGGTTCGGGGGCTCGGTTAGTGCATTAAGACTTTCGCAGAAAGGATATAAGGTTCTCGTTGTTGAAAAAGGAAAGTGGTATCAATCAAAAGATTTTGCCAAAACCAACTGGAATTTACGCAAGTGGTTATGGTTGCCATCGCTGCGTTTTTTCGGTATTATGAAGCTCACTGTTTTCAGGCATGTTGCCATTCTCTCGGGTGCCGGTGTAGGAGGCGGTTCCCTTGTTTATGCCAATACCTTACCTGTGCCTAAAACTGCCTTTTATAAAACGGGTTCATGGGCTAGTTTAAAAGATTGGGAAACAGAGCTAAAGCCCTATTATGCAATAGCTCATAAAATGCTGGGCGCTGCCGAAAACCCAGAATTATTTGACGGTGATCTTTCCCTTCAAAAGTTGGCTGCAGAGCGAAATATCAGCAGTCAATTTGAAGCTACTAAAGTGGCTGTATATTTTGGTAAACCGGGAGTTGAGGTAGATGATCCATACTTTGATGGTAAAGGCCCTAAAAGGTCAGGCTGTACTTTTTGCGGGGGCTGTATGACGGGCTGTCGCTATGACGCCAAGAATACATTGGATAAAAATTATTTACATCTTGCCCAGCAAGAAGGAGCTGAAATACTAGCCGAACAGGAAGTAATTGATGTGAAACCAATTGACAATAAAGAAGGGTCAGATGGTTATCATGTTCAGCTTCAATCCAGTACAAAGTTTTTTAAAACAAAAAAATCTCTTACCTCAAATGGAGTGATTTTCTCCGGTGGGGTAATGGGCACAATAAAATTATTATTAAAATTGAAGAAAAAAGGCTCATTGCCACTTCTGTCCGATAAAACGGGTGAAGAAATAAGAACCAATAATGAAACACTGATCAGCGTATCCAGTCTGGAGAAAAACATTAATGTCTCTAAAGGAGTGGCTATCGGCAGTATTTTACATACTGATGAAAACACGCATCTCGAGATTTGTCGTTACTCAGAAGGCTCAGGCTTTTGGAAGTTATTGCATTTACCCATGTCACAGGGAAACACTATTTTTAAAAGGATTGGAAACACCTTTGTCAATATGTTTAAGTCGCCTGTCCGTTATTTCAGAACTTACTGGCTCAACAGCTGGTCAAAACGAACGGTCATATTGTTATTTATGCAGTCGGTTGATAGCACCATTAACTTTAAAAGAGGATGGCTTGGCAATCTGGTATCGAAAGTGGGAAATGGAAAACCACCGAGCCCGGATATTCCCGAATCTGTTCAGCTAACTAAAGATTATGCAAAAATTATAAATGGGAATGCCACTGCCTTCTCGCTGGAAACGCTGGCAGGAATTCCGTCAACAGCGCATATTTTGGGAGGTGCTGTTATGGCTGAAAACTCTGAAAAAGGAGTGATTGACAGGAGTAATAATGTTTTTGGTTATAAAAATATGATGGTCATAGATGGCTCCATGATATCGGCCAATCCGGGAGTTAATCCCTCATTGTCTATTACCGCTATTGCAGAGCATGCAATGGACCAGGTACCAGAAAAGTCAAGAATATAAGCCGGGTTTGAGAAGGAATAAAATTAGTTTGTAGGTGTTTTATCTAATATAATAAGTAGAAAACTTAACACCTCAATATATGTATATAAATGAAAAAAGGGTTACAAACTTTATGTCTGTAACCCTTTTAATTAGGTGTGGGGATAGTAGGATTCGAACCTACGACCCCCTGCTTGTAAGGCTATTTTAATAAATTGATAAATGAGTAGTTATAATTTTTAACCATATTTTAATAGTCTTTTGAAGTTGATTTAGATTACAACTCTAAGTTTTGATTCACCTCTTGGTAGATTGTAATATCTTTTTACCACATCTGTAGGTACACGAAATGCTTTTGAAAGTTCTTCATCACTATATTCCAAGTCATTTTTATGAAGCTTGTATCCAACACTAAATAGTTTTGGTGAATCAATAAAAACATGTACTGGTTCATTTTTTTTCCAGCCTCTTCTGCTTAATTCAATATTTAGATATTTGTATTTATCTGCTGAAATGCAATGAAGATCTTTTGCTTTTCGAATAATTGCACCCATAGAAGTTAGCCAATAAGATTTAAGATCAGCAAGATAGCTTAGTTTTAAATTGAGAAGAGAATTTCGAATTCCATCTTCAGGCATTAAAAATTCAGATGCGAACTGATCTGCTTCTTTTTCCTTGTTACGATATTCTGAAATCGGATTTTCAGTTAAAACATGCATCACTAAATGTCCTAATTCATGAGCAAGGGTAAATCTTTTCCTGTCATTACTAAAATTACTATTAACAATAATTAGTGGAAAACCATTCTCAGTTTGAAATGATACACCATCGAATTTTTCATTTGCATCTAATTCATAAATGATAATTCCGCTTTGTTCAATTATAGAAAATATGTTCTTGACAGGTTCACCGTTTTTTAATTTGAATTGCTTTCTAATCAATTTTGCTATTGAGACTGGACTAAATCCGTCCTCAATATCTATTGCTTTCAATTTTAAGTCAGGCCACTCTATAGCATTACTCATTTGGTCTATTAGGTGGCTAATGAATCTTATGCTGTATTCAATATCCAGTCTATCCCCTTTTGTGATAGTAGCTCTTCTACGATATTCTGCATTTTCTACCATGGAAGGTATGTGCTGTTGGAAAAACTCTTTGGGAAAATCTAGAAAATCAATTATTTTTTCTATTAAGTCATTTGACAATGTATCTAAACCTTTTTCAAATTTAGATAGATTCGATTGCGAGAGTCCAGGAATTCTGGAAGCTAATTCGGTCTGGGAATACTTCCTGTATTCGCGAGCGAAAGTTAATTGCTTATAATTAAATTCCATTTCGATTTTACGATTTTTGATTAAAAAAATAAACTGGTTGCTTCTAAACTAATTTATTTTACTCGTTTGATGCTTTTTTTCTTTTCACATCTTCTTTTATCTTAGGAAGATCCATTTCTGTTTCTTCAAAAGCTTCCTCTATTTCGCTATTTTTGGTAGTTACAATATCATCAGCTGTTATAATCCATTTTAGTTTATTGTCGTCAATATATATTAATTTAGGGTCGACAATACTTCCAATATTACTTTTTTTGTAACCAAAATAAAGTATTGGATTTGCAACTAGTGAATTATCGTCAAATAAAGATAACTGCTCTTGTTGAGCGATGGCGTTAACTGTATTTGTTTTGATATTCATAGGCATATTCTTATTATTTAGTTTCTTAAATAATATTGTATAGCCATTTTTCTGTAATGTAAAACGCTTATATTTTCCAAATTTCCAATTATTTGGAAAATTATCCTGAATACTTTGAATCATTTTTGAATTTAATAAGGAAGCTTCAAAGCCTCTAGCCCGTGCCATAGGTGGTGTTTGACTTATTTCTTTCTCAAATGCTTCAAAAGCCTCACTAAAAGCTTTAAACATTATTGGAAGTTCTTCTTGTAAATCAAGAAGACACCCGTCTTGTGTTGCCAATCTTCTTCTTTTTGGCAATGTTCTGTTTTTTAGTAAATTTGTGATCATAAATATTTTTTATTTAAAGGTTGATAGAAGCAACCAGATAAATATCTCTGGCCAACAGAGATATTTTTTTTCAACACAAATATATAAAAAAAAGTTTAAATTGTAGATCTTATTATATAATAATTTAAAAATATTGTAAAATGGTTCCTGAAGATGTGGTTTTGAAAGGAGAGAGGCTGTTTTGTTATTGGGTTTCATTTGAGAGTATTGTAAAAAGGGAGTTAGCTATGATTGTCTCTACATCAACCTTGTTCCATTTTAGCCTTTAGTCAGAGGCAGTTGCAATAGCAAATTCACCAGTTGCCGCATCAGAATCTACTACATTTCCAAACCTATTTATTATTTCCACTTTTATAGTACCATATCCATTTTCAATTTGGGCTGATATATAGTAAAAATCATCGCTAAAAGGAGTGTCGTATTCTATGGTGTATGGTAGGTTAACTGTGTTTTGTCCAGTACCACCATTACTAGTTTCCCAAGTTAAACTTGCTTCTTCTGCTCCATTTGATCCAGTAATTATATATTGAAGGTAAAAATCATAGATCGCAAAAATGAATTTACCGTCATTGCTATATTCAAAGTATACAAACTTCTCTTCATCTGAAGGTAATTTAAAGATATAATTGTCAGTAATACTGCCATACTCTTTCAATGGCATACTTTCATCTGGTTCTACCAGTATTTCTTCACGAGTGCTCTTATCGATTACTAAGATGGTTTCAGATGTTCGATTATGTATACTAATTGGTTCTGGCTCATTATTATCTGGATTAGTTAAATCGCTACAAGAATAGAGAGCAAGAGATATTGAGGTGAATATTAATAGTGTATTTAAAGTTCTCATATATTTATAATCTAGTTTTTTAAAATTAGGTTACACTAATTTATATCAAATTCTCATCCAATCTTGATATGACAAACACGAAATAGATATCCAAGCCCATATTTAAAAGACCGAATATAAAAACTAAAACAGTTGAATTCATAGGGATTGGAAGGATTAATTCCCGTTTGGAATGCTTTGAAAATGCTATCTAACTGCATTAAAAGGGACCTCTTTATAATTTCATACCTCCACATAATAAAACGAATTAAAGTCCGTTTTCCTTAGTTATTTAGGTTTCGCGCTAACAGAGAAATTATGCCAAAGCCATTTACTTTTCCAATTCTTTACAATGATGCTTTGCAATTAAGTATTGCAGACCTTAAAAGGTTAGAGTACCTTAATTCTAATTAAATTCAATGCGGTACAATCAAATGGAGTACAAATGGAAGGCAGACAGGTAGTATTTCATTTTTGGTAAACACTCAAGAATATTATCCATACATTGAATTAGATTATAAATACAGGGATGAACCCCGAAAGTATAAACTGCAATTAGATTCTTTGCCCTCTAATTTGTGCAAGGGTTCTGTTTGGTATTTCCGTTTCTCTCATACAAATAAGCTCTGCCGTAAACTTTATTCAGTAGATGGATATTTTTTCCACCGTGAAGCCTTTAATAATTGTATGTACGAAAGCCAAACATACAGTAAGAAAAACAGGCGTTTATTCAGATGGATTGACCCATTATTTAAGAAGGATAAATACTATGAGGCTATGAATGCTAAATATTTTAAGAGATACTATGCAGGCAAGCCAACTAAAAGGTATTTGAAGGTTTTGAGTGAACTCAATAAAGCTGATAAATTGCCCCGTAATGCTATGGAGCTTGCTTTAATGAAATAATTATACAGCTAATTTCAATTTATACATTCAATTTTAATTACTTTATCTTATTAGACTCAAATGAAAACTATTAATTATCATCTGAAAGAGTGTATAGATCAAAGTACATTAATCGTGTATCAGCATTTTCATCTTCACTTGTCATAAATTGAAAATCATTTCTTTGATAAAATGCTAGTGATTCACGGTATGCATCAACTGTTATGAATCTACAACCAGTTCTATTATTATCTATGAAAAGATTCTTCAAGTAGTCAAGTATTATAGTTCCTATTCCACTAGACTGATAATTTACATCTACACCCAGCCGTCCAATTTTCATTGCTGGGTGACTTTTGAAACTTTTTCCAGTTGTTTTTTTGAAAAGCTTTTTCCATTGATTTTTACTTGGTGTGTCATCAATGGTAATTTTATCGTTCAATAAACTAAAAAAGGCAATTATTTGATCATTATTTTCAATAATGTTCGTAACTGCCAAAAGTTTGCGTAGATAACTTATTGAATCTTCTAAAAGAAACTCATTTAAGTCACTATCACCACAATTAAATCTTTTGAATGTGTAATCTGGAGTTAGTCGAACAATTTGTGAATTTTCGGGAAGTGGCAATATTGTAAATCTTTACCCTACAGTAATACTTTTTAAATAATTATAGTTTTCCTGTATTCTGTTTTTTGTTCTAGCATCAACATGTCTATCTTTAACAGTTTCAGCGTTAAAATTAAACCTTTGTGCATCTTTCCCCTTAAGTATTGGAGTTTCTTTGATTGGTTTTGCCATGGTTTTTACATTAAGTCTGCAAAGATAAAATTATAAATAATATTATCTATATTATTATTAATAAACTTTAAAAATTTAAAAAGGTTTTACCCTCTCAATTTTTGTGTTTGAAGATTTATTAATTATCAATGATAGGAAGATTTTCTTTAAAAAGAAACAATATTGATTAGTCATTGCAGTATTCGGAAAATAATTGTAGTCCCCAATGTAGTCCCCTTAAAATGAAAAAAGCCTCTCGAAATCAATCGAAAGGCTTTTGTGGTGGGAATAGTAGGATTCGAACCTACGACCCCCTGCTTGTAAGGCAGGTGCTCTAAACCAACTGAGCTATATTCCCATTATATCAAAACCAGCTGATTAGTAGGATTTGAACCTACGACCCTCCCGACTTCGTAAGTCGGGATGCTCTAAACCAACTGAACTATATCCCCTTTTTTAATTTTTCACAACCTTTTGTTGTCTTTTGGGAATGCAAATGTAGTACTGCTTTTTATATTTACAAATTGATTTTGTAAAATAATTTAAATTATTTTTAAGCTTTCTTTTATAAAACTGAAAATCAACTGTTTAAATCCTTTAAAAAAATTAATTTGGATTTATACCCCTTATTCACAATTTTCGTTCATCAATCAAAAGCAATACTTTGAAGCGCATCAGAAAGTTTATTCTTTATCTTTTTTTATTTTTTATCCTGCTCTTTGCTGGCGGGTCGGCTTATTTATATTATAATCAAGATCAACTGATCGATAAAATCCTATCCGAAGTTAATAAAACTATACAAACGCCTGTGGAGGTGGGTACTATTGATATTAACTGGTGGACTGATTTTCCTAACATCTCATTGCGATTTCAGGATGTTTTCATAGAAGAATCCCTAGAAAGGAGCAGTTTTCCTTTAGCTAAGTTGGAGGAACTTGCTTTGTCCTTTAACACTTTGGATTTTCTGAAAGGAGATTATTCATTTGAGAAAATAATTTTGAAAAGGGGAGAGGTAACCATTCGCACTACTCGAACAGGCGAGAGAAATTATGATATTATTAAAAGTTCAGGTGAATCATCTAATCAATCGGTCAATTTCAATTTGAAGAATATACAGATTCAAGCCGTGCAGGTCAATTATGTGGATGAGTCTTTAAAGCAATCTTATTTGCAATTTGCTGAAAGCTTGTATGCAAGCTTAAATAAAGTGGGGGAGGTTTACCGTATAAAGGCTGAGGGAAAAATTAATTCCAAAGCTATAAAAATTGGAGAGTACAGTTATTTTGAAAATAAATATCTAAAGGTCAAAGCTAAACTGGATTATACCCAAGGAGCGGAAACTGTAGATATTTTGCCTTCTCAAATCCTTTTGTCGGGCAATGAATTTCTAGTTTCAGGTAATTATGAAATTCTCAACAGTCATATGGATATTCAAGTGAAAGGTGTGGAGTCGGATTTTAGAACGCTTATTTCTCTATTACCTGAGGAATATAGAAAGCAATTGGATGATTATGAAAGCACAGGCAACGCCCAATTCGAAGGAAGTTTAATCGGAAAGTTAACGTCTAAGGAAAGTCCTAGAATCAATTTCAATTTTAGTGTGGAGAATGCTTCTCTTTTTCAAGCTGAATATAATACAAGATTTGAGGATTTAAGCTTTCATGGGAATTTCAATAATGGTGAGAGGCAAAGCCTGAAAACTTCTCAATTGGTTTTAAAAGATTTAACGGGAAATCTTAAAGGAAAAGCATTTAGCGCTAATTTAGGCATTAAGGATTTTGAAAATTACCTTATTAATCTTTCAACCAAAGGTCAGATTTCAACTCAGGATTTATTTACTTTCTTTCCCAATCATGAAAAATACACTAAACTAGAAGGCTTAATTGATTTCAATTTAAATATAGCTGGCTATTATAATGATTTTAAGCAGGCTTCCACTGCCTCCCGAATCAATAATTCTGGGGAAATTATTCTGAGCAATTTGAGTGGGGTTTATTTAGATTATCCCCTACCTATTTCTGGATTGAATGGGAGATTAATGTTTAATAAGAATGACATTGCCATCAATCATTTGCAGGGAAAGATTGGAGATTCTGATATTGAATTAAGTGGATTTTTTCTCAATATCATACCTTATTTCTTAAAAGAAAACCAACCACTACTAATTGAGGCAGAAACTATCAGTGAAAACATTAATTTAAATGAGTTGCTATCGGGATTGTCCAATGCTGAAAACTCAATCGAAAAACAGGAAGAATCTTTCAAGTTTGCCTTAAGCCCTAAACTGCAATTGGACTTAACTTCTCATATCTCCAAATTGGAATTTAAGCGATTTGAAGGCAGGGAAATTTCAGGTAAAATTAAATTATCTAATCAAATTCTAGAGGCACCTCAATTGGCTTTGGAAAGCAATGGGGGTAAAATGACTTTGAGTGGTACAGTAAATGCGAAAAAGAAAAATGAAATTATCATTAACACTCAAGCCTATTTTAAAGGAATGAATGTAGATAGCATTTTTTATACTTTCGAAAATTTCCAGCAGGATTTCTTAACAGACCGTCATTTGAAAGGGAAAATTGATGCTGATGTGAAAGCTTTTATAATGCTAGATGAAAGCTTGAATTTTCAATCCGATGCTTTTACTGCTACTATTGATGCAAAGGTTGAAAATGGAGAGCTCAACAATTTTGAGCCTATGCTAAGTTTGTCCGATTATGTGAGAGAAGATGAGCTCACACATTTGAATTTTGGGGAATTAAGCAACACCATAGAAATCAAGAATAAAGTAATTTACCTACCTGAGATGTCCATTCAGTCTAATGTATCTGATATTTTATTACAAGGTACTCATACTTTCAATCAAGAAATTAATTATAGATTATTAGTACCTTTAAAAAACTATAAAAAGGAAGATAGTGATGCGGCATTCGGTGCCATAGAGGAAAGTGGAGAATACTCTAATCTTTATTTGAAGATTTTGGGTACTACAGATGATTTTGAAGTCAGCTGGGATAGAAAGCGGTCATTACAATCTGTAGCACAGAGAATTAAAGAAGAGGGCAAAACTTTAAAGAAAATCATCAAAGGAGAAAAACTCCCAGAGAAAGAAGAAAAAGAAGTTGAATTAAATGAAGAAGAATATTTTGATTGGTAAAAGAATAGCTAGTTCAGGCTTAATGATAGTGGTAATATTTTTAATCGCATCATGTGGAAATAAAAAAGTGACCCCTAAAGTAACAGAGCTAAAAACGAATACCGATGCGCTAATTATCGGTTTGCAGTCATTCAACGACTCCATAGTTTGGGCAAGCGGGACTTATTCCACATTGCTTAAATCGACTAATGCAGGCGAAGATTGGAAAGTCTTTACTTATCCTGAGATTGATAGTCTTCAATTTCGTGATGTTCATCCCATTAGTGATAAAGAAGCCATTGTATTAAGTGCAGGTGAGGGGGAATTGAGCCAAATCTTCTATTTCCATGAAGAATCAGGATGGAGAAAAGTCTTTCAGATGGAAAATGAGAAAGGTTTCATAGATGCCGTGCAATTCTGGGAAAATGGACAAGGACTTGTTTATGGAGATGCAATTGATTCATTGGCATATATTCTTAAAACAGCTGACTTTGGTAGAAGCTGGACTCGAATTCCGACTGCTCCAAAGGCAAATGAGGGCGAAGGTGGTTTTGCTTCAAGCGGCAGCAATATTTTGACTGACGCAGATGGAAAAGCATGGATAGCAACAGGAGCCAACGGAAGTGCAAGGGTTTTTTATACATCAGACTATGGCAGAAGCTGGGAAGTGAAAAGCACCCCTATGATGACAGGTGAATTCGCAGGTTTGACGGCCATTAAAAAGTCAAATGACAAATTATGGATTACAGGCGGTGACTTAGCCATTACGGATCAGCAATTGGAAAATGTTTACTATTCTGAAGATAATGGGAGAAGTTGGAAAACTCTTCCATCTCATCAAACTCAAGGCTCTTTCTACGGCTTAGCGGTCACAAATTATTTAGAAAATGAGTTTGTATTGGTTTGTGAACCAAAAGGAGCTGAGATTTGGTTGGGTGATCAAGAAAAGTGGCAAATCTTAAGTGAAGAAGATATTTGGACAGCCACCTTTATTGACAGCCGAACAGCTTTAATGGCGGGCAGGAATGGTAAAATGTTTAAGGTGGAGTTGGAATAGAAATTGATGTATTTTCGGCTTAGCTGATTGTATATTTTAACCTTTGGTTAAAATCGGCTCCCCTTGGATAGATATAAATAATTGTTTTTCAATGAATTAAAACCAGGGAAAATTAATTTAAAACCCCGAATTTCGCCATATATGGCAATTTTCGGGGTTTTGTGTTATATTGTAGTTGAGAAAAAAACAAATAACAACTGCAATATATGGCACAGCTGAATTTATTCCCACTCAAATCAATAGTTTCTCCAAAATGGTATATTTTCAAGACACTCGAAATCGGAAAAGTACACGAAAGGCTTCCTTTAAAAGAACTGGGAGAATGTCTCCCTCCGCAGGATGAAAACAGTAAAGGTGCTCCCAGATGGTTGAGCAATGAGGGCATGTTTGCCCTGATGTTTTTAAAGCATTACCTGAACTTGAGCGACCACCAGTTGATAGAGCGTTTCAATACCGATTGGTCTTTGCAAATATTTTGCAACAGGCCACTGGCTGATGGTAAACTCATTAAAGATTCTAACCTGCCTTCAAGGGTAAGGACCCATATTGCAAAGCATGCGGATTTAAACCAGTTGCAAACAGTTTTGCTCAATCATTGGAAGGATGACATAGAGAACACCCATGTGCTGTCCATGGATGCCACCTGCTATGAGAGCTGCATCCGTTTTCCCACAGATGTAAAGTTATTATGGGAGTCCAATCAATGGGTATATGAAAAACTGCTTTTCAAACTTTGCAAGGTTACCGGTGAAAGAAGACCGAGGAACAAGTTTATTGATCAAAAGCGCAAACAGCTCACCTATGATAGGCTGCGCAAGAAGAGCATAAAAAAAGGGAAGGCCCGTAAGAAGAGCTTGATCTACCTGTTGGGCAAAGGGCTGGGGCAATTGCAGGATTTTCTCAACCTTCATCCGGAAGTAATACTTACTTCCCACCAGTACGGCTACATCCGCACCATTAAAAAAGTACTGCAACAACAAGAATACCTGTTCAATAATCCTGGCGAAAAGGTAAAAGACCGCATTGTTTCACTCTATAAGCCCTATGTTCGCCCAATAGTAAGGGGAAAGGAGAACAAGCCCGTGGAATTTGGGATGAAAGTCCACATGCTACAAACAGGAGGTATTCAGTATTTTGACCTGATGGACTTTAATGCCTATAACGAATGTAAAAGACTTAAGATAAGCTGTTTAAAGCATAGGATGCTTTTTGGGCAACTGCACCAACTGTCTGCCGACAAGATATACCCTACAAATGAAAACAGGCGCTACATTACCTCTAAACATATCTTCACCAACTTTGCCAAAAAAGGCCCGTCAAATTAAGCAAGCCCGAAAAAGCCTTACAGGCAGAACTTAACAAGGACAGGTCAACGGTGTTGGAAGGAAGTTTTGGGAACCATAAAAACCACTATGGGTTAAGGAAAATAAAAGCAAGGGGCGCTCAAAACGAAAGGGTATGGGTGTTCTTTGGTGTTATGGCATCAAACGCCAAGAAACTGGCCTTGAACAAAATTTCTCCCCCAGTCCGACTGGCAGCCTGACAAGAAAAAAATGAACATCACATTATTTTACAGGACAGGTACGTCCAATCGCTAAAAAACGGAAAAAATCAAGCTGCTTGAGAGCTGAAATTGTACTAATCCAAGAGGTTAAAATCAGATTTAGGATGTAAAAATGCATGAGGTAAAGAAATTAAATTATTATACCCCCTAAACGTTCGCTGCTTCAAGCATTTTTCAAGAGGAGCCTAAAATCAATAGATCCCCGCCTTCCCGAGGATAGCCTGCCCCGCACTCTAAAGCGGGGACGTCCTAATCCTACTTTTAATTTTTGATTTTATGAAATTAATTTCTTGAGATTAAAGTTTTTGATTTTATGGAAATCTCAATCCGTGCGTCATTCCCACGAAGGTGGGAATCTTGTATTATTGAAACGAAGTTTCAATTCCTATCTCCCCTCAGACTTCACCAAAAAAGGAACTATTTCTTCCAAAGCATTCTTTCTGGAGCCTTTAATTAAAACAGTGCTTCCCTTTTTTAAAGGTTTAGCCCTTAGGTGCTCAATCAATTCTTCTTTAGTTTCGAAATACTTACCGAAAGTATCTTTTTTGGATGCGGATTGGATTTGTTTTCCACAATAATATCTTTTGCTAATACCCAAATCCACTGCCAACTCTCCCAGTTTCTCATGTTCCAACTCTGATGTATCGCCCAATTCCAGCATATCCCCTAAAATAACTACTGATTCTGTGTTTTCAATAGCTCCCAGACTTTTGATAGCTAATTCCATAGAATCAGGATTGGCATTGTAAGCATCCAATAAAATAGTATAATTATCCGTCTTGATCATCTGAGAACGCATATTTTCAGGCATATATTCCTGCGTTGCCTCTATGGCTTTTTCCATAGAAACGTCAAAATATTTACCTATACATAGTGCTGCAGCCACATTTAGATAATTAAATTGACCTACCAAGTGTGTGTCTATATGGCTAAAACCTTCAGTTGAATATCTCAAAAATGCAGTTCCCTTTTCAGGTCTCAATTCTAAATTATTTCCTTCATTTGGGAAGGTAACTGCATTGGAGAATCGCTTTTCCATATTTTTTAATACTGCATCTTGCGTATTGATAAATGGAACACCATCATTTTTCTTTAAGAAATCAAACAACTCACTTTTTCCAATTATGATATTCTCAAAACCACCGAATTCCCCAATGTGCGCTTTACCAATATTGGTGATTAACCCGTGCGTTGGTTGTGCCATTTGGCAGTAGGAAGCAATTTCTCCCACATGATTAGCCCCCATTTCAATTATAGCTATTTCATGGTCTTTATTGATGGAGAGCAAGCTTAGGGGAACCCCAATATGATTATTCAAATTCCCTTCAGTTGCAAAAATATTATATTTCTTCGCTAGTACCGCATGAATTAATTCCTTACTGGTGGTTTTCCCATTAGAACCTGTGATTCCGATAATCGGGATGTTGAGTTGCTCTCGGTGATGAGTAGCCAATAGTTGCAATGTTTTTAAGGCATCATCCACCAAAATATTTCTTTCATCATCCGTATGATATTCAACCTCATCAATGACTACTGTTGAAGCACCTTCAGCAAGGGCTTTTTGAGCAAATTTATTTCCATTGAAATTGGGGCCTTTCAAGGCAAAAAAAAGATTTCCATCTTCTAGCGCTCTGGTGTCAGTGCAAATTCCAGTACTTTTTAAATATATTTCGTACAGCTTTTCTATCTGAGTCATCGTTCAATAGGTTTATACAAATCTATAAAATTGTAAAAGCTTCTAATTGTTTATAATAGAAAAAATATAAGTTACGTTAAATTTGTAAAATGCGTATTCTGCTATTCACTATACTTTTCGGATTTTCATTTTTGGGCTTTTCCCAATATCGTTTTGTTCCTTTTCAGGATACTCCAATCCTTAATCCTAACGAGAACGAAAAAGCTTTTCCTTGGGTAGGTGGTTTAAATGGGGTTCAATACGGGAAAATTGATTTAAACAATGATGGGATTAAAGACTTAGCTGGATTTGACCGTAGTTCTGGCAGGATTTTGTGTTTTCTTAAAAACGGAAATGAATATGATTATGCACCACAATACGAAAAGTTTTTCCCATCAGAAATTCAGAATTTTTTTATTTTAAAAGATTATGATGGAGATGGAAAAGCAGATTTATTTACTGCAGGAAATTTAGGGATTACCGCCTATCGAAATATCAGCGCAGGAAGTCCTCAATTGGAAAAAGCCGTGGATTTTATTAGTTATGAAAGTCTTTCCGGAAATGAGGTGAACCTGCAGGTGAATTTTAATGATTACCCCTACATAGGCGATATTGATAATGACGGAGATATAGATATTTTGAATTTTAATTTCTCAGGTATTCAAAGTCGTATTCTATTTTATGAAAATAAAAGTGCTGATAATGGGGGCAATCCTGATGTAGAAACTTTCGAATTGGTCGATAATTATTGGGGAACTGTTGAGGATTGCGATTGTGGCGTTTTTGCTTTTGATGGAGAGGATTGTCAGGATGTTTTTGGAAGAATGATAAGCAATGCTCGTCATGCTGGAGGTAAAAGCTTGGCAATTTTTGATTTTCAGGAAGATGGAAAACTGGAATTGGTTTCTAGCCATGAAGAGTGTAGAGAACTTTATTATTTCAATAATGTAGCTTCTGCAAATCAAGCTCCCGATTTTAATAGTTTCACTTCTGATTTTCCTAATCAGGCGGATCCTGCTCGATTCAATTTTTATCCCAATACTATGATAATGGATATTTTAGGGGATGAAAAAGAAGAATTAATCATTAGCCCAAATATTGAAGCTAATTTAGGTAGCCCTATTGATTTTTCATCTTCTAATTGGCTCTATCAAAAATCAGGAAATGAATACGAATTACTTACCAAAGAATTCTTACAAGAAGATATGATAGACTGGGGTGCTCTGGCTAGTACTGCTTTTTATGATTATGACAAGGATGGTGATTTAGATTTATTTTTGTCTTATACTGATTTAGGTGAAGATGAAAACTTATTTAGCGCAATAGCACTCTATGAGAATACAGGAGAAAGTCAGAATCCTGCTTTTGAATTGATCACAGATGATTATCTCAATTTATCGGAAGAAGGTTTAGCGAATCTCTTTATTCAGTGGATTGATTTGGATTTAGATGGAAGAAAGGATTTGGTTTTGCAGGGCACTCTCGAAAATAGCAATCAACTGAGAATCATATTTCAAGATGACAGTGGTTTAGATTTAAATTCTAGAATCTCAGTGGAGGATGTTTTTATTGGATTAGGTTATTCCGTTCATTTTGCTGATGTGGTAGGGGATAATCATCCCGATTTACTGGTAGGTAAATCCTCTGGTGGTTTGATTTTATATGAAAATATTGGACAAGGGAGAAACCCTCAATTCCAATTGGAAGATAATGCGTATTTAGGAATAGGGGATGATTTTTTCCGTTCAGCTCTTCGGGTTCACGTGGCCGATGTGGATAATGATAATCAGCAGGATTTAATCACTTCAGATTTGAGCGGTAATATCAGAGTGTTTTCAGATTTAGAGAATAATGATGGAGAGTTTGATTCACTGAGCATTTATAATTCATTGGATCAAAGTTTCGATGATGGGTATTTTGGGAAAAGAAATAATTTAGCTTTTGCCCCGCTTTACGATGATGATTATCCTGCTTTAGTTTTAGGAACAGTATCAGGAGGTATTAGAATATTTAGAAATAGTGAAGAATTGCCCGTTCAAAGTGGGGAAGAATTAGTCTTTCAAGTTTATCCTAATCCTAATCAAAGCCGGCAACTTTATATTAAAACCAATCAGGATATTTCTGTTTCTATTACAACTTTAAACGGACAAAAAGTCTTGACAGGACAATCCTACCAAGCTTTTTCCAATCAGGCCATCGATGTTTCGGCTTTAGAAGGAGGTATTTATATTGTCAGTGCTATTTTTGAAAATGGCAGGAGAGTGAGTAGGAAAGTGGTTTTGTATTGATTTAAGTATTAAATTCTATTAATCATGAAATCTAAAGAGCAAAAAAAATGGCAAATCCATCAGGATTTGCCATTTAATTGTAATTATTAATTTTGATTATTTTTTTCCACCAAATAAGAATGCACCAACTCTAATTCCTAAATAACTATTAGCTACATCAAAAGTAGCAGGATCACCATTTGTGTCAAACCCATCTACTTCGGAAGAAGGAATAAAATTGTAGTCAATATTGATGTTGAAATGCCCCCAGTCAAATCCTATTCTAGGATAGAATCCTATTTTAGTTTCGGCTCCAGCTCCAGCACCATTAGGACCAGTAGATACAGAGGCTAAACCAAAAGCACCTAAACCAGCACCAACATATGGTCTAAAGTCACTGTCTCCTAAATAATATTTACCATTTAAAGTATAAGAAGAAGTACCTGAGATACTAGCTTCTGTATCTCCTACTACTCTTGCCATAGCAGCTACTTCCCATCTAAATCCTACGGAAATTTGATCATTAATCCTGTAGGCAGGCTCAATATCAAATAAAAATCCACCTCCACCTTGTGGAATAGCATATCCAACACCTGAGTATAATTGGAAAGGTTTGTAATCTTGCGCATTTGCAAAGTTGATAGAAACTGCCACAAGAGCTAATAGTAATAATTTTTTCATAATGTGTAAATTTTTATTTTAGTTAAAAATTAAAACTAATAGACTATTTTTAAATAAAGAAATTTTATTACAAAAGTTTTTTTGTTGCTATTACATCCTTGCAAAATAATCAAATACTTTTTTTAATCTCAAAGCTATCAGCATCCAACTGAGCTGGAAATTTCTCTCTAAATCTTAACAATTCTTCTCCTGATAAAGTAACGGTTTTAATTTCCTCTCTGTCATCAGCAAAATATAATGCATTGCCTTTAGGGCCATAAATTCCAGAATGACCATTGTGCGCAATCCCTTTTCCATCATCTCCAATTCTATTTACCCCAAGGCAATAGCTTACATTTTCAATAGCTCTAGCTTGTAAAAGAGTATCCCATGCATTTACCCGGACTGCAGGCCAATTCGCTACAAAAAGGATTAAATCATATTCCAATTCATTTTTATCATTTGATCTATTTCGAGACCAAACGGGAAATCTCAGGTCATAGCAAACTAACGGCTTTATTTTCCAACCATTTAATTCTACTATCAAATCTTTTTGCCCTGGCGAATAATGCTCATCCTCATTTGCCATTCTGAAGAGATGTCTTTTGTCGTAAGTGAAATAGTCGCCATCAGGCTGCATCCATATTAAGCGATTGAAATAATTTCCATTATCATTCACAATATATGACCCTGTAACCACAGCCTTTTTTTGACTCGCCATCTGCCTCATCCATTTGAAAGTATGCAAATTCATAGGTTCAGCCATTTTTTCGGCTTCCATACTAAAACCTGTATTGAACATCTCAGGCAACACAATTAAATCAGTTTCTTCCTCTATTTCCCATATTTTTTCTTCAAACATGGAAATATTAGCTTGTTTATCCTGCCAATACAAAGGCGTTTGAATAAGCGTTACTTTTAAATCTTGCATAATATATCTGCTGCTTTTTGTAATGTTTCTTCTCCTTTTGAAAAGCAAAACCTTAGTAATTTGTCATCCTGCTTGTCAGAATAGAATGCTGAAATAGGAATGGATGCAACTCCTTTATCTTTGATGAGGTATTGTGCAAACTCCATATCGCCCATATCCGAAACTTCACTAAACTCCAATACTTGGAAATAAGTCCCATAAGAAGGAATCACTTTGAATTTAGAATCTTGCATCGCTTGCTGGAAAAATTCTCTTTTCTTTTCATACATCGAACTCACGCCCAAATAGTTTTGCTCATTTTGTAAATATTCAGCCATAGCATATTGACTAGGTGTGTGAACAGAGAAGCAATTGTATTGATGCACTTTCCTAATTTCCTTCATAATAGCTTCAGGTGCTACCATATAGCCTATTTTCCAGCCAGTAGCATGAAAAGTTTTTCCGAAAGAAGAAACAGCAATACTTCTGCTTGCTAAAAACTTATCCTTTAAGACACTAAGATGTGTGTTTCCATCAAAAATGATGTGCTCGTAAACTTCATCACTTAAAATAATCAACTGAGGATTTTCTTCTAATATCTCTTTTAATGCAGTAATATCATCTTGAGTTAAAATAGCCCCTGAAGGATTGTGTGGAAAATTGATAATGACCATACGGGTTTTCTCCGTGATATTATCTTTTACTTTTTGCCAATCTGGAGTAAAATTGGGTAAACTTAAACCTACAGGAACCACTTTTCCGCCTGCCAATTCAATAGCAGGAATGTAGCAATCATAAGCTGGTTCGAGTACAATTACCTCATCGCCTTGATTTACGGTTGCCAAAACACTAGAGAAGATGGCTTCAGTTGCCCCCGCAGAAACTGTGATTTCTGTATCTATATTAATATTAATCCCTCCCGTATTTTTGATTTTGTTGGCAATGGCTTCTCTGAGTTGAGGAAGTCCAGGCATAGGCGCATATTGATTATGCCCAATTTGCATATTTTGATATACAAGGTCTATCAATTTTTCTGATACAGGGAAATCAGGAAATCCTTGTGAGAGGTTGATGGCATTATATTCAGCCGCCATTTGAGACATGACGGTGAATATTGTAGTGCCAACTTTAGGTAGTTTGGATTGAATAGTGGTCATTGTAAATTCTTTTTGAAATCATTTTCTAGAATGATTATTAAAAATAAGTCAAAAAAAAAGGCTGACAAAACTGCCAGCCTCTTTCGAAATCGTTCAAATTCTGATTAAGATTTGTTCTTGATATCTTGAACTTCAATTCTGATTTCTTGTGCTAAGTTTTTCAACTCTTGCATTCCTTTTCTTACGCGAGTACCAGCCGCCTGATTCTCTTTGTCGTAGAATTTTTCAAAATCACCTTCTAGACCCATGATAAGGTCTCTTACTTGTTCGAATCTTTTCATTCTTATTTTAGTTTACGGTTGACTAAATAAATTATTTAATTGAAAGCAATATAGGCAAAAACATATAAAAACAACAATTAGGGCAACATTTTTCCTAAAAAATTACTCTTTAAATGCTTTTGCTAGCTCATTTTCCCTATAATGACCCTCTTTTAGCTTATCTTTTATTGCTTCAAATGCTTTAATTGTACGGTCAACATCTTCCAAGCTATGAGAGGCTGTAGGGATTAATCTTAACAAAATAGTGTCTTTTGGTACCACAGGATAGATAACAACAGAACAGAATATTCCAAAATTCTCTCTTAGGTCATAAGCTAAAGCTGCTGCTTCACCAACTGTACCGTTCAACATCACTGGAGTCACAGGAGATTGAGTTGTTCCTATGCTAAAGCCTTTTTCTTTCAATCCATTTTGTAAAGCATCTACTATTGTCCATAAATTCTTTTTATGCTCAGGCTGATCTCTCAATAATTCTAAACGCTTTAACGCACCTTCCACCATTGGCATTGGTAATGATTTAGCGAAAATCTGCGAACGCATATTATATCTCAAGAATTTGATGATATCAGGATCGCCACCAACGAAGGCGCCTATCAAAGCCATTGATTTTGCGAACGTACTGAAGTATAAATCTACCTCTTCCATTACATCTTGCTGCTCGGCTGTTCCAGCACCTCTTTCTCCCATGGTTCCAAAACCGTGGGCATCATCACATAATAAACGGAATTCATATTTTTCTTTTAGAGCTAGGGTTTCTTTCAATTTACCCATTGCACCTGTCATTCCGAATACTCCTTCAGTAATAACTAATATACCACCACCAGTTTCTTCAGTCAGCTTTGTAGCTCTTTGTAATTGCTTTTCTAGGCTTTCTATGTCGTTATGAGGATAAACAAATCTTTTCCCCATGTGCAAACGAACACCATCTACGATACAAGCATGGCACTCAGCATCATAAACAATAGCATCTTTTCTGCCCACCACAGCATCTATAATAGATAGAACGCCCTGGTAACCATAATTTAGAAGCATCACTTCATCTTTCTTGATGAATTCAGCTAATTGTCTTTCTAATTCTTCATGTTGAGAAGTATTTCCTGACATCATTCTTGCGCCCATTGGATAAGCTAATCCCCATTTGGCAGCAGATTCAGCATCAGCCTTTCTAATTTCAGGATGGTTACCTAAACCTAAGTAGTTATTTAAACTCCAGGTTAAAACTTCTTTCCCTCTAAATTTCATGTGAGGAGACAATTCTCCCTCCAATTTAGGGAACATAAAATAACCTTCTTCTACGTTGGAATGCTTACCTAAAGGACCACGATCCACTTTCAATTTCTCAAATAAATCCACGTTTATCTATTTTATTGTATCTATAATTATTCTAATCAAAAACCAAAGGTAACAAAAAAGGTTTTACTGAAAAAATAGCTCCCCCGCTTTAAAGCCGTAATTTTTAGTAAAAAAGACAATAATTATGTAGCATTGTACTTCAATTTTCATTTGATATTATAAGACTAATTGATATGCCGGATATTAAAAAAATCTTAGTTGCCAACAGAGGTGAAATTGCCCTTAGAGTGATGCGTTCTGCGCGTGAATTGGGTATAAAAACTGTAGCAATTTATAGTGAAGCGGATAGAAATGCACTTCATGTGCGTTATGCTGATGAAGCCGTTTGCGTAGGTTACTCCTGCCTCTTCTGAAAGTTATTTAAGGATAGATAAAATAATCGAAACCTGTAAAAAATTAAAAGTAGATGCCATCCACCCTGGATATGGCTTTCTATCTGAAAATGCTGATTTCGCCAGACAAGTTGAAAAGGAAGGAATCATTTTCATAGGCCCTTCTGCCGAGTCTATTGAAATAATGGGGGATAAGCTATCTGCCAAAGCAGCTGTATTGAAAAGAGATGTGCCTTTGGTTCCTGGTTTGGACAAAGCCATCACGGATATAAAACTGGCTAAAGAAAAAGCAGATGAAATCGGCTATCCTATATTAATAAAAGCAAGTGCCGGTGGTGGTGGAAAAGGAATGAGGATAGTGGAAGATCCTGCGGATTTTGAATCGCAAATGGACAGAGCGGTAAGTGAAGCTAAAAACGCCTTCGGAAATGGAGCTGTTTTTTTAGAGAAATTCGTAACTTCTCCTCGTCATATCGAAATTCAGGTTTTGGGAGACCAAAAAGGAAATGTGGTGCATTTATTCGAAAGAGAATGTTCAATCCAAAGAAGACACCAGAAAGTTATTGAAGAAGCACCGTCAAGCGTATTGACTCCAGAAATTAGAGAACAAATGGGACAAGCTGCTATTGATGTGGCAAAATCCTGTAATTATTATGGAGCAGGAACGGTTGAGTTCATAGTGGATAATAAATTGAATTTTTATTTCCTTGAGATGAATACTCGTCTTCAGGTGGAGCATCCGGTAACGGAACAAATCACTGGAGTTGATTTAGTAAAAGAACAAATCAGAATTGCAGAAGGAAAAGCATTGTCCATTAAGCAGGAAGATTTGACTATAAAAGGTCATGCAGTAGAAGTTAGGGTTTACGCAGAAGATCCGCAAAACAATTTCTTGCCTGATATAGGGAATTTAAAAGTTTATAAAAGACCACAGGGAACGGGTGTGAGAGTAGATGATGGTTTTGAGCAAGGAATGGATATTCCAATTCATTACGATCCGATGATTGCAAAGCTGATTACCTATGCGGATAATCGAGAAGAAGCGATCAACAGAATGATTCGTGCGATAGACGAATATGAAATCGTTGGAATTCAAACTACGCTTAGTTTCTGTAAATATGTATTAAAGCATGAGGCTTTCACCAGCGGTGATTTCGATACCAAATTCATAGAAAAATATTTCCAGCCAAGTGATTTGGATGAGAAAGTATCAGATGTGGAAACGGAAATCGCAGCAGCTTTAGCTGTTAAATTGTGGTCTGAGAGACAAAAGAAGCAAACAGCACAAGAAGGGAATGGCAAAAAGGTCTCTTTGTGGAAGAAGAATAGGTTGTAGAATAGAGTTTATTAGTCAAGATGTGAGAATCTGCAGTCATCCTAATAGCTATCGGGATGATGATAGATACCAAAAAAATATTTTGTGTTATTTAATTTACTAACCAAAGAATGGCAGAAATTAAGCCTATTAAAGCTTGGCGTTATAATGCCGAGCTTCAAAAGGAAATTGAGAGTTTGACTAGCCCCTTATTTGATGTGGTATCAGCCAAGCAAAGAGAGGCACTTTATAAGAATCCTTTGAATAGTATTCATTTATCTGTGCCCAAAGGCGGAGAAGAATCTGCTGATATGGCTGCAGAGCGATTGAGAAAATGGAAAAAAGAAGGAATTATAAAACAAGACCCACTTCCTGGAATATATGTTTATTACCAGTATTTTACCTTGCCCGGCTCTACTCGCGAGCATGTACGAAAAGGCTTTATCACCTTCATTAAAGCTTATGATTGGGATGAAAAAGTTATTTTAAGGCATGAAAATACTATTCCAAAGTCGGTGAATGACAGAATCGAGCTATTGGATAAAACCCAATTGAATGTCAGTGCTACTCATGGCTTATATTCCGATCCTGAATTTGAGTTGGAGACTTATATGGATGAGAGCATGGAAATGCCCTTAGGCGAACTGGAAGATTATCAAGGTGTACGGGAAGTAGTTAGCGTTATTCATGATGCAAAAATCATTAAGAAATTCATAGAGAAAATTACACCTCAGCAAATCATTTTAGCGGATGGACATCACCGCTATGAAGGCTCTTTGCTTTATCGGAAAAAGATGATGGAGCAAAACCCGAATCATACCGGACAGGAAGGTTATAATTTCCATATGATGTACCTGACTAATTCCGATTCCGATGATTTGAGAATTTTGCCCACCCACAGATTAATAAAAGATATTCCTGATTTATCGGAAAAGGAAATTCTGAAGAAACTAGAGGAGGATTTCATTATCAAAACACTCGAAAACCCAGAAGATGTTCATGAAATTATACTAGGGAAAAAGTGGGCTTTTGGGATGTTGTTCAAGGAAAACACATATAAGATCCGTTTAAAGCCCGAGAAGATTTCAGAATTGAAATGGAATTTCCCTGATGAAGTGAAGCATCTTGATCTGACTGTGCTACACTACTTTTTCATTGAGAAAATTTTAGGAATAAAAGGAAAAGAGCAGCGAAGTTCTGAATCCATTCAATTTGAACGCAATTTTACGGCTTGCATTCGGAAACTTTTGAAAGATGAAGTGCAATGTGCATTAATTACAAAGGAAATAAGCATGGAGCAGGTGAATAAAGTCTGCAATACAGGCTATACCATGCCTCAGAAATCAACTTATTTCTATCCTAAAACTATATGTGGATTTTTATTTGGCTCAATACAAGAAGATGAATTTGAATTACCCTCTTATTTTAGGGTCTAAATCGCCCAGAAGAAAAGAAATACTGACCAAAGCAGGCTTTGAATTTACTACCGAAGCTAAGGATACGGAAGAATCATATCCTGTGGATATGCCCCACACGGAAGTAGCAGCATTTCTGGCAGAAAAGAAAGCCAAAGCCTTTGCGGAAGATGAAAAATACACCGATAAAATCATTCTGACAGCTGATACTACGGTCTTAATCGATAATGAATTATTGGAAAAACCGCAGGATGAGAATGAAGCTTTCAGTATGCTCAGCAAACTTAGCGGAAGAGCACATCAAGTAGTTTCAGGATTTTGTGTATTATTCAACGGGCAATTTCAGAAATATTCAGACGAGACTTTAGTCTATTTTAATCTTATTGAAGAAGAAGTCATTTGGGAATATATCAGAAACCATAAACCATTCGATAAAGCAGGTGCTTATGGCATTCAGGAAGGCATTGGTTTAACGCATATTGAAAAACTGGAAGGTTCTTATTTTACTGTGATGGGTTTACCAATTCATAAGGTTTATCAGGCTTTGGCAGGGTATAGCAATGGATAGAAGTTATGGAAAAGTTGGCAATTACCGTAAATCCTAGCGCTAGCTTCTTAGCTCGTGCTGTCTGCCAGCATGTATAAATGGGTACGAGCTAGGAAGCTCGCCAACAGTGAGAATAAAATAGAAGGATTATTTCATCAAAAGATATTAATATTGGCTCAATTCTATTAAATTACTTGTTTCAAAATAGTTCGCCATGAATAATTCAATTAAGCTAGTATCTATATTGTTAATTCTTTTTTATTTCATTCTAGCAAATAATATAGTATTTGGACAAACAGTCAATAATAAATTTAAGATTCAAAAATATGAAATCATTGATGATGTAAATGACATTTACTCAGGGGAAGTGAATTATAGTTCTGATCTACTAACGGGAGTTAGAGATGGGAATTTCTTCGTCATTTTAAAGTTACCATTACCAGAAGTGAAAAATAATACAATATTCATTTCACCAAAAAATGATTTTAGTTCGACTACAGTTAATAAAAATGGTCTGATTCTTCGAACTAAAACTTATTCAAATGGGGTTTTTACCACAATAAATTCAGCAGGAAAGTCGCTAGAAAAACCTGAAAGAATTGCATTTATTGTTACCAGAGCTTACAAAGATGGTGAATTTGACCATTTATTATTTGCATTTAAATATAAAACGGCTTGGCTAAATTTCGTCTGCAAATAGATAAATCTCACTAGCGCGCGTTGCGAAGCAAAACGCGTGCTTTATACCGCTCAGTGAAAATCTTTGAGAAACTACTTCATGGTTAAAAAAAAACAGCCCACGGCTGTCCTTTTCTTTCTCTTGTGGTTTATTCTCAACTAAAATGATCCCAGCCTTGGGCTTTTAATGGAATTGGATTTCCTTTAGTGGTGACCAAATTTAAGCCACTTGATTTTTCATTGACATAGCCTATAAAATGAATATCAGGATGGTTTTTTACTTTTTCAAAATCATCTTGAGAGATAGTGAAAAGTAATTCGTAATCCTCGCCACCATTTAAAATGGCGGTATTCGGATCTAATTTAAATTCAAGTGCAGTTTCTTGCGTATTAGTAGCAAAAGGTAACTTATCCTCATGAACATTGATGCCCACATCCGAATGTTTGGCAATATGATGCAATTCAGAAGCCAAACCATCGGAAATATCGATCATGGAAGTCGGGACAATTTTCAAATCCAAAAGCTCGTGAACCAAGTCCATTCTGGCTTCAGGTTTTAATTGTCTTCCTACTATATATTGATATTTATCCAATTGAGGTTGCATGTCAGGGTTTTCCAAAAACACTTGCTTTTCTCTTTCCAAAACTTGCAATCCCATATAAGCACCGCCTAAATCTCCAGTAACGCAAACAATGTCATTTACTTTTGCGCCTGAACGATAAGCAATTTTATCTTTATCTACTTTACCAATTGCAGTAACCGAAATCATCAATCCAGACGGAGACGCAGTGGTATCACCACCTACTAAATCAACTTTGTAGGCATCACAAGCCGCTTTAACACCTTCGTAAAATGCATCAATGGCTTCCAATGAAAATCTGTTGCTCAAGGCTAAGCTTACCGTGATTTGCTCTGCTATTCCGTTCATGGCGGCAATATCGGATACATTTACTGCCACTGCTTTAAATCCTAAATGATGCAAAGGGAAATAGGAAAGGTCAAAATGAACTCCTTCAATGAGCATATCAGTAGAAACTAATTGATAATAATCGCCCACATCAATCACCGCTGCATCGTCCCCAATGGCATAATGAGTAGAATTATTCTGTTTGCTGAACTTTTCTGCGATTTTATCGATTAACCCAAATTCACCGAGTTTATTTATTTCTGTTCTATTTTGATCGCTCATTTTAATTTTTTTGAGTTTCTAAATTGAATTTTTTACTTTAGTATTATGAAGACGAAATTATTTAAGACATTCATTTTCTTGCTTTTAGGCGCATTTTTATTTTCTGCCTGCCAGAAAAGTTCTTTTCAAACCAGAAAAGGAAAGAAAAAGCTGAAATATTATAATTCCATACAGCACCAATAATCATTTTTTGATTTCTTGGCACAGTTCTATTAGTACGCCATTAGTGCTTTTAGGATGTAAAAAGCAGACTAATTTATTGTCAGCTCCTTTTTTAGGTGCTTTATTGATTAGTTGAAAACCTTCTACCTCCAATCTTTTCATTTCTGATTCAATATTTTCAACCTCATAGGCAATGTGATGAATGCCTTCTCCTTTTTTCTCAATGAATTTGGCAATGGCACTATCTTCATTTTCTGCCTCTAACAGTTCTATTTTTGTTTCGCCCATTTGAAAAAAAGAGGTTGCAACACCTTCACTTTCTACTTTTTCAAGTTTATAAGGGGCTTTTTTGAATAGCTTACTAAAAAGTGAATTGGCACTTTCCATATTTTTTACCGCTATACCGATATGTTCTACTTTCAACATGCTTTTTAATTTTGTGCTACTAATTGACTAACTTTGCATTTGAGAATGCAAAAATGCAGAAACTTTTCCATGGATAAAAAAGTTGGGATACTCAAAATCATTATTTAAATTTCAAAAAGGAAATAATTTAGGATGGAAACATCAACAGACATACATATAGAAAGTGCCAGGCTACAGAAAGAAATCTTAAACTATCTTGGCTTGAATGATAGTGAGTTGGTTTTTGAGTTTGGTTCTCAAGACGGGAAAGTAAAGCTCGATTTGATTACTATCAATCCGAGGCACAACCAATCCTTTTTATTTCATTCAGAATCGGGCTATGATAAATTAGAAGCCCTCAAGAAAATGATGGATTATGTCAAAAACTACAGAGATAGGGAAAGTTCCTATACCATTCAGTGGATGACAAAAGATGATAAACAATTGCATACCTCTTATTTTAGAGCGAGCAATATTTTAGATAGTTTAGACAAACTTTACTACGGAAGAGATCGTAATACCATTACCGTTTTTAGTGTTGTATTAAATCCGGTATCATAATTAAATATTTACAGTCATGATTATTGTTACAGACAAAGCGAAAGACAGATTAGGGAAATTAAAAAATGAAGAGGGACACAGTGATGCTAGCAATGTGAGGGTTTCTGTAAAAGGAGGCGGATGTTCCGGTTTGATGTACGATTTGAGTTTTGATGACCAAGTCAAGGACGGGGACGAAATATTTGAGGATAAAGGTGTAAAGTTATTGGTCGATAAAAAGAGTATGCTTTATCTATTAGGAACCACTTTAGATTTCTCTGATGGATTAAACGGAAATGGCTTTCAATTCATTAACCCAAATGCAAGTAGAACTTGCGGGTGCGGAGAAAGCTTTTCTATTTAAATTAAATAAAATCAATAAGATTATATTTGGAGCCCTTGAGTTTGAAACTTTAAGGGCTTTAATTTATCCACCTACTTTTAATTCTTAGCTATGCCAGTCAATAAATTTAATCCAAGCTACCAAGGAGAACGAAGCAAGAGCTTGGAAAAGCAAGTCCAACGATTTCAAAAGTTAATCGATAGTTTAAGACAAAAAGAAATTCCAGAGGCTGTAGAAAGCTTAGTTAATGAAGAAATTGAAAAAGTTAATCAAGCAGATACTAAGCCTTTATTGACTGCTCAACTTTCCAAATCTTATAAAGAAATATTGAAGATTTCGGAAAGAGAATTGGATTTACTAGCTAAAAACCATTATACCTTTAAATGGCTGGCTATTGGTATGGCAGCTTTCGGAATTCCATTTGGAGTTGCTTTTGGAGTTGCTTTGGATAATATGGCTTTTATGGGAACAGGAATTGGAGTTGGGCTGGCAATAGGTGTGGCTATTGGTTCTCAAAAAGATAAGGAGGTTAAATTGGCAGGAAGGCAATTAGATGTGGATTTATAGAATTTTACATTCATTTTCTAATTTATTCCAACAACTTCTCATCTTTGCAATATGAATAAAGATAATTCTGCACCTATTGGTATTTTTGATTCTGGTATTGGCGGCCTCACTGTGGCGCATAAAGTCAAAGAGCTAATGCCCGATGAAAGCATGGTCTACTTTGGAGATATTGCCCATTTGCCTTATGGGGATAAATCTGCGGCTGCCATTCAAGCTTATAGTATAAAAGTTACGGATGTCCTGCTTCAACAGGGCTGTAAATTAATTTTGATTGCCTGTAACTCTGCTTCATCTGCTGCTTTTGAATTGGTAAGGGAATATGTTGGTTCTAAAGCGAAAGTATTTAATGTGATTGATCCTGTGGTGGAACATGTTTCACAAAATTACAGCAATCAAAAAGTTGGCTTAATAGGAACTAAGCAGACCGTGAATTCCAATGCTTATGAATCAAAGCTAAAGCAACTTAACCCTAGGATTGAATTAAAAAGCTTGGCTACTCCGCTTTTGGTGCCAATGATAGAAGAAGGGTTCTTTGAAAATAGGATCAGCCATGACATTATTGAGACTTATCTTCATCATGAAGAATTAAAGGAGATTGAAGCTTTAATTCTGGGCTGTACTCATTATCCACTTATTAAAAATGAGATCAATAAATTTTATGATGGAAAAGTAGATATTTTAGATTCAGCTACCATAGTGGCAAAAAGATTAGAACAATTTTTAAAAGACCATGATCTCTTTGCGGAAAATAAAGTCAGAAAAGATAGATTTTTAGTTTCGGATATTACGGCCTCTTTTGAAGCCTCAGCCAAAATATTTTTTCACGAAGAAGTACATTTAGAAAAGTTTCCTATTTGGGATTAATAGGAATTTTTAGCGTGAATTGAGAGCCTTTATTTACAGTAGAAGTGACTGAAATTTCTCCTGCTAGAAATGAAATAGCTTTATGAGCTAAAAACAATCCTAATCCAGAACCTTGAGTTATGTTACTTATTTTGAAGTATGGCTTAAATAAGTCATCGAAATATTTTTCAGGTATTCCAAAACCATTATCCTTCAAATGGATATAAAAGAAGTAATTACCGATATCTGTAAAAATCTCTATTTCATTATTTTCCTCACTTTGATATAGCAATGCATTTTCTAATATATTATCCAAAGCGATTCTCAACAGTGCTTTATTTGCTTGAACAGACTTTGCTTTTTCATGGATGTTTACAGTGATGCTAGCATTGCTTTCGCTAATCTCCAATGACATATCATCAATACATTCTTTTGTTAATTCTTCAATATCAACATGCTCAATTCCATGTGAATTATTGAGTTCATATGCCATTTGAAGTTTAAACAACATCTTGTCCATGCTCATCGCAGTGCTGTGAACTTTACTAAAAAGTTGTTTCATTTGCTCAGGGTCTGAATTTAATTGAGCAATATTATTTAAACCTAGTAAAGTCCGAATAGGTCTTCTTATATCATGTGATGCCCTATAAAGATAAGTATCCAATTCCTTGTTTATTTCCATCAAACGAGCGGTTCTTTCAGATACCTTGGCTTCTAGCATTTCGTTTAACTTATCGATTTTTTTATTTTTATTTCTAAGCGTAAAAACGTACCATAAAACAACCAATAATGTAATGGCGATAATAATCAGAAGTGCAGTTCTTAGTTTTAAATGAGAAGCTTGAAGTTGGTTAGTGTTTTGCAGCAATTCTAACTTGCTAATTTCTTGTTCCATTAAGTGGCGTTCGTGTAAACTAGCCACATCATTGCTCAAATTGATAGAGTCTCTAATTTTATCTTGCTGAATATAATCTCTTAAGTATTGATTAGCTTTCGCTGTGTCTCCATTTAATTCAGCAACTTCAGCCCCTATTTTTAAATACTCTGCCTTCGATTTTGGGTTTGTTATAGGATATTTATCTTCAATTCCCTGCATTTTTTCAAAAGTATAAAGTAGAGAGTCTGTATTTTCCGTTTTCATATAAATCCAACTCAAATAAATAAGCGCATTCATACCACTGTTGTAAACTCCAGCATTAATACTGGTTTTAAAATCCTTCTGCAGTAATGGGATTGCTAAATCATAATCACCCTTTTCATAATGAATGGTAGCTTTATTACCATTATTCAATGCAAGTCGGACAGAGTCTTTTAGTGCTTTAGATAAGCTCACTGCCTTGTCAATATTTTCTAAGGCGTATTTAAACTTATGGGTTCTTCTATATGCAATTCCTTTAATTTCATGTAATCCCAAAAGTGAGAATGAATCTTGCTTATTGAGTACCTTTATATTTTTTAAAGTTTGCAGTCCTTTATCGGCATATTCTACGCTTATTTCATTGTTCCATCCATCTAAATTAATGATTGCTATTCTATAATAAATTTGAGCTAAGCAAGATGGACTTCTTACTTTTTCAATTAAGCTAGAAGCTTTTAAATAACATTCTAATGCTGCAACAGTTTTACCTTGCCATTCATAAAATTGCGCCAATTTAAAATACAAAAATGCTTGATACTCCTCTACAGCATTTGTTTTTGGGATTATCTTTGAAAGAAATTGAACCCCTAAGTCATTTTCCTTGTTGCGCTGAATCAAAGCAATTAATTTCAAATGATTTTTAAATTGGGGAAACTCAGAGATATTTGAGGAAGGGGATTTTTCTATTTTTTTAAGTATAGATTCATAGCTGATATTATTCTCGTTTATTTTTTTCAGTTCATATTGATAATATGTATTTAATGAATCGAAAGAAATATCTTGGGTAAACCCGAGTGAGATAGTTAAAAAAAATAAAAATATTTGTACTAAAACAGCCTTTATCACTTCTATGCTTAGTTTACGTTTTGGTTTGAAGCAGATAGCATCAAAAAGTTAAATTCAAAAATAGTACTATTTTCAGACTTAACCTTTACCAATTAAGTAAATTCATCCTAATAAAACCATACTTCTATCGAATATCTTACTTGTATTATTTTTAGTTCTGGTCTTATTGACAGAAAAACATTGAACATCAATTATAATAAACTTAACTTTGCACTTTAAGTAAAAAATCATGAGCGATAGCATAAAACACGAATGCGGAATAGCCCTTATCCGCTTAAGAAAACCACTTCAATATTTTATTGATAAATACGGCCCTCTGTATGCCATGAACAAACTTTATTTGTTGATGGAAAAACAGCACAACCGCGGACAAGATGGTGCTGGAGTGGGAAATGTGAAGCTTAATGTAGATCCAGGCCATCGTTATATAAGTAGGTATCGCTCAGTTGACAATCAGCCTATCACACATATTTTTAAGAAAATTTCCAAGAAGTATAAAAAAGCCAAGAAAGCAGGAGGAAAGTGGTACAATCAAGAAAAATGGTTGAAAGAAAATTGTGCTTTTACTGGGGAAGTTTGGTTAGGTCATTTGAGATATGGTACACACGGGCAAAATGCCATTGAAAATTGCCACCCAATGTTACGTCAAAATAACTGGAAAAATAGAAGTTTGATGGTGGCAGGAAACTTCAATATGACCAATGTTGAAGAATTATTTGATATTTTAACGGAACTGGGGCAGCATCCTAAAGAAAAAGTGGATACTGTTACGGTGATGGAAAAAATAGGCCATTTCTTGGATGAAGAAAACCAAAGAATTTTTGAGGCGCATAAGGATGAATACACCAATGCTGAAATCACTCAGATAATTGAAGAAAAACTGGATCTGCTAGATGTACTGCAACGAGCTTGCCGTGATTTTGATGGAGGTTATGCCATGGCAGGTATCACAGGTGCAGGCCATGCATTTGTAGCTAGAGACCCTTCTGGCATTAGACCTGCACATTTTTATGCAGATGATGAAGTGGTAGTGGTTGCTTCAGAGAAGACAGCTATTAAAACTGCTTTCAATGTAAATTATGAAGATATACAGGAAATTAAACCTGCTCATGCTTTAGTCATCAATACCAATGGGGATTATAAAATGGAGCAATTTATTGAGCCTTTGGAACGTAAATCTTGCAGTTTTGAAAGAATTTATTTCTCAAGAGGTTCTGATCCTGAAATTTATGCTGAGCGTAAAATGCTGGGTAAGCTTTTGGTTCCTAAAATATTAGAAGCGATCGATTATGATTTAGAGAATACCGTTTTTTCCTACATCCCGAATACAGCTGAAACTTCCTTTTTAGGAATGATGGAGGGTATGGAGCAGCATTTGGCAAAAAGACAATTGCAGGAATTAAGAAGTACAAGGGAAGATGATCAAGCCTTAGAGAAATTATTATCATTCCGCCCGAGAGTGGAGAAGTTGGTGATAAAAGATGCAAAGCTAAGGACTTTCATCACTGACGATCAGCATAGAGATGATTTGGTAGCGCACGTTTACGATACCACTTATGAAGTGATTAAAAAGAAAGTGGATACCGTTGTGGTTATTGATGATTCTATCGTTCGGGGTACTACTTTGGAAAAAAGTATTTTAAGAATGCTGGATAGACTGGAGCCTAAGAAAATCATCATCGTTTCATCAGCACCACAAATTCGATTCCCAGATTGTTATGGAATTGACATGAGTAAAATGAAGGATTTTATTGCTTTCAGAGCAGTTCTAGCCTTACTCAAAGAAACCAAACAAGAAAATGTTTTAGAAGAAGCATATCAAAAATGCTTAAATAGCGATAATACCGAAAATCACGTTAAGGATGTTTTTGCGCCTTTTTCTTATGAGCAAATTTCTAATAAGATTGCTGAATTGGTAAAAATCGACACCATTGAAGCTGAAGTTGAAGTGATTTATCAAACGGTAGAAAATTTGCATAAAGCGAGCCCCGAGCATTTAGGTGACTGGTATTTTACAGGCGATTTTCCTACTCAAGGGGGGAATAGAGTAGTGAATAAAGCTTTTGTTAATTTCATGGAAGGTAAAGAAGTAAGGGCTTATTAAATTCTAATTAGCCCTTACTTATAAATAGCCTGAAAGAGAATCTAAGTGTCATCAAAACTTCAGCTCTAATTTCTCTCTGTAAACACTATCTTTAAGACTGTTTTTATTCCAATAATCCAGCATATTACGTTTTTTGAGAGTGGCTGTAGTTGTCATTATCTCTCCATTTTCTGGATAGCTTTCTTCCCATTTTTCTATTTGGTAAGGATGTTCCTTTTTGTAGAATATTGATAATTCACGCTCCAACTCAGCGACTTCAATTTTCAATTCATTTAAACTATCATTTTTAATGATGCTCACATTAGCAGTATATGCTTTTAAATCTTTATGTTTTAAACGTAAATATTGAGTAGAGGGAAAAAGCTGGATTTCTCCTTCCGGAATTTGATTTGGGTCAAGCCTTAATAAAGTCCAAAGCTCATCTTCCAACCAAACTTTATCCAGGTCAATTTCAATATCTCCTTCGCTTTCAAAATAAGAGCGGCCCAATAAATTATAGTTATTTCCCTTGTTGTTAAGTTGCATAAAAACATGGCCGCACCATTCCTGAACTGAAGTGCTGACTTTTCGTGCATGCAAATCACTTTCAGGATAAACAGGTGAAAAAACAGAAGTCATGATGGAATAAGGGTAAATTCCCGTTTTGAATTTCTTGGTGAAATTAAGTTTTAAAACTTTTTCTGCATCATCTCCAGCTTCTTTTGGATTGTTCAGTTTTACTTGCTTACTTTTTGAAAAATCTTCTGTAACAAAAATAAGCACAGCTTCACCTTTTCTTTTTTCACCATATCGAACTTGCTCTAGATCATAGGAAGTCAACTCAGCTTCACCCTGATACCAATAGTCTCCAAACTGCTCATTAAGTTTTAGATTAACTTTTTCTTTTGATTCTATTTTGTTTTTTTGACCGCAGGCTTGAAATAGGACAAAAAGGAAGGATAGGATTAAAATATTTTTCATGATTAGCTGATTTTGTGTCTTATGAAAACTAACGGATAATGGCTTTTGGTGTTAGTGCTTAATGCTCTTAATGTAATTAAACCGACTAAACATTTCTTCTTTATACCAATTTTCTTTCTTTACCTTTCCAATGATTTCTTTGTGAACATCTGTATAAGCATAATCCTTCATGGCTTGCTCGTTTTCCCAAATACTGAAAGTGGCTTGTTCAATTAGTGGCCATTCACCAATTCCTTTTGTGAAGATTAATCCCTTTGCATTTTCAATGGCTTTGCTGGCTTTGGGGACAAATTGCCAGAATCTTGGGAGTTTATTGATATTGATTCTGGCCCTTGTGATAACTGCTATTTTTCCTCCAGCATAATCAGCTTTTTCAGGAAACGGATTCTTTCCATACCAACTTCCATGTGCTCCAAGTGATTCTAGAAAATGAGTTTCTATTTCTGCAGATTTAAATTTTAATTCTTTGAAACTTTCGGAATTCAGGAAGAATTTTTCTGCTTTCTCTTCATTTTCCCATTTCATCAATAAGGCATAAGTGGAAAAATCAGGCCATAAACTGAAACCAAAGCCACTGCCAGTTCCCAATAATTTCGCAAAGCTGCATCCATCGGTTTTAGCTAATCGAGGCGGGAGTAGTTGCATTTGCTTAAATGCCCAGTATTTGTTTTCGGAATAGTGGATGAGGGATAGTGTGACCATAAATTTTAATCTATGGGTATAAACTTTAAAAGAGGGGGAGGGTTTTGATTATTTTAAAAGATTAAAATGAGAAGAGCATAAAAAAAGCCCGAAGCATGTTCGGGCTCATTCATCAAATTTTATAGTACAGTATATAAGCTTGCTATATAGGGTACTTTTAAGCTGTCTCCAAGATATCTTGCATTCTGCTTTTTAAAACAAAAGAAATTGTTTTAGAAACAGCTGAATTAGCATTTTTAAAGGTGCTGTTAGATTTTAAAAACTGTAAATCTACCTCTAATAAAATCTTGCCGAAACATTCATCAGCAAAACTATGAGACATAACTTTAACTCCTGTCAAATCAAATTTGACAAAATCTCCTTGTTCAAGTGCACCTAAGATAACTTTACGTATCTCTTGACCTTTTGCACGTGTTCCAAGTGATGAACCAATATCGTTGAATCTTATAATCATAATAACTATTGCAAATAGCAAATTACTAAGAAAACATCAAAAAATTTTGATCTCATTTTGAATTAATATAGAAATATTGCTGTTTTACAATTGAAAACGCTTTTAGCATTTTGAAGGCTTACGTGCTACGTAGGATTTTATTAGGAATGCTTGGAGCGTTTTTTTTTATTTTCTTTCTTTATATTCATGCTCCTTTGGTATAAAAAGCCAATGCCTGTACGGATGAGTAAATCTATTTAAAGGGTCATGATCTATTCCAGTCGAAATCCCGATATTGAAATTAGGTCTTATTTCTCTTATTTTCTGATTAATGAATTTGTAAACCTTTTCTTTTGCAATAGTTCTTTTCCCTCTTCTGTAAGAGTTGGTTGGTTTATCTTTATGATGTCTATTTAATCTAAAAGCAATTGCACCAAGTACAATATCGGTGCATTGAAGTATAATATGCTTTTTTGAATCTACTTCATAAATTGATTCTCTCTTTATTGCAAGATTTGCATTTCTTAATTCAGGAAGAAATTGAATTCCATATATGAAATTTTTAAACTGTTTATTTTTCTTCCTATTGTCAGGAAGCACATCAAAATAAAGCTCTAAATCAAGTGGATAGTCAGATTGCAAATATCTAAAGCCAAAAATGTTCTTGATAAATTGATAGTAAAGTAACTGATATTCTAATTTATTTTGCCCTTCTTTCAAATTAGTGGGTATAAATCGGTTGTCTGTAAACATGACTCTCATTTTTATTAAGCCATTGGAGATTGCTGTAAAAAATACCTCCATTACTTCACAATATGACTCTACCCGATAGGTATTAATATTACTCCACTTCAACTCAGAATCTTCTAGGTTTAAGTCAATTACTTTACTTTTTAGGGCATTATTAACAAACTGAAAATCCTCTTTAGTAAGTAAAACACCTCCATAAAAGTTAGAAAAATACCTATCTTTTTTCACAGATTCATCACAAAATATATAAAATCCCTTTGGTTTACTCATCCTCTTTCAAATAAGGTTTTATCAATTCAAACGTCTCTATATAAGTTGCAGCTAAACTGCACTTCATTTTCAATAGCTTTCTGTGATTAATTTTTGCAATATTATTTGAAGGGCGCTAAACGGAATATTAGAAATTTTTCCACTTAGTTTACCTTTAAATTTATTCCAAGCTGAATCATTTCTTATTGTAGCCAGAAACTCTTGTCCATTCCATGTTAAATATTTAGGCCAAAATTCAAAACCATCGTTATCAGAAGCATTTAGTGTCTCAATAAAACCTACCTGATCAAGGAGCATAATATGGTATGTGATTTGACTTTCCGTATATCCGTTAAATTCAACTATATTTTCAGCATTCAGAGTTTCTTTCGACTCGATCTTAATTAAAATTTCTTTGATCAGTTTTAAATCACGTTTCATATGACCTTATTTCTTTTTCAGAAAATTTTGAGCCTTTGTGTCCCAATTCTTCTCCTATTTTGACAATTAATTCATTCTTATTTTCAATTCTATTTTGATACCACAAATTAAAGACTTCAGTAGAGCCAAATACAATTAGATTTGAATTTATCTTTTCCTCGTTAAAATCATTTTTATCATTGAATAGTATTGTTAAAAGTTCGTGATAAGCTTTTTTCTTATCTTCTAATTTTTTGCGATCTTCTTCTATTTTGCCTTTGTACAACCAATAAGCAAATCCAACAACAATTGTGGCTACTGCTGATATTATGGCTGCTAATACAGAATCGTTTATTCTGTCCAAAGAATCAAATGTAAACTCAATGAATCTTATAATAACTCCGTAGAAAAAGAAAACACTTCCGATAAAATAGCTGACTATTATTACTATGGAAAGAACGATCGCTATAAAGCCTAAAATAAATTTTAAAACTTTCACCCAACACCCCCTTCCACTATCTTAATCTCCTCTTCCGTCAACCCATACAACTCATAAACTATTTGGTCTATCTCTTGCTCTAAAGAGGTGGTGTCGGCTTTTGGATCGTCCATCTTTGCTTCTAGAATTCGACTGGCATATATGTCGATATTTTCACTTGTAGAATTCCAAACATTAGGAATACTGAACTGAAGAATATCCCTTATCATAATTTGTGGAAATGTATCGTCATCTGAAATTTGAAATTTCTTGCGAAAATACCAGCCTATAAATTTTGAGTTTAAGATTCCAAGAATCGATTGATAGCTATGCTTTGCGATCTTTTTTTTGAGTTTTAACACAAAGAGGAGCGTATTGCAGTAAGAAGTATAAGGTACATAGGTGGATATCAAACGGTCACTTGTAATCTTACGAATAAGTATTTTTTCTCCCTCAAAATTTTCCGCATTCCGAGGAGCTGCTAGCCATTCACCATAATTAATCCAGTTATTCTCATTCCAAAGCAATGTGTAAAAACCAATGTGCTTACCATCAATAAAAGGAGACCAATCATCAGATTTTTTAATTAAGGATGTGTATGGCTTTTCATCTCTGATTTCTGGTGTTTGAGATGGTTTTCCCTTACCTACTTCATAAACTTTTATGCCAGAGTACATTCCTGCAAACTCTTCAATTCTTGGATAAAGTGTATCAATTCTATCTATAAGTTCAAGATCTTTTTTGTTGCTTTGGACATTGAACCCTAACTCTTTAGACCAATAGGAAATTGGTGTTTGGAAGGAGTTTGTAGCTTCGTCTAAATTGACTTTGTATAGCTTTTTACCAAACGTTTTCACTCGAACAGGATAATTTTTGGCTGCTTTTGGTTTAACATTAAGAGTAAAAAGAAGAATCGTATCAACGACTGCGTCATTAAAAACATTAGATGGAAGTAGTACCAATTCCTCTAACATCGTTTTTTGCAATAAAAAATTTCGCAATTCTTGAGTAAAACCTAAATTCAGTACAGTATCTGGAGTTATATAGTTTAAGCGCCCATTTAATTTCAGAATTTGTTGTCCCTTTTCAATAAATAACACATAACTTTCGCCTCTGGAATTGAAAGTTTCGTAAATCTTTTTAATGAAATTCGCGTCACTTTTATTGAAGTTTACGCCATAAGGTGGATTCCCAATCACAACATCAAAGCCAATAAAATTACCTTCATTATCCAGTACTTCAGGAAACTCAAATCGCCATTCAAAAGCATTTTCAAATATCTTATTATTTAGTATATCTGATTTTTCTTTTTCTAATCTCGCTTGTTTTTTTGTAGCTTTTTCAAGTTTGTCTTTTACCTTCTTCGGAATTTTCTCGCCCCACTGTTTTTTAGTATTTATTTCTGTTAATAATTTGGTTACGGCAACCCTTGATTTGGTGATTTTATCTTTGAATCCGTCATCAGTATTTGATTGGAAGTTGTCTTTGATTTGAGATAGAATTATTTCAAGACCTCTTTTATATTCTTTATCTTTGGCCTCTTTGTAATTAGAAACAAATGTTCTATAATCACTAATAGTATATTTCAGACTTTTTAATGCATCACTTAAATCAGCATTTATACTAAATCGACTTACAAGCGAATTACCCGTTTTAATGTTGATGTCAATATTCGGCAGGGTTTCCAATTCCCTTATTTCATAATCAGCATCACAAACAGGAGAGGAGTTTTGCACCCTATCAACACGCTTATAGTACGCACTTTTCAATAACTCAATCCAAAGTCGCAATCGGCATATTTTTACCGAATTGGGGTTGATATCCACCCCAAACAAGCATTTTTCAATTAGTTCCTGCTTTTCATGAAATAGAGCTTCTTGCATCCTTTGGCTCTTATCGTGAGTGGGTTGGTAGGTAAACAGCCTATCTTCCAAATCAATAATAATCAGTTCATCATTTTCTATGCTGATTTGATAATCACTAAGCGGTTCACCATTTCTATCGCAAAGTATGCTCAGTTCATGTTTAATGGCGATTAATTCGTTTAAAGCCGATACCAAGAAGTGACCAGAACCCACAGCAGGGTCACAGATTTTTAAGTCATTTATCAACTGATTGGCTTGCGCTCTCACGGCTTTTCTACCCAAATCGCTATGCTTAATTTCAGCATGCAAGTCCTCTTTCAGTTCACCAAAATCTTTGCATTTCCATTCATAGTGAGTGTTGAATTTCTCCACCACCGCTCTACGGATAGTTTCTCGGCACATATACATGGTGATAAAGCCTGGAGTAAAGAAAGAGCCGTCTTTATAGCCATTGATCTTTTCAAATATCAATCCTAAAACTGAGGCATTGATGAGGGTTTTATTTTCCTCCTGAATTTCCTCTGAACCCTCACTGCTGAAATCGTATGATTCCAGAAAAGCGAAGAGATATTCCAAAACGGGAAGTTCTCCCGTTCTTTTTTTGCCGTTAGGGTCTTTCAGTACTGTGCTACGGTAAATCGGTATAGTTTCCGTAGCATCCAGCGTATCAATGTGTAATGCACGGTTTTCTAGTTCATTGGCTTCAAAAAGGCTGGAATTCAGATAAGGTACTTTAGCAAAAGCTTCTTGAAAAGCGGGTTTTCGTTTATCGGTGGGTACTGCCAGTACGTTGAAAAACAAATCAGCCAATTTATTGAAATTGCCTATCCGCTTCAAACTCAGAAAGGAAAAGCTTTTATCCCCTTGGTTGTAGTCCAGCAATTGCGCTTCTAGTAGTTTTAAGAAGAGAATACGGTTCAGCCACGTAATCACCAATTGTAATCCTACGTTGAATAAACGCTCCTCCGTATTTTTACCGTATTGCTGTGGATTGTCCAGTCGGTGCAACTCGCCACGGCTTTCTAGTTTAGAGATTACCGATTCCAGTAGCGTACCATAAATTCTATCTTTCTCAGGCTTACGCTGTATGAGTTTCTTTCCTTTTTCCTGAAATTCCTCTAAGCCCATGATGTAAAGCAATTCATTATAAAAGCTCTTGTCTAATGAGTTGCTGTCGTTAGCAAACGGCAATTTGAGCAAATGCTCAGGAGAAAGCAGTTTGTAAAGCACTATCAGCTTACTATCATGCTCCTTACTACTTTTCAGTGCTTTATCGTAGTCATTTATATTGAAATAAGTAAAGCTGATTTCATTCTCTACCGCTTCAATAGCTGGTTTTGCGATTTCTTTGTAGAAATGTTCTGTATTGGTAGCCGAAAGTGTACCCGCCTCAAATTCCTTAAACTTACTGACCAGTTTTTTATCCCGTGCAAATAGGGTGTCGAATAGGTGCGCATCAAATACGAACCATTCGTGTATGTTCGTAATCACTAAATGGCGCACCTCCGTATTGGATTGCGTAATCCGTTCTCTCAGGAAATACAACACCAATTCCTGCATGGCTTTAGTGTTGATTTTATCCTTAAGGGGCATTTCTGTTTTATTAGTAGGGCTTTTGGCTTCAATAATTACCCCTACAGAACTTTTAGTGTTTTTGCCGTTATGAATTACTTGATCATTACGCCCTTTCGTATTGATGTAGTAATCGGGTGCGTAATAGGTGTTCTTTAAAAAATCCGCTATAATATTCTTATGAAATTCCTCTGATTCCCCCTCCTTAATCTGCTCCAAAAGCGAAGAAAGCTGATGCTTAAAGCTGTCAATCTGTGAACGATTGGGTTTAACTTTCAGAAAAGCCTTATTCAGCGATTTTCGGGGAGTCAGGATATTATAAGTCATAAGCGTGTAAAATGGGTGCTATGGTTCAATCAACCTTTAAATTAAGGGAATTTATTGGGAAATAGGGGTAAGTTTAGATAAGAAATTCATATTATTAGATTTCAAAACACGATTCTTTGATAAAATAATTGGTATAATTAATATAAAATTACCTAGGTTAATTTCCAGATCACGAAATAAAATAGATTAAAATATAAAACACCTTATCAACATGGGAAATATTGTTCAAAAAATAATGCCTTCAGATGTAAAGGTGGCTTACCTAAAATTGAAGCATAATGTATACTATGATGCAAATTTGCTTTTTATGCGAGATAAATTGGCGGAATTTGAATCTAATTCTGGCTTTGAACAGAAGATATTAAAAATAGCCGATTTTCTAAATAATTATGAAGAAACTGAACAGGCTTTTTTAGAAAATTTATTAAATGAAATTGATTTTAAGGTACTTCCTAAATCGTTCAAAGAGCAAGAAATTACTACTAAAGGGTCTATTTTAAGCAACAGGTTTTTATCAAAGAGTAAAAAAATCTCGAAACTATCTTATTTCGCTGATATCCCAATTGAATTACATATAATCTCAGTTATTTGGATTTTGAAAATAGGGTATAGAATTGAAGAAAATATTTCAGACGATAATTATGGTAACCGATTGGAGATAGAGAAAAATTCTAAAGTTGTAAATTCTGGATTAAGTTTATACAAAAGATATTTTGATCAATATCAGAAGTGGAGAGATAAATCTATAAAAAAAGCCAGTCAATTGTTAGATGAGAAAAAAGATGTAGCAATTGTAGGTCTTGACATAAAATCATTTTATCATAGTTGCAATATAGATTTCAGTAAATTAAAGCAAGAAATAGGTGATGATGAATTAGATTTTCTTACTGACATAATAGAAAAAATACATATAAAATATAGCCAACTATTTAATAATGGAAATGCTATCATTCTTCCAATTGGCTTTTTAACTTCTGGCATTATAGCAAATTGGTATTTGTCTGACTTTGATAAAAATATTATCACTAATTTGAATCCAGTATCTTATTCACGCTATGTTGATGATGTATTAATTGTTATTCAGAATCCTAAATTAGATTACGATACAAAACACACAATCGAGGCATTTTTGCTAGAAAATTTTGTCAAGAAAGATATTTTAGAAAAAGTCTCAGATAATAGTTTTGGTATAGTAGGTTATGAGAATTTATTAATTTCTCCTGATAAAATAACATTAAGTGATTTTGAAGGAGGTGGGTCAAAAGCTGTACTTGATAAATTCCAAAATAATATCTTAAAAAGTAGTAGTGAATTTAATTTCCTTCCTGAAGAGTCTTTTAATGAAAATTTAGGTGAAGAGGCACATGATTTTAATTATTCAGATTCTAGTAACAAATTAAATAGCATTAGAGATTTAAGAATAGATAAGTTTTCCGCTTCTAAATATATTGCAAAAAAAATATTTAAATCAACTATCCCGCCTATAAGCGATAATGGTAATACTTCTTACGAAATATTAAATATTTTTAAAGGTGTCTTAGGAATCGAATTTTTCACACTCTGGGAGAAAATATTTACATTTTTAGTTATACATAATGAATTTGATAAAATAGGATTATTTTATGCGGAACAGATAAAATCAATAAATTCACTTGAATTAGAATCAGATGATGAACTGACAATTGATGAAGCTACTCTCAAGCAATGTAAAAAACATTTAAAGTCTTTTTTAACAGTTAGTTTATCACTTGCTTCAAGTTTAAACCCCTCTTTCCTTAGAAGTAGATCAATATATAATCTTATTCGACCTGAAATAGATGATATTATTTTGAAAATTAAACATTTTAGGAAATCGAATCTTTTAAGAAACACCTATTTAAACTCACCAGCGATAACATTCACCGATTATTGTACAAAGAGCCATGAAAATAATTTAATTGATCCGAAATTTGAAAAACAGAATATTGATAAGAAATCAATTAAGTATTCACCAAGATATGTTCCTTTTTCGGAAATAGTAAATTATAAGATGTTGAGTAATCTGTTTGCAAATGGAGAAAAAGATCAGAATGAGACTCTCAAGGACCTTCAAGACTCCTCATTTAATTTATTCTATAAAATTAATTACGAGAATAGATTCTTAGATGATAAGGAGGAATTGTTTCGTGTTTTATACAAAACTGTAGGAGATGATGTGCAAGAAAGTTCATTTAAAGAAGATCTCAGAAAAAAATATTATATCAAAAAGAAGAAATCTAAAAGTGGTGTAAAATATTCAAATGTAGTAGTGCCAAGCTCTATAAAAAAGCAAAAATTAAGAGTTGCAATAGCAAATCATCGAATTGATTCAAAGAATATTGAAAAAAGTATTAAAGGTAATTCAGTATTGACAAAGGATAGAAAAGAGGCATTGATTAAAATGTTAAATGAAGCTAAAACATTAAAAGCAGATATAATAGTTTTACCTGAAAACTCGGTACCGTATCGATGGTTAACTTTGCTTAATAGCTTCGTCAGAAAGAATAATATAGGGATTATCTTAGGTCTTGAGCATATTAATAGTGAAAATACAGTCTATAATTTTCAAGCTGTTTTATTGCCATTGCGATTTTCTGGGATATCTGATGTCTACATGGGGTTAAGACTCAAAAATCATTATTCTCCAAACGAAAAGTTTATTATTGAGAGTTTTGGTTTTTCAGTTCCCAAAAGCAATCCTTACTATGAATTGTATAATTGGTCAGGCGTGAATTTTTCCACATATAACTGTTATGAGTTAGCTGATATTAATCATAGATCTATCTTCAGATCAAAAGTAGATTTTGTAGTAGCAACTGAATACAATAGAGATATTAATTATTTTTCTAATATAATTGAATCTTCATCCAGAGACCTACACTGTTTTTTTATCCAAGTGAATAGCTCAGATTATGGTGATTCTAGAGTGACCCAGCCCTCTAAAACAGAGTTTAGAGATTTGATTAGACTTAAGGGAGGTGAAAATGATGCCGTTTTATTAACCACTTTACCAATTAATGATTTGAGGCAATTTCAAATAAAGGGTTATGGCTTGCAAAAGGATGATAGCAGGTTTAAAATAACACCGCCAGATTTTGATAGGGAAGAAGTAAAAAGACGGTTGGATGAGTAGAAAAAAATAATATAAAAGTGTACCCCATACTGTACCCCTAAATAAAAAAGCCTGCTTAATTTTCATTAAACAGGCTTTGTAGTAGCGGGGACAGGACTCGAACCTGTGACCTTTGGGTTATGAGCCCAACGAGCTACCAACTGCTCCACCCCGCGATATAAACTCTCGATTTGAACACTTTTTCTGGTGTTTCCTTCAAAAGGATTACAAAGGTATGATAAGGTTTTCGAAAAATCAAGTACCTTTGCAAAATAAATTTTAATTAATGTCAGAAAATCAGCACAAAGCCGGATTTGTAAGTATAGTAGGAAAGCCAAATGTGGGGAAATCCACCTTGATGAATGCTTTGGTGGGTGAACGCCTTTCTATAATTACTTCTAAAGCTCAAACTACTCGCCATAGAATTATGGGGATTTTGAGTGGGGAAGACTTTCAAATCGTGTATTCTGATACTCCTGGGATTTTAGCGCCTCAATATGAACTGCATAATTCCATGATGCGATTTGTGAAATCGGCACTAGAGGATGCAGATATTTTATTGTTTGTAACTGATTTATATGAAAAGCATGAGGAAGGCGATCTTTTAATTGATAGAATAAAAAAAAGTGGGGTTCCAATCATTTTGGTGATGAATAAAATTGACCAATCGAAAGGTTCGCAAGCAGAAGACAAAATGAAATATTGGGCAGAAATCATTGAGCCAGATTATCAAATTATGATCTCGGCTTTGGAGAAAGTCAATATTGAGAATCTATTTGGTCAATTAACTGATTTATTACCGGTTCATCCTCCATATTTCCCTAAAGATGAAATGACGGATAAGCCTGAAAAATTCTTTGTGGAGGAAATCATAAGGGAAAAGATTTTTCAAAACTATAAAAAAGAAGTGCCTTACAGTTGTGAGGTAGTAGTAACAGAATTTAAGGAAGATGAAACTATCATCAGAATTAGAGCTGAAATATATGTAGAAAGAAAATCCCAAAAGGGGATAATCATTGGTAAAGGTGGTGAAGCAATTAAGAAAGTAGGTATAGAGTCTCGCAAGGATTTGGAAACCTTCTTCAATAAGCAAATCCATCTGGAGACCTTTGTGAAAGTAGAGCAAGACTGGAGGAAAAAGGATTTGAAGTTGAAAAGATTCGGTTATTGATAATTAGTAATTAATAATTAAGGAATTAATAATTGTCAAAAGCAATCTATGGAATGAAAAATATCTTGATTAAATTAAGCTCAAAAGTATGTTTAATTTAAATTTTAAGATGATGAGAAAAGACAACTTAATTCAACAAAAAAGCTACCAATTTGCTCTGGAGATTATTTGGTTAGCACAGAAATTAAATGTTAATAAACAATTCGTTATATCAACACAAATACTTAAAGCAGGAACTTCTATTGGGGCTAACGTAGAAGAAGGTATAGGTGGACAATCAAGAAAGGATTTTAGTGCGAAACTAGCAATTTCATATAAAGAAGCTCGGGAATCTCATTATTGGTTAAGGTTGATTAGAGATACTAAACTTCATGATGCAGACGAAATAAATCAAAGATTATCGGACTGTGAAGAAATTTTAAGAATCCTAACAGCGATTCTCAATAAAGTAAAAGAAAGTGAAGTTTAAGAGTAAGTGAGATTAAACTCCAAAATTATTATCTATTAATTATTAATTACTAATTATTAAATGTCAAACATAGTAGCAATAGTAGGGAGACCGAATGTCGGTAAATCCACCTTTTTTAATCGTTTAGTGGAGCGCAAGCAGGCGATTATGGATAACGAATCGGGTGTGACGCGCGATAGACAGTACGGTGAGGCGCAATGGATAGGTAAAAAATTCACCGTGATTGATACGGGCGGATACGTGACTGGTTCCAATGATATATTCGAAAAGGAAATCAGAAAGCAGGTGAAAGAAGCCTTAAAAGAAGCAACTGTTATTTTATTCATGGTTGATTGTCATACAGGTTTAACCGATATGGATAAAGATTTTGCCAATATTGTAAGAGAAGTTGGGAAGCCAGTATTCGTGATTGCCAATAAAGCCGATAACACAGAAAAAAGCTATATGGCTGGGGAGTTTTTTGGTTTAGGCTTTGATGAAGTTTTTAGCATGTCTTCCGCTAGCGGCTCTGGTTCTGGTGAGGTTTTAGATGCAGTTGTTGAACTTTTCCCTGATGATGACCATAAAGATCCTTTTGAAGGTGTGCCTAGATTGGCGATATTAGGTCGACCAAATGCAGGAAAGTCCTCTTTTTTGAATGCTTTATTGGGAGATGAGAGAACCATTGTGACGGATATTGCTGGAACAACAAGAGACTCCATCAATACGCATTATAAATTGTATGGTAAAGATTTTATTCTGACTGATACCGCAGGATTGCGGAAGAAGACCAAAACAAAGGATGATATAGAGTTTTATTCAACCATCCGTGCCATTCAAGCTCTGCAGGATAGTGATGTTTGTATTGTGATGATTGATGCAACTCGTGGTTTTGAATCCCAGGATATGCAAATCATTGGATTGGCCCATAAAAACAAAAAAGGGATCATGATTATGGTCAATAAATGGGATTTGATTGAAAAAGATGGGAAGACACATGATAAATTCAAAAAGGAGATTCAAGAGAAATTAGGCCCTTTAGATTATATCCCAATAATATTCACATCCGTAACTGAGAAGCAAAGAATTTTTCAAGCGATAGAATTAGCGACAAAGATATATTTCAGTAGAACTGAAAAAGTTAGTACTTCCGCCTTGAATGAAGCCATGTTGAAAGAGATTGAAAAATATCCGCCTCCAGCATTGAAAGGGAAATATATAAAAATTAAGTATGTGACTCAATTGCCTACTTACACGCCAACTTTTGCATTTTTCTGTAATCTTCCACAGTATATTAAACCACCTTATGAGCGCTATTTGGAAAATAGATTAAGAGAGCATTTTGACTTTGAAGGGGTACCAGTTAAGCTAGTTTTTAGAAAAAAATAGTAAATATACTTTTGTCAGTCTTAATAATTAGATACATTTACATCTTAAACCATAATCTATTAAACTATGAAAAAATTATTCACATTATTTTTATTAGGTGCTTTCACCTTAGCAGTATTTGCTTGTGATAACAAAAGCGAAAAAGAAGAAGCAAAAGATCAGATTGAAGAATCTACTGAAGAAGTTAAAGATGCAGTAGAGGATGCAGGTGAAGAGATCGAAGATGCTGCTGAAGAAGTAAAAGAAGAATCTGAAGGAAAAGTTGAAGAAGCAACTGAAGAAGTTGAAGAAGCTACTGAAGAGGTTGAAGAAGAAGTAGAAGGATAATTCTTTCAAAACTCTAAAGAATTAAGAAGGTCGCAATTGCGGCCTTTTTTTGTTTAGAATATTTATGTTTTTTCTATTCTATTAAACAATTTGGTAACTTATTGATTAAAGGTTGAAATATATTTTTTTAAACTTTAATTTTTTATAATTATGTTATCACAATTAGTTTATGTTAGCAATAGAACGAAAAGCAAGGCTTCATCTGAAGAAATCGAAAACATTTTAGCTGCCTGTAAGAGGAATAATCCTGATTTAGGGATAACGGGTGCTTTACTTTATTCCGATCAAAAATTTTTACAATTAGTGGAAGGTAAGAATGATGTGGTCATGGGGCTTTATGATAAAATAAAGAAAGATTCCCGCCACCAGAATTGTGTGATGTTATCCTATACCCCTATAAAAGAGAAAACTTTTCCTAGTTGGCACATGGGGAGCAAAAAATTTAACACAAACGAAATTGATTACAAAACAAATATAAGCGCAGAAGATAAGTTGATTTTCTCAAAATTATTAAGCGGTACAGAAACAGACGGGAGTAAAACCAAAGAAATTATTCAAAAATTCTTCAAATAAAAGGGGGTGGAAGAAACTAACTTAAGTTTCTTCCATACTTTTTTACATTCTATAAATAATAGCATTGATATGCATTCCGGCTCCAACAGATGCTAAAATTATATCATCGCCTTCATTTATTTCATGTCCTTCTATTTCTCCTTTTAATACCATATCCAACATAACTGGAACAGTGGCTACGGAATTATTTCCAAATTTCTGAATTGTCATAGGCATCATTTCTTTTGCCTCAAGTCTTAAATCATAAAGTTGGCCTAATTTTCTCAAAATAGCTTCATCCATTTTTTCATTTGCCTGATGGATCAATACTTTTTGAATGTTTTCCATGAATATACCTGAGCGCTTTAGTGCAGATTGCATAGCCGTGGCAACTTCATCTAGGGCGTATTCATAAATTTTCCTGCCTTTCATTTTAATGTATCGAGTGTTATCATCCAAATCAGGCTTATTGGATTTTCCCATCGCTAGGTAATTCAACTCTTCATTAGCATCTGTCCTGTTGGCAAAGCCTAGTATTCCTTTTCGATCATCATCATATGAGGCAGAAACAATGGTGGCTCCAGCACCATCCGAAAATATCATCCCATCCCTGTCATGTGGGTCAACACATCGGCTTAAGGTTTCAGCTCCTATCACCATAATATTTCTGCAAAACCCACTTCTTATCATTTGATAGGCTTGAATAACACCTTGAACCCAACCGGGACAACCAAAAATAATGTCGTAACAAACGACATCTGGATTTTGGATTTTCAATTTGTGTTTTACTTTTGCTGCCAAACTTGGCATATTATCTACCCTATTAGTCCCAGCTTCCATATCTCCGAAGTTCTGGGCATAAATGATATAATCTAAATCTTCCTTGTCAATTGAGCTGTTTTTTAACGCATTTTCTGCTGCTAATGCACCTAAGTCAGAATTTAACTGGTCATCATTAGCATACCTTCTTTCTCTTATTCCTGTTATCTTCTCAAACTTCTTGATGATTTCTTCATTCGGAATATCAAATGGTTTACCATCTTCCATGTAGAACTCATGGTTTAAGAAATCCTCATTTGTTACTACATTCTCGGGCACAAAAGAGCCAATTCCGTTAAAAACTACATTTGGTGTCTTCATAATTTTATGTTTGTAATATTATAGTGGTCTTTTTTAAATTCTTCTCACAGCATCCCAGCAAGCATCAGCTGCTTGCACTATGCGTTCTTTGCTTAATTGTTGTTCATGGTCAATTTGTAATTTTGCCAAAGAAGTAATGGGGCCATAAGACAAGGAGATGATAGTGTAAACTGGTAAGTCTTTCATAGCCTTTTCTCTTTTTGCTTCTATGAAAAACATCATAACTGGCGACATAATCATAAAGCTTTCTTCTCTGGTCAATTTGCTCATATAGGAAGCATATCTATGCTGCTCAATAAATTGAAAAGCTTTAGGGTTATCCATGAAATAATTGATCAAATTCATCCATAAATGCTTAAATCTGTCCTTAAAACTTTCATCTTCATTATATCCATCCAACATGGCATGCATCACACGCCTTTTGATTTCTTTAAACAATTCATTGATTAAATCTTCTTTATTTTCAAAATATCGATAGATAGTCCCTGCTCCAATACCTGCTTTTTCAGCTATCATAGAAATAGGAGTACCATGGAAACCATTTTCAGAGATTAATTCTAAAGTAGTTTCTAGTATCAGGGTCTTCTTATCAATTTTGTTTTCTATGGCGGAATGAACGTTCATTCCGTAAATTTCGTAGCTTTATTTTTCCTATCAAAATTTTTAGGAATAATTTTAACTTTCTGTAAATCAGTTGCTAACGTTTGTTAGCTTTGGGTTTACTTCATTTATTATATTAGAATGTTTTATTTGTTTAAATCTTTAAATAGAAGGAAATAAGAGTGAAATTGGATAAATGAGAAGGGAATTAAACTTTTACTTTGGCAATTGACAGTCAATTCAATTATCTTTGACCCTCTAACGAAAACCTTCAGTTGGTTTAGATTTAAAATTGAAACAATATGGCTTGGTTTAAGCGACAAAATAAAGGGATATTAACTCCCACCGAAAATAAGAAAGAAGCACCGGACGGATTGTGGTATAAAACCCCCGGAGGTAAAATCATTCACATGCGTGAGTTAAAGCAAAATGCTTATGTAAGTCCAGATGATGAATACCACGTTCGAATCGGCTCTAAGGAATATTTTGAGATTCTTTTTGACGATAATAAATTCACTGAGCTTGATAAGGATTTGAGTTCGGGTGACCCACTTGAATTTGTGGACAGCAAACCTTATCCGGTAAGAATAAAGCAATCTCAGGAAAAAACGGAATTGAAAGATGCCGTTAGAGCTGCCCATGGTAAAATGAATGGTTTGGATTTATGCGTGGCTTGCATGGATTTCAGTTTTATTGGAGGATCCATGGGGTCTGTAGTGGGAGAGAAAATAGCTAGAGCTATAGATTATTCTATCAAAAAGAAAGTACCATTTTTGATGATTTCTAAATCGGGTGGTGCCAGAATGATGGAAGCAGGGTTTTCACTTATGCAAATGGCCAAAACATCAGCTAAATTAGCCCAGCTATCAGAAGCTAAAATCCCTTATATTTCTTTATTAACTGATCCTACTACTGGGGGTGTAACAGCATCCTACGCAATGTTGGGTGATTTTAATATTGCAGAACCTGGTGCCTTAATTGGTTTTGCTGGTTCGCGAGTAATTCGAGAAACCATAGGGAAAGATTTGCCAAAAGGATTTCAAAGTTCTGAATTCGTTTTGGATCACGGATTTTTGGATTTCATAGTGGACAGAAGGCAGTTGAAAACTAAGCTGACCATATTATTAAAGATGTTGAAATAACTTCAAATTTAGAGCTTATTTGTAATTGCAGATAAGCTCTTTTTTTTGACAATTACCTATTGCAATTTTTAGCGTCTTAAGAGATTATTGTCTGTGTTTAATTCTTCCTTTTGAATTTCTGAAAAGTCGAATCTTCCCTGGTGGAAATTTATAGTATCTCCATTGAATGTCGCATCAAATCCAAAAGTGCCTGCCAATATATAATCAATACCTTCCTCTGGGTCTTCGTATATGGTTTCTCTTATAATCAGATTACCTCTTACTACACTTCCGATAGTATCATTGAATACACTTGAAGTGGTATCACCCAATAAAAGTTTTGTATTGTTATCATTAAGATCGAAATTTTCATTCTTTAAGTTGACTAACTTCTCGGTATTAAATTCTTCGTAATTTCCTATGTTAAATATAAACATATAGATATCAGCTGAATTTTGTTTTCTTCCAGATAGCCCGAGGTATAATGAATCTTGAAATAGAAAATATCTTAACGGGTCTTGATATTCATCTCCGAAATTTAAATTGTTTCGTTTAAAATATTCTGTAATCCATATTTCATCATCAATATAAATTCCTGCTGCATTATTACCCTTCTCTGTGTATCTAGGTAATCCTAATTCGTTAAAATCTTCCTCAAAAACACCAGTAGTTTTACATGAGAAAATAAGTGTGATTAATAAAAGGCTAAAAAATAATTTCATATACTTATCTTAGAAGAAAACAACCAATTCCTAAACTTATTCCGTGAAGATTAAAGCCTTCAAAAGGGGCTGAAACCTCTCCGTAATTTCCAACTGATTGATATCCTTGCATTCTTTTTTGTAAAGAAAAGTTATAGTTAGCAAAAATATTGAAATTGCTATTGGGAATCATATAATGTAGGGTAGAGAATAATCCATAATCTAAAAGAAATATCATTTGGTAAGCTGCTGGCTTATCCCCTCGGATAATGATTGTTGTTGGATCTTCCTTTAAAAAGTTTAGATCTCCATAAGCTCCAAGTCCAAATTGGAAATAATCTGTTTTTAATAAAGAGGCATAAATGGGTATGGAGAAAGACCATACTTCTAAAGAAAAACGATTTTTACTACTGAATTCCAAATTATTATATTCAAGCATGAAACCTGAATTGAGGTTTACGGAAATTTTATCATTGATTTCAATTAAAGAATTTGTACCAAATAAAGCAGCACCCATTCCAGATAATTTAAATTTTGATTCACCGATTGGCTCAGTATTGATAAAATTGGTAGTTCTTAATCCTAATAAACAATTAACACCTTCTTGCCCATAAGATTTTATGCTAAAACAAAAGATTAAATAAATCAGTAAAATTTTATATTTCATATATGAATTCTATGTGAGAAATACCTATAAAAATGACACAGTTAAAAATAAATTGGTTGTATTAAGACAAAAGACTAATTTCTAGAATTTTCATAGATGAGCCACTCAAATGAGCGAAAGATTTGAGTGATTGGCATTTTTTTTGTTCTTTAGAAATTTCAACTAAATAAATAATCATGAAAAAATACTATCAACTCTAACTCTTATAATTTTACTTACCACAATCAGCTATGCTCAAGAAACTCCATCCTCCAAAAGAAATTTCTCTTATGTGGAAGTAGGGGGCGCAGGCTTATTCTTTTCTATAAATTACGAGAGGCAATTATCTAAAGCTCCTGGTTTTTCTTGGAGAGTGGGTTTAGGTGGATATACCGATGGTGATTTTTACATTACTTACAATACGGGTTTGGCTTATCTTTTCGCCTTGAATGAGGCTCAGGACTCTTTTATAGAGTTTGCTGCAAATTTCACCATTGCAAGGGAATACAAGGGGATTTCGGAAAGAAGCAATAGAGCGGACTTATTTGAAAATGTAGTACCCGGTTTATCGTATAGAAAGCATTTTAAAAATGATATGATTTTTAAAGCTGGAATTAATGGAGTATTTAATCAATATGGAATAACTCCTTGGCTTAATTTAGGCTTCGGAAAAAGATTTTAAGCAATTGCTTTCAATATTTTCCTAGCTTTAGATTTAAATCCTTTTGAAGCATTTTCCATTTTATAAAGGAGGATTTCTTTTAAAAGATGTTTCAAATCATTATTTTCTTTTGAAAGCTCAAATGCTGTAGACATTGTAAAAATTTCTACTGCGATTGAGCTGTTTTTGTTTTCTATTGATTCAAATGCTTGATGAAGACACTTTTCTTGATGTTTCTCTGGGATTTCAATAAATTGGAAAGTACGCCATATATTTCTTTCCACTCCAACCGAAACACCTTTTTCTAGGAGCTTCAATAGAAGTCCTACTTCACTATCTTTTATGATTTTTGGTTGATTCTCAACAACTCCACTCATCACCCATGCTGCTTTATCTTGAACTTTGGGATTATTGAGATGCGTTAATAAACTGTTAAATGAATATTGCCCTGTTAGGATTTCTTTCTGAACCTTAAGTTTACTCTCTTTGTATTTGATTTTAGCTAAATCCGATTCTTGAAGTTTCATCATAAAAGTAATTTTAGAATAAACACATAAAGTAAAGTGTTTTCAAGAAACTTCCCTCATTACATATAAAAATTGTGAATAAACAGGGTTAGTATTTCGGAAAGCTTATTCCTAACTTTATGCCATGCGCCTGATTCGAAAACCTATTTTATGCAATTACTATGTGACCTATCGTTGCAATGCCAGTTGCTACTTTTGCGATATATGGGAAAAACCTAGTCCTTATATTAAGGTGGAGGATGTAGAGCAGAATTTAAAAGACCTCAAAAAACTAGGGGTGAAAGTGATAGACTTTACGGGTGGCGAACCTCTTTTACATCATGATATTCATCTTTTTCTGAAGATGGCGAAAGAAATGGGCTTCATCACTACCCTTACAACCAATGGCTTGCTATATCCCAAAAAAGCGGATAAATTAAAGGGATTGGTAGATATGCTTCATTTTTCATTAGATTTTGCAGACGCTAAACAGCATGATGAAGTGAGAGGGGTGGGCTGTTTTGATTTTGTTATGAAATCAATAGAAATTGCAAAGGAACTAGGGGAGAAGCCTGATATTTTATTCACTGCGATGAATGAAAATATTGGGGAATTAGAGAAAGTTTATGAAAACATTTCTTTGCCCAATGATCTGGTATTGATCGTCAATCCTATTTTTGATTATAATGAAGTTGAAACAGGAGGTGGCTTGAATAATGAGAACCTAGAATATCTATCCCAAATAGGGAAAAAGAACAATATTTATTTGAATGAAGCTTTTATTGAATTGAGAAAAAATGGAGGGAATCATGTAGATGACCCTGTTTGCAAAGCAGCTTCATCTTCTTTAGTGATTTCTCCAAAAAATGAATTGGTGCTGCCTTGTTATCATCTGGGGAAAAAAGAATATCCTATAAATGGGGATTTATTTAATTTGTACAAATCCGATAAGGTACAAAAATTGGCAGCATTGGAAGGAAGGCTTCCAGAATGTGAAGGATGCGCCATTAATTGCTATATGCAGCCCTCTTTTGCAGTTGAAATCAATCAATATTTTTGGAAGGCGTTACCCTCAACCATCAAATACAATAGGCTAAAAGGTACCTGGAAAAATATTTTTCAATAATTTTTCACTTTACGCCAACTTTTTGAATCATCTAACTGTTAGATTTGCGAATATATTATCAGAAAAATATCGAATCGAACTTATAGGTTTACATTTTAAGTAATATATTTGCAACTCAATTAATTGAATCATTTAGAACAAAATAAAAGTTCATGACATCAGTAGTTATAACCTCAATTATTGCATTTACCGTCTTAATACTATTGTTAGTGTTAATACTGTTATTTGCTCAATCGAAATTAGTTCAATCTGGCCCCGTTAATATTTATGTTAATGGAGATGAAGACAATCCAATTGTAACTTCTGCCGGTTCCACTTTACTTTCTACTTTATCAGGTCAAGATATTTACTTACCATCTGCTTGCGGTGGTGGTGGTACTTGCGCCATGTGTAAATGTGTAGTAGAAGATGGTGGCGGTGATGTTTTACCTACAGAGGAAGGTCATTTAAGCCGATCTGAAAAGAAAGAAAATGTAAGGCTTTCTTGTCAAGTGAAAGTAAAAGAAGATATGCATATCCGCATACCTGAGGAAATCTTTGGTATTAAGAAGTGGGAATGTACTGTTAAATCTAACTACAACGTCTCTACTTTCATTAAAGAATTTGTGGTGCAATTGCCAGAAGGCGAGACATTAGATTTCGAATCTGGTGGTTATATTCAAATTGATGTTCCTGAAATAACTTGTGAATTTAAGGATATTGATATCACTCCACATCCTGACTTAGGTCACAAAGAAGATATCTTCAAAGAAGATTGGGATAACTTTGGATTGTGGGATTTAGTCATGAAAAATGATGAACCTATATTTAGAGCTTACTCTATGGCGAATCACCCAGCTGAGGGAGATATCATCATGTTGAATATTAGAATTGCTACTCCACCTTGGGATAGAGCAAAAAATACTTGGATGGATGTTAATCCTGGTATTTGTTCTTCTTATGTTTTTACTAGAAAACCAGGTGATAAAGTAACGATTTCAGGTCCTTATGGGGAATTCTTCATCAATGAGTCTGACGCTGAAATGATTTATATTGGTGGTGGTGCAGGTATGGCTCCATTACGCTCTCATATTTTCCATTTATTCCATACGCAAGGAACTGACAGAAAAGTATCTTACTGGTATGGTGGTAGATCTAAAAGAGAATTATTCTATGTAGATCATTTTAGAAAAATAGAAGAGAAGAATCCTAATTTTGATTTTCAAGTTGCTTTATCTGAACCATTGGAAGAGGATAATTGGAAAATTAAGAAAAGTTTAGATGATAAAGAGGGTGATGGTTATACCGGATTTATTCACAATGCTTTATACGATAACTACTTAAAGCATCATAAAGAGCCAGAAGAAGTAGAATTCTACTTATGTGGACCTCCAATGATGAATGCTGCGGTATTGAAGATGTTAGATGATATGGGTGTTCCGCCAGAAAATATCCGATTTGATGATTTCGGTGGATAATCTTAACAACATATTATAATAAAAAAAGGGCCTTCAAGCCCCTTTTTTTATTGGAAGATTAATTTAAAAGACTTAATCCGGCTGTTGAATATCATTAGAAATAATTCCATAATTAATATTCACTTCTTCTAATTGTGCTGCGCTACTTAAAGAGCTCCAATTGCTAATATTAAAGCTATTATTTGGATTAGATACTCCCTTTACTGTATAAGCGGTTATAGCATCAGTCCAATGTAAAGCTTGACCTTCTTCACATTGGTTAGGCACTGAATTAGCACTAAAGAAAAATGCGTAATCTTCATAATTCCCATCACCCAAAACTTTAGCGTCACCATTTGCTTCAATAGCCACAGCTGTAAATTCGTCCACTGCTATTCCTTTTATATCCTGATAACTACTAACCACACCATCAGCAATTACCCTTGCCATAAGCGCGATCGTTCTTCCTAATCTATCCCTTTCAGAAAAATGGGAGTCTGTAATGATTTTTCCCAAACCGGGTAGTTGTAAAAAGTCAGTTTTGATGGTTTCCATATAAGGATGGTATGGATCATTCAAAGCTTCAGATGAGATCACTCCTGATGATTGAGGGATATAGGCAAATTCACCTAAAATCGCCAATCCTGCCGATGTACCACCAATAGGGACTCCTTTTTCATTTGCTAAATAGTGAATGGAGTTTTCTACTTCAGTACCATTCCAAAGATCGTAGTATTCAGTTTGATCACCACCAGCAATAAACAATGCTTCTGCTCCTCTAATTTTGTCTCTAACAAAGTCAGAATTTGCACTGGTTTGATCATTGATTACTAAAGTGAGAATAGAATTTGCGCCTTCTATAAAAGTATCATCATTATAACCATCACTATCATCTGTTCTAATGATAACAAAATCTCCACCATCAGATTTATTGACCATCCAATCGAACCATGATTTTTGATCACTAGCACCACCGGCTAGTAGATAACCCAAACTACTGCTGGTTTGAACATCTTCAGAATTACCGGTTAAATAATAAGTGACATCGCCATCATTGCTTCCCTCATCGTCACCTCCATCATCTCCACCTTTATCTTTTTTCGGGCCTCCTGCATGATCAGGTTTTGCCATATCTAAACTTTGATCTGTACATGCTGAAAATAGCATTGCAATTGCCAATAAGGCATAACTTATCCTTTTCATAATTTTTTACTTTAAATTTGAATAATTTGATTTCAAGATTGCACCATCCTTTATAGAGGATTAGTGCTTGATTAAGTACTGTTTTCCTTATTTCGAGTAAAAGCCCGAATCTCTGTGAATTGATCTAATTTTATAGCATAAATTGATAATGAAGCTATATTGAATTAATAATGAAATGATATCATTATTGAATTACAGCTCATTTAATAGCTAATGAAAAATTATATTCTTGTTTTTTGAAAACAGTCTATTTCCAGAAGTTGGAAATTATATGGTAAGCTTGCCTACTAACAATCGAAAACCGGTTGCAGATTTCGTCTGTGAACCGGTTTGAAGCTCAAGAATTTGAGCCCGAAAATCTTTTTAGGGTTAATATCAAAATTGTAATATGTGTTGAATTTTAAATTCATACAATTTCAATATGCGAAAAAAAATATTGAATGTCAACATATTATGATAAAAGTTATTAGTAATGAAATTGTATATTATGAAGGTTGATATATTAGTTAATCATCCTTGCCTTCTTTTTCTCTTTTTTCTTTCTTCTCCACCAAAAGTATCCTCCAATTAAAAATAATACGGGAAGCACTACATAAAATATATAATCGAAAGGAGTTTGTAAAAGCAAAGGTTCGCTGTCATCTGGATGTGGCACCCCTTGTGGAATTTGTAATAAAAAAAATAAAAAAATCATTTTGCTTTCCTTTTGTCTAATAATGACAACGGTTAAGCGCTAGCAGTGTTTTTAAGCAGATTTTATTTCTTTAATATTAATTTTTTTATCCTCTATTATGACCTCCAAATAATCTTTCATGATTAAACATTCAAATTGGTCACATCAATACAATTTCCCATTCTCAAATTACTTTCCTATTTTTAGCGATCGCTAAATGACTTTGGAAAGGATGTTCAAAAACTCATACGTATTTTTCATATCGTTAACAGCTGCTTTGGGTGGCTTTTTATTTGGATTTGATACTGCCGTAATTTCAGGAGCAGAACAAGATATTCAGGAAATCTGGCAACTCTCGGATTGGATGCATGGATTTTCCATTGCGATAGCCTTATATGGAACGGTAATAGGTGCTTTAGCGGCAGGTTATCCAGCTAATAGATTTGGACGAAAACCTATGCTTTTACTCATAGGGGTGCTTTATACGGTTTCTGCTTTAGGTTCCGCTTTAGCGCCTGAAGTAAATACTTTTATGTTTTTTCGTTTTTTAGGAGGCTTAGGAGTAGGGGCTTCATCAGTAATTGCACCTATGTATATTAGTGAAATAGCCCCAGCTGGAAAAAGAGGAATGTTAGTAGCTCTTTTTCAATTCAATATTGTATTAGGGATATTGGTTGCTTATTTCTCTAATTATCTAATAGCTTTAACCGAATTAGAAAGTAGCTGGAGATGGATGTTGGGTGTTGAAATAATTCCTGCCTTAATATATACTGTACTAAGTATTCGATTACCTAGAAGCCCAAGATGGTTAATTGCCAATAAAAATGAATATGGAGAAGCCAGAGTGGTTTTAACCAAGACAGATCCCGAAAATGTAGATCGCATTATTCAAAATATTGAGAAAGAAAAGGCAAAAATGGAGAGAAAAGAAGGGTTTTTTGCACTTTTCAAAAAGCAGTATTTCAAATTCACTTTTATGGCTATTTTAATAGCTTTTTTTAATCAATTGTCAGGTATAAATGCCATCATCTACTTTGCTCCAAGGATTTTTGAGTCTGCAGGTATAAGTACGGAAAATGGCTTGCTATCTACGATGGGGATTGGGTTTATCAATGTGATTGCCACTATGATTGGCTTATATTTAATCGATAGAATGGGGCGAAAATTTTTATTGTATTTGGGCTCGGCTGGTTATTTGATTTCATTGAGTTTAATGGCGATTAGTTTTAGTGGAGATATCATCCCCTCTAATTTGCTTCCGTTCTTTGTGTTCTTATTTATAGCCGCACATGCAGTGGGAAGTGGCTCTATTATTTGGGCTTTCATAGCAGAAATATTCCCTAATAAATTAAGGGCTCATGGACAGTCAATCGGAAGCTTCACACATTGGCTTTTTGCAGCAATTATTGCTAATGTTTTCCCGTATTTCGCCAGTACTTTTGGCTCTTCTGTCATTTTTTGGTTTTTTGCTGTCATGATGTTTATTCAGTTATTATGGGCGATTTTCATCATGCCTGAAACTAAAGGAAGAGAATTGGAGGAGATAAATTAGTGACAGAGTAAAAAAAATGATTTGGCATTCATCCAGGAAAATATTATTATTGAATGTGAAAAATTTAGAACATAACCATATTTTAGATTCTGCTCTGAAGCCAATCCCTCAATTGGAAGTCAAAAAATTTGAATTGCAGAACCTCCAGCCTATTTTCGACTGTTAGTTAGAGAATTTCTTCTTTTAATATAGAGTATGTATTCAATTCGCTCTATTCTCAATTCTAATTTTTATTTACTCTACAATCACGAAATGAAGAAATTTGTATTAGCCATTCATGGTGGCGCTGGAACCATACTTAAAAAAAATATAACAGCAGAAAAAGAAGAAGCTTATCATGAAGCTTTGCGTGAAGCTTTAGAATCAGGAAATGATATTTTGAATAAAAAGGGGACTGCTATTGAAGCAGTAGCTGTTGCGGTGAGTGTAATGGAAGATAGTCCACTTTTTAACGCTGGAAAAGGCTCTGTATATTCTAATAGTGGCAAAAACGAAATGGAAGCTTCCATAATGGAAGGTGAAAAATTAAGAGCTGGCGCAATTGCAGGGGTCAGAAATGTTAAGAACCCTATACAGTTAGCTAAATCCATATTGTTTGATGACGATTTTGTTTACCTTATAGGAAAAGGTGCAGAAGAATATGCCGACAATCGAAAACTAGAAAAAGTAGCCGATGAATATTTTCAAACTCGTTTCCGTGAAGAACAGTGGTTGGCTGCTAAAGGTGAAGGAAAGGTTCTACTTGATCACGATGCGGATAAAAAGTTTGGAACTGTTGGTGCTGTAGCTTTAGATATTGATGGAAACCTTGCAGCTGCAACTTCTACTGGTGGGTTAACTAATAAAAAATACGGTAGAATAGGCGATAGTTCAGTAATTGGAAGCGGAACATATGCGAATAATAATACCTGTGCCATTTCATGTACTGGTTATGGTGAATTTTTTCTTAGAGCCATAGTAGCGTATGATGTTTCTTGCTTGATGGAATATAAAGGGCTCTCACTCAAAGAAGCTTGTGAGCAAGTAGTGATGAAGAAACTGGTTGAAATGAAAGGAGAAGGTGGTCTGATTGCTTTGGATTCAAATGGTAATTATGAATTTAGTTTTAACTCTGAAGGAATGTATAGAGGAGTAACTGGTTCTGATTTGGATTTAAGAACTTATATATTTAAATAAATAAGAAGGAAGCTTTTATTGCTTCCTTTTACATCTTTTTCCTATGTCCGTTAACTTCAATTAAAAAAAAGATCTATTTAATTGATTATAATTTGTGGAGTAATTAATTTCTTTTCATTTCCTAAAACCTTTCCCATTATCAGGCTGTTACATGACCATAATTACAATTGAATTATGGCAAAAAAGCAAGCAGCAAAACCAATCGATTTAAAAATCAAGGAAGCTTATATTGACTTTGTTTTAGAACATGGTAAAGAACCTGCTTCTATTTACAAATTCGCTAAGGATCTGAAAATGAAAGAAGTAGATTTCTATAATCATTTCAACTCTTTCAAAGCATTGCAAAAACATATATGGGCTGATTTTCTGAAAGAAACCATTGAGAATTTACATGCAGAAGAAACTTTTGTGGAATATTCTTCAAGAGAAAAATTATTGGCATTATACTTTACTTTAATTGAAGTGCTTAAGACCAATCGTTCTTATGCCATGATGGATTTACAGAAAATGAGAAAAGGTGACTTGAAGCCTTCTTTTTTGGAGGCCTTTAAGAAGCATTTTCACAAGTTTGTAGATGAAATTTTATTACAAGGAAAGGAAACGGAAGAAATAATAGATAGACCTGTGATTGGTGATCGATATGTTGAAGGTCTATGGATTCAAACACTATTTATTCTTCAGTTTTGGGCAAATGACGATAGCAAGGATTTTGAAAAAACAGATGCTGCCATAGAGAAAGCAGTAAACGTTGCTTATGATTTGATGGGTAAAAGTCCATTAGATTCTATGTTTGATTTTGCCAAATTCATATTTCAAAACCGATAATAATGAGTGAAAGAAAAGAACAATCCCGTATACCTATTTCTAAGATTCAACGTGCCAGTAAATTTGTATCAACTGGTGCTAGAGTAGGAGGGAACTATATAAAACATTATTCAAAGAAAGCCTTCAATCCAAAAATGGATCGTACGCAATTAGATTTGGATAATGCTGAAGATATTTATGAGTCCTTAAGTGAATTGAAAGGAAGTGCTTTGAAAGTAGCACAAATGCTTAGCATGGACAGGAATTTATTGCCTCCTGCGTATCAAGAGAAATTTACTATGTCGCAATACAGTGCGCCACCATTATCTTATCCTTTGGTAGTAAAAACCTTTCAAAAAACTTTAGGCAAAAGCCCGGAAGCTATTTTTGATACGTTTACCAAAAGCGCAGTTAATGCGGCTTCAATGGGGCAAGTACACAAAGCGACCAAAGGTGATAAAACCTATGCTGTTAAAATTCAATATCCAGGAGTTGCAGATAGTATCAGTTCCGATTTAAGATTAGTAAGACCTTTTGCTACTCGTTTATTTAATATGAGCAATGCAGAATTGGATCATTACATGAGTGAGGTAGAAGGCAAGCTAATGGAAGAAGCTGATTATGGATTGGAGCTTAGACGTTCGAAAGAAATTACAGAAGCACTCGCTGGAAAAATAGAAGGTTTGTATTTCCCGAAATATTATAAAGAATTATCGGGAGATAGAGTCATCACCATGGATTGGTTGAATGGTGTGCATTTGAAAGAATTTTTAGCCACCAATCCTTCACAGCAAGTAAAAAATAAAATAGGCCAGGCACTTTGGGATTTTTATAATTTCCAGTTTCATGAACTAAAGCAAGTACATGCCGATCCACATCCTGGTAATTTTATGTTTATGGATGATGGCACCATGGGGATTATTGATTTCGGATGTATAAAAGAAATCCCAGATGATTTCTATGAAAATTATTTCGCCTTATTAAAACCTGGTTTTATGCAGGATAAAGAAGAGATAGACAAACGCTTCAAAGCCTTGGATTTCTTTCATGAAAAAGACAGCCCTGCTGAAAGAAAGATATTTAGTTCCGTTTTTCTGGAAATGATAGGGATGTTAAGCAAACCTTTCCAGTATGATACCTTCAATTTCGGTAATAATGCCTTCTTTGAAGAAATTTATGCTATGGGCGAAAGGGTTTCCAACATGAAAGAAGTTAGGAATAGTAATGGAGCCAGAGGTTCTAGACATGGACTTTATGTAAATAGAACTTATTTCGGTCTTTATAATATGTTGAATCAATTAGATGCAGAAGTAAAAATCACCAAGCCTGAGTGGTTAAATGGTAGTACTGAGAAGGTCGCATAATAAAATCCACAATACAGATTAAAATATATAATAGCCATGCGAAAGCAAGGCTATTTTTTTGAGATTTTCTTTTTGTTTTAAATTAGAATATTCATTTCAAGAAAGCTACAGTTAGTTTAAATTTCTTTTTGATAACATTTGTATTTAAATTTAAAAAATACATAGATTCGTGATGTATAATAATACTATGTAATATTTGTGTTGCCTAATTAATTTATCATGAGAAAATTATTAATCTTTTTAACTGTAGCTGTATTTTTGGCTTTATTACTTTTGGCAGCACATATCATTTATATCCACAAATATGTGCCAACAGAGAAATTTCCTGAGGATACTTATCTTTCAAAGGTAGAAGTTAAGAAGGCTCTTGTAATTTCTGCTCATGACGATGATATCTGTGCTATGTCTGGTACTATTTCGAAATTGAATAAAGCAGGGTGGGAGATTAAGCAACTTTGTTTTGATTCTAAAGATGAGGCAAGAAATGAGGCTCATTTAAAGGCTGCGAGTTATATTTTGGATGAAGCCTCTTTTTTCGAAATAGAAGGCCTGCCTTTCAGAATAGTTGATGACAGTATTCAGTATACATGGATGCCAATTCCAAAAGAGACTTTTCCTAAGGTATACCAAAAGGAATTGATAAAAGATGAATTAATTAAGATGATTATTGAATTTAAACCAACAGTTATTTTTAGTTTGGATAACTTACTTGGAGGATATGGTCATCCAGATCATACTTTTATTAGTGGTTTGGTGGTTGAAATTTGTAAAGAAGACAAACGTACTGTCGAGAAAATATATCAATCGGTATTTCCAGATTCTTATGAAGAGGGATTATTTCCTGATTTGAAAAACAGAGCCTCAAAATATCCTAGTCCTTATTATGCTGCAAATGAAATGTACAATATTGATGGAATGCCTCAGCCGGATGTACAAGTAGATATTTATGAAAATTCTTGGGATAAAAAAATGTTTCTTTCCACCTATTTAGAAGGTGAACGTAAGAATATTCGTAAATACATGCCCTATTATGAGCACTATCCTCATTGGTTTTATTTTTGGCTTTTTGATAAAGAATATTTTAGGGTTCTAGAATTGAAATAATTAATATTAAGTATTAGCCATTATTTTATACTGTTATTTGATTATAAGCCCTATCCAAAGAATATTGGATAGGGTCTTAAGTTTATTATTCATATTTCTCAAACCAGCCTGTGATATAAGCCACGTGGCGGATTATGTTACTTGGTCTGGCTGTAATTCCATGGCCAGCATCTGGGATTCTCACCATTTTACTTTCTACTTCCTGTAATTTTAAAGCACCATAATATTGCTCTGTTTCACTCATTGGTGTTCTATAATCCTGCTCTCCTGTTACCAATAAAGTAGGAGTGGTGACATTTCCTACCAGAGAGATAGGTGAACGCTCTAAATATTGCTGAGGATCTTCCCATGGCATTTTATTAAACCAATATTTTGGGTAATAATTATAACCATCTGCGGTTAAACTAAAGCTATACCAGTTAATTACAGGTTTGCTCACAACTGCAGCTCTAAAACGATCCGTTTTTCCTATGCTCCAGGCTGTCAGTACTCCACCGCCACTACCACCGGTGATATACAATCTATCTTCATTGATGAAGCCTTTTTCGACCATCATATCAACACCAGACATTAAATCATCATAATCTTCACTTGGGTAGTTGTGATTAATATAACCGCCAAATTCTTCTCCATAAGTAGTGCTTCCTCTTGGGTTAGTATATAAAACCACAAATCCTTTTGAAGCCATTAATTGCAGTTCTGGACTGAAATGCGGACCATAGGCTAAATGCGGCCCACCATGGATTTCTAAAATCAGTGGATATTTTTTATTTTCATCAAAATCAGGCGGATATACTATCCACCCTTGAACGTCTTTATCATCAAATGAAGATTTGAAATTAACCTCCTCTACTTTCCCAATATTTTTATTTTGAAGGAATGTCCCATTCAAATTAGTAATGGTTCTATTCGCCATTTTAGTAGGAAAATGGCCTACGGATAATTCCCCTGGTCGCTGAGTATTGGCTTTAGTGTATGCATATCTTCCGTTTTCAGCTATACTGTAGCTTCCGCCAGCATAAGGTCTGCCAAAAGAACCGTTCCCTATGTCTTGAGTAATGGAAACTGCCTTTCCGTTTAATTTTAAATTGGCTAAAACTCCTTTTCCATAGTCATCATAATAAGCGAATAAACTTTTACTGTCTTTTGCCCAGGTGAAGTTTTTAAAATCGCGATCTAAACCATGATCCAATTCTTTAACATTTTCTCCATTGATATCCATGACAAAAACATGGTCTAATTGGTATCCTACAAAGCGATCTTCGAAACTTAAATAAACAATTGACTTTCCATCAGGAGAAACCTTTGGACTTTTATGCGGGCCTTTCCCTTTGGTTAATTGAGTTAATTCTTGTGAATTAATATCTAATTTGAAAATGTGGGTGTCGTTCGGTTCTAAGTCTGCATTTTCGGATCGATTAGCAGAGAATACAATATTTTTGCTATCTGCAGTCCAGGATGGTGCAGCGTGGTCATAGTCACCAGATGTGAGTTGACGAGGAGCGCCCCCTTCAGAGGAGACCATAAATATATGATTGTAAGAAGGCTCTAGAAAAGAGAAATTTCCATCTGCTTTGTAGGAAACTTCTTCTATTACTTTTCCTGGTGATGCCCAATCAGCTCCTTTGGGTGGAGAAGGGAATTTTCCGAAGCTTTCCTGTTCTTTTGGAATTCGCATATTAAAAGCAATATATTTTCCATCAGGTGACCAGGTGATATTGCCTGGGCCTTTGGTCAAATTCGTGATAGAGGCGGTTTGCCCTGTTTCCATCCATCGCACAAAAATTTGAGCACTTCCTTCTTCAGCTGATACATAGGCTAATTTTTTTCCATCAGGTGACCAATTGGGTTGGCTGAAGCCTGATTTGCCTGAAGTAAGAGGGACATGGTTTTCACCTGAAAAATCAATCATCCATAAATTAGTGTATTTACGGTCGGTCATCACATCAAACTGATTTCTGACATAGACAATTTTATTTCCATCCGGAGAAATCTGAGGATCCCCAACATATTGTAATTCAAAAATATCCATGTATTCCAATGATGTTTTTTCTTGAGCTTGTAATCCTAACCCTACAAATAGAAGGCTTAGAAAAAGACTTAAATATTTTTTCATAGTTTTTAAATTGATTACTAATTTTTAACAATTATTCAATTTATGAATTAATCTCGAATGGTAAACGGTTTTTACATTAGTGGAGTGACTAATTGAGAAGTAGGTTTAAGTTTTATTCAATATCTGATTTAGGATTCATTCTCATTATTAGTGAGCTTTTTTATTCAAAATTTATTAAATTACTGAAGAAAAAAATTGATCATGGCCGAGAGAAAATACAAAAGCTTTAAAGAGTTTTACCCTTATTACCTGAGCGAGCACCAAGATGCAACTTGTAGGAAGCTTCATTTTACAGGTACTGGCTTATTATTTGGCGTCCTGGCATGGGCTTTAATTACGCAAACTTACTGGGGTCTTGCTTTAATTCCAGTGGTCGGATATGGATTTGCTTGGGCAGGTCATTTCTTTTTTGAAAAAAATAAACCGGCCACTTTTACTTATCCACTTTGGAGTTTAGCTTCTGATTTTAAAATGTTCTTCCAGATATTGATTGGTAAACAACCGATTAATCCTCAGCGATAATTTTTGGATATAGTTTAAAGATTACAAATCCACAAAGTATGCTAAATATTAAAAGCATACTTGCCTTTACTATTTCACCATAAATAAATAGTCCCGTACTGAAAAGGAAGCCATAAACGCCCATGCTTCCTGCTATCATACAAATAATTCCTGTCGGTACTTTCCATTTCTGAGCTTTAGGTTTAATTAATCCCTTAGCAGATAATCTAGCTATAATTTTCTTCCAACCCGGGCCACCTGGATTTACTTTATTCAGGAAATTGGCTAATTGCTCATCGGTTGTTTTTTCCGTCAGAAAACTAGCCGTTACCCAGCTTACTGTTGTTATGCTAACTCCTATAATTAATTTTTGCCAGGATAATAGTTCCTCGAAGCCAAAAGGTTGATCCGCAAAAGCAAAATAAAGCGCTATTAGGAAACTGACCACCATAGCCATAATTTCACTAATGGCATTTACTCTCCACCAAAACCATCGCAGAATATATATTAAACCTGTTCCTGCACCAATTTGCAATAGAATTTCAAAGGTTTGTAAGGCATTTTCTAAAACTAAGGCCATAAGCATACTGAAAATCATCAAGACTACTGTTAATACTCTTCCAAGTAACACTTGCTTGCTATCAGAGGCTTTTGGATTGATGAATCTTTTATAAACATCATTTACCAAATAAGAGGAGCCCCAGTTTAAGTGAGTGGAAATGGTACTCATATAAGCGGCTACCAATGAAGTTACGACTAAGCCTAATAATCCAGCTGGAATGAAAGTCAACATAGCGGGATAGCCCATATCGTGTGTAGCGACTCCAGAATTTACGGCTGGGAAAGCTTTTGCAAAACTGTCTAAATCAGGGAAAACAATAATGGAACAAAGTGCTACTATGATCCAGGGCCATGGACGGATGGCATAATGAGCAACATTGAAAAATAATACTGCTTTAATAGAGTGATCAGCATTTTTGGCGGCAAACATCCGCTGAGCGATATAACCACCACCGCCTGGTTCAGCACCAGGATACCAGGTGCTCCACCATTGCACTAATAGAGGAATAATCAATAACATGACCCACATTTCAGGATTGGAGAAAGAAGGAAAAAAGGATAGCTTATCGACTACATCCTCATGGATTAACAAATTATCCAAGCCACCTACTTTTGGGTGGTTTAATGCAACATAAGCAGCCACAAGAGCACCTCCTAAGGAAAGAAAAAACTGTAGAAAATCTGTAAATAAAACGCCCCTTAATCCGCCCAAACTGCTATAAACTACTGTTATGATTCCTGCTATTACAACAGTTTGTACTGGACTTAATCCTAATAAAACGCCTCCTATTTTAATGGCTGCCAAACTCACGGAAGCCATAATCATTACATTAAAAAGAAAGCCTAGATAGATGGCTCTGAATCCTCTTAAGAATCGAGCAGCTTTACCGGAATATCTTAATTCATAAAATTCAACATCGGTTAAAACGCCTGATTTTTTCCAAAGACCTGCATAAACGAAAACAGTTAACATTCCTGTCAACAGAAAAGCCCACCAAGCCCAGTTTCCTGAAACTCCATTTTGACGGACAATATCGGTAACAAGATTTGGGGTATCTGTAGAAAAAGTAGTGGCTACCATGGAAACCCCTAAAAGCCACCAAGGCATTTTACCACCAGCAGCAAAAAACTCAGAGGCATTTTTATTTTTTCTTGAAGTCCAGAACCCAATCCCCAAGGAGATAATTAAGAAACCAATTAAGATTACCCAATCAATATTATTTAAAATCATAATGGAGCGCTAAAATTTTGCTTGAAGATAGAAAAGTTTGTCGGTCTTTTAAATTTTTAACATTACATCAATTCTATTTGATGATTTCTAACAATTGCCACAGAATTAGAAAAATAGACAGTTGACAATAATTAACCTTCTGTTAATTCAATTGACAAAATTTACTTATCTAATTTAATTAGCCTTAGCGATAATCTTTTTTAATTTGTCTATTGTCTATTGTCTATTGTCTATTGTCTATTGTCTATTGTCTATTGTAAACTGTTTACTTTTCCTCAGTTTCGACTTTAATTTTGCTTTCGAGTGTCTTATGAACAGGACATTTATTGGCAATTTCAATCAAACGTTTTCTTTGTTTATCATCTATATTGCCTTTTATTTCTATGCTTCTGTCAAAAAAAGTAATCTTACTATTGTCAGATTCACATTCTGAGCTATCCTCATCATATCGCTGGTCTTGATCGACATGTACCAATATTTCTTCCACATCCCATTCTTTTCTATTCGCATACATTCTCAAAGTAATGGCGGTGCATGCAGCTAAAGCAGAAGTAAGTAATCCATATGGAGATGTACCGAAGTTATTTCCACCTACATTTTCAGGCTCGTCAGCTACTAAGTGATGGCCTTCTGCTACTATTTGAGTGGTGTATTTTTCATCCTTATTTCCAATAAAAGCAACAGTTTGGGACTCAGTAGAGATTTTCTTTTGTTCTGATTTTTCTATATATCGATTAGCCCAAGTGGCAATAACCTCGCCTGCATAAAGTGAGTCTTCTTTCTTACTTAACAAATGATCAGCACCATCTAAAGAAACAAAACTTTTGGGATGATGTGCTTTTTCATAAATAGCAGCAGCATTTGAAATTTCAACTGTTTGATCTTGCGGTGAATGCAGTATCAATAGTGATTTCCTTAAATCCTCTATTTTCTTAAGATTATTTTTACTCTGGAGATCTTCAAGGAACTGTTTTTTTATAGTAAAGGGTCTGCCTCCAATGTTTACCTCAGCTTCACCCTTTTCATTAATCTCCTCTTTGCCATCATCAATCAAATGAAGAACATGATCAGGTTGAGATGGCGCACCTATGGTAGCAACAGCCACTATGGAATCTATTTTACTGGCGGCCATCAAAACTGCAGCACCCCCCAAGGAATGTCCCACAAGCATAGTTGCTGCTTTATGATTTTTTTTCAGATAATCTGCAGCTTTAATAAGGTCTTCTATGTTAGAAGAGAAATTTGTGTCTGCAAAATCCCCTTCACTTTGTCCTAAACCAGTGAAATCAAAGCTAAAGACAGCAAAACCTTTTTTTGTCATGCCTAAAATGATGTTTCTTACGGCATTCAGGTTTTTATTGCAGGTGAAGCAATGTGCAAAGATTACATAATTGTGGGGATGATCATCTGCCGGAAAATGAATTTCAGCAGATAGCATATCCCCTAAAGAACCTTCAAATTTTATTTTTTCTTTCTTCATAAATTCATTTTTGGAATTGATATTAAGGTCAATTTATGAAAATGAATTTACACTGATCATTAAAAAACACTAAAAGGTAGATAGCTGACATTTTATTTTTACTTAAAAAGTACTGAATAATTACATTAAGAGATAAAAAAATGTGATTTTTCAAAAGTATTATTAACTTTAGATGCGTTTAATAAAAAATTAGATGATTTGGTTCATTGTTTTTATTGACAACCAAATTACATTCAATACCCAAATTACATTCAATACCATAGAAAGATACTAAAACATAAAAGTCTAAAACTCAAACCATGTTAAAAGAACAGCTAAAAATTTTAATTAAATTAGCCACAATTGATAATGAATTGGCAGAAAAAGAAGCGAATTTGATTGAGAAGATTGGTAAGGCTAATGGTGTAACAGAAGATGAGATTTATCAGATGATGAAAAATCCAGAGCCTATCAAAAGTTTAGAAACTCTGTCTGAAGATCAAAGATTTGAATACCTATATAATATCATACAATTAATGAAAATTGATGGTAAGGTTTATAAAAGTGAGATTGTTTTCTGTCAAGAGATAGCTCAAAAATTGGGTTATAAAAAGAAAGCTGTAGCTGAACTTTCAAAAAGCATATACAGCGATCCTAGTATCACAAGTGATAGAGAACACTTAAAAGAAAGATTAAGAAAATATTCAACAAGATAAATTAAGCCCCTGAAGGGGCTTAATATTCTCTATGAAAAAATCATTATTTAAAATTCTAGCAAGAATTAATAAATTGATTTTGCCCAGTTTTGCCAAAAAGGATTTGACAAAACTTAAAAAATGGGAGAAGGCAATTGTAGCCTATAGGTATGTAGTAACTAAGAACTCATTGGGAGATTAGCTCTAAAAATTTTCCCTGTAATATTCTCTTCCTTTTTGGATATATTTCTGATCTACCAAAAAGTAATGTTCTCTTTCTTTTCTATTAATCAATTGTTTAAAAACTTTTTTAGCCTTTTTATCCTTTCCGATAACGTGCAACATTTTAGCATATAAAAAGACATTTGCTGGGTGTTGTGGGCCAATTTTATAGGCTTTTCTTAGAAGCTTTTTAGCCTCATCATTGGATGGCCAACTTAAAATCAATGGTATGCTTGGAGCTTCAAGGTGAATTCCGCCTAAAAGCCTTAAAGCACCAGCCTGGTTATATTTTTCATCGAGTTCAATAGCTTTTTCTGCTAATTTTTTAATTTCATCAATTACACCTTCTTGTGCTGCTTCTGTAATATCAAGTAAATCTGCTCTTCGGGCATAATTTGCTGCGTGCCAATATGCAATGGCTCCATTATTAGGAAATTCTTTTGATTTTGTTTTAGCCAACGCGATTGCCTTTTCATACAATTCTCGTTTTTCTCTTGCTGAAACATTTGTCCATGAGGCTTTAAACTCATAGCTTTTCAAAAGACCAATCGTTTTTTCTGGCTCCTTATTACTTTGTTTAAAAAGCACAATTGCCTTGTCAATATTTTCTACATCAGCTAGTCCATTTCTTATGTTTTCATGTTTTTTATCAAAATAATTTTCTGCTTGTTCTAAAGTAGATTGAGGTAAAACCTTAAATGATACGAATAAGATGGATAAAAAAAATAGAGGTTTTATCAAATACATATTGGGCTTGATTTTTTAAGATATTACGATGGTGAAAAAAATATTTTGCACGGATAACGAAAGAAAATCATTATTGTTGAGTGGTTAGAATAATGTTATGCTTTCTTAAAAATTCCTTAAATTGAAAACTCAATTATTTTTTACCTATGAAAGCAAAATCAGCCGAAAATTCAAGAACGACCATTACCGAATTAATGATTCCATCATATGCCAATTTTGGAGGAAAAATCCATGGTGGGATTTTACTTTCCTTGATGGATAAGGTAGCATATGCTACTGCCACCAAGCACAGTGGCGCTTATTGTGTTACGGTTTCGGTTGATAATGTAGATTTCCTACAGCCTGTAGAAGTAGGGGATTTAGTTTCTATGATGGCTTCAGTTAATTATGTGGGTAATTCCAGTATGATTATTGGTATAAAAGTGATAGCTGAGAATGTGAAATCCGGTTTGGTGAAGCACACTAACACTAGCTATTTCACTATGGTAGCCAAAAATGAAGATGGAAGTTTGATGACTGTCCCCTCCTTGATATTGAACTCAAAAGATGATGTGAGAAGGTTTGCTGAAGCAGTAAAAAGAAAGCAATTAAGAAAAGGCTATCAGGAACAAATGGAAGCTGAAAAATCAGGTTTCACTTTAGAAAAACAAAAGGAATTAATAGTAAATCAGCGCTGTGAAGTTCATTTAGAAGAAAAAAGGTAAGCTTTTCTATTTAAAAAGCTTACCTTTTTGTGGTCGTGTTTTTTTAAGATTGCTTAGACTTCAACCATTCTTTTGCCTCATCCACAGTTTTAAACGTAGCCATTTCTAATTGCCCACCAATATTCATGTGTAATTCTTTTGCTGACATTTCAGAAAATGTATTTTGAGAGACAACATGTGCATAATATTTTAATCCTGCATCAATAACTTTTGGAATCAAAACGGACTCAATCCACTCCATGGCTTGAGTCCACGGACCAGTTGATTTACTGTCGTCATTTAATAAAGAAGGACATTTGGTTTTTTTTATTAAGTCTGCAAATTCTAAGCCCCAGCTTTTAACCGCATCTACGTTGGCGTATCCTTCCCAATCACAATAAATCCAATTTTCGTCTGGGTGGTACTCAGTCTTACAAATCACTCTGTCAAGGTTGTTTTTGGTATAAAATTTCATTTCAATCATAATATTTAAAAGTTCAACATATTTTAATTTAATATTTTCAGCAAATAAACTAAAATTATAATCGCCTTAAAGCGTATATTTACTATGTTTAATACATGAGCGGTATTTTTATATACACCGTTCATAAGAAAGAAAAGTGGATGAAAAAAATAATTTTATTAATTGCGGTAATTGTTGTTGCGTTGATTTTTTACTCCCTCTTATCAACTGAAAATATTAATTCATTAAAAGGTGATTTTAAAGAGCTGGCCTTTGAAAGAAATGGAAATAATACTGGTCCAGTACGTAGAGTGTATGTTTTTTCAGTAAAAGATACTTTATGGTCAGAAATGACAAAACATGCAGATTTATTACCTCATACCAAATATGGAACTACCGAAATTTATTATTTTTTGGAAAGTGAGATTTCGAAAGATAAGATAAAATTAAGTTTGAAAGGATTGAATTCTATAGTTCGCCCATTATGCATAGCCCATGCTATCAAAAATGGTCAAGGGAATTTAAATATCAAAAAGTATCCTTATAAATGAAATTCAATCAGAAATTATCAGATCATTAAAATCCGAAAGAAAACTTATTGTATTACTTAAATTTTAAAACTCACTTAATAGAACTTTCCAGGCTTCAATTAATTTATTCTTTTCCAATAATTGATGAGCTATTTGATGTAATTCTTTTGAATCTGATTTGCTTTTTATTTTTTTGTAGCTGGATGGTAATGATATTTCCTTTAAATCATCTTCACTAGGTATTCTTTCAATATTTCCAAGTTTACCCAAGTCATTTCCTGTTAAAATGCTACTATTTCTAATATCTTCTGGCAAGGCATCCACTCCAATTCCGAGTTTTTGTAAAGGTTTTTCTACTTCGAATAAAGCTTTTTTAGATCTGCTGTACCAATTACCACCCAATCTCCCAATGGGATCTAATTTAAAAGGGTCAATTTTTCCATTATCATCCAAAATCCCTTCATCCACATGAATATGGATCACCTCACAAATCACCAAATTACCTGCTCCACCTTCTTCTCCTGTTTCTATTACCTGATTTACTTTACATTCAAATGCAACGGGTGATTCAGCAACTCTAGGAGGCTTCACTTTAGTTGATTTTGCTTCTGTAAATCCAGCTTTTATAAATTCATTCACTCCTTTATCATATTCTGTAGAAGCCAATGACATTTGCTCTACCATAGGGTAGTTAGCAATATTGATTACCACCTCAGCCACTTCTTTTACATTTTCATAAGAATGCTTTGTAGTATTGTTTCTGCCTCTTCGGGCTGGGGAAAAAATTAAAATGGGTGGATTAGCACCAAATACATTAAAAAAGCTAAAAGGGCTAAGGTTTACTTTTCCTTCATTGTCAATTGTGCTAGCAAATGCAATGGGTCTGGGTGCAATTGCTCCCAATAATAAGCCATGTAATTCTGGTGTCTTGATGGATTTCGGGTCAACTTCTTTGTAACTCATGCCCGAATTTTGCTAAAGTTTTCTGAATATTCAAATGTTTTATGATTAGTCGCTAACTCAAATTCGATAAAGTAAGTTTAATTAAGCCTCACTTCTTCATTCTTCTCCTAAATACTATAAAATTAAGACATATTTCTACCAAAAAGGTAGCCAAAGGCTACTATCACTTTAACCACTGAGTTACACAGAGACATACACTAAGATTCTCAAAGATAATGTAAGGTAATGCTGATTGTTTTTGGGTGAGATGACTTTAAATAAGGGATTTAGCACAGAAAGAATCGATCAACAGCTTTAGCTCTAACTTTGTGACCTCTTTGTGAACAACTTAGAGAAATTTAGTGGTTAAAAGAAAAAGCCTTAGGCTTTCTGGTTGTCTCATTTTGCAGTTAATTATTCGCATTTCCGAACATATTATTCCCTAAGAAGAAGGTTAATTTCATCATCTTAACGATATCAGTCGTTCTCTTGCAACCACATTTCTAAAACAAGTAGAGCATAAATCATATAGTTAGTGTTCCTTTCTTTGTATTTTTCACCTTTCATAAGCATCATGATTTCTGTATATTTTACATACTGATATACTTTTGCTTGAGGATTAAAAAGCAAATCCTTCAAAGGCTCATTAAAATCATGTTTTAGCCAATTTTCCAGTGGCGCTTCAAATGAGGTTTTAGGTGCTTGAGTTACTGACTGAGGAAGTTTATCAGCATATATAGATTTTAATAAATGCTTTCTACTAAAACCTGAAATTTTGAATGAGTCGGGTAGTGGGCTGCTGATTTCAAAAAGTTGATGATCTAAAAATGGCGAGCGCGCCTCTATAGAATAGGCCATACTTGCCCTGTCCATTTTTACTAAAATTCCTGAGAGTAGATTAAAATTTCTATCCCAATTCATGAGTTGATCGAGGTCTGAAAGTCTGGAATCAAAGTGTTTATTTATTAATTCAAAAGATGAGTTTTTGATTTCATTCGGTCTTTTCCAGAAATTGGAGATATCAGCATCTTGAAACATATCTGTAGTATAAAGCAAATATCTTTCAGCCGATGGCAAGGCTGCAATTCTAGAAATGCGATTAAAAAAGCCTAATTTGGAACGTCTATTAGCAAAAGGAAGGATGTCCTTTAAATGTTTAGCAAATGAAAGTTTTTGAATATTTTTAGCAGTAAAATACCTTCTGTAACCACCAAAAAGTTCATCCCCTCCATCTCCATTCAACATTACCTTCACATGCTGAGAAGCAGATTCAGCGATTGCCAAATTAGGAAGTGCACTACTGTCTGCCAGCGGTTGATCGAATATCCTGATTGATTTCTCTAGTAAAGTGAGAGGATTTTCTTCGATCTTAATTATTTGGTGTTTCAACCCAAATTGATTGGCAGTTTCGTTAGCGATTAAACTTTCATTTTGAGTGGTTTGAAAAGGGTATTCTACTGTAAATGCTTGTAAATTTTGTTCATGTTTGGAAGCTTCATAGGCTATTACTGAGCTGTCCCAACCGCCTGATAGAAATAAGCCTTTGCTTACATCAGCTCTTAATCTAATTTTGACAGATTCTTCTATGGTTTGCTGTGTTCTAACTTTTGCATCAGCAAATGAGATTTTATCTTTAGGTAAATATTGATGTTTCCAGTAGGTTGATATGTTTAAGCTCCCATTTTGATATTTTAGATAATGGGCAGGAGGGACTGCATATACATTTTTATAAATTGTTTCAGGTTCTGGGATATTAGAGAAGCATAGATATTGATAAATGGCATTTTCATTAATTTGAACTACTAGATTACATAGCTCCATTAATTTTTTCAAACTCTTTAGTTCAGAAGCAAAAATCAAATAGTTTTCATCTTGATAATAATATAGAGGTTTTTGCCCCATTCTATCTCTTACTAGTAAAAAGCTATTTTCCTTTTCATTGTAGAAGGCAAAAGCAAACATTCCTCTCAGCTTTTCTAAGCTAGCCTCAATTCCTTTTTGTAATAAGTGTTGAAATAAGATTTCAGTATCTGATTCTGAAGAGAAGCGAATGGAGGAAGCAAGCTCAGGATAATTATAAATGGCTCCATTAAAAGCTAAATAGTGGCCTTGACTATCGGTCATGGGTTGTTGACCACTTTCAATTCCTATTATTTTTAATCTCTGAGTTCCTAGATTGATATTGGCAGTTTTGATAGAATGGTTTTCGTCTGGCCCTCTGTGATTCATTAAAAAAAGAGCTTTGTTGAATTCCTCTTTCTTTAAAGCACCATTTTTTGACCAAACCCCTGCAATACCACACATAATTAATCCACTTTGAAAATTTTATTTAGCGTAATTTAGCTAAATGATTTATCGGAAGGTAGAACAAACAAAATTTTTAGAATAAAAACCATTGATCTTTAGCAAAATCATCTTTGTAAATTGCATCATCAAAACGATAATATTGTGCAGGTTTGTGAGATACACCCGTTTCTTTTTCATTCATAGGAACCAAAAATTTATTTCTCAGCATTCGTTTCCTAAAATTTCTCTTGTCCAATTCCAGGCCAACTATGGCTTCATAAAGTGTTTGTAATTGTCTTAAAGTAAATTTTTCAGGTAATAAAGAAAAGGCAATAATAGGCTCTCTTTTGATTTTCTCCCTTAACATAGCCCAGCCAGTATTAGCAATCTCATTATGATCAAAACCCAGTTTCTGTGGTTTTTCAATTGGGTGCCACAAAACTTCTTCCGCAAATGAAGAAGGTCTATAATCAAAATCCTCAGTTTTCACTAAAGAATTATAGGCAACGGTTATTACTCGGGCTTCAGGATGTTCTCTAACTGATTTAATCCATTCAACATCAACTGGATCAGATGTCCTATCTGGTGACCCAAATGTTTTGAATTGTTCTAAGTATAAATTTTCTAGTCCTGTAAGTTCGTAAAGAACCCTATTCGCAGCCACATCCAAGTCTTCTCCTTTTTGGACTAAATCTCCTGGTAATGCATAAATATTTTCCCCCTCTTGCTTTCTCTTTATCAATAAAATATTGATCTTTTCATCATCAAAGCCAAATATGACGCAGTCAACCGAAATATGCGGATTGTAATGGAATTCTGACATGTTTCTATTCAATTAGTAATGCAAAGATAGTAAAATTGTATTGGCTAAGTGTACACATTACACTATCTTTGGCGAGCTGAACAATTTTTTTGATGAAATGAGCATAATTTTCATAGGTAAATGTAAGTTAACCACTTGATGAATAGTTATAGCGAATTCCATAGCCTGCCTTTGTAATTCGGGCTGGCATTTAAAGATCAATTACATTCAAATGAATAAGATGAATCGAATAGGTGTTTTTACTTCTGGAGGCGATGCCCCAGGAATGAATGCTGCTATACGTGCCGTAGTTAGGGCGGGTATTTTTTATAATAAAGAAATAGTAGGAATTTATCGCGGTTACGAGGGGATGATAGAGGGCGATTTTGAAGAAATGAATGTTCGTTCTGTTGCTAATATTTTGCAGAGAGGCGGCACCATGTTGAAATCAGCGCGTTCTAAAGAATTTAGAACTCCGGAAGGAAGGAAAAAAGCTTTTGATCAGTTGAAGAAACATAATATTGATGGACTAATAGGGATTGGAGGCGATGGCTCATTTACAGGTATGCATCATTTATTCTTAGAGCATGGAATGCCTTATATCTGTATACCTGGCACTATTGACAATGATATTCCTGGAACTGACTATACGATTGGTTATGATACGGCTACCAATACGGCAGTTGAGGCAATCGATAAAATCAGGGATACTGCACTGTCTCACAACCGTCTATTTTTTATAGAGGTAATGGGGAGAGACTCAGGTTATATCGCCATTAATAGTGGGATCGCTGGTGGAGCAGTTTCCATCATCATACCTGAGGAAGAGACTTCCATAGATGAGTTAGTTGAGAAATTAAATAAAGGAGGGAAAAAGAAAAAAACCTCTAGTTTAGTGATAGTGGCAGAAGGCGGGAAGTCAGGTTCGGCCATGGAAATTGCTCAAAAAGTGAAGGAAAAATCTTCCTATTTTGACACAAAAGTGACTATATTAGGACATCTTCAGAGAGGAGGAAGCCCTACTTATTTTGATAGGGTTTTGGCGAGTAAAATGGGAGTTGCAGCTGTTGAAGGTTTGGATCAAGGTAAAACTGATAGTATGGTGGGAATTAGTCATCATGAAATTATTTTCAATGATTTTGAAAAGATTATGAATCAGCCTAAAGATATTCATAAGGATGATTTAAGAATTGCTAAAATTTTATCAATTTAAGTTATGATTTTAATAGGTACTAGTGGTTCCACAAAATGCGATTGGCAGTTAGTTGATGCCAATAAAACTTTAGTAAAGAAAAGCACTAAAGGCATCAATCCTTTTTTTATGGATGATGTAGCTATTAGTGACATAGTCAAATCACTAGGTTCTGAAATAATTGACTATAAATCAGATATAGAAGTAGTCTATTATTTTGGTGCAGGATGTTCAAGCAAGCATTTTGCAGCCATGGTAGAAAGAGGGCTTTCTATGGTTTTCAATAAATCTCACCTTTATGTAAAAGAAGATATAGTGGCGGCCGCTTTTGCAACCTTTAGTGGGGAACCTTCCATTACAGCATTAATGGGAACGGGTTCTAATGCTTGTCATTTTGATGGTGATATTGTTCGGCAAGAAGTAAGCGGAATGGATTACATTTTAGGTGATGAAGGCAGTAGAAGTCATTTTGGCAAGCTTCTGTTGAGTAAGTTCTTAAAGAAACAACTTCCTGAAGAAATCTCTAGAGATTTAGAGCAAGAGTTCCACTTGAATAAAGAAGAAATACTCTTAAATGTGTACATAAAGCCATATGCGAATGTTTATTTAAGTGGTTTTAGCCAGTTCATAAAGGAAAGAATTGATCATCCTTATCTTAAGGAAATGGTCAAAGAGAGTATCTCTGAATTTGTGAAAACGTATATCTGTAGTGTCAAAAACTATGAAAATCTTCCAGTTCATTTTGTAGGCTCAGTACCTTACTTTTTCGAAGAAATTGTAAATGAAGTGGTATCAGAATTTAATTTGATTAAAGGAATATTTATAGAAGAGCCAATTGATTTATTAGTAGGGTATTTAATAAAGAAACATTATAAAAATTGATGTTATCAGTTTGTGCATTCAAACTAGATGATTTTAAATATTAAGCAAAGCAGTATGAAAGTTAGCATTGGGATCGATATAGGAGGAACAGGAACTAAATTCGGAATTGTTACTTTGGATGGTAAAGTTTTATATCAAGGTGCAATTCCAACTCAAACAGAAGCAGTTTTTGCAGATTATATTCATTTGCTATCAAATGAAATAAGAAAAGGCTTAGATCCTGAAAAACATAATTTGATTGGAATTGGAGTTGGAGCACCTAATGCCAATTATCACAAGGGGACAATTGAACATGCCCCCAATTTAAGGTGGAAAGGGATTTTGCCCTTAGCTAAAACTTTGGAGGATGAATTTGATGTACCAACTGTTGTAACCAATGATGCCAATGCCGCTGCAGTAGGAGAAATGATTTTTGGCGGAGCCAAAGGGATGAAAGATTTTATTGTGATTACGCTAGGAACCGGTTTGGGTGCCGGAATAGTAAGCAATGGACAGTTGGTAAATGGTGCAAATGGTTTTGCTGGTGAGCTAGGGCATACCACTGTTACCTATGGAAATGGAAGATTTTGTGGCTGCGGAAAACGAGGATGTTTAGAGACTTATGTTTCCGCAACCGGCATTAAAAGAACTATCTATAAATTATTAGCAGATTATACTGAAGATAGTGCACTAAGATCCGTAAGTTTTGATGAATTGAGTCCGGAAATGATTACAAAGTATGCATTGAAAGGTGATATTATTGCCAAACAAGCTTTTCAATATACCGGTCGGATTTTGGGTACTAAACTAGCCGATACTGTGATTCATACTGACCCAGAAGCTATTTTTATTTTTGGTGGCTTATCTCAGGCAGGCGATTTAATTTTTAACCCCGTAAAAGAGCATTTAGAGTTAAACTTAATGCCAGTCTTTAAAGGAAAGGTCCGTGTAATCTCCTCTCAATTACAGAATCAATCCGCCCCAATTATTGGTGCTAGTAGTTTAATTGTAGATAAGCTGAAAAAGGACGAGATTTCAGTAAATACGAATTGATGGTTAATTTTCATTCACCAGCTTTAGATGGTAATTATCTAAATTAAAAATTTCTTCAAAGGGCGCTGAATTGTTTGCGGCTACATTAAAATCAAAAGTGTTGGCAGCTATTATTTTTGGTGCAATCTTTTCAAAAATTAATTCTTGTGGCAATTCATTTATTAATTTTTCATATTTTTTAGTATCCATCCTTCCTGATTTAGGGAAAGCTTTATCCTGTTCAAGGCTATTGAGCCAAATTATGTATTTTGGAAGTGACTTCTTGTTAATTGGCTTAAATTCAGCTTTATGATGATTTTTAGAGCTTTTATCATCTAATTTCGGAGTGAAAGGCTTATATTTTTCTTCAAAACGGAATCGTTTTCCTAAGCTTAATTGGTTATCTTCAATAAATGACTTAATCATATCAAACATACCTTGTTGCTTGAGGTCAATTAAAAGTGATTCAAATACTCTGATTTTTTGCCAATCGGCCTTAAAAAGCCCGCTTGTTTTGTCAAAAGACATCATTACTCTCAATCTCCTGCAAATTTCCAATTTTATTTCATCAAACATGCTGTTAAGCTCTTGTTGAAATGCATTCTCCTTTCCTTCTAACTGGTTACTGCGTCCAATTATATCAGTTAAAGACTGAAATTTTATTTTACCGTAAAAGTTAGATTGATTGATTTCTGAATTTTCAAATTGGTTCAAAAAGGTAATTATTTCATCTGGATTATTAGCCAATTTGAAATGTAAATCAAAATATAATACAGCTTCACCTTTTCCTGATGACATAAATTAATAAATGTTTTTATTAAAAAAATTCTAGGTTTGGCTGAAAGGATAATAACTTGTTTGAAACTTACTTTCCTTATTTTTAACGAGGAAAAAAAATGCAAGTTTTACTGCAATTATACATAACGGGTAGCAATAATTTTATCAACTTAATAAGTTTATTATGTATTTTTGCCGTTAAATGAACAATATAGAAAAATTAAATCTCGCTATCGATGAATTAAGCGGTTCAGGATACTTCGTTTGGGATGATTTTGTTTCCTATGAAGAGGTAGGTAAACTGGTTTCAATTGCTAATGAAGGAAATCAATCAGGAGCTTTTAAAAAAGCAGGTATAGGAAAACAGGCTTTGTTTCAGTTAGATAAAAGCATTCGTGGAGATTATATTCAATGGTTGGACAGGAAAAATGAACATAAGATTATTCATCAATTTCTAGATAAAGTTGAGTTATTGAAGAATACCCTTAATGAAACTTGTTTTTTAGGGTTGAAAGATTTCGAAACTCACTTTGCCATCTATCCTGAAAATACTTTTTATAAAAAACATGTCGATAGATTTCAACAAAATGCTCACCGAGTTATTTCTTTTGTCCTTTATCTTAATGAAAATTGGCAAGAAGGTCATGGTGGAGAATTGGCACTTTATTTAGATGATAAAACAGAAATTGTCAAACCTCTTGCAGGTCGTTTATTACTATTTAGAAGTGAGTTGGAACATGAAGTTTTAATGTCTTATAAAAGGCGCTTTAGCATAACTGGCTGGATGTTAGACAAAGACATGAGTTTAACATTTTTACCTTAGAATAGTTAATAAAATAACTTGATAAATAAATGAAATGGAGTTGATTTATGCTGGTTCGATTTCTTATAATTGTTATTTAATATTAAACCAAAATTTTGCAATATGTCTTTAATCCCAACTCCTTCTAGGAAGCACTATCACCTTTTTGACCAAGAACAAATAGACCACATGTATTTCGATATTTCTCCAGCTGGAGAAATAGATGCAAATAAATATTCACTGTTCAATTTCACTGGTGATCCGAAGCTCGAATATGCAGAGTGGGAGAGCAGAATGGATATGATGAATAGTTGGTTCTCTGATATGAAAAAAAGCAATCGTTTTTTATATGAAAGAGAATCCATAGATGGTTCAAAGATAATCTCCCAAGTAGTTGATCCTGAAACGGGAGATATAAGAGAAATGCTCAATTTTGCTTCTAATGATTATCTCAATCTAACACAGGATAAAAGAATTTGGGAAAAAGTTAAAGAAGTGGCTGAGCAATATGGAGGAGGCGCTGGTGGAGCACCTTTATTAAGTGGCACCATGCGCATAATAAAGGAACTTCAGGAAAAAATAGCCTCAATGAAAGCTATGGAAGCTTCAATTGTTTATACTTCTGGCTATGCGGCAAATGTGGGAACTATTTCAGGCTTGCTTGGCCATAAGGACATAGCAATATATGATATGTTTTCGCATGCTAGTTTGATAGATGGAAGTAAAGGCTCCAATAAAAAATTCTTTGCTCATAATGATCCTGTTTCTTTAGAAAAGGTATTAAAAAGTGTCCAAAATAAATATATCAATAAATTGGTAGTGGTTGATGGCGTTTATTCAATGGATGGCGATATATGTAATTTACCTGAAATTTTGGATGTTGCTCATTACTATGGCGCTTGGGTTTTAGTTGATGAAGCCCATGCTACAGGTGTAATTGGTAAAAATGGGAAAGGAACCGTAGATCACTTTGGTTTAGAAGGTAAGGTTGATATAATTACTGGAACGCTTAGTAAATCAGTAGGTGCTGTAGGGGGCTTTGTATCAGCCTCTCAAAAATTAATTAATTATTTAAAATATAATAGTAGGTCCTATATGTTTTCAACTTCTCCTTATTTACCTGCTGTTTCTGCCTCTTTAGAAGGTTTAAAACTGATAGAAAAGAACGAAGCTGGGCAAGATAAACTTTGGGAAAATATTCAGTATGTGAAAAATAGGTTGCTGAAAGCAGGTTTTAATATCGGAAATGCTGAAACTGCTATTTTCCCGATCATAATTGGTGATGATAATAAAGTGAAAGAAATGACCTATCAACTTCACCTAAGAAATATTTTTGTAAATCCAGTTCCATATCCTGCTGTTCCAAGGAAACTTACTCGTGTTCGAATGACAATTACGGCTGGATTCTCTATTGAACAATTGAAGCATACACTGAATCAAGTTGAGGAAATCGGTAAAGATTTAAATATTATTTAATTCAGTAGAGTAAAGCATGATAAGGCTCATGCTTTACTTTTATTTAAAACTATCCTACCAAGAGATTTATAATTTCCCCTTCTTTGTTCGCTTTTGAATCTATTTAATGTTCAATAATGAACACTCTTTTTTCTGGTTTTTGATAAAATCACCTTCTAAACCCGAATTTGGCCACTTACAGAATATGGCACATTCCGTGCATCGAGAGCTAGCATGAACGCATCTATTAACTAAAGAACAAAACATGCAAACGCTTAAGAACATGAAAACTATTTTAACTCTATTTACCCTAACACTTTTTTTAACATCATTTGCCCAAGCGCAAAATGGAATGATCAAAGGTGTATTGAAAGACAATCAGGATGCGCCACTTCCTTATAGTAATGTGGCGGTTTATCAATCTTCGGATTCGAGTTTATTAACTGGAAGTATCACCGATGCTGAAGGTCAATTTAATATCAATGTGAAATATGGTGATTATTATTTGAAGATTTCAGCTGTAGGTTTTGAAACATATCTTTCTAAAAGTATAACTGTAAATGAAAACAATTCTACTATTGATTTTTCTACGATCAAGTTGGAAGAAGATGTAAAAGTGATGGATGCAGTAGAAGTGAAAGCCATGCGACCACAAGTGATTGTTGAGGCTGATAAAATGGTGGTTTCCGTTGAAGGAACTGCTATGGCAGCAGGTGCTACAGCTTATGAGGTTTTAGAAAAATCCCCAGGAGTATTTGTAGATCAGGATGGTAATATTCAGCTCAATGGAAAATCTGGTGTTCAGGTTATGATTGACGGCAGAAGGTCTTATTTATCAGCAGCTGATTTGCAAAATATGCTACAGGGAATGTCTGCAGACAATATCAAAACGATAGAAATCATCAATAATCCATCCGCTAAATATGATGCTGAAGGTAATGCAGGTATTATCAATATCACTTTGAAGAAAAATAATATTCAGGGAGTAAATGGAAGCGTGAATGCAGGCTATAGATATAATGAAATGCAAAATTATAATACTGGCTTGCAATTGAACCACAAAAAGGGCGACTGGAATTCTTTTATAAATGCAGATTTATCTCAAAGAGGAAGGATTAGGGATGCGGGTTTCTATAGAGAGATCACTCAAAATAACGGTGTGACCACTATTTTTGACCAGACAGGTAAGGAATATGTAAACAGAGTGATCCCATCTTTAAGAGTGGGAACTGATTATGATATTAATGAGATGCAATCAGTAGGCGTGATGTTTAATGTGTATGGTCAGGATGTTTACCATGATTTCAATATCGATACAGATTTGGAACAAGGGGCTAATGAATTTATGATTAATTCAGATAATCAAATAGACTACAGATTCTTGAATACTCAAGGTAATTTACATTATGTCCATAAGTTGGATACTAACGGCACAAAAATAACTGCCGATTTAAATTATGTGAAATTATTTAATGATGGTGGGTCTTCTTTTACGAATAGATATTTTCAGGAAGGAAGCTCAGAGCCTAATGCAGTAGAACGATTAGAAAACGAAAACCCTTTCGCTTATGATATTTACTCAGCTCAAGTCGATTATGAGGGTAAATTATTTAAGAAAATTAAGGTAGAATCAGGTATAAAGGCCAGTCATGTGGTTTCTGATAATGAAATAAATTTCTATGAAATTGAGGATAATCAGAGAACATTAGATCCTGAAAGAACCAATCACTTTGTTTATACAGAGCAGATTTTTGCAGGGTATTCTAGCTTTGCAGGTAAATTAGGTGAAAAGCTTTCCTATAAAGTTGGATTAAGAGCAGAGCAAACGTATTCTGAAGGAGAATCTTTGACTTTGAATACAGTAAATGAAAGAAATTATTTTAATCTTTTTCCGAGTATCTTCATGCAACATAATGTTTCCAAAGGGTATCAAGTAAATTATAATTATAGCAGAAGAATTGACAGACCAAATTACAGCAATCTGAATCCATTTGTCATGTATTTGGATCCCTATACTTGGGCACAAGGTAATCCTTACTTAAAACCACAGTTAACGCATTCTATGTCCGTTACACAAACCATTTTAGGGCAATATAATTTAGTGCTTAACTATGGCTTAACTAGTGATTTTATTGCAGAGGTTCCTCAACAAAATCCTGAGGATGGTACAACGGTTTTTATACAACAAAATATTGATGACCAGGTAAATTATAGTGCTACTGCAGTAATTCCATTTCAGCCTTTTAAATGGTGGTCGATCAACGGTAATTTATCAGTTTTTCATCAAGAATTCACCACTTACTTAAATGGAAACCAAGTGGAAAACAATGCGACTTCAGCTTTTGCAAGAGCAGGAAATACCTTTATGCTTCCAAATGACTTTAAGCTAGAATTGAATGCTGACTATAGATCAAATACTGTTTGGGGATTATATGCAATTGGTGAGCAATGGGGAATTGATTTCGCAGTAAAGAAAAGCTTCTTGAACAAGAAATTAGATGCCTCATTAAATATAACTGATATTTTCAGAACAAGAAGATTTGAGGGTAATTCTAACTTTAATGGTAACATCAATGAAATCAGTCAGTATTTCGGACAGCAAAGCATTGGATTTTCATTACGATATAGATTTAGCAAAGGAGAAGAATTTAAAGCACGTCAACGCAATACGAATTTAGAAGAATTGAATAGGGCGGGAGGATAATATCCAGTTTAGGTTAACAATATATGCTGGGTAAAGGCAGTCTGATTGGGCTGCCTTTTTTTGCATATATTTCTAAACAGAAGTTTTTTCTTTTCCGTAATGATATTCGGCACAATATATGTCATAATAAAACATTAAATAGATATTTGATTAAAGAGAAGAAACATGAATCAATATTTGAAAACAACACTTAGTGCATTTATAGGAGGAGTAATTGGGGCATTGTTGATTTATCAATTAACGAATGGTGAGCAAGAATTAAAAAATAGTGATTCAGCTTTTCAAACGCCAATTAATAATGTTGCTCTTGAGAATTATGGAGAGACTAATTCCAAAAATTTCAATTCTATTCCCGAAATTGATTTTGTAGAAGCTTCTAAAAACAGTAGGGAAAGTGTGGTATATATTAAAACTGTGTCAGAAGCATATGGCAGAAGCTCATGGTTAGATTTATGGCTTGGCGGAAGTGGTAGTATGCAACAAGTGGGCTCAGGTTCTGGTGTTATCTTCAAATCTGATGGTTATATTATTACCAACAATCATGTTATTGATGGTGCAGACGAAATTGAGGTAGTTAGGAAAAAACGCACTTATAAAGCGAAATTGGTTGGGCGCGATCCTTCAACAGATTTGGCGGTATTAAAAATTGATGATAATAATTTACCAGCTATAAAATTAGGTTCTTCCAAAGATTTAAAAGTAGGTTCTTGGGTGTTGGCAGTAGGAAATCCTTTTAATTTGACTTCAACCGTAACAGCAGGAATTGTAAGTGCAAAAGGTAGAGAACTCAATATTTTAAAAAGTAATTTCCCTATTGAATCTTTTATTCAAACGGATGCAGCTATTAACCCTGGTAATAGTGGAGGGGCTTTGGTAAATCCTGAAGGAGAGCTAGTAGGGATTAATACTGCTATATTATCTAGAACAGGTTCCTATGCAGGATATGGTTTTGCCGTTCCAATTGATATAGCTAAAAAAATTGCTACTGATATTATTGAATATGGTATGGTTCAAAAAGCATTTCTGGGTGCTGAGGTGAAATCTTTAACCCCAGAATTAGGTGATAACTTAGGAGTAGATAATCTAGATGGAGTAGTTGTAAGCTATATCCGTGAAAATGGTGCTGCTGATAATGTGAAATTGCAAGAGGGAGACATCATTCGCGAATTTAATGGTGAAGACATAAGCACACATGCAGAATTTGAAGAGAAATTAAGCATGCTTTCTCCTGGTGATAAACTGTATCTCACCCTAGAAAGGAAAGGAAAAATGATTCAAAAAGAATTGATTTTGACTAATAGTGAGAACACTACTGAATTGCTCAAAAGGGATGTATATTTTTCTAAATCGCTTGGTGCAGAGTTTGAATCTGTATCAACTGCAGAAAAAGATCTTTTAGACATAAATAGCGGTGTGAGAGTAACCGATGTAAAGAATGGCTTTTTCAAAAGGCTTAATATTGATGAAGGTTTTATTATTACAGCAATCAATAGCAAAGCAGTAAATAACCCCAAAGAATTATCGGATATTTTGGAAGAAGTAAAAGGTAAAGTGATGATTCAGGGCGTGAACAAAAAAGGAGTGAAGGGTTATTATTCTTATTATTTTTAGACACATTAGGAAAAAGAAAGGCTGGCTCATTTTTCTGAGCCAGCCTTCTTTCTAATGAATATTTGGGGAATTAATCTTCGTCCTCGCCATCCTCTTCTTCATCATCATCGTCAAATTCGTCCTCGAATGCATCAGCAATATCATCAATAACATCTATTATATCATCGGCCAAGTCTTTGTTTCCGTCCTCATCCAATGGATTTATTTGAATAATTCCATCTTCATTTCCGTCAGTAGCTCCAGAGATGTCCACTAATGAAAATAGGCTGTTTAAATCAAATTGAAGATTGATTAGAGTAGCGGAAGCCTGCTCAAGAGTAAGCATGCCGTTTTCAAATTCAATCTCAAAGTCTATATCCTCATCATGCCAAAATTCAAAAGGAGTCCCGTTAATAGTCCCATTAATAATAAAGGATTTTTCAAATATTTCACTATCAGAATCTTCGCTTTCATTTATTGAGAATTCAATTTCTTCATAATTTCCTTCTGGTAAATCTACCTCAGCTAAAGTTTGTTCTATACCATTATTCCCTTCAATTAAATTGACAACAAATGGTCCGTCTAATTCAATGTCGCTTACATATGGGCCTTCAGATTCATCATCGTCATCGACTTCCAATTCAATTTCTTCAATATTTACGATGAAAGAATTGATTACTATATCGTTTACTGTTCTTTGAGCTGTGTTTGTGTTGTAAGCAGCACTCAATTTAATTACTGTGTTATCCTGATTTGTGGCTACATTTTCATCATTGTTACATGATGCTAAAAATGCTACACCCATCATCGCTACTAAAACTTTTGATCCCCAAAAATTAAGAGCACCTTTTAAATTGTTCTTTTTCATAATATTTAAATTTTAATTCATATACTTCTGCTACCAAGACGAAGCAAGGTTTCCAAAAGACGTAATGGGTTAAAATTTATTTTATAAAATGATAAAAGAATCTGAAATCAAGTGAAATGGAGGCTGGACGGGTGTAATCAAACTCCCTCGGCACGAATTCATTTCCAACAAATATATTGTTCAGCCCATAGTGAAACCTTAAAGCAGGCTGAAATGATAGCTTAGGATGAAGCTTGAATTTCTTTTGAAGGCCTAGATCAACTCCATAATTCCAGTCAGAATAATTATTGCTGAGGTCAGAAAAATTGCCCGCTAATGTTTCCTCAACAGATCCTATTTTTGCTAATTGAAATCCGAAGATTAAATAATTATTTGTAGAAAATAAAGGCTGCAAAAGATCAATTGAGAAAGACTGATAGGTGATTATAAATTCTTTTCTGCTATAGTTTGCATTATAGTATTGAAAATAATTTTGAGTATTTCTAGCTCTAAACCAGTAGGACAGCTGAATTATCTGCTGTGATCGGATAGTAAATTGACTGGACAACCCAAAGTCATTGGTGTAAGTAATTTCAGTGTTGATTAAAGATTCATTGTTGAATGAAGCTCTGGTAGCATTATTGATTATCCATGAATTTTTCATATTGCCTACAGCCCCAATACCACTGAATTTTATAAATGGATTTTTATAATCTGAGGTATTAATAGAAGGAATACTGTCTATTGGTAGTGCCTCTGGAAAGTTTACTATAAGAATGGACTCAAAATCCGCTGGAATGGGATTTAAATAATTTAATATAGAATTCTGAATAGAGGAATAACTTTCATCATTTTTTACATCCTCAAAATTTTCAGTCTTGGTTAAATCAGATATAATCTTCTCTACAATATCATTATTCTTGTTATCTAAAATTTGAGTTGGGTTGCTATTTTCTGATACTTTATTCTGATCAATTGATTTTTTTTGTATCAACTCTTTTTTAGTTGGAGCCTCGGTATCTTCGATCTCCTTATTAGTTGCAATTAAACTTTCATCTTTCTCCTGTTCAGTATCAATTTCTTTTTTAGTGGTTTCTTCTAAAAGTAAAGTTTCCTGATTGTTATCGGCTATTAAATAGGAAGATGATAATTGCTGATCTGAATTGTTTTTGAAGAAGAAAATCAGCAAAAAGAAAAGGGCATAGTTTACAATTTGTCTTACTGATGAGTAGTTTGTTTTGGTAGCGGAGGAAGGGAGTTGATTATCTAATTGAGACCATACCTCATCTATATCCAATTCATCTTGGATATTTTGCCATACAGATTCAGGTGGGTTGTCATTAAACCCCTTTACAATTTTTCGATATAGATTTTCAAAGCTAATCTTAGCCATGGTATTCTGTTTTCAACCAACTTGACAATAAGCTTTTTGCTCTTGCATATTGCGATTTAGAAGTGCTTTCACTGATGTGCATTTTTATGGCTATTTCTTTATGGGAATATCCCTCAATAGCAAATAAATTGAAGACCATCCGAGCCCCCTCAGGTAATTTTTTCACTTCATCTAAAATCGCATCTGTATTAATTTTACTCCCTCCTGGATCAAACCATTCTAATTTATCAGCTACTTTTACATCATTTATATCTGTGTAAAAAGACATCTTAGAATTCTTTCTGTGATAATCAATTGAAGTATTTACCAGAATTCTTCTCATCCATCCTTCAAAAGCACCTTCAAAGTTATATTGACCCAGACTTTTAAAAATTTTGATAAAGCTCTCCTGAAGAACCTCTTTTGCAGCTTCCCTATCGGCACAATAACTCAATGCAATATGAAAAAATGGTTTGGCAAATTTCCTGTACAATTTTTCTTGTGCTAATCGATTATTTTCTTTGCTGGCGTCAATGAGCTCTTTTAACTCAGCATCCACCTGCATGCTGTCATTATTTTCTGTCATTTAGTCTTTACCACTGTTGACTCCTCTATTCTTCCAATTATTAAAGAATATAAGGCTGGATTTACTTGTTTGTGTAAAAACACATACTCTTCTTCCTCAATTATGCCTTTTTGTGCATTGTTAAGTGCGTCAAAACTCGTGATAGAAAACCAATAATCAGGATTGAATACCAATTCAAATTCTTGTCTTTGATCCTTAATTAAGGAAATATTTCTTTCCCCATCATTATTAATAAAAGGGATATCGAAAATAACAGATTCGTTCAATGGCATAATAATCTTGAAGGTAGTGCCATTTCTATTGGCAGTTGCAGTAAATAAAAAAGCTGGATTAACATCTTCTAAATATTCTTCGATAATATCTCCTAAATCTTCATTCCTTTCTTCATCATCCTCCTCATATTCTTCTTCCAGCCATTCAGTAAGCTCTTCTGTAATTTCCTCCCGTTCTTCCTCATCTCTTTGAAAATTCAGTCGAAATTTCAAACTATTATAAATGCCTTGCGGGATGTCAATCAATATTTTATTATTGATTTGAGATCTTAAATCTATATAACCATCTTCTTGATTAAATTGCCGTTCTAAAAGAACATTACCGCCAGCATCTCTCGTGCCATCAATTTCTAATCTCGAAATATTGATTTCTACTCCATCAACTATGAGATTATTATTTAACGTTTGTAAAGGCTCCGCAATAAAGGTAAGTTCTACAGGAGTGGGCAATGATAAATTTTCTTCATCACAAGAGCTCATTACTGCCAAAAAGAATATAAATGGTAAAAATCTTTTCATGCTTATTAGGTTATATTCAGTTGACGATTATTCTTAATCTGAAGTTGGAATGCTATCTAAAAATAGTTCAAATAAATTGAATAATTTCTATTTGCAGCTTATTCGTTCAATCTTCAACCCCACTTTCATGTTGTCTTAATTTTTTTTCAGAAGTTTGTGGGATGTTTGCTTCATTATGAAAGATTGCACGCTCATCGATTAGGATATCCAAATTTGGCTGTCCTGCATTAACCCATGCAGTGTACCAATAATTCCCCACCATTTTAATGGAATTCCGCATTCTTCTTTCCACTTGTCCGCTAAGCATTTTATGATAGGCTTTGGAAAAATCCCTGGAGTATACTTTTATATTAACGCTCCCTCTTAGTTCAGAACTGTATTTCCTATCATCATCCATTTTCTTGGTTAGTTTTTTCTCAAAACTAAAGACCGAATCCAAGGCTAAATGTGCCTCTTTTACTGCATCCCAGATGGTTAATTGCGTATTGTCAACATAATCAGCTTTGCCAATAAAAAAGTCATATTCATCTGAAAACAATTCTGGAAGTCGAGATTCCCAAAAGCCATGAATTCCATATTGACCTGTCAATTGCCCGTTATAATTTTCAGTAGTATGCAAAGGGACATTGGCATCGGCTATATAATGCCCAAGGTCAGCTGAGTATCTTAATATTTCTTCTGCATTATTCTCTTTAAATGCCTCAGTCAATTGATAGGTGACCAAATGTACATGCCAAGGAACTATTCCATAAGCTTGTAAAGTATCTTCTGTGTATTCTTCAATTGCATCATTCCAGTAGCGTGGCATTTTGTAGATAGCGCTATCTCCATAAACATCTAAATCGATATAATGTCTGGGCGCTTCGTAATCAACCGCATAACGTCTTCTGTCTGGGTTTACAGCATTTTCGGTTATATATTGAATATTATGTTTGTAAAATGTAATCATCTCAGGAGGAAGAGTAAAGACAGCTAATCGATTGATTTTTTGGTGGGCAAAGAAACCCCAATGAGGTTTTTTGATAGCGTTAGAAGAAAATGAAAAAAATAGTAAAACTAGAATTACTGATTTTAGATTGGTAGGTTTCATCTTATGATTTTGGTTAATAGAGATACAATATTAAAAATAGTAATTATAAAAACCATAAAACAGAAATCAAATCAATAGCTGAAATTCCAATAAATAAGCGTATTTTTGTAAATCTTTTATATGAAAAGGAAGCGTATTTTCAGAATTTATCATTATTTCTTAAAATAAATAGGGATATTGATGATAAGGCTTTGTTTAGTAAAACAAATTCTTTTAAATTTGCAGTCCTTAAAAAGAAAGCAAGAATTTCAATAGACATAAATCAATATGGCAAATCACAAGTCAGCATTAAAAAGAATTCGCTCAAGTGCATCAAGACGTTTGAGAAACAGATATCAGGCTAAAACTACGAGAACATATATCCGTAGATTGAGAGCTACAGAAGACAAAGCGCAAGCAGAAGAATTGTTGAAAACTGTAACTTCAATGTTAGACAGATTGGCAAAAAAGAACATTATCCACAGAAAAAAGGCGGATAATAACAAGTCTAAATTAGCCAAGCACGTAGCTAAATTAGCTTAAGAACTTTTAAGATTTCTATCTTAAGCCTCAACTCCATCAGTTGAGGCTTTTTAGTTTGTCCTAATTTGATATTTTTGGGATTATTATAGTGATAAAAAAATGATAAGTTTTTTTATTATTTATTCTTACAATTGAATTGTTACTTGATCTTGTCAAGTAGAATAGTTGTCATAATAAGTTTCAACCTTAATGATCCCAAATGGAAAATGAACAGTATTCAGCCGTTTCTAGCATTAAAAGCTGGGCAGAAGCCGATAGACCTAGAGAAAAGTTATTGACTCATGGTAGGAGTGTTTTGTCAGATGCAGAGTTAATTGCTATTTTAATTGGTTCCGGTACTCAATCTTTATCAGCCATAGATGTGGGTAAAAATATTTTATCTGGAGTTAATAATGATTTAAATCATCTGGCGAAATTCTCAGTAAAAGAATTAATGAAGTTCAAAGGAATTGGTCAAGCAAAGGCAATTTCTATAATAGCAGCCTTAGAGCTTGGCAGGAGAAGGAAAGAGTCAGCTGTTCAGGAAAAGCCAAAAATTGTTTCTTCTCAAGATGCTTATAATTTATTGAAATCAGTAATGCTTGATTTGCACCATGAAGAATTTTGGGTGATTATGATGAACCGGGCAAATCGAGTGATTCGGATGAAAAGAGTAAGTAGTGGCGGGATTTCTGGTACCGTTGCGGATGTAAAAGTTATTTTTAAGGAGGCAATTGATCAAATGGCCTCCGCTTTAATTTTAGCTCATAACCATCCATCTGGTAATCGTAACCCTAGTGAGGAAGATGTTCGTTTAACCAGAAAAATGAAGGAAAGTGGACAATTATTGGATATCCCGGTATTGGACCATATTGTTTTTGCAGAAGATAAATATTATAGCTTTGCAGACGAAGCAATGCTTTAAAATTGAAGAGTATATTATGGATAATAACCCCGAATTAAGCGGAAAATATTTAGGGACAATAACCGAAGATTTTGTTGCCATTTCAGACACCTTGAAAGAAGCATCCTATGCAGTAAGAAAACGTGGATTTTCTGATTTCCCAATTTTTCCTATTTGTAAAACAGAGCAACCGGTTGGACAGGTATTGATTGGTGCCGGGGAATTAAACCTTACTTGGAATTATTTCATCACTTATTTGGATGAATTTGTTCAAAGAAAGATAATAGATGAGGATAAAGTAGAGGAATTTAAACAAGCTTATAAGAATCCCGATGAATTTTGCTGCTTATTTGTGATTGATACGGATATGACAAGTTTCGTTTATGTGCCTTATCCAGAAGATTGATGATCTCTTTTATCAAGAATAAGGTCTAAAGCGGTTCTACTTAAGCTATCATTCATTTTTCTAATAACAACATCCATTTGCTCTGCTGTTGCTTTTAACTTTTCAACCAGGTAAGCTGGGTCTTCATATTTTTCAAATAAGCTGGTTAATCCCATCATGCTGGTTAAGGGGCCTCGAAGTTCATGAGAAGTTTGGAAAGCATAATCTGTAAAGTCATCTAACAATTTTTGTTGATTGATTTCAAGCCTCTTCTTTTCTGTTATATCATAGCTAATGGACATAAATTTATACACCTCGCCTTTATGATTTTTTATAGGACTAATGATAATGTCAACCCAATAAAATTCGCCTGTCTTAGTTTTATTTTTAATATCTGCTCTCCAAATTTGGCCAGTTTTAATTTTTTGCCACATATCATTCCAGAATTTCGGACTATGATAATCTGATTCTAAAATTTCAATCGGTTGACCAATAAGCTCATTTTTGCTATAGCCACTAACTCTACAGAATTCACTGTTAACTTCTTCTATATTTCCTGTGATATTCGTTATGGAAACTAGTGCTGCTTTATCCAATGCTTTTTCAAAGTTCTCCCGTTCTAATTCCGCAAGAATTTTTTTATTCACATTTATGGCGTTTACTATTCTACAATCTTTCCCTTTGTATAATGTTCTATGCGAATAAATGTTGACATAAAAGTAATTCCCAAATTTGTCTTGATGTAGCCACTCTCCACTATCAGAAAATTCTTCATTCAAATTCTCTAAATGTACTTGTAATTTATTCTTTTCAGAGTTTGGCCTTAAGTCGTTTAGGTTTAATTGACTTAGCTCTGCAATTGAATAACCATATTGATTACTAGCTGCTTTGTTGGCAAGTAAAATATTTTGAGAGTTAATTTCAAAAATATACATAGGGTTCGGATTGTCTTGAAACAACCTTCTGAAGTCATTTTTTACAAACTCAATGGATTTTGTTTTTCTGTTAATGAGGTAGTATAAAAGTATTGTTGTGAGCGCAACATAGAAAAATCCTTTCCACTGACTTAAAGTATTCACTGAATTTGAGCTTAGATCAAATTTATCTGCTAGAAAGAAAAGAAGTTCGTCACTTAAACCAATCCAAATTATGCCTGCAAATAAATATATGAGTGGAATTGTCCAGTCTTTTTCCTCAAGTTTCATGTATGCTAAGTGATTGCTATTCTATAGAGGTCATCATTAATACATCAAGATAAAAAAATCAATTTGTTTTCTCACAATTGCCTTAGTTTATTTAAGTAGAAACTTTCAACTTAATGATAGGTAATTCTGATTTTAAGAAGTCGGTTTGCAATCTATGTTTTATCTTTGTGACAAATCAGATTAAATATGGCAAAACAAGCAAAAAACCCAAAAGATACTTATACCATCATGACCGAATTGGTATTGCCTAATGACACTAACCCGTTGAATAACTTAATGGGTGGTCGATTAATGCATTGGATGGATATTGTTTCTGCCATTGCTGCACAAAAGCATTGTAACAGAATTGTGGTTACGGCCTCTGTTGATAATATTTCTTTTCAGCACCCAATTGCACTAGGCGATGTGGTGACTTTGGAGGCTAAAGTAACAAGGGCTTTTAGTTCTTCAGTTGAGGTTCATATTGTGGTTAAAGGGGAAAATATTCCTTCAGGAAAAAAATATCCTTCAAACTCCGCTTTCTTCACCTTCGTAGCCGTGGATCAATCGGGTAGACCTATAGATGTACCAGAATTAATTCCTGAAACAGAAGAGGAACAAGAGTTATTTGATGGTGCGTTGAGACGAAGGCAACTGCGGTTAGTTTTAGGAAAAAGAATGAAGCCAGAAGAAGCCACAGAATTAAAATCTATTTTTAAATTAGATGAATAATGGAAATAGAAAAAGACTACTTAGCTCAACTATTTGATGGTGATCAGCTTTTTGTATTTCAAGAAAAAGAGGATAGTAATGAATATATTATAGAGCAGGAAGATACTGTTGCTAAAACTGTTCAAGAACCCCAAGAAGAAATTAAATCAAAACCAGAGGAACCAAAAACCCCTCAAAAGGAAGTGGTGATTTTGGTGAGTGAAAACTTAGAGAATCCAGAAAAGGAAACTCTCAATAAATTATTGAAAGCTATTAATATAGAGGAGGGGCAATATGAAATTATTCAAGAACACCCTCAACAATTAAAATCTATCCAACATTTAAAGTTGTTCCTTTCATTTCATAATCAATTTGTTCAATCATCTGAATATTCTATTCTGAAAATTAATAAAGGAAATGCCATCTATGCGCATGACCTAGCAGAGCTTAATAAAGACTCTTCCAAAAAGCTTATGCTTTGGAACCTCCTTAAAACTGTTGTCTGAAAATAATTTCCTAAAATTTTCAACATTATTTATTTAATAATTTGGTTTATATAATAAACTAAATTACATTTGTAATGTTGGTTAAAAAGGAAGGCTATGAAACGTTTATTTATTCTAGTGTTAGTTTTCGCAGTATCAGCTCTTGGAGCTGAAAGGGTGAGTGCGCAAGGCGGCTTCGGTGGAGTCCATGCAGCATCTGAATTCACGAGCAACGGTAATTTATTAATGATTGGAGGTGGTGGAGCTTGGGTAATCAATTCAAATTTTTATATCGGAGGTGCTGGTTATGGTAGTGCAAATTCAGTGTATTCAGTTTCAGGTGAATTGAATTCATTGGGTTATGGCGGTTTTATGTTTGGATATTTTAATGAAGTGAAAGAATCAATTAGAGTAGGAGGAGATGTTTTAACAGGTTCAGGTGGCTATGCGATGGATGATGTTGAGGAGGATTTTTTCTTTATTGAGCCCAATGTAAAAGTGTGGTATTCTATTAACAAAATAATGCATTTATCAGCTGGACTTTATTATAGAATTGCCTATCTAAATGCGGATGCAGTATTAAATGAGCAAGACTTAAATAATTTTGGTATCAAATTAAGTTTAAATTTTGGGAAACTATAATTAAGAAAATGGGACAAGAAAAAATAAAAGTAGAAGAAAGTTTGAATATCATCTCAGAGATGGTCAACAGTTCAAAGTACAATCTTTCAGAGGATAGGGGCATCTATTTAATGTGGGGTTATGCAGTGGCTATTTCAGCTTTAATTCATTATGTGTTACAATATCATTTGGAATTCAGGGAAGCTTATTATGTTTGGTTAAGTATGCCTGTTTTAGGTGTAATTAATACCGTCTATTTTGCTAGAAAGAGTAAAAAGAAGAAAGTGCATACTTATATCGATAGGGCGTTAAGCTATATTTGGTTAGGATTTTTGTTTGTAATCTTAGCTTTATTAGTGATTAGTCCCCAATTCGGTATGAATGTAGTTTATCCTATTTTTATGTTTTTATATGGTATTGCTACTATTTCAACTGCAGGAATCATTAAATTTAAACCACTGGCAATTGGTGGAGTTATTAGTGTTTTGTGTGGAATAGTTGCTGCATATTTGAACTTTGAATATCAAATTCTTTTATTGGCATTTGCTATTGTTTGCAGCTTTGTAATCCCAGGTCATTTGCTTAAAAATACCAAATAGTATCATGTTTGATCCATTAGACCCATTATTACATTCCCAGTTAAGATTGGCAGTCATGAGCTTATTAATGAATGTTGAAAAAGCGGACTTTAATTTTATTAAAGAAAAAACAGATGCTACTTCAGGTAATTTGAGTGTGCAGGTGAATAAATTAAAAGATGCAGGTTACATAAAGGTTGAGAAGACCTTTAAGGATAATTACCCTCATACCAGTTGTAGTATTACAGATCAAGGAGTTGATGCATTTGAAAATTATTTAAATGCATTAAGATCCTATATCAAGCCAACCGATTGAGGTTTAAGAAAATCAATAAGACTTTTATAAGTCTTTTTTTATCTTAATATAGTTTATAAAATAAAGTAGTTTATTATGAAAAAGTTTAGAATAATTTTAGCAGTTGTTTTGATGATTGTAATCAATGCACAATTGAGCAAAGCGCAGAAAGTAGATAGTTTAATGTATAAAGCTTACCTATTGAGCAGTCAGAGTTTATGGGAATCAGCACTTGATCAGAATGAGAATGATTGGTCTTTAGAGAAAGCCATTGCTTATTATGGGATTTTGAATAATACAATGGTTTCATCCAATGAGGAAAAGTTTGATGAATTTGTTGATCCCGCTTTAGAATACCTTGAAAGTCTAGAAGAGCAAGGAATTCATAAGGCAGAAGCGATGGCACTTCGATCTTCCATCTATGGTTTTATCATGGCCTATTCTCCTTGGAAAGGCATGTATTATGGTCCTAAAAGCTCAAGTGCAATTGAAAGTGCTTTAGAGAAGAATAGTGATTCACCGATTGTCAATATGATTTCAGGAACTTCACTATTCTATACCCCAGAAACTTTTGGTGGTGATAAAGAAGCTGCAGTCGAGGCCTTTGAAAAAGCAATAGCGCTATATGAAAAGGCAAATTATCAAGGATGGCTATACATTAATACACTGGCTAGTTTAGGTCAGGCATACCAATCCATTGGTCAAAAGGATAAAGCAATTGAAACGTTCGAGAAGGCTTTAACTGTTGAGCCTAACTTTAAATGGGTATCCTCTCAACTATTGCCTCAAGCTCAAGCAAGCAAATAAAATTAGCATTTAAATTGATCAATAAAACAGTTTTCAATGATGAAGAAGTTGTTGTGTTTAATGGGCTGGATTTTTACCTTGAACAGTGTCTTGGGGCAAATATCAATCTCTGGGAAGATCGTTTCAAATGATGAACCGCTTCCCGGAGCCCATGTCTGGATGAAAAGCAATTATAACATCAATGCTGTGACAAATAGCCATGGCTACTTTAAAATAGCGGGTCTTAACATAGGCGATACCTTAGTTTGCAGTTTTATTGGATATAAAGAAAGGGTACTTATTGTAGCTGAGCAGGATGATAATATCCTGATTAATATGGAACCTTTTTCCCAACAGTTGGAAAGTGTTGAGGTAAAGGCCAGCGTTTTAGGAGCTGAAAACTTCGCTTTCGAAAAATTGCAACCCTTGGATATTTATACAAATCCGAACTCTAAAGCAGATGCTTTGGTAGCTATCAATACACAGATGTCATCAACTACGAAGGATGAAAATGCGGCCGTAGCATTTAGGGGTGCTTCACCGCAACAAACCGGTTACTTCTTGAATGGGGTTCCTTTAAAGAATCCTGTTAAATATGCACAATTAACGAATACTGGAACACTTAGTATTTTCAACACCGATTTTCTAAAAAGTGCTACCGTTTTTCCAGGAAATCCACCGGTAGAATATGGTCAAGCTACCTCCGGTACTGTAGTGCTGGAACTAGCAGATCGATTTCCAGACTATTGGCAACATACTGCTAGTATATCTATGGCCAACCTAGGATATTCAGTTCGTGGAAAGCTTGGAGAAAAATCTAATTTAGGGGTTTTTGGAAATTATCAGTTTGATGAAATCTTAAAGGGAGTCAATACACGTAATTTTGAAGATATCAATAGTTTTAATGCCTACGAAGGCGGTGCGCTTTTCACCACCCATCAGTCATGGGGATCTCTTAAGATCTACCAGTATGGATTAGTTGATTCGTATAATTTCAATTTTGAACATCCCAGCTATCAAGATGGATTTTTACAAAATGCTGAACGAAGCATCACCACTGCTCAGTGGATACAGGATTTTGGGGCTTGGCAAGCCTCAGTGGTTGCAGGCAATTCATTTAGCCAAAACCACTATCATTTTGGTAATCTAGAATATAGTTCACAAAACAATGATCCCTATGCATCGGCAAATTTCACTTATAGTAAAAAGGGTGATGTATTTAAAACAGGCTATGCCTACTGGAACTAAAATAGTAGATTTCAGGGTAGGGTTCCCGCTTTTGCTTATGCGTTGGCACCTGAACATCCCTCAACTGCAATTGATTCAAAAGAACAGCTGCAAAGTCACGAGTATTATCTGTATGGCCGAAAAAAATGGGGTGAACATGCATTCGGTTCAGGAATGCGAATAGCTTATATTCCGAACAGTCGCCAGCAATTGTGGAGCTATCAGTTCAATTATTTATGGAAAATAAATAAAAGCCTGCAGTTGAAGTTAGGCCATGGAAAATATTACCAAACTCGCATAGATACTGATCCTCAAATAATAGAACAGGCTCAATCAAGTATTGATTTGGATTTCAAACAAAAGGGCTGGGCACTGCATCAAAGTTTTTTCCGAAATCATGGAGATAGCTCAATTGCCGGCAGCGAGAGTAGATTAAGTTTTTTCTGTAAACAGAAATTTCAGCTAGATCAATCAGCTTCATTTTATAATCAAAATAGCAATTGGGAATGGTTCGCACGTACTTTTTTAAAGTATATTCCTTACCCAGGATGGAATTTGAATGCTTCATTTCAAGCCTTCAGAGGAAATACTTTTCAATTAGTGAATGGTGCTCAATTTATTTCAAGCTTAGATGTATTTGCACCTCAAGAGCAATCATCGCCTAACTTCTTTAACCCTTATACAAATTTCTCTTTAGGAGCAAGCAAGTTGTTTCAATTATCAAGTAAACTAAATGGTCTTGTATTTATAAATGTAGCCAATGTCTTTGATTTCAAAAATGAAAACTCGATCAGCTACATTTATGATTACAGTAGCTATAATTCCAATTATCTGACCAGAAGGAGTTTATATGCTGGTATAATATTCAATATTGTGAATGATTAATAACAGATAAAAAGTAATTGATAGTCAGTTAAACCGTATTAAGCATCAAATTTATAAAATCAATTTAAATAAGTATTATGGAAAACAGAGATGAGGAATTATGGAAACTCGCGGAAGCTAGAGTTGGATTTAAACGACACCTAACAACTTACCTTTCGGTGAATGTACTAGTTTGGTTGTTATGGTATTTTACAGGAAGTTTCGGAAGTAGTTATGGCAGTTTCTTTCTTCCCTGGCCTGCATGGATGACATTAGGTTGGGGCATAGGGATTATTTTTCATTTTCTTGGAGTATATGTTAATAACTCCTACAATGCTGTTGAACGAGAATACGAAAAACTAAAAGGAAAAAAATAGCTAAAATATCTATTGAATTTAGTCACAATAGCTTAATTTGAGTTTTACTTTATTAAACTATTGTGATTATATTTTTAAACTTGCTTTTTCTACATGTTGCACTTACCCTTGAACAGGAAGTTAAAGATTATGGGGGGGGTATTCAAAAGGGAGATTCCTGTTTTGTGGCTGAAAATTATCAGTGCGCAATTGAGTATTATTCAGAATTTGAAGCAGATTTAGTAAAATTTGATTCTGAAGAGGACAAATTAAAATACCACCTTAATTATTCCGATGCACTATACATAACCGGTGAATATCCTGTCGCCTTGAAGAATTATGAGGTTTTAAAATCAATTGCTATTGATGCTCAAAATAAATTCTATTATGGGAAGGCACAGATTGGAATAGCACATTCCTTATGGAGGATGACAGATAATGTAAAGTCCATAGAGGAAATTTTGGAGGGTATTCGCATTTTTGAGGAACTTAAAGATACCACCCATCTCATTGAGGCAACCAATATCCTGGCAGGGATATACGTAAGCATAAAAAAATATGATATAGCCAGGGCCTATTATCAAAAGATGTTGGAATACGCCTTTCAAACAAATGATTCTTTAAATATAGCTTCCAATTATGAATATTTAGGTATAGTAGATTGTTTTCAAGGGAAATATCAAGATGCAATTGGTAATTACGAAAGGTCATTAGCTATTAATGAAGAGGGAGATAATACATTTCGACTATCGATAACACTGGGCAATTTAGCTGAACCTAAAATGGAGTTAGGTCAATATCAACAAGCTTTAGCCCTACTTTATAAGGCAGTTCATATTCAGGAAGAACATCAATATCGTTCTGTTTTGATTTATAGTTATTATACTTTAGGAGAAATTCATACCCTAACTCAAGCTTACGATAGTGGTTTGTTCTACTATGATAAGTCCTTACAAATGATGGAGGAGACGACAGAAACTCGTGAAAAGGAAAAGGTTTACAGATTAATTGCTGAGAATTATGCAGAGCAGGGTTTTTATGATAAGGCTTACGCATATCATCAAATGCATAGTGTTGAAAAAGATTCTCTCATAGCATTGGAAAGAACGCGGCAGTTGGAAGAAATTAAAACGCTACACGATGTAGAAAAGAGGAATAAAGAAAATCAAGATTTATTAATCCAGAATTCTGAAAAAGAGGAAAAGCTAAGTGCTCAGAAAGATTTAATCCGGTTACAATATGTAATAGGATTCCTGATTATTTTATTCTTACTTATATTATTGTTTTTAGCCGTTAGATTATATAGAGCAAAACAGACTTTAGTTATTGCGAACAATAGCAAAGATAAATTATTTGGAATTATTGCGCATGATTTAAAAGGGCCAATTGGCAATATTGGAGCAATGCTAAACCTATTAAAAATTGAGCCAGATGAAAAAAGAAAATCTCAATATTTTAATTATCTCACACAGTCGGTGCAAAACATTTCAGTACTCACTAACCAATTATTGTCATGGACTTTTAGTCAGAAGGGAGATTTTATTTTTAATATAGAAAAATTGACAGTAAGAGATATTTCTGAGAAAACAATTGAAATATTTGATTATCAATTGGATGAAAAAGATATCAAAATTGTAAATGAAATTGATGAAGAGTTTAAGGTACTGGCTGATGAAAATGCATTGTTGACCATTTTTAGAAACTTGATTTCCAATGCTGTGAAGTTTACTAAAAAAGGAGGTGAAATTCGATTAAAAGCCATTAACGAAGGGGCTTATATCAAAATTGATATAACTGATACTGGAGTTGGCATGAGCTCAAAAGTTATTCATAAGGTCTTGGAGGGAAAACATATAGCAAGTAGTACAGGGACTGCTAATGAAGCTGGAAATGGGTTGGGATTTTCTATTGTCATTAAATTTGTTAAAAAAATGAAAGGTAAAATTGATATTGAAAGCGATGGAAAAAGTGGGACTACCGTAATTTTGAAATTGAGAAAAGCTTAAAACCTGAGTTCGACTCTAATTTATAAATTCAGATTTTTCACCCAAGGGGTGACCAGCCTATGGCTGACATCCATTCAAAAGACAAGGCGTCTTTTAGAAGATATAGCGAGCTATTTCGAGGGAAGATAACGCAGTATATTAGATTATATGGAAAAGCTTTTCCTATCCCGCCTCTAAACAGCGATTTTCTTCCTAAAAATCCCTTGCAATAGCCCGCTATTGCTTCAGAATTTTTAGTTGAAACTCACTATTTACAGGCGTTCTGAATCCTAAATTATAATCGAACTCAGGTTTAAGCTAAAATTTATAGTTCACAATCAATTGTGAATGAAATATATCTTCATGTAAAAATGAACTTTCACTAAATCCTTCAGTCATAAAATAAGAATTTAAAAATCTGATTTTAAGGTTTTTCCAATCCTCTTTTAAATGAGTTTGAATATCTAAGCTTAATTGAGTTAGGGAACTTTCTTTTTTATTTTGATTGAAGCTACTATGCACTCCATACAGTCCTATATTCAAAGAAGACCAGCTTTCAATAGGCTGAAAATCCATCTTAAGTGCTTGACTGTTTACCTGATCTAAGCCTTCAATCCTATGACGGCTTATAAACGTATAAAATGGTTCCGCTCCCCATTCACTTGGAAACTTTAAAGCATTCTCAGTCAAGCTAATGGTTTGGTTGTAAGATATTTGCCATGTTGTTCCAATCCATTTTAATTGCCCTGATAAGAGTTGAGCCTTGTGATTTTTTTCAAGAAAATGATTTTCACTCAATGAATTTTGAAATAAATACTGAACACCCAATTTTATTGAGTTTTGGGTATATTCCAATTGATTAAAAGAGACGAAACTTATATTGTCAATATAGTATTGCCAAGAATGTAAGCTAATCTTTTCATTTGGTAAATAATGGCCCCCTAATAATCCAAGCCCTTGTGTAGAGATAGCATGATGTTCTTTTTCAGGGTCAATTAAGTGGTCATAAAGACCTATACTTTCGCTTATGCTTATCCATTCGGTAGTAGATCGGGGAGAAACTTTATTGAAAAATCCTCCATTGATTTCAAAACGATGGCCTTCATTCCAATCTAACCAAATTCCTTGAAATGCGGAAGGCTTCATTCTGGAATCTTGAGGATTTACAAGAGGTGTGTTTAACAACATTTTCCCTACTTTAATATAGGAATCTTTGTAGCGATATTTTATAAAAAGCTCTTCAAGCCGGTCTAAATCATGTTTATTATTTGGATCTTCCAAATCAAATAATTGACGTTCCCATTTTGGTGTATAAGGATTTCTGGTTGAATCACTTAAGTCTGTTGAAAGAATATTGTAGGTGTAAATCCCTCCAATTCCCATCTGAAAACCATGCCAATAAGCACTGTGATAGTAAATTCTTCCACCCAAACCTGATGCTGCACTAAAATTTTTGCTTTCTGGTCTGTAGGTTTGAATAGTATTGCTTCTAAACAATCCGCTAACATGCCCTTTTTTAAACCATTCATGAAAACTGTGAGCTTCATTCGGATTGAATGAACCATGTTTAACCGAATCTATAGACTCAAATTGTTGATGGTTATTCTGCGCCTGCAAGAAGATTGGCGTAAAAATCAAGAATAATATATATGAATAAAATTTCATATAAAAATGTTTAAAAAAGAGGCTCGCTTAAAAATTAAGGGAGCCTCTAATGTTAGAATTTATTACTATTTATTTTAATGTTGAAGGACAAACATAATCTGTTTTAGGGATGTCCGTTTCGCTGATGGCTTTAAATCCACCTGCAATATCCACTAAATTATGAATTCCTCTTGATTTCATGATAGAAGCCGCAATCATGGAGCGGTATCCTCCAGCACAATGCACATGATAAGTCTGCTCTTTATCTAACTCATCAAAATTATCATTGATATAATCTAATGGGAAATTTTGTGCATCTTCAACATGCTCTGATTGGAATTCTGATGGCTTTCTTACGTCCAATACAGTTAAATCACCAGATTTTATTGCAGAAGCAAATTCCGTAGCTGGGATAGATTTAACGCTATCAGTTTCTTTTCCTGCTGCTTTCCATGCACTAACTCCACCTTTCAAATAGCCCAAAGTATTATCGTATCCAACTCTTGATAAACGCGTTACGATCTCTTCTTCACGCCCTTCTTCAGCAATGAATACAATCGGCTGTTGTAAATCAGGAATTAAAGCGCCTACCCAAGGAGCAAAGCTTCCGTCAATTCCAATGAAGATAGAATTTGGAATATGTTCTTTAGCAAATTCTTCTTGATGACGTGTATCCAATACTAATGCACCTTCATGATTTGCCATTGCTTCAAATGTCTCAACATCTAAGCCTACATTACCTTTTTCTAAGATTTTATCTAAACCTGAAGTGTCTGCAGATTTGTTCATAGCTACGTTCTGAGCAAAATATTGTGGAGGAGGTAATAAACCATCCGTAACTTCCGCAATAAATTCCTCTTTAGTCATATCCGCTCTCAAGGCATAGTTTGTTTTCTTCTGATTGCCTAAAAGGTCAGTAGTTTCTTTACTCATATTTTTACCACAGGCAGAACCAGCACCATGAGCAGGATATACCACTACATCATCAGGTAAAGTCATGATTTTATTTCTCAAGCTATCGAAAAGCATTCCAGCTAAATCTTCCTGCGTGATTTTTCCAGCTTTTTGTGCCAAATCAGGACGTCCTACATCGCCAATAAATAAAGTATCACCACTGAAGATTGCCTTTTCTTTTCCTTCTTTATCTAGTAATAAGTAAGTGGTACTTTCTAAAGTATGACCAGGCGTATGTAAAACTTTGATTTTTATATCTCCAATTTCAAAGATTTCACCGTCTGTAGCTTCATGCATTTTGAAATCTGTTTTGGCACCTGGTCCATAAACGATGGTTGCTCCTGTTTTTTCTGCTAAATCAACATGACCGGAAACGAAATCTGCATGAAAGTGAGTCTCAAATATATATTTGATTTTAGCTCCGTCTTTTTCTGCTTTTTCAATATAAGGAGCAGATTCTCTCAAAGGATCTATGATAGCAGCTTCTCCGTTGCTCTCAATATAATATGCGCCTTGCGCCAAGCATCCTGTATAAATTTGTTCTATGTTCATAACTCTAAATAATTTTCTTTTTTTAAACTTCTACAAATATACGGCAGTCTTAAAAAGTGGATTGTAACATCAGTTACTGATTGATTTAAAATGCCATTTAATCGGATTTATAAAGTCTTTTTTAAAGAATTTCTATATAATTTCTTCTTTGCTCTATTTTATCTTCCTTCTCCAATTTCTTAAGAAGCCTTGAAATTACAACTCTTGAAGTATTCAATTCATTTGCAATTTGTTGATGTGTTTTCTTAATTTCAAATGAACCGCTTGCAATTTTTTTATCCAGTAGATAATTATAGAGCCTTTCGTCCAAATTCATAAATACCATGCTGTCGATAGTATGCAATAATTCATCAAATCTGGTTTGATAAGAATTGAAAACAAATCTTCTGAAGCTTGGGTATTTTGTAATCCAATTATCCAAATTGGAAACGGGCATCATCCATAATTCCGAATCTTCTTCAGCTACCACATGAAACGAACTTCTTTTCCCCTCCAGACAACAAGTAATAGACATGGCACAAGTTTCTCCTCCTTCTAAATAATAAAGAAATACTTCATTTCCATTGTCATCATTTCGCATCACTCTCAATAAACCTGACATCACCAAAGGCATTTCTTGCGCCTCATCATCTGGTGTGATGACCGTTTGCCCTGCTTTAGCTTTTTTCAAGCGACCCGATTTTAAGATTTCTTCTTTAAGTTCAGGTTCAAAAGGTGTTCTTTCTAATACTTCTTTTATTTTTTCGTTCATTTATTTAATTATTTCTTTCCACTTATCAGATTCTGCAAATTCTTTAATAGTTTGATTTCGCTTTTCAAGTAAATCAATCATATATTTTTTCAGAAAAATTTTATCTGCCAACTTACCTAAAATTCCTAATGGTGATATGTATTCGAAATGATCAGTCATTAGGGTTCCATTTTTAATTTCTTTAAAGTGATGTTCGTGCTTAAATTCTTTAAAAGCACCTTTAACCATTTCGTCACAAAAATATTCTGGTCTCTTGAATTCAGTAATTTTGGTTGTAAGTATTTGATAAATTCCTAAATGTTTGGCTCTCCAAGTTACACTTTCATTAATTTTTATCAACCCTTCAGTTCTGCCTCCTATTGCCTCTTCATTTGTATGATTAGTTGATGTTTTGTGTAAATCAATACTTCTTGAAAGGTCGAAAACAATATTTTTGTCTGCTTTTATAATAGTTAATAGTTTGATTAACGGCATTTCTTATTCTGTATCACAACAATTTTCAATACAACTCAATAAATTTTCTATTTCTTTTTTGGCTGAGGAATAAAAAATCTTGCGTCCATCTCTTCTTGAACTTAAAACCCCAGCTTCTTTTAAAGCCGCCAAATGATGCGATAAAAGCGATTGTTCACAGTTTTCCAACTTTTCACAGATTTCATTCACAGTCATTTCGCCATTATCAAGTAAGAGCTGAACAATCCTTAATCTATTATGATTGGCAACAGCTTTCAATACTTTTGCCATAGCCGCTAATTTTTTATCATTCTTTTGAACTTCCATCACTTTCATATCGTAATATATGAAAAATTGTTTATATATTATTTTGAAGATTTTAATATTTCCGTAAGGGAAAAGATATATGGCTGAAAAAGTTGAATCCAATACTATCAAAAAAACATTTCCAGTAACTGGCATGAGCTGTGCAGCTTGCGCTACAAGTGTTGGCTCCACATTGAAAAGTACAAAAGGAGTGACAGATGCTGATGTGAATTTCGCCACGCATACCGCCTGGGCAACTTTTAACCCTGATGAAGTTTCACTAGAAGATTTAAAAACTGCTTTGCAAGGTGTTGGCTATGATGCTATCATGGAAGAAGATAATGTAGCAGAGAGGCAGGAAGAGGAGCAAATGAAGCAGTTTCTCAAAATCAAAAAAAGCTTGATTGGTTCTGCCATTCTCTCCATTCCAGTTTTCATCATCGGAATGTTTTTCATGAACTGGGAAACAGGACATTATATTTCGCTGCCTTTATCCGCCATTGTTTTATTCTATTTCGGAGGTCATTTTTTTACCGGAGCCTGGAAGCAAGCTACTCACGGAAAAGCCAATATGGATACTTTGGTGGCTCTAAGTACGGGTATTGCATTCATACTGAGTGTTTTTAATACCTTTTATCCAGAATTTTGGCTACAAAGAGGCCTGGAAGCCCATGTTTATTATGAAGCAGCAGTAGTCATTATCACCTTTATTTCATTAGGGAAATACTTGGAAGAAAAAGCCAAAACCAATACATCCTCAGCTTTGAAGAAATTGATTGGCTTGCAACCTAAAACTCTAATCGTTTTAGTAAATGGGAAAGAAGAAGAAATTCCAATCAATGCAGTAAAAGAAGGATTTGAAATTTTAGTAAAACCAGGCGATAAAATTCCTGTGGATGGTAAAGTGCTTAGTGGGGATTCTTATGTGAACGAAAGCATGATAACCGGAGAGCCCGTTCCAGTTCAGAAGATTGAAGGGGCAAAGGTTTTTGCGGGTACCATCAATCAAAAAGGAAGCTTTACTTTCAAAGCGGAGAAAGTTGGAGGAGATACTTTATTAGCATCCATTATTGATCGAGTAAAAGAAGCGCAGGGAAGTAAAGCACCAGTTCAAAAATTGGTAGATAAAATAGCTGGAATATTTGTACCGGCTGTAATCGGGATTGCTATTTTAACTTTCATTCTCTGGCAAATTTTTGGAGGAGATAATGCGCTCACTCAAGGAATGCTTTCGGCTATAACTGTTCTGGTGATTGCTTGTCCATGCGCACTTGGTTTAGCAACACCAACTGCCATTATGGTAGGAGTAGGAAAAGGAGCGGAAAATAATATGCTCATTCGGGATGCGGAGAGTTTGGAAAAAGCTTATCAGGCAGATGCCATTATCTTGGATAAAACAGGAACCATTACGGAAGGAATGCCATCAGTGGTTAATCAGAAATGGTTATCCGAAAATGAGCAACTCAAATCGATTTTATATCAAATTGAAGCCAAAAGTGAGCATCCTTTGGCTGAAGCGGTTCTAAATAAATTAAAATCAGTTGATTTACAGGCAGTAAATATGGATGCTTTTGAAAGCATTTCAGGTAGGGGAGTGAAAGCTAAATCGGGTGAGCTCATTTATTTTGTTGGGAATCATGCACTCATGAGTGAGCAAAATATTGAGATCAATGATGAGATTTTAATATTGGCAGATCAATGGGAATCTCAAGGTCAGACGGTGATTTATTTTGCAGATGGAAATCAAATTCTAGCATTGATTGGCATAGCCGATAAAATAAAAGAGAATGCAAAATTAAGTATTCAGCAATTGCGCGATAGGGGAATGGATGTATATATGCTGACAGGAGATGCGGAGAAAACCGCCAGAGCTGTAGCAGATGCTGTTGGAATTCAGCATTTGAAAGCGCATTTAATGCCTGCCGATAAGTCTAATTTTGTTAAAGAATTGCAATCCAAAGGCAAAGTAGTGGCTATGGTGGGCGATGGAATTAATGATTCTGAAGCCCTGGCGCAAGCAGATGTTAGCATTGCTATGGGTAAAGGTTCTGATATTGCCATTGATGTTGCTAAAATGACTTTGATAGGCTCGGACTTACAAAATTTACCCAAAGCATTTCATTTATCTCAATTAACAATCAGAGGAATCAAGCAAAACTTATTCTGGGCATTTATCTATAACATAATCGGAATTCCTTTGGCAGCAGGTTTGCTTTATCCTTTCACTGGTTTTTTATTAAATCCTATGATAGCTGGAGCAGCAATGGCATTTAGTTCTGTTTCAGTGGTATTGAATAGCTTGAGGTTGAAGAGTATGAAGTTGTAAAAAAAATATAAATAAAAAGTATAGCATTGTTTGATTATTAATACTAAAGCTTTAATTTCATAGTGAACTATCAATTGTTTTATGAAATCAATCTTTCAATCTTTCTGCATTCTGTTTTTCTTTATTTTGTCATTTTCTGTGCTTGCACAAAATAAAATTGTTATTGATGATAGGACTTCAGTGATAAACCATGAAGTTGAAAATATACTTCAAAAGAAATTTTTAGAAAAGAATTTGTACCTCACTAATTCTGTTGATTTTAAAGAAAAATGTAATTATTATTTTTCTTCTATATTAAAAACGGACAAAGGATATAGAATTGAAGTTGAGGACTGTGATAATCAATTATTAGGCTCTGTTTTTGCAGGTTCAAATCTAAATTCTTCACCTAGTGAAGAAAGAGCTGTAATCATTTTTTACAATATTCGGGATATTATTGATAATCCAAATTATGATGAATCAGAATCATATACTGCAGACTCTGAACCAGACATTCATCCTGACTCGATGATTTCAGAACACGATTCACGCTATTTCTTTGCTCCTTCAGCTCGTCCATTAAAGAAAAGAGAATTGTATTACAATACCCTTTATTTTTTGTCACATGATCTTCAGTATGGTGTAACTGATCGATTAACAGTTGGTATGGGGACTACTATAATTGGATTGCCTGTTTATATTACAGCAAAGTATAGTATTCCTATACAAGAAAACTCTCATTTTGCCATTGGGGACATGTTAATGTTAGGAACCTATGGTACCAACTTTTTTGGTAATCTTGCTTTTGCAACCTATACGTATGGAAACAATCATTCCAATATCACATTGGGTGGTGGGCATTTGTTTTTTGACCCTGGTAATAATTCCGAACAAAGTTCTTCCGTGGTGGGAAATCTCTCAGGCATTGTTAGGGCAGGAAAATATTTTTATTTCTTAACTGAGAACTATTTATTCAATTTCAAATCAACAGAGTTTGCCTACAGACAAACTTTTTTACCTGATGGATCAGTTATTTTTCAAGAGGGAGAATACAATATCCGTAGGAATATTTGGTATGGCCTAACAGGAATCCGGTTTGTAAGAAAAAATAATGAATTGGTGAGTTGGCAACTTGGATTGACTCATATGCTTATCGTAAATTCGGATGTACCAGCACCCTATAATTCTTCAGACTGGGATACCTTTAGTTATAGTGGAGGTTCTACCTTTGTTACATTTCCAACTCTTTCTTATACAAGAAAATTTAAGTTGTAAACTTATTCTTGTTCCATTTTATAATAGGTGTTTTTCTTATGATGTCTATTCACTTCTAGCGTTGCTTGCTTTTAAGTAGAGTCTACTTACGCTTCTCATGATAATTGATCTTGTATTAAAACTCTTAACTATGCTTTTATATAGCATTTTATGAAAATTTTTTAGCAGTAATGACCCTCAAAAAATAGGCTTTTGGTAAAAAAGCGGGGTTTCTTATTCCGTTTTTAGTATTTCATTTCCAAATTTTCTCTTACTTTCTTTTTTCTTGACAAAAAAGAAACAAAAAGTCAAGACAAAAAGATGCTTCCACGCTTCAATCCAGCACCCTCCCCGCCTTTTTGTCCTCCTTCCCGCTCTCTCCGAGCAAACTTTATTTGGTTTTTGAGATCTTTAGGTATTTAGCAAGACTACCCTACTTAAAAAGCCTCAATACCTTATGCTGATAATTCGGAATAAGTATTATATTTTGGCTAATTAAAGGAGTTAGAACTTCTGCATTTTTTATACCCTTTTCATGAATTATGTGGGTTAATTTCTAAAAAGCCGAATAGTAAAGTATTTGGCTTTTTGTCCATACTACATCTACTAAAAAAATCTCTGAATAATTTTTATTAATACAGAAACTACCAAACTAGCCAACAGCATAGTTGTGATCGGAAAATAGAACCTAAAATTTTCCTTCTCTATTCTAATATCACCAGGTAATTTCCCAATCCATTGCAGTTTGTCATAGAAAAAATAAATAATGATGCCTGTAAAAACGATGCAGGCACCTATTATAATTAGATATTTACCTATTGAATTACTCATTTAAATCTTCATCACCTTCTACCTCAATTGGTATTTCAATAAGAGCAGAGGTAGCTAAAATTCCATAACCATTTTCTACATTAGTGTAAATTTGTGTTGGTTCAGTAAATGGATCAGGATATTGGTTATATTCTAAGCTTTTCAAATACAAATAAAAAGATTTACTAATTTTATGGACTTCAAAGAAATATTCAGAAGTGCCACTATATTCCTCATCACTATAAAAGTCATTTGAAAGGTTGTTTGTTTTAAATCGAATGGTGTACTCATTCCCATTAAAAAGTTCATCTTTCAGCACTTTCAATCCGCCCATTCCCGCTAAGTAAATTTGTTCTATTTGTAAATCTGATGATTCTAAATAGGTGTAAGCTTCATTATAAGAGGTGTCTTCAGGATTATCTATTTCCCATCTTTTAGAGGAGTGTTTTAATTGAAATAAATAATAATCTTCAGAGGAGGCATTATCTTTGAAAGTAAATTTGATTTCTGATCGATTGCCAGATCCAAATTGGTCAATTACTTCTTCCGATTTATATTCAAAACTATAATCATTCTCAGTGAAATCTTTTGAAGATTTTTCGATAGCAGAAACATCCTCAAAACCATCGACTTTTGCAATAATTTTATATTCAGCATTTGGTTTTATTTCAATGTTTTCGTTTCGGTAAAAACCTCCTTCATAATGCTCCAAAAATCCCACTTCTTCATTGTTTTCAAATAAGATTACTTCTGCATTATTGATTTTAGAAGTTCCTCTTTTATCAAAAATAAAAGTAGATCGATTAATTTCAACTTGAGGATATTTTCCTGTTTTTAGCCAAGCATTTAATACTAATTTTGATTCATTTTCATCGATATCTAATTCGACTTCTTTTTCACATCCTAAGAATATGATTAATGACAGCAATATAAGCTTTAGATTATTTTTCATGAGGTCTGAATTTAAAGTTGTAAGTAAAGGAAGGGATCAATTGAAAAAGACTGATTTGGCTAAAAGATGTTTCCCCAATGCTGTTTGTTGTAGTACCAACATAAAAAGGGTTTTGTCTGTTGTAAAGATTATAAATACTCACTGTCCAACTTGAGCTTCCCCAGTCTTTTTCTTTATGTCTCGTAATCCCAAAATCTGCTCTGTGATAAGCAGGCATTCTGTATGCATTTCGATCACTATATTGGTATAAATCATTATCTCCATAATAATTTCCATCATCGGGTCTTGGTCTTTCTGAAATAGGAGCAATTTTTGCAATCGGAAGAGTTATAGCATTTCCTGTGCCATATACCCAGGTGCCACTAATTTCCCATTTTTCATTTATTCTATAATTGGTTACCACACTTATATCATGTCTCCTGTCATACTTATAAGGGAACACTCTTCCAAAATTTAAATTATCGAATTGTCTGTTGTTATAGGATAATGTATAGCCAATCCATCCATTGAAATTCCCCTCTTTTTTCCTGAACAGGAATTCAGCACCATAGCTCCATCCATCTCCAACTGCTACTTTATCTTCCCAACTTTCATCTAAATTCAGAAAATTAGAACCTTCTTTATATTCAATCAAATTGTTCATGTTTTTATAATAACCTTCAACGGAGAAGTCATATTTACCATCTGCTATTAAAGATGACATCCCGATTGCAGTTTGTTGAGCATATTGTGGTTTAATATTGTCTGTAACGGGAACCCATAAATCTGTCGGTAATCCAATTCCTGAGTTTGTTAGCAAATGTAGAAATTGAGCCATTTCAGCATAGGATGCTTTAAAAGATAATTTATTGTTGACTAAATATCTCGCACTAACCCTTGGTTGAAAAGAAGGATAAAATTCTTCTTTTACTCTAAAAGCTGATGCATGTATGCCTGCATTTACTTTTAATTTTGAAATAGGTTCAAATTCATCTTCCACATAAATCGAGAATTCATTTCCATAAATGGGTTTTGAATTAGGGGAATCAAAATCAGCTTCAAAATCAGCTTCAAAATTAAAAGCTTCTGGCTGAAAAATATGGTATATATAATTAGCACCAAATTTTAAAGAATGACCATTGTTTAGGTAATAATCAAAATCGAATTTTAAACCGTAATCTTTAATTCCAGAGGTGTATTCAGAATAGAAATTCTCCTCTATTTCCTCATCAGGTGTAGCATAGCGTGAATAGCTCTCATTAAATAAATCAAAGCTATATTGACTGTAAGTAGCTGTAGTATTTAAAAATAATTGATTTGAGAATAAGTGGTTCCATCTTCCTGCTGTGGTAAAATTACCCCATTGAATGCCTGCTTCATCTTTATATTCGTTTATAGTACCTCCATTGTCAAACTCATATTCATCCCTGGCATAAAATTTATCCTTACCCGTATAAGCACTTATATAAACTCTGTCCTTATCAGAAAATTTGTAGTTGGCTTTTGCATTAAAATCATGAAAGAAATAGCCTAAGTCTATATCATCCGTGCTGGCTCTAATTAATGGTCTAGCCAAAATATCTATATAAGTCCTTCTTCCAGAAAGGATAATAGAACCTTTATCTTTTTTGATTGGCCCCTCAACTGATAACCTGGAAGATATCAAGCCTATGCCTCCTTCAGCTTGCCAGTTTTTCATATTTCCATCTTTCATATTGATGTCTATAACCGATGAAAGCCTTCCTCCGTATCGGGCTGGAAATCCTCCTTTTATGACTTCCACATTGCTTATGGCATCGGCATTGAATACTGAAAAGAAGCCGAATAAATGAGATGCATTATAAACGGGCACGCCATCCAACAAAATTAAATTTTGATCGGGACCACCGCCTCTAACATAAATTCCACTACTTCCCTCTGAGCCACTTTGCACACCCGGCATTAATTGGATCGTTTTTAATACATCTACCTCACCCAATAAGGCAGGAATAGCTTTAATGTCCTGAGCACTGATTTTCATGCTGCTCATTTTGGTGAGTTCCAAATCAGGGCGTGATCCTTTTACCACCACTTCCGATAATTCATCAGATAACTCTAATTCAAAATTAAGAGTAGTGGGGCCCTTTAATTCTATAAATTTTCTGACAGTGGCATATCCAACATAAGAAACTTCAATGATAGCGGTGTCTCCAGGGATATTTAAACTATAAAAGCCATAGGAATTGGCTGAGGTACCTTTTTTTGTGGAGGGTTGCCATATATTGGCACCAATTAAGTTCTCCCCTGTTTTGGCATCTTTTATATAACCGCTTATTCTATTTTGAGCATGAGAATATAGACTGAAACTAATTAGTGAAATCAGTAATATGCAGTTTTTCATATAGTTCGAATTAGGTTGATAGTATGCATAAAATCTAACTACAAACGTAATTTAAACTTATGTATTATGGAAGCATTAAATTTAATTTTTTAAACATGATGGATTCTTACAAACCAGAGATTGTTAAGACCTATAAATTAATGCAGTTCATCGAAAAATGTGATCGTTTAGTCTATTATAATATATTATTTTTATAATTAGTTGTACTTTTGAATCATAACATAAAAGAAGAAAATTATGAGCACATTTAAGAATTTATTGATTTATACAGTATCACTTACCTTATTATTCAGTTTAACTGCAATCTCTTGTGAAGATTTATCAGAAGAAATTACTATTGATGTCCCAACTGATATTACAAAAACTTTTCGAGTATCAAGTACAGAAACTGGTGCTTTTGAAATTGTAGAACAAGTTGATGTAGCATCTGATGAGATTGACGAAAGACGTGAGCAGATGAAGGATTTTACAGTTGATTCTTTTAACTTTGTAGTAGTTGATAATTTAGCAGAAGGCAGTGCAATTCCTACTGATTTACAGCTTCAATTTGATGCTGGCAGTACCAAAGTATCAACTGGATCGGGGGTTCTTAGTGGTTCAACATTTGAAGAACAATTAAATTCTCTTGACCCAGAGTATGTTCGTCAGCTGAAAGAGGTAGTTGAAGTATATGTACTTGATGATGGATCTTTAATGAATATCACTCTTACTGGAAATGCAGGTGCTCAAATGGATTATACTATTACTTTTACTATGAAAGCTACTATTGAAGCTGGCGCATAATTAAAAATTTATAAAAATAATCTGAACCTGTTTGCTTAATGTAAACAGGTTTTTTTGTGCTTGAAAATTAATAATCTCTAAAAACATTATCACAAATAATAGCCGTAGCCATAGCGGCATTTAAAGATTCTGCATGACCAATTTTAGGAATGGTTACTTTATCTGAAATCGATGGAATAATGTCCTGATGAATCCCATGCGATTCATTTCCAATTACTAACAGTCCATCAGCTTCGAATTTAACTTGGTGCACATTTTTTCCTTCCAATAAAGCACCGTAAATTTTTCGGTGCTTATTTTCTCCTAAAAATCCTTTCAAATCTCTTCGGTACAAATTAGTCCTGAAAATGGAACCCATAGAAGCACTAATCACTTTTGGGTTGTAAAATTCTGCAGTAGTTTCTGAGCAAATGATGTTTTTGATGCCATACCAATCTGCTAATCTGATGATAGTACCCAAATTGCCTGGGTCTCTTATGTCATCTAGCACCAAATCAAACCCGCTCTCATCATATTTTGGAGGTACTTTTTCATGTACGACAGCCAATGCATCCGTATTGCTTTGAAATGATCCTAATGAACTTAATTCTTTTTCTTTTACAATTATTGGCTCAATTTCAGAACTCAATACTTCTTTTTGGTGTATATTCAAAAAGTCTTCAGTAACTAATAAAGATTTTATTTTATAGGGAGAGTGTAATAATTCAATGGTATTTTTGCCTCCTTCAACAATAAATAGACCTTCTTTTTGTCTGAATTTCTTTAATTGAAGAGATTTGATGAACTTTGTATTATTCTTAGTAAGCATTTATTCGATAGCACTGAAATTGATTATAAAATTAATAAAATTCTTTCTGCTGGTCAGCATCATATTTTTCACTTCTTGTGTGGGCACAAGTTATTTGAAAAAAGATGAAAAGCTTCTTTACAAGCAGAAAATTAAAGGTAATGAAAATATTTCTTCCGATAGATTAGATAATTTATTTACTCAAAAAGCTAATAGAAGAATTCTTCTATTGCCAATTTCCCCTTATGTGGCTTTTTATGAAGTGGGCAAAAGATATTATGATGAGGAGGAAGTTGAAAAAGAAAAGCAAAAAACAGAGGAAGAAATAACTAAAAGAATACAAACGGCTAGAGAAGCGGATAACCTTAATAAAGCGACCAGGCTTGAAAGGAAATTGAATAAGAAAAATGAAAAGTTCTCTACAAAGTTAGAAGAAGGAAACCTTTTCATGAGATGGGGAGAACCTTTATCTATCTTTGATTCTGCTGTAGCTCAAAATACTACTGATCAAATTCAACTCTTTATGGAATCTAAAGGATTTTTCGATGCCAAGGTGGATTATGAAGTAAAATATAAAGGAGTTAATGACAATAGAGCGATCATAACCTATCAAATTGAAGAAAATAAATCCTATTTAATTGATACAGTTTTTTATGATACAGGTGGCGATAGGGTAATGATGAGTGTACTAGTTGGTGCTCGAAGAAATAGTTTGGTAAAAGCAGGTGATAATTATGACCAAAGTAAATTGACAGAAGAGCGTGAAAGAATCGAAAATATTATGAAAGATAAAGGGTATTATACTTTTTCAAGACAATTTGTTGAATTCAATGTATATAGAGACCCAGATACCACATCCATGGCTTTAGAAATTTTAATCAATAAACCACAGGATGAAAATAATCATAAGCGCTATAAATTAGATAGAGTCAATTTTACAACGGACGTAAATACACAAGTAGGAGGAAGCAGCCGTAAATTAGAACCATTTAATTCGATCAATTATTTTTATTATGAGCAAGCTTACAGAAAGAAGGTTTTGGATCAGAGAGTTTTTCTGAGGCCAGGTGAATATTACAGTTTGGAAAATACCCTAAGTACCCAGCGTCAGTTAGCTAACTTAGATATGTTTCGATTTGTGAATATAAAATTTGATACGGCTGGAGGGGATTTTGTGGCCAATATCTTTACCAGTCCATTAGAGAAGTATCAGTTAAGTAATGAGTTGGGTGTCAATGTTAATGTAACTTTTGGATTACCTGGCCCTTTTTATAATGTGTCTCTGAAAAATAGAAATCCATTTGGTGGAATTGAAATAATGGAACTTTCAGGACGCTTAGGTTTTGAAGGAGTGGCAAATTTATCTGATCAAACACAAGTTACTACAGCCACAGAAGCAAGAGCTAATTTATCCCTTACTTTTCCACATTTTTTATTCCCATTGGGAACTCAGTTGAAATCTAAATTTGCATTATTAAATCCTAAAACTAAAACAGGTATTGGATTTAATTTTACCGATCGTCCTGAATATGTAAGAAGTAATTTGAATGCTTCTTATGGTTATTCATGGCAAAATAAAAAGAGATGGATATTTGATTTGACTATTACTGATGTCAATTTAATTGAATCTGATTTAGAAGAAGATTTTAGGGACGCTTTAGAGGAGCAAACTGTCTTTGGAGAACAGCTCAGTAGATCATTTCTGCCATCATTTGTCTCCAGCAGTTCTATCAATATTTCTAAAAATTTCAATAACTATGGACAAGCTAACAGCCGAGCAAGTTTCATAAAATTCTTTGCAGAAACCGGTGGCAATTTATTAAATGTAAATGTCATTAGTAGAAACATAAATGATGATTCTTTAGCTTATTTTCAATTTTTGAAAGCATCTATCGACTACAGAACTTATATTCCTTATGGAAGAGAAAGCACCTTTGCATATCGATTCCATATTGGGGCAGCGAAGCCATATGGTGATTTTTCTCAGGATATTTTACCATATGAAAAGTATTATTTTGCAGGAGGTAGTAATAGTATTAGAGCTTGGGCGCCCAGGCGTTTAGGTCCTGGAAGTTATGTGGAAACAAATGATGAAGGGAATTTTATTTATAGTTTTGAACAGCCAGGAGAAATAATATTTGAGACTAGTTTTGAGGTAAGGCGTAACTTGATCAATTTTCTGGACGGTGCGCTCTTTCTTGATGCAGGTAACGTTTGGTCTTTTTCTGAAAATGGTAAACCAGGAAGTGTATTTCAATTTGATCGATTCTATAAAGAAATTGCCATAGGCACTGGTTTTGGTTTAAGAATAGATTTTTCTTTTTTGATCCTGCGCTTTGATTTCGCCTTTAAATTGTACGATCCTGCACGAGATCCTGGTGAGCGATGGACAATAAGTGAATGGAATTTAGGTACAAGGCAGAATTATGGGCCAGCTTTAAATATAGGAATAGGTTATCCTTTCTGATTTTTCTTTTTCCGGAACAGGTTTTTAATATCATCGAAGGATTCCTCAAAACTGTTTGCTATATCTTTAAAGACCTCCTTATTATCTTCTGTAAACTCATTGAAATCTTTTTCTAAGGATTCTTTATTTCGCTTAAGTTCATTTAAACGCTCTTTTAATTCAAGCTTTTCAGAAATATTGCTTTGACTGATTTCTGAAAACAAATCATCTATTTTTTTGCCTGTCTTGCTAAAAAATTCTTCTGCTTTACCTCTTTTATATTCCATTTCTATACCTTCATATGAATTATCAAGAATTGCTTCAAATGCACTATTTCGAATCTTTATTTTCTCTTTGCTCCTTCAAAAATTTTTCTGGAGTTCTTTTTTTATACCATTGCATTACTCCATAGCTCAAGAAAAATCCAGAACCTGAGCCCTCCATTATAATTATAAAAGAAATTAAAAATGCATTAAGATAATTCCCAAAAGGTTCAACGTTTTTTATTTCTTCTAAAAATTCAGAATTAGATAATAAGTATATAAATATAAAAATAGCAAACGCCAATGATGAACTCACAGCGGTAAACATTCCAGTTCCGATACCTTTGAAATAATCAAAATTGTCGTTTTTATCATGAATCGACTTAATGGAATAAAAAACTCCAGCCCCCATTATAATAATATTTAAAGCTCTAAGTTCTAGATTATGTCCTAATCCAACTGCATTCATAATAAGAAAGTAAGCCACAAGGCCAATAAAAACTATAATTCCACCTATAAGTCCGTTATATTCAATTGAATCCTTTTTCATAGTTTTTTTGATTGTTTATGTAATTAACACGGCATGAGCGTAATTGTTGTTACTTTAAAAATCAAGAATTCATCTTAACCCCGCTTTATTCATGAAAAGCTTGTTAGCATAATTGATTATCAATTGATTAGTTCAAGCTTAACTTTTCAGATAAGTAAATATAATTGAGTATTTCATCGAATAATTCATGAATTTCCTTGCTTATCCGTTATATTTGTGTCCGTATCAGAATAGGAGAAATTGATGCTCAAAAAAGCTATAAAATTGAATTTTATATTCTTACTTATCATAAGCTTATTTTTATCGGCCTGCGTAAATAATGGTGGTCGTAAATCAATGCCTAAGAAAAAACCCTTGCCTTGCCCGGTTAAAGATTGTTAAAATGAGAAAAATAGTTATTGCAATAGATGGATTTTCAGCTTGTGGGAAAAGTAGTACGGCTAAGGAAGTAGCAAGTCAGCTAGGCTATAGTTATATTGATTCTGGGGCAATGTATAGAGCGGTGACTTTGTATTTTCATCAGAATTATGTTACAATTGATAACCCAAAAGAGGTGTCCAAGGCTATCGATAATATTAACATTACTTTCAATTTTAATGAAAGAAAGGCTTCTAGTGAAACTTATTTGAATGGGTTAAATGTTGAAGAGGAAATCCGAAAAATGTATATATCTAATCAGGTTAGTGCCGTAAGTGCAATACCTGATGTGAGAAAAAACATGGTAAGTCAGCAACGGAAATTAGGAAAGAAAAAAGGAGTAGTGATGGATGGAAGAGATATTGGTTCAAATGTTTTTCCGGATGCAGAGTTGAAGATTTTCATGCAAGCTAATTTGAAAGTGAGAGCAGAGCGAAGACAAGCAGAATTATTGGAAAAAGACCAATTAGTGCCAATTCCTGAAATCGAAGAAAATTTATTAGCTCGAGATAAAATGGATTCAGAGAGGAAAGAGAATCCTTTGATTATTCCTGAAGATGCTTACATTTTGGATACCAGTGAATTAACATTGCCAGAGCAGGTAGAATACGTTCTCCAATTGGCAACTGAAAAAATGATTAAATACGATGACTAAATTGAAAGTGACCATAGATCAAGATTCTGGCTATTGCTTCGGAGTTGAATATGCTATAAGAATGGCAGAAGATGCAATGGAGGAATCTGGGAAACTATATTGTTTGGGTGATATTGTCCACAACGATATGGAAGTCAAAAGACTATACAATAAAGGCTTAAGAGTAATTAATCATGAGGATTTAAAGCACCTTAATGACTGCAAAGTTTTAATTAGAGCCCATGGTGAGCCACCTGAAACCTATCGTATTGCTATGGAAAACAACATTGAACTGATTGATGCAAGTTGTCCTGTAGTTTTAAAATTGCAAAATAGAGTGAAAAATGCACATGATAAAATGTGTACTGATAAAGGACAGATTGTTATTTATGGTAAGAAGGGTCATGCGGAAGTAACAGGTTTAGATGGTCAAACCAATGGTAATGCAATTATTGTTATGGATGAATCGGATCTTGAAAAGATAGATTTCAAAAGACCAGTTACTTTATTTAGTCAGACCACAAAAAGTACAACAGGCTTTTATGACATAAAGGAGAAGATTGAAAATAGATTAAAGCAGGCTCAAGCGGATTTAAAAGAAGAAAAATCAGCTTCTTTTAATGCTAATGATAGTATTTGTAGGCAAGTTTCTAATAGAGAACCAAAATTAAATGAATTCTCTAAGCAACATGATGTGGTTTTGTTTGTGAGTGGAAAGAAAAGCTCTAATGGAAAAGCACTTTATCAGGTTTGTAAAGCTCAAAACCCCAACAGTTATTTTGTTGAAAACGAAGAGGAGATAGATCCACTTTGGTTTGAAGGTCAAAAAACAGTCGGAATATGCGGAGCAACTTCAACTCCTATGTGGTTAATGGAAAAAGTTAAAAAATTTGTAGAAAATATTGAACACGAAAGTCTCTTAAGCTGTTAATCAAAAAGTTTTCAGTTGAATTAATTATGTACAGTATTATTGTATTAAAAGATTTTTTTTAGCAAAATAATTCTTAATTTTGCCTCAATTTCAAATAAGGGTTCATTGTTAAATAAAGACATGTCTCATACCATTAAACTTAAAAAAGGTTTTGATATCAACTTAGCAGGAAAAGCTGAGAACAAAATATCAAATGCGCCTAAACCAGAAACATTCGCGATTAAACCTACTGATTTCCCAGCCATTACAAGGCCAAAGTTATTAGTAGAAGAAGGTGACGCTGTTAAAGCAGGATCTCCTTTGATCTACGATAAAATGGCTCCAGATGTATTATACTGTTCTCCGGTAAGTGGAGAAGTAGCTGAAATCAAAAGAGGGGAAAAGCGAAAGTTATTAGAATTAAGAATTTTAGCGGATAAAGAAAATGAATTTGAAGATTTCGGGAGTCATTCCAAATCAGATCTCAAATCATTAGATGCTGATAAAGCTAAAGAAACAATGCTTAAAAGCGGTGTTTGGCCTAATATTATCCAAAGACCTTATGGTATTGTAGCTAATCCTGAAGATTCGCCAAAAGCAATTTTCATTTCTGCATTTGATACACACCCATTAGCTCCAGATTATAACTTCATTTATAAAGAAGAGGAGGAAGCTTTTGCAGCTGGTCTTGAGGTAATTAAAAAATTCACTGAAGGGAAAGTACATATCAATATTTCTGAGGATAAAGAAATGTTGAAAATGTTCAGTCAAGCCGAAGGTGTTCAAATCAATAAATTTTCAGGTAAGCATCCATCAGGTAATGTTGGTGTTCAGATTCATCATATTGACCCGATAAATAAGGGGGATATTGCTTGGACAGTTAAACCTTATGGAGTAATCCAGATTGGTAAGCTTTTCCTATCAGGAAGATATGATGCTTCTAAAAAAGTGGCCTTAACTGGTTCTGAAGTAAGCGAGCCTCAATATTATCAAACCTATGTGGGAGCTTCAATAAAGAATATTATTAAAGACAATATTTCTGGAGACCATGTAAGATATATTTCAGGAAATCCATTAACTGGGGAACGAATTGATGCTGATGGGTATTTAGGATACTATGACGAGCAAATAACTGTTGTTCCAGAAGGTGATTTTGAAGAATTATTAGGTTGGATAAAGCCTACAACTTCAAAATTAAGTATCCACAGAGCTATTGGTTTATTGTCTTTCTTGAACAAAAAGAAAGAATATGTATTAAATACTAATACCAATGGAGAGGAAAGGGCATTTGTCTTAACTGGTGAGTTTGAAAAAGTTCTTCCAATGGATATATTGCCTAACTATTTGTTCAAAGCTATAATGGCGGAAGATTATGATGAGATGGAAGCTTTAGGCATCTTCGAATTAATAGAAGAAGATGTGGCATTATGTGAGTTTATTGATGTTTCTAAGCATGAGTTACAAGCCATCTTAAGAAAAGGAATCAATTTAATGATAAATGGATAAAAGGTAATTGATCCATAGGGTTAATACCAGTAAATATAATCATACTATAAAATATGAATCCAATACAAAAATTCTTCGATAAAATTGAACCTCTTTTTGAGAAAGGGGGGAAATACGAGAAGTACTATACATTGTACGAAGGGCACAGAACCATTCTTTTTAGACCAAAATTGGTAACGGGTAAAAAAGGAGTGCAAGTTAGAGATGCTAATGATTTGAAGAGAACCATGATTACAGTGGTTATCGCAATGATTCCTTGTTTGTTATTTGGAATCTGGAACATTGGTCATCAGCATTTTTTAGCACTAGGTGAAACTGCAACCTTTATTCAAAAAATTGGGATTGGTGCAATTCAAGCTATTCCAATCATAATTGTTTCTTATGCAGTAGGGCTAGGTACTGAATTTGCAATCTGCGTCATTCGAAATCACCCAGTAAATGAAGGCTATTTGGTAACAGGTATGTTGATTGCCTTAATTATGCCTCCAAGTATTCCTTTATGGCAAGTAGCATTAGCTACAATTTTTGCTGTAATTATTGCTAAAGAAGTTTTTGGTGGAACAGGTATGAATGTTTTAAATGTTGCCTTAACCGCTAGAGCATTTTTATATTTTGCTTATCCTACTGATATTTCTGGTGAGGTTTGGACTTATTTAGGAGATGCTACTGCTGTTGATGGATATTCTGGAGCTACAGCATTAGCAGTTGCATATGACACAGCTTTAAATGGAACAGGAACTGTAATGGAATCATTCTCAAGCTTCTGGGCTGAAGGAATGTATTCTTTCAAAAACATGTTCATTGGAGCAATACCTGGTTCAATTGGAGAAACTTCAACACTAATGGTATTGATTGGAGCTGCAATCCTGATTATTACTGGAGTTGGAAGCTGGAAAATCATCTTTAGTGTATTTGCTGGGGCTTGGTTAATGGGCTTAGGATTTAATGCAATTGGTGTTAATGCCTTTATGGAAATGCCTGCTCATTATCATTTAGTAATAGGAGGTTTAGCTTTTGGAGCTGTATTTATGGCAACTGATCCTGTATCAGCATCCCATACAGAAACTGGTAAATGGATTTATGGATTCTTGATAGGGATTTTAACTGTAATTATAAGAGTTGTTAACCCTGCTTATCCAGAAGGAATTATGCTAGCCATTCTTTTAATGAATGTGTTTGCTCCATTAATTGATCATTATGTTGTTGAATCTAATAAAAAGAGGAGGTTAAAACGTGCGACAGTCTAATTATTACGTAATATTATTTTCCGTCATACTAACAATTGTATTGGGCGGATTATTGGCAGCTACTTCTGAAGGTTTAGGACCTATTCAGCAAAAGTCAATAGAGTTGGATACTAAAAAACAAATTCTTGGTGCTGTATTGGAAGTTACACCAGAGATGGATGTAATTGAAACGTACGATAAAGCCATAAAATCTGAAGTAACAGATTACGAAGGCAATATTGTAACCGAAAATAAAAAAGGCGAAGAGCTAGTAGCTGAAGATGTAAGTGTTGAAAAACAATACAAAAATGCACCTGAAGAAAGACTTTATCCTGTGTTTAAATATTATGGCAAAGATGGAGGAGAAGAGATAGAATCTTATATTCTTCCTGTTTATGGTAGCGGATTATGGGATAATATTTGGGGTTATATCGCTTTGGATACGGAAGGAAAAACCATTAAAGGAGCTGTATTTGCTCACGCAGGTGAAACTCCAGGATTAGGTGCTAGAATTACTGAAGATCAAGTTCAAGCTAGATTTGAAGGTAAAAAATTATATAACGATCAAGGAGAATTAGTGTCAGTTAAAATGCTTAAAGGGGAAAATAATCCTGAAAGTAAATTGGATGAGCACCATGTTGACGGAATGTCAGGAGCCACAATTACTGGTAATGGTTTAAATGATATGTTAAAAAATTACTTTAAGCATTACCAATCATATTTTAACAAAAAAGGTGCTACTGCCACTTTATAATTTAAAGAAATTAAAGATATGAGTACAGAAACTGTAGATAAACCGGTAAAAAAAGAATCGGAAGCTTTTCTTTCCAAAAGAAGGAAAAAGATTGTTACCGATCCGTTAAATGACGATAACCCGATTACCATTCAGGTATTAGGTATTTGTTCTGCTTTGGCAGTAACTACACAGATGAAACCAACAATGGTAATGTCAATTGCGGTTATTTTTGTGATAGTTTTTTCAAACTTAACCATTTCATTAATCAGGAAATTAATCCCTAACCGAGTAAGGATTATTGTTCAATTGGCGGTTATTGCAACTTTGGTGACTTTAGTAAATGAAGTATTACAAGCTTTTGCTTATGATATGTATAAAGAGCTAAGTGTATTTGTTGGTTTGATTATCACAAACTGTATTATAATGGGACGTTTGGAAGCATTTGCTTTAGCTAACAAACCCTATGATTCTATACTTGATGGTTTAGGTAGTGGATTGGGATATGCTTGGATTATATTAGCTGTTGCTTTCTTTAGAGAATTATTTGGATCAGGTGCAATATTTGGTTTTAATGTATTTGAAGCTATTGGTTTCACCGCAGATGGCTGGGTTGGAATGGACTATCAGGCAAATGGTATTATGGTAACCCCGGTTGGTGCCTTCTTTATATTAGGGCTCATCATTTGGGTTCAAAGAAATAAAACAGGTTACGTAGAAAATTAATCGCTAAAATTTTTATACAATGGATTTAATTAACTTAGGAATAAAATCAATTTTTATAGAGAACATGGTTTTCGCCTATTTCTTAGGTATGTGTTCTTTTTTGGCGGTTTCTAAAAAAGTAAGCACTGCTTTCGGTTTAGGATTGGCTGTAGTTTTCGTTTTGACTATCACAGTTCCAACTAACTGGTTCTTGGCTGAGTATGTATTAAATGAAGGAGCACTTACATGGTTAAGTAAAGATTTAGCTACAGTAGATTTAAGCTTCTTAAGCTTTATCATGTACATTGCTGTAATTGCATCTATGGTGCAATTGGTTGAGATGGTTATTGAAAAAACATCTCCAGCTCTATATGGCTCTTTAGGTATATTTCTACCATTAATTGCTGTAAACTGTGCAATTTTGGGTTCATCTTTATTCATGGCCCAAAGAGAATATGGATTAGCTGAATCAGCTGTTTATGGCTTTTCTTCAGGAATAGGATGGTTCTTAGCAATTATTGCTTTAGCTGCTATTCGTGAAAGATTGAAATATTCTAATGTACCAGATGGTTTAAAAGGATTAGGAATCACCATGTTAATCACTGGATTAATGGGGATAGCATTTATGTCTTTTATGGGGATTTCAATTTAATTAAAGATTTAATTTGATATTTTCAAAGCCTTGATGGACTTCATCAAGGCTTTTTTCGTTCTAGACTTATTGTTACTTTATTTTTATTATGAGACAAAAGATATTTACAAAAATTGCAAGCTATTTTTTTAGGGGGCTATTATTCGTAGCACCAATTGCTTTTACACTTTTAGTAATACAAGCAGTTTTTAACTGGCTCGATGGGTTATTACCAGTTAATATTCCAGGCCTTGGTATAATAATTTTGATATCGGCCATTGTTGGTATAGGATATTTAGGGTCAACATATTTCATGAAGCCCTTTTTCGAGATGTTCGAACAAATTATCAAAAAGATTCCATTATTAAGCCTAATTTATAATTCCATAAAAGATTTAGTAGGTGCCTTTGTGGGTGATAAGAAGAAATTCAATGAGCCTGTTATGGTGCAATTTGATGAAGCAGGCAAAATATTTAAACCAGGTTTTATTACTCAGAACGATTTAAGTAAAGTTGCATTAACTGGCTATTGTTCTGTTTATATGCCCCATTCCTATAATTTTTCAGGTAATATAATTGTCGTAAAAAATGATCTAATTCATCCTTGGGATGTGAATAGCACAAATGCAATGAAATTTATTGTTTCTGGAGGTGTTAGTGGTTTTGAAGATATGTAATAAATAAGTTATAAAAGAATCATTAATTTTTTTAATTACCATTGAAATATAAATTAAAACATATTAAATATTAATAAAAAATTAAAATTGCAATATTATTAAACTTGTATTTTTACTCATCAATGTAGGTTATTATATTTGTTTTAAAATAAAAAGATTAAAATGACTAGGGGAGAAGTTTTGAATGTAAAAGCAAAATATAAATCGATAATCAATACAAGTTCTGTGGGAGATATAGTTTCGACTATAATTATCTGTATTGAATGTATTGTAGCCTCTTCTGTGATTTTAATGAATATATTAAACTAAGCACTTTTAATTTAGTGTAACTTACCTTAATTTTCCTTTATGCATAAGGAAAATCTGTTCACGGTTTATAAATCATCTGCTGGTAGTGGGAAAACTTTTACACTCACCAGAGAATATTTAAAATTAGCCTTTCAAAACCCTGATCATTTCAAAAAAATATTAGCGGTTACTTTTACCAATAAAGCGACTCAGGAAATGAAAGAGCGGATTATTCAGAATCTCTTTGATTTTTCTGGTAATGCTCCCTCTGATATGGGAGAGCAACTAAAAAGTATCCTAGGTTTTTCTGATTCTCAATTGCAAAGTCAATCTCAACAACTTTTAATTTCAATACTCCATAATTATAGTCGATTTTCTGTTCAAACCATCGATCGATTCTTTCAGAATGTTATGCGATCATTCGCAAGGGAATTAAGTCTTCAAGGTGATGGAGAATTACTTCTAAATACGGATGAAGTCAGACAAGCAGTTCTTGATTTACTAATGGAGGATATCAGTGAACCAAAACATGCTGCTTTAAAAAATTGGATCATAGATTTCTCTATCAATAAGTTGGAAGATAAAGGTAAATGGGATGTTAGGAGAGACATTCTATCCTTTACAGAGGAATTAATGAAAGATGATTTTAAAATCATTGAAAATGCCTTGAATAAAGAAATCAGTGATTATGAGAAGCTGAAAGTATTTAAAGACAAGCTCAATAAAATTATTGCCCAATTTGAAAACATTTTGGATGGAATCAGTAAAAATGCTTTTAATCTTATTGAAAGCAAAGGCTTAACTCTTGATGATTTTAGCGGGAAAGGAAGGTCTGCACCTAATTTTTTCAATAAGATCAGTAAGGAAAGTAAAACAAAGAATAAATACGAGTTAAGCGATTTAGTAAATGCTACAGTCCAAAAAGCCTTAGAATCTAATGGTGAAACTTTAGCTGCCAAGACTTCTAAGAAAAAAGAACTTATTCTTCAAACGGCATCCGAAGGCTTAATAGATTTTTTCCATGAAGCTATTCAATACATTCAAAAAAACCTTGGTGAATATCGTTCTGCTGAAAATATTTTGAAAAATATTTATTTAATAGGGATCACCCAGCATTTCAATCAAAGAATGCAGGACTATAAAAAGGAAGAGGGGATTCAATTTCTCTCTGATACCACTCAGTTTTTGAATCAAATAATCGGGACAGACCCTGCTGAAAGTCCATTTGTGTATGAAAAGATGGGTAGTTTTTATGACCATTTTTTGATTGATGAGTTTCAGGATACATCCACTTTGCAGTGGCAGAATTTTAAACCCTTAGTGGAAAATTCACTCGCAGAAGGAAATGAAAACTTGGTCGTAGGTGATGTAAAACAATCCATTTACCGGTGGCGTGGTGGTGATTGGAGATTATTATTAAAGGGCTTGAAAGAAGACATTTCTCCTGCCTTTTATCACGAAGATGCATTAAGTCATAATTTTCGAAGCAAACCTAATGTTATAGATTTCAATAATAATTTATTTACTGCTTTACCTTCTATTATCAAATCAAATGCGGTTAATAAAGACAAGAATAATTTTACAGCCGAAGTTGAGTATTTGTTGCAGGATCTGCCAGATGCCTACAATGAGGTGGTTCAGCAAAAGAAAAAAGATTATCCTTATAATGGATTTGTAGAATTACAGTTTTTTGAGGAAGATGAAACAGAAGAAGGAGATAAAATCAGCTGGAAGGAAAAGGCTTTAGAGAAATTTGTGTTTGATTTAGAACGTTTGCAAGAAGCAGGTATCCAACTCAAGGATGTTGGTATTTTGGTAAGAAGAAAATCAGAAGGAATTGAAATTCAAGATTTTCTGGAGCAGTATAAAAATGAGAATCCCCAAAAGGCAAAGGATTATGATTACAATGTTATTTCTGATGAGACATTACTACTGTCTAGTGCTCACATTGTAAATTTCATATTGAACTGCTTTCAGTATTTATATACAGCTGATAAAATTGCTCTGGCTCAAATTAAATTCTACTATCAGAAAATTATCAATGAGGACAATGCGCTAATTCATGAAATTGTAAAGGTAGACGGTAATGATGATTTCTTGCCAGAAGCGTTTTTATCTGCACAGAAAGAATTAATGAGTTTGAGTTTATTGGAAATGAGTGAAAAACTCATTCAGCTATTCAGGTTGAAAGAAATAAAGAAAGAAAAAGCCTATTTATCTGCATTTCAAGATGTGTTATTAGATTTCGGGAATAAAGGGGGAATCCCTGATTTTATGGAATGGTGGGAACAAAATAGCTACTCTTATGCCATCAAATTACAATCCAATGAAAATTCAGCAAGGCTGATGACTATCCATAAAGCCAAAGGATTGGAATTTAAAATCTGCATGATCCCACTTTTGGAATGGACATTAAGTCCTAGTGCTATCATGGCTCCTACGCTATGGGTCAATACAGAAGACACACAATTTTCAGAGATTCCTTATTTACCTTTAAAGCAATCTTCATCTTTAAAAGATTCTGTATTTGCTCATGCCTATTGGGAGGAAGAAGTTAAAAGTTATTTAGATAACCTCAATTTGTTGTACGTTGCAATGACCCGAGCAGGAAATGCACTTTTAGTCAATACTAAGGCTAAAAGTGATCCAAGGTATATTTCCAATCTTCTTTTAGAGTTTTCTGGAACGCATGAAGATTGGAATGAAGATGAATTCAAATTAACTATAGGTCAGGATTCTGATTTTGCATTAATGGCAAAAGATAAAGAAGAAAAAGCAGAAGCATTTTCAACGGTTTCAGTGGATTTGACTTATTATGAAAGTCATAATTGGCATGAAAAATTACAGATTAAGCATTCTCAAACCTTAATAATGGATGACTCAGGTTTGTCCAAAACGGATTTGGGGATTTACGTTCATGACATTTTTTCCCAACTGAATGATTTATCTGAAATTCCAAGTTTACTAGAAAAAGTTAAAGCCGAGAAAATGCTGAATACAGAAGATTATGAATCTATTCAGAAACTTGTGAAAGATAATCTTCAAAAAGGAAGTGACTTATTGCCTTGGTTTGAAACGGATTGGGAAGTGAAAACAGAAGTGCCTGTTCTACTAACTGATGGTTCATTAATCCGACTGGATAGGGTTTTGCTTAAAAATAATGAGGCGAGAATATTAGATTTTAAAACAGGTAAAAAATCCGAACAAGATAAAAATCAGCTTAATTTTTATAGAAATACTTTAAAGAAAATGGGCTATGAAAAAGTCACAGCCCACATTGCCTACTTAAATCCTTTGGAGATAGAAGAGGTTTAGGTTTTGGATTGAGAATTGATAATTTAAGGGTTTTTGGTCTATTTCTAATTAAAACCTTTGAGATTAGTATATGCTAATTTTATACGGGAAATGGTAAGGTCGTTCCTACGGAACTTGTGAGCGAGCTAAGATTTGAATTACCATAAGTTCGTCCCGATGGGACTTAAAATGTACAGTAAGTTTTTGATTCTGAATTAAGTTGAAAATAGAAATAGCAATTATTATTATGGAAAGAAAATTGACAATCAAGGCCCCAGAGGGGTCTAATTATGGTAATGAGTATAAAAACCTGAATACTAAGCTCCGTAGGAGTGACCGTATTGCTTGAAAGCTGAGGTGTAATTTTACTCTAGAAAAAATATAGCCGGTACATGATCATATAATTGATAAACAGCGTACATTAAAACAGACAATGCAAAACACATTTTTAGAAGAATTAGCCCATACATTATTTACCCAATTAGGAAAAGACATTTCCAACTACACCGTCATTTTCCCAAATAGAAGGGCGGGTCTATTTTTTAACCGTGCACTTCGAAAACTAATTGACCAACCCATATGGGCACCTGAGGCCATGGCTATTGAAGATTTTGTTCGCCAAAAAAGTGATTTTGCAGTACCCGATCAGCTGAGTTTAGTTTTTTCTCTACATGAAGTTTTTCAAAAGCATGCGCCATTTAAAGAGGACTTTGAGCAGTTCTATTTTTGGGGCGATATGCTGGTGAAAGATTTCAATGATGTAGACCATTATATGGCTGATGCTCGACCACTTTTTGCAAATTTATTAGAGTGGAAAAAACTGGCAGACACAGATTTCTTAACTGAGGAACAGGTTCAGTTGATTGAAAAATTCTGGAAAAGTTTTGAAGCTAAACCTAAAGACGCTCAAGAAAAATTTGCCCGAAATTGGAATATACTTTTTCCAGTTTATCAGGATTTCAAGCAAAAATTGAAAGATGAGAATCAAGCTTATAATGGCATGCTGTATAGAGATTATGCTGAGAAGTTAAAAGCTGGAGACGTTCAGATTTCAGGGCATTTGATTTTTGCTGGATTCAATGCATTGACCAAAACGGAGGAGAATATTATTTCAGAAGCAGTGAAAAATGGCGCTCAGATTTTTTGGGATATGGATACTTATTATGCTTCTCCCGAAAATACTATGCAAGAAGCTGGTAATTTCTTTAGGGAATATTCAAAGCACACTGTTTTAGGTAAAACTTTTCCAGAAGAGATGCCTGATAGAATTATTCATGAAACGCCACAAATCAATATTACTGAAGTAAAAGGAAATATTGCACAGGCAAAATTTTTAGGTCAATTACTTTCGGAGCAAAATATAGAACAGCCAGAAAAAACGGCTATCATTTTAGGAGATGAAAGTTTACTTTTCCCAGTTTTATATGCTTTGCCAGAGGAAATCCAAAAGGTGAATGTTACTATGGGTTATCCGCTTCGCTTTGCTTCTATTTATCAATTGATGAATATTTGCCTCTATCTACAAAAGAACAAAAGAGAAGAGGCTGGTAAAATTACTTTTAACCATAGAGATGTCTTGAAAATCTTAAAGCATCCTTTTGTGGGAAATTTATTGGGTGAAGTTGCCAAAACTAAAATCCAACATATTGAATCCAACAATATTATCCGGCTGGAATTGAAAGATTTGTATTCTGGAAATGAAGAAGAAAATCCACTTTTGGAAATCCTATTTAAGGATGGTTCTGAGAATTATTTCTTTTACTTAAGAACCATATTACAATATGTTCACCAAGAGCAAATAGAATCCACTGAGCAAGAGTTTATATCTGAAATTTATAAACAGATTAATCAGTTGGAACAAATCATTAGTGAGTTTCAATTGGCTTTGGATATAAATGCTTTCATTCGTTTATTCAATCGAATTATTCAATCTATCAGAGTGCCGTTTTCAGGTGAACCATTGGAAGGTATTCAAATTATGGGAGTATTGGAATCGCGAAATCTAGACTTTGAAAATATCTATTTCCTGAGCATGAGCGAAGATAATTTTCCGGGCGGAGCAAACAGTCAATCTTTCATTCCCTATAATATTCGGAAAGCATACGGATTGCCAACATTAGAGCAAAGAGATGCTATTTATGCCTATTTATTTAATCGACTCTTACAACGCTCTAGCCAGATGCATTTAATGTATAATAGCGATAACAGTGGTGGAAAAGGGGGCGAACCGAGTCGTTATCTGTTGCAATTGCAGTATGAATTGGGTATTCAGACTCAAAAAGTAAAATTACAAAGCCTTAATCAAGATCCACAGGCAGCTTCTCCGGTTCCCATCACCATAGAGAAAAATGAGGCAATTTGGGAGATTTTGAATTCCTATAATGAGAAAAGATTCCTCTCTGCCTCTGCTTTGAAGACTTATTTGAATTGTCGATTACAATTTTATTTCCGATATATAGCGGGTTTAAAAGAAAGGGATGAAGTCAGCGAAGATTTAGATGCAGCCGATTTTGGCAATATTCTCCACCATGTTATGGAAAAATTATATGGTTCAGTTCTAGATCAACTATTGGATGCCAATAAAATCATCTTATTAAAGAAGGATATAGACAAATTCATAAAAGAGGAGTTTGCAGAACTATACGGCAAAAAGGATAAAGTTTCAGAGTTTGAATTTGAAGGTAGAAATATCATCATTAGAGATGTTGTGAAACGAATGGTAGTTCAAATTTTGAATTATGATGTTCAAATTGCTCCGTTTACAGTCAAAAAAGTTGAGGGAGAATATGAGCATAAAATAGAATTAGAAGGTGGCAAGGATATTAGAATTAAAGGTTCCATTGATAGGCTTGATGAGAAGGATAATAGTATAAGAGTGATTGATTATAAATCAGGAGGAGATGAAGTTAAATTTCCTGATGTTGAAAGTTTATTCGACCGCGATCATAAAGATAGAAATGGTGCGGCTATGCAGACACTTATTTATTCATATCTATACATCAAAAGTAATGAATATGATGGAGTGAAAAATGTTGTTCCTGGCTTATATAATGGGAAAGGAATATTTAAGTCTGATTTCTCTGAAAAGTTGAAATTGAATAAAAATGAGTTGAATAATGCAGAACTTTTGATGGAGGGTTTTGAAAAAGGATTGAAAAATATTTTGACGGAAATATTTGTGAGCGAGCAGCCATTTGAACAAACGGATAAACTGGAAAATTGCACTTATTGTGCTTATAAAACTATTTGTAATCGATAAAAAAAGAAAAGCAACACGCCTTTCAACGTGTTGCCAAACCTAATTGAACATGAAAACTAAATTGTTATCTGAATAACTATTTAATAAACCATTTGAATTCAAAATAGTTTGAATCAATATATTAAAAAATTTATATGCCTTTAAAAGAACAACAAAAAGCACCCGATTTTCAATTGGAATCAACATCAGAAAATAAATTTAAATTATCAGAACAGGCAGGGGAGCCTATTATCCTATTCTTCTATCCTAAAAATTTCACCAAAGTGTGCACAGCAGAAGTTTGTGAATTTAGAGATGCCTTTTCTGAATTTAGGGATTTGAATGTTAAGGTGGTAGGAATCAGTCAGGATACTATTGATTCACATCACAAATTTAAAAAAGAAAATAAACTGCCATTTGAATTATTAAGTGACCCCAAGGGAAAAGTAGCCAAGCTTTTCAAGGCAACTATACCTGTTATAGGAATGAACAGAAGAGTTACTTATTTATTGGATAAAGATTTAAAAATTAAAGAGGTATATGAAAATATGTTTTCTGCTGATCAGCATGTAAAGGAAATGATAGAAAAAATGTAGGTAATTGTTTTTCAGTGGTTTATATTTTTTTTAATTCCAATAAAACCTTTTAAATTTACGAACGTAATAAAGATTCGTGTTAAAGCAAAAATCCATATTAGCCATTTTACTATCGGTGTTGATTCTCAGCACTAGTTTAGGTGCAGTAATGTATAAACATTATTGTGGTGATGCTTTGCAGGAAGTGGCTTTTGCTGAACTGGATAAACATTGCACGCATCATTCAGAGGATAAAGAAATGCCTCCTTGCCACAAGCATGAAGCTGAAAATGAAGATTGTTGCAAAACTGAAACACAAAAAGTAGCAGTGGATGATATTCAGCAACAAAAAGAAAGCAATTCTATATTAAAATCAGGTTCTTCTTTTGTTTCTGTAATCTATGTTTTGGTGAATTATTTATTCTCTAATCCTTTAGATACTCAAGCGCAATCATCAATCCTGATTTTTGACAGTCCACCGCTCTACAAAGCACCTTTACAAGTACTTTACCAAAGCTTTTTGATTTAATACTACCATTGTTTTAAACAAGTAATCGAAGGGGAATTTCCCTCGGTTCAATTTTCTATGTTTAAATCAATGGTATTTTTATGTTAAATCGAATCATCAAATATTTCTTATATAATAAGTTAGTCACCTTTTTTACTATTAATCGGATTGGTAGCCTGGGGTATTGCCGTGGCACCTTTTGGGTGGAATGTTAATATCTTACCTTCTGATCCCGTTCCGGTAGATGCAATTCCAAATTATGGTGAAAACCAGTAAATTGTGTTTACGCAATGGCCTGGTCGTTCACCTCAGGATATTGAAGATCAAATTTCCTATCCTTTAACTACTTATTTATTGGGGATTCCCGGAGTGAAAACCATCCGGAGTTCTTCCATTTTCGGCTTTTCTAGTATTTACATAATTTTTGATGAAGAAAAGGAATTTTATTGGACACGCTCTCGAATTCTTGAAAAGCTAAATTCTATTTCTGGTGGACTTTTGCCTGAATCCGTTCAACCGACATTAGGTCCTGATGCTACTGCCTTGGGACAGGTTTATTGGTATACCATAGAAGGCAGGGATGAAGACGGCAATCCAACTGGGGGCTGGGATTTACATGAAATTCGCTCAGTGCAGGATTTCTATGTTAAATATGGACTAAATGCCGCTGAGAATGTTTCTGAAGTAGCCTCCATTGGAGGATTCGTTAAAGAATATCAAATTGATGTAGATCCTGATGCACTTAAAGTTTATAATATCCCACTGACCAAGGTTATGAGTGCGGTAAAGAATTCAAACCGAGATGTGGGAGCTAAAACCATTGAAATTAATCAGGCGGAATACTTAGTAAGAGGTTTAGGCTATATAGAAAATATTGAAGATATTGAATCTGCAGTGGTAGCTGTAGTGGACAATACCCCAATTCAAATTAAAGATATAGCAACAGTTTCTCTCGGTCCAGCAACTAGAAGAGGGATTTTGGATAAGGATGGTGCTGAAGTTGTAGGTGGAGTAGTAGTAGCACGGTATGGTGCCAATCCTTTGCAGGTTATTAATAATGTCAAAGATAAAATTGAAGAGATAGCTCCCGGAATGCCAAGTAAAACCTTGGCGGATGGTACAAAAAGTACTTTGACTATCGTTCCTTTTTATGATAGGTCTGAACTGATATATGAGACTTTAGGAACGCTTGAAGATGCGCTGACTTTACAGATTCTGATTTCCATTTTGGTCATTACCATTATGGTTTATCGATTGCGTGCCTCTATTTTAATTTCTTCATTATTACCCATAGCCGTTTTAATGGTTTTCATTGCCATGCGCTATTTCGGAGTGGATGCGAATATAGTTGCACTTTCGGGTATTGCCATTGCCATCGGAACCATGGTCGATTTGGGGATTATTCTGACTGAAAATGTTATCAAGCATTTGGATGATGCTCCCAAAGAGCAAAAACTAATTGAGACCATTTATAATGGTGCATCGGAAGTTTCAGGAGCAATTTTGACTGCAGTTTCTACCACTATAGTCAGTTTTATTCCTGTATTTACTTTGCAAGCAGCGGAAGGGAAATTATTTAGTCCTTTGGCTTTCACAAAAACTTTTGCTTTGGTAGCTGCATTGGTGGTGAGTTTATTAATACTGCCTGCTTTAGCTCATGTCTTTTTTGGCTTTAAAATTAAAAATAAGACATTCAATAAATTCGCAAATCCAGGTTTGATTTTACTTGGTTTATTAGGCTTGATATTCGGCTATACCTGGGCAGGAGTAGTTGTTTTGCTATTTGGTTTATTTGGAATTGTAAATCAGATAATTGTAAAAAAGGAAGTTAAATTACTTAATGTCCTTGCTTGGATTCTGAAACGCTCAGATTTGATTATTGCTGTTTTTGCAGTGTTGTGGCTGTTAGCTGAGTATTGGCTTCCGCTGGGATCTGCTAAATCTCTCATCAGTAATTTCATTTTTGTAGCCGTAATTGTAGGTGTGATTTTAGCCTTATTTATTCTAATTGAAACTTATTACAAAAACATACTGAGTCTTTGTTTAGAAAATAAAAAGACTTTTCTATCCATTCCAATCTTTTTCATTCTTTTGGGAATTGTAATCTGGTTAGGATTTAATACTGTTTTTGGCTTTGTATCTAAGGGCTTTGAAAAAGTCGGTTGGGATGTGCAAGAAACTAAGGTTTGGTCAGCAATAGCCGAAACTTTCCCTGGAATAGGAGAGGAGTTTATGCCTACCTTGGATGAAGGTAGTTTCTTATTAATGCCGACTTCCATGCCGCATTCTGGTGTGGAATACAACAGAAAAGTTTTAGGTCAATTGGATATGATGTTGACTAATATTCCTGAAGTGGAACTCACTGTGGGAAAACTTGGAAGAGTAGAATCTGCCCTAGATCCTGCACCGGTTTCGATGTTCGAGAATGTCATTAATTATAAGCCGGAATATATTCTGAATGGAAAGGGAAAGAGGCAAAGGTTTAAGGTTAATGAAATAGGCGATTTTCAAATCAGCACAGATAATAAATTATCTGATTTGGATTATGATTCAAATGGGAATTCCCAAAAATTATTCTTTAATACTAAAGCTAGAAAATTCACTGATGAGGAAGGAAAAGCTCTAGGTGATGAGTTGCAAAATAAAATTTCAACTCAAGTTGGAGGTAATTTTAAAGGATATTTGGTAAAAGATTCAGATGGTCAGTACTTCCGAAATTGGCGAGATGAAATCAAAAGTCCTGATGATATTTGGAATGAAATTGCTAAGGTGACTAAAATTCCAGGAGTGACTTCTGCACCTAAGCTTCAGCCAATTGAAACGCGATTGGTGATGCTTCAAACTGGCATGAGAGCACCTATGGGGATTAAAGTTTTTGGTCCGGATTTACGAACCATAGAATCCTTTTCATTGCAACTAGAAAATATTCTGCAAGAAGTTCCTTCTGTTAAATCAGAAGCAGTATTTGCCGATAGAATTGTGGGAAAACCTTATATGCTTTTGGATATCAATAGAGAAGAAATTGCTCGCTACGGCTTAAGTATAGAGGATGTTCAGCAATTTATTGAAACCGCAATTGGTGGCATGACGGTCACTAACACAGTAGAAGGTAGGGAGCGTTTTCCGGTAAGAGTGCGTTACCCGAGAGAGTTGAGAGAAAATCCGGAGGAGCTTTCACGCATGTTGATTTCTACTCCAACTGGCGCTCAAATTCCATTAGGGCAAATTCTGGATATCGAATATGAACGTGGTCCACAAGCAATAAAAAGTGAGAATACTTTTTTAGTAGGTTATGTCTTATTTGATAAGAAAGATGGCTTTGCAGAAGTAACAGCAGTAGAAGATTCCCGAAATCTGATTCAAGAGAAAATTGATAATGGTGAATTGGAAGTACCGAAAGGCGTGAATTATAAATTCTCTGGTAGCTATGAAAACCAGGTGCGTGCTGAGAAAAGACTGAGTATAATTGTACCAATTGTACTTTTGGTCATTTTCTTGATTCTTTATTTCCAGTTTAAGTCTGTACTGACCAGTTTCATGGTCTTCTCGGGAATAGCTCTGGCATTTAGCGGTGGCTTTATAATGCTCTGGCTCTACGGACAAGATTGGTTTTTCAATTTTGAATGGTTTGATATCAATTTTAGATCCTTATTCCAAATCAGTACAATCAATTTGAGTGTAGCTGTTTGGGTAGGTTTTATTGCACTCTTTGGAATAGCAACTGATGATGGAGTAGTAATGGCGACTTACCTCGATCAAAGTTTCGATAAAAACAAGACCGACAATATTAAAGGAATTAGGAGTGCAGTAATTGAAGCAGGACAAAAAAGAATAAAGCCTGCAGTAATGACTTCCACCACAACCATAATTGCATTGCTTCCAATTCTGACTTCAACAGGCAAAGGTTCTGATATTATGGTACCTATGGCAATTCCTGCATTTGGAGGAATGTTGATGGCGGCACTTACATACTTTTTGATTCCGGTGCTTTATGCTATGAAGGAGGAATGGAAGATTAAAAGAAATAAATAGAGGTAAGGTTGAAATAGAATAGAAATAGATTGAAATAAGGTGGAAATATAATTGAAATAAAGTAGAAATATAATTGAGTTAGAGCCATCTGACGGTTTGAGGTATTAAAGAGTGCTACAGTTGTTTGATTGATGCACTTAATATGTGAAAATACCGTCTGATGGCTAAAGAAAGACTAGAAGAAATTGAAATAAAGTAGAAATATGAAGTGCCATCTGACGGTTTTAGGCTTTATAAATTGATAAACTTTAATAAAGCAGTCAATATTTAAAACCTGCCGTCTGATGGCTAAATAAGAACGAAAAAATTGAATATCATGGCAGATAAAAACTACATACCCTTAAAGGATTTAGAGGTTTATCAATTAAGTAGAGAATTGTCACGAATATGCTGGAGGATTTATTCAAAACTCAATTTTCAACAAAAGAAAACGGTAGGTGACCAATTTATTACTTCTGCTGATTCTGTCGGGGCTAATATAGCGGAAGGTTATGCCAGGTTTCACTATTTAGATAAAATTCGATTTTATTATATCTCAAGAGGCTCGCTTTCAGAAGCTGTTAATCACTGGTCTGAAATTATGCTGGAACGAGATTTTATTTCACTTTCTGATTTCGATGAAGTGAAAATTATACACCAAAAACTGGAAGTAAAACTTAACAACTTTATTTCCTCAACTTATAAAAGCAAGCAAAAATGATACGACTATATATATCTACATATATCACCAATAAGATGGAACAGCCAAATATTTCCAAATATTTCCAAATATTTCTATCTATTTCTATTGGTTTCTTGCAGTTACTTTCGTTTTCTGGAAATGCTCAAAATAGTGATTCTTCAATAGATAAATATTTCAAAATTGCTGTAGAGAATAATCCGAAACTTCAGGCCGAATACAAAGCCTACGAAGCAGTACTGCAGAAATTGCCTCAGGCTTCTTCTTTGGCAGATCCTAATTTGTCCATTGGGTATTTCATTTCTCCAGTTGAAACCCGAGTAGGCCCACAATTGGCTCGATTTAGCTTGACGCAAATGTTTCCCTGGTTTGGAACCTTAAAAGCACAGGAAAATGTAGTAGCGTTGGAAGCAGAAGCTAAGTTTCAATCTTTTTTAGATGCACGAAATAAATTATATTGGGAAGTAGCCTCTCAATATTACCCGCTTTATGAGCTGAAAAAATTAGTACAGATAGAAAAAGAGAATATTGAAATCCTTAAATCTTATAAATCATTAGCCGAGCGAAAATTCAGTAGTTCAAGTGGTAGTATGGTAGATGTACTGAGAGTTGATATCATGATTGATGATGCAGAAACCAATCTTGAAATACTAGAGCAAAAAGAGAAACCATTACTGACTGCTTTTCAAAACGTACTCAATGAAGAAATTGAGCTAGAAATTCCAGAAGAATTAAATAGCGTAAATTTCGAACCTTCGCTGGTGAAAGATTCCCTTTTTGATGATCATCCATTAATTCAGTCATTAGAATACAAAATGCAATCTGCTGAGGCGAATGAAAGAGTGGCTCAAAAGCAAGGCTTACCTAAAATTGGCTTGGGTCTGGATTATGTGATTGTAGGAGAAAGGCAGGATATGGACATGGCAGACAATGGTAAGGATGTATTGATGCCAATGGTGACTGTGAGTTTGCCAATTTTTAGAAAGAAATACAATGCTCAAAAGAAGGAAGTTCAACTTATGCAGGAAAGTTATGAGTTGCAAATACAAAATGTAAAAAACCAGTTGGACACAGATTATGAATCCACTGTTTATGAGATCGAAAAGCAACTTGAATTATTGAATTTGTACGAGCGACAAATCAAGAAAACGGAAAACACATTGGAAATTATATGGAAGAGTTATTCCAGTTCAGGAGCTGATTTTGAGGAGGTTTTACGAATCCAACAACAGTTTTTAAAATACAGGAAGTTAAAAGCTAAGGCTGAATCTGAATTCAGCATAGCAATTCAGAAGTATAACTATCTAATTAGCAGATGAGATGATGTTTTGATGTGCTGATATGCTGATGGTTGAGGCTAAACCAATTAATGAATGTCATTTAAATTATTGTATGATTTAAAAAGAATTAATTATGAAAAAGAGAAATGAAGTATTAGAACTAAGTTTTGAATTTGCATTACAGATTATAAATTATTCAGAATTACTAGAGGAGAGAAGAAAATATGTTATTGCTAGACAATTATTGAAAGCTGGTACAAGCATAGGTGCAAATATTAGGGAAGCTCAAAGTTGTGAGAGTAAGGCAGACTTTATACATAAATTAAAAATTTCACATAAAGAAGCAGAAGAAACGGATTATTGGTTGTTGCTATGCGAAAAAGCAGCAAGTTACCCAAATCCAACTATTGAAATGAAAACAATGCTACTTTCTATTCAAAAGTTATTGACAAAGATTATTTCCACTAGCAGAAAATATAAATCATGAAAATCAATAAATCCACCATTATAATAGTAGTGATAAGTGTCTCAATTGGCGCAATTGTTGGCTATTTTCTGAACTCATCAGCAAATCAGCATATCGATAAATTAGCACATCAGGAAGAGGTACATCAACACTCCAGCACTTCATCACCTGAAGTCTGGACATGTTCCATGCATCCATCGGTGAGACAGAACGAACCAGGCGATTGCCCAATCTGTGGAATGGATTTAATCCCATTGGATGAAGCAGACGGAGATGATGTGCTAAGTGAAGATGCCATTAGCATGTCGGCTACGGCTATGAAATTAGCGCAAGTAAGCACATCCAAAGTGGAGCGAAAAGCAGTCGAAAAAGATATCAGATTGACGGCCAAAATTCAAGAAGATGAGCGATCGAACTATGCACAAACAGCACATTTCCCCGGAAGAGTTGAAGACTTGAGGGTGAATTACGTTGGCGAATATGTTCAAAAAGGTCAGGTAGTGGCATTTCTTTATTCTCCTGAATTATTAACGGCTCAAGAAGAGTTACTTCAAGCTTATCAGGATAAGGATAATCAGCCGCAGCTTTTCGCAGCTTCTAAAGAAAAATTGAAAAATTGGAAACTGACAGATGCTCAAATTGAAAGTATTATTGCTTCAGGAAAGCCAAAAGAGCAATTTGAATTGAGGGCGGATTATTCTGGCTATGTAACTGAAAAGAAGGTAAAGGAAGGAGACTATGTGAAGCTAGGACAATCCTTATTTGATGTCAATAATCTTTCTAGCGTATGGGTTCTTTTTGACGTTTATGAAAGAGATATTCCTTTTGTTAAGTTGGGGAGCGAAGTGAATTTTACTATTTCATCCTTTCCTAATGAGGAATTTTCAGGCAAAATAAATTTTATAGACCCAACTTTGAATCCTCAAAGTAGAGTAGCTAAAGCCCGAGCAGAGATTCAAAATGTAGAGGGTAAATTGAAGCCTGAGATGTTGGTTAAGGGAAATATTCAGTTCAAAAATGACTCCGAATTAGCAGTTGTTGTGCCTAAATCTGCTGTGATGTGGACGGGTAAAAAGTCAGTGGTCTATGTGCAGGAAGATACGGAAAAAGGAGTGAGCTTTGTCATGAGAAGTGTGGAGTTAGGATTGCCTTTAAATGATGCTTTTGTGATTGAAAAAGGATTAGAAGAAGGCGAGGAAATCGCAGTTCAAGGTGTGTTTAGTATAGATGCAGCGGCACAGCTTTCTGGCAAAACAAGTATGATGAGTGCGGATAAAGGGGAAGGAGATCAAATTGATATTTCAGATGATGCTAAAGTTGAATTAAACCCGCTTTATACTAAATATTTTGAGTTGAAAGATGCTTTAACGGAGGACGATTTTGAAACTGCAAAAGCCAAAGTAGAGGATTTAAAAGCTGTTTTTGGTAAAATTGACATGAAAGCATTTAAAGATGATGCCCACGAAAAATGGATGAGTTACCATGGTAAAATGGAGAAAGTATTAGAACATATTCACCATCATGATAATATTGAGGACTTGCGTAAAAATTTCATCGCCCTATCGGATTGGATGATTCAAGTGACAGAAACTTTTAGTCCAATTTCTGAAACACTCTATTTACAGCATTGTCCAATGGCGGATAATGACAAAGGAGCTGATTGGTTGAGCAAAGAGGAGCCTATTGTGAATCCATATTTTGGAGAAAGTATGCTGAGATGTGGAGAAGTGAAAAAGAAAATCAATTAAATTTGAGGCTTTTTGATAAAAATGAGAAAAAACAATAAATATTATATTCGAAAAACCCACCGATATTTAGGTGTTTTAATTGGTATTCAATTTTTATTTTGGACCATCAGTGGGCTTTATTTCACCTGGACTGATTTGGATGAAATTCATGGAGACCATTTTCTAGAAGAGGCATCTGGGAAAAAGTCTGTTAATTCTCAAAGCTTAAATTTGCTTTCCGATACGATGGAAATCCATTCAATGGAATTGAAATTTCTTAATCAAGAAGCCTATTACTGGGTAAATGATTCTGTTTTAATTCATGCAGAAAGCGGTAAGCTCAAAACAAAAATAACTGAGGAGGAAGCCAAATCCATAGCGAGGAATAGAATAAAAGCTGAATATCAGATTAAAAACGTGAATTTTCTGACTGAAACAGGTGCTCATCACGAGTTTAGAGGTAGAAAATTACCCGTTTGGCAAATTAAATTTGATGGAGCGGAATCCCTAAAAGCCTATATTGATGCTAAAAATGGTGATTTCCAAACTGTAAGACATAGAGATTGGCGCTGGTTTGATTTTCTATGGATGACCCATACCATGGATTATGAAACTAGGGATGATTTCAATAATACTTTAATCCGAGCATTTTCAGTTTTTGGATTGCTGACAGTAAGTTCGGGCTTTTTATTATTTTTCGTCACCACCAAGAGGAAGCGAAAGAAAAAGTCTAAAAAATCACAAAAGAAAGATTAAATTTGTAACCAAAGTAAATAAAAATAAAATGAAGAGAGTAATCATAAGTTTAGTAGCCTTTGCAGTTTTAACATTAGGCTGCAGCCAAGAGAAAAAATCAGAAAGTCAAACTGCTGAAGAAGCGCCAAAGGAAGAAAAAGTAATGCAAGCTTCTACTTCAGAAGTAAGTTCTGAGCAACTGAAAAGTATTTTATCTTCTTATTTTAGCGTAAAGGATGCACTAGTGCAAACAGATGCTGCAGAAGCAAAATCTGCTTTAGCTAAGTTATTGGAAAATATCGGTTCTGAATTAGAGCAAATGAAATCCTTGACTAAGGAAATGCATGGAAAAGAAGATGTTGAAGAAATCAGATCTGATTTTGATGATTTAAGCCAGCAGGTTTATGTTTTAGTGAAAGAAAATGCCGAAAGCAAAGATCAAACTGTCTATAAGCAGTTTTGCCCGATGGCTTTTAATAACGAAGGCGCATTTTGGTTAAGCGACAAAGAAGAAATCCGGAACCCTTATTTTGGGGACAAAATGTTGAAATGTGGTAAAGTTCAAGAGGAGCTTTAAATAGAAATTTGTGATAGTCAAATCAATTTTATCAATTGAAATCATCACTATTTGTTGATTTTGGCTCTATTTATGGGGGTTTTAATTTTTATTATTCTTAATCTCCCACATAATAGTCGCAGATGTGACATATGTTACTGAAATAGAAATGTGTGTAGCAACAATTTTTTCTATCTTTACGTTTTCAAAAGCATAAATTAGAAATAAATTAAATAGAAAATAAGATGGCAAGTACTGTAGAAATAACTGACAGCAATTTTGAAGAAATATTAAAATCAGATCAGCCAGTTTTGGTTGATTTCTGGGCAGAGTGGTGTGGACCTTGTAAAATGATTGGTCCATTAGTAGAAGAATTAGCCGGAGATTATGACGGCAAAGCGGTTATAGGCAAAGTTAACGTTGACGAAAACCCTAATGTATCTGCAAAATTTGGAATCAGAAGCATCCCTACTTTATTGGTTTTTAAAGGAGGAGAAGTAGTAGATAAGCAAATTGGCGCTGTTCCAAAGCAAGTTTTAGCTGATAAAATTGATGCTCAAATGGCATAATTATTTGATTTAGAGTTTAAAAAAGGCTGCTTTTTAATTAAAGCAGCCTTTTTTGTTACATAAAGTATTTTTTTAATTAAAGAGCAGCTTCTTTTTCATATTCCATATTTACAGGAAGTTTGATGTCTGCCAGTAACTTCTCTTCTAATAAATCTGCCCAAGCAAGCATATAATCCACCACATCTTCTTTGCTATTATGATATAGTTTTACGCCTCTTGTACCCATAATCCTTCTTACTTCCTGGTTTTTCAATCTCTCCAAGTCAATCATGTCTTTTCTTTCCAAGCCTGAATCCATCATGCTAGAAATGATTTCATCCATAGGCATGGCACTGGAGCCGCAATAATCTTCGACCTGATCAGTCCAGTCGCCAGATTTTCTCATCGCATATTCATGAATTTCCCTTTTGCTGTAAGGCGTTAATTCTTGGGCTAAATGCCCGCAATTGCATCCGCCCATATGTCCCCATTGATAATGAGTACCCTCTTGAATTTTTCGGGCAGCCGTTCTAATTGCTTTTATGAGTTTTATATTTGCTCTTGCCATAATTCTGTTTTCTTTTTGTAACTATATGCCAAGCTGAAAAGTTTATAAATGAAATGAATTTCAAAGCATTTTTGGAATTAATAAGTGAAAATTGTTAAAGCTTGTTAATTTTGCTTAACTATTGTGGAAACTTTGAGTTATCTCAAATAAAAATTTAAAAAGCATGGCATTTAATTTTTTCAAAAAGAAAGAGAATAAAGAAGATAAAAAATCGAAAAGATATAAGGAATTGACGGTTCGTCAAGTCATCAATGCAACAGCGGATGCTATTGTGATTGAATTTGAACAGCCTGAATGGGAATTGAGTTATACTGCTGGTCAATTTTTAACACTCATCACCGACATAGAAGGAGAAAGTGTGAGAAGGGCATATTCATTATGTACCTCTCCTTTAGTGGATGAATATCCAGCCGTTACAGTGAAAAGAGTGGAAAATGGCAGGATGTCCAATCATTTAAATGACAATCTTAAAGCAGGAGATAAAATTCAGGTGTTGGAGCCTATGGGTAATTTCACCACTACGGTAGATGCCAATAAAAAGCGTCACCTTATTATGTTTGCGGGTGGTAGTGGAATCACACCTATGATGGGAATTTCAAAATCTATTCTTCATGCAGAGCCAGACAGTATTATTTCATTGATTTATGCTAACAGAAATCTGGAATCTGTAATATTCAAGCAAGAATTTGATAAACTAGAGGATGAATATGAAGGTAGAATGCATGTTATCCATGTGCTGGATGATGCACCTATCAATTGGCAAGGTGAGTCGGGTTTGTTGAATGAGGAAATGCTACAAAAAATACTAGACAGGATTCCTAATTGGGGAAATGACCAAACACAGTATTTAATGTGTACAGAAGGAATGATGAAGAATGTGGAGCAGTATCTTGAAAATTTTGGAGTTGATAAAGCCAATGTTTATAAAGAAAGCTTCGTTCAAGGAACTATAGACAAAGCAGAAAAGAAAACAGGTGAGGAGGCTCAAGGTGAGGAATATGAAGTAACCATTTTGTTTGATGGCGAAGAATACAAATTCCCTGTTCCGGCAGATAAATCGATATTAGAAACTGCTTTAGATTTAGATATCGATTTACCATTCTCTTGCCAAAGTGGATTATGCACCGCTTGTAGAGGTAAATTATTATCTGGAACTGTCCACATGGAAGAAGATGAAGGTTTATCAGATGCAGAAAAGGAAGAAGGCTTTGTCTTAAACTGTGTAGGTCACCCTACATCTGCAGATGTGAAAATTGAAATAGGATAACTTTTTATCAAATAATGAGTAAAAAATAAAGGGGACAACTGTCCTCTTTTTTTGTATCCATATATACTGTCATGCTATCATGTTAAGGAAATTTCCTTAACGAGTTTTTCGCTAGAGCGAAAAACCTATTGTTTTCTTTTGTGGTAGAAATGTGCAACTGTTAATAGGAAAACCTAATATTACTCTTTACCACGACTTGTCCCGTATTTATCGGGAAAAGTTACAAAAGAACATAAAGAAAATAACCAAGGTTATTTTTGAGGATTGTATTAAAGATAAGGCTTTAATAGCATTGAGACCTTCATCTAGGTAGTTAAATTCATTTTTAATTAACTATTAGTAATCTAAAAATTTTAAAATACTAAACATGGAATTCGAAATAAAAGAAAGACAATTTTTACCTAAGGATTTTAAAGTAAAAGACTGGGAGACTTTAAAACCCTATTTTGATAAATTATTGGAAGAAGAAATTAATTCAGCTCAGGATTTAGAAAATTGGTTTGCTAACTTAAGCGAATTGGAAGCCGTGGTTTCTGAAGATATGGCCTGGCGTTATATTAAAATGACTTGCGATACTACGGATGAAAAATTAGCGGCATCATTTGAAGATTTTGTTCGTAATATCCAACCCCATATTGCGCCTTATAGCGATGAGCTAAACAAAAAGGCTTTGTCTTCTCCTTATTTGGCATCAGTAAGAGAGAAAGAAGGCTATAACATCATGATTCGGGAAATGGAGAAAGATGTAAAAATCTTCAGAGAGGAAAATATTCCATTGGAAACCGAGATTGCAAGCCTTTCTCAAAAATATGGTTCTATTTCTGGGGCAATGGATATTGAGTATGATGGGCAGGAACTGACCCTACAACAAGCAGCAGTAAAATTACAAGCCACCGATAGGGAGTTAAGGGAAGAAATCTATCGCAAAATCTCTTCCAGAAGGTTAGAGGATAAAGAGAAATTGGATAATCTATTTAGCGAATTGGTGAAATTAAGAACCGAAGTGGCGAAAAATGCTGGATTTGAAAATTACAGGGATTTTATGTTCGCATCCATGGGTCGCTTTGATTATTCCCCACAGGATTGTTTTGATTTCCATGAATCCGTTAAGTCAGAAATTGTGCCCTTACTAGATGAAACCGCAAAGGATAGAAAGAAAAAGCTAGGATTGGATACATTGAGACCATGGGATAAAGCAGTAGACAGTTCAGGGAAAGAAGCTTTAGAGCCTTTTAATGGAGCTGATGATCTGACCGATAAAACCATTAAAGTTTTCAATAAATTGGATCCGTTTTTGGGTGATTGCTTAGTAAAGATGGTGGAAATGAAACATCTTGATTTGGATTCCAGAAAAGGGAAATCCCCAGGAGGCTATAATTATCCGCTTTCCGAAACAGGAGTTCCTTTCATCTTTATGAATGCGACTTCCACTTTGCGTGATATGGTGACTCTATTGCATGAAGGAGGACATGCCGTGCATTCTTTCCTAATGAATGATTTGGAATTGAATGACTTCAAAAATCCTCCATCCGAAGTGGCAGAATTGGCCTCCATGAGTATGGAGTTGATAACGCTTGATTATTGGGATACTTTTTTCGATAATGAAGAGGATTTAAAAAGAGCCAAAACAGAACATTTAGAAGGAATTATTGAGACACTTCCTTGGGTGGCTACAATTGATAAATTTCAGCATTGGATTTATGAAAACCCAGAGCATTCCGTGGAGGAAAGAACCAAGGCTTGGAATGATATTCTGGATGATTTTTCAGATTCCATAACCGATTGGTCTGGTCTTGAGAAATTCAAGGATAATTTGTGGCAGAAGCAATTGCATTTATATGAAGTGCCATTTTATTATATAGAATATGGAATGGCACAATTGGGTGCAGTGGCAGTCTGGAAAAATTATAAAACAGACCCTAAAAAAGGTTTAGATTCATATATGAATGCCTTGAAAATGGGCTATACAAAGTCAATTCCAGAAGTTTACGAAGCAGCAAATATCAAATTCGATTTCAGTAAAAAGAATATCAGCGAATTGATGAATTTTGTTAAAGAAGAAATGAGTAAGCTCTGAGATGCAAGCCTAAAATATGCAGGGTGGTTTGACGGTTCAAAAACGTTCTAATTGCTTTTTGCTGTTAGATGAGATTAATTTACTAAGCTGTATTTGTAATTTTATAATTGTTTGGTATGAATACAGTCTGCTCTTTGCAGTTCCTTAAGTTAGCAACTGGAGTCAAATTGTCCAATAAAAAAGGGAGTTCAACAGGGCTTTCTTTTTTTTTGTTTAATATCCCCCATCTTTTTTGTTAAAATAATTATACAAAAAATTAATATAGGTAAAATTACTTAGTCAAAATTACGTGATTTCCCCCTTTATTATAATTTAATCATTCTTTTATATTTGAATTAAAAAAGAATAGATATGAATAATTCAACAGTAGGGGTAACGCTTTCGTCCGCATTTGTTAAAGATGTAATTGATCTTTATGAAGGAAAGGAATCATTTCAAAAGGAATTGAAAAAAATGGCAGATGGGCTTGACATGTCTAGCGCCATGAAATTTGTACCGATGGAAATTTATAATTCTATGTGTAATTGGATTGAATCACAAATAGGACAAGCCAATACTCGTAGATTAGGCAGAAGGATAGGTGCCACAGCTTACTCAGGTATGTTAGCAAATGGCTTAATTACTAGTGATGCGACTCCAAAGCAAATGATGGAAGGATTGGTAAAAGTAGCTTCAATGATGATTAAAGATCCGGATGGAAGAGGATGGCAGATTCTGGAATCAGGCTCTAAACATATTGTCATGCGCAGGACGCAGACTTTCAATAGTACTTTGCAATTCGGATTATTAGATGAGTTGATAAGAAAGACTAAAGTGGTAAGCCCAAAAGTGGAATATCTAAATTCTGTTGCAGAAGGAGATGAGTATGATGACTATAAAATTTCTTGGTTTTAAAATCCATAAAAAAACCTGCTCAGTTTCCCGAGCAGGTTTTTAATACTACAATCAATTCAAATTATTTTTTGTTTTTCGCTAAATAAGAAGAAACGCTTTCTCTTGATTCTTCCATAGCTTCTTTTCCTTCTTCCCAGTTTGCAGGACAAACTTCACCATATTTTTCAACATGTTGCCATGCATCAACAATTCTCAACATCTCATCAATGTTTCTACCTAAAGGTAAATCGTTGATTGTTTCATGACGAACGATTCCTTCTTTATCGATGAAGAATGTTCCTCTGAATGCAACTGGAGCTCCCTCGAAGATCAATTCTCCTTCTTCATTGTAATTCCAGTCACCTGCTAATACGCCAAAGTTATTAGCGATTGTTTTAGATGCATCAGCTACTAAAGGGTAATTTACACCTTCAATTCCACCGTTTTCTTGTGGAGTTAATAACCATGCTAAGTGAGTTTCTTCAGTATCAGTAGAGGCACCTACAACGGCAACACCTCTTTTTTCAAACTCAGCTAATTTTTCTTGGAAAGCCAATATTTCAGTTGGGCAAACGAAAGTAAAATCTTTTGGGTAAAAGAAGAAAATCACATCTTTTTTGCCAATATATTGCTCTAAAGAAAATTCTTCTACGATTTCCTCTCCGTTAAGTACTGCTCCTGTTTTGAATACTGGTGCTTTTTTTCCTACTAAAGACATATTCTATTATTTAATTTATTGTTGAAAATTATTAATTAACTAATTCTATTATAACGCATTAATACAAATGATGTTTTTCGTATACGAATTAATTTCTCTTTCGATTAAATGATTTTAATCATTTAAATAAATATAGTTGAAAACCACTTTGTATTGGTTTTTAGCTAGATATATTGAAGATTTTAACTTCGTTTACGAATTCAAAGTGCAAAGGTAAGTTTCAAAAATTTGAATAGCAATCAAGCGTTTAAATGTTTCCATTGATATTTATAATTGAGTTATCAATTTTCTCTATTTATTATTTTGAATGTGTCTACTATTTTCCTCTCGTAAAATTTACTTTTTATATCCCTTTTTAATGCCATATCTTTAGGCTTCTAATTTTAATAAAAAGCATGAACCAATCCGTAAAAGATTATATTGTTTCCATTAATTCAGCTATTGAAAAGGAAAATTTTGGAGATAAACCTCAAGAGCTTTACGAGCCTATTCGATATATTATGTCTTTGGGTGGGAAAAGGATGCGTCCGCTTCTAAGTTTGTTGTCCTATCAGCTATACAAGGATAATATAAAGGAAGTTATTCCTGCTTCTATAGCGGTTGAGATATTTCATAACTTCACTTTGATGCATGATGATATTATGGATAATGCACCTTTAAGAAGAGGGCAGCAAACTGTACATGAAAAGTGGAATGACCCTGTAGCTATTCTTTCTGGTGATGTAATGTTGGTAAAAGCCTATCAACAAATAATTAAATATTGTCCAAAAGAGAAATTGACTGAGATTCTAGAGAAATTCAATCAATGTGCCATTGAAGTTTGCGAAGGGCAGCAGATCGATATGAATTTTGAAGAGCAAGAGGAAGTTCATGAAGCCGATTATATCGAAATGATTCGCTTGAAAACTGCAGTTCTTTTAGGTTTCAGTCTTGAATATGGCGGTATTTTAGCGATGGATAACGAAGCTGATCAAGCCTTGCTCTATCAAATGGGAGTAAATGCGGGGATTGGATTTCAGTTGATGGATGATTTACTGGATGTTTATGCAGACCAAGATAAGTTTGGTAAGCAAGTAGGAGGGGATATCATTGCTAATAAAAAGACTTATCTCTTAATTAAAGCCAAAAAATTAGCCTCAGGAGAAAATGGTACTGAGCTTAAAAAGTGGCTAATGGCAAAGGACTTTGATAAAGAGGAAAAAGTAAATGCAGTGAAAGACATTTATGATAAACTCAGCATCAAAGAACTTACCGAAGCTAAAATGAATGAATATTTTGAGAAGGCATTCAAGAATTTAGAAGATTTGGATGCCCCTTCTGAAAAGAAGATCATTATCAAAGATTTTTTCAATTACCTTATCAATAGAGAACAATAATGAGTACTACCTTAATTATCATCATCGTTACCTGTATAATTAGTATTCCTACCTTTAGTAATCGATCCAGAATGTATGCTTGGATGTTCAATCCTTATCAGGTGGTTTATAGAAAGCAATACTATAGAATGATAACTTCTGGCTTTCTGCATGCAGATTATATCCACTTAGCTTTTAATATGATCACACTCTATTTCTTCGGAGATGCAGTGGAATATTATTTTAATCAATTAACCAACTATGGAACATTGCTCTATGTTGGTCTATATTTAACAGCCATAGTCATTTCAGACATCCCAAGCTTAATTAAACATAAAGAAAACCCTAATTATAATGCTTTAGGTGCATCAGGAGCCGTGTCAGCTGTAGTCTTTAGCAGTATACTGTTTAATCCCATGACCGATTTATGTTTGTATGGAATATTATGCCTACCAGGCTTTATTTTTGGAGCTATTTATGTTATTTATTCCTATTATAAAGGTAAACAGCAAGGTGATAATGTGAACCACGATGCCCATTTATTCGGAGCTTTATATGGTGTTATAATTACAATTGCAATTTGGCCAGGAGTTATTATGCGTTTTATTGAGCAACTAAGTACTTTTAGTTTATTTTAAAATAGATTTGAGAATGAAGACAATGGATGGTTTCAATAAATGGAAATGTAGGCTTTAATTATGTTTCCATTTAATTCCACAATATTTTTATCATACTTCAGTAGATTGAAAAATCAACACCTCAATACCTCTACACATCCAAACTTAGTTCAAACAAAATTTCGTAGATTTGCCCCAAATCAAATTATAAAATGAGCAAACAGAAACCCTCTTTACCTAAAGGAACGCGTGATTTTGGACCAGCTGAAATGGCCAAAAGACATTTTATTCTGGATACTATCAAAAAAGTATACCAAAAATATGGTTATGCACCTATAGAAACCCCTGCAATGGAGAATTTAAGCGTATTGCAAGGGAAATATGGAGATGAGGGAGATCAATTGCTTTTTAAAATCTTGAATTCGGGAGATTTTCTATCTAAAACTAAAGAAGAAGATAGAAATGATTCTAAATCACTTCAGCCAAAAATTTCCGAAAAAGGTCTTAGATATGATTTAACTGTGCCTTTTGCTCGCTTTGTAGTGATGCATCAGCATAATTTGACTTTTCCTTTTAAGCGTTATCAAATCCAGCCAGTTTGGAGGGCAGATCGTCCACAAAAAGGAAGGTACAGAGAGTTTTTCCAATGCGATGCAGATGCTATTGGTACCAACTCCATGCTTTGTGAGGCAGAAATTGTTTTGATGATACAGGAAGTTTTCAAAAACTTGCAAACCAAAAAAGCCAACAGTCTGGATTATGCCATCAAAATCAATAACCGAAAAATATTATCAGGCATAGTGGAAGTGATGGGTGCTGAAGGCAAAGAAACTGATTTTGCAGTGGCTATTGACAAATTGGACAAAATTGGAGAAGAGAAAGTAAAAGAGGAATTGATAGAAAGAGGATTTGCTCAATCAGCCATTGATACCTTATCGCCATTATTTAATTTAAGTGGTAATAATACAGAGCAATTAAATTTCTTAAAAGACTTCCTGAAAGATTCTGATATTGGTCAGAAAGGATTGTCTGAGCTTAATGAAGTATTTGAAATATTAGAATCCTTTGGTGCAAAAGTTCCTCAGCTGGAATTGGATGTGACCTTAGCCCGCGGACTTTCTTATTATACAGGAGCCATATTTGAAGTAAAGCCCAAAAATGTAGAAATGGGAAGTATTTGTGGAGGAGGAAGATATGATGGTTTAACTGATACTTTTGGCTTGCCTGATGTGTCGGGTGTAGGAATTTCTTTTGGAGTAGATAGAATTTATGATGTACTGGAGGAACTGGATCTATACCCAGAAAATGCAGAAAGCAGCACCGAAGTCTTGATGGTGAGTTTTGATGAAGACAGCTGGAAATATTGCTTGAAAATATTACACAGATTAAGAACTGCCAATGTAAAAGCTGAACTTTACCCTGAACCTGTTAAGTTGAAAAAACAAATGAAATATGCGAATGATAAGCAAATTCCATTTGTGATTTTAGTAGGTTCAGAAGAAATGAAAACTGGAGATTTAACTTTCAAAAACATGAAAGAAGGAAGCCAGGAAAGCTTAAATGCAGAAAGCATTTTAAAACGATTTTTAGGATATGAGTAATTTTTTTGTACTTGGCGAGCATGACCTAACACTATCTGAAATAAGAAGCATTTTAACTGAGGATAAAAAGTTAAAATTATCAGATAAGGCCGTGGACGCAATTGTAAATTGCCGGAAATTTTTAGACGAGCATATTCAGTCTTCCGAAGACCCAATTTATGGGGTCAATACTGGTTTTGGCTCACTCTATAGTCGTAATATATCCAAAGCTGATTTGGAGCAATTGCAATCTAATTTGGTGATGTCACATGCTTGTGGTACAGGCCCCCAGATTGACAGTCGCATAGTTAAAATTATGCTATTGCTTAAAATTCAATCCTTATTATATGGACATAGTGGTGTTCAGCTGGCAACTGTAGAAAGATTACTAGATTTCTACAATGAAGATATCCTTCCTGTGATCTATGAATCTGGTTCCTTGGGTGCTTCAGGGGATTTGGCACCTTTAGCACATTTATCTTTGCCTTTAATCGGAAAAGGAGAAGTATTTTTTAAAGGAGAAAAAATTACTGGAGAAAATTTGTTGGCTAAAATGCAATGGGAGCCTATTCACTTAAAAGCAAAGGAAGGATTAGCTTTATTGAATGGGACTCAATTTATGAATGCTTTTGGAGTTCATGCGGTTTTAGCCTCTGAAGATATTTTCAATTGGGCGAATACTATAAGTGCATTATCCTTAGATGCATTTGATGGGCGTCCAGAACCATTTGACTCAAAAATTCATTTGATTCGAAATCAGGATGGCCAAAAAATAGTAGCTGAAAAGATTTTGGAGTTGCTCAACGGAAGCGAAATTATTAAGCAAAGCAAAGTGCATGTGCAGGATCCTTATAGTTTCCGATGCATTCCGCAAGTGCATGGGGCAAGCTTTGATGCCATTAATTATGTGAAGAATATAGTTGGAAAAGAATTAGCTGGTGTTACAGATAACCCGAATATTTTCCCTGAGGAGGGTGAAATTATTTCTGGTGGAAATTTTCATGGACAACCACTAGCAATTTCTATGGATTTCCTTGCTATAGCATTGGCTGAATTAGGGAGCATATCTGAAAGAAGGACTTATCAATTAATCTCGGGAAGCAGGGGATTGCCGGATTTCTTAGTGATGAATCCTGGATTGAATTCTGGGTTGATGATTCCGCAATACAGTGCAGCAAGTTTAGTAAGCCAAAGTAAGCAATTATGTACGCCCGCTTCTGTTGATAGTATAGTTTCATCTAATGGTCAGGAAGACCATGTGAGTATGGGTGCAAATGCGGCTACTAAGCTATATAAAGTGGTAGAAAACACCTATCAAGTACTGGCTATAGAATTGATAAATGCCTCACAAGCCATAAAATTTAGGAGACCACTGAAAACAAGTTCACATTTAGAAGAAATAATTCGTAATTTTAGGCAACAAGTTCCGTTAATAGAAGAAGATAGAATTCTTCATAAAGATATTGTTAAAGCGGTTCATTTTATTAAAACCCAAAAAGCTTGAGAAAATTATTAATTATTTTATTGCTTTTTATTAATCCGGTTGTTTTGTTGGCTCAGGGTAATTTTCCCAGTGAGAACGAATTATTTACCGTAGATTTTTTGAAAGGTTGTGAATCAACGCAAATTAAAGTTACTCCTAGCGATACTACTGGTACAATTTTCATTTGTTTTGATGCAAATCTATCAGATATAGGAGCCAATAATGCGTGTTTTGGTGATCCAGTACAAACAGCTGAAGATTACAGGTTTACATACCAAGAAGCAGGAGTGTATGATATATTGTTTTTACGGCAATTATCCAATACTCAAATCTACGATAGCATTTCTATAGAAATCATAGAGCCTTCAACTCCTTTTGTTGCACTTTCTACTTGTGATGAAGCATTAGTTTTAGATGTAAATGCACAACAAGAAAGTTTTGATCTCTACACCTTTGATTTTGGTGATGGAAGTCCCCCACAAGAATACTCAATTAATGATTTCCCTTTTAGATATCAATATGCAGACCCTACGCAAGAATACACTCTATCGGCTGTAGGTTCATTTGATGCTTCAGGAAATAGTAATTGTAATAATAATGAATTCACTAAAACATTTATACCTGAAGATCAAACTGAAGAAGCAGCTTCAATAAGTCGGCTTGAAATTTTAACAGAAAATAGTTTTGAAATTGATTACACACTTAATCCCAATCAAATTTATCAGTTACAAATAAAACAAAATGAGGATGGTGATTTTCAAAATATCACCACATTTTCAGAATCGGAAGGAGGGACTTATACTTTTCAAAATAGAGATTTAAACACTGATTTTTATTGTGTTAGAATCATAAGTATAAGTAACTGCAACAATCAGGAACTGTTATCGAACGAAGTGTGTACCATTAGATTTTCGGCTTCTGTAGAATTAGAAGGTAGTTTATTGGACTGGAATCATTTCAGTTTTCAAAATTCAGATATAGTGAAGAATGGAGAAGTAATCTTTTCAGGAGACGCTCCTTATGTGGATGAAAATATTTTATGCGGTGAAACCAATCAATACCAGGTAATAGCTTCAGATGAAAGTGGAGTAGAAGTCATTTCCCTCTCCAAACAATTAACAGCAATAACAGGTGCACCAGCAATTCCTATCAATCAAATTGCCATAAATGTATTATCTGATACTGAACTAGAACTAACTTGGGATCTTCCTGGTGGTCTAGAGCCAGATCAGTTTATCATCTATAAAAAGAGAAGCCTTGATGATGATTTTTCTAGATTAGATTCAACCAGCGTTCCTTCATATGTTGATGAAGGAATAGCCTTTGATGAAAGGAATTATTATTATTCAGTTGTGTATCTAAATCGCTGTGGTGAAAGCTCAAGGGTGACTACTACAGCCTCTAATATTTTATTAAAGCTTAGTCAAGAAGAATCAATTATAAATTTTGATTGGAATTCTTATACTGGCTTTGATTCACTTCTGCAAAATTACGTTATAAAGAAATACGATGGTAATATGAATTTGCTGGATGAAGTAAATGTGGGTAAGGAAATAATTCATAGTGAAGATATAGCACAAAGTGAAGATCAGCTAACTTTTTATCAAGTTGAGGCCTATTCTGAAAGTGGTTTGGTAGCCACTTCGAATTTAGTGAGATTTAAGATTCCTTCAAGTTTCTTTGTTCCAACTGGATTTACGCCTAATACTGATGGATTGAATGAAGAAATTAAAGTAGTAGGGAAATTCATTTCAGAAGTGGAGTTTAGTGTCTACAACAGATGGGGGACATTAATTTTTAGAAGTAATTCCATAGAAGAGGGTTGGGATGGATATTTGACTAATCGACCTGCACCTGAGGGAACTTACAGTTACACTGTGCGTGTAAAAGATAAATACGGAGAAGAGTATTATAAAAGTGGTGTTTTTAATTTAATAAGATAGATATGTTTGATATGATGAAGATGATGGGACAGATTAAAGAAGTTCAGGGTAAAGTAAAGGAAGCTCAGGAAAATCTTGTTCACATCACAGCAGAAGGAGAAGCAGGAGCTGGAATGGTGAAGGCAAAAGTGAATGGTAAAAAGCAGCTAGTTAGCATAGAAATAGATAGCTCCCTAGTGAACGAAAACGATAAAGAGATGATCCAGGACTTAACTGTTGCGGCTGTAAACAAAGCCATGGAAGAAGTTGATGTACTGGCAAAGGAAGAAATGAGAAAAGCTACCGATGGAGCACTCCCTAATATTCCAGGGATGGATTTAGGCAATATGTTCAATGGCTGATAGCGTTGCAGTAGTCATACTTAATTTTAACGGCAGGGATTTTCTTGAGAAATTCCTGCCGAATGTAATTAAAAACTCTAGTCCCCACCAGGTAATAGTAGCCGATAATGCTTCTACCGATGATTCTGTCAATTACCTTAAATCTCATTTTCCTGAAATAAAACTTATTGAAATACCCGAAAATTTGGGCTATGCTGGAGGTTATAATTTTGCCTTAGATAAAGTCAAAACAGATTTTTATGTTCTATTAAATTCCGATGTTGAGACTACTCCAAATTGGATAGAACCCGTGATTGCCGTAATGAAGCAAAACGAAAAAATAGTTGCTTGCCAGCCCAAAATTAAATCCTATCACAATAAAGAACTTTTTGAATATGCAGGAGCTGCAGGTGGTTTTATAGACCATTTAGGGTATCCTTTTTGTAGAGGAAGAATTTTTTCCCATTTAGAAAAAGACACAGGGCAATATGACAATAGTATTCCTGTTTTTTGGGCAACTGGGGCTTGTCTTTTTGTGAAATCTCAAGCTTTTCATGACTTGGGTGGATTAGATGAGAAATTCTTTGCCCATATGGAAGAAATTGACTTTTGTTGGAGGGCTAAAAATGCTGGATACCAGATTCATTATTGCGGAGACAGCACTGTTTTTCATGTAGGAGGTGGTACTTTGACAGCTGAAAGTCCATTTAAGACTTATCTTAATTTCCGTAACAATTGGTTATTGCTCTATAAAAATTTAAGTAAAGCAGAATTTAACTCTATTAAAAATAGAAGGAAGAGGTTAGATATTTTAGCTGCTATTCAATTTATTGCTAAAGGAAAAAAAGCCAATGCAAATGCTATATTAAAAGCGCACCGTGATTTTAAACAAATGAAGAGTGATTATATTCAAAGTAGTAATTCTGGCTTAAAACATACTGAGATTTTTAAAAAATCTATTATAAATCAATTTTTTGTAAAGGGGAAAAAGACTTATTCCATGCTCTTCTGGAAATAAATCCAAGTATATTATTGAGAGTAACACCTTATTTTATTAAATTATTTCTGTTTGATAAATAATTAAAGCAATATGGATTCTATAAAAATAAGTGAAGATAAATTAGTGAATGATGGTAATATACTTAGCCAATACAAATATGCTACAACCTATTATGATGAAGAAATAAAGGTGGTAGGTGTAAAATGGCATGGATCGTTTACAGAGGAGGAATACATCAATTTATTTAACCAGCTTTTTGAGGATGTTAAAGGAAAAAAGGTAATAGGATTTTATAGTGACATAAGACAACAAGGAGTTGTTCCAGTTGCCGCCAGAAAGCATTTTGAAAAAGACTTTTCACCTAGAGGTAAAGAAAAAGGTATTGATAAAACAGGAGTGGTTACGGATGCATCACCTTTTAAGAAGTATTATTTAAATACGATAATAAAAGTAACAAATCGACCCGTAAAACTATGCTCTAAACCTGAAGATGCATTAGAATTTATAATTTCTTAGGAAGGCCTCTCTTGATTAATACTACCAATCTTCAAAACTAAATAATATCCCGATAAATACGGGACAGGTCTTGCTCGAAGAGGGCGGGCAGGAGGACAAAAAGGCGGGCCAGCGATGGTATGTAGCGATGAAGCATCTTTTTGTTCCCGAGCATTCGGGACAAAAAGGAAAAGTAGAAACTACAAGATATAATTTTGGGTATAAATCTAGATTTAATATCTAAAACCTCAGATTTCCTCTAAATCAAAGCTTTTTGAGGTTTTAGATATGATAAAATTTCAAAAAATGAGACTTTATATTTGCTTTGAATGATAATTAGAGTCACGTTTTAATTTTCAAGAGAACCCTAGGAAAGAAAGTTGTTTAACACCTTAGATGTGGGTGGGTAGATTGTAGATCTTGTTTGTACTAATGACAATTTTCATTGTAAAATTCAGCCATATGCTCAGGTACTTCAAAATAGCCGTCATGCATTTTTTGTACTAGATCAGGGCAATCTGAAAAAAAATTGGCCAAATGCTTTTTCTTAAAACCAAAAATACCTTGAGTGACACGAATCATTTCATCAGAATTTACTTTTTTGAAGAAAGGAATTTCTAATTCATAGCCGCTTTCAGGGTCTCTGTATTCATCCCAATATAATTTAACATTTCCATTTACTGCTAACCTCATAAAAACTCTTTCACCTCGATTGGGTACGCTTACATGAAAAACAGTGAATAATTCGGTGTAGCTATCATACCAAATTGATTCATAAACATCTTTACCTATAGTGTAGGAATTCAAATCTTTAGGTCCGAATCTTCTATCAAAGATCCAAAAACCTTTCATTCTCACTTTATTGAAAATTTTACCGAATGGTTCAGGGCTTCTATCTCTTAATTGACCAAAAATTGTATCATTTTCGTTAGTGACGACAAATCCATTTTGATAAGTGGATTGACCAAATACAAAGTTTGAATGGATCGAGAAAAGTAGAAGGAAATAAATTGTTAAGAAGTGCTTCATTCTACAGATTTTTGAACCAACCTCATCACATCATCAATTTTAGAGTTATCTATCCATCTTGTCACTACTACCAAATCGTTTGCTTCATCTATGATGATATAATTTCCTCCAAAGCCAGCTGCATAATAAACTTCTTTGCTAACTCCTTCCCATGACTCTTGGCTATTATTCCACCATAAATAACCATAGTCTGGATTTGCCTGTGAAGATTTCTGAACACTTTTTACCCAATCTTCAGAAATTAATTGTTGATCATTCCACTTCCCATTTCTTAAGAAAAGTAGTCCAAACCTGGCATGATCTAATGAATTAATGAAAATACCGCCTCCAAAATGACCACCGCCACTAACAGATTGAACTTGTAAGCCGTCTACATTTACATATGAATTATGATACCCGAGCCACCGCCAAGTAGTAGAGGCTCCTATAGGATTCATAATTTCCTCCTTTAAAACCTGAGGAAGGGATTTTCTCCAAACTTGTAAAAGTGAATAAGCTAATACATTTACCCTTATGTCATTATACTTATAATAAGTGCCTGGCTCGTTTAATTTTCTTGCTCGCCAATCGTCAATTCCACCATCTCCGGGAGGACGATCTGACCAATCATAAAGGCCAAATTGCTGACCAGACCAATCTGAAGATTGAGTAAGAAGATGATCCCAGCTTATTTTTTTATTATGTTCACCACTAAAAGTGCCATCCCATACATAATTATAGACTTTATCATTTATATTATGGATAAGATTTTTATCCAGTGCCAATCCAGCAACAGTAGAAAGGTAACTCTTAGTAACACTAAAGGTCATATCTACTCTATTAATATCTCCCCATTCAGCTACTATATATCCATCTTTAATAATTAATCCTGCAGGCCCGTCTCTTTCTTTCACTTTGCCAAGAATTTCAAAATTAGGTTCTCTGGAAAAAGCCTCAATAATCGCTATTCTTAAATCTCTATTAACAGCGTTTTCATTCTGATTGGCAATTTGAACAGCACTGTCTAAAAGCTCTTGGTTCATATTAAGCGATGAAGCTGATTTTCTTTCCCATTTGTGATCAGGATAATACTGACAAAATGAATAGGCAGAATAGAAAAATAAGAAAGTAATTAATAGGTGTAAGAATTTCATAGTAGCTGTGGTTAATTTTTGAAAATGAAATATATTAATTTAAGACATAATACTCGACTTTAGAAAAAATATAATTATTGGAAACCCTATTTGTGTTAGAAAAATTCAATTATTGTCATTTTGTTTTTTGTTTTTGAATGTCAAAATAATATAACTTTTCCGTTAAAACATGGGGATAAAAATTTAAAATTTTTTTAAAATATTACATCTTATAAATTCCTTTTTTAAAATGGTTTTAAGCTAATTATTCATAAAAACTGATTTTATTCAAATTGGCCAAACAAAATATTTATTGCTATAATTTTTAATTTTCAAGAATAAAATTCTTATAATTGTAATTAAATGAATATAAATAACCCAAAAATAGACCAAAACCCTATATAAGATGTCAATAGTTGATAAGCGTGATTCTTTTTTCGATATCAGTTTCCTTTCTTTAAAAATATTCCGCAATTTATATGTACTTACATCTAATAGGGTGATGTTTAAACCTTCTTTAATTATGTTTTTAGAAGACTTCCAGTTTAGATGACCTTTGTAGCTAAATAATGAATATTAGAATAATTATATTTACTTTTTTTGCAATACGCTGGATAAGTTATTCAGTGGTTCTTTAACAAAAACTAAATGAAATGAATACAATCTTTACTAAACTAAATTTATTGACCATAAGTTGCTTGTTTTTAGCAAGTTCCGTTATGGCTCAAACGGTTCAACAAAAAGCTAAGATTACCAATCAATACAACACACAGTTGTTGAGAGAATTGGAGCAAAGCTTTTCAACCAAAGCCCAAAAAGAAAAAGAGGAAGCTCTTCAAATGGCTCAACAAAAAGGTTGGGAAGTTAAAATGAAATTTGAAGATGGTCGATATGCGGAGCTACAAAAAGTAACAGCCACTGGTGAACCAATTTATTATATCACCTATAATGTTGATGCTGCTAAATCCACAAGAACTAATTTTCTTAATTCAGGTGGAGGATTAGGACTTAATCTTAACGGAGATAAATATGACTGCCCATGTTTGGGATGGTGGATTAGCTCGTGCCTCTCATCAAGAATATGATGGCCCTGGCGGTTCTAATCGTTTTTCAGTTGGAGATGGTTCAAGTACATTGAATTTTCATGCTGCTCACGTAACAGGAACTATAATAGCATCAGGTGTTCAGGCTGATGCAAAAGGTATGGCTCCTTATGCTAATGCAGTAGGATATGACTGGAATAGTGATCTTTCTGAAGCTACAAATGCAGCAGCAAATGGAATGTTGGTTTCTAATCATTCCTATGGCTATAGAGGTGATCAATTACCTGATTGGTATTTTGGTGCATATATAGCTGAATCAAGAGATTGGGATGATTTGATGTATAATTCTCCATATTATATGATGGTTGTAGCCGCTGGTAATGATGGGAATCAAAATAGTTATAATGGCAGCCCATTAAATGGCAATAGCTCATTTGATAAATTATCTGGTCATTCTACTGCTAAAAATAATTTGGTAGTAGCCAATGCACAAGATGCTAATATTGATAGCAATGGAAATTTAATTGGAGTGAGTATCAATAGTTCCTCAAGTGAGGGGCCAACTGATGATTTTAGAATTAAGCCAGACATTACTGGAAACGGAACTGGAGTTTACTCAACATATGAGAGCAGTAATTCAGCATATAATTCTATCACAGGAACCTCAATGGCATCTCCTAATGTAGCAGGTTCTATTTTGGTTTTACAAGAGCATGCAAATAATGTGTTCGGAAACTATGCCAGAGCGGCAACAATTAAAGGCTTGGTTTTACATACTGCTGATGATGCAGGTATTTCTGGTCCTGACGCTGTTTGGGGTTGGGGATTAATGAATGCTAAAAGAGCTGCTGAAGCTATTTCAGGTGCAGGTGATGATTCTAAAGTAGAAGAATTAACTTTAAATAGTGGTGAATCTTATTCTATTACTGTTGAATCAAATGGAAATAGCCCATTACTAGCTTCTATTTCTTGGACTGACCAAGGTGGAACTGCTAACACTGGAACAACAAATGACAACACCCCAGTATTGGTAAACGATTTAGATATCAGAGTAACTCAGAATTCAACTACTTACTCACCATATAGATTAACTGGAGTAAATAGTAATTCAAAAGGTGATAATAATGTTGATCCTTTTGAAAGAGTGGATATTAATAATGCAAGTGGATCTTATACTATTACAGTTACTCATAAAGGTTCTTTAGCAAGTGGAAGCCAAGACTTTTCTTTAGTAGTAACAGGTATTTCTGGAGATCCTGTAGCTTGTGAAGCGACTACTCCTACAAGCTTTTCTGCTTCAAACGTAGGTTCTAATAGTGCTGATTTAGATTGGGATGCTGTAAGCGGTACTACTTATGATGTTCGTTATAGAGTATCAGGTACTTCTTCTTGGACCACTGAAAGCACTTCATCAAGTTCAATTACACTTTCTGGCTTAAGCTCCACTACACAGTATGAGGCACAAGTAAGAAGCAAGTGTTCTGATGGAACTTCTTCTGCTTATTCTTCAAGCGTAAGCTTTACTACCACTGAAGTTCAATTGGTATATTGTGATTCTAACGGAAATAATGTTTCTGATGAATATATCGGTCGTGTACAATTAGGAAGCCTTGATAATTCTTCTGGTGCTGCTAGTTCTGGTTATGCTGATTTCACTTCTCAATCTACTGATTTAGGTAAAGGCGATGCTAATACGATCACTGTAACTCCGGAATGGACAGGAACTGTATATAATGAAGGTTATAGTGTATGGATCGATTATAATCAGGATGGAGATTTTTCTGATGCAGGTGAACAAGTTTGGACGCAATCTGCTACCAACAACACCCCTGTAAGTGGAAGTTTCACGGTTCCTTCAGGAGCATTGGAAGGAAATACTACCATGAGAGTTTCAATGAAATATAATGGTGTGCCAACAGCTTGTGAATCTTTTTCTTACGGTGAAGTAGAAGATTATACGGTAAATATCACGACTGGAAGTCCTGAAGTGTGTACAGTGCCTTCAAGTTTATCCTCTTCAAGTATAGGAGAAACTACAGCAACTTTAGCTTGGTCAAGTGAAAGCGCTGCAAATGATTATACAGTAAGAATCAGAGTAGCAGGAACAAGCTCTTGGAGTACTGTTTCAGCTTCTAGTAATAGTGTGAATGTTTCAGGTTTGACAGCTGATACTCAATATGAATGGCAAGTAAGAAGTAATTGCTCTTCTAGCAATAGTAATTACTCAAGTTCAAGTCAATTTACGACTGAAGCACCAGTCCAATTAGAATATTGTGATTCTCAGGGAAATAACTCAAGCTATGAGTGGATTCAAAGAGTAGTATTAGGTAGCATTGATAATACCAGCGGAGACAATGGAGGATATGCTGACTTTACAAACCTTTCAGCTGATTTACCAAGAGGAACTTCTACTACTATGAATGTTCAGGCAGCATTTAGCGGAAGTAGTTACACTGAATATTGGAGCATATGGATTGATTTAAATCAAGATGGTGAGTTCAGTTCAGGTGAGAGATTGGTTAACGGTTCCTCAAGTAGCAGTAATTTACTAAGTGCTACTTTAAATATTCCTTCAACTGCTTTGACTGGTCCTACTAGAATGAGAGTGACTATGAAGTATAACTCACAAGCAACTTCTTGCGAAGCTTTTGCTTATGGAGAAGTTGAAGATTATACAGTTAATATCACAAACAGTACTTCAAGCATGGTGGCTACTTCAAATGACCTAAGCGGTGAAGCATTAGGTAATGAAGATAACCTTGCGATTTACAGTTTGTATCCTAATCCGGCTCAGGATAAGTTAAATGTTAACATTAAAAACATTGATGCATCTAAAGGAATTCAGATTTATAGCAGTAATGGTGCATTAGTAAAATCTATTACTTCTGATAAAGAGATCAATGTGATTGATGTAAGTACTTTAGAAAAAGGAATGTATATCTTGAAGGCGAATACAGTGAAAGAGCCTGTTAGCACAAACTTTATTGTGAAATAGGAAAATTTTAATTCTTATTTTTAAACGCATGGAGCCTTGCTTCATGCGTTTTTTTATGCTTGAAATTTTGTGATTACTTGTCTACTGAAGTCAAAACTAATATCTCAAAATTTCTCATCTACTACTCCCTTTGAAGGTGTTTTCACCTTCAAATTTCTGTAAGATTTTCAGCTTTAACTGGAAAAGTATAGTATTCTTTTCTTATGTAGTATGATTTCAAGGTTAGCTGTTAACTTACTTTAATGCAAAGCCTATGACACAGGGATTTAGCATTTGATAGGGTAATTACCATAATATGGTGTTTCTGTTGATTTATAGATACGAATTAGAAATTTAATTTTTATGATTTTGAAAATAATTAACTAATTTAAAGTTCAATTTTAATTTCCCATTTATGAAAAATACATTGCTAACCTTTCTTTCATTACTTCTAATATTTAGTTGCCAATCACAAGAATCTCAAGATCAACTTTCGGTTCATGAAGGTAAAATTCAGGTTGAAGGCGGTAAAATTTGGTATAAAGTTATGGGAGAAGGAGGGTATGCACCTATCTTAACTTTACATGGTGGCCCAGGTGGTACGCATCGCTATTTTTATCAATTAAGCCCACAAAATGAGGATAGAAAAGTGATTTTGTTTGACCAGTTAGGTGGCGGAAGATCTGATTATCATACCGATACTACCTTAATGACAGTTGACCATTTTGTTCAGCAAGTAAAAGCAGTAAAAGACTCATTGGAATTGGATGAATTTTATTTATTAGGCCACTCTTGGGGAGGTGCACTAGCTGTTGAATATTACCTTCAATATCCTGAAGGCATTAAAGGAATGATTTTAAGTAGTCCGCTTATAAGCACACCAAGATGGGAGGCAGATGCGGATACACTGATCAAAACCTTACCAAAAGAAACACAGGAAGTTATCAATGAGGCTAATGAAACGGGAGAATACAACAGTGAAGATTATCAAAAAGCAGACGCCTATTATTGGAGTCAATTTGGATTAAGGTCTTCCAAAAAGGCTCATCCATTAGATACTGTAGAAGTTTCAGGAAATGGAGTAATCTATAATTATATGTGGGGACCAAGTGAGTTTAGATGTACTGGGACTTTGAAGAATTTTGACAGAACCGAAAGCTTAAGTAAAATAAAAGTGCCCACTTTATTTGTTACAGGACAATATGACGAAGCCCGACCTCAAACAGTGAAATACTTTAGCAACTTGACACCTAATTCAACTTTTAAAGTGGTGGAAGGAGCAGGTCATTCTACTTTACATGATAATCAGGAAGGTTATAATCAGATTTTATCAAATTTCTTAAATAGTATACACTAATGATCTATTCTTAAATCACTATAACTATGAAAAATATATACTTAATAATCTTATTCTTTTCTTTCAGTTTCGAAGCATTAAGTCAATTAAATAGACCAAATGATCCTTTAGCACATACTTATTCTATTGTTGCCAGAGATGCAGAAACAGGGGAAATGGCTGTGGCAGTTCAAAGTCATTGGTTTAGTGTTGGAACTGCAGTTTCCTGGGGTGAAGCTGGAGTAGGAGTAGTGGCAACTCAATCTTTCACCAATAAATCATTCGGTTTAAGAGGACTAGCCATGTTAAAGGCTGGGTTAAGTCCACAAGAGGCTTTAGATAGTTTGCTGAACAATGACGATGGAAAGGCATTTCGTCAAGTAGCCATTCTAGATGCGAAAGGAAGAGTAGCCACTCACACTGGAGCAAAATGTATAGATGAAGCTGGGCATGCCAATGGTGATGATTTTTCAGTGCAAGCCAATATGATGCTGAACGATACCGTGGTTCCTGAAATGGAAGAAGCTTGGAAAAAACACAGTAATTTGCCTTTGGCAGAGAGAATGGTTAAAGTATTGGAAGCCGCACAAGCGCAAGGCGGAGATATTAGAGGAAAGCAATCCGCAGCACTTTTGGTGGTAAAAGCAGAAGCTTCGGATGAACCGTGGAATGATAGGGTATTGGATTTAAGAGTAGACGACCATCAAAATCCAGTTCAAGAATTAAACAGATTGGTGAAAGTTTACAGAGCTTATGAGCATATGAACCAAGGCGATTATTTTGTGGAAAAGGGAAAAATGCAAAAGGCTATGAATGAATATAATGCTGCCATGGAAATGTTCCCTAAAAATCTTGAGATGCAATATTGGACGGCCATCACATTAGCAAATGATGGGAAAATAGAAAGAGCAACAGAAATGCTGCAGGAAATTTATAAAGAAGATGCCAACTGGAGAGAATTGACTAAAAGATTACCTAAGGTAGGCTTGTTGGAAGTGGAGGATAAGGAGTTAAAAAAATTATTAAAGTAAAATTAAGATATCTATTTTATCCAATTCTGAAATTAAATCTATGATTCGAATTTTGTACTTAGTAGCTTTTAGTTTTTTAATTATTTCATGTGGAGATCAAAAGGAAGGTAAAGAATCTTCCTTTAAATCTATAAAAATTGATTTAGATGAAGCTCAAACCCTTAAAATAAGTGATCATTTCAAGCTTAAGGATGTTATTTATTTTTCTGACAGTTTGGTGGTCGATAATCTTATGAAAGTAGATGTTCACAATGATTACTTAGTAATGCATTGCGGATGGGGTTTGGATTACTTATTGATTAAAAATATGGTTTCAGGTGAAGAAATTGCCATATCAGCTAAAGGGGAGGGGCCAAATCAATATCAGAAATTGAGTAATTTTTTCATTAATCCTGATGGCCAAATTGAGTTATTAGATGGCCAAGCTGGAAAAATATTGACCTATAACTTTGAAGGGGAGCTTTTGTCTGTTTATCAGAATAAGCAATTACAAGGTGCAAGTAGTTTGATAAGCTTGAATGGGGAAGATTATTTCCTTTATGGGGGAAATTTTTACGCTCCAAAATATGGGTATCAACTTTTAGTTTGGGATAAGAATCGCGATGAAATTCTGAATACTTATTTTCCTTTTAATGAAAATAAAGCAGATTTTATGAATTTTATCGAATCAAGGAATTTTATGCAAAAACCTGCATCCTTTTTTCAATTTTATAATCCATTTGTTTATCAATTGAATGAAAACTCGATTATTGATTCTACTTATCTAAATTTTGGAAAACATACTATTCCTGAAGAACTTCTAAATAAATCTTATCAAGATGTGAGAGAGTTTTCCCAATCTATGGCCAAAAGTGGATATGCTTATGGTGTAGGCGATATATTATTAAATGAGCAATTCATGTTTACATCTGCTTTGAAAAATGAAAAGCGTTTCCATATCTATACCAGCACTAAAACAAAGGAAACAAAGGTTTATGATAAAATAGATAATGATGTTTTTGGATTGCGAGTAGATGAAAAAATTGGATATTATCATAGGCCAATAGTCTTAGACGAAAAACATATTTACTTCATAGTAAACTTGGAAGCTCAGCATGAAAAAATAGAAAGTGCGGACTTGCAAAAATCATCACAAAGTAAGTTAAATCAAGAACTGCTCAAACTAATTCAAGACTATGAAGATGGGGATAATTTGGCTATTGTGAAGTGTGAGCTTGATGGGTTTAAGAATTAAAAAAGTAGTGATATCACTAATATTAAGAAGCATTTTTTCATGACTAAATCTTTATTCTCAGTTGTAGTTTATTCCCTCTTACTATTTTTTAGTTTGTCCTCTTGCACTTCTTTAATGAGTAAAATGTATGGGATTAATCAAATAGAAGGAGTCAATGAAGTTAAGATAGATCAATTCTATTCCTCTATAGATTTTAAGGATATTCAAACAGAGAAATTCGTCATTGATTCTTTAGCTTTCCAATCTTTCAGAGAACATGAAAATGATTCTATCAAAAAAGATCTGAGTCAGCCGATACAGATTCATTATTTTGAGAATTTAGATTTAGCCTCTTTTCATGCAAATTGTTATGCAAAAGGAAGTATGAAAAATCTGGATTGGAATTATCAACAAAGGTTTGACTCTTTTATCCCTCGTTCAGCGGTTAAGGATTTGACTGAATACCCTCGTTTTACTAAGCTACATGAGGTGATTGATGAAGTTGATTTATCATCAGAAAAGGAGATAGTGATTGTGATATTTTGGACAAGAATGCTGGAAGACATTTCAAAGGATGCAATTAATATAGCTTTAGCTAATATTAGTGAGTTTAATAAAGAAGATGAAGTGCGGTTGATTTTAATTAATTCCGATTCTTTTTTCAGTAAAATTTGATTTCTTACTCTTCAAACCAACTTACTACCCCAACCATGCTATCTGCCGTACCATAATAAAGTAGCCATGTTCCATTGAACAATACTAAACCTTCTAAAAAAGTTGTTCCATCTGCATATTGTCCTGATTTTTCAAAACTTTTTTCAGGTTTTATAAAAGGAGAGTTAGTGCGGTCAAGTAATTTCCACGGTTCATTGGCATCATAAAGTGCTTGACCACCTGTATAAACTCGATTGCCTAAATCCTTTATCCCTATAAGGTTAGAGTTTCCTGCATTGTAAATGACTACAATGCCATTTTCTGTCAATACTGGGGGAGTGACTTGCCTCTACCAACCACGAATCAAAATATCCAGGTCTAGGACTAAGAACAGGTGCAAGCTTGCCTTCATGAGTTTCAACTGGTTCCCAGTGAATTAAATCTTCCGAACTAGCAAGCCAAATATGTGGCACACCATAATACATCCAATACTCCCCATTGATTTTGGCGGCCACTAACTTTCCATCCTTAATCTCTGTGACTATAGCTCCCGACTTAGTCTCCACATTATGATATTTACTTTCCTTCCAGGTTTTAAAAATAGGCCGTGTTTTTTCCATGTTCTCAAATCTTTTGAGGTGGCAACTGCTAATCGTGGATATTCTCTATTCCACTGAGTATAAGTAAGAACATAGGTTCCTTCCGAGGTCTCTACTATTCTCGGATCCTCAGTACCACCAGTCCATTCAAATTGCTTTTGTTCGTCATTATCAGGATAAAAAATAGGGGATTCTTTTCTACTATATTTTTTACCATCTTCAGATACTGCCAATCCAATTCTTGATGTATGTCCGCCAATTTCTTGTTCACCTAGCTTTTCTTCAGCTCTGTAGAGTACATGAATTTTTCCGTCTTTTACAATTGCGGCTGGATTAAATGTAGCCATAGACTCCCATTTTACAGTTTTACCTGTCATTGGATCATCAAAAGTTGATTGATCAGTTGGTTCTATAATAGGTTTTTGATTTTCTGCTCTTTCAAATGGCCCAAGCATCCAAGGCTTTTCTTGACTTACAGCAGGAAAAGCTATAATAAAGCTGATGATTAGTAATAAAATTATTTTTCCGATTTTCATAATTTTAATTCTTTAGTTGTTCCATTTAGTATATCATTTATCCAAGCAAATTGTATATGTACTGCTTTGTTGCAATTTATTTACTAGTTTTTAGTTGCAGAAATGAGCTTAATAAAGGTAATTATAATAAACTGATTTATTTCGGAAATCAATATTAGATGCTGAAGACCTTTTCTAGGATGCTATGTTTTTAATAGTGGTACTCTCTCAGTGTAGAATTTAAATAAATTGTACCCACCATCCCCAACATCCACCGCTTTTATAAAACTGCTGATATTCTCCCGAAAAGCCCTTATTTTAGTTCAAATTTTAACTTTACAATCATGAAGAAAATATGGGCTTTTCCACTTGCATTGGCAATCTTTGCCTGCAATAGTGGTGAACAAAATCAGAAAATGGAGATTAAAGATTATCCTGAAACAGCTAAGGTGGATACAGTAGATAACTATTTTGGTATAGAAGTGCCGGATCCGTATCGTTGGCTGGAAGATGACCGATCGGAACAAACAGCAGAATGGGTAAAAGCACAAAATGAGGTGACTTTCGGCTATTTAAATAATATTCCTTTCCGAGATAAAATAGAAGCTAGGCTGACCGAGCTTTGGAATTACGCAAAGGAAAGTGCTCCAAGAAAGCATGGTGATTATTATTACACCTATAAAAATGATGGCTTACAAAATCAGTGGGTAGTATATCGTAAAAAAGGATTAGAGGGTGAGGAAAGCATATTCCTTGATCCTAATACTTTTTCGGATGATGCCACAACTTCCTTGGCAGGAACTTCCTTCACCAAAGATGGAAGTCTTTTGGCTTATTCAATTTCTGAAGGAGGTTCTGATTGGAGAAAGGTTATCGTAATGAATACGGAAGATAAATCTATTGTAGAAGATACCATTCAAAATGTGAAATTTAGTGGTGTATCGTGGAAAGGAAATGAAGGCTTTTTTTACAGCAGTTATGACAAACCAGAGGGAAGTGAACTTTCTGCTAAAACTCAGGAGCACAAATTATATTACCACAAACTCAATACTCCTCAATCTGAGGACGAGCTGATTTTTGGTGGAAGTGAAACGCCAAGAAGATACATTGGTGGTTATGTGAGCGATGATGAAAAGTTCTTATTTATTTCAGCCTCCGAAAGTACTAGTGGGAATGAATTGTATGTGAAAGATTTATCAGACTGGAGTAATCCAATTGTTCCAATAGCAGAAGGGTTTGATAGCGAGCATTCTGTATTGGACAATGATGGCAATAGATTATTAATTGAAACGAATTTAAATGCGCCCAATAAAAGATTGGTAGAAGTGGATGCCAATAATCCTTCTACCGAAAATTATAAGGATGTAATTCCGGAAACAGAAAATGTATTGAATGTTGGTACAGCAGGTGGTTATATTTTTGCTAATTATTTGGTGGATGTGAAAACTGAAATTCATCAATTTGATTATGATGGCAATAAAGTTCGTCAAGTAGAATTACCTGGAATTGGAACTGCTGGCGGTTTTGGTGCTGAAAAAGAAGATGAAAAATTATATTATAGCTTCACTTCTTTCACTTATCCTTCAGCTATTTTCGAATATGATATTGAAAAAGGGACTTCTGAACTGTATTGGAAGCCCGAAATAGATTTCAATCCTGAAGATTATGAAACAGAGCAAGTATTTTATGAAAGTAAGGATGGTACTAAAATCCCGATGTTTATTACCCATAAAAAAGGAATTGAATTAAATGGCAAAAACCCAACGGAGCTTTATGCTTATGGCGGATTTAATGTGAGTTTGCGTCCAAGCTTCAGTGTAGCCCGATTGGTTTGGTTAGAAAATGGCGGTATCTACGCTCAGCCAAACCTAAGAGGAGGTGGAGAATATGGAGAAAAATGGCATAAAGCGGGTACAAAAATGCAAAAGCAAAATGTATTTGATGACTTTATTGCAGCAGCAGAATATCTCATAGATAAAGGCTATACTAGTTCTGATAAGCTAGCCATTTCAGGTGGTTCTAATGGCGGATTACTGGTAGGGGCTACTATGACGCAGCGACCTGATTTGATGCAAGTAGCTTTCCCTGCTGTAGGGGTAATGGATATGTTAAGATATCATACCTTTACGGCTGGAGCAGGTTGGGCTTATGATTATGGAACTGCAGAGGATAGCAAAGAGATGTTTGAATATTTAAAAGGGTATTCTCCAGTTCATAATGTGAAAGAAGGTGTGAAATATCCGGCCACCATGGTCACCACAGCTGATCATGATGATAGGGTAGTGCCCGCTCATTCATTTAAATTTGCAGCAGAACTACAAGCCAAGCATGCCGGTGAAAGTCCGGTTTTGATTAGAATAGAAACCAATGCAGGTCATGGTGCAGGAAAGCCAACTGATAAAATTATTGATGGAATTGCAGATAAGTACGCTTTTGCTTGGTATAATATGAATTTACAACCTTTTAAAGAGGAAATGTAATTAGAGTCAAAACCTGAAAGGTTTATTTTAACCAACAGAAAACTATTCGAAGACCTTAGATTTATATCTAAGGTCTATTTTATGTTCTCAAACTTACTATCATTTTGCGATTGTTTTATTTCTGTAGATATTTAGCTCATATTATTTTTTGCTAAAACTAAAGAATCATTGCAGTTTTGCATTCGCCACCTAAATGTAAATCATATTATTTATGAAATCAGAAAAATATGCAGTCATCTGGAAGCATTTTGATCAGGAATCTGCACTTGGAAAGCGCTTGAATGCAAGTCAAGATTTTAGCCTACCTTATTTTCTTACTACTGAAGAGAAATCAAAATTCGATAAGAAAGAACAGCTTAGCCTGAATCCTTTTCATTTGGTGATGGGCTTGCTTGTAGGTTATTTTGACAAACCGCCCGAAACTGATACTACTTTTACGAAGAAAAAGGCAAAAACCATCATCGAAGATAATCTTGCTAGTTTTAAAACAGATTCTTTAGAAAACCTAATTCTTGATTTATCAAATTTTTTACGTGATAGTCATGGCCAAACCGTAAGTTTACAGTCCTTAATGGCAGGAATAGAGCTTATTCCTAAGAGTAGTGCTATAAAATACGATGCTTGTATTGATTTAATAAGTTGTATAGATGATGATGAATTACCAGATCGAATTGCAGCCGTTCAACAACTAAAATTATTGTTGAGTAAGATAGATCCTTCTACTCTGGATAAAACGCTTGTTGAAGATTATTTAAAGATGATTGAGATTGCCAATGATTACTAAAAGCGTCATTAAATGATTATCTAAAAATCTATATTTTGAATAAGAGGAAATAACGGAGGATTAATTGCTTACCTTTGCACTCCAATTGAGAAATTACCTATATGAAGCGTATTAACGAGTACAAAAAATTATTTAATGTAGAAGGCCCTATTGATCTTAAGACATTAAAATCAACTTATAGAAATTTAGTAAAAGAATGGCATCCTGATAAATTTCAAGCTAATGATCCAAAAGCAGAAGAAGCAGAAATTAAAAGTCAACAGATAATTGATGGCTATCATTTTCTAATCAGCATAGCTCCCGAAACTAAAGAAGCAAATCTGGCTGAATACACTAAAACCACCACTGAATCAAATATTCTGGATTTCAGACATAAAGGCTTATTGTTAGAGGTTACCTTTCTTGATGGAACCACCTATGAATACTTTGGGGTTAATAAAAATGTTTATTCTAAATTGCTGAATTCTGACAAGCCTTATCGTTTTGCCAAAAGAAATATCTTTAATAATTTCTTATACAGGAAATCTAAGAAGGCTATGGAAATGGCTGAATAATCAGAAAAAGCTTCAAAGGCTCTAGATTCCCCATCTCCAGTTTTTTTATTAAAGGATTTGTAATTTGTTTCAGATTAGAATCAGATTTTCTTCTCTAACTATTTTATTCTTTTTTCATGATCTGCATAGTTTTCAGCAGAAAAAGCCATAAACTCAGTTATGTCAGCTTCAAATTCTTTAAAAGCCTCTCCCAATCCTTTTACACCCTCATTTAAAAATGAGATTTTTGCATCCATCTGATTTAGGCTCTTATTTATCTTCTTTTGAAATTCTTCATGCGTGCTCATCAATAATATTTTTATATTAAAACGTCTTCTAAAGCATTTGAGTTCTACTTAATTAAAAATACTGAATTCTTTCTGGATATAATATTTTTTTGATATCCTATTTGAGATTTAAGACTTTTGTCAATTGTATATTGTCAACTGTCGATTTATTTTCAAATAATCTTTGCGCCTTAGCCACTTTGAGGTTAATTTTATTTTTATGAGCGTAACTATAAGAAGAGCAACCGAAAAAGATATCCCAAGAACTTTAGAGTTAATTCAAGAACTCGCAGTTTACGAACGTGAGCCTGATGCTGTAGTGGTAGATGAGGAGGAGCTGATTAAAGATGGATTTGGTGAAAATCCTGCCTATGGATTATTTGTAGCTGAAACTGAAAATGGAATTGTGGGCATTGCCTTATATTATTTCCGTTATTCCACTTGGAATGGTAAAGTTCTGTATTTGGAGGATTTAATCATAACAGAATCGGAAAGAGGAAATGGCTATGGTAGGAAATTATTAAACGCTATCCTTCAGGAAGCAGATGAACAAAATTGTAGGCTATGTACCTGGCAAGTATTGGACTGGAATGAACCTTCTATTGAATTTTATAAAAGTATAGGAGCAGATTTAGATGAAGGTTGGATCAATTGCACAGTCAAAAGAGATCAGTATAAAGGAATCTACCAGTAGATAATAATAACTTTTCCAAAGTTTAAAACCTTGGAAAAGTTAAGATCATTCAAATATGTTCTTCATCCTTTCTAAAACCATCAGCTTTTTATTGATGCCAGCTACTTTAATTGGATTAGTCTGGTTGACCTTTTTCATTTTCAGAAAATGGAGATATAGAAAGTATTTAGCCATTTTAGGTTTTGCATTATTTGTCATTTTCACAAATGATTTTTTAGCTAACTCCTTCCTAAAAGCTTGGCAAACAGAGCCTGCTAATCTTGAAAAAATCAAAAGCCAAAAGTTTAATTATGGGGTTCTATTGACTGGAATGACCAATACCCTAAAAGAGCCAAAAGATAGGGTTTATTTCAATCAAAATGCGGATAGGTTGTTACAAGCCATCATGCTGCATCAACAGGGGATTATTGATACTTTATATATTTCTGGAGGAGGGGCTACTGCTTTAAGAAAAGATTTGCAAGAAGCCAGAGTACTTTCAAACTATTTGGAATCTATTCAATTTCCAATGGATAAGGTCATCATAGAGGATCAATCTAGAAATACGGTTGAAAGCGCACGTTTTGCTTCGGATTATATTGGTTCACAAACTGAAATTTTATTGATCACAGGTGCTTCTCACATGCCAAGAGCCACAGGATGTTTTAATAAAGTTGGCTTTAATGTACAATCATATTCAACAGTGTTTCTTACTACTGATGAATTGATTAGCCCGTCCATGTTTCTTCCTTCTTACGAAGCTTTAATGAAGTGGCATATTTTGTTTAAAGAGTGGATGGGCTATAGTGCCTATTGGCTAGCAGGTTATTTGTAGTCTGAAGAGTTGTTATAAGTTTCTATATATTAATAGCACACCACAGAAATGTCTGAAATGGATACTCCTAAAGAACAATTGTAGGTTTGTTTAAAATGCAACAAGACTTATATTAGTATTTCAAATTGCAACAAAATACTTATGAAAAAGAATCTAATTCTTCTACATGGTGCTTTAGGTAGCTCAAAATCATTTGATGCGCTTATTCCATATTTATCAAAGGATTTTAATTTGATTGTGCCTGATTTCAGATGGCATGGAAATAGATCAGAAGCCGACTCTAGCTTTACCATGAATGATTTAGTAGAAGATTTAGAAGCTGTTTTTCAAAAGCATGAAATCCAATCTGCATATGTGTTTGGTTTTAGTATGGGAGGATATGCAGCACTCGCTTTAGCTCTTAGAAAACCTGAATACTTTGATGGCATTATGACTTTGGGCTCTAAGTTGGATTGGAATCCTAAGCAGGCAGAGCAGGAAAGTAAAATGCTGAATCCTGATAAAATCCAGGAAAAAGTACCTCTATTTGCACAGCACCTTAAAACTCTTCATGGGGAAAACTGGGTGAGTTTATGCAATCAAACAGCCGATATGATGCTGGAATTAGGTCGAAATCCTATTTTGAATACCAATAATATTTCAACTATTGATTTACCAGTTCGATTGGGATTGGGAGATAAAGATAATATGGTAAGCTTAGATGAAACAGTTGCTTTTCATAAAGCTTTATCCAATGGTCAATTACAAGTCTTTCCAAATTGTCAACATCCTATAGAAAAAGTTGATTCTGATTTTTTAACTCGTTCAATTATTGAATTTTGTAACTAATTAATATTATTATGAAATTGTATAACATCATAATTTTTAATTTACCTTAAAGGAGGTTGTTCAAAAATATTTATTTGGTTTCTTAGCAAGTTATCAATTTCAAAAGCTCAATAATTTTGTATAAGACTATGTCTAATCAAGAGAATATTTCCGGAATTCATAATTGGTGTGACAGGTGGTGTAAAAAATGCCCCTACATAGCCCGTTGTGCGGTGGGAGAGCGTGAGCTTGATATGTTGGAACAAGAGCAAAAAGGCATTAAACCTGATTTTTGGGAAGGCATTAAAGAGCAATTTACTAAATCCATAGAGTTGATCGATGAATTGGCCAAAGAAAAAGGAATTGATCTAAATGCCATACCCGATGAAGAATGGGATAAAATCAATCAAGAGAAAGAAGAGCAAAGGCTGGAAGGAGAAAACCACCCTATATCTAAATTATCAGGGCAATACCCAAAAGATTGCGAACGCATATTGGATTCGAAATTTATTCAAGAAAAGTATGAGGTTGAATTAAATAAATTTGATTTAGGGCTTGAAGATGAGGCTTATCAAAATCTAAATAAGTTTAAAGAAGCTATTGAAATTATCAGATGGTATATGTTCTTTATTCCTGCTAAATGTAACAGATTAATGATGGAAAATATGGATAAGGAATTTGAGGACACAGAATTTCCGCCTGAAGAGCGTAGTTATAATGGAACTGCAAAAATCACACTTATTTCAATTGAAAGGTCTATTGCTGCTTGGGGTCTATTGTTCAGGTTTTTTCCTGACCATCAGGATGAAATACTTCCTCTATTAGCATTGTTACAGAAGCTTCAAAAAATGATTCATACTGAATTTCCTGATGCAATGAAGTTTATTCGACCAGGTTTTGATGAGTAACATTTTAATGAGATTATATTTTTCTTTTAATCCTCTTATTCATAAAACATACCAGTTCTAATTGAGTATAATTAAGTATAAAGCGTAAATTACCTAAGGACTCCCTTCCTTTTTCACCTTAAAAATTAAATTATATGAAAAAATCGAACTATAAAGATGAAGTTGCAACTCGATATACAGCTTATAACAGTCTTTTTCTTGATTTACCCTATGACCATATTTACAGGACGGGTACTTTGCTGCCTATGCTAGAGCAATTAAGTACGCAAGGCTTTGAAAGTGGAAAAGATCCTGTAGAGATTATCAATCAATTTAAACAAGAGATTTTAGGTGATAAAGAGGAAAAGAAGCTTCATCAATTACTTTTTCAATTGATTCAATATGTTGAAAGACAAGTTTTACTTTTTGACTCTATAGAAGATGCTGCCTTTGAGAAAATATTTAATGTGAAAGGAAAAGGGTCGATAAAAGAATTGATTGGTAGGGTCAGGCACACCAATAAAATGGAAAATCTTAAGGAGAAGTTAAAGACCTTTTCTGTAAGAATTGTTTTAACAGCACACCCTACTCAGTTTTATCCTGGCAATGTATTGGCTATCAATACTGATTTGGAAGCGGCTATTAGAAAAGACGATTTGGCAGCTATAAACTCCCTGATGTTACAGTTAGGTAAAACCCCATTTATAAATAAAGAAAAACCGAGTCCTTATGATGAGGCAGTGAGTCTTTGTTGGTATTTGGAAAATGTATTTTACAAAAGTATTCCGGCAATTCTCTATGACTTAGTGGAGGAACTTGATGAGCCTTGGGAAGATTGGATTAACCCTGATTTATTAACTGTTGGATTTTGGCCTGGTGGCGATAGGGATGGCAATCCATTTGTAACGCATGATATTACTGTTAAAGTAGCCGACAGACTAAGAGAGACTATTTTAAAGTGCTACTATAGGGATTTACGTGCTATAAGAAGAAGGCTAACTTTTAAAGGAGTTGAAAATAAAATACTAGAAGCTGAACAGAAGGTGTATAATGCTTTATATGGGAATAAAATCAAAGGATTTAAGCATCCTGAGGAATTAATTGAAGTCTTAAAAGCAGCTCTTCATAACCTTAGAAATGATCACAACGGAATATTTTCTGAACTTTTAGAAAAATTTATTTTGAAAGTAAGAGTATTCGGATTTCATTTTTCAATTATGGATATAAGGCAGGATAGCCGTAAACATGATGCTTTATGGGAGGATATTTTAAGGCATGAAGATGATAAAAGCATTATTGGCCAATATGAGAAAATGCAAGAGGAAGATAAAATTAATCATTTACTAAGTTTTAATAATCTTCCTACAGATATAAGTATTTATGATGATTTCCATCAAGAAATGTTGAAAAGCTTTGATGCATTAGAAGAGGTGAAGAAAAGAAATGGAAACAGGGCTTGTCACCGTTATATTATTAGTAATTGCCAATCAGCTTTGCATGTAATGGAAGTCTTCCAGTTAGCACGAATTAAATTAAGTGCTAATGCTTATAATTCATTGGATGTTGTTCCTTTATTTGAAACTATAGATGACTTGGCAAATGCATCAGGTATCATGAAGCAATTATATGAAATACCCGCCTATCGTGAGCATTTAAAAAGTAGAGGAGATAAGCAGACCATCATGGTAGGTTTTTCTGATGGAACAAAGGATGGTGGGTATTTGCGTGCTAATTGGTCAATTTTTCAGGCAAAAGAAGCCCTTACTGAAATTTCTAGAGAATATGGTATTAAGGTTATTTTCTTTGATGGTAGGGGTGAACTCCTGCCAGAGGTGGAGGTAATATGCATGATTTTTATGCGTCTTTAGGATCTAATATTGAGGATGAAGAAGTGCAAGTTACCATACAAGGACAAACAATCAGTTCAAATTATGGGAAAGTAGGTTCTTGCCGATACAATATGGAGCAATTGCTTTCAGCAGGATTAGAAAACCATTTGTTTGCTGAAGATAATAGAATGCTCAATGAGGAAGAGCGAGAGTTGTTAAATCACTTGGCGGAAATTGCCTATAAGCTTTACAAAGATTTTAAAGGACATGATAAATTTACCAGTTACTTAAGTAATGTAACGCCTTTAAAATATTTTGGAGATACCAACATCGGAAGTAGACCAACTAGTAGAGGGAAAAAAGGTGAACTTAAATTTGAAGACTTAAGAGCAATTCCTTTCGTAGGTGCCTGGGCACAAATGAAGCAGAATATTCCAGGATTTTACGGAGTTGGTACAGCACTTAGTACGCTTAAAAATAAAGGCAAGGAAAAGGATATCAAACAACTATATACTGATTCTCTATTTTTCAGAACGCTTTTAGGGAATTCCATGCAATCCATCGCTAAATCATTTTATCCAGCCACAGCTTATTTAGGAAGGGATAAAGATTATGGTGAATTTTGGCAATTGATGAAAAAGGAATTCGATCTAAGTAAAGAAGAATTGGATGAAATAAGTGGTAAAAAAGGAATTTTGCATGAAGCTCCAGTGTCACAGGCATCTATTGCCATAAGAGAGAAAATCGTATTGCCTTTAATTACCATACAACAATATGCCATTCAAAAATTAAGTGAAGGAGTTAAGAATGCTGAAGATGAGGAGATATTTAAAAAACTCATATTGAGAAGTATGTTTGGGATTGTAAATGCAGCCAGAAATGCAGCATAATAATTACAATTTTTCAATATTATAATAGGTAAGTATTGACTGAAAATTAAATTTCTAAAAAAAACCCGTAAGATTTGAGAGTCTTACGGGCTTTTAAAAGTTAATACTTAGTTAAAAGTATCTTCTTTAATTTCTACATTAATTTCAGCAGATTCCAAATCAGCATTCATTTGAAATCCTTGAGAAATAGCTCTTTTTTCAGGAATCATTATTCCATCTACTTCTTTATAACTTTTAATTTCCTCTGAACCTTGTGCTGAAGATGATTTCACCTTAAGTCCTGATTCAGCATCAAAGTAAGAAGTAGTAGTCTGTCCAGAAGGTAGCGTAACTGCCACTCCATAGGCTGGCTTTCCATTTATTTCTTCTACATTTTTAAGTTCAATGGTGACACCCATTTCTGCATAATGCAACTCAGGAAATATTTTCGCTCCAAATTTCAAGCCTTTTTTAGCTTCCTCTGGCAATGGAACTTCTTGTCCTTGAGATAATACTTTCACATCATCACCATTCACTAGGGTTTTGCTCATAACCATAGTCCCCATTGCCACTTCTTGCTTATAATTACTGTTATTTTTCACTTCAATAATACTAATGTTTTGGCCTTGAACGCTTGCGTTATAAACTGTTTTAATTGACTTAACAGCTTCAATTTTATCTTTGCCACCCAAAGCTTCAAAATAATTCTCCATCACTTTTTCTGCTGTCAAATCAGCTGGCATTGCACTTTTGTCATTTGGATCATATTCTTCACCTTTTCTATTGATGTATTTTACTTCACCAAATCGCTCTAGTTTCTCAGCTACATCTTCTCCTTTTCCAACCACCAATATATTAGCATTATTAGGCATGATATATTTTTGAGCGGCAGCTTTAACATCTTCTAAAGTAACCGCTTCTAAATTTTTCAAATAGTTTGCATAATAATCCTTAGGTAGGTTATATCGGGCAGTATTAATTGCGAAAGAAGCCACAGTTTGCGGACTCTCCAATGAACGGGCAAAGCTTCCTGAAATAGAAGCTTTAGCCGCATCTAGTTCATCTTGGGTTACACCTTCCTCATTGATTTTCATTAATTCAGCCATAAATTCATGCACAGCACTATCCGTCACTTCATTTCTAACGCTAGCACTTGCATTAAAGCTACCCACTAATTTGTCAGCGCTTAAAGAAGATCTTGCTCCATAAGTGAATGCATTATCTTCTCTTAAATTTTGCATTAACCTAGATGAAAATCCACCACCTAGAATTTGATTTAAAACTCTTGCGGTAATTACTTCTTCACTACCAATTGGTAGATTTACTGGATAAGTTACGTTAACAACTGATTGAACTGATGCTTCTCTATCTACTAAAGCAACATAAGTTTTCTCAGGAGGAGTTGGCATCTCATATTCAGCTGTTGGTACTTCTCCTTTTTCCCAATCAGAAAAGTTCTTTTTGATCAATTTTTTAGCTTCTTTAGGAGTGATGTCCCCTACGATTGCCAAATAACCAATATTCGGTCTGAAATAACTGCTATAATAATTCTTAATTTCTTCTAAAGTGATGTTCTCTACTGATTCTTCGGTTTCAAACTCACCATAAGGATGCTCGTCTCCATATACCAATTTACCTCTTACATTAGATGCAATCGCATTCGGATCATCCTTAGAAGCAGCTAAAGCAGATAAGGTTTGCTTTTTCAGTTTATCTAATTCTTCCTCAGGAAAGGAAGGATTGAATAAAACATCCTTCATTAATTCAATTAATTTATCTTGATGTTTAGTTAATGAAGTGGCATACATTCCTGTTGAATATGTATTAATATTAGCTCCAATGAAATCAATATCTTCATCTAACTCAGCTTTAGTACGGTTTTCAGTTCCTTTCATCAACATCTGACCTGCCATGCTTACATAGCCAGCTTTATCTCCTTCTAAAACTGGATCACGATCGAATGTTAATGAAAAAGCCACTCTAGGCAATTTGTGATTTTCTACCACAAATACTTTCAATCCATTTTTTAAGGTGAAAGTAGTGGGTTCACCTATGTTTATTTCCTTTGCTGGACTTGGTTCCGGAGCTTTTGTTCTATCAACCTGTGCAAATGCAACACTTGCAGCTAGGGCGAAAATGAAACTTATATATATCTTTTTAATCATCTTTTTTCAATTATTAAGTGAAGGACTTATTGGTTTTGTTGAGATTTTGGTAAATAATATAATACCACTCTGTTTTCCTCAGTAAGATATTCGTTTGCTACTCGCTTAATATCTTCTCTAGTAACATCCATAAATCGATCGATCTCTTTATTAATTAAGTTAGCATCTCCATAATAAACATGGTAGTTAGCTAAGCTTTCAGCAATACCGGTCATTCTACTGTTTCCAGTTATAAAATCATTTTCCTTTTGGTTTCTGATTTTTTCAAACTCTCTTTCTGTAATTAGTTCTTCTTGTACCTTTTTGATTTCAGCGTCAATTCCTGCTTCTAGTTCCTTTAAATCGCCACCAACAGTAGGTATTCCAATTAACAAGTACAAGCCAGGATCTTCAGTAGAGAAAGGGAAGGAAGAGATTTGCAATGCTTTTTGCTGTTCATCAACTAGAGACTTGTACATTCTAGCTGATTGACCACCTGAAAGCACCGTGCTTAGCATTTCTAAAGCATAAGAATCTTTAGTGCCTTGCGCTGGTGTATGGTATGCTTGAAAAAGAGCAGGTAATTGAATATTGTCGTATATTGTGTCACGAACTTCCTCTTTCTGTTTCGGCTCTACTATATCCGGTCTTGGAATTTCTTTTCCTCCTCTAGGAATCGGACCAAAATAGTCTTTGATTAACTTTTTAGCTTCCTCGATTTCGATATCACCCGCTATAGATAATGTCGCATTTTCAGGAACGTAGAAAGTCTCATAGAACTCAACGAATTCGTCTAATGAAGCTTCGTTTAAATGCTCTAGTGAACCTATTGGAGTCCATTGGTAAGGATGTTCAGTATAAGCGCGTTTCATAATTTCAGGAATGAACGTTCCGTATGGCTGGTTGTCATATCGTTGTCTTTTCTCCTCCTTTACTACTTCTCGTTGAGTTTCAACTCCAATTTCTTGTATTTGAGCGTGCATCAACCTTTCAGATTCTAGCCACAAGCCCAATTTCAACTGGTTGGAAGGTAAAACTTCATAGTAGTATGTTCTGTCATTAGAGGTGTTAGCATTGTTCACACCACCCGCATTGGTGATATATTTATCAAATTCACCTCTTTCAATGTTTTTAGAACCTTCAAATAATAAATGCTCGAAGAAATGGGCAAAGCCAGTTCTTTCAGGATTTTCATTTTTTGATCCTACATGGTACATTACGGAAACGACCACAATTGGAGTAGTATTATCTTGATGCAAGATCACATGCATTCCATTATCTAAATCGAATTCTGTAAATTCGATCTCCTTTTTTTGTGCTATTGAGCCAAAAGACATCAATAAACACATAGACCCGATTATAAGTCTTTTCATCATAAGTTGATTGGTTTAATTTTAACTATTTTATAAATTTAATGCGAATATAATACAAATATTACATCTATTAGTAGAGCTAATATTAAATTTTTGAGATGGTTTTCGGAGAGGACAAGAGGGGATATTTTGGTATTAGAAAAAAGGAATGGAATTAAAAAAGCCTCCGAAATTACTTCCGAAGGCTTAGTCTTATATTTTAAATCTAATGTGTAGATTCTTATTCTCCCATGAATGGATACTTGTAATCAGTAGGCGTTACGAATGTTTCTTTTACCATTCTTGCCGAACACCATCTTAATAAATTCAATTTAGAACCTGCTTTGTCATTTGTTCCTGATTTTCTAGCACCTCCAAATGGATTTTGATTTACCACAGCTCCTGTTGGTTTATCATTTACATAGAAGTTACCTGCCGCCTGACTTAAGCGTTTGGTTGCTCTCTCAATAATGTAACGATCATTACTGAAGATAGCTCCAGTTAATGCATAAGGAGAAGTTTCATCCACTAGTGTTAAAGTTTCTTCGAAATTCTCAGCTTCATAAACATAAATGGTTACTACTGGTCCGAAGATTTCTTCCTGCATAGTTACATACTGAGGATCTTTAGTAACGATAACAGTAGGCTGAATGAAATATCCTTTAGAATCATCACATTCACCGCCTGCAATTACTTCAGCAACATTACTTTCTTTTGCTTGGTCGATATATCCTTTGATTTTATCATATGCCTTTCTATCAATTACTGCATTGAAGAAATTTTCAAAATCTTCTGGACCACCCATTTTGATATCTTTGATGTCTGCCACCAAGTTTTCTTTTACTTTATCCCAAATGTTATTGGCTATATAAACTCTTGAAGCAGCGGAACATTTTTGTCCTTGAAATTCAAAAGCACCTCTTGTGATGGCAGTAGCCACTTGCTTCGGATCTGCCGTTTTATGTGCTAAGATGAAATCTTTACCACCAGTTTCACCTACTATTCTTGGATATGATTTATATTTTTCAATGTTTTCGCCTATCATTTTCCATATATTTTGGAATACGCCAGTACTTCCTGTAAAGTGTATTCCTGCAAATTCAGGATGCTTGAAGATAATATCACCAGTGGTAGGTTCAGATCAACGAAAATTAAGTTGATAACTCCATCAGGTACACCAGCTTCTTTGAAAATTTCCATCACTACATTTGCAGCATAGATTTGAGAATAAGCTGGTTTCCAAACTACCGTATTTCCCATTAAAGCTGCACTTGAAGGTAAGTTACCAGCAATAGCGGTAAAGTTGAATGGAGTTAAGGCAAATACAAATCCTTCCAAAGGTCTGTATTCCATTCTATTCCAAACACCATCAGGAGAAAATGGCTGTTCTTCATAAATTTCGGTCATGTATTTTACATTGAACCTTAGGAAATCTGCTAATTCACAAGCAGAATCAATTTCCGCTTGATAGGCATTTTTAGACTGCCCTAACATGGTAGCAGCATTTATTTTATCTCTATAAGGACCTGCAATTAAATCAGCTGCTTTTAAGAAAACAGAAGCTCGTTGTTGCCAATGTAAATCAGCCCATTCTTGTTTTGCGGCTAATGCAGCTTTAATAGCTTGTTCTACATGACTACCATCACCTTCATGAAACTGTCCTAATTTATGTTGATGATCATGAGGAGGGTTTAAAGGAAGTGTTTTCCCTGTTCTAACCTCTTCAGCACCAATATACATCGGAACATCTACTTCCTGTGCTCTTAATTCTTTAAGCTTAGCTTGTAAAGATTCTCTTTCAGGAGTTCCTGGTGCATAACTATTTACCGGTTCGTTTTTCGGAATAGGTACCTTATAAATTGCTGTTGGCATAATCTGTAATAATTTTACGCTATGAAAAATAAAAATCTAAAATTAGGTAAATATTTCAGTTTGCCTTACCAAAAGCAATGAAATTTCACCTCTCTTCTCTGCTTACGATTTTAAAATATTTTGTTTGGAAAGTATGGCTTTTTCTAATGTAATAATTGCTATATAATTATAGGTTAATGTTTTGAATTCTACAGCTCAGAGATGAGCCTTATTTCATAAATAAGGAAGATTCATGAAAAGAGCCCAAGTTCAACAGAAGTGATGTTCATCAATCCTTTAGTAAATTATATAAGTAAAACCTTGCAAAATTTTCCTCTTCCTCAAAATTCTCTTTTCTTTGAAACCATATTCCATCTTTGGTTACTATAAACCCTTCTTTAGATACATTTTCTGGGAATTTAAGATTAGCCAATTGTTCATGGGTTTCTTTATGTAGGATTAAAATTTGAGAATAATATTTTTCTCTCAATTTCCTATAACCTAATTGGAAGTCATCAGGATATTCAACTTTGACCTCTTCCAATTCCTCTTCTGGAATACCAGGGCTGTAATTAATTAAGATATATTGATCTAAAGTTTCAATTTGTCTTATGGCGGAGATATCACCACGAAATGTCACACTACCCTTATTGAATTCATTTAAAGGAAATCCTTCAATGGGTAAATGCATTTTAACATTTAAATTTATTGCTGTATCAGGTGATAAGCTAAAATCTGAATTAAGAGTGTATTGGTATAGGATTGGCTCAGCTGCAAAAGCTTGATAGAATTTTTTGTTTTCAAGGTGTGCTACTGGATCGTAATCAGATGAATAATAAGCCTTACCTTTTCTAAAAATACTGCTATCAGGAATATGGCCTAAATTATAAGAAGTATCTTTCTTGATATTCACCAGTTCAATGCCTTTAAACCTTTCATAATATTCTTTTTCACCTGGATAGCTATCAAAATCCCTCAAGGTGTTAAATAACAAAAATTCTTCTCCATATGCTTCAATAAACTTTATATTTCGACCAATTAGTCCAGCCATAATTCCCGCATTGCTTGGCCGGACTTTTCTGTTTCCTGATTAATTTACCATTGAAATCAAAATAAAAGATTCCGTTCATTCCATATAAAACTATTTCTTCGGAATTTCTGATTCCTGGCAAACGGAATAAAAACCCAGGATTATCTGGCAGGTCTTCATTTTTAGAAAATCTACCTAAAATTTTCCCTTTTCTATCAATGGTAATGTATTCTTCAGATGCCCAGTCAAGAAATATTATTTTATCTCCATTTTTGCTGACATCCGAAAGTAATGGATCAGCGAGAATATTTAGACTGACAGAATCCTTGATTCCAAACGTTAAATTGTTTTCTTTTTTATTTTCTGTCTTTTTGGAGTTTTCACAGGCAGAAACAAGAAGCAGGAACATACATGTTCCTGCATATAGAAGTTGTTTCATTTTTTTATTTTATTATGATTTAATAGAAATGAAGCCTTCATTCACCGTCTCCAAACATATCTTTCAATTTGTTTTTGGCTTTATCTTTCATTTTTTCTTTTTCTTCCTCTGCTTTCTTTTTGGCTTCTTCTTCAGCTTTCTTCTTCAATCTTTCAGCTTCTGCTTTTGCACTGTCCTTAGCAGCTTGTGCTTTATCTTCTACCTCAGCTTTCAGCTTTTCTTTTTCTTCATTAATCTTATCATTTACTTGTTCTTTTGCAGAGGAAGTTACTGAGCTTCCACCTTCAGTTGTAGTTTTTCCTAATTTCACTTTAGGGTCATCATAAGTACCACCTATATTGAAATTTAAATTTACAGAGCTTCCGACAGCTTCCACTTTACTTCCTAATAAATTAGAAATGGCTGTGTTGGCTGCTTGTCCCATACTGCCAGTTGGTACATTTAATTTTAGATTATAGGCAATATCTCCGGCTAATCCTGTACTTCCATCTACAGTAGCTTTATATTTACCCATTTTAACATCAAAGGGGTCTACACTAAATCTACCATCTTTAATTTTAGCCTGAACACTAACATCATCAAGTACTACTTCATCAGTATTATCTAATTTAGATAAAGATGTAACTCCATTGATTACTTTAGAATCTTTTACTGCAGCATTTATAATTTTGATTAAACCTGATCCTTGCACAGTCTCAAAATCTGGCATCATTTCTTGTGTTAATAATCCATTGATTGAGAAGTCAGTACTGAATTTCCCTTCCATTTTTTCAGCAATCGGTACAAATTTTTGGACGGTCACTACATTTTTAAAAGTCGCAGGAATGCTTAATTGCGAAATATCTAAACGGAAATCAAATTTAGGTTCATACTCATCTTGACTATTATATAAGCCTGTTATTTTAATATTTCCTTCAAGCATATCTACTTTCAGAGGATCAAGTGTCAAGATACCGTCTTTTACTTTTATTTGTCCTACAGCATTTTTCATTTCGAAATTATCGTATTTGATAGTTTGAGCTGTAGCATCAAAAATGAAATCAATGTTTTTTGGAATTACCACTACTTCCATTGCGGTAGTGTCTTCAGTAGTTTCCTCTGTATCTTCCGAAACGCCCATCATTTCATTTATGTCCAAAAGTGTAGAAGTTAATCTCATATTCCCTTTAATGACTGCACTATCATCAATGGCATAAGCGATATAATTGCTTATGCTTCCATTCAAACTGAAATCACTTTTACCGTAATTTCCTTTTAAAGTAGTTAGGTTAACTGATTCAGGATTGAAATTCATATCCGCATTAGAGATAATAAAATCAGGTGCGTTTTTTTCAGCATAAGAAAAGTTTTGCATTTTAAGATTACCAGTGGTTTCTAGCTTGGTATAATCTTCTTTCTCTACATCAGCATAGGATCCTTTTGAATTAATATTAGCATTGATAATACCGCCTATTTTGAAATCTTCTGAAGGTTCAATTTCTGAAATTATATCCAAGTTTAATGCTCCTTGCATGCTTAAATCCCAAATTGGAGAATCGAAATTATTGACTACCGCTTGCGCTGTGAATCTATCTTTATCTATTGTCAAACCAAAATCTTTTAGTTCAAGAAATCCATCTTTTAGGTCGCCTGATTCAGATTTAGCATGCATTTCCATTGCTATTTTTTCAATTGGAAGAGGTACATCTGGTGATTTCACAAAAGCATCTCTCACAATTAAATCTACGGCAAAAGATGGCATACGAGTATCGCTATATACGCCTTTTATAAATCCTGAGAAATCAAATTCACCTCGGGTTTCCAAATCATCAAAACCATCGGCATACATGCCTGGCACTAAAGAAAGAATGTTTTTGAATTGAGTATCAGTGGTTGCAAAGTTGATATCCATTTCATAATCATCGGTAGGCATGGCAAAAAAGCCATCAAAATTCAAATGAAATTCATTCAAGGTTGCCTTTGCATCTTTAAATGTGAATTTCATACTGTCCATATCCATTCCCAAAAGCAAATCAGCTTCCAAGCTTTTATGGGCAACATAAACATCGCCACCGTAAGCAAATGAAAAATCCTCAGCACTTGTTTTGGTTTCCATATCAAAAACAGATTGGGTGAAATCGCCATTCCCTGTATGGTTTACATCTATAAGTGAAAGTGCCACATCACTCATTTGATCAAAATAATTAATCCTTCCATTCTTGATTTCCCAATGATCTATTCCAATTTTTAATTCTTCCTCTGAGGTGGTTTCTTCTTCCTCTTCTTCAGAAGGGTAGGTGATGTCATAATTTGCTGAGCCATCTTCCAAAACCAAAATATTAATAAGTGGTTGATCCAACATAATCCCTTTAATATTAATAGGATCTCCTTTTATAATGGCTACTATATCCATTTCTACCGAAAAATCCTTAGCAGCAAAAAGGGTGTCGCCATCAAAAGTTTCCTTTCCTGTGATAGAAAAGTCCTGGACACCTAATGTCAAGTTTGGAAAATCCGAAAGTAATGAAATTCTTATTTTAGAGGGTTCGAAATTTACTTTTGCATTTATGGATTTATCGATTTCCGTCTGTACGGCAGAAATAATTCTGTCTTTAAAAAGGATAGGGACCAAAACGATAGTCAGGACAAAAAGTGCAATAATACTGCCTAAGACGATTAATAGCTTTTTCATAATTTTAATCTTGATTTTATACTACTGTAAATTTATAAATTATTAACGACAGTTAAAGAATAAGGTGTGGTATTCAATTATTTTTTTAGGATTAATGGCATTAATCTTTCTTTAATGCAATTACTGGTCATCATTTATTAACAATTGTTAACTATCGGGGTTGATATTCAAATTTGAATTATGAAAAAGACCTTAAGACTTGTTTTAGGTGATCAACTAAATGAAAGACATTCGTGGTTTGCAGAAGCGGAAGATAATGTGGTTTATGTGATGATGGAAATGCGTCAGGAAACTGATTATGTGACTCACCATATTCAAAAAGTAGTAGCCTTTTTTTCTGCTATGAGAGCCTTTTCAAATGAAATGAAAAGTAAAGGACATGACTTTATTTATTTAAAAATTAATGATGCTGATAATGAGCAGTCTTTATCAGAAAACATCAAAAAACTCATAGAAAAACATGGGGTTGAGCACTTTGAATATTTATTGCCTGATGAATATAGATTAGATGAGCAGATAAAGAAACTTTGTAAGGAATTATCTATTTCCACGAATGCAGTTGATACAGAACATTTTCTCACCAAAAGGAACGATATAGCTGAATTTTTTAAAGGTAAAAAGCAGTTTTTGATGGAAAACTTCTATCGAAAAATGAGAAGAGATCATGATATTCTCATGGAAGGGAAAGAACCAGTTGGAGGGAAGTGGAATTTCGATCATGAAAATAGAAATAAATATAAAGGAGAAGTTCCTATTACACCCGCTTATAGTTATAAAACTGATGTTTCAGAGGTTGTAAAAGATATTGAAAAGGCTGGGATTAAGACTATAGGAAGCATTGATGATGAAAACTTTCACTGGCCTATAGATAGAAAGCAAGCTTTACAGTTTGCCCGCTATTTTTGCCGAGAGTTGTTACCATATTTCGGGACCTATCAAGATTCGATGCATACAGAAGAAAAATTTCTGTTCCATTCCAGAATTTCATTTGCCTTGAATTCCAAACTGATTATGCCTAAAGAATTGGTAGAAAAAGTAATTGAGGCTTGGGAGGAGAATTCAGATAATATCAATATTGCGCAGGTAGAAGGTTACATCAGGCAAGTAATTGGTTGGCGAGAGTATATGCGAGGAATTTACTGGGCTAAAATGCCTGAGTATTCGAAGAAAAATTATTTTGAGCACAGCAGAAAACTCCCCGATTTTTATTGGACAGGCAAAACCAAAATGAAATGCATGGAGAAATCCATTAAACAATCTTTATCAGACGCTTATGCACACCATATTCAGCGATTGATGGTAACTGGGAATTTTGCATTATTAAATATGACCGATCCCGATGAAGTGGATAAATGGTATTTAGGAATTTATATAGATGCAATTGAGTGGGTGGAAATCACGAATACACGTGGCATGAGTCAGTTTGCAGATGGGGGTATTGTGGGTTCTAAGCCTTATCTCTCAAGTGCAAATTATATGCATAAAATGAGTAATTACTGCTCTAATTGTTATTATGACCATAAAAAGAAAGTAGGTGAAAAAGCATGTCCTTTTAACAGTCTGTACTGGAATTTCTATAACACCCATCGAGATAAACTAGAGAAAAACCAGCGTATTTCCTTGATGTATCGAACCTGGGATAAAAAATCTAATGATGAAAAGGAAGATTTGTTAACACAAGCAGATTATTACCTTAATAATGTAGATGAATTATAGAATATCAGGCTATTAGTCTAGCAGCCAGCACCTTAAAATAATTGAATTTCATCTTTTATATTACCTTTTTATTATTTTTATTAATTAATTGTTAACTTTATATAATGATAAATCGTTATTTGTTAACAATTCGTTAATATTGGAATCTATCAAAAAACTATATCGAAACTATTTTTCTGCTATTCTATTTGGAATGCTTGCAACATTATTGTGCTTTAATAGCTCATTGAATGCTCAAAATTTCAATCCAAAGAATGAAGAATTATTGGACGATATTGCTTTTATATCTTCTGTTGAAAATTTTGAGAAGCATAATCAATGGAACAGATTAGTAAGAAAACTCGAAAGGAAGTCTAATGCAGATGCAGAGTATTTTCTGGAATATCTTTTTTACAAAACCCACCAAAAACTTTTAAAGGAATATAATAAAGGCACAACCTTCACGAATTTAATGGAAGACGGAAGCTATGATTGTGTTTCGGCAAGTATAACTTATTCAGTTTTACTTAAATATTTTGATATAGAGCACAGCATAATTGAAACTGATTATCATGTTTTTATTATAGCTGAAGCGAATGGTAAAGAGGTTATTTTTGAAACTACTGATCCTAGAAATGGACTTGTTTCAGATTCAGAAGAGATTAAAGAATTTAAAGCAGATTTTCTGCCCAAGCTTAATTCTGCTCAATTAAATCAAAATGAGTCTTTAGGCTCCTCAGTTTATGGACAACCAAATTCTAAAACAATATATAAGGAAATAAGCTTAAGAGAATTAAGCGCACTGCAATATTTCAATCAGGGCTTGATAGCAATGCATAATAAGGATTACAAATTGGCATCTAGAAGATTACAGCAAGCACTTAATCTCTATGATTCTGAGAGAATTAATATGTTATTCAAAATTGTGGCTCCTTAGGTTCCTCTTCTCAGTATTATTAACACATTGCTGTTAGAATCTTTTTTCTACTTCTTAAAAAGATTATTTCTCAAAGAATTATTTTAAAGTTAACCTTTACATAAAGGTATTACCTCATAATTCCCATAAATTAGCATCGTAATAGAAAATCTAACCCACTATAAAATGCGAAAACTAATACTTCTGTCATTAATCGTTTCATTAACCTTTTCTTCCCTTTTTGCACAAGATCAAACATTTGAGATTGAAAATAAAAAGACTTTAACATTAGCTTTTGGATCTTGCAATCGTCAAAATTCGGATCAACCATTATGGCAACCCATCATGAATCATAATCCAGATTTATTTATGTTTTTGGGTGACAATATCTATGGTGACACGGATGATATGAAAGTATTGGAAGAAAAGTATGAATTCCAAAAAAATCAAGAAGACTATAAAAAATTAAGAAAGGCAATGCCCGTAATAGGCGTTTGGGATGATCACGATTATGGAAGAAATGATGCTGGAAAGGAATATGAATATAAAGAAGAAAGTCAGCAACTGTTTTTAGATTTTTTTGATGTTTCTGAGGAAGATTCTAGAAGAGAAAGAGAAGGGGTTTATTCATCTTATGATTTAAAGTGGAAATCGCATACTATCAGAGTGATATTGTTAGACGCAAGGTATCACAGAGATGATTTAGAGCGAATTAATAGAGTATATAAAAAAAATGAAGAGGGCACTATCTTAGGAGAAAAACAGTGGAATTGGTTAAATAATGAGCTTTCAGATGATGAGGTTTCTTTATATATAATTGCTAGTGGTATTCAATTTATTTCTGAGGAACATGCCTATGAAAAATGGGCTAATTTCCCTCAAGAACGTCAAAAGCTTTTTGATTTGGTTCAAGAAAAGCAACCAAGTGCTGCTTTGCTTTTAAGTGGAGATAGGCATATAGCTGAAATTTCAAGGATTAAATTGGAGGGTATTAAGTATCCATTAATTGATGTTACTTCCAGTGGTTTAACACATACATGGAAAGAAGAACCAAAGGAAATTAACCAGCACAGAATTGGAAATATTGTAAATAGTTTAAATTACGGATTAGTAAAAATTGAAGAAACAGAAAACGGATTAAGAGTGATCTCTGAAATTAGAGGAAAAGACCAAGAATTGTATCAGGTCTTCGGCATAGTTTACTGATATTAAACCACCTTTTTTTAACCACAATGTTCACTGAGTTTTTACACTGAGTTGCACGAAGAGAACTGATTTTTTATTTATAATTAAGAATTGTTTCAATGCCTGTTGATAAGCAAATATTGGTTCAGTTTAAATAGGACTTCTCCTCAGTGTCCTTTGAGATATTCTCTGTGTTACTGTGTGGTTAAATTAAGCAGCCTTTGGCTATTTTAGATATTTATGCTAAAGCTGAAAGTTACATTGTGATATAATTCATCAATTGGTACAACAGGGCTTGGATCATACATGTTTTGGTAAAGTAAGGTCAACCCTAAATACTGGGTCAGTTTGTATGTTATCCTAGAGCTACTCCCTGCTCTTGGAGTATCAAATAAACTTTGGATATCATCTTGATAGTAAATACTGAAATCCAACAAAAACTTATCAGCCAGTCTTTGTTTGTAGCTGATGTAACTCCCTAATCTGACCAACTCATTGGTGATTGGATTGGCAGGGTTTGGAATTGTTTCCGAATCTGGTACTCCTCTGTAATCCCATCTTTCAAATTCATAGAAAGGCCCAATTCCAGCAAAAATCCCGGAATTCTTTTTGTATAAAACTCTCCACCGAAGGTTAAATCCAGCTGCATATTTTCTATCTAACCCTCTGACTTCATTCCAATGAGCCTGAAAATAAGGTTCAAGTGCGAAAGGTAGGGTGTCTTGTATTCTTCTGTATTCAATGTATAAATATCCACCGCTTTCGAATGTCTCATCCCCAAATCGGGAAAGCTCTACTTTATTGGCAATAGTCATGGCATTTTTCTCGAATAGAAGTGAAAAATCCGCAGTATTCTCAAATTTTATCAAATCCTCCTTTAGGTTTTGAAATTGAAAGCTAGGGACAATATTTCCTTTCACATGCTTTGTTGTATCCAGAATTACGGCAAAATTCTCATAATGTAGTATTTGCCCGGATAATGAAAATGAGGAAAATATAAGAATCAGTATTAAATGAAATTTAGGCATAAGTCTATTGTATTATTTCATAATCTGAAGTTATTAAAATTATATATAGTATTAATCAATATCTGGCTTCAATGTTTACCATAGAAAAATATGCTCATCATAGTACTTTAAAGGATTTAATGCTGAAAGTGTATTTATTAAAAATTATTTCTAAGTTTATAATAGTATATAATCAAAATGATCTTCACATGTATGTAAATAGAAATTATGGCTTTTGGATGACTTTCAAATGGTCAGGAAAGCCTTTTTTATGGGGTTTAGTGTATGCATTTATCATCTCATTTTTAGCTTATATTTTTGATTTGAGTTTTAATTTGCCTTGGCAACCCTTAAGTGTTATTGGTATTGCAGTGGCATTTTACTTAGGTTTTAAAAACAATAGTTCATATGATCGAACATGGGAAGCAAGAAAAATTTGGGGTGAGATTGTAAATAATAGTAGATCATTTGGAGCAGCGGTTTGCAGTTTTGTGAGTGGAGTTAATTCAGATGAAATTAAAAAAGAATTAATCTATCGACATCTTGCTTGGCTAACTGCTCTGCGGTATCAATTAAGGTTAAGCAAGGAATGGGAGCATAAAGGTATGAGGTTAAATAAGCTTTTTAGTGCCACAGTTTGTGATGCCTACATTCATAAATTGGATGCTGAACTTTTAAAATTTATTTCTCAAGAAGAATTGGCTACTTATAGTTAGAGTACTAATGTGGCAACCCAAATCATGAGAAAGCAATCCGAGAGGCTTCAGGAGTTAAGAAATCAAAACCATTTTGAGGATTTTCGTCATATGGAATTTCATCATTTGCTTAGTGAATTTTATAATGGTCAAGGTAAATCAGAAAGAATAAAAACATTTCCATTTCCAAGGCAATATGCTTCCACTGCTCTTTGGCTTACCTTTGTTTTTGCATTTTTAGTGCCTTTTGGGATGTTGGACATCTTTAAAAATATGGCGGAATGGATGTATTGGATTTCTCCATTATTGTCAGCTCTTGTGATATGGGTGTTTTTCCTAATGGAAAAAATTGGTGATTATTCAGAAAATCCATTTGAGGGAACTTATAATGATGTTCCCATCACCGCCATCTCCAGAACTATAGAAATTGATCTAAGGGAAATGATTAAGGATGATAATATCCCTGAACCAGCCAAAGCTGAGAATGGGTTTTTACTATAAAAGATTTGATAAAAAAAGTGGTATTCCTGTTAGATTTTTAATATAAAACTTCTTTTTCCTTTTCAATATGACTATCCTTTGAGCCCTTCCTGAAATCCTTCGTGCAACTCTGTGGTTATAAAAAAAAGCCTCAGGCTTTCTGTCACTTCCGTCTTAAAATAGCAGATAATTGCAAAGAAACATTTAGCAAAGTCATTTTCGCACTGGCGTTTCTTTCCAAATAGTAAATGGCTTTGTTGAGGATTTCATTCATTTGAGCAATTTTTTCCAAGCTTAGAGTTTTGCTGAATTTCATCACAAACTGTTCGTGTTCATCTGGAACCCTCATCAGTTCTGTGCTTTGCATTAATGCCACTAATGATTCTCTCAAGATGTTCTCAGCATGGACAAGCCATTGCTGTTGATTCATTTTGCCCCATTTGTGAAAATCATCAGAACGCTTTACCAATTTGGTGTAATCATTTGCCCAGCATTCCCGCATCCATTGCTCAAATTCTTGTTGTGCATCATCTGAAACATCATCAATCAATTCAACTGCCTTATGCAAATCACCTTGAGCAATATGGGCTAATTGTTTAGCTTGGTTCTCAGCAACTTCATATTTTGAAACAAGAATGTCTTTTACTTCTTCATCAGAATAGTTGGGCACATGAACCGCTTGTGTTCTCGAAATGATGGTACCAATTAATTTTTCTCTATTATTGGAGACCAATAAAAACACCGTTTTATCGGAAGGCTCTTCAATAATCTTCAAAAGTGCATTGGCGGCTGAAGGGTGTAGGTATTCTGGCAACCAAATCAGCATCACCTTATATTTTCCCTCAAATGCTTTTAGAGAAAGATTTCTAATAATGTTTTTACTTTCATCCTTAGCAATATTGAGCTGTTTGTTTCCAGTTCCAATATGATCTATCCAATTTGAAGCTGAAGCAAAAGGATCTTTTAACAGAAAAGATCTCCAGTATTTCATGAAATTATTGCTCAACTTCGAGTCATCACCTTTTATGCTGTCATTGGCAGCAGTTGGAAATGAAAATTGAAAATCTGGATGAATGTATTTTGCATTTTTGTGGCAGGAATTACACTCTCCACAAGCATCATGTTCAGATGGATTTTCGCAATTTAAATAAGTAGCATAAGCCAAAGCCATTGGTAAATTAGCCGCTCCTGATTTCCCCCAGAATAGTTGGGCATGCGCAATTTTACCAGATTTCACACCCTTTATCAGTTGTTCTTTTAAGTCAGTAAGTCCTGGTATGTCGGCAAAAAGCATATTACTTTATTTTAGCTATTCCTCTAATTTCTTTAATTCTGCTTCTTTTTTATCTTTCCTTTTATGGATAACTGCAGAAATATAAATACTTATTTCATATAATATTAAAAGCGGAAAGGAAATCAGCAATTGGCTTATCGGATCTGGTGGAGTAATGAAAGCACTGATCACCAAAATTACCACAATGGCTATTTTCCTGTATTGTTTTAGAATCTGTGGGTTAATAATTCCAGCTTTACTCATAAAAAGTATCACCATTGGCAACTGAAACATCAAGCCACATGCTAAAACTAGCATGGTTAAAGTCGATACATATGAAGTAATATCAAACTCATTTAAAACGGAAGCATCCACCTGATAATTTGCCAAGAAGTTAATGGAAATAGGGGAAACTATATAATAGCCAAATAGTACTCCAGACATAAATAGTAAACTTACAAAGAATGTAGCACCTCTACTCGTTTTCTTTTCCTTTTCATATAAAGCAGGACTTACAAATCGCCACATTTCCCAGAAAAAGTAAGGGAAAGCCACTATAATTCCTAATACGATTGAGGAAGTAATGTGCATGCTAAACTGCCCTGTCATTTTTCTACTTTGAATAATGAAAGGCAATTCATCTATACAAAATGCAGTTGAATTCGCTACAGTTTGCCCCAGTTGACAAGCCATTTGGTAAAACCAGAAATCAGGTCTGGAAGGCCCTAATATCAAGGTTCCAAAGACAAATTCTTTAGAAGCAAAGGCTACAATAGATAAAATTACAACAGCGGACAAAGCCCTTACGATATGCCATCGAAAGGCTTCCAGATGATCTAAAAAGCTCATCTCCGCTTGTGGTTGATCTGCTGGCATATATTGTTATATGAAATCTAAATTAAAATTAGATAAAAATTTGATGATTGCTTGTGATTATCAAGCATTTCAGAATTATTTGAATAATGGAAACTCTACCATCCATTCATTAATCTCATTTTTCACTGAAGCAATTTTTTGCTTATCTTCATGTTGAGTGATCACTGTATCGATGAAATTCACTATTTTTTCCATGTCAGCTTCTACCAATCCTCTTGAGGTAATGGCTGCAGTTCCGATTCTCATACCAGAAGTAACAAATGGTGATTTATCATCAAAAGGCACCATGTTTTTATTAATGGTAATATCTGCTTCACCTAAGACAGCTTCTGCAATTTTACCCGTAATGCCCTTAGATCGTAAATCAATTAACATTAAGTGATTATCCGTTCCTCCAGAAATGATTTTATAATCTCTTTCCATAAATGCTTTAGCCATTACTTCAGCATTTTTCTTTACTTGAAGGATGTAATTGAAATAATCTTCAGTTAAACACTGGCCAAAAGCTACTGCTTTAGCAGCGATAACATGTTCCAAAGGACCGCCTTGTGTTCCAGGAAATACTCCCGAATCCAACAATTGTGTCATTTTACGTAATTCTCCTTTTGGATTTTTGTACCCAAATGGATTTTCAAAATCATCACGCATCATGATTAGGCCACCTCTTGGTTCACGCAAAGTTTTGTGAGTTGTGGTGGTTACAATATGGCAATAATCTAAAGGATCATCTAATAAGCCTCTAGCAATTAAACCACTAGGGTGAGAAATATCTGCTAATAAAATTGCACCTACTTCATCTGCAACTTCTCTTAATATTTTATAATTCCATTCACGGCTGTATGCTGATGCACCGCAAATGATCATTTTGGGCTTTTCTTTTTTGGCTGTAGCCTCCACTTTATCCCAGTCGATTAAACCAGTTTCCTCTTCCACTCCATAAAATGAAGGCTGATATAATTTTCCTGAGAAATTAACAGGAGAGCCATGAGTTAAGTGTCCCCCATGTGATAAGTCAAAACCTAAAATTTTATCTCCAGGATTTAAGCAAGCTAGCATAACGGCTGCATTTGCTTGTGCTCCTGAGTGAGGTTGAACATTGGCCCAGCTTGCGCCAAATAATTCTTTAACCCTATCGATTGCTAGATTTTCAACCTCATCTACAACTTCACATCCTCCATAATATCTTTTACCTGGTAAGCCTTCAGCATATTTATTGGTCAATACGCTTCCCATTGCTTCCATCACTTCAGGCGAAGTGAAATTTTCTGATGCGATTAATTCAATACCAGTTTCCTGTCTTTTTTGCTCCTTCTTTATGAGGTCGAATATTATATTATCTCTTTGCATATTATAAACCAATTTGAGCCTAAAATTAGCGCAGAATTACGGGATAAACAATTGTATTGCTTGAAGCTTTTGCAATAGGTAGGATAATTTTATGATTGGTGAAGTAAATTAGCTTTTTAAAATAAAAAAGCATGATACTAATTAAAGTATGCATGCTATTAAACTTAAATAATAGTGATGTTAATTAATCATCAATAGTTACATGTCCCCAATTGTGTCCTTTTCTAATTCTGTTTAATTGTGTGTGTGTGATTCCAAACTGACGAGCGATTTGACTATATCTAGTCTTTTCATTTTTCAGCATTTTTTTGATCACTTTCACATCTGATTCGGTTAATTTATAACCTGTAACCCTTTTCTTTAAAACTTTAGGGTTTTTGTTATTATGATCAGCTAATTCTCTTTCAGAAACCCATTTCAAATTACTTAAATGATTATTAGACTTATCATAGTCTAAATGCGTTACATACACTTGATTATCATTGTCTTTTGGTATAAATGATTCAGCAACCAGACGATGTACATAGTAACTTTGTGTAATTCTTTTGTCAAATCGAACCATGATAGCTTGATAGCCATTCACATTTGATCCTTTGATGATTTTTCCGGTTTCACGAGTCGAATAACTTTTTATCCTTCCGTAATTCGAGACTTCGTATTTAGCATGCGGTAAATCCACATTAAACTCGATCTCTTTCCACTTTTCCAGTTTTGGATCCATGTTCTTGTTTAGTTATAGTTTGTGCTTATTTATATTAAAATTAAAGGTAGGTAATTAAATTAATAAAAAAAATACCATAATTCTTAGATTAGTCATAATTATACTTCTTTCGCCAAAGATTTTGTAGCTTTTGTCGAAAATCTTTCTCTCTAACATTGTCCTGAGGCTCATATAGGGTGTTTTTACTGATTTCTTCTGGCATAAATTCTTGGTACGCAAAATTTCCAGGAAAGTCATGAGAATATTTATATCCGCTACCATAATTCATATCTTTCATCAATTTGGTAGGAGCGTTTCGCAAATGCAATGGAACCGATAAATCACCAGTTTCTCGAACTAACTGCCTAGCTTTTTTAATTGCCATGTAGGAAGCATTACTTTTTGGTGAGCATGCGAGGTAAGTAACACATTGTGCCAATACTATTTCTGCTTCTGGATAGCCAATCATGCTAACCGCTTGAAATGTATTAGTTGCAATCAATAAAGCATTTGGATTTGCCAGGCCAATATCTTCTGAAGCAGAGATTAATAATCTTCGGGCAATGAATTTCACATCTTCTCCACCTTCTATCATTCTGGCCAGCCAATAAAGTGCGGCATTGGGGTCACTTCCCCTGATGCTTTTGATAAATGCTGAAATAATATCATAATGCTGTTCGCCAGACTTATCATAAATTGCCATTCTATTCTGAGCGATTTCTCGGACTTGCTCATTGGTGATTTTGATTTTTTCATCTTTTCCATAAGCATCAATTACTAATTCAAATAAATTTAAAAGTTTTCTGGCATCACCACCTGAAAGCTGAATCAAAGCTTCGTATTCCTTTATTTCAATATTGAGCTCTTTTAATTTTTCATCATTTGCTAAAGCGGTATTCAGCAATCCTTTTAAATCCTCTAATTCCAGAGCTTTTAGCGTATAAACCTGACAGCGAGAAAGCAAAGCTGAATTAACCTCAAATGATGGGTTTTCAGTAGTGGCACCAATCAGAGTAATAACACCTTTTTCTACTGCGCCTAGTAAAGCATCTTGCTGTGATTTATTAAAACGGTGAATTTCATCTATAAATAAAATGATTTTTCCTGATCGGGAGGCTCTTTGAATGACTTCCCTAACATCTTTAACTCCTGCACTTATTGCACTTAAAGTTTGAAATGGAGCTTTCACCTGATTGGCAATAATATTGGCAATGGTGGTTTTGCCCACTCCCGGAGGTCCCCAAAAAATCATGGAAGGCACTTTTCCTTGAGCAATAGTCAATCTTAAAACTCCTTTTTCGCCTACCAAATGCTGTTGTCCGACTAATTCTTCCAGTTTAGTTGGGCGCATTCTTTCTGCCAGTGGTTTATCTTCTCCGAATATCATAAGCTTGTAAATTTATAATCTGCAATATCCATATAATCCCTTACTTTTGCCAAATGAATAAGACCTGGCAAATTCATGGAGCACTGGCGCTAGTAGGTTTAATCTATGGCGCAAATTATGTCATCGCCAAAGGCGTGATGCCTAATTATATGAGTCCCAATGCTTTTATTTTATTGAGGGCAACGGTAGCAACTATTCTTTTCTGGATTTATCATGAGTTAACTTCCTCAGAAAAAGTAATTAGAAAGAAAGATTATTGGCTTTTTGCCAAATGTGCGGTTTTTGGTGTAATGGGAAATCAGCTGATTTTCTTCAATGGCTTAAGCTTGACGAGCCCTGTAAATGCCAGCATCATTATGACGGCTAATCCAATTATAGTGTTGGCAATTTCTTTCTGGTTGCTGAACGAGATGATCACTTGGCGTAAAGTTATCGGAATCCTCATAGGAGCATTTGGAGTGGTTTTATTAGTGCTGAATAAAGAAGTCAGCTTAGAAAATGATGCCTTTTTAGGGGATATTTTTATTTTCCTCAACGCTACTTTCTATGCGATCTATTTGGTGATGGTAAAACCCTTAATGCAAAGATATGAACCTATCACGGTAGTGAAATGGGTATTTCTTTTCGGGACTTTGATGATTGTTCCTTTTGGAATAGTACCGATTTTTGATGTGGAATTTCAAGCTTTTCCAGCAGGAATATGGTGGAGCATAGTTTATGTAATTATAGGGACTACATTTTTAGCGTATTTATTAAATGCAATGGCTTTAAAGCATGTGAATTCTACTATAGTGGGTTATTATATTTATTTGCAGCCTGTTTTTGCCACTTTTATCACCATTCTAATCGGACAAGAAGTTTTCAAATGGGAGAAAGCCCTATTTGCATTGATGATATTTTTTGGAGTATATTTAGTAAGTCAACAACGAAAACCTAAACATGAAGAAACGACTAATTGAAATTAAATGGGGATTAATCTTTGTGATTATGATGCTCATTTGGATGTATTTTGAGAAAGCCATGGGCTGGCATGATGAAAAGATCGCAGATCATGCGACTTATACCAATTTTGTGGCGATTCCGGCTATTCTAGTTTATGTATTTGCCTTATTGGAAAAACGCAAAAAGCATTATAATAATGTAATGAGTTGGAAGCAAGGTTTTGTTTCAGGCATGATCATTACAGCAGTGGTGGTGATTTTAACTCCTTTCAGCCAAATGGTAACCCATGATTTGATTTCGCCTGAGTATTTTGAGAATGCATCAGCATACGCGGTAAATCAAGGACTAAGTACTCAAGAAGAGGCAGATGCGTATTTCAATTTGAAGAATTATCTGTGGCAAAGTGCTGTGTTAGCTCTTGTAATAGGGGCTGTAACTTCGGCTTTGGTGGCTGTTTTTGTGAGGAGGAAGGGGTGAGTTTTGAACTTTAAATGATATTTTATATGTTTAATTCTTAAATGACTACAAAAAAAATGAGCAAGGAAGAAGTTCTGCAAGAAATATCACTTTTGTCATCAAATGAAAAGAAGGAGATTTTAAAATTAATAAAGGAATCTTTAGAAAAAGATAGTAAAGCTAAAATGGCAAATGCAGTTGAAGAAATGTTGGTTGAATACAAAACTAATAAAGAGTTAACTGCCTTTACTTCAATCGATTTTGATGATTTTTATGAAGCAAAATGAAATTTGGCTGATTAACCTTAATCCCACTCTTGGAGCAGAAATAAAAAAGACTAGACCTGCGTTGATTGTCAATGATGATTTATTAGGAAAATTACCATTAAAGGTAATTGTTCCATTTACAGATTGGAAACCGAGGTACGAGGAGGTACCTTGGATGGTTAAAATAGTACCTGATTCAAATAATAATTTATCAAAAGTTTCTTCAGCTGATTGTTTTCAAATTCGTTCTGTTTCAGAGGAAAGATTTGTAAAAAATATAGGCGAAGTTGGATCAGGAATCTCTGATTCAGTAAAAGAAGCCTTATCTAAAGTTTTATCTATTGATATTTAAATCCCCAATTCATTCTTTATCATAAATTTTTCCCCTTAATTTTACCGCATGGGTGAATTCTTTTATCGATTGGGTATTTCATTGTTAGGCGTAGGGGTAAAAATCCATGCGTTGATAAATGCCAAATCCAAAAAGTTTGTAGAAGGTCGGAAAGATTTGTTTCCTCAGTTGGAGGAGAAGTTTAAATCTGTTGACCAGCCAGTAGTTTGGTTTCATTGTGCTTCTTTGGGTGAATTTGAACAAGGCAGACCATTGATTGAAGCTTTAAAGAAAGAATATCCTAACTTCTTTGTTTTATTGACTTTCTTTTCACCTTCGGGTTATGAAGTGCGTAAAAACTATGAATTGGCAGACCATATTTGCTATATGCCATTGGATACCGCTGAAAATGCTGAGCGATTTGTAAAAATTACCCAACCCAAACTGGCATTTTTTGTAAAATATGAATTCTGGCATTATCACCTTAAAATATTATCGGAAGCGGATTGCTGGGTTTATTCAGTTTCCGCTATATTTCGTTCCAATCAGCGGTTTTTTAAATTCTACGGAGGCTTTTACAGAAAAATATTAAAGCAGTTCGACCATATTTTTGTGCAAAACAAAACGGTGGCTGCTTTACTTAAAGGCATTCATATTCATAATGTGAGCGTAAGTGGTGATACAAGATTCGATAGAGTGAAATCGATAACCGATAGTGTGAAACCTCAGGAAATGTTTGCTGAATTTTCCAAAGATCAGTCTGTTTTAATAGGAGGAAGTACGTGGGAGCCCGACATAAAAGTAATTGCACCTTTTTTACAACAAAATCCTGAATGGAAAGCCATTATTGCCCCACACGATATTAGTGAAGCCAATTTAAAACTGCATGAGGAGGTTTTGAAAATTCCTACTAGTCGTTACAGCAAAATAGATTCTGAAGCAACAACGAAACCAAGAGTGATCCTAATTGACAATATAGGAATGCTTTCTTCCTTATATCAATATGGTAAAATAGCTTTTATAGGTGGAGCTTATGGAGATGGATTGCATAATACTTTGGAAGCCGCTTGTTTTGGCTTGCCCGTATTTTTCGGAAATAAAAATTACCGTAAATTTCAGGAAGCATTGGATTTATTAGATGCTAAAGCTGCTTTTAAAGTAGCAAATGCTCAGGAATTTTTATCTATTATGAATTCAGATGACTTTAAAATTGAGGAATCTTCCCAAAGAGCTTTGGAATATGTCAATCAAAATATTGGAGCAAAGGATAAGATTATGAAGCATATTGCACCTATCATTCAAAAAATGAAGCTATCATGATGAAGGGAAGAGTTTTTAAATCGACAGGGAGCTGGTACACTGTATTGGCGGAGGGAAAATTTTATGAGTGCCGACTGAGAGGTAAGCTCCGCTTGGATGATGAAAAAGTCACCAACCCTGTGGCGGTGGGCGATTGGGTGAATATTGCACCTGAAAATGATACGGAAGCCATTATTAAGGATGTACTCCCTAGGGAAAATTATATCATTAGGAAATCAACACGCAAAAAAAAGCACAGCCATCGGCTGGCTGCCAACATTGATCAAGCTATTTTAATAGTGACTTTGGCATTCCCAAGAACGAGTTTGGGTTTTATTGACCGATTTTTAGTGAGTTGTGAGTCCTTCAGAATTCCTGCTGTTTTGGTATTTAACAAAGCAGATTTATTGGATGAGGAGGGATTGGAATATTATGAAGCGCTCAAATTTGATTATCAGGAATTAGGCTATAAAGTGTTGCTAGTATCCGCGGAGGAAAATATAGGGATAGAGGAATTGAAAGCTGTTTTGGAAGGGAAAACTTCGCTTTTTGCAGGTCATTCGGGAGTAGGAAAATCTACTTTACTGAATTTGATTTCGCCTCATATTGAGCAAAGAATAGGGGAGGTATCGGAATCAGTTGGTAAAGGTATACATACCACTACATTTGCTGAAATGTTTGAAGCTTGGAAAGGCACTTTCGTAATCGATACTCCGGGCATTAAAGAACTGGGGTTGTGGGATATAGGCAATGAGGAGCTAAGCCATTATTTCCCTGAGATGCGGGAGTATATAGGGGAATGTAGATTTAACAATTGCACGCATACTCATGAGCCGGGCTGTGCTTTCCGTGAAGCCATGGAAGAAGGGAAAATTGCGCCTAGCCGATATGAAAGTTATTTGAGTATTTTGGAAGATGAGGATAGTCATCGGTAGTTAACCGCAAAAAGCCAAGCCGCAAAGAAATTAAGAAAAAATAAGGACAGCCAAAGGCTGGGACAACCCTACCTAGTCTTAGCGTCTCGCTAAGACTTAAAGTGATGGGAACGAGGGCAAGGTCTTAGCGAGACGCTAAGACCAGCAAATTTTTAGGGGTTTAACTATTTCCTCATCACCACATCCGCAAAGTATTCCTTATCATCATAAAAATACTTTTCAACGGTCAAGCCAGCTTCCGTAGCCATATTTTCAATCATATCTTCATCGAATTTTTGGGATACTTCCCACCTAGTCTTAGCGTCTCGCTAAGACTTAAAGGAACTGGGGCAAGATCTTAGCGAGACGCTAAGACCAGTGAAGGTTTGTCAACCTTTATAGATTAAGTTTCGGTGAAAACACCGAAACAGAGGAGTGTGTAGTAAGATTTATACTTTTCATTTCCTCATCACAACATCAGCAAAATATTTCTTTTCATCATAAAAATATTTTTCAACTGTTAAGCCGGCTTCTTTAGCCATATTTTCAATCATATCTTCATCGAATTTTTGGGATACTTCTACATGAATGTGCTCCCAGGCTTTGAAATGGATAGTGGTATCAATGGCTTTTAATTCAACAGTTTGCTTTTTTTGAGAAATTAAAAAACTCTTCGTGGTTCCCGTTTGAGGATCATAAGATGGATAATGTTTGAATTGCTCCAAATCAAAATCGGCATCTAATTCATTATTTAATCTTGTAAGCAGATTCATATTAAACTGGCGCGTGATACCTTGAGCGTCATTGTATGCACTTCTAATCATCTCAGGATCTTTTTTCATATCAAAACCCATAATGATTCTATCACCAGGTCTCAATTTATTGGCAATTTGATTTACAAATGATTGTGCATCCTCAATTTCAAAATTCCCAATATTTCCACCCATAAAAAGCACAACCATTGGATTTTTCCTGTCTTCATTAAGCGTATCCAGAGCAGAAAAATATTCTTTATTGATAGGTTTTATATCCAAATCAGGAATTGATTTTTGCATTCTTTCCTGCAATAAACTCAGCACATTTTCTGAAATATCTACTGGCTTGTAATTGAAAGTAGCATTTTGCTTAACAAAATGCTTTAATAAGATCTCTGTTTTCATGCCATCACCAGCTCCAAATTCTATCAGATTAAAACCCGCTGCATCTGCAGAAATAATGGATAAAATATCATCTTTATGTTTTTGGAATATATCATATTCACAATTTGTGAGATAATATTCCGGCATATTCATGATTTCTTGAAAAAGGCGGTCACCTTCGGCATCATAAAACAACCAGCTTGGCAGTGATTTTTCTTTTTGTGTAAGTCTTTCTTTTACAGCTTCTGCCACTGAAAAGCTTATTTTTTTTTCGGTTGTGTTTGTTGTCATAAATCTTGTGCTAATCTTATCCCACTAAAATGCCACTGCAAATGTGGGTGAAAGAAGTTTCTATATGTTTTTCTTGAATGATTTAATGAAGTGGCGCGTGATGAACCCCGCATCACCATTTGATTCACCATAAATTTGCCATTGTACTCTCCAATAGCACCTGCTGGCTTTGTATAGCTTGGATAGGGAAGATATGCACTTCCCGTATGCTCCCATCTTTTTCCCCAGTCGAATAAATTAGCAGCTGTTTCCCACTCAAATTCAGTTGGTAAACGCATGCCTTTCCATTCTGCGAAAGCATAGGCTTCATAAAAGCTGATATGCATTAAAGGAGCATCTTTATTGATAGGTTTTAAACCGGCTAAAGTATAGTAATGCCAATTTCCTTCTATTTTATGCCAGTATAATGGAGCGGAAATCTCAGTTTCTTCTAACCACGCTCTGGCATCAGAATGCCAGTATTCATGCTTTTCATAGCCTTTGGCTTCAATAAATTCAGCATATTCACCATTGGTGACTAGTCGGTTGCTGATTTTTGCACCTTCCAAATGTACTTCATGGTAATTGTGTTCATTGTCAAATGAAAAGCCTTTTCCTTCAAAGCCAATTTTGTAATTTCCTTTATTAATGTGTACCCAATCGTGCTCCCAGTCTTCGGTGAAATATTCTTCAAAGCCCTTATCGTAAGCTGGGAAAAGGGGATTGTGTCCTAAAATATATTTGATGTCATAAAACAGTAATTCCTGATGTTGTTGTTCGTGATTGAAGCCAATCTCAAGGATATTTTTCATCTCATCCGTAATGATGTGAGATAGTAATTCTCTAACGGCTACATCCACATATTTTCTGTATTGATATATTTCCTCAACCGTTGGACGCGTCATATTTCCTCTGTTGGCCGCAACATTCTTTCACCTGCACTCACGTAATAGCTATTAAAAAGGAAAGCAAATTGAGGATGAAATTCTCTGTAATCTTTAGAAAATTCTTTTAGTAAAAAAGTTTCGAAAAACCAGGTGGTATGTGCCAAATGCCACTTAGGCGGACTCACATCCGATATAGGCTGAGCAACATAATCCTCTGTCGCTAAAGGTTCACAAATGCTTTCAGTTGTTTTTCTAATTTCTTGGTAACGATTAAGATAATTTTCCATAGAAACTTTAAACTAATAAATTATACTCCAAAAAAGGAGTAAAAAAATTAATTTCATCAGTTAAAGATCACTAAATGACATTTTAACGACTTATTAATATTAACTCTTAGCTTGAAGAATAGTTTTTTTGGAAAAAAAGATAAAGGGAGATTGTTCCTAGCTATATAAAATATAAACTGATAGGATGGTTTTATAATTTGATTTTATCGATACCAACCTAATACAAATCAAGACCAGCCAAACCATCTGGCTTTTTGGAAGAAAGGATCATTAAATCATTCGTAAATTGCCTAATTTGTGGTCGGATGGTAGGTAGATATTCATCATGTACTGAATTAATTTTCGCACCAAAGTTTAGAGTTTTGGTCCATTTACCATTACCATAAATTAATAAAATTATATTTCTTTAAAGATTCAAGCCCGTAGAATATGTTTGGAAACGATTACATAAAATCATTAAACTTTGGGCATATTACATCATCATGCACATTTCTTAAACGGACTCTATAATTAATCATAAATTCATGAGTACCATTCGAAGCTTTTCTAATGTCAGAGGTAGTCCAATCATAAGAATAGCTAAAGTGAAAAGACTCAGTTAATTTAAAGTCAATATATGAAACGACTGCATCAATATTTCTATATGAAACCCCTACATTTAATAAATCATAGAAGACAAAACTAGTATTTATATCAAAGTTGAGAGGTGCGCCTTCTTGACCTCTAATAAGAACCGATGGTTGAATATGGACTGTTTTATTAAGATTTAACGGAAGCATTAAGCCTCCTGTTAAATAATAATATCTTGCTGCTCTTATTTCATTAAAGGTGTTTTCAAGATTTACATCACCAAATCCATTATTCAATAAAAATGGAACAGAAAAACCAGCAAACATCTTTTTATTATAAAAATAAACACCAGTTCCAAAATTTGGCTTAAGGTTTCCGCTTACGTTAGCAAAAGATTCATCACCCATATCATCCAAATTAAGATCCCTAAAGTCTGCTGTTAGAACATTGAGACCAGCCTGTACACCCATTGCCAATTTACCCTTAGGGGTTTTAATGATGAAAGAATAACTGCCGTAGATATTCTGATTAGAATAACTACCAATTCGGTCGTCATTAATAAGTAGCCCTAAGCCCATTTTTTCATTCATCAGAGAGGTATGTGCACTAAAAAATAAGGTTTTAGGAGCACCTTCAAAGTTCACCCATTGATTTCTATACATAGCGGAAGCACTTAGTTGAACATGACTTCCGGCATATGCAGGGTTTAAAATAAGCCCATTAAAAATATATTGTGAGTATATTGGGTATTGTTGAGCCTTTAAAGTTCCTGTTAACAACAACAAGGAAACTATAATGTAAAAAGACTTGCTTTTAAAATACTTGTTGAACTAAACCGTTTCTTCCTGGAAACGGTAAAATGAGGTATGATTAAATTGTAATGGTAAACAAACAAGTTACCATTATGAAAACTCAAACAAAAAGCAATGCCTTAGAGCATCTCAAAAGAGAGCTGGAATTCCGGAATTACAGTTTTCGCACAGTAAACACCTATTGTTCACTGATGTCCCACATGGCCAAAGTGAGCAGTTTACCGCTCGAGACCATCACCCTTTCACAGTTTAAAGACTACCTTCACAAGGTAGTGATAGAAAAAGGCCTGTCAGCCTCTACTGTGAACCAGTACATCAGTGCATTTAAAATAGTGCAGACCGATGTTTTGGGAAGGGAGTGGGAAGATTTTAAGATTAGACGTCCTAGAAAATCTAAAAGGCTTCCGATCGTCCTCTCCATTGAGGAAATGGAAAGGCTGATCAACGTGAACCGCAACTTAAAACATAAGGCTATTATTATGTTGGCCTATTCATCAGGCTTGCGGAGAAATGAGCTTTTGAACCTGCTGCCTAATCATATCGACTCTCAAAGAATGCAGGTTCGGGTCATGCAGGGTAAAGGCAAGAAAGACCGTTACACATTACTCTCACGCAAGACACTTGAGGTACTGCGTATTTATTATAAATTTGCACGTCCCGAGAAGTACCTGTTTGAACCTCAAAACAGCAAAGGGAAGCCTCTGTCAGAAACCACTCTGGCTAAAATCGTAAAGAACAAGCTCGAACTTGCCGGTATTAAAAAAGCGGTGTCCTTCCATACCCTGCGCCACACTTTTGCCACACACCTGTTGGAGCAAGGCGTGAACTTACGGCTGATACAGCAATTTATGGGGCATACCTCGCTAAAGACCACTACGGCCTACCTGCATCTTACTAAGCTAGACCCAGCTAGTGTTTGCTCCCCTCTAGACAATATGAAAGTTTAAAAATGGTGCGATGGAAAACAAAAGACAGAAAACAGAACTGGCTGATATCTTCATTGAACACGCAGCGGATTATTTGAATACCGCAAAACTCTGCCCCGTACAAAAGAAAGCCTATCAGGCCATCACCCAATGCAGGAGTGCCTCTATGGGAGGGCATATTAACAGCTGTGATAATTGTGGGTACAATCAGCAGGCCTACAACTCGTGCAGAAACCGACATTGTCCAAAATGCCAATTTATAAGAAAGGCCAAATGGGTCGACAAACTGGCTTCAAACCTGCCTGCCACCAAGTATTTTCATTTGGTCTTTACCGTGCCTCACTGCTTGAACAAGCTGTTTTATATTAATCAAAAATTGACTTATGGCGCACTTTTTAAAGCAGCTGGCCAATCCTTGATGCAGTGCGCCAAAACCCCCAAGTATCTGGGGGCAAAGGCAGGTGCGGTATCAATATTACATACCTGGGGACAAAACCTGGATTATCACCCGCATATCCATATGATAGTGCCTGCGGGAGGATTGACCGAAGATGGAAGGGAATGGATTCCTTCCAACCCCAACTATTTCTTGCCCGTGAAGGTGCTAAGTGCTGTGTTTAGGGGTCTTTTACTCAAGCTGTTAGAAGCATCCTTCAAGAATGACCGGCTCAAAATACCTAAAGGCACCCACTTTGAACAATTAAAACAGCAGTGTTATAAGACCAAATGGGTGGTTTACAGCGAAAAGCCTTTTAAATGCTCGGAAAATCTCATTAATTACTTAGGTAATTACACCCATAGGGTCGCCATAAGTAACCAAAGGATCAAAAGCCATCAAAATGGAAAGGTGAGCTTTTGGTATAAAGACTACCGTTGTGGTGGCTTGAAAAAAGTGATGAGCCTAGAGGCGAAAGAATTTATAAGAAGGTTCATGCAGCATGTCCTGCCTGACGGGTTTTGCAAAATCAGGTATTTTGGTTTTATGTCCTTGTCCAACCTTAAACAGGCCAGGGAAGACTGTAACCTTATCATTAATAAGGTCACCTACTTTCCTGTGCTGGAAGGGCTCAACGGCCTGGAAGTGTACAGGCAAATAACAGGGAACGACCCTGCTGAATGTCCTAAATGCAAGACAAAAAGTATGAAGGCAGTACCGTTGCCAAAACAGAAAACACCTGGCTAGTATTAAACTAACCGACAGTTCTTTGAAAGATTGTAGCTTTTACAAGAAGCGAGAAAAGCTTCAACAGGAAAACTACGTCTAATAAATAAAGCTTAGCATGAAACCGAGCCCTCAAAATCAGCATCCAACTGGCAAAAACCCTGCTATCTATTGGCAGGGTGAGGCTTCGGCAGCTAGTACACACATACAATGCCCATAGTCCCATCGGCTCAGTCCAACAACGTTTTATTCATCATTCTTAATGCTCTTAAATCACATTAACAGAAATGGGGATTTTATCTTTTTTTATTTACTTTTAGAGAACGATGAATAAAACGCTATAATGTTATACATAATTTTAGTTTACAATTTCTAAATAGCCGTTTTTAGGCTTTGAACCATCTCTTTTATCAATTATATAAAAATAGGTGCCATCAGGTAGATTTTCTCCCATTACATTTATCCCTCGATTAGATACACCATCAAATTTAATGTCATTATTGTTATAGCCTTCTTCTTGGTATACTAATGTTCCAGCTCTATTGTAAATTTTTACAATATTGTCTGGGTATAATGTTATACATTCGATTTTGAAAAAACTGTTTGCATTATCGCCATTTCTTGAGATACCATTAAAAGCATTAATTTCTGATAGTATATTAACTTCTTGTTCAACTTTACAGCCATTTAAAGTTATTACACTTACAATATAGTCTCCTGCTGAAACACCTGTCATATTAGGTCCTCTGGTAACAAAAGTACCCGAACTAGTAAACCATTCTATTCTAGCAATGTCAATGTCACTAGTGACAAAGACGGAGGCAGAGCCATTATCTTGATTACAGTTTGCCTCTGTGGTTTCAGTTTCTAACTCAGGATAAGTTAAATCTTCTATTATCTCTGCTGTTATTGGTTCCGAGTCACATCCAGTTCTTACATCAGTTGCCACTACTGTGTATTCTCCTTCTGATAAATCTCTAATTATATCTCCAGTAGCGAATGCGGAACCATTTGCATCATCTCCTCTATACCAGTTGAATATGTAATTACCTGTATTCCCACCTACATCAACTCTCAACTCTCCATTATCGATTTGGCAATGGGTGTCATTGGCAATTACTTCTATTGTGGGATCTTCAACTTCTGGTATATCATCAGAAATAGTGATGCTCTCCTCATTAACGCATTGAGTTACATTATCTGTGACTCTGACAGTATAGGTTATATTTTCCATTTGAGAATACTCAGGTCCAACATGAATAATGTTGCCAGAAGCTGAATTGCCTTCAAACCATTCGAATGTATACCCAATAAACTCACCATCTACAGAAGCATTTGCAGCTCCATTTGCTCTTGATAAATCACAAACTGTTAACGGTGCAATTTCTGTTAATGTAATCTGAGGTATGATCTGCTCATTAAGAACTTCCACGGTTGCAGTAGCCTCGCAAAAAGAATCTGTGGTGTCAGTTGCCACAACTGTATACTCTCCTTCTGGAAGTGAGCTTATCTCTTTGGTGGTCCCAATTGAGTTTCCATTGGCATCAGTCCAATTATAAGTATAATTTCCATCGGAGGTAACCGTAGCGAATACAGAACCATTAGGGGAATCACAATTCGTAACAGCATTTACAGATGTTGAAATATTAACCGTATTTATTTCTGTTACTAATTCGTAAGTTTCTATGTAAGAACAATTTGAAAGACTGTCGAAAATTTCTACTGTATAAAAACCTTCAGTCAAATCTACATAATCAGGTCCAGTTTGAGCAACAGTTCCAGAAACCTCTTCACCATTATACCAAGTGTAAGAGAATGTAGCAGAAGGAGCTGTAGCAGTAACATGTAATTCCCCTGCTATTGGAGAATTAATAGCACATCTTTCTGGGTTAGTGAAATCCAGGCTTATAGAAGGTTCAACAATCTCATTTTCAATAGAAAATTCAATTAATGAGGTTTCACATCCTGTATTGGTGTTTTTTGCTCTAACAAAATAAGTGCCTTCCTCAAGATTACTAATTGTATTTGTGTTGTTAGGTAATATATTATCATCGGCATCATACCAAGTGAAAGTATAGTCACTCATATCAGCCACTATTCCATTTTCATAAACATTGGTAATTGTCACCTCACTATCGTTTATATCACATCTGGTAATATTGGAAATTTCTATATCACTTGAAGGTATAGATACTACCACAGGGTTATCTACTATGCTGAAAGTTCGAATTGTAGAACATTCAGTAGAATCGTTTGTCACTTCTACTGTGTAACTTCCACCAATCAAACCTTCGGCAATTTCACCATTTGTTCCAGAAGTACTCCCAATGTTTGTTCCTAGTGGGGTAGAGGTATCATTACCCTCAAACCAGTTAAATGTGAAAAATGATGCATCAGATCCATTGTCTACACTAACTTCTATGGAACCATTGGCAAAAGGATCTTCACAATTTGTATTGGGAATTCTATTGACCACATTCACAATTGGGTCTGTAACCTCTAATTCAACTTCCGCAAATGTATAAACTGAACAACTACCTAAGGCTGGAATGGATATAGCCTCAATAATATAATTACCATCACCCAGTCCTGAGAATGTATAGGTTGAAGTGCCGTTAATTCCTCCTTGGCTATCATAGGGAGCGACATTTACATCATCACCTTTATATATATTTAGGGTATAATCACCTTCATCAATAGCTGCTGTGGTAGGCGTTAATTCTACGGTAATACTACCTTCATCATTAGGTTCGCAAGTAGTGGCATTTGTGACCGATAAAGTATCTAAATTAGGTGCATCTGCAAATGGTAAATCGAATACTTGCGAATTAGAACATTGGTTATCTAAATCTGTTGCAACAACTGTATAAAGACCTGATGTTAAATCCGTAGCCTGAGAAGGGCCTGAAACTATGGTTTCAGAGAAAAATGCAGTTCCAGTTGCCGTTGATCCAGCATACCATTCATATAGAAAGCCAGAGCTATTATTAGGTGAACTTGCCTCGACTTCTAAAACACCATTATCTGTTTGGCAATCATTTGGGAGTGCAATAACATCATTTGTTTGAGTTATTGCAATGATAGCTTCATCTTCCACTTCAATTGTTATAGGGTCAGTTAAACAATTTCTATTGTTATTTAATGCTTGGACAGTATAAAAACCTGGCGCTAACTCATCTAAAACATTTACTGTTTCAGAGTGGTCAGTTTCAGATTTTACTGAAGTACCATCATACCAAAAGAACGTATAATCACTTACATCACCTATATCGACAGATGCCTCAACTCTACCATTAAGTGGTGAACAAGTTGTGACAGGGTCTGAAGTAGCGCTTAGTTCTGGTATAACTATGTTATTGTTAAGAGTGATTCTGTCAGTAACAGCACAACCTGTATCATCATTAGTCACTCTTACAGTATATTCACCACCAGCTAATCCATCTACTGAAACTCCTGTTCCAATAACAGCAGTAGTGGTACTTCCGCCAGCAAACCATTCTATGGTGTGTTCTGAGGTATTACCCACTATTGAAACCGTTACGGTTCCATTTGGATTGCTGCTATCACATGAATTATTTTCTGTGCTTGATATATCATCTATTTCAGGAGAAAGCGTTTGATCAATAACTACAGTAACAAGCTCTGATTCGCAATCAGTACTGTTGTCAGTTACTTTAACTGTGTAACTTCCTTTTGGTAAACCATTCACCGTGCTTCCAGTGTAGTCAGGTGTTGGCTTTTCACTTGTTCCTTCATACCATTCGAAAGTATATCCAGTGGTTGCCCCACCTACATTAGCAGAAAGACTTCCTGAATTGGTTTCAGTACATTCAATATCAGTTGCTGTAGCCGTGACATCGGGAGTAACGGTATTATCTGGTACTTCTAAGGATTCAATGGTTTGACATCCAGTTGCTTTTTCAGTGACCAAAACAGTATATGTAGCTGATTCCAATCCAGTAGCAACATGGCTGTTACTTATTTGTAAACCACCACCCACTGTATTTCCTTCATACCATTCATATTCATAATTTCCTACAGGTTCCCCACCGTTAACACTAACTGTTAATTTCCCATTAGGATTTTTACAATTATCGTTTCCTCTATCTAATGTAATATCGGCATTAATTGTTCTGGTACTATCCTCAATAACTACTTGAACTGTATCAGAGCTACATCCTGCTATTTTATCAGAAGCAAAAACGGTATAAGTTCCTGCACTCAAACCAGTATAGATTGCACCGGTATAGTCAGGTGTGCCATCCACAGTAGTTCCATCAAACCAAAAGAAATCATAATCGGCTGTTACTTCTGTCCCGCTGACTAATCTAAAAACTCTTGCCGAACCATTAGGAGGAACGCCTCCAGAAGAACAAGTTATATTGTTAGTACTTTCGGTTGAAAGTGTAAAAGGAGTAGGATTTATTTCAGCTGAAATAATATTATTTGCATAGTCACATTCCAAAAAATTAGAATTTGGAAGTTCTATTGGTGTCGGAGTAGAGGAACCATTATCATTCATTACAGCATAAAGTGTAAATGGGCCACCTGTACCATTTACTACTATGTCAACTGCAGAGCCTAAACTCCCAACAGCAAAGTTACTAAGCGGTATTAATATAGTGTTTAGTTTATTAGTTCCAGCAACTAAAGGATCTCCATCATAAAAGGTGATTGGTACATCACCTGATAAAGGTACATCCCCTATGTTTTCATAATCGAAGCTGATGGTGAAATCTTCTTCAGGGCAAACAGGTGGAGTTACTGAAAAAGAAGATTCAATTATATTTAAATCTGGTGAAGCATAAGTTGGACAGCCATCTGAACTTAAAAATGGAGATTGATTTAAAAAGCTATTTAATGGTCGATTAGGGCCAGTTGAACAAACCCCGTCTGAAAATATCAATTGATGTTTTTGTTGATTTTGAGGTATGGTTAAATCATCATTGACATTCACATTGAAATATGCGTGTTGGTTCCATACTCTTCTGGCTGGCACCCATGGCTCACCCCCAGATTTATAGACTCTAACCTCAGCAGGAGTATTTAAACTCAAACTTCTTCCTGGAGTGCCAGGTCTATGATCATTACTTGTACAAACTACACAGATTTCAGTTGAGCCATCAGCATCTACATCGGCTACTATAGGATATTCAACAGAAGTTCTTGAACGGCAATAGATTTGGGTGTTTATACTTCCATCATTTCCGTTGAGGATGTAAAGATAATCTTCATCCCTGTAGACTACTTCTGATTTTCCATCACCATTAAAATCAAATAAGGTACAGCCCGTAATTCCTGATGTTTCTTCATTTACGTCAGCTGGAGCAGGGTCACCTAATGCATCAACCCATAAGGCTTCCCAATTTTCATCTAGAGCGTAAAGGTATTTTCCTGATACAAAGGCGGCATTTAATTGTCCATCCCCATCCAAGTCAGCAATATTAACTCTACCCATTCCTCGAACCCAACCAAATTGATAAGCACCAGTACCTCTTGGATCACTAAATTTCTTAACGTTATTATTAATTACATCCCAAAGAAAAACAGTTGATACATTTCCTCCGTCAGCACCTGTAACGATTACATCCAAATTACCATCCAAATTATAATCGGCCACAGATGTAGTTGCACTTTGGGCTGATTGATAACTCCCATTTTTCGTTTGATAGGGTGAAGGCATGGTGGCTACAGTTGTTAATGTGCCTGCATCAACCGTCCTAGCATTTAGTTCTACGGAGTAAATCCTATTTCCTAGAACCAGTTCTAAATCATCATCCCCCACTATGTCAACTGCTACTCCACCACTTGGCAAAGCATTCCAGCTGGTTCCAGAATTTTCTACTAAACGAGTTCCTGTGAGAGGGTCTCTAATTTCATCCTTATAATACATTTCTGCTTGGCCGTCCCGATCGAAATCTGCGAAACTCAAAAATACAGGATCATTATATAATCGTTCAGAGGTCCATAATAAATTCAATTCACAATCGAATGCGCTTATAGTATAATTATTAGTTGAATTCTCATTAATGATAAATACTTCTGCGCAGTTATCATCTTCAAGATTCGCAACTGCAGCAGATCTGAAACTTGGATTATTGGTGGTAGCTTGATGTTTTATAGTGGCATCATCACCATTTAAAATAAAAATTCGATCATCATATCTGTTAGTGGATAAAATTTCAGGTATTGAATCTCGATCTAAATCACCTATTGCTATTCTGCTTAAATTAAGTGAAGCATCATTTCTAGACTGATAGCCTAATTGCAAAGTAAATTGAGGAAATTCTGAGGGCTCGGCTTCACATGAGGCATCGTTCCCAAGGTAGAAACCATCGCAATCGCTATTATCTGAACAATCGCCATCAAAACAATCAATAAGACCATCTCCATCATTGTCTACTCCGTCATTACAAATCTCTTGAGCTTGAATATAACTTATTGAAAATAATGCAAAAACTGATAAAAGTAAAATTTTTTTCATAGTAGTATGAATTTACGAACCAATATAACTTTAAGGATTTGATTTGTCTTGCATATTAATAAAAAAGTTGAGAATAAGACTTAACTATTAGTGAACATTAGCCACATATGTAATAAATTCGATGATATTTATTAAAATATCGATGAAATGGCATGTATTCTCTATTAATGTAATAGAAAATTCTATTAAGAAGATAAAAACTATAGATAAGGTATTAAAGCGATGTTTTTTAAAATGCTCTTATGAATTAAACTATCAATTTCAAGGAGTTTATTTATTTTCATAGTACATCTTTTTTACTTTTTTCCCTTTATTGATTATATCAAAAATATAAGCAACAGATATCTGAAATGCTTGACTTGTTGCAGTAAAATCATCTTCATAGGCAGTTACATTTGTAAACCTGCCTTCAGTAGTTGCCAAATAGCTGTGTCCCCATTCATACCTGAAATCAATCATTATGGATTGACCTGGATTAGGTTCAAGTACAATACCAGTTGAAAGAATTAATCCAACTTGTAATCTATTGGGTTCTTCGATGTATAAAGCTCCAAATTCTGGATTAGCGGGCTTGTTTTCAAAAATGATAGTGTAATCGAGTTGATCGATACTTTCCTCTTGCAATTCAACTGACTTTAACTTGCCTTTTCCTCCCAACCAAAAATTAACATTTGGGCCAGCTCCCACATACCATTTGAATGTCCTACTGCCTAGAGACTCAATAAAATCTAATTTGTAAACTACTGGGGTGTTTAAATAATGGTATTTAGCATAATTTTGTATGGAAGGGTCACTAACTCCGTCTATTTTTTTTCCTTCCTGAGTATATAAAATATCTAATTGAAGTAAGAACCTTTTCTGTACTTTAAAGGCCGTAACCAAGCCAGCACTGTATCCAAAAAAAGGTTTTCTTTTAAAGTCTTCTTTTGCTAAATCTTCATATTTTAATAATGAAACTCTAGCACCAGATTTAGCTCCAATAAATATTTGGGCATTTATTTGTTCTATATTAAAAATATAAAGCACTATAATTAACACTGGGATAACAATAGCCTTATTTAATTTAAAATATTTCTTTTTATTTATCTTAAGTTTATTCATAAATAGGTGTAATCCAACCCTAAAATTAACGAAATGTATACACTATCCATTAAAAAATGCTTAAAAAAAATATTAAATTTGTGATTTAATATGCTGCTAATTGAATAGGTATTTAATATCTTGGCTTTTTGTTATGTAATTAATTGTTATTTGGTCATTTACAGAAGGAAAGAATAAAAGTTAACCCCTTTCTATGTTTAAGTTTATCTTTGCATTATTGTTTTCTTTATTTTTTAGTGTGCTTTCCTCCATTGCGCAAGACTTACCTGTTTACAACCATTTTTATACAACCCCTTATTTATATAATCCAGCAGAGGCAGCCGCTTATCCTTTTAGAAATGTATCTTTAAATCATAGACAACAATGGAGAGGAGTAGAGGGAGCTCCAGTGGTAACAACCCTAACATTTGAGTCACCCTTTGACTATAAAAAATATGGATTGGGTGCTACGTTACGGAATTTTAATAGGGGGCTTTTATCAACTAATGATTTTTTAGTTACTTATTCTTATTATGTTGATCTAACCAAAACAGCAACTCTCCATTTCGGGATTTCTGGTGGACTTACAGCTAATAGTATTGACTTTTCTCAAATTCAAGACTTAAGTGATCCAGCCATTTCAAATTTTCTTGACAATAATATCCAGCCTATTTCAAATGTTGGATTGAAGTTAGAAACTGCAAGTGGAATTAACTTTGGAGCTTCCTTGCCTAGGTTATTCCAACCTCAGTATTCTAATGCTCAGAACTTTGAAGCTTTTGAATTATCCCCTTTTGGCGAGGTTACTTTGATGGCCTATTACAAGAAACGTATTGATTATAAGTTTGTCACCAGATATAATGGTAAATTTAAAAGCCGTGTTAGAATGGATGATATCTATTCGCCTTTTCAAATTTATGCACTCTATCAGTATTCTGATCTGGTTGGGCAAAGAATAGAATTGCTAAGTACTCTAAGTTTTAATGAGCTTTTCTGGGTTGGGGCTTCTTACCGGCTTAACTATGGAATGTCTGGGATTGTGGGTTTTAAGATGAAAAAGCTGGAGTTTAGCTATGCCTATGAACCTTCAAGCAAATTAGTTAATGGAATTGCGAACGGATCGCACGAAATTCAACTTAGATTCACATTAGGTGATAAAATTAAAAAACTTGTTGAAAGACCTAAGTTAAGAACGCTTGAAAGGTCACAAGAAAAGGCACCAAGGTTCTCAAGTCAAGATGTACAATTGGGTGGGGAAGAAGGTCAAATACAACAAAAGAAATATTATGTTGTGGTAGAAGAATTTAGGGACTTCAATGCTGCAGATCGTTTAGTGAAAAAGTTGAAAAAGGACGAAGATATTACAGCAGATATTTTTTATAATGAGAAAAACGGAGTTTATTATGTATATATTTATGAAACATTCTCAAGAAGGGATGCTAATAAAGACAAAAAAGCAGCAGAAGAATTATTGAACTTTAAGGATGTTAAAGTTATTGTTGTTGACGTAAATTAATGGTACTGAAATGATTTATGTATCGATATGAAGAAATTCTCACCTAAATATTTTCTTTTATTTTGCTTAGTAATAATTGCTAATCAATTTGTTTTTGGACAAACGACTTCTGTGGAATCTATAACTCCAAAAAGTGGATACTCAGGCCAGTTGGTTGATATTAAAGGGAATGGTTTTGATGGGGCTGATAAAGTTTTTTTCGGAAGTGTTGAAGGAAATATAATAAGCGTTTCCGATCAATTGATTGAAGTTCAGGTACCTAGTGGAGCTACCTATGACAATATTAGCATCTTTAACTCTTCTACTCGTTTCTATTATAGTGGAGATCACTTTATGCTTAGCTATGGAGGAGAACAAGGATTAGAAAGTTCTGATTTTGATACGCAACTTAATTTCGATGCCGAAAGTGGGCATTATGATGTTACTATAAGTGATATTGATGGAGATGGTAAAAATGACATAATAGGCTCAAATTCAAATTCTAATAAAGCCACACTATTACAAAACGTAAGTACTCCTGACAATATTAGTATGGTGCCTAGAGAACTCAACCTAGGTGCACCAAGTTTAAATCTTACTGCTGGAGATCTTAATGGAGATGGTAAACCTGAAGTAGTGTTTACAGAGGGGAACGATGGGAATAGACTAATTATTTTAGTTAATACTAGTACTCCCGGTAGTCCAAATTTTAATATTCAAGATATTCCTATAGCTGGTGCATCAACCAAACGTGTTGTGATAAAAGACATGGATCTTGATGGAAAACCAGATTTAGTGGTTTCCAATCAAACGAGTAATAAAATTTATATTGTTAAAAATACCTCTTCAGGTGGTAATCTTTCATTTGATGGAAATATTATAGAGCTAACTGTTAATAATGCTGGAAGTACGGCTGGATTAGATGTAGAAGATTTAAATGGGGATGGTAAACCCGAGATCATAACAAATCAATTCCTATCAGATGGAGGAGGTTTTTATATAGCGACTAATAAAAGTAGTCCTGGAGATTTTTCCTTTAGTGATTTTGAACAATTTAATACATCGGGTACTCTGGTTAATCTTAAAGTTGGGGACTTTAATAATGATAATAAACCAGACATTGTAGCTACTTTATTTTTAAGTTCATCCGTTGTATTGTTTACTAATCAAACTAGTGGCACTGGAGACACACCACAATTTGGTTCCGCTCAGAGTATATTCACTGACCTTAGACCGTGGGGGCTTGATTTTGGTGATATGGACGGGGATAATAATATTGATATGATAGTTTCTACCATTGGTGATGATAAAACGGTGAATCTATTAAACAATGATGGCTCTGGGGGATTAAATTTCACAAAAGTGTCTTTGCCTGTTGATTTTATCAATAGAAATGTGAGAATTGGTGATATTGATGGAGATAGTAAACCAGATATTGTTTTTTCTAGTGTGGATGATGAAAGCAATAATATCCCATCTTCAAAAATCTCTATATTAAGAAATAATAGGTGTATTAAACCCTTGATAACACCAGAAGGTCCAATTAATGCCTGTGAAGGGAATCCAACAGTTTTACAAACGCAAGATATTGAAGGTTTGACCTATGAATGGCAACAAGATGGAACTACAGTGAAGTCTGGACCAGATAGTTTTATAGAATTGAATGACGCTTCAGCTTCAGGTAACTATACTGTTACAATAATTTCTGATGAAGGAAGTTGCGCTGAAATATCAGAAGCAATTGAGGTTAATATCACCTCAGCTGGCGCTTTGCCTAGTGCTGATATTAGTGCTAATGATCCCGTTTGTAGCGGAGGTACTCTTACCTTGACTTCAACTGATGTTGGCGCAACAACTTACGAATGGCGAGGACCACAAGACTTCACCAAAGCGGGTCTAAGTGTTGATGTTGAGAATTTTAATGCAAATAAAGCTGGTCGTTATTATCTGGATGTTTATGCTGGCAGCTGTATAATAGAAACTAAAAGCATTGTGGTCGATGTAATTTCTGCCCCAAATTTTTTGATAGAGCAATCGGGTGCAGGTACTTATTGTGAAGGTGAAACAGTTAATCTTAATGTAAGTCCAAATAATCCTGATTTTAGCTTTCAATGGTATGAAGGCGCATCTCCGATTTCTGGTGCTACTTCTGCCTCTTTTAATCCACCCAATTCTGGTGATTATTATGTTGAAATTACCGATGAAGTAAACACCTTCTGCCCTAAGATTTATTCCGATACTTTAGAAATAGCATTTTTAGCACCACCTGATGTAAACTTTAGCTTACCTTCCACTGCTTGTATTGAAGTGCCCATAGATTTTACAAATGAATCAACAGTAGCAGATGAATCAATTGCTCAATATGATTGGGATTTTGGTGATGGAAATACATCGACAGATCAAAACCCTACACATGCCTACAATTCATCAGGAACATATGAGGTCACTTTAGATGTTTCTTATGGTGGTTTTTCTTCCTGTTCATCACAAATTTCTCAAGAAATTGTTATCAATGGAGCACTTAATGTAGCCATTAATGCTACTGCTAATTCTATTTGTGAAGGAGACAGTGTGGTTTTGTCAGTAGATGATTCATTCGAATCCTATGAATGGGATACAGGAGAAACTAGCTCAACCATAACAGTAAGTGAAGGGGGCACATATTCTGTAAATGTTTCAGATGAAAATGGTTGTGAAGGGGTTTCTGAAATTTCAATTGATGAATTTCCTATTCCTGATGTAACACTAACCGCTTCCAGTATGGCTATTAGTCAAGGAGATACAGTTTCTATTACGGCCTCAGGTTTAGTTAATCATGAGTGGACTATGGATTCTACGGTATTAAATTTCACAGATGATGAAATAGAAATTGCTCCATCAACAACTACTACAATCAAAGTGGAAGGGCAAGATGAAAATGGTTGTTTTGGAAGTGCAGAAATTGTAATTGAGGTAGATGAACAAACAAATATTGGGGATAGAATAACTCCAATGAAATTCTTTTCTCCTAATAATGATGCCATTGCGCAATTCTGGGAAATAGAAAATATAGAAAACTTCACCCAATGTGGCGTTGAAATTTACGACCAACAAGGGAATAAAATTTATGAAGCTAAGCCTTACAAAAATGATTGGGAAGGGACTTCTAACGGAAGTCCAGTCCCAGATGGAGTCTATTACTATGTAATTAGATGTGAGGAAAGTGGAATTGCAAGATCAGGTAGTATTACTTTATTGAGGTAATAGTTGAAACCCATTTATTTTATTCTTCCCCAAGAATTTTAGTTTTTTCTTTTTCAAATTCTTCCTGTGTAATTACACCTTCTTCTAATAACTTTTTTAGACTGAGTAATTTTTCATATTTATCCATGTTGTTTGAGGTGTATGGATTGTTAGTTTTTCCTTCTATTGGCCTCAATCTAAAATTATAATAATTATCATATTTTGTAACTGCTCCAGTGGCTATGTCGATTCCCCAAAATAGAGGGTTTACAAAATTTATGATAGACACTGTGTTTAATCTAGCATCTAATTCATAACCGAGATTTCTATAGCCATCCAAAATTAATTGAATTTCTTTACCTCCATAAAGTAGTGCATCCAACTCTCTATCTACTTTGACCTTTGTTGGAGTAACCCCTAGTTTTTGACCATCAATTATTACTTCAGCACCTTGTGGATCTGAATCAATGGAAACTTTTTGCTTAGTGCCTGTAAAAAGCGTTGCGCAGCTAGTAAATAATAATAGTAAAGCGAAAACCGAAATATTTATAATTTTATTCATGGTTGATAATTTATTAAGGTTATAATTCTTTAGGTATGGGTTAAACAAATTTCATGCCTATTAACATAGTTGTTTTTAAATTGTTTTTCACCCTATTTTATAATCGTAAAAATTCTAAATAGATTGCAAAAGAATGTTTTGATATATTCTTTTTCTAACCACTTTAAAATTCTTGATCTAATCCAATTGGGGAGATTTTGAGTTAATTTCTACAGAATTTCATACCTATTCTGATAGGTACTAAAAAAGATTGTTGCGTCATTAAAAAACCAGATTTAGAGTAGATATCTATTTTTTCAGAGAGTCTGAAATTGAGACCGAGATTAAATTCTGTTAAGCCTGTCCCTTTGCCGTTTTCATACTGATTCCAAATATGGCTATAGCCGATTTTCAAATTAATCAATGGAGTTAATCTGGTTTTTAATGGTAAGTATTCAAAATCAGAAAATAAGGATACTCCATTAATCCCTTCAAAATTTAAGTAAGCAATGCCAACTCCAGCTAAGAATTTATTTTTGAAATTAAGTGAGTTTACGATAGTGAAATCTATCCCATTTTCATTATTTAAATTGTATCCTTTCCAATTGGTCCTGGATCAACATTCAGCGTATTAAATCCAAATTGAAGGTAAGCAACTTCAGCTTTTATAGCATGATTAAGTTGAGCAAATCCTTTTGATATCCAAACTATTGAAATCAAAATTAGGAGGAATGATTTTTTGTTCATTTAAGGTTTAGTTTATCCTGTAAAAGTAAATGATTTTTATTATGATTTCAGAATGTTTTAGTAATGGATTTGGAAATGATTTACTTTCCCTTCAATCTGGCTAGCGATTTTATTTTGGCATTATTGATGTTTTAGTTTCTGAATTTCTTTAACTGTTGTAGGTTAATAATGGATCATAATATCTGAAGGTATTTTCTGTTAAAATTCTAATTGAGTGTCATGGTTCTATTCAATGATATCAAATTTATACTCTAGAATAACTTTCTAATAGCTGTTCTAAAATCTTTAAAAAAGTTGAAAGTTGTTTGTTATTATTTTTACTTCTTTACTAGTATTTCATCGAGTTGAAGAGTATAATCATACTGCAAATCTTCTTCCATTTTAGATATGGTTTTGCGGATGGATACGATCAGGCGTTCATATAAATTATTCAAAACTGTATTTTCTTTAATAGATGGGGACAATGAGAGCATTTTCTGACAAAAATAGATCAGTAATTCTACCTCGGTTGTTTTCTTTTTAGAATAGCGAATATATTTCCTTGTAAGCCTTAATACTTTTCTTGTGGTCTTCTTCATCCAATAGTAATTCTGGTTATTGATATCGGAGAATTGTAGGTCAATTTCAGCTTTAACTGATTGGATATAGCTTTCCTCATCTGAAGCCTCAAACAATAGATAAGTAAGAAGTTCTTTATTCTCCTTTTTAAATCTTGATAAACTTAAACAATAGAATAATAACTCCTCCTCTGATTTGTGCTTCAGTTCTTTTTTAATCTCTGCCAGTGTTGCTGCTTTCATCCCATTTTAGTTTGACAGCAGGCAACAAAATCAATCCTTAGTTAAAATGCTATTATTAGAGATAATTTTTTTCAAGCATTCTACATCCAATGGCTTTTCCATATAGGAAAGCGCTCCGTTTTCAAGTGCAAAATTTTTATCTGAATTTAAAATAGAGGTGGATAAAATGATAAATGGAATATGGCTCTTATTTGGAGTGTTTTTTATAACCTGTAAGACTTCTAAACCATCAATTTTGGGTAAGTTTAAGTCTAAAAGAACCAAATCAGGTTCATCAAAATGTGAATGTTCATGTTGCTGTAATAAGAAATCAATTGCATCAGCTCCATTCGTAACAACTTCAAGCTTTAATTCCTCATAAGTTTCTTCCAGGTAGGAAGTGGTTAGAATAACATCTATTTCATTGTCTTCTACCAATAAAATTTTCATGGGTAATCATTTTAAAAATGTAAGATAAAATGATGGATGATGAGAAGGTGAACTTTCTTTTAGTTGATGAGACTATTCCACCAAATTTGTTGATACAATATTAGATCAATTATTTTCAATATACTAAGCCTATTCGACTAAGTAAGATTTTTTAAATACTAAGAAGGTAATTCTTTCGAGATAAGATTTTTGTAGGTAGTGAGATCAGAAATCGTAAAAAATTAGGACTAATTTTGCTCACTTTGCCAATTTGTTTAAAGTTATTTATACTTATTCATAAGGCCAAAATCAAAAGGAGTCCACAAACAAGCTTTTAATCCACTCTCTTTGAAGCCTGTGTTCACCCAAGAATTACAAGTTTTAAATAAGTAGAAGTGTCCCTTTGCTTTATAAAAATCATCCCTTAAAGTATATCCCTGATCTTTCAGTAAAATTTTCTCTTGATTTTTATTTAGTATAAAAGTCTGAAATATATAGCTGTTTAATCTCCTGAGTTCTGTTTTTGTTATCTTAATTTCAATCCAATCTCTTTGTTTATTCCGGAAACGAGTGATATGAATTAATGATGGGCTCTTAAAGAAAACAGCTTTTATGGCAGTTTTCATGGTCAAATCCCCCCATGTAGGAGTGTTTAAATAGAAGTTTTCATCACCCCATCCGAACGCTAAATAGTCCTCATTAGCATTATAAATTAAATCAGCTAATAATAACGAATCTATACTTTCCTTTGGTAAGACAATATCTAAGTGAACACCATTTGAGGCTAGATATATGGTTTTATCAGAGCTTTCTTGGGTTTCACTTCTGTCAACTGTGATAGCACCTAATATAAAAGAAACAGCTACATATGAAATGGGGATTAATAGAAAATATAAAACATATTTGAAAATTATCCTGACTATTTTCATCGGAATTGGTTAATTGCGAGGAATTAAATTTAGTGAAGTTAAACTACATCCAATGCAAAGCAAAAAATGTATATAATTATATTTTGCAGGAGTTGTGCTAGATATTTAAAAGATAAAAGGTGAATTTATTTTCTGTCCACTGTATTTCTTAACGCATGATTCAAAAGCAATGCATATACTAAATTAACGGATTGGGTTAATAGAAATATATATAATGAAATTTATACTTGTACTCATTTTTTGCTTTAATATCCTCAATCTTGAAGCTCAGGATTTTGCTGAAAAAGATTCAGATTCTCTGGAAACAAAGGAAAGCTTTTTAAAAAGTTCTACACTGCCTTTGTCCATGATAACAGCAGGGATTATTGCTAATAATAGTCAGTTCGAAAAGGATTTGAGATATGATATAAGAGCAAAAGTGGGTAATGATTTTCAATTGCAAATTGATGATTATTTCCAACTCGTACCCATTGCAGAAATGTATATTGCAGATGCCTTAGGTGTAAAAGCTAAAAATCATTGGTTTGATCAATCTAAATATCTATTTATATCAAATGTTATATCTGCAGCAATAACACAAGGTTTAAAGAGGATTACGCTAAAAACAAGGCCAGATAATTCCACCAATGATTCATTTCCTTCAGGCCATACCTCCTTTTCCTTTACCAATGCTAGTGTTTTAATGCATGAGTTCAGGGATAGCGCACCTTTTTTAGCTTATAGCGGATATTTCTTTTCCACTACAACAAGTGCCTTCAGAATGATGAATGACCGACACTGGATATCGGATGTATTAGTAGGAGCAGGCATAGGCATATTGGCAACTGAAGTGGTTTACTATTTAGAACCGCTTAAAAACTTTAACCCTTTCAAGAAAAATGAAAACATCAGTTTTGTGCCGATGATAGATCAAAACAGTCAGGGTTTTTATTTTTCATATACATTTTGAAGCCAGTTTTTTTAGCTCATACTTTTATTATCGTAAATAGATAAGCTAGTTTAAATCAATTTACAAGAATCAATTCTCTTACTTTTGCGTCAAAATTCTTTTCATTAATCCCAATCAAATCATTTGTCGCGGTCAAATAACTTTTCAATCTATCCTGACTTCCAGCATTGATTAAGGCAGAAACACCCTCTTTTCCTTTTTGCTGTTTTAATTGGTAAAATTAAAACGCTGCATTTTAATACTAGCTTTATCATTCATACTTTTTCCATTGATGAAAAAGTATGTCGGCCAGAGGCTGACCAGCTATTGGCTGGCAATCCCGATAGTTATCGGGACTAGGTAAAATGATGCTACTTCACGCAAATGCCTACGCCTGCCCGCCATTTTACCTTCCAGCCCGCTTTTTCGCTTAAGGCGAAAGTGGGGGAGTTAGCTATAAATAACCTTAATAAATAAATTCTATCTTATTATTCTTTTATTTAAATCAGGGTAACCTTATTCCTAGATACTGTAAATTATTCGGCTAAATTAATTTGTGCTGTGAATAATTATGTTTCTCAGAGAGTAAAGCAGGAGAGTTTTTATTTTTCATATACATTCTGAAAGCAGGGGTTTTTCAATTCATAAAATTGTTATCGTTTATTGACAAGCTAGTTTAAATCAATTTTCAAGAATCAATTCCTTTACTTTTACATCGAAATTCTTTTCATTTATTCCGATCAAATCATCTGTTGCGGTCAAATAATTTTTCAATCTATCTTGACTTCCAGCATTGATTAAGGCTGAAATACCCTCTTTTCCTTTTTGCTTTTCCACTTCCATTGCAATGATTCCAGAAATGGTAGATCGAGTTGAAACTTCAGGCGCTAAATGCTTGAATATTTTTATGTCTTTACTAAAGAGCTCAAAAAGATCAGTATCAGGATTTTGTGTTAGATAATTTTTTAACTCTTTTACCAATTGGGAATGTGTAATCATTTCTCCTTCTTCGTCTGTGTAGTAAGCATTTCCCCAAGCATATGCAATACCTTCTTCTGTAATCCAATTTCTATTGATGCGCTCGTTTATTTTACCCGAATAGTAATGGAACATATCATGTGAAAAATCCTCATTATCCATCACAGAAAAAATAGTTTTGGCATCTACACCATAACCATCTCTATATTGTCCATTTGAAGTTAGAGAATAATTGAATCCTAATAACTCCATGATTTCCTGATAATGATCACACATATAGAAGTCTAATTTCTCAGGTTCTACTCCCAATTTCTCAGCGATTATAGTGTTTTTCTCATCAAATATTTTGGCTCTTTCTGTGTTTAGTTCACCTCTATAATGATAGCTGATATTCCCTACAGTTTGAGTTTTCCAATATCGGGTTAGATAATCTACTGGAACTGAAAAAGTGAAATTATCCCCTGTCTTTGTGGCAATTAAATCTATAGTGTAAAAAATTATGGGATTTGGTGTTAATTCTCCATTCACATAGGCTACAGACAGAAAATATTCATTATCTGAAATGGGATAAATGTTAATCAATTGTTTATCCTGAGTTGCGGCTGCTGCGCTATCCTTTCTTGATTCGAAGGTTACAAATTCTTGAAGTATTGATTTAGTTAACTCAGCCCTTTTTGGAGTAAGTAAATCTTCATTTATTTTGCCTTGAATGATTTCTGAAAAGAGTGTTTCTAAGCTTTGATTAAACTGCTCTTGAGCAATTGAATCCATTGAATTTCGTAAATAAACTGGCTTCAAAACAGTTTCTTGTGCAAATGCCGTAAAAGCAATTAAAAGGCTTAGAGTGATGGTAAAGATGGTTCTTTTCATTTTGTGTTATTAAGTTTTGATAATTTTCAGCTTAGCTGTTTAAAACTAATAATCTTAGATGTAATTACCTATAGATTAACTTTTTTGGTGTTTAGTATTCATTCTAGCAAACAGAATTCCATGTAATCCTCTTTAGGATAATTTATTTTATTCATTCTCAGGAAAAATATCTTTTGCTCTTTTCTCCATTTCAGCTGCGATTACTCGGCCATCCTCATCTTGTTCCTTAAGCTTCTTAATAATGTTTTGGTAGCTTTCTTCATCCTTCTCTTGACTTAATTTGAAAACAGTGTCCATCTTTTTTATTTCTATTTCAAATCCAACAATGGCACCCATTACTTTTTGTTTAAACTGCTGCGGTAGGTTATCGAAAACAGTCTCAGACTGATGGTTTTGATCTTCAAAATGTAGTGATGTTAGTCTCAGCACATCTTCCAATTCACTATCATCAAGAAATTTGATAATTCCTTTTATATGGACACTCATATAATTCCAAGTAGAGGCAGTATTAGGATTGCTATACCAAGTAGCGCTTACGTAAGTGTGCTTACCAGTAAAAACTGCAAGTACATTTTCATTATGCAAAAAAGCCTTGTGGTGATCGGAATTTCTCATAATATGCCCTCTTAAGACCTTTTTGCCTTCTATTTCTTCTATAAAAATCGGTACTTGTGTGGCAATAGGCTTATTTTTTGAATCGCATCCTGTTAAAAAAGCAAAGGGATATTGCTCCATGAATTCCTTAATGAGCTGTTCGTTTTCTTCTTTGTGGTATGGGAGATTATACATAAGCCTGTTTAAGATTGGTATCTTCTATTTTGTATATCAAAAATAGTAAAATGAATTGCTTGATACCTAAATGAATTTTTCAATTATTGCTTTAAGTATTTGAGTTATTCTGACAGTCTTTCACTGTTCATCCTTTTAACTTTTTCTCTTTGTTGAGCTAAAGTTTCTACTCCAAATTCAATTCTTTCAGCGTCAGTAATCTGAGTAGTATCAATCTCCTGAAGTTCCCAGGGTTCACCTCTCATTTTTATATACTGTGTCCCGTAAATTTGTGGTTTCCCTATGCTTAAGAGGTATCTGTCAGTTGCAGCGGCCAATAACCATTTGTTAGTAGTTGAATCTAATTCAATAGCTTTTTTCATAAACTTAACTGCTTTGGCATAGGAGGTAGAATCTCCTCCATGCTGAAAAACCATTGCAGCGTTCTGATAGTCGTTTGAAGTTCTCACTTTATTGGAATCAAGTAATTCATTCACTCTTTTTCTTCTTAAACTATCTCTTACCATAACCTCTCCCCAATTAATATTATCGGTTTGTCGATCTCCCTGGTCGTTTTGATAAATATCGATTAGCTCCTGATTATCAGCTATTGGTTCAGTAGTAGTGTCAGAATTATTTTCTTTATTTCCATTACAGGAAACTAAGATGATTATTAGGAGTAGAAGGAGGTTCGTTTTCATAAAGGTTTTATTTGTGGCCAACGATTTGATAGCTTTACAATATTATTCAAAGTTAAAACTATAATAATTTTATTTTAAATTAAATGTAAAAGGAGATAATTATCCAATTAGGTTATACTTTTAGCTCTTTAATCATTTTTCGTAGTCTAATATTTTGATAGATTTGTCTATCACTGCTCGTGATTTAATAACAGATTCGTACTCACTTATTATATTAAATCAACTTTTTTGTGATATTGAAAGTATTTACTGCAAATTTCTAAGTCATTATCTTAAAGATTTAATATATTGCGAACTATTTTAATTTTATAGTTCCGATAACTTTTCAAATTCAGACTGCCTTGAGAAAGATTTTTTTATTATTCGTTTTTTCCTTATTCTTTTTAAGCTTTAGTAACGCCCAAGAAATTTGTAATGATGGTATCGACAATGATGGGGATGGCTTTATAGACTGTTTCGATGGAGATTGTGTATCAGATGCAGCATGTGATGGCTTTTACATGGGAAATGATGCGTCCTGTGAAGCTGAACCCTCCCAATTCCCTCAATTTACGCTTGAATTAGGCTATCAATCAAGAAATGATGCTTCACTTAATTTAAGTAGAATAGCCATAGGCGATTTGGACCGGGATGGGCTACCAGAAATACTTTCAACTAACCTTCATAATGATAGAATTTTTCTGTTAAACGGTGATGATGCCACTATTAAACACCAAGCCACAACCAATAATCCGAGTTTCAGATCGGCTGCAATTGCCAATATTGAAGATGATAACTGTGGAGAGGTATTTATTATAAATGAAATTGCTAATAATAATTACACGATAAGTGCTTTTGATTGTGAGCTAAACCTCTTATGGACTTCCGAGCGACTTTACAATGACCCTGTATTTTTAGGCTTTGCAGATTTCGACCATGACGGTCAAGCTGAATTGTATTATAAAGATGAAATTAGAGACCCATTAACAGGAACTCGTTTAGTAGTAAATTCCGGAACCGATTGGAATGCTATACCAAGTGGAGTAGTGGCCGTTGACATAGTGGGAGATGATGATTTAGAATTGGTTTTAGGTAATAAAATTTATGCAGTAAACCTTAACAGTAGAGTTGAAGATTCAGGCAATTTAACACTTCTAGCTACCATGCCTTCACCCTATCAAATAAAAAATGGAAGTTATCAATCAGCCCAAAGTGCAACCACTTCTGTTGCTGATTATAATCTGGATGGTAATTTGGATGTAATCGTTACGGGTGCTGATGGAGGAAATGTATCAACTGTTTTTCTTTGGGATGTAATTAATAATACCGTCAAGAAATTTAATGATCCAAGAGGCACTGGTGATTATCAGTTTGGTTGGGCTCGAGGAATGGGCAGAGTGAATATTGCTGATTTGAATGGTGATGGTCAGTTAAATGCTGCATTTGTTTCAGGAAAATATCTTTATGCATTAGATGAAAACTGGGAATCATTATGGGTTGATCAAGTTGGTAATCCTAATCCAGCTGAGGTAAATGAAGAAACATCAGGGATAACGGGGGCTACTTTATTTGATTTCAATGGAGATGGTAAGTCAGAGATTGTATATCGTGATGAGGATTATTTATATATTATGAACGGAAATGACGGTAGTATAAACACCCAAATTCATTGCCGTTCAAGAACTTCCGTTGAATACCCTATAGTAGCCGATGTAGATGCTGATGGCTCAACTGAAATCTGTGTTACTTGTGTAAGTGAAGATCATAGCCCTGGCACTCCAGGAAGAAGTTTGGGATTAAATACTCCTGCTGAGGTTAGAGTTTATAAATCTGGAGGTGAGCCTTGGGTACCATCCAGGAAAGTATGGAATCAGCATGCTTATTTTAATGTCAATATCAATGACGATTTGACTGTACCTCAAAATCAACAAAAGCATCAATTAGTATTTTCAGATGGGGTTTGCACATTTGGGCCAAATCGCCCACTAAATAACTTTTTAAATCAAGCACCTTTACTTACTTCTGATGGTTGTTATGCCAATGCAGCCCCTGAATTAAATCTTATTGAATCAAGCTTGACGATTAATGCCTCTAGCTGTTTAGCACAAGATTTTACGGTGAGCTTTGACTTTGAAAATAATGGAGATGTAGCTATTTCCGGACAAATACCAGTCACATTTTATGATGGTGATCCATTGGTGGCAGGTGCTAATAAACTCAATACTGAATTGATTACGCTAAGTAATTTTTCAGTTGGAGAAACTTTTTCCGCTCAGGATATTACAGTAAACGGAACAGGCGGGAATTTCACCCTTCATGCTGTCTTAAATGACGCTGGTACTACTATCCCTACACCCATTAGTTTTCCAAATTCTAATTTCCTAGAATGTGATTATGAAAATAATATAGTGTCCTCAACGGTTACTTTATTTCCATTTGAAATATCAACAGAAGTAGTCGACAATGTCACCTGTTCTGTAACTAGTGTAGGGCCAAATGGCTCTATAAGAGCCTTCTATTTAATGGATGGCACTGAAGTAACGGCTGATTTTGATTTTCATTGGTTTAATGGAACTACAGTGGACGACACACCAGATTACACTGGTTCTAACTATACGGGTTTAAGTGCAGGCACTTACACTGTTTTTGCTAAAGAAAAAGCAGCTGGTTGTAGTTCAGATACTATTCAGGTTGTAGTAGGTAATAGTGTAAGGAATATTGAGGCTGATATAACGGTGAATGCAGGTAATTCAAACTGCCAAAATCCAAATGGCAAATTGACTGTATCACTTAATGGAGGTGATCCTATTGGAAATTATGAGTATGAATGGTACGAAGGAAATACTGTTGGGGGTGGATTACAAATTAGTAATAGTCATATGGCAACTGATTTACCATCTGGAACTTATACTGTCTTGGTTACTGAAAAAACAACGGGTTGTCAAACCATTGAATCCGCACAAGTCCCTGATGAGACTGAAACACCAAATGTAATGACTTCAACAACTGATATTGTGTGTTCCGATACCAATTCTGGAAGTGTTAGTGCTTCTGTAGCTGGATCAACCTCTGGCTATACTTTTGAATGGTTTATTGGAAGTGTTGAGAAGCCAGAACCAGATTACACAGGAGCTACTATAAATAATTTAGCAGAAGGAACATACTCTGTCATTGCTATTGATTCTGCTACAAAATGTGAGTCTCCTTTGGTAAGTGTAGACATTAATACTGCAAGCTTTCCAGTGATAGATGAATTACATGTAATTGAAAATAGTTCTTGCGATAATAATATTCCTAACGGGGAGGCTTTAATAACTGTTGAAGGTGATTCTTCAGATTATTATGTTGCGTGGTATTTAGAAAATGCTGGCTCAACTACTTCTATTGGGGTAGGCTATTCTATAGATAGTTTACAAACAGGTAATTATATGGTAAATGTGATTGATAAAGAAAGTAGTTGCAAAACATCCGAAAGCTTTGTTGTTGAAAGTAATATCTTTCTACCTTCTATGAGCTTAATTGCAGACCCTGTCACCAACTGTTCCCCGTTAAATGGTAGAGTTGAAGCAACTGTGGATCTGGATGCAGAAAGCGATTATACTTTCTATTGGTATGAAGGTTCAGAAGTGAAAAGTGAAACTCATTTTTCTTATACTGAACCGGTACTTGAAAATTTAGAGGCGGGTTTTTATACCGTGCAAGCAATGAATAATAATAGAAATTGTTTAACTGATGCGCAAACGGTGGAAGTTGTCGATTCAGCTTCATTCAATGCTAGCATATTAAATACAGAAGATACAGATTTTGGAAATACAAAGAGTGGAAGCATAACAATTGAAGTTAGTAGGGCAAATCGTAATTATGAGGTTTTCTTAAATGGTGATACCTATAAAACCATTACTAGTATTTCAACAGAAATCATTATTGATAGCCTCAATGCGGGTAATTACAAGGTTGAAATAGTAGATATAGCTTCTGGCTGTAGTACTGAATTGATAAGTGAAATCTTTACCAAATCAAATACGGCAACTGATATTCTTAGCTTTGATTTACCTAATTCCAAGGGCCTGCTCTTAAAGATACTTCAAATCATACTGTTGAAATTGAAGTGGATGGATTAACTGATATAAGGAATTTAGTGCCAGAAATTGAAATTTCAGAAGGAGCAAGCATTAATCCGGATTCCAATGAAGCAATGGATTTTACAGAGACAGTTATATACACAGTAACAGCACAAGATGGCATTTCATCTCAGGACTGGGAAGTTACTGTGGATAAAGCAACCATTGTAAAAGAAGATCAAACGATTACATTTAATCTACCGGATACTTTGAGCCAGGCTCAATCACCTTATCCTTTGGAGGCAACATCTTCAAGCGGGCTACCAGTTAAGTTTAGTGTTGAAAGTGGATCAGCTAGTATTTTAAATAACAACTTAGTCTTAACTAATGAATCAATAGTGGAAGTGAAGGCTTTTCAATCAGGAAATGATACCTTAAATAGTGCCGAAGTTATTAAAACAGTTACAGTTATAGGTGCATTCAATATCTCAGTAGATGTTTTAAGACCTGATGATAATCCATTAGAAGAAGGATTGGCAAAGTTATTTCATGTAAATGGAGGCCTTTTTCAAAGAGTAGAATTTACCAATGGAGAGTTAAGCTTTCGTAATGTTCCTTCTGATGATTATATTTTGCAAATCATTCCAACAGGAAGTCAAACTTTGGGTATTTTCCCTACTTATTATGCTAACACCCATTTTAATAAAGATGCTTCAATAATTAGAGTAAATAATGATTTGAACTTAAGAATGAAAATGAAGGCCAAGAGGGGAGAGGCAAAAGGAAATGGACAAATTAATGGGCAGGTAGTAAAATCAGAAGAGTCCTCAACTTCAAGAATTTCAATTGGTGACCAGAAAAGTGGGGAAGGCATCAGTGAATTAGTGATTTACTTATTAGATGAATCCACAAAAGAAATAGTAAGCGTAGCGGTTACTGATGATTCAGGTGCTTTTGAAATGGAAGAATTACCTCAAGGAAATTATGAGTTTTTAATTGATATTCCAGGTCTTGATCAAGCTTCTACTACTTTCGAATTGCCGTTTGAAGAGCAAATGATTGAATTGAGTGTTACGGTATATTTAAATGAAAGCGGAATAGTCGATTTTGATATTAGTACTGTTTTAGGAAATGAGAATACAGATTTGAATTTTAATTTATATCCAAATCCAACTAGTGGAATTTTATTTATAAATGATTATTTTGGAAGGGAGCAAGAGGTATCCATCATCTCTTCTAATGGAGCTGTAGTTAAAATTTTCACTTTAAATGCAGAACAAAGTCAGGAAGTTGATTTAACTGAACTAGATGAAGGAGTTTACTATTTAAGATCTGAAACTGGAAAATTGAGTGTATTTAAGATTATAAAGAATTAAGTAGCATTAAAATGAAAAAACCTCAACTAATTTGAATTTGTTGAGGTTTTTTGTTGTGGTTCGATATACTTCCTGAAATCAAGTTATTGTTGTTATCTGCTTTTAGAACTGTTCTCTTTTTTATCTTTTTACTAAACATTTGTCAATAATATTTAGCAATATTAACTTTCAGGATTTCGGAGTTACTTCATTATCAAGATGCTGCGAAGCTTTATGGAAGCATGCAATACTTAATAACCTGAGTTCGACATTAATTTGGAAATTCAGATTTTTCACCCAAGGGGTGACCAGCCTATGGCTGGCATCCATTCAATAGACAAGGCGTCTTTTTGAAGATATAGCGAGCTATATCGAAGAAAGACAACGCTGTATATTGGGTTTTATGGGAAAGTTTTTCTGATTCCGCTTGTAAACAGCGATTTTCTTCCTAAAAATTTCTTACAATAGCCCGCTATTGCTTCAAAATTTTTAGTTGAAACTCACTATTTACAAACGGTCTGAATCCTAAATTAATAATCGAACTCAGGTTAACAATCATCATATCACAATAATAGATAGTTTCGTGTATGTGACAGGTTTAGTAACCCTTTTCTTCCATTTTTTTCTCAAAATCATGGCTAATTTCCATTCCCCATTGTTGACCTACCTGCATAGATTCTTGCATTATCAAAGGTGTGTTTTTGGCGAATTTCTTCCCTACCGGGGTTTCGTAGAATTTGATTAGCTCTTCTAGGTCTGCTATTGTCATATATTTGGAATAAACAGGAACTAACATATCAGTCAACTCATTCAGGGATGTTTTAGTGAATTCCTTTGCTAAATCATCCCAGATTTCTAGTTCTATAAGAGGATATTGTTGTTTGTACATAGTAATTATTTGTTTAATGACAGTTTGGTAAGTCTGTTCTGTACCTGAGACTTCAAACATTTTTTGAAGGGTTTTACCGTATTCTGTATCAACTTGTCCGAAGACTGTTAAATTTACAAGGGTTAATAAAGCGATTGTTAAAAATCTTTTTTTCATAATTACAGTTTTAGTTTTTATTTTATTCATTTAAGGTATAAGTATAATTCTAATCTTCAACAGTATGGTGCAAATTAATTCATCTGTTGGTATAGTAGCATTTAAATTGCTTTACATTGAGGATTTCTTTGTATGGTAGTTCAAATAATAAATCAACTATTATGGACTGAAGCTTTACTTTTCAATTGGTCCATTAGGATTTACAATATAGTCATTTGCAAGTGCAATATTTTAGTCCGGATTGTGTTGATGATAGCATATAAATTTCACTGCTGCCAATCAATTCACTATCATTCTTCTGTATTTCTAAGTGTGAGCTGTATCAGTTGGTATCCTTCCTCTGTTTTTAGGAAACTGATGTGGTCTTGAAAATAATCCTCTCCTTTGCCATGGCTAATCACCAGGGTCATCAAAGGGTACTTCCAGTATTTGGCTTCACTACAGTTGTTAAAATATTGATCAAATTCCGATGTTTCGAAATTATAAGGATTCAATCCGTCCACTGAAATAAAGTAATCAGCACCTTCTTTTCGAATAGCTAAAAGCCGACTTTTAAGCAAGTCATAGTGTTGGTCTATAAAATAATCTTTAGGGTGCGTTAGCCAGCCACTGTTATCTATCCAGAAATATATACTGTCATAAGTTGCCGCCAATAATTGCTCTCTTGATAAAGAGTCTAAAACTTCATTATCTAACCAGTTTTCAAAAGTCTTTTTAAAAGCAATGAAAGAGTAATACTTGTCATTTTTTGCCTTATAAACCTCCCTGTTTGGATCATCTACTTTTTTTTCAATAATATCAAGGGAGTAAAAATCGAGTACAGATTCGTTCTTAAAATCTTCTATGATCATTTGATTGGCGGTATCCAAAAGAAAAGTTTGCCCGCCTTTCCAGCTAAAATGATTGCAGCCCGAATGCTTCTTTTTGTCCCAAAAGGATTTTTTGGCTCCCTTTAAAGCAATTATGTATCCGTTCCTTGCCTGGGACAGTGCATTGTATTCAGCAGGTATAACTACTTCTCCTTTACTGTTTAGCATTCCTGTATTTCCAGTTTTATGATCCTGAAAACGGATGAAGCCCTCGTTTTCGCAATCAGCGGAATTGTCAGAAATAAATAGACTGTCACGGCCAACTATCTTACCTGCTTTTGTTAAATGATAGCTGACATATTCATCTTCTTTTTGTTCCATTACCGCAATAATGTCATCAAATTTCTTGGCTACAGTAAAGCCCATAAATTTTGGCTTTATTTTAACATCTCCTGAGCTATCTTTAAAACCCATCAGCCCTGAATCTTTATCATAAAATGCCGTCCAGCTTTTATCTTGTTGGCTGTAAGAAGAAAATGTATGCGCCATTAATAAAAGCAGTAGAAGAATGTTTTTCATTTTTAACAACCTAATTTCAATTGTAATAATACATGAATCAGAAAGTGAAAATAGCCAAATTTGTTAAATCCTGATTTTTCCAAGTAGATTCTGTTAATCACCATAGTTAAAAACGTATGGCATTCATCTGTATTTCAAGGGCTTCTAAACTTTTCTGTTCCTTTTCACTTAAAGCAATATTTTCAAATTTCATATACTGCAATAAGCTATATCGGCTAAAATCATCTCTGTCTGATCTTTGCTCTGCTATTTCCTGTAGTCTTTTCATAAAACCTTTGTCGTGAATTTCCATGTGCGACAATAAAATACCATAAAACTGAATGGCTTCTTTATATTGGCCCAGCTTCTGAAAACTATGAGCAATCGTATGGCTCCATATTTTCCTGCTTTCCTTGCTTTGCGTCATTTCAGGATATTTGTAAGCCATGGCTTCATAAGCAGAAATGGTTGCCTCATATTTTTCTGTTTTGTATAAAGCAAAGGCGTAAATGGCAGTAGTGTTAAAGTCCAATATAAATTTTTTCTCCATGACGTGATAAAGCTCAATCAAATATTCTCTGGCTTCAGCCTTCTTTGCCATGTCAAAAGCTTTTTTATAGTGTATTTCTGGTAAATAGCCTTCATCAGCAGCATTAACAAATGATTTTGCTGCATCCAAGTATTGTTTTAACATAATTTGCACTTTACCATTATATATATGGTCAAGTGCATCCTGCGGATGCTGGATTATGCTTTCATTACTTAAAATTGGTAAATTTTCTGGCCTTCCATCTTCTTTTCCAAATCCAGAATGTACCAACATCTGCAAATACAATAAGGGCTGATCCTCCAAAGCTTGTTGCCGATGAGTCTGTATTAAACTTTTATAAGATGCTTCGTATTGCCCTAAGTTGAACAACAGGTCACCTTTTAGTATTTTGAACTTCCTATGAAGAATATTCTCTTCACTTACATTTCGTATGGCCCATTCCACATCCTGCATGGCTTCCTCAAATCTAAAGACGGATCGGGACATGGTAGCTCTTTGATACAGAGCATCAATGGTTAATGCATGTGACTGAAAACCAGTGATGCATAAATTCAATAGTTGGTAGGCATTTGTCGTTTCTCCAATATTCCTGGCGGCTACTCCTCCTATATAGCTGCTATCAGGAGTGCCTAGGTCTATGCTGTGGTATTGGTTGATCAAATCCAAAGCCTCTCGCCATTCCGCCCAGCGAAAATATAATGCTGCCGTTTCCAGCAGAAATTTCGGCTCGCTAAGCCCTGATTTACGTGCGAAATTCAGTGTGATAATAGCTTGATAGGACTTATTTTGTAAAATATAAACTTTAACAAGGATCAAAAGAAGAGCAACATCGTCTGGCTTTAATTCTAAACCTTCTTTAACAATAGCTTCAGCTTTGTCTGAATTGTTTTGTTGCAGATTTACATGCCCTAAGAGAGCATAAGCATGCAGAGCTTCACTTTTACTGCTACCGACATTCCAAATGGCCAATAGATCATTAATTTTGGTTGCTGAAGAGAAATCACTTTTTTTGAATTCTGTTTGGTGGTTCAATAAATCCGTTACCATTTCTATGTTTCCGTTCATGGCTTCAAATTCTGCAAAAGCAATTCTACTGATTGAATTCAACTTGTCTTTTTCATGGAGCTTACGCCAAAGTGCTAAAGCTTCACTGTATTTAGCTAATCTGAAATAGGATATAGCTAGATAATTTTCTTTTACTTCCATGGGTAATTGCTTCCCAATAGGACCATTCAATACTTCCAGACAAGAATTGCTATCATATATTTCTGTATATAGCTTTAACAATTTCTCTGCCTGATTAATATTAAGCGTGTTGTCATCCAGTAAATTATCCGTATATTTTCGGCAGCACTCATAGAGGTTTGCGGCTGTGGAGCGATCCTCTGGGCAAAGGTCTTTCGCCTTTCGTAAACATATCCATGCTTTCTCATGTTCTTGCTTTCGCAGATAATACTTTCCCAAATCACGGATCAACTGCGCATGTTCTGGCTCTTTCAAAAGTATATCTTCTAAAATAGATATGTCCAGTTTCTCGGTATGGCAACTTATCTTTAAGTAATCATCAGCAGTTGCCAAATCAAGCTTTTTCAATTCTTCCAGATGTACAATAAGTTTTTCATACAAATCCCCAACTGCCTGTTTTTGGTGCAGGTTTTGTAAAAGGCTTATGGACAACCGGTGGAACAACCCTATTAAAGGAAGGTTTTTATCAACTTCTTCAGTTGAAAAACTTTCCAAAATTTCACTGGCTTCTTCCTGCTTTAGAGTAGCAGAGGTTATATCCCTCTCGAGAAGAGCCTCTTTTACTTCTTTTATCTGTAGTTCGAATATAGTGTTCATTTAATTATTTTTATGTTAGCTGAATTGTGATAGGCAGGCTGATGTCACTAAGTTATTTTTAGGTTCAGTGATTAACTATTCCATCTGAAAATAACTGCTGTCCTAAAAAGGGACTGTGCTCCAACTTCGCCTCATTCGACAATTTATACCATAGGTTATGGCTTCTTACTTCAGGGGCAAGTATATTATGGTTCTGATGACCATAAGCTTCTGCAAATTGCTCGCCTATCATAACGGCTTTATGAAAATCGTTCCATGATGTGAACCACTTTTTTGTTATAATGGCAATATCCCAAATTCTGTTCCTTACCTCATTTTCACTCAGTAAACCACAGAGTCCACAAAGCCTTGTCAATTTCACATATTCACTTACATCATATGCTTTAATTCCCTGCCTCCCTAAATCAAATTGGTAGGTTTTCACTAATTGATAGCGCTTATAATCAATAGGGTTTTCTACACCCTCTAAATGCTCTTGATACTCTGAAAGCGTCATTAAATTGATTTGAGCTCTTAGTTTGCTGAATAAGTTATTGTACATTTTGTCATTAGCATAAAAGAACAGCATGTCTTTTGCTTCTTTTAAATTGGTGATTTTTTGTAAACGGAGCTTGGATTTGATATAATTTATAAAACTTTCTACTGGTTCCGTAAACCCAAAAATAGTATTAGGGTCATAGTCCTTAAACTGGCTCATGGCAAGTGTGGATAGCTCCAGCCCGAAATATAAGTCTTCTGATATATGAGGGTTTTTCATTTTAACTTTCTTGTTGGGTTTTCATTTGATCTAATAAATTATTCAGCATTTCCGTATGTGCTTTACTATATGCGCCTGCATTTAGCATAGCTTCAATTGAACTGATATATTGCTGTGCAAAGATGGAGCCTTCCAAAAGAGTTGGTAAAACCATAGTACTCATTTGTCCATAAGATGGGAAAGGTTCGATCAGGAGCACACAGTGGATCAATTAAAATTTCAAAAAGTGCTTGGTATAATTGGATGGCGATGCTTGCATCATCTTTCAAAAATTCAATAATATCTGCCTGTTTCATCATCAGTATTGAATGTAACATAGGGTTGTCAGCTTTGTCCTTTTTGTAATAAGGCAGGTGGTTGATCAGAATATTCATTTGTTCCTGCTCCACTTTGAAACTCCCCATCATCATACTGATTTGGCTTAGGTTCATGTACATTTTTTCCTGATCGTAATGGATCTCATCAGGAACTTCCAATTTACTTTCATTTGCTTCTACCTCTTGGGTATTATCCATTTCAGTATTCCCGGATACTTTTACCAATGCAGGCTCAAAACCTCTCTTTTCCAGGAAGCTCTTCCATTTTATGGCAGTTACTCCGCTGATCTGTTTCGATGTTAGATGATCAAAAAGAGTATTAATGAATTTCTGAGGAAAATCTTCTTCAGGAATTTCACTCAATACTGAAATGAAATGAGCAGAAAGCTTGTCCAGTATGCGTTTGGGCTCGCTTTCCCCCGTGGGAATTAATTGTTCTTTTGATAAAAACCGCAATACTAAGTTGCCAATATCAAACCATAAGGCTTCATTGCTTTGAATGGCAGCTGCAATTTCTTTCACTGTGCTGTCCAGTACTTCTTTCACCCATCTAACATCGCTTCCATTGCTATAAAAGTAATCTTCGAAGAAATTGTACACTAATCTTACTCCTTCACTTCCAGATTGCTTGATGTATTTAGTCATGGCTACTTTTACATAACCATAAACCTTATTAGTAATGCTGAAATGCAATCCTCCCAATGACCATACATTATTGATCAGCTCAACCTTATTCTCCAGGCCGGCTTCTAAAGCAAATAAAGTATCAACTAAACCTTCTAACCAGTCTTCTTTGTGGTTTTTCTCATTGTCAGGATGCCTTGCCAAAGCAATTAAGGCGTACAATAATGTTCGTAGTTGCTCCTGATCGGTCTGGCAATATTCAATCAGCCTTTCTTTAGCATGAAAAAGCACATGCAAACAAAACCTATTGGTTAGTGGGGTTAAACCATAAGTGAAATTGATATCTATATAATTTAGAAAATTACCAAAGCCTTGAAAAGTATTTTCTATAATATAGTCAGAATTAAGTGGAAAAGTCTCTCCATGTAGCTGCACAGTAACCAAAGGTCTGCTATAGAGATTAGGTACTAGCGAACTAAACCTGTCATCATAAAACTTCTTTTTCTTTCTACTTAAAGTGGAGGCTGCAGCTTCGTGCAGCCATAACTCCAGCATACCAAAAGGCATTTGTTCTGTTTTTGCTGAAAAAGTAAAGAAGTGTTGAACATATTTCTCAAAATTCGGGCTGTAGAAGTTTTTGCCTCCATCAGCAGTCATCCATTCAGTGAGCCGTTGCAAGCAGGTCTCAGGTTGATTGTAGAATAAATCTCCTGTTCTGTGGTAATATAAAATCACATCGCCCATGTCCCATTTTTTGAGGCCCAAGGCTTTAATCATAGGATAGTGGCCCTCTTCGCTTTTAATATTTAAAATACCCTGATGAGAATAGATGATAGCTGTTTTATGGTTTTTTAAGGATTCTATGGCTATTTCAGGGTTTTGCTCCAGAAAGCTGGCTAGTGCATCAGGTTTGCGGGAAATCCAGTTTTCCATAAAAGTAGACTGGCTTTTCAAAGCGATTACACGATTATAAGTTTCCATGAAGCGTTCATAACTCCCTTCGAAAAAATGCTGGATAAAATCATCGTCCGCCTGGAATTTGAATACTTTATTGCTGTCCTGAACGAAGTAATGACCGCTATTACAGAAATTTCTTCTCAGGGCCATATCAGCATACCATTCCGATAGCATAAAATTGCTGATGTCCAATACTTGAGTCATCACATACTTAGCGGTATGAAAGGAAATTTCTGTAGGTGCTTCTAGCAAATAATCTAGTGCATTTAACATGATGTCCCTTGCTTTATCCTCTTTAAAAGCAACAGTTGTATGATGAACTTTTAAAAATAACAAGGCATTTTCCAGGGCAGGAAGGGGAGGATAATAGCCTAAATCCATTAAGCTTGTCCAAGCAGCTAGTTGCTCAAACCCTTTTTTAAAATCCTTAAATGCATCTGTCTTGGAAAAGTATAGTCTTTCGGCATGGGAATAGTCCAGTCCTTCGACTGGGGAGTTAGAAAATAAGTGCTTTAAGTTATCTTCCTGTTTGTAGTAGTGAATGTTTTCAGTAAGTGTATCCAATTCCTGTTGCGAATAGGAGCCGAAATGCCCCACAAAGCGCAGTAGGCTATTGGTTAAAGGCTCTTCCTCTTGCTCCGCAGAAGCAATCTCATCAAAGCTGCGTTTATCCAAGAGTTGGTTGAGTACATATGGGCTTAGTTTGGCGAAAGAGCTATGATAGGCACGTATCTTTGGTTTTTCATCTTGTAATTTTTCATTTTCGCGAGCTATTTTCAGTTCAAATTGCGTGAACTCTTCCTGTTCGTGATCTTCTTGCAACAGCTGGGCTCTTTGTTCCCTTTGCCTTTCATTTACTCGCTTTTTTTGAGCTTTCCAGTAAGCCAATTCTTCCCAATAATCATTGCTTACTTCTTTGAAACATGATTCCAACACATTGAATTGTGTTTTAGTTAGGGTATTGCCCTGCACCATTTCCAATAAATGAGCGGAGTTGTGATCCAGCAGCCAGCGTACTGCCAAGCCACCAACAGCAGATTCTTTGCGGGCTATCACCGCTATAACCTCTTCTTTCTGAAATAGTAGGGCTGCCGCTAATTGTAGGGCTTGATCAGCATGATCAAGAGCTTCATTAGCAAGATGTTCTAATTGATTGTATTGCTGATAGGAAGTCTCCTCTAACTGCTGCATGCTGTGCATCAAGGCTACTGCAGCATATGGTTTTAAGTAGGGGATATCTAAAATTGGGATTAAAACCTGCAGTAAAATATCTAAAAACTGCTGATTGTTCTGAAAAGGACTCCAATCAAATTGTGGGTCAAATGTGTTAAGGTGACCAAGGAATAAAGCAAACTCTACCTTGTTTGAACAATATTTTGAAGATATATTGTCCATTATGAGTTGGGAAGTGCTATGCAAGCCTGTCCAATTCCTTTTAGGCAGCCATCTTAGGCAGGCTATTTCAGCTAATTGTTTACCAATAGGGGAGAGGAGCTTTTCCCGGTTCTCTAGAAAAGACTCATCATCCTTAATGGTAGTCGTACAATAATCTTCAGCTTTTTGAAGGTAATTGTCATCAAAAGGAATTCTCTGCAAAAGAGCTTCTTCTGCAAGGGAGAATTTTTCCTGTCCTTTTACGATGAGCACCTGCTCCAGTCGCCTGATGTCCTGGAGTGAACGCTCTACAATGGCATAATGCCTATTGTATTGCCTTTGATATTGCTCAAGTTTGGCGGCTGGCAGTTCCTGCAGTTTTGCGGTCAATTCAAGCTGGTTAATCCCCAGGTTTTTCAGGATTCGGGCAGCCCCAAAATACTGATCAGGTTGAACCTCATTACCACAGTGTTTACAGAATTTACCTTTTGGGGTAAGCTTTACACACCACGAGCAGCGTTGCTCCTCACGCACTGCGGAACCACATTCCGTACATAAGTCACCAGGTTTCCAGTCCTTAGGTTGTTTGGTATCACATTTTTCGCAGTAAATTACTAAGCTCATATTATCTTGCTCTTCTGATTTTTGCCCACATATTTTCTTTTTCTTGCGAGTCCATGTCTTTTACTTTAGCAACTATTGCTCTCTTCGATTCTCCTTCACGTTTTAGATAAAGTGCAATTTCAAAATCGGAAGAGCCTACAAATTCAGACCCACAGCTTCTACAGTATTTTCCAGGACCAGAGCTTAAGCACCAATGACAATTTTGAACAGGCTCCGCTTGGTTGCCACAGGAAAGGCATAAATCTCCAGTTTTATAGTCATTCGGTTGTTTGGCATTGCAGTGAACGCATTTTACAATATCAGAACTTTCCACTACGATTGGAGAGGAAGATACCTGTTCAACTTCTTCGGGTTTTGTAGCAGGAGCCAAGCCCACTGCCCATACCATCACTTTTTTGCTTACTTTTTCTTCTAACCCTGTAATATCTGTTAAGGTCTGATGATCCCCAACTAGTGCAAAATCCTCCTTAGTGTTAATGCCAGATTCTTCCAATGCTTCTATATGGTGATCTTCAAGTCCTTTAGCTCTTAAAATGTTTGATAGTAATTTCGAAATACCCATGCTTTCTGATTTTAATTGATGATAAAGCAAAGGTATTTTCTCTCACTCAGAGGCTAATACCTATTCAAAGTGAATATCCAATATCACTGGAAACAGTGAGTAAAATAAAAAGGAAGGCTCTCATCTTTGTGACATTAACTTTAAAAAATGCAGCCATGAATTTAGGAACTCTATTAAAGCTAAAGGCGCATCGTCCTGAACAAATAATAAAAGAATTATATGAATTGGTTAAAATGGAGGCGCACAAGGAAAAGCCAGATTTACCCTACTTAAGCATTGGACTTAGTGGTGGGAATATATTGAGCGGTTATTTGTTGAACTATAATTTCGAAAATGAAGAAGTGCTTTTGGGCAGCTTCATTGAGGGCAAGTCTGAACTAAAATACTGCAGTAGCTTAAGTGTGCAAAGCATTGAAGTACATAAAGCAAATAATTGGCTTCATGCTCTTTCTGATGGTCAGCTGGAATTTATTCCAAGAGCAGATGATGTACCTTCCTCTTTAGAGTTAAAAAGGAAATTAAATGATGCCCAGGCTGTCCTTTCACAAAGAAAAATCAACTTGGAATTTGATTTATCAGCATTGAATACTGACTTAGAACAGTTTTATGCTAAAATTTTTATGAAGATGGTGGTGGAGGTGATTAAGGAGATTTCATCCACAGATTTGGGAAAACAAGCTTTAGAGAAGAGCATAAGTCTGCTAAAACTCAGTCTAGGAAAGGAAAATAAACTTTCCTTGGAAGAAAATCTTTTGTCGGTAGAATTTAAAATAGATAAAGCCCCACAGATGGCTTGGAAAGCTAGAGCTTTACAGGAAGCAATTGAAGAAAAACTATAAAACATAATGAAAATGAAGAAGCAAATTTTAATAATTACCGTATTATCCATCCTGTTTTTTTCTCAGGCTATTGCACAAAGCAATCAGACGAATTACAAGATATCAATGGATTTGTATGAAGGGCCTAATAGTGAAAAACGTTCCTATCAACTTGAGAATATCTCTTATTATTTTAGTACTGATTATCATACTGATTCCATAGCAGATCAAAAAATGGATGCTTCTGTGGGGTTGAATTGTGTTATATCTGGGAAAGTGGATAAGTTTTTACTGCAATGGATGGCACGGTCGCCAAAATATTTGAGCGGGGAAATATCCATTATTGATATATTTACTAATGAGGTAGTGAGAAAAATTAATTTTGAACAAGCAAGGGTAGGTAGTCAAAGTGGGACATATAGTAAGGGATCAGGTTATAGCTATGGCTCAGATTTCGCCTTATTGGTAAAGGTTTTGACTATTGATGGGGTCAATATTATAGATGATAAATGATTTCTATTGAAAGAGAGATTATAAAAGGGTTGCGCTAGATAAAGTACAACCCTTTTTGTTTTATGCTATTTGGGTTTTGCATTGGTCTATTTTCGTTTTTTATGCGAATGACTTTTACTAAAAAATCAAGTTTGGAAATTCTCTTTGCGATAGCATCCTTACTTTTAACTGACATCACCCCTTGCAAGGCTTGATTTATGCTAGTTGTTATCGAGTCCGTTACACATTTGCTGCTTATCAGTTCCTTTAAGGATTGAGTTTAGAATGGGAAAGTCTGGTCTATTCAACTTTTCTCTACAGCAATTTTTATTACGAATTAAAAACAGTGATGCTAAAGGGTGTTCCTTCTTCAACATTTCAATAGCAAAATGCTTAGCTTTTGATCTGTAAAATCTTTAACGAAAGGCTAATAGGCTAGAGTTATGCTGCTGATATTATAGTTAATTCCAAAAAGTTTGAGCATAACGTTTTATTAAGGTGTTTTTTAGAACAGCATAAAAAAAGCACTGCCCCAGCGGACAGCACTTCTTCATCACTACTTACCTAAACTAAATTGACTAAATGCTTATAAATTACTCTCTAAGTAGTTTTTAATGTCTAGGTCAGTAAAAAAGCCTGTATGATGTCCGCCATAGCTGGCGTTTATGATTAATACACCACTATCTAAACCAATACTTTTATTCTCTGCAGCGGTATTGGGATCGATATTGTTAACTACAATTTTATTTACATTTTCCTGAATAGCTTCTTTTCCAAAATCGTCAGCACAGACGTCTTTAAAAGCATCTACTGTACGCTGTAAACATACGCTTGGTATAAATTTTATTGAATTAAGATCGAATGAATCCCAATTGATTTCTATAGGTAATTCTTTCCCTGCTATTTGGTTTAATTCTTTTTGATAGTCATTAAAATATTGTTCTTTTATGACTTTGGCAGCTTTTTTTTCTTGTAATCCCATTGCTTATGATTTTATGTTTTTAACTAATGTAAAAGTACAGTTTAGCCCACTGCTGCTTTTACCCAGTAGCCGTGAAATGAAAAAGTCATGGTTTTCAGTGAGTCTTTCGAGTAGTGGGTTTTACGATTAAAAACATACATTTTTGTTAACCCGAAAAATTCAAATGAATTTTTTGTCCGAAAGATAGGCGATTTATAAAAACCCGATTATTAGGTAGTTACATTAAAATCTCCATATAAAAACATGAATTTTAAAACACCCAAATTTGGACTATTAGGCTTTTATAAATTATCGGGGTTAACCCTGTTGTAATATACTGATAATCAATGGTTTTAAATTTATTAACTTATTTGTCATGCCCATTTCATGAATAATGCGGGTTAAGGTTTGATATTTAGAATAACAATGAAATAATTTGAGCTTACTCATCATAATATCCATTGTCGATAGCGAATTTAACAGCTCCTACTGTAGTTTTACAGCCAGTTTTTAGTAGAATGTTTTTTCTGTGTGTTTCTACTGTGTTTATAGAAATAAAAAGTTTATCGGATATCTCTTTGGATGTAAACTCCTCCATCAATAGCTTTAATATTTCTTTTTCTCGCTTTGATAGCTCAATATGACTGTTTTGCTTTCTTTCAAACTTACTTTCCATATACTTTTCTTTCACCTTGTTGGAATAGTGGCGATTCCCCTTCAATACATCTTTTACAGCATCTTTTAGTTCTTCCTTATCAGCAAATTTTAGTATGTAACCATCGGCTTCTTTTTGTACTACTTTATTGATAGTACGCACATCGTCCAACATGCTTAATATAAAATATTTTATATGAGGGCTGTTTTTTTTTACTTCTGAAAGCAATTGGATCCCATCCATTTTAGGCATATTGATGTCGCTGATTACCATGTCAATGTCATCAAACTGATTTAAAAGCCTGAGAACCTGGGTGCCTTCCGTAGCCAGATGAATTTGCCCTACTTCTTCCATTTCCGAAAGTATACTGTGAAGTCCATCAAGGAACATCACATGGTCATCAGCTATAATTAAGTTATACTTTAGTTTCATTTTTTTCTGTGGATTTTACGATATCTATATCAATATTGGTTATGGTTCCCTGCTCTGAAGAATCAATCTCCAGGCTTCCGTTTCTGCTAAGCAACCTTTCCTTGATGTTCCGCAGCCCAATTCCCTTAATGGAAGCGTCCTTTTGAATACCTATTCCGTCATCTGTAACAACAATATTAAGATAACTGTCATGAAGGGTAAGCTGTAATTCGGAACTTGTTGCTTTTGAGTGTTTTATTATGTTATTGATCAGTTCCTGCAGTATTCTATAGACATCTGCCAATAAATCTTCTTGCAAAGCATCAATTGCCTCACGAGGAAAGAAAATAGCTTGGATATCGATTCCTGATGCTTTTGAATTTTGATTGATAAAGTCTTCCAGAAAATCACAAAAGCCTGTTTGAGCAAATGCAGGAGGGTGTAGTTTATGAGATACAGCTCGTAAATCATGGCATGCATTGCGTATGCCAGTCAGTATTCTTTGGGACTCTTTATTTTCAGATTCTCTTCCCAAATATTGCTCAAAAGCTAATTTCAGTCCAGCTAATTCACTTCCAATTCCATCGTGTATTTCACGTGCAATTCTTGACCTTTCCTGTTGTTGCCCTTCTTGATATTGTTCAATTGTTCTTAATCGAAAATCTTTTTTTAGTTCAATGGTTTTTTGAAGATTTATTTCCTCTTGCTTTCTTGCCAATTTCTGCTGATACCTTATCTTTTCCTTATAGAAATATCTAATAATAATTAAGGCAGTGAGTACAATCAGGAAGCCTATGAACAATATATTTCTTGTCATTTGTTGTTTTTTCAGGCTGATAGCTGCATTTTCCAATTCCACTTCCTTTAAGGATTTCTCCTTTTCAAGTAGGGTAATTTGAGCCTCTTTTAGTCTGGTTTCGTATTGTTCTTGGAGTGATGCTACATGCTTTTCTATTTCGAGGGAATTTTGCTTTTCATTTTGGCTTACTTTTTTCTCTAGGAACTGTAGTGCAATTTTGTATTGTCCCTTTTCTGCATACAAGCTGTAGAGATTTTGATAAAGTTCGGTATTGTAGTAAACATCAGGGTTTTCTTCAATATACAATAATGCCTCCTGAAAATATTGAATAGCTTCATCATTTCTTGCCAACTTTTGCATGCAAATGCCCAGGTCATTTAAGACCAAGCCCAAATCAGCTTCGAGATTGAGTGTTTCCAGCTTCTGTTTTGTGGCCAAGAGCTGTGGTAAAGCCTCTTCATATTTTTCTTCTTCCAATAAAATTTGCGCCATATTAATTCCTACATGAGCCTCCTTTATTTCATTACCTTCCTTTTGATGGAATTCCAACACTTCTTTATAAAATTGCCTTGCCTTCTCGTATTTACCCTGCTCTTTCATAATATTGGCGAAGTTGAATTTGGTAGAGATGATGCCTGCATAATCATCTATTGATGTGTATTCGGCTAGTGCCCTGTCGAGATTTTTAGCGGCATCTACATATTTTTGTTGCTGAAAATAAACTAGGCTGATGTTTTGGTAAGCATTGGCCACACTTTTTTGATTTCCTGTTTTATTGGCATACTGCAGACAAATTTCGAAATTCTGCATAGCCTCTGCTAGTTTACCCTGATTTTTGTAGGATACCGCCAGTAAATTGTAGCAAGCCGAACGTCCTTTTTCAATCTCTAGTTCTTCTAAATAGTTTATAGCTTTTCTAATCTGAAAAATTGTGGAGTCGAAATCCCCCTGTTTAAAGGCTAAATTTCCTAGTGCATAATGTGCTTTGGCCGTGTGAAGAGGCAACTGATATTCTATGCTAAGCGCTAACATTTGATTGGCATATTCCGCTGCCTTCTGAGGTGATTTTGTAGAATTGGCAGCAAAAAGCCTTAGCAAATCATTTAATTCTTTTTCTTTTGATTCTTGTGCTTTTATGCTAGATGTTAGTAAAAATAGCAGAAGCAGGAAGAAATATTTAAGTAAAACAGGCATGGTACTGGCAATAGTTCTGTATAAATCTATAATTCTTTTACAAAAGAAAGCTTTATTCATTTAAAAGCTATCACAATATTCAGTGATATTTGTTTTTTTTATCTATATCGGTCTTTTTTGTATTTATCGTGTAGCTCTAATTAAAGATAAAAAGCAATAAGCAGGACACTTTATAGCCTAGGATCGTGTTTCCAGAGCTTGATATTAGTAAGAATTTGCTTAATAAGTCAAAGTAGGATGATATTTTCCGGAGGATGTGCTGGATATAGATGATACTTTTTATTACAATAGTTGTATGTGGGATATAGTGAAAAGTGATATTTTATGTATAAAATGACTAATTTATTTCGGATTGATCCTTTAAAACTTACATTTTGATTTTGTAAACAATACTTCTATAACCAAAAAAGCCCCAGAATGACTTCTGAGGCATTTATATGTGCGCACCTGGACTCGAACCAGGGACCACTTGATTATGAGTCAAGTGCTCTAACCAGCTGAGCTATAGGCCCTGAAAATATACAACCGACTGGCTGTCTGTTTTTCGGATTGCAATGTTACGGAATTGCACGTAATTGCGCAATATAATTTGAATGAATTAATAAAATATTTTTTCTTTCACATTCTCAATTTAAGGAATGACAGAATTATTCCTCAATTTTTTTCTTTTTCCGCTTAAAACCATAAACTAATTGGTCTTTCAATTCAGAAGGAAACTTATCCATATCGTCAAAACCCAAAGGCTCGTCTCTTCCATCTTTAGGAATATAATGTGTTTGGAATATATAATCCCATATACTTAATGAAATCCCAAAATTGACTCCTGTTTTGGATGGAATGTGTTTAGCATGATGCCAAATATGCATTTGTGGATTATTGAAAATATATTTCAAAGGTCCTAAAGGAACCCGGATGTTTGAATGGTTAAAATGACCTATTGCCAAGGCAAACAAATGAACCAATAAAAACTCTTGAATTCCGAAACCAATCATGGCTAATGGAATATATTCAATAGTTCTGTAAACGATTGTTTCCATCCAATGAAAACGTAAATGTGCGGCAAAGCCCATTTGCTCAACGGAATGATGTACTTTATGGAATTCCCAAAGGGCTGGAACTCTATGTAACAATCTATGTACATTCCAATGTATGAAGTCTCTTAATATGAATAAAGTCAATAACTGCGCCCAAACTGGCCAGGTATTAATTTCAATAGCGACTAGGTTTTTCACCCCAAATAATGCTAAAAAGTCGTTGAAAAGCTGGACGAATACATTGGAAAAAGCATAATAGCCAACCAATGAGAAAAGAAAGAAATTGAAAAACATATAGAAAGCATCCAGCCAAAAATCTTTTCTGATCTTAGGCTGATCTTTTCTCCAAGGCATAGTTAATTCCAAGGCATAAAAGAAAATAGATATCCCAATTAACCAATACAAATAATTACCCCAATGTGGATTTAAAACCTCATTGCCCACGTAGCGGGCATAGTCTTTAAATGAGGTGATAAAAATATCGATGTATTCCATTTTTCTTATTTGACTTCTTTAACAAAGATAGGGCTAAAGCTGTTCAGAACATTGTAACTGATGTTACATTCAAAAAATTCTTAATAAGAAAATATCTACAAAGTTTGCTTCGTTCTGACGCTTATAAAAATTGAGGAGTTGATTTATTCCTAACGGAATAACCATTATTTTAATCAATGCAACAATAGTGTCTGAGCGATTTTCTGGTATGCTACCATTAAGCGATTTTCTGGTATGCTACCATTAAGCGCTTTGACGGTAAAAACCGTCAAAGCGCACTCAATTTAGCTGATAAATAAAAAAAGCCTCCAAAAAGGAGGCTCTTCAATTATAATGGAATATTTCCATGTTTTTTCTTAGGCAATTTGTCCACCTTATTTTCTAACATAGAAAATGCTTTAATCAATTTCGATCTGGTGTTAGACGGAAGGATTACTTCATCAATATATCCTCTATGAGCTGCTCTGTATGGATTGGCAAACTTTTCAGTATATTCTTCCACTTTTTCAGCAAGCTTGGCTTCTTTATCATCTGCAGCAGCAATTTCCTTACGGAAAATGATTTCGGCAGCTCCTTTAGCACCCATCACCGCAATTTCTGCCGTTGGCCATGCGTAATTCATATCAGCACCAATATGCTTTGAGTTCATAACATCATAAGCACCACCATAAGCTTTTCTGGTAATTACCGTTACTCTTGGAACTGTAGCCTCACTAAATGCATAAAGTAACTTAGCTCCATTAGAAATAATTCCATTCCATTCTTGATCAGTACCAGGAAGGAAGCCAGGAACATCTTCAAATACCAATAAAGGAATATTGAAACTATCACAGAAACGTACAAAACGAGCAGCTTTTTTACTGGCATCATTATCTAACACTCCAGCTAAAGAAGCAGGTTGGTTTCCTACTATACCTATACTTCTACCAGCTAAATGGGCAAATCCTACCACTATGTTTTCTGCATAGTTTTTATGTACTTCAAAGAAGCTGTTGTCATCAACAGTGCCCTCTATAACCTCTCGCATATCATAAGGCTGATTCGGATTATCAGGAATGATATCGTTTAAGCCTTTTCTACTTTCATCCTCCTTTAGTTCATAAGGAACGGTAGGGGCAGGGTCCTCACAATTTTGAGGAACATAGCTCAATAACCTTTTGATGTTATTAATACATTCCAGTTCATTGGCACATGAGAAATGCGTTACGCCACTTTTAGTGCTATGCGTGCTAGCACCTCCTAATTCTTCTGAAGTAACATTTTCTTGGGTAACTGTTTTTACCACATTAGGGCCGGTCACAAACATATAACTTGTGTTTTCCACCATCATGATAAAATCAGTCATTGCTGGAGAATAAACAGCTCCCCCAGCACATGGACCCATAATAGCAGATATTTGAGGTACAACGCCTGAGGCTCTTACATTTCTGTAAAAAATATCTGCATATCCACCTAAAGAAACTACGCCTTCCTGAATTCTGGCTCCACCCGAATCATTCAAACCTATTACAGGAGCTCCGTTTTTCATGGCCATCTCCATAATTTTAACAATTTTTTCTGCGTGGGTTTCAGAGAGGGAACCTCCAAAAACTGTGAAATCTTGACTAAAAACATAAGTAAGCCTTCCTGAGATGGTTCCATAACCAGTTACTACACCATCTCCTGGATAATGTTGATTTTCAAGTCCGAAATCCTTGCAACGGTGCATTACAAACTTTCCAATCTCTTCAAATGAACCTTCGTCCATCAAAAGCTCAATTCTTTCCCTAGCCGTTAATTTTCCTTTTTTATGCTGAGCTTCTATTCTGTCTTCACCTCCACCTTTTAAGGCGTCTTCATTTTTCTGAGCTAATAATTCGTTTTTTCCTTTATTGGTCGGTTTAGTATAAACAGGTTTTTCCATATTGTTATTTCCCATAGTATCATCAAATTATAATCTTTCAAAGATAGGATAGGTAAGATGAAAAACGAATTTTTTGAGGGCAAACTATAATTTTTGGGCATAAAAAAGGCCATCCTTAAAAGGATAGCCTTGAATATTTTTATACTTATTAAGTTCTATCGATCTACCTTATTAAGGTCAACAATTTGAACTTCAACTCTTCTGTTTTCTGCAGCATTTTTGGTATCTGCTTTTGTAGAACCATATCCTTTGGCTATAATTCTTCTTCTTACTACACCTTTATAGTTAAAGAAATTCACCACTTCAATAGCTCTTTTATTAGATAGTTTTCGGTTAAACTCAGGATCACCCTCTGCTGAAGCGTAACCTGAAATTTGAATCCCTAACGCATCATTTTCTTTGAGATGCTCATATATTTCTTGTAGTTGATCTTTATATTTATCATCGAAATTTGCAGCTCCTACATCGAAATAGATTTTATAAACAGGCTCTAAAAGTGATTTGTCATATGTTGCTTCTGGTTTTTGAGCTTTTTCTTTCTTCTGTTTTGCAGCTTCTTCTGTTACATACATGGTAGGTAAAGAATAAATCGTTTCACCCTCTACAACCCTGCTCTTCAGAGTAGTTGTATCACTTTCATCGTAGTAATAAGTTCTGCTGGCAATTTCCATTTCATCTTTATTTTCTGAAAAATCCACATCCTCAATTGGATTAACAGAATACATCAGATCCATCATATAATTAAAGGCAGCAGTATCTTCTGCAGCAATGATGGCATCCATCATATCATAAACATCCAGACTATCGCTTTGCACGAGCATTGCCTCATTGGCTTGTCTTGGTGTGTAAGTACCTTCTTGTTTAGTATCATAAAATGCATTATTAACTGAAACTTCTTGACCTACTACCACATCAAATTGCTTAATCAGATTTAAATTAATTCTTTGATATAATTCATAGAAATATGTCTGATTAGGCACGTTAATATTTAAAGTATAAGGTAAGTATCCATCCGATTCTATAATTAAATCATAATTTTTACCTGGGGGTAAAATGATTAAATAGTTTCCAGTTTCCGGGTCAGGATCATATACATAGTCCACCTTAGTGTTATTTTCATTATCTACTAATTTAATTTTAGTAGGAACAGGCTGCCTTTCTTCTCCTGCTGTTATTTTACCTTTTAACATGGTTAGTGGGATATTGGCATATTTCTCAGGCATATCAAATATGTAAATATCTTGCCCACCGTATCCTCCTTGTCTGTCAGAGGAAAAATAACCTTTACTACCATCAGCGGATAAGGTAAAATAGTTATCGTTTAAAGGTGTGTTGATAGGGTAACCCATATTCTCAGGTGTTGTCCATTTTCCTCCTAATACATTTGTTTTAAAAATATCTCTACCCCCCATGGAATTTTCTCCATTTGAAGTAAAATATAAAGTTTTCATATCCGGATGAATAAATGGAGCATCTTCATCATACTTGGTGTTTACTTCAGGTCCGAGGTTTTTAATATTACCCCATTTGTCATTACCCATATTTTCGGCTACCCATATATCCATTCCACCGTAGCCACCTGGGCGGTTGCTGGCAAAATAAATTTTCTTTCCGTCAGGTGTGATGGATCCAGTACTTTCTAAATCGCGGGAATTTAAGCCTTCAATAGCTGAAGGTTGACTCCATCCATCTCCTTCTTTTCTCATGATATATAGGTTTCCTTTATTTCCAGAACCTATGAATACCAACATTTGCTGACCATCAGCTGAAATACCTGCGGTTCCAACATTTTCGTCCGTTCTAATTTCGATTTTATTTGGCTCGCCCCAATCACCTGATCCTTTATAAGTGATATAGACTTCTTCAGCAGCTCTTCCAGTTCTTGAATTTGGTCTTAATGAAGTAAAAGCCATTACGGATTGATCTGCAGAAACCACTGGGTTATATTCTGTGAATTCCGAGTTGATTGGAGGAGCCATTCTTTGAATATTTATATCCTTTTTCTGCCCCAATAATCTTTTAGCATTTTCAACTTTTGTCAATTCTAACTCAACTTCTGCTCTGGTTTTTTTATCACTTTCGCTTAAGGAATTTAAATATTGATTATAATATTTCGAGGCTTTTTCCACACTTAAGTTTTTGTGAAATGCTTCAGCCATATAGAAATAGACATCATCTGGCAATTCAGACAAACCTCCTTGCTTTTCTAGATTTTCAAAAATACCAGATGCCTTTAATTGATCAGTAGCATTTGACATCTTTAAGTAGGATACCCCTAGCATATAATTGACATAGGGCTCATTAGCACCTAACTCCACCGCTTCAGACAAGGATTTTGCTGCGCCTTCATAATTTTGAATTTTAAAAAGATTTTCACCTCTATAGATCAAGTCATCTATTTTATTCTGTTGACTAAAAACCATAGTTGAGATGCTTAGGCAGAATAATAGTATAAGTGATTTTTTCATAATAATATACTTTAAAATTATTTTCAGCTTGTTTATAGCTTAAATAATACTTTTTCCAACGGATTAATATTTCACTTGTTTATGATAAGAAATATAATCATTTATAGTGGTTTTAGTACTATTGTGCCATAAAGATAAATTTTTTCTTTAAAAATAATACTATCATTATTTGTGCTTATCGATAGCTTTTAGTCTTTGTAACAAAGGAGGATGTGAGTAATGGAAGAATACATACCATTTATGAGGTTTTAAATTGCTCAAACTATCCACTGATAGCTTTTTAAGAGCATTTTGCAATGCTTCTCCATTGTAAGTAATTGTGGCAAATTCATCTGCCTGAAATTCATGTTTTCGACTAATAAAATTTGAAAATAAGGATAAAATTAGGCTGATGGGTGTATAAATAATTCCAAAAGCAATAAAATTTACAGGAAAACTTAGATGTTCGGCTCCTAAAGCTTGGCTTAATGCAGGATTAAAAACCATAAATGACATAATGAAAAGCATAGCACCCGATTGCAATACTCCACTAATCATCCCTGAAATTGTATGTTTCTTTTTATTATGTCCTACCTCATGTGCTAATATAGCTACCAATTCCTCTTCGGTATGCTTTTCCATAAGTGTATCGAAAAGCACTATTTTTTTTCTTTTTCCGAAACCTGAAAAGAATGCATTTGCCTTTGAGGATCTCTTGGAGCCATCCATTATGTAGATGTTCTCAATAGGAAAGTTTACAGATTTCCCATATGCCAGTATTTTTTCTCTTAGTGAGCCTTGCTCAAGCGGGACTAGTTTATTGAACAATGGTAAAATCCAGCTGGTATAGAAAAAATTAGCTCCTATCATAAAAACTGTAATGACTAGCCAAAATATCCACCAAAAGGATTGGCCAATCCATGTAATTAAGAATACAAGCACGCTAAGCAAAATCCCGCCTACTATAATGGTCAATAAATAATTTTTCAACTTATCTTTCCAGAATAGGGATGGGGTCATTTTATTAAATCCGAATTTTTCTTCGATTTTAAAGGTAGAATACCACTGCCAGGGGATATTCCAAATATCATTTATTATGTAAATTATCCCGAAGAAAGCTAAGGTTTGAGTGATGACGGATTCAAAATGAAGTCTTACATAAGAATCCAAATCTCCAAAAATGCCAAAAATTAGTACCAGCAGCATAATTATCAAACTTGATAAACCGCTCCATAGTCCGAACTTTGTGTTTACGCGCTGATACTGTACTGCTTTATCATATTTTTCTTCGTCAAAAATATCCTTTAAATCAGTAGGTAGTTTGGAGTTGGCTTTTTTGTAATTTAATAAATCAATTACTGTATTTAAGGCATAGTCTAAAACTACGACCCAAATGATGATCGTAAAAAATTGATCGGAATTAAAAATCATAAACTAATTTAAAATTTAGGACAAGGCATTACTAATTTATCAGCAGGAGGTCTGCGAGGATCTGTAAGTGAGAGTACATAGGTGATAGAAATCTCATGAGCACCACCACTTCTAATTCCTAAATCGGATAAGGTATAATCAAAACTGTAACCTATCGCTAATTTCTCATAATTATACCCTACTAAAAAAACTAATGATTCGGAGGCTGAGAATCCATTTGGCGTATCAAAAGGAATTCCTCTGTACCAAAGACCAACCACCATAGGTTCTAAAGTACTGTAAAGACCTAAGTCTAATTGCTGAAATCCACCTTGCATTTTATATTGTGCTGTTGGGGTAAGACTTCTTTCGTCTCCGCTTCTTGTAAATCCTTTTCTGTATCCAGTTTTTAAAGGAATTTTATAACCTGCATGAAAGGAATGCTTCATAGGTAGCCTACTTTCTTCTCCTAAAATAGATTGATTGGGTTCGTTTAGATGAAAAACAGAATATCCAAACCAGAAATTTTCAGAATAAAGTACACCTCCAAAAGAAAGATCTAAAAATGTTTTACTTGGCCCTGCTGCTGTTTCTCCAGTAGGGTTTATAAAAGTCTGTGTTTCAGGATCCCATTGATCCCCAAAAGTCAATCGGTCAAAATTCAAATTTCGGTTGTAAACCCCTACTTGCACTCCAGGTCTGAATGTAAGTTGATCGGTTAACCTTAATTGATAAGCATATTGTGCGCCTACTGAAGTTGATCTTAAACCTGCAATGCCTTCTTCATCTCTTGAGATGATAAGACCAACTCCACTTCTTAGTCTGTCAAAATAATGATCGAAATAAGCAGAGTAGGTTACAAAATTAGCGTTTATGCTAGGCCATTGGTTTCTGTAGTTAATCCCAGCACGGCTCATTTGAGTATTTCCAGCAAAAGCTGGATTCAAATACAGAGGAGCCGCATAAAACTGAGAGAATTGCGGATCCTGAGCCTTAACTTCTATTGAGTTTATGAATAATGCTCCAAAAAGCATTAATATGAATAAATTCTTTCTCTTTAAATTATACGGCACAACACAAATTTAATTTCAAAATTTATCGAAAGATAGGAAATAACTAATAAAGTGAGATAATCAAAATAAAAATTTTATAAAATTCTGTTAAAAAATTGAAAAACAGTAAATTGTTCTCGCGTTTATCTATTTATTTTTAAATTTCGATTTAATATCACAAACGTTCATTTATGATAAATCATATATTTCTTAAAAAAGAAAATTTATCTTGATCATTTTACGTTAAACAGTTTATAGTTGCCAACTCTCGATAGTATGAATAATAAAATATTGAAGTTTTTGTTTGTTTCCCTGTTGTTTTCAGCTCAAATAGCAGATGCACAGGATTTTTCTGAATCATTTTGGTTTTTCGGAAATAACAATGATGCTATCCAATTTGATAGAAATGATGATAGACAATCCTTATTTATTGAATCTCAAGCTACCCCTTTCGGGAACCAAGGTTCAGCTGTTGCTGCAAATGCTGTCGATGGTCAATTACTTTTTTATACTGATGGAAATGTAGTTTATGGCAAAAATCATGATGTATTGCCTGGTGGAAATTCATTAGGAGGAGATATTACTTTAAGACATCCAGTTGCCATAGCACCCTCTAATAACCCGAATGATGATATTTTTTATGTCTACATAATCAATGCCTCCGGTGACTTACAGCAATTAAGCGTAGATATGTCTTTAGGAGATTTTGGGGAAGTGACTGCTTCTGCTCAAGGTACAGGTTTTTCTAATCTAAGTGAGTTTGTTAATTCTTACAAAATTGGAGATGAATACTTCTTGCTTTTTCAATCAGAAAATAGGTTGGAAATGGCTCAAATTCAGAATGATGGGAGCCTTTTAAGTGTAGCGGATCATAATTTTTCAATTGATTTTAGTTTGACTAATGTTTCTTTCAGGTCACCCGAAAGCGATACCATTCAATTAGCATTGTCTTCAGCTAATGTAAATGGAAATCCTAAAAATCTTATTTTATTGGAATTGGATTTGTCAGATATTTCAAATCCTGTTTTCCAAAATGAAGAAATTCTTCCGAATACAGGCGCTATAAATCAGGTTATAACTGATTTAGAATGGTCAGTTGGCGGAAGAAATTTATACTACAGCCGAAATAATACTAATACCGGAGAAGGTCGACTCATTCAGTTAAATCTAGATAGTGCAACTTCTGAAAATGTTTTAAACAGAACGGTCTCCAATGTAGATGCCCTTAAAAATGGCCCTGATGGTAATTTATATTTTCTATATAATAATGGGGCCGATGAATTTTTAAGTAGAGTATTGGAAGCAGATTCAGTTCCTGATTCCTTAACAGTTGAATGGGACTTATTTAACAACAACTCTTTCGGACAAGCTAGAAATTTTCCTAATGTGGCACCACCAGCTTTAATTGATGGTAATGTTCGGTTTGATTGGTATACCTCAGCACTCAATGCGTCAATTTGCCAGAATAATCCCGTTTCATTTTTTGCTGATTATAGCGATTTGGACGATATAACTTCTCTTTCTTGGGATTTTGGAGATGGTCAGACTTCAGACGCAATCAGTCCTAATGTTATATATGAAGAGGCAGGGCAATACAATGTTGTTTTAACCATAAATGCAGGCGGAAATTTAATAATTGACACTGCAGCCGTAACCGTGAACCAATTTGATTCAGAAGTTCAGCTACAAGATACTACCGTTTGTGAATTACCCTTAGAGAATTATGGGCCTACACTTTCTGACGGGTCTGATCCTGATGAGGTAGTTTGGATAAATCCTGACCCTGAAAAATTCACTGATAATGGTGATGGGACCGCTACCTTCCAACAATCTGGTGTTTATACAGCTGCGGTAACAGTAGGGAATTGTACAGTAACAGCAAGTTTTGAGCTAACTTTATTTGAGGAGCAAAAACAGCTATCCAACTTTTGGTATTTTGGAGATGGGGCTGGAATAGATTTTAATGGAGATGCATGACCTGTAGCCGTCACAGATGGAAATATTGAAGCAGAGGAAGGGTGTACCACAGTTTCAGATGATAATGGTGATTTATTATTTTATACCAATGGTGATGTGATCTGGGATTCAGAGCATAATGTTATGGGAAATGGTACTGAATTAGGAGGTGATCCAGCTTCATCCCAAGGAGTTATAGCGGTGGCTCACGGTTCTGATCCTTCACTTTATTATCTTTTTCTTAATGATGATGTAAGTTCTGGTGATAATGTATTTTCCTATGCTTTGGTGGATATGAAATTAAATAATGGCTTAGGAGATGTTGTTTTGAAAGATCGTAAAATTTATAGTAGAAGTACTGAGAAAGTGGCTGCTCAAGGTGTTGAAAATACCAATGTGCTAACTCATGAATTAGGTAGCAACAGTTACAGATTATATCCTGTAAATGATCAAGGTATAAATGCAGCAGAATACATATCACAGGGAAGCGATTATTTCTCTAATTCGTCTTCTAATGGTTATTTGAAATATGCTGCGGGTGGAGACAAAGTGGCTCAAGCATATAATTCTGGAGGTGCCTTTATAGATTTTCTAAGAAGAGATAGTGTTGAAAATTGGGAAGAAGCACTTTTGGATGTCAATTTTGGTGGAACAGTATACGGAATAGAATTTTCTCCTAGCAGTAATTTACTTTATGCAACCATCAATGATGGATTAAACTCACTTCTACTTCAAATTCCAGTTGATGATGATTATACTATTGAGGAGATTGAAAATCCAGATAGTGTTACTGTAGCAGAGCTGAATTTTGAAGCTGGAGCTTTACAAACAGGGCCAAATGGGCAAATTTATATTGCCGCTAATAATAGTCCTGAAGTTTATACCATTGGTTCTCCGGATCAAAGGTTTTCACCTGAAAATGGCGAAAATTTAGCGGCAACATTACAACCCTTTAACTTAGCAGGCAGAACAAGTAGATTAGGCCTTCCTAATTTTGTGCAAAATTTATCTACTCCTAATCAGGAGCCTTCTATTAATGTTATTGCAGGTTGTACATCCGATCCTATTATTTTACAAGGGGTAGGGAAAACTAACTTCGATCAATTTAGCTGGACTATAACACCGGAAGGAAGTAGTAGCAGTGCCTATACATCCAATAATCAAAATGATACTTTAGATATTGAGTTAGATCCTGGTGTTTATGAAGCTTCTTTAAGAATAACTAATGAGTGTGGTTATGATGAGCTTTTGGTTGAGAATTTTGAATTATTTCCTAGTCCAGATGTAAGCAATGTTGTTACTCCAAGAACTTTCTGTGGAAGTACTTTGACTTTGGGAGAAGATATTGTAGATGAACCAGGTCATTCATATTTATGGAGTACGGGAGATACAACTCAAACTATTGATGTAACCGAAACTGGAAATTATACTGTTACAATTACAAGTGAAAATGGCTGTATTTCAACTGCGGAAATTTTTGCAGGTTCGTCCATATGATGTTGATTTAGGTGGAGATAGAACTTTATGTCAAGATGAAAATCTTAGGTTAAGTGCTGGAGGCAATGCAAATAATTATCGTTGGTTTGTGGATGACGTTGAGCAATCTGCTAGTGGACAGAATTTCAATGTGGATACAAGTATTCCAGGTACTTTTATGGTAAGGGTAGAAATTCCTGACCCGCTCGATCCTGATTGTTTTGCCGAGGATGAAATAGAGGTAGTTGTTAATGAAAACCCAGTTATTATTATTGATAATACTACTAGCCCAACTTGTGGAAGTAGCGATGGAGAAATAGAGATAAGTGTTAATGGTGGTTCTAATGATCTAAATATTTCATGGTCTGGGCCAACAACAGTTCCAGATGGCGAAACTATTGGAAGTAATTTAGCTGCAGGAACTTATAATATCACTGTTACTGATAATTTGACAAACTGTAGCACAACAGAGACAGTAGCATTAACAAATTCTGAATTTAATGTAAGTGTAAATCAAACTGCAGATTGTGAACCTAATAATCAGTCTATAGAGGTTACACTTACGCAAAATGCTGATACGCTTAAAGCTGATTTTGTATGGGAGATTCTTAATCAGGAAGGAAATGTAGAGCAGAATGGAACATCAGCTGATTCAGTATTTACAGTAAATGGTCTAAGCGAAGGGACATATAGTATAGAAGTAACCGATCAGGATGGTACTGGTTGTTTAGGTGTTGCTACTTTTGATCTCCAATTACCAGATTCAGTAAGCTTTAATCCAGATGATAATGTGTTCGGGTGCGGTTCAGGATACGACCTGTACGGATATTTGGAAGGATTAAATGCTAATGCGACATATAGTATATCACCAAATCCAGCGGACTCATCAAATGTTACTGCCGGGGTATATGAGGTCACTGCTACTGAAGGATCATTTTGTCCATCAACTGCTACAATTAATGTTGAATTAAGCCCTCAAGCTAATATTTTAGATATTGAAAATACTATAGATTGTGATGGTGGTAGGACGCTAACGGCTATTTTAGATGGACAAGATCCAAATGATTTCACTTTTAATTGGAGTAATGGTTCACAAGGACAAAGCATTACAGTGAATCAAACTGGAACATTTACGGTTACAGTTAGTCCAAATGGAAACATTTCTTGTGCCGAACAAATGTCAATAAATGTAGAAGAAAATTATGAGCCATTAGAAGCAAGTTTGGAATCAGAAGTGAACTGTGAAGATGGTACCATTTTATTAAGAGGTATTGTTAGCGGAGCCAGCGGAGAATATAATGTTACCCTAACAAATGCTGCAGGAGTAAACATCCCTACTGTAGACAATTCGCAAAGCTCTCTGGAATGGAATATTACTGAGTCAGGATCTTATACTTTTACAGCAAATGACAATGGGCCTGGTGGATGTGATCCTGTTATTATCAATAGAGATTTAACTGTTCAAGAAATCTTTGAGCCTGAAATTCAAAATACGTATTTTATTTGTCCGACAGGCTTAGAAGCAGAAAGAACAGTTACCTTAGACCCTGGTTCTTTTGGTAGCTATACTTGGACATTGCCAAATGGAAGTACTTCTAATAGCAGAACTGTGATAGCAAATGAGCCAGGAGAATACAGAGTAATATTAACAGCTGCTGGTTGTGAATATGATATATCTACTACAGTTTTAGAAGATTGTCAGCCGAAAGTGTTTGCTCCAAATGCTGTTAGACCAGCAAGTTCTGTCGCTCAGAACAGAGCTTTTAGAGTTTTTGCTAACGAATATGTAGGTGAATTCCAGATAATTATTTTTAATAGATGGGGTACTATAGTTTATCAATCGAACGATAAAAACTTTGAATGGGATGCCACTGATTTAAATGGTGTTGAAGTCCCTCAAGGATTATATGCGTATATTATCAACTTCAAAAGTACAGATGAAGATGGTAGAACTTATGAACAAAGGGGTGGAGTAAATGTAGTCAGGTAATAGATAAAACCTGACTACTCTATTTTCTTTTGAAAAGATTCGGGCATATTGGCAATTTTTCTTTTTTCATAATCAAAGAATATTATACCGGTTTTTCCAATTGCTGCTATTTTTCCATCTAATTTCTTGAAACGATAAACAAAATCACATCCATATTTATTGAGGTCTTTGATTCCAATTTCAATGGCTAATTCCTCATGAGCAAATACTTCCGCTTTATAGCTTATGGCAGCATCGGTTTGAATATTTCCCAATCCATCAATATCCAATTCACTTTCGTACCCTAATGATTTAAGGAATTGAACTCTGGCATCATGCATAAAAGCAAAAATCCGATCATTGCCGACATGACCACCATAGTTTAAATCAGTAATCCTTGTGGTTATTTTAGCTGAAAATAAATAGTTCTCAGGCTCATCAATTTTTACTCTACTCATTTTTATTCTTTATTTGATTTTTTCTCATTTCAGATATTAATTTTTTACTTCTTTTTGAATTTATGATAACTAATAATTTAGAGATACCTCTTTCAATAGGTGTGATGGATAAGGCTAAAACCACATTGATGGCAAAAGTGTACACTGGAGACTCATCAACATACCCTTCTAAATTATTTTCAAATATTGTTGCAAAAAATTCTAAAATTAAAATTAAGGTCAGAAAAGTGAAAGTCTTAGTAAGATATGAACTTTGATTAGTTGTGTTTAACCGAATTGATATTATAATTAATATGCTAAAAAACACTATTTCTATGATATAAAACCACCAGGTTTGCCAATAAGGCGGTAAAACTTCAAAATAAAGATCGAAATTACTTATTTCGCTATTAAGTATGGTTTTAGCTTTAATTTGTAACTTATAATCACCAGTCGGAATGTAAGGGAAGTCGATTTCTCTATTTTTCGACCAAGAAGACCAATCATCCATTAATCCTTTTACAAAATATTGATATTCCACCTCTTCCTTAAATAAGTATTCTGGAGTACTAAGTATTACTTTTAAATTATTTTGCCCATGTTTTAATTCAATAAATTCATCACTTTCAACCCATTTATTTTCAACCATAACAGCATCAATAAATGTTTTGGGTAAAGGATAATTTTCCTTATTACTCGATTTCCATCGAATAATTTGTTCATCAGTGGTAAAAAATATAGTAGAGTCATTTACCATATTAATATTCTTTACAGCAGGAACAATATGCATCCATTTGATAGCTTGAAAAGATAATTGACTATTCAATGTACTCCACTCATCATTTGATGACAATAGCCAAACATTGTTTTTTTGATCTTTTAAGAAATATTTTAGAGGTGATTTGAATAAAGAATCAATTTTTAATTGATATGAAACTAAGTCGAGTTCTAAAATGGCATCTGAGCGTATTAGTTTAACTTTGTTTTCTTGAGTATAAATGACTAACTCTTCCGAGAAATTATTCGAGATATCCAGCTTTTTTGAAGTATTTAAGGACTGTCCATCAATTCTAAAGATTTCTAGAATATTATCTCCAACTGCTATTAACTTATCATTTTTAATGAGTAGATCGTGGAAAATATTATTTGAATGTTTTGTTAATGTGTTTTCAGGATTAGATAAATCAAGACTAAACAATCCTTGTTCATGAGTCAACCATAAAATTCTTTTTCCAAATTGGGAGTAGAGTTTTTTAACCATTTTAAGGTTTGAAATTTTTATAACTTCTTGTCTATCTACTAAGAAAATTCCAGTATTACTTCTGGCAATTAAGCCATAATCAGTATCTAATATAGTTTCTATTTGTCCTGCAACCTCACTGATTTTTTGATACTCAAAATCAATTGATTTTAGTCTGCTGATGTCTATCGTTTTAACTATTGAACGATATTTTGGACTGGAACCTGATTTTTTAGATTTAGAATTTTCGTCTACTGTATTTCGAATAGAATCTCTCAATTGTTGCTCTTTTTCCTCAAGCTTTTTTCTTAGTGCCTTAAATCTAATTCCATCATTACGATATATTGTCCTATATTTTTTTAATTCTTCGCTTATGAATTCCTCTTGAGCATCATTCTCTCCAAAACTGAATAAGTCTTCCAGGAAATTGTCTGATTTCGCTTCTTTTTCAACCTTTGGTTCATTAGGGGTAGCTATTTTTACTTTCTGAACCAGTTTTTTTTGAAGGGTTTCATAATCCTTCACTTCCTTTAAATAAAATAACCCCTCAGTGGAGCCAACCCAAAAAGTATCGTTTCTGATCAATGTTGCCTCTGGTAAACCATCTAAACCAGGATAGAATTGAAAATCAGAAAGCGGAATATTTATTGATGCCCTCGACAAGCCATATGGATGGGCTAACCACAAACCGTTCTGACGATCCATAGTTAGTGCAGTGACTTCATTCGTAGGTAAACCATTATAATTTTGAATGGTAGAAACTATCTCCCCAGATTTTTCTTCAGCTAAAACTACTCCACCACTTAGTGTAGAAATAATAAGTTTATGATTAAATAATTTACCTGAAATAGGATAGTTTTCATTAAGATATTCATTTAATTCTGATGAGTATGGGGCAAAATCTTGTCCGTCAAAAGAATAAAAATCACCGTTGTCATAAGCGAAGTATAAACTATTTGTACCTTTTATTGAGAATAAAAAATCAGTGTTTTGAGGGGCGTATAAATTTAAGTCCACCCAGGTGCCATCTATATTTTCCAATAAATAATTATCCTCAAAAGCATAAAGTTTTTCGTTAAATACAAAAACATCTTTATAGCCTAATTGAGACTCATAAACATCTGTTTTTTTGAAATCTTCATCTAGAATATGGATTTTTTCATCAAGGAGTAAATAATATTTATTGTCAAAATGAATTAAATCAACGACTGGTGAAATAATAGGAATAGAAAGGAGTTTTTCTAGTTTATTTTGATGAAACATATCCTCTCTCATTTTATAAATCCCATCTTTAGCCAAAACAATTGTACTTTCTTTTAACTCAAGAAATTTAATTGGACTACTAGAAATTTCAATTTTTAACCATGAATTGCCATCAAATTGAAGTATCCCTTTTTTGTAGGCTACTAATAATCTGCCTTGTCCATCAATTTTAAGATCATTAAAATTATAATCCTGTGTTGATATGGGAACCTTATAATGATTTAATGGAACATCTCCCTCTTGGCCAAAATAGAATAACTACTGATCAATAAAAAAATGAGAAAATATAGGTATTTCATGGGGTGGAAAATATTTAATCTTAAATGTAAAGATATTGAAATAATTCTATTTTAAGTTTTTACTTCCTGTATATGAACCCCTTTTTAAACAAATAAGGTGATATAAGTACAATTTTTGGCATGTATATCAATGTTAAAAGCTTGAATAATGTCAGAAAGTCTTGAAAAGTTTAAATTCAAACTTAAAATAAGTCATAAAGTCAGTATTATTGAAATGGTAAAGGAATTGTTGTAGAAAGCTTGTATTGAAAATCAAATCTTACAAAAATGAACTTAAACGAATATACTATAAAATCGCAAGAGGCCATTCAAAAGGCTGCTGAAATTGCAATGGGTAATGGTCAACAAGCCATTGAGACTGGACATCTCCTTAAAGCAATTCAGCAAACTGATGAGAATGTGCTCACCTTTGTAAACAAGAAGTTGAATATTAACAAAGCATTTCTTGATAATAAATTAGAAGAGTTGGTGGAGAGCTATCCTAAAGTAAGTGGAGCTCAGCCTTATCTTTCAAACGATGCTCATAAAGCAATGACTGAAGCTAAAAAATTCTTAAAAGAATTTAAGGATGATTATGTGGCTATTGAGCATTTAATTTTAGGAATTTTAAAGACAGGAGACAAAACTTCAAGTTTATTGAAGGATGCTGGCTTTGCTGAAAAAGATTTAATAAAAGCTATAAAGGAACTTAGAGGCGGAGATTCTGTAAAAGATCAAAATGCTGAGTCAAAATACCGTTCTTTAGAGCGTTATTCAATTAACCTCAACGAACAAGCCAAGGCAGGTAAAATCGATCCTGTCATCGGAAGGGATGAGGAAATAAGAAGAGTTTTACAAATCCTCTCACGTACTGACCAAAAACAATCCAATATTATTGGGAGAGCCTGGTGTTGGTAAAACAGCCATTGTGGAAGGAATGGCTCAAAGAATTGTGGATGGAGATGTTCCTGAAAACCTAAAGGAAAAAATATTGATATCCTTAGATATGGGACTTTTAGTGGCTGGAGCCAAATATAAAGGAGAATTTGAGGAAAGATTAAAATCTGTTATTAAAGAAGTAACAGACTCTGACGGGCAAATAATTTTATTTATTGATGAGATACATACCTTAATTGGAGCTGGTGGTGGAGAAGGTGCTATGGATGCAGCTAATTTATTGAAACCTGCTTTGGCAAGAGGGGAGTTGCATGCAATTGGCGCCACAACCTTAAAAGAATATCAAAAATATGTAGAAAAGGATAAAGCGCTAGAAAGAAGATTTCAAGCGGTTAACGTAGATGAACCTTCTCAGGAAGATGCTATTTCTATTTTGAGAGGGATTAAGGATAAATATGAGGTGCATCATGGGGTTAGAATTAAAGATGATGCTGTAATAGCGGCAGTAGAACTTTCTAGCCGATATATCTCTGATCGTTTTCTACCGGACAAGGCCATAGATTTAATGGATGAGGCAGCTTCAAAAATGAGAATTGAGATTGATTCTTTACCTGAAGAACTAGATGAGCTAAATCGTAAAATCATGCAGTTGGAGATCGAGCGAGAAGCCATGCGTAGGGAGAAAAATAAGGACAAAGAAGCTACAGTGAATAGGGAATTGGCTGACCTGGAGGAAAAGCGTAAAGATTTACGAGCGAAATGGGAAAGTGAAAAAGAAGTTATTCAAGGTATTCAAAAGCAAAAGGAACATATTGATAAACTGAAATTGGAGGCTGAACAAGCTGAGCGTTCCGGTGATTTTGGGAAAGTAGCCGAAATCAGATATGGTAAATTATCTGAAGCTGAAGCAAAACTCAATGAATTCCAAAGCAAAATGAAAGAGATGCAAAACTCAAGTCATACGCTTTTGAAAGAAGAAGTTGGTTCAGAGGAAATTGCAGAAATTGTAGCTCGATGGACTGGAATTCCTGTCACGAAAATGCTCCAAAGTGACCGTGAGAAGTTATTGCACTTAGAGGAAGAATTAGGTAGGAGAGTAGCTGGCCAAAGAGAGGCGATAGCTGCTTTATCAGATGCAGTTAGGCGAAGTAGAGCTGGATTGCAAGACCCTAGGAAACCAATTGGATCCTTTATTTTTATGGGTACTACTGGGGTGGGTAAAACTGAGTTGGCTAAAGCACTTGCAGAATATCTCTTTAATGATGACAATGCAATGGTTAGAATCGATATGTCGGAATATCAAGAAAGACATGCAGTCAGCCGATTGGTAGGTGCGCCTCCAGGTTACGTAGGATATGATGAGGGCGGTCAGCTTACAGAGGCTGTAAGAAGAAAGCCATATTCTGTTATCCTATTAGATGAGATTGAAAAAGCTCATCCAGACACGTTTAATATTTTATTGCAGGTATTGGATGATGGTCGTTTGACTGATAATAAAGGTAGATTAGCCAATTTCAAGAATACCATTATAATTATGACCACTAACATTGGTTCTAGCTTAATTCAAGATCGACTAAGCCCCGAAAATTATAGTGGTGATGAATGGAAAAAAGATCAGGTTTTAGCAGAAACTAAAAATGAGGTTTTTGAATTGCTTAAGAAATCTGTAAAGCCTGAATTTTTAAACAGAATTGATGAAACCATAATGTTTGAACCATTGAATGAGCAGATATTGCGACAAATTGTAACTATTCAATGGAAAGAAGTTCAAATGAGATTGAAGGAAAATGGTATCCAAATAGATGCGACACAGGATGTACTCGATTATTTAGGTAGAATTGGATATGATCCTCAATTTGGAGCTCGGCCATTGAAAAGGGTGATGCAAAGAACAATTTTAAATGAATTGTCTAAGCAAATTCTAAGTGGAGAAATCAGTAATGATAGCACTGTTCTAATCGAAATGGAGAATGAAGAGATAGTCTTTAGAAATGTAGAAGATGTAGAAATTGAATAGGCTAACAAAAATTAATTTAAAAAACCGTAGCAATTAAGATTGCTACGGTTTTTTATTTGGTATAATCACAAACTAGAGCAAAGTAAATGTCCATGAATATTCATTTTGCCTACATCGAAAAAACACCGACTATCAAAATAATTTAAATCAATTAGTAAAATTAAACAGCTATTGCTTGTTTTGTGAAAACATCAACATGCGTAACTTTTTAATAATTTATTTTATATTTTTTGTAAGTATTCCTTTTGCCAGAGCTCAACAAAGTGACCAATTCAGAGTTTCAGGTACTATCATTGAAAAAGGAAGTAAAGAACCAATCGTTGGAGCCTCTATTTCATGGAATAATGGGAAAGAAGGTGTAATAGCTGATATAAATGGTCAATTTTCTTTTAATTTAAAAGAAGGTACTCATAAAATCATTATATCTGCAGTTGGTAAAAAGACCATTGAAAGAAATCTTAAAGTTTCTCGAAATATTAATTTGAATTTTCAGATGGTTGAGGATGTACAGCAGCTATCTGAAATTACCGTTAGGTCAAGTGGTGATGTTTCCAATCTGAAATCAGCTTCAATGGGTATTGAACGGATGTCAATCAAATCTATCAAGGAAATTCCACCTATGATGGGAGAAGTTGATGTCATAAAAAGCATAATTACATTGCCTGGGATTAGTTCAATCGGTGAAGGATCAGGAGGTATTAATGTAAGAGGAGGTTCTGTGGGACAAAATCTAGTTTTGTTAGATGGTGCTCCAATTTTCTTTACTTCTCATCTATTTGGTTTTTTCTCAGTCTTCAATCAGGATGTTATAGAGGATGTTACTCTTTATAAAGGCAGTATACCAGCACGATATGGAGGTAGAATTTCTTCTGTACTATCAGTTGAAACGCAAGATCCTATTAAAGATTCATTAAATATCAGTGGTGGAGCTGGAATAATTTCCAGTAGATTAACCCTTCAGACACCTATAATTAAGGATAAATTAGGTTTTATGTTATCTGGAAGAACAACCTATTCTGACTGGATAATTAAGGCTGTAAATAATCCTCAAATTGAGAATAGTTCAGCATCATTTTACGACTTGAATTCAAAATTAAGTTGGAAAATATCAGATAATAGTAGGATTAGCTATTCAATATATCATGGTGCTGATGAGTTTGCATTTTCTGCAGATACCACCTATCGTTATGGAAATATTTCATCTACCTTAAAGTACCAACAGGAAATAAATGAAATTTTTAATTTAACTAGCTTAGCGACCTACTCTAACAACTTTTCGCAAGTCAATGGAAATTTCAGTAATCAGGAATTTGTATTAGATATAGGAAGTGAAAATCGTGCTGCCAAAATATATTTAGGGGCTGATTTACCCAGTCATTATATAGAATGGGGTGCTGAATTTAATGAATATCAATTGAACCCTGGTGATTTAAGGCCTAATGGACAAGAGTCGATAATTATAGCCAAAGAGCTAGAGCTAGATAGGGGAAGAGAATGGGTTTTTTTTATTGAAGATAACTTCAATTATGGAGATTTTAAATTCATAATTGGTGCTAGGTATAGTTTATTCAATAAGATAGGCGAATATACTATCTACGAATATGGCAATAATAGTACTAAGTCACCTCAAAATGTAGTGGAAACAACGCTGTATGAGAGTAATGAAATTATCAATGGTTATGGGGGGATTGAACCCAGATTTTCTGTCAATTATGAGTTATCTGAAACAAAATCTTTAAAGTTTGGCTATCAGCGAACAAGGCAATATATGCATTTAATTGCAAATAATGCTGCTGTCGTCCCAACTGATATTTATAAATTGAGTAATCCAAATATCAAACCGCAAATAGGTGATCAAGTATCCTTAGGTTATTTTCAAAACTTTCAAAATGGCTTGTTTGAAACTTCCACTGAAATATATTATAAAAACACTCAAAATTCTATTGACTATAAAGAAGGAGCTAATCTTTTATTAAATGAATTTGTAGAAACTCAATTAGTTAATGGAAATGGCTATTCATATGGAGCTGAATTTTCTATCAATAAAACTAAGGGGGATTTCTCTGGTAGGTTAAGCTATACTTACTCACGTTCCCTATTTCAAGCTTCAGGTGAATTTGAAGAAGAAAAAATAAATGATGGAGAGATGTACCCTGCTTACTTTGATAAACCACACGATTTAACCACAATATTTACATATAAAATGGATAAGGAATGGAGTGTAAGTGCTAATTTCACCTACAGTACAGGAAGGCCAGTAAGTATTCCAATAAGTAAATATGATATTGGTGATGTTTCTGTAGCTGAATTTTCAAAGCGTAATCAATATAGAATACCGGATTACCATAGGCTTGATTTGTCATTAAACTGGGATCCTGATAATACTGGTCAGAAAATTGATAGTAGTTGGACTGTAGGATTATATAATGTTTATGGTCGAAAAAATCCTTTTTCTGTCTTCTTCAGAGATAGAAATGGAGCTCCACCACAGGGTTATCAATTAGCTATTTTAGGTATTCCATTTCCTTCTGTAACCTATAACTTTAATTTCTAATATGTTGAAAAAATTAATCACAATTATACTCGTTTTCACCTTATTTTCAGCATGCATTGATCCATTAGAAGTTGAAATTAAGAATGATGGTACGAGTTTAGTTGTCTATGCTGAAGTAACAGATCAGTTAGAGAATTATACAGTACAATTAAGCAGAACTTCAAACTACGAATCTGGTCAACCTGAAAAAGAAACTAATGCCCTTGTGGAGGTTATTGACTCAAAGGGTAATCAATATCAATTTGCAGAAGAAAAACCAGGTATTTATAAATCTTGTCCTGCCGAATTTGTAGGTGAGGTTAATGAATCATACAAGCTAAGAATCAGTACGCAAGATGAAAAGGTATATGAATCAAGTTTTGAAAAAATAATGCCAACTGGTGAAGTAGAATCAGTTTATTTTAATAAAGAAAAAGTATTTGAATTAGTTGACGGACGGTCTAGGCCTATCACTGGATTGAAGTTTTATTGTGATTTTAAAGATACTCCAGATCAAGATTTTTTTAAAATAGATTGGGAAGGTACTTTTCAATTCAAATCGGCACCTCAAGATAGTTTACATGAATACTGCTGGAGGATGGAATCATCCACATTAGATATTAATCTTTATGATGATTCCTTTACAAATAACAGTCTTAAAGAAAAATTTGAAATTACTTTCCTTGAAAAAGGTTATAGATTTGTTACTGACTATAGTTTTCAAGTGCAATTAAAATCAATGAATGCTGGTGCATATAATTTTTGGAGACTTGTTGAGCAACAATACAATAATGATGGATCGATCTTTTCCGCTTTACCTGCCCAAATTGGTAGTAATATAAAATGTATTACAAATCAGGAAGAAAATGTATTAGGATATTTTATGACTTCTGCTGTCTCGAGTAAAAGAGTTAGAGTTTCTCCTTATGATATAGATTCACCAAATAGTGTGATATCTGGTTGTAGACCTTTTAGACCAAATGATCCAATACAAGATTACTGTTATGATTGTTCGTTATATCCTAACAGTGTAAGTGAAAAGCCTGCATATTGGTAGTAGCGATCAAAAATTATTTTTTATTTTATCAGCTATTTTGCTTAGTTCTTCTTCACTTGGATTTAATTTTTCTTTATTGAAGTTGATATCGTTCATTGAGTTTAGAGGAACTAAATGAACATGTACATGAGGAACTTCTAATCCTATTACAGCTACTCCTATTCTTTTACATTCTACTGATGCCTCAATTGCTTTTGCAACTTCCTTTGCAAATAAATGCAATCCTGAAAGTACATCATCATTCAGATCAAAAATATAATCAATTTCTTGTTTAGGCACTACTAGTACATGGCCTTCAACCAATGGATTGATATCTAAAAAAGCTATATAGTTATCATTTTCAGCAACTATATGTCCTGGTATTTCTCTATTAATTATTTTAGTGAATATACTTGCCATTTTAATGTGGGGTTAAAGATTTGCTAGCTCTAAAAAAATTCATTAGAGCCAGCAAAAGAATATATTACAGACTAATATCTAAAATTTCAAATTCCATTTTACCTGCAGGGGCATCAACTTCTGCAATATCACCTACTTTTTTGCCCATTATTCCTTTTCCAATTGGCGATTTGATAGATATTTTACCTTCTTTCAAATTAGCTTCTTCTTCTGAAACCATAGTGTAAGTCACTTCCATACCATTCTTTTTGTTCTTAATCTTGGCTTTAGTTAAAAGTCCAACTTTAGAAGTGTCCACATCAGACTCCTTGATTACTCTTGCATTGGCCACAACGGTTTCCAATTTATTTATTTTCATTTCAAGTAAACCTTGAGCCTCTTTAGCAGCATCATATTCTGCATTCTCGCTTAAGTCTCCTTTGTCCCTTGCTTCTGCAATGTCAGCAGAGGCTTTAGGTCTTTCCACGGTTTTTAAATGATGGAGCTCTTCCTTCATTTTTCTTAAACCTTCTTCTGTGTAGTATGATACTTTACTCATCGTTATTAAAAATTGAGATTTCTATAAAATAAAAAACGGCACAGTTTTGCATGAGCCGTCTATCTTGTTTCTAAATATTTATACAAATATATAAGAAATTAACATTGAAAACAAGATGAAGAAGCTAACGTTCTATTTACCTAAAAGTTCAGGATATTTCTCTTGAATCTCACTTTTGATGTCATCATCAAGCTCAGCCAAGTAAAGGGTTTTTACAGATTTTAATTGCTCGGCAGTAATACCTTCAGCACCTTTCAAATTAGCTTTATAAAGGCTGGCTTCATCAAAAGAGGCTCCAGTAAGATGACAATTACTTAAATCTGCTTCCATTAAATAAGCGTTTGAAAAATCAGATTTTATTAAAAATGCATTCTTGAAATTAGCTTTGATCAAAAAAGTATCTTTAAAATTTGCACCACTTGCAAAAGCGCCCTCAAAATTTGCTTGATTCATTTTAGCATTTTCAAAATTTGTTTGATTTGCTCTAGTGCCTGAAAAATTGCATTCTATTGCATTGGCATGACTAAAATTAGAGGAGTTTAAATTTGAACCACGCAAATCAACATGACTCATATTTGTTTTTGTTAAATGGCAATTCACCAAATTGATTTCCGTGATTTTATGCCGGTTTAATCTTTTAATATTACCTACGGTTCTAAATGCAGCTTCTTCTGATTCCCATTGACGGAAATCATCAATTTCATCTTTATACATTTTGATTCTAAGCTGTTTTTCACCGTTTTCTCTAAGCCAATAAATTAAAATACCGATTATGGCTATGTCGAAAAGCATACCATGCGCTTCCGCTAATACTTCCTTAAAGAAACCTCTGAAATCATCTAAATAGTAGGGCAAACTCAAACCTAATACTAAAATAGCTAGAAAAGCAAGAACGATAACGGAAGTTAGAATTGGCTTCTTCGTTATGTTTTTAATTTTTTCTTCTAATGCGTATTTTAATTCACTTTTACTCATGAGTAGTACTATTGATCAATAGATTTCTGTCCTCTAATTTATAGCTATTTTGTTATTTCTTGGTATTTAAATCTATTATTTGTCTCTTTTTTCGACCAATAATTTAATTTTTTGGCTTAAAACTTTATTTATTTTTTCATATGATTCAATTGACCAACCAGCAATATGAGGAGTGAATATTACCTGCTTTAACTCTGTAAGTTCCTGAAATACAGATAGCTCATTCTGGTTTAGTGAGTTTATTTTTTCATTTTCTAATACATCTAAGGCAGCTCCTTTTATTTTTTTTGATTTTAAAAGGTTTAGTAAATCTTTTAAAATTAATACTTCGCCTCTTGAAGTGTTAATTACATACTCTAATTTTTTAAATTCAGAAAGGAAATCATCATTAACAATGCCCTTGTTTTGAGCATTCATTGGGATATGTAAACTCAAAATTTGAGATTTTTCTTTTAGCATATCTAAGCTGACTTCCTGTACATATTTATTTGAAAAACCTGATTTTTCAGCATCAAATGCTAATATTTCACAACCAAAACTGCTTAACCTTTTAGCAAAAGCTGCCCCCATATTACCAAAGCCTAATAAGCCAACGGTTTTGCCCATCAATTCAACCCCTCTATTTCCCTCTCTATCCCATTTTCCTTCACGCACCTCTTGATCAGCCGTATTGATTTTATTGAAAAGAGATAGCAACATTCCTATTGCATGTTCAGCTAATGCATCTCTATTTCCTTCGGGCGCATTTAGTAGTTGAATGTTTCTTTTATCTAATTCTTCTACTTCAACATTATCTACACCAGCTCCAGCACGAGCTACAAATACAAGTTTATTAGCATTTTTTAGTAATTCAGCATCAATATGCGTTTTACTTCTCACTATTAGTCCCTCATAATTTTCAATTATGGAAATAATTTCCTCACGCTTTATTTTAGGCATATAATCTACTTCTAAGTTGATATCATTCAACAAAGCCGTAATACTTTCATGCATTTCATCTATAATAAGTACTTTCATTTTAATTTTAAATAAGGAAATGAGCTACAGTAAAATATACTAGTAAACCTAATAAATCATTGGCAGTGGTAATAAATGGGCCAGCAGCCAAAGCAGGATTAATTCCTAATTTATCTAACACCAAAGGAGTGACTGTTCCCATAAAAGAAGCTAATAAAACTACGTTAAATAGTGCTATTGAAACTACTATTGCTAATCGTATATCCTGACCTAATATAAGGTTCATTCCCATCACAATTCCAGCAATCACAATTCCATTTAAAATGGCAACTGCCAAAACTTTGAGAATTCTTTTTAGAAAGGAATCATCAAAAACAGATTTGCTAGCCAAACTTTGCAAGACAATGGAAGAGGATTGTATTCCGACATTACCACCAGTTGCTGTAATCAGCGGAATGAAAAATGCCATGGCTGGAACTATTAAAATATCTTCTTCAAAAACGCTTATAAATTGAGCTCCTAAAAGTCCACCAAACATACCTATGATAAGCCAAGGTAAGCGAGCTCTTGTCAGCATCCAAACACTATCATCTTCCTCTACATCTTCAGAAATACCAGCCATCATCTGTCTTTCCTCTTCTGCTAATTCCGTAATTACATCCACGATATCATCAATGGTAATGCGCCCCATCAATTTGCCCTGAACATTCACTACTGGTACTGCATCCAAATCATATTTCCTCATGACTTCTGCAACATCTACTTCATCCATATAGGTTTCTACAGATATCACATCATCATCATATAGGTCTTTTACCTTCAGATGGTCATCGGCCAAAATGATTTTCTTTAAAGAAACTCTTCCCAATAAAACATTTTGATTATCCACCACATAAACAGAGTAGATTTTCTCTACATTTTCAGCCTGTCTTCTGATTTCTTCTATACATTGATTAATAGACCAGTTGACATTGGCTTTGATGAGCTCTTTTGCCATCAAACCACCCGCTACGTCTTCCTCATAGCGTAAAAGATCTAGGATGTTCTTTGCTTTTTCTTTATTTTCCAAAGAAGCAATTACTTCTTCTCTGTCTTTTAATGGCAACTCATTAATGATGTCCACCGCATCATCCGAATCAAGTTCGTTTAGCATTGCAGCTATCTCAGAAGTCTCAAACCCTTTAAGGTATTTGGAACGGTCATCCTCATCCAAGTCATTGATTACTTCAGCACTAACTTGATTCTCTAAAACATCTAATATATATCGAGATTCTTCAGTATCGAACTCTAATAAGATAGTGGAGATATCTGCCGGATTAATTCCTTCTAAAGTGTTTTTGATAAAGTTTTCGTCTCGCTCGTTAATAGCAAGCTGCAATTTTTCCAAATACTCCTTCGAAAGCTCAAATTGGTCAATATGTTCTTTTTCCTCAAGATTCTCCATGGGCAATATGGTTTGTCAATTCCACAAAATCACTAACGGTCAATTGCTCTGCTCGTTTATCCAACAAATCTAATGACTTTATTTCATCGGATAAATTGAAAGTTTTTAAAGCATTACGTAAAGTTTTTCTTCTATTATTAAAGCCTTGCTTTACGACCCTGAAAAACAACTTCTCATCACAGTCTAAAGTTTGAGTTTCGTTTCTTTTCAAACGCAATACTGCAGAAGTCACTTTTGGTGGAGGGTTAAAAACATTGGGAGGCACAGAGAACAGATATTCTACATCATAAAAAGCTTGCAGCAGTACACTTAAAATCCCGTATGTTTTATTGCCTTCTTTTGCAGCAATACGCTCGGCAACTTCTTTCTGTATCATGCCCACAACCTCAGGAATCTGGTTTCTATATTCTAAGACCTTAAAAAATATTTGTGAGGAAATATTGTAGGGGAAATTCCCTATAATTCCGAAAGGCTCTTTATAATAATGCCCTAAATCGATTCTTAAGAAATCCTCTTTTATGATTTTGTCTTTATAATCAGGATATAGATTTTGAAGGTAGTCGACTGATTCTTGGTCAACATCCATAAATAGAAGCTCATATTCAGCTCTATCAATTAAAAAATTACTAAGCACACCTGTGCCAGGCCCAATCTCTAAAAGCTTTTGATAGTTTTTATGCCCGCTTAGGCTTTCTACTATTTTTTGGGCTATATTTTGGTCTTTTAAAAAATGTTGGCCTAAATGTTTTTTCGCTCTAACTCCCTTCATTTTTCAAAGCAGATAAAAAAAAACTAAATTGCACAGAATTTAATCATAATTATTTTCGAATTCGACTTCAAGCGCGTATTTAAGATATGGAAGAACTTACTAAACCTACTATTGCTATTACTATCGGAGATGTAAATAGTATCTCCCCTGAAGTGATCATTAAATCTTTGGAAGACCCGAGAATTATAAAAATGATGACTCCAGTGGTATATGGTTCAGGTAAAATCCTTTCTTATTATAGAAAGGCATTAAATATTCGGGATTTCAATTATTTTCAACTAAAAAAGCTGGAAGAATTGAGCGATAAAAAGCTCAATGTTTTGAATCTGTGGGAAGAAACTGTGAATATCACCATGGGGCAATCTTCCGAAGAAGCTGGAAAATATGCCTTTATAAGTATTAAAAAAGCAGTTGAAGATGCAATGGAAGGGAAAGTTGATGCAATAGTTACAGCGCCTATCAACAAACATAATATCCAATCTGAGGATTTTAAGTTTGCGGGACATACAGAATATCTAGCTCAACAGGCAGGAGTAAAAGATAGCTTGATGTTATTAGTAGATGGAGATTTGAGAGTAGGGGTGGTAACAGGTCATATTCCAATCAAAGAAGTGAGTGAAAAAATAACTGCAGAAAAAATTGATAGTAAACTGGATGTTCTTGAGAAGTCTTTGAAACATGATTTCGGGATTAAAAAACCTAGAATTGCTGTTTTAGGATTAAACCCGCATGCTGGTGATGGTGGTGTGATAGGGAATGAGGAAGAAGAAATGATTAAGCCATTGATTGAAAAAAGGAAAGAAAAAGGGAAGTTAGTATTTGGCCCTTTCCCTGCTGATGGTTTCTTTGGAAATCAACAATATAAAAATTTTGATGCCGTTTTGGCGATGTATCATGACCAAGGCTTAATTCCGTTTAAAACATTGGCTTTTTCAAATGGAGTTAATTTCACAGCTGGATTACCTTTTGTGAGAACTTCACCTGATCATGGTACAGCTTATGATTTAACAGGAAAAGGCTTAGCGGACGAAACTTCTATGCGTCAAGCCTTGTTCTTGGCAATCGATATCATTAAGAATAGAAAAGAATATTCTTAAAGCAGTTTAGTAATATCAAATAATATTTTTATCTTTGCGCTCTTAATTCAGATGGGATGGAAAAGTTGAAGGATTTCGACATTCAGGTTTATAAGCTTGGAATCAAGCAGCATGAATATGAATTTAAAGTAAATTCAGCCTTTTTCAGTGAGTTTGAAGGTGAATTGGTTGAAAGCGGAGAAGTTAAAGTGCAAGCGCTATTAGATAAAAGAGAAAATCTAATGGAGTTGAATTTAGATTTCTCAGGTTATATTGATTTAATCAGTGACAGAAGCTTAGAGCCATTTCAATATCCTATAGAAATCAACAAAAAGTTGTTGTATAAATATGGGGAGGAAGAGCAAGAGTTGGAAGAAGATGTAATGGTCATTACAAAAAACACGCAGGTGATAAATGTAGGGCATTTCATATACGAAACTATTGCTTTGCAGATACCTTTGAAAAAGTTGCATCCAGATGAAATTGAGGAAGACGAAGAGCATAATGACTATGTTTATATAGATGATGCTGAAGAGGAAATTGAGGAAGAGGAAGAAAACATTGACCCAAGATGGGCAGCATTAAAAAATTTGAAAAAAGGAAATAAGAATTAAAATTTAGAATAAAATGGCGCATCCTAAGAGAAAAATATCCAGAACTAGAAGAGATAAAAGAAGGACTCACAAAAAAGGAACGGCAAAATTATTGGCGATTTGTCCTACTACAGGCGAGGCGCATTTGCCACACAGAGCTTTCTGGCATGAAGGTAAACTTTACTACAAAGGTAATGTAGTAATGGAAAAAGAAGTATTGGCTTAATTCAGTCAGTTAAAAATCTTAAAGCTTTGCTTAGCGGCAAAGCTTTTTTTATTGGCTATGTTTTTTGAGAAATTTTTATTTTTGGCATTCTATCATGTTTAAATTTAATTATTCTAAAAAATTTGTTTGTTGATTATTTGCAACCCCATGCATTTCTTAGATTTTTGTCGGGCTTCAAATCAATATTACATATATTAGCAACTGAAATAGCCATAGAAACTACAATCAAAACATGACAAAAATAACTGCAGCTATTACCGGAGTTCATGGGTGGGTGCCTGATTATGTGTTGACCAACAAAGAGTTGGAGACCATGGTAGAAACCAATGATGAATGGATAACATCTCGTACCGGAATAAAAGAAAGAAGAATTCTTAAAGGTGAAAACCAAGGAACTTCAGTAATAGGAACTCAAGCCGTAAAAGGATTACTGGAGAAAACAGGTAACAAAGCAGAAGATATTGATCTATTGATTTGTGCTACTACCACCCCTGATATGCTTTTCCCCGCAACTGCAAATGTGATTAGTAATAATGTTGGAGCTGTAAATGCTTTTAGTTACGATTTACAAGCAGCATGCTCAGGCTTTATTTTTGCTCTTTCTACAGCTTCTCAATTTATTGAAACAGGTAAATACAAGAAAGTAGTGGTAGTAGGAGCTGATAAAATGTCTTCTATTATTGATTATGAAGACAGACAAACTTGCATCATCTTCGGAGATGGTGGAGGGGCAGTTTTACTTGAGCCCGACACTGAAGGTTACGGAATAAAAGATTCAATTCTACATACTGATGGTTCTGGCGAACAATTTCTTCATATGAAAGCAGGAGGTAGTAGAAAACCTGCTTCACATCAAACCTTAGATGCTCGTGAGCATTATGTTTATCAAGAAGGCAGTCAAGTTTTTAAATTTGCCGTTACCAATATGGCAGAGGTGGCTGCAGATATCATGGCTAAAAATAATTTAACTTCTGATGACGTAGCATGGCTAGTACCTCATCAAGCAAATAAACGAATTATTGATGCTACGGCAAACCGAATGGGAGTGAGTTCCGATAAGGTAATGCTTAATATCCATAAATATGGAAACACTACAAGTGGTACAATCCCGTTATGTTTATGGGAGTATGAGAGTCAGATGAAAAGAGGAGATAACATCGTTTTGGCTGCCTTTGGTGGTGGATTTACTTGGGGCTCCGTTTATATTAAATGGGCTTACGATTCTAAATAATTTTATTAAATTAAAGTTTACAATATATGGCAGATACTTCTGATTTTAAAAATGGTCTTTGCATAGAATATAATCATGATTTATTCACAATAGTTGAATTTCAGCATGTGAAGCCGGGTAAAGGACCAGCTTTTGTAAGGACTAAATTGAAAAGTCTTACAACAGGAAAAGTATTGGATAATACTTTTACTTCTGGTCATAAAGTCACTACAGCAAGAATAGAAAGAAGACCGCATCAGTTTTTGTATAAAGATGACATAGGTATGCACTTCATGGATACCGAAACTTTTGAACAAATTTCTATACCAGACGAAGTAATAGAAAATGTGGATTTATATAAAGAAGGTCAGGAAGTGGATATTCTAATCCATGCAGAAACTGAGAAACCCTTAAGTTGTGAGTTACCGCCTTTCGTAGAAATGAAAGTAACATATACAGAACCAGGAATTAAAGGGGATACTGCAACAAATGCCACCAAGCCAGCAACTGTAGAAACAGGTGCTGAAATTAAAGTACCTTTGTTCATCGATCAAGATGAACTTATTAAAGTAGATACTAGAACCCGTTCTTATGCGGAAAGGGTGAAAAATAAATAATAATTTAAAAATTTTGACTTTTAACTAAACCAACAGCTATGAAAGCGAAAGAGATTCAAGACCTAATTGATTTTATTTCTAAATCCGGATTGGATGAAGTAAATATAGAAACTGAAGAATTTAAAATTAAAGTTAAAAAGAATACGGAAGCTAAAGTGATTCAATCGGCAGCACCGGCTCCGCAACCTGCAGCAGCACCAGCTCCTTCACCAAGCCCAGCTCCAGCAGCCCCAGCACCAAGTGCAGGTGGAGAAGAAAAATCTGCCGCTTCTGATGATGATAAATATGTAGCTATCAAATCACCAATGATTGGTACATTCTATAGAACGCCAAATCCTGACAACCCTGCTTTCGTAAATGTAGGAGATTCAGTAAAAGCTGGTGATACAGTGTGTATAGTTGAAGCAATGAAATTATTCAATGAAATTGAGTCAGATATTTCTGGTAAAATTGTGAAGATTTTGGTAGATAATGCAACACCTGTTGAATACGATCAACCATTATTCTTAGTGGATCCTTCTTGATAGGTTTAAGAAATCAAGAATTACTCAATGTTTCATTAAAATAAAGAAATCGTGTTTAAAAAGATATTAATTGCCAATAGAGGTGAAATAGCTTTGCGAATCATCAGAACTTGCAAAGAAATGGGAATCAGCACAGTGGCAGTTTATTCCACAGCTGATAAAGACAGTTTGCATGTTCGCTTTGCGGATGAAGCCGTTTGCATCGGCCCAGCTGCCAGTAAGGATTCGTATTTAAATATTCCAAATATTATTTCTGCAGCGGAAATTACTAATGCAGATGCCATTCATCCAGGTTATGGATTTTTATCCGAAAATGCCGAATTTTCAAAAATATGCGGTGAATATGGTATTAAATTCATTGGTGCTGACCCAGAAATGATCAGCAAAATGGGGGATAAAGCTACTGCAAAAGCTACTATGAAAGCTGCAGGAGTTCCTACTATTCCTGGTTCTGAAGGATTATTAGAATCCATCGAAGAAGGTAAGAAAATTGCCAAAGATATGGGGTACCCTGTAATACTAAAAGCCACAGCAGGTGGTGGAGGTAAAGGGATGCGTATCGTAAACAATGAAGAAGAGTTTAAGAAAGCTTGGGATTCAGCTCGTCAAGAAGCTGGGGCATCTTTCGGAAACGAAGGACTTTATTTAGAGAAATTTGTTGAAGAGCCTCGCCATGTTGAAATTCAGGTTGTGGGCGATAAGAACGGTAAGGCCTGTCACTTATCTGAAAGAGATTGCTCTATCCAAAGAAGGCATCAAAAATTGATTGAAGAAACGCCTTGTCCGGTAATGACAGATGAATTGCGTGACGCAATGGGAAAGGCGGCAATTGCAGGTGCGGAAGCTGTTGGATATGAAGGTGCCGGTACAATCGAATTCCTTTTAGATAAGCATAATAATTTCTATTTCATGGAAATGAATACGCGTATTCAAGTTGAGCATCCTATCACTGAAGAAGTAACAAATTTTGATTTAATAAAGGAGCAAATTAAAGTAGCTGCCGGAATGACTATTTCTGGAGAAAACTACTTCCCGCAACTTTTTGCAATGGAATGTAGAATTAATGCAGAAGATCCTGCAAATGGTTTCAGACCAAGCCCAGGTAAAATCACGAATCTTCATTTGCCAGGCGGCCATGGAGTAAGGATTGATAGCCATGTTTACGCAGGTTATACTATTCCTCCATTCTATGATTCAATGATTGCCAAATTGATCGTTTCAGGTCAATCTCGAGAAGAAGTGATGGTAAGAATGAAGAGAGCTTTGAGTGAATTTGTAATTGAAGGGGTGAAGACTACCATTCCATTCCATATTGAAATGATGGACAATGAGATTTTTAAATCTGGTAATTTCACTACTAAGTTTTTGGATGATTATGATTTCACTAAATTGAAAAGTGTTAAGTAAATAAATCCTAATTTATACATATGACAAAGCAAGCCGGAATATTGACTTTATTAAGTTTCCTGCTTGCTTTTTCTGTTTCAGGGCAAGATGATTCCACTTTCACTAAGTTTGCCGGAATTAGTTTTGGAGCTAGTATACCCAAAACAGATTTAGAACCTTCCTATAAAAAACCAGGAGTTCAACTTTCTGCATTTATGCAGTTTACCCCAAATCGTTGGTTAAATGTTGGGTTTTGGTTTAGTGCTGGAGAGGTTCAATCCGAAAATCGAGAAGTACGTTTTTTTGACCAAAGCGAATTTCAAATTAATGATTTTGCCATAACAAATTACCAGTCATTGCATGTTGAGCCTAGTATTCACCTCATCAAAAATCCAAATTATTCTATTTATTTGTCTCAAGGCTTTGGATTCATGCGATTTGCAGTTTATGATAGAGAAAATGTGAATTTAGCTGATCAGCTGGATAGCCGCTCTTCTGGAGAGGATTATTCAAATTTCACAGTTTTATTGCCTACCACTCTCAATGCCTATTATTTTTTGCCAAATGATTTTGGAATCCAGCTTAGAACAGGATTTTTAAATCCTCAAACAGATTATTTGGATAATATTTCTACTTTCGGAAATTCTGAAAACAATGATAATATTTTTATTCTTCAATTGTCAATTATAAAACGTTTCACATTTAAAAATTCCGATGATGAAAAATAGCCTTATTTTACTTTTTGTAGTTGTCGTTGCATTTTCATGCCAAAACGAAAAGAAATCAAGTGAAATCAAAAGAGTTGACAGACCTGAATCTAGTATTTTAAAGGGTGTTTATGTACCTTCTGGGAAAGACGTTTTCTTTACATCAGGTTTAGTTAGCGAAGTTTTGAATCCAGATGCTCCTGAAGGGGATATGTCTAAATATGGAGATACTTACCAGCAAAGTATTGGTACTTTAAAGAGAATAAAAGAAACCATTGAGGCAGAAGGTTATAGCATGAATGATGTATTCTTCCTAAGAGTGTACTTAGCACCTGATGAAATGGGAAAAATTGATTGGGATGCTTGGTTTAAAGCTTATGGGGAGTATTTTAATAATGATGAAAATCCCAACAAAGTAGCACGATCAACTATTGGTGTTTACAAATTAGCTCGTCCTGAATTATTGGTTGAGGTGGAGGCTGTTGCGGCCAAATAGATTATTTTAACATCTCTTTATTTCGCTCATATAGCACTTGCATTATCCCATCTTTTAATCCGCTATCTGGTACAATAATACTTGGAGATTTTGACCAAACCATCGCATTAATATAAATGTCTAATGCGGGAATGATGACATCAGCCCTATCTGGATTCAACTGTAATTTGTTGATTCTTTCATCCATATCAAAGTTTTTGATATAAGCCTGTGTCTCCTTAACTTTTTTTAGGCCGATGGGCTTCCCAGCTTTTTTACCTGCCAAATCCTGCACTTTATTGATGTTTCCACCTGTTCCTATAGCATGAATTTTAACTGATTTTTTGATCACTTTTTGCTCAATCCAATTCTTCATTTCATCCCACATATGATGGGAGCTATCTGTTTCCAAGTGTCTTACCGAACCAATTCTAAATGATTTGGACAATAGTTTTTCATTATTCTCATAGAAATTGAACTCGGTACTTCCACCACCCACATCGATATGTAAGTAAGCTTTATCATCCATATAGGGGAATATAGCTTTATTGATCATATATGCTTCCTTATCACCGTCAATAATGTCTATTTCTAAATCTAATTCTGCTTTAACTTGATCAATTAAATATTTTCCATTTTCAGCTTCACGCATAGCAGAAGTGGCACAGCCCATATAATCATCTACTTCATATAAATCAATGAGTATTTTAAAGGCTTGCATTAATTTAAGGAACTTAACCTTTGATTGTTCGCTGATTCTTCCTGTAGTAAAGACATCTTGTCCTAATCTAAGTGGGAAACGAACATATTCCAGCCTTTTGAAAGTAATATTACCTTGGTATTGCGTTACTCTGGTTAATTGAATTCTGATGGCATTGGATCCAATGTCAATAGCTGCTAATTTTAACATACCCAAAAAAACAAAAAATAGATGGAATAGTATATATCTTATAAGGCAAAAAGTTTAGAAAGCACTTAATTATTTGTGTTTTCATTTTTTGTAAGGATAATAAATATCCATTATGATATATTCTAAAAATATATTTATATTTGTTATTGGTAAAATATTATGAAGAGAGCACTCCTTATATCGATTCTATTAATGTTAGGCGCAGAGCTTTTTGCGCAAAGTTTCTATTCCAATCGAATAAATAGACGTTGGATGGCTACTGGTGGGCTTGGTTATGCAAGAAGTTTGGGTGATTTGACCAATCCTGGTTCTTATTTTGATACAAAACTTAATATTGTTGGAGGATTACAATACCGATTTACGAACAGGATTCAAGCAGGTGTAAATCTTATGGCTTTTCAACTTTCAGGAGATGATCAAGATATAGATCCTGAGCTAAACACAAGGTCAAGAGGATTGTCATTTGTATCTAATAATCTAGAATTAAGTGCAACAGGGACTATTTCACTATTTCCAACAGCTAATCGATTTACTCAGAGGAGATTGATTAATCCTTATATAGTTGCTGGGGTGGGAGTTTTATTATTCGATCCAAGAGCTGAAGTGCCTGAATTTGCATATATTGGAGGAGATACAATTAGAGCACCCAGAGCAGGCGAGATGGTTTCTTTAAGGCAATACCAGACAGAAAGACCTAATACGTATGGTCGATTTGCTATGGTTATTCCCGTTGGAGTTGGTGTTAGGGTAAAAGTAACTGATTTCATAGATGTGACAGCCCAAATAAGTAACCGAATTACTTTTAATGATTATTTGGATGATGTAAGTGGGAGGTTCTATCCAGACGAGGATTTATTTGATTTAACTGTTCCTGAAGATGTAACAGCGGCAGCATTATCTGATCCTACTGGAACAAGTCGGAACAATGTAAGAGGTAATCCAGATAGTAATGATTATTATTTGATTTTTAATGTAAGAGCTGAATTTTACATTCAAGGAGAATTCTTAAATAGAGTTTTTGGTGTAGGTGGTAAGCAATACAATATTAAGCCTAGAAGACGTGGAGGTGGCCTTTTTAATTTTGGTGGTAGAAGAAGGTAAAAAATATTTATTTTATTGATAAAAATAGAAAGGGGAGCAATTTATCGTTCCCCTTTTTATCTTGTGGCTCAGGATTGTGTTACTTGGACGTTCAGTATTAACCTAACGTCATCTCCAACCACTACTCCACCAGCCTCAGTTACGGCATTCCATGTTAAGCCAAATTCTTTTCTGTTGATTTTACCAGTAATTTCAAAACCTGCTTTGTTTTGTCCATATCCATCAACCATAGAACCACCATATTCTACATCTAAAGTGATTGGTTTAGTATTATCCTTAATGGTTAAATCTCCCATTAATTTATAATTATTACCAGATTTAGTTAATTTTCCATTAGTAAATTTGATGTAAGGAAATTTTTCAGCATCAAAGAATTCAGCTGATTTAAGGTGGTTATCTCTGTCAGTTACGTTTGTATCAATGCTAGCAGATTCTAATTGAAACTCAGCTTTTGCACCATCAAAATCATCATTATCGGATTCTAAGCTTCCTTCAAATTTGTTAAATTGACCTGTTACAGTTGAAATTACCAAGTGCTTTATTTTAAATTGTACTTCACTGTGGGTTGGATCGATATTCCATTTAGTTGCCATAATTGTTATTTATATTAAGTTCAATGCTGTCCTAAATAATTTAAAATTGCGATAAAAGCCTACTTCTACTGCTGTTTAGTCCAGCTTTATCCATAATCAGGAAAAAGGTCCCCCTGTACGCCTTGATTTTGTACTTTGGGCGGATCCTCAAAGGGTTTGTCCAGCCATTTTTGAAGTTTTATTTTAACAAACACGTTAAGCCTGATAAATGCCACCAAATTAGAAAGGTACCAGTTGTATTTCGCTTGGTGCTTCATTACTTTAAGTAGAAGTATGGTAATAAGGGCAGTCCATATCTGTATCATAACAGCATTTTCAGAAGTACCAATGAAAGTTTTGATATGTAGCAACTGTTTAATATCCCTGAAAAACACCTCTATTTCCCATCTTGACTTGTAGAGGTCACCTATGGTTTGAGCCGCCCATTTAAAATTATTGGTGATGATCTCAATGGTTTGCTGATTTTCATCGTCCCATACTGCCACTCTTCTAAGCTTATCAGGGTATTTTTTCTTTGATTGGTAACCGGTGAGGATTATTTCTTCATCCTTTAAGATATGCTGTGCTGTGTTGTTGGGCAGTTCTCTTTCCTTCACCATTTCAAATTTAAGGTTCCCCTTGTGCCTGATCACGAAGTTTACCCCTTTGCTGTCCCAAATGTTGAGCATGGGGAAATCATTATAATATCTGTCAGCCACGATCACTGAGCCTTTCTCCAGAGGGATATCATAAGCCCCTTTGTTATCGCCCACGCTACCCTCGGTAATATTGACATAAACAGGCAGTTTACCGTCATAATCCAGTAATGTGTGCATTTTTACAGCCCCCTTTTTGGTGCGGAAAGTAGCCCAGTCAAATACTGACAGACATAGACTGATTACAGTGGAGTCCAACAGGTAAACCGGGACTTTTATTTTGAGCTTTGTTCGCTTTACACCTATCTGCTGTCCTAAAGAATTAAGCAAACTGTAATAGAGGTCTTTGAACAAACTAGCATCTCTACGCTTGTTTTGATAACTTATACTTGACTTTGAAGGGGCTTGTTCAACACCTAGATGATTCAGGTTACCTGTTGCCGAACGCATGCCGTTGGATATATCTCTGACCGAAGTAGCCTTGGCAAAATGACAGAACAACATAGAGACTAGATGTGTCCAACTGTTAAATCCTTTATTGGCTTTATCGGTCTGTTTTCCCCTAGCTAAATTATTGAATTTTGAACGGTCAATTTTTTTAATAATCTGTGCAAAAAGTGTAATATTGCTCATGAGGGGTTTTGTGGTTTTTGTGTCAACCCAAAATTAATATTTTGGGATAAAACTTAAACCCCTCTCTTTATTTAGGACGCTATTGTATTAAGTTTTAAAAAATATATGTATTAACATTAAACGTAGGTACATATAAATAAGTTCTTGTATATATAAAATAAAAAATGAGCTTCATCACAATATTGTCATAGGTTAAGAATACAATTAGTAACTTGCAGTTTTTAGTGATGAAAATAGAATTTATGACTGAAGAAGAGAGACTACAATTGAAAGAAAAGATGGAAGCCAAACTAGTAGAATTAAAAGCTTCCATAAAGGAGTTGAAGGAAGCAAGTAAGCCGCAAGGATTGGATAATGCAGTAGGAAGATTGAGCCGAATGGATTACATTAATAATAAAGCGATTAGTGAATCACAAATCCAGAAAGCAGAAAGTGAATTAAATGGCTTAAAAAGATGGCTTTCAATTTATGATTCTCCAAAATTTGGTAAATGTTCGAGCTGTGGAAACGAAATCAATATAAATAGATTATTGTTGATGCCTGCTAGTTCAAGATGTATTAGGTGTGCTAATCTTTAAAATTTAAATGAAAGTAGCTATTATAAAATATAATGCTGGCAATATTAAGTCGGTGATGTTGGCATTAAAGCGATTAGGTATAGAAGGAAATTTAACAGATAATCCTGATGAAATTTTGGCTGCGGATAGGGTGATTTTTCCAGGACAAGGAGAAGCTAAATCAGCTATGAAATATCTGAGGGAAAGAGGTCTCGATAAAGTGATTCAATCTATAGAAAATCCTTTTTTAGGTATTTGTTTAGGATTACAATTATTGTGTAGTCATTCAGAGGAAGGTGATACAGAATGCTTAGGGATTTTTAATGCAAAAGTGAAAAAGTTTCCGGATGACTTAAAAGTCCCTCATATGGGATGGAACATTGGAAGCTTATCAGAGGATATTATTTTTCAAGGAATAAAATCACCTGCATATTTCTATTTTGTGCATTCCTATTATGCTGAAGTGTGTACTCAAACAATTTCTCAAACGGAATATATGTTGCCTTTCAGTAATGTTTTAAAGAAAGATAATTTCTATGCCATACAGCCTCACCCCGAAAAAAGTGCAGAGGCTGGCCAACAGTTTTTAAAGAATTTTTTATTCGAATTATAAGATGATGCATATAATACCGGCCATTGATATTATAGATGGAAAATGTGTTCGCCTTACAAAGGGTGATTACAATCAAAAAACAGAGTACAATGACAATCCTTTGGAAGTAGCAAAGGAATTTGAAGCAGCTGGAATCCAGAGATTACATTTGGTAGATTTAGACGGTGCAAAAGCTAAAAAAGTAGTGAATTTGGAGGTGCTGAAATCAATAGCTAATAATACTAATTTGACTATAGATTTTGGTGGAGGTGTTCAAAGTACTGAAGATTTGAAAGCGGTCTTTGATGCTGGTGCTAACCAAATAACTGGAGGAAGTATTGCGGTAAAAAATGAAGCTTTATTTACCGAATGGATTGAGGAATTTGGTGGTGAAAAGATCATATTGGGTGCAGATGTGAAAGCTGAACATATAGCGATCCATGGATGGCAAGAGAGCTCAGAAAAACATATTTTTGATTTCTTGGAGCATTATTTAGCAAAGGGACTGAAATATGTGATTTGCACGGATGTTTCTAAAGATGGTGCTTTGCAAGGTACTTCTAATCAATTGTATCAAGATATATTAGATAGATTTCCCGATGTCAAATTAATAGCAAGTGGTGGAGTAAGTAAATTAGAAGACCTCTATACATTGGAAAAAATGAATGTTTATGGTGTTATTGTGGGGAAAGCTATATATGAAAAGAGAATAAACTTATCAGATTTAAAGCAGTTTCAATAGTATGCTGACTAAAAGAATAATTCCTTGTTTAGATATCAAAAATGGTCGTACCGTAAAAGGTGTCAATTTTTTAGAGTTAAGAGATGCAGGTGACCCTGTTGAGCTGGCTAAAATTTATGCTGAAGAAGGCGCAGATGAATTAGTGTTTTTGGACATTACCGCTACCAATGAAAAAAGGAAAACATTGGTAGAGCTGGTTGAAAAAGTAGCAGAAGCCATTAATATTCCATTCACAGTAGGTGGTGGAATAAGTACTGTGGAAGATGTTTCTGTTCTTTTAGCTGCAGGAGCTGATAAAGTATCAGTTAATTCAGCAGCAGTTCGAAATCCGCAAATCATAAAGGAGATGGCGGATGAATTTGGCTCGCAGTGTATAGTTGTGGCAGTAGATTCCAGAAAAGTAGGAGATAGAAATATAGTGCATACTCATGGTGGTTCAAAACCAACTGAACTGGAAACAGAAGCTTGGATTCAAAAAGCAGTCAAATTAGGCGCAGGTGAAATTTTATTGACTTCCATGGATCATGATGGTACTAAAGCGGGTTTTGCGAATGAGTTATTGTCCAAAATATCATCTTTAGTGAATGTTCCAGTGATTGCTTCGGGCGGTGCTGGGAATATGCAACATTTTTGTGATACCTTTACAAATGGGAAATCCGATGCGGCTTTAGCTGCCAGTATATTTCATTTTAAAGAAATTGGAATTCCTGAATTAAAAACATTTTTAAAGAATAAAAATATACCTACAAGAATCTAATCTTTAGATTTTAATAATTTTAGATATGCAAAATCCCGATTTTTCAAAAGGTGAAAATGGTTTACTTCCTGCTATCATTCAAGATTCCATAACAGGCAAAGTCTTAATGTTAGGCTACATGAATGAAGAGGCTTTAGAAAAAACCCAGTTAACCGGAAAGGTTACTTTTTATAGCAGATCAAAGGAAAGACTATGGACAAAAGGGGAGTCATCCTCCAATTACCTTCATTTGGTGGATATATCTTTGGATTGTGACCAAGATACTTTTTTAATTAAAGCAAGACCTGATGGCCCAACTTGCCACACAGGCGCTGATACTTGCTGGAATGAGAAAAATGAAGGGATTGGTTTCATCAATCAGTTAGAAGCAGTAATTGAAGGAAGGAAAAATGGAGATAGTGAAAAATCTTATGTAAAGAGTTTATTTGACAAAGGCATCAATAAAATTGCTCAAAAAGTGGGAGAGGAAGCTGTTGAGGTTGTAATAGAAGCCAAAGATGATAATGAAGAATTATTCTTAAATGAATCGGCTGACCTATTATTTCATTATCTGATTTTATTGCAAGCTAAAGGCTATAAATTACAGGATGTGATAAAAATATTAGAAGAAAGGCATCGTTAGGAATAAAAGTAATGACATGAAATTCAAGAGTTTACAAGTGCTGTTAGCCTTTATGGCATTAACATTTTTTTCTTGTGAAGAAGATGCTGTAAATAATGATGATTGTAATCTTGAATCTAGGATCTGCACAGAAGAATTCAGGTTAATTTTACTTGAAATCACTACTCCACAGGGAGAACCAGTTGTTTTGGATGATTTTTATACTTTCCTTGATTCCAGGAAAAAGTTTGAATTTGATTTAGATGATTTTCAACTTGGGAGTGGTACTTACCCTGTAATTACTGACGCGGAACTAGAAGAATTAAATAGAGAAGGAACGACTTTTATTTTTGTAGGAGAAAAAGATGGAAAAAATTTGGTTGAGCATCAAATGGTGATCGGGCATGATTGTTGTCATGTTCAATTGATTGAAGGAGATAATAAAATTGTAATTGAGGAGTAATGAAAAATCTATTTATAATATTCTGCTTTTTTTCTTTAGCAGCAACTTGTCAAGACCAGAATAAAAGTGCAAAAGATAATCCTTGTGAGCCAGACATAATCTGCACTATGGAATTCAAGGTGTTGAAATTGCAAATTTTAGATCAAGAGGGTAATCCAGTTCAATTAGATAGCTATTATACAGAATTTCAAGATTTTAATGTTACTATTGATGAAGAGTTAACACAATTAGAAGAAGGTTTTTATCCAATTGCTACAGATGGAGAAATGGACAGTGTTAATTTTGAAGGTAGAGAAGCTACTTTTTTTGGAATTAAAAATGGGGATACAATTGTAAAGCACAAAGTGGTTATAGGCAAAGATTGTTGTCATATTCTCCTTATTGAAGGAGAGCAGAAAATCACGCTCTAAGGTGTTTATTTATAAAACTGAGCTACTTCCTCTAAGCCTTTCCTTTCGAGCTTAGGGACATAAGTTTCTTCAGCTGGATAGCCAACTGGTAATAATAAATAGGGCCTTTCGTTTTTAGGTCTTTCTAGAATCTCAGTTAAAAAATTCATAGGGCTAGGCGTATGAGTCAGTGTTGCTAAACCAGCTTGGTGAATAGCAGCAATTAAAAATCCACAAGCAATTCCAACTGATTCATTTACATAATAATTAGTTTTCTTTTGTCCTTCTTCCTCATCATAAATCTTTTTAAAAACCACTATGATGTACGGAACAGTTTCTAGAAATGGCTTTTCCCAATCTGTGCCAATAGGCTCCAAATCCTTTAGCCACTGCTCGCTCATTCGGTTTTGATAGCTTTCATATTCTTCTTTTTCTGCTGCTTCTCTAATTTTACTTTTAAGATCAGGATTTGAAATGATGCAGAATGTCCAAGGTTGTTTGTGAGCGCCAGATGGTGCTGTAGAAGCTGTTTTTACTATATTTTCTATAACTTCCTTAGGAATGTTTTGCTTTGAAAAATCCCGTACTGATCTACGCTTATTCATTGATAAATAGAATTCCTCACTTTTTATACTTACCGTCTCTACCTCACTTTTGTCATTTTTTAGTAGAATATGTGTGTGACCATTTATTAATTTTTCCTTCATAGTTGCATCTCTTTCAGTGCCTTTTCCAAATCCTCAGGTGCATCAATTCCAATAGTTTCTATTGGAGTAATTGCTGTTCTTATTCTAAATCCATTTTCTATCCATCGTAATTGCTCTAAAGATTCAGCCAGCTCTAAAGGAGTAGGTGATAGGGTTACTAATTTAGCTAATATATCAACCCTATAAGCATAGATACCAATATGTTTGTAATGCTGATGGCTTTTCATCCAGTCGTCAGTAGGAATGTTACGCATGTGTGGTATTGGGGAACGAGAGAAATAGAGGGCTAATCCACTATCTGCTTTAAGTGCTTTAATGACATTAGGATTTTGAAGATCTTCTAAATCATCTATATTTTTAATTAAAGTAGCAATTTCAGTTTTTCTATTTAGCACACTAGCTAATAAAGCAATTTGTTCTGGATCAATAAAAGGTTCATCTCCTTGAATGTTAATTACGAAATCATAACTACCACCATCTAATTTTAATGCTTCATGACATCTTTCGGTTCCATTTTTATGATCTGAACTTGTCATATAAACTTCATGCCCAAGTCCTTTTACATGATCAAATATTCGGTCATCATCAGTGGCTACAACTACTTTTTTTAGTACGGGGCTTTTTTTACATTGCTCCACTACTCTTTGGATCATGGTCTTCCCACCTATATCCACTAAAGGCTTTCCAGGAAATCTGGTTGAGGCGTATCGCGCTGGGATAATTCCTATTATGTCCATATTTTTTTAGTTTTCAGCTTTTTTTACTTTTAAACTCGTTCCACTTTCATCTACCACCACTATTTTTTCTCCTTGTTCTAAATATTCGCCTCTTGTATTAGCATCATACAACTCTCCTTCAATTTCCACTTTTCCACTTGGTCTCAAAACTGAAAACACAGTACCTGTTTTACCTGCTAAACCCGCTTTAATAAACCGTGATGAATAACCTTCGGTTTTGGCTTGAACTCCTTGCAAGGCTACTCTTTTAAAAAATTTACTGTTGGTTAATCGAACTCCTCCAAAAAACATTAAAATAATGCTACCGAACAGACCTGTTAGAGTAGTTAACAGTGCTCTTGTAATATTCTCGCTTGGCACAAATTCAAAATCAAACATTTCGTTATTCAACATCATAAAAACCAAGGAACCCAAAGTTAATATCAATCCTAGAATGCCGAATATTCCGAAGCCAGGGATTACGAACACCTCAATAGCTATTAAAATGAGGCCAATAATGAAGGCTAATATTTCCCAGTTTTCAGCTAGTCCATTTAAGTAATAAGGGACTAAATAAAGTACTAAGGCTATAATTGAAGCCATTATTGGAAAACCAACACCAGGTGTTTGCAACTCAAAATATATTCCGCCTATTATAATTAATATTAAAATCCCACTAATAAAAGGGTTTATGAAAAAAGAAATGATTGCTTCAGTATTACTCATTTCATAGCGATGAACTTTAGTGATGTCTAATTTCAAGTGCGTTAATAAATCAGTTGTATTGTTAAATTCACCTTCACAAAATCCATATTTCATTGCTTCGGAAGTGGAAAATGTGATGACCTCACCTGCTTTAGATATTCCTTCTATTTCTATTTTTTCATCTACCATGGCCTCTGCAATTCTAGGATCCCTGCCTGAAGCCTCAGCGGTGGATCTCATTATTGAACGCATGTAAGATTGATATTTGTCTGGAGCTGCTTCCCCAGTTTGATTCACCACAGTTGCTGCTCCTATGCTACCTCCTGGTGCCATGTAAATACTATCGCAAGCTATTGAAATAAGTGCACCAGCTGATGCAGCATTATTATCTATAAAGACATAAACGGGGATATCTAAATTTAAAAGAGCGGAACGGATTTCATCAGCATCATAAAGTGCGCCCCCATAGGTATTCATTTCAATGATAATGTGCGTGGAATTTCTATCCTTTGCCTCTTGTAAAGCTAAATCAACATATCTTTTGGTCCTGGCATCAATTTGATCCTTTATTTCCATTATGAAGATTTCTTGCTTCGTATCAGTTGTATCAGCAAAAAGTGGGATTTGAAATATTCCCATAACAAATAAAATAAGGGTGATTTTTTTCATGTATAGAAATTATGCATTCAATTTAAGAGATTAGTATTTAAGCAACAATAATATACAACGACATTTTTATAATTTTTCTTTTATGTTATTTTGATTGTCAATTTATTTTGTGCCACATACTCGAATTTCTTGTCAAAATTAAAAGGTTGAAATGAAGAATAATGATTATTTTAGCCATAGATTAAAATTAAATTTTTTTAAATGTTAAAATCTATAATGCTTAAGTCAAATTCACGTTTAATTTATTTAATTATGAATTAAAACTCAGTTTTATTTTACTTATCATTACATAATAACCATTTTTGTAAAGCAATCGAATACCTTAAAAAAGCATGAAAATCAAAATTTCATTTATTTGTTTATTAGTTATATTAATTACCTCTATCAATGCAAAAGCTATCGCAGTTGATTCAGTAGGGATCAAAGTTATTGATGGAGAAAAATATATCATACATAAACTTGAGCCGAAAGAAACCCTTTATTCTTTGGGTAAACGTTATCATGTTTCAGTAGCTGAAATTCAAGATGTTAACCCTCAAGAGAAAGATGGTTATAAAATTGACCAGATTGGTCGAGAGCTTTTAATTCCTTATAAAGAAGAAGAATTCACAACCTCTGGGGGTGTAAGCATACCTAAGTCGAATGCTAAGCAACATACTGTTGAAGCAGGAGAGACGATATATTCAATTTCAAAAAAATATGATATAAGTCAAAATGATATTATGAAGTGGAATGAATTGCAATCTACTAATTTGGATATAGGTCAAAAATTATGGGTGAGTAAACCAACTCAATCAACTTCAGATGAAAAGCAAGATAATGTAAATAGAGAAGCTAATGATAAAGAGCAAATCACTCACATTGTGGATATGGGTGAAACCATTTATAGTATTTCTAAAAAATATGATGTTACACAAAGTGAAATTATTGAGCTTAATGATTTAAAGGATAATAATATTGCTGTTGGCCAGAAATTAATTATAAAAGCTGATTCTTCTAAAAAGCAAAAGGAGGAAAAGCCAAAATCTCAATATCAAACTCCAAGTGTACAAACATTTCATAATGCCAAAGAAGGTGAAACTTATAAAAAGATTGCCAATATGTATGGCCTGAAAGAAGCGAAATTAAAAGAATGGAATAAATTCAAAGAACCATTTTTTGGAGGTGAAGTCATCAAAATTGTACCGCCAAAAATTGAAGAAGAAAAATCAGCTGATGTGGATAAAAAGCAAAATAATGAATCTATAGAAGTTGATGAATCACGCATACATACAGTTGAATCAGGAGAGACACTGTATAGCTTATCTGATAAGTATGGAGTTGAAGTAGAAGACTTAAGAAAATGGAATAGTTTAGATAATTATCAATTAAGCCGAGGGCAAAAATTATACATTAAAAATCCTGATGCTTTAATGGCAGATGTTAAAATTGAAGAAGAAGTAGAGAAGCCGGAATTCGATAATCCGAAACCAAAGCGATCTGAAAATCCACAAAAACAAGATACCAAAGCGTACTTTACAGTGGAGGAAGATGATATGCCTAAAATTGATAAGATAGAGGAAAAAGGGGTTGCTGAAGTAATTGAAGGCTCAGAAGGAACAGAGAAATATTTGGCATTGCATAGAACTGCCAAAATTGGGACTATCATGCAGGTAAGGAATGATTTAAATGATCAAATCGTTTTTGTGAGGGTTTTAGGAAAATTACCGAACACTGGAGTTGATGAAAAAGTAATTATCCGAATCTCCAAAAAAGCATTTGAAAAGCTGGGTGGAGTAGATTATAAATTCCCTGTTGAAATTAGCTATCTTCCTTTGAAAGATTAAAAATGAAGCGCTTCGAGGAAGTAAAGTCCTTGCTGGATGAAAAATATGATTTGTATAATCGTCCTGATTTTATTGCAGATGATCCCGTTAGCATTCCACATTTATTTGAAAAAAAGCAGGATATCGAAATCTCTGCTTTTTTTGCTTCCATTTTAGCTTGGGGACAGCGCAAAACCATTATCAATAAATGCAAAGAGTTGATGGCGATGATGGGTAATAGTCCGCATGAATTTATCTTAAACCATTCTGAAAATGATTTGAAAGACTTAATGCATTTCAAGCACAGGACTTTCAATGATATTGACACTCTTTATTTTATTCATTTCTTCAAAGAATTTTATCAGAAATACGATAGCCTAGAGGAAGCTTTTCTATTAGGAAAATCTTCTGATTCTGAATTTATGAAGCAAAGCTTGATTTCTTTCCACCATTTCTTTTTCACCTCCGAATTAGCTCCTCAAAGAACCCGTAAACACATTGCTACTCCTGAGCGAAAATCAGCTTGTAAAAGAATCAATATGTTCTTGAGATGGATGGTAAGGCAAGATGATAGAGGCGTTGATTTTGGAATCTGGCAGAAGATAAAACCTGCAGAATTAATTTGTCCTTGTGATTTGCATGTGGATAGAGTAGCCCGAAAACTAGGCTTAATCCAAAGAAAGCAAACCGACTGGCAAACCGCAGAAGAACTCACTCAAGCCTTAAGAAAAATGGATGCTAATGATCCAGTAAAATATGATTTCGCACTTTTTGGACTGGGGATTATGGAAGGCTATGGGAGGTGATTAGTAATTAATAATTTGATAATTAGTAATTTAGTATTAAATTCAATTAACAAATAGATTTAAAGACTAACCACAATGCTTTTCACTAAATTTCACAAAACTTTAAAAATTAAGTAGCCTTTGGCTATTCCTTTGTGTTCTTTGTGAAATTCTTGGAGATCTTAGTGGTTAAAGAAAAAACAGTCTTAGGCTGTTGATTTGCATTTTCTAATCTCTATTCTCGGCAGTTTTAACTGTACTTTTAATTTCCTGCTTAGCTGTTATAGTTTTCAACTCATCTCCTTTTTTCAACTTCTGCCCCATAATACTTTTTCCATTCAGGCTGGTGTAGGAATAGCCTTTTTTGAATACCGTTTCAGGATTGATTAATTCTAGTGTTTTTTCGTAAATCTCTAATTTCTGATGAGTGTTTTGGAAGCTTTTACGAACATCATATTGCAATTTCTGCTGATAACGGCCTAATTGATTTTCCGCTTTATTGAAATGCTTTTTTAAAGCATAACGCATCGAATGCTTTCGATCATTCAATTTATGCTGCTCTCTTTCTACTTTTTGATTGAGATGAGCTAATATGTTCTGTGTTGCTAGATTGATTTTCTCTTCATAAATCCTCATACCCCTGATCAAAAATTCAGCAACCGCAGTCGGAGTTTTTAATTTGGTATGCGCCACTAAATCGCAAATAGTTTCATCACGTTCATGACCAATCCCAGTAAAAACTGGTATAGGAAATTGCGCTATATGAGCAGCTAATTCATAATCATCAAAGCAATCCAAATCCACTTGAGCACCACCGCCTCGAATCAGCACCACCGCATCAAAATTTTCCATCTGCTCATGGATTTGATGTAGTGCAGAGATAATCGTTTGTGCTGCTTTGTCTCCCTGCATGGTAGCTACAAAAAGCTTGCTTTGCAATTTATATTGATAATCGTTGTCTAAGATTTGGTTCATGAAATCTCCATAGCCTGCTGCAGATTCAGCACTGATAATGGCAATGCGCTGAGGCACCATAGGCAAAGCATGGCTTTTATTCATCTCAAAAACACCATCTTCTTTCAATTGAGCAATGATCTCTTGCTTTTTTCTTGCCCTTTCGCCCAAAGTAAAATTGGGATCAATATCTTTTACATTAAGACTTAATCCGTAAACTTCATGAAATTGAATCTGAACATTTGCCAAAACCGTCATTCCAGCTTTTAGACTTTCTCCAGTTATAGATTGAAACCAAGCACTAATGCTTCTGTAGCTGTAAGACCAAATAGTAGCTCTGCTCTTGGAAAGCAATTGATTGCTTTCTTCGTCTTTTTCAACAAATTCAATGTAACAATGACCATTGCGGGCTTCTCTTAGCTCTCCAATCTCTGCTACTACCCAATAGGATGGCTCCAGTTGTGTGTTTAGCGTATCTTTTATTAATAAATTAAGGTCTGTAAGAGAAATGTGCTGCATTATTGTGGCACGTTTTGGATGTTTTTAATAACATCTTTTATGATGAAAAATAGCACTATGGCAAAGCTGATGATGGAAAACCAGAACATAAAGCGTTTATTGGCATAAGGAACTTCCTCATCACTTTCTTTATCAGCAAAAAGCCAACCGTAAAATTTTTCTATGGTTTTACGCATTACAATTCTTTTAAGAATTCCAGAAATCCAGCATTCTTACCTTTCGGTCTTACAATCATTAGGGGAATATCATTGTCTAATTGGATTAATCTTTCTGCTATGCTTCCCAGAAAAAAAGCAGTTGTGGCAGTTCTCCCTTTTGCTCCTACTATAATAGCATTTGCATTTATTTCATGGGCTTTTTCAACCATATCTGTGGTTACATCTTCATTCGTATCCTGTGAATAAACGGCATTTATTTTTATATCTTTTGTATCAATTTTACTGATAAATTTTTTATAATTTTTAACAGCATTTTCCCTCATCACTTCTGTAAATTCCTCGAAAGATTTTCCAGTGTAATGATATCCTGTAGGAACAGTAAATACATTTTGAATAGTAATTTCAGTAGAATTTTGATTAGAGCGTGCAATATTAATAGCTTCTTCTAAAGCTAATTTTGAATATTCAGAGAAATCACTAGGGACTAATATTCTATCCATTTTGGCATTTGTTCCTTCAGGAATAATCAAAAGGCTACAAGCTGCCCTTCTTGCCAAACGTTGAGAAAGAGACCCACTTTGCTCAGCTTTTTCTCTTCTGCCCATTACAATTAGATCTATATCTTTCTCTTTAGTGAATTTTAAAATGCTATCCGCAATTTTTCCAGTTAAAACACTGAAATGAAATTTTGATTTGTGTTCTCCTTTACTGAATTTCTCAAACTTCTTCTCCATCTCTTCTTTCCTTTCTTTTATGGCATTTTCCACCATATCAGGAAACTCTTTCAATACCTCTTTAGGGATATAAAGGTTTTTGATAACATTTACAAAATAGATATCTTCTACAGCTGATGCATTTGATAAAAAATCTGCAAATTCAACCATAGTTTGATCTAATTCACTTAAATCTAATCCTATAATTACTTTTTTGATTGGATACATAAAGGTATAATCTGAATTCGGTTACAAAGGTACAAACACTAATTTCCAAACTAATTAAAAATTACAAGAAAAATTACTCCGCCTCTGGTTTTTCCTCTTCTTCTTCAAATTGACGCATTTGATCCTCATCATAAAACTTTTGAAGTTTACGTTTTAATTTGAAATAACGAATCAAACCATAAATTATCATAAGGAAACTTATACCAAATGATAAATAGGCCAGCCATTGCACGGTTTGCAAACTTTCCATCTTCAAAAAGGCTATACCACCTAAAATTAGGTAAAGGCTTGTTCGGATATAAGCAAATAGTGTTCTCTCATTGGCTAGAGTAGTTCTTTCTAAGGCTAAAAAGTCTCTTAAGATAATTTTTTCCCTGTTTTTATAATCAGGGACTATCTTAGGCATTCGTATTTTTTTCATCATATTAAAAAATTGTTCAGAAATTAAATTTCTTAGCTTTTGTTATGGATATATCACTAATTATTTTACTTATTTTTATGAAAATTGTTCATTTTTATTAGCATTATCAAAAACAAAACGAATTCTTAGCCATGTCTTTTCACTTAAAAATATTTTTTAAAACCTTTTTTGTCCTGTCATTAACCATGTGTACTCATAATTCCTTAGCGCAATTTGGAGTTGGAAATGTACTTAAAAAACAGGCCGAGAAACTAGTGAAAGAAAAACTAACAGAAAAAACGGAGGAAAAGCGTGAGAGTTATGATACGCTTTCTTTTAACTATGCGATAGCATTTTTGGATAAAACTGAATCATTTGAAAACCAACAAAAGGGAGAAGGTTTGATTAAAACTGCTAATTTTTTGTTGAGGGATGATGAGCCTCAGACTGATTTGCAAGAAGCAAGGGATATTTATGATTTTGGTCGTCTGAATTATAAAATGGGTAATCAGTTTATGGCTGAAACGAATTTGAAATTAGCCAAACTAAAATATGAACAAATATCGGGAACCAATGAGCCTAATTACCTTAAATCTATTGGGCTTTTAGGCTTGCTATATAGTGATATGGGGCGCTATACTAAAGCAGAAGAATTCACTCAAAAAGCTTTAGATGGCTGGGAAGAGCTGCAAGGAAAAGAAAGTATAGGCTATTTGGCTGAATTAAATAATTATGGAGTGCTTCAAATTAATTTAGGAAATTTTATTGAGGCAGAAAAAATCATTCAACAATTAGGTAGAAACTTGAATGCAGAAAAGGAAAGTGAAATGCTGCCTTATGCCATTTATCTAAATAACAAAGCCATCTTAAATCAATACATGGGCAGAGCTGATGAAGCCTTAGGATTAATGCACGAATGTAATGATATAGCCAAAGAGAGTTTAACAGAGAAAAACAGTACTTACCTTCAATTTTTGACTAACAGAGCCATTCTCGAACAAGAAAATGGTGATTTAGAAACTGCTGAAAATACATTTCAAGAAGTACTAGATTTACAGGAGAGTAGGTTAAAACTGAATGCTAAGAATGATCCTGATTATGCGCATATGAAATCCAATATTGCAGCATTATATATGGAAAAAGGAGAGTATGACAAAGCTGAGGAGGCTTTAACATTGGCATTGGAAATTTATGAAGATGAGTTCGGAGCTGAACACTTAACCACTGCAGGAACGCAATCTGATTTAGGAAATCTTTATCGCTTTTTAGGAGAAAATGAAAAAGCTGAACCCTTATTGCAATCGGCACTTTATACTAGAGAAAGAAAGCTATCCAAAGCGCATCCCAAAGTTGTGAAAAGTCAGGAAGATATGGCTTTATGGTTTTGGGCTAATGGTCAAACGGAATCAGCTAATAGCTATTTCAAAAGAGTGATGGGAACAAGTCAGGAATTTATAAAAGACTATTTTCCAGCTTTAAGCGAAGCTGAAAAAACCAAATACTGGGAGCAACTCAAACCTCGGTTTTTCAGGTTCTATAATTTTGCATTAGAAAATTACCAAGATTATCCTGAGCTTTTAGAGAATTTTATGGAATATAGATTAGCTACCAAAGGGATTCTATTAAGTGCGTCCACGGCTTTGAGAAATACAATTTTTAACCAAAATGATGAAGAGTTAACTGCACTTTATGAACAATGGCTGGATCAGAAGCAACAACTCGCTAATGCCTATGCTCTAAGTGATGAGGAAATTGAGGAGCAATCCCTAAATGTAGATTCATTGGAAAATGCTACCAATCAAACAGAGAAAGATTTATCAGTAAGATCAGAAGCATTTTCAAGTGCTTATGAGGGTAGAAATACGGATTATAGAACCCTTTTGAATAGCTTGAAAACTGATCAGGTGATAGTGGAAATCGTACAATATCCGATTTTTGATAAGCAACTCACAACTAAAAATGCATATGCATATGTGGTTTTAAAAAAAGGAACTAGTAAACCCAAAATCGTAATCAATAAAGAGGGTAATCTGTTAGAAAATAGATATTATGCTTATTACAATAATGTCATTAATCAAAAAATGAAAGATGATTATTCTTATGCACAATATTGGAAGAAAATAGAAAATGAAATTGGTAATACCAGCAGAATCTATATTTCACCCGATGGGATTTACAATCAGGTGAATATGAATACGCTGCAGCAACCAAATGGAAAGTATTTGATTCAAGATCATGATATCCGCTATATAGGTCATCCAAATGATATTCTATTTAAAAAATCGACTCAATCGGCTGGTCAACAAACAGCATTTTTGATGGGAGATCCTAATTTTAATAGCCAAAGTATAGCACAATTGCCAGGCACAAGAAAGGAAATAGAAGACATTTCAAATTACCTTTCTCCTAGCATGAAAATGCAAAAATATCTGAGCAATGAAGCCAATGAATCGAATTTAAAGCAAGTAAAATCTCCCAAATATCTGCATTTGGCTAGTCATGGTTACTTTTTGGAAGATAAACAGTCAAATGATAATTTGTTCGGAGTGCAATTGCAATACATCAGACAGAATCCATTATTACGCTCAGGCTTATTGCTCACGGGAGCTGGAGCAGAAGAAAGCTCAGGAAGTTCGCAATCATTTAATCAAAGTAATAACGGATTTTTCTCAGCTTATGAAGCCATTAATCTAAATTTGAATAATACGGAAATGGTAGTGCTTTCTGCTTGTGAAACAGGAAAAGGTGATGTGAAAGCAGGAGAGGGCGTATATGGTCTGCAAAGAGCTTTTATAGTAGCGGGAGCTGAATCATTAGTGATGAGTTTATGGAAAGTGGATGATACCGCTACTCAAAAACTAATGTCAGGTTTTTACAGAGAAAATGTACAAGGTAAAGCAATACCAGATGCTTTCCGTTCAGCTCAATTGGCTATGTTAAATGAATATAAACATCCTTATTACTGGGGTGCTTTTATTATGTTTAGTAGGTGATTTTAAGAACTAGAATTATTCGATTAGTCCGTCATTCCTGAAATTTCTGAAGCGAAGCGGAAGAAATTATCAGGAATCTTCTGGATCAAGATGGTTAATGATTTGATTGACACCAATTTATCTAATTTTTGGTTTAAGTATTTAGAAAAAATTGAAATAGCTTATTCATTTCAGTTGATATTAATCTGTGAGAACTATCCCCTGGAGGGGATTATAGGGGTGTTGGTAGCTCTAGATAAAATGGTAGATATCTTTTTGTTCATTAGTGTCTAATCATATATTTCCAATAAAATTACACCTAAAACAGGAAAATTCAGCATCTTTGTCCTTACAAATCATAATTTTATTACAGAATAAATGCTGAAATTTTTCCAATTCATCTATACCGTTTGGGCGCTACTGATTTTTCATGTTTTCATGATAATCCTTTTTCCTTTTTTTATTATTCCATCACTGATTAGTAAAAAAGGGAGTAGGTTAAGCTTTAAGGCCATTCGTTTATGGTCATTTCTTTTCAGCTTTTTTAATCGTATCATTTATAAAGTAGAAGGTAAAAAGAACTTCGAAAAAGGTCAGAATTATGTGATTATCTCAAATCATACTTCCTTTCTGGATACTCCTGCCATCCCACAGGCAATTGATGCTCCATTCAAAGCTTTGGCAAAAAAGGAATTAACCAAAATCCCCATTTTCGGAATTATTATTAAAACTATTACAGAAGTAGTGGATAGGTCAAATCCTCAAAGCAGGCAGAGAAGTAAAGATCGCCTAAACGAAGTCTTGAGAAATGAAAATTCCATTTTGGTATTTCCAGAAGGAACCATGAACCGAACTGATAAGCCCCTTCAAGGATTTTACGATGGTGCTTTCCGAATAGCGATTGATGCCCAAGCTCCTATCTTACCTGTTGTCATTAAAGGTGCAGCTAAACTAATGAAACCCAGTAGTTTCGTTATGAATCCTGGGAAAGTATATGTAAAATTATTGGCTCCTATATCGACCATAGGTTTAACCCAAAAAGAGTTGCCTCAATTGAAGGCTGAGGTGGTGGAGAAGATGCAGGCGGAGTTGTTGGATTAAAAGTTATTGTTAAAATCCTATAAAAAAGCATTCTTTTCAATCTCCCCTGGCAAGCGTCTCGCTTGTGCCAAACAAGTCGAAAATCTATAAATTAAAATTTTCCACAACTTAAACATTATTGCCACTATCAAGATAAAATTGTAATTTGGTGAAAACTAAATCACCAAATCATGAAAAATTTACTGAAAGGACTTGCATTAATTCTTATCTTATCAATCCCATTTAAATCGTGGGCACAATCAGATTGTAATCCATATTTCTTATTGGAAGAAGGTAGGAAATGGACAACTGCAAATTATAATGCCAAAGATAAATATCAAGGAAAACAAAGTTATGAAGTTTTATCCTTAGATGAGGAGGATGGAATGTTAATTGCCAATGTGATGCTCATTTCTTATGATAAAAAGGATAAGGTTGTAATGGAAAAAGAAGTAGAATTTACTTGTAAAGATGGTGTGGTAGAAATGGATATGTCCAAATATATTCCTGAAGAAACTATGGAAGGTTTTAAAAATATGGACGTAGAAATGGAATTTGAAGCTATTACAATTCCAGAAAATTTGGAAGTTGGTCAATATTTGGAAGATGGAGGTGTTAATATGACAATTGCTGAACCAATGCAGATGAATATGGAAATTAAAATTCAGGACAGAAAAGTAATGGCAAAAGAAAATATTGAAGTACCTGCAGGGACTTATGAAGCTTGGAAAATCAACTCAATTATAAAATTGGATGCAATGATTACAAGAGAAACCAAAAATGTGGAATGGATAGCTAAAAATGTTGGTGTAGTCAGAAGTGAACAATACGATAAAAACGGGAAATTGAATAGTTATACTGTCCTTACTGAAATCAATTAACTAACGTTTTTAAATACTTTTTACTCCTGTTTTATAGGTTTGCTAAAATTTCCATTCAGTTTAAATTAAAAGGAAAATTAATCCCAACTACCATATGAAAATCAAATTTATATATTCTCTTTTAGTGTCGTTTTTCATTACTTATAGCAGTTTAGCTCAATATCCTGAAATTCTTAACTTAGAAGAGCAAGCAAAAGTGGAGGATGAAATTTTAGCTGAACGTTTTGAGACTGTTCTTCCCGAAATCATGGAACGAACAGGTATCGATATGTGGCTTGTAATTTCTAGCGAATATAATGAAGACCCTGTTATCAAAACCATGTTGCCTTCCACTTGGATGGCTGCACGAAGAACCACTATGCTGGTAATTTATCAGCCTGAAAAGGGAGCGGAATTGCAAACTCAAGCAGTTGCGAGATATGATGTGGGTGAGATTTTCAAAAGAGCCTGGAACCCCGATACGCAGCCTGACCAATGGAAAAGGTTAGCAGAAATTATTGAAGAAAAGAACCCTAAGAAGATAGGGTTAAATATGTCCAATGATTTTTCGCATGCCGATGGATTAGTAAAATCTGAATATGATTTATTGATGGAAGCATTGCCGAAATCGCAACAAAAAAAAGTAGTTTCTGCTGAGAAATTGGCAGTAGGATGGCTGGAAACCCGCACAGAAAGGGAAAGAGTGATTTATGAACAATTATGCAATGTTGCTCATAAAATAATTGCAAAAGGGTTTTCATTGGAGGCAATAACGCCAGGGGTGAGCACTACAGATGATTTAGTATGGTGGTATCGCCAAGAAATCAACAAGTTAGGATTAAAGACCTGGTTTCATCCAACAGTGGATGTTCAAAGAGCAGATCCAGAAAGTTTTGATCACTTGAGAAGTTTTAGCAAAAGACCTGATTTACAAATCATTCAACCTGGAGATTTATTACATGTCGATTTTGGAATCACTTATTTGAGACTAAATACAGATACACAACAACATGCTTATGTTTTAAAGCCTGGAGAAAGTAGAATTCCCAATTATTTAGTAAAAGCATTTGAAGAAGGGAAAAGTGTTCAAGATCATTTAACCAACCAATTTAAAACTGGTAGAACAGGTAATGAAATGTTATTGGCGGCTTTAAAAGAAGCCAAAGCAGAAGGGTTGAAACCTACTATTTATACTCATCCAATTGGCTATCATGGCCATGCGGCTGGGCCAACTATAGGTATGTGGGATTCGCAAGGTGGAGTTCCTGGAAGTGGGGATTATCCTTTATACCCAAACACCACTTATTCTATAGAATTGAATGCTGCGGTCTTCATTAAAGAATGGAATAAAGAAATCCGAATCATGTTGGAAGAAGAAGCCTTTTTTGATGGGGAAGATATCTATTATATCGATGGTAGGCAGGAAGAGATTTATGCTATTCCTAGATGAGCTAAGCAGGATTGTTAAGTATTAAAAAGACTTTGTGAATTATCTACTGATAATAAGTTAGTTCTTGAAGAATCAGTTCATTGTTTTAGTGCTACTAAATAATGAAACTCTCATGAAGATGTCTCAGACGGTAAAAGGTCTTACAATAGGCTTCTCTTGAAAATTAAAATGAAACTCTAATTTTTATTATAGCAAATATAAAGTCCTTATTCTGATATTTTATCATATCTAAAACCTCAAAAAGCTTTGGTTTAGAGGAAATCTGAGGTTTTGGATATTAAATATAGACTTATACCTAAAATTATATTTTGTAGTTTTTACTTTTCCTTTTTGTCCCGAATCCTCGGGAACAAAAAGATGCTTCATCGCTAAATACCTACGCTGGCCCGCCTTTTGTCCTCCTTCCCGCCCTCTTCGAGCAAGACCTGTCCCGCATTTATCGGGATATTATTTGGTTTTGAAGGTTTGTAGTATTAATCAAGAGGAGTTTACAATACTTGACTAGTTCTGGATTTTACCTCGTGAGTCTAGAATTTACAATGATTTTGCAATGAAATATTTGTTAGCACTCTAATGAGCAATGGCCATTTACTTTTGAGCATTGCTTTTTAAGCTAAACCTTATAATCTTTTGACATTAAATCATTTCTCTTTTAAGGGGAATTCAATGATAAATCGAGTAAATTCAAATTCTTTCGTCTCACAACTAAGCTTGCCGCCTATTTTCTCCACTGCAACCTTAACCAAATACAATCCCAGTCCATTTCCAATAGATTTTTCAGATCCTCTATAGAACATTTCAAAAATTCTAGGTAATTGCTTTTCAGGTATACCTAAGCCATTATCTTCAATGGAGAGGTAGAAAGTATTCCCTTTTCGTTCTGTGCTTAACTTTATAATTTGTTTTGATTTTTCATCATCTGCATATATCAGAGCATTTTCAAGCAAGTTGAGCAGAATCAACTCCATCATTTTTTCATCCGTTTTGAGCTCGTTTTCATTTTTCAAATCAAACTGAAACTTGAATTTGGATTGCTCTACCAACGGACTGATTTTCTCCATTACTTCCGTAAAGATGGTCGGGATGTCGATAGGTTTGTATTCAACTTTTGAGTTATAGATATTGTGCACTTGAGTTAATTTACTCAAAAGAATATCCATCTCTTTGGTGGTTTTTTCAATCAAGTCCAAATATTTATCGGCCTTGGATTCTGGATTTTCAAATCTCGCTAATGCTAATATTCCTTTTATTCTACTGATTGGGCCTTTTAAATCGTGCGAAGTTTTATAGGTGAAAGTATCTAAATCCTTATTAGTTTGTTGAAGTTTTTGAATGGTGTCTTTTATTTTGGCCGTTCTTTTCTCAACTCTAGCTTCTAAAGCATGATTAAGTTCCTGTAGTTTATTGTTGATTGCTATAACTTCCTCTTGGGAGCTTTCCAATTCCTGATTTTTTTCTAAGATGTCATCTCGCTGTTGGCTAATTTCCTCATTCAGATTTGACATTTTTAGCAATTGCTTCTCTATAACCTTCTTCTGTTGGATCACTTCAAAAGTACGATCAGCCACTATCAATTTAAGTCTTTTTCTATGCTGTCGGACTCTGTAAGTATAGGCTAGCATCAAAAGCCAAATGATACTTACAACTATTATACTAAATAGAAAATATGCCCAAGTAGTTTGATACCATGGGGGTAGAATTTTAAATTTATAAACAGCAGTATTTCCTTCTGTATCGTATAAATTTTTGGATTTCACTTTAAATTGATAGTTGCCTGCTGGTAAATTTGTATACTCTTTAGTGTTCATACTTGACCATGCCGACCATTCCTTATCAAAGCCTTGAAGGTAATAGGAGTATTGGTTTCGTTCTGGTTGTTCATAATAGAGAGCACTAAATTCAAATTTAATGTTATTATCTGAAAATTCGATTTTTGGAATAGATTCATTAGGCTGATCGATTACTAAAGTCGGGATACTGTCTGTAGACCTATATTCTTTATATAATCCTTGCGAAAGAACAGAATCATTAAGACTTACTTTCTTTATAAAAGTGTTGAAAGGGATCTCTAAATCCACCTTCACCTTTTCATCATATCTATATAAACCTTCATTTCCAGCAATCCATACTACACTGTCTTCAACTTCGTCTACATAAATAGTAGAAAAATTTTGGTTAGGTATAGCTTTCAAAGGCTTGTCCACTCTTTGATAACTACCGTCTTTTTTTCTTTCAAGTTTTAAAACCACTTGCTTTTGGGACTCTTCAATTACGGTCAGCCAATAATTTCCAGATTTGTCTTGGTCTATATTGCTGATATTTAATTCTTCATCAGTGATTTTGGAATGGGGTATAAATAGATTACTGGAATCAGCTTTGGGGTTGTCATTTAAAGTGTAAAACCCTTTTGAGGTAGTAAAAAGAATTTCATCATCTATAGACTTTAAAATAGTAATAGCATTAACATCTGGTAACCCATGATTTTGATTAAAAAACTGCCATTTAGGATTTTCATTATTTTCCTTAATTAAATAAATGCCCTCTGATTTATAGCTTAGCCAATGTTTTGAGCCTAAACTTAATATACTATTGCAAAAGCCACTTATTTCTGGAATAAAAGGTTTTACTTCATCAGTATCAATTGAGTAGTGAATAATTCCATCCCTAAAAGTATTAATGTAAAGCTGATTGTTTTCTGCAAGAAAGGCATTTGTTCCGCCCTTAATTGGAATGGTATTGATTAGTTCAGATTCTTTAATTTTATAAAGTCCATTGTCACCTAACGAAATAACAAAATCTTGAACTTGAGAGATGCTAAAAAGCCTATCTTCAGTATTTTTGATGCGTTCAAGTATTAGTTCTTCATTGAAAATGTAGAGCCCATCTAAAGTTGAGAGATAAACTTGATCGTTTACATATGATATTTTATTGATAATTAAATTTGATTTTGAGCTACCACCCCAATGCATTAATTTTTTATCCGACTGAATTCTCGTAATACCTTCTTGGTGCAAAGTCCAGACTCCATTTTGATTATCTGAGTAAATATTTAAATTAATATTAGTAGGTAAGCCTTTTTCAACATCTAAATGGTTAAAGACTGAATCTCCAATATTAAAGTTAAAAATTCCTTTATTTGCTGAGGATGCCCAAATAGATTTGTTAATCAAATTTCTTCGACTTAAGGAGAGTATTGAATTGCCAAATGGATATTGGTTTTTCAATTCTAAAATTGAGTCATTTCTAAAAATATATCCCTTGTTTTGGCTTGTACCAATAATGTATTTTTCATTTGATTTTTTACCGTCAGTAATATTACTTCTAATTATTGCAGGTTTGGTTTTATTTGTTCCTGAAATACTAATTAAGCTATCATTTGTAAGCTTTAATAAAGGTTGATTGACTTCTTTGATGTAAAGATTATTTTGGTAAGTAAATCCGCCAATTCCCCTATTTAATTCCCAATGTTTGTACCCATCTTGATTCAATCGAATTAAATATTTTCGTGTGATAAAGTACACATTTTCTTCAATACTTAAAATTTGCAGTATAATCCCAAACCTTTCAAGTTTTAGATTTTCATTCATGGATTGATAATATGTATTTCCCAAGCTGTCATTATCCAAAAACCCAAATTCATCATTGCTTCCCACAAATATTCTACCCCTGTAATCTTTATGGATATTACGGGCAAATTTACCTCCTGCTATTTTAATATATCGCCATTCTTTTCCATCAAAGCGTAAAATCCCATTTAAATTGGCAAAATATAATAAACCGTCTTCAGTTTGCAGCATATCCCAATTGGATATTCCGGCTTTATAATCTTTAGCGGAATAATGTTGCATCATAGGGGAAAAATAGGATTGGTTAAGGCCTATAGAAGATTTAAAAGTCAATAAACAAAAAATCAAAATGACTGCTATGGCTTTAACAGTCACAAGGGTATTATTAATATGTTTAACTCTTGCTTTCAAGTTCTTTTGTAATAATTCTATGAATTTGAAATATATAGAATAATTTCCAAAATCTTGAAGCCTTTAAGATATATGGAGGCTATTGCTATGATTTTTTTGTTATATATAGGAATAAAAAAAACGGCAGGTGTAAATGATATTACAACTGCCGTCTTATGGTAAGTTTTAAGAAAGGAGGCTTATCTTTTTAAAGCTTGAATTTTCTTTGTATTGAATTTCTCAGGAAATTCTTCATACCATTTACTGACTGTTTCAGCTCCTAACTTATCATAGATATAAGACAATTGCTGACTCAATTTTTCTTCCTGTATGTTCTGGAATTTCTGTTTCTCTTCCTTACTGTCAAACCCTATTATTTTTTCGGAAGCAGGTGTAGGCTCGTGATGCACAAATAAATTCAGCTTTTCATTGCAAAATTTTTGATAGAGACGAGTATGTAAAATAAAATTATGCCACATTTCGTCAATGATTAACAAAGAATTATCAATAAAAAGTCGAAAGCCTTTCTTCTCTTTAATGTTTTCTGAAGCTAACCATAGCCATTTTTTGGTTTCGAGCAAGATTTCTTCTGCTTCCTCTCGGTTTACAGAATATCTTTCCATGAAGCCATCAATGATTATGTTGTCTTCATTACAATCTAGCGCAGATAATAACACTTTATTGCATTTGGCAATTTCTTGAGTCATTTTACTCTAGGTAAATTGATTAGTGACTTTCACAAAGCGTCATACATACAGACTGCATTGAATTATTTTTCCTAATAATTCTCTTTACTAATTGTTCTTTTTCTGTGTTTACTTTAGAATTGTTTTTAGTAGTAGTAGTTTTCATTTCTTGTACTTTTTAGAGTTAAATTAAATTTTCAGCTCGCAAAGGTATGTTCTGAAATTTCATAAACAAGAAAAGATGTAACTATTTGAAATACTGTATTTTAACCGATTTAATAAATCATGAGATATTTAATTTAAATATAAATATATGAATATATTTATTTTGACGGTTATCAATTAAAAGGCTAAAAGTAGAGTAAGAATTCTGTTTAATAATAACTGATTTTTTATCATAATTCCTAGAAATTTAATTTGTTAACAGAAGAATTAGTAAAATGTTATAATTGCATTTAACTAATTAAGTCTTTTTCTTTTTCTTTTTCGCAGCGGGGAATAAGATGTTATTTAAAATCAATCGATAGCCTGGAGAATTAGGATGTAAATTTAAATCAGTTGGTGGCTCTCCTACAAAATGCTGGTAATCTTCCGGGTCGTGCCCACCATAAAAAGTCCAAAAACCTTTGCCGAAAATTCCATGAATATATCGGGCTTCCTCTATGGAAGTGTTTTCTCCTAATATCACTACATCTGGTTTAATTAATGATTTTCTATAGGCAGTAGTCTGCCCCATAAAACCTTTGACCAGCTTTTCATGATTTTGGGTAAGCATAGTAGGTATAGGATCCCATTTGGCAGAAAATTCGAATAGGGTAAAGAAATCATTCCCCTCTTTCATTCCTGGGCGGTCAATTTGATTTTGGTCAATATTGGAATATTCGTATTCGAGCGGATTCATTTCCAGTTTGAAATCCTCAAAAGCCAAAGTTTGCTCATAGTCTAGTTTTTCTTGTGCATTTGGGTCTGCAGGATCACCATCATACATTCTAGCAGCTATATCAACTCCTTCCGCTGCCAAAGCTATATCATAAGTGTCCGTGGCAGAACACATGGCAAATAGGAATCCTCCTTTATTGACAAAACCTCGGATTTTCTGTGTGATAGCTAGCTTTAATTGTGATACTTTTCTAAAACCATGCTTTTTGGCCATGGCTTCGTATTCCTTTTGTTGCTCTATATACCAAGGTTGATTGGCATAACTTCTATAAAATTTTCCGTATTGACCAGTGAAATCTTCATGGTGTAAATGCAACCAATCATATTCTGAAAGCCCTTCAGTCATAATTTCATCATCGAAAATCACATCATAGGGTATTTCAGCATATGTTAACACCAGTGTTACAGCATCGTCCCAAGGCTGTTTTGATTTGGGAGAGTATACTGCAATTTTAGGCACCTTATCCAATCGCATGGCATCCATATTGGAGGAGGGGCTTGCAATTTCGTCCAGCATATTGTTAGCCGCAGCATCGGATATGATTTCATACGAAACCCCTCTGATAATCAGCTCGTTAATAATTGATTGTCTGCTTTCAATCATAAAACTACCACCTCTATGGTTTAATAACCAATCTACGGGTATTTCTTTCTCCAATATCCAAAAGGCAACTCCATATGCTTTTAAATGATTGGACTGCTCTTTATCCATAGGAACTAAAATTTGATTGGCATTCAAACTTTGAGCTGAAAGGAAAATAATGAATATGTAAAGGAAAATTTTATGAATCATATTAATATTAATCTATTTTTAAATATATAACTAAATATAATAAATGGAGTTTCAAATCAAAGTTTCTTACTTTTATGTAATATATCGTGAATAATCACATTAAATTGCTAAAATTTACAAAAAAATAACTGCTTTTGGATTATCTGGAAAATATTAAGGAAGGCGTTAGATCGATTAAAGGGAATCGATTGAGAACGATTTTGACCGCTGCAATTATTGCAATTGGTATAACTGCTTTGGTAGGGATACTTACCGCTATTGATGGAATACAAAATTCTGTAAGTGGAAATTTAGCTGGATTAGGTGCTAATAATTTCGACATTGAAGCTAGAGGTTTAGATGGTAGAAGAAGTACTTCTGATGGAAAAAAAGAAAAAAGTTATGAGCCTATTGGTTACAAAGAAGCTGTTCAGTTTAAGAGTAAATATAATTATGTAGGAGATGTCTCATTATATACCAGAATGACGGGCAGTGCTGAGCTGAAATACAAATCTGAAAAGACCACACCAACCATAGATGTATATGCTGCAGATGAAAATTATTTAATTCAAAAAGCATATGATATCGATAATGGTAGGAACTTTTCGCCCTTAGAGATTCAGAATAATAGTGGAGTCGTAATTCTAGGTGCTAATGTGGTTGATAAATTATTTAAAGAAAATGTTAATCCAATAAATGAAGACATCTCATTTTTTGGTGCTCGTTTCAAGGTTATTGGTGTGTTAGAAGAGCAAGGTGGTATGGGTGGAGGTGGTGCAGACCAGTCTGTATTAATTCCAGTTGGATTATCAACCTTGTTTGCCAACAATACTCTACAATATAATATAACAGTTTCTCTTCCTGATCCTATTTTGATGGAGCAAGGTATAGCTGAAGCAACTGGTGTAATGCGTGGAATTAGAGGAGATGGCATAGGTCAAGAAAACTCTTTTAATATTCAAAAAAGTGAATCTTTAGCAGAAAGAATGGAGGAAATAGCTGGATATCTAAGAATAGGAGGATTTGCCATCGGAGCTATTACTCTTTTGGGTGCTTCAATAGGTTTAATGAATATCATGATGGTTTCTGTAACTGAAAGGACTCGGGAAATAGGTATTCGAAAAGCCATTGGTGCTTCTCCTACGAAAATACGTTTACAGTTTTTATGGGAAGCTATTGTAATCTGTCAAATTGGAGGAATTGCAGGAATAATTTTAGGTATAAGTATCGGTAACGGGATATCGGCCCTAATTGGTGAAGGCGGTGGTTTTGTGGTGCCATGGCTATGGATGATTGTGGGTGTGATAATTTGTATTATTGTAGGCTTAATATCAGGTTATTATCCAGCTTATAAAGCTTCCAAATTAGATCCTATCGAATCATTAAGATATGAGTGATCGATAAGTAAATTATCATGAAAAAATATTCATTCCTCATATTTTTATGTTTCTGTTTGTCATCAGCCGTAGAGGCCAAGGACAGCTATTTTCGAGGCTTCTTTCATGGTGAAAATGTATTCGTGAGAAATCCCTATTTAGGTCAGGATGCAGGCTTTTGTATAGAAAAAATTTATTTGAATGGCGAATTAGTAGTTGAAAACCCCGAAATATCAGCATTTGAAATAGATATGCAAGATCTTGAGATGGATACAAGGGTTGTAATCCGAATTGTTCATCATGATGATTGTCAACCAGAATTGACAAATCCTGAGGTTATTGAAAATGATCTGAAATTTAGCTGGTTAAAAGTTTATGTGGATGAAGATCAAATTATTTGGATAACTACAAAGGAATCTAAAGAAGGATTCTATATCGTTGAAAAAAATATGGATGATGGATGGATGCCACTAGACACTATTAAAACAAAAGGTGGGATATTCATTAATCAGCACAGTATTGAACTTGACCATATACAAGGTGATAATTTGTACAGAGTTCAATATCATGACCCAAAAATGGAGGTTAATTTTTCAGAAAGTTTTAATTTTTATTCGGATAAGGAAGAAATTAGCCATGCCATTGATGAAGACAATTGGATTATAGAATTCACACAAGAAGTAAGTTATTTGCTTTATAATGACAATAGTAAGATAATAAAAAGAGGAAAAGATGTTTCTTGTGATATCAGAAAGCTTCCCAAAGGCCAATACATGATTAAGTATGATGGCAAAAAAGTTTATTTTGAGAAGAACTAGTTGTTTATAAGCATTTGTGCCCTTTTGCTATTAAAAAAGTGATTGATAAAATCAGTATTTCGTTTTTTCATTAAAAGCATTTCATTTTCAGCATATTGAGTTTTTCAATACCCTCAATTTTTAAGTTTCAAAAATTTAACTCAATAAGGAATTAAAGCACTTTTCTGTGTATTTTAATTCCTTATTTCTTAGATAAATACAAATTTAATTCTAACAAACACTTGTAAGTTAAATTTAAGTTTCGGAAATTACTCTGCATACAGCATAAATTAAAACCAAAACTAATCACAATGGAAATGAGAAAAATTTTAACAGTATTATTAGCTTCAGCCCTTTTATGGTCTTGTTCGCAAGATGATGAAGACTTAAGCGTATTGGATGATAATGTTCAGCCAGAACAAGAGATTGAGATTGTCCCCAAAGAAACAATTGATGCAATTATTAAAAGCGCATTAGAGGAAAAGAATGAATTCAATTGGTCAGAGCTTAACGATGTTCAATTGTGGAGTGCCTTAGTTCATTCTGATAGTATTCTAACTGTAGGATACTTAGCAGCAGGTGAAAGCAACATTAATGAAAGAATTACTTCAATTAATGTACAAGATCCTAATTGGGTGAATTCAAGAACGGATATTATTGAAGAAACCCGTTCGGTAATCGAAAGGAAAAGGCAAAAAAATATCACAGATGCGGACTTGCCTAATTTTTCGCATGAAATATTGCCTTTTGTTGAAATGAAGATTTATGATTTAGAGGTAATCAATAGATTACGTTCACTGGATAACGTTCGTTATGTTGAGCCATTAAGTTATGAGGTTGATTTTCAAAAATATGGCGAAAATGAGCGATATAGTGATTCAGGTTGTTCAAATGACCCAAACAATAATTTAGCTGGTCTTTATACAGATATTGCTCCAGGTGCTAAAATGTCATGGAATTATCCGCAAATGGGTATTGACCAGGCTTGGAATTATAGCACAGGTGCAGGGATTACAATTGGGATGATTGATACAGGTTTATCGCCTGATCAAGATAAATTAGATAATCAATTTAATTCAGGATATTCACAAAATAGAACAGTTGAAAGAAAAGGAACTTACCAAACGGGTTCATGGTGGTGGAAAAAATATGATGGCCCAGATGATAAGTGTGGTCATGGTACTTCAATGGCAGGTGTAGCTACTGCTCCGAGAAGTAATGATGGTTCTGCAGTGGGCGTAGCTTATAATGCTAACTTAGTGGGTGTTAGAGGCACAAGTGATGTAATAGTAAATGGTGGAAATGAAAAAGATGGAGTTACTGAAGCTTTAGTATATCTCGGCAATCACTCTGATGTGAAAATCATTAGTATGTCTATTGGAGATGTCTTTAATAATTCTAAAGTAGCCGATGGAATTCGTTATGCTTATGGAAGAGGTAAGTTGATTTTTGCTGCTGCTGGTACTTCTACAAGCTGGACTAATTGGTTTGGAGTTATCTTCCCTGCTAATATGAATGAAACAGTTGCTGTTACGGGTGTAAAAGAAGGGCAGTATAAAAGATGTAACACTTGTCATTCAGGTAGTAAAGTTGATTTTACTGCAATTATGGAAAAAGCTGGATCTGATGCGCATCCTTTATCAGTGGCTATGAGCGGAAATCAGCCTTCAACTGTAGGAGGGTCATCCGTGGCTACAGCCACTACTGCGGGTATTGCAGCTTTAGTTTGGTCTAAGAATCCATCCTGGAACAGAGATCAAGTATTACAAAAACTCAGGGAGTCATCTGATTTTTATCCGAACAGAAATTCTGATTTTGGATATGGAAATCTAAATGCACTTGCTGCAGTACAATAATTAAAATTAAATGCTGTATATTGAAAGCTGTCTTAATTTAGTTGAGACAGCTTTCTCTTTTTATACTGTTTCTAAGAAAGTTCTAAAAGAAACACACTTATCTTGAAATTTCTTGTTGTGTTCATCCCTTAATCTTGGAGCTTCCTCAGTCATATATTTCTCCAGTTTATTCAACTCATCTGTAAAATACTGAATGGCATAAGTCTCACCTTCTCCTTCCGTTTCATTCAATAGTCTCAGCATTTTATGATCGTGGAAAAAACCAGTTGCTAAAATATCAGGAATATGGATTTCCTTCATCCAATTTACCCAGATATTTTCTACCTCTTTCTCAACATTCACTGTAACATTATAAATTATCATGGTGTTTTTCAATTTTTTTTTACAAATTTGAAACTTAATATCGTTTCTAAAAAACATTTTTAACGTCTTGTGGTTATTTTTTTACTTATCAACCCAAAACATATTGATTATAAGAAGTAAACTTTAATTTAAACAGGTAAGTAGAAAGGAGAGAAGCAAAGTGAGTAGTTATTCAATTAAAGATTTAGAGCACCTATCAGGTATTAAAGCACATACCCTCAGGATTTGGGAGCAACGTTATAATTTCATCGAACCAAAGAGGACCGATACAAATATTCGTTATTACAGTGACGAAGATTTAAAATTGGTGTTAAACATCTCTACTCTTAAGGAAAATGGATACAAAATATCCAAAATAGCCAAAATGAGTGAAGATGAGCTTGGGAAAGAAGTTTTAAAAATAGCAGAAACAAATCTCAGATTTCCAGATCAAATCAACTCATTAACATTGAGTATGATCGATATGGATGAAGATAGATTCGAGAGTATTTTAAATAATAATATTCTAAAATATGGTTTTGAAAGAACCATGTTGAATATTATATATCCATTTTTAGCCAAAATAGGGATGTTATGGCAAACCGGTAGTATTTTGCCAGCGCAAGAACATTTCATTTCCAATTTAATTCGTCAGAAAATGACAGTAGCCATAGATGGGCAATACGTCACGGAAAGAGAATCTAAGGGTAAATGGTTATTATATTTACCAGAAGGGGAATTACACGAGTTGTCGTTAATGTTTGCCTCATTCTTATTGAGGGCTCGAAAGTTTAAAGTTATTTATTTAGGTCAAAATCTTCCAAAATCAGACTTATATTCTGTTAGGGAAATTCATCAACCTGATTATGTATTAACTATTTGTACTGCAGCACCAAAAAAATCTGAAGTTCAAGAGTATATAGATGAAGTTGCAGACCTATTTAGTAGTGCTACCTTATTTGTAGGAGGTTTTCAGATTATAGGTCAAGATATCAAAAGAAAGAAGAATGTAGAATTCATTATGAAAATGGAAGATTTACTTGACTTCATTAAGGAAAAAGATATTGAACTTTCCCCCAAAAGGCCAGAGGGTCAAAAAAACATGAAATATGAATAAGAAATAATTCTCAATTTTAAATTCTAAGCTATCCGAAAGGATGGCTTTTTTTATACCCTTATTTTTAAGTTTCCAGTCATTAATTTTTTTTTCCAAACCGCAAATTTGATTAAGCTTAAGTATAATGATGAATAAAACTTAAGAAAAATCCCTTTTTGTTCAACATTTATTAAACTTTTAAATTTAATGTATCTACATACAAAAACATCCGTTTAATCAGCCTTAATAGAGCACAGGCCTATTTATTAGCTAATAATAAATATAAAAAGTCTAGTTATGTTTAATAAAAATAAAAAATAATTAAACAAAATATTTGGTTATTGTTTAATTAAATTATAGATTTGTTAAACAACATTAAACACTGACAATCATGACAGCATTAGAATTTGGTTACGCGATTAATAACATGACGAAATCTATGAAACCTTTCGCATTAAGGCTGACGAAGGACATGGAGCAGGCAAATGATTTAATTCAGGAAACTGTATTGAAAGCATTTTCAAACCGAGAGAAATTCTCAGAGGGTACTAATTTAAAGGCATGGTTGTTTACTATCATGAAAAATACTTTCATCACGAATTACCAAAGAATGGTAAGAAGAAAAACTTTCATTGATACCACTGAAAATTTACACTTTATAAATTCGACAGAAAATATAGCTCAAAATTCTGCTTATGGTTCTTTTGCAATGGCGGATATAGTAAGTCAAATTTCTAAATTGGATGATGTTTATAAAGAGCCATTCATGATGCACTACAGAGGATTTAAATATCATGAAATTGCTGAAAAATTAGAAATTCCAATTGGAACTGTTAAAAATAGAATCCATATTGCCAGAAAGGAATTGAAAGATGCTCTTAAGATTTATGCTTAACAACAACATTTAATGGCAAATAAAAAAGTAGTAGTAATTGGTTCTGGTTTTGCAGGTTTATCTACTGCAACTTACTTAGCCAATGAGGGCTGTGATGTAACAGTCTTAGAAAAAAATAAAGATTTAGGAGGACGAGCCCGTCAGTTCAAAGCTGAGGGCTTTACTTTTGATATGGGGCCAAGTTGGTATTGGATGCCTGATGTTTTTGAAAAGTATTTTGAGACTTTTGGTAAAAAAGTAACTGATTACTACGAGCTCCAAAGACTAGACCCTTCTTACCACGTACTTTTCGGAAAATATGATATTTTGAAAGTGCCTGCAAATATGCAGGAATTCAAAAATATGTTGGAAGAACTTGAACCAGGCAGTGGTGAACAACTTGACAAATTCTTAGCGCAAGCAGCTTATAAATACGAAAAAGGAATCAATGATTTAGTTTATAAACCAGGTCGTTCGCTAACCGAATTTATGAGTGTCAAATTACTTTTTGATATGGTGAGAATGGATATTTTTTCTTCCATTTATAGTCACGTTAGAAAGTTTTTTAAGAATGATCGCATCATTCGTTTGATGGAATTCCCAATTCTTTTCTTAGGAGCTCTTCCAGAAAATACCCCCGCACTTTATAGCTTAATGAATTATGCTGATATCAGCCTTGGGACGTGGTACCCAAAAGGAGGAATGCATAAAATTGTAGAGGGAATGGTAAAACTTGCTGAAGAAAAGGGAGTGAAGTTTATATCCGATCAGGAAGTGTTGTCTGTTGATTGTGAAGGGAACTTAGCCAAAAGAGTAATAACCAAAACTGAAACATATGAGGCAGATGTAGTTGTTTCATCTGCTGATTACGAGCATACCGACCAAAAAATTCTTCCTGAGAACTTTAGAAATTATAATTCCAAATATTGGGAAAGCCGAACAATGGCGCCTTCTTCTTTAATTTTCTACTTAGGCATAGATAAAAGAATTGAAGGCTTGGTTCACCATAATTTATTTTTCGATCATGATTTTGGCCCTCATGCCCAAGAAATTTATGAAACCCCAAAATGGCCGAATGAACCTTTATTTTACGTAAGTGCCCCTTCTAAAACGGATGATTCTGTAGCGCCTGAGGGCAAGGAAAATATATTTATTCTAATGCCTGTTGCACCAGGCTTAGAAGATAATGAGGAAATTAGAGAAAAGTATTTTGACCTCATTATGAATAGAATGGAGAAAATATTAGGAGAAGACATTAAGAAATATGTAACTTATAAGCGGAGCTATGCACATAATGATTTTATAAATGACTATCACTCATTTAAAGGAAATGCTTATGGTTTAGCTAATACTTTAAAGCAAACGGCTATTTTAAAACCGGCTTTAAAAAACAAGAAACTGAAAAACTTTTATTACGCTGGACAGTTAACTGTTCCTGGCCCAGGAGTACCTCCATCATTGATATCAGGACAGGTAGTTGGGAAAGAGGTGATGAAGGATTTCAATAAGAATTAAGAGCATGGATGCTAGAGAACTATTTAACCAAACCACCTTTGAATGCAGTAAGCTGATTACGAATAGATATAGTACATCTTTCAGCTTAGGTATAAAAAGTCTTGATAAGAAATTTCATTATCCTATTTATGCTATTTATGGTTTCGTTCGTTATGCGGATGAAATTGTAGATACCTTTCATGAAAAAGATAAAGCTGCCCTTTTAAAAGATTTCAAGGCGCAAACCTACGAGGCAATTGAAAATAAAATCAGTTTAAATCCTGTTTTACATTGCTTTCAGATGGTCGTGAATGAATATCAAATTGATCATAAATTAATTGAAGCATTTCTACATAGCATGGAAATGGATTTATTGGATATTGACTATGAACAATCCTCTTATGAAGAATATATTTATGGTTCAGCCGAAGTAGTTGGGTTAATGTGTTTAAAGATTTTTTGTGAGGGTGATGAAGAAGAATATCAAAAGTTATTGCCACCGGCAAAAAGTTTAGGTTCGGCTTTTCAAAAAGTAAATTTTCTTCGTGATATAAAATCAGATTATTATGAGAGAGGAAGGGTTTACTTTCCTGGAGTGGATTTCAATGATTTTTCAATATCGCATAAAGAAAAAATTGAAGCCGATATACAAAAAGATTTCGACCATGCGTATGAAGGAATAGTAAAATTGCCAAGAGGCGCTAGATGGGGAGTTTACTTAGCTTATACTTATTATTTGAAATTATTTGATAAGATTAAGCGATTTCCACCTAATAAAATTTTAGAGGAAAGAGTAAGAGTTCGCGATTCTAAAAAACTATTTCTACTGTTGGGTAGTTATGTAAAACATCAGTTCAATACGCTCTAAAAATATCCCCATGATGAACTTAAATGTTAAAATAGATAATAGCTCTGGATTCTGCTTTGGTGTAGTTTATGCCATTGAAATGGCAGAAGATATGCTCGATGAGCAAGGCTATCTTTATTGTCTAGGAGATATTGTGCATAATGATGAGGAGGTAAAGAGACTTGAAGCTAAAGGTTTGAAAATTATAGATCGTGAAGCTTTACAGGAATTAAGAGATGAAAAAGTTTTAATCCGTGCCCATGGTGAACCGCCTTCCACCTACAAATTAGCAATTGAAAATAACCTTACTTTAGTGGATGCCTCTTGTCCTGTGGTTTTGAAACTACAGAACAGGATAAAAAACTCTTTCGATAAAAAAGAGCAAATCTATATTTATGGGAAACACGGTCATGCTGAGGTTGAAGGTTTATTAGGGCAAACCAATCAGGAAGCAGTTGTATTTCAGGATATAAGTGAACTGGATATTGATAGTTTGCCAAGAGAAATGACCTTATACAGTCAAACTACCAAAAGCACTGATAATTTCTATAAAATAAAAGAAACGCTTACTGAAGCGGGGATTAGTGTAAATGCTAATGACACCATTTGCCGACAAGTTTCCAATAGAGACAAAGAACTTAAGTCCTTTGCAGGAGAATTTGATAAAGTTATCTTCGTTTCGGGAACAAAATCATCGAATGGAAAGGTTTTGTATAATGTATGCAAGGATAAAAATCCTAATACATATTTCATCTCAAACACTACCGAATTAGATAAAAGCTGGTTTGCAGAAAATGATTCAGTAGGAATTTGCGGTGCCACTTCAACTCCAATGTGGTTGATGGAGCAAGTTCGAGATGAATTATTGAAATTTTAAGTTCAATTCTTTTTAATTTGCATTCATGTCAGAAGTTTTGACCATATTATTTTATGCCTTTTTAGTTGTTGGAACCTTCTTCTTTATGGAAGGTGTGGCTTGGTTTACTCATAAATATATCATGCATGGTTTCCTATGGACTTGGCACAAATCCCATCATAAAGTACATAACCATAAGCTAGAAAGAAATGATTTGTTTGCGGTGGTATTTAGCGTTCCATCTGCAGCATTAATTATGGCTGGAATTGAATTTCCAGAAGTAAGATGGTTGTTGTTTGTAGGAATAGGAGTGGCTTGTTATGGAGTGTTCTATGTTTTATTTCATGATATTTTAGTGCACAGAAGAGTGAAACTAAAATTCAAAGCCAAAAATTCTTATCTGAAAAGAATGATGAGAGCGCATTACATTCACCACGAAGTACACACCAAAGAAGGCGCAGAAGCTTTTGGTTTTCTTTACGCACCAAAAAAATACGAGCCTAAAGAGGAGAAAAGCAAGGCTTAATCTTGAATTAAACCTCAAGGGAGATAAAATTGTATTATTTATGCATAACCCCTTTTGAGATAATGAAAAAGCCTAAGCCTTCTTATTAGGCAAAGTCGAAATTTTATACAAGCCAAAGGCTTGAGGTATCTCTCGCAGAGACGCAAAGACGCTAAGACCTCGCAACGTAAAATTAATGAGAAAAGCGGTTTTTAAAGACATGGAAACACATACTATCCTTTGCGAAAACTTTACGACTCTGCGCCTTAGCGAGAAATTTTTAGCGTCAAAGACGCCTGCGGGCTAGTTATTAGTTTTTGAAGAGAAAGGTAATAAGCTACTAAGGAATTGAAAGCATTCTATAGTATTATCAATCTCAATACAAGCTTAAATTCCGAGACTATTAAATTTATTTTTAATCCAACATCTCCTCCTTCAACTTCTCCCAATCCTCATTTTTATACTTCAGATAACAATGCTGGTGATATCCATCAAGCTTTATTAGTGAATCAAAGAGCTTTACTTTTTCAGATTTATTTAAATTACCTACCAAATGTTGACTGACTTCATTAGCTCTATTCATTACTGAAAAACTCTCAATTTTTCCTTTTTCAGTAAGTTTTAAATGCTTACTCCTTTTATCCGTTTCATTTGCTTTTTCTTCCAGGATTCCATTTTTCACCAATCTTTTGATAGTTTCAAATATGGTGGTTTTCTCTTGAAGAGAATGACTAGCTACCTCTGATTTACTACAGCCTTCATGGCTCATCACAAATAAAGCTACTCCAAATTCAGTTAAATTATGGATAGTTTGGTCAGCGAAAGCTTTCTTTTCCCAAATTTGAGTAAAGCTCATCAATCTTCCCCATGCCCAGCCAATATATTCGTCTGGTGAATTCGCAGGAAATGGAAAAGGCATTTTTTTACTCATTTCTTCTATCTCATTTCCAATATTTTCTTTCTGCTCATCCTCGATCAAACTTTTTCCAAACTCACTTATAGTAGCATTTGGATTCTTTTTTAAGAAATCCTGATAGAGTTGAAGCAGTTTAATTCCATTGTCTAACATTTTTTGAAAAAATTTTATTATAATATTAAAACAACTTTGTAACAAAAATGTTATGAATTTGTAATAATATTAAATCTTAAACTTAAATATTAAAAATGAAACGTAACATTTTTGGGTTAATAGGTACTGTTATAGTTTTTATGACTTTACCTCAATCACTTTTTGGGCAAGGGAAAGCGAGTTTTGGTGGCTATGTAAAAGATGCTAAAACAGAAGAGCCTTTAATTGGAGCCACTGTAATTATCGAAGGAACAGAGTTAGGTGCAGTAACAAATGTTGAAGGCTATTATGAAATTAAGGATATAGAACCTAAATCTTATACCGTAACCGCATCTTTTGTAGGATATGAAAAATCTTCGAAATTCAATGTTACAGTGCGTTCCGGTGGAATTCCTAATGTGAATTTTGAATTATCTGAAGATGTAGAGCAATTAGAAGGAGTTACTGTACGAGCAAATCCATTTAAGAAAAATGAAGAAACGCCACTTTCAATACAGAAATTATCCCCAGAGGAAATTGCTACTTATCCTGGCGGAAATAATGATATTGCAAAAGTTGCTCAGTCTTTACCAGGTGTAAGTGGTTCGGTTGGTGGTTTTCGAAATGATATTATTATTCGAGGAGGTGCGCCAAATGAAAATGTATATTATTTAGATGGAATTGAGATTCCAAATATCAATCACTTCAGCACCCAAGGGAGTGCTGGTGGTCCAGTAGGTTTGCTAAATGTATCTTTTTTCGAGGGTGTGACATTATCATCCAGTGCATTTGCTAGCCAATATGATAACGTACTTTCAGGAGTACTACAATTCGACCAACGTGATGGAAACAGGAGAGAGTTTAGAAATAATTTCAGATTGAGTAGTAGCGAAGCTGCCGTTACCACAGAAGGCCCTTTATTTAAAAAGAAAGATGAAGAGAAAAGTAATACTTCATTTATTGCTTCTGTGAGAAGGTCATATTTACAGTTATTATTTCAGGCTATTGATTTACCATTTTTACCTGATTATTGGGATTATCAATATAAATTGACTCATAAGTTTGACGATTACAATGAGCTGGTTTTTACTGGTGTGGGTTCTGTTGATGATTTAACCATCAATGCGCCAGATGATTTTGATGCAGAGCAACAAGCTGTTTTAGATCAGATTCCTGTCATTCAACAGTGGAGCACTACTTCAGGATTAAGCTGGAAACGTAGATTTAAAGATAATTCTGGATTTATGACCACTGCTTTGAGCACTAATATTTTGAATAACCAATTCGAACAATTTGAGGATAATGTAAATCAAGAAGGTTTAGTGTTTAGCAATAATTCTCAAGAACAAGAAGTTAAATTGCGTTATAACTTGACTAAATTTTTAGAAGACTGGACTTTCAATACAGGATTTATAGTGCAAGAAGCTATATATTCTAACAATTCTGAATTGATAGATGAAAACAGAGGCTTTAGTTATGAAAATAGCCTGAATTTCACCCGCTATGGAGTAAATGCTCAAGCTTCACGAAACTTTGTAAATGATAGGTTAGGTTTGTCGGCAGGTTTTAGAGTGGATGGAAATACTTTTACAGAAACAGGGAATGAATTCTATAGAACTTTTAGCCCAAGATTCTCCGCTTCTTACACTTTTGATGAAAAAAGAAAATGGACAGTGAATGCTTCTGTGGGTAGATATTATAAAATTCCGCCCTATACTATTTTAGGATTTACTGACCAAAATAATACATATGCCAATAAAGATGCTGAATACATTCAAAGTGATCATTTGGTTGCTGGAATTGAATATTTGGTAACTCCCTCTTCGCGTTTCAGCATAGAAGGTTTTTATAAGAAATATGATAATTACCCAGTTTCAGTAGTAGATAGTGTTTCATTAGCTAATTTGGGTGGAGGTTTTTCAGTATTGGGTAATGAAAATATTGAAAGCGTTGGTTTAGGAAGAACTTATGGAATGGAATTTCTTTATCAGCGAAAATTAACCAAGGATTTTTATGCAATCTTAGCTTATACCTTGTATAGAAGTGAGTTCACTGGTTTTGATAAAGATGAATATTTACGCTCAACATGGGATAATAGAAATTTATTAACTTTCACAGGAGGTTATAAGTTTGGTAATAACTGGGAGTTAAGTGCTCGTGTTCGCTATTTAGGAAAAACACCATTAGCACCAGTCGATCAGGATGCTACTTTACAATCTTATCCAAATATCATCAGAGATTATTCTCGTCAAGGAGACTTATTGCTAGATCCATTTAATCAAACGGATATAAGGATTGATAAGAAGTGGAATTTTGATAATTGGACTTTCAATATCTTTTTTGAAGTACAAAATGCTTTTGTTCAAGATTTACCATCAGAACCTAATTTTGGCTTAAGAAGAAATGATAATGGGGAAGTACAACAACCACGAGAATTGGTGAGAATTGCTGATGTAAGTAATAGTTCTTTATTACCTAATTTGGGTATAGTGATTGATTTTTAAAATCTTTATTTACATTATCAATTTTTAAATAAATTTTGTACTAAATTTAAGTTTTTGAATTAGCAATTAAACTTATTTAGTTTTGAAAAGAATATTAATACTCTTTATATTTTCATCATTATTTGTTTTGAAAGCACATGCTCAAGTAAAATTTGAGAAGGGATACTATGTTGATAATCAAAATGATACTGTAAAATGTCTTGTAAAAAATAAAGGATGGACGAATTTTCCAGAATCATTTACAATTAAAATTAATGATAGTAATGAGAAGAAAGAATTGTCAATTGATGAATTGAAGATGTTAAGAATTTCAGATGAAGTGAAATTCATTAATACTATAGTTAAAGAAGATATATCTGATAATAATTCTAGTAAAATAGCATATAATAATGATTTAGTATATACAGAAAATGTTCGATTATTAAAAGTTTTAGTTGAATCTGAATATTCACTTTATTTTTCTGAAAAGGATAATAGAAAAAAGTTTTTTTACTCTGGCCCAGATAATGAAATTAGGCAATTAATTGACAAGCGGTATTATGTAAATGATGATAATATTGCAACAAGTCAAGAGTATATAAAACAACTTTTAAGGATAAACGAATGTCAAAGTACGGAATTAAACAATCGTGCAATTAATGATAAATTAAATGAATCAAATTTAATCTACTATTTTGAACAAATTAATAACTGTTTAGGAACTAATGTTGTCAAATATGAAGAGAAAAATTTTGATGATAAATCTCAAAAAAGTTACTCTGTTAAACTGGGTTTGAATTTAGCAAATAGCCAATACATATTTCGCTCTTCAAACTCATCAAATACAATAGATTTCCCTTCTGATCTTGCTTCCACTTTTGGAATTGAATTAGAAATTCCTATTAAAGCTAATAAATTTAAATGGTCATTAATTACAGAGCCTACATTTAAGTATATAGCTTCTTCTAATACAGTAATTGACCAAGGATTAGAACGAAATTACGAGTTTCAAGTCTATTCGTTGGATATTCCTTTAGGGATTAGATATAAATTTTACTTATCAGATGATTTATTAATATTTTTAAATTTCAAAACTCAATTAACTTTAAATATGGGTAATTCATTTGTTGATTTAGATTTTGGTCAATATCATGATGCTCAAACTAAGTTTAATTTGAATGCTGGTTTTGGGTTTAAATGGAAAAAATTGATATTAGAATATAGAAGAGATCCTCAAAATATACTTAATCAAAGGGTTTATGAGGAATTAGTACTTCATAATAACACATTTATTATTGGGTATACATTTTTAAAAAAGTAAAATTATAAAAAGAGATGTATCTATAATTTTTATAATTAATAGGTAACTATCATTAAATTCAACTTTCATCAAGTTAAACTATCATTAAATGAAAATAGCAGTAATAGGCACAGGTTATGTAGGATTAGTAACGGGGACATGTTTTGCGGAGACCGGCAATCATGTTACTTGTGTGGATATAGATGAAGCAAAAGTTAAAAAATTGCAGTCAGGAAAAGTAACCATATATGAGCCTGGTCTTGAAGTAATCTTTGAAAGAAATGTAAAACAAAACAGATTGGATTTCACCACTGATCTTGCAGAGGGAATTAAAGGAGCTGAGGTCATTTTCTTGGCATTACCAACACCTCCAGGAGGAGACGGTGCCGCTGATTTGCAATATGTGTTGAAAGTAGCCGATGATTTGGGCCATATTCTGGAGAATTATGCAGTCGTGGTGGATAAAAGTACAGTGCCGGTAGGTACTGCCGATAAAGTGCATACTGCTATAGCAAAAAATGCCAAAGTGGATTTTGATGTGGTTTCCAACCCCGAATTCTTAAGGGAAGGGGTGGCCGTGGATGATTTCATGAAGCCTGAGAGAGTTGTGATTGGGACCCAATCTGAACGGGCTACCAAGATCATGGAAAGATTGTATGCCCCGTTGGTAAGGCAAGGCAATCCTGTCATCTTTATGGATGAAAAGTCAGCAGAACTGACCAAATATGCCGCCAACTCATTTTTGGCCACCAAGATTACCTTTATGAATGAGATTGCCAATATTTGTGAACTCTTGGGTGCCAACGTAGACATGGTGCGTAAAGGAATTGGTACTGATACCAGGATCGGTAAGAGATTTTTATTTGCTGGAATTGGTTATGGAGGGAGTTGCTTTCCAAAAGATGTCCAGGCATTGGCAAAATCGGCTAAGGATGCCAATTATGATTTTAAGATACTAAATGCGGTAATGGAAGTGAACACCACCCAAAAAACCCGCTTGATGGATAACTTAAATGGCTATTTCAAGAATGATTTAAAAGGCAAGACCATTGCGATGTGGGGCTTGGCATTCAAGCCGAATACAGATGATATCAGGGAAGCACCGGCATTGTATAATATTGAAGCTTTATTAGCAGCAGGTGCAAAAGTGCAAGCATACGATCCAGAGGCGATGGAGAATGTAAAAGGACAATTGGGTGACAAGATTGTTTATTCCAAAAATCCAAGTGAAGCATTAAAAGGAGCGGATGCCTTGATGATTATGACGGAATGGCCAGTTTTCAGAACACCTGATTTCAATGAAATCAAAAATGAACTGAACGAGCCGTTGATTTTGGACGGTAGGAATTTATATGAAGTAGAGCATATGAAAGAATTAGGCTTTACTTATTTTAGTATAGGAAGATAATGGCTATGGCTAAAGAACGAATATTAATTACAGGGGCAGCAGGATTTTTGGGTTCACATTTGTGTGACCGATTTATAAAAGAGGGCTATGATGTAATTGGGATGGATAACCTGATTACAGGGTCAATGGACAACATAGCCCATTTGATGGGGAATGAAAATTTCGAATTCTATCATCATGATGTCTCCAAGTATGTGCACGTTTCCGGTGATTTAAAATATATTTTACATTTTGCATCTCCTGCCAGCCCTATTGATTATTTGAAAATACCGATTCAAACCTTGAAGGTAGGGGCGCATGGTACGCACAATTTATTGGGACTTGCAAAAGATAAAAAGGCTAGGATTTTAGTGGCCTCAACGTCTGAAGTGTATGGTGATCCATTGGTTCACCCACAAACAGAAGATTACTATGGAAATGTTAATCCGATTGGTCAGTCGTGGAGTATATGATGAAGCCAAGCGCTTTATGGAATCCATTACGATGGCATACCATACTTATCATCAATTAGAAACACGAATAGTAAGAATTTTCAATACCTATGGCCCAAGAATGAGGTTGAATGATGGCAGGGTATTGCCTGCATTTATTGGGCAAGCTTTAAGAGGAGAAGATTTGACCATTTTTGGAGACGGCTCTCAAACCCGCTCGTTTTGCTATGTGGATGATTTGGTGGAAGGCATTTATAGATTATTGTTGAGTGATCACACACATCCTGTAAATGTAGGGAACCCTGATGAGATTACGATCTCGGAATTTGCTGAGGAAATAATTAAATTGACGGGGACTACGCAAAAAGTGGTATATAAAGATCTTCCAAAAGATGATCCTAAGAAAAGGCAGCCAGATATTACCAAAGCAAAAGAATTATTGGGCTGGGAGCCAAAGGTCAGCAGGCAAGAAGGTTTAAAAATTACTTACGAATACTTTAAATCTCTTGACAAAGAAAAATTGTTCCAAAAAGAGCATAAAGATTTTGAAAAATATATAGTAAAATAATGGCGAATAAAGTACTGGTTACGGGCGGATTAGGCTATATAGGTTCTCATACCGTGATAGAATTAATGAATCAAGGATACGAACCTTTGATTATAGATAATCTTTCAAATAGCGACATTTCTGTTTTGGATAGACTTGAAAAAATTACGGGTAAGCGTCCTGAATTCCAACAAGTTGAAATGCGGGACAAAGAGCAATTGCAAGAAGTTTTTTGGAGCAATAATAATCAAATTTTAGGAGTAATTCATTTTGCAGCTGCTTTATTAGTAGGAGAATCAGTAGAACAGCCATTACATTATTATTTCAATAATCTAACTTCCACTATCAATTTGCTGGAATGCATGAATGAGTTTGATGTAAAACCTATTGTGTTTTCCTCTTCTTGCACGGTATATGGTAATCCGGATCAACTGCCAGTAAGTGAAGATGCACCCATAAAACCTGCTATTTCTCCTTATGGAAATACTAAAAAAGTATGTGAGGATATTTTAAAGGATGCAAGCATAGCTCACCCTATAAAAGTGGTGTCTTTAAGATATTTTAATCCGATTGGAGCTCATAAATCATCTATAATCGGAGAGTTTCAGTCAGGCCCACCTCATCATTTAGTGCCATTTATTACCGAAACCGCTACTGGAAAAAGAGAAAAACTTAATATTTTCGGGGGTGATTGGAATACTCCTGATGGCACTTGTGTTCGTGATTACATCCATGTTTCTGATGTAGCAGAAGCTCATATTAATGCCATGGAATTTGCTATTAAGCAATCTGATAAATCCTTTAATGTATTTAATATAGGTTCAGGTAACGGTTATTCAGTTTTAGAAATGGTGAAAAGCTTTGAGAAAACTACCGGAATGAAAGTCCCTTGTGAAATAGTGGACAGAAGACCAGGAGATGTAGAAGCTGTTTATGCCGATACTACAAAAGCCGCAAAAGAACTAAATTTCAAAACCAAAAGAGGATTGGACGAAATGCTCAAATCTGCCTGGGATTGGGAACAGGCTTTAGCTGAAGAGTAATTACGAATTTAGGTTACTTTTTTTATGCTTAGTAAGCCTCTTGTCAACTGATTTTAGCTTTGCTAAAATTTGTCAATTGTCAACTATTTTTTTACTTATGAGTAACTTCTATAAATTTAGAAATAGCCTGATAAACCTCTTCCTCTTCTTCAAACATTCCCATATGACCAGTATCTGGTAAGTTTTTCAAATAGGGATGCTTCATAAATTTAATTTGCGATTTACTGGATGCAACTGGGATACTGCTGTCTTTCTCACCATATATAAATAGGATAGACCCCTCAAATTCTTTAATGAAGTCTAAACTATCATTCCGATCACGCATTGCAAGCATATAATCGGTAAGTGTTTTTTCAGGAATTTTGCTTCCTTCCTCCACTATGGATTGGATGGTGTCTTTTAATCTGTCTCGATGTTTCTCACCAAAAAGCATAGGAACAAAACTCTGGATGAATTTTTCTACTCCATGTCTTTGTATAAATTCTATTGATTTTTCTCTGCCTTCTTTTTTCTCATCTGTATCAGATAGAGCAGTGGAATGAATCAGTCCAATATGAGAAACAATATTAGGAAACCTTTTGGCTATTTCAAGTGTGACATACCCCCCTAAAGAATGACCCATAATAATACATTCTGAGACATTCAGCTTTTTAAGGCAATCATAGATAGAATTAGCCACCATATCAAGACTATGCTCATATGGCAAACTATCACTCTTTCCAAAACCAGGCAAATCAGGGGTAATTACCTTGTATTTTTTAGATAATTTTTCCCTGTAGTGATTCCATATTTTATGGGTTTCCCCATAACCGTACAAAAAAACTACCGGATAACCTTTTCCGGAAACTTCATAGTGAATGGTCATAGTTTAGCATGTAATGAATGTTCAACCATTTGAAGCGCTGTGGTAAAAATGCCTTCCGGATCAAAGTTGCATTCTGCATGAAGCTCATGTTGCTCACCATGCTCAATAACTTTATCTGGAATACCCAAACGTTTCACTTGTGAAGAATAATCATTTTCTGCCATAAATTCAAGAATTGCACTACCAAATCCTCCCATTAGGCATCCATCTTCTATGGTTATTACCTTTTTATATTGGGAAAATACCCGATGCAATAATTTTTCGTCCAAAGGTTTTACAAATCGCATATCAAAAACTGCTGCATCAACACCTTCTTCGGCAAGTTTTTCAGCTGCTTCCATTGCATAATTTCCAATATGACCAATGCTTAAAATAGCAATATCTTTCCCTTCTTTTACTTGTCTCCCAGTACCAATTTCCATAGCTTCCATTGGAGTCCTCCATTCAGGCATTACGCCTTTACCTCTTGGATAACGGATAGTAAATGCCTTTCCTTCTCTTGGAAGTTGAGAAGTGAACATCATATTTCTTAGTTCGGATTCATTCATTGGGGCAGCCACTATCATATTTGGTATGCATCGCATAAAAGCGATATCATAGTTTCCGTGATGGGTAGGGCCGTCAGCTCCTGCAAAGCCTGCTCTGTCTAAGAAGAAGTTTACTGGTAAATCTTGAATACATACATCATGAATTACCTGATCATATCCTCTTTGCATGAACGTACTATAAATATTGCAAAAAGGAATCAATCCTTGAGTCGCTAATCCAGCAGAAAAAGTTACAGCATGTTGTTCAGCTATCCCCACATCAAAAGCTCTATCGGGCATGGCCTTCATCATTATATTTAATGAAGATCCTGAAGGCATAGCTGGTGTCACTCCAACAATTTTATCATTCTGCTCGGCCAACTCTACTATAGTGTGACCAAAAACTTCTTGATATTTTGGAGCAGAAGGTTTGTCTACAGGTTTTTTCTGAATTTCTCCTGTTATTTTGTCAAATTTTCCTGGAGCATGCCACTTAGTTTGGTCTTTTTCCGCTGGTCCAAATCCTTTACCTTTTGTAGTGACACAATGCAATACTTTAGGCCCTGGGATATCTTTAAGGTCTCTTAAAACATGAACCAAATGATTCACATCATGCCCATCAACTGGGCCAAATATCTTAAATTAAGTGATTCAAATAAGTTACTTTGCTTTAAAAGGAATGATTTTATGCTATTCTCTAATTTGCCTACAACCTCTTGGGCACTTTTTCCAAAACCGCTTACTTTGCCTAATAATTTCCAAACATCATCACGCATTCTATTATAGGTATGCGATGTGGTGATGTCGGTTAAATATTCTTTTAATGCCCCAACATTTGGGTCAATTGACATACAATTATCATTTAAAATGATTATCATATTGGCATCTGAAGCACCGGCATGGTTCATACCTTCGAAAGCCATTCCACCTGTCATGGCACCATCTCCGATTACGGCAATGTGTTGCTTATCAAATTCGCCTTTTAGGTTAGAGGCTAAAGCCATACCCAAAGCAGCTGAAATGGAGGTGGAAGAGTGTCCTACACCAAAAGCATCATATTCGCTTTCTTTTCTTTTAGGGAAACCAGACATTCCTCCATAAACCCGGTTAGTATGGAATCTTTCTTTTCTTCCCGTTAAGATTTTATGCCCATAAGCCTGATGACCTACATCCCAAATTACTTGATCTTCTGGCGTATTGAATACATAATGAAGAGCTGTAGTGAGTTCTACAACACCCAAACTTGCACCAAAATGACCACCATATATCGATACATTATCAATTATAAACTGTCTTAATTCTTGGCTTAATTGGACTAATTGAGATTGATTGAGTTTCCTGAGATCAGCAGGGCTGTCAATCTTTGATAAAAGTTCTCCGGGTTGAATAAGCATAATGTCTTAAAATGTTTAAAGCAGAAAACAAATACTATTAGTAAATGTTTTGTTTGATAAAATTTTTACCTCCCTTTTTTTATTTAGGAAGTTAAATTCAATCATTGCATAGTGTATTCTCAATTAATAAGGTCTCCATGGGCAACTTTTCGAATCCACAAATTACCGAAATTTTTGTTTTATTAAAGGCAAATTTACAATAAAATCCTGCTAATCACCTGCAATCTTTTCAAATTCGATTATCTTTGAAATTGTTGAACGCTTAAATGACCATCGCAATTGAGTTTTGAAATAAAACTTCCACTTTTTGAAGGCCCTTTTGATTTACTACTTTTCTTCATTGAAAGGGATGAATTGGATATTTACGATATTCCTATATCCAAAATCACCAATGATTTTTTGGATTATTTAAAGCACTTAGAGCAAATGAATATAGAAGTGGCTAGTGAATTTATTTTGGTGGCTTCTACACTGATGCGCATAAAAGCAAAAATGTTATTGCCTCGTCCTCAGATCGATGAAGAAGGTAATGAAATTGATCCTAGAGAGGAATTGGTTCGTCATCTTTTGGAATACAAAAAATACAAATCTGTTTTGCAGGAGCTTTCGGACATGGAAGGCAAAATGCAGGAGAAGGAGAAGAGAGGAAACGTAAAAAGAGAAGTAAGGTCTCTTTCTGAAACCATTAACGTGGAGGCGGAATTACAGAATGTAGATTTATATAAACTTTTAAGGGTTTTTAGGGATGTGATGGCACGCTATGAACTCGAAAAAAACAAACCTTCCCATAAGGTAGTTCAATATCCCTACACCATCGAAGGTCAAAAAGATCATATCATAGGAAAATTGGAGAGAGATGGAAAGTTAGCCTTTACCAAATTTATAGAAGAGAAACCCGAGAAGATAGCGGTGATTTTTAATTTTCTGGCCATATTGGAGCTATTGCAAAGTGCCTTGATTACTATTACGGTAGGAGAGGGCTTTAATAATTTCTGGCTCGAAAAAATTGAAACAGTTGCTGAATGAAGTTAGAGAAGGAGAAAATTTTCAAAACCCTTAACCCCAATAAGGTATGGATTCCTGTATTGCTGGGCGTATCCATTGTAGCTTTTTTATTCTATCAAGATGATACTGTAACAGTTGAAAATCTATCCTTAATTTTTGAGGCAGAAATTATTCCTGTGGCTCTTGCCTTTTTGGTTTTATTTGCTCGTGATGTAGGTTATGTATACCGTATTCGCATGATAACGGGTAAAAGACTGACTTGGAAAAGTAGTATTTATGTCATCATCCTTTGGGAATTTGCTTCTGCCGTGACGCCTTCAGTTGTTGGGGGTACTGCTGTAGCTGTTTTCATTTTGATGAAAGAAGGCTTGAAATTGGGAAAAGCCTTGGCTTACACCATGATTACCGCCATTTTCGATAATCTTTATTTTGTGGTGATGGCTCCCATTGTTTATTTGATAGCCTCAGGTCATATTTTTCCTCAAAATTCAATGATAGAAACGCAATTAGGCAGAAGTTTGCCTACATTGTTTATAGTAAGTTATTCCTTAATAGCAGTTTACACTTTTGTAATGGCTTTTGCTGTTTTAGTAAATCCAAGATGGTTTAGATGGATTTTACTTAAAATAACTTCCATAAAATTTTTAAGAAGATGGCGGCAGGGAGCTTATGAACAAGGCTCTGAAATCATGTTGGCTTCCAAAGAGTTAAGAGGAAGGAATTTTACTTATTGGTTAAAGATTTCGCTTTCGACTATTTTTATATGGACTGCTCGTTATGCCATGTTGAATTGTGTAATTGAAGCTTTCTCTAACCAAAGTTTTTTCGATCACATCGTCATATTTGCCCGTCATGTAGTGATTTGGATTACGATGTTGGTTTCACCTACTCCGGGTAGTAGCGGAACAGCTGAATTTATTTTTACCCAATTCTTTAAAGAAGATTTAGGTTCGGTTACTTTCATCACCAATATTTTCTGGCGTTTGATGACTTATTACCCGTACCTGTTTTTAGGTGCGATTGTATTGCCAAGATGGATAGCGAGGGTTTTTAAGAAGAAGAAATAATTTAGAGTTTGGTAGGTGTTTTGGGTCAATTGGCAGACGCGATATGTGTGTGCCAACAGTGAAATGATGTTCTATGGCTCCGTAGGAGCCTACTTATGGTAACTAAAAAACTGTTAGAAAATCCCAAGCTCCATAGGAGCGACCTTATCATCTACATACAGTCAATTAAATTCAAATAAAAGTTTTGCATTTAAACTCATAGCTAAGAAGCTCTGGTCTTGATTTTTTTGTGTTTAATTACATTTGACATTTAGGCACGAAAAGAATCTTAACATAAGTTCGTTCCTTTGGAACTTCCTCAAAGCTATTTGATTATAAATTCTAAGATAGATTAAGTGTCAGACCAAAGGAAGTTCCGTGCTTATGTCAGACCTTGAAAAAGTCGGACATTAATTATCTAGTTAAACCCGATGTCTGACATTCAATAGTAGCTATAAGAACCATACAAATTAACTTACCTGGCTAAAAATACAAATGTCTGACATTTCTGAGAGTTGATTCGTAATTACAATCAAAATTCCATAAATTGATTTTATGCAAATCAATCAAATAAAAGAGACTTGTCTTTACATTAAAGATCTAGATAAAGCTAAAGATTTTTATCATGGGAAACTAGGTTTACCTGTAATCACCCATGCACCAGAAAAGTTGATTTTTTTTCGCTCAGGAAACTCGGTTTTGCTTTGCTTTAATCCTGATTTTAGTGAAGACCAGGATGTTCCACCACCACATTTTGCTAGAGGGAAGCAACATATTGCCTTTGAAGTCCCAGCTGATGATTATGATTCCGCTAAGGCAGAACTAGAAGAAAAAGGAATTAAAATTACCTACGAGCATGAATGGCCCAACGGAAAACTCTCAGCTTATTTTGAAGACTCTGAAGGGCATGTATTGGAGATTGTACCCACTGGACTTTGGGAGAAGGATTGAGGGCCTTAAAACTTGCGGGTGAAAACACCTGCAAGGGTGGACGGTTATAAGGTTTTTTACCGCAAATATAAGCGTCCTAATAAAAAAATCAGAAGTTTAGTGAGGGGACAGGCACACGCGAAACGCGTGCGCCAACTTGGGGATTGTCCACAGGGTTTTGGCAGAAGGATTGAAAGCGATTTGACGGTTAGTCCATTATTCTAAAATAAAATAGTTGAAATTGTAATTAGATTTAGATTTCACTGATTTTGCGGTGGTACCGTCTAATCGCTAAATCAAAAGGGTGTGCTATATCGGTCGGACGCTTTAATAATCCTGATTAAACTCTCTCATAAAAGACAAACTTATTTCTTTGAATTTAATGGGTAATAAGCGTCAGACCGAGGAAATATCTATGCTTATGTCAGACTTTGAAAAGGTCGGACATTTATCGATTTGGAATGCTTTCAATATCTGGCATTCGAAAATTCTTAATAAATCTAATATTTGCCAACTAATCGATAAACGCTTGATCTATTAAGCTATTAAAGAAATGTCCGACATTTCTGAATTTAATTCGTAATTAAACTAAAAGGGCACCTTTTTTCTTTAAAGCCTCTTCCACATAATCAAAAGTCGAAAGAATATCAGGTTTGCCATCTACTATCGCTACATCATGCTCGAAATGAGCCGAATATCTTCCATCTGCCGTTACGATTGACCAGCCATCAGCTAATTGCTTAATGCTTCTTCCGCCCAAATTAATCATAGGCTCAATGGCCAAGACCATGCCTTCTTTTAGTTTGGCTCCCCGGCCTCTTTTTCCATAATTAGGAACTTCAGGAGATTCGTGCATTTTTCTGCCCAGACCATGACCAACTAGCTCTCTTACCACTCCGTAGCCGTGTTTCTCGGCATGTTGTTGTATGGCAAAACCAATATCGCCAATTCTATTGCCAGCTTTGCATTCTTCAATGCCCAAATACAAAGATTCTTTGGTGACTTTTAGTAATTGTTCTATTTCAGGTTTTACTTCTCCCACAGCAAAGGTGTAGGCATGGTCACCATAGAATCCATTCATTTTAACACCACAATCAATAGAAATGATATCGCCCTCTTTCAAAGGATCGTTATTTGGGAAACCATGAACTACCTGCTCATTAGGGCTCATGCACAGCGTATTTGGGAAATCATATAAACCTAAAAATCCTGGTTCACCACCATGATCTCTTATAAATTCTTCTGCTTTTTTATCCAGTTCCAAAGTAGAAATCCCAGGTTCAAGCATTTCAGCCATTAGTCCTAAGGTCTTGGATACCAGCAATGCGCTTTTTCGCATTATTTCAATTTCTTCTTTCGTTTTCAAATGAATCATCTCATCAAGTCTTTTAATTTTTCCCAAAAGCTCTTTTTAGGAAGTGTGTATTCAACTGGATTATTTCCTAATAGTTCCCAAACTTTGCTCCATCCTAAAAATCCTCCAATATTTCTGTCATCAATAAAAAAGTCGACTATTAATTTTCGGCTTTGCTCAGGTTCCAGTATTTCTTCAGGAAAATTTTTGTTCACTGCATAAAATTCTACCCCATGCTTTTTGCAAAAATCAACGGCTTCTTGCAAAGATTTCCCCTCCCGAACAGTCCACAAAATCAGCTGATGTTGTTGCTGTTGCAAAGCTTTTAAAGTTTCAAAAGCAAATAATTGAGGCTTGCCGATACCTGGGTAACGGTCTTCTACTATAGTGCCATCAAAATCAACTGCAATCTTCAACATTTTTATAATTTTAGCTCAAAACATTTTGTTTGGCAATGAATTCAACAATTGCTATATCAGTGCTCGAGTAATAGTTCGGTCGCTGACAGATTTATTTTGCTTTGTATTCTGCTCTTATTTTTGCCTTCAAACAAAGGCGGTCATATATCATTTCCGCCAGCTTTTCAGGGATTTCTGCATTTCCAGGTTGCAAAGTTAAGGCAAATTCTTTTTCCGACACATCAATGCGGTACATTATCTGCACCAGTTTTTGAAAGTCATTATCTAATAGGTGGGAAATATAGGGGCTAAGCTTATTAATAAAGCTTTCTTTATTGAATGATTGTTCCTCACTGATTTCAAAATCAGGAATTAATTTCTGGGAAACGGTAATGAGTTCTTTTTGGTAATCCATTGATTGGCATTTACCGCAAAGCTATAAATTTGAATGGGATTATTAAAGACTTGATTCCAATAAGGAATTTTGGTTTTGATACTGAAAATCAAACCAATAGGCATAATCCTGATACTCCACACAATCCGGAAGGGAAATGTTATTGATTTCCAAATTCATTTTAGCTGATTGAGGAACCCATGAAGCAAAAAGCTCTTGTTGTTCGTAAGGCAAGCTTGAAATTTGAATAAAATTAATGCCTTGGTGGAAATTCGGGCTAACTTTTAGCATTGATCAAGTTTTTATGTTTTTACAAATGTAGGAATTTATAACCGACTTATTATTAAGTGTTTGTTAATAGTTTGTGAAGTTTTTTAGTTTTACTTGAAAATATTCAAACTGGCAATTTTTACAGTATTTCACGGTTTTTATCATAAAATTCGCTTATTTCGTGTTTCTATTTTTTATCTATGGAGTATTTGGAAGCATTTGATTCGATTAGACCTTATAATGATTCAGAAGTGAATGAAGCCGTTCAGCGCTTGATTCAGCATCCATTTTTTGATCAAGTTACTAAAAGAGTTTTTCCTGAGAAATCTATGGATCAGCTGAAGGAAGCTTTGGCTGATGTGAAAAGCGTGAAAGATTTCCAAAAGGTAATGATGTATCCTACTGCGCGTAGGGTGCTTGATAATAGTTCGGATGGCATTTCTCATGATGGTTTTGACAAAATTAATCCGGATAAATCTTATTTATTTATTTCCAATCATAGGGATATAGTGCTGGATTCCACCATTCTAAATGTCCTATTGTTTGAATTGGAGCTAGATACTACTGAAGTGGCGATAGGGAATAACCTTTTAGTGAACCAATGGGTAACCGATCTGGCAAAACTAAATAAGAATTTTATTGTCAATAGAAATATCCCGCCTAGGGAAATGTATTCCTATTCTCAGACCTTATCATCTTATATCCGACATACTATTTTAGAAAGAAAAACTTCCATTTGGATTGCCCAGCGCGAGGGTAGAACCAAAGATGGTGATGATCAAACGCAACAAGGTTTGTTGAAAATGATTGGTTTAAGTGGAGGGAAAGATTTTTATGAAAACTATGCGCCATTAAGAATTGCCCCAATGGCCATTTCTTATGAATATGACCCTTGTGATGTTTTAAAAGCTCGTGAAGTGGCTTCTAAAATGGCGGGTAAAACCATTGAAAAAACACCTGAAGATGATTTGCAAAGTATGATTGCCGGCATAACAGGAGTGAAGGGCAGGGTTCATATTTCCATCGGGAAAATAGTGGATGAAAAATTGCAGGAAATTCGTGAAATAAAAAATAAAAATGATCAAATGCAGGCATTAGCCGATTTGATAGACGAACGGGTTCATAAAAGCTACAAACTTTGGCCAAATAATTTTATTGCGTATGATTGGTTATATGATGAACGTTTTTCTGATCATTATACGAAAGAAGAAGCAGAAAAATTTGAAGCCTACCTACATAAGCAAGCTGAAAATTTTTCTGCTAATTTCAATGAATTAAAAGACCCACTATTGGCTATGTATGCCAATCCTGTGAGGAATAAATTGAAAGTAGAGGGATTGGCAGAGAGCGAATTATAGCGTTTTCGCTCTTACTTCAAATACCATGTCGGCTTTAAGATCTGTATCTGAATTTACTGTTTCTCTAGTTACAACTTCAAATTGCAGATCATAACGATCCTCTTTGATGTACTCGTCCAAACTAGCACCGGTAGTTTCCATTTCTAGTTCGTTGCCAACATCCTCTGGAATATCTTGGATTTCAGCAATTAAAGTTGCCCCTTCTGAGTCATTAGAAATATAAATTTCAATGCTCTTTACAAAGCTAAAGGTTCTATCATTAGGATTTGTAATGGAAAGTGTAAGCTCACTTAGATTCACATTCTCAACTAAATCTGCTCTGGTATTATTATTCTCAAAACTTTGCTCAGAAGAAGTGTTAACATCAGGTGTGCCAATATCAATTGGTAAATTTATAACTGATGAAGAGGGAATAGTAAATTCTGCAGAATTACGGATATTGAAAGTAGTAATGTCATCAATTTTTTCTTGAAGATTGCATGAGCTAATAATTAGTAATCCAGTAATAATTAAAAAAAATGTAGTCTTCATAAATAAAAAAAAGTATTTGATTCACTTTTAACTACGAGTGATTAATGGAATTGGATGTAATGCTTCCATTTTTCTAATACTTCCTTGAAATCCTGAGGTAATTCAGAATCAAAATGAACCGCCTTATTTTGAGATGGATGGATAAATCCCAATGATTTGGCATGTAAAGCTTGTCTTGGAATTATTTTAAAACAATTGTCCACAAATGATTTATACTTCGAAAATTGAGTTCCTTTTAATATTCTATCACCTCCATATGTAGCATCATTAAATAATGGATGACCAATATATTTCATATGAGCACGAATTTGGTGAGTTCTTCCAGTTTCTAGGTTACACTGAATGAGTGTCACATATCTTAATCTTTCCAACACCTTGTAGTGGGTAATTGCAGTTCTTCCAAAATCCCCTTCCGGGAAGGCATCCGTAATTCTTCTGTCCTTAAAGCTTCTGCCTAAATTTACATCAATTGTTCCTTCATCATCTTCCATTTCACCCCAAACCAAGGCATAATAAGTCCTTTCAATGCTGTGATCGAAAAATTGTTTAGCTAGATGGGGCATGGATTTCTCGGTCTTCGCTATCACCAAAAGCCCTGAAGTATCTTTATCAATTCTGTGTACAAGGCCTGGCCTACCTTCATTGCCTTGCATTTCAGGCAGTTGCTGGAAATGATATGCCAGTGCATTCACCAAGGTACCTTCCCAATTTTGATGAGCGGGATGTACTACCATTCCTGCTTCTTTATTCACTATGAGGAAATCGGAATCTTCATATACTATATCTAAAGGGATGTTTTCTGGTTTTACTTCTGTGTCTCGGGGAGGTTCAGGTAAGGCAATACGGATATTATCATTAGGATGAATTTTGTAATTCGATTTAATAGATTCGCCATTCACTTGAACAAAGCCATCCTTAATAGCTTTTTGCACTTTGTTTCGCGTAACATTCGGAAGCCTATCCATCAGGAATTTATCTATTCTTAATAAATCCTGTTTAGGATCAACTTTTATTTGATGATGTTCAAACAATCCATCATCTTCTTGCTCGTTTTTTGATATATCTTCTTGCATAGTTTCTTTCAGATTACAAAGTTAGTAAAAAGATAGTGCGAACGAACACTTCATTTATTTTGATGATAATTTAAAAAGTAAGATATTTATTAAGGTGGATGGTAATAAAATGATGTTAAAGTGTTTTTATATTATACTATTTTTGCTTTCAACGGCATTTTGCCAAGCACAATCTGTTTGGGATAAGCTAAATAAAAATCCATTTAAGAATTCCCAGTTTTATGTTGGATTGCGAGCTGGGGCCAACTATAATGCAATTAATGTAATTAACAGATATTCCTTAATTAAGCCGACAAATAGTTTGGATGAGGGACTCTATGATAAACAATATCAAGAAGCTGAGAATGTAGGTGTTCTTTATGGAATTACTTTTATGTATCAATTTGAACAGCGCTTAGTTTTAGGTTTTAATGCTTCTGTTAATCAAATTCGCTTCCAATACACTCAAGAGCAACCAGGCTCTAATAGAAGTGTTAATTTCATCCACAACCATAATCTAAATTACTTAGATGTCCCGATCTTTTTCCGGTATATGTTTAGAAAAGTTAATAGTCGTTTTTGGGATAAATCAAATAAAAAACCAACGGTGCCTGCAATTGTCCCATTTGCTCAAATTGGTATAAATTTTTCAGTTTTACTCAATGCCGATAAAGAGTATTCGAAATTCACTACTCAGAATGGTGTAGAAAGTCGAGAATTTGATAGAAATGAGGATATTAAATCCATCATGTCTCCAACTATGGTAGGTGCATTTATAGGAGGCGGAGCTAGGTTTAGGGTTGGTACATTTTATTTAACTGCTGAAGCAAATTTTAGACAAGGCTTAAGTAATGCCAATAATCAAAAGGCTCGATATGTAAATGAGAACCTTCAAAATCAAGCCTATGATGTAATGGATGATTTTAGTTTTCAATCTGTTGAAGCTATAATTGGGGTGATTTTTCCATTGAAGTATTTAAGCAAGAAAGAATTTATGCCGGTTGAAATATGAAGAACCTATTTTTTATTATATCAACCTTGTTTCTTCTTTCTTCATGTACGGAGGATTTAATAGAATTCACCCCTACAGAAAAATTTAATAGCATATTCGATAATCCTGAAGAGGGGCTGGATTATATTCCTTTAGATGCAATTGAAACGGATGATGGGGGTTTCTTGGTATTATCATCTTTGGCTAATGAGACTATTTTTGTTTTAAAAATTAACAATAGAGGTGATTTTCAATGGAGTAGGCAATTGGAATCCCAGTTTGTAAAAGCAGTACCTGATTTAATAAGACAAGGCAATAATTATTATTTTATAGGAAGTTCTCTACCTGATTATACAGCTACTCTTTTTGAAATAAATGATCTGGAACAATCTATTGAACCTCTAAGGAATTATACATCTTATAGAAGGCCTTTGGCTTTTAATAATTTAAATCTAAATACTTATTTATTACTCACTTATAATGACACTACAGGAACTGTTTTAAGCAAAATACAAGATGGTTTTGCTATGGAATGGGCTAGGAGATATGACAGTATCAAAAATGCACATCAAAAATTGGAGGCTTTTCAAAATGCTAATAGGGCAGATTTTTTTGTAGGATCCTATAATGCTGGCTCAGCAATTTATTTTAATTCACTTAAAGAGGATGGAATGAGCCTGACCTTTACGAATGATCAGGGAATACAAACTGGACTAATCAGCACTTCTCAAAATAATGCCTTGAATTCGCTGACCCCTTATGGAAATGGTTTATTAGCAGCTAATTATGTATTTGAAAATCAGTCATTCTTTGTAAATAATTATCAGCCTTTATTAAATGATACTATTAATTTACAAGAATTGAGTGGAGAAGTAATTCAAGATAGGTTGCGCGTCCAAAAAGCTGAATCAGCATCATATTCTATAGGTACTTCAAATTATTTAGTAAATGCTTATGCTACTTTGGATGGGAGGATAAAACTGAATTTTTATGATAATTCATCTGGGGAACTAATAGCCATTAAGTATATTGGTGGAACCGACCCTTTAGAAATAGTAAGGATAATTCCTACTGCTGATGAAGCTTTAGCTCTACTTTCAAAAATTACTATTGCGGGTGCTAAAGAACGAATTAGTCTTATGAAAATACCCAAAGAAGAGATTTTGGAAATTTTTTAAAGCTAATTTTAAATACTGGTTTAAGTTGTTTTATTTCAACAAATTTTAAAAATAATCGTTATCAATCTGCTATGTTAAAATTCACTTTCACCCTTTTTTTATCTTTGTCTCTACTAATAAATAGTGAGATTTTGGCTCAAAATGGAGACCTGAAAATCATTAAAGTACCTGAGCTAGAAAATATAATGAAGAATTCGGGTTCCGAAAAAATTAAAGTAATCAACTTTTGGGCTACTTGGTGCAAACCTTGTCTTAAAGAACTTCCTTATTTTGTGAATGCTCAAAGTCAATTTCCAGATGCTGAATTCATTTATATGAGTATTGATTTTTCAGAAAATGCTGCTAAGGCTGAGAAATTTGCCCAAAAGAAAAAACTTAATCCTTCAGGACTTTATTTAATAGATGATGTGGATTATAATTCATGGATTGATAAAGTATCACCCGAATGGTCGGGAGCTATACCCGCTACTGTAATTATCAAAGATGGTAAAAAATATTTTTATGAAAAGGAATTTCATGAAGGCGAATTGGAAGAATTGATAAAACAAAAACTAAATTAATATACATATGAAAAAGTTAATTTCATTATCGTTGATGCTAATTGCCTTAATGGCTTTTAGTTTTAAGAAAGGTGGTTACGAAGTGGGGGACAAAGCAAGAGATTTTTCCCTTAAGAATGTAGATGGAAAAATGGTTTCGATGGATTCTTATGAAGATGCGAAGGGTTTTATGGTAATTTTTACGTGCAACACCTGCCCGTATTCAGTCGCTTATGAAGATAGAATTATTGAACTTCATGAGAAATATGCCGATAAAGGCGTGCCAGTAATTGCCATCAATCCAAATGATGATGAGAAATCCCCTAAAGATTCTTTCGAAAAGATGATTGTGAGGGCTAAGGAAAAGGGTTTTCCATTTCCCTATGTTTATGATGAAACCCAGGAAATTACTAAAGCTTATGGCGCCACAAACACTCCGCATGTTTACGTTTTGGATGCAGATAAGACTGTGAAATACATAGGAGCTATTGATAATAACACTAAATCAGCTGAGAGAGCAGATAAAAAATATGTTGAAGATGCAGTTGATGCAATTTTAAACGGAAGCGAAGTTCCAGAAAAGAAAACCAAAGCGATAGGCTGTACTATTAAGTGGGCATCATAATTTATCCATCTGAAATTATTTACAAAAGCTAACTTATCCGTTAGCTTTTTTTATTTGATACTCAGTCAGTTTCGTTTCTTAAATTTGATTTTCTACGAATTTTAATTGTATCAAAAATAAAATCATTTGTAACAAAGCCTAATAAAATACGCTTACACTAAGTATAACCAAACTTTTTAATAAGATGAATAAAATAATTTTTGTGTTGCCATTTTTAATATTGAGTTCATTTTTTGTGAAAGCTCAATCAGATCAAACAGGTATTAGAGCCTCATTGAACCTCTCTAATTTATATGTGGATGAAGTAAATGATGAAAATACAAAACCAGGTTTTGCTGTAGGGATTTATTTTCGAAAAGGTATTTCTGAGCAAGTCAGTATTCAGCCAGAAATAAATTACAGTTTAAAAGGATCTCAAATCAATTATGATAACTTTTTTAGCGGAAGTGGAAAGTATAGATATAACTTATCATATATCGAGATTCCTGTTTTAGCAAACATTCATGTAGGGGAGAATTTATATTTCAGTGCTGGTCCATATGCAGCTACTTTAATTGCAGCTAAAGTAAAGGATGTGGATGGAGACGGAAGTATTAACAGTGTAGAAGAATATGACAGGGATGATTTTAATACTTTTGACTATGGTGTTGCAGCTGGAGTAGGATTTGATTTTACAGGGGGTACTGCTGGTGTGAGGTACAATTATGGATTAAACAATGTTGCACCAGATGATAGAGGATTAGACAATGGGAAGAATTCAGTATTGCAATTCTTTTTAGGCTTCGATTTTTAGGAACTTAATAACCTGAGTTCGACTCTAATTTGTAAATTCAGATTTTTCACCCAAGGGGTGACCAGCCTATGGCTGGCATCCATTCAATAGACAAGGCATCTTTTAGAAGATATAGTGGGCTATATCGAGGGAAGACAACGCAGTATATTTGATTATATGGAAAAGCTTTTCCTATTCCACCTGTAAACAGCGATTTTCTTCCTAAAAATTCTTTACAATAGCCCGCTATTGCTTCAGAATTTTTAGTTGAAACTCACTATTTATAGGCGGTCTGAATCCTAAATAAGAATCGAACTCAGGTTAATAGAGAAGTATAATAAAGCACAGTTGTCAATGGCAGCTGTGCTTTTTAATTTTTGACGACCATTTCTAGTAAGTCATCCAGATATTTTCTATTATTAGATAGCCTTGGTACTTTATTCTGACCACCCAATTTGCCTCTTTTCCTCATCCATTCATAAAATGTGCCTTGAGGAACTTTGTGAATCACTAAGCAGTGTAGGGCAATGTCTTTATGTCTTTTGGCATCGTAATCAGAATTTATTTTTCTTATCTCATCATCCAATGTATGAGCAAATTCATCCAGATTATCTGGCACTTTTGAAAATTCAATTACCCATTCATGAGCCCCACTTTTACCTTGCTCTAAATATTTAGGCGCAGCAGTGAAATTATCAATGATTACACCGGTTTTGTTGCAAGCTGTAGCAATTGCCTTTTCAGCATTTTCTATCATCAACTCCTCACCAAATGCATTGATAAAATGCTTAGTACGACCGCTGATTTTAATTCTGTATGGATTTAAAGAGGTAAATCTGATTGTATCTCCAATTCTATATCTCCATAAACCAGCATTGGTACTAATAACTATTTCATATACTTTATGAAGTTCTACCTCATCTAAGCGGATTGTTTTGGGTTGCTTTTGGTCAGCATTTTCCAATGGGATAAACTCATAGAAGATTCCATAATCCAGCATTAAAAGCATTTCATCTGAATCTTTTCGGTCTTGGATCCCAAAAAATCCTTCAGAAGCATTGTAAGTTTCCAGATAACTCATCTTAGGAGATTTGATTAAATCCCTAAAAAGAGGTTGGTAAGGCACGAAAGAAACAGCTCCATGAATAAATAATTCTAGATTAGGCCAAACTTCTGAAATATCATCTTTTCCGCTTAGTTCGAGTATTCTTTGCAATAGCACTACTGTCCAAGTGGGCACACCTGTAAGGCTTGTGACGTCCTCCTTCATAGTGGCTTTGGCCATGGCTTCAATTTTACCTTCCCATTCGTCCATCAAGGCTATTTCCAAGCTTGGCGTCCTGATGATTTGTACCCAAAATGGGAGATTTTTCATAATCACCGCTGAAACATCTCCATAAAATGAATTGGAGTTATTGTCGAATTGATTGACCTGTTGACTTCCCCCTATGCTTAGGTTTTTTCCGGTAAAAAGCCGGGAGTCTGGGTTGTTGTTTAGGTAAATGGATAATAAATCTTTGCCACCTTTAAAATGACAATCTTCCAAAGCTTCATCTGAAACGGGGATGAATTTACTTCTATCATTAGTGGTTCCGGAGGATTTTGAAAACCATCTGATTTCTGTAGGCCACAGAATATTTTGATCTCCTTTTAAAAGTTGGTCTATATAAGGGAATATTTCTTCATAAGTATGTAAAGGAACTCGCTCTTGGTAATCTTTGAAGTTTTTTAATTCTTCAAATCGGTATTCCTTCCCGAATTTTGTATTCCTAGCTCTATAAATCAGTTTTTGAAGTACTTCACTTTGCATTTCGTTTGGATATTTCATGAAAAGCTCCACCTCGTGAATCCTTTTCTTCATTACCCATGTCATTATAGAGTGAAGGAATTCCATAGCTTATAGTTTTCTCTTTAATTCGAAATGTTTGCCTAAATAAACTCTTCGCACTTGTTCGTCATTTGCTAATTCTTCAGCAGTACCAGCTTTAAGGAGCTTTCCTTCAAACATTAAATAGGCTCTGTCAGTGATAGAGAGGGTTTCATTTACATTATGGTCGGTTATTAGAATGCCAATATTTTTTTCTTTTAATCTCCCTACTATAGTTTGAATTTCCTCTACTGCAATTGGGTCAACCCCTGCAAAGGGTTCATCAAGCAAAATAAAACTTGGATCCATGGCTAAAGCTCGTGCAATTTCTGTTCTTCTTCTTTCTCCACCAGAAAGCACCATACCTTTGTTTTTACGAACATGATTTAAACTAAATTCGTCTAAAAGGCTTTCCATTTTTTCCTTTTTGGCAGCTTTACTAATTTTTCTCATTTCCAATACAGCCATAAGGTTTTCTTCCACCGTAAGAGATCTAAAAACAGAAGCTTCCTGAGCTAAATATCCTACTCCTTTCTTTGCCCTTTTGTACATCGGCAAACCAGTAATGTTTTTATCGTCTAGATATATGTGTCCTGAATTTGGCTTTACTAAACCTACTATCATATAAAAGGAAGTCGTTTTACCTGCCCCATTAGGCCCTAAAAGACCCACTATTTCCCCCTGTTCAACGCTAACGGAAATATGGTTCACTACCGTCCTCTTAGAATATATTTTTACTAGATTTTCAGCTTTTAATATCATTTTTATTTTTTTGTTCTGATGCATTAAAGCAACAAACATACCTAATTAGCAAATTAACGAAAATAATCATTCAATGCGGATATCTTTTAGATAAAGCTGTAAAGATTTTGTACCATTAAAATGATTTTCTTGTATGGTAAACGCCAATTCAAAATTATTCGATTCCTTAATAAGCGTTTTATATTCCGCCAATCCAAAACCAATAGCATTAATTTTCCTGTTGCCATTCTTATTTTTAACGGTAAGTTTTAAATGTTTTTCTTTAAGGATAAGGGGGTCTCCCAAAATGCTTAAGTCTCTTGCAGCAAAAACTGGTTGCATATTGGCTGGCCCAAAAGGATCCATTTGGCTTAAAATAGAATAAAATTTATCTGTGATTTGGTCTATTTCTATATAACTATCAATATGAACTTTAGGGATCAGTTGATCTTCAGTTATACTTTTTTGAACTGCTTCTTCAAAGGCTGCTGAAAAATTTGGGATTTTATCTATTTGCAATGTTAAACCTGCAGCGTGTTTATGTCCTCCAAACTGATCTAAATGTTCTTTGCAGGATTCAATAGCGGAATAAAGGTCAAAGCCATCTACCGATCGGGCTGAACCAGTTGCTTTCCCATTGGATTCAGTCATAATGATTGTTGGACGGTAATGATGCTCAATGCATCTTGAAGCTACTATTCCAATCACTCCTTTATGCCAATTTTTATTGAAAAGCACTGTGCTTTTGGCCATTAACATTTCACTGCTCTCTTCAATAGTGGTCAATGCTTCGCTTGTAATATTCTGATCGAAATCTTTTCTAGTGTTATTTTTGTTGGAGACATTCTCCGCAATAATCAAAGCTTCATCTTCATGAATTGCTGTTAAAAGTCTTACAGCTAAATGGGCATGGTCAATTCTTCCTGCGGCATTTATTCTTGGCCAAGTTGAAAGACTAAGTTAGAAATAGTGATTTTTTCTTTTAATCCAGAAGCTTGAAGAAGTGCTTTAATCCCTGGTCTTGGATTAAAATTTATTTTTTCTAATCCATAAAATGCCAGGATTCTATTTTCACCTGTCACTTCTACAATATCTGCTGCAATACTTATGGCAACTAAATCGAGCAATTCAAAAGCATGATGCTCTGGGATGTTTTTTTGTATGCAAAAAGCTTGAATAAGTTTAAAGCCAACCCCACAACCTGATAATTCTTTATAAGGATAAGAACAATCTTTTCGTTTTGGATCTAATACTGCTATTGCTTTAGGTAAGTTTTGCCCAGGATTATGGTGATCGCAAATGATGAAGTCAATATTCTTTGAGTTTGAATAATCTACCTGATCTAATGCTTTTATTCCACAATCTAGGGAAATAATGAGGCTGCAATTCTCTTCTTCTGCATAATCAATCCCTTTTTTTGAGATTCCATACCCCTCCAGATATCTATCAGGAATATAATAATGTAGCTTTTCACAATAGCTTTTTAGAAAGCTGTACATCATGGAAACTGAGGTGGATCCATCCACATCATAGTCGCCATAAATTAAAATAGCCTCTTTACTTTCAACAGCTTTTATTAATCTATTGACAGCCACTGACATATCCTTCATTAAAAATGGATCATGGCAGTGCTCAATTGATGGTCTAAAATATGATTTTGCCTGAGAGAAATTAGTAACACCTCTGTTTATCAATATTTTAGAAAGGATAGGATTAATATTGATTGCTTGACTTAAGTCATCAACTTTATTGGGGGCAGGTTCTGGTGCTATAATCCACTTTTTTTCTTTAGGCATAGTACAAAATTAAAAAGGCTTCGAACAAAATCGAAGCCTTTCTTAAAAATGATTTTATAAAAATTTTTATTCTCCTACCATTACAAATGCACCCCAATAAAAAGGAGTTTTGTATTTTTCCTTTATGGTTTTTTGAGCATCATTAAAAGCAGTTAATTTATCTTTTCCTCCTAACCAATTTTGGTAGAAAGCCGTCATAAGTTCTTGGGTTGCCTCATCATCAACAGACCATAAACTCATGATTATGGCATCTGCTCCTGCTACTTGAAATGCTCTTCTTAATCCATAAACTCCTTCACCATTTTTCAAATCCCCCAAACCAGTTTCGCAAGCAGAAAGAACCACAAGTTCTGTATTCTTTAAATTTAAATTCATGGCTTCATAAGCTGTTAAAATCCCATCTTGTCGAGCTCCTTGATTTAACCCACTTGCAATAAATGAATTAGCACCAGCCATTATTAAACCAGATTTCAAGAGAGGGTTTTCGCTGTATTTATCATCTTGCTCATTATTGGTGGTTTCATTGTCTTCAAGAAAAAAGCCGTGTGTTGCTATATGGAGTACTTGTGGGTTTTGCACACTTTTTAATTGAATTTCATCTGCCTCGTTCTCTAGATAGGTTTTGGGTTGTTGAAAATCACTGCTTTCATAAATCGAACCAATTTTATTAACCTCCTCTTTCGTTCCTGGTAAAGCAGTGACTAAGGAATTTCCTCTGATATATCTTTGTAAACTTCCTCTTAAACCTCTATTTAAACTAGCATTTTCAACTATTTTGCTGGCATCGGTTTCACTTTCATCCATTGATTCATTTATGCCTTTATTGTAATTAGGGAAACCGAAAAGTGTTGGACTTGAAGCTAAATTAGAACTGGATTTTTCCTCACGATAGGCAATTAAATCTTTTGTATTGGTGAGCAATTGTACATTTTGTTCTTCTAATACATACTTTTCAGTTTCATTATTAAATAATACATTTACACTGATTTGATTATAAATCCCATCAGGAGAAAAATATAGTTTATCGTATTGTTTGGTTTCTTTTGCGATAGGTTTCCAGTAAAAATCATAACTATAGTTGTCTTTTACCTGATATCGAATTGCATTTCTATAATTCTTGATGTATTTATTCTCTAATTCAAGTCCATTTTCGAATAATATTAATTCTGGGTGCTTTGAATTTTTATCTATCAGTAGCCCGGCATAATTTACTTTGTCTTTAAATAATCCACTGCTATCAGGAGTGAACTCCCTAAAACGAATCATTTCAATAGCTGCCTCGCCTTCTTTTAATTGAGCCTGAACATCTTTCCATGTGTAGTTTCTGGCTTCATAAGCTTCTGCAAATTCAGCTGAACTTCTACTCAATTCTTTTTCTAATTCATTTGATTCGGATATTAAAGAATCTAGTTTCAAATCTTGTTGCTGAAGTTCCTCTTCAGACATGGAATATAATTGAGAAATCAATTCTTTTGTACCAATCCAACTTTGATATTTTTCTTTCAATTCGAAATCGTCACTATTTAAGATGTTTTTTCTGGCTTTAGCCGTAGCATACATAATCAAACCTTTGGTAGACAATTGATAATCATACATCTCACCTAATAAGGAAGGATAATTGTCTTTATAAGCAATTGCAAAAGAATTAAACTCCTCAAATGTTGTCCTTAGGGTATTAGTATAAAAATTAGCTTTTTGTTGTTCACTTAAAGCAGGAAAATAAGCTTCTATTTGTGCAAAATAATTATCAAAGGTTTTATTAAAATAGCTTTTTGCTTTTTTAGGATTGTTCTTAAACCAACTTAATTCAGCTAATTCTTTGCTTGACTCCGCATAAAGAGGGTGATTTTTATTTAAATATTTAGAACGTAATTGATGAGCAGAAGTAATATGTTTTTCGGCTTTTTCAATATTGTTCATTCTGAAATTAGCTATCCCCCATTTCAATTCATATTTAGAATATTCAGGATTGCTTTTGTCCAAAATCTCTTGAGAAGCTAAAAAACTCTCCTTCATTAGTTTATAGTAATTATCTAAATCATTACTTTGATTAAGTGCTAAGGCTTTTTCTTTTAAAACTCTAATGTATAATTCACTTTCTAATCCCAATACCTCTTTTATGATTTCAAGAGCCTTATTAAAATATATAACTGCTTTTTCCTTTTGATTAGTGGCGATTAAATTTTGAGCGTAATTAGCATAAGTACCAGCATTACTTAAAGTTGGCTCATTACCCATAATTTCTTCGAAAATTTTTAATGCTTCATTATATAAACCTATTTTCCAATAAAGTAATGCTAGGTTATTCTTTGCATTTATTTTTAAGGTTTCTTCGACTGATATTTTAGAGAGAATATCTAACGCTTGTGTATAGAGTAATTCTGCTTCGGAATATTGGGAACGGTAGTAATATGGGATCGCTAAAGTTACCAATCCTTCAGCATACTCTACACTTTCCTGCCCAAAGTTGTTTTTTATGAATTGTAGATTGTCTTTTAAAATTTTTTCAGATTTAGAATAGTAGCCAATATCAAAGTAAGCCATACCTAATTCTTTGTTTACAATATAATGGTATTCTTCTTTTACAAACTCGATTTTAAGTAAGTCTTCCAATATATCCATTACAATTCTATGCTTACCCAATAATCCATGGGTTTTAGCAAGCTCAATTCTACTTTCCACATAAGAAGGACTGGAAATCCCAAGGTTTTCTTTATAGAGCTCAGAAGATATAGTGAAATATTCTTTAGCTTTTTGGAAATTATTATTTAGCTGAAGGTAATATGCTAAGTTATCATGTATGTCTGCAATCAGGATTGGATCAGTATTGGGAAGTTGTTTTCGTACTTCCAATTCTTTCTCCATGATGTCCAAGGCTTTGTCTAAACTATCATAAGCTAAATAGGCGTCTCCTAAATAATATAGTAGTTCTGCAGAAATTGAATCTGAGTTTTCATTTAAATGATAGAGGATTTCGGTCTCTTTATCTAAAATCTTTTCGTATTCTTCCGAATTGAATGCGATTTCCATATTTTTGAAAAGATCTGATTCCAGATTCTGTGCATTACTATGGCTACTTAAAAATTGTAGAAAGATGAAAAGTAAGAAAATTATGTTTTTCATATTAAAAATTGTTGCTTGCTAAAACATAAATGTAATACAAAAAAATAGTAATAAAAAAATATTAATTAGGATTAATACAATATATTTTTGTTATTTACGTATAATTAAATGTGTGCGACCCTAATGTGTCTGTCCGCTATTTTTAAAATAATATATAGGAAAGAATGATGAGGAAATTTTTACTGCTAATAATTTCATGTAGTTTATTACAATTTCAATTGAATGCTCAGTGTAGCGTGAATGAGACATTGGTAATTATTGAAATAGACCCTACTTCAGGGACTAATCAAGAGGAGGTATGGTACTCACTTATTGAGGAGAGTTCAGGCACCACAATAGCTTCAAAAGAGCCATTTTTTTTGGGCTCAACTATAGAAACAGATAGCTTATGCTTGGTTGATGGTGCTACTTACCGATTTGAAGCTTATGATGACGGATATAATTCATGGGACAATAATACTTATGAAATTTTTTATGCTGATGGCACTGTAATTGGTTCTGGTATGCCCAATGATGGCGGGGCTGGAGTAAATTTACAAGAAGAATTCACTTTTACAGTTGCTATTGATATTGAATCACCTTCTAATGTTACAGCTAGCAATATCTCATCAGTAGGTTTCGATTTATCGTGGGATAATGTTTTTTCTGCTGATAAATATCAAGTATATGTAGGTTTAAATAATGATACCACTTCCATAGCTGAGAATGATTCGTTATTTATAGTTTCTTCCGATAGCACGACTTATTATCAAGCTCCACAATATTCAGAATTGTATTATTATTATGTACGAGCTATTTCAAGTGGTGGGGATACCAGTAGTTTTAGTACTCAAGCTAGTATCAAATTACCTGTTTCTGAATATTTAGTTCAGGATTCTTTAGCTATGGTCTCATTTTATGAAAATGCAAATGGTGAGAACTGGAGTAATAATCAGAATTGGCTTACTGGAAAATTGAATACTTGGGAAGGTTTGAGTATGACTAATGATTCTTTAAAAACTATTAATCTTGCTTCTAACCAAATTGGAGGAGCGGTTCCAGATGTAATTAGTGATTTGAATTTTATAAATGAAATTGATCTATCCAATAACACTATAACTAACATAGCCGCTTTAGAACCTTTAGTTGGTGGAATTGGCAATTTAAATGTCAGTAGGAATGAATTAAGTTTTGAAGAATTAGAGCCATTTAATAGTCTTCCTGCTTTTAATTACAATAATCAAAATTTCAATTATTTTCTTCCTGATGAATATATTGACTTTTTAGGTGCTGATGCTTCTATTCACATTGAAGCTCCAGCATCCTCAAATACTTTCCAATGGTTTAAGGATTCTGTTCAAATTGAAGGTGAAACAGATTCTGTATTAGTACTCAATAATCTACAAAAAGCAGATGAAGGAGTGTATTATGTTGAGGTGGGAAATGATCTATTGGGAGAATTATTAATTTCATCTACCCCAATTGAAGTTAAGGTTTCCTCATTAGAGAGAGATATAGAGGCCTTACGTCAATTTTATGAGTCGACAAATGGTGAGAATTGGAGTTCTATCACTTGGGATACTTCATCTGATGATCCTACTGAATGGTCAGCTAATGAACAGGATGTAATAGTGGAAGACAATAGGGTTGTGGAAATAAATTTACCTGAAAATAATCTTACTGGTTCAGTTCCAGATGTGTTGAACGAAGTTTTGGGATTGAGATCACTTAATCTTTCAAATAATGCAATAGAAGATCTAACGAATTTAACTTCATTACCAAACTTAGCATTATTAGATGTAAGTGGAAATGCGCTGGGTTATGATGATTTAATACCAAATGTAGTGATTGATGGGTTTATTTTTAACGATCAGGCTAATTTTGGAAGTTTAAATGATCAGAAACTACCCCAAGGATCGAACTTTTCGCTTGAGTATGATGTGGCGGGAGAAAATAACACCTATCAATGGTTTTTGAATAATGAACCTATCGATAACGCTAACTCGAATGTTATTAGCTCAGATTCACTTACTTTCGATATGATGGGAATATACACCTTGGAGGTGAAAAATGAATTGATTAATGCTGTTGATCCAGAATTCACTTTGGAATCAAGTTCTGTTCAAATCATAGCTACAGCAAATATAAGCGGTAGTGTGGCTGATGCAAATGATTTCCTAACTGAAAGTGGTCAAATTTACTTGTTTGAGTATATTGAAGGGCAAGCTTTTGATAGCGTTTTATTGGATAATAATGAGTTTTTTGAAATCTTAGGGGCTGATGGAGTTTTTGAAATTCAGAACCTGGCATTAGGGGACTATGTATTGTATGTTGATAATAATGAGAATGAATATCCTGAATTACTCAATACTTATTTTCAGAATACTATTGATTGGGAAGTTGCAGAAGTTATTTCCTTGAGAAGTAATTTACAAGACTTGCAAATTACTATGGCAGGTGAACCTCAAGCTCTTAATGGAACTTCAAACTTTAGTGGATATTTAGAGGAAGAATTTGAAGAGAATAGCAGGGTTTTGCCTAGAAGAAGGGTTAAAAAAGCAGGTGTAAGTGTTAGAAAATTAGTTGGTTCAAGTAGAGATGTTAATCTGAAAACACATCTTCAAAATGGAGAATTAGTTGCTTATATGGAAACAGATGAAAACGGGGAGTTTTCCTTTCCTAACTTACCAGCTGGTCGTTATTCGGTGAAGTTTGATGTCCCTGGTGTTCCAATGGATGAGGAATCAGATATAATTTTTGAATTAACCGGAGAAGATCAAGAATCATTGGAAGTTTCAGCACTCTCTGATAATGGTAAAATTACGGTTAATAAAGTTAATTATACAGCGAATAAATCAGAGCTTTTAAGTAATGTAAAGGTTTATCCAAATCCTTCAACTGGAAGTTTTAGAATTTCAATAACAGAATCGATTTCAAATATTAAGGTATTAAGTCCAGAAGGAAGGCTTATTCATGAGTTGTCTGGTTTTACAAATCAGTCTCAAGAAGTTGAAATAGACCTTAGCGATTATCCTGATGGAATGTATTTTATGCAAATTGAATGGAAGGATGGTGTAAGAAGCACTAATAAATTGATTAAAGAATAGGTTTTTATCGGATTACATAGAATAGGCTGGCCTTTTTGGGGTAGCCTATTTTATTTTTATGCTAATTTAATGTTTTAATAGTTAATTAATTTACAGTATTAGTTCATTAGAAAAAAATATGCGATTAATATTTACTGTATTCATTTTTATAATAAGCATTCAACTAAAAGCTCAAACTGAGAATATACACACCTCTTTTCCACTTTCTTTAGGTAATAGTCAAAGGTTAATGCAATCGACTCAATTTAGTTTTACGGCTATTGCTCTCAAATCAAAAGAGATTGATGATTTTTCTAAAATTGGATTTATATATAAGGAAGACACTGTAAATTTTAACAATGACTTACATTCCAACGAAAATTCTGAGTATTTCTACTCTAGTTTAATTCATTTTAATCAGACTTTGAAGTCAGTTGAACTAAACATTCCAGAAAATATTAATGACCTAGAGGTTATATTGATAAACGGAAGCGGAGAATACTCAAATTTTTCTGAAGGTAGATTAGTGTCTTCTGCTAAAAATGAATGTGTATTACCTGAGATTATTCAACAATCAGAATGGAGGACAGGACTTCCTGAACCTTCATATGAAAGGATTTATACGACAACTGAAAACATCATTATTCATCATTCCGCTGGCTCGAATAATATTACTGATTTTACTCAGGCAGTTCGTGATATTTATATATTTCATACACAAGAAAATGGCTGGTCTGACATAGGGTATAACTATTTAGTTGCTCCTAACGGAGTAGTTTACGCTGGGAGAGACCCAGAAGATGGTAATCAGGATGAGGTTATGGGCGCCCATTTTTGTAGTTCAAATTCTAATACCATGGGTGTTTGTCTTCTAGGTAACTATGAAACTGTAGAACCTTCTACAAGTATGTTGGAAAGCTTAGAAAGTGTCATTACTTGTAAAGCATTTAAAGATAGTTTAAATGTGTTAGGAAATGACTTTCATCCACTTAACCCAGATTTGGATGTGATTGCTGGTCATCGAGATGGCTGCGGGACATTATGCCCTGGTGAAAATATTTACAATTTGTTGCCACAGATACGGGTAAATGTGGATGAACAATTAGCTATTTATTATTCCGATGAAGAGAACGATGACCAGGATGGTGGAGATGAAGATGGTGGTGAAGATAACGGCTCGGATGGAGATGAAGGAGTCATTTCTCCGCCAGCAGCAATTACTACTTCAAATGTAACTTCAATAAGTTTTGACTTGTCTTGGGATGTGGTTTCATCAGCAACTCAATATCAAATATATGTTGGTCTAAATAGTGACACAAGCTCTCTGGAAGAAAATGATTCATTAATAGTAGTTTCAAATGAAAACTTGACGTATCAAGTGCCCGATTATTCAGAATTGTACTACTATTTTGTTCGTGCAATTTCAAGTGATGGTGATACAAGTAATTTTAGTACTCTAAATAGTATTAAATTACCAGTCTCTGATTATCTAGAGCAAGATTCCTTAGCAATGCTGGCACTTTATAAAAACACAAATGGTGAAGATTGGGTTTATGCTCAAAATTGGACTACAGGTAAATTAAATACTTGGAAAGGACTGACGATGGTAAAGGATTCACTCAAGGCAATTGACCTTTCGGCAAATGAATTAAAAGGAGTTGTTCCGAGCGAATTAAGTGGATTGAATTTTGTTAATTTGATTAATTTTTCTTCCAATAATTTGACCGATATCAGCGCATTAGAATCGCTAAATGAAGATATTAATGAATTAAACGTCAGCGGGAATCAATTGAGTTTCGAAGAATTACTGCCATTTAATGTCATTCCAACTTTTGTTTATGATAATCAAGATGTCAAGTATAGTATTCAAGAAGAATATTTTGATTTATTAGGTGCCGATGTTACAATGGAAAGTTCTGCTACAGCCTCTTCTAATACTTTTCAATGGTATAAGGATTCTGTTCCAATATCAGGGCAAACAGATTCTGTTTTAGTATTTGATAATTTGCAAAGAGCTGACGAAGGCTCCTATCACGTTGAAGTACGAAACAATCTGTTGGTTGATTTAATGATCTCATCAACAGTAGCAAAAGTAAAAGTATCCAGTCTAGAGAGAGATGCGAAAGCCTTGCGTCAATTGTATGAATTTACCAATGGCGAAGATTGGAGTACAATCAAATGGGATACATCTTCTGATAATCCAACAGATTGGTCTGAAAATGAGCAAGATATAATTGTTGAAGGCAATAGTGTAGTGGAAATTAATTTGTCTGATAATAATTTGACAGGATCAGTTCCCCAGGTTATGGATGAAATGTTGGGCTTGAGGACTATCGATTTATCAAACAATGCAATAGAGGATATTCCTGACCTAAGTACACTTCCATACTTATCATTATTTGATGTTAGTGGGAATGCTTTGGGTTATGGTGCCTTGGAAGCTAATCTTGTAGTCGATAAATTCATTTTTAAACATCAGGCGAATTTCGGAGAATTAGCAGATCAAAGGATACCACAAGGGTCAAGGTTTTCTATTGAGTATACAGTTGACGGATCTAATAATATCTATCAGTGGTATAGAAATAATGAAGAATTAATTACAACCAACAGTAGTTCAATTTCTGATGATTCCCTAACATTCGAACAAATGGGCGAGTACAAACTTGTAGTACGAAATGAGCTTATTAATGCTGTTGATCCCGAATTCACATTAGAATCAAATCCAGTCGGGATTATTGCAACTGCAAGTATTAGTGGGTCAATTACCGATGTAAATGATTCTCCAACTGAATCGGGTCAAATTTACCTGTTTGAATATTCTGAAGGGCAAGCTTTTGACAGTGTTTTATTGGACAATAGCGTGTTTTTTAAAACTGTAGAGACCGATGGAACCTTTGAAATACAAAACCTGGCAATGGGAGACTATGTATTGTATGTTGATAATAATGAGAATGAATATCCTGAATTGCTCAATACTTATTTTTCAAATACCATTGATTGGGAAATTGCAGAGGTTATTTCCTTGAGAAGTAATTTACAAGACTTGCTAGTTATTATGACAGGTGAACCTCAAGCGCTTAATGGAACCTCAAACTTTAGTGGATACCTAGAGGAAGAATTTGAAGAGAATAGTAGGGTTTTGCCCAGAAGAAGAGTTAAAAAAGCAGGAGTAAGTGTAAGGAGATTAACTGGATCAAGCAGGAATGTTAATTTGATAACAAATCTTCGAAACGGAGAATTAGTTGCTTATATGGAAACAGATGAAAACGGGAAGTTTTCCTTTCCTAACTTACCAGCTGGTCGTTATTCGGTGAAGTTTGATGTCCCTGGTGTTCCAATGGATGAGGAATCAGATATAATTTTTGAATTAACCGGAGAAGATCAAGAATCATTGGAAGTTTCAGCACTCTCTGATAATGGTAAAATTACGGTTAATAAAGTTAATTATACAGCGAATAAATCAGAGCTTTTAAGTAATGTTAAGGTCTATCCAAATCCTTCAAGTGGAAGTTTTAGAATTTCAGCATCAGAAATGATTTCAAGTATTAAAGTATTGAGTCCAGAAGGAAGGTTAATTCGTGAATTATCTGGTTTTGCAAATCAGTCTCAAGAAGTTGAAATAGACCTTAGTGATTATCCTGATGGAATGTATTTTATGCAAATTGAATGGAAGGATGGTGTAAGAAGCACTAATAAATTGATTAAGGAATAGGGTTTTAACTGATTACATAAAATAGGTTGTCCTTTATGGTTCAGCCTATTTTATTTTTATGCTTATTCAATATTTTAATAGTTAATTCAGTTATAGTATTAGTTCATTAGAAAAAAAATTATGCGATTAATATTTACTGTATTCATTTTTATAATAAGCATTCAGCTAAAAGCTCAAACTGAGAATATACACACCTCTTTTTCACTTAATTTGATTGCTAACCAAAGAATAATTCAGGAAACATCATTTGAGTTTACTGCTATAGCCCTAAAATCCCAACAAATTAATGATTTTTCAACTATTGGCTTTATTTATAATTCGGATACTCTTTATTTCAATAATGACACGCATACCGAAGGAGTTTCTGATTACTTCTACTCTACTCTTATTCATTTTGACAGGCCTCAAGATGCTATAGAATTATTCGTCCAAGAAGATATTGATGACTTAGAGGTTATATTGGTAAATGGAAGCGGAGAGTATTCAAATTTCACTCAAAGAAAATCAGAATCTAGTCAGAATAATGATTGTGAATTAAATAATGTGATTCAACAATCGGAATGGAGGGCCGGACTACCAGATCCTTCTTACAATAGGAGTTTTACAAACACTGAAAATATGATAGTCCATCATTCAGCAGGCTCCAATAATATTTCTGATTTCACGCAGGCAGTTCGAGATATATACATTTTTCATACTGAAGAAAATGGTTGGTCGGATATAGGGTATAATTATCTAGTAGCTCCTGATGGAGTGATTTATGCCGGTAGAGATCCTGATACAGGAGCTCAAGATGAAGTTATTGGCGCTCATTTTTGTGGATCTAATTCTAATACTATGGGGGTGTGTCTCTTAGGAAATTATGAAACTGTTGAGCCCACTTCGACTATGTTAGAAAGTTTAGAGGAAGTCTTAAGTTGGAAATCTTTTAAGGACGAATTAAATCCATTAGAAAGTAGTTCTCATCCTTTAAATTCAAATTTGGGCGTTATAGCCGGACATCAAGATGGTTGTAATACCTTATGCCCAGGGGAGAACGTATTTAAGCGATTACAGGATATTAGAGTCAATGTAGATGAACAGTTGTCTGTTTGCAAAGGTGAAGAAGATGAAGATGAAGATGAAGATCCGATTATAGATATAGAAATTGATTCTATTCTTAGTCAAAAAATTTATCCTAACCCTATTAAAGATGATTTTTCATTTAGTTTGAATTTAACCCAAGATCGTCAAGATGAATTACAGTATATTCGAATAATCAGCCAGGAAGGCAAGAAGATTTTGTGGCAAAATCTTTTCTTCAGAGAGAATAAAATAGAAGTTACACTACCCAATACTTTAAAGCCAGGGATTTACTTTTTGCAGACTTCCTTCAAAAACGGTGAAGAAAAATCACAGCGATTTTTAATTTTATAAAATCAATACATCTAGAATTTAAGTTTTGCTTAGCAACACCTTTTCAGCCATATTTGCAACTCATAAATCATTAGGCTATTGCAAAAAATTAAAACCATCATATTCGATTTAGGAGGTGTAATCATTAATTTATATGTTGAGAAAACCATCTCGGCTTTTGCTCAACTATCGGGATTGTCTGAAAAGGAAGTGGAAAAAGCATATTTATCGGCTGATGTTTTTAAGCAATATGAAAAAGGGTTGATATCCGATGATGAATTTCGTCAAAGCTTAAGAGATAATTTTAATTTAAAAGCTTCAGATGATGAAATTGATCAAGCTTGGAATGCTATGTTAGGCGAAATCCCGAATGATAGAATTGAATCAATTAAAAGCTTAAAGCAAAATTATAAATGCATAGTCTTGAGCAATACCAATGCCATTCATGAGAGTGCATTTCATAAAATATTATCAAATTCATTTTCATATCAGCATTTAAATGATTTGTTTCATGAAGTATATTTTTCACATGATTTAAATCAAAGAAAACCTGATCAAGAGATTTATCAAAATGTATTAAATCTTTCTCAAACAGAAGCAACAGAAGCACTGTTTATGGATGATGGTCAAGCTAATTTAGATTCAGCCTCTAAATTAGGAATCCATACACTTCACATCCCAAGAAATGATGGTTTAATGAATTTATTGAAGCATAAATTATCTACAATATGATAGAAAAGAATTTCCGATATTATGCAAAGAAGATTTTACTCTTTGTATTAACATTTATTACCACCACATTGGCTGGGTCGGAATGGATAACAAATCGTTTTATTTTTAATTCTCCTGATTACTCTTGGGCTGATTTTCTTGCGGGATTACATTATTCGATTCCTTTTCTCTTCATTCTTACCGTACATGAATTTGGTCATTTTTTTACAGCCAAATACCATAAAGTGGAAGTTACATTGCCTAATTATCTTCCACTTTGGCTAGGATTTATGAGTGCAGTTTCATTCGGGACAATGGGCGCTTTAATCAGAATAGTTGGTCCAATTAAATCAAGAAAACAATTTTTCGATATTGGCATAGCTGGCCCAATTGCTGGCTTTGTCGTAGCACTTGGAGTATTATTCTACGGATTCACCAATTTGCCTGAACCTGAATATATTTTCGAAATTCACCCTGAATACGAACAGTATGGCTTGGATTATGCTGATCATGTCTATGATAATGGAGAGGAGATGATGGGGATCAGCTTGGGGAATAACTTACTATTCAGCTGGTTTGAGGAAAATGTTGCTGATCCTGAGCGACTGCCTAATCACAGGGAAATAATTCATTATCCTTATTTATTTGCAGGCTTTTTAGCTTTGTTCTTTACGGCTTTGAATTTAATTCCTATTGGTCAGCTGGATGGAGGTCATGTGATTTACGGTCTATTTGGTGCTAAGAATCATCAAATTATAGCCTTTACGCTCTATATGATTTTCACCTTTGTAGCGGGCTTAGGATTAATTACTGCAGGAATTGATTTGGGTGATTTTGCTTTGTATAGTGCTATGTATGTAGGCTTTTTGTATTTTTCATTCAAAGGCTTAGGCTTTCAACAATCCACTACTTTAATGATTGCAGTGGGAATGTTTGTAGCACAATATTTAACTACTTATATATTTCCATCGGTTACAGGGTTTTCCGGTTATTTACTTTTTGTATTCCTGTTAGGAAGATTGATTGGGGTAAAGCATCCAGTTGCTCCCGATGACAGACCACTAAGTACTGGAAGAAAAGTATTAGGATGGATTTGCCTCATCATTTTCATTATCTGTTTTAGTTTTGAGCCTTTGGTTTTGGAGTAGTATTCGGCTAAGCTGAAAAGGTATTTCACGCAAAGTCGCAAAGCCGCAAAGACCTCGCAAAGAAAAATATGTAATAATTGAAGAATCAACTTGCACACCATTAATTTAAATTAGGTTATAAAATTTTCTTATAAACGTTGCGTAAACTTTGTGCCTCAGCGTCTTTGCGAGATTTTTAAATAGCATCTTTGATGCTTATAGAAGTTAAGACTCCGCTGGAAAGTTGAATTTTTCATAATTAAAACACTATTTTTGCGTTCATCGATTACAACAACAAACCATAAAATTCTGAATGTCCATCCTCGTTAAGGGTCTTATAAAAAAGTACGGAGAGCAAACTGCTGTCAATGATGTTTCCTTTGAAATAAAGAAGGGGAATATTGTAGGCTTTTTGGGGCCAAATGGAGCCGGGAAATCTACTACCATGAAAATGATCACAGGTACTTTGCCTTGTAATGCCGGAATTGTGGAAGTAGATGGAATTGATGTAGCCCAACAACCCTTAGAAATCAAAAAACATATTGGCTATTTACCTGAACATAATCCCTTGTATCTGGATATGTACGTGCATGAATTTCTGCGCTTTTGTGGAGGAATCTATGGGATGTCTGGCAAAGGATTGAAAAACAGAGTGGCTGATTTGGTGGAATTATGTGGACTACAAAAAGAGCAAAACAAACAAATTGGGGCTTTATCCAAAGGTTATCGACAAAGAGTAGGATTAGCCCAAGCTTTGGTGCATGATCCTTCTGTTTTGATTTTAGATGAGCCCACTACAGGTTTGGATCCCAATCAAATTATTGAAATAAGAAATTTGATATTGTCGATCAGCAAGGATAAAACAGTTTTGCTTAGCACGCATATTATGCAGGAGGTACAAGCACTTTGTAATCGAGCCATCATTATTAAAGAAGGAAAATTGGTTGCAGATCAGGCCGTGAATGAATTAACAGAGGAAAAAGAGAAGTTTACCATTAAAATAGAATTGGAAAAGCAAGCTGATTTGTCATTCTGGACTACTCATCAGGAGGTCAATACAGTAAAAATGGTAACGGAAACAGAATATTTGTTGGAGACTACTAAAGATATCCGAAAAGAAATTTTGAATTGGGTCACCCAAAATGATGTCGATTTAGTCGGAATTTCATTAGAAAAAGGCAATATGGAAGAAGTGTTTCACAAACTCACCCAAAATAACTGAGCCTATGTGGAGTATTTTTACTAAAGAAATTAACAGCTTTTTAAATTCACTCATTGCCTATTTGGTCATGGGTGTTTTTTTGGTCAGCATGGGGTTGTTGGTGTGGGTATTCCCTGATACCGCTATCTTTGAATATGGTTATGCCGATATGGGCATTTTCTTCAATTTGGCACCTTATGTATTGATGTTTTTAATTCCAGCCATCACCATGAAAGCCTTGGCTGAAGAATCGAAAAGCGGCACTTTTGAATTGCTGATGACTAAACCCATTACAGAGCTCAAACTATTATTAGGCAAGTATTTAGCGGGATTAGTGCTAGTGGTGATTTCATTGGTTCCCACTTTGGTTTATTATTTTTCTTTGTCCTATATCAGTAATCCGGTTGGAAATATTGATTCAGCAGGGATTATGGGCGCTTATGTAGGCTTACTGTTTTTGGTTTCCGCTTATACTGGCATTGGAATATTTGCTTCTTCCTTATCTGAAAATCAGATTGTGGCATTTATTATTGCGGTTTTTATCAGCTTTATCTTTTTCATGGGATTCTCGTCTGTAGCTGATCTATCACTTTTAGCAAATGCTGGTTTTCAAGTTGAGAAAATTGGAATGTTGGCTCATTATGATTCCTTAGGAAAAGGAGTAATTGATTTTCGAGATGTCCTGTATTTTCTTTCTATAACAGCATTGTTTTTAGGAGCTACTTTTTGGGTTTTAAAACTAAGGAAATGGAATTCTTAAATAGAAAGACAACTGAATATACGCTGAAATTTTTGATCTTGCTCACCTTGGTGATATTTGTAAATCTTGCCATGCGTCATCAGATTTTCCGTTGGGATTTGACAGAAGAAAAGCGCTATTCCATGAATGATGCAACTATCTCTATGCTTCAAAATTTGGAAGAGCCAGTATATGTGGAGGTTTATTTGGCAGGTGATATCAATTCGGAATTCAGCCGTTTGCAGACTGCGATAAAGCAGACTTTAGAGCAATTTAAAACCTATGCTTATGGAAATCTGCAATACAGTTTCATCAATCCTGATGAAGCGAGTTCCGCCAATGCACGAAATGAATTTTACAGATATTTAGTGGATAAAGGGATTCAACCTACTACTGTTTTTGATAATGCAGAGGGAAGGAAATCCCAAAAATTGATCTTCCCAGGAGCCGAAATTTCTTATGGAGGAAGAAGTTTGCCCGTTATTCTATTGAATGGTAATAATGCAGCAGGGGCTAGCCAAGCCATTACTCAATCTATTGAGAATTTGGAATATGAATTAGCGAGTACTATCAAAAGCCTTGCAAGCCCAGACAGAAAAAGTGTGGCTTTATTTCAAGGAAAAGGAGCTCCTTCCGGGAAAGTCTTGAAGGGATTGAATGATGCCATCAGCTCTAAATACGATTTAATTCCTGTTCAAAATACGGAAAGGCTATCCAATTTTGATGCCACCATATTTTTAAGACCGACAGAGGATTTTAATAATTCCGAGCTTTATGATATTGACCAATTTATCATGAATGGAGGAAAAAGCTTGTTTTTCTTGGATGGTTTGATGATGGATGTGGATTCCATTAAGGATTATGGCGCTATGGCTTTACCTATTGAAACCGGGCTTGATGATTTATTATTCAAATATGGAGTCCGAGTAAATAAAGATGTATTGCAGGATGTTAATAGCGGAAATTTCCCTATAGTAACTGGGAATATGGGTAAGGATCCGCAAATACAATTATTGCCTTGGCCATATTATATCATTTTGAATAAATATGCTAATCATCCGATAGTTCGGAACATGAATGCCGTTTACGGGAAATTCGTGAGTTCAATTGATACGGTAACAGCAAATGGAATTAAAAAAACACCATTAATTTTCACTTCTGATTATACTCGACAATTAAAAGGACCTATTCACATTAGTTTCGAGAATTTAAAAGAAGATATAAAGCCTGAAAATTTCAATTTGAAAAATGTACCAGTAGCTTATTTACTAGAAGGTGAATTCACTTCAGCTTATCAAAACCGTTTACCACCCGAAGGAAAAGAGAATTCTGACACAAAGAATAAAAGCGTTGACAACTCAATAATAGTCGCTTCGGATGGCGATTTATTATTGAGTGAAATCGATAGAAAAAATGATAAGCCTTTTCCTTTGGGAGTAGATCCTTATGCAAAGCATCCATCAAATTTTGCCAACGACCAATTGATTCTCAATATGTTGAATTATTTATTAGATGAAGATGGCTTGATCATTTCGAGGAATAAGGATTTGAAAATCCGTCCTTTAGATAAAGTGAAAGTATCGGAAGATAAAGTATGGTTACAATTTGTAAACGTAGCTTTGCCAATTGTTTTGATTATACTTTTTGGCATTTTAAGATATTATTGGAGGAAGAGAAAATATTCAAAATTCAATGGCTAAGTCTCAATCTAAAAAAAATATCGTCTTATTATCCGTTTGGATCGTTTTAGTGCTATTGACTATTTTAGCCTACAGCTATAATCCTTATGAAAGAAAATCCACTTCTTTTGAAAAGGATTTATTTGCTGTTGAGAATGCCAATCAAACAATTTCCCGCATCGAATTAAATGGACAGGATTTCAGTAATACTTTAGAGAAAACAGGAAATTCGTGGTCTGTAAATAAGGAATATCTTCTGGATGCTTCCATGCAACAAGTGTTTTTCAAATTGTTGGAGCAAATCAGCATTCAAAGGCCGATAGTAGGGGAGAATTCAGCTAAGATTAAGCAAAATGTATTGGATTCAGGCGTAAATGTTAATATTTATGGAAATGAGGGCTTAGTAAATTCTTACACTGTAGGCGGAGATTTTCAAGCAATGAAGTCTTATTTTGTGAAAGGAGAGGATGTTTATTCGGTGCAATTACCAGGTTATCAAAGCTATGTAGCAGGGATTTTTGAAGTCCCGGAAAATGACTGGCGTGACCGTGTAGTTTTTGAAGGAATATGGCAGGATATGGTCAGTTTGAAAATCAATAGACCCAGTAAGCAAGCAGTAGAATTCAAATACGAAGATCGATTATTGCGCATCCAAAACCAGCAAGCGGACACTGCAGAAGTGATGAATTTCGTAGAGCGTTTTAATTATTTCTTTGTAGATCAATTCCTACCTGAAGATCATATAGCCTTAAAGAAAAAAGAAAGTTTCGATAAAGCCGGTACCATTGAAATTGAAGGCTTGGATAAAGACAAAAGCTTAAGATTAGAACTCTTTAAAAATCCTGAATTTAATGCGTACCTAGTCCATATCAATGGCAAGGAATGGGCAGCAATCCGGAATGAACGGATGGAGAAGATTTGGATAGAGTTGGAGAAGTTGTAGAATTAGTAAGTAATTTAGATTGTGAGATATGTGCAATTATAATAATTGTTGAGCAGAATTATGAAGAGATATGCAAGATAAAGAGTTAAAGATTGAGTATACTTCCCTAGTCTTAGCGTCTCGCTAAGACATTCAAGGTACATAGGATTGATATAAACTACCCATTTAATAGCTCTTAAAATCATAGTGATTTTATGTCAAAATGAGAATTTTTCAATAAGTCTTAGCGAGACGCTAAGACCAGTATCTACCTTTCTGCGTCAATCACGTCTTTAAACCTGACAACCAAATATCATATCAAATTAATTTTATTTTATCCCAATCATATTTCAATTTTATTGCACCCCTAGTCTTAGCGTCTCGCTTAGACCCTCAGGGCACATTAAAGTAATTTAAGCATTTCATATAAATGCAATGTTAAATTATCTCCCAATGCAAAATGGAAATTGTTTCATAAATCTTAGCGAGACGCTAAGACCAGGCATAGACTCAAAAAAGTATTAACATATTAATTAGTAATGAATTTTTTCAAAATTGATGTTTTTATTAATTTAGTTTTCATGGGAAGAAAATATGCTATACGCAATCAAGAAAGCTTTTACTTTGTAACTTTTACGGTCGTTTACTGGCTTGATGTATTTACAAGAATTGAGTACCGTAATATTTTATTGGAATCTATCAGGCATTGTCAAGATGAAAAAGGGTTAAATGTCGGAGCTTGGTGTATAATGACAAATCATGCTCACATGATAATTGGTAGTGAGGGTAAATCCAATTTGGAAGATATTATTAGAGATATGAAAAGTTATACTTCCCGACATATAAGAAAATATATGGAAAATAATCCTCTTGAAAGTAGAAAGGATTGGATGATATGGATGATGCAAAGAGCAGGGAAAAAGAAGTCTAACAATAAAGATTTTCAATTTTGGCAACAGCACAATCATCCTATTGAGCTTACTTCTAATGAGTTAATTGAACAAAGGCTTGATTATATTCATAATAATCCCGTCAAGGCTGGATTTGTTGAAACTCCTTCGGATTGGTTATATAGTAGTGCCCGAGATTATGAAGGAAGAAAAGGATTGCTTGAGATTTTTTATCTAGATTAATTTACTTCCCTTGTCTTAGCGTCTTGCTAAGTTGATTGGTTCGGCCAGTACCCAGGGAATGGGTTGTGGGACATAGCCAGTTTTGGGGTGAGAGTCTTAGCGAGATGCTAAGACCAGCACCAGCATATTATATTGATTTAAGGATTTCATTTTAATGCAATGTCAAATTATTTTCCAATGTAAAATGGGAATAGTTTCATGAATCTTAGCGAGACGCTAAGACCAGTGTCTGGATCATCACATACGTTAATTCATAACTTGCAAACCAGAAAACCTGATAACATGCCAACCTAAATTCAACTTATTTCCACCATATTTTACCGTATTCCCCTTTTTATAATCCGTGAAAGGAAATTCCCGACTTCAAACTTCCCACTTCCAACATACATCACCCTTTAAAAACCCATTTTTCAACTTTTGCCTCCCATTTAAGAATTTTTTATTGCTTAATGCACTATAAAGTATAGATTTGCAAATTAATTTTTAACTTTGTTGGTAATACAAAATCAAGAAGTTTATAGCTAAGCTTTTGATCAATTTTAAAAGCGAGCCCTAAATAAAAAACTATGAAATTTTTAGTATCCTCATCTGCATTATTAAAGCAAATTTCATCCATCAATGGGGTGATTTCAACCAATCCCATGGTGCCTATTTTAGAGAATTTCTTATTTGAGATTCAAGATGGTCTTTTGACTATCACGGCTTCGGATTTGCAAACTTCCATGATTACCGAGATTGATGTGGAATCATCTGAAAATGGAAGCATAGCCGTTCCAGCTAGGATTTTAATGGATACTTTGAAAAACCTACCAGAGCAACCGGTGACTTTCTCCATTGATGAGGAAACATACAGCATAGAAATTAGCTCTGATAATGGTCGTTATAAATTAGCAGGGGAGAATGCAACCGATTTCCCTAAAGTACAGGAAGTTGAAAATCCTGATACAGTAGATATTTCAGCAGATGTTTTAGCAACTGCTGTTAATCATACCATTTATGCTACCAGCAATGACGAATTACGTCCGGCTATGGGTGGTGTTTATGTGAAATTTGATGAAACCAATACCACTTTCGTAGCAACTGATGGTAACCGTTTGATTCGTTACAGAAGGGTAGATGTGGCTTCAGATTCAGGAACAGGCATCATCATTCCTAGAAAAGCTTTATCCTTATTGAAAAATAGTTTGCCGGCAGAGAATGTGAACGTAGCAGTGGAATTTAATATGTCCAATGCTTATTTCAAGTTCAATAATATTAAGTTGATATGCCGATTAGTTGATGAGCGTTTCCCAGATTATGAAAATGTAATCCCTGCTGAAAATAACATCAAATTGACCATCAACCGTCAAGAGTTTATGGCTTCTTTGAAAAGGATTAGCATTTATGCTAATAAAACGACTCATCAGGTGCGTTTGAAAATCAATGGTAGTGAATTACAAATCTTTGCTGAAGATTTAGATTTCTCCAACGAAGCCAATGAAATCATGGCATGTGAGCACCAAGGAGATGATATTGAAATTGGCTTCAATGCTAAGTTTTTAATTGAAATGTTAAATAACCTAGACAGCAAAGAAGTAAGCATTGACATGTCAGCACCGAACAAAGCCGGTTTATTATTCCCATCCGATATGGACGAAAACGAAGATATCTTACTGTTGGTAATGCCGGTGATGTTGAATAATTACGTTTAATAAAATATTCCTATTTAAAAAAAAAACCTTTATAATTTTAAAAATAAAGGTTTTTTTTATTAGTTATTTTGTGAAGCATTAAAGCTTAGATTCTAAATACTTTATTTTATTGTCCATCCCAGAAGTATTGATTATTTCTTACTGGTATAGGTTCGAATTAAAGGTGATAAAAAAAGAAGGATATTTATGATTTTCATGAATTCTCTCAAAAAAATCACTAATAAATTCTGAATATTTTTTTTCCTGAAATTATAATTATTCCTAGCTGTATCTATCTTAAATATTTATAAAGTCATTTTGTATTTTGACTTTTTAAGAAGGAGAATTGGCTATTTCACAGAATCCTAATTGTAACTCATAATTTATTGAAATTTGCATGTAATTTTATTTTGTTTTTCGCAACAAATAAATTACAATTGTATCGATATTTCAGCCGAGTTTGAATCACTAATATTGAAACTCTGTGCCAAACCTAAAAAATGAGCTATGGCATTAAAACCTTATAGAATTTATCATTCTTATTATTTTATACTGTTTTTAATTATTGATATAGTATATATTATCTTTCATTATTTTATTGTTCATCTTTTTCACAGAAAGCAGATGAAGGAGATAAGTAATAATTGAAGATGTGATTTTTTATCAAGGATAAACCAATTGCAAGGTGAAAACGAAATCATCTAAAACAAATTTCATAAAATAAGCCCCGTACAATATGCTGAATCGCAAAATTAAGACATAAGTACGAGGCTATATAAATAAAATGTAAATATAAAAATAACAATTATGACGACTAATTTTTTTAATCGTATAAAAATTTCTCAAGTATTATTAACATTTGCTGTTGTTTTTCTAGTAGCATGTACAGAAGATGTAAATGAAGAGTTGAAAAAGAAGGATGACAGTATTTATAAGATAATTAATAACAGATATGAATTTGATCATCTTGAAGACTTCCACAACTTAATAAGTACCGAGTCTGAAGATAAACTGAAGGAAATTTCAGATTATAATTTATATAACAGTTTCATTTCTTTTTCAGAACGAAATTATAACAGAAGGTTTATTGAAGAAGATGATGAAGATGAGATAATTTATTCATTGCTTAACGAAAATGGAGTTATTCAAATTCAAAATAAATTATTTCAATTAAATTTTGATGATGAAACTGTTCTTGTTTATCAGAATGAGGAAGAACTGGAATTAAGAAAACCTACAAGAATTTATTCATTTGAAGAGGAGGTATTAAGTATCGAATTTGATGAGTCATATGATGAAAATGATACTCAAAGATTATCTTATTGTAGTTCTAAAAATTCCGATTGGATCGAATTAATGAGCTCTTCTCAAGGTATTGTTGAATATAGACTAAGATATTTGAAGTTAGGCATATATTATTCAGTAACAGGAAAAATAAGAAAGAATAGTAGAGGTGGTGCTGTAAATATGAATATAGAAACTCAAGGTTTCCCAATCTTCTTTAGAAATAAAAGAAGCTGTTATGGGAATTCTGTTTCCTCTTCAGCTGGTGGCTATAATCAGAGCTATAAAATTAAACCTTACGCTAGTACTAGAAGATTGAAAGCTTATAATTTTAGAGTTTATGTTTCTGCATCAGATGGGCAATTGTTGACTAGTGCAGGTGCTTTTGCAACAATTTCTTGTAGACCTTCAGACTCGTGCTAATTAAATGAAAATAAATTTACTTTTATTAGTAAGCCTTTTACCGGGCTTGCTTTTTTCTTGTGTTTCTGATGTGGATGTACAACTACCCAAGCATTCTAGTAAGATTGTACTTTATTCTGTTTTATCGGATAATGATACAATTAAAGGTTATGCTGGCTTATCGTCTGATTTACTTTCTGAAAAAATTGGGACAGAAGACCTTGATATAGAATTATTCGAAAATAATGAATTGATTTTTCAGTCCAGTATTTTGGCTGATACATATTTCAATACAAATATCATAGCTAATAGTAATTCTTCATATCATTTCAAAATAAGTTTTGATAATCAGGAAGTAGAAGCTTTTACTTTGATACCTGAAGCACCTGTTATAGAAGATATTAAATTTACTGATTCTGTTTTCATCAGTGAATTCGGACCAGTAAGCAGAGTGGAATTTGTAATTAACGACTCTTCAAATAATCCCAGATTCTACGAAGTTGAACTTTCAGCTTTTTATGATCTGTACTATCCTAATGGGGAACCCTATCCGGGTAGTATATTTTATGGTTTTAATTCAGACCCAATTATAATAGCTGAAGATATAGAAAGGTTTGCTCCATATAGTATCGTTTTTTCAAATCGGCTGTTTAATGGAACCCGCCAAACTATCAGTATTTATTATTACAGAGTTAGCTTTTTTGAAAATGGTCCGGTGGATTATGATTACAAACTAATCGTTGAATGTAAATCTATAACCGAAGATTTATATCTCTATAAGAAATCCTTATTCAAACATCTTGATACGCAGTCACCAGATATTGTTAATGGGTTTGATCAAATAAATGATGTATACTCCAATATTTTAAATGGCTATGGAGTTCTCGGAGCCGCCAATATAGTTTCGGATACAGTTAATAAAATACAATAGTAAGCTCATGAATTGTAAAGTAATTCTACAGAGGTATAATGCTAAAAAATATTTAGTTTTTTTAGCTCTTTGGATATGTATAGTTTTAATCCCTTTAGAACTGACTGCACAAATTAATACAATCAGTGGCTTTATTAAAGATAGATCGACAGGAGAATTGATAATTGGAGCAACTGTATATGATAAAGAGTCTGGTAATTTTTCGGCTTCCAATCAGTATGGTTTTTATACTCTTGAAATTAATAATTCAGATAGTGTGCTACTTCAAATAAATCACTCAGCCTACAAATATCTGGATACATTAATATCTAGTCCAAAGGGTTCAAGGAGAGTCAATTTTCATCTTAAACCAAAAGGTTTTCTAAATGAAGTAGTAGTATACAGTAAAAATGATTTTAATGCTCACAATCTTTATGGTGTAAATTTAATGAGTTTGGAAAGCAGGACTATAAATCAGTTACCAGCGTTGGGAGGTGAACCCGATGTGCTTAGATCTATTCAGTTTCTACCAGGAGTAACAGCTACCAGTGAGGGTAGTAGTGATTTTTCTGTCAGAGGTGGTAGTAATTTTGAAAATCTCATAATGCTAGATAATGTTCCACTTTATTATGTCAATCATTTAGGAGGTTTTGTTTCAATATTCAATTCGGATGCAATTAATAATTTTGATTTGTTCAAAGGTGGATTTCCTGCTAAGTATGGTAACAGGCTTTCTTCAGTCTTAGACGTAAATACCTTGGAGGGAGATAGACAAACCCAAAAAGGAAAGGCGAAAATTGGATTGATTTCGTCTAGCGTCAGTTATCAAGGGCCAATTAAAAATGAGAAAACATCATTTTTTATATCTGGTCGTAGATTTATGTATGATTTGATAATGCGCCCTTTAAGTAAATTGCTTTTTGACGGTACTTCGTTTGGTTACAGTTTCTATGATCTAAACGCAAAGATCAACCACGATTGGAATGAAAACAATAAATTTTATTTAAGTATTTACGCTGGAGATGATGGCAATATAATCAAAAACGAATCGGAAAATAATATCTCAAATAATTATCAAAAATGGGGGAATAAATTTGTTTCGATGAGATGGAACCATATTTATTCACCTAAATTGTTTAGTAATTTTACACTGGCTTTTTTAAATTATAGGTTTACGAATGGAATTAAGTATGTCGACAATAATCCAAAAATTTTAAATGAAAGCATCTCGACTTCACGCATCAATGATATATTGTTAAAATTAGATTACGAATATTTTCTAAAAACAAATTTGTCCTTAAACTTTGGTTTACAACAAACCTATCACTTTTATCTCCCGAATCAATTAAGTGAGTTTAAGTCTGAGAATAGTAATGTAGTAATAGATTCTAACTATCTGAGAAGCTCTATTCGTGCATATGAAAGTAATTTTTATGCGCACGTTGACTGGGGCCTTTATAAAAAGATTACTATCAGCCCAGGACTAAGATTAGGAATTCTTGCTGTTGAAAATAAGGCTTACCTATTACCCGAACCTAGATTTAATATGATATTTAAAGCTAATGAGGGAAATGTTTTCAGTTTTGCCTATGCCCTAATGCATCAAAATATTCATTTATTGAGCAGCACTGGTTTGACTGCACCAATTAATATTTGGCTGCCGTCAAGCGAAAATATCAGACCCTCGCAGTCTCAACAATTAAATGTAGGTTATGTTAAAAATTTCCGATCTCAGGAATTTAAAATATCAGGTATGTTATACTATAAGAAATATTCAAACTTGGTAATGCCACGGCAGGAGATAGGCTTGTTGTTTGAAACTCAACCAAATTTCATAGAAGAAAACATTAATGTGGGTAGAGGAAGAGCTTACGGTTCAGAGTTGGTGTTTGAAGTAAATAAGCCAAAATATCAAGCCTGGACTACTTATACCCTGTCTAAATCCGTGCGTCAGTTTAATGAGATTAATGGAGGGGAAGAATTTCCGTTCCAGTTTGACAGAAGGCATGCTATCGATTTAGTAGTAGTATTTAAGGTAAAAGAAGGCGTAAATTTCTCAGCAACTTGGAATTATACATCTGGTGCTCCGATTACTTTACCCGTGGGAAAGTATCAGGTTCCTCATGATAACAATCCTAATTTTATGAATAATATTTTAATCTACGAGGATGTCAATAATTTTAGGATGGGAGATTACCATCGACTAGATATTGGTATAAATTTCATTAAACAAAAGCGAAAAGGTGAAAGGATATGGAATATCAGCATCTTTAATATCTATAATCGTAAAAATCCGTATTTTTATTTTTTAGAAAGAAATGATATTGAGGGCCAATTATCTTTGAAGCAACAAAGTCTATTCCCTTTTCTTCCTTCTTTTAGTTACACTTTTAGTTTTTAATCGAGATGTTAATAAACTAAATAGCAAAGAAGTAAGCATCGACATGTCAGCACCAAACAAAGCCGGTTTATTATTCCCATCTGACATGGATGAGAATGAAGACATCTTGCTATTGGTAATGCCTGTAATGTTAAATAATTACGTTTAAGATTTAAACAAAATTCAATTAAAAGCCCTTTGTTTTTAAAATTATAAAGGGTTTTTTTATTAGTTATTTTGTGAAGCGTAAAAGCTTTGATTCTAAATACTTTATTTTATTGTCCATCCCAGAATTATTGATTATTTCTTACTGGTATAGGTTCGAATTAAAGGTGATACAAAAAGAAGGACATTTATGATTTTCTTCAATTCTCTCAAAAAATCGCTAATAAATTCTGAATATTTTTCTTTTTCCTGAAATTATAATTATTTCTAGCTGTATCTATCTTAAATATTTATAAAGTCATTTTGTATTTTGACTTTTTAAGAAGGAGAATTGGCTATTTCACAGAATGCTAATTGTAACTCATAATTTATTGAAATTTGCATGTAATTTTATTTTGTTTTTTGCAACAAATAAATTACAATTGTATCGATATTTCAGCCGAGTTTGAATCACTAATATTGAAACTCTGTGCCAAACCTAAAAAATGAACCATGGCATTAAAACTTTACAAGTTTGATTACCCTCATGATAAAATTGTCTTTTTCAAGATGTTTTTAGACATTAAATTTAACTATATATCAACTGTTCAGTAGTTTTTTTGATGAATAAGTATTTGAAATATCCAGTAGTATTAAAGTTGTTTAGGGCTTTTCCATTTAAATTTTTCAGTAATGCATATTTGTCATTCTTCATTTTATCATGTTTTTCATGTATAGAGGAAGAAGTAGGGTTTGATAGTTTAAATTATTCAGGTGAAGATCAAGTTGAGATTTTTGTAGATGGTTTTATATCAAATGAGAGTGACTTTTGTAGGGTGAAAATTTTAAAACCTATGATAGGTATTAAAGAAACCTTTGAATTTGAACCTATTAGTTCTGCTCAGGTGAGCTTACTATTTAAGGATAAGGCAATAGAGTTTAACTACAATGATTCATTACAATCCTATGAATCTAAATCGAAAGTAAAAGGAATCCCAGCTATTGAGTATACATTAAAAATAGATTTGAATGATGTAAATTATACGGCCAAAGAACAGTTCCCTGATTTTAAAGAGAATCAAATTGATATGCCTTTTATTCGAAGTGAACTTTATGATGATGATGATGGTAGGGTTGCTCAAGGAAATAAGTATGTTGAGCTGTCAATCTATGAACATAATTTTGGGTTTAATCATTTTAATATTTGGCAATGGGTAGAATCCAATTCATCTGAAATACCACTAATAAGCCTACATGATCTTTTAAGAATAAGTCCATTTAAAGTCTATTCACATAAAAGTACATTGCCGCAAGGCGTGTTTCCCGGACGGTTTAGAAGCTCGGGAATATCAGGTGTTCCTACCGACTCTGTTGAAATAGTTCAGTCTTTTGTGTCTGATGAGTATAGAGAATATTTAATATCTGTTTTTAATGAGACCAATTGGAGGACAAGTATTTTTTCTACTGTTGCAGGAAATACTAAATCTAACCTTAGTAAAGGTGCTACAGGTTATTTTTTTGCATTAAATGCCAGACGATATAGGACTACATTGAATGAATTAGTGCAGAAATAAGATATAATGATCATGATAAAATTGAGCCCCTTTTTACTACTTATGAAATCATTAATATTTTTATCTGCTGTTTTTTCAATTTCATCCTGTATTGAATCTGAAATTGATTTCACTCAAATTACTGGAAATACATCTGATATACCTAATCAAGTGGTTGTTGAGGGAGGTATCTTAAGTGTATATGGTAAGCAATTTGTCAGGTTATCTGAACCCTCTAATTTAGATGATATTGGTTTTCAACCTATTAGTAATGCTGTTTTGGAATTATCTGATGGTGAAAATGTATTTAGGTATGCTGAGTCATCTGAGCCTGGTGAATATGAAACGATCGATCGCATAAAAGGTGAAATTGGTAAAAGATATGTCTTAACCATAATACACAATGGTTTCACTTATACTGCTAGTGATAGTATGATTAGTAATATTGAAAATGATCAAATACCTATTAATGAAATTGATGTTGATGAAAACCAACGCATTTATACAGTTTCTAAACAGCATAATTTTGGTTTTGACCATTCTAATATATGGATAAGCAATCAGCGTAAAATCACTACTGGTTATTTTAAGCAGTTGAGTCCACGAAATATTATTAATGAAGAGCAAAAAATATTTTCCCATTCAATTTCACTGCCACAAGGTATTTTTCCATCAGGCTTTTCAAGTTTTGGAAATGCTGGTAATGCTAGCGATACAATTGAATATTTAAAATTATCGATCTCACCTGATTACCACAATTATTTAATTTCGCTTTTTAATGAAACAGATTGGTCTTCAGGTATTTTTTCCTCCATTAAAGGAAATACTTTTACGAATGTATCTGAAGGAGGGCGAGGTTTTTTTTATGCCTCGGATGTTGAAGTTATTAGAATGAAATTTGGCGATCTCAAGATTTTAGCTAACTAGAAGTGTATTTTAATTATATGTGTAAATGAAAATTAAAAGTATATCGTTTCCTTTATTAATGCTTTTCGCTCTTGTTATTTTATGTAACTGTAGTAAAGAAACTGACCCTAAGCCAACAGAAATAAAATTTAAGATTAATAATGAAATTATTAATGCTGATACTGTTTTTGTTTCCCTAAATGGATATAGTGAGCTGATAATTGAATCAAGTCGTGAAAGTGGAAATCAAGTTGAGTATTTTGGTCAATTTAATACTACTAAGCCATTCAATTTAAAGGATACGGAAGATTTCGATTTGTTAAGTCATTCTTATGGTACTCAGTCTGTAGAAATAGTTGAAGTACGGAGTTACTTTCCAGATTCAATATACAATGAGTTTGATGTTTTTAGAGTTTATGTCCGAATAGCAGCAGAAAGCAGATCTTTATATTATTTGCTAAATGATTAAGCTATTTTATCTAGGACTAGTGTATGGTGTTTTTATACTTCCAATTACCGCTCAAGATATAAGCTTGAGGTCTGAAATTGCTAATGTTCATAAAGTACTTAATTTCCATAGTAATTATATAAATGAAAATGAAAAAGTGATTGCAGTTATCGATGGCGGGGTGAAAGCAGATTTGAGTAATTTTCATGATAGTTTTTGGGCTAATGAAAATGAAACATCAAATGGAAAGGATGATGATCATAATGGATATATCGATGATATTTGGGGCTGGAACTTTGCTGAGGGAAATAATGATGTTTCAAGAAATGACGTAGGAGATTGGCACGGAACTCCTGTTAATTCAATTATTAATTCATTGCTTAAAATTGATTCCTACGACAGCAATCCAGTTAAACTTCTGAATGTAGTGAAAGGGGCTAGTATTGAAAGCATCCAACAATCATTGATTTATATTTATCAGTTAAAGAAATTATATAATCAATCAAATGGAGCTAAAGGAGCTAATATTATAGCGATTAATTGTTCATGGGGTAAGGAGTATTTATTTGCGGAGGATTATCCTGAATGGTGTGCTATTTATGATAGTTTGGGAAATGAAGGGGTACTTGTGGTTTCTTCAGTTTCTAATAATCATGAAAATATTGATTTTGTTGGTGATATGCCTTCAACTTGTGAAAGTGATTTTTTGATTACAGTTACAAATTCTTTTGAAGATGGAACAAAAGTATTTGATGCAGCTTATGGCCTTGAAAATGTAGATATATCAGCTACAGGACAAAACTCATATACCATGTTAAATACTGGTATTTATGGTTATTTTGGGGGTACTTCTGCTGCTGCTCCTTACGTATCTGCATCTATTGGTTTAATCTATTCACTACCTATAAAAGAATTTCAACTTGATCTTACTGAAAAACCAAAAGAGACTGCCTTATTTGTTAAAAAAGCATTGATAGAAAGTGTATATAAACATAAAAGTCTCGAAGAAAAAACAGTCTCAGGCGGTTTATTAAATACCTTTAATGCTGTAAAGTTGATATGTGATTATTATAATAAACCTCACTTGTATAATGATATTTTTAAAAGTTCTAATCTATTATCACTTTATCCTAATCCCGCCTCAGATAAAATACGACTTACTCTTGAAAGTAATATTTCAAAGTTGATGAAAGTTCAAATTCTTAACTTTAATGGACAATTTGTAATTGAAATGAATGTAAATGTGAAAAAGGGGGTTCAAAATATTGAACTAGAAATAAACTCTTTAAATACTGGGATTTATTTTTTAACACTTGAAAACACAGAAAAAAGAAAAATGTTAAAGCTTGTTGTGAAATAAAGTTTATTCATTCAACTAAGACCTAATTGATATAATCAATGAAATTAAAACTTACTTTATTTTTTCTACTCTTTTCTACAGCTTTTATTACTGTAGCACAAAATCACTTTACCATAAGTGGTTATATAACAGATGCCTCATCGGCTGAAATTCTCATTGGAGCTAATGTAGCTTTAAATTATCCTTCAACAGGGACAGTAACCAATAATTATGGCTATTACTCATTAACCTTACCAGAAGATGAGTACACACTTTATATAAGCTATGTAGGATATGAGCCCATTCAATTAGAGATCAAACTTGAGAATGATCAAACACAGAATATCAAGCTCGATATTGCAAAAGAATTTATGCAGGAAGTGGAAGTGATAGGAGGACGAGAGAAGGAAATTGAGAGAAATGAATTTAGTTTGAATAAATTAAGTATAGCTGAGATTAGAAAAATGCCTACTGTTTTTGGTGAGCCAGATGTGATTAAAGCCATGCAATTAAAGCCAGGCATCAAAACCATTGGTGATGGCTCTTCAGCTATGTTCGTAAGAGGAGGAGGGAGTGATCAAAATCTAATTATGATCGATGAGGCTCCAATTTACAACCCATCACATTTATTTGGATTGATTTCAGTTTTTAATGTTGATGCCATTAAGCATGTAAATCTTTATAAAAGCAATATGCCAGCTCAGTATGGTGGAAGAGTATCAGCCGTAATGGATACTCAAATGAAGGATGGTAATCTGAATAAAAATAATTTTTCATTAGGATTAAGTCCGTTTGCAGCAACAATCTCAGCAAATGGCCCTATTCAAAAGGATAAAACGTCTTATTTATTATCATTGCGTAAAAGTCTAATAGATATGGCTTTCTCACCAGGAAGCAATTTACCATTGGTACCTTCCTTCTATGACATTAATGCAAAATTCAGTACCAAGTTGAACGATAAAAATAAACTGTTTTTGACATTGTATAATGGTCAAGATAGAATTCGTTCGGTAGATGGTCTGTTTAATGAATGGGGTAATTCTTCTGCTACTCTTAGGTGGAATACTCAGCTCAATAAAAAGTTCTTTTCAAACCTTTCTTTTATATATAGCAGATATGATAATTCCTTAGAATTTGAAGATGAATCTCGTAATTATAGTTGGAAGACAGGACTTTATGACAGTCAATTGAAGTGGGATATTACCTATTTTCATTTACCTAATAATACTGTGAAATTTGGTGGGGCAATCATTGATCATCAGTTTATTCCGGGTAAAAACGGATCACAACCTGAAAGTAGTATTCCAGAAATTTCTGCACTAGAATATGGATTTTACGCTCTTCAGGATTTAGAGATTTTTGAAATGATTGGAGTTAATTATGGGATTCGTTTATCTGGATTTCAAAATTATGGGTATGCTACCTTCTATAGCTACAATGAAGCATATTCCGTGACGGACACTATGTTTAATCATAATGGAGTTTATCATAATAATTGGAATTTAGAGCCTAGACTTAGTATTAATTATAAAATTACAGACAATAAATCCATAAAAGCATCTTACTCTCGCAATGCCCAATATATGCAGATATTGCAGAATAACGCCTTATCATACACCTCCTTGGAAACCTGGTTTCCAGTAAATAGAAATATAAATCCATTACTAGTAGATGCTTTAGGGTTGGGGTTTTTCCAGAGTCTGAAGTCAGGCTATTTTTTATCGGTTGAAACTTATTATAAGAAGATACAAAATCAGATTGATTATGTTGACCATGCACAAATAGTAAATAACCCCTTTGTAGAAGGTGAGGTGCGTTCTGGTTCAGCCAGTGCTTATGGAGCGGAACTATTGCTTAAAAAGGAAACAGGAAGATTGACAGGGAATATCAGCTATACCTATTCAAGGGCAATAAGAACTGTTCAGGATATCAATGATGGAAATACTTATAGCGCACCTTTTGATATACCTCATGATTTAAGAGTATTGGGACAGTATAAGCTGAATAAAAAGTGGGATATCAGCAGTATTTGGATGTATATGTCAGGAAGACCAGTTACATTACCCATAGGATTTTATATGGAAAACAATGATCCTGTCCCCATATATAGCGAAAGAAATGGAGCACGTTTCCCATCTTATCACAGACTGGATATTTCAGCTAATTATTCAACAAAGCAGTCAGGGATAAGTACTTACTGGGATATAATTTTTGGTCTTTTTAACGCCTATGGAAGGAAAAACCCTTTGGGTTATGATTTCCGAAGAAAGATTGGTAACCGAAACGAATTGGCTGTTTATCAATACGTATTGTTTAGATGGATGCCAAATTTTTCTTTAAAATATAATTTTTGAAGGCGGAGGGTTTTAAAAAGTTATAAAATCTATTTGTTTTTAAAATTTCCGCAATTACATTTGTCAAAATGAATTTTACGCACAACACATATTATTACTATTATCAAGTCCCGACAGGAATCGGTAATGGTAGTGTTATGCATATTATGTAAGACATATTTCAATTAGAAAATATACCAAGCCCGATTCCATTGGAATCGGGCTTTTTTTATGTCCCAATTTTAAACACTAACATTGAAAATTAATTACTAGTATCATGGAGCAAATTTATGACAATTATACCACCGAAGACCAAGAAGTTTGGGGTATCCTTTTCGGGAGACAGTTTCAAAACATCAAAAAAGTAGCCACGAAGGAGTTTGTGGAAGGAATTGATAAAATCCGTTTCACTGAAAAAGCTATTCCCAATTTCAAGGAAACCAATAAGTATTTGAAAGACTTAACTGGATGGCAAGTAGCCGCTGTTCCTGGAATAGTAGATGATGATAAGTTCTTTGAGCTTTTAAGCAATAGGATATTTCCTGCTACTACCTGGTTGAGAACTAGAGAGCAGTTGGATTACTTAGAAGAACCGGATATGTTCCATGATGTGTTCGGACACATTCCATTGCTAACCAATCAGCCCTTTGTTGATTTTTTACAAGGCTTGGCAAAAATTGGTTTAAAGCATCTGGATAATGACTGGGCTATTCATTTGTTGAGCAGAATTTACTGGTTTACCATCGAATTTGGTTTGATTAGAGAAGAAGGAGATTTAAGAATTTATGGAGCAGGGATTATTTCTTCTCCAGGAGAAACAAAATTCTCAATTTCGGACGAGCCAGAACATTTTGATTATGATGTGGAAGCTATCATAGACAGTAGTTACAGAAAAGACAAGTTCCAGACTAAATACTTCATCATTGATGATTATGAGCAATTGTATAGCTCACTTCCGCTTATTGAGAAAGTGATTGAGGATAGGCTGCAAAGAGAGCCGGTGAGCATTCCTTAGAAATTGTAAGTTAAAGCCAAAACAATACTTTTTCATGGTTTGAAGGTGAAAACACCTTCAAAGGGGAGAGTTGTCAACCCACTCCCACGTTTTGGTGTTTTCACCAAAACTTATATAATGCTTGTCCCATTAAACCTGCCAGCTTTTAAAAGATGGCAGGTTTTTTTATTTCAAATTTTTTTCTCCTCCTATCCTGAATTTTTCATAAGTTTGATTTATGATGGAAGATAGTTATAAGCATCAGGGCATGCGCAGAAAATTGATTCAAAAACTGCGTGACAAAGGCATTCAAGATGAAAGAGTTTTATCGGCTATGGGTAAAATTCCACGTCATGTGTTTTTTGAAAATGCTTTTTTAGAACATGCTTATCAAGATAAAGCGTTTCCTATCGGGCATGGTCAAACAATCTCACAGCCTTATACTGTAGCATTCCAATCTGAACTTCTTAAAGTAAAGCCTGGGGATAAGATTTTGGAAATTGGTACGGGTTCGGGTTATCAGGCATGTGTGCTTTGTGAACTTGGGGCTAAAGTTTATACAATTGAATATCAAAAGGATTTATATGAACGCACCCGAAGATTTTTACCTCAGATGGGTTATAAACCTCATTTCTTTAGTGGAGATGGATCAAAAGGAATTCCTGCCCATGCTCCCTATGATAAAGTCATTGTAACTGCTGGTGCGCCAAGTGTACCTTCAGCATTGATTGAACAATTAAGTGTTGGAGGATGCCTTGTGATACCAGTAGGGGATAATACAACACAGCAAATGCTTCGCTTAACTAAAGACTCAGAAAAGAAAATTGTAAAAGAAGTGTTTTCTAATTTCAGTTTTGTACCTCTGAAGGGCGAACAGGGATGGCAATAAAAAAGGCTGAATAAACTTTGTCCAGCCTTTTAGTTTTTTTAAAGTTTAAGGTTTGTGATAAAACTCAACTTCACCACTGGCAACATCATACATTCCACCTGCAATACCGATAGATCCTTCATCAAGCATTTCCTTTAAAACTGGGCTTTTCTCTTTGATTTGTTCGATTGTTAGCTCCACGTTTTTATCGGCTACTTTTTGTACAAATTCCACATTTTTAGAGCTGCGTTCACCCTCTGTAGATACTGCATCCATAGCAGGCTTCAGTTTTTTTAACATACCGGTTAGATTGCCTAATTCCACATTATCGCAAGCACCTTTAACGGCTCCACAACTAGTATGGCCCAATACTACAATAAGTTTTGACCCTGCTACTTTACAGGCAAATTCCATACTGCCTAAAATATCTTCATTCACGAAATTTCCAGCAATTCTTACGCTGAAAATATCTCCTAATCCCTGATCAAAAATAAGCTCAGCAGGAACGCGAGAATCAATGCAACTAAGGACTATCGCAAAAGGAAATTGTCCATCTCTGGTTTCATTTACTTGATCCAAATGGTTACGATCAGCCTTTAAATTTTCAACAAAACGTTTGTTTCCTTCTTCTAAAAGAGAAAGTGCTTTTTGCGGGTTAAGTGCTGCTTGACTTTTTTCCGTTTGTGTCTTCATAATTCTTATTTATTAAGCTTAATTAAATTTTTTAGTTTATTTTTTCTTTAAAATCTTCGCCTTCATCAGAATGAGTGGTAACTGTGAATTTTGGAGGTGTTGGCCCCTCAACAGGCTCTGTAAGGTTTATAATAGTCACCTCAATATCTCTTTCTTTAGCGCTTATTCTGAAATCCTCTATAATTTCATAAATATCATGATGCATATAACGGGTATTGCTAGCATCAATTTCTACTTTGGTATTTTTAGGAATATTAGCCAAAGATTTTAGTATCGTTGCTTTATTGATAAAAGTTAATTCCTGAGCCAATTCCAATCTCATCAAATCCTTACCATCTTCTTTTCTCTCATGCTTGGTGTTAAGCGTAATTTGATAGTTATTTAAAAGAATATAGAAAATAGCTATTACTAAACCAATGCCTAGCCCCACCAATAAATCTGTAAATACTATACCTAAAATGGTTGCAATAAATGGTATAAATTGCCCCTTTCCTTGTTTGTACATTTTTCTGAAAAGGGAAGGTTTAGCCAATTTATAACCTACTATAAATAAAATGGCAGCCAAAGTTGCCAGGGGAATGAGGTTAAGTAAATACGGAATAGCTATAATACTTCCTAATAATAGAAACCCATGAATAATAGCAGATGCTTTTGTTCTTCCTCCGGATTGAATATTGGCAGAACTTCTGACAATTACTTGTGTAATTGGTAAACCGCCTATCATTCCGGAAATAATATTCCCCACTCCCTGAGCTTTTAATTCACGGTTAGTAGGGGTTACTCGCTTATATGGATCCAACTTATCAGTAGCTTCCACACATAATAAAGTTTCCAAACTTGCAACTACCGCAATTACCACTGCAGTTATGTATATTTGAGGGTTTGTTAATGCGGCCAAATCAGGGAATGTAAAATTACCTAAAAACCCACTAAAGCTTTCTGCTAAAGGAACATTCACAGACTGATCTGCACGAAGTGCAAAATCCGGCATACCAATAAAAAGCTGATTTAAGAATATTCCGCTTATTACAGCCACTAAAGGACCTGGTATCAACTGGAATATTTTCTTACTTTTCATAAAGCTAGTTTCCCATAGTAAAAGTATTGCCAGAGAAACAGCTGTAATAATTAAGGCTCCCGGGCTTATGAAATCAAGCATATTTAGGAGTTCGGTAAAAGTGTTTTCACCACCATTACTGCTAAAGCTTAAATCACCTTCCGGGCTTCTATCGTAACCAAAAGCATGAGGTATTTGCTTGATAAAAATAATGATACCTATGCCCGACAACATTCCCATTATAACCGATGAAGGAAAATAATAGGCTATGATACCTCCTTTGAGAAAACCCATAACTATCTGGATAATTCCGGCTAAAACAACTGCCATCAAGAAAATCTCGAAACTCCCCAGGTCCTGAATGGCAGCGAGCACTATAACAGCTAGACCAGCCGCAGGCCCACTAACTCCAGCGTGGGACCCACTTAATGATGCAACGACTATACCGCCAACTATACCGGCTATTAAGCCTGAATATAAAGGAGCGCCTGATGCTAATGCAATACCTAAACAAAGAGGTAAAGCAACAAGAAATACTACAATACTGGCGGGTATATCAGATTTTAAATTTTTTAAAGGATGAAAATTGCTCATTTCTAAAAAAATTTATGGTTTGTATGAAAAAATGATTATTCATCTATTTGAAACTATATTTTTTGTGAAATTCATCGAAGCCTAGTAATTCAACCTCAACATTTTTATATTGAGCACCTTCATTAGTATATAATTCAATTGCTTCAATTACATCAAAATCAATGAATGATGATTTTCTAGCATCTATAATCACTTTTGAATTCTCAGGTATTTCATCCAAAGTTTTTACCATGCTGGCCTTATTCAAGAAAGACACTTCATCTGATAATACTAGTCGAATAGGTTCTCCTTCTTTATGAGAATCCTTATCAAAAGAATAAGTATTTTTCATGTTTTTGAGTAAGATATTAAGGAATCCTGCTAAAAGACCGATGATAATACCGATTAATAAATCGGTGAAAACGATGGCTACAATAGTAATGATGAATGGATAAAACTGACTTGGCCCTACTTTGTACATAGACTTAATCAAATTAATATTGGCTAATTTATATCCAGTTACTAATAGAATTGCTGCCAAACTTGCATAAGGTATCATATTAATAACGGTTGGGATTAAAAGAATTGCAACTATCAATAATATACCGTGTAACCAAGCTGATAATTTTGTTTTCGCACCTGAGTTAATGTTTACAGTACCTCGTACAATAACTGCTGTCATAGGTAATCCACCAATCAAACCAGCAACTATATTACCCACACCTTGTGCTTTCATTTCTCTATTCAAGGGTGTTCTTCTTTTTTGTGGATCTAATTTGTCAACTGCATCAATACTTAAAAGAGTTTCTAAACTTGCTACTATGGCAATTGTAACTGCAGCAGTATAAATAACAGGATTTGTTAAAACGGACCAATCAGGAAAAACGAATAAATTTTCGAAAGAAGTATCTTCTCCTAAAACAGGAATAGTCACCAAATGCTTTTGAGATAAAGCCATACCGTTTTCTAGAAACATAAATAGTGCATTTATCCCAACACCTACAAAAACTACAATTAATGGAGCAGGAATTGATTTTATGCTATTAATTTTAATGTAGTTCCAGCCTATAAGTATTATTAATGATACAATAGCAATTAGGAAAGCAGTTGGGTCAATATTATTAAATGCAGAACCCAAAGCACTCAAGGCATTTTCACCATTATTTTGCCAAAAGTCTAAATCACCCAAATAATCCTCATCATAACCGAAAACATGTGGTATTTGCTTAATAATTAAGAGGATACCAATGGCGGCTAACATTCCTTTGATTACCGATGAAGGAAAATAATTTCCAATAGTACCGGCTTTTAGAAAGCCTAATATTAATTGGATTACTCCAGCAAGTACTACTGCTACTAAGAAACCTTCGAAAAACCCTATGTCTTCAATTGCATTATAGACTATAACAGCTAATCCTGCTGCTGGGCCTGAAACAGCTAATTGACTTCCACTTAGTAATGAAACTACCACACCACCAACTATTCCAGTTACCAAACCTGAAAATAGTGGTGCGCCTGATGCTAAGGCGATACCCAAGCATAATGGCATAGCCACTAAAAATACTACTAAACTCGAAAGAGAGTCATTTTTGAAGTGTTTAAAAGTAATCCCTGTAAATTTTGAAAATTTTGATTCACTCATTGTTATCAATTATTGAATTATTGTAAAAAAGTAACCGCGTTGTTATTTATTGAACAAGCATACTTGTCCAATACAGTTTGAGAGAGCTTTATTAAGCTTTGGGTGGGGGAGTTATTTTTAGAATAGGAACGGATTGGTAAAGATTAGAGTGAAAGAAGTTATTTACCAATGATTCATGAATGGTACTAAATATAGAAGAGCGTAAGTGTCCATTTACTTTTAAATTGAATCCGCTTTTTTCGTCTTCATTGTTTTCTTTTGAGGATTCTTTGCTTTCTTCTTCAAAGATATTCAAACCGTTGGTTGATTCTTCCCCTAAGATATTATCACTAACTTCTTGGTGTTGTAAATCTTCAACTGCATCTAAGCATAGTTGTGGGATGAAAGCCACATTAAAGAGGCATACAAAAAAGAAGGCTGATATGGTAACTTGAATTAATTTCACTTTATTACTTCAAAATTAAGTATTAAAAATTTAAATATAGAATATAAAATACTTAAATGAATGGAAAAGGTTACGCTTGCTTTTAAATCGAATGTAGAAATCCTATTTTATTTTATGGACTAATTATTCATGATTTGATGATTTTTGCTTGATAATCAGTTCATCTTGTATACATATCTTTCATAAAAATTAGTTATGAAAATCTTATATGCAATACAAGGTACAGGTAATGGTCACATCAGCAGGGCGAGGGATATTATTCCTATTTTAAAACAATACGGAGAATTAGATATTTTAATAAGCGGAACCCAAGCAGAAGTTAAATTAAATTATGAAATCCAATATCAGTTTAAGGGCTTGAGTTTTATTTTTGGTAAAAAAGGAGGGGTAGATATCTTCAAAACATTAAAAAGAGTGAATTTCATTCGGCTAATCAATGAAATTTTAAGTTTGAATGTTAGGCAATATGATTTAATTATTAATGATTTTGAACCAGTTTCTGCCTGGGCTTGTCTTTTGAAAGCCAAAAAATGTGTGAGTTTAAGCCATCAATCTGCAGTTATTCATCCTTTTTCGCCTAAACCAAATAGAACCGATTGGTTGGGGTATTTAATTTTAAAATATTATGCACCTGCATCTAGTGTTTATGGTTTTCATTTTCGTACTTATGCTGAAAAAATTCATTACCCTATAATCCGAAAGGAAGTTAGGGCTTTAGAGATAAAAGAGGGAGATCATTATACTGTATATCTTCCTGCCTATAGTGATAGAAGAATTATTAAGGTTTTATCACAAATTGAAGCTCATTTTCAAGTTTTTAGTAAGCATAGTTTTACCAGGAGAACTATCAAAAATGTAGAAATAATTCCTATTGAAAATGAGCTATATTTGAAAAGCTTAAGTAGCTGCAAAGGTGTTATATGCGGTGCAGGTTTTGAGGGACCCTCTGAAGCCTTATTTCTACAAAAGAAATTATTGGTTATTCCAATGAAAGGTCAGTACGAGCAACAATGTAATGCCGTAGCTTTAAAAAAATTAGGTGTAGAGGTACTTGATTCCCTTCATTTGAAGTATTTAAATATACTATCAACATTCATTAATCAAGAACAAAATGCAAAAATGCATTTTCCAGATGAAACGGAAGAGATTGTTCATAAATTGATTTCAGAAAATGTCAAATTGGACTATCCAATCACCACAGCTTCTTTATCACTATCTTGATGGGAAATAATTCTGTTCATCATTCCCTTAAAAATGAATTCATGAAATATGAATATACTGTACCAATACAGTCTACCGAATAAACCATGAGGTCGGAAAGTTGCAGTTTGAGTAATTTTATTTTTACCCTCCTCAGTTTTGGAAATTTTAAATTCCAGCCATGCTTCACCTGGTAATTTCATCTCAGCAAATAGGAGCAAACGCCCTTCTTGTTTGTCAGCAATTAAAACTCGCCAAAAGTCAAGTGAATCCCCTGCTACTAATTGATCATGGCTTCTTCTTCCTCTTCTAAGACCAACCCCTCCAACGGCTTTATCCATATATCCTCTTAACTTCCATAGGAAATTCCAATAATACCATCCCCGGTCACCACCTATTTTCCAAATATTTTGTAATACTTCAGAACGGTCTCTTTCAAACGTAGTGGTTCTTTTATCCATAAAACAACCGTAAGTTGGGACTTGAACAAACTCCATTAATTCTGTATTGATTTTCGAACTAGCAAAAGCATCTTTCCAACTTGATACTACTTCATTTTGAGCAATTCTATCGAAAGCCATTTTGACTGCTTCGCTGTAAGGAATTAGTTTTTGAGGAACAATATCTTCAATTCCTTTATTTTCTACAATCACCTCATTTCTCATGCTATCCACCAAGCTGCTGGCAATTTTGTAGCTTGTTGCAGTTACAAAATGAAGCCAATAAGAACTTAAACGTGGTGTTAAAACGGGAAGCGTAATAATATATCTTTTTAATCCTCGCACTTTGGCAAAAATTAAAAGCATCTCTTTATAAGTTAATATATCAGGACCGCCAATATCATATGTTTTACCATAGGATTGCTCTTTTCCAATTATACCAGAAAGGTAGTTGATTACATTTCGAATGGCTATGGGCTGACATCGAGTTCTTAACCATTTTGGGGCCACCATTACAGGTAATTTCTCTACTAAATCACGAATAATTTCGAAGGAAGCACCGCCAGAGCCTATAATAATAGCTGCACGTAATACTGTTAAATTTGCTTTGGCTTTTGCTAATATGGTTTCTGCATTTTTCCGAGAAGATAAATGTTTGGAAAGGGATTCATCATTTGAAATTCCACTTAAGTAAATGATATGTTGGCAATTTGTATTATCAATCGCATCTACAAAATTTTGAGAAGTATCCTTTTCCATTTGTTGGAAGCTACTTGAAGAGCTACCTAATGAATGAACCAAATAATAAGAAGCTTCAATATCCTTTGGTAAATCTTCCAGTTGTTCAGGTTTTAATAAGTCAGCTTCATAGAACTGAACCTTATCTATTATTTTTTCTTCTAGTTCAATTCTCCTTTTATCCCTTACCAGACAGATAACATCATGTCCTTGCATTACTAAAATTGGCAATAATCTCCTGCCTATATAACCATTTGCTCCTGTCAATAGAATCTTCATAATGATAATAAAACCAATCAAAATCCGAAAAGTTGTATTATTCGTTAATCGATTAATTATGGCTTGTTATAGAATATTACTAGTGAATATAAATCAACTTTATTATATTTAATTTATATAATATATTATTGTATTAAACAAAGAAAGATGAAAGGTGGAAATATTATCAATATCCCGAAAAAATCAATATCTGATAATGAAATAAGTGTACTTTTGGTAGGTAATAATCCTCTAGAAATGAGTATAATTTATGAAAAGTTATTTGATTTAAAGGATAAGGTAAAGCGAATAGAAACAGCTTTTTCTCATGCAGATATGTTAAATAAGATTCATCTTACTCATCCTAATTGTATACTTTTAGATGATAATATGGGTATTAATCCATTAAAAGCAATTATTAAAACAATAAATGAATTGAGCAAGGAAGCTATTTCTATTACTTTATTAAAGTCACATAATAGACAAGAGGTAACTTCTGGTGTTCAAGAATATTTATTGAAAGAAAACATTGATAGTAAACGAATTTATAGTGCTTTAAGAAATGCTCTTAAATTTAAAAAGACGCAACAATTCTTTAGGCTCAAGTACTACTCTGGCAAAAGAAATATTAAAAGAATGTTTATATAAATGCTTTAAGATAAAAACTAAAGGATAGTATCTCATCTCCTCTTTTTACTTTCATTTTGATTTTTTTACCTTCCTTTTTACTTAAAGTTTTATTTATTTTTTCTAGACTAAGATCGAGCCCCGAGTTGCCATTAACACTTATTATTTTGTCTTCTTTTCTAAGACCTGCTTCGTATGCGGGCGTATCTTCTCTCACTCTCTCAATCTCATAATAAGGCTCCAAATAATATTCTCCTTTTGCTACAACAGACATCCCACTCATATCGTGTTTGAACTCTTCTTTAATTAAACTATTTCTTCTTAGGTATAACTTTTCATTACCGTAGTCAAAAAATAGTTTAAATCTTTTTAAGACTCCTCCACCTATAGTTCCGTTTCTTCCTGTATTTCTAATTATGTCCTGATATACTCCAGAATCTGGATAATTGGTTACAACTTCTTCTAAAGTATACTTATTTAACGAAATTTGAGGAATTCTCGCAGCATGCCCCTCAATAGATCCAGCAATTCCAGCGCCAAGTATATCTCGCACATTTTTCTCAGGTAGTTGTATCAATTCACTGCTGTTTTTATGTAACATGAGCGGATGAGAGGCACCAGTATCAATCATGAGTTTAGAAAGTATTTCAGTTGAATCATTTAGCTTTAATTTCTGGAATATGTAAGGTTTGCTCTGTTCAATTTTCATGTCTATCGATTTATAGAAAATCAGGGGACGATTGAAATATTCTGGACGGTAGAATTTCATCAACTTATTTTTGTAATCAACCCTAACAATAAAATTTTTAAAAAAATCATAGCCTAATATGCCATGTATTTTTATACCTAGATTTTTCTGTAGGTTTAAGTAGTCTTCTTTTAGAATTAATAATGGGATATTGCTTCCTGTAATCTTCCCTACTTTAACACTTGTTCTATTTACGATGTAGGCTTCGACTTCTTTTATACCAGCAGCTCCAATTAAGGTTAATTTTCTGTCAGGTTCTATACTTAAAATGTCGCTGTATGATTTATCAATTAAGACGGTATTGGTAACTCCTGTATCAACAATAAATTTTAACGGAATCACACCTTCAAATAGAACATTTACGATTATAAGGTTGCTATTTAATTCGAATGGAATGGTGGTACTTCTTTTGTTATCATTTATTTCAAAGCCAAATTTCAAGTTTTGCCCTGAAACTTTTTTAATTTCAGCAGTTAGTATAAGGAATAGGAAAAAAGTATAGTAAATACTCTTTTTAATCATGATTTAAATTGGATGTTGAATATGAGAAATATACAAAATTACATTGAGCATACGAATCTTAAAGCCACAATAACTTCTAATGATATTGAAATGTTATTAAGTGAAGCGAAAGAAAATGACATTTTTGGAATATGTGTTCCCCCATTTTGGGTGAAAAAGGCGAAAAGGGATATAGCAAAGTCAGGAATCCAATTAATTACGGTCATTGGTTTTCCATTGGGTTACCAAATGAGTCAAACTAAGGAAGCTGAGGCACTACAGGCCATAAAAGATGGTGCCGATGAATTGGATTTAGTTTTGAATATTTCTGCTGTGAAATCTGAGATGATGTGGCCGAAAATTGAAGTTGCTAAACTTGGGAAACTAGCTCACGAAAATGGTAAAATTCTAAAGGTTATAATCGAAACAGCTTATCTAACGGAACAGGAAATTGTCGATACATGTAAAATTTGCGCTGATGCAGGTGCGGATTATGTAAAAACATCCACTGGTTTTGCTCCAGAAGGAGCTAAAGTAGACCATGTAAAATTAATGCGTTCTGTTTTACCCGAGCATGTAGGCATTAAAGCAAGTGGTGGAATAAAGAGCTTTCAGGAAGCTAAAGATTTAATAGAAGCAGGCGCAGATAGAATTGGTACATCTTCAGGACATGAAATTTGCCAAGAGTCGAAAACTTAGGCGATTTTCATGGGTACTATTCCTTTGTGCTTATAAATTTTAATACCAAAGTGATCAGTCATATAGTTTTTTAACCTTGAATAGGCTAATTGAGATTGCTTATCATCAGGATAGAAGATGGCCGTTTCTAATACTGCTTTGAGGAAATGTTTTGATTTGGAGAAATCAATTATCCATTTCCTTAAAGTTTCGGTCCAATCGTCTTTGTATTTTGCTTGATGATCTCTTCCATCAAAAATAAGTTCTAATTGGTTAGAGCTGTATTTGTATCGATAAAAGCCAGCTAATTCATCGTAGAAGGTAGAAAGGTCTTCAAGATTAAAGTCAGTAGTAGTAAGAATTTTTTCTATTGACTTGTCTTTTAGTCCCAAAGGATTGTAGCGCAAAAGATAAATGTCTTTAACGATTTCAACCATTTGATTCAATAAAGAATCTTTGAGCTCCATTTGAGCATTCTCCAATAAGTAGTTTTTATCAAAGGGAAAAAATCTGCGCTTCATTCAATTAAATTTTTTCAAAGATATAACCAAATCCATTAAATCAGAAGGCTTTTTGATGTTAAATGCTCAAATTAATGTCTAATACCACATTCATCGCAATATTTCATTTTTTCAGGTGGACGCTTTTTTGGTTTTCTTTTATGCCCGAAATAGGTCCAATCAGAATACTGAGGCTTTTCCATTTCTTTGGCTTTTTTACGCTTTTCTTTAGCATTATTCTCCATTCGCTCTTCATATTCAGCAATCAATTGATCTCCCCAACTTAATTTTTTCTTCTTTTTAAATAAACCAAAAAACCAGGTTTCCTGTCTTGCTTGAGGCCTTTGTCCGTAGTTTTTATTCGACTCAGGGTTAAGGCTAGATGGGTTTTGCTGATTATTTCTAGATTGTGATTGACTGATGGGGTGTTTTTGGCAAGAAGCTAAAAATACCACTGCAGCAATATATACTATAAACTTTTTATTCATGCTTTAAAAACGTTCTTCTTTAAAAATATTGTATAGATTTAATGAACATAAAATTCTATATATAGTATATTGTAATCTATCAAATAAACAAGAAACTGTGAATAAAGAAAAATTTCAAATAGAATATAAATCATTCGATTCAATAGATGATCTATCAACCGAACATCAGAAATTATGGGATTCTGCCTTAGAGGCTAGACAATTTTCTCACTCTCCTTATTCCAATTTTACTGTAGGAGCAGCTATAGAATTAGAGGATGGGCAAATAATTACAGGTACTAATCAGGAAAACACTTCTTTTCCGGCAGGTTTGTGTGCAGAGAGAACAGCAATGTACAGAGCTGGGATTCAAGTGCCTAATCAAAGATTTATAAGGATTGCCATAGCCGCCAGCAGAAGAAATTCTGAGGAATTGGCTAGTGCACCACCATGTGGCGGATGCAGACAAGTTATGCTGGAATTTGAAAAAAGGCATCAAAAAGAATTTGAAATTCTATTTATGGATAATCAAGGAAGGTTTATTCTGATTGATAAAGCTACTGATTTATTCCCCTTTTCTTTTGATTTTTAAATGAAGATTATTCTCTAAGATAGGTGTTATCTCATGAAGTTTTCTCTTATGTTCTAATTTTTAAATGAGATGTTTTAATGATTAAAGATATTAAGTGTATATAATCATATAGATTTAAGTAGTTGCATTATTTTTATATATTTTATTTAGAATATTAGATAATTATTATATATTCACAGTATTATTTAAAATGAATGATGTGATGATACTTAAACCATGGAGAATCAGAGATTATTTTTCGAAAATGTTACAGCTAGAATATATTACGATCTAAGACTGAAAGCTTTATTTTTAGAATATACTAATAAAGTAAGAAGTGATGCTGAGTTTATAGAAATCAATTCTGAAGTATTGAAAGCTTTCCAACAATTAGATTCTAATCAGTTTGTAGCGGATATCAGAAAAATGGGAGTTATTTCTGTGGCTTCTCAACAATGGGTAGTTAAAAACCTTATACCTGGTTTGATGAAACATTTAAAAGGAAAGCCATTATTTCATGTACAACTAATGGACCCAGTCGAGGTATTTGCAAAAGTTTCTGCGAAGAATATTAAGAACAAATCAGCACAAAATATACCTGGTTTTAATGTGGAGCAATTTTACGATACCGCTTCATTAGAGAATTATCTTAGTACTCATCAGATGACCGGTTGATAGAAATGAATTGAATTCTCCAGGACATAAAAAATAAGTTAATTCCTCAGATCTTGAAGTTCATTTTGATTAGTCAAAATTCTTTCTTCTATTATGGTATAAATTCTTTTGTCAAATGGCCTTGGACTCATATTGTATTTTTGAAATTCAGACATGGTGAAATTTCCAATAATCATGCCTTTCAATTCTGTCTTATATTTGATTTCTGTTCGGAAAATAGATCGAATATAATTTGTCTTTTTATCCTCTGGAATTTTAAATACTCACCTTTTTTAGAGAAAAGTAATACAGAAAAATGTTCTATAAGTAAGCTATGCAACTGCTTTATGATAGGGCGTAAGGCTTGGTTTTGAAAGCTTTCAACCTCTTTAGTGTCAATCTTTATTTCTGCTAATGGAATTTTTGGTCTGGCTTCTGGTTTATTCATTATTCATGAAGCAAAAACAAATCTAATTGTTCAGCTTTTTAAGCTATTTAATAATTACTCTTGAAATCGAAGTCTTCTCTACTGGAATCTAATAATTTACCTTGCTGACATTTTAATACTCGAGAAGGATGCGTATCTAAAAAGCTGTGGTCATGTGTTCCCATTAAAATGGCGGTACCGCTTTTGTTGATATCGGTGAATAATTTGAATATGCCTTCTGATACTTCCGGGTCTAAATTTCCAGTTGGCTCATCAGCTATTAATAGTACGGGTTCATTAATTAGAGCCCTTGCAATCACAACTCTTTGTTGTTCTCCTCCGGAGAGTTGATGAGGCATTTTGTTATCGACAGCTCCTAATCCTACTCGCATCAAAACATCCGCCATGCGGGTTTTCATTTTTGATTTTTCTTTCCAACCCGTAGCTTTCATTACAAAATAGAGGTTTTCTGCCACAGTTCGGTCAGCTAATAATTGAAAATCTTGAAAAATGACACTAATTTTTCTTCTAAGTTGTGCTATTTGTTTTGATTTGATGCCATTGATTTTAAATCCCGCCACTTCCATTTGGCCCAAACGTAAATCCAAGTCGGCATAAAGCGTTTTCATCAATGAGCTTTTTCCACTTCCCGTTCTGCCAATGAGATATACAAATTCACCTTTGCCAATACTTAAGGAAATATCGCTTAAGATGGCTCTATCTTCTTGAAAGATAGTGGCGTTTTCAATGCGGATTACGGGTTCGTTAGAAAATGATGACATCTTTAATTATATAGATTCTAAAATTTAATTACACAAAAAAGTGCTTTTAAATATCCAAAGCTTGAATTTTACCGAAAGGTAACTGATTTATAACTTCCTGCAAGGCGTCTTCCTTGCCTTCCAATCCATATTTATCTAAATTTTTCAACGGACGGTCAGCTCTAAAATAAGCAATTAATACAAAATTATCATCCCTAAGCTGGATGTAATCGGGTATTTTTGCTTTGCCTTTTACTTTAATAATATACATATTTTTTTGAGAATCTAGAGTCGAGAATAAAGATTCAAGACGTCAGAAAAAAGATTTAAGATTGATGTTCTAAGATGAAAGATTAGAAAACTTTGTCAACTGTCGTTAGCCAAAGGCTAATGATTGTTTATTGTCAACTTATTGCCAATTATCTTAAATTCATCAATCTTAAATTTAATCTAATATTTATTATAAATAACTCTTACTGATTTCCTTTCTTATGATCAGCTAGGAATTGAGCTAAACCAGAATCAGTCAATGGATGTTTCAATAATCCAGTTATTACTTTCAATGGACATGTCACCACATCAGCACCCATATTGGCACATTCGATTAAATGCATAGTGTGACGAACAGATGCCGCTAAAACCTCAGTCTCGTAAGCATAATTGTCATAAATTCGGATAATGTCTTCAATTAAAGTCAAGCCATCAGTAGAAATATCATCTAATCTTCCGATAAATGGGGAAACATAAGAAGCACCCGCTTTGGCAGCTAATAATGCCTGACCTGATGAGAATACTAAAGTGCAATTTGTTCTGATACCTTCAGCGGAGAATTGCTTAATGGCTTTCACACCATCTTTAATCATAGGAATTTTCACTACGATTTTATCATCTAATTTAGCTAATTCCCGACCTTCTTTCATCATCCCTTCATAGTCGGTAGCGATAACTTCAGCACTTACGTTATTATCCACTATATCGCAAATAGCTTTGTAGTGAGCTTTGATTTTAGCATCTCCAGTGATGCCTTCTTTAGCCATAAGGCTAGGATTGGTGGTTACTCCATCCAAAACGCCCATGTCATAGGCTTCTCTGATTTCGTCTAAATTGGCGGTATCAATAAAAAATTTCATTGGTAAGGTTATTTTTGAGTTCAATTAATCTTGCACAAAGGTAAGAGATTAATTGTAAAATAACTTTTCAATTGAGGAGTGAAATTCAGAAAATATGAAGTAAGTGGGGGAGAGGAAATAAAAATGGCAAATCAACATCGCACCGCTACGACCGCCTACCCTTGCTACCTTCCGGTCCTGGGGGAGTTCAGCAGGAGCTGGTCGTGCCGATTTGCCGATGCAAAGGTAGGAAGAAGGATTGGATTTGTAAATAGGGGATAGGGAAAAATGTTAAATAATTTTGTAAGAGCTTAATTAAGAGAATTTTGACTTTCTTAAATCTTTCGATAGAAATTGACTTTCTCAAAATTATTATTCAATTCTTTTACAAAAACTATTAAAGTACTGTAGTGTTTATACCCTTGTAGAGGGTTGTTATTCAGAATTTGTGAGTTCATTAATAATTTTGTTTGTCCAATCAAAACTTAAATCTTGATTAATATAATTTAACTCTCCATCTAAGACTTCTAAAATTAAGTCTGGCCGTTCTTGCTCTTTCGAATTATCAAGAAAATGAATTTCGTCAAAACTGTGTATTCTTTCAATTATTAGCTCGAATGATTTATTATATCTTTCTTCGAGCATACTTTCTGGCACCATGTGACCTAAGTGTTTTGGTCGTTGTTTTGCTCTTCTTTTCAAAATGTTAATGTCATCAGTATAATGAAAATAGCAGATAGAAGAGGCTCTATACTTTGAAATATAATAATCAATAAACTTGTAAGCCTTTATATCATGAAGGTTGCTTTCAATAATTACTTGATCGGAATCGTCTAAAGCGGTCTTAATATCAATATCCATAATGTGATGGAGCATGATAAAATTTATTTCTTCTTTGTATAAAGAGAATTGCTTTCTAGATATTTCTTCGGGATTTACAAATGGAATCCCCTTATAATATGCAAATTCTTCTCCTAAAGTTGATTTACCTACTGCATTTGGACCTGCAAAGACATGAATAATTTTATCGTTCAATAAACTATAGCTTTGACTTTAGATTAGTAATGAAAAATTGTTTCTTTCATTTTTTTACGCATTGTTGGATTTTTAGGAAAGATCCCATCGAAAGAAGTGGAAATATACATACTGGCATCGTAAATTTCAGCAATATTTGTAGCAGCCAATATTTTATTTTGAATAATCTTTGGTTTAGCCATTTTACTAGCAAAATCGAAATCCTCTTGACTAAAACCCTTTGTCGTTTTTCTACGAGCGTTAATTTCTTTTATTTTGTCTTTGCTGATCATGAATAGGTGGCTTTTTTCAATAAACATCAGAAAGAACTAAAAAGTTTTTAATTTAAACAAGAGAATGTAATATTTATGCTGAGTTTTTTAAAAGGAAATAAATAATTATACATTAAATATTTATTTCTGTAGTCCCCAATATACCAAAAAAGCCCCTTAAAATAAATCAAGAGGCTTTTATTGTGGAGTTGGAGGGATTCGAACCCTCGTCCGGATAAGGAAACGATGCATCTTCTACATGCTTAGTTACTAATTAGGTTTTCGAGCCTGTTATGGAAAGTAACAGTCCTGTTGCAGGCCTTAACTATTTGAGTTTCGCAATGGCTTAATAGCATCACCACGCTAGTTTCTCCTGTCGACACTCCTTGACCGCTCCCGGAAAAACGAAGGAACGAGGAATGTGGCTGGGGAATCCTTTTGGGGACTCAACCCTTAAAGCTTTATCTTAAAAAAATTAAGATTATGCAGCCATGGCGTAATTAGATTCGCCAATTATAGTTCGAATGAATTACTTAAGGATGTACATTCTCCACCCTGCATGCTGATACATAATTCACACTTACCGTCAATACCGGTCAACCCCATATGTCAATTAATTGCTCCTTCCGTTTGAAGGGCTACAAATGTACAACATTACAATTGATTGTCATGATGCATTCGCTAAATCTTTAACACGACTAATATCAATTTTAGTTTAATATTCTAGCAAATAAAAAACCACCCTAACTTTCATCAGGGTGGCTCAACCACTGTAAACTACTAAAAATTAACTTTCTACTTCCTGCAGTTTCGGATAATCCGTATAGCCTTTATGCCCTGGTGTGTAAAATGTATCCGTGTTATATTCTGCTAATGCTGCATTTGCGGCAAATCGCTCTACTAAATCTGGATTTGAAATATAAGGTTTTCCATAAGCTACCATATCTGCATCTCTATCTTCAATTACTTTATTGCCTTTCTCTTGGTCAAAATGAGCGTTAACCATCAAATTACCTTCATAAACAGGACGATATCTTTTGGCAATTTCTGTTTCAGCATTTTCTACATTAGATACATCATTAAAAGGTTCTGAAAGATGTAAATAGGCTAAATCATACTTATTCAACTTTTCAATGATATAATCGAAAGTTGGAATGGTAACCTCATTTAAAGTCATACCGAAAATACCATGTAAGGAAGGATTTAATCTCAACCCAATTCTATTTTCAGGCATCACAGTTTTGATTTCATCTATGATTTCAAAAAGAATTCTCGCTCTGTTTTCAATCGATCCTCCATACTCATCCTCACGGATATTGGAGGTGGAACTAAAAAATTGATGCAATAAATAACCATTAGAAGAGTGAATTTCTACTCCATCAAAACCTGCCTCCCAAGCATTTTTAGCTGCATTTTTAAAATCCTGAATGGTTTGTTTGATATCCTCTAGTGTCATTTCTTTTGGACTGACAGTATCTTTAAAACCTTCTGGTGTAAAAGATTTTGCGTTTGGATTTAAAGCCGATGGGGCATGCGGTAAATCTCCATTATGAAAATCAGGATGTGATATTCTGCCTACATGCCAAAGCTGGATAAATATTTTCCCACCTTCATCATGCACCATTTTGGTTACCTCTTTCCAAGCCTCTGTTTGTTCCTTTGTATGAATCCCCGGTGTGTTGATATAGCCCACGGCTTTCTCGGAAACCTGTGAGCCTTCCGTAATGATTAAACCCGCTGATGCTCTTTGTTTATAATAAAGTCCTTGCAAATCAGCAGTAGGTACTTTTGCTGGATTATCAGCCCGACTTCTCGTCATTGGAGCCATAATAACCCTGTTTTTAAGTTCTAATTCCCCTAATTTGATTGGTTTCAATAATGCTTGATTATTATCCATTTTATTATTTATGTTTATTTGTTATGATTTCTTTAGCTCGAATTTCTTCTAATAAACTATTGAGTAATTGGAGTTTATTTTGTTCCAATGAAAAATCCATTTCCTCCATCTTTTCTTTGCCTTTCTTCATAGTTTCTTTGCCTTTTTCAGTAAGCGCAATGTAAACCACTCTTTGGTCCATAGTGCATCGCTCTTTTTGAGTAAATCCTTTGTCGCATAGTTTATTGAGCAAGCGAGATACATTCGACCGATTATCAATCATTCTATCTTTGATAATTTGGACATTCGCTTTATTCTCAACTTGCCCATGAATTATTCTTAAAGCATTCAATTGCTGAAATGAAATATCCAGTGGTTTTAATGCCTTTGATATTTGATGTTCTAACCAATTGGCAGAATACAATAATTCTGCAATCAGTTTTTGGCTTTCATTTTGAAATTCATGATTTATAGCATTCTCGATTTTCATAAATATTCCATGGATTTAAGTTCCATGGAATATAAATACGATAATCAAGTTTAAGGGTTGAATAAATGAATAAAATTATTTCAATTTAAAATCAGGATAGGGGACAAATTCATTTTCGCCCGGTACTTTTGGAAATTTTTGGTCTATCCAATCTTGTCGCGCTTGTCTTAATACATCTTTATCGGACGAAACGAAATTCCAATTGATATAGCGTTCTTCGGGGAAGGCTTCACCTCCAAAAATATAAATGGTAGTATTTTCCTCTATTTCAAATTCACACAATTTACTGTCTTTAGCAATTAATATTTGTTTGGGGTCATAGGTATTGCCTTCGCTCTTAATACTGCCCTCTAAAATATACAGAGCACTTTCGCCAAATAAATCATTTCCAATGTTTACCTTTTGACTTTTAGTGCTTTTAATTTCTATAAAATATAAATTACTGTGAACAGGAACGGGCGATTCCTTTCCAAATGCTTTTCCTGCAATAAGTTTAATGCTTAGGCCTTTTTCTTGCCAATGAGGGATTTTATCTGCTTCAATATGGGTAAAAGAGGGCTCGGAATGTTCTAAATTTTTAGGGAGTGCGACCCAAATTTGTAATCCATGAAGACTTTTCTCTGAATTTCTTAAATATTCAGGTGTCCTTTCGGAGTGAACCACGCCTTTGCCAGCCGTCATCCAGTTGACGGCATCTGGTTTAATTTCTATCTCACTACCCATGCTATCTTTATGCATAATAGCACCCTCAAATAAATAAGTTAGCGTGGAAAGTCCAATGTGTGGATGTGGAGGTACATCTAAATTTTCATGATCTTTCAAGGCTGCTGGCCCCATATGGTCAATGAATACAAAGGGACCTACCGACCTTTTTTGTCTGAAAGGAAGTAGGCGTCCGACCATGAAATTTCCAATATCGGCCGCTCTTTCTTCTATTATTAGTGAAATATTGGACATGAGATTTAGTTTTTGTTTATTTAATTACTCATTTTCCTACTTCTAAGTTTAGAATAGTAAGACTTTTAGCTTTATTCTTGCCAACCCCATGGAGCCTCTGGTGCTTCCACTTCTTCCGTTAAATCAAATTCAACTCGAATTGGTTTGTCGCTGCTTACTCTTCTTAAATTATAAGTAAAAGTAGAATCCGATATACTCACCCACCAAACATTTCCAGCAGCATAAGGAATTAAGTCAACCGTTTCTTGATCAGCAGGAAAATACTGCAAACTTGCAAAACCTGTATTGGGGCTTGTTCCACCATACATCGTAATATCATCAGGACTACCATCTTCATGTCGGTGATCATGTTTTAATTGAATGCTGTTATCATTTAAAGTAAAAATCCAGGTTCTAGAACGGTTTTCACCCACCACAAATGGGATTCTAATCTGTCCTTCACCACAGGATATAAAATGCATTTTTAATTCTTGCTGCTGAAAATCTTTGGGGACAGGAGCAGTCACAACTTTCCCAGTGTAAGCTTTTCCGCAGTGTTGCTCTAATTTTTCCCAAAAAAGAAGATGGTTGGCTTTGTCTTCTTGCGCTGTCAGAATTAAACTAAATGAGAATAATAGTATTGTTAGGCTAAATAGGAATTTCATGTTGAGGTTTTTAAAGTTTAATTCGAAAGATACTTCTTTACTGGATTTCCTCCATATTTTTTTAATCAAAAAAACTAAATGTAAACTCATAATAGAAAAGTGTGATTTTTGTTAATTGGTGAGAAGTGAATTAACACGACCACTTCCGAGGAACTCGGAAAAGCGGGAAGGAGGAAAGTTTAGCGGGCCTGCTTGTTCAGGCAAGCCAGCATTGGCCTTGTGGGTTGAAGCATTAAACTTTCTAGAATTTTTGTTTCTTTTTGTTCATGCAAAAAGAAAGTATGTTAAATCTTTAGCACTTAAATAGTATATAGAAAATAAGACTAAGTAAATCTGAATTGAATTTAAAAGTATTTATAAGTTTTTGATTATCAGTAAAATAATTCATTAAAACTATATTTCTTAAAATAAATTCAAATTCTCTGTAACTTTCACTTCAGTTGTGCATCTACCTATTGTAATGAGCGAAGAAAACTACTTTAAAAATATCTACCTGAGCCAGAAAAGTAAGCTCTTCCGCTTTGGTTTCTTTTTTTTGAAAGATGAGGAGGAGGCTAAAGATGCGACTCAAGAGGCTTTGATCAAGATTTGGGATAAAAGAGCTGACTGGGAGTCAGTTGAAAATCCTGAGGCTTGGGGCATGCAAATTGTAAAGAACATTTGCTTAGATAGGTTAAGGAAGAAAAAGACAGTCCAAAAGCATCAAGATTCGCTCAAATTAGAGAAGACTTTTGGGCAAGATCCCGGCACAATTTCCCTTTGGCAAGATCAATGGAAAATTATGCAGGAAGTGATGGAGCAGTTGAGCGAAAAGCAAAAAACAGTCTTCATTTTAAGAGAGGTGGAAGGGAATAGTTATCAGGAGATAGCAGAGACTTTGGAAATATCTGAAGCACAAGTAAAATCTGATCTTTTCCGCTCTAGAAAATTTTTGAAAGCAAGCATGCAAAAAATAAATGACCATGGCATTAGAAAAACTCGAACAATGGCTTGAAAAATACTGGTTGGGTGAACTCAGCCAAGTAGATGAAATGCAGTTTAAAAGTGAACTGAAAGCCAATAAGGACAGCCTGAAAGGGGAGCTTAAGCAAATGGCGGATTGGTTTGAAAGCCATGAAGAAGCTAAGCAAAACCTAAGGCTGGATGATAGCTTTGATGATGACATCATGGCAACAATTCAGAAGAAGTCAAAACCGGCAGATAGTTGGAACTGGATGAAAGTTGCAGCCTCCATTTTGGTGGTCTTCGCTTTAGGCTTCTTCACGTGGTGGATGCCAAAGCAACAAGAGCAGAAGCAATTGGCACAGCAGGAGGAAAAAGCCTATAAAGAAGCTAAAGCAACTTTAGAATTGATGGCTTCCATGATGAATCACGGTAAAAAGCATTTAAGCTCTCTTGAAATGATTAATACAGCTCAAGAGAAAGTGAAAAATACTTTTCAACCCGAAAGAAAACAAAAGAAAAAAGAAGGGCAAGACGGTTGATAATAGACAATTGACGGTAGACAAAATACAATAAACAAGTTTTTTTATCGGCCTTTGTAAAGAATGAAATGTACGAACAGGGATTTTGTCAATTGGAATATGCCTAAGGCTTATTCTTATCAACTGTCAATTAGAAAGAATCGAATGTATTCAATCTAAATACCTAATACTTATTACTTAAAACTTATTACTTAAAACTTAAAACTCGAAAAAAATGAAAAAGATAGGATTAATAGTTGTATTAGCTTTAGTAAGCATAGCAGCACAAGCACAGAATAGTGAATTCATGAAATTTTATAATAAATACTCATCAGACGAGACATTTACTATAGTTTCAGTGAATCAGCGAATGATCGAATTATTCTCCAACTTTGAAGTAGAAGGAGAAGAAGAGGAGGCCATGAAAAAAGCGGTTTCTGGCTTGAAAGGAATTAAATTGATTGCTAATAGTGAAACTAGCCAGGGAGCGGCTTTATTTTCAGAAGCAAATGCAGCCTTTTTAAAAGGTTATGATGAATTGATGACCGTAAGAGACGGAAATTCAGATATTAGATTCCTGATTCAAGAAAAAGGTGGATTGGTAAATGAGTTGGTAATGCTAGTAGGAAGTGACAGTAGTTTCGTTGCAGCTAGCATTTTCGGGGAAATTGACCTAAAACAAATGTCTAAAATGGCAAAGGGCTTGAATATTTCAGGAATGGAAAACCTTGAGCAACTTGAAAACATGGAAGAAGACCAGAAATAAATTCAAAAATTAAAACTAATTTTAGCAAGGGCAAGCAAAGACTTACCTTGCTTTTTTCATTTAAATAGAGCCTATTAGGCAATTACATGAGACAAACTTGTATTTACCTGATAGTCAGTATCAAATAATAAATATTTGTGAAATTTATCATTAGTTTAAATATAATTTTCAAAATCATGCGACTATTAATTCTATCGATATTAACTCTTTTTATATTCGTTGCTTGCGAGCAAAAAATTGAAGACCCACTCAAAAGTCTTCAAGAAAAGGATATTCATTCCTTAAATATCAATCTTTATCCAAGTAATTTGAAGATGGTCAATACCAACAATGATCCACATTTTGCAGAGGCTACCAAAGACATCAAAAAGCTTCACGTATTGCAAATCAAATGGGATGAGGAATCAAAAAAGGCAGAATATGCCGAATGGAAAAGTAATCAGGATTTTACGGAATGGGAATCCATTTTTACCGCAAGAATAGAAAATGCAGATATCGAAATAAAAGCTCCTGAAGGAAGGGAGGATATTTTATACGCTTCAGCAGATACCAAGGAGGGACTTTTTGTTGGTTTTCTGGAAGGGAAATTTGATATTTCGCAAGTTCCAGCTTTGATGAAAGCTGATTTGGATTTAGGTCCAATTGGTGACTTTATTCAGGATAAAGAAGAGAAAAAGAAGCAAAGAGAAAAATGGCAAAAAATGAGGGAAGAAATGGATAAGGATTCTACCCAAACAAATTCTGACAGTATTCAATAATAATTTTTTATGGCGGAAAATATATTAGAGATTTCAGGACTGAATAAAAGATATGGAAATATTCAGGCGGTTAATAATCTCGAGTTAAAAGTTGAAAAAGGAACTGTTTTTGGATTGCTGTGCCAACGGGAGTGGGAAAAGTACTACCCTAGGAATTTTATTAGGGGTTGTCCAGAAAGATTCAGGCTTGTACAAGTGGTTCGGAGAAGAACCAACTGCTGCCCAAAGAAGGCGTTTAGGAGCAATTTTAGAAAGCCCTACTTTTTATCCTTATCTATCAGGGATCCAGAATCTAAAGATTGTCTGCAAGATTAAAGAAGTTTCCGAAAACAGAATTATGGAAGTTTTAGAGCAGGTGGGCTTGGCTCACAGAGCTAAGTCTCCTTTCAAAACTTATTCATTAGGGATGAAACAAAGATTAGCCATTGCCTCAGCTTTATTATCCGATCCAGAGATATTGATTTTAGATGAGCCGACTAACGGATTAGATCCACAGGGAATTGCGGAAATAAGAGAGTTGATTATTAATATAGCCCAGCAAGGAAAAACTATAATTCTAGCTAGTCATTTATTGGATGAAGTACAAAAAGTGTGTACTCATTTTGCAGTTTTAAAGCAAGGGGAGAAGATATTTCAAGGCACAGTGGCAGAGAGCTTGATGGGCAATGAAGGAGTGGAATTGTTATCAGAAGATTTGGAAAACTTGAAATCTGTAATAGCTGGTTTTCCATCTTTTATAGATATGAAAATCAATAATTTAGGACGTTTGGAAGTACAATTATCCAAAGAAACTCCTATTCAGGAATTTCACCAATTTTTAATTGGAAAAGGGATAGTGCTAACACATTTAGCTTACATCAATAAATCCCTAGAAAAGCAATTTTTACAACTTTTATCTGCTCAATCATGATTTTAAGATATTTACAAATAGAATGGTTAAAGCTTAAGAACTATAAGACCTTCATTCGATTAGCGTCACTGTATTTTATACTATTGCTGTTGGTATTAAGTAGTGTGAAATTACTTTTATCATGGATGGCTAGTGCAGGGGCAGAATTTGAAGGAATAAGTCCTGATATTATTCCTTTCTATAATTTCCCAGATGTTTGGCAGAATTTGACCTACCTGGCATCTTATTTGAAATTTTTCTTGGCTTTTATAGTCATCATTTCGGTCACTAATGAATATTCTTATCGAACCATTCGACAAAACATTATTGATGGAATGTCACCAACGGAATTCCTGATAGCTAAGCAAAGCATGATTGTAGCTTTTAGTCTTTTCAATATGCTGGTGATTTGGCTATCGGGCTCACTTATGGGGCTTTTTTATGGTACAGGATTCAACTTTGGTTTGTATATGACCGATATAGAATTTCTTCTGGCGCATTTCTTGGAACTCCTTACCTTTTTGAATTTAGCAATGCTAATTTCAGTATTATTTAAGAAAGCTGGTTTTGCCATTATCGGACTCTGTTTTTATGCCATCTTTTTGGAGCCTGCTCTTGTTGGGATTTTAAATTATAAATTTGATGATCATTGGTTAATCACACTCTTCCCAATCAATGCAGTAAATAATCTTATTGAAATACCATTTCAGCGCTACGTATTTATGGAGATTCAGGATTTTATAAAGGTCAGTAGTGCATTAATAGCAATTGCTTGGTTGATTATAAGTATCGGTTTAAATTACATTTTGATTGCTAAAAGAGATATTAATTGATTTATGCATGATTTACTTCATGAGATAAAAAATTGTACTGAATGTTTATACAAACTTCCGCTCGGAGCTAATCCAGTAGTTCAGGCATCTCCTCAAAGTAAAATTGCTGTTATTGGACAAGCTCCTGGTATTGCTGTCCATCAATCTGGAATTCCTTGGGATGATAAAAGCGGTGATAATTTAAGGAATTGGTTGGGTGTGGATAAAGATGAATTTTATGATGAAAATATCTTTGCACTAATTCCTATGGGTTTTTGTTATCCTGGAACTGGGAAATCAGGTGATTTACCACCTATGAAGATTTGTGCTCCGCTTTGGCATGCTAAACTTTTTCAAATGATGCCTGATATAGAGCTGACTTTATTATTGGGACAATATGCTCAGCGTTACTATTTAGGAAAAAAGGCTAGAAAATCTCTAACAGAGACAGTTAAATCTTTCCAAGATTATAGTTCTGAATTTTTAGCATTACCTCATCCATCACCTAGAAATAATATCTGGCAAAGTAAAAATCCGTGGTTCAAAGAAAAGGTTTTGCCTTTCTTAAAATCACGGATTTCAGAAATAATTTAATTATATTTTAGGAATAGATTATGCTACCGCTGGAATAGGAGCAGATTTCATTTCCTTTACCTTTTTATCATAACTCCCTGTTCCTAACTGATTCAATAATGTAAAGTGACTTTTTAAAGCCACACCAAATGATTTATGGTGGTGATATGGAACACCATATTCAGCAGCTGTTTTCTTGACAATAGGCGCAATTTTATCATAATGAATATGACAAATATTTGGGAATAAATGGTGTTCGATCTGGTGATTTAAACCACCAACAATCCAAGAAAACCATTTGGAAGAATTTCCGAAATTAGAGGTTGTTCGCATTTGATGGACTGCCCAGTTATTTTCCACACTACCTTTTTCATCTACTTGATAAAAATCAGTTTCAGTAATAACGTGAGCAGGTTGAAAAACCAATGCTAATACAAGTCCACTGATAAACTGCATCAATAAAAAGGCTAAAATGACCTGCCACCAAACTATACCTGTTATTAAAATGGGTGCTACTAATGTTAGCGCTACATACCATGTTTTATTGAATAGCATTAAACCTAAACCTTTTTTGAAAGTTAATCCCTGACCCTTTAAAAGTCCTCTTTTGTTATAACTAATGAGTTGATCAATATCCTTTGCAATAAGCCAGTAGAATGTCATTAATCCATAAAGGATTGGTGCATAAAAAGCTTGAAATTTGAATATACCTTTACGTTCCTGATGCGGAGAGAATCTTATAATTCCTTTTTTATCAATGTCTTCATCATATTCATCTATGTTGGTAAAGGAATGATGCAATACATTATGCTGGATTTTCCAGTTGATATGATAAGCCCCTAGGAAATTGGCGGTAAAGCCTAAAACTTTGTTTACTTTATTGTTTTTGGAGTAAACCCCGTGATTGGCATCATGCATTACGCATAATCCTATACCTGCCATACCAAAACCCATAATGACATAAAGTGGAAATGCTAATGCAAAACTAGTAACTACACCACTTAGCAAGAAAGCCAAAGGGATAAAGTACAATAGAAGCATGAAAACAGTTTTCGCTCTCATCGCATTATTGGCGTATTTGGATAGATTATTATCCTTGAAATATTCGTTTACTCTTTTTCTTAGTGTGCTTACAAATTCTGGATTGTCGTTTGCGTTAAATTTTACTGTGTTCTTGTTCATAAATATTCGTTAATACTACAAGGTAGCTCTAATTCAACCAAATCTGTTATAATCTCCTCACTTTTAGACGAAAGTATTTAACTTGTATAATATCAATCATTTGAAATCCTTAATATTAGAATAGTACATTATTTATAAATATGATAATTAAATTTGATGAAAGACTATACTCTATCATTATAATATATTACTAACGTTCTTTTAAATTTTTGAAACTAATATATATTGTTTTAATTGAATTTAAGCTATTTAAATTACTGTTATGGCTATTTCTTTTAATTGTTACAACATAATTCAGTTTGATTACTTAGCCAAAGAAAAAAGAGTAAATCTTCGAAAAATCCATTTTTGTTTAATAATTGTAGCTGTAGGGTAAACATAAATTCAACAATTAGGTTTCAAATAAATGAATGTACTTATGTTTATAATTTAGATGAGTAAAATTTATTCTAATTGAAAAAAACAAAAAAGCCAAGTCTGAATTTCAGATTTGGCTTTATAAAAGAATAAAAATCATTTAATTTTTATTCTTTTTCATCTTTATAAATAAACACCTTAGGAGAATCTTTTTCATTCATATAACCTCTGTACATTCCTGAAGTATTGAATGGCATTGTGATATTTCCAGCTCTATCAAGTGCTATAAAGCCACCAGAACCACCAAAGTCTACTAACTCTTCATAAACAATTTTATTCGCTGCAGCGTCCAAGCTCATACCTGCATATTTCATTTTCGCAGCTACATCATAGGCCACTACTGAGCGGATGAAATATTCTCCGTGACCAGTAGCAGAAACCCCACAGGTTTCATTGTCAGCATAAGTTCCGGCTGCTATTATGGGAGCATCTCCTATTCTACCATATCTTTTATTTGTCATACCTCCTGTAGAGGTACCAGCTGCTATGTTTCCGTTTTTATCTAAAGCTACACAACCTACTGTTCCAAACTTGCTATCTGGAAAATCTAATAAGGCTGATTTTCTATTTTTTTCTTCTTCTCTTTTCTTCACCCTCTGCAAAGCATCATATCTATTTTGAGTAAAGAAATATTCGGGATCAACTAATTCCAAACCTTGTTCTTCTGCAAATTTTTCAGCTCCTTTTCCTGACATCATCACATGCGGACTGTCATCCATAACCGATAAAGCAGCTAAAATTGGGCTTTTAATAGTGGATACACCTGCTACAGCTCCAGCATCTCGGGTTTTGCCATCCATCACTGCTGCATCCAATTCGTTTTTACCTTCATTAGTGAAAACAGCTCCAACTCCCGCATTAAAAAGTGGAGATTCTTCCATAATTTGAATAGCAGCGATCACAGCATCCATTGCAGGAGCCCCTGATTCTAATTTTGCATAACCTGCTTCTAAAGCTTCAGCAAGTTTGGCTCTGTATTCCGCATCTTGCTCTTCAGTCATATTTTCACGTTTTATAGTGCCGGCACCTCCATGAATGACCAAACTGATAGGGCCTTGTTTAATATTCTCCTTTTCCTCAGATTTAACTTCACGTTCTTCAGGAGCTTTTCTAGTGGTAGGATCACATGCGGCTAAAAAGAAAAACATTAAAATGGCTAAATAATAACGGTAAGTATTTTTCATATGCATTTATTTATTGAATGATTAAATTTGATCTCAATATACTCAACTGAATTTCTTTTAACAAGATGAATAACTAAAGCGGTTATTTTCTTCCATAAACGCCAAAAATTCAATAATTTTCGTCAATCTTTTTAAATCTTTGATTTATGCTGAAAATATACAGATATATACTCACCCTATTTTTTTTAATAAGCTCTTTAGTTGCTTTTTCACAAGCTAAGCAAAGTTTGTATTTTGTACAGACTTATGATAATTCAGGTCAGCCTTTGCAAAAAGGAACTGCTATCATTTTGGATGGGCAAGGAACAGGGGCTACACATCAAAATTTATTTATTGGTGCGACTAGTGCTAAGGCTTTCACTCAGGATAGCACGGTGCATAATATTTCTACTTTCAATGCACACGACCCTGCAACTGGTTTGGTGAAATTTGCAGTTGATAATAACTTAAGCACCAAATTTCAAAAAGCATCTATTAAAGCTCCGAAATTTGAGGAAGGAAGTTCCTTAAAACTTTTACAAGCAAAGGATATTCAAAAAATAGAAAATAGCAATGTAAAGGTATCTAAATCAGCTGCAATTGAAGGTTATGGGCAGTTTGTCGTAATTCCTGATAATTTAAATAAATCAGCCATTGGAGCAGCAGTTTTAGCAGGAAATGATATCACAGGTATCATTTTGAATGAAGCTAAAGGTGTGAATGGAGCTGTTGTGATTGATTTAAGTCGTTTGGAAAAAGCGAATTCTATTACAAATGGATTTTCAAATTTCGCCCAAAGGATTAATGCAAATGAACATTTATTATCAGCATTGAATGCATATGCAAATGAAAATTGGTCTAATGCACTGAGTGCTTTTGAAGAATTTGCCAATAAAAACCCCAAAGATGATTTTGCATGGAAAATGGCAGGGTTTTCTGCTTTTGAAGCTAAGAATTATGATAAAACCATCAGTAATTTAACGAATGCATTTAAGATTAAATCTAGTCCAAGAGCATATTCCATTAGAGCTTTTGCCTACTTCGAACAAGATAAATATACTGAAGCCATTAATGATTTTGCTCAAAGCAAAGATGAAAAAGTAAATGAAGCTAAATGGTATGCTTATAAAGGAATTTCGCATTATGAATTAGACCAATTAGGACAAGCAATTCCTGATTTAGAAAAAGCAGTGGAATTAAAGTTTGATGATCCACAAGTAAGCTATTATTTGGGAAATGCACATTTTAAAAATGATGCTTTTGCTAAAGCAATAACCGCTTACGACCAAGCTGAAAAATTAGGCTATGAGTCGGAAGTGCTTTTCAACAACAGAGGGAAAGCTAAATTTCTGACAGAAAAGTATGAAGCTGCAATTGAAGATTATACCACTTCATTGGGATTAAAAGCTAATTATCAAACGGCTCTCGAAAATAGGGGAGCAGCTTATTACAAAACCGAGGCTTGGGAAAACTCCATTAAAGATTATGAAAAGGCAATTCAAGCCGGCACAGATGATGCGGACATTTACTTACAATTGGCTGAAGCTTATTATCAAACAGAAAACTATTCTTCTGCCATTACCAATTTCGATAAAGCAATAAATGGAGGGAAAAATGAAGCTGAAGTTTATAGAAAAAGGGGAATTGCCCATCTAGAAGGTGATAATAATGATAAAGCCATAGCGGATTTCAAAGCAGCTGTTGAAAGAGGTGCTAATGATGGTATGATTTTCCAACTTTTGGGTACAGCTCAATTTGAGAAAGGAACTTATGAAGAAGCATTACAAAATTTAGAAAGAGCTATATCATTTGAAGTGAGTGACAGCAGTCTGTTCAAAAATGCAGCTATGGCTAGTCAAAAATTAAATAGAAATGAAGGGGCAATATCCTATTTCAAAAAAGCTATAGCTGCTGGAGCAAAATCACCTGATGTATTTGAGCAATATGCAGTGCTTTTATATGAAGCAGGAAATATAGAGGAGGCGAAAATCAATATCGAAAGGGCAATGTCAGCAGGTGCTTCAGGAGAGAAATTATTTTTGTATAAAGGATATTTGGCAATAACCGACAAGAATTGGGATGCAGCAATAACATCATTACAAAAAGCTAAAGAGGGTGGTGTTAAAGAAGCTGGTTTGTATTCAGCTTTAGGGAAAGCCTATTACCATAAAGAGAATTATAATTCATCAATTGAGAATTTTAACCAAGCTTTTCAGTCTGGAGACAGGTCTGGGGAAAACTATGAATTAATTGGTCAATCTTATTTTCAAGTAGAAAATTATGAGGAAGCCGCTAGAGCATTAAATTCAGCTATTCAAGGTGGGATTAGCAATCAGTCTGTATATTTTGCTTTAGGGCAGTCACAATATCAGCAAGGTAATTTTAAAAGTGCAGTTGATGCACTAACTAAATCGGAAGAACAAGGTGAAAACAGTCTGGTTTTATATGAAAAAAGAGGTCTGGCACATTACGAATTGAAATCTGCTGAACCCGCTATTATGGATTTATCTAAAGCATCAGAAAAAGGAAGCCAAAACATTGAGGTTTATTCCACTTTAGGGGATTTGTATTTCCGACAGCAAAATCTTTTAAAAGCAGTTGAATCCTATGATAAAGCGATCAGCTTAGGGTCAAAAGATGCCATCATTTATAATAATAGAGGAAAAGCTAAATTTTTACAGGATAAAATTACTGAAGCCATAGCGGATTATGATCTGGCTTTAGCTGAAGATCCTAATTATGATCAGGCATTGTTAAATAGAGGTTCTGCATATTACAAACAAGAAAATTATTCAGCTGCAATTTCTGATTTAGAAAAAACTGAAAAGAAAAGTCCTGAGGTGGCGGAAATGTTAGGTTTAGCTTATTACAAAACTGAACAATACGATAAAGCTTTAACCAATATGGAATCTGCAATTAGTGGTGGAATCAAAAATGCTGAGCTACACTACTTCAAAGGAAATATTTTATATGGTAAAGTGGAATATCGTCAGGCGATAAGTGATTTTCAGAAAGCGGAAGAAGGAGGGATAAATGAAGGTGAGTTATACGCCAAAATGGGAAATGCTTTTTTTGAATTGGAAAATTTCAAACAATCAGCAGAACAGTTGACAAAAGCGGTAGATAAAGGAGTTTCCGATAAAGCAGTAATTGAGAATTTAGGAAATGCATTGTATGAAGGAAAGCAATATGAGGAGGCTAGCAAATTTCTACAAAGAGCTATTGGGTTCGGTACCCAAAATCCTAAAACTCATTATCATTATGCCAATACTTTATTTCGTCAAGACAGATTTAAAGATGCTATTAAATCTTATGATGAAGCGATTGGCTTAGGGCAGAAAGATGAAGTGATTTACAACAATAGAGGAAAAGCTAAAGCAAAATTAGAGCAATTTGAAGCAGCCATACAAGATTATGACCAATCACTTTCTATCAATGAAAATTATGGACAAGCCATTTTAAATAGAGGAAATGCCTATTTTAAAATGGAAGCTTATCAAGAGGCATTAAATGATTTTGAAAAATCAGTAGAATTGAATCAAACAGATGACAATACCTTCGTGACAATGGGATTAAGTTATTATAATCTGGAAAATTTTGAACAAACCGTTGAAATGATGGATCAGGCCTATCAAACGGGAAATCAATCGGCTGATGTATTTTATGGGAGAGGTAATGCTTATTATCAATTGGGCGAGTTGGATCAGGCATACAGTGATCTAAATCAGGCAGTTACTTTTGGAGATAAGCACCCTCAGACTTATTATCATAGGGGAGAAATTAATTTTCAGAAAGAAGAATATGAAGTAGCATTATCTGATTTTAATAAAGCAGATGAATATGGCAGCAAAGCTGAAAAACTTTATTTCTTAAGAGCCAAAACTCATTATGCGTTGGATAATTGGCAAAAGGCTTTAGAAGATTTCAATTTAGCTATTGCAGCTGATAAAGAACTTTACGAAGCTTATGCATTAAGGGGAAATACTAAGTTTAGACTTGATGATCTGACCGGTGCAATTAATGATTATAATATTGCTATTGCAGGTGGAGTGGAAGAAGCGATATATTTTAATAATAGAGGTAAAGCAAAACAGCTGAGTGGTAATTTAGAGCAAGCTATAGAAGATTATAACCAAGCCATTTCAACTGATAGTGAATATGCAAGAGCCTATGAAAATAGAGCCTCAGCAAGATATGAAATGGAAAACTATGCAGGTGTGATAGAAGATGTCGATAAGCTGGAAGATTTAGACGAAGCAAATCCAAATGCTTTCTACATAAAGGCCGAATCATATTATGCATTGGAAGATTGGATAGGTGCTATTTCTTACTTTGAAAGAGCTATACAAGGCGATGTGGTTAAATCGGATTCTTATTTTAAAAGAGGGAGATCTTATTTGGAAGTTGAAGATTATCAAGCTGCATTAGATGATTTTAATCGTGCTGCAGAAGCTAATCCTTCTAATTCAAGTATTTACTTATATAGAGCGCAATGTTATTTGTATTTAGGAAATGTTCGTTTTGCTTCGGAAGATTATTCAAAAGCCATTACACTTGACCCGGAAAATACAGATGCTTATTACAATAGAGCTATTTTACGTGAAGAAACTGAGGATTGGGAAGCTGCATTAAAAGATTATGACAAAGTAGTGCAGTTAAATCCTGAAGATGCTTCAGCATATTATTATAGAGGTAATGTTAAAGCAGTCTTAGAAAATTATCAGCCAGCCTTGAAAGATTTGGATAAAGCTATTGAATTAAATCCTGAAGATCCTTCATTTTATAAATTAAGAGGTAATATTCATTATCAGTTAGAAGATGACTTTAAAGCTTGTGATGATTGGGATAGAGCAAGAAATATGGGGGATGACAGCGTGAATTATTATTTGAGACAGTATTGTGAGTAAAAATTTTTAATTTAAATAACCAAGAATTTAGATTTTTGAATTGATTGAAATTGAAGGTTTGGATTACAGTCTGTTCTTTCAATTAATAAAAAATTTTACTTTTATATAAAGTGTTTTAAGATAGCTGTTTATAATTTTACTTTGTGTTTTTGTTTAATTATTCCGTCTATTAATTTGGTCTGTATTTGTATTTAAGTAATTATTTTAATTATTTAGGTTCTTGAACCTTAAAAATAAATTTCATGATCAGCCTTAGTATTAAAGATTTCCTCAGGATTTTATTTAGCTTTATAGGAATAGCATATCTTTTTACTATTATATATTCTTTGATTATCGGTTTTCATCTAGAAACTGCCTACGAGATTGGGGGAGAGGTAGGATTTAATATGGGCTTTGTGAGTTATTATGTAGTATTAATTGCAATTGCATTTACAGCCTTTTTCTCAATTAATGTAACGGTTAGTAAATTTAGAATTAGCAATAAATAATTGTATATAATCTTCCTAAAATTGACTTTGATGGTAGGCTTAGTATAAAAAATCGAAACCTATAAATTTATGGCTCCATCGGAGTCAACTTATGGTAACATTAATCTGCTAGCTTAACCTAAGCTCTGTAAGAGCGACCTTAAACATCCATCACCCCAAATCCTACTTCCACTTATTTTTCATAGTTCTTTCCTAATCTAAAGCACAAACCTAATTTCCCCCTTGGGGATTCCAGCCATAGGCTGGTCAGCTTCTCGGCTGAAAGGGGCTTTCTAAACTATGCCCCATTTCATGCGTTTATAAATTGAATTTTAATCCAAAAAATTTATAGCATGTTGAATTCAACTCAATTTTCTGAAAACCCTAATCTTTATATATTCTTACCTCTTTATTTTACCCTTTGGGAAGATTTCAATCTTACCAAAAAAGATATCGAAATCATGAAAAAACTGATCGATTCTCAATCATGGTTGAAAAAGGAAGAAGTTGAATTGTTGGAAAACTACTTAAACCCAAATCAAAAACCCTCAGCTCAGGAACTTAAAGATTGGAGAAATCATATTCAATTTATTAAACCTAAGAACTTAAAGAACCTTACCACCCTAGGAATGGAGCTGGTAAAATCTCACCAAAATGGACAGGGTTTAAAAATCACTGTAAAGGATAAAGAGGAATTTCAAAAGGCAGAAGAAGAATTAGGCTTAATCTTTAATGAAGCAGCTTACCGATTTGAGGATAGTCATACTACCATTACTTCAGAGCAAAAATCAAAATCTTCTTTTGATCCTAAACTCATGCAAGAAATTTTAGATGGTTCAAAAATTGAATTGATTCAAAAAGTAAAGGACACATTAACTAAACCAGAATTTGCCTATCATCAACATGAGAAAATTGCAGACCAGAGGGAACAAGTTTTAGAGTGGTGTAAATTATTAGCAAAAGAAGGCTATGGTTCATGGGCTTTCCCTAGAGAATATGGTGGAAGAGATGATATGGAAGGTTACTTCACCATTATGGAAACCTTGAGTTACCATGATTTGAGTATGGTTATAAAATTTGGTGTGCAGTTCGGGCTTTGGGGAATGAGTATTTATTTCTTGGGAACAGAAAAGCATCATCAAAAATATTTGAAAGATATAGGTTCATTGGAATTGCCGGGTTGTTTTGCCATGACAGAAACCAACCATGGCTCAAATGTAAGAGGATTGGAAACCACTGCTACTTATAATCATCAAGACAAAACTTTTACTATCCATACACCTTATCAAGATGCTAGAAAAGAATACATTGGAAATGCTGCTTTACACGGTCAGAAAGCTACTGTATTTGCAAAATTAATAATCGATGGTGAGGACTATGGAGTCAATACTTTTGTGGTTCCATTAAGAAATAAATCTGGTGAACTACATCCTGGTGTAGAGATTGAAGATTGCGGTCATAAAATGGGCTTAAATGGCGTAGATAATGGATTAATTGCATTCAATAAGGTAGTGATTCCAAAAGAGGATATGCTCGATAAATTTGCTTCGGTTGATGATGATGGGAAATTTCAAAGCTCCATTTCATCAGATAACAAGCGGTTTTTCACCATGTTAGGAACTTTAGTAGGAGGAAGAATAGGAATTCCTCGTTCGGGTTTATCAGCTGCAAAATCAGGTTTGACTATTGCGATTCGGTATGCTAACCAACGCAAGCAATTTGGTCCCGAAGGTGGGGGAGAAGTGCCGATTATGAATTATAGAATGCATCAAAGAAGATTAATGCCTTTAGTAGCTAAAAGCTATGCCATGCATTTTGCTTTAAAATATTTAACTAATCGTTTTCTCACTAAATCTGAGGAGGAAGGGCAAGAAATTGAAGCTTTGGCTGCTGGAATGAAGGCTTACGGAACCTGGTTTACGACAGAAGCACTGCAAGAATGCCGAGAAGCCTGTGGAGGCAAAGGATATTTGTCGGAAAACAGAATTGATGCATTGAAAAATGACACGGATGTTTATACCACTTTTGAAGGTGATAATACGGTCTTGATGCAACTAGTTGCCAAAAGCCGATTGACAGAATTCAAAAAAGAAATGGGTGATATGAATTTCACTACCATTTTTAATTATTTGAGTAAGCAAGCTAAAACTTCCTTTACCGAAAAGAATCCTATTACAGTGCGAAGTACCGATGAAAAGCATTTATTAGATTTTGATTTTCATATTAATGCTTTTAAATATAGAGAAAGAGCAATAGTAGCTTCTGCAGGACAGCGTATTAAAAGACTTATAGATGAAGGAATGGATTCATTTGATGCGGTTAATGTAGCGCAACATCACTTAATAAATGTTGGACAATCTTATATAGAAAGAAAAGTGCTAGAACGCTTTCAATTAGCAGTAGAAACCACTCAAAATGAAGCCTGCAAAAAATCATTACAGCAATTGTGTCAATTATATGCCTTGCACACCATTGAACAAAACAAGGGCTGGTATTTGGAGCAAGGCTATATGGAAGGAGTTAAAACCAAAGCCATCCGCAAAATGGTCAATCAATTATGTTGGGAAACTAGGCAAGATGCTATTGGGTTTACTGATGCATTTGGCATTCCTGATAAATTGCTTGCAGCTCCCATTGCAAGAGTTGGTAATTAATTTATATGAAGGAGAAAATCTGGGCTTAGGATTAACTTTAGATGAGAAATAGTTTTTAATTTTGAGCTAAATTGAAAATTAAATCACCTTTAAGAAGTAGTTAATTGTTAATTTTATGTCTTTTACCAAAAACCTAAAATGCCTTCTCATAATAATTTTACAACTTCCAATGGGCTTTTTATTAAAAGCTCAGGATTTCGATTATAAACCATTTAAGTTTTCAATAGAAACAGAAATTGATAGGCTTGAAGAAGACCAAATTGAAAGTGCTATTCGCAAAATTGCTTTAGCACAAGAGGATATTGATGATTCAGTTTTACAGGAAATCAAGTATTGGAACAGTGCTTATCCATCTTATCGATGGCATCAAATTTTGATGGAGATAAGCAATAATTATAAGGGACATAAAAATGGAGGACGCGTGGCCATTATGCATTTGGCCATTTATGATGCATTAGTAGAAGTCAACAAGTATAAATCCAAATTAAAGCAGGGCAAACCATTTGAAATTGATAATAGCCTGACTTTATATGGCAAACCAAATGATTATTCTTCTTTTGTATGTGAGTGGAGTGCAGCAGCATCAGCAGCTCATCAAATAATTACTTATTATTTTCCAGAAAGTACTGCTCAACTTGACATTCTATTGGAACAATTTAAGTCCGCGAGATTAATGACTGCATTACAATTCCCAACTGATATTGATAATGGAATTAAAATAGGGAAAGCTATAGCTAAAAAATATATTGAATATGCGAAGAATGATGGTACTGAGGAAGTTTGGTCAGGGGAAGTGCCTAAAGGGGAAAATTTATGGTTAGGAACGCCCAGTAAGTGGGATCCTATGAAAGCTAAATGGAAACCCTTAACATTAGAAAGTCAAGATCAATTCCGTCCTGGGCCACCACCAAAAAACTGGGAAAAGGAAATGGAAGAACTGCGCCAATTCAATAGAACTCACCAAAGCAGTGATATTGCTTGGAAATGGAAAAGCCAACCGATTTTTGACCTTTTGATTGAGCGTAAAATTTTGGAGTATAATTTGGATGCATTTGAATCTGCATTTGCAACTGCCTTATTTCATACCACTCGTTTTGATGCAACAATAGCAGCTTGGGATGGGAAATATCACTATTGGACTATTCGACCTTTTCAATATGACCCAGCATTTAAACCAATTCTGGTTCAGACTCCTAATTTTCCAGGCTATCCTGCTGGTCATACCACCGTGGCAGGTGCATTGGCAGAAATACTTACCTATTTATTTCCAAAGGATGAAAAGGAATTTCGTAATCTAGCATTGGAATGTTCCGAATCTCGTTTTGAAGGAGGGGTGCACTTCAGAACTGATAATGAGGTTGGACTGGAAGTAGGCATAGAAGTTGGAGAATTTGTGATCGATAATTTTTTTGATTAAAAAGAAAACCTCAGAATACCTACCCTCATAAAAATTCATTAAATTGGATAAGTAAATTTAAAATCACTTTTTAATCATGAAATTAGGAGCGTTTTCAGTCAGTTTAGCAGTAAAAGATCTTCAGGAATCAAAAAGCTTTTATGAAAAGCTTGGGTTTAAAAAATTTGGTGGAGATATGGAAAAGAATTATCTCATCATGAAAAATGGGGATTCTTTAATTGGTCTGTTTCAAGGAATGTTTAAAGATAACATTTTGACTTTCAATCCGGGTTGGGATTCAAATGCAGAGAAAATTGAAGGCTTTGATGATATTAGAACAATTGAAAAGGATTTAAAAAGTAAAGGTATTCAGTTTGCGCAAGAAACAGATGGAAGCGATAATGGTTCAGCAAGTTTTGTGATTACAGATCCAGATGGAAATATGATTTTAGTGGATCAACACATTTAAAAAAAGAAAAGCCTTCAGAATTTCTTCCAAAGGCTATTAGTTTAGATTCATGAGTTAAGAATCAAAAGTCAAGATAGATCTTTAATCCACTGATTATCTTATTTGCTCTATATTCCTAATTATTAATTCGTAATTATTAATTATTCACCTTTCCATTTATTCAAAATTTCTTTAGCATCTGGCCAAGTTAATCTCGGCCAAATTGAGTAACAATTTTAGAACTTGCTAAGGAAGCTAATTTACCAGCATCTGCATAACTATGTCCATTTGTGATGGCATATAAAAATGCACCTGCAAACATATCACCTGCACCATTGCTATCTATTGCTTTTACTTGGTAGGGTTCAATATCAATAAAAGTATCCCCATCATAAATAATCGCTCCATTTTTACCTTGAGTGATGGCAAATCTTTTGGCTACTTTCTTTAATTCTTCTCGAATACTATCCGGGTCATTTTCACCAGTGAATAAGGCTGCTTCTTCTTCATTACAGAATAATAAATCTACGCTTGCTCCAACAACTGATTCCATTTGTTCTTTGAAATATTTCACCATGGAAGGATCAGAGAATGTTAAGGCTGTTTTCACCCCATTTTCTTCTGCTATTTTCTTGGCTTTTTTCATGGCATCCAAACCACTTTCTGAAGTCACTAAATAACCTTCCAAATACAAGTATTTAGAGTCTTTAAGCGCATATTCATGAATTTCTTTTTCGGAAAAATCGGAAGTAATCCCTAAAAAGGTATTCATGGTTCGTTCCGCATCAGGAGTGGTCATCACCAATACTTTCCCTGTAGTGCCAACTGGCGCAGTTTCAGGAGTTAAAACCGTATCAAGGCCATTCGTTTTTAAATCATTTAAAAAGAATGTGCCTTCTAGATCATTGGCAACTTTGCAAGAATAGAAGCCTTTGGCTCCAAATTGACTAGCAGCGACTAAAGTGTTAGCAGCAGAGCCTCCGCCTTGCATGTGTTCTTCTGTGATTTTCATGGAGTTGAGCAACTCTGCTTGGCGCTCTTCTTCCACTAAGGTCATCACTCCTTTTTCTACTTTATTTTCAAGTACAAATTCTTCTGAAACTTCTGTGATAATATCCACTAAGGCATTTCCTATTCCGTAGATATCATATTTTTTGTTTGACATAAATTTTTAATTAGTAATTAATAATTAGGAATTAGTAAATCTGAGATTGCTCTCATTTAATTATAGAAACTTGTCAGGTTTAACTGACTTATATACTGGTCGGTGTGCCACCGACCAGGGAAAGTTGCTCCATGGTTGGTGGCACACCAACCATTCTAATCTATAAAATCAAGGCAAAATTAAGGATTATTGCGGAATTTGTCGGCTAAATCAGGATAATCTGTAATGATGCCATCAACGCCTATTTTAAGCAATCTTGCAGCATCTTTTTCTTCATTTACAGTCCACGGGATAATTTTCACTCCTTTTTCATGAAGCTCGGTCACCATTTTTTTATCAACTAATTGATGATATGGACTATAAATTTCTGGAGTAAAGCCTAATTCTTCAAACTGCTTTTCCCAAGCACCGCTTTCATAAACCAATGCGGCTAAAGGAACTTTAGGGTATGTTATATGGAAGTATTTTAAAACGTCAAAATCAAAAGACTGAATGTTCCACTTTTCTTTTGGATAATTAGCATCCAAAATAGTATAGGTTAAGTCGCTGAATTTTGCGATTTCCGGATGGAATTGGTTTTGGTTACCATCCTCATATTTGATTTCCACATTCAAAAAAGGGAGTTCCTTACCTTCTTTTTCGCAATACTCAATAGTATTTTTGATGATGTCGTAAAGCAAAGGCTTAGGGGAACTGACTTGTTTTTGATGCGGGAAATCAGGGTTTCCAATACTACCACAATCGCATTTTTTCAACTCTTCATAGGTCATTTTATAAATATTCCATTCCTTTTCTTCCATTTCGGCTATTGAATTTCCAGCAGTATCTAGGCAGATTTTATGATTCAAGAATGGTTCATGAGAAACAACCACTTTCCCATCTTTACTGATGACTACATCCATTTCCAAAGTAGTCATGTTTTGATCAATAGCATATTGAAAGGCTGACCAGGTATTTTCAGGATAAACCCCTCTGGCTCCTCGGTGACCTTGCCAGTCGATGTTTTCGTAGGTTTCTGGGGTTGAAGTGCATGCTAAAGTCATAAGTATCAAGCAAAAAAGAAGTAGATTTTTCATTTTAATTATCAATTTAAAATAAGATACAGCAATTTAATCAGTTAAAATTAACTCATTATTAAATTTTTGCGTAATTCGCATTTCAATGCTCCAAAGAATCCGAAAATATATCTTATTTCTTCAATATGCTATAAAAGGCACCAATGAAGATTTGACTAATATAAAAATTAGTCGGGCGATTATTCTATTGTCTGTTCCTATGGTTTTGGAAATGGTGATGGAATCACTTTTTGCGGTAGTTGATGTATTTTTTGTAGCCCAAGTCAGCACCAATGCGGTTGCCACGGTGGGTTTGACAGAATCTGTAATTACCATAGTTTATTCTTTAGGAATAGGTTTAAGCATGGCAGCAACAGCTATGGTTGCCAGAAGAATAGGAGAGAAAAAGAAAAAGGAAGCTTCTCATACCGCTGTTCAAGCCATTATTTTAACATTGGCTGTTTCTTTAGTTCTCAGCGTTGCAGGATTTATCTACGGGGAGGATGTTTTGCGCTTAATGGGCGGTGAGGAAGAATTAATCCAAGAAGGCAAATGGTATACTAAAATATTATTTGCCAGCAATGGTACCATCATGCTCCTGTTCTTGATCAACGGAATTTTCCGTGGTGCTGGAAATGCCTCAATTGCCATGCGAGCATTGTGGATTAGTAATATTTTGAATATGTTATTAGATCCGCTTTTTATTTTTGGCTGGGGCCAGTTCCGGCTATGGGTGTAACTGGAGCGGCAGTGGCAACAGCCATCGGGAGAAGCGTAGGAGTTTTGTATCAAGTCTATCATTTGTTGAAAGGAACAGGCGTAATAACTGTTTCATTTCAACACATTAAACCTGATTTCTCAGTCCTTACTCGGATTGTGAAAATTGCTTCAGGTGGAGTTGGGCAGTTCCTTATTGAATCAGCCAGCTGGATATTTTTGGTAAGAATCATTTCCAATTTCGGGAGCGAGGTTTTGGCGGGCTATACGATTGCCTTAAGAATTATAATTTTTACTATTCTTCCTTCATTTGGAATTAGTAATGCTGCAGCTACTTTAGTCGGGCAAAATTTGGGTGCTAAACTTCCTGACCGAGCCGAAAAATCTGTGTGGCTGGCTGCACGCTATAATGTGGCTTTTCTTTTCTCTGTTTCTGTAATTTTCTACATTTTTTCGAATGAAATTGTGGGAATTTTCACAGATGTTGAAGCTGTAAAACAGGAAGCCATCAAAGCAGTACGCTATATATGTTTTGGTTATATTTTCTTTGCTTATGGAATGGTTTTGAGTCATGCATTTAACGGTGCTGGAGATACCAAAACCCCAACCATCATCAATTTTGTATGTTTCTGGCTTTTCCAAATTCCGCTAGCCTATTTCATGGCAAATAATTTAGGTTTAGGTTCAGATGGCGTATATCTTGGGATAGTTTTTGCCTTTGCACTTTTAGCCGTAATTTCAATTATCTGGTTCAAAAGGGGTAGGTGGAAGTTGACGGAGGTATAGTTTTTCTATCGCTAGCCTCCGGCTAGTGATGATTACTTGTGCCTCTGGCACGGAATAAATTAATCTGCTTTAATAGCAAAAAGTGGCATTCCAAAACTAATATCCGCCAGGAGGCGGTAGTATTTTCCACTAGCCAGAGGCTAGCCTTTACTTTGAAAATGAAAAATATATAAAATATTCGCAATTTTTTTAACCTACAAAATTTGCTCGAAGAGTGCGGGAGGGAGGACAAAACAGCGGGCCAGCGTTGGGTCAAGCCTTGAAGCATTGTTTTGTCTTGAATTTTTGATTCTTTTTGTTCAAGCAAAAAGAATAAGTAGATATCTTCAGAAGAATAATACTGCAGAATAGTTGTGGTTTAAATAAATAATTCTTTTAATTCAAAGTTTTAAAAATAGACCCCCAAAATGCCCTCAATCTTCAAAGAATTACGAGTAATCGAATTAGCCAATGTTTTAGCTGGGCCATCTGTAGGTCAATTTTTTGCTGAACTAGGAGCTGAGGTAATCAAAATCGAAAATCCTAAGACAAAAGGTGATGTTACCCGCTCTTGGAAGCTCAAAAGGGAAGATTCTGAAAGTTCAATTTCAGCCTATTTCTCTGCTGCTAATAGCGGAAAAAAATCAATTGCCTTAGATTTATGGAATCGAGAAGACTTATCCATTCTTAATAAATTAATAGCCAAATCTGATATCGTAATCGCCAGTTATAAAGCAGGTGATGCCGAGAAATTGAAGGTTGATTATCAGTCGCTTAAGTCAATTAATTCTAAAATCATTTATGGTCAAATTACAGGTTACGGAGATGAGGATAACAGGGTAGGCTATGACGCCATCATTCAGGCTGAAAGCGGATTTATGAGTATGAATGGAGAGCCGGATGGGAATTCTTTAAAAATGCCGGTAGCCTTGGTGGATGTTCTGGCAGCTCATCATTTAAAAGAAGCCATTTTATTGGCTTATATCAATTTGCTGAAAAATAATGAAGGCTCAAAAGTATCTGTTTCTTTATTTGAATCTGCTATTGCTTCACTAGCAAATCAAGCGACCAATTACTTAATTGCTGGATATAATCCACAAAAAATGGGAGCGGAACATCCTAACATTGCACCTTATGGAACGGTTCTGAAAACAGCCGACCAAAAAGAAATCCTTTTAGCAGTAGGAACAAATTCCCAATTTCAAAAGCTTTGCGGAGTCTTGGAAATAGCTGAAATTTCTGAAGATGGTAGGTTTAAAACCAACACTTTAAGGGTGGAAAATAGAAGGGCTTTAAATCAGATTTTGCTAGTAAAAGCAAAATTATTTCAATCTGAAATCCTCATTGAAAAACTCAAAAAATTGCAAATTCCAGCTGGAAAATTGCAGTCTGTTGCTGAAGCTTTGCAAGGACAAGATGCCGAAAAAATGATTTTGAAATCAGCCGAAATGAACTTCGGATTACGAAATTTTGCAGGCGATTTATCATTTATGGGAAAATTCTCCCACCTTGCCCCACCTCCTGAATTTGACCAAGAGAGAGATGAAATTCTAGCTTTAATCTAGTTTTTAGCTTACTTTTTGATCATTTGATCCAAAATCCTAAGTTTCAAATATTACACGCCCAAATTTTCACTGTAAATTTGTTTTTAACTGATTATCAAAAGCTTGTGTAATTTGCTTGATGCTACTACTTATATTTTAAAGTACTGGTAGTTAGATGGTTGTGAATTTATGTTAGTATCAATTTCCTAAGTTTTAAAATATTAGAAAACTTCCATTCACTGATTTTGAGCGACTTTTCCTTGTCTTTTTGATGCCCAAAATGTAATCTTTTGAAGAAAAGTGTAAAAAAGTGGGGGAAAGTGGTATGAAATGTCGCATATTGTTTTAGCTTTGCATATAAGAAATTGTGTAAACTATAAGCATGGCATTCTTCACCGGTGAATATGATTGTAAGCTAGACGCCAAAGGGCGGATGGTCTTGCCTGCCAAGATCAAAAATGCTCTACCCGAGGGTAGCGGTGATGAATTAGTGGTGCGCAGAGGTTTCGAGCCATGTTTAGTTCTTTATCCGATGCTTGAATACAAAAAGATTTTCTCAAAGATTGCTGGCTTGAATGAATTCAATGCTGAATACAGAAATCTACAACGCAATTTCTTCAGAGGCAACGCAATCGTGGAACTCGACAGTGCAGGAAGAATTTTGATCCCCAAAAATATGATGGCTTTTGCTGGATTAGAAAAGGAATCTATCGTGGTGGGAATGGGAAATCGAGTTGAAATTTGGGATGCATCAAAATATGATGATTACTTGATTAAAGACCAGCAGGAATTTTCTGATTTGGCTGAGAAACACCTTTTTGAATCTTAATCCCTATGAGCGAATATCACGAACCGGTTATGTTACAGCAATGTCTGGAAGGATTGGCTATTAAGCCCAACGGCATTTATGTGGATTTAACTTTTGGTGGTGGTGGTCATTCTAAAGCCATTTTAGAAAAGTTAACTGACGGGAAACTATTAGGATTTGATCAAGATCAAGATGCTGAAGCTAATGCTGAAGCCATTGATCATCCAGGTTTTGAGTTTGTGCAAGCGAATTTTAGGTTCGTAAAAAAATATTTGAAATTATACCGCATTAAGCAAGTTGATGGAGTTTTAGCTGATTTGGGAGTTTCTTCACATCAGTTCAATAAAGCGGAGCGAGGTTTTTCTACTCGATTTGATGCAGAATTGGACATGAGAATCGGACCAACATGCTCCCGTAACAGCCAAGCAAGTGATAAACGAATATAGTGAGGCAGATTTGCATAAGATTTTTGGACTTTACGGTGAAGTTCGAAATGCTAAGACTTTAGCATCCGCTATTGTTTCAGCAAGAGCAGCTAGTCCTATCAATACAATTGGAGAGCTAAAAGAGATCTTAGGAAGATTTGCTAAGCGTGGAAGAGAGAATAAATATTATGCACAAGTTTTTCAGGCACTTAGAATTGAAGTGAATGAAGAATTGAAAGCTTTGGAAGAAGCTTTATTGCAAATGGAAGAAGTAATTAAGCCAGGTGGTAGATTAGTCGTAATGAGCTACCATAGTCTGGAAGATAGATTGGTGAAAAACTACATCAATAAAGGGAAATTAGATGGTGAGGAAGAAAAGGATTTCTACGGAAATGTTTTGAAACCATTTAAAGCCATCAATCGAAAGCCTATTACTGCTGAAGATGTGGAGTTAGAAGTAAATAATAGAGCTAGAAGTGCAAAATTAAGAATAGCTGAAAAGTTATGAGCGAAAATACTTTTAAACAAAAGGACAAAAACAAAGCAAAAGATTCAGCTTCGGGAAGCATTTTCTCAAAGTTGGATAAGGCTTTAGGTGGTAATAATGCAGAAGGTGGATTACCAGTGCATTACCTGCCTTATGTTTTATTCTTAGTGGCGATAGGTATTTTTTATATCGGAAATAGCCATTATGCAGATAAAACCACTCGAAAAATAGATAAGCTTCATCAGGAAGTGGAGGATTTAAGAGCAGATTATACAACATTGAAATCAGAATATATGTTTGCTTCCAAGCAATCGGAAGTTGCTAAAAAGGTCAAGAAATTAGGATTACAGGAATCGGAAAAACCACCATTTAAAATAGTAATAGAGAAAGGTGAATATTAAGAAGTCCATATTGCTCAGAGTACGATTAGCATTTTTGGCGATTGTCATTTTTGCTGGAGCTATTATGTACCAAATTTTTCACATCCAGTGGATGGAAGGTGATAAATGGCAAAAGATGGCCGAAGAAATCAATATGAGCTATCAGGAAGTGAAAGCTACGCGTGGGAATATATATTCTGATAACGGAAGCTTGTTGGCTACTTCTTTGCCTTTTTATAAAGTAGCATTCGATCCTACCATTGCGGATGAACAATTATTCAGAGAGAATATTGATTCTTTAAGCTTGATGCTGTCCAAAAACTTTGGGCAAACTTCTACTTATTACAAACAAAAAATCACTTCAGCCAGACAAAAAGGAAGGCAATATATTTTTCTTTCTAATGAATTGATTGGTTACCAGAAGAAAAAAGAGATGGAAACTTGGCCTATTTTCCGTGAAGGAAGATTGTCTGGGGGTATTATTTTCACAAAAACAGATAAAAGGTTCAGACCTTTTTCAAACTTAGCATTTAGAACAATCGGTTTCCTAAATGAAAACGATTACGGGGCTGGTCTAGAATATAGCTTTAACAAATATTTAGCAGGAACAAACGGTAAAGCATTATTTCAGAAAATATCAGGAAGTAGTTGGAGACCCGTAAATGATGGGTCTGAAATCAGACCAAAAGATGGGTTTGATATTCAAACCACAATCGACATCAATTTACAGGATGTTTCTGAATCAGCACTTTTACGTCATCTGATCCAACATGATGCTGATATGGGCTGTGTGGTGGTAATGGAAGTAGCAACAGGTGAAATTAAAGCCATCTCTAATTTGAAGAAGCTGTCAAATGGGAAATATGGTGAAGTTTACAATTATGCAGTAGGGAGTCATGGATTAAGAGAGCCAGGTTCTACTTTTAAGTTAGCCTCTTTTATGGCACTTTTGGAAGAAAGAGATATTAAGCTTTCAGATTCAGTTGATACTGGAGACGGGGAGTATAAATTTTATAAAGATAAAGTGAGAGACCATAAACCAGGTGGATATGGGACAATATCTATTCGTGATGCTTTTGAGAAATCATCAAATATTGCCATTGCTAAATTAATTGATGAAACCTTTCGCGAAAATCCACAACGGTTTTTGGATTATCTAAAAACCATGGGGGTAACACAGCCTTTAGGATTTCAAATGATTGGAGAAGGTAAACCAAATATTCCACCAATCAAACAATGGAGTGGAATTACTTTACCTTGGATGGCTTACGGTTATGGCTTGGAACTGACTCCTTTACATACTTTAACCCTATTTAATGCAGTTGCAAATAATGGAAAAATGATTCGACCACTTTTGGTTAAATCTATTAAAAGAACTGACAAGAAAATTAATACTTTCAAAACGAGTGTAATAAGCGATCAAATTTGTTCTAAAGAGACGTTGGACAAATTAAAAATCATGCTGGAAGGTGTGGTACAAAATGGAACTGCTTCAAATATTAAAAATGCAGATTATAAAATTGCTGGTAAAACGGGGACAGCGCAAAGTTTGAAAGACGGTCGATATGTTCGACAATATTATACCTCATTTGCAGGTTATTTTCCAGCAGATAATCCTAAATACTCAGCAATTGTAGTCATGGATAATCCCAAAGGCTATCAGCAGTATGGTTCAGATGTGGCAGCTCCAGTTTTTAAAGAAATTGCTGATAAAATTTATGCATTGGATTTGAATATGCACGAAGAATATCAATTAGCTAAAAAGCCTGAAACTGGAATTTTTCCTGTAGTTCAAGCTGGCAATAAAAATGATTTATCCTCCATGTTAAATTATTTAGGGGTTTCAAATCATAGTGATGAGCAAGAATTGGAATGGGTGCGTGCATCAATTCATAATAATTCAATTAAATGGGAACCTAATAATCAGCATCAGCAAGGTTTAGTGCCGGATGTTAGAGGTATGACATTAAGAGATGCATTGTATTTATTAGAGAATACAGGTTTAAGAGTTATAGTGGATGGTGAAAAAGGTAGAGTGGATAAGCAATCTCAATATCCGGGTTCAAGAGCATTAAAAGGAAGTACAATAAAATTAGAAATAGGTTAGTGGCAAACTTAAAAGACATATTATATAAAGTAAAATTAATCAGCATTTCTGGCGCTACTGATATTGCTATTGACGCCATACAGTTTGATTCTAGAATTGTGGGTGCCGGAGATGTCTTTGTTGCTATTAAAGGAACACAGGTTGATGGTCATGAATTTATATCAAAAGCTGTTTCTCAAGGTGCTGTTGCCATTATTTGTGAGGATATTCCTACAGAAATCAATCCTGAAGTCACCTATGTGCAGACTGATAATTCGGCTAAGGCTCTTGGGATTATGGCTGATAATTATTTCGGTCATCCTTCTGGAAAATTGAAATTGGTTGCGGTAACAGGCACAAATGGAAAAACCACAACAGTGAGTTTGCTGCATCAGTTGTTTATGAATTTGGGCTATCATACGGGTATGATTTCCACAGTTCAAAACCAGATTAATTATGCAGTTATTCCTGCAACACATACCACGCCTGATGCACTTCAGCTAAATTCCCTTTTAAAGAAAATGGTGGATTCAGGCTGTAATATTGTTTTTATGGAAGCCAGTAGTCATGCTATCGAACAGGAAAGAATGGTAGGTTTAAAATTGGCAGGAGCTGTTTTTACTAATATCTCACATGAGCATTTAGATTATCACAAAACATTTGATAATTACATAAAAGCTAAAAAGAAATTATTTGATGATTTACCTTCCGATGCATTTGCTTTGGTGAATGTGGATGATAAAAGAGGAATGGTGATGTTGCAAAACTGCAAAGCATCAAAATATACTTATTCCTTAAAAATGATGGCGACTTATAAAGCCAAAGTTTTAAGTAATTCATTACAAGGTCTTGAACTTAATATAGAGCAAAAAGATGTTTGGTTCCGACAAATAGGCTATTTCAATGCCTATAACCTTTTAGCTTCTTATGCAACTGCACATTTGCTAGAGGAAGAAAGTGAAGAAATATTAATGAACTTATCTCAAATCGAATTGAAGAATGGAAGATTTGAGCAAGTGCCAAATAATGCAGGAATTACGGCTGTGGTAGATTATGCACATACTCCGGATGCTTTAGAAAATGTATTGCAAACAATAAACAATATCAGAACGGGTAATGAGCAAGTTTTAACGGTTGTAGGTTGTGGAGGAAATCGAGATACAGCTAAAAGACCTTTGATGGCTGAAATAGCTTGTAGGTTTAGTGATAGAGTGATTTTGACTTCTGATAATCCAAGATTTGAAGAGCCAGAAGCGATTATTGCGGATATGCAAAAAGGCGTTCCGGTTTCTCAAGTGAGGAAAGTAACAAATCTTCCAGATCGGAAAGAGGCTATAAAATTGGCTTGTAGTTTTGCGCAAAAGGGAGATATCATATTGGTGGCTGGAAAAGGTCACGAAACTTATCAGGAAATAAAAGGTGAAAGAAGCCATTTCGATGATAAAAAAGTAGTAAATGAAATGTTGAATTTGATCCATAATAAATAAAAAAGAGAAAGGTGTTATATTATTTATTCGACTTCTTAAATAAAAAAATGGACTTGCTTGGGGCAGGGGTGTTTCAATATATCTCCTTCAGAGCAGGTATGGCTACACTTTTTTCTTTGTTGATTACCATCACCTTTGGTAAGCAATTGATCAATAAATTGAGAAGAAAGCAAGTTGGGGAAACTGTTCGTGATTTAGGGCTTGATGGTCAGATTGAAAAAGCGGGCACACCTACCATGGGTGGAATAATGATTATTTTAGCCATCGTAATTCCAGTTTTACTTTTCTCTAAAATTGATAATATCTATATCATTTTACTTTTAGTTTCCACAGTTTGGATGGGCTTAATTGGCTTTTTGGATGATTATATCAAAGTATTTAAAAAGAATAAGGAAGGACTTCAAGGCAAGTTTAAAGTATTCGGTCAAATCGGTTTAGGGCTTATTGTTGGCTTAACTTTATTCTATCATCCTGATGTTACGGTTCGTGAATTTGGTTCTCCTGTAAGTGTTGCGGAAGGAGTTGAAATGGTTGCTGAAACTTCTTATGAGGATGTAAAATCAATGGTGACTACCATTCCATTTTTCAAAAATAATGAATTTGATTATAGCAGTATTTTACCATTTCTGCCCGATGGCTCTACAGTCGTTATTTATGTATTGATTGTTATTTTTATAGTTACTGCAGTCAGTAATGGAGCCAATATAACCGATGGAATTGATGGGCTGGCGGCCGGAACTTCCGCAATTATTGGATTAGCTTTAGCAATTTTTGCCTATGTATCAGGTAACGCCATTTTCTCTCAATACCTTAATATTATGTTTATCCCCAATAGTGGGGAAATTGTGATTTTTTGTGCGGCCTTTGTGGGGGCATGTGTTGGCTTTTTATGGTATAATACGCATCCAGCTCAGGTTTTTATGGGAGATACAGGAAGTTTGTCAATAGGTGGAATTATAGCTGTTTTGGCATTGGTGATTAGAAAGGAGTTATTGATTCCTGTTTTATGCGGGATTTTCTTGATTGAGAATCTCTCGGTTATTATTCAGGTGAGCTATTTTAAATACACTAAAAAGAAATACGGTGAAGGGAAAAGAGTATTTTTAATGTCTCCCTTGCATCACCACTATCAAAAGAAAGGAATTCATGAGTCTAAAATTGTAAACCGCTTCTGGATTGTAGGCATTTTGTTGGCCATTATTTCAGTAGCAACACTAAAACTAAGATAAATTAGAAATTTGAAGAGGTCAGTACCGAAGGTCAGACCGGAGTTATATAGAATTGAATAAGGTAGAAATAAAGTTGAAATAGATAGAAATATAATAGAAATAAGAAAAATACTTAAAAAACAGTGAGTAAAAGAATCATCATATTGGGAGCAGGAGAAAGCGGAACCGGTGCTGCTTTGCTAGCAAAAGCAAAGGGCTATGATGTTTTTGTGTCTGATTTTGGAAGTATTAAAGAAGCTAATAAAGCAAAATTAAATCAAGCAGAAATTCCTTTTGAAGAAGGAAAACATACTGAAGATTTAATTTTAAATGCCCATAAAATAATCAAAAGCCCTGGAATTTCCCCTAAAGTGGAGATTATTCAAAAAGCTTTAGCCAAAGATCTTTCTGTAATTGATGAGCTGGAATTTGCTTTTGGATTTACCAAAGGAAAAATCATTGCGATAACGGGAACGAACGGTAAATCTACCACTACCATGCTGACTTATCACTTGCTTAAAGAAGCAGGTTTGTCTGTAGGATTAGGTGGGAATATTGGCAAAAGTATGGCTGGGCAATTAGTTGATCAAGATTATGATTGGTGGGTGTTGGAATGCAGCAGTTTCCAAATTGACGGTTTTGTTGATTTCAAACCAGATATTGCCATTTTATTGAATATTACGTCCGATCATTTAGATCGATATGATTATAAAGTTGAAAATTATGTAGCATCTAAATTCTCCTTATTCAAAAATCAGGATAAAGATGATTATGCGCTATTGTATACAGAAGATAAATTGATCAGTGAGAATCTTTCAAAACATCAATTTTCTTCTCAATTGTTAGAATTAAAATCTGAAGATATACCTCAAAATGGAGCCTATGCTAATCCATCTGGTATCATCATCAATTTAAATGAACAAAGACATACTTTTACTCAAAACTTACTGACAATTAAAGGAAAACATAACCAGACTAATGCCATGGCTTCTATTTTAACTGCTAAACTCGCTAAAATTAAGAATGAAAAAATTGCGGAGAGCCTTCCGAAATTTAAAAGCATTCAACACCGATTGGAATCGGTTGGAAATATTCATGGAATTGAATTTATAAACGATTCCAAAGCTACTAATGTGGATGCGGTTTATTATGCCTTGGATGCTTTTACTAGACCTATAATCTGGATAGTCGGAGGTGTGGATAAAGGAAATGATTATAGTCAGTTAGATGCAGTGAGCACCAATGTGAAAGCCATTATTTGTTTGGGAAAAGATAATGAGAAGATAAAAGAGCATTTTAAAAGCAGATGTCCTATAATCGAAGAAACACAATCTATGCATGAAGCTGTGAAAATGGGGTATAAATTATCGAAAGATAGGGAAGTCGTATTGCTTTCCCCTGCTTGTGCAAGCTTCGATTTATTTAAGAATTATGAAGACCGAGGGAATCAATTTCGCTTGGCATTCCAATTATTGGAAAGAGAAATAGAATTGAAAAAAATATCGCAGTCATGCTAAGTATTCAAAACATAAAAGCTTGGACTGACAAGCACCTAAAAGGAGATCCCGTGATTTGGACGGTGGTTTTCGCTTTGGGTATGCTCAGTATTTTAGTGGTGTATAGTGCGACCGGAACTATTGCTTATTTCAAATATGGTGGCAATACGGAATACTATTTATTACGTCATAGCTTTTTAGTGCTTTTGAGTTTCTTTGCTATGTGGGTAGCACACAAAGTTGATTACCGCTATTATTCCAAATTATCACGTTTGGCTTTATGGCTTTCAGTTCCTCTTTTGATTTTTGCATGGCAATTTGGTGTAAACCTAAACAGTGCTTCAAGATGGATTACTATACCATTAATTAATCAGTCATTTCAGCCTTCTGATTTGGCAAAATTAGCTTTGATTATCAATCTGGCGGGTATGTTATCCAAAAGACAGCAAAATATTCATGACTTTAAAAAGGCATTGATACCTATGCTATTGTGGTGTGGCGTAATTTGTGGGTTAATTGCCATGACCAATTTATCGACTGCGATTCTACTATTTCTAACCTGTATGTTGCTTTTATTTATCGGTAGAATCCCAGTTAAATATTTAGCTATGCTGGCTTTTGTGGGTGTTTTTGCAGTGAGTATTGCCATGGTCGTGGGGCAAAGGGGTGAAACAGCTATTAGCCGTGTTGAGAATTTCATAAATAAAGAAAATATTCCTTTTCAAGCACAGCAGTCCTACATAGCAGTGGCTACTGGAGGAGTAACTGGGAAAGGGCCAGGAAATAGCAGTCAACGGAATTTCCTACCGGAAGCTTTTTCCGATTTTATTTTTGCTATTGTGGTGGAAGAATACGGAATGATAGGTGCAGGGATAGTGATTTTATTATATCTCACTTTGCTGTATAGAGGCATGAAGGCAGCGGCTGCCAGTGGCAGGGCTTATGGAGGATTGCTTTCCGCAGGACTGAGTTTTGCCATAGTCATTCAGGCTATGGTGAATATGGGTGTTGCCGTTGGTTTAGGACCCATAACGGGTTTACCACTTCCGCTTTTAAGTATGGGGGGAACCTCACTTTTATTTACTGGATTGGCAATGGGCATTATTTTGAGTGTTAGTCGTGGAGAAATTGAGGAAACGCCCGATGCCTTGAGCAAAAAACAATTTTCTAATTTACCTAAAAAAGAAGCAGCCTAAATGGATATGCAAAAACCATATCGATTTATTTTAAGCGGGGGCGGCACAGGTGGTCACATTTTTCCTGCCTTGGCAATTGCGGATGAAATCAAAAAGCAGCTACCAAATGCAGAAATTCTTTTTGTGGGAGCTGAAGGTAAAATGGAAATGCAAAAAGTGCCGGAAGCGGGCTATAAGATTTTTGGATTACCAATAGCGGGTATTCAAAGAAGTTTGACATTGAAGAATTTGAGCTTTCCGTTTAAGCTGTTGAATAGCTTAAAGCAAGCTAAAAAAATAGTAAAGAATTTTAAGCCGGATGCAGTTATAGGTGTAGGCGGTTATGCTAGCGGACCCACTTTAAGAGCCGCTTCTAATTTAGGAATTCCTTGTTTGCTGCAAGAACAGAATTCTTATGCTGGTTTAACTAATAAATGGCTAAAAAAGAAGGTTAAGCAAATTTGCGTGGCTTATGAGAGGATGGATAAATACTTTCCAGCCTCAAAATTGAATTTAACAGGAAACCCGGTTAGGAAAAACTTATTGGAATTACCTGAAAGGTCACAGGCAATTAAAAGCTTTGATTTAGACGAGAGTAAAAAGACAATTTTGGTCTTAGGCGGAAGCTTAGGAGCAAGAACCATAAATGAAAGTATTGCGCAGAATTTGGATTTGCTAGCAAAAGAAGATTTTCAGATGCTTTGGCAAACGGGCAAGCTTTATCATAATGAAATGCTAGCTCGATCTGAAAATGCTGATAAGAAGCAGTTGAAAGTACTAGAGTTTATTAAGAATATGGATGAAGCCTATGCTGCAGCTGATATTATCATTACGAGAGCGGGGGCATTATCTGTTTCAGAATTGCAAGTAGTGGGTAAGCCTGTAATATTTGTGCCTTCACCTAATGTAGCAGAGGATCATCAAACCAAGAATGCTCAAGCATTGACTAAAGAAAATGCAGCCTTAATGGTGACTGATGCACAATCGATAAAGGATTTGTTGCCTCAGGCTTTTGAATTATTAAAAGATACTGAAAAGCAAAAGGAGCTTTCTGAAAACATAAAAAAAATGGCTAAACCAAAAGCCACAGAAAATATAGTATCGATTATATTTAAAATGATTGAATGAAGATAAAAAATATACATAGCGCATATTTCATTGGAATCGGAGGCATTGGCATGAGTGCTTTGGCTCGTTGGTTCCACCATAATGGGGTGCAAGTTTATGGCTATGATAAAACATCAACCAAATTAACCACCCAATTAGAAAGTGAAGGCATTTCAATTCATTTTGAGGATGAAATTGAAAAAATGCCTGATTTTGTATTTAAGAATAGTAAAGAAGTATTGATTGTATATACTCCTGCAATTCCAAAAGACCATAAAGGCTTTAATTACTTAAAACAAAAAGGAATTAGTCTTTATAAAAGGTCTGAGGTTTTAGGCAAGCTGACAGAAGGTATGTTTACTGTGGCAGTTGCTGGAACTCATGGTAAAACCACTACTAGTTCCATGATAGCACATTTGCTGAAAAGCGGAAAGAAAGATATTGCAGGATTTTTAGGTGGAATCACTACTAATTATGACACAAATATGGTCATGAATCAAGGTGACTATAAAAAGGCAATCATAGTGGTAGAAGCAGATGAATTTGATCGTTCATTTTTAACACTTAAACCTAATATTGCAGTGGTCACTTCAACGGATGCAGATCATTTGGATATTTATGGCAAATTAGAAGAATTGAAAAAATCATTTTCTCTTTTTCTTGAGAATGTAAACCCTAAAGGTCAGGCTTATATTAAAGATGGGTTATGGGAAGAAATTGCTTCTAAAAAGATAAAGGCTGAGCCCTTTTCCTATGGATTAAATGCTGGAGATATACGCGCATTAAATGTAAAGGTGAAAGATGCGAAATTTGTGTTTGATGTAGCTTTGAATGATAAAATTATAAAGGGCTTCCAATTGTCAGTACCGGGTTTCCATAATGTGGAAAATGCGGTTGCATCAATTGCAGTGGCACATCAATTAGGGTTGAACGATAAAGAGATTTTAGAAGGAATAAAAACCTACAGTGGAGTAAAACGCAGATTCGAATACATAATACAAAGAGATGATTTTGTATTTATTGATGATTATGCACATCATCCAAGCGAAATACAAGCGATGTTGACTTCAGTTAGAGCATTATATCCTGGAAAAAAAGTAAGTGTTTTATTTCAACCGCATTTGTATTCTCGAACTCAGGATTTTGCAGTTGAATTTTCTCAAAGCTTAAGCTTGGCGGATGAAGTAATGTTATTGGATATTTATCCTGCTAGAGAATTACCAATTGAAGGAGTAAGCAGTGACATTTTATTGGAATCAATTCAGGTAGATGAGAAATACAAAGTTGAAAAGGAGACGATAATAGATTATTTAAGTAATCAAGATTTAGAGGTTTTCATTACAATGGGAGCTGGAGATATAGATAAATTAGTTGAACCATTAAAAAATATGTTTAACAAGAAGCATGCAGCTTAAAAAGAGTTTAAATATCGTCCTAAAAATAGTTTTACCCGCTTTGATATTTGTGGTAAGCATTGGCTTTGTAAGCAAAAAACAGGATGAAGTACTGTGTAAAAAGATTATCATCAACATTAAAAATCAGCAAGGTAATTTCTTTATTAATGAAGCTGATATTAATAGTTTATTGACCAGCAATGGCAATGAAATGGTAATGAATTTGCCATATGAAAATTTCAAATTAAAAGATTTGGAAGACAGAGTGAATGCTCATAAGTTTATCCAAACGGCAGAAGTATATAGAGATTTAGCTGGAAATATGATGGTGGATGCTGTGCAAGCTAGACCAATTGCCAGAATTTTCAATCCAAATGGAGCTGATCATTATATCAGTGATCAAGGTAAAATATTACCAGTCTCGGATAGATTTACGGCTCGGGTAATGGTATTATCCGGTGATTTTTTTAATTCTTATTTGGAGAAAGATATGCTGGCAGATGATGCCGGAAAAGATTTATTTCATTTTATAAAATTTATAGAGCAAGATAAATTTTGGAGTGCGCAGTTTGCGCAATTGGAAGTAGATGATAGAGGAATAATTAATATTTACCCTCAGGTTACCAAACAGTTGATCGAATTTGGGACAGTGTATAATTATTCTGATAAATTATCGAAACTTAAAATTTTTTACGATAAGATACTGCCAGACAGAGGGTGGAATCGATACGATCGTGTAAATTTACAGTTTAAAGAACAAATCATTTGTGAATAGAATAACATTAGTTGATACATGGACATGCAAAATGATAAAATAGTAGTCGGATTAGACATAGGAACCACCAAAATTGTTGTGATTGTGGGTCATAAAAATGATTATGGCAAACTAGATGTTTTGGGTATGGGCAAAGCCGTATCTGATGGTGTAGTTAAAGGCAAAGTCATTAATATTGAAAAAACCATTTTGGCAATCAAAAAGGCGGTAGAAGAAGCCGAAGATAATTCCGGTATCGACATAAAAGTGGTGAATGTGGGTATAGCCGGTCATCATATCCGAAGTTCTATCCAAAGAGGAAGCATAACTCGTGAGGATAGGGAAGAAGAAATTACAGTTGAGGATGTTAATCGTTTGACCAATGATATGCACCGCATGGTAATTCCTGCTGGAAATCAGATCATCCATGTAATGCCACAAGTTTATACTGTAGATTATGATGATGGAATCAAAGATCCTGTAGGCATGACGGGGATCAGATTGGAAGCTGATTTTCATGTAATCACTGCTGATATTAATTCCATTAACAATATTCAGAAATGCGTGAAAAGAGCAGGCTTGGATATTGAAAATATGATATTGGAACCATTGGCTTCTAGCTTAGCAGTTTTATCTGATGATGAAAAAGAGGCTGGAGTTTGCCTAGTAGATATAGGGGGTGGCACAACAGATATTGCCATTTTCCATGAAAATATCATCCGTCATACTGGTGTAATTCCATTTGGCGGTAATATCATTACCTCTGATATAAAAGAGGGCTGTATGGTCATGCAACAGCAAGCTGAATTATTGAAAACCAAATTCGGTAGGGCGATTTCAACTGAAGCAAGTGAAAATGAAATCGTTTCGATTCCTGGATTAAGAAATAGAGCACCAAAAGAAATTTCCATTAAAAATTTGGCGCATATAGTAGAAGCAAGAATGGAAGAAATCATTGACTTGGTGCATGCAGAAATATTAGCATCCGGTTATGAAGGTCGTTTGGCTGGTGGAATTGTGATCACCGGTGGTGGTTCGCAGATGCACAGCGCCAGACAACTAGTAGAATATTTAACCGGAATGGATGCCAGAATTGGTTATCCAAACGAACATTTAGGAAGAACAAAAATAGAGGCTGTGAAAAGCCCGATGTATGCCACATCTGTAGGATTAGTATTGGCAGGTTATCGTTCAATTGATGAGCGAGAAAACAGATACCTTGAAGCAAAGTTGAATAATCAGAATATGTTTATCAATCACAAGCAGAAAGGTGCGAAAAGAGAAGGAGACTTCTTTTCAAAGATTATCAATAAAACTAAGAGTTTTTTGATAGATGATTTTGATGAAAAAGATGATTATTGATATCGAAAGAATATAAAACACGAATATTATGACAGAAGGAGCTTATAAATTCGAAATTCCAAAACACCATAAATCTATCATCAAGGTGATAGGTGTTGGTGGGGGTGGCAGTAATGCTGTTAATCACATGTTTAACCAAGGCATCAGAGATGTTGAGTTTGTGGTCTGCAATACAGATTCCCAAGCCTTAAAATCAAGTCCTGTGCCTAATAAGCTGCAAATAGGAACTAATCTAACAAGTGGATTAGGTGCTGGTGCTAATCCTGAAAAAGGAAAAGATGCCGCACTTGAAAGCAAGGAGGAAATCCGTGATTTGTTAGGTAATGATACTAAAATGGTTTTCGTTACGGCAGGAATGGGAGGAGGCACTGGTACTGGTGCAGCACCTGTCATTGCGCGTATTGCCAAGGAAATGGATATCCTGACTGTGGGGATTGTCACTTCGCCTTTTAGTTTTGAAGGAAAGAAGAAGGTAAGACAAGCAGAAGAAGGAATTCGTCAGTTAAAGGAGAATTGTGATACTGTTTTGGTAATTCTCAATGATAAATTGAGGGAGGTTCATGGTAATCTGACCATTGGAAATGCATTTGCGAAAGCGGATAATGTATTGACAACCGGTGCCAAAGGTATAGCGGAAATCATAACGGTTCCCGGTCAGGTAAACGTGGATTTTGAAGATGTTAAAACGGTAATGAAAAATGCCGGTGCTGCAGTAATGGGTTCTGCCAAAACCGAAGGAGATGGCAGGGCATTAAGAGCAGCAGAAGAAGCTTTATCTTCTCCATTATTGAACAATACTGATATTTTAGGAGCTCAAAAAATATTGTTATCCATCATTTCAGGTGAAAAAGCCGAATTGCAAATGGATGAATTGACTGAAATCACCGACTATATTCAAGAGAGAGCCGGTGATGAAGCTGAAGTGATTTTTGGACATGGAATGGATCAATCTTTAGGAGAAGGATTGTCTGTAACGGTGATTGCAACAGGTTTTGATCAAGGTGGTTATAAGGAAAATGCTATTCCGCATCAAGAAGCCAGAAAGGTTTATGATTTAGATTCCAATAAACAAATTACCTTATTTGGTAATGAGAAAGAGGAAGAAAGGCCTAAGCAAGAACCAAAAAATGAGCCTAGTCCATTTACTTTTGAGAAGAGAAATACGCAAGAATCTCGTCCACAGTCTGATGAAGAAAGAGGGTATTCTTTTGGTTTTCCTTCAAAAAAGCAAGAAGAGCCAGATTATGCTGAAGAGGAAAGTGATTATGCAGATGACTTTACCCAAAGCTTGTCCAATGAATATGATATAGTGGATAAATCCGAAAGTCAGGATGATATAAATAAAAAAGAGGCAGAACGTCAGGAAATGTTGAAAAAGCGTTCTATTGAGAGAATTGAAAAGTTGAAGAACTTAAATGGTGGACATACCAACACTCCTGAAGCCTATAAGCAAATGGAAGTACCGGCTTATAAGCGAAAGCAAGTGAAATTAAGAGATGTACCTCATTCTTCAGAGCAAAATGTATCAAGATTCAATTTGAATGATGATAATCAGATATTGGGCAATAATAAATTCTTGCACGATAACGTAGATTAATTATTCATAAATCCTTCTTAGTCATAATAAACAGGTGTACAAGGCAGCTTCTTAGGAGGCTGCTTTTTTTGTAACCACAAATAGAGGATGACGCTTAGGATTGTTTAGGTTTAATCGCCAATTTTCAACATAAAAACTCAGGTTATTATATGAAATCTAAAATTAAATTACACAAAGGATGGTCATTTGATTCTGATTTTCAAGTAGATTCAAATGATTCTCGTGTAATTGCCTAATAGGCTCTAATTAATTCAATCTCTTCTAAAAAGCAATTATTGAAATCTATAAAAAAGCATAATCCATGGTTAAAATACTTGTAATTTTCATCCTCTTATCATCAAATTATACTAATTTTACAATTGCTTAATATGAAGCATTTTCATACAGTTAAGATATCAATACTTGGTAAAACAATATCCTAAGTAGTAATAATGAATTTCTCGGCACTTCTTGCACAACATCCTGTTTTTGAATTAGTAAAAAAAAGCGCCCATTCGCTTGGGATAGAAGCCTATGTGGTAGGTGGATATGTACGTGATTTGATTTTAAAACGACCTTCAAAAGATATTGATTTTGTATGCGTTGGCAGTGGAATTGAATTGGCCAAGGAAGTAGCCGCCAATATTGGATCAAAAAAGAAGTTTCAAGTTTTTAAAAATTTTGGTACTGCTAGTATTCATCATGGTGATTGGGAACTGGAGTTTGTAGGAGCAAGAAAAGAGTCTTATCAGAGAGACAGTCGCAAGCCAATAGTGGAAGAAGGAACTTTAGAAGATGATCAAAATAGGAGGGATTTTACCATTAATGCTTTAGCAATAAGTTTAAATGAAGAAAACTATGGAGCCTTAATTGATCCTTTTGGAGGAGTAAAAGATTTAAAGAAAAAACTAATAAAAACCCCTCTGGAGCCAGATATTACTTTTTCCGATGATCCTTTAAGGATGATGCGAGCTATTCGTTTTGCTGCCCAATTAAATTTTGATATAGCTCCAAATACTTTTGATAGTATCATAAAAAATGCTGAACGATTAAAGATTATTTCTGCAGAGCGCATCACGGATGAACTGAATAAAATCATCATGACTGAGAAACCTTCTTATGGCTTTAAGTTGCTCTATCATGCTCAATTATTGGATAAATTCTTCCCAGAAATGATGGAATTGCAGGGAGTAGAAGAGAAGAACGGATTCAAGCATAAAGATAATTTTTATCATACCTTGCAAGTATTGGATAATACTGCTGAATATGGGGGCGATTTGTGGTTGAGATGGGCAGCAATTTTACATGATATTGCCAAGCCAGCTACCAAACGCTTTAATCCTAAGCAGGGGTGGACATTCCACGGCCATGAAGATAAAGGAGCGCGTATGGTTCCTAAAATTTTCAAAAGGATGAAACTGCCTCTAAATGAAAAAATGAAGTATGTTCAAAAGTTAGTACTTCTTCATTTAAGGCCAATTCCATTAGTTAGAGATAATATTACCGATAATGCAGTTAGACGATTGTTATTTGAAGCTGGTGATGACATTGAAGATTTAATGACACTCTGCCGTGCTGATGTTACCTCAAAAAACATGAATAAGGTAAAGCAGTTTCAAGCTAATTTTGATAAGGTGGAGCAGAAAATGAAAGAGGTGGAGGAAAATGATCAAGTCAGAAATTTTCAACCACCAGTGAGTGGTGAAGACATCATGAAAGCTTTTAATCTTTCTCCTTGCAAAGAAATCGGAATCATAAAAAGTGAAATAAAGGAAGCGATATTGGATGGGGAAATTCAAAATAATAGAGAGGAAGCTTTTGAATTTATGCTTAAAATCGGAAAGAAACTTAATTTAAAATCAGAATAGAAATTGCGCCAATTTATATCTTGGCATAATATTGGTAAGTCATCAACTAAATTAAATCATGAAAATGGGAAAATTTACTCAAAAATTACTTTTAACATTAGTATTAGCATTCGTAGTATTCAACTTTAATTCGTTGGCACAAAATGAAGAAGATATTGAAAGAGTTAGGTTAAAATACAACAGCTCGATTAGATACAATGATTTTCAAGTAGCCAAAAATGCTATTTATGATCTGATGGCATTAGAACCTAATAATATATCTTATCTTGATTCATTAGCTTATATCTATTTCGAATTTAATCAATATGCTTCTGCAGCTTTAGTTTCGAGAGATGCTTTGAAACAAAATCCTAATAATCAATTGATGTTGCAGATAGGAGCAAAAAGTTTTGATCAATTAGGAGCTTTGGATCAGGCGTTAAAAATGTATCAAAAGCTTTATAATATTTCGGATGATGGCTACGTGCTTTACGAAGTAATTCAAAAGCAATATGCCTTAAAAAAATATGATGATGCAATGATTAATACTGAATTGCTTTTGGGCAAAAGAATTGTAGATGGTAGTCAGGTTTACGCTGCAGATCAAGAAGGTAATGAAATTGAGGTTCCTTTTAAAGCGGTTATCAAAAACCTTCAAGGTTTAATAGCCAGAGGGAAAGGAGATGAGGAATCTGCAAAAAAATATTTTAATAGTGCATTATCCTTGGCGCCCGATTACGCTTTACCTCAAGAAAATTTGAATCCTAGTGAGTAATGTTTTTATTTACAAAGTGATCCAATTCTATATTCCACTTAAATTTTATTAATTATGAAGCTTTCAAAACTAATATTACTACTAAGCTTATCTACTATAAGCTTTAGTTTATTCTCGCAAAACCTTTCGGGTGATAACTATGAAAAAGCTAAAGCAGCTGGCAATGGGACTGTTACTTTCACTTATGTGGAAACTCCAGGATTTGTTTATAAGGATCAGAGTGGAAAATTGACAGGAGTTTGTGTTGATATCATGAATGATTTCTTACAATATGTACGTCAAAATCATGGCATAAATTTAAATGCTAGGTTCTTAGGTAATGGAAATAGTTTTAGTGCGATGTATAATGGTGTTAAAAACGGTAAAAATGGAGTGTTCGGTTTAGGAAACATAACTGTGACAGAAGCCAGGAAAAATGAAATTTTATTTAGCCCTTCTTTTATTACCAACTTTGCTATTTTAGTTACACATAGCAGTGTGCCAACATTGGAATCAATGAGCGAGATAGGTCAAAAATTTAATGGTTTTACTGCCTATACAGCAAAAGGTACTTTAAATGAAAAACGTATCAATAAATTGAAATCTGATTATTACTCAGATTTGGATATCAGTTATGTAAATTCAAGTCCTGATGTGTTGGATAAGATTTTGTCAGACAAAAAGTCTTTATCTTATTTAGATTTAGCCTTTTACTTATCAGCTGTAAAAGAAAGGAAACCTTTGAAAAGACATAAAGTAGGAGATGAAGGGTCTGAAGAGTTTGCTTTTGTTATGCCACAATCAAGTGATTGGCAGCCCATTATTGAAGAATTCTTTAATGCAAATGGAGGTTATAAAAATACTACTGAATACAAGAAAATACTTGTTGATCACTTAGGATTATCAGCAGTAAAATTATTGGATTCAGCTTCTGAAGAATAATCTAAGTTATTTTATGAGTCAAAAACCAGATTTTAAGTATTGGGAGTCGTATTTTCAGTCATTGCAAATGACCTATTATGGTTTATTGGCAGCCCCATTGTTTCTTTTTGCAGTGGTGTTTTTAAGAGCTGAAAATGGCAATGCAAAATTGCTTGGTATACCTGCAGATATAGAAGATACTGTAGTAGGGGTAACTGTAATTTTAGCTATTATTGAAATTGTTTTCCTTCATCTTTTAGCAAATAGGCAATATAAATTGGCAGCGCAAGATGAAGAATTAACTTCGAAAATGAGAAAATATAAAAGTGCTACTTTAGTTAAATATATAGGTTTGGCCATATATCAAATTATAACAGTGACGGTTTTCGCCATGACTTATCATAATGGTTTGATGGGATTATTTACTGGCCTATTACTTTATAGTTCGTTTTTCAGACCAGAAATTCAAAATGCACGAAGAGATTTGAAGCTAAGTAAAGAAGAATATCAGAAGATAGATTATAAAACAGGTTTAGTGACCTGATAAACAAAAGGCTTTCTGATCAGAAAGCCTTTTGTTTTATATTTCTTTTATCACAACTTCATATGTTGCCTTAACATTTAAAGTACCAGATACAGAGCAATATTTACCGGCAGCCAATTCAACCAATTTCATAAATTCATCTTCTTTTAGATTGTCTGAGGTGGCTGTAAATATCATGTGGATGCTTTCATATGCTCTTGGATGTTCTTCTCTTCTTTTCCCCGTAGTTTCAACTTGAAGGTCCATTAGATTTTTCCTTCTTTTCTTAATCATTTCCACCAAATCAACTGATGCGCAAGAAGCTAATGCTGCCAAAAGACTTTCCATAGGAGAGAAATAGTCCTTACTTTTAGCATCATACATATCAATATTTAAGATATTGCCCGACTCATTTTTGCTCTCATATTCTTTGGGAGCCAGCATATTTGTGATTACTCTCATTTCTTTTTTAATTAAATTTTCAGGAAATCGCAAAGCTACAATCTTATCAATAAATTTATAAGCTTATAACTTATATTTTCAATCACTGTAAGATTCGTTAATCTTTTCTTATTTTTAGAAAAGCCTAAAAGTATAAAAATGTTACAAATTATTAAAGATGATCCGTGGTTAGCCCCTTATGAACCTGATATCCAAAGCCGATTTGATTATTTTAAATCTGAATTAGAACGGATTGAAAGTGAATATGGAAGTTTAGTTAATTATGGGTCTCGACATCAGGAGCTTGGTTTTCAAAAGAATAAATCAGGTTTTATTTATAAAGAATGGGCTCCCGATGCGCAAGCATTATCCTTAGTAGGGGATTTTAATAATTGGGATGAAAGTGCTCATCCTATGACTAAAAGTGAAAATGGGATTTGGGAAGTTGAAAATAATGAAGAGGGTGGCTTGAATCATCTATCCCCAGTTAAAGTAAGGGTCACTTCATCCAATGGTAAACATGATAGAATTCCAGCTTATATAAAATATGCCACTCAAAATGAGCAGGATTATGATTTCACGGGAAGAGTTTGGGCTCCTGAAAAAGAATTCAAGTGGAAGGATGATAATTTTAAATTAAATGATATTAAAAATCCTGTGATTTATGAATGCCATCCGGGCATGGCTCAGGAAAAAGAAGGAGTAGGCACTTTCAAGGAATTCGAAGAGAATATTTTACCAAGAATCAAGGCTTTAGGTTATAATTGTATTCAACTAATGGCAGTAGCCGAACACCCTTATTATGGTTCTTTTGGTTATCATGTAGCTAATTTTTATGCGCCTTCTTCTCGTTTCGGCACTCCTGATGAATTGAAATCCTTAGTTAATGCTGCTCATAAAATGGGAATTGCGGTCATTATGGATGTGGTACATTCCCATGCAGTCAAGAATTTTTCTGAAGGCTTAAATGATTTTGACGGTAGTGGCAACCAATACTTTCATCACGGAGCTAGAGGCTATCACACTGGCTGGGATTCCAAATTATTTAATTATGGAAAAGAGGAAGTATCTCGTTTTCTCTTGTCGAATTTACATTACTGGTTGGAAGAATTTCATTTTGATGGATTTCGCTTTGATGGAGTAACTTCCATGCTTTATCATCATCATGGGGAAGGAGTGAGTTTCGATCATTATGATAAATATTTCAAGGATGGAGTGGATTGGGATGCAGTGCGCTATTTACAGTTGGCCAATACCTTAATTCATGAAATTAAACCCAATGCCATTACCATAGCAGAAGATATGAGTGGAATGCCAGGCACTTGCCAAGCCATTGAAGAAGGTGGTTTAGGCTTTGATTATCGTTTGGGAATGGGGATTCCTGATAATTGGATAAAATGGCTTAAGCATAAGCAAGATGAAGATTGGAGCATGCAAGAAATCTGGAATGTGCTGGGCAATAGAAGATACGGGGAAAAAACCGTGGCTTATGCTGAATCTCACGATCAGGCAATGGTAGGGGATAAAACCTTGGCTTTCTGGTTGATGGATAAGGAAATGTATTGGCACATGGCAAAAGGAGATGATAATTTGATTATCGACAGAGGCATAGCTTTACACAAAATGATTCGCTTGGTGACGGCTTCTGCTGGTGGTGAAGCCTATTTGAATTTTATAGGCAATGAGTTTGGTCACCCAGAATGGATGGACTTCCCTAGGGAAGGCAATAATTGGAGTTATAAATATGCCCGAAGACAATGGTCTCTGGTTGATAATAAGGAATTAAAATATCATTATCTGAATGATTTTGAAAAGGCAATGCTAGAGCTCTTGAAATCAGAAAATGTACTGCAAGCAGCTCCAGCAAATTTGCTTAATGTAGATGAAACTAATAAAGTATTGATTTTTGAAAGATCGAATTTGATTTTTGTCTTTAATTTTCATCCAAATAATTCTGTGCCTGATTATGAATTCTGGGTACCAAAAGCAGGAAAGTATCTCTATCTCTTAAACAGTGATGATACAAAATTTGGAGGATATGAAAGGATTGATCAATCCACTATTCATGAAAGCTTTAAAAAGGAAGGTGGAGATTTTATTAAGATTTATTGTGTGAACAGAACGGCTTTGGTTTTGAAAAGGAAATATGAATAAATAGCTTCTATACTTTCACCACAATAGATTCAAAAGAAAACAAAAGGTAGCCAAAGGCTACTATTACTTTAACCACTGAGTAACACAGAATCTTTGTGGTTAAAAGAGAACAGTTTTAGGTTGTCCTTTCTATTGTGGTAGAAATGCTTGTTAAAAAGCTAAATGTTTAATATAGGTTAATTTAACAGCATTGAAGGTAATTAGGCATGTTGAGTAGTCAAGATCAAATCATAATTAAAAAGGATTGAATTAAGATTAAGGGTAGAGTAATATTGCTAGCGATCAATATGTTTATTTATCAATTAATTTCTTTTCTATTAACTTTACTATTCTTAACGAAATCAAAAGATCATGAAATTTAAATACCTATTCAGTTTACTTATATTATCAGTTTTAATAACTTCTTGTGCAAAAGAAAAAATCACCACTCAGGATAATTATGAAGTGGTGGAATTGCCCGATGGCAGTATTGTATTTCTAAACCATTATTCAGAATTGGAATTTATAGAAGCCTTTGATCAACGTAGAGTTGCTCTTTCCGGGGAATGCTATTTTTCAGTTGAACCTTCCGACAAATCTTTTACCGTAACAGGTAAATTAGGTGAAGTGGAAGTTTTGGGCACCGAATTCAGTGTAAAATCTGATAATGAGGATATGGAAGTTGAAGTGGAGAAAGGTAGTGTGAAATTTAGTGTAGAGGATATGTCTAAGGAGATTTCTAAAGGGCTAAAAGCGTCTTACCAAAAAGGTGAAAATGCCATTGAAACAGGAAAAGCTTCCAATGATTTTAAGAAATGGATGGCTAAATTAAGGATTGAGTTCAAGCGACTGGATAAACAATTAAATGATGAGGCAAAAGGCATAGAGGAAGAACTCAATAAAAAAGCTAGGGAAATTGAAAAAGAAGCCGATAAAATTGGTAAAGAACTAGATGAGGTAGGAGACCAAATTGGTAAGAGTATTAAGAAAATTACGGATTAAAATCAAAATAGTCTTCTTAGCTAGAGATCATTCTGGCTAAGAAGACTATTTGTATTGCTTAAAAAAATAGAGTTTTATTATTTCAGATACTCATCCAAAAACACTTTTATCTTCCCATAACCCTCAATTTCATTTTCCTTTTTGCGGAAGCCATGCCCTTCATCTTCAAATAATACATATTCTACAGGAACTCCATTGTCTTTCACATTTTGCACCATTTCATCGGATTCCACTTGGAGTACCCTTGGATCATTACTTCCCTGCAATACCATCACAGGCTTGGTGATTTTATCAGCATGAAATAAAGGGGATATTTCATAAAGTCTTACGGAATCCTCAGTATTGGGATTACCTAACTCTTCATAAAGTGCAGTCTTTTGAGCTTCCCACCAGCTTGGAATTGATTTCAGTGTTCTAATCCAATTGGTTACCCCAAAAATATTGACTCCCACATCAAAAGCATCCGGTTGAAAAGCAAGTGCTGCCATTACCATATAACCTCCATAAGAACCACCAATTATCCCGACTCTGGATGTGTCTGCCCAATCTAATGTGGCTAGGTAATCTTTTGCATACACACAATCCATTAGATCATCTTCTCCATGTTTCTGATCATCCAATCTGTTGAATGTTTTACCATATCCACTGCTACCTCTATTATTTACACCAATAATGGCGTAACCATGATTGACCAAATATTGGATTAATGGAGAATAATTTAAACGAGTTTGACCCCCAGGGCCACCATGTACCCAAACTAAAACAGGAACTTTATTATCCGCTGATGCTTGATGTGGTTTATACAAAATTGAAGGGATATCTAAATCATCAAATGAAGGGTAACGAACCACTTCACCTTCAACCAAATCTTCCTTATCCATATTCGGATTTAAGGATTCCGTGAGTTTTTTGAGTTCGTCACTTTCAAAATCATAGACATAAATATTGGTTGGGGATTTGGAGCTGCCAACTGATAACCTCATTTTGTTTTCACTTCTCGATATGCCAACTCCATTAATATTTCCACCTTCAATATTTGGCATATCCACTTCTTCATTATCTTTAGTATTAGCAATTTTCACGGAAGTTTTAGCATCCTCATTTATGCCCATCACCCTGTATGTATCATCCCAAGAGAAGTTGGCATACCATATATCCCAATCCGTTTCATAAACTTTTTCTGAACTTCCATCTTCTAGATTATATCTACTTAAATAAGTGAACTCACTTCCATCGTTTGTAGTGTAAAATAAAAATTTGCTATCAGAGCTAAATTCCTGAGCACCATAGCTTGCCGTTGGGTTTTCAGGTGAAATTTTGGTTTGCTCTCCAGATTCTACTTCAACAACGATTAATTTATTTATAGAAGTAGTGATAGGCTTGCTAATAGCCACATATCTTTTATCATCAGATATCCCTGAAGGATTCCCTCCAGTATTATTTTCAAAAATCAGCTTACTTTCAAAATTTTCAATATCCATTTCATAGATGTCAAAAAACTTAGGATCACGTTTATTGGAGGTATAGTTGAAACTTTTTAAATCTTTGCTCCAGCCTATAAAAGAAGCTTTTTCCTCTTCTCCAGGGGTAAGGTCTGTAACATTTTCATCTTCATCCAATAAATAAATATGACTGATTTCATTCCCGCCTTTATCTGCTGAAAAGAGAATACGGTCGTCATTAGGAAAATAGGAATTGGCAAACCATGATTCTTCAGTATTATTGGAAAGTGTATCTACATCAGAACCATCAGTATGCAAGGCATAAAGATTATAAATTCCACTAGCATTACTAGAGACTAAAAGTTTTGATTCGTCATGCGAAAAATAGCCGCCAGAATAATTTACGTTATTGTAAAACTCCTCTATGGAGTATTGAGTGACTTTTTCCTTTTCTTCTTCTTTTGTCTGTTGATTATTACAACTAATCAGGAAAAAACATAAAATTAAAATGCTGAAAATTGATAATGATTTCATGGTCAGTAGGTTTTGTGTGTCCCAATTTATAAATTTTTAATATAAGAAGATATACATGGCATGCTGAAAATTATTTAATCTTTCTACTTTCTCATAATTAAGAGATAAAGTGGCTTATTTGTCCATATCCGTTCATCTTTGTCCAGAAATGAACATTTTTTTTATTTCTAAAGTGCCTCTATTGAGTTTAAAACAATATTTAGTGAGTTGGTTTAGTTTTTGGCATAGTAAAATTAAAACTGCAGGAATGCAACTATTGAATGTTGAAGAACATCAATAAAGTAAATCTACTTTTTCACCTTAATTAGAATTATCCCCAATACTTCTATTTATGCTGTTTTTATGTAGATAGCTTTTAATCATCAGGTATTTAATATTAGGGTTAAACTTTTAAGCATGTTGAAGTATTTTTTTTGTATTGGATTACTTTTTCTAAGTTTCATTAGCTTTTCGCAAGAAAATGATAGTATTTTTCGGAAAACCATAGACATCCCTAGGATCACGGAAGCCCCCAAAATTGATGGAGTACTTGACGATTTAGCATGGCAAAAGGCGCCAATAGCTAAAGATTTTGTTGAAAGAAATCCTAATAATGGAAGACCCATTCCGGAAAGCTTATCCACTGAAGTAAAGATTATCTATGATGATTTAGGTGTTTATTTTGCGGCTAATATGAAAGACCCAGAAGCTGATAAAATATCAAAAGAGCTAACAGAAAGAGATAATATTGCTGCGGATGATTTCTTTTTCATTTTATTAAATGGTTATAACGATCGCCAACAAAGCATGCAGTTTATTATAACTGCTGCAGGTGTGCAGTATGATGCCAAAATGACCAATGGAAGAGAGGATAATTCATGGGATGCCGTTTGGTACAGCGAAGTAAAAATCAATGATGATGGCTGGGTAGCAGAAGTTTTTATTCCTTATTTTATTTTACGATTCCCTAAAAAGCAAGTACAAGAATGGGGACTCAATATGGAAAGAGAAGTTTTTAGGACAAGGACTCGATATAGCTGGAATCATGTAGATAATAAAAAAGGAGCCTATTCTTTATATGATGGTGAAATCAACGGAATCGAGAATATTAAAACCCCGACCAGATTATCTTTTCAGCCCTATATTTCTGCTTACGCCAATAATTATGATGGTAATACCGATTTCAATTTTAACGGTGGATTGGATTTGAAATATGGAATTTCTGATGCCTTTACATTGGATATGGTATTGATTCCTGATTTTGGACAAGCGCGATTCGATAATAATGTGTTGAATTTATCGGCATTTGAAGTCCAATTTGACGAGCAACGGCCATTTTTCAACGAAGGTACGGAGCTATTTTCCAAAGGTGATATGTTTTATTCCAGACGGATTGGAGGCAGACCTTCTACTAGCCCTACGGTAAATGAAGGAGAGGAAGTGGCCTTTCAACCCAATGCTGTAGAATTAATTAATGCTACAAAGGTGTCGGGGAGAACAGAAAATGGATTAGGAATTGGGTTTTTCAATGCCGTTACCAATGAGGCCTTTGCACAAATAAGAAATGAAGAGACTGGGGAGATTAGAACTGAAATGGTGGAACCTTATACGAATTATAATGTGACCGTCTTAGATCAAAGGTTTGGAGATAATAGCTCTTTTTCCTTTGTTAATACCAATGTAAGTAGGCTTGGAAATTATAGAGATGCCAACGCAACAGGATTATATGTTAGTCATACCAATAAAGCCAATACCTGGAATTACAGTGTGAGTACTGAGGGAAGTTGGAGGTTTTTGGAAGAGGAAACTGTTTTTGGAACCGAAATTCAAGCTGGGGTTTCCAAAATAAGTGGAGAACACAGATTAGAAGGAAGACTGGATTTGAGAACTCTAGATTACAATATTAATGACTTAGGCTTTTCTACTAACACCAATTATGTTAGGTATTTAGGGTATTATGGCTTCCGCTATTTGCAACCCAGAGGAAACCTGAACAATATGTTTCTGAATTTTAACCTTAACTATTTCAGAAGACTCGACCCTGATTTATTTAGCAACTTCACTTTTAATTTTAATTCAAGCTTTACCACTAAAGACTTTTTTAGTTATGGTGGCGGATTAGAAGTGACCCCTTTCGGAACCAATGATATTTATGAGCCAAGAGTGAACGGAAGGCATGTGAAATTTCCAGGCTATCATGATCAGTGGATTTGGATGAATACCGATTTCAGGAAGAAATTGGCTTTTGAAGGATTTATCGATTGGTATAAATATTTTGAAGAGGGTAGGAGTAATATATTTCTGAGTTTAAATCCGCGCTATAGATTTTCAGATAAATTTAATTTGAGATACGGTCTGTTATATAATCCTTCCTATAAGGAACAAGGCTTCGTAGATAATGATGGAGAAGATATCATTTTTGGTCAGCGAGATAGGATAACAGTTGAAAACTCAATTGGGGGGAATTACATCTTCAATGATAAGATTTCCCTAAACCTTATTTTCAGGCATTATTATTCCGGAGCTTCCTATTCAAAACTCTACAGTTTAGAGCAAAATGGTGAACTAACGGAAGAACCAGAAAGAGAAAATATTTATGATGTTACTTTTAATACCTGGAACCTCGATTTGAATTTTGCATGGTGGTTTGCACCAGGCAGTCAGATCACGATTCTATATAGAAATGCATTGGATAGCTACTTACAACGAGGCGGTCAATCTTTTGATGAGAATTTTGATTACTTATTTAATCAACCGCAGTTAAATAGTCTTTCAGTAAGGTTGAGTTATTTCCTGGATTACAATAGAATCCGAAATGCATTTTCAAAAGGGAATAATGTGAACAGGACAAAGCCTGGTAAAATGACTGCGGGTTCTTAAGTTTATGAAATGTAAGTAAACAAACAGTAATAGAGATAACAGGCATTTTAATATACAGCTAGAAAAGAACCAACACTCCCCTTTTCAGAGGAACTGGGAAAATTGGGGAGGAGGAAAGTTTAACGGGCCTGCTTGTGCAGACAAGCCAGCGGCTGGTCAGCTTGGCTGATTTCTTTTTGATCCCTGTCCTGCGATCATCGGGAAAGCAAAAAGGAAAAGTATAAACTACAAAATTCAGACATACAGCATTAAAGATTCAAAAAAGCTCAAAAGCCAATCTACAAAGCGAGCCCCCCCTTTAAAAACCATTAAAAGTCCCTTCCACACCAAAACTCCCTTCATCAAATCTAAAAATCCCCTTACTTTTCGATTAATTATTGTTTTTTGAAGATGTGTTTTATAATTTTCAACTTATATTTAATCATTAATTTCTTCAACAACCAAAACCTGTAAATATTCAATCTTTTTTTTCGATAGATTTGGAACTGGTTCTGGTTCATAAGAACATTAGATCTGATATAATCATGTATTCGTTATATCATTTTTGGAATAAGGAACCTTTTTGTGTTATTGTTCTATGCTTGACTAAGTAAAATAGATAGTAACCTTAATTTTTTGAGATATTTTTTTCAAAAGTTATGAGTAGGGTTTTGAGTAGTTTGAGATTAATTAAGCTATTGTTTTTTTAATAACGCTCAAGGATTTGGAATGAGAAGTAAAGCTCTTTCGAAGTTCTGAAGATCGTTAGAAGAAAATTTAATGGATGTAAATAATTACTTGATTTATTTAAATAACTAAATACCTAAACATAAAAACCATGCTTTCAAGAGAAAAATGTATTCTAGCCATCAGAAAATGGGAAAAGACCAGAGCTAATTATAATGAAATCAAATCTTTAATATCCCCAACCGCGGCATTCAGCTTTAATCAAAAAGATTGTCAATGGCTTAAAGAAAATAATGATAATAGTAAATTTCATACCTACATAGGAGTTTATGAGGATAAGCTTATTTTAATCGTGGTTCCCTTAAATAAATATGGGAAAGAAAAAGAACTCGCTTCCTATTTAATATCAACTCTGACAAAACTCAATAAACAATTAATAATCACTCAAACAGATACGGTCACTACTACTAAAAGAACAGTACTTTCTGAAAATTTAGAGATTACTAAATATAGTGAACAAACGGATTTCTCTATATATAATGAACCAACTATAACTGAAAGAGCTTCGGTTAAAGATATAGAAAAATGGAAAAATGAATGTTTAGACTGGTTTTATTATGAATGTAATAAATCTAGAGGAAAAAATATCTTTAGAACATTTACGGTACCTTTTTCAGATGTATCGAGAGAAAATGGAAAAGAAGATGAAGTAATAGCTTTCTTTGGTTTTATACAATCTTCCATTTATCAAACACAGTTACCCATATTAATTTTTGTAGCCATAGAAGGTGAAACTAGATCTGCTGAGATTATTCGTTCACAAAAAGAAGAAGGAACACTTGAAACAAATACACAAGATATGTCGCGTCCTTGCCCACCTTTGTGTAAAGATGATATAGATTATGTGCTATTAGTTGATGAATAATTATATTCTAAGCTCTATTATCTTTTCTTATTCTTTATTGATTACCGCTTTTGTATATGGGGTCACCAATGAAAAAATGCGGAATAATGAATTAAGTAAAGAGTATCTTATCTATTTAGGCTTTATACTTGTAATAGAGACAGTTAATCATTTTTTAATTACAATTTTGGAAATCAAAAACACACATTTTCTATACCCTTTATACTTTGCAGGGGAGTTTTTGATATTGATGAGCTTATGTTTTAAAGAATTAAAAGCGACTAAAAAATGGAAAATTATAATGGGAGTAGTTGCTAGTTATATCTTTATTGAAACCACCGTTTTATGGCTTTTTAATCACGATGCATCCACTGGATATGCTAAGATAATTTCTCATTTAATTATAATTTGCTTGGTGGCTATTCTTCTTATTAAGTATATAAAAGAGGTAGAAAAAAATGATCCAAGATGGTTTATTTACGGAGCTTTATTCCTCTATTATAGTATCTCCTTATTTTTATTTTTGTTGATGAGCCAATTAACAGAACAGAACATTAATATTTGGATTATAAATAACATTCTATCTTCCTTGTTATACGGTAGTTTCATCTACACATTTTACAAATTAATAAAATGGAGGTCAAAATAGAATATATAGTGGTTATGATTATCGTACTGTCGATAATCATAACTACCTCTTTCGCGGTATACAGAGCCTTTATTCAAAAGATATTGAGAGAAAAGTCTCTACAACATCAATTGGAGTTGGAATATCAAAAAGAAGTTTCTGTACAATACACGGTTGTTCAGGAAAACGAACGGAAAAGGATTGCAGAAATGCTGCATGATGATGTGGGGAATAAACTAAATATTCTTTCCCTTTGGATCAATAATGAAGATACATGGAATAATGATCGCTCTAAGGAGATAATTAGTCAACAAATTCCAGAATTAATTGAAGCGGTAAGGACTATATCTCACTCTTTATATCCTGCCAATTTGGAAAAATTTGGGTTAATTCTTGAAATTGAATCCTTAATAACTATGGTTAATGCAACTCTTTCCATTCAATTAATAATGAATCATGATTACAATAGAAAAGATCTTTCATTTGAAGTTAAAATCTACCGTATCGTGCAAGAGTTCTTAACTAATGTCATTAAACATGCCCAAGCCACTCAGATGATAATTCATATCCGTGATACTCATTCTTTATTTGCTATGGTATTATTGGATAATGGTATTGGTTTTACTAAAGACTCAGTCCAAAACGGGATGGGGCTCAGTAATATCAATGGTAGAATCCGATCCATTAATGCTAAAAGCAAATGGAAAAGTAGAGAAGAAAAGGGCACAAGATTAATTATAGCATATCCAAAACAATGAGTAATATTATAAATCTAGCATTAGTAGATGATGAGGCTCTAATTTTAGAAGGGCTTGCTCTTTTATTTTCAAATATAGACCATATTAATGTTGTTGAAAAAGCCAATAGCGGTTTAGAATTTCTTCAAGCGATTGAAGAGATTCAAGATTCAGATTTTCCTACTATTGCCTTAATAGATATTCAAATGAAACCTATGGATGGGTTTGATTTGGTAGAAGCTTTGAGAGCTAATTATCCGGATTTAAAAATCATTATCCTTTCTTCTCATTACAAGAGCAATGTGTTAGGCCATATGATTAAGTTGGGTGTTTCAGCTTTTATTCCTAAAAATTCAAATAAAAAAGAGCTTTTGCAAGCTATAGAATCAGTAGATGAAAAGGGAGTGTATTTCACAAAAACTGATCAAGAGATGCTGATGCATTTCATGAGAAGTAAATCAAAACAACCTACTTTAAACCCTCAGCAAGAATTATCTAGCAGAGAAATTGACGTTTTAAAATTAATTTGCCAGGAAAATACAAATCAGGAAATTGCAGATCAACTGTTTTTAAGCAAAAGAACAGTGGAAAGTCACCGACAAAGAATTCTTGAAAAAGTTGGGGCTAAAAACACAGTAGGCTTAGTGGTTTATGCTATTGCTAATCAAATACATCGCCTTCCCTAATCCCTCCATACCGTATAAATACTGAATTTTTAATTTGGTATTTTCTACTCTAAAATTGCCTGGAATAAATCTGTCTATTTGTAATGTTCATTTGAATGAAGATTCAGTTCCAATATGAACAATGGTGAAATCCGAAAAACCAATACAATAGAGTAGGAGAATTTTAAAACTACAGTCTTATGGCAATTAATTCAGACCAAATTTGGTCAAAATTTTACGAGCAAATTTCACAAGTTGCTGTTCCTAATTTTGATAAGGACAAACAAGTCATGTCAATAGCTGGAACAACTTTGAATGCAGATGTAATCAACGCAGACCCTGGTATCAGTAATAGTAATATTTATGATATTGGAAATCTACTACCAGCAGCAAGTCCTACTTATGCTCCAGGTGGAGATTTAATTACTTCTTACTCATTGTTCTTACAGAATATTGATTTGGGAGGGGATTCAAATAAAGCTTTGGATAGTAAAATCAATTCAGCAGCGACAGCACTTAATGAAAGTCAGGAAAATTTCATCAAGGTACAAGGAACGGCTTATTCTCAGTTTGGTGACTACAAGACAAATATCAATCCATCGTATAAAGGAGATTTTGATACTTGGGCAAATACAAATTATCCTACATACGGAGCTGCAAAGTCCAGCTTGAATGGTGCAATGGCGGCATATGATGGACTTATGACGCAAAAGTATGGAGCAGGGTATTCTACTCTCCAAGCAGCACAAGCAGCTGTAAGTGCTATATCAGGTGCGAAAAGTTTAGTCGCTTCTAATCCATATAATATGGAAGTAAAAGTAGGCTCCGTAGCTCCTGAGGGGAGTGTTAAAGTATTACCAGGTGCAGATAATCCTGTTCTTCCTTCTCAATTAAAGTCTACTTATAGACCTGCCTACAGCATAGGAGGTGGATTGTCGGGAACATTTTCTTCTTGGCAGACCGCCAGTGTAAAGAATAAATTCCCTGTATCTGTAAAGCTTGCCGGTAATTTTTCAAAAGGAGACTATAGCGATTTTGGATGGTCAGAATCAGTAAAAGCGTCCTATAGATCATGGTTTTCTGTGAAGCTGAATCAGCAGGCTTCGTATTCTGCTGTAAGTCAAAATTGGGAGGAATCATCTTTCGATTGTGAGATCTCATTTAATGGGATGCAGCAGTTTCCCATTACTCCAGATGCAAACTGGTTTAGTCCGGGAATGATTCAAAATTACAAAGATAAGCTGCTTTCAACTAGCCCACAATTTTTTGGGGAAGGTGGTAGCCTGCATGTAATTCCGTCATCAGTATTATTAGGTTATGGATTGAAAATCAAAATTAATCTTGATAATGCTAGCTACTCCTCTTTGAAGACAGCTTTCCAACAGTCCGCTTCTCTTTCAGTAGGAGTTGGTCCATTTAATCTTAGTGTATCCGAATCTTCTCATAACTACAAGTCAAAATTTACTTATGATGATGATTCGAGCGCAGTGATTATTGAACCAGAGAATACTGATATACCATTCTTATTAGGTGTAATAAGCAATAAGTACTAAGCGCTCATTTATATACTATAAGGGAGATTAATATCTTCCTTATGGTCTTTTTGACAAGCATCAAATTATGACACCATCATTTAATTTAAGTGAAAAGTCAATGGATAAATTATACGAAGGGATTTTAGAGTATCTAAAATTGGAAGATGGCAAGATGGCTGAATATGCTTTTGCTCAAAGTGGATTTTTATTAAGTGTAAATTTATTTAGTAATCAAAAGCCAATTGTTAACCAAGAAGTATTTGATATAGGCAATTCCATTCCTGAAGATAACTTATCCTATATACCTAGTGGTGATTTCATCACAAGTTATAGTTTGTTTTTAAATCATCTCGTACCGTCCCACTTATCTTCGGACAAAAAAGATAACTATCAGAAAGCTGTATTGGCAAAAATTGCAGCTGAAAAAGCTTTTGCTGAGCGTGAAAATCCGATTCAAAGCGGATTGAGAAAGCAAAAATCCAATGTGAATCCTGAAAGTGAAAACGACTTAAAACAAAATTACCTTGAAAAAATAAAACAAGCTGAAAGTGTCGTCCATAATTTGCTAAAGCAGCATCAACCGATACAAAGAAGATCAATACCCCTTAATAAGGCAATAGGGAGTCAAGTACCCACTTTGTCTCAAGCCATGGCAGAAGTCAGTTTTATTACGGGAGCTAGAAAAATTGAAGGTCCCAATCTTTATAATATGGAAGTCAATTCGGCACCCACCCAAGCAGAACGTGTCCTATGCACCCAGGTTCGAAGCTGATGTGCCTGCAGATTTGTATCAAAAATGGACTTATAATGAAAACAACAATATTTTTCCCTATGAAATACAAGCATCAAGTCATGAACCATTGTATATCAATGACAATAACTCACAGTCGTTTAGAAAGGGGGCAACGAGCCCACATTTTTCAATGGGGACTTACCAAATTCAAGCTAAATTCTCAGGCTTAGAAAAAGTAGATTTACGTCCAGTGAATTGGTTTTATCCTGAATTCTTTATTCATAATGGGTATCATTTAATGGAAAACTCACCGGATTACTTTGGCAATAATGGAATTCTGGAAAATATACCCTCGTCAATGATTCTAGCTTATAATGTACAAATGAAAATAGGGTTTACCAAAGACGGATTCGATGCCTTTGACAATGCTCTGGCAAGAACTAAAAATAAGGAGGGGCATAGACTTTCTCTGGGTTCTATAGATATAATTCCGCAGGGGAAGCAGCAAAATTTCAATATTACTCAAATTCATGAAACCAATGCTATAGTTCTGGATACACAAAAGATTAAATCAGCCAATTTGGTAGGGATATACTCAAGGAAAGTTAGCAACTATATAGAAGATCCTAGCACTGGCTGGAAATACATATCATTATAAACCAATATATTATTTAACCTTTTAAAACACTAAAAACATGTCAAAAGTAAAAAAGAAAGATTTAGAAACCTATATCGCTCAGTATGGAGGGACATTGGTAAAACTTACGAACGGAAATTACAATATTCGAAACGGAGACAAATCTGTGAATATTGGCAAACCTGACTCAAGCAATAAATGGGCTGCTGCACAGCTACAAAGAGCTTGGGGAGATGCAACTGATATTCCAAAGCCGGATTGGCTTTAAAGCGTTTGACCTTGACGCCAAAAATTGAAAATTTTAAGCATCAAGCTTATTTATAACAATTATGATTCTGGCGATAATATTAGAATTACAATTAAATCTAATATTGGGAACCCGAAAATTTTTAGAGTTAAGGTAGTTGAAATTGAAGATGCATTTAATGAATAAGAATTATGAATTTACAACAGCCGTTTACCTTATCGGGTAAGATAGATAACTTGTGGAAACAAGTCACAAATAATCAATGGAAAAACATGCTGAATAAGAGCTGGACAGATAAAGGCTTTCATTTTTTTGAACGAATAAAAACTCGTGGGCCAAGTGCTGGGATTAGCTCTCCAAGCAATCTTGAAAGCGAAATAAGAAAAGGTACAGTTTTAAATGTTACAGGTAACAGATATAAAATTACACTGATACTTGTGAATAGTATCGGTCAGCATTTCACTATTTTTTATGATTATGATAGCAAGAAAAAATTATGTCAATTAGTGACTTGTTCCTACGAGTAATTAGATAACCGCAGACTTCTGGTTTGCGGTTATTGTTCTTCCCCATTTCAAATCTAAGAATCCACCTACTCTTCGATTATCTCCTGTATTTTATATTTAATCTCCTATATTTATCCATTAAGTTAATCTACAACCAGAGCCAATAAACATCCAATCTTTCGTTTTCTGATAGATTCAGGACAGGTTCTGGTTAAGTAGGACAGAATAGCTGAGTTAATATTAATTTAATTGATGTTATACCAGGTGTTTTAGGATAGTGACTTTTTCGTTTTGTTCAATTAACAAGTTTTTATGAAGCAATACATTTTAATAATTTCAATTTTTATAAGTAATATTCTGTCAGGTCAAGAATTGAAAAAAGGACTTATAATGCCTTCTGAAGATTTTGAGGAATGCTGCATTTACATTCCTAAATCTGGATTAAGTATTTATGAATCTCCTGATAGCGAAATTGTTGGAAAATTAACACTTGGCTCACCCGATAATAGTAATGATGTCTATAGTGCAACAATTAAAATTGGCAACACTCAAGAGAAAATAGAGTTTTCAAATCTACATATGGTTGGTTATGAAGTTTTTGCTTTGATCTACATCGACAGAGTTCATCAATTTTTAAAAATCAAAAGAGGATATTGGCTAAGTATGGATGAACTTAAGTCAAAGGGACTTTTAACAACTTCATGGATGGATTACTTGATTGCCAAAGAAAATATAATGGGATGGTACGCAAATGATCCAGGATTAAACTTAAGAGCTGAACCTAATGTCAAAGCTAAGATAATTGAAACCCTAAAAGGCGACCTTTGGGAAATAACGCCTACTAATGAAGTTCAAGGACTTTGGTGTAAAGTAAAAGTAAAGGAATATAAAAATCATCCATGTTCAGGTGAAGACGATCAAATAATTAGAGAATTAATCGGTTGGGTCAAACTTTTAGCAGACGATCAAACTCCTAATGTTTGGAATTATGCTAAAGGATGTTAAAAAGGACATTATTTGATTTAAAACTTGCCTTAATCTTCCAAAGTTTTGTTTTGGAAACTAAAAACCCTGCAAAAAGCGTAAAACTCCGAAAGTTCATTCTTCATTAATAAAAAAGCTAACCCGCCCAACTTCCCAGGAACTCGGAAAAGCGGGAGGGAGGAAAGTTTAGCGGGCCAGCGTTGGCATGGTGCGTGGAAGCCAGCCAGAGGCTGGTCAGCCTCTGGCTGACATTAAACTTTCTTGATTTTTTCTATCTTTTTTATCATGAAAAAAGATTGGCAGAAACTCTCTCGAACATCAGAATTCCTCTTCCTCACCAAAACCCCTTCATCAAATCTAAAAACCCCCTTACTTTTCGATTAACTCCTGTATTTTTAGTCTGTATTTTATAATTAATCGGCTATATTTATCCATCAAGTTCATCGGCAACCAAAACCTGTAAATATTCAATTTTTCTTTTTTTGGTTAATGTGGACTGAATAGCTGATATGATATTATTGTATCAGGTATTTTAGGATAGTGACATGCTTTGTGTTAGTATCCAAATGTTATCTTTTAATCGCATTATATAGCCAATGAATAATCTAAAATACAAAGAAATCGACTCACCACTTTCAGTAAATCTCTCTAGTGATGATCTTGACATGTTACAAATTGGAGTTTTGGGGTCTCAAATGCATAAACTTCTTAAACAAATGGCTCTAGTAACCCTAGAAGAAGAAAATGCGAATTTGGAAAAGCAAGAAAAAGAACTGATTCAATATCATATTCCTCAAACACTAGGAAGAGAAGACGTTCTAGTAAGAGCTAAAATTAGCAGCTTAAGGCAAGGGTCTATTGAAATTGATATTGCGGCAATGGTTGCCCTTGTATTTAGCCAAGCGAATGCTATATCTCTGTTACAAAACCTTTCAGCAAATGCTATTTGGGCAATTGGTGAATACGCTACAAAAGTCACTGGTGTCAATGTAATTTCAAGAAAAACAGGAAGGGACAGTGAAGTCAAGAAAACTGTATCCAGAAGGAGATTAGGTCCTATGGCAACCAAGGTAATTAAAGAATTAAAGGACACTGCTAATGGTGGAAGGTTAGAATTGAGATCAGGTGAAGATGAACTTATAATTGAAATCTACTCGGGAAAGAAAAGTGAAAGATAACAAAGACTCAAAGTGCATATGCCTGAGTACCCCCGTTCCCGCCATGCTCCGCATGGTGGTAACAAAAGCTAGAATATTTTTATAATTTTAATTCTAATGAATAGAAATTATAGGTTTCATAATCCAGAAGGCTTGTATTATAGAGATTGAATTGATGTTAAAATATAGTCAAATACGAAATATTGTTATTCTAATAGTTCTAATTTCAGCATGTCAGAAGAAAGAGCTATCAAAACAAGACAGGCTTTCAGGAATTTGGTATTATTCCGTAAGCATTGATTCTGAATCAGATCTTCCTGACACTTTGTTTGTTTCGGAATATGAATTTATATCAGATACTAGTGGGCTTTTATATAATTACGAAATTTTCACAACAACAGGCATATCTAACAAAAATCTGGCAATCGCTAACAATGCCCCTAATCAGGATAGTTTTTTAGTTGATAAGAGTCTTAGTGATTTAACAATAATTCCAGGCCACTTATTAAGGCCTTTTCATTATAAAATTGAGCGACTTGATGATACTTTGATCATTCGGTCTCAGAGAGATAGTACAACAGAAACATTCTATAAGTGGGAGCACTAAAAAATTCCTAGGGAGTACCATTATTTATTGTTAAAGAAAATATATGGCTAAAATTCATTTCATACCATATGCAAAATACGAGATCAAAACGGATCTCAATATAATTGAAATTCAAGAACGTATTGCCGAAGAGATATCAACTCAATCTCGTGTAAAAAAATTGTTTCATGACAATAAGAAAAAATTCAGGGGCAAAGTAGGGCCACATGGTTTTAAACTTAGAAAAATTCTTGATCACAGAAATTCCTGGAACCCAACTTTAAAAGGGCAATTTATTGAGCTTGAGCATGGGACCTTAGTCAAATTAAAAGTAAGTATACATCCCATAATTTTAATATTTTCTTTGCTGTTTACAGCTTTTATTTTGTTTTTAGGTCTAGCTAATGCAAACTCTTTAGTGGAAGCACTTTGGCCGATTTTAATATTTTTTTTACTTTATATTTTCACTTTTTTTGGATTCAACCTTGCAGCTGAACAGGCTGTGGATACTATTTATAAAACTATTGGAGGAAGATCTCATTAACTCCATTCTTCCCGCCATGCTCTGCATAGTGGTTGCTTAGCTACTTTTATTTAAGTATGGTACGATTTATACCTTTAAATGCTATTGAAGACATTTAACTATACTTACCAAAGAGTTTATAAAAGCGCAAAGGAATTTTTAAAGCTTATTTATTATTGAAATATTAAGAGAAAATTTACAAAAAGACCCTTTCTTGCTGTTTTTTGAATTAATTTTGTTGCTATACTAATAATTAATAATGCAAGAAGCCGAGAAATACAGCCGATATTCATTTTTATTGGATAAAACAGCACGCAGGGTCAAGCAATACGCCAAGCAAAGGTTTAGGGAATTAGGTTGGACGATCACTATAGATCAGTGGGCTGTTTTAAAGCAATTGTATGATAAAGGCGAGGTGAATCAAAGGGAATTGGCCACCAATACTTTCAAAGATCATCCCACCATGACCCGCATTATTGATTTATTGAAAGCCAAGGAATTGATAGAGCGAAAGCCTCATCCTGGAGATAGAAGAAGTTTTATGATTGCCTTAACAGCAGAAGGGAAGAACATGGTAGAAGAATGTCTTCCAGAAGTTCAAAAAATCAGGATGAAGGCTTGGGAAAACCTTTCGGATAAGGATTTTCAGGAATTCAAAAGAATATTGGAGAGTATCTATCAGAATTTATCTTAGCATAGTTTAAATAAATTTTCATAAAAGCAGGCATGTTTTCCTAGTCTGAAATAATAATCACACATAATTTAATAACTTTCGTAACGTTTGAAATAAAAGATTCCAACTAATTCTCATTATTTTGTATCTATTAATTAGAATTAAAAAGAAAATGTTATGAAAAAGCTTATTAGTCTACTCTTTAGTGTAATGGTGATTTTAGCATCATGTAATTCTGATGATGAAAATAAACAAGATCCACAACCGGTTTTACCACCTGAATATAGTATGGCACCTGATTTTGAGGATTTTCAAACGGATGGAAATCAAAGAAACCAAACCATTGAAAACTGGTTTTATTCAGCTATAAATGTAAGCGTTTATTCGGCCATTTTAAAAGGTAGCTTGGCCATTCCTGTCACTGCTTTCAAAGCCACCATTAGTCAAGATCCATTTTACGATACTGAAGCAGGTGTTTGGACGTGGGAAAGTTCATTTTCTGCTCATTCAAATGATTATTCCATTCGGTTAACTGCTGATGTGACTAATGGTAATGTGGAATGGAAAGGCTATATTACTTCTACTTCAACTTCTTCAGTTTCTTCATTTAATCCTCCTGAAAATTTTTTATGGTTTGAAGGGGAATCAAATTTAGATGGAAATAGTGGTAGTTGGACTCTTATAGAAAGTCCGGGAAATCCAAATGCATGGATTAGCACCGAATGGTCACGCAATGAGGAGCAAACAGAAGCAAATGCAACTTTTACTATTGAAAAAGAAGGTGATTTGAATGGAAGCTACATAGCCTATAGCCGAGATGAAAATAGTGATTATAATCGTTCAGTTGAGATTTCTAATACGCAATCTGGTCATTTAATTGAAATTGATTGGAATAATGAATTGAAATTTGGAAGAGTAAAAAGCGAAAATCATTTTGGAGATACAGATTTCCATTGTTGGGATGAAAATTTACAGGATGTGAGTTGTACAGATTAGTACAATTAAAATCTTTCATAATTGAGTTACTTAAAATTTAATAAAACTATCAACCTTATTTCCTTTCAATTGAAGAACCTATTTTTGGTTGTTATCTCTATTTCTATTTGCATGTTTTCATGTAATAGTAATCCCGCAAAAGAAAAAGAACCTTATTTACGCTGGGTCGGAGATATCGAATATGATGAAGAAACAGATAATTCTGATTTTAAATTATGCTATGCAGATAAGGATATCAGGCAGTATTTCAATTTCAGCAAAGGCGTACAATACAAAGGGGAGAAACCAGCTATAGTTCAATATTTCACGGAGCATTATAAACCAGTTTCATCAAAAAAGAGTGGACTTTTGCGAATTCGATTTATAGTGAATTGTAAAGGTGAAACAGGTAGGTTTCGCATAATGTCAATGAATGCTGAGTATCAACCTATGGAATTTGAACCTGAAATCAGTAATCAGCTCCTTGATTTAACTAAAAAAATGGATGGTTGGCTTCCGATTGAAATGGATCAGATGGACAATATGAGACTAGATTATTATCAATATCTGATTTTTAAAATCCATGATGGTAAAATTATTGAAATCATGCCTTAACCAACGAAAAACCGATGAAACTCTATTTAACCATAATTTTTTCTTTCATTTCTTTGCTAACTCTAGCCCAACCTAACTGTAATTACTTTTTACATGTGGGGGATAGTCTGAAATATGAAGCTTGTAAAGAAACTGAAAATGCAACAGGACATTATCAGTTCAGTAAGGAATTTCAAATTGTAATGGATAATGCCTTAGAAATAGATTCTACTTATTCATATGCATACAGATCAAAATCGGTGGCTTATCTGAAAAGTGGTGATTTTTTGGAATGGAAAAGGCTTATTGATTTAGCTGTGAAATACGATCCAATTGGAAATTTGGGATATAGAGCATCCTGCAGACATCAATTTTTTAAAGATTATGGCGGTGCAATAGTAGATATTGAAGAATTATCTAGAATGACTCATGAGGACATTGGGCACTCCGCTAATGGGGTCTATCACTTGGAAGTAGTGCGCGCACTTTGCTACAGAGGGCTAGGTAATAATGATAAAGCAATTGAAATCATTGAAAATCAATTAGCTACTGATGATTACCTAGTTGGAATTTATGATTATATCCATTTAGGCGTTTTATATTTAGAGGCTGACGATTTAGAAAAAGCTAAAAGTAATTTTGAAAAGCAGCTAGAATATAATGACTTAGCCGAAAATCATTTTTATATGGCTAAAGCTTTAAAGGCCCAGGGTAAAATGGATGAGGCTAAAATTGAACTGGAAAATACTATTGCACTGTATGAAAATGGATATGTAATGCATGATAGTTATGTATATGCAGACGATAAAATTTATTGGAGTATGATAGAAGAAGAAAGGAGAGCTTTGGATTAATAAGAAGCCACTCCTCCATCAGGACTTCCGCTATCGGCAGCACCTTCCATAAAACCTGTTTCTGCATTAAACTTTATTCCCATAAGTCTGCCTAAAAAACTTCGCATTTGAAGCTCGTGCCCCATTTCTTCTAAAGAGTTTAAAGTTTCAGGAGCCATTTTGTATTCTTCATATATTAAGCGATCGGGCAACCATTGATGATGAACTTTGGGTGCTTCAATGGATTGATTCATAGGGTAATCATAAACCAAAGTGGCTAGTATGGTTTGAAAAACGGTATTGATAATGGTTCTTCCTCCAGGGCTTCCGATTACTAAAAAAGGTTGATTATCCTTCATCACTATGAATGGACTCATACTTGAAAGCATTCTCTTACTGGGTTCTATGGTGTTGGCAGGCGTTCCTATTTGTCCGCTATTGTTAGTTTTTCCAGGTACTGCATTGAAATCGCCCATTTCATTATTTAGTAAGAAACCCAATTCAGGAGATTGCATTTTAACACCATAGCCTTGTTCTAATGTAGTAGTCATAGATACTGCCATGCCACTTGCATCCATCACGGAAAGATGGGTAGTTTCCTGACCTTCAGAAAATAATTGAATATCAGTGCTGTCACTAGTCCCAGCTTTTTCAAAATCTATTTCATTTAAGAGTTCTTTGGCGTAGGCTTCAGATAGTAATTTCTCTAATTCAGGAATTTCAGCATAATCCATATCTCCTAAATATTGAGCACGGTCTTTAAAAGCTTTGCGCATAATTTCTGCTAATGTATGATAATAATGGACTGATCCCATTTTAGGAATCTCATCCAGTTGTCCCCACATATTCATCATTTGGGTTACCGCTACTCCACCTGAGCTAGGTAAAGGCATACCGTATAAATCATAATCATTAAAAGTAGAATGAATCGGTTTTCTCTCAATAGATTCATATTCTGCCAGGTCTTCCATGGTGATAATGCCATCTTGAGATTGAATGTAATCCACTAAAGTTTGTGCTATTTTTCCTTCATAGAATGCTTTTTTACCTTCTTTCTGGATATTTTTTAAAGTTTTGGCTAAGGCAGGTTGTTTCCAATATTCCCCGAAGCCCACTAATTTGCCATCATTCCTTATAAATTCTTGCATTTCAGGAAATCGATCAGGATTTTGTGCAAAATTATAGAAATCCTTGGCCAATGATTGAGGTAGTGGAAATCCAAATTCAGCTAATTGAATTGCTCGATCCATTAACTTTCCCCAAGAGATTTGCCCATATTTCTGATGTGCATCATACAGACCAGCTACTGTTCCAGGTACCCCAATTGCCAAAGCCGTATTGTGATTACTTCCTGATTTCAAATTTCCATTCTCATCTAAAAACATATCTTTAGTGGAAGCTAAAGGGGCTTTTTCACGAAAATCGAAGGTGGTGACTTCGCCATCTCCAGTATGAATTACCATAAATCCACCACCGCCAATATTTCCTGCAAAGGGCCAGGTGACCGCCAAAGTAAAAGCAGTAGCAACAGAGGCATCCACTGCATTTCCACCTTCTTTGATTATTTCTAATCCAGCCTGAGAAGCGTAAGTGGAGGCACTGGCTACCAAACCATTTTTACCATAATGGTTTTGAGAAAATGCTAAGGAGAAATTTAAAAATGAAAGAAGTAGGAGGATGGAAAGGCTTTTCATTTGGATCTTTTTTTTAATCGACTTGAAGATAATTAAAAATTAGGGGATGCGATTAAATGCCCTGAAAGATTTAACCGCTAATGAAGTTAAGCTTTTCAGATGGTTGATTTTTATTAACTATCTTCACTAATAAATTCCTCATACTCCAAAGCAAAATTCCGCATACTTTTTAAAAGAGGATAGGTTTTCTCTCCAATTTGGGTTATAGAGTAGAATACCTTCAAAGGCTTTGTACTCACAGTTGCTTTTGAAATTAAACCTGATTCTGTAAGCATTTTTAATTCTTGAAAAAGCATTTTTTCGCTTATATCAGGTAGTAGCTCTTTTAGCTCATGACTTCTTTTTTTGCCACTTCTGAGTTGTTGAATAATCAATAATTTCCACTTCCCACCCAATAATTCCATTGTTGTTCTTATTGGGCAACGTGCTGTTATTTGTATTTTATTGTCCTTCATTTAAAGCAAAATTAAAAATTTGTTTTTAAACCCGATCTTTTAAAAATTATACTAACAAAAAAGTAAGTGCAATTTCAAATAAAATCTACTATCAATCTATTTATTTTTACGTTATGAAAAGCAAATAATTGAATAGAATGAAGACAATAGCATTATTTGGAGGAAGCGGACAAACTGGTAAACTGGTTTTAGAAAAAGCTCTTAAAGAAGGCTATAAAGTAAAAGCCCTGCTTAGAAATCCTGATAAAGTGGATATTAGGGATTCAAATCTTACTGTAATTCAAGGGGATGTTTTGAATGCTTCTGATGTTCTTATTGCCGTTAAAGATTCAGAGGTGGTTTTGAGTTTGTTTGGTCATGTCAAGGGTTCACCTGAATGGTTGCAAACTAAAGGAACAGATCATATAGTAGAGGCCATGAAACAATATGGTGTTGAAAAAATCATTTCTCTTTCTGGTGGTGGGCTCCCATTTCCAGAGATGGATAAACCGAAGTTGGCGGACAAGATGATTCGTTTTATCATGAAAGTTGCAGTTCCCAAAATCTTAAAAGATGCCATTCTACATGCTGAGATTTTACGAAAAAGTAATTTGAATTGGATGATTGTTCGTGGGCCAAGATTAACCAATGATAAACCCAAGGGTCATTACAGAGTAGGTTGGGTAGGAGTGAATGCTTCTACCAAAATAAGTCGCGCAGACTTGGCGGATTTTATAGTTAAGCAAATAGAATTAGATGAGTTTAAACATCAAATGCCTTTTATAAGTGAATAATTTTTTGATATGGATATTCTAATAACTGGTGCAACAGGAAATGTAGGGCAAGCAATTTTATCATCATTTTTGAAAGATGATTTTGAAGCAAAGATTATTGCTGGAATCAGGAATCCAGAAGACCTAAAAGAACAAGAGAAAATTCCATCTCCTTTTCTGAAACAAGAATTTGATTTTGGGAAACCTGAAAAATTCTCTGATTACTTGAATGAAGTAGATGTCCTGTTTTTGCTTAGACCACCCAATATCGCAGACGTTGAAGCTGTTTTTAAACCATTGATTGAAGCAGCAAAAGAAGTAGGGGTAAAGCATATCGTTTTTCTTTCGGTGCAAGGAGCTGAAAAACAATCTTATATTCCGCATCATAAAATTGAAAAGCTGATAGTGGAGAGTAAGATTCCTTATACCTTTCTGAGACCAGCCTATTTTATGCAGAACTTCACCACCACTTTACGAAAAGATATAGTGGAGAAAGAAAAGATTTATCTGCCGGCAGGAGATGCAAAGTTTACTATCGTGGATGTGAATGATGTGGGAGCAGTAGCTGCTAAGATTCTTCTAAATCCGTCTGAGCATCAAAATCGAGCTTATGAACTGACTAATGATGAGTTGATGAGTTTCTCGGAATTTGCTCAACAAATAAGTGAGGTCACAGGTAAAAACGTGAAGTTTATTTCCCCAAATTTATTATCCTTCATTTTTACAAAACTTAGAGAAGGTCAGAGTCTTACCTATATTTTTGTATTAATTATGCTTCATTATTTTCCTCGATTTAAAGAATCTCCTACTCTTTCGAATAATGTTGAATCTTTTCTGAATCGTCCTCCAGTTAAGTTTAGAAAATTTTTGGAGAGGGAAACCAACAGTTTCAAAGACATAGCAAACTGAATGAAACTTACTTTCCTTCTCAGTATCTATTTTTTTATAACTTGAAATATTTATGGAATTATTAAAACTATTTTTATATTCGTATATCGATTTATCATAAAGTATTGTTATAAACTGGTGATTATTAATTAATATACTTTTTACAATATCATTTCAAAAATAGATGTCGAGGCGCACGCTAAAATTGTTGATTTTAATTCCTGTTATTCCTATTGTTTTAGGAGTGTCACTGATTGCTGTATTGTATTTCAGCCAAGACAGTATTGTGCAAAAATCACTAGCGTCTATAAATGAATCTTTTGTAGGTGAGTTAGAAATTTCTGGTTCACATATAGCCCCTTTCGCCAATTTCCCTTATGTGTCCATTGATCTGGAGGATATTCGGTTTTACGAGAATAAAAATAAAGATACTAAGCCACTCTATGAAGCTAAAGACTTGTATTTAGGTTTCGATATCATTGAAATATTGCAAGGTCAATTCCATGTGAAAACTATAAAAATTAGCGAAGGTCATTTGGATATTATCAAAGATGAGAATGGTAATATTAACTTATTATTGGCTAAAAATTTGATTTCTGAAGATAGTGCTCAAACAGAAGATGAGGAGTTTTATTTTGATTTAAAGAAATTGACCCTAAAGAAAATTGATATTATTTACAAAGATTTAGGATTGAAACGGGATGTTATATCGCATATAACAAAACTTGAATCTTCATTCAGATTTGCGAAAGAACATATTTATGCTGATGTATATTCGTGGATGACCCTTGACTTGGATGTGGATGGCGAGCATACGTATTTTGTTAATAAACCCTTAATTTTAGATTTGGAGCTTGATTTTAACAGGGCAGATAAGCTTTTAGAAGTTTTGCCCAGTAAACTAAAATTGGTGCAGGCTGCCTTTGGCATTGAGGGTACAGTAGATTTAGATGATGATTTTAATGCAGATTTGAAGTTCAATGGAGAAAAGCCTGATTTTAGTGTTTTTACGGCATTTGCACCTAATGATGTAGCGGATGCTTTAAAAGCTTATGAAAATAAAGGTGAAATATATTTTGCAGGCACTGTAAAAGGAAAGGCTGCTAATGGTCATATGCCAGCTATTAATGTTGATTTTGGGTGTGAAAATGCCTATTTTCTTAATACTAGTGTCAATAAAAAGGTAGATCAGCTTAGTTTTTCAGGTTCTTTTACTAACGGAGAAGATAGAAATGTTGAAAGCATGATTTTAACCTTGCAAAATTTCTATGCTATACCAGAAGAAGGTATTTTCCAAGGAACATTGGTGGTACGCAATTTTCAGGATCCCTACATCAAGGTAAACTTAAATGCAGATGTTCATCTGGATTTTTTAGGCCAGTTTTTCAATATTGAAGGATTGCAAAGATTAAAAGGGCAAGTAATACTGGACATGGATTTTGATGAATTAGTAGATATGAATACGCCCTCCAATAATTTAGCTAAATTAAAAGAGGGTATTGATTCTGAACTCACTATAAAGAATTTGAATTTCTTGATTCCTGATTATGAAAGTCCCGTTACGGATGCTAATGGCCATGCCATTATGCGAAATGGATTGATCACATTGGATTCCTTAAGTTTTAAAATTGCAGACTCAGATTTTAAAATAGATGGTAGCTTAAGTGATTTTCCCGCTGTATTCCATAGAGAAAACAAACCCATTATGGCGGCTTTGAACATAGAGTCCAAAACTATAGATTTTGGTGACTTAGTTCCAAAAAGTGAGTCTGATGAGGATAGACCTTCAGAAATACTGAGTGATTTTAGAATAAAACTTGCATTTGCTTCAACTGGAGATCAGTTAACCGACTTTGAGTATTTACCTAAAGGAGAGTTTTTTATTGAGGACTTATATGGCAAGTTTAAAAATTACGCTCATACTTTTCATGATTTTCATGCTGATGTGATCATCACAGAAAAGAATTTTAATTTGATAGATTTCACTGGCGAGATTGACCAAACTGATTTTCATTTCACAGGCTCACTTTTGAATTATCCTAAATGGTTTCAAAAAGTAAGGAAAGGTGATTCTAAGCTAGAGTTCGATTTAGAATCCAATTATATTCACCCTAGTGATTTGCTAACATATGACGGTAATCGATATGTGCCTGAAGATTATAAAAATGAAGAAATTCGTGATTTGAAATTACATGGAACGCTTGATCTACATTATGATTCCATTTTTAAATCTGCGGATTTTTACCTGCAGGAATTCGATGCAAAATTAAAGATCCATCCTTTGAAACTTGAAGATTTCAAAGGAAGAGTTCACTTTGAAGATGAACAATTATTGGTGGAAGATTTTCAAGGAAAAATGGGGAAAAGTGATTTCTTAATTAATATGAACTATTTTTTAGGGAAGGATTCTACTTTACAAAAAAGAGATAATTTCTTCGATCTTAAATCGAATGCATTGGATTTAGATGCTTTAATGAATTATGAACCTACCATACAGGAAGATACTAACCATGCAGAAGCTTTCAATATTTTTGCGATCCCATTTAAGGATATGCATTTTAGTGCCGACATTAAGCAGTTGAATTTCCACACCTATTGGCTAACGGATTTTGCTATGAATGCTAGAAGTACGAAAAACCATTACTTATATTTAGATACCTTGTCTCTAGCAGCTGCTGATGGTGCCCTTGGACTTAGCGGTTATTTCAATGGATCGGATTCCACTCATATATATTTTAGCAGTGAGATTGTTGCTGATAAATTAGACATGGATAAACTGCTGCTTAAATTTGAAAATTTTGGACAGGATTATTTCGTTAATGAGAATTTACATGGCAAAGTAAGTGGTGCCATTAATAGCAAGTTGTTGATTTACCCTGATTTTACACCAATTATTGACAAAAGTGAAGCTAAGCTGAACCTAACTGTTTATGAAGGAAGCCTGGTCAATTTTGCTCCCTTGAAAGCAATGTCAGGCTATTTTAAAGATAAAAATCTGAATTTGGTTAGATTTGACACCCTGCAAAATGAGTTCAACTTAGAAAATGGTGTTTTAGAAATTCCTAAGATGAAGATCAATTCAAGTCTTGGGTTTATGGAGCTTTCAGGTACTCAAGGATTAGATTTGAATATGGATTACTACTTGCGAGTTCCTTTGAGTTTAGTAACTCAGGTGGGTTTTCAATCACTGTTTGCAGGAAAAAATAAGGAAGAAGTAGATCCCGATCAGGAAGATGCTATTGTTTATGCTGATGATGATAAAAGAATTCGGTATTTGAATATTAACATCAAAGGGACGCCCGATGACATGGAAGTTAATTTAAGAAAGGATAAAAAATCGCTCTGAAACCGAATAAGATTGTGCATGAATTCAAATAGAATTTAGTAAACTCGTACGCAATTTTAGAGGTTATCTTCATTTAATTAATTAAATTTTAGAATAAGATCAGCTTAATCTTTATTTGGTTCAAAATAAAGTTCTTTGGTATCCAAGTTAAAGCAGCAAAGCCTTCCTAAACCAGCTTGGTCAGTTTTATAGCAGCCATTATCAATTCCTAGCACCTGACTTTCTTCAAGGTCATCTCGCATTTTAATTATGTCATTTTTGGTGATGGACTGATGTCCATGTATGATTTTTTTATTCCCCAGGCGATTATAGTCGATGTCTTTATACCAATCTCTTATCCAATACATGTTCCTGTTCTTCTGCAAATAGAATTCTTTGCTGAAATCCAAGCCTGCATGCACCAGAATATAATTACTTGAGATGTGGTAAGGCTTGAGTTTAAGAAACCAATTAATATACTTTTTCGGCATTTCTTTTAAGTTTGTTATTCCAAAACTTTTTAAAGTAACATCCTCACTATTGTCTTTGTCATTATAAATAATAGAATCAAATATCATCTCCTCATGATTTCCCTTTAAACAGTGAATATTATATTTTTCACTTTCCAATTGCATAATGAAATCAACAACCTCTTTACTATAACTCCCCCGATTTATGTAATCAACCAGAAGTATTAATTCATCATTTTTATTAAGCCCAATTGTATTTAACAGCTCTTTGAAGGTATGATAACATCCATGTATATCACTGATTGCATATCTTGCCATAATTGTAGTCGTTTTTCCTTGTATTATAGTCACAACTGATAATCTTTTAGAGTGTTGTTGAGCGTGTATTCTACTTAAGTGTTTGATTTGTAGATTTTTTTCAATAGTCTAAAAAAACACTAGCTAGCTTGTGATTCCTTATCATTCAATTTATTTTTAACTTTAGAGATCTATTGATATGGAAAAACCATCAAACTTAAAGTGCTTATTGCTCATTGGATTATTAAATCTTTCAGTGACAGTGAGCAATGCAGCTGCACAAGAAAATCCTCAAGCAATTGACTCACCCAAAGAATTAGAGCGAGTACTTCGCGATTATGAGACACATTGGCAAAATTCTAATGCAACTCAACTAGCTAACCTTTTTACTGAGGATGCTTACATTTTAAGACCCAATAAGCCGATCACCAAGGGCAGATCCAATATTGAAGAAGCCTACCAAAATGCAGGAGGAAGATTAGTGTTAGAAGCATACGATTATTCAATAGATGGCACAACTGGCTATATCATTGGAGGATATAAAGGGCATGAGAGCTTGCCAGCTATGGGTAAATTTATTCTGACTTTACGGAAAGAAGAGGGGAAATGGATGATTACTGCTGATATGGATAATAGAAACGAACCTGGGAAAAATGAGTAACAAAGATAATGAGAAAGACAAAGGTGCATATAAAACACCTGCATGGCTAAAGAGAGTTCAAGAAGGCAGCTGGGAGCCTGAAATATTAATATCTGGGATTGTCCTTTTTGGATTGTTCAAAATCTATCCACTGATTGAAGAGTTCAATTACTTCTTGGAAATGAATTCGGCATCCATTTTCTCCGATGGTACAGTAAATGAAGCGCTTACTGCCATTTTAAAGTTTGCCAATATTATTCTTCTCATCGGTTTTCTATTTCACATTTTATTTCGATCCGTTTGGGCAGCCTTTGTAGGTTTATCTTATATCTATAAATCAGGAGTTAAATATGAAGATTTAAACTATCCCGATAAATATCTGCGGACAATTCGAAAATCAGGTGATTACCAACAGCAAATTATAAAGTTAGAGAAAATCTGTAGTGTGATTTTTGCGATTAGCTTTTTGGTGTTTATGTGGGTGGCTGGCCTTGGTGTGTTTGTAGCCATAATAGCGGGTGTAATTAGTATATTTCAGTCAGTTTTTCCAGGGAACTATGACTACACAATTTTTAATAATGTTCTTACAATATTTCTCATTCTAGTTTTTACAGATTTTGTTAGCTTGGGTGGTCTTCGAAAAATACCTTATTTCAACAAAGTCTATTATCCTTTACATAGGTTAGCTGGATGGTTAACATTGTCGTTTTTGTACCGAAATATCTATTATGGTATCATTTCTAATCATAAAAAATGGAAAGTCAGCCTTATTTTATTTCTGTTTGGTTTATTTACGGTAGTATCAGTTCTTTTTTTAAGATCTGATGGTTTTATATTTGGGCGTACTATTGCATTGGCACCATATGGAGCAAATGAATATCGATTAGATGAGTCAAAATATCGCTCAAAAGTTACGGACGGCTTTTATTCGAAAAGAATGCATATTAGTGACTACGTTATTGATGAGGAATATTTAGAATTGTTTATTGTCCATACTCCTGAATTCGAGCAAGAACGTATTATGGTCGCTTGTGATTACGATAATGCCAAGGAAAAAGAAGGCGTTTCTTACGACTCTTTACGAATGGCCTGTCTTGAAAATTTTTATGGAGTGGCTCTAGATGGAAAGCTTTTGCAAGATGATTTTATTTACCAACGCAACTCCTTAACTGGTCAGGATGGCTTGCTAACAATCGTGGATGTCTCCAAGGTCAATAAGGGAAAGCATCGTTTAGATTTATACTATGATATGTATTATCCTGAAGGGGATACTACACGTCATGAAATAGCGGAGCAGATTATTTTTTATAAAACAAAACGGCAATTAAAGTGAAATTAACTATTGAGCAAATAGAAGAAATACGTTTGAAGTAATTTTCGTAATTCTATTTTGCATTGAATTACTATCTTTTCCACCCAGAAGAACAACACCTCAATATTCTGCTACAGAAAATAGCCTCATTTAACCGCACAAATAGTCCTGTCGAAATTTTTTTTCAAAATAATTAATATTTTTTGTCATATTTTTCGACAATCGGGAACCAACTAAGTAGAAACCCAAAGGAGGACTTTTGATAACGATAGATTAATGACAGACAAAGAATATGCAACGCTCATTGAGAAAAATAAGCATAGCATTTACAGAGTTTGCAAACTGTATGCTAGCGATTCCTTTGAATCAGAAGACTTGTTTCAGGAGGTAGTTTTTCAAGTATGGAAATCACTTCCGTCTTTTAAAGGGACATCCAAAGTAAGTACTTGGATTTATAGGATTGCGCTCAATGTGTGCTATAAATCTATCTTGAAACATAAAAAGTCAAGCGATAAGATTACTAGTCTTGATGCTATAAAAGTCGAGGAGCTTGGTGACTCAAATTTTCAAGATGAAAATAGTAGATATGAAGCCTTGCAGGCTTGTATCAATCAACTAAATAAAGCTGAGCAAGCAGTAATTGTGCTCTTTTTAGAAGAATTGTCATATAGAGAAATAAGTGAGACTATTGGGATTAGTGAGAACTATGTGGCGGTTAAAATGAAGCGAATTCGTGAAATTTTGCATGCCTGTCTTACACCTAAATTACAACATTATGAATGATCAAAATTTAATAAACATTTGGAAGGAATCTAGTCGAAATATTCAGTTGAACCTCAACTATGATGACTTGGCTAATGAATTGAAAAGAAAAGCAAATCAGTTGGATAAGAGTATTAGAAAAAGGAATCAGTTGGAGATAGGATTGGCCATTTTGCTCTTGCCCATCGCCCTTTACCTTTTTTTTGAAGTGCCTTATTATCTCTTTAAGTCAGGAGTTCTTCTGATGGCGGTTTGGTTCTTATACGTGATCTATAAACTTAAAAAGACAAGAGGATTAAAGACTGATTTTGGTACCAGTGCAACACTGAAACATCAATTGAATAAACAAAAAAGATATGTAGAGGAAGAGGTGAAACTTCTGAAAAGTGTTTTCTACTGGTATTTGTTGCCTCCTTATACGGGTTTACTCCTTATGATTTCAAGTGCTTATTTTCACCGTGATGTTCAATGGGAAAATAGCTTTCTGCAAGGCTTGCTGTCAGAAAACATTTACGGTCACCTTGTTTATATTATCTTCTTAACGGCACTTTATTTTTATATCTACAAACTAAATATGAAAGCGATTGCTAAGGATTTGAGGCCCGTGATTGTGGATATTGAAAAAATTGAAAGAGAATTAGAAATAGCTGAAAAGTAAAAGAACATGCTTAAAAAAACAGTAATAATTGTTAGTGCTATTATTTTAATCCTTGCTGCAGGCTTTGGAGTAGCATTCTTTATGGTAAAGCCTGATAAAGAGAGGATTGTAGATTTCATTAAAGAAAATCCAGATCGAATTTCGATCAGTTTAAGTCAAAACGAAACGGTGCTGGCAGAGCATAACGAAGTTAAAATGCTGCCGCTTGCCAGCACTGTGAAAATAATCATTGCAATAGAATATACCTATCAGGTTGCGGAGGGGAAATTGAATCCCGATCAAAAGCTATTAGTCTCAGACTTGGAGAAGTATCATTATCCTGAAACAAATGGCGGGGCTCATAAAACATGGCTTAACAATCTGGAACTAGAAAAAGATAGCATAGTATCGTAGTCAGAAATAGCGAAGGGTATGATCAAGTATAGCTCTAACGCTAATACCGAATACTTAACTGACTTATTGGGAGTAGCAAATATCAATCAGCGAATAAAGTTATTGGGTATTGAAAAACATGATTCTATTTATTACTTGGTTTCTTCTTTGTTTGTAAGAGACTTTCTGTTTCCTGAAAAAAGTAATATTGAGGCCATTGAAAGCATTAGAGATTTAAGTGATGGAGAGTATCGAAAAGCAGGCATGCAAATCCATAAAAAACTAAAAAATGGGACTTTCGAAAATGATAGTCTAAAAGATTTTGGATTGGCTGTTCAGAACGTATGGTCTGATCGATTACCTGCTTCAACAGCTAAAGAATACAGGAAATTAATGGAGAAGCTCAATTCTAAATCAGTTTTACCTATAGAAGTGCACAAACACCTTGATCCGATTTTAGAATTTGTGATGGAGAATCCACTTAATCAGGAGTGGCTACAGCATTCAGGATCTAAAGGTGGTTCTACTGCTTCATTATTGACAAAGGCATTGTACGCAACTGACAAAGAAGGAAATAGAATTCATTTGAGCTATTTTTTAAGCAATTTGTCCGCTCTTGAGACTGTACAAATGCAGATGAGTATGAATGCTTTTGAACTGGCAATATTGCAAGAAGAAGGATTTAGAATACAGATCAGGGAAGTTGTGAATGTACTTCAATAGGAGATTTGTACATATTATAGTCGGTAACCGCTTTTTAGATTAAAGATAGTAATCTCTTTTTGGATCCCTTGATTGAATTTGGTCACTAGTTGTAAAATCTAGACATTTGTGAAACTTCCTATATATTGTATTATAAAGATATGATTTATTACTAAAAAAAGAGCTTGTATTCAAAGAAGAAGCTAATTGCTTCTGGTCGGTTATTCATTATCTAAAATTAGAGAAGTCAGCAACAAAAGATTGATATGATATTTTTAGAAATGTATTTTACTTCAGATACGCTACAAAAAAAAGCCCTAAAAGAAGTGAATTGAAAAAGATCCAACATTTTTGCGGAGTTTCATTATGTTTCATGAACAATACATACACCCTATTTTTACTTTTAATAAAAACAATTCATGAAAAAGTCAGGTATTGGATCATTGATATAAATTTTTATTCCTGATTTATCAGTTCTTGGACATAATTGTTCATGCACTATTAGGATATTGGTGTGCACTCTTGCAAGTTTTATCATGTTGATTATGTGGTACTCAATGATTTTTAATTAAAATAATTATAAGAAATAATTGATTTTATGGAGTATATAAAAAACTGGGTTTTGGTTGAGAAGTTATAGAAAACATAGTTGTAAAAACATATTCCCAATCAATTAACTTTAGGAAATTGCAAAGTAAAAGTTGTGCTCACCCCAGGAGTAGAACTTACACTTAACTTTCCTTTGTGTAGCTGCATTATTTGTCTTGATAGTGCCAGTCCAATTCCGGAACCTTGCTTTTTGGTAGTGAAAAATGGAATGAAAATGCGGTCTAAAGCTTCTGGCACTATGCCTTCTCCATTATCTTCAATATTGATATAATAAAAGTTTTGCGTTGTGATAATGGTGATGCTAATGGAAGGCTTTTCAGTTTCTGAAAGTGCCTCCATAGCATTTTTCAAGAGGTTTATAAATATCAGTTGAAGTTGCTCTTCATCCGCCCATAAGCTAATATCATTTTCCGGTAGGTTTAATTTTAGCTCGATTTTATAACGGTTTAAATCCTCTTGAAGCAATCTTTGGATATATAAAAGCAACTGTCTGGCCGATATTTTTTCAAATTTTGGCGCTGGGATATTAGTATAATCCCGATAAGCATTGATAAAATTAATCAACCCGCGACTTCTGCTTTCTATGGTTTTCAAGCCGAGTTGCAAATCATCATGAGCCTCAAAGGGCATGGTAAATGAATCTGAATGCTTTATTAAGTCTTCCTCTATTATGTCATTCATAGAGTTCACCAATGAAGCAATAGGAGTAATGGAGTTCATGATTTCATGCCGAAGTACTTTGGTGAGATTTTGCCACGCATATAACTCATTTTGTTGCAATTCTGAATAAATATTATGCATGCTCACAATTTTCCAGTCTTTGGTGCCCAAGCGAAGAATAGTGCTGTTAAGGGAAAGTTTAATGTCGCTATTGACGTTAATTAAGTCACTTTTCCCTGGTTTTAAGTTGATAAGTTTATCGTATATATCGGGCTGACTTCTTTTTATATCTGATAAATTCCTGATTTGGGGAGTCAACAAAAGCTTTTTAGACATACTATTGAGCACTCCTATTTCACCGGATGCATCAAAGCTAATTATTCCAGTTTGAATGTTTTGCAAAATAGTGGAAAGCATGATGAGATTTTGCTCTTTTTCAGCTCGAGTATTACGGAAAACTTCCAATACCTCATTAAATGATTTATTCAGTTCTTTGAAAGATTTTCCCATCTTATTATCAGTGGAAAAACCGGAAGAGAAATCCGAATATTTCACTGATTCTAAAAAGCGAACCACTTTTTTGTTGATACTGGTTACATAATGATAGAGCTCTATAAATTGAAAAAACAGTAAAATGCTAAGGATAGCAGAGCCCAAATAATTAGCGTTAGCCTGAATTAAATAGGCAATAAAGGCCATCACTACAAATATGAGTAGCAGCCTTATGATTACACCAAAACTGAATTTTCTAAATATCAATTTATTATCATTTCATTTTAAGACTATTTGTGCCCAGGCGTCTTTGACGCTTAAAAAATCTCGCTAACATGTCCCGCACTGAAAGTCGGGAGGCGCAAAGCCGGAAAGTTTTCGCAAAGGAAAAGTTAATATTATGTTTTGTATAATTACTAGTCCTTTCTTGTATCCTTTTAATTTACGTTGCGAGGTCTTAGCGCCTTTGCGTCTTGGCGAGAGTCACCTCAAGCCTTTGGCTTGTTTTTGTTTTCACTTCAAAATTGCGAGCACTTTTTACAACCCATATTTCTCCAATCTCCTATACAATGAAGAACGTGTCAATCCCAAATCCTGTGCTGCCTGCGTTATATTTCCAAAGTTTTTATCCAATGCTTTTCTGATTAGGATCTTTTCAACATCCTCAATATTCAGGTGATCTAAATTCACCTTATCTGATTTTTTACTCTCTTGTTCGGCAGATTGAAAAAAGAAATCTTCCGGCTGTAAAACTGATTGATTGCTTAAAATTACTGCTCTTTCAATGCTGTGTTGCAGTTCGCGTACATTGCCTGGCCAGTCGTATTTACACATTCTGGAATAGGCAGCATCACTTACTTTATAAATCTCTTTGTTATACTTTTTGCTATAGAATTTAATATAATGCTCCGTTAAAAGCGGAATGTCTTCCACTCTTTCCCTTAAAGCAGGTAATTTTATTTCGATGGTATTGATTCTATAAAGCAAATCCTGTCGGAATTTGCCCGATTGAATCATATCTTGAATGGGCATATTGGTCGCGCTAATCAAGCGGATATCAATATCAATTTCTTTATTACTTCCAACCCTTGTGATTTTCCTGTTTTGTAAAGCTGTAAGCAATTTAGCTTGCTGTGGAAGGCTAATATTGCCAATCTCATCTAAAAAAAGCGTTCCATTTTGGGCTACTTCAAATCGACCTGCTCTATCATCTTTTGCGTCTGTAAAAGCGCCTTTTTTATGGCCAAAAAGCTCGCTTTCAAATAAGCTATCAGTTACAGCCCCTAAATCAACCGTTACAAAAACCTTGTCATCTCGGAGTGAATTTCTATGAATTGCTCGAGCAATGAGTTCTTTCCCAGTTCCATTTTCTCCGGTAATAAGCACATTGGCATCGGTGCGCGAAACCCTCTTGATGGTTTCAAAAACCTGCTGCATGGCAGGCCCTTCCCCAATAATATCTCTGAATCTTCTGTCGATGTCTGCTGATAATTGCCTTTGGGTTGATTCCAGTTGGCTTACTTTATTGCCGGCATTTTTCAGTTTTAAAGCGGCATGTAAAGTGGCTAATAGCTTTTCGTTATCCCATGGTTTTAATACAAAATCAGTAGCGCCCTGCTTGATGACTTTCACGGCCGTGTTGACATCTCCATAAGCAGTAATGAGTACCACAACTGCGGAAGGATCAATCTCCAGAATTTTATTGAGCCAGTGATAGCCTTCCTGTCCGGTACTTACGTCCCTAGTGAAATTCATATCGAGCAAAATGATATCGTAGCTATCGTTTTGTAGTAGCGTAGGAATTAAATTAGGATTGCTTTCAATGTCCACCCTTTTGAAATGCCTTTTTAGGAAAATCTTAGCAGCATTCAGAAGATCCTGGTTATCATCAATAATTAGTAGCGTACCTGCTTTTTGCTCATTCATTATATTAAAAAATTATTCGGTTGCTATAATTAACCTGAGAATGATTTTAAATTTCTACTAAAACTGGCTAGAACCGTCATCTCGGAATTTTTCTTTTTAACTTTTTAAAAAAAAGAAAAATATCCGTGATCTTAAAATGGTCTCGTAACGCAGAAAAGGTGCTTCCATTAAAAAAACTCAAGTTAATAATGACAAATAGTCAAAAGCTATACCGTTTTGATAAAATTAATGGATTTAAAGTTGAAAAATATAAGGAATGGCTTATTAATTAGTTTAGGAGGTGGTTTTGCTGGAAGTAACAGATTTAAGACTTATGATAAGGTGTCCGATATCGGACGTTTCCGGTCATCAGTGGACGCCTTTTTTAACCAGGGAGATACAAAAGGACAGCCAAAGGCTGTTTTCTTTTAACCACTGAGTTGCACTAAGTTTTTCACAAAGGACACGGAAGACAGCCTACCTGTCCCGTATTTATCGGGAAGGCTGTATTGAACCGCAAAGACTACTTTATGGGGAAAGGAAGGAAAACCCTAAGTATTCCTGCAGGAAGCCCAGAATTTCCCGCAGGAAGGGTCAATGTTCATGCAGGAAGCATCCTAACCCTTGCAGGAAACCCTCTAACTGATGCAGGAAAGGGGTAATATTCACGCAGGACGCTCCAAATTCCCGCAGGAAGCGGAAAAATTCCGACAGGAAGCCTTAATAGTCTCGCAGGAAAGGTTAATAGTCTGACAGGAAGGGGTATAAACGCGACAGGAAGGGTCACTCATCCTGACAGGAAAGGGTTGAAGTGTAACAGGACGGGTAAAATCCTGACAGGAAACCCTTTAACACTTCAGTTCCCTCCATCAAAAACCCCTTCATTAAATCTAAAAACCTATCTACTTTTCGATTAACTCCTGTCTTTCGAGTGCAGATTTAGTAACTAATCTGCTATATTTAATACAGAATGTAGATCAAAGGTGTCCATATGCAAACTTTAATTTATTGTTGATGAAAAAATCTGAAAATGAAGGAGTTCAAAATTTTTTGGACGAAATAAAATTGGTTGATTCTGACAAATCAAATATGCTCATTGAAATACGTGACATCATTTTAAATACTTTCCCAAAAACCAAAGAAAAGGTCATGTATGGAGGACTTGTATTCTTTTTTAATGACGAAATGTTTAGCGGATTATTCTTAAACAAGAAGCATGTCACCCTTGAATTTTCAACAGGATACTTAATGGAAGATCCTAAGAAAGCTCTTGAAGGAAGAGGCAAATATCGAAGACATCTAAAAATATTGACTACAGAGGACATTCTAAACAAAGAAGTTTCCTTTTTTGTGAGACAAGCAGTATAAATTGATTTAAAAACTTTATAAATATGGATTCACTAACACCCAATATTTTTGTTCATAACATAGAGGAGACTATCAAATTTTATGAAACCATAGGATTTAAAGTTGGGATGTCCGTTCCTGAGGAGGGCGACTTTGTATGGGTAATGATGACTTGCGGGAAGGTGAGTTTTATGTTTCAAACCTTCGAGAGTTTGGGTTCAGAACTGCCAGAAATATCAAGGCAAAATGGCGGTTCATTATTACTGTACATCCAAATAAAAGAAATCAGACAATTTTATGAGAAAATCAAAGACAAAGTGAAAGTAATTAAAGGGCTGGAAAGTACTTTTTACGGAGCCACTGAATTCTCTATTTTGGACAATAATAACTATGTATTGACTTTTGCCGAAAATGAAGAATAAGAAATAAAGAAAACCCTTAACATTTCCCTTCCCACCAAAACCCCCTTCATAAAATCTAAAAATCCACCTCCGTTCCAGTCATTCCCTGCATGTTCTCGAGATAATCTATAAATTTAATTATATAGCTTGAATAGAACTAACACGCCCAACTTCCGAGGAACTCGGAAAAGCGGGAGGGAGGACAAAATAGCGGGCAGGCGTAGGGATGCGGGATGAAGCATTATTTTGTCTTGATTTTTTCTATCTTTTTTATCAAGAAAAAAGATTAAAGAAGAACCTGAAAATTTCAGACATTTAGCAGTAAAGATTCAAAAAAGCTCAAAAGCCAAAATCCTTTAAAAATTTTTAAGATTCCCCTTTCCCACCAAAACCCCTTCATCAAACCTAAAACCCCCTTATTTTTCGATTAGCTTTCTACATCTTGAGAAAATGAGCAGCCTTTAGGTTGTTCGTTTAACAGATGAAATCCAATTCAACTCATGAAAATAGGAGATCTTCTGATATCGTAACAAAATGAAAGGAATGAATTCATCTAACTAAATTTGTGTTAATTCAGATAAGAATTATTATTTTTAAACATGGTAGATTTAAAACAACAACTAATAGATAAAATCCAGCTAACGACTGATAAGGTCAAGCTGGAGGAGATATATAGGTTATTGGAGATAGACTTTGATGAACAGGAAGTTTATATACTGTCAGCGGAACAAAAATCTGCAGTTAAAGAGGCACAAAAGCAGATAAAAAATGGAGAGTTTTTATCTGACGAACAAGCAAACAAGGAAGTAGAAGAATGGCTAAAAAGAAAATAGTTTGGTCTGTTCGAGCCCAACAAGATAGACTCGAAATACTAGATTATTGGATTAATAGAAACAAATCGACTACCTATTCAGAAAAGCTTTTTAAATTATTTAAAGAATCTGCAGCACTCATATCAGAACATCCAGAAATTGGAAAACCAACCGATATTGCGGGCATAAGAATCAAAATTGTTCGCGATTATTTGATGATATATCAAGAAAAAACAAGCCAGATAGATATTCTTTTAATTTGGGATAGCAGAAAAGATCCTGAAAAATTAGGTGAAACCATAAAAGAAGAAATTTGAAATGGAAATAAAACCAATAAGAGGCAAAGCGGACTACAAAAAGGCTTTGGATCGTTTAGAAATAATTTTTGATGCTAAAAGAGGAACCAAAGAGGGTGATGAACTTGAAATTTTATCCATTTTAATTGATAAATATGAAAGCGAGAATTTCCCTATCGGAATGCCAGACCCAATATCAGCAATAAATTTCAGGATGGAACAATTGGGATTGAAACAGAAAGACTTAGTGGAAATGATTGGATTTAAAAGTCGAGTAAGCGAAATAATGAATAAAAAACGAAAACTGACCTTAGACATGATCCGAAAATTAAACGCCAGTTTAAAAATCCCAACAGAAGTTTTAATTCAAGATTATTAATGAAATCCGTCCAGAGCCTTAGAATCCTTCTTATTCCACATTTTAGCCGAAAAACCCCGAAAGTTCATTCTTCATTAGCAAACAACTAACACGCCCAACTTCCGAGGAACTCGGAAAAGCGGGAGGGAGGAAAGTTTAGCGGGCCAGCGTTGGCATCGCGCGTGGAAGCATTAAACTTTCTAGAATTTTTGTTTCTTTTTGTTCATGCAAAAAGAAAAGTAAAAAGCCTCAAAATTTAGACATAGAGCAATAATGATCTAGAAAACCCTCAAAACCACTCAGGAAACCCCAATAATCACTCAGGAAGGGGGTGAAATGACTCAGGAAGGGTTAATAATGACTCAGGAAGCCCCTAAAGTCACTCAGGAAGGGTCAATAATGACTCTGGACAGCCAATAATGAGTCAGGAAAGGTCAAAAGTCACTCAGGAAGCAATAATATTGGGTCAGGAAGGGTGAAATTCACTCAGGACAGCCTATTAATGGGTTTAAATCTTCCTGTCTCCACCCAAAACTTCTTCATAAAACCTAAAAACCCCTTAATTTTCGATTAACTCCTGTATTTTTAGGATGTATTTTATAATTATTTCCCTACATTTATTCATCAAGTTCATCGGCAACCAAAACCTGTAAATATTCAATCTTTCTTTTTTTGGTTTGGAGTGAAATGTAGTTGATATGGAATTAAAGTATCAGGTGTTTTTGGATAGTGAAAACTTATGTGTTGTTATTTAAAAAATTACTTATAAATGGATTCAATTAACTCAACAACAGAGTTTATAGCAGCATATAAAGATGTGATAAATATTATTGTTGGAATAGTGGGTGGGATATTTTTATCTATACTGACTTTCTTACTAACGTACAGGAATAATTGGCGTAATAAATTAACAAAAGAATTAACAGTTAAACTGAAGCACAATCTTTCCAGAATGCAAGGAGAAGAATATACCGAATTTAGTGTCCGCTATTATATAAATAATACTAGTGGTCATGAAATATCTATCAATACTGCATATTTTATTTTACCCAAAAAATTAAGAGGAAATATTAATCCTAATTCGACCTTAGGAGAAATGATGTACGGTACTGGACGATACTATATTTTTTCTGAGAGTAAAGAAATGAAACATCATCGATCTGAAGTAATTTCTATAAAACACAATGTTTTTTTATCTCATTTATCCAACGGAAAAATTAAAAAGCTAAGACTTTATATCGAAACAAGTAGATTTGGTACTGTCAAATCTAATTCAATTAAAATTAAAAAAAGCAGATAATATTATTTCAAATAAATTAAGAACTTTTACAGTTCTCTAAGATTAAATAAAAGATAAGAGATGAAAACCATAATTTTTTCTTTACTAGTTCTATTTAGCAGTAATCTGATAGGACAAACAAAATACGAATATAATAAAAAAGGAGTACAGAAATCCACTGAAGGAGATGCCGAAGGAGCAATCAAAGAATACAATAAAGCTATAGAAGCTGATCCGAAATATTGGGGGCATATTTAAATAGAGGTAATAGCAAAGAAAAGTTGGGAGATTATATCGGGGCAATATCTGACTATAGTAAAATTATTGAAATTCTTCCTAAGAATTATAATTATACTGCTTATTTCAAGAGGGGGAATGTCAAAGAAATATTGCAAGATTACAAAGGAGCAATTGATGATTATAATAAAGTTATAGAAATATATCCAGAACATGAAGAGATTTACTACAAAAGAGGTAATTTGAGGCTTGCATTAGAGGATTACTCAGGAGGTATAGCGGACTATACAATAGCAATTGAATTCGATTCCACTAATGCACTTCTATATTATGAAAGAGGCTATGCAAAATCTGAACTCAAAGATTACCGAGGGGCTATTGCAGATTATACCAAAGCTATAAAACTCGACCCAATCAATGTAAGCTCCTATAATAACAGGGGAGTAGCTAAATATAAATTAGAAGATTATAAAGGAGCAATAATAGACTTCAATAAAGCTATAGAACTTGATTCAAAACATTTTAGGTCTTTCAGAAATAGGGGGCTTGCTAAAATTGAAATGAATGATATAGATAATGCATGCTTAGACTTTAGCAGGGCTGGAGAATTAAGGGATTATGAAGCTTACGAGCTTATTGGTAAATATTGTAATTAACGCCCCCCGTTCCCGCTATGCTCCGCATGGTGGTAGAAAAAGCTAGAATATTTTGATTATCTGATCACTTATTTAAATAGTTAATTATTATCATTATTTAATAAATTAAGAAATATGAGTTTTATAAATAGTCTCTTTAAAGGTTTTATTAGATCTGCTGTCAATCAGGTTGGTCGAGATGGTGGAAAAGTGATAAGTAATAGGGTTTATGGTGATAGTCATTCCAAACCAATTAGAATAGTTGATAATTCACATAAACAAAGTAAAGCTCATATAGAATCAAGAGAGAACCTAATTTCTAGGGGTGATGTGGAGGCAGAGGGTTTGAAGGCCATGCCAGTTAAGTTAAATATTCAAAATACTGTTTTCGGTTTTATTGTTTCTCTGTTTATACCTTTAGTTGGTCCACTTTATTGGTTATACAAATCTCTCAGTTCAATTTTAACTAAATCCATTCCATTTTACAATATTTCACAAGTAAGTATCTATAAACAAGACCGTAGATATAAAACAGGTAGAAGATTTGAGGGATATAGAACTGTAAAGCAAAAAACAAATATTAAAGCTGATCCTACTGATAAGGAAAAAAGTCAATTAAAACTTAAAGCAATAGTATATTTAATACTTGCAGCTATTGTTGGTTTTACTCAATATTCTTTTTTCTATGAAAATGTCAGTAACACTGAAAACACTTCAGAAAATGAGAAAGATTTTAAATATGCTGTGGTTAGTTCTAACTCTGGTCTTAATCTTAGATCTGATTCTTCCTTGAATGCTAGTATTATTACATCAATTCCAAATAGTGATACAGTAAAAATTATAAATGGTACTGATAAGTGGCTTTTGGTAGATTACAAAGAGAACGAGGGATGGGTTTCAAAAAAATATCTTAACAGTATTCAAGAAAATTAGTAGCTATATTTAGTTTAAATGACCTTCAAACACAAAATATTTAATTTAGTTGATGAAAATAATAAGGGCAGCCTACCAAATAGAGCCTTTAATCTTTTTATTGTCTTCCTCATATTATTGAATGTTGCCGCTATAGTTTTAGAGTCTTTTTCACGCATAAAAAGCACATATAGTCAGGAGTTCTACTTTTTTGAAATTTTCTCTGTAGTAATTTTCACAATAGAATATTTACTGAGAGTTTATACCGCAGATTTCAAATATCCAGGCAAAACAAAAATTGGTTCTATTGGGACTTTCTTAAGCTCACCTCTCGCAATTATAGATTTACTAGCAATCTTGCCAACTTATTTACCACTCATAATACCTATTGACCTCAGATTCATTAGAATTTTAAGACTTCTAAGAATCACAAGGCTTTTTAAAATCAATAGATATTCAAATTCACTAAAACTTATTGGAGAGGTCTTTAAGGATAAACGCTCTGATCTTGGTGTAACAATATTTATAACATTTATCCTCCTTGTCATTGCATCAACACTTATGTACTACATAGAGGGTCAAGTTCAACCTGATAAATTTCCAAATATTATTGCTTCGTTTTGGTGGGCGGTGGCAACTCTCACAACTGTTGGTTATGGCGATGTTTATCCGATAACAGGTTTGGGTCAGTTTATAAGTGGCATAATAGCATTATTAGGAATTGGTCTTGTAGCACTACCTACTGGCATTTTAAGTTCAGCATTTATTGAGAAAATCAATAGTAAGAAAAAAGCAGATGTTGAAAAATGTCCTACCTGTGGTAAGGATTTATAGAAGAATTATAATCAAGCCCCCGTGCACGCCATGCTCCGCATGATGCTAGCATAAGATAGCACGCTTTTATAATTTTAATTCATAGCAATTGAATAGTAATTTGTATCTTAGTCAATTAGAAAATGAAAAGACTATGATTGTTCAAGGATCACAACTCCCACACTTCAATGAATTGATAGAGACTTTAAAGTCGAAATTTTCAAATTACTCAGTATATACTTTGGGCTCTGAATCACAAAAAAGTATAGTCGTTCAAAAGTCTTCTTTAATCGGTGCTCAAATAACAGTTCGAGATCAGGAAATCAATGTCGATGCTTGTTGCCCTAACTTATTTGTATCAGCATTAATAGGTTTTATAAGTGCTATTTTTCCTCCCTATGCTAAATTTGAAATGAAAATTGCGGGCTTCTTGAAAAAGAAGTATACCTGAGCATATTTTTAAATTGTTCCAAAAACAAGCTAAAAGCTAGAATTCATCAACAGAGTAGCTAGGCTTTAAAAACGATTGATGAGCTTGGGAATAGTCAGTTTCAGTTCGATCAAACGAATTAATCAAATATTTCGTAACTTCATCATATGGAAAGCGCACATATTAATAGAATCACCATAAATCCTGAAATATGCCATGGGAAACCCACTATTAGAGGCAAGCGGTACACGGTAGATTTAATACTTGACCTTTTATCTGCGGGATCGACTCATGCTGAAATTTTGGAAGATTATCCTAATCTGGAAGAAGAAGACATCTTAGCATGTTTAGCCTATGCAAGGAAAGTTACAAAGTATTCTAGCTACACTAAAATTTCAGTATGAAGTTAATAGTGGATGCACAGCTTCCTATAAAACTATGTGAAATTCTAAATCAAATTGGATTGGAATCTATCCATGTTGAGGATCTTCCTAAAGGTGATGAAACTCCCGATATGGAAATAATTGAATATGCAGATAGTGAAAATCTTATTGTAGTAACCAAGGATTTTGACTTTTACCATTCGTATATGGCATTAGAGAGGCCGAAGAAGCTATTTCTTATCACTACAGGAAATCTTAAAAATAGACAGTTGTTTGACTTGTTCAGAAACAACTCTTTGATTATCAAGAATGCTTTGGAAAGAAGTACTTTCATAGAGTTGAGTAATGACGGAATAACTGAACATAAATAATTTAGAGATTAAAAAATACAATACTGTTTCTAAAATTAAATTCCATAAATATACTCTCCGTTCCAGACATGTTTTACATGGCGGTATTCTAATTAAAACATCTTCCTCTCAAAACAAAACCCTCCCGTCCGCTATCGGACGTTTCCGTGCTTTTATGAACGCATAGCAATAGCGAAACATCCCTTTAAATACTATTGAAGCCACTTTTACTATACTTGGCACAGAGTTGGTAAAAGTGTATTTGCATTATTATAAATTTCAATGGATAAGAAAATAGTACAAAAAAAGTGGACGGGCAAAAGGTTGCTATTAATAGGTTTGGGAATTCTCATTTTAAGCCTGATTGTTTACCAATTGCTTTTTGCAGATAATCGCTCTACACTCAATGTAAATAAAGATAGACTCAGCATAGGCACGGTGAAAATGGGCGAGTTCAAGGATTTTATTCCGGTTACCGGCAATGTGGAACCAGGTGAGACTTTCTATTTGGATGCCATTGAAGGCGGAATTATAGCCGAAATTGTGCGGGAGTCTGGAGCCATAGTGGAAAAAGGCGATACCATTCTAACCTTAACCAATTCCAATTTGCAGTTGGAGGTGATGCAAAGGGAAACGCAACTTTATGAGCAAATCAATAATCTTAGACAAACCCGCTTATTGCTCGACCAAAATGATTTAAGTCAACAAGCGCAATTAGCCGAAATTGATTATCAACTAAATTTATTAAAGCCACAATATATTCGCTTTAAAAGTCTTTTTGAGCAGAAGCTGATTTCCGAAAGAGAATTTGAGGAGGTAAGGGAGAATTATGAATATAATGTAAAGCGCAAGCAGTTGACCTACAGGAGTTATAAGAATGATTCCGTTGCCCGTGTTTTTCAATTGCGACAGTTGAGCAATTCTGAAGCTAGAATGCAGAGAAGTTTGGATGCAGTCGGCAAGATATTAAATAACCTGACTTTGAAAGCTTCCAGAGACGGGCAGCTGGCTACTCCACAATTGGAAGTAGGGCAATCAGTGAGTTCAGGTCAGCGCTTAGGACAAATTGATGTGATGAACAATTACAAAATCAGGGTAGCCATAGATGAGCTGTACTTACCAAGAGTAGACCTCGGACAAAATGGAAGTTTTACCTTTTCTGGAGGAGAGTATAATCTTGTCATCAATAAAATTTACCCGACTATCAGTAATGGGAGATTTGAAGTGGATATGGTTTTTGAAGGTGAAAGTCCAGAAGGCATTAGAAGAGGGCAAACTGTAAGAATCAAATTGGAATTAGGCGCCACAGAAGAGACTTTATTATTGCCAGTTGGTGGTTTTTATAAAGATACGGGCGGCAACTGGGCGTATGTCATTAATCCAGCTAATAAAGATGAGGCCGTAAAACAGCCGATCAGATTGGGTAGAAAAAATATAGATTATTACGAAGTACTGGAAGGCTTAGCAGCCGGTGATCAGGTGATCGTCTCGGGCTATGAGAATTATGGGGATAATGAGAAGCTGAGTTTGGAGTAGGGTGAGGGGTGTTGGATGATGGGTGTTGGATGATGGATGGTAGCACCTAGGTCAGTACCGCAGGTCAGACCGGAAGCCCCCTAACCCGCTAGCTAGCGGGGAGTTTGGAGCCTTGAAAATACTAAGGAGGAAAGTTGGAGATTGTAGAAGGAAAAAGTGGGGTGAGGGATGATGGGTGAGGGGTGATGGATGGTAGCACTTAGGTCAGTACCGAAGGTCAGACCGGGAATAGAAATAAAGTAAAAAAAATAGAAATAGATTATATTAATAAATTAGAAACAATAGACATGGCAACTTCATAACGCGGCAACTTGCAAACATGAAAACATGAAAACCTGCAAACCTGCCAACATGATAACTTGCCAACCTGATAACTTGTAAACTTTAAAAAATATGGATCATGTAATTAAAACGGTTGATTTAACGAAGCTTTATACTACTGAGGAGGTGGAGACAACGGCTTTGAATAATATTAACATCGAAATCAAGAAAGGCGAATTTGTCGCTATAATGGGCCCTTCGGGTTGTGGGAAATCTACTTTGCTCAATATTTTGGGCTTGTTGGATAATCCTAATTCGGGAGAATACCATTTTGTGGATCATGAAGTGGCTAAATATTCAGAACGCCAGAGAGCACAACTGAGAAAAGGCTCTATTGGCTTCGTTTTCCAAAGCTTTAACCTCATTGACGAGCTGACGGTATTTGAGAATGTAGAGTTGCCATTGCTTTATATGAAAGTGCCTTCTGCCGAAAGAAAAGCAATGGTAGAAGAAGTGTTGACTCGCATGAATATTATGCACAGGCGCAATCACTTTCCGCAGCAGTTGTCCGGTGGACAGCAGCAAAGGGTGGCCATTTCAAGAGCCATTGTAGCCAAGCCAGATGTAATCCTTGCCGATGAGCCAACCGGTAATTTGGATTCAGCCAATGGCGAGGAAGTAATGAAATTATTGGAACAATTGAATAATGAAGGCACCACCATCGTGATGGTAACGCACTCCCCACATGATTCCAATTATGCGCATAGAGTCATCAATTTATTTGACGGCCAAGTAGTGACAGAAAATATCAGAGAGCAGTTCCATGTTTGATAACTGAACTTTTACAATGTTAGAAAATAGTGATAATCCGTATAGTTTTCTTCTGATTTAAATCGGAGAGACTATCCCGCCAGCTGGCGGGGATTATAGGGGTGTCGCTAGAGAGGATTAAAATAATTGAATCCTTGTCGGTGACTCACCGATCAGGGGTTAGGTAACAAAAATTTCCTTTGCGAAAACTTTGCGCCTTAGCGTCTTCGCGAGAAATAATAAGCGTCAAAGACGCCTGCAATCGAGTTGTTTTATAGTAGAAATAAAGTACCTCAAAATTTAAAATTACGGCCATGCTAAAAAACTATATAAAAATCGCCTTTAGAAACTTGTGGAAGAATAAGACCTATTCTATCATCAATATTGTAGGACTGACGCTAGGTATTACCTGCAGCAGTCTGCTATTTATGCTGGTGATTGATGAGTTTTCTTATGACAGTATGTATGATCAAAAGGACAGACTCTACAGACTGGTTGAGATTAATACGAGTCCTGAAGGAGAACGAGAATTCGGTATGGTGCCAGGACCAACTGGTAAAGTCTTGAGTGATGATTACGAGGAAATTGAGGATTACACACGCTTATATAAGTTTGGCGGTCAAATAGTGTTTCAACACAATGAGGAAGCCTATGAAGAGCATGATTATTACTTTGCGGAGCCTAATTTCTTTGAACTGTTTAATTTAGAGTGGATAGCCGGAGATCCCGCTACGGCACTTGAGAAACCTTTTGCGGTAGTCATAGATGAGGAATGGGCTATGAAGTTGTTTGGCACTACTGATGCATTGGGTAAAACCTTACAATCTGGCGGAGAAACGGATTTTTTGGTGACCGGTGTCATTAAAAACCTACCTCAGAACTCTCATATTCAATATAAAATATTAGTGGGGATTCCCACTGGCATGGAGTTTTATAAGCAAATATCCACCAGTTGGGATCAATACGGTGCCTATACCTATCTGCTGTTAAATGAAAACGCGCAGCCAGAAAGTATTCACCAAAAAATGGAGGGTTTCGTAGCCAGTCATTTCGAAAAACCGGAAGAACATGATTTCTATTTACAAGCGCTGCCCGATATCCATTTTAACTCTGCTTCAATTGAATATGGAGTTGATACCAACAAAGGAGAAATCACTTATGTCTATATTTTCATGGCAATCGGGATTTTTATGCTCCTCATTGCCTGTATTAATTATATGAATCTGGCAACAGCCAAAGCCCTGGATAGAGGCAAGGAAGTTGGCATTCGAAAAGTTTCCGGTGCTTTCCAACACCAGTTGGTCACACAATTCCTTTCAGAGTCAACTTTAATGGCTTTTATCGCTTTCATTCTGTCCTTTTTTCTAGTAGATCTGCTATTACCCATTTTCAATTCGTTTACCGACAAAAATTTCGTTTTTAACATGGACACTGTCGGCACCATTTTCTTACTCATTTTAGGTGTTACTGTAGTGGTAGGCCTTCTTTCAGGAAGCTATCCAGCTATTCTGATGTCACGCCTAAAAACCACCTACATCTTAAAAGGAGCCATGCAAACCGGCAAGGGAAGCGTTGCGCTTCGAAAGGTGTTGGTGAGCACTCAGTTTACATTATCCATTGTGATGATCATTGCCACTTTGGTGGCTTATCGACAGCTGCAATATATCCAAGATGTTCCCTTAGGTTTTGAGAATGAACAAATGCTGATTGTCGATATCAATAATGGCGAAGTAAGACAACGTTTTGAAACCATTAAAGCCGAGTATGCTAATTCTCCTTATGTGGAAGGCGTTGCCGTTTCCTCAAGGGTACCGGGCGAGTGGAAATCCTTACAGGAAGTATATACCAAAAACTTTGGAAGTGCTGATTCCATGAAAATGAATTATATCGGCTTTGATGAAGATATGATTGATTTATACAAAATGGAATTGACTAAAGGAGCAAATTTCACAGGCAATAAATCGGTGGATTCATTGCATATCATTATTAACGAAACAGCTGTTCAAACCTTAGGACTGGAAGATCCCATTGGTAAATATTTGGAGCTAAGTGATGATGGAACCCGTCAGCAATTACAAATAGCAGGCGTGGTGAAAGATTTCAACTTTGAATCTTTGCATAACGAAGTGGGGCCAATGATTTTGGGATTTAGATCCAATCCGTTTCAAAGCATCGATTACTTTTCATTAAAATTTAATTCTGAACATACGGAAGAAGTCCTTGCACATGCGGATAAAGTACATAAAATGTTCGATACTTTCTCTTCCATGGAATACCATTTTCTTGATGAGCAATGGGCGGCATTTTACAAAGAAGATAGGAGGGTAAGCAATGTATTTGCCATTGGTGGAGGAGTCACCATATTCATAGCCTGCTTAGGACTATTTGGTCTGGCCTCTTTCATCATTCAGCAACGCACCAAAGAAATTGGTATTCGCAAGGTGTTGGGAGCTAATGTAACCAACATAGTGGGTTTACTATCGAAAGATTTCTTAAAACTCATCTTGATTTCCATTTTGATTGCTGTTCCAATTGCATGGTATGCCATGGAAAGCTGGCTGCAAGATTTCGCTTACAGAATTGATGTGAGCTGGTGGATATTTGCCCTGTCAGGTTTTGTGGTCCTGGCTATTGCATTTTTCACCATCAGTATTCAATCCTTAAAAGTAGCCTTTAGAAATCCTGTGGATTCATTGAAACAAGAATAATTCATAGATTATTGATATTAAAAATAAAGCCATGATCAAAAACTATATAAAAATCGCCTTTAGAAACTTATTAAAATATAAGCTTTATTCAACAATTAACCTCATCGGCCTATCTGTAGGTCTAGGAATAAGTATCCTGATATTTTTATTTGTTCAACATGAAAATTCCTTTGATGATTTTCATGTTAAAAAAGATAGGATCGTGCGTGGTTTATGGGAATCAGGAGAAGAAGGAAATGTAGGCACTTCTGCAAGTACACCAATGGCTTTCCCTACTACTATAAGAGCAAAATTCGATGGGGTAGAAAAAGCAACGCATTATGTGAATACTGGGGCTTTAACCAAAATTGAAGGCGGACAAAGTATAGATCAACAGCTCCATGTTGTAAGTGCTGATTTCCTGGATATTTTTTCTTTTGAATCATTGAAAGGAGAAAACAATCCTTTCTTAAATGAAGAGGATGCATCACAAATCGTGATCACCAAAAAAGTAGCAGAAAGGTATTTTGGTACTACAGATGCTCTTGGAAAAACATTGCTTATTCAATTAGGATTAGCCTATCAGCCTTTTATAGTAAAATCTGTGCTGGCAAACCCTCCGTCCAATTCAAGCCTTGATTTTGAAATTTTATTACCCGAAGCCACCTTAAAAACGATCATAGGAGAGGATTACCAGGACAGATGGCACAATACCTATGGTGGAAGTTTTGTTCTACTGGCAGAGGGAAGTAGTATTTCTGATTTGGAAGCTGGTTTTGCTTCCTTGGTCCGTGAAATAGTGGAAAGAGATGAAGAGGAAGATGTATATAATTTGCATTTGCAATCCCTTGAGGAAATTCATCTCGACAGCAGCATTGAAACCAGTACAGTAGTTGCTACTAATCCTAAGCTTTTGTGGATTCTCTCTGGAATTGCAGTGCTGATTCTATTGATTGCTTGTATTAATTTCACCACCTTATCGATAGGCAGGTCAGCAACCAGAGCTAAGGAAGTAGGCGTTCGAAAAACAATGGGCGCTGCCTATAAACAGCTTTTTGGTCAATTTATGACGGAATCGATGCTTATGACTTTTGCGGCTGCCATAGTGGGTATTGTGCTAGCAAATTTATTCCTTCCTGTTTTTAATAATCTTTTTGAAAAATCACTAGAGATAATTTTTAGTCCGGTGCAACTGGCTATTATCCTAGCTCTGCTCATTTTGATTACTTTCATAGCAGGAGCATATCCGGCTTTGTTTCTTTCACAATTGCGTCCAATTGCAGTGTTGAAGAGTAGTTTAAATCTTAATTTCGGTAAGCAAGGGCTGCGAAAATTCCTTTTAGGATTTCAGCTTTTCCTTTCACTTTTCTTACTGGCTTGTACACTTATTATGTACAAGCAAATGAAGGAAATCAACCAATTTAATTTGGGCTTTACCAAAGATAATATTCTGATGGTGGAAGTACCCGCAATTCCTGATCAGAGCATCATTAAAATTATTGATCAGAGTTTCAAAAAAGCGGATCGATATAAAAAAGTGATTCAGCAAAATGCTCAAATTGAAAGTGCAGCCATTGCGAATGCAACTTATGGAAACGAAACCTGGTGGGAGGGTGGTTTTCCTGACAAAACAGGGGAAATGCAATACTTCAAATTCAGTTTTGTAGGAGCTGAATATGCAGATATTTTGGATTTGGAATTTGTAGCTGGAAGAAATTTCTCAGCTGATATTCCTTCAGATAGCGGTGCGGTCATTATTAATGAAGCTTTTGCCCAACTGATGAAAATGGAAAATCCGCTTCAAGAGCAAATTCATTCTGCCAAGGGAGAAGGATTTAAAAACAATAGGATTATTGGTGTGATGAAGGATTTTCACCATGCGGCACTTTATGATAAAATTGAGCCTGTGATGATTGCATTAAATCCTCAAGCCATTTTCTCGGGTATCAATTCCCTGAATATTTCTGGAGGGACAAATCCTACGGTTTACGTAAAAGCTGCCTCTGATGATTTCCAGGCTGTATTATCAACTCTGAAGAGCGAATGGGTGAAATTGTATCCTGAGGAACCGTTTAATTTCTCATTTTTAGATGAGGTAGTGCAAAGACAGTATCTAGCCGATCAACAGCTAGGTAAGATGGTTGGGATAGCCTCTTTGGTTGCCATTTTCATAGCTGCAATGGGCTTATTCGCACTTGCCTCCCTTTCAATTACTGGCAGGATGAAAGAGATTGGTATCCGAAAAGTGATGGGAGCTTCTGCTTATAATATTTCATTAATGTTTAACAAAGAATTTCTCAAAATCACACTGATAGGAATTGTGCTGGCGATGCCGGTAAGTTATTGGTTAATGAGTAAATGGCTGGATCAATTTGAGATGCAATCAGCACCAGGTATTGGGGTTTTCCTTATTACAATTGCCCTTGGGATAGCTTTTACTGTAATTATCGTCTCATTTCAGACTATAAAAGCAGGCTTACTGAACCCAGTTAAAAGTTTGAAGGAAGAATAATAAAATTTGATGTTGCCACTACTTAAAGACTAAGAAAATGTTTAAAAACTATCTAAAAATCGCCTGGAGAAATCTTATGAAAAATAAGCTTTACTCCATTATTAATATTACTGGTTTATCAGTGGGAGTGGCCTGTAGTTTGCTCATATTTTTATACGTTTCAAATGAACTTTCTTATGATGAATTTCATGAAAACAGCATTTTTAGAGCGACTAGAGAATTAAGAATTGGTGACAACGAAGCTAGTTATCCATTTACACCAGCTCCTTTAGCGGCTGTTTTGAATAACGAAATACCAGAAGTAAATCAGTCGGTAAGAATCAGAACGGTAGGATCTTACCTAGTGAAACGTGCAGATTCTGATGAATCCTTTAAAGAAGAAGGATTGATGTTTGCAGATTCCGGATTTTTTCAAGTTTTTAGTTTTCCACTTTTAGAGGGTAATCCAGAACGTCAGTTTAAAGAACCTAATACCATTGCGATAAGTAATCAAATGGCCAAAAAGTACTTCCCGAATCAAAGTGCTATCAATAAGTCATTGGTTTTGGACGGAGAAGATACTTATAAGATTACAGGAGTTTTTGAAGACATTCCTACAAATTCTCATTTCCAAGCTAATTTTTTAATGTCAATGGCCAATCTTAGTAGGGCAGAAAACACTTCCTTTACAAGCAATAATTTTTACACCTATTTTACTGTAGACGATAATGTTGATCCTAATGTGTTACAGACAAAGATTAATGAGGCGGTAAATGTGTATTTGGAACCACAAATCATGAAATTTATGGGAAAAAGCTTGAAAGAGCTTGAAGCCTTAGGGAACTATTATGTGATAGAAATTCAATCGCTAAAAGATATTTATCTGAATTCTGATTTTACGGTTGACATTGGTCTGATGGGTAACAAAGATTACATTTATCTATTTTCAGCTATCGCTATTTTTATCATCATTTTAGCATGCATTAATTTCATGAATTTATCTACGGCTCGCTCAGCCAATCGCTCCAAGGAAGTTGGCGTAAGGAAAGCTTTAGGCTCCAGAAAATCGAATTTGATTAGACAATTTCTGGTGGAATCAATCCTGGTGAGTTTAATATCAATTCTTGCAGGGATTCTCTTGGTGATCATGGTATTGCCGATGTTCAATACCATTACCGGCAAGGTTTTATTAATGCCAGATTATAACTTTATGTTTATTGGGAGTATAGTTATAGGAGCTTTCTTTGTGGGCATATTGGCCGGAATTTATCCAGCCTTTTATTTAAGCTCCTTTAAACCTGTTGAAACACTAAAAGGAAAAGTTTCTTTAGGGGCTGGTAATTCATTTATTAGAAGTGGCTTAGTCGTATTTCAATTTTTCATTAGTATTCTTTTAATTATTGGAACCATCGCAATATATCAACAAATAAATTTTATTCAAAATAAGGAGCTGGGCTTTAAAAAAGAGCGAGTCTTACTGGTAAATGATGCTTATATGCTTAATGACCAACGGCAGGCGTTTAAGGAAGAAGTACGCAAAATTCCAGATGTTAGCCAGGCTTCTTACAGTGGTTTTTTACCTGTCAGTGGTTATAACCGAAGTGATAATACTTATTGGCGTGAAGGGGAACAGCCTACTGAAGATAATCTAGTTGGTACTCAAATTTGGTCTGTAGATCATGATTATTTGAAAACCTATCAAATGGAATTAGTATGGGGACGAGATTTCAAGCCTAATCTTGCATCCGATTCCTCTGCTGTGATTATTAATGAAGCAGCTTTTCGAGCTTTTGGCTTTGAGGATATGAATGGAGATAATTATATTCAAACCAATGCATTTGATCAAGAAACTGGCGAGTTTTCAAGTGAGATGTTTAATAAATACAAAGTGCTAGGAGTCGTTAAGGACTTTCATTACGAATCACTAAAAAATGATATTGGACCATTGGCTTTCCAATTAAATGACAACAGCAGTGTACTGGCTGTTCAACTGGAAACTGATAATATTCAATCTTCTATACAAGCTATTGAGGGATTATGGAAGCAGTTTGCCTCTAGCTTACCATTTAATTATAATTTTCTAGATGCGGAGTTTGACAGCATGTATAATTCCGAAATACGACTAAGTAAAATCTTTACTGTTTTTGCAGGTCTCGCGATTATGATTGGTTGCCTAGGTTTGTTCGCATTAGCCTCTTTTATGGCCGAGCAAAGAACAAAAGAAATAGGCATACGAAAGGTGCTTGGTGCCAGCGTCAATGGTATTGTTCTAATGCTTTCTAAGCAATTCTCCAAGCTGGTATTGATAGCATTTCTTATTGCGGTCCCGCTAGCATGGTGGGGTATTTCAAGCTGGTTGGAAGGTTATGAATACAGAATTTCTATCGGCTGGGAGTTATTTGCGCTATCCGGAGTGGCTGCATTTGTTATAGCTTGGATAACAGTTGCCTATCATTCCATTAAGGTGGCAGTGAGTAATCCGGTTGATTCTTTAAAGAACGAATAATCGTTAATTTAAATCATTATGTTTCTAAACTACCTTAAAATCGCCCTGCGAAATATCAAGCGTCACAGCTTGCGCTCTTTTATTCATGTAATAGGTCTATCCATAGGAATAGCTGCTTGCTTTGTTGTTTATAACTTGGTGAGCTATGAATATAGCTTTGATACCCATCAAAAGGATCGAGATCGAATTTACAGAATATCTTCTGTTACTAGTAATGGAGAGGAAGAGTGGCCTAATCCGGGAACTCCCATTCCTTTGGTTGAAGCGGTTCAAAATGAAATGTCGGCTGCTCAAGAAGTTGCTCCCATCTTCAGTGCCTATCGATTTTTGGTTGAGTCAGCTGATGAGTCAGAGAATTTTGGTATTAGTACTAAGGTGGTATTTGCTGATGAGAAGTACTTTTCTCTATTTGAGTATGTATGGTTAGCAGGATCCGCAATAAGTTCATTAGATCAACCAAATACTGTTGTGCTTACCAAATCTTCGGCTAGAAAGTATTTTGGAGATGAATCTCTAAATACAATTCTTGGTAAGGAATTAGTTTATACTGATACCTTGCGTGTAATGGTGTCGGGAGTGGTGGAAGACGTGCAGCAAAAAACGGATCTTATTTTTACGGATTTCATTTCGTATGAGACGCTTTTAAGTAATAATGAAATCCGAGCCAAGAGGAATGTGGATGACTGGGGGTCTGTTAGCTCAAATGCTCAAATTTTTGTTAAGTTGGCTCCTGACCATAAGACAAAAGCAGATAATGAATTGCTTGCAATCAAAGATAAATACATAGAGCCCGATGGTAATTGGACAACCCAATTTGAATTTGAGCCTTTTAGCAATTTACATTTTTCTAGTACTTTCAATGGGAATTCAGCTGATAGAGCAACCTTGAATGGGTTGATAATAATTGGTTTCTTTATTCTATTTATTGCATGTATCAATTTTATAAACCTAGAAACCGCTCAAGCTAAATTGAGATCAAAGGAAGTTGGGATTAGAAAAACAATGGGTAGTACTAGAAGGCAGTTGATTAGTCAATTTTTGGTAGAGACCTATGTCATAATACTTTTAGCCATAGTAGGAGCTACCTTATTAAGTCAGTTGGCAACATCCTATTTTCAAGAGGTTCTTCCTGCAGATTTTGAGTTTGATTATTGGAATTTCAATAACGCTTTATTTTTGGTGGTGCTTTCATTAATAGTGTTGCTATTATCTGGTTTTTATCCCTCCATGATTCTTTCAGGCTATAGTCCAATAAAAGCAATAAAGGCTAAGGGAATGACCCACAGCAAGTCCAATTTTCAATATTTTTTGAGAAAAAATCTGATTGTATTCCAGTTTGGATCTTCCATTGCATTTATCATTATCGTTTTGGCTATAAATTCTCAGATTGACTTCCTTTTGAATAAAAATATTGGTTTTAATAAAGAGGCAGTCTTACATATTTCCACACCTTTTCAAGGTACTTTAGACAAAACCAAATTACTTAAAAGTGAATTGGAATCGATTGCCGGTGTTGATAAAGTTAGTTTAAGTAATGATATGCTAATTTCTGGCTCAATGTGGACGAGCACAGTAACCCATGATCTTAATGGTGTGGAAGAAGAAGTGAGCATACAGGTTAAAACTGCCGACACCAGCTACCTTTCACTTTACGAAGTTCCCTTTTTAGCAGGAAGAAATTTCAGTTTTGATGAATCTGAGATTGTGATTAACGAGGCCGCTCTGGAAAAGCTCGGGATAGAAAGTGCTCATGCTGCCCTTGGTAAGCAAGTGGAATATGATAGTACATATCTTTCGGTTGTAGGAGTAATCCCAAATATTCACACCCAGTCTATGCATGCAGCTATAAGACCTATGATGATGGGTTATGATGAGAGAAATCTATTTACAGTGAACACTAAGCTGGCCCCAAACGTGGATTTAAGAGCCAGCGTAGATGCCATGCAGGATGCTTTCAAAAATATCTACCCTAATGAAACGAGAGAGTTTACGTTTTTGGATGAGACGGTTGAGAACTTTTATACAAGTGAAGTTCGATTAAGAAAAGTACTGATTTTCTCAACTGTGATTGCAATTCTGATTAGTTGTTTAGGGCTTTTTGGCCTGTCTTCTTTTACCATTGCACAAAGGACGAAGGAAATCAGTATCAGAAAAGTATTAGGTGCTTCTTTATCCAACATCTTATTCCTGATTACCAAGGAGTACGCCTTACTGATATCGATAGCCTTTGTACTGTCCATTTACCCAGCATGGTATTTTCTGAATAATTGGCTAAGCAATTTTCAATACCGAATGGAATTATCTGCATTGACTTTTATTGTTGCAGGCGTTATAGCCCTTGTTTTAAGCTTATTAATAGTAGGGTTACATTCGCTTAAAGCTGCGAACAGCAATCCTGCGGAGGTGCTGAAGGATGAGTGATTTGATGCCCGTATGTCATTCGGTCTGACGCTTCCTTCATTTGCCAAAAAGCAATTTAGCAAAATTATAAGATGAATTATGAAAAGACTGCTAGCGTCTGACCGATACTGATAGGCACAGCTCGAGCTTCTATGGTCGGTGGCACACCGACCATAGAGGCAAGAACCCGCCAGAGGCGGTAGTATTTTCCACAGAGGCTAGCCTTTACTTTGAAAATGAAAAATTTATTAATTTTATTTTAAAGGAAGACAGAGGTGAACTTTGAGGCTGGCAAGGATATTTATTAGTCCTATCTTCCGCATTAGTCCTCTGTCCCTCCTTTACAGTTGATTGGCTTCAAATAGAATGATAGACATCGTGGTCTAATAAAGGCTTTAAAGCACATCAACATTTTCATTCATCTAAAATCAAATTTATGGAAAATCATTCAATTTTCGTAGGGGTTGACGTATCAAAATCTAAGCTAGATTTTACTGTTTTGTTTCAAGAGGATTTGTCATTACAAAGTTTCCACTTTATCTCAAATAATGATAAAAAGGGGATAAAAGCCGCTACTAAACAGATTAAGTCAAAATTTAAGAGCTTAGAAAAGGTACTTTTCTGTTTTGAAAACACAGGGGTTTACTCAATGCCATTAAGTCTAAATTTAAGCGCTTTAGGATTGGATTACTGGGTAGTTTCGCCTATTGAAATCAATAAATCCAAAGGGCTTACCAGAGGTAAAAGTGATAAAACCGATTCCAAAGATATCGCTCTTTATGCTAAAACACATATCCACAAACTCAAATTGAGTTCTTTACCAGAGTCAGATATTTTAAGAATTAAAGTATTACTTGCAGAAAGAAATAAACTAATGAAGTCATTAAAAGCATTGGATACCAGCAAAGAATATGAGAATAACTTTCCTAAAGCAATGATTAAAGAAGCTTTGAGAATTAACAGAAAGATCGTTAAACAACTACAAAAAGCAATTAAGGAAATAGAGCAGAAAATAAAAGAAGTTGTAGTTCAAAATGAAGAAATTAAAACCCAAGCTGAACTGATACAGAGTGTGCCTGGAGTTGGGAAGCAAACAGCTTATCAATTAATTTGCACCACCAATGGTTTTAGAAACTTCAATAATTGGAGACAACTTGCCTGTTACGCTGGTGTAGCACCTTTTGAATATAGCTCTGGATCAAGGATTAGGGGTAAAACAAAGGTTAACCATCATGCAGATAAACAGTTGAAATCGCTTTTAAATATGTGTGCCCTCAGCAGTAAAAAATATGACCCACAGATTAAAACTTATTTCGATAGAAAAGTAGCGGAAGGCAAAAATAAAATGCTAGTATTAAATAACATTAGATGTAAGCTATTGAGTAGGATATTTGCAGTAATAAACCGGCAAACACCCTACATCAATACTCACAAATTTGCAGCATAATATTTAATGATTTAAGCTTGACTTTTATCATAGAATGCGGAAGAGCTATCGCCATCCTCTGGATGGTGATGATTACTGGCGCCTCTGGCGCAAAATAGTAAGATGAGATATAATGTCCTTTCGTTTAAATTTTCTCTAAGGTTTAGTACCTCAGTCTTTGAAATTCAAAAAGTTAACACAAATTTCCCTTTGCGAAAACTTTGCGTCATTGCGGCTTCGCGAGACTTTTTAGCGTCTTTAGACGCCTGCGGTCAATCTTATTATATAGTAGCAAAAAGAAAGGAAGAAAGATAGTGCTGCAAGTGAAATCAATCAACCGACCGCTCACGGACAAACCCACAACAATTACGAACATATCAATTCCAAAAACCTTCCTATTAGCAATATGAGGCTATATTTCACACTATGGCACTTCAATTGAATAAATACTGTCAGACTATTTTCAATTTAAGCAAACAGATCATGTTTAAACATAACCTTCTTATTATCTACCGTAATTTCAAGCGATTTAAAAGTACTTTCTTTATCAACCTTTTGGGACTTTCCACGGGCATGGCTTGTGCACTTCTTATTTTCCTGTGGGTCAATGATGAGCTTTCGGTCGATAAATTCCATGAAAATGATGATCAGCTTTATCAGGTTTATTTACATCATGATGAAAAAGGAGAAATCCGTTCTGCACCGCCAGTCCCGGCACTTTTGGCAGATGTATTGGAAGAGGAAGTTCCGGAAGTGCTCACGGCAGTAGAAGATACAGACACCAATGAGTTTGGGGACAGTTTTTCTTTAGCTATTGGGGAGGATAAAATGAAGGCAAGAGGAAAGTTTTCCGGTGAGGAATATTTTCAGTTATTTTCTTTCCCATTTCTAAAGGGTAATGCTGAAACAGCACTTTCTGATAAAAGCGGTATAGTTTTAACCGAATCTTTAGCCAAAAGGCTTTTTGGAACAACTGAAGCGATAGGCAAAAGCCTTGAATGGCAGATCTTGAAATTCAATGGCTAAGCCCAGGTTTCGGCAGTAATAAATGATTTACCTGATAGCAGCACAGAATCTTTCGAATTTGTACTTCCATTTTCTGTCTTTATAGATGATTTGATGGGACAGGAGCGTAATCATTGGGGCAATTATATAGCGCTTACTTATGTGCAATTGGCTGAAGGAACAGATGTACCTCAGCTGAATGAGAAAATAGCTCCATTGATAAAAAATAAGGTAGAATGGAGTAATGTAGAACCTTTTGTGAAGCAGTACTCCAGCAGATATTTGCATGGAAAATTTGAAAATGGAAAAGAAGCAGGGGGACGCATTACATATGTACGCTTGTTCGGTATTATAGCATTATTTGTTTTATCGATAGCCTGTATCAATTTTATGAATTTAAGTACAGCCCGAGCAGCAGGAAGATTAAAGGAAATAGGCGTAAAAAAGACTTTAGGTGCTAATCGTAAGCAATTAATTATTCAACACCTTGGGGAATCAGTAGCAATGACGATTCTTTCCTTAATTGTGGCTTATTTACTTGTTTTATTGCTATTGCCACAGTTTAATGCGATTACGGATAAGAATCTGAGTATTCAACTAACCCCTAATTTACTGTTAGCCACAGCAGGCATTACGCTTTTCACAGGACTCTTGGCTGGCAGTTATCCTGCACTTTATCTTTCCGGTTTTAAGCCGGTTAGCATTTTAAAAGGAAAATTGACTACCTCAACAGGCGAACTTTGGACCAGAAAAGGCTTAGTGGTTTTCCAATTTGTCATTTCAATCGTGCTTTTAGTGTCCGTTTGGGTAGTTTATAAACAAATTGAATATGTCCAGAATAAAAATCTGGGTTACGAAAGGCAGCAAGTAATCAAAATCCCCATTGAAGGAGAAGTAGCCAATCGTTTGGAATCATTTATTAATCAATTAAAAGCCGTTCCGGGAGTGCTGAATGCTTCAGCAACCACACATTCTATTGTAAAAAGTGGCGCTTCCACTACTGGAGTAACTTGGCAAGGCAAAGATCCTGATAGCAATATATTATTTGAACAAGCCAGGGCATATTATGGATTGATTGAAACTTTAGGCATTGAAATTAAAGAGGGGAGGAGCTTCTCTGATGAATATGGAGCAGAGGAAGACAAAATTATTTTTAATGAAGCAGCCATTAAGGTAATGGGTTTAGAAAATCCAATCGGAAAAACGGTGACCATGTGGGGTAAAGAAAAACAGATCATTGGTGTAGTGAAAGATTTTCATTTTTCTTCCTTACACGAGGAGGTTTCTCCTATGCTTTTTCATTTCGATATCAGTTTTATGCTGAGCATATTTGCTAAAATTAAAGCCAACAGCACGGAAGAATCGCTTGCAGGAATTCAGTCTTTGTATAAGGATTTTAACCCAGGCTTCACTTTAAATTATGAGTTTTTAGATGCTAATTATCAGGCTCAATATCAAGCAGAGCAAAAAGTCTCTTTACTTTCACGCTACTTTGCCGGAATTGCCATTATTATTTCATGTTTAGGCTTGTTCGGATTGGCAGCTTTTACGGCTGAGCGAAGGCAAAAGGAGATAGGCATTAGAAAAATATTGGGAGCAGGAAGCTTGCAGATTATGAAATTACTCTCTGCTGATTTCAGTAAAATGGTATTGATAGCTATTATTATTGCCTTGCCTATAAGCTTTTGGGCTACTCAAAACTGGCTTCAAGGTTTTGCTTACAGTATTGAACCCGAATGGTGGTATTTTGCAGGTGCCGGACTCATTGCATTAGTGATTGCATGGATCACGATCAGCTTTCAAACCATTAAAGCCATACGCTTAAATCCCGCAGAAACTTTAAAGGATGAGTAATCAAGTTTAGTAGCTTTTCCAAAGTCTCAAACTTTGGAAAAGCTACTATTATTTGAGGTTTTTGTATTGAACTTCAGAAAGGCGAACACAAATTTCCCTTTTTATTTTTCTAGAGAATCCTTTTTAGTTTTCCCCCTCTGATTATTATTTTAAATGACTTCTAGCCTTTATTCTATAATTTTTTTTGTAGCAAATTCAAAGTGAAATCCATTTCTACATCATTACTATTGATCCATTCTTTAAAGCTTGGTTCAATTATATGGTCTGGAATTGTACCTCTTCCAAAGTTTTTAGTTAGATCAACTGCATTTGTATATTTATGTAAAGGAATTGTAACTCGTAGTCCGGGCGAGATAACGAAATCGGGCATCATACCACTTGTATTGCCCTGATAGCCACCTCCAGATTCCTGACCAACTACCACTGCTTTATTGTTATAAGAAAGTATTGCAGTGAAATCAGCACAAGAGGACAAACAAAGGCCGTTGGATATAATATAAGTACTGCCATTATAATTAACCTTTGAAGGTTGTTGTAATTCATAGAAATCAAATTCTTTGGTCACCCATGTTTTTTTCCATTGATATAATTCTTCATTCTTTTCTGGTCTTTTATAGAAAAGTCGTTCAAATCCTTCAACATCTTTTGCAATTGCCTCTGTCACTTCAATTTTGTCCCAATATCTAAATGGCTGATCAAAGAAATATGACGCTAAAAATGCAGCATTTGCATCTGTTCCTCCTGTATTGTATCTTAGGTCTATTATCAATTCTTGAATTCCATTTGATTGTATTTCTTGGAAGGCTTCTTGTATGAATTTTTTAAAATTTTGGTTACTATTCTTAATGTCGGTTTTTGCAAATGAGTTTATTTTTAGAATAGCTACATTGTCAATAAATTTAAATTCTAAAGCTTTCTTGTTAATGCCTTTGATGGATTCTAATGAAGGTAGTTTTTCCTTAGATACTCCATTTAGTGTGAACTCTTGAATTTTTTCCTTATCCGATACTTCAATTATGAAAGTTTCATTTGCCTCTATTATGCTTTGATACCAAAATGCAAATCTGTGATCTAATAATAGAATCTTCTCAGTTTGATTATATCCATCTGATGGGATATTATTCAAAAGCTTTTTTATTATTGTATTAATTGGCTTTCCATTAATAGAAAGAAGTTCACTTCCAATTGGAAGTTTTAAATTTGACGCATAATTTTTTGAGATAAACACCTTTCTATTTGAATCAATAAAGATTTCAATTGGAATCATGGTCTCAGTTAAATCTAAATAATCTTGGTGTTCTTTTGAAAGTGAGATACTTGTATGAAGACATCCGATTTGGGCAATTAAAGGTTTAAGTTTTCTGTAAAATTCCAACTCTGTCAATTCCTTTTGAATCGTTTGATTTGTTGAATCGATTAAAAAATCAAATCTGTCTTTTTTTGTAAAGCTGTAGAATCCGGGATGCGCTTTACTTATTTCATCGAATAGACTTGTAGTCCAGTATTTCAAACTGTCGGGATGGTATTTTTTTTGAGGATCAAAATTATTTTCTTGCGCATAGAGGTATGGCGAAATAAGTAAGAATAGGAAGACTATGAATGTTGTTTTTTGAATTGATGATGTCATGATTGATTTTTAGGTAGTGTAATGCTACTGTTTTTTGATGTTTTTCATTAGCGGATAAAAGCCCTCTTCAATTTTTGAACTCAAATTCCCATTTTTCCTATATAAAATATAAGAAGCTCCCCAAAGAATATTGGGATGATCAATTGTTTGTTCAGTGATTTGCTTTAGTGAAGGAACAGTGCTTTCTAGTTTAATTAGCGCATCTTTTATTGGCATCCAATAAACTTCTTCCTCATTTGTGGAAGGTTTCAATGTGCCGCTTTCATAATTGGCTACATAAAGTTGGCGCATATCTGCAGTGGATTTGAATTCATATTTATAGGTAAACAATCCTCTTAAGTCAGGGACTGATGTTTTTATGCCGTAAACAGCAGTCAAACTGTCCAGCACTTCATGGATATTTTGTCTTTCGGTAAAATACACTGCGGGCGTCATCCAGCCATACTGGGTTTTACGCATTAGGATTTCATTATTATCATTGACAATCGTCAGTCTTATAATGGTTTGGTTTGAAGGTGGCGCCTCCTGTGCTTGAACATGATTTATGATGGCTAAAAAGCAGGTTATTAAGCTTAGGACTAAATTTCTCATAACTCATTTTGGTTTTTTAAATAGTTTTTAGTTCTGTCATACAAATGCTTCAAATCATTTTTATGTGATGCATCTCGATTCTCGTCCATTAAAAAAAGTCCGGAAGACATAAGTGAATTCCCAGTGAAATTTCTTTGAACAAATACGAGCTTATTAACAGGATCTATTAACATATATTGCCCACCATAGCCATCGGCCCAAATAATATTTTCATCCATTTCCAACCACCACAAATATCCATAAGCATCCAATGGGGCTTTATTAATATTGTAATCTGATAATTTGGTGTATGGCTTAAAACTTTCTTCTAGCCATTCGGTAGAAATAATCTGCTTATCGTCATAGTTTCCATTTTGTGCAACAAGTGAGCCTACTTTTGCCAAATCTCTAGCACTCATAAATATCCAATAAACAGGATAATCAGATAAGGATTCGTTTGGAATAGGCCAAGGGCTGCCATATACTACATTGGAAGAAGAAAAATCTTGCATTCCTAGTGGCTTTGCTAAATGCTCTTCCATAAACTCGCCAATTGATTTTCCTGATTTTTGTTCAAGGATTACCCCTAAAACATTGAAATCAAAATTGTTATAAAAGAAGTATTCTCCAGGTTTGTATTGCTCTCTTTTTGGTCGGTTATTCTTGGCGTAATCCACTTCCGCCTCAGCTTGAAGGTATACGCCAGAACGCGCCATTAATAAATCTTTTATGGTAGCTGTTTTTTCTTGTTGCGTTAATGGGGTTTTACTTTCATCAATGCCTAAGCTTCCTAAACTTTCATTTAAATTCAATAAGCCTTTTTCTTTTGCAATTCCTATCAAAAGGCTCATGATACTCTTTCTTGCTGAATGACAATTGATTAATTTTTCGGTATCACCATTTTCAAAAATAATCTCATTGTTTTTGAGCGCAATTGCTATTTCAGTTTTAGTGGCGGTATCCTGAATAAAATTCTGCAGTTCTTCTTTAAAGTCCTGTGATAAAATATCTGACTTGTTTAATGGTGTTGCAAATTCCATATTGGGATTGTTAACTCTTGGAGTAAGGCTATAAATTAAAAAAGCAACAATTAGTACTAATAGACTTAATAGTATTCCCTTAAGGTTTTTCTTTATTTTCATCTGTTTTATTTAATAAGGATGTCTTATTAGTTGGTTTGCAAGTTGTTAGCAGAGCTTTCTGAATCATATACTTCATTAAACCCCTTTATTATTAGCCAAAACCCTAAAATGAGTTCTAATATCGCTGTTGGTGCATTTAATATTAAATATTGAGGTGTAATCACTTCTACTACCTGAAATAAAAGTAATAGGCTAGCAAATACTGATAATACTGTTCCCAATATACCCCAAACCGAAAGCCATTTTGGTATTAATTTAGATTTTAAAAACAATAGGTACAGCAAGAGATTGCCAATGCCCAATGTTAATACCATAAATACATGATTTATATAATCCCGTGTGGTTTTGAGTACATTGCCCAAAGCTTCAAATATTAAAATGCTTTCTGATGCATTTTTTACAAACTCTTGACTTAAAGCTAAAATTGACATCAAAATAATAGTTCCAAAAGCCAATATCGCACTTGTTAGAATTCTAAAACTCAAGAAGCCTATTGATAGCCCGTTATTAAATCTTTTGATTAATGGAAATAATAAAATGGCAAAAGCCAAATAGGTTAGCAATAAGATAAATTGAAAAATAGTACTGATGATAACTTGATTAGCATTTGAAGCAGCTTCTGTTAAATAATCAGGAGAATCTACCACTGATGATATACTGAAAACACCAGTAATCATCCCAATAATAATGAGCAATCCTGCTAAGCTTGTTTTACGTTTTAGTGCTTTCATAATTTTTTATTTAGTGTCACCTTCTACTCTTTGTTCAAAATATTTGTCTTACCACCCTGAGTTATTTTCATTTGCTGTTTCTCAGTCATAAATTCAATGCTAATTCCAGCGGGCTCATATTTAAACTCGCCTTTTGCAGTTGCTTGTAAGCTCATTTTAGAATCTCCAGTTGCTTGGATAAACAATTGCTTACCCGATTTGGTAACTGTTAATTGCACAGGAAATGTCTCGCTTGAATACTGTCCGAGATACTGTTTTAGTTCTTTAGATTTTGGCTCATAGGTTCTAAATTCAGGAATATCATAATGCTTATTGAAGAGGCTGTTAACTATTGTAACTGCAACTGAATTCATACTGTAATTTCCGCCATTAGAAGTAATTGCAAAAGCATAGTTTTCATCTGGAAAATACCTAAAGACCGATATAAAACCGTCTATCTCTCCATTATGACCAAAACTTACTTTATCATAATACTGAATTTCAAACAATCCCATTCCAAATTTATCCTGAATGGTTTTCATCATTTCTACATTTTCAGCAGAGATTATTTTATTTGTGAATAAGGCTTCTGCAAAACGAACCAAATCTGTTGGTGTGGAAACAATTCCCCCAGCCCCCATGTCAATAGACGAATCAGTTTCATCCATTTTATTCCAGTTTCTATCAAGGCTATAAGCATAACATTCGTTGTTCTCTACCTTTATTTTGCCTCCAAAATGGGTATTTTTTAATTTTAGAGGCGAGGTAATTTCATCTTCCAAAATTTTTGCGAATGGTTTTTCATATATTTTTTCCAAAATATACGAAAGCAGTACATAGTTTGAATTGCTGTATGCTGCTTTTGAATCAGGCTCAAAATCACTGCCACCACCAGCAATAATTTCGACCATTTCTTTTTCTGTTTTTGGGTCGGTATGATAGCTTAAATATTCCTTCTTATTATCGGTGTAATTGTGAATACCACTTCTATGACTTAAAAGGTGAGAGATAGTGATTTTTCCAGCATTTTCAATAGTTGGAAAAAAGGTATCAATGGTTTGTGATAAACTTAATTTACCTTCTTCTATTGCTTTGAAAACCAGTACGGCAGTAAATGTTTTAGAAATGGAACCAATTTGATATTTGCTATTCTCGTTTGGTTTTTGGTCTGTATCAATATCACAGAATCCTGTTTGCTTGTTGTATATGATTTCACCTTCTTTTAATATGGCAATGCTCCCCATAAATTGATCATGGGAATCTAAAGTATTGAAATATTCATCTAGCTTATTGGTGTCAATGTTTTGAGGGTATCCTAATTGGGCAGCTGCTATGGTGATTAATAATATTTGTATGAATTTCATATCAATTAATTTTTGCAGTAAGTTATGTATCATTGTTTTTTCAATATTTCTGCATACTCTTTCTCAATTTTAGACAAATCAGGTTCTTGCTTCATCCAACTTATCCGTTCTTCTTGCGTATCCATCCATCTGTACAACCAACTGATTCCCCACTTTTTATAGTAGGTGTCTTGCTGCAAATAAATAGGATCCGTTAAGGATTCTTCAAAACTGACAATTTCATAATCTTCCTGTTTTAGTTTAGAGATTATTTCGCATATATAGTCTGTATTGATTGCATTGTCGTGGCATAGGTAAATATGCTTTACTGGGCGTTTGTAAATACTATTTGCCATGGATTCATAAAAGGACACCAGCTCCAATGTCTTTTCTACATATTGTTCACCTATTGCTGCGGCTTTGTCGATTTTTCCATTATTTAGATAATGTAGATATACATAATTATACATCCAGTCAGAACTTTCAACGGTAAAGGGTGCAATTACATAATCCTTCGATTTTAAATATGCTCTAATTTCTACGTGCTGAGTTGAATCTGCTCCCATATCATTGTAGGGAAATCTGAAATATTTCAATTCTTTGTCGTGCTTTTTTACGTAGTGTTTTGTTAATATTTCACCTTCATCAATTTCCTTTACAAATTTATCGAAACCAACTGCTGAATATCTGGCGTGACTGTAGGAATGGTTGCCAGCTATCGAATTTCTATTTTGAATCCACATTTCTAGCAATTCCTTATTTTTATTATCAAATTCATTATTGGTAACCTTAGCTTCATTTATGAAAATGGTAAAAGGGATATCTAAGGAATCCAAAATATTGAGTAGCCTTGGATTGAAATTCTCTTTTAGATATTTTCTGGTATTGGGAACGTCATCTATTGTTATGGATATTGATCTCTTTTGTGAAAAAGCTGAAATACTCACAAGGAATATCAGAAACAGTAGAAGTATGGATTTATAAGTAGGTTTATTCATTTTTTTAAATTAAAAATGCTATTCAAAGTAGATGTAATAAGTCAATATGATAGCCGACATATTATAAATTCCATGTGCTATAATGGAAGCTGTGAGTCTTTTCGTAGAGATAAATAATAATGTGTACATGATAGTGGGCACTAAAATATCAAACCAATCCAATGCACTAGCTGGCATATGTCCTAGCGAAAAAAGTAAAATGGATAAAATGGCAGAAAACCATAAACCGGTTTTGGGATTTTTAAAGGTATCTTTTAAAACATTGATGAAATAGCCTCTGTTAAAAAGCTCTTCTGTAATGCCACCCCCAATTACGCCTAATGCTATAAAAGAGATCACTCCTAGCATACTGCCATCATACATAGTCAACATATGGCTGATGTCTGCTCTGTTAGCCCCACCTGTGTTTGGAATAAGGAAAACGAACTGAAGAATAGTCCATAAGGCACCGAAACCTAAACCCAGTAAGATGTCTTTTTTAAGATTTACAAACTTTAATCCTATGTCACTAAAGGTTTTCTTAAGGGTTTTTAATGAAAAATAGAGCAGGGCGGTTACACCTATAAATTGAAAGAGGGCGATGAATAATAAATTAATTCCAATCTTACCTCCATTTATTTTGCTTACTCCAAAAAATACATCAGGGATAATGAAAAGGATATAACCTAAAAGAATGGTAGCAATATAAACAAGTATAGTTTTGGTTTTGCTTACAGTGGTTGTTTGGTTATTAGTCATAGTTCCTTTATTATTTACAAACTAAATGGCAAGTTTTAGAAATTAATCTTTACCAAATTGCCCATTAGTTTCATTTAAAATCAATTCAGGATTATAGCCGATTCCTTTTTTAAAAACCGTTTCAACTTTGGTGATTGTTGAAGCTTCTTTTTTCAAATCGCCATTTAAGATTACAAAATCAGCTCTTTTGCCTATCTCTATGCTTCCAATATCTGTTCGCTCCAATGCCTTGGCTCCATTGCTGGTCATAATCTGAATAGCTTCTTCGGTGGTAAAACCTGCTTCAATAAATAGTTCGAAGTTTCTTTGATCGCCAAAACCAGGTATCACATGTCTGCCGGCATCAACTCCACTGCATAAAAGTCCTCCCATTTTGAAATATTGGTATTCAAACTCCATAATGCGTTTCAATCTTTTATTTCTGGTTGAGTCCTTTAACTGATTGTCAAAATTGGTTCTTCGCTCTTCATATTGTTTCTTCAAATATTGCGACATTGCTTTTATGCTTCGCTCATCGGCATAAGCCCGATTTGGGATGCTGGCTTCAAATATGGATAAGGTAGAAGTTAAAACCACGTCATTGTCAATCATCAATTGTTGTAGTCTATTTACTTCAGGGCTATCAATGATGAGCTCATCCATATATTCCCTACCTCCGTTACACATTCCTAGTTCTTTATTGGATCTAAAGTCGCTGGTACTGTTCAAGCCATGTTCAATTCCATCAATTCCCATTTCAGAGGCTTCTGCAAAAGTTATGGAACATAAATGCCCTCTCACTTTACCCTTATTTTTATGAACTTCATCAATGATTATTTTTAATTCTTCAGGCTTCGTATTTCTATAAACCTTGAACCATTTCATATCTTGGTTTATCCAATATTGAATAGTGTCTCGAAGATGCTGTTCATTTCTTGGGATTATCATATTGGGGTTGCCACCTTCTCCAGTAATAAATGGTGCGCTTGGAATAATATCAGGACCAATTTGAGTTCCATTTGCAATGTTTTTGGAAAGTGAAAGTTCCTTCTCAGCTGAAGCTGCACCACAGGTTTGAATAGTAGTGACTCCAGATGCCAAGTATAATTTTGACGCTACATCTCCCACATATGGAAACCGTGGAATATGCAAATGATTGTGCATTCCAATAATACCTGGAATAATTGTTTTACCCTTGAGGTCAATTATCTCTGCACCTTCTGGGATATTTACAGTAGAATTATTGTCTATGGTCTTAAACAATCCATTTTCAATCAAAATCGTTTGTTTGGTTTTTATTGAATTACCTGTGCCATCCACTACTGTAGCATTTGTAAATGCTATAACATCCATATTATATTTTACATAGGGGAGGAGGCTGTCTGCTAATACATTATTTAGGTTTTTAGTCTTATCGATGCTTGAATCAGATTGTTGGTTTGATTTTGCATTGTTTTGGCAACTTGCAGTTAAAAGCAATAAAAAGAAGAGAGAGATTATAGTAAGGTGCTTTAGATTCATTTGGTAATATATCAGTCCATATTTATAGAAACTTCTAAATATAGCGGCTTGTCAAAAAACTTACAAATGTAAATTCTCAAGAGCGTTAACAAATCGTTAGCAAGCTTAAATTTTATCTCAATTTTACGTTTTGAAACTATATTGAGCAGTCAAGAAATGTTCACAGATGGATTTGATTACCAAATAATTCTTTTACTCTTATTTATTTTTAATAATGTCTATTATGAACAGATGTCATTATTTTGCATTATTGTATTGGGATATGGTAGAAAATTATAGGTAATGTATTAAGAAGAAATGAGTGAAGTAAACAATCAATTATACCGAGGGGAAGAAACTGAAAACCTTTTAAAACCGATTGATAATGATAATAGCCTTGACGGAGAAGGTTTAGCTCGATTATTGGCTGAAGAGAAAATCAATAAGCTAAAACTAATTGTAGAGAATAGTATTGACGTCATTTGTTTGCACCATCCGAAAGACGGTCGGTATTTGTTTGCCAGTCCTTCTACTGAAAAAATAATGGGTTATACTTCCGATAATTTGAAAGGAAAGGTTCCCTATGATTTTATACACCCGGACCATCTTCCCATTCTAATAAAGAACCTTTCTAACTCTATGAATGGGGCTAATGTAGCCTCACCTGAAAAGTTGGAGTTGTTGTTTCGAACAAAAAATAATGGGTATCAATGGTTTGAAGGCTATACCAAACCCATCTATAATAAAAGAAATGAGGTGGTATTGCTGTTAAGTTGCACTAGAAACATTCAAGACCGAAAATTAGCCGAGGAAGAGAAAAAAGAAAGGGAGTCTATCCAACAAAATTTGTTGTTATCTTCTGCTTTACTGGAAAAGAAAAAGGCAATTTTTGATAAAATAGAACATAAAATTCTGGAACTAGAACCCAATGTCAGGAAGGATTTAAAGAGCGTTCTTACTTATATTAGAGAAACCTTGAATTTTGATGAGAACTGGGAAGATTTTATGATCCATTTTAAAAAGGTCAATCCCGATTTTTATAAAAATATTTCAGGTGCTTACCCCTGCTTATCTGAGAATGACCTGAAATATTTAGCCTTCATTAAGCTTGGAATGACTTCTTCTGACATATCCAAAACGATGGTCATTAAAAAAGAAAGCCTAAGAGTGATTAAAACCCGATTGAAAAAAAAATTAGGACTTAATTCATCGCAAGACCTAGCGGAGTTTGTCATGAGATTTTGAGGTTCGAATCCTGTATTTTTTTAATTAGGATTTAGCTTTTTGATAATTTTCCAGGTTAACTTTTAGCCTTAGTATATGATTAAGCCCCATAATCAGCAGAAAAGATAGTAGAATCAAGAAAGGTGTTTTGTTCAATTGCAAGTGATAGTCAAAAAACACAAGCCTAGGTATAAATCCTGAAAACAGAATCATAAAAAAAACGACTATTCCACCAATCATTGCCAATAGTGGATAACGGAACGACAGGAGCTTCGGTGTGCTTGTTACCGATCTTGCTTTTTCAGCTTCAACTTTTAGCATCAATTTATCAGTAAAATCATCTGAAGTATTGACTTTACTCTTTTGAATCAGGTTTTTTGCAATTTCCTCTTTCATTTTTATTGACTTTTCAGGTTAATCTTATTTGAAGCAAATAAGTGTTTTTTACAATAAATCATTTATTTGCTTTCCCAGCAAGTTCTTTAATGCGATTCCCATATTTTTTCGCCCTCTATGCAAATCCACCTTAACTTTTGAAGTGCTAAATCCAGTGATGTCCTCTACTTCTTTTAAACTTAATTCACATAAATAGAAAAGTCTTAGGACTAGGGCTTCATCTGGTTTAAGTTTATTTAAAGCCAATACAACATACCTCTTTTGTTCTTCCACTTTTAGGTTTTGGAAAGCAGTTTTTTCAACTACCACGGAGTCATTTGAATTAACTTTTTCTAGTTCTACATGACTTTTATTGCGTTTCAATTCATTATAGGAAGAATTCACAACAATACGGTACAACCAGCTTGAAAAGGCAGACTGATGTTTGAAACTTGCTGCTTTGTGAAATACTTTCATAAAAGCTTCCTGCAGCACATCTTCCGCTTTTGCTTTGTCTTTTAATATAGAGTAAGCCAAAGAAAGGGACACATCCTTGTACTTATCGACCAACTGTCTAAAAGCATCTGTGTCACCATTCTTTACTTTCTCAATTAATACAGCATCAATATCTTTATGATCAGCTGCCAAACTTTCTTCTTAAAAAGTGAGCAGCTAACAAACCTATAGCACCGAAGAGTAAAATAGTACCCCAAACGAACAGATCGGTTGTGTCTTCTGAAAGTTCCATGGAGGTATAAATGGTTGAAACCATAAGCCCAATTCCCAAACCACCGATAATGCAACCGAGATCAATGTATTGCATTTTTCTTGAATTTGTTTGAGAGACAAGTCCTTTTTCAATCATTGCTTTTTTGATTAGGTAAGTATATTTTGCGATAATATATACCACTACAACTACTCCTGCCATTAGTACTATTGCGCCTAATGCGTCCTGATAATTTTCCATTTCTTCTGTATTTTAAATTAAAGATAAGTCACTTTTATAAATTGTGCTTTAGTTTATTTTAGAATAGTGGGCCAAATTCCTTAGATAAATGTTCCAAAAATGACTGCATTTTATCGCTGTTGGTAAACACTACCAAGCCATATTTTTTCTCAGGCACAAACATGGCATAAGCTTGAAAGTCATGATTATTACCTGTATGCATATGCATGGTCCAATTTTCGGTTTGCTTCTGTGCAAAACCAAGTCCCCAACCCGTTTGTCCTATTTCTTGCCTTAAAGGATTATCTTCTTTAAAATGGGTTTGCTCTTTAAGCATTTCATGGAAAGTAGCTTGGGATAATCCCTCTTTCTTCAACATGGCTATTATAAATTTAGCATATTCAGAGGCCTCGCTATGCACGCTTGAAAATGCATTAAATGTTTTGCCGCTCCATCTTCCAGGACCAGGTTTGTTAAAAGTCGGCTCTCCGTTTTCATCATGTCCATAAACTTTATGGGTTTCAAGATAATCATCCCAAATGAAGGAGGTGTGCTCCATTTGCAAAGGTTTTGTCACCTCTTTTTGAAACAATGCATTTAAGTCTTCCTTAAATCCTACACCTTTTTCCATACCAATTACAGCAGCTAAATATTGATAAGCTTCACCAGAATACCTAAAGTCGGTTCCCGGTTTGAATGCAAGCTTTATTTTTTCATTAAAGGCATGATTTGGAAACCCTGTTTGATGAGACAATACCATTCGAGCTGTAATCATTTTATAGTCTTCCTGTGATTCCTCATCAATTCCAGGATGTGGTAGATACTCATAAAGTGGCTTGTCCAAATCAATAATTCCTTTTTCAGCCATTTTTAAAGCGAAATAAGCAAATATGGGTTTTGAAAGGGATGCGCCTTCAAATATGCTTTGCTTTGTGATTAAATCTTTGGTTTTTGAGTTGCTAACCCCAAAAACTTCATGGTAGGCAATTTCATTGTTATTGATAATAGCAATGGACAGCCCTGGAACTTCTTCATTTTCCATTATCTTTTTTATATCAGCAGTAAGTTTGGAATGTTTTACACTTTGACCATCAAGTGTACTAATATGTATGTTTGGTGAACAGGCATTAAAAATTGTTAAAAAACCTGAGATTATTATAATATTAAAAACTGATTTTATTAATGTAGTTTTCATCTTTTAAAATTTGTGTGAGTGATATTTTTTGGTGAATTCACAAACATTCGACAAGATGGGTTAATAAAAAGTTACAGAAAGTTTTACTGCTTAAGAAAAAGCCAAAGTTTATCTTCCATTTTAATCCGATAAAAGCTTGTTTTCCCTCATCTACCATATGTTGTTTGATGATTTATTCAACAAGCCTCAATTGTCTTGCAGGAACGGATATAATCCTAACAAAAATCGGGAATTTCTTAACATTTATTCCACAATACAATAAAGTAAATAGACTGTTTCCTTATCGGGATGCCACTGACCAGTAGTGCTATCAGTAATTAATGAGCTAAAATAGGTTGTTATATGGTAGAAAAATAAATAGAAGAAAATCGGTAAAGGAAAGTCCAAGAGTTCAAAAAGAACTTTAATTGACAATCCACAAAACACCGTCCGATATCGGACGTATTCTCCCGCTTTTGAACAATAACTAAAATAAAATATGCCTTTATTAGCCTTTGAAGCCATATTTTTGAAGTGGCATACAAATTGAAAAACCACATTAAAAACTAAGATATGATCACATTAACAGATTTAGATAAATACATTAGCAATAAGTTTCAAAGGCAGTTTATCCTGAAAGGATTAAACCTCCAAATTGAAAAAGGTGAATTTGTAACCATTATGGGGCCTAGTGGTGCGGGGAAGTCCTCATTGCTCAATATTATTGGCTTGCTGGATGACCTATCGGCAGGTACTTATCATCTGTTGGATGAAAAGATAGAATCATTGAATGATAAAAAGAAATCGGCTTTACATAAGCAGCATTTTGGTTTCGTTTTTCAAGCCTATCACCTTATTGATGAACTGACGGTTTATGAAAATATAGAAACCCCACTGCTTTATAGAGGAGTGAAATCTTCAGAAAGGAAAAGTCTAGTGGCGGAAATGCTGGATAAATTTGGCATAGTAGCTAAAAAGGATTTGTTCCCGGCTCAGCTTTCCGGTGGACAGCAGCAAGTAGTGGGAGTAGCCAGAGCTATTATTGGTAAACCCTCTATTTTGTTGGCAGATGAACCTACTGGAAATCTTCATTCTACCCAATCCAAGGAAATTATGGAGCTTTTTCAGGAGTTGAACCGCCAGGGAACCACCATCATTCAAGTGACCCACTCTGAAGAAAATGCACAATACGGCTCAAGGATTATTGAATTAGAAGATGGAGCCATTCTTAAAGATATTTCGCTTAAAAATGAATTACATGTTTCGTAAAAATATACTATTTGCCTTTCTATTTTCCTTTTTGTCTTATTCCGCTATATCCCAAAACCAGGAACAAAAGGTTATAAGCTTGCATGAGGCCATCGCTATTGGCTTGAATAAAAATATTGGCTTAAGGCAGGCAGAGAATCAATTACAGAGTCTATCGATGGATCAGACTCAAGCTAAAATGGCCTATTTACCCAATGTTTCTCTAAATGTTAGAGCAACCAGGCAAGTTGGACAGCAATTTCAATTGGTAGAAGATGGATTTGAGATTAGCAATGTTCAAGCCGATAGGTTATCAGGAGGACTCAATGCCAGTGTATCTATTTTTGAGGGCTTCAATCGGCAGCATCAAATGCGCATTTCTGATTTGGAATATAAAGCGCAATCAGAAGGAATAGAAAGAGAAAGGCAGAATGTAATTTTCCAAGTCGCACAGCAGTATCTTCAAATTTTATTAGACCAGCAATTATTAGAAATCGCTCAAAAGAATGTTGAAAACCAAAATAAGCAGTTAGATCGAATTGAAGGATTTACCAAGACGGGACTCAGACCACAAGCTGATTTCTTTACCCAAAATGCTAGTGTTAAACAACTGGAAATGGAGTACATCGAAGCTGAAAACACTCTTTTGCTGGATAAAGCCCAACTTACTCAGATTTTACAGCTAAATCCATTAGAAGAATATGTGATTTCTTCAGAAGGACTGATGGATATTCCTCAAGGTAAAAAATTGGAGCTAGCAGAATTATTTAGTTTGGCGATAGAAAATAGAGCCGACTTAAAGCAATTGCAATATAGAACACAATCAGCTGATCAAAATATAGCAAGCTTAAAGGCTGGCTATTTACCAAGTTTAAGTGCGTTTTATGAATATGGAACTCAATATAGTTCCCTTAATACTTTGAATTATAGAGATCAATTGTTGGATTTATATCCCAATAATATTGTCGGTTTGAATTTGAATATTCCTATTTTCAATAATTACATCAACAAGGCAAGGGTGGAAAGGGCAAAGGTTAATTTGTATAACACCCAACTTGATTTCGAAAATACAGAGAGAATTATTTTTCAAGATGTGCAAAATGCTTATTTGAATTATAATGCTGCTATAAAGCGATTTGAGGTAAGCAATGCTGCCTTTAAAGCTGCAGAAGAAGCTTTTAAAGTGCAAGAGGAGCGTTATAATGCGGGTATAGCCAACTTAGCGGATTTGTCCTTAGCTAATCAAGAATTTGTAACAGCTTCAGCTAATAGGGAACAGGCACGATTCACCCTTATTTTTCAAAAAATGATATTGGAATATCAGGTTGGGACTTTGGAAATAGAATGATGAAATAAGGAAGGATTGAATTATTTAACATTTATCCTTAGTTGGTATAATAGTTTAATTCTACTCAATATCATTGATTCAGTTACTATCTTCTGTAAAGAAATTGTGCAGTTTTTAGAGTAAGAAAAACATATTTTTCAATATAGTTAGTAAAACAACTATTTTTATACGAACTTTGTCAGCGAATTGAAGTTATACTTATAATAACTTAGTAAAAACAATGATACAAACTGACATTTGCATTATCGGAGCAGGCCCAGTAGGTCTATTTGCAGTATTTGAAGCGGGATTATTGAAGTTACGTTGCCATTTGGTAGATGCCCTTCCTCAAGTGGGCGGACAGCTCTCTGAGATTTATCCGCAAAAGCCTATCTATGATATTCCCGGTTTTCCAGAAGTGAAAGCACAGGAATTAGTAGATAATTTGATGGATCAAATCAAACCTTTTAATCCTACTTTTACTTTAGGGGAAAGATTGGATAAGGTAGAAAAAACAGCCACAGGTTTTGAATTAAGAACTTCTGACGGTACTGAAATAGATTGTAAAGTGGTTGTCATTGCAGGTGGATTAGGTTGTTTCGAACCGCGTAAACCGCCTTTGAAAGAAATTGCTGATTTTGAAGGCAAGGGTGTTTCTTATATGGTGAAAGATCCGGAGCAATTCAGGGATAAAAATGTGATCTTAGCGGGTGGGGGAGACTCCGCTTTGGATTGGACTATTGAACTTTCTAAAATTGCTAAGAAAATCACTTTAGTTCACAGAAATGAAACTTTCCGTGGAGCACCTGATTCAGCAGATAAAGTTTTTGAATTAGCGAAAGAAGGAAAGATCAATCTTTTATTGAAAAGTAATTTGGCTTCACTTTCCGGAAACGGTAAATTGAATTCTGTTAAAGTTACAGGCGCGGACAAATCCGAAATGGAATTAGAGGCTGATTATTTAGTGCCTTTATTCGGCTTAAGCCCTAAGTTAGGCCCTATTGCAGATTGGGGATTAAGCATCCATAAAAATCAGATTGAGGTAAATACTGAGGATTATTCTACTAATGTGCCAGGTATTTATGCTATTGGAGATATTAATACTTACAAAGGCAAATTGAAATTAATTTTATGCGGTTTTCATGAGGCGGCTTTAATGGCGCAATCTGCTTTCAAGCATATTTATCCGGATAAGCACTTAAGTTTCAAATATACTACTGTAAACGGTATCGAATCTTTCTAATTAATTTATATTTGTGGCTTGTTAATTTAGAATCCGCAAGCGTTAAATTATGAGTGATATTAAAATTAAAGTGCAAGATTATTCTGGCGATGTGCAAGAATTAGAAGCTCCAACCGATATGGGCTTAAGCCTAATGGAGTTTCTGAAAGCCAATGAATATCCAATCCTAGCTACCTGTGGGGGAATGGCACTATGCGCCACTTGCCATGTGAAAGTGGAGGAAGGATTTGATGATTTAGATGAGCCGGGCGATCAAGAAATGGATCAATTGGATATTTTGCCCAATGCTGAACATAATAGTCGTTTAGCTTGTCAACTCAGACTACATCCAGATATGGATGGCATCAAGGTTCGATTGGCTGCAGATGAAGAATAAATAAGTTTAAATTTCTTTTACAAAGAGCACTTGCAGTTTTGTGAGTGCTTTTTTTTTGTATAACAGTAGCAAGTTATAGGTTATAAGTTTTAAGTACAGGGTACAGAGATAGCTGATGCAATCATTTAAATCCAATACCTTGCTTGCCACTTCGAGCTTCCAACTTTCACTCCCACGCTCCAATGTCCGACCTTCGGTACTGACATTTCTTGCCGCACACCCATTATCCAACTCCAAACAATATTCCGAGCGTCTTCCTCGCCAGCTGGCGGGGAAGGGGGCTAATACCCCAACAAATCCCCAATTTGCTTCTCTACTTTATCAGCGTTTGGCAACATGGCTTTTTCCCATTCTACATTTAAGCCTATTGCTGGCAAATTCAATGCCCCGTAAGATTTAACAGGCGCATCCAAATATTCGAAGCAGTGCTGGTTTAACCTTCCAGCTAATGATTCAGCAAAGGAATTCATTAATGGCTCTTCAGTTAAAACTAAGGCTCTTCCATGTTTTTCTACACTGCTTTTTACTGTTTCCCAATCTAATGGATTCAAAGTTCTCAAGTCAACAATTTCAACTTGACCTTTATATTTTTTAGAAGCAGCTTTTGCCCAATAGATTCCCATTCCATAAGTGATAATGGTCATACTTTCTCCATTGTCTATCATTTCCTGTTCAGCTTCTTGCTCTATTCTGGCTTTACCTAATGGAATAATGTATTCATCATCCGGCTCATGGTTTTTTGCCCCATCTGTCCCAGGAACTTTCGACCAATATAGGCCTTTGTGCTCCAACATAATCACTGGATTCGGATCATGAAAAGCTGCTTTCATCAAACCTTTCATGTCTGCGGCATTCGATGGATATACTACTTTAATTCCTCTTATGGTTAATAATGTAGATTCTACAGAACCTGAATGATATGGACCACCGCCACCATAGGCTCCAATAGGAACTCTAATTAGTGATTGAATTGGGAATTTTCCGTATGATAAATAGCAGGATTTTGAAAGTTCTTCTACCAGCTGATTCATGCCCGGCCATATATAATCAGCAAATTGAATTTCCACAATTGGTTTTGCCCCAACCACAGACATACCTGCTGTACTTCCAATGATGTAAGCTTCTTGAATAGGAGTATTAAATACTCGCCCATCACCGTATTTCTTGGCTAAATTGGCGGCTTCACGGAATACACCTCCTAAAGTTCCCCCAACATCTTGTCCGTAGAAAAGGGCTTCAGGATTATTTTTTAAAATATCATCCACAGCATGTAAGGCGGCATCTACCATCACTGATTTTTCAGCTCCCTTTGGTTTGCGTTGTCCTTGTTCCTCAGTTATGGGCGTTTCTGCAAATTCATGCAATTCCACTTCACTGGCATCCACATCATCTGCGTCCAAGGCTTTTTGATAAGCTTCGTTGGCTGTTTTTATAGCTTCTTTTTCCAGTGTTTTCAATTCCTCCTCTGAGAAATCATTTTGCAATAGGTATTTATGAAATTTAGGAATAGGATCGCCCATTGAATGCAATTCCAAATCTTCTTCCCCTCTATACCATTCTTTTCTAACTCCAGAAGTATGATGTCCTAAAAGTGGGCAATTGGCATGCAATAAAACTGGTCCTTTTCGGTTTCTGACATGCTTGATGGCTTCCCCTATTTTATTGTAAGAATCTTCAAAATCGGTTCCATTAGCCTGCATTCTTTTCAAGCCTTTAAAGCCAGCTGCATATTCATAAGCGTCCATGGCACGCATTTCTTTACCTGTTGCTGAAATACCCCAGTCGTTATCTTGAACCAAATAGATAATAGGTAAATTCTTTAAGACTGCCATTTGAAATGCTTCTGCAACTTCACCTTCTGTAACAGAACCATCTCCTAGTGAACAAACCACTACTGGTTTTTCACTTTCACTTCCCAATCCATGTTCTTCCTTGAATTTTAAACCATGCGCCATTCCAGTTGCAGGAATAACTTGCATACCAGTAGCAGAACTTTGGTGTGGAATTGTTGGCATACCTTCTCTTTTCAAAGAAGGGTGATTATAATAGGAGCGACCTCCAGAAAATGGATCATCCTTTTTGGCCATTAGTTGAAGCATTAATTCATAGGGCTCCATTCCAATGCCCAACAAAATACTTTCATCTCTATAGTAAGGTGCAAGATAATCTATTGGTTTTAATTGCATAGAAGCGGCCAACTGAATAGCTTCATGTCCGCGAGAAGTACTATGCACATATTTTGAGGCTATGGCTTTATTTTCATCGTAAATTTCAGCCATTCGCTTGGCAGTATGCATTAAGCGATACGCCTTTTCTAAAATTTCGTTTGATATAGTGGTTTTATTTTTCTTAGCCGTCTTGACACTCATGCTCTAATTTCTTTTTCGTTTCCTGAATTCAAAAATAAGGAATTCTTTGTTTTTCCTACCGATTGTTAGGTAGTTATTTTGATATACGGTTTGAACTTCCATTTGGGTACTGTTTTTCTTCCTTATTTCAACTTTAGAACTGCTTTATTGGTTTTTAAAATCAATTCTACTATTTTCAAATCGTGTTTGTGTTTGTATGCATTTCAAAAAGTGAGTGCATTTTATGGGTGTATGGATATTGAGCTTTTCTTTATTACTAATTAGAAAAATCAAATCCATTTTTAAATTTCGGACTAAAACCGAGCTGAAATTTCTTTGCCTTTACCATAATAGGTAGAAGCACAGGCGCATTATGTTTAACTATCAACAAACAAATTATGCGTTATTATTTACTATTAAGTTTTCTGATTTTACCATTTTTTAACCTCCATTCCCAAGTCAAAAAATTAGTCCGCCACAAGGTACAGTTGGGTATCAGTTCTGGTGCGGATAATTCGCAGCATAGTCATTATATACTATCCAATTTGTCCCTGCATTTGCTGTCAGGCTACACTGGTGCAATTCAAGGTTTTCAAATTAGTGGAATTAGTAATCGAACCTTTCATTATACTAATGGATTACAATTATCAGCTTTTTCAAATGTGACAGGAAATTTACATTTCAGACCTGAAAAATCAGTGGATTTTGAATTTCAGGGTGTTCAAATCGGAGCAATAGTGAACAAAGTAGAAGGTGATGGGAAGGGATTGCAGATCGGAACTTATAATAGGGTAAGTAAAACTTTTCAAGGGATGCAATTTGGATTATTTAATGCTATAGAACGTGGTGCTTTGGGTTTACAAATAGGGGGGATTTTTAATTATGCCCCCAAAAGGAATTCAATGGCTCAATTGGGATTGTTTAATTATTCTTTTGATGCTGGTTTGATGTATGAAAAAGGCTTTTTCTTTATGCGTGACCACTTTCAATTAGGCTTAATGAATATCACCAATCAAAATCATGGTTGGCAAATAGGATTAATTAATTTAAGTAAAGACAATCAAGGAATACCTGTAGGCTTGATAAATACCAATACCAGTCATGGAGAAGGGAATTTGGCAGCTAATGAGATAATGAATACTTATTTAACTATTTCCAATGGCAGTAAGCATTTGCTCAATCGCTTAATTGTGGGTTATAATTATAGTTGGAATAAAAACATCAATTGGACTGCAGGATATGGTTTGGAGCTGAAGTATTACAAAAACAATAATTACAATTCTGTTTCCTTGTCCCACGATTTATTATATCTGATGCAAAGAAATGAAAAATGGACAGAAGGTTTGCCAACTAGCAGGATTTCCCTGAATTTCAGCTATGATATCTTTAAAAAATATTTTCCGCCTTTGTTGGCAGGTGTTTCATATAATATTGGATACTTCTCCAATGAAGAAGCGCAATTGGATTTGCCTTTAATAATGAAAGCCACAGAAAACAGAACCCATTGGATTGGCTTTGATTTTGGGTTTAAATTATAGTATTCACGTTTAATAAATATTATTCAGGTATTTATTGCGTTACGTATTTTACGGAATATTTCAGGTCTCTCATATTTATACATTACCAAATCTTTAATTTCATTTTTATAGCTAATTGATTATCTGTTACTTATATATTTTTTAAGTATTTACCAGCTGATTTTTAGTTTACAATCCCGATAATTTTTTAAATTGATTCTAAAATCATATCAACTTTAACATATATGGCGAAGGCTAAGAAAGAAAAGAAAGTATTTGTACTCGACACTTCAGTTATTATTTATTCCCACGATTCCATTATGAACTTTGCAGAGCATGATGTGGCTATTCCCATCACGGTTTTAGAAGAATTGGACCAGTTCAAAAAAGGGAATGACACCAAGAATTTTGAAGCTCGCGAATTCATCAGAATGATTGATAAACTGGCTGATGGCCGCTCATTAAGCGAATGGATTCCACTTAACGGCAAAACTAAAGGTGTATTCAAGGTATTGATGCCGAGTCCTAAATCAATTGATACGGATCATATTTTTCTGGAAGATATTCCCGATCATAAAATTTTAGGCAGTGCAGTCCAACTTCAGAAAGAGTTGAAAGATAAAACTGTCATTTTAGTCACTAAGGATATTAACTTAAGGCTAAAAGCCAAGAGCTGTGGCTTGCGTTCAGAAGATTATCAAACTGGCAAGGTAAAGAATGTCAGTGATTTACATTCTGGTAAACAAAAGTTAGAAACTGTCACTACAGAAACTATCAATAAACTTTATGATACTTATCATTGCGATGTAGCGGATATCATGGGCAAGAAGAAGCCAATGAACAATACCTTTTATATACTGAAAAGCAATAAAAACTCAGCTTTAGGTTTTTACAATGCTATTACGAATCAAATTGATAAAGTAGAGAAAAAATCTGCTTATGGGATTATGCCCAAAAATGCAGAACAAGCTTTTGCTATTCATGCTTTGCTAAATCCTGAAATAAAATTGATGACTTTGCAAGGAGTAGCTGGAACAGGGAAGACCTTAATCGCATTGGCATCGGCTCTGGAGCAGCGTAAAGATTTTAAACAGATATTTTTAGCTAGACCCATAGTACCATTATCCAATAAAGATATTGGCTATCTCCCTGGGGATATAAAATCCAAATTGAATCCTTACATGGAACCGTTGTGGGATAATTTGAAGTACATTCAACATCAGTTCCAGGAGCACGAACGAGAGTTTTTGAATATTACGGATATGGTCAATAAAGAAAAATTGACCATTCAACCTTTGGCTTATATAAGAGGGAGAAGTTTATCCAATATATATTTCATAGTAGATGAAGCCCAAAACCTAACGCCTCATGAGGTGAAAACCATTATAACAAGGGCAGGGGAGAACACCAAAATTGTTTTCACAGGTGATGTCAATCAAATTGATACGCCATATCTCGATTCACAATCCAACGGACTAAGCTATCTGATAGATAGGGTAAAAGGCCATGAATTATATGCACATGTGACCCTTGAAAAAGGAGAAAGATCTGAATTGGCGAATCTGGCGAATGATGTGTTGTAATCAATGTGAATTAGAATAAATAGGCAGGATTAAACATTATCCTGCTTATTTAATATTCATAAATTCCAATTTCTCTCGAATCAAATTCTTCAGTGAATCCAAATCCTGCTGATCCAGCGTTTCGGCTGTTATCCAGTTTTTGGTGTTTTCTCCCTCTTTTAAAAATATAGCAGGCAGTTTTTCCTGAATTCCGTACTGTTCCAGCCATTCATCTTTATGAAGGAAGGCCAGTGGTACATCCAATGTTTCTTTGAATTCAGCCCATTCCTCCCTGATTTTGAAAGTGCCATAAGTGATAGCACACAGACTACAAGGGTAAGTTTTTGGTGAAAATATTTTGTGCATGATGTCCATATAACCATTCCATTTGCCTGAATTGGCATTATATACAAATATTAGTTCCATAAGAAATTATGAATTTTTTAATTACAAATTATGCTAGGATTTCAATAGGAGGAGACCTGTCAGGTTTTCAAAACTTGACAGGTCTTTCAAGCCAGTTATTAATTATTCAATTATTAATTGTTAATCAACCACCTTCCCACCATCCTTTGCTGTTGATAGTGTTTCCACCTATTCTTTGGGCAGCCTCTTCAAAGTTTTCCGCATTAGTGGCCTGCTCTGATTCAGGATATAAATATCTTACAGGATATCTTCCACCATTTAGATTATCAGGACCCGGCTGCAATTTAGGAATTCCAGTTCTCCTTACGTTAAACCAGGCCTCATGGCCATTATTTATAAGACTCAACCATTTCTGTGTCATGATTTTTACTAAATCTTCTTCAGAATTTCCAGTTAGTGTAATAGAAGGTCTACTGAAATAATCAGCAGGTAAAGCTGCTCCCCAATAATCAAAACAGGCTCGGATTCCTTCTTCGTAATAAGTTGTAGCATTTCCTGAGATAAAACCTTTAATAGAGGCCTCAGCTAAAGCAAACTGTAACTCTGCATATTGCATAAATTGTGCATCCACTCCATCCGGAACATCTCTGAAAATAGAGCCAAATAATGAAATATTACTTAAATTGATTCCTTTATCAGCAATGGTTTCTCTGCTTTGACCATTTAACAATCCCACATATTCAGGATTTCCATCCTGTACGCTTTGCTCAGAGGGTTTATACAATACCTCAACTCTAGGGTCATTCCATAAGCTTAAAACAGAATCGACAGTTTGAGTCATGCGATGCTCCTGATAAAGTCCCAATCCGGCTAAGGACATCGGCCATTGATTTGGGGCAGAAGAAAGATAAGGAACCACTGCATTATCAACATTGGATTGCATTAAATCTTCATTTGCCACGATGGACTGTAATGCTGAAAAGTCAGTAATTTTATTGCTCACTCTCAAATAATATCTAACCCTCAGGGAATTGGCAAATTTTATCCATTGGTCCAAATCATTATTGAACATCATATCGCCCTGGATGCTGAAGTTTGTAGATTTTAAAGTCTCTACTGAACTAGCTAAAACAGCCAGAATCCCTGTTTCGGTATCCATGTAAATGCTTTCTTGTGTATCATAAGCTGGGCTCAAATTTCCATCCAGTGCATTTATGGCTTCTGTATAGGGAACATCCCCGTACATATCCGTCAACTGTGAGAAAAGATAACTTCTCATGATATTTCCAACAGCAATGTAAGCTTCATTAGTGCCTTCTATTTCCTGCATGGAACGGATGTCAGAAAGCAAGCGGAAAATGGTGCTCCAATATTCACTATTTGACCCCATTTCGTAGCGGTCGATTCGTTCAAACTCCACACTAGCGGAGAACTGGGCTAAATAATTAGCTAATCTAAACCCTTGTTCATAAGTATTTCGGTCTGCTGAAACAGAAATGATATTCGATAGCAAGAATTGTGGCCCCACCGTTTCAGGAAGATTGGGATTTTCATTTATTTCATCAAAATTATCGGTGCAGGCTATCATCAATAAAGCCATAATTGCAATTCCTATATTTTTCATTATTCTCATGATTGAAAAGGATTAAAAATTTGTTTTGATACTGAATCCGAAGCTTCGGGTAGATGGATAAGACATATCTTCTACTCCGTATGTAATGCTTGTTTCCTGTAAAGCATTCAGTTCAGGGTCGAAATGTGGATTTTCGGTAAATAGCAATAAGTTACTTCCGATAAAACCGATTTTAATATTCTTAAAACCTATCCTTTCAGCAAAGGAACCATTAAGCGTGTAATAAAGGCTCAATTGCCTTAATTTGATGTAAGAGGCATCATATAAAGCGCTTGCTTCATTTCCTCTGTCATAGAAGTTATTGTAAAACTGGCTGGCTGGAACATTCACATCATTAGCAACATATTCAGGATTTTCATCTGTGCCAACATTCATCACGCCATCACCTACGATTCCGTTTTCTCTACCTTCTAAGGTTTCCTGTAAAACTCCAGATGTGCTACCGAGCGCCTTTGTTCTGGAAACTATAGTGCCTCCCTGGCGCCAGTCCCAAAGCATGGAAAGTACAAAATTCCGATAGCTAAGCTGATTATTCCATCCGAACATAAAGGCAGGATTGTAATTGCCCAATAATCTTAAGTTGCCATCCTGGACAGGTAAGCCATTTTCGTAAAGGGTTTCACCTTCGATTTCTACAAAACCACTGCCGTACATATCGCCTACACGTCCATTCTCTCTTGCGATATAAAAGACAGAATTGGAGCCTCCGGAGCCTCCAAATACATTGGCAACTCCTGTTACATATTGACTTACACCTTCTGGTAACTCAGTGACTATGCTGTTATAGGTGTTAAAATTTAAGGAGCTTGTCCATTTTAGATTTTCATTATTAATAATTCTACCACTTACTAAAACTTCCAGTCCCCGGGTTCTCACTTCTCCACCGTTTTCATTTTTATTTTGAAAGCCTGAGGCATTTGAAATAGGACGAGAAATAATTTGGTCGATACTCGTATTTTGATAGGTTGCGATATCAAATTGTAGTCGGTCATTGAATAAGCGAATTTCAGTCCCTGCTTCCAAAGCATTTAATCTTTCAGGCTTCAAATCAGGATTTTTCAATAGTGATTCATTGGTCACCCTGAATAAAGAGCCATAATTTTGATTGAAAACATAGGTTTGGCGGGTTTGATAAGGGTCTGTATCATTTCCTACACTAGCCGCACTTAATCTAACATTTGCAAAAGAAATGTTATCAGCCGTTTCCATTAATCCATCCAAAACGAAACTTAGGCCAGCTGAATAGTAAGCAAAATCATCAGGCAATGTGCTGCTCCAATCGTTTCGGGCTGTTAAGTCCAAATATACTTTTGACCGATAACTGATATTTCCTATGCCATAAATGCTGTTGATACGCTTGTTGAATTCCTGACTGTTTCCTACTAAAGGAGTTCTGGAATTAGCTAAAGAATAAATGCCCGGTAAAGCCAATTGTGAAGCTTGAGAATAAGCATAGGAAATTTGCTGGTCAAATCGATTTGCTCCTGCCGAGATGCTATATTTAAAGTCATTATTAATGCGGTCTCTGTAGGTCAATAATAGATCAGAATTCATTTCATTATAGACTACATTATCTTCTCTGTAACTTCCAAAAGGATTTCGATTTGTGCTGACTGCTCTTCTGAATTCCCTTTCGTCATTGTATCGGTCTATGCCACTTCTTAAGCTCAAACTGAGTTTGTCCGTGATATCATAATTCAAGGAGATGTTTCCCAGTAACCTGTTTTTATCAAAACTATTAGTGTTTTCAAATAAGGTCAAATAAGGATTGGTCAGCCATAAATAATTAAAATCATAGTGCTGCACCCCTTCCTGTCCAGCTTGCCAATAATCTTTCATGGAAGCGATGTTGAAATTTCTACCAGTCCAGTTGAAGCCGTACATTACATTTTCATAGCCATAGCCGAGATTTGGTCGGTTATCACTTCTTGAATTAATGTAGTTCACATAAGAGTTAATACTGATTCGATTATTGATTTGCTGGTCAAGGCTTAAAGATATTCCGTCTCTTTCTAATCCAGTATTAGGCAAAATACCTTCATTCCTTAAGTTACTGTAAGCTAACCTAATCTTACTTTTTTCGCTGGAAGAATGCACGGCAATATTTTGCTGAGATGTAATTCCCGTTTCAAAGAAATTCCTTACATTATCAGGACGGGAAACCCATGGAGTAGGGGTGATATCTGTAAAAGTGCCATCTGCTCTTCTTCTTGCAATCACATCTCCCGCTCTTACAGGATTGCCGTTGACATCTACTGAAGGAGAGTCAAATTGTGGAATCATTAGCCCTATATCCAATCGAGGGCCATAGCTGCTGATACCACCATCATTAATTCCTGCACCTATTCCATTTTGAAATGCATATTCGCCATTGGAACCACCCCCATATTCATTTTGATAGTCCGGTAAAGTCAAAAGCGTTTCAAAAGTGAGGAGACTGCTAGTACTTACTCCGAAGCCTTCTTTTCTTTCACCTCTTTTTGTAGTGATTAAAACCACTCCATTAGCTGCACGTGCTCCATAAAGTGCTGCTGAACCGGCTCCTTTCAAAATAGAGATGGAAGCAATATCATCTGGATTTATTTCAGCAGCGCCATTTCCATAATCAACCTCCTGCAAAGCTCCATCATTCACCAGGTCGCTGGTGATTTGGCGGTTGCTAATGGGTACACCATCTACTACGAAAAGTGGTTCATTTCTTCCGCTTAGGGAGTTTTCCCCTCTGATGATAATTCTGGAAGAAGAACCAACGCCTGATGAACCATTTGTGATTTGAACCCCAGCAACTTGCCCTGCCAGACTATTGACTACATTAGTCATTGGAACATCAGTTAGCGCACGACTATCTACTTCTGTTACAGCTGAGCCCAATGATTGTTTTTCCCGCTCAATTCCTAATGCAGTAACCACCACTTCATCAAGCTCTTCCAAATCTTCTGAAAGTGCGATTTTTTCGGGTAGTTGGCCATTTTGAACTTCCAGTGTGAAATCTTTGAAGCCTAAGGATTGTACACTAAGCGTAAAATTCTCAGATGGAGTTTTTAACTGAAAACTGCCATCTTTTAAGGTCACGGCAAATCTTTCCGTTCCTACTTCATTCACCACTGCCCCTGGAATGGCTTCTCCTTTGGGATCGAGTACGCGGGAAGTATAAGTATTGCTATTTTGAGCTAGCAAATTAAAGCTCATTAAATAGCATAAAATAAGTATAAGTTTCTTCATTTTTAGTTGAGTTGAAATTGATTTTATTTTGCTTTTTGGGTTTTGATATCATAATGCTTAGTGAAGAATTCGTCACACCACAGACATACATTTTTCAGTTCTTTGGCTCTTTTCCGTCCGTATTCTTCTCGAAAACCAATACTTTCTCCAATTGCGAAAATGTTGCCTTTGTTGAGTCTCTTCATCACTTCATGCTTGCTCATTCTTCCGACTATATCCGCAATCTTCTCCTTTCTAGCATCACCCATAGGTGCTACTGTTCCGGGGCAGCATGGATTGACTTTCCATAATTGAATAGATAATTCCTGTGTTACATCGGCTTCTTTGTTATCCATAAAGCCAATAGCTCCTGAATGAATAGCACAGAAGTTATGAGTGCCATCCTTTAGCCAGATATCTTCCTCCAAAGCTCTGCCTCTAGCCCAATTTCCTCCTAGCCACATGTCCTCTGTAGCTCCAAAAAAACCGTATGTCAGCTGCTTTTTCTTTTTCATCCGCTCGGCCCGTGAAAGCTCTGGTTGTCCGGCCTTCAGCACTATTCCTTGCGATTCAAATAATTCGGATAAGGCTTCTTTTCGTGCACCCTGCTTTTTATGATAGCGGTCTATGCTTGCAATGGAAAAATGATTAACACCTAATTCCATCAATTTTCGCAGTATTTCTTCATTCAATAAATCACCATTGAATTGTAAAGCCACATCCAGCTTGCCTTTATATTTTTCTTGCAGTCGCTGAAGAATGGCGTATAATTTCTGTTTTTCTGCCAGTGGTTCCCCACCGCTGAGAATTAGCTTTTGTAATCCATCTGGTAAATTGTCCACTATGGCCAGGCAATCTTCTTCGCTAATTCTTGTCCCTTGGGGACCTGAGCTATTGTAGCAATGCAGGCATTTGTCGTTGCATAATTGCGTAAAAGCCCAGTAGATTTGGTCGTACTGATTAAATTTATTCTCCATGATATCAATATTTAGTAAGCATCATTACGCCTCTTTCCACTAATGCTTTTCTTTCTTCCAGTGTTTGATTGATAGGAAGTTGGGCCAGTCCCAGAATTCTTCGCATCATTTCTACTGCCATGAATTTCATCATCAATATATCATCAAAAGGAGCTTTCTCTTTATAAAAATCCATGGCTTTCTGAATAAAGACATGCGGTTGCTGTGCCAGGTAGAGATGTGCCATACATACCCCTATTTCAAATTCCTTTGGCCAAAAAAGCAAAACTCAGGGTCTATGATTTTTAAGCCTGATGTAGTATTAAGCCAGCTTCCTGGGAAATAATCACCATGCAATAAGTGCTTGCCGTCTGCCAAATATATTTCTCCCAGTTCTTGAAGTGTTTGTTGCAATCCATCCTGCTTAATGATGTTTTGTTTTACTTCTTCCAGCCCCGGTAAAACATCGTCCAGGTTCATTCCATTATCCTTTTGAAAGGGAAATTTAAAGATATGCTCATGATTGAGTTTTCGCATTTCCTTATTCTGAATAATGTTAGTGCAATTATCTGTGGTGAAATTGCTATGCAAATCCGCTATGAAATGCATAATTTCCTTCAATTCCGTTTCTGCCAGCGTTTTTCCTTCTTGATAAAGGAAAGTGTAATCACTGCTTTCACCCAAGTCCTCCATTAGCATAATGTGGTTTTCTTTGTCCACCGCAGTTATTTTTGGAGTTCTGCTGTTCAAATCCACATGTCCTTTTATGGTTTCATAGAATTCTGCTTCTCTCAATACGCGTTCTTCTGGCGCTGGCACCTGAGGAAATTTTTCTACAAAATCCCGGCTTTGCTTGATAATGAAGGTTAGATTAGATGAAGTTTTGCACCTTAGCGTAAAGTTCATGTTCCCTTCCCCAGGTTTTTCAACACTTTCTACTTTCTCATTATCGGGGAGCCATTTTTTATCCACCAGGTAATTATTGATGGTTTCTAATTGTGAGTCAAGTTTCATCATAGGGTTTAGCTTTTTTTGGTTAAAGAATTCATAAGTTTTTTGTGATAATTGGGCACCACATCATGGCAATATTTCACTGGATAGGTTCCATCTTTATGACACAGCAAGTAGTTTTTGAAAACATTGCGTTCATTTTCTTTTATGGTATCATCCGGATGGATTTGTAGTTCAGCTTTTAAATCTTCGCTGATGATATCTTCGGGCGAAATTATATAGTGACTAGCCAGCACATCAAATGGATTAAAACCATCAGCACCTTGACTGAGCCATTGGTCTAACCATGGTTGAGAATGTTCGGCTAACCATTGATTGCCAGCTTCTCCATTATCCAGTGCTTTTAAATCTTCCCCTTTAACCCATACTTTGCTTGAAATTTCAAAGGGGCATAAAGTGACCGCTACGCCTGCCTCAAACATGATATTGAAAGCATGATTATCTAAATCGAAATTTAAGTCACGAGCGTGATTTCCTTGATTTCCTATTCTAAAGTAATCAGTTGGATTTCTTCTTCCTGCCACCAAAACCACTTCTTTGATTTGCTTGTTTAGCTCAGGATATTTCAGCAATAAAATACCCACATTGCTGGCAGGGCCAATTGCCAAAATGGTCAATTCATCTTTCTTCAAGGCTTCGGCAAGGGCTTCTACTGCTTCATTGCTTTCCACATTTTGGAGGTCAATGGCTGTGCCTGCTCCTTTATAAACAGGAATTTTATTTTTGGCAAATTCAGTGCTCATTTTTTGACAAAGCCTGTAAGCATCATCAATTTGAGTGTTGCCAAAAACCGCACTTATGCCTTTTATATCTATATTTTCTGCTTTAAAGAGCTGCAGCAAAGCATATCCATCATCCACATCACAATAGCCTTCCCTGATGTGTCTTTTCATGCCCACCGATAAGTCTGTATCTATCCAAATATTCTTAGTTTCCATATAGTTATGTGTTATAATGTTGGTGTTTTTTGCTCTTTTGTTATTAAATTTTCCCAAAAACCTATTTCATTTTGCACGCCCGTAGATGGGTCTGCAATAAATTCTTCTTTGTTTTGATAAACCTTCAGTTTCCCATTTTGCATAAATGCGATTTCATCTCCCATTAGAATTGCCTCTTTCAAATCATGCGTCACAAATAGTGAGGTGATATTAAATTTATGAGCTATGTCTTTAAAGAGTTGTTGCATTCTTTGGCGGGTGCCGGCATCGAGGCTACCGAAAGGCTCATCCAGCAATAGCAATGCTGGATTTATAATGATAGCTCTGCCAAAAGAAACCCGCTGCCTTTGACCGCCAGAAAGCTGATGAGGCATTTTCTCCCCTTGATTTCCCAGTTCCAAAAGCTCAAGCATTTCCTTTACCTTGCTTTGAATATGTTCTTCTTTTTGCTTTTTGATGCGAAGCCCGAATGCGATATTTTCGAATACATTCAAGTGCGGGAATAGCAAATCTTCCTGGTAGAGGTAAACTATACTTCGCTTTTCAGCTTGCAGTGAGCTGATGTCATTTCCATTCAGTATGATTTTCCCGCTATCGGCCTTTAAGAGCCCACCGATGATTTTCAGCATACTGGTTTTTCCGCAACCGGATTTGCCTAGAACACTCAGGGTTTTATGAGGAGCTAATGAAAAATTCAAATCTTTCACTATTTGCTCTTCGCCAAAACTTTTTTTGATATTTTGAATTTCTAAAAACATTAAGTCAGTTTATTAAATACATATTTTTTGTTGATATACATTAGCACCAAAGGCGGTAAAATCAGCAAACAACAACTTAAAGCACCATAGAAGTAATTCGACTCTCGAATGAATAAAAATACCTTTATGGTTAAGGTCTGCACTTTTCCAACTCCAATCACAGAAGTTAAGCCGTACTCAAACCATGAAATAAGGAAGGTTTGAAAGAAACAAACCAGCAACATTCCTTTAGCAAGAGGAAGTAAAACTTTTGTAAAACTATAGAATCTGTTGCCTCCTAAAGTGGATACTAAGGCTTCCATGTTTTTGGTTTTTTCTCCCCAAAAGCTATTGAAAAATATAAGAGCATAAGGGAAGCTTATCATGAATTGCGCAATGATTACGCCTGTCATTTGACCGAAGATCCCCATTTTCAAAAAGAAATAGCTCAAACATGCTCCGAAAACCACGGGTGAAATAATGTAAGGGAAATAGCTCAGTACCGTAAGCGTATTCTTTTTCGGATGGTAGGCGATGTTTCGACTAATCACAAAACCACTTAAGGTGGCTGTAAAGCCCACCGAAACTGAAATAATCACGGATTGAAAGAAGCTCCAAAGTAGTCCAGTTTCTGAAACCAGTAGTGCTTTCCAGTTTTTCAATCCGAAATATTCAGGCAATACATTCGGATATGACCAATCTGCAGACAAGGATAACCATAACAAATAAATGAATGGAAAGAGAATCAGCAATACCATTGCCGACAGAAAGAAAGGTCTCAGGCTAATAGGCATTGTTTTTTAATTTTTTGCGTGAAAAAATAAAAAGGGTTACTAGCATAATCATGACCGTATAAACTACAGCCATCACATAGCCCTCCGAAATTTTACTCAAATCAAACTGCTTCAATTCCCTTAGAATCAATACCGACAGCATTTGAGGAGATTCCTGACCTAAAATTAAAGGCACTTCATAGGCTCCTAGTAGAAAGATGAAGTAAAGCACAATCAACACCCATGATTTTTTTAACATAATCGGTAAGCTCACCCGAATAGCTATTTGCTTTTTGTTTGCGCCTAATGCCTTCGATAACTGGCTGAGCTCTTCAATTCTCTCATCCTTATAAATATTGAGATAGAGCAATATGAAAAATGGCGTTAAAAGGCTAATGAAAGTAATGATGATGCCGATTGCTAAATTATCATTTACCAAATCAGGAAATTGCTGGGCGGAATCAATCCAGCCAAATGTATGGCTGATTCTCGAAAAGAAACCTGATTGGGCAAAAAGTTGATAAGTAAAAAAGGCAGAGACAATTCCAGGAACTGCAAGTGGCATATATATAATGAAAGAAAGATATTTATTATTGAAACTCTCTTTGAAATTCAACACTACCCACAAGGCCAGGCCAACAGAAAGAATTACCCCTATGGCAGCAATGGTGCCGCTATACAAAAAGGATGTCCCCAGGGTGTGTGATGTAAAAACATCTTTCCAGAAAGCTAAAGTGAAGCCTTCATTTACTACCCCTATGATGCCGAAAGAATACAGTAAAGCATATCCAAATGCAAGCGTAAACGGTAGTACCGCAAACACTACAAAAAGAAAAAAGCCGATATGTTTCCCCTTATTTTTCAATGACGTATGTTCTAAAATCTTCGTAAATATTGAGCATATATTCAGGCGCAGGCTCTCTTATTGCATTTTCCGAAAGTTCTTCCAATGAAGGGCCGTATTGTCTGGCCGTTATTTCTTGAAACTGCTTTTTATAATCTTCAGGAAGCTTTGAAATATCCAAAACCGTGTTCGCATTCATCCCAGATGGGGCAGCTTTTTTCAATTGTGCTTCCGGTGAAATCAGGAAGTTGATGACTTGCATAGCCCCGGCTTTGTTTTGCGAATTGTAAGTGATGCCTAGATAATTGGAATTCAGTATGGTACCATTTTCCCATGCATAGCCTTTCGTGCTTTTTGGAAATAAGCCCTGCAGCACTTTATCTTCAATTCCGCCTTCACTAAAGCCGTAGGAAAGCAGAATTTCACCGCTGGAAAACATTTGGTCCATTTTGCTATGCTCCTTAGGGAAAGTTCTTCCTTCTTTCCAGAAATATTTTTTATTTTGATTGATGTAATCCCATAATTGAGCCGAAAGTGAATCGTACTTTTCCTGATTAAATGCACCATCCAGTCCATCGGGGCTACCGCTTAATTCAGCCATAAAGCATTTTAATAAAGTCATTCCCGAAAAATCATTGGAAATAGTGAAGGTGCCGGGATTTGTTTTAATGAATTGCTCAAGTTGCGCCAGACTTTTGGGTGGATTTTGAGTTTTTGCACTATCATAAACCAATGCAAACTGACTAATTCCCCAAGGACATTCCATTCCATTAGTTTCTTGCTGAAAATCTATACTGATATAGGGGTCATTAAAATCGATGAATTCTGCATTGGGAAGTTTTTCAGTAAAAGGCCCCCAAAGCCCCTCAATTTTTCTCAACTGAAAAAAGGTTTCGCCATTTATCCAGACTATATCAACCTGTCCTTCTTCCGAACCTGCTTGCTTTTCTCCCATGAGCAACTGCACAATTTCAGGGCCTTGTCCGCTACTGACATTAAGCTTGATATTATATTTTTCCTGTAGGGTAGGGGCTACATAATTATTAATATAATCATTGATGACAGGGCTGCCTTGCCACATCATAAAATTGACGTTAGTGCCATTTGCTTCTTGTTCTATTTCCTGCCAGGAGGCTTCTTTCCAGTTTTTAGATTTTTCCTGACTATCACAAGCAATAAAAAACAAGCCAGCAGCTAACAGCAAAAAGGATAAATATTTTTGCATAATAATTTTGTAAAAATTTAATATGTTGAATGAGTGATATAAAAAGTATTCCAACAGATTGAAGTACATGCTTCAGTTTCAGGAATGCTCTTAATAAGGATTTAGGATGCTTTTAAGAAAGGGGGTGCTCTTAGCGGAGAGTCTTTGAAAATGTGAAAATCGTGATGGGTTGTTTTGGATTCTACTGGTGATTGAATCCTGGAAATTAAAAGTCGGGAAATTAATTTAAAGAAATGGTCTTCTGAAGTGCGAGCAAAAGAAATGATTTGAATATCATGAAGGGAGTTGAGATCCCTGAATTGCGTTAACTCGGTTAATTTAGAAGTGCTAGAGCAAAATTCTTTAAGGCCACTATAAAGTGTGTTTTTTTGCCAGCTGAGGTTTTCAAATTTTGTTTTATCAAATTCAGTTTTTTGAATTCCTATTAAGTAAGCTCCACCTCTGATGTCTGGACCTAAAACTGATTTACCTGATGATAATGCTTGAGTTATTTCTTCCCAATTAATGTTTTTTAGATCTGGACAGTCATTTCCCACTGAAATTACTTGCTCATATCCTAAATCAAATACTTCCTGGTAAGCATTGGCAATGCGTTCTCCGAATGAGTTTCCTATTTGTTTTTGTTCATCAAAATGAAAAACAGGAATTCCAGAAGCTTTTATTGCAGAACTAGCCCTCTCAATAAGAAGCTGTGCTAATTCTTGGTTTTTAGACTTTACCCTAAACCACGACTTCTGCCTTGCTTCATCAGCTTTGGTTCGGCTGAAAAATATGAGCGCTATGTTGTTTGGTTTTTTCAATCTGCAACAATGATAAATCTAAAGTTAGAAATGTATTGTCAAACTAACGACTTTTAAAGTAATTCCGGATTTCTGAATATTGAATTTTTTATAAACTTATAATAATTACAATTGTTTTGAATCTATTATAACATTAGATAGAGCTGAATAAAAATTATATTATTCCATTTTAAAATTAAAATTTTGAATGAATGTAAGAAGTTTAGATATTTATTCTATTGGGTGAAATTTTGAATTTAGTCGCAAAAGTTTCGTATTTGTTTAATAATTGTAGAGGATTCAAAAGAAAATACTTAACAAATCGATTTATTTTTCCACATTCATCGAATTATTCGCCAAATTTTATGAGTGCTTATTATTTACTTCTAAATTTATGAACGAAACAATTGATTTGCTCGTTAAACAAGTCAAGATTAAATTAAACTATGCAAGAAGTATCAGCAAAAACAAAAATCACAGACAACAACTTTTTCCCAACATTGAAAAAGAAAGTTGACGCCTATTTCAAACAAAACGATTTGAAAACATGGGGAAACAGCAAACTTTACACTAAAGCCACTATTTTATTGGCTTCCTTTGCTATCCTTTATTCTTTAATCGTATTTGTAAGTATGCCAATTTGGCTTTCTATAACATTGTGCGCAATTTTTGGATTGAATTTGGCGGCAATAGGATTTAATGTTATGCATGATGGAGCTCATGGTAGCTTCTCAAATAACAAGCATGTGAATTACATGATGGGACTAACCTTAAACCTAATGGGAGGGGTAGTTTTTATTTGGAAAAATAAACATAATAAAAATCATCACTCTTTTACTAATATTGAAGGAATGGATGATGATATTAATATTGGCCCTTTTATTAGGGTTTCTACTCACCAAAAGAGAAGGTGGTATCATAAATTTCAGCATGTTTATGCTTATCCTTTATATGCAACTTCTTATGCATTTTGGGTTTTCTTCCAAGACTTTAAAAAATATTTCACCAGAAAAGTAGCTAATACAGAATTAGCTAAAATGAGTGTGAAAGAACATATCATCTTTTGGGCTACTAAATTGGCCTACATCACTACTTTCTTTATTCTACCTATTTTAATGAAAGGCGTTTTAGCTACTATTTTAGGCTATTTGATAGTTTCAGTAGTGACAGGATCGAACCGATAGGTGTAGTATTTCAATTAGCGCATGTTGTTGAATCGACTGATTTTCATGATGCTCCCGTTGAAGGAGAGAAAATTATCCCGACAGAATGGGCAATTCACCAAATTAGAACTACAGCCAATTTTGGAACAAAAAGTAAAGTCTTAAACTGGTATACTGGTGGCTTGAACTTTCAAGTTGAACACCATTTATTTCCAAGAATAAGTCATGTTCACTACCCAGCTATTAATAAATTGGTTAAAGAAACTTGTGAGCAGTTCAATATTGCTTACAATGAATTCCCATCAATGATGGCAGCTATGGGATCTCATACAAGACATTTAAAACTGATTGGGCGCACAGCTTAATCATTAGGAATCACTAAATTGAAAGCAACAGATCGTAAGGTTTGTTGCTTTTTTTGTTTAGGTTTAACTTGAACGCTAACTACATAATTTTTAATCATAGGTGAAATTATACTTTCAAATACAGTGGAGTATCATTAATCGACATATGAAAGAAGCTGGATTGAATATCATTCTGGCTTGGATATTGGTTTCAATTAGTTTTGGTGGTCTATCGATGCTATTTTTCAACAAATATGAATATGCTGGTTATATTTATTTTGCAATACCTTTATTCCTTTCTATTAGAATTGCAGACTTTAAAAGAAATGAATTTTTAAGAATTTGTTATGGAGATCAAAAATTTCATTTAATCCGATTGCTAGAAAATTTAATGATTTCAGTCCCTTTTTTAATTGTTTTATTGATAAGTAAAGCCTTCTTGGTTTCAGGATTATTATTGATATTTAGTTCATTGCTGGCACTTTTACCATGGGATTCAAAATTTCGATTTATTCTACCTACACCCTTTAAAAAGAGACCTTTCGAATTTATTGTAGGATTTCGTAAAACATTTTTAGTTATAGTCTTAAATTATGCAATAGCAATTATTGCTGTCAAGGTAGATAATTTTAATCTAGGTCTATTTACTCTTATTGTAAGTTTCTTGATATCTTTCAGTTACTATTCCTTTATGGAAGATGAATTTTATGTTTGGACTCACAAAGATAACCCAAACCGATTCTTATGGGATAAAATAAAGGTTGCCTCTGTTTTTAATGCTATACTTTATTTGCCATTAATTATTTTACTATCACTTTTCTTCCCCTATAACATTTATCAAATTTTGATTTTATATGGTGTAGGGGTATTCTTCATGATGGCTGTTGTTTTTATTAAATACTCTGCCTTCCCTGAAAAAGTTGGATTAAAAGAAAGCATTGTTTTTTCTGTGACATTCTATTTTCCGCCATTAATCCTCATAACATTTCCCTATTTTTATTTTCAATCTATTAAAAGCCTAAGTAAAGTCTTAAAATGATAAAAATATATAATCTATCTAAATCATATGGTAATGCTAAGGTTCTGAATACAATCAATTTGCAATTAAATAGTGGGTATATCTATGGTTTTGTAGGTGAAAACGGGAGTGGTAAAACTACACTATTTAAATGCATAGCTGGATTAGAAGATTTTGAAGGTAGAATAGATTCAGATTATGAACCATTAAAAAATCATTTGGGACTGTTGTTGACAGAGCCATATTTTATGCCAAAGTTGACAGCAAGAGAATACATTATGATGATGTGTAATGCGAGAGGTGTAAGTTATAAGGATATTAATAAAAAGAACATCTTTGACCTTCCATTGGATCGATATGCTTCTCAATATTCAACTGGAATGAAAAAGAAATTGGCTTTGCTAGCAATCCTGTTGCAAAAAAATGACTTTTTTATTTTAGATGAGCCATTTAATGGGGTGGATATTCAAAGCAACATAATGATTTCGGAACTGATTAAAAGTCTTAAAGCTCTTGGAAAGACAATTCTGATTTCTTCTCATATCATTTCAAGTTTAACTGATATGTGTGATGAGATCTTTATGTTAAAAGATGGACAAATCAATCAAAGATTCGATAAAGAGGATTTTAATAAGCTTAGTTCAGAATTACAAAATGAAAACATTACTGATAAAATTAATTTATTAGGATTGTAATAGATAAAATCTGATACTACCTTATTTTAATGATTAATAACAATTTCATATAGATAAACGTAGAATCACCCAAACATTAATAACTATGAGAAAATTAACATTTGCATTGAGTTTATTAGTCGTGTCGGCTTTTATGTTCTTCCAATTTACTCCTAAATCCGAGGAAGACCAATTCCTGAAAACAAATTTAAGAATTGTGATTCAAGATGATTTAGGGAATATTCAAGAAGGGGCTGAAGTAACGCTTTATGGTAGCAATGATGACTACAGAAAGAGTGAAAATCCTGTTGCTGAAACCCAAGTAACAGATAAAAAAGGAAGAGTCACCTTTAAAGATTTAGAACCTAAAGTTTATCATGTTCATGCCGAAAAAGGTAAAATGAATAATAATAATTTAGGTGTTCAAACCGATACGCTTGAAGCTAAAAAATTAAATAAAGTAGCTATTGTAATTCAGTAGTTTATGAATACTAATCCTGTTGGACTTTATTTTTAATAAATCCGACAGGATTTTTTTGTTTTTCTAGAAATAATCTTGCATTTATATTTTTTGTTTAAAAGCTTCACAAAATGCTTTTAACTCAGGAAAAAATTCCTGAAATTCTTTTTCAAATTCTTTGTGATATTTTTTTAATTCCACCACAGATTCATCCATTTTTGAATTAAAATTCGATCGGTTTGCCATTCCCTGCATTACTCTTTCAATTCCCTCAAAATACTGGTAATTATATAACCAGTCATGTTTTATCATATAAGGAAGCATATGTACAACTTTTCGGGGTAATATGCTTTTATGATTTTCCAACATTTTATATTGTTTATCAACATAAGGCCTTAAATCTTCAGTATGATAATCCTTCCAGTTTCTAGCCAAAAAGTGATCGTAATAAATATCAACTATCACTCCTGCATAATGCCCATATTTTGGTCTTAATCTATCTTTACTCTGTTGCACAACAGAATGTTGATCAGTAAATTCATCAATGGCCCAATGCATTCTTATGCCTCGATTGATGACTTCACTATAATGCTCCATATCCGAAGCTTTCACAAAATCACCAATAAAATTTCCAATTTTCAATTCATCAGATTCACCTGAAAGATATATATGAGCCAAAAAATTCATGATTTTCAATATAAGGTAATTCGATGGAATATTCCGCAACAAATTGTATATTGCTACTTAATGTGATGAAATTTTAATATTGAAATGAGCAAATATATTTAAAGGAGAATTTATTCTAATCACCTGTTAAATATTTTTGTCAATTCCATAGCATACCCTGAGTTATCGGGGTGATAAATATGAAATCAATAAATACACATGAAATTTGAGCTTGAATTGACTACTGATAAAATATATTCCCACCTAATTCATTTATACCAGCTAGCTAAAATTGATAATCGTTTTGTCAAAGAAGAAAGGAGATATCTCTATGCCTTAGGAAGAAAAAATGGTGTAACAGAAAAAGAATTAGATGAAATTATTGATGAGGCATCAGAAGTTAATTTTCATGAACCTGAAACCCTTAAAGAAAAAATTATTTTCCTCTATGAGTATATTCAAATGATGCTGGTAGATAACAAACTAGATGAAAGGGAAGCTCAAATGTGTGCTGTAATAGCTGAACGAATGAGTTTAGATAGAGGACTAGTTGGTAGTATTACTAATTCAATTGTAACAGCAAAGGATGAGAACAAACAGCCTGAACTAAGCGATAAGGAATTAGGATTGTACATCAATAATCCTGATGATTTACTTTAAAAGTTTTAGAAAAGTATAACAAAAAATAAATATAAATATATATGAAAAAGCTATATCTAATTTTCTTAATGGTTTTTATGAGTGTCAGTTTACTGGCTCAAACTACCTATTTGCATTGCGGTAAAGTAATTGATGTTGAGAAATCAAAAGTCTTGACAGAAATGACCATTATTATTGAAGGAGATATAATCAAGTCGGTGGAAAAGGGATATTCTGAAGTTCCTGATGATGCTAAAGCTATTGATTTGAAATCCAAAACGGTTATGCCAGGTTTGTTCGATATGCATGTGCACTTAGAGAGCGAAACATCCAAAGATGGCTATATCAAACGATTTACATTAAATGAGGCAGATGTGGCTTTTCAATCTACTGTTTATGCCAAAAAGACTTTAATGGCTGGATTCACATCAGTTCGTGATTTGGGCGGTAGTGGTGTGAATAGTAGTTTGAGAGATGCTATCAATAAGGGTTATGTAGTAGGGCCTACCATTTATTCAGCAGGAAAATCAATCGCTACCACAGGCGGACATGCAGATCCGACAAACGGCTATAAAGATGATTTAATGGGTAATCCTGGACCTGCTGAAGGAGTAGTGAACAGTCCAGAGGAGGCTAGAAAAGCAGTCCGTCAACGCTATAAAAATGGAGCTGATGTAATAAAAATCACCGCTACAGGTGGAGTGTTAAGTATGGCTAAAAATGGTCAAAATCCTCAATTCTTTGAAGATGAATTAAAGGCGATAGTAGAAACTGCAAATGATTATGGAATGCTAACTGCTGCTCATGCACACGGAGATGAAGGAATGCAGCGTGCCATCAGAGCAGGTATTAAAACCATAGAACACGGCACTTTGATGTCTGAAGAAACTATGGAGCTAATGAAAGAGTATGATGCCTATTATGTGCCCACCATTACTGCAGGTAAAAGTGTAGCTGAATTGGCTGAAATTGAAGGTTATTATCCAGAGGTGATAGTTCCAAAGGCGAAAGCTATAGGCCCTAAAATTCAAGATACTTTTGGAAAAGCTTATAAAAAGGGAGTGAATATTGCTTTTGGTACCGATGCAGGAGTATTTGTTCATGGAAATAACGGAAAGGAATTTGGCTATATGGTGGAAGCAGGTATGAAGCCTATGGAATCAATTATTTCAGCTACTATTACCCCAGCAAAACTACTCAATGTATACGATAAATATGGGTCTATTTCTGAAGGCAAAATGGCAGATATTATTGCGGTTAGCGAGGATCCTACAGAAAATATCAATACCATGGAATCCGTTAATTTTGTTATGAAAAAAGGCAAGGTTTATAAGAATCAATAAATAAATTGAACTCAATAGGACAAGAATCCTCAAGTTTCCAGAAAGCTTGAGGATTTTTTATTTTCAATTTTTACTTCTGATTTATCGAATGATGAATACAATTTTCAGTTAACTAAAACTTCTCAACCGTACAAAACCGAACATATAACTGTTCATTTGTAATACAAAATTTTAGATAATAGCTTGTAAAAACCATCATAGACCGCTTTTTAACTCTTGGCACATCAATTGAATCATGATTAGTAAAAACGATTTAGAATCATGATAAAATTCTTACTTTGGTGCATACTGTTGGTTATTTGTTGGCCGCTAGCTATTATCGCTTTATTTCTTTACCCACTTATATGGTTACTTCTTTTGCCTTTTAGGATATTAGGCTTTGCATTTAGTTTATCTTTTGCGACTATTGGCGCAATTTTTCTCTTACCATTTCTAATTGCAGGTAGGAATTAAAATCGGATTTCTGAGATTTTATTACTATTGGGTAACATTTTGCTGTTAGCAACGCTTATCTTAGCATTGACATTTAATTAATTCAAAATTCAATTATGGATAAGATAGCAGAAGATTTTCTTTTCAAATATTTAAATAATGCAGCACCAACAGGATTCGAAACCAGCGGGCAAAAGCTTTGGTTAGAATACATTAAGCCATATACTGATGAATTTATTCAAGACAATTATGGAACGGTAGCAGCCATCATCAATAAAGACGCACCATACAAAGTGGTAATTGAAGCACATGCTGATGAGATTTCTTGGTTTGTTAATTACATTTCTGATGATGGATATATTTATGTTGTGCGAAATGGAGGTTCAGATCATCAAATTGCACCCTCTAAAAGAGTTAATATCCATACCGATAAGGGAATCGTAAAAGGAATATTCGGTTGGCCAGCTATTCATGTTAGAAATAAAGAGAATGATATAAAGCCAGAATTGAAAAATATTTTCATAGATGTGGGGGCAGATAATAAAGAGGAAGTGGAGAAAATGGGCATTCATGTAGGCTGTGTCATCACCTTCGATGATGAATTGATGTATCTGAAAGATAAAGATTATATAGTAGGCAGAGCATTGGATAATAGAATTGGTGGATTTATGATTGCAGAAGTAGCGCGTAAAATCCATGAGAATAAAGAAAAAATCCCTTTTGCATTATACATAGTTAATTCAGTTCAAGAAGAGGTAGGATTGAAAGGTGCAGAAATGATTGCCCATCAAATTAAGCCCGATGTTGCTGTCATTACAGATGTTTGCCACGATACACACTCCCCACTTTATAACAAGATAGAAAGCGGAGATCAAAAATCAGGTAAAGGGCCAGTTCTGACTTATGGGCCAGCTGTGCAAAATAACCTACTGAAAATGTTGATTGAATTGGCAGAAAAAGAAAATATTCCTTTTCAAAGGTCGGCTGCTAGTAGAGCTACAGGTACTGATACTGATGCATTTGCGTACAGCAACGAGGGCGTTCCATCGGCTTTAGTATCACTTCCACTTAAGTACATGCATACAACTGTTGAAATGGTACACAGCAAGGATGTACAATCTGTTATTGATTTATTACATTTATTCGTTGTAAACCTGAAAGATAAGCACAATTTTAAATACAAATTGTCTTAATATATTAAAATATTACTTCTGAAAGCTATTGGTGCTTTTTCGATTTACTGATAAAGATCATACTTCTACCTTTGTGATGTAAATTATCAATAAATAAGAAATGAAAAGAATCAGTAGGGTATTTATTTTAATCGCATTAATGGCATTTGGTTTCAGTTTAAAATCTGGAGATAGACCAATCCATGAAATCCATTCTATGCTTATGTTTAATTTTATTAAATATGTAGAATGGCCAGCAGAAGCTAAAGCAGGAAATTTCGTTATTGCTGTAGTAGGAGATGAGAATGTTGCTTCTACAATTCAGAATTTTTACACCAATAGAACCGTTAAAGGTCAAAATGTAAAAGTGGTGAATGTAGACAATGTAAGTTCAGTTAACAATGCACATGTCCTTTACATATCAAGCAATAGAAGTAGAGAATTTGACGCAGCGAAGGAAAAATTCTCTGGGAAATCTACTTTAATGATTACTGATAAAAATGGACTTGGTAAAAGAGGAAGCTGTATCAATTTCCAAGAAGTTAATGGTAAATTGAAATTTGAAATTAATCAAGAATCTATTAAAGGGAATAACTTGAAAGTTTCAAATCAATTATCCAGCATGGGTATTTTGATATAATAAAATATAGTGATTTAGTTTAGTTTTTTACCCTAGCTGGAGATTGGATTAATCTTTCTGCTAGGGTTTTTTATTTAAAATTACAATATATAAAGTATTAATTGTACTTATATAATATTTCGACCAATAGAATTACTAATTCCTATGTAGTAATATATTTTCCCAAAGAATAGTCTTAATTTTATCTAACCATAGGAATAGAAATAGTTATATTATGAAACATATTTTTAGAATTTTCATTGCTCTTTTCTTTGTTTTTGTAAGTTTTAGTTCTTTTAATGCTAATGCGCAAAGACCTATTCATGAATTACATTCCATGTTGATCTTTAACTTTATAAAATATATAGAGTGGCCAGCAGAAACTAAATCTGGTGAGTTTGTGATTGCCGTTTATGGAGATGATGACGTTTATGAACAATTGAATAAGTTATATGGCCAAAGGAAAGTTAAAGGACAAAATGCTGAAATCGTTAAAGTTTCAGATGTTTCGGCTATAAATAATGCACATATTATTTATTTAGCTTCTAATAAAAGTAGAGACTTTGAAACAATTTTAGAAAAATATGATACTAAACCGACTTTAATTATCACTGATAAATCTGGTTTAGGCAAAAAAGGATCTTCTATAAATTTCAGGGAAGTTGGGGGAAAATTAAAATTCGAAATTAATCAATCTACTTTTGATAATAGTAATCTGAAAATTTCAAGTCAATTAGTTAATATGGGGATTGCCATTTAAAAAATGAAAACATTAAAGTTAAAGCTTCGTCCGAAAAGATGAAGTTTTTTTTATGCTTAAAATTTATTTTCTGACAAAATATGCCTGCAATACAAGATCAAATAGGTAATTTAATTGAATTAGATTCCAAATCCGAAAGAATCATAAGTTTAGTCCCTTCCATTACAGAATATTTAGATGATTTAGGCTTGGATGATAAAGTTGTAGGAATTACTAAATTTTGTGTTCACCCCTCTAAATGGAGAAAAGAGAAAGAAATTATTGGTGGTACAAAGCAACAGCATTTAGATAAAATAAGAGATTTAAAGCCGGATTTGATTATTGCAAGTAAAGAGGAGAATGTAAAGCATTATGTAGAAAAGCTTTCAAAAATCTGCCCCGTATATGTTTCTGATGTTTCTGATTTTGATTCTGCTATAAAAATGATGACAGATATAGTAGAATTAACAGGAAAGACTACAAAAGCGGAAGAGATTATTTCCAGTATTCGCCAGCGGTTTGATTTGATAAAAAGCCCTTCTAAAAAGCTTAAAATATCCTATTGTATTTGGAAGGAACCCTGGATGTGGGCTGGTGCAGATACCTTTATTTCCCAAATGCTTTCTCATTGTGGATTTATAAATATTATTCAAAAAGATAGATATCCTGAAATAGAGATGAGTAAAATAGTAAAAGATAATCCAGATTATATATTCCTTTCCTCAGAACCTTTTCCATTTCAAGAAAAGCATATTAAAGAGCTAAAAGAGGAATTTCCTAATGCTAATTTTATTATTGTTGATGGAGAAATGTTCAGCTGGTATGGCAGTAGAATGCTAAAAGCTCCTCAATATTTCAATTCATTGCTCAATCAAATCAAAGCCGAATAATTCTAAATCCTCCCAAAAACTAGGGTAGGATTTATTCACTACCTCAATATCTTTAATTTGGATTCCTGTTTTTAAGGCTAAAGGTGCAAAACCCATTGCCATTCGATGATCTTCGTAAGTTTCTATTTCTATATTTTCTTTTGCTGTGAAAATTGAACTTTCTAGCTTCCAAGTTCCTTTCTCAGGCTCTGTAAGTTGGCAATTGAATTTTGATAATTCATTTTGCAAAGCCGATATTCTGTCTGTTTCCTTAATTCTTAAGCTCTCCAACCCCGTCATTTCTAAATCAATATTTAAGGAAGCAGCACATGGCAAAACAGTCTGAGCTAAATCAGGACATTTTTTAAAATCCAGTTTCAATGTCTTTTTTCGAACGATGTCTGTTTTTTCTAGCAGAACACCATTTTCTTGAAATTGAAAACTAACTCCAAAATCTTTTGCTATATCTTTTATCACATTGTCTCCTTGAAAGCTTTTACTTTTCAATCCTTTCAAGAATACTTTTCTTCCAATTTCGGATTGAGCAATAATTGAAAACCAATAACTAGCCGCTGACCAGTCTGATTCTACGCTTTGCTTGCTCTCTTGGTAATTTTGATGCTTTATGGAAATTAAATAGTCATTTTGAGAATATTGAATCCCAGATAATTGCATCAAGCCCAAAGTCATGTCAATATAAGGCTTACTGAAAACGGGTGGTTCAATATTGATTTCCAATCCTTGCGGTAGGGAAGGAGCTATCATTAATAGAGCAGAAATGTATTGACTACTTATATTTCCAGGAATGGATATCTTTGAGCTGGTTTGCTTTTGAAAAGATTTAATTCTTAAGGGTGGATATCCTTCTTCATTTTCATAGCTGATTTCAGCCCCAATTGATTTTAAAGCATTTACTAGAATTCCAATTGGACGTTTTTGCATACGCTCCGTTCCAGTTATAACTACTTCTTTTTTCGTAGAAACTGCAAAATAGGCAGTAAGAAATCGCATTGCAGTTCCTGCATCCAAGACATCAAATGTGTTTAAATCCTTTTCATTCTTTAAAAGCCTGATTAGAGTTTGGGTATCCCTTGCACTAGAAAGATTTTCAATAGTAATTTTCTCACCAGAGAGTGCATTCATAATCAACAATCTGTTCGACTCACTTTTTGAACTGGGTAAATTGATAGAACAAATTTCTTGATTGATAGAATTTTTATATTGTTTTATAAAATAATTCAAAATTTTCTTTATTAGTTTAAACTGTTTTTATAAGTTAAGCGTTAATAGACTATCAACTTTAAAATTTAAATAAAATGAGTGCCACAAGTAAATCAATTTTTTCATTTTTAGCTGGAGCTGCCACTGTGGTAGCAGCAGGAGCTTTTTTGAGTAGTAAAAATGGTAAAAAAGTCTCAAAAACTGTAGCTGATCGGTTGCGAAATATTAAAAGACACACTGAAGATAGTTTAGATACAGATTGGTTAAACGACCTAAGCGATTCAGCTATCCATAGTGCAAAATCATTTCGTGAGAAAATGAAATTATAGTATTTCATTTAAAGCTTCATCTATGAGTTCCTCTTCAACAGGAATATCATATAGGGCTTTACCGATATTTTGTAGTAAGCTCATATTGAGTTCACCATTTTCATTCTTTTTATCTTGTTTACAAAGCCTTTTTATCTCCGAATAAGAGGCTTTTTTGATTTTAGGGCTTTTGTAAATTTCCCCTAATTCATCAACAATTATTTGATAATCTTGCTCGTTTAATAATCCTTTTGATTTACTAATATATGCTTCTGCTATCATTCCCAATCCTATTGCCTCACCATGTAATAATTCATTTTCAGTATTTAATAAATGCGTTTCAATAGCATGTCCGATCGTATGTCCAAAATTCAAAATCTTCCGTAATCCTTTTTCAGTTGGGTCAGCTTCCACTACATCTTCTTTTATTTTTACCGATTGCTGAATCAATTCATTGCTAAATTTTTCAATTCCATTGTTAAGGCAATCTTGCCAATGCTTTTCATTAGCTATTAAGCCGTGTTTTAGCATTTCAGCATATCCTGAAACCAATTGTTCTTGAGGCAAAGTTGTATGAAATATAGGATTTACTAAGACTGCTTCAGCTTCACAAAATAGTCCGATATGGTTTTTATAACCATTAAAGTCAATACCTGTTTTAGCTCCTACGCTTGCATCAACTTGGGAGAGCAAAGTAGTAGGGATATTGATAAAATGAATTCCCCTTTTATAGGTACCCGCACAAAAACCACCCATATCTGTAATAACTCCACCGCCTAAATTTATCAAGAGTGCCTTTCTATCTGCCGTAGCATTAGTTAACGCATTCCAAATCAAACTGCAGCTGTCCAAGGTTTTATGTTTTTCGCCTGAAGCTATTTCTATTACCTGATGATACTCCAAATAATCCTTAATCAACGGATAACAATGTTCTTTACTGTTTTCATCCGCTAAAACAAACAATTGTGAGTGCTCCACCGAAGCTAAAAGCTCTTTTATATAACTTAAATCCTTAAAGTAAACTTTGCTCATATAATGGTTAAAGGTTCAATATCCTTGTTGGCAATTTGCTTTTCCTGTCTTTTAATGGATTCATCATGTATGGCTATTAGCAAGTTTTTCATAAACTTCTCGCTCATATCCTTCTCAGTTCCTAGCTTAACTCTGCTTTCCAATACATCCTTCCATCTCCCACCTTGGTAAACAGATAATTCATGTGCTTTTTTGTAAGCCCCAACTTTGTCTATCAAATGGAATCGATCAGAAAGTAAATCTATTAGTTTTTGATCAATATGATCGATTGAATCACGCATTTCTTTCAAATTTTCTGGAATCTGATTTTCAAAATCAATGCGCTCACGGAAAGAAATTTCTTTTAATAAAGTCAATAATTGCTCAGGATTTAACTGCTGACGGGCATCAGACCATGCCTCAGCAGGGTTCGGATGTGTTTCTATCATTAATCCGTCCATTCCAAAATTAAGTGCTCTTTGCGATACAGCCTGCACCATTTCTGATTTTCCTGAAATATGGCTAGGGTCATTAATGATTTCAATTTCAGGCAATTCCAGTTTCAATTGCATAGCCAAATTCCAGTTAGGCTTGTTTCTGTATATTTTGTCATAAGGATCAGCAAATCCTCTGTGGATAGCCGCTAATTTATTGATGCCTACATCATACATTCTTTCCAAAGCCCCAACCCATAAAGCCAAATCAGGATTAATTGGGTTTTTTACCATTACTGGGATGTCAACTCCTCTCAATGAATCTGCTATTTCCTGTACGGAGAATGGATTAACGGTAGTTCTGGCTCCAATCCATAATACATCAATATCGTGTTTTAAAGCAGCTTCCACGTGGCTTGTATTGGCCACTTCAACACAAACGGGAATATGCAGTCTGCTTTTTACTTTCTGAAGCCAAGGCAAAGCTTCTTCTCCCAACCCTTCGAAGTTTCCTGGGCGTGTACGTGGTTTCCAAATTCCTCCTCGAAACATACCTATTTGCGGTTCACGCTCAAAGCTGTTACAAAGGTCATCAATTTGCTTTTCTGTTTCTACCGAGCAAGGTTCAGCTATGACTACATGTTTTCCGAGACCCAGTCCCCAATCTTTCATTTTCAATGTGTTCATATTTCTGTTGTTTTAAATTTTGGACAAAAAAAAGCCCGACTCTTGCGAACCGGGCTTGAAGTATGTTTTAGTTTAGTAATTACATAGCATAACAAGGACCGACTCGTCTGAGCGGGATAAAATAAAAGTAAAAATAAAATCGACCTTGTGTGTATCTCATGCCTCAAATGTAAAGTACTGATTTTTTAAAACAAAATAAAATTCTAAAATATTTTCAAAAAAGCGTAAAAATGAACTTATCTAACGTTCGTTAGCCTTTATTATTTGGTTTAAATCTTTAGAACAGAATTTCATATAAAACAATGCTTTAGGGATGATTTCAGCAATATTTAATGTTTGTTAAATTTGATAAGATTTCAATTTACACTCGTATTTATTCTTCAATATTTTCTAGCCGTTCAAATATTATTTTTATTTTCGATAACACTTTTTAAACTTATGAACTATGAAAATTCTAAAGATTATTGGATTTGCAATCCTGGGGATTATTGTTTTAGCATTGGTTGTAGCTGCAGTAGCTGACAAAGAATATGAAGTTTCTAGAGAAGTCACCATTAATGCATCGCATCAGGAAGTATTTGATTATGTCAAATATTTAAAGAATCAAGATCAATTTAGTAAATGGGCGACCATGGATCCTGATATGAAAAACACTTATACAGGAGTTGATGGAACAGTTGGTTTTATAGCTGCTTGGGAAAGTGAAAGTGATGAAGTAGGAGTGGGCGAACAAGAAATTCTAGCTATAGATAAAAACCGTATAGATTATGCATTGAGATTTAAAGAACCATTCGAATCTAATGACAAAGCTTATTTAAAACTCGAAGCAGTAGGGGATAATCAAACCAAAGTGACTTGGGGTTTTAATGGTTCTATGGCTTACCCTATGAATTTGATGTTGGTAGTGATGGATTTTGAGGAAATGCTGGGTGCTGATTTGGAATATGGGTTACAGGAATTAAAGAAGATTATGGAGACGTAAATGATTGTAAGGATTTCTTTTACTCTAACAATTTAACGAACAATAATGCCTAATTGAAACTAAACTAGATACTATGGCAACTCAATCAAAGAACCCATTCACTTGGGTAGAAATTTATGTAGAAGATATGAGCAGAGCTCAAAAGTTCTACGAAGATGTATTGCAAATCGAAATGATACCGATGCAAACACCTGGAGGATTTGGTGATTTGGAAATGGTCAGTTTTCCCTGGGCGGAAGGTGGAGCTAATATCAGTGGTGCATTGTGTAAAACCAAAGAGATGAAACCAGGAACTGGCGGTACATTGGTCTACTTTACCAGCAAAGACTGTGGGGCTGAAGCATCCAGAGTTACAGCTGCAGGCGGAAAAGTATTGCAAAATAAAGAACCAATAGGTGAACATGGATTTTGCAGTATTTGCATGGACACTGAAGGTAATACTATTGGGTTTCATTCTAATAAGTAGATAATGTCATATTATTTAAGAAGCAATTATTATTACTTTGTTTACGTTGTTATTTTCTTTTGCAACAGTTAAGCTTTACTTTTAATTGTAATATTTATAATTCATCTAACATGGAACACGATATCAGGTGGGAACAGAGATTTTCAAATTATGTGAAAGCGTTAAAAAAGCTTTCTGAAGCCATTGAATATATCAATCAAAATGTTTTAGGTAAAGAAGAAACGCTAGATGAAAATGATTTAAATGATGTTTTAGATGAAATGATAAAAGAAGGCTTAATCCAGCGTTTTGAATATACCCATGAGTTAGCTTGGAATGTAATGAAGGATTATGCTAAATATCAAGGGAATTTTGAAGTTGGTGGGAGTAGAGATGCTACCAGAGAGGCATTTCAGTTGAATCTTGTCTCAGATGGTAAAGTTTGGATGGATATGATTGGTAGCCGAAATAAAACTTCTCACACCTATGACGAGGATATTGCCGATGAAATTTATCATAGGATATTAAATGATTATTATCCAGCATTTTTGGAATTCCAAAAAAATATGGAATCTAAAAGAAGTGGGGAACAAGGAAAAATGTTTTAAATGGAAAATTCAGGTTTAACAAAAGAAGATATTTACAACATAAAGTCTGTTTTTTCAAATTACCCTCAAATTGAAGAAGCACTGCTTTATGGCTCAAGAGCTATGGGTAATTATAAATCCGCATCCGACATTGATATTTCTTTAATTGGCGATGAAATTGACTTAAGCTTAATAAATCAAATTGAGTTTGATTTAGATGATTTAATGTTACCCTATAAGTTTGATCTATCAATTTATCATAAAATTAAGAATCCTGAATTTCTTGATCATATAAATAGAGTGGGTAAAAATATATATAAAAGAAAAATTAGTCAGAAAGTTTAAATACTAACTTTTCTTAGCCCGCAAACAACCCAAAACTAGTCTCATTCTTTCGTTTGTTCGGAATATTAGCCAAAATATCCAATCCATAAAATTTAGCAGTTTCTGCATGGCATATCGCAGCCGAATTTTGCTCTTTTTCTTGAGCCACTTTCTGAGCCGCATGTGAAGTACTCGAGCATTTAATTAATTCAGCTTTGGGTAATTTTTCAGATATAAATCGCTTGCTTTCCCCAAAAGCTTTTTCATGTGAATAGAGTTTGGTTAAATCCTTTAGTTTAGTTCCCGGGGCTGAACAAATACATAATTTTACTTCATAATCCATTTCATCCAACAAAGTGAAGTTCTTTTCGATTTCAGCTTCATGATTTTCAACTATGCCAGCTAAACTGTTATATAATGCAATCCAGCCCAAATGACCTGCTCTAACCGCTTCAAAAACTCCGGCAAAACTTTCGCAAAACTCAATTTCTTGTTGCCCTCCTAAATATTCAACACAAGCTAGATGATGAAATGAACCTTTAGGTCCTAGCGTGTAAACTTTCTTTTTATTCCTCATTATTATAGATGTCAGTTTGAATTCTTATGGATTCGTCATGAATGTCCTGATAGATGGATTTCACAAATTCAGCATCCAAATTCAGCTTTTTGCCCCATAAAGGACGGTTTTCAATTATTTTATTCCAACGTTCCAGTTGAAATATAGCAACATTTTTATCCTTTTTATATTGTCCTACTTTTTTAACCAGTTCCAACCGTCTCGATAAAACTTCCAATAATTCCTTATCGGTTTCATCAATTTGATCTCTTATGCCCTCTAATTCATTCTTAAAATCTTTATTGGGAAAACTTTTTTCTCTGATTTTAATGTGGCTTAGCATTTCCTTTAAAGCATTCGGGGTCAGTTGCTGAGCTGCATCACTCCAAGCATCATCTGGTGAACGATGGGATTCTATGATTAATCCATCATACTGCAAATCCATGGCTTTTTGAGCAATTTCAAAAAGCAGATCCCTTTTTCCTGCAATGTGACTAGGATCGTTTATCAAGAGCAACTCAGGGTAGCGAGATTTCAATTCTATTGGAATCTGCCAAAGCGGAATATTCCTGTAAATGCTTTCCTGATATGTAGAAAACCCTCTGTGAATTGCGCCTAATTTTTCAATGCCTACTGCATCAAATCTTTCTAAAGCACCCATCCACAATGCCAAATCCGGATTAATGGGGTTTTTCACTAAAATGGGTTTGTCTTTTACCCCTCTAACTGCCTCAGCTATTTCTTGCACATTAAATGGATTGACAGTGGTACGAGCACCTACCCATAGAATATCGATATCATTTTTCAAGGCTAATTCCACATGCTCAGCTGAAGCTACTTCAATTGCAAATTGAATGTGGGGATGAAGTGATTTTGCTTTTTTAATCCATGGAAAAGCTACTTTCCCAACTCCTTCAAAGCTGTTTGGTCGAGTTCTTGGCTTCCATACACCTGCTCTAATGGTGGTGAATCCATTCTTAACCAACTGCTCAACGGTTTCTAAAAGTTGTTCTTCTGTTTCCGCGCTGCAGGGTCCCGCTATCACCCAAGGTTTACCGCCTGAATACCAATTTTTAATCTTCATAAATATTTTATAAAAAGTTGCAAGTTAATCAATTTAACAAAAAGCAAGTGACTTCGTTTTCCTTATATTTGCGGACTTAATATAATTTTATGGAAGTAACTACAAACCCGATTTTTGATGATGTATCCATTGCATTTACTAGTAAGTCAGATAAACAATTAAGAAAAGCATATTGGCTTTTCTCTCTGATGGGTAAAGGATGGTTAGTAGCAATTGGTAAATTTTTTGTGAAATTAGGCTTTGCTTTGCATTTGCCGATAAGCAAAATTATTTATTGGACCGTATACGATCAATTTTGTGGAGGAATTTCTATTAAAGATAGTCAAGGAACTATCGATGAATTGTCTTCTCACGGAATAGGAACTATACTAGATTATTCAGTTGAAGGTGCTAAAACCGAGAAGGGATTTGACAAAACAATGAATGAAGTCCTAAAGACTATTGATCGTGCAGCCAATGATGATAATCTACCATTTTGTGTTTTCAAACCTTCAGGAGTATCATTAGGTAAAATCTTCACGAAAATTCAAGCTGGTAAAGAACTGACTGAAAAAGAGAAAGTAATCCATCAAAAAGATAAGGAAAGGATAGAAAAAATATGTAAAGCAGCTTATGACAATAATGTTAGAATATTGATTGATGCTGAAGAAAGCTGGCTACAAGATCCTATTGATGAGATAGTTTATCAAATGATGGAAAAATATAATAAAGAAACTGCCATTATTTATAATACCTACCAAATGTACCGAGCAGATATGTATGAAAATCTTAAAAAAGCACATAAAAGAGCAATGGACAAGGGGTATTACATTGGAGCCAAATTAGTAAGAGGTGCTTATATGGAAAAAGAGGCTGACAGAGCAGAAGAAATGGGCTATCCAAATCCTATACAAATATCAAAGGAAAGAACAGATATTGACTACAATTCAGCTTTGGAATATTGTATTGAAAATTTAGAAAAGATATATGTATTCAACGGAACACATAACCAGTACAGTAACTATTTTTTAGCTTATATGATGAATAAACATGACATTAAACCAAATGATGAAAGAGTTGCTTTTGCTCAACTTTATGGGATGAGTGATAATATTTCATTTAACTTGGCAGATAAGGGGTATAATGTAGCCAAATATGTACCTTATGGTTCAGTAAAATCAGTAATGCCATATTTGTTCAGAAGAGCTGAAGAAAATACTTCAGTGGCAGGGCAAAGCAGCAGAGAATTTTCCATGATTAAAGAAGAGATTCAGAGACGGAAAGAAGAGAGGAGGAAGAGTTAAGCCCCCTAGCCCGCCAGCTGGCGGGGGATTGGCGGTATGTAATGTTAGAAGATGGAAGTAGGAAAGTTGGGTGATGGATGTAGGGTGATAGCACTTAGGTCAGTACCGAAGGTCAGACCGGAATTGGGAATAATCCACAAAACACACAGTTGACGGTAGACAGTTGACAAAATGTTCTAATCCATTATTGTGCTTAAATATTGAGTGGAAGGAGGATTAGGAACTTTTTATCAACTGAATAAGCCGAAGGCTTATTTTGTCAATTGTCAATTTACTGATTCAGAGTGAATATCTTTCATCTTATACCAAGTTATTGGGCTCTAGAATCTAGTGTTTAATTATCAAAAATTACCATACTTTCCCTTATCTTTGCAGATTAAAATAGTAGATACGCGGTCTCAAAATATGGAAATTGGGTGAAGGATGATGGATGTAGTATGATAGCACATAGGTCAGTACCGCAGGTCAGACCGGAAATCGCTTACCAATAGACGGTTGACAAAAGACAAAATGTTCAAGCTACCTTTTATCATCCTAAAAAGACATTTAGCAGATTCTTAGTCAGAAATATCTAATTTAAATAGACTTAACATATCTTTGCACTTTGTATCCAATACTTTGGACAGATATCACAAATTTTAGCAAAAAATGATGCATTTAAGCGAACAGGAAATAGAAAGAAGAAAAAGTAGGGAAGAATTAACGAATCTGGGGATTAATCCTTATCCCGCAGAGTCATTTGATGTAAATGTTTCCGCTCAGGACATTAAGAAAAATTATGAGAGCGATAAGCTGAATTATAAAAATATAAGCATTGCAGGACGCCTCATGAGCAAAAGGATCATGGGGAAAGCTTCATTTGCTGAAATTCAAGATAGCACAGGAAGAATTCAGATCTATGTAAATAGAGACGAAATTTGCCCAGATGAAGATAAAACGCTTTACAATACTGTTTTTAAGAAATTATTGGATATCGGTGATATCATCGGAATCAAAGGATATGTTTTCACTACTCAGGTGGGAGAGATTTCTATTCATGTGAAAGAGCTTACGGTTCTGACCAAATCACTTCGGCCTTTGCCGATCACAAAAGAAACTACGGATGAGCAGGGTAATGTTAAAAGATATGATGCTTTCACGGATTCTGAACAAAGATATCGTCAGCGTTATGTGGACATGATTGTGAATCCTGAAGTTCGCGATACATTCAAGAAAAGAACACAATTGGTGAATTCCATGCGTCATTTCTTAGGTGGTAAAGGCTATTTGGAAGTAGAAACGCCTATTCTACAGCCACTTTATGGTGGAGCCGCTGCTCGTCCTTTTAAAACGCATCACAATACCTTGGATATGACTTTATATTTAAGGATTGCCAATGAGCTTTATCTGAAAAGATTAATTGTAGGTGGTTATGATGGCGTTTTTGAATTCGCAAAGGATTTCAGAAATGAAGGCATGTCAAGGTTCCATAACCCGGAATTTACACAGGTGGAATTGTATGTGGCCTACAAAGATTATCAGTGGATGATGAATTTGGTGGAGGAAATGGTCGAAAAAGTAGCCATGGACATTCACGGAACTACAGAAGTGAAAGTAGGGGAGAATATCATCAATTTCCAGAGACCTTGGAAAAGATATACTATGTATGAAGCCATTGAGCATTTTACAGGTATTGATATTTCTGAAATGAATGAAGAGGAGTTAAGAAAAACTGCAGAAAAACTGCATGTACCTGTTGATGATTCTATGGGTAAAGGGAAACTGATTGATGAGATTTTCGGTGAGAAATGCGAGGCGCAACTGATTCAACCGACTTTCATCACAGATTATCCAATTGAAATGTCTCCATTGGCGAAAAAGCACCCAACAAAAGAAGGTTTGGTGGAAAGATTCGAAGCCATTTGTAATGGAAAAGAAATCTGTAATGCTTTCTCTGAGTTGAACGACCCAATTGACCAGCGTCAAAGATTTGAAGAGCAGTTGGAATTAGGTAAAAGAGGCGATGACGAAGCCATGGTATTGGATGAAGATTTCTTGCGTGCTTTGGAATACGGAATGCCGCCAACAGCAGGTTTGGGTATTGGAATTGATCGTTTGAGTATGATTATGACTAATAGCAATTCCATACAAGACGTATTGTTCTTCCCGCAAATGAAGCCGGAGAAGAAAGCAAAAGTAGCCACAGAAGCTGATTTCGTAGCAGCAGGAGTGCCTAAAGAATGGGCTCCAGTGGTGATGGAAGCGGGCATTAAAACGGTAGAAGAATTGAAAGAAACCAAGCATACCAAATTGCATCACCAAATTTCAGGTTTGAAAAAGAAAATGAAATTGGATATTCCAAGTGTAAGCCCGGATGATGTGAAAGAGTGGGTTAGCTAAAGCGTAGGATGAGGGATTATGGATGTAGGATGAGCAAATCAGACTGGAGCTAGAAGCTAAAAAATAGATAATTGACAGATTACAATAGACAAAAAAGCCGGTATAGCCGGCTTTTTTTGTTTAGCATTTGATATGATTGTTCTGCCCAAGCTTATTTTAATGCAACCATAAAAATGAAGTATGTGTATTCTAAGTATGAAAAACATGCTAATATTACTCGCCCTTATCACAATATTTAGTAGCTGTTCAGAAAGTGATATCAATAAATCAGCTATTAATATACGATTAGCTAATACCAGTATCTATGATTATGAAAATATTATTATCAATACCACCACTGGTGATGTTAATTTTGGCGAATTAAAGTCTGGAAACAATTCAGATTATAAAGTATTTGAGACTGCATATCGCTATGCTTATGGTAAGCTAGAAATTAATGGAAACATTCTCAGGATACAACCTATCGATTATGTTGGAGAAACTCCATTGAAAAACGGTAACTATACCTATGAAATTCATACCGACTCTCCCAATGAAGAATATGGCGCACTTAGCATTGAGTTAGTAGTAGATTGAAGTCTAAATTCTATCTTTTCCTACAAGAAATCGTAAACTTAAATAAGGGAGTATTGTAAAATCATAAACTGTGTTGCTATGAAAAATATATTGGTTTCTATAGATTTTAATGAGCAGGAAGCTTTTTTGATGGATAAAGCTTATGAATTTGCTAAAGCTTTTGATGCAAAAATATGGCTGGTGCATATTGCAGCGCCCGATCCTGATTTTGTGGGTTATGATGTAGGGCCACAATACATTAGAGATACCAGAGCAGATGATTTGCGAGCTGAGCATAAATTATTGCAGGATTATGCGCAACAATTGGAAGCAAAAGGGGTTAGGGCAGAAGGCCTATTGGTGCAAGGCGCTACTGTTGAGATGATAATTAAAGAAGCTGAAAAACTCAATTCTGATCTTATCATAACTGGTCATCATGATCATAATTTTCTTTATAAAGCATTTATGGGAAGCACCTCTGAAGAGATAATAAAAGAATCCAAGATCCCCGTTTTGTTGGTGCCATTGGATTGATGTAATTATTTGATATACATTTGGTTACTTTAATTTCTTCAACACAACTGAGAATTCTGATTTATCGTTAAACGAAACGGTATGTAATATAAAACATACCAACAGAAAAAATGAAAATTATTTTAATAGTAACGGGTATTATTTTATTAGCCTTTATTGTAGTTCAGCTTTTTGCTATGGGTAGTCAGAATAAGATTGAAACTTATCCATATAAGGTGGAGAAAAAGTATGAAGATTTTGAAATCCGGACATATGAGTCTAGACTTTTTACCTCAGTTAAGCTTCCAAGTGGTAACTATAAGGACGTATCCAGTAAAGGATTTTCTATTTTGGCCGGATATATTTTTGGTGGTAACGAAGAAAATGAAAAAATATCCATGACATCTCCTGTTAGTATGTCTTTGGAAGATTCAATGACCATGATGTTTCTAGTGCCTCAAAAATATGAGAAATCCAAGCTTCCAAAGCCCAATCAATCTAGTATAGAATTTCGCGAGGAGCCCTCAAAAAGAATGGCTGCAATTTCTTTCGGGGGTTGGGCGAATGACAAAAAAATTGAAGAATATAAAGACAAACTAAAAAACGCATTAGAATTGGAGGGTATTTATTATACCAATAAATTCTATTTTTTTGGATATAATGCACCTTATGAGGTTTTCAATAGAAAAAATGAAATTGTAGTGGAATTGAAAAAATGAAATTATTTGATGAGCCTTTTGATCCAAACAAAAACCTTTTACCCTACGATGGACAAGTTCAATATCATGGACGAATATTCAATGATGAACAGTCTTCTTATTTCTACAACAATCTTTTAAATAAAATAGAATGGGAACATGATAAAGCCATTATTTTTGGTAAAGAAATCATTACCAAACGTAAGGTGGCTTGGTATGCCCAAAAGCCATTTTCTTACACTTATTCAAAAGTGACTAAGTACGCTACACCCTGGACAGCTGCTTTACAAAGAATAAAGGAGGAGGTAGAGCGTAAATCTGGTGAAACTTATAATTCATGCTTATTGAATTTATATCATTCAGGTGAAGAGGGTATGGCCTGGCATAGTGATGGCGAGAAAGACTTGAAGAAGAATGGAGCAATTGCCTCAGTAAGTTTTGGTGCAGAACGAAAATTCACTTTTAAGCATAAAGACTCCAAAGAAAAAGTGGAGGTTTGGCTTGAAAATGGAAGTTTACTGGTCATGAAAGGTACCACTCAGAACCATTGGCTCCATCGATTACCTCCAACTAAAAAGATTTTTTCACCACGAGTAAATCTTACTTTTCGAACTATAGTTGATCAATGATTATTTAAGGCTTACAACCATCTAATTCTGAAAAGAGTCTATTATTAAAACCTTGATTATGCTGAGAAAAACAATTTCAATACTTATTGCTGGATTTATTTTTCAAAGCTTGATGTCCTGTGATAGAAATTGTAACCCTGGCCCGACAATAGAAATGGTTTATACAGATTTGAACCTAGGATTAAATTCTGAAGTCAATGATGAGTTAACTCCTATTGAAGACTCAGTTCGTAAAGAAAATTTTAGGTTATTTATTTCATTTCTTCATGAAGAAAGGCAGATAACACACGCAAATGTGTTATTAAATTTTGGGTTAAATACTGCAAAAGCTTTGGATTGCGGCCCCGATCCAATTTATCCCGATTATGTTGAAGAATTAAGTATTATGATGATAAATTCAGAAGATTCTACTCAAAGAAAAGATGCTACTGATCTTTTTGTGAACAAAACTGAATCTAAGAATTATAATATAGAAGAGCTTATTGAAATAAAATCTAATGTAAGCGAATATGATCTTTTCCGCTTATCACTTTTAGAATATGACAGCATATATCAAAAGGCAAGCTTTAGCGTAACAGCAACTTTAGAATCAGGAGAAACTTTTACCCAAGAAACTGAAGAAATTATCTTTATAGATTAAGCGATTGTTTTTTACCTTGTGTAGAATTTATTCATAACAGCTTACTATAAATAAAAAAATGAAAAAGAAATATCCTTCTAAAGTATCATACGGATTGCTACTATTTATATTTGTCCTAATCGAAAATGGATTGGGACAAGGCATTTTTGTTAAAATGGTATTCCCCATTATTCTTTATGGCTTTATAGTGTATTTGTTTTTTAATACATCATATACCATTGAAAATGGTCAGTTAAAAATCAAATTTGGATTCTTTTCATTTAAACCAATTGATATAAAGGATATTAAGGAGATTTCTAAGACGAACAGTATCCTATCCTCACCAGCTCCATCATTTGATAGAATTGAAATCAAATATGGTAAACAAATATGGTAAATTAGATAGTATGCTTATTTCACCTAAGGATAAAATATCCTTCTCAAAAGATTTGACTAAACTAAATCCTGAAATCAAAAATAATCTAATTGAAAATCAATAGCATCTAAACTTAGGGCTGCAGATTTTAATCCCCTATTACCGTAATCGTAATTTTTCTACCACCTGCATGGTTTCTATGCTCACATAGATAAACGCCTTGCCAAGTTCCAGTTAGTAGTTTGCCGTTTTGTATAGGCACACTTACTGAACTTCCCAAAAGGGAAGCTTTAATATGGGCAGGCATGTCATCCGGCCCTTCTTGGGTATGTTGGTAATAATCCATGTTTTCTGGCACCATTTTATTAAAATGTCTTTCAAAATCTCCTCTTACGGTGGGGTCGGCATTTTCATTTAAGGTTAGCCCAGCAGAAGTATGATGGATAAAAATATGCGCAATTCCCGCTTTGATATCTTTCAGCTGAGGCATATGGTCTTCAATCTCTCTTTCTATTAAATGAAATCCGCGAGGGAAGGGGCGAAGCTGGAAGGTTTTTTGAATAGTTGGCATAAAGATTTTTATTCGAATTTAAGTAGGATAGGACTTATTTGCCAAATATGAAGAGAGCAATTGATATAAATTTTCATTAGATTAGAATTAATGAGCTATAAAAATATTTTTATAGCTCATAAAAACTTAAATTATTGAGCTTTAAATAAAATTCAGGTCTAATGTTTTGGAAATAGGTCTAGATAAATGCTTTTTAGATCACACTAGGAATGAAAACATTAGAAATGAAATAAGAATCAGCTAAAAAATCAATTAACTAAAGAACGTGCAAATAAAAACGCAGGATTAGAGTAATAAATATAAAGCAGAGTGATTTAAGAAATCTATAAAAAAGCAAGCAAAACATATAAATATATCTAATTGATAAGTGTTATAGGTGGTTATATGCTTGTTACGCTTGCTTATTTTGCTTGTGTTGCTTTATTTATATTTGATTTATTTTAGAAAAATATGAATATAAACGGAAAATAATGGAAACATAATTCATGTTTTATGAAAAATAGTTAATGAATTTGACCGAAACCCACTATTTTAGCTTGCTTGTACTTGTGGAAAAGTTTTGTAAAAAAATATTTCACTTCTAAACTATATAAATAATTAAATATTTTTTAATATATAGGTGTATAAACATTTGATATACAGTAATTTAAACACTTATCCACAATAAGAAGTTGGTAATTTTTCAAGCTTGCGTAATTATTTTAATCGGTCTATATTTGATGTAAGCTCAACAAAAAAACCTATGAAGGGTGAGTCCATAGGTTAGTGCGATTGAGTGACACTTAAATATAATTTTCATGTACACTTTAGTTGATGTGCTATCGACAGTAGCACAAGCTTTAGGGATCTTACACTTCATTTGGGAAGTGTATAAGTATCTAAAGCAGTAGTAGTTAAAAGAGGGTGTCACAGACATCCTCTTTTATATCACAATGATAAATTGAATAGTTGACTATTAAAAATTTTTAAGAAAAATATTATAAAAATATTATAAAAATTTTATAAGGATATTATAGTGAAGATGAAAAGCTTTTCCATTGGTAGTGGAATTACTGTGTTTGTATTATTAAGTATTGTATTGATTTTACTATTCGATTGGCTATTGTATATTGAATTCTTTAAGAAGTCGAATGAATTAAATTATTATGATGCTAATCAATAATTCTTAAGAAGTAATGAGTTAATAATAATCTCATCCTGCCCGAGATATTTTTCATTTTCACTTTGAAGCATAAAAAAAGCCCTATACATTACGTATAAGGCTTTATTAGTCGGGGTGGCAGGATTCGAACCTACGACCTCCTCGTCCCAAACGAGGCGCGATACCGGGCTACGCTACACCCCGAGATTTTATTGTTAATCTCTTTTTTGTTTAAAGAACTCTTGAAAACTTATCTCCGAAATTACAATTTGTAATTTTGGTAATTTAGCTTCTCCGAGCAAACAGTTTTTATAAGAACTTCTGGCGGAGAGAGGGGGATTCGAACCCCCGGTACGCTTTAACACGTACGCATGTTTAGCAAACATGTGGTTTCAGCCACTCACCCACCTCTCCGGGTTTTTAACTCAAATCCCCTCCTCGTTTCCGAAAAGTGATGCAAATATAAAGGAAGTTTTTCGTGTATACCAAATCGCAATCAAAATAAATCTAACTTTTTTTCGAGATATTTTTCATCTTACTGTCAGCCAGTAAATTAATCTTTCAATAAAAGACCACACCTGCTCAGTGTCTGACGGTTTTCACCGTCTGACGCATATATCACAGACTAATCTTACATCAAACACTTTAGCCACAAAACGGTCAGACGGGATTAGAGCATTGTTATATTATTTTTGCATTTGGGGAGCTTTATGCTTTAAAGATAATATTTGAAACCCGTCAGACCGTGAATTGCAGACCTCTTGCTTAGCGTCTGACGGTTAGAACCGTCTGACGCATACATCAAAGCGATATAAAACTACAAAAAACATAACAAGCGAATCTTTATTCCGTTTTATGAATCTTAGCTGCAATCATCGTTGCCCTTTACGATTGCTTTTATATTTTTGTAAAAATTAAAATCTATGACTTGGATTCACTCCCTCGGGGCGGAAGAGATTATATTTATCATCATTTTTTTAGTGCTCTATTTGGCTTATACTTATAGGGTATTCACTGTAGCCAAAAGAGTTGGTCAGGCTTACTCTAATATCCTACCAAAATTTCTTTTGAGATCAGCCATTTTTGCTTTATTGATTGTTTCACTTCTGGGGCCTTCCTTTGGGGATGATAAAAAGGAAATCAAGGCGGTAGGGAAAGATATAATGATAGCAGTAGATTTATCTGCTTCCATGGACGCAAATGATGTGGCACCTTCAAGGTTAGAAAAAATCAAATATGAATTGAAAAATATAGTAGATGCTTTCAACTCTGATAGAATTGGGCTTTTAATATTTTCTTCCGAGTCCTTTGTACAATGTCCGCTTACTTACGACCAAAATGCACTGAATTTATTTATTGAAACCTTAAATACAGGCTTGGTGCCGGGTAGCAGCACGGATTTTGGTGGTGCACTCAATATGGCTCATGAAAAATTGACTTCCGAAGATGCTCCTTCTACTCAACAGAAATCTAAAATCATTATTTTAATTAGCGATGGGGAAGATTTCGGGGATGATACTGGAGGTGCAGTTTCCAAAATCAATGATTCAGGAATCCGTTTATTTTCATTAGGTGTAGGAACGGAAGAGGGCAGTAAAATCAGAACACGAAGAGGTTTTAGAAAAGATAAAAGCGGAAATGATATCATCACAAAATTGGATTCTCGTTCATTAGAGGATCTAGCTGATCAAACGGATGGAGAATATTTTGAAATTAACAAAAGTGATAACGAAGTAGGTAGGTTAATTTCTACAATTAACAATATTGAAGGGGAATTAAAAGACGCAAAAACTGTTGATGTATCAGCTAATAAATATTTTTATTTCTTGATGGCAGCTATAATTTTATTAATCTTAGATTTAGTGACCACACTTAAAATCATTAAAATATGAAGAATATTGTAATCATATTTATCGGATTATTTACTTCTTTTCAGTTATCGGCTATCGATCCTGTAGGGAAAATAGCCAAAGCCAATGCGGCTAAGGAAAGAGCAGAAGAAGCCTTTTCTAATGGTGATTTCGAAAAGGTAGTAGAGCACTATTCTTATCTTCTAGATTCATTGAATTATGAAAGTCCAGAAGCGGAGTTGTATAGAGCACATGCCTATTTTCAATTAAAGGATACAGTTAATGCTTTTGATGCTTATAGAAGAGTTGCGGATGCTTCAAATCCTCAATTAAAATCAAAAGCTATGTTGCAGATGGGAAATCTTTCTGAAATGCAAAAAGAATATGAAAGTGCACTTTCTTTTTTTAAGGAAGCTTTGAAGACGGATCCTACCAATAATAAAGCCCGCTACAACTATGAGTTGTTGAAAAAGAAAATGCAGGAGCAGGAAAAGCAAAATCAGGATCAGGATCAGAACCAAGATCAAGATCAAAAGGATCAAGAAAAGCAGGATCAGAAGAATAAGGATCAGCAAAACAAAGAAAGTGAAGATTCTGAAAACCAACAGCAAGACGAAAATCAAGAGAAAAGTCAGGAGGATCAGGAAGCTGAAGATCAACAACAAAAAGACGATGCTGAGCAGCAAGATGGAGAGCAAAGTGAGCAAGAGAAAGGAAAAGAACAAGAGGAGCAGCAACAGCAGCAAGAACAAAAGGAAGGTGAGGAGCAAAAGGACGGAGAGGAGCAAGAGATGAGCCCGAGTACAAAACAGAAATTGGATGAGATGAATATTTCTGAGGAAAAAGCCCAAATGATATTGGAAGCATTAAGAAATAAAGAATCGCAATATTTTCAGCAGCTAAGAAAGAAAGCTACTAAAAAGCAAGATTCGGGAAAGCCTGATTGGTAATCTGGGTTTGGGTTTTATCTAAGGCTTATTTTAATTAATTTTACATTGAAACGACTAAAATAAAATAATAATGCAAGAAGTATATATTGTGTCTGCGGTAAGGACACCAATCGGAAGTTTTGGAGGAAGTTTAGCCAGTTTAAGTGCCATTGATTTGGGTTCGGCAGCTATTAAAGGAGCTTTATCTAAAGCCAATGTAGATGCTAAAGAAGTGAATGAAGTATTCATGGGAAATGTAGTATCAGCTAATTTGGGTCAGGCTCCGGCAAGACAGGCTGCCATAGCTGCTGGAATTGGCTTCAATGTTCCATGTACAACCGTTAATAAAGTTTGTTCATCAGGTATGAAATCTGTGATGTTTGGTGCGCAAAGTATCATGCTAGGTCATGCTGATACTATTGTAGCTGGTGGAATGGAAAGCATGTCTAATATTCCTTATTACATTCCTAAAGCTCGTTATGGCTATAAATACGGAAATGGAGAATTAGTAGACGGCCTGTTAAACGATGGTTTATGGGAAGTATATAACAAATTCCCGATGGGAAATTGTGCAGACAATACTGCCAAAGAAATGAAAATAAGCCGTGAACAGCAGGATGAATATGCTATCAATTCTTACAAAAGAGTTGCAAAAGCAACTGAAGATGGCAGCTTCAAAGAAGAGATTGTTCCAGTTGAGGTTCCCCAAAGAAAAGGCGATCCATTGGTGATCTCAGAGGATGAAGAATTCAAAAATGTAAGATTTGAAAAAATCCCTTCTTTAAGACCTGTTTTTGCAAAAGATGGAACTGTGACTGCAGCTAATGCTTCAACCATTAATGATGGAGCATCAGCATTGGTATTGATGAGCAAAGAAAAAGCAGATGCTTTAGGCATAAAGCCAATTGCTAAAATTAGAGGTTTTGGTGATGCAGCTCAAGATCCACTTTGGTTTACTACCGCTCCATCTTTAGCTATTCCTATTGCGATGAAAAGAGCAGGAGTGAGCAAAGAAGAAGTTGATTTTTATGAAATCAATGAAGCTTTCTCTGCAGTAGCAATTGCAAACAATATGGAATTAGGCTTAGATCCTGAAAAAGTAAATGTATACGGTGGTGCAGTTGCATTAGGTCATCCATTAGGTGCTTCCGGTGCTAGAATTATGACAACTTTATATTCTGTATTAAACCAGAAAAATGGTAAAATCGGGGTAGCTGGTATTTGCAATGGTGGTGGAGGAGCTTCTGCTATTGTAATTGAGAAAATGTAGTTAGAAAGTTTACAGTAATTTTATAATACTTCAACAGCTTGTAATTTATTTTTACAAGCTGTTTTTCCATTAACTCAATTTGTAATTTCCAATGTAAAAAAAGTATACAAAATTGATTATGAAACTAATGCTGAAACCTCATTAGAAATTAGAATAATATTCAGAAGTATACCGCAAACAAAGACATTCCAGAATTTGATGCGTCTTGAATTATCCTATTCTCTTTAACATACCAATACCTGAAACAAAAAATATAAATCCTAAAATAGTCATAGCCCAGGAGTTCAGGTTGATTAAAGGAGTACCAAATATGCCCAGAACTCCAAAAATCAATCCTATTGCACCAGCAATGGTTAAAATTATTCCAATTATCTTAATAGCCATTAAAGAGTAGATTTGTTTAAAAATACTAATGTACGATAAAAATTGAGCATAGTTATGCAAATGCAATTAGGAAGCTTTAAACCTAAAAACAATTATTTCAACCCTGCAAATAAGACCAACTTTATTTTTGATTGAAAATTTACATAGATATTGAACTTAATTGTTGAAGAATTTGTGAATTCCATATACTTTTCAATCATTCTATAATATTTTAACAGCTTCTTAGTTATCTTTACAAGCAGTTTCTCATTAATACTATTTAAAATTTCCGATGCGAATTTATTTTCTTTTCATTTCTTTATTTTACTTCTCTATACAAGTCTTGAGTGCTCAGGAATTACAGAAAATTTCCAATTACTACGATAGTGCGGAAAACAAAAAAACCAAAGAGGTTTACTTTATATCCAATGGGGATAGCAGTCAAATAGAAGGCGATTATAAAAAATATTACGAAAGTGGCGAGCTGATGGCAAAAGGCTCATTTGAAGACGGAAAAGAGGACGGTTTGTTTGAGATGTTTTATCCTGATGGAAAACTCATGCGAACTACTGAGTTTGCAGATGGAAGCAGAACGGGAAAGACCGTTGTCTTTGGCAAAGAAGGAAATGTGCTGCAAGAAGCATATTTTGAAAATGATACTTTAAATGGAAAACTGAAACTCTACTATCCAGATGGTCAATTGAAAAGTGAAAGTGATTTTAAAGATGGAAAGCCAGATGGGGAAGTTTTAGAATATTTTCCGGATGGTGTTTTAGCACAGAAAATCATCTATAAAAGAGGTGAACCAAATGGCATAACTGAACGGTATTATCCTAATGGGAACATGAAAACCGAAGAACATTATGTGGATGGTAAGTTAAGTGGTGAGTTCAAAACCTTTTTCGAAAATGGACAGCTAGAGACTGTTTTTGAAAATCAAAAAGGAGTAAAAACTGGAGAATTTAAAAATTATGACCGAGAAGGTAACTTACTTTTAATTGGTTATTATAAAAATGGAAAATTAGACGGTGAAAATATTTCTTACTACCCGAGTGGAGATGTTAAAACAGAGCGAAATTATAAAGAGGGTTTCCTAACTGGGGAGTTTAAAGAATATAATAAAGAAGGACAGCTAAAAACTAAAACTATCTATTCAAATGAAGCAAAAGATAAAGAAGTGGAGGAGTTCTGGCAGAATGGAGAGTTAAAATCTAAAAATTATTATAAAGGTGATGAGCCTTTCGGTGAGTGGGAATTTTATGATGAAGATGGAAATTTAGTAAAAATTGAAAACTATAGTAACGGTCAGCTACATGGTGCTTTTGCCAAATATTTTCCAAATGGAGAATTAAAATATGAAGTAAATTACCAGGCAGGTAAAAAGTCTGGATTAGAAATTTCGTATTTCAAAAATGGGCAGGAAAAAGAAACCACCATTTATAAATTTGGGAAAGCCCATGGTGAACATTTTAACTATCATGAAAATGGAGAAGTGGCATTAAGTGCTAAATATGCGGGAAATAAAAAGGTTGAAGCGTGGGAATACTTTAATGAAGAAGGCGAATGGCTAAAAACGGAAATCTACTTCAATGATAAGCTCCAAGAAACCAAATTTCCTGAAGAAGAGAATTAAGACTCCTAGCCCCCAAAGCCTACTTTTTATTCCCTCAAAGGAGGAATCTCAATACTATTAAGTTAGGGAAATTTCCTAAACGAGTTTTTCGCTAAAGCGAAAAAACTTTTGTTTTCTTTTGACTCTTTTGTGGTTAAAAAAGAATGTTTGTTAATCTGTACCAATGGTAGCACATTCCCCACCACGACTTGTCCCGTATTTATCGGGAAAAGTAACAAGAGAACACAAAAGAAAATAACCAAGGTTATTTTTTAGGATTGCAGTGAACGATACGGATTCAAAGCTTAGCTTAATAGCATTTAGGAGAATCTAAAGCGAGTCCACTGTTTCAAGCGTCCCGCTTGAACCATTAGGAAAAGGAAGAAAATTAAATTTGAAACTACAACTCATTCAAAACAGCCAAATATTCTCCCTTCACTTTTTTGCTAACCAAATTGTAAAACATAATTCCACCTAAGGCATACAATACAATATCAATCCAATCAGCAGTGTAAATAGAAGGATTAACAAATGGTAAAATTCCTTCAAACAATATGCTGTAAAAAATCACAGTTATGATGATTGCATTTTTATCTAGAAAATATAAGTCCTTTACGGGATGAATCCATTGAATAACCTGAGTACCTAGTCCCAATATGATAGGCATACAAACTAAATCATCAAGATAGGCATGTAAAATTGGAATAGAATAATTAAAGCTTTTTTCAATTAATTGGTGAACCAAAAACAGCAAAATACTTAGATAAACTAGTGGGTGTTTTAAAGTCTTGAAATTCATCTTTAGAGTGGTAAAACAGCAGCTAACCAAGCGAAAAAACCTACAATAGACATGATTACTATATAAGTTATATTTCCTGTCTTCTTCGCAAATCTTACGAAAGCACTATCATCTTCTTTTATGGTAAACATCCATTTATCAAGTTGCTCTTGCTTGTACTTTTTGATTTTCTCCAGTCTTTCTGTTGTAGGATCTTGAATGATTTCACCACAATTAGAGCATTTCTGTTTGCCTGAACCTTCAATAGTATTCCACTCTCCGCAATTTTTACATTTTACCGAATTAGCCATGTTAAACTATACGGCAAGTGTATTAGGCGGTTTTATAAATTCCTATAGCTAAAAGCACCCATGCAGCAATAAGAAATAAACCACCAATTGGAGTGATAGCCCCTAATTTTGTAATTCCAGTAGCACAAAGCACATATAAACTTCCTGAGAAAATAATGGTGCCAATTAAAAATGAATAGGAAGCATAATTTAAAAATCTATGCTGAAAATGAATCATCAATATCCCTAAGAGAATCATTGCCAAACTGTGGTACATCTGATATTTTACGGCTGTTTCATAAGTTTCCAGCCTACCTGAAGCAGTTAAACTATCCTTCAAAGCATGAGCCCCAAAAGCACCCAAAATAACGGATATTGCACCTGAAATACTCCCTACAATTATTATCAATTTACTTGTCATGTTTTTTAAATTTTAAGTATCGAGTAGCTAGTATCAAGTATCTAGAAAAACTGCCAACTTCATAATTCCCACTTTATTTCTATTTTTAATCTAATTCCGGTCTGACCTGTAGTACTGACCTAATCATCCAACAACCCTCATCCATCAGTATTGAGTAATGAGTAGTTAGTATTTTGTACAAAGTAACTCCGATCTTCCAACTTCATACTTCCAACTCAATCAATTCCTCTCTCCAAAAATCTTACTCCCAATCCTAACCATTGTGCTGCCTTCTTCTATAGCTATTTCGTAATCTCCGCTCATACCCATGGATAATTCCTTCAGGTTGAGTTTTTCATCATTGTATTGCTCGGCAGTTTTATCAAATAGTTTTTTCAGACTTTTAAATTCCCTTCTTATTTTTTCAGTATCATCCGTAAAAGTAGCCATTCCCATCAAGCCTTGCACTTCCACATGTTCCATTTCTTTGAAAGCTTCAGAAGACAATAATTCATGCAATTCCTGCTCATCTAAGCCGTATTTATTTTCTTCCTCTGCAATATGGATTTGTAGCAATACGGGAATCACTCTGTCGATTTTTTTGCCTTGTTTATTGATTTCTTTTAGCAAACGAACGCTATCTACAGAATGAATAAGGTGTACAAAAGGAGCAATATATTTCACCTTATTTCGCTGCAAATGACCAATCATATGCCATTCAATATCCTTAGGTAATGCTTCAGCTTTATCGGTAAGTTCCTGAACCTTATTTTCGCCTAATGCTCTTTGTCCAGCCTCATAAGCTTCCATCAAATCCTCATTGGGTTTGGTCTTGCTCACAGCCACCAAATGGCAGATACCTAAAGACTCCTTAACTGATGATAAATTTTCTGCTATACTCATTGAAATCCTTTTAGAATGTTAATTCGGTAAAATAAATTATTATTGACTTTATGATAAAGTTATTTTTATATATTTTGAATGTTATATATTTGTCTATTGGACTATTTTTTAATAATTAATTTCAAAGGTAAAAGTTTAAGTTTTTACATTGATTAAATTTTCAACTTTTGAGCATCAACCACAAAATAAATGACACTTTTAGGTAATCTTATTAAACAAGGGATACGGATTCGAGAGAGTTTAGATCAGGATTATACGCCCCCTTTTGAATTACAGAAAGCAGAGTTTCGTAAACTCATCATAGGATCCCGCAATACGCAATTTGGTAAAGCTTATAATTTCTCAGGAATATTACAATCTTTAAAAAAACAAGATGGTAAAAGCTTTTATGAAGATTTCAAAGCTCAGGTTCCGGTACATGATTATAATAAAATGTATCAAGAATGGTGGCATAAATGTCTGGAAGGTGAGAAAGACGTAACCTGGCACGGTGCAATCAAATATTTTGCTTTAAGTTCTGGCACATCAGGGGCTTCATCCAAACATATTCCAGTTTCTTTGGAGATGGTGAAAGCCATACAAAAAACCAGTGTACGACAAATTTTATCACTATCTCGCTATGAAGGTTTACCTTCTTCAGTATTTGAAGGCGGAACTTTGATGGTAGGAGGGAGCACTGATCTGCAGGATAATGGAAATTATGCAGAAGGTGATTTGAGCGGAATTACCACTTCCAGAATCCCGTTCTGGTTTCAACGTTTTTACAAACCAGGAAAGGCTATATCTAGAAGAAAAGATTGGGAAGATAAATTGGAGCAAATGACACTCAAGGCCAAAGATTGGAATATCACCATTATTGCAGGGGTTCCGGCCTGGATTACGATTTTAATTGAGAAAATCATAAAGCATTATAATCTTAATAACATTCATGAAATATGGCCGAATTTTGAGATTTATGTGCACGGTGGAGTTGCTTTTGAGCCCTATAAACAGGGTTTTCAGCGATTGCTAGGTAGGGATATTAATTACATAGAGACCTATCTAGCATCAGAAGGATTTATTGCATTTCAGGCTAATCAAGGTGTAGATAGCATGAGATTGGTGCTTAATAATGGAATATTTTACGAATTCATTCCCTTCACTGAAGAGAATTTTGATGATGAGGGAAATATGCTGGAAAACCCACAAACTTTAATGGTAGATGAAATAGAGGAAAATGTGGAATATGCCTTGCTGATATCTACTTGCTCGGGTGCGTGGCGCTATTTAATAGGCGATACGATTAAATTTGTTTCAAAAGCAGATTCTGAAATTGTAATTACTGGTAGAACCAAGCATTTCCTAAGTTTATGTGGTGAGCATCTTTCTGTGGATAATATGAACCATGCACTTTCGGATGTGGCCAATGATATGGGATTTGATTTAAAGGAATTTACAGTCTTAGGTGTGAAACATGGTTCTTTATTTGGCCATAATTGGTATGTTGGAACAGATAATACAGGAATTGATGAGGCAAAATTAAAAGAGAAGTTAGATGATCGACTAAAGGAGTTGAACGATGATTATAAAGTAGAAAGAATTGCTGCCCTAAAAGATATTACGGTTAAAGTTCTTCCGAATGATGTATTTATTGAATTCATGGAAAGAAGCGGGAAAGTAGGTGGTCAAAACAAATTCCCTAGGGTTTTAAAAGGAGATAAACAAAAAGCTTGGTTAGATTTCCTAGCAGAAAAAAGCATTAAATAATATATGATTGCAGTTATCACCAAAGGTGTATTGTTTGGTTTGTTGCTGGCCGTAATGTTGGGGCCGGTATTCTTTGCATTAATTCAAAATAGTATAATAAAAGGTTTTAAAGCAGGGATTTATATGGCTTTAGGTATTGCTGTGGCTGATACTGCCTATATCTTCCTGATGTATTTTAGTGTAAGGCTTTTTGAAAATAATGATACTGTTTCAGTTTGGATGGGTGTCTTAGGAGGACTGATTATTTTAATAACAGGAATTCTGAGTCTAAGAAAAAAGAGCATAAAGCTGGAGGAACAGAAAGTAAATACGATAAGGTCGAATTTTTTTAAACAGTTTGCCAAAGGATTTATTTTAAATGGAATAAATCCTTTTGTTTTGCTTTATTGGCTGGGTGTAATGACTTTAGTAACCAAAAGTTATCAATATGATCATAATGAAGTGGTTGTATTTTTCTCTTCTATAATTGGGACATTATTGATAACTGATTTCTCAAAAGTAGCTCTTTCCCACCGATTGAGAGCTTGGGTAACGCCAAAGAGGTTAAATATTATGAACAAAATAGTGGGAGTAGCACTTATACTGTTTTCATTTAGGCTATTTTACCATGCCATAGAACACTATAATTAATCGCTATGAAGAAATTATTCATTACTCTGTTTTTAAGCTTATTCCTTTTCAGTTTTGATGTGTTTTCACAAAATACAAGCATTGCTCAGGCTTATGAAAGGGATGTGAAAATCAGAAAAACAGGTATGGCCATATTAGGTACTTGGGCTGTAGGGAATATGATTACTGGCGCAATTGGTAGGAGTCAAGCCAGTGGTCAAACAGCTTATTTTCATGAAATGAATTTGATTTGGAATGTGGTGAATTTAGGAATAGCAGGAGCAGGGTATTACTTTACAGCTAAAGGGGATATGCCTGAAAGTGCTTCAGCATTATTGAATGATCAAGTAAGCTTTCAGAAAACATTACTTTTCAATGCGGGCTTGGATTTAGCGTATATAGCAGGAGGTTTTTATTTAATGGAAAGAGCTAAAAATACGACAATTAGACCCGAGCGATTAAAAGGCTATGGTAAATCTGTGATTTTGCAAGGCAGCTTTCTCTTTGTATTTGATATCATTCTTCATACCATCCACAGCAAACAAAGTAGCCAGTTTTCAGATTTTTTATCTCATGTGCAAATAGGGTCGAATCAGGTAGGGATTGTTTTGGGGTTTTAAATAAAGTATTTACTTACTTGGGTTTATGGTCTATAAGTAATTCCATCCTTATTGAACTCAATAAAGAATGATTTTTCTGATTCTAATCTTTTTAGATTTCCAATATTTTCTTCAAAGATTGTAATCAATAATTGATTCGATATGTTTCCCAAACTTATTTTTAGAAGTTTTCTAGGAGTGTTTTTGACTCTATAAGAATCTTCGAAATCAGAATCTTTAGTGATTACCACATAATCTTTCTTATCAGCGAATTCACAGATATCGGAATCTTTAGTTTCTGATTTATTGAGAATTTCATTTACATGAATAGCATCAAATCCAATTGATTTTAATGTATTAACTATTTTATATGATATATGGACATCACATAAAAATTTCATTAGGCAACATCTTTTATCGTTTGACCTTTTAAATAAAGGTTAACAAAATTTAAACTAGCCAAGATGTCTTCTTTCTCTAACTCAGGGTGGTCTTCCAATATTTCTTCATTTGTCATTCCTGATCCTAACAAGTCAATAATAACTTCGACAGGCCATCTCATTCCTCTAATACAAGGTTTTCCGTGACAAATTTCCTGATCTATAGTAATCCTTTTTAATAGCTCTTTCATGTGTATAAGTTTGTTTTCAACGGCCACATAGAATTCAATAATTTTTTTCATCCTCGCTTAGTATATTGAGGACTCTAAAATTTATGATTTCATGATTATTAAAATAACATTAAAATTACTATGATAAAACTAATTGAATTTTAATAAAGTTGCAATCTGGAAAAAAAAACTGATCATTTATTTATTTGTCAATCAGACTCTCTAAAAAACAGCAAAAAACTCCCATTACCATGTGGGAGTTTCTTTATTTAAAAATGCCGCTATTCCTTTTTTACAATCTTCTGAAGCTCTGGCTTTTGCATTTTGCTCTGCTGCATATTGCAAGCCTTCTTCCAATCCCTTTTCTTGCACTTCGGCTATCATTTGCTTGGTAAAAGCCATGGATTGACCAGAATTATTTTGGATCAATTGCTGAGCAAATTCATAAACAGTTTCTGAAAGCTTTTCAGCTTCCACCACTTCATTGACCAATCCCATTTTTTGGGCATCAACAGCTTCATATAATTTCCCTGATAATAGCAGTTCTTTAGACTTTCCTTCTCCAATTTTTCTTAATAAAAACACCTTAACGATGGCTGGAATAAAACCAATTTTCACTTCCGTATAGCCAAATTTTGCATGAGGAACGGTATAGGAGAAATCACAAACGGTAGCCAATCCACATCCTCCAGCTAAGGCATGTCCCTGAATTTCTGCTATCACTACTTTCGGATAAGTATAAATCTCATAGAAAAGCTCTTTCAAATGATTGGAGTCTTCTAGGTTTTCTTCATAAGTATTACCCTGTAACCCTTGGATATAAGCTAAATCAGCCCCAGCACAAAAAGCCTTTCCTTCTGCTCTAAGCACTATTAACTTTGCATTATCATCTTCCTTTAATTGTGCAAAAGCTTGTTTCAGCTCGCCTACAAATTCATAGCTTAATGCATTTCTCTTTTCTGGTCGGTTTAGAGTGATATAACCAATTCTGTCTTTAATTTCAATCTTAGTTAATTCCATAGTTTATAATTTCCATTCAAAAGCACCTTTTTCGGGCACTATGTAATAGTCTAAATTTTCTTTCTCAAATTTAGCTTTAAAGTTTTGAATGTAATAATATGAATTGGATGCATCTAGGACAATCCTCTTGGGATTGAAAAATTCAAGTAGCTTTTCTGGTTTTTGCAAAGCATCATTGCTAATAATCAATAAGTCTGCATCAATCGGTTCATTAAAAGTGAAATCTTCATCCAATTCTTGGTGCCAATGAAAAATTCGCTTATCCTCCCAAATAGCCAACTTCAATCCATAGAAATCCTCAAAAAGCTCCTTTTGATTTTCAGGTTCAAATCGATCAGGATGGAAATCAGCTATTCCAGCTTGCAATTGACTTGGGTAAACATGAAATCGGAGTTTATTTTTATCTTGAGCCAATTCCTCTTCCACTTTAAGATATTGCGAGAATCCAGTCCTGATTGCCAATGCATGATGTTTTCCAGTATCGTACACTATCAATTTCTTTTCTTGAAAATTATGATATTGACGTAAACAGATACTAACACTCATCAAAAACAAGCTTAAAACTGTCAATTTCAGGTAATTCAATTTCTTCTCTGAAATGAATAGCGCAATGAAGAAAAGCGCAATATAAATTAACCAGCTTTCAGGCGTATTAATGAATATACCATCAATAGTACTATTTGGAAAATAATCAAGGCTAAAAACCAAATAGTTAATGAGTTGGATAAAATGGTCTATCAAAAAGCCGATCCATCCTGCTGCCCACTCCCAGAAGGAAATGATTATTAAAAATAGACTACTATTTAAGATTACAAAAGCCGCTGGAATAACGACCAAGTTGGAAAGGAAAAAATAAGTTGGAAATTGGTGGAAATATAGTAATCCTAAAGGAGCAGTAGCTAATTGAGCAGCTATGGAAACACAGGTAATCGCCCATATCTTATCCCATAAAACGAACTTAAATTGCAGCAAGCCATACAATTTTGGCTGAAAAAAGACGATACCTAAAACTGCCAAATATGAAAGCTGAAAACCAACCGAAAATAATAAAAAAGGGTTAAAACTCAACAGCACAAAAGCCGAAGCTGCCAAAGTATTATAGATATTCGTTTGTCTTTTCATGGCTTGAGCCAAAATGATAAAACTAAACATCATGGCGGCTCTTTGTACAGATGGAGAAAGTCCAGTGATAAAAGCATAAGCCCATAAGACAGATATATTAATAACGGCAAAAAAGATTCTACCTCTTTCACGGTTTTGCCATCTTTTAAGAAGTGTAGAAACAATCAAAAAGATGATCCCCACATGCAATCCACTAACAGCTAAAACATGCATTGCCCCTGCGGCTGCATAAGCATTTCGTAAGTCATTATCGAGTTCATCTTTAATTCCTAGCGTTAAGGCTTTGGAAATGGCTAAAGAGCGGCCATTTTGAATGTATTCGTTCATTATCCCTTCCAGATATTGACCTGTTTTAATGGAATAAGCCATGATTAAATTTCCTTTGCCCTCATCTAGCTTTAGCCATTTTCCAGAAGTCACATATTGCTGATGATAAATCTGATCAAAGCCTAAAAACCGCTTGTAATTAAACTCCAGAGGATTCTTAGGAGCTTCCAATTCCCTTAATCTTGATTTGACTAATAACTGATCACCATATTTCAAGACTTTGGAAAGGCTGTCTTTTTGGAAATACACCATGGCATTTCCTGAATATTGCTGCCATTCATCATTAAGCAATACTTGTTGAATTTCTACTTTAAAACCATGCGATTTCGCAGTGCTTTTACCTGCATTAACCAAAATGGCTTCAAAAGCTTCAATTTCATCAGTATTTACATGAAGCAAATGTGCTTCATCATGTTTTTCTGATTTCCAATAAGCATTTAGATAGCCAAAAGAAAAGCAGATTAAAAAAGCTAAAACAGCAAAAGACACGGATTGATAGGATGGGAATTGATAGCCTCTAAAAAATTGAGCTGAAAGGTATAAAACCGTTATCGCACTAAAAATTAACAGGACAATTTGAAAGAAATTAGGAAGAAAAGTCCCAGCAACTATTCCAAGAGACATGAATAGCACAAAACGGATAAAGGCGTATCGGTTCCAAGCCTGATGCATATACTAAAGTAAGTAAAAAAGGTTTACAAACAATGCCTAAAATAAAAAAAGGGAGTGCTTACCAGCGTTCTAACCAAAACCTTACAAGATAATGACTGGTTGGGCTTTAATAATAATATTTTAGCCTGTAGCAACTCCCTAGGTGACGAATAGCAGCCTATAATTTTATGTTTTTTAAATGACAATTCCTATCTTATATAAATAGGTGAATCCATTTAAAATCTGCTATTTGATTTTATTAATGCTATAAATTATAAATAATGAAATTTAACGCAACTATATTGCAAATATAAGACAATATTCCATTAACGCAAATTATTTGCGTTAATGGAAATGTGTAAAATTTGGTAACAATTAAAAAGCAGGCTTAATTTCAACTTTGGAAACAGTTAAGATACTATTAATGCTAGTTCTTAAGGTGAATATTTTATATTCATTTTCTATGAAAAAATTGTCTTTATTTAAATCGGATTGTATATCCTCAGCAGTTTCAAAGCTCCCAGAGAATTTTTATAGCAATCCATTATATTATAAATCCAATTTTTTATACATTAGGCGGTGATTTAAAGCTTCAAACCTCATGAATTTCATAAAATTTATTTTCCCCTTTCTAATTTCATTGGCTTTAGTTGTGTTGCTCAATAATAAATGGGGTCAAATTCCTCCCTTGGGTAAATTTTTGGATCCTTACAATGGTTTTTGGGCCAATTCTGAAAATTTGGATGTTGGTTTTGAAGAAAGTCCTTCTATTTCAGGCCTTAAAGAAACGGTAAGCATTCATTATGATTCCATTCTTGTCCCGCATGTATATGCCAATAATGATCATGATTTATATATGGCGCAAGGTTATGTAACGGCACAAAATAGATTATGGCAAATGGAGTTTCAAACTCATGCGGCTGCTGGTAGAGTTTCTGAAATTATAGGAAAAGATGCCTTAGATTTTGACCGGTATCAAAGAAGGAATGGTCTATTATATGGAGCTGAAAAGGCAGTGAAAATGATGGCAGAAGATCCTGTAATTGGGCCATATTTAGACGCATACACAGAAGGTATTAATGATTATATTGAATCACTTAATTATAAAGATCTTCCGATAGAATATAAACTTTTGGATTATAAGCCTGAAAAATGGTCAAATTTAAAATCTGGTTTATTATTAAAATATATGGCGAATGATCTAGCAGGTGGTGATAGTGATGCTGAAAATACTCAATTATTAAAAATGCTAGGCAAGGAAAAATTTGACTTTTTATTTCCAGATCGATATCAAGATTTTGACCCTGTAATCCCTAAGAGTAAAAAATGGGATTTTGACCCTGAGAAAGTTGAAAGACCTGATTCTATTGAATTTCCACTGCTTTTTCCTTATGATAAAGCCCCACAGCCTGACCCTCAAAATGGAAGTAACAATTGGACTGTTCACGGGAGTAAAACCTCAACAGGCAAGCCAATATTAGCTAATGACCCACATTTAGGATTAAATCTGCCTTCAATTTGGTATGTTATGCATTTAAATTCACCAACTGTAAATGTTTTTGGGTCAACACTTCCTGGGGCACTAGGGGTAATTATTGGTTTTAACGATAATGTTTCTTGGGGGGTAACCAATGCTACCAGAGATGTTAGGGATTGGTACCATATAACTTTTAAGGACAAAGAAAAGAAAGAGTATTTTTATAATGGAAAATGGTTAAAGACCCAAAAAGTGATTCAGGAATTTGAAGTTCGTGGAGGGGAAAATTATTATGATACTATTTATTACACGCACCATGAACCGATAGTTTATGATGAAAATTTTAGATCTGAAAACAGCAAAACAAATTTTGCCTTGAGATGGACAGCTCATGATCCATCGAATGAACAATTGACTTTCCACTTGCTCAATAGAGCTCAAAATTATGATGATTACGAGACAGCTTTAACTCACTACGATTGCCCTGCTCAAAACTTTGCTTATGCAGATGTTCACGGAGATATTGCCCTATGGATTAATGGTAAGTTTCCTTTGCGTTGGGAAGAACAAGGTAAATTTATCATGGATGGCTCCAGAGCGGATATGGATTGGGCAGGTTTTATTCCAAGGGAGCATAATGCTTATATGAAAAATCCTGAACAAGGTTATTTAAGTTCAGCAAATCAAATCCCTGTGGATAGCACCTACCCCTATTATCACTATGACAGAGGATTTGAACATTACAGAAATAGAAGATTGAATAGGAAACTTAAAACATTGGAAAATATCACTGTTGAGGATATGATGCGATTGCAGAATGATAATTTCTCACTTTTAGCTTCTGATATTTTACCAAGTATATTGGATAGTTTGAATCGTAATAATATGAGTGAGCCAGAAAAAATAGCGTTTGATGCCTTATCCAATTGGAATTTTATGGCTGATCAAGATGCAATAGCACCTGCTTATTTCGAAATATTGTGGGATGACTTATACAGGAATCTATGGGATGAATTTTATGGCTTGGAAACTGCTGTTAGAAGACCTGAACTGCCAGTTACAGTTGAAATCTTAAAAGAGCATCCTGAAGAAAAATTTATAGACAATCAAAAAACTGATAAAATAGAAAGTATTACTGATTTATATCAAATGAGCTTTGAATCAGCTGTTGATTCAGTTGAAAACTGGAAATCAGCTAAAGAGAAGGAATTAACGTGGAGTAATTTTAAGAATACAACTGTTCAGCATTTGGCTCGATTAGCTCCTTTTAGTACTGATAATATTCAAATTGGAGGGAACAGACATATATTAAATGCAACTTCTGGAAGACATGGTTCGTTCCTGGAGAATGATTGTATCTTTAGAGCAGCCAATCAAAGCTTATGGTGTTTATCCTGGAGGGCAATCTGGGAATCCTGGTAGTTACTATTATGATAATTTAATTGAATCATGGAGTAATGGAGAATATTATGAATTGGAGAATAAATCCAATTCATCAGACCTAAGCAATATTGTTTTCACTCAAACTTTAACACCCAAAGTAAAATGAAATTTATCATTAGAACGATAATAATTGTAGTAGCATCGCATTTTTCATTACTATATTTTCCGTGGTGGTCAATGGCAATATGTGCTTTTTTTGCAGGAGCTTTAATTGCAGGTAAAAATTTAAGTACTTTTTTTAGTGGATTTGTCGGGCTAGGATTTCTATGGCTTATTCAATCCTTTATAATTCATAATGATTCAAATGGGATGCTTTCCAATAAGATAGCAGAGTTATTTGGTTTGAGTGATGGGGTTTTCATGGTCGTTATCTCTGGCTTGGTGGCAGGAATTGTTGGAGGATTTAGTACTTTGAGTGGTTTTCGCTTCAGAAGAATGTTTAGTAGAAATAAAAGTAGGGGTTTATACCGTTAAGATAACTTCTCAAAATATAATGAAAAGCAGTTCAAGTTAAAATTTGAACTGCTTTTCAATTTCATCATCTATAGCTCACTCACTAATCCTTTCTATTTTCCTTATTAGTTCATTATTTTTACACCTGAAGCCACAAATTTGTAATCCATTTTAGGTTCAATAATTTTAGCTATTTCTTCTTCTGATTCCCCTCCATCTTCAGCAAAATGCTTTAAAGTTTCCACATCAGTTGCTTCAATTTTAGCTGTTCCAATCATCTTTACAGATTTCCCTGCCAAATCCTTCGGCATGAAGAATCCATAGTCTTTGAAAGTAACACGCATTGTTTCCCCATTTGGTAAATCAACTTTCATCCAGCAACCTTTAGCTTGACAAACTTCTGTCACTTTAGCTTCTACAACAGCCATAACAGAATCATATGAATTCATGTCCCTTACTAAGATATCAAGTGTGGTTACATTTTCAACATTAAAAGATTCACCTAAAAAAGTATCCTCTTTCTCAGTTTCAACTTTTTCTTCAACTTCTGAAGATTGTTCAGAACTTTCTTTTTGATTACAAGCAGTAACTCCTACTGCCAATATCATGATTGATAAAAATATTTTTTTCATAAGTTTTTACATTTTGAATACGAAGGTAATTTTTATCTCGTTAATAAAAAAAGAAAAAAATCAATGCAACTTTTTAGGGTTTGGCATAATCATTGTAAAAGATATTTTAAATAGGATAAAATGGAAAGAAGTAAAAATATAAGCCGAAATCTCTTCCTAGCTATAGGAATTATCGTAGGCCTTTTGATTTTTCTTTTAGGTTCGCAACTCAATGCCAATTTGAGTCATGCACAAAAACAAGAGTTCAAAAATGAACAATTCAAAGAACCGAATCCTATAGTAAAGAAATTTTTTAGTTAGTTTTAGTTTAGTGATTAGTTGGTTAATGATTAAAGGTGCTTTCGAGCACCTTTTTTTATGCTATTTTTTTGAAAAGATTAGACTATTCTATTCCTTCCCAAGCCAAAAGCCTTAATTTTGCACTTTAAATTAATTAAAAATCTCCATCAGATTAATATATAAAGAATTATGTCAGAATATCAGTTCAGAGAAACCGAAAAGAAATGGCAAGCTTACTGGGAAAAAAACCAGGTTTTCAAAGCTACAGATGATTATACTAAACCAAAATATTATACACTAGACATGTTCCCTTATCCATCTGGAGCGGGCTTGCATGTTGGTCATCCATTAGGCTACATAGCTTCAGATATTGTTGCTCGCTATAAGAAACAACAAGGTTTTAATGTACTGCATCCTATGGGATTTGATTCATTTGGACTTCCTGCCGAGCAATATGCAATTCAAACCGGTCAGCATCCTGCTATCACTACAGAGCAAAATATTAATAGATATATAGAGCAATTAAAGAATATTGGTTTTGCTTATGATTGGGAAAGAGAAGTTCGAACCAGCGATCCATCATTTTACAAATGGACACAATGGATTTTCATGCAATTATTTAATAGCTGGTATGATTTGGTAGATGACAGAGCTAGACATATAGTTGTGTTAGAAGAACATTTTGAGAAAACGGGTAACCAATTAGTAAAAGCCGCTTGCGATGAAGAAATAGAGCAATTTTCTGCTGAAGATTGGTTTAATTACTCTGAGGAAGAAAAGCAAAAAATATTATTAAAATACCGAATTGCATATTTATCAGAAGCAGTTGTGAATTGGTGTCCTGCTTTGGGCACAGTATTGTCCAATGATGAAGTGAAAGATGGCTATAGTGAAAGAGGTGGCCATCCAGTAGAGCGTAAAAAGATGATGCAGTGGAGTATGAGAATATCCGCCTTTGCTGATCGCTTGCTTAGAGGATTGGAGGATTTAGATTGGCCAGAGCCGATCAAAGAAATGCAACGTAACTGGATTGGAAAATCGGTTGGAGCTCAATTATCCTTCCCTTTAGCTGAAAAAGAGGAGAATATTGAGGTTTTTACTACTCGAATAGATACCATTTATGGAGTTACTTTTATGGTATTAGCTCCTGAGCATGAGTTAGTAGAAAAAATTACAACTGATGCTCAAAGACAAGATGTTGAAGAATATGTAAGCATTGCAAAAAACCGTTCTGAACGTGAAAGAATGACGGAAGTGAAACGCGTATCAGGAGTTTTTACTGGAGCTTATGCTGTTCATCCTTTTACAGAAGAAAAAATACCTGTTTGGATTGGAGATTATGTTTTGGCAGGTTATGGAACTGGTGCTGTTATGGCGGTTCCTTCTGATGATGACAGAGATAAAGCTTTTGCAGAGCATTTCGATTTACCAATAGTAGAAGTAGTTGAAAATGATAAAATCATTAATTCTGACTTCTTAACTGGCTTAAGCATTAAAGATGCTCAAATGAAAGCTATTGACTTTATGAAGGATAAGGGGATCGGCTATGCTAAAATCAACTACAGAATGCGAGATGCTATTTTTAGCCGTCAGCGCTATTGGGGTGAGCCCGTTCCAGTTTATTTCAAAAATGGAATTCCTTATTTATTAGAGGAAGATCAATTGCCATTGGAGTTGCCTGAGGTGGATAAATATTTGCCTACTGAAGATGGAGAACCACCATTGGCCAGAGCTAAAAACTGGAAAACAGAAGAAGGTTATGAATTAGAAAAAAGTACTATGCCAGGCTGGGCAGGATCTAGCTGGTATATGTTCCGCTATATGGATGCTCAAAATCAAGATGCTTTTGTAGATGAAGAAAAGCAAAAATATTGGCAAAATGTAGATTTATATATTGGAGGTTCTGAGCATGCAACAGGACATTTATTATACTCGCGATTCTGGACGAAATTTCTTTATGATCTAGGCTATATCAATGTAGGAGAACCATTCCAAAAAATGATCAATCAAGGGATGATTCAGGGTAGATCAAATTTTGTGTATAGGGTAGAAGGTGAAAATAAATTTGTATCCTATGGATTAAAAGAGCAATATAAAACACAACGTCTACACGTTGACGTCAATATAGTACATAATGATGCTTTGGATTTAGAAGCTTTTAAAAGATGGAGACCTGAACATGCTGATGCGGAATTTATATTAGAAGATGGAAAATACATTTGCGGAGCGGAAGTAGAGAAAATGTCCAAATCCAAGTACAATGTGGTCAATCCGGATGACGTGATTGAAAAGTACGGAGCAGACACTTTGAGGCTTTATGAAATGTTCCTAGGGCAGCTTTGGAGCAATTCAAACCTTGGAATACTAATGGAATTGACGGAACTGCTAAATTCTTGAAAAAACTTTGGAGATTATTCCATGATGCGGATGGGAACTTCAAAGTAGAAGAAGGCGAAGCAGATAAAAAAGCTTTAAAAGCACTGCATCAGGCCATCGAAAAGGCGGAATATGACATTGAGAATTTTTCATTCAATACATCAGTTTCCACTTTCATGATTTGCGTGAATACCTTAACTGATCTAAAGTGCAATAATAAAGCCATCTTAAGTGATTTGGTTAGAATTATTGCACCTTATGCGCCTCATATTTGTGAGGAGTTATGGTCATTATTGGGCAATAAAGGAAGTGTATCAGAGGCCGGATGGCCAACATTCAATCCTGATTTTGTGAAAGAAGATGAGCACACCTATCCTGTTTCAGTAAATGGAAAGCACCGAGATAATATGACTTTTGCTTTGGATGCACCAAAGGAGGAAATAGAAAAGGCAGTATTAGCTAATCCTAAAGTTCAAAAGTGGGTTGAAGATAAGCCGATTAAGAAAATGATTATTGTTCCTAAGAAAATTGTGAATATTGTAGTTTAAATGGTCCAAGCGAGACGCTTGAACCAGTATAAGCTTTGTTCGGTCTGACGCATAGCGCGTCAGACCGATTACTTTTGTTGATACATTTGAGTTGGAACACTTGAGCCGGCACACCCAACTATGGTAGCTGGCGCAAGCGTCTCGCTTGTGTCTATCCTGTACAAACCAAAGTCCACAGTGGGCGCAGGAGTGTTCCTTTAAAACATAAATCAGTTCAATTTTTACTAAAGAAGTTATGAAAAGCAGCGCAGTAGTCCACGAATATTATAAAAGAGTTTTTGATGATTATATTGTTTTGGTGCAAGTCAATCCAATTGATTATAGTGGATTGGAACTTATCGTTCATCCCGACAAAAAACTGGAAAAGACCAAAATGCAATTTGATGAGGACATTAAAGAGGATTTGGAAGTGGATGAATTCAAACCTATTACGGCTTTAGAATTTAATTTGTATTTGAAGGGCTTAGCTTAAAGTAATTTGTTTTTTTAGCTATTTAATTCTGAATCTTTCCTTTCTCTATTTACTTTTTATATACAATTGATTAATATTTATAGCATATTAGAGAATTAGATACTATTTAATTGAAAATGCAAAACGCTAAAGCCATTGATGTTCTCCAAAAGTACTGGGGCTATGAAGCCTTCAGAAGTATGCAGGAGGATATTATCAATTCCATAACCACAGGAAATGATACTTTGGCTTTGTTGCCTACTGGAGGAGGGAAGTCTATTTGTTTTCAAGTGCCTGCTCTGATGAGTGAAGGTTTATGCTTAGTAATTTCTCCACTCATTGCTCTAATGAAAGATCAGGTAGAGCAATTGAAAAGAAGAAAAATCCCGGCTGCTGCCGTTTATTCAGGCATGACTTACCGTGAAATTGATATTTTGCTTGATAATGCCGCTCATGGCGCCTATAAATTTCTTTATGTTTCTCCGGAAAGACTGAAAACTGAGTTGTTTCTGGAGAGGGCGAAGAAAATGAATCTTAATCTGTTGGCAATAGATGAAGCCCATTGTATTTCTCAATGGGGTTATGATTTTCGTCCACCATATTTGGAGATAGCTAATTTTCGCGAGTTATTTCCTGATTTGCCATGCATAGCTTTAACTGCCACCGCAACAGAGGATGTTAAAATTGATATTCAAGAGAAGCTAAATTTCAAAAATGCGAAGCTTTTTCAAAAGAGTTTCGCACGTGATAATCTTTCTTATTCGGTAAGAAAAGTCGAAAATAAGGAAGCCAAGCTTTTTGAAATTTTACGGAAAATAGTCGGGACATCAGTAGTTTATGCAAGAAACCGTAGGCGAACAAAAGAAATTGCGCAGCTTTTGCAGAAGAATGGATTTTCAGCAGATTTTTATCATGCTGGACTTTCACAAACGGATCGAAACGCAAAGCAGGATGCTTGGTTGAAAGGAAACACTAGAATTATTGTTGCGACCAATGCTTTTGGAATGGGTATTGATAAACCTGATGTACGCACCGTAATTCACTGGGAATTACCCGATAATTTGGAATCCTATTATCAGGAAGCAGGTCGGGCAGGACGTGATGAAAAACCAGCCTTTGCAGTGGCGCTATATCACCTGCAGGATTTCAAAGAAATGGAAGAAAAGCATGAGCTTGCTCATCCTGATTTTGATTTTCTGAAAAAGTTATATCAGTCACTGGCTAATTATTTTAAAATAGCAATTGGATCAGGTGAGATGCAGAGCTATGATTTTGAAATTCAGGATTTCTGCCAACACTATAATTATGAAGTCTATCCTGTTTTTCATGCGCTAAAAGTTCTGGAAGAAGAAGGCTTTATTCAATTGAATGAGCACTTCTATAGACCTTCAGGCTTACATATTAATTTGGATTTTAAGGATTTATATGCCTATGAAATTGCCAATGCCAAATTTGAAAAGTTGATTAAAACGGTTTTGCGAATTTATGGTGGTGATATTTATCAGCAAGTGATTTTTATAAATGAATTGCAAATAGCCAAAATGGCTGAAATGAGCCCACAGGAAGTAGTAAAACAATTAAATTATTTGGATAAGGAAGGAGTGATGGATTATTCACCCAAATCTGATTCGCCTCAATTAACCTTTTTGGAAGCACGCCATGATGCTAATAAATTGCCTTTGAATAAAAAGCGATTGGAGGAACGGAAGAAAAGTAAATATGAGAAATTGATGGCAGTGAAAAATTATGTTGAAAATGATTTAGTCTGCCGCACTTTAAAATTACTGCAATATTTTGGAGAGTATAAAGAAGAAAAATGTGGAGTATGCGATGTCTGCATTAATGAGAAAAAATCAATGCATCAGGATAAAGATTTGGAGCAAAGAATCTTACAAATCCTAAAAGATTCCCATCTGAATATCGAACGTCTTTCTGAAAACATTGAAGGCTATGCCAAGGAAAAAGTGATTACGGCCGTTCGAAAATTAGATGATGAAGGTAAATTGAAAATGGATAAAATGGGGATGTTGAGTTTGGTGGAATAAGTTCCCAAATGAAAATCTTTACAAGGTTATACAATAAATCAACATTTTAAACTTTAATTAGTCTTTAAGTTAACTCCTACATTATGCGTCTAAAAACCTATTTAATAATCCTCTTTATAAGTTTGTGTTTCTTTGCTTGCAATGAGGAGGAAAAGCAGTACACGTCAATAATTTTTGAAGAGGAGTTTGAAGAAGATAGTTTAAGAGTATACTATTATGACTTACTTTCCCAAAAACAGATTTCAATTCCTAAAACAGATTCTAAATCTTCAAAAAACGAAATTAGATTCGATTTAGAGTCGGAAACTTATGCATATTTCGAATATCAAGATTCTACTTTTATAATTTATCTTGAACCTGGTTTTCAATTGAGGCATACATTCCTTACAAATAGTTTGGAGAAACCGCAAAATGAGGCAGAACAGTATCATCATGAATTGAGGAATGTCCAGAGAATGTTTTTTGATAACGAAAAACCCTATTTCTTTCAATTATCATTTGATGATTTTAAAAAGAGACAGAATTTATACATCAATAATCACCAAAAACTTCAGCGAGAGATAGAAAACCCCAAAATATCAGAATTAGTAAATGGATTTTTTGAAACCAAAATGGCGGTACATAAGCTGAATTACACTTTAGGCAATTATGATGTATATTCAGAACCCAATGAAGAAATTCTTTGGCTTCTAGATAATGAGGATTTTGAAATTTCTAATCTACAATTTGAAAGAAATAATCTGGAAGGTAATTTTGTTGTCCAAATGTATATAGATGCCATTGTATATCCAGAGCTTTCTAGACAGGGGATTTCCGATTCAAGTACCAAAAATAATTTACCACAGGCTATAGAACTCATCAAAAAAAGTAATATTAATCAAAATATGAAGGAGTGGTTGATTGCACAATCCATTTATATGAAGATTTATTTTTTGGGTCTTGACAGTGTAAATATCTCAGCTTTGGAGAATTTTCAATCTGAATATGACCAATCAAATTTTAGTAGGGCATTAACTGAATTAAAGGCTGAAACAGAAACTTTAAATCCAGGCTCAATAATTCCTAATCTAAATGCCCAAAAACAAGATTCTACTATAGTGTCTTTGCATGATTTAAAAGGGAAATTAATTTATCTCGATGTTTGGGCTACATGGTGTGCTCCTTGCATAGAGCAAATGCCCTATTCTAAAAAACTGGAGGAGCAATTTAAAGATAGGAATGTCGAATTTGTTTATCTTTCTGTAGATAGAGATAAAGAAAAGTGGGAGAATTTTATAGAGGATAAAGCGCTAGGAGGAACTCAGCTTAAAGCATCTGATATCAATGTGGTTTATGAAGACTTAAAGCTGTTTGGGGTCCCAAGGTACTTGCTAATTGATGAAAACAGTAGAATTATAGATGCTTATGCTCCTAGACCTTCAGATGAGGAAATTTATAATTTAATAGCTCAGAATTTACAATAAGATTGAGATAGGAGGTTTTTCTTGAATTAGTTTGAGAATAGGTTGTAATTTTAAACTATACCTTATCTTTTATTTCAGCCTTGCGAATAAAAATCCTAAATTTGCAAGGTATTTAAATCAAAACTTTTTCATGATCACCATCGCCAAACCAGAAATTGCACGTGCCATATCTTTAGAATTATTAGATGTTGGAGCCATCCAAATTAGACCTACTAAACCATTTACCTGGGCTTCAGGCTGGAAATCTCCCATTTATTGTGATAACAGATTAGCACTTTCTTTTCCTGAAACCCGAAGTATCATCAAACATTATTTATCTGATGTGATTCGTGCACAATTTCCTGATGCAGAAGCCATAGCAGGTGTTGCTACTGCAGGAATTCCGCAAGGCGTTTTGGTAGCAGAATCTTTGGATTTACCTTTTATGTACGTTCGTTCTAAGCCAAAAGGACATGGAATGGAGAATTTGGTAGAAGGGAAATTAGAAAAAGGTCAAAAAATTGTATTGGTAGAAGATTTGGTTTCCACTGGTGGTAGTTCCATTAAAGCAGCAGAAGCATTAAAATCAGCCGGTGCTGAAGTTTTAGGAATGGCAGCAATTTTCACCTATGGTTTTGATGTGGCAGTAGAAAATTTTGAGAAAGCTAATATTAAGTTGGTTTGCTTAAGCGATTATCCACATTTACTAGAAGAAGCTTTAGCAAAGAAATTAATTCAAAATGATGAGTTAGCTACTTTAAAAGAATGGCGAGATAATCCTTCTGAGTGGACAGCCCCCTAACCCCCAAAGGGGGAATTGGTCTCTCGGATTTAAATCATAGTAAATAAGTAATATTATCTCTATTAAAAGTTATAATTAAAATCTTTTTATAAATTTCTCCGCATTAAAATGTAAATCTTATTTCGTAAGTTTTTCCCCTTTGGGGGTTAGGGTGCTTTTAGCCTTCTTGATATTTGAAATTACAATTGCCAAAAGTATTGTAGTAACTCCCACCCATTGCAAAGCAGTCACTTCTTCTGCTAATAGCCAGCTAGAAAAGAAAACCGCTACTGGTAATTCAGCAGAACTTAAAATACTGCTGAGCCCCACTCCTGTTTGTGGAATGCCATAAGCATAGAAAAGAGGAGGAATTACAGTTCCGAATAATGCAAAGATTAATCCCCAAGACCATAAGCCTGCAGATAAACTTCCATTCCATAAAAATTCAGGCGGGAAAATCATAAAGATAAATAGGCAGGCACCTGTAATCATCATGGCACTTTTCTGAACAGGAATTAATGCATTGCCAACCCTTCCATTTGCCCATATAAATACTGCATAGAAAAAGCCAGCTAAAAAACCATATCCTATACCTTCTAAACTAAAAGGGATATTGTCTAAGCTGTAAACATTACCAGCTAAATAAGTCCCAAAAAGAATGAAGATAACCGAAATCCATTGCATTCGAGTAGGGAATTTTCGGTGAATAATGATTTCCAGCAGCATGCTGATCCAGGTAAATTGCATTAATAGAAGTATCCCAATCGAGGCAGGAAGTTCTTGGATGGATTTATAATAGCATAAACTGACTAATCCAGTACTTATTCCAGTAAGCAATACTTTCCAGCTGTTTTTCCATGTAAAATGGAATTTGATATTTTGAAATAAAGCTCTTCCTGCTAGGATGAGCCATAAAATAACGGCTCCAAAAAATACTTGCGCCCCAGTCACCTCTGCCAAAGTAAACCCTTCTTTGTAAGAAATTTTAACTAAAGTAGTTAAAACCCCAAAACTACAAGCACCTAAAAATACCAATATGGCTCCTCTTATCATTCCTTTTATTTTTTCGGATTGCAAAAATGAGGATTTTCTGGGAATATGAGGTGTGAAAGTTGAAATATTAAAGTTCATTTTGATAGCATCCGATCTGACGGTTAGAACCGTCTGTTAGGTAAATTGGAGGGTGAGATGGTATTCTAGGATAGCTATTAGACGGTTTTAACCGTCAAACCGCATGAAAGAAATGTCCGACATAAGCACATCATCAAGGTTGTCCTCAAATAGCGCAAGCGTCCGCTTGTGCTTTTAATAGGCAAAAACTCGCTTGTCTAATCTAAGCATCTCGCTTAGATTTTATGACATTCACTGTCATGGTCTGTATTCCACTGCTCATTCCGAGTTGGCGCTCGCGTGTCGCGAGTGCCTGACTAAACTCAACGAGTTGTCAATTAACTATCCTTCCTCATTTCAGGCTGGCCATTCACATCAAACCCAAAAACATCATTCCTAGCATAATGACCAATCACATCAAAATCCATTTTTGCTTTGACAATTTCATCATGGTCAATTTCTGCGGTGAGCAATCCTTCTTCATTGTACAAAGGACCAGCCAATACCTTTCCTAAAGGAGAAATAATGACACTTCCACCTCTCGATAGAATTTCTGGTCGGTCTTTTGCCAGCTCTTTTCGAAGATGTTCAGGATAATCACTATTTCTTATAAATTGATTCGATCCAATTACATAACATCTTCCCTCACAGGCAATATGAATCAAACTGCTATTCCAGCTGTCTCTCGAATCTGCAGTTGGAGCTACATAAATTTCTACACCTTTTTGATACATCGCCATTCGTGCTAAAGGCATATAGTTTTCCCAACAAATCAAACCTCCGATTTTTCCGATTTTAGTATCAAAAGTGGAAAGAGTAGTGCCATCACCCTCTCCCCATACCAATCTTTCAGCAGCAGTTGGTTTAAGTTTTCGATGTTTTCCCATCATTTTCCCATTAGGAGAAAAATAAAGCAATGTGCAGTATAAGGTCTTGCTTACAGAATCTCTTTCAGTTATACCTAAGGTAATATACATTTCATATTCCTTTGCCCATTCAGCAATTTGTTGAGTTTCTTCAGCTCCTACTTCCACACTATTATCCCAATATTCCCTAAATTGATCTCTACCTGCTTCCGTTCTGCTGCCCACCACAGTTCCGAAGCCCAAGCCAGCCGGATAAGCAGGAATAAAGCTCTCAGGAAATACCAATAGTTTAACGTTCTGATTAGCTGCTTTTAGAATCCATTTTAATACAATATCCATGGATTTGGATTTGTTGAATAAGGCAGGGGTGGCTTGTACACAGCCAACTTTAAATTTTTTCATGATTTAAATTCATTAAACTTCTTTCTCAAATATCTCCAACTGCCTTGGCAATAGCTGAAATGATTTTCTATGATGTTCAGTTATTCCAAATTCTTGAATTCCAGCTCTATGTTGCCTGGTTGGATAACCAACATTTCGTTCCCAACCATAATGTGAATGGATTACAGACAATTCTCGCATCAGATTGTCTCGATATTCCTTTGCAAGAATAGAAGCAGCGGCTATACTAAAGTATTTACTATCTCCTTTAATGATGCATTCATGTGAAATTTCTTGATAAGGAGTAAACCGATTTCCATCTATCAATAAAAAATCAGGTTTTTGTTTTAACTGATCTAAAGCTTTATGCATGGCCCAGAATGAAGCTTTTAAAATATTTACCTGATCAATTTCTTCAGGACTGCATTCTGCTATAGCCCATGCTATACTTTCTTCTTTAATAATACCTACCAACTCAGCTCTTTTCCTTGAACTTAATTTTTTGGAATCAGTCAAGTAGGGATGAGTGAAATTTTGTGGTAAAATAACTGCTGCAGCCACAACGGGTCCTGCCAAACAACCGCGACCCACCTCATCGCAACCTGCCTCAAATTTATTGTTTATATGGAAAAACGCCTTTAAACTCATTTCTCTATTTTGAAAAGATAGCCTAACCCTAATGCTAAAAAGCTTTGTTGATATTCTACTAAATTATTTGTTTGTTGAACCAAGTCAAAGCCTGCATGAATATCTAATTGAAATTTCGGATTTATCAAATACGTAATTCCACCATCAAAATAATTTAATGGAGTAAGTTGCTGGGATCGGAAACCATATATTTCAGCATAAACAGATAATTTTTCGCTTAAACTATAACCAGTATTAAGTGTATACCTTAGGCGTCCAAAATCATTATGACCTTTGTCAAAGCCTAAATTTCCCATTAAATACCATTCTGGATTTAATTGATACTTTGAAGTTAATTGAATTCTATAAAAGCTATTTCTTTGAAAGGTCTCTGGGCTAAAAGTATTAAAGCCGTATTCTGCCACAATTGCTGTCTGAGGAGTCAGTCCTTTTTCTTTTAATAAATTAATTTTTGTTCCGACTACAACAGGCCCTGAAAAACTTTGCCATATAAACTGTGGACTAGTGCCTGATTCCAATAATCTTTCGCTTTGATAACTTTGACTCAGTCGTAACTCAACTCCTTCGATTAAACCATACTTAATTAATGTGTTGTTCCAGTTTATGAGCTGAAGTCTATCGCTAGGATTTACCGTCTCACTTTCATATGAAAACCCAGCCTCAATTTGAAAATATCCTTTAGGGATGGTCTTAGGATAGTCTGAAAAGCCAGGCCTATCGGTATTGATTTGAATACTATCTTCTTGAGCTTTTAATTGAATTGAAAGCATTAATAGAATTGTAAAAAGAATATATCTCATTTGCGAAATTTTATGAAATGCAAGTTAATAAAAATTCAGTATTCAATATAATGATGTTTTCGGTAAACCTTTGGTTAATTATTTAGTAATCTAATATTAATTAATATATTTGTATTAAAATAAATTTAGATTAATCTAAAAATATAATCATGAAGACAGTAATTTCGGTTTGTCTACTTTCTCTTTTTATAACCGTAATGGATGCGTATGAGGCAGTTGCTCAGCATTTTGAGGCATTAATTTTAGATGAAAAAGGAGAGCCATTGCCCTTTGCAACAGCATCTGTTTCTGAATTAAGTTATGGTGCAACTGCAAATGAAAGCGGTGAAATTGTATTGAAAATTAAAGATGGATCTAAAGAAATATGGATTTCACATGTCGGCTATCAAAAGAAGAAAATTGAACTTGAAAAAATTGATTTATCAAAATCACATAAAATCAAATTAATTCCAGATAAACTAGGCTTGAATGAGGTGGTGGTTAGTGGACAAATGCAAGCTAGAAGTTTAAGGAATTCGCCTGTAAAAGTGGAGGTGTTTAAAGCAGATTTTCTCAATGATTTCTCACAAGGCTCAGGAAATTTAATGGAGAATATTTCTATGGTGAACGGTATCCAAGAAAATGTAGCCTGTGGTGTTTGCTATACCAACGAAATCAGCATAAACGGTTTGGAAGGTGCTTATACTTCACTTTTGATTAATGGAATTCCCATTTACGGTAATTTGGCCACAGTTTATGGCCTCAATAGCATACCAACCGATATGATGGAAAAAGTAGAGGTGGTTCGAGGTCCAGGATCAACCCTTTATGGATCTGAGGCCATGGCAGGAGTTATTAATATCATTACACCACATGCCGAAAAAAAATCTGTAAACCTTAACTCAAGTGTTTCTCAATTTGGTGAATGGAAAGGAAATCTAATTACACAATATGAAGCTAAAGACTGGAGTCATTTTTCTGGTTTACATTGGGATGTAGCAAATCAGTTCGTTGATCGAAATAAGGATTTATTTTCGGATGTAATTCTTAGAGATCGCTTTTCGGTATTCAATTTCTCTGAAAATAAAGAAAAGCAATTGTCCATTGGGGGTAAATACTATTATGAAGACAGAAGGAATGGAGTATTGGAATATGTTAAAAATAGGAATTATAAGCAGCTAAGGGGTAGTGATCAAGTATATGGAGAAAGTATTTACACTCACAGATGGGAATTGTTCGGTGATAAAAAATTTGGGAATTCACCATTCCGATTACAATTTTCAGCTAGTCAGCATTGGCAAGACAGCTACTATGGAGATACCTTTTATGAAGCCGAGCAACATCAGGCCTTTGCGAATTTTATTTATGAAAATAAATGGGGGAATCATAATGTGCTATCAGGATTTAGCCAGCGCTTAAGTTATTATGATGATAATTCCCCAGCAACTGAAAGTGAGGCTGGAAATCAAGCTGATTTACAAATTATTCCAGGAATATTTGTTCAAGATGAATGGAAAATCAGTAAAGATTGGAAAGCACTTTCTGGTGCCAGACTTGATTATTATAACCGCCATGGATTGATATTCTCCCCTCGGTTAAATGTTCAATATCAATTGAGTGAATGGACAAATTTCCGATTTAATAGTGGTACAGGCTTTAGAATAGTAAATTTATTTACTGAAGATCATGCTTTTGTTTCGGGGCAGCGGGAATTGCAGATTGAAGAAGATTTAGATCCTGAAAGATCGTTTAATGTAGGTTTAGGATTTCAACATGTTTATACATATGGGAATCAACAAGGAAGTATTGAATTAGATGGATTTTATACTTATTTCACTAACAAAATTATTCCCGATTATGATACTCCCGGTTTTATTATTTATTCTAATTCAGAAGCTTATGCTTATACCAGAGGACTAAGTGCAAACATTAATCATCAGTTAGGGGCTAATCTTTATTTGAATTTAGGTGCACAATGGCAAAATGCTAGACTGGCAGAAAGTAATGAGATTGGTATTTTAGAAGAAAATTCAATTATTTATTCTAGAGATTGGTCAGCAGTTGGGTCTATGGAGTATAGTTTTCCTTTGGGTATAAAACTGAATTATAGTTTTAATTGGAATGGACCTACTGCCATGCCTGTGGTTTTTGATGTGAATGCATTGGGCGAAATTGTAAGCTCTAGGTCTGACTTTTCTCCTGAATTTACGCTCCATAATCTTAAAGTCAGAAAAGAATTCAAAAAGATAGAGGTTTTTGCAGGTGTTAGAAATGTATTCGATAATGTTCAGCAGATATCACCCCTTAGCGGTACACAGGATCAGACTGTACCTTTAGGTTTTGGTGAATATTTTGACACTGCCTACAATTATGGGAGTTTGATGGGGCGTAACTTTTTTATTGGGTTTGATTGGAAAGTGTATTGAAAAGTTACATCCATAATATTTACAAATAACTTCTAATACGTACATGGTGCTGGATTATTTTAGCTAGTCTTATTTTATCCTTTTAGTTTTTTTAAGTCTGGAGCTTACAAAATCCTAAGTTCAAAGCTATAAATGTTTATATTTTATTTTTTATGTAAAACACTGGTAGGGAGTTTGTTACGATTATTTGTTAATTAGCTTAGAAAGACGTCTAACTGCAAAAAATCTTATTTGGTCGTTTTTTTCGTATTTCTTAACGATTAATAGCAACATACGTGCTAAAAAATGCTTTAATTTGATATTATGATAGTATATTTGCAGTTAGCTTACATGAAAAAAGAACCATTATGAAAAGATTCTACTTTCTATTAACAATTATTTCAATCAGTTTATTCCCTTTTATTGGTTTAGGTCAGACAGGACCAGCTGGAGTTGGTACTGGTGATGGCTCATCTGGCCCTCATAATGTTTTATGGCTCCGATCAGATATTGGAATAAGTCAATCTGCAGGAAAAGTATCGGCTTGGGCTGATCAATCAGGAAATAATTTGGATGCTAGTCAAGCAACACCAGCTTTACAAGCCGACTATACCGGGTCTAATGCCAATTTAAACGGTTTTCCATCCATAAACTTTGGAGCTTCAAATGGATATTTGACTATTGGAGATAATGATCTACTGGATGATACGGATGGTCTTACTGCACTTTTTGTGTTGAGAACTCCATCTTCAATCGGTACGGAAGGTGTTTTAAGTAAAAGGGTCTCTAATGGAAATGAACAGTCCTATGTGTTTTTTACTACAGGCGGGGGCTTCGAAGCCAGATTTGATGGTGACGGTGGTGTTGACAGTGAAAATTCGACTATATCAACCGATGCTAACCTAGTTGTAAGCTCTATTTTTGATGGCTCGGTTCAGTCCATCAGCAATTTTGTGAATACTGACAACGGAGGTGTTCAAACAGGGGCATCCAATACATTAGAAAATAGGGTGTCCGATTTATTCTTGGGTAACTTTAATACAGGAGATAATAGAAACTTTGAAGGTGATATTGCGGAAGTTATTTTATATCGTGATGCCTTGAATGGTGCCGAGAGATTAATTGTAGAAAATTATTTAGCCGAAAAATACGATTTAACTATCACAAACGACATTTTTGGTGAATATGTAGATTTTGATTCAAATTATTTTAATGATTTCAGAGCGATCGGAACTTCAAACGGAACTGAAAAAAAGTCTGAATCTGGATTCTCTGATGCCTTTCAGATTAGAGAAGCAAGCGGGGGATTGGATACCAATCTGGAATTTTTTGCAATAGGCCATAATGATGCTGTGGCTCATTCGGAGGGTGTCACAACCGATTTAGGAGCTAATATCACTTCTCGATGGGGAAAGGATTTGTATTTGGAAAATAGCCAGAATAATGTGATTGATAATGGAGAGTCTGATATGGACTTGATTTTTGATTTTGGGGATGCGGGTTTTTCATTAGGTAGCCCTTCAAATTATGTTTTATTGTACAGATCTGCCAATTCAGGAAATTATGAAAGAGTTTTTGCTAATAGTTATTCAGTTGAAAACGGAGATCAGTTAGTGATTTCTATTCCTGGAAATAGAATTAAATCTGGATATTATACTGTAGGAGAGGGTGATCAATTAATTAGTAGAACTTGGTACGTTTTAAAAAATGGAGACTGGACAGATCCAAACACATGGACATTAGATGCGGGTATTGCTCCCGCCCCTAACAATCCGGGAGGTGATATCCCTGCTGATGAGGATAATGTGGTGATTAGAAACGGTAGAACCGTAGATATTCAAAACGGAACTAACGATATAGAAATTGCTAGCCTAAGGGTAGATGGTAAAATTAATCTTAATAATACTACAGGGCATAATTTTAATGTGATTAATGGAAAAGGTACAATTGATATCAAAGGGAATGGAGGTATTTCTAATTTTCCATTAGGTACAACAACTGGTTCAAATGGTTTTGCTAATGAATTAAATGGAGGTCTTTTAGTGGTAAGCGGTGCAGGACTTGAATTTGATCAGGATTTAACATTAAAAGATTTAAGAATTGATTTAACTAATCCTAGTGATGAAGCAATTTTAGGAGCTGATATAACTTTGAATGGTGACTTTACCATTAGAAAAGGAACCTGGCAATTTGGTGATAACACGGCTTCGGCAAGAGAATTCACTGTTTTTGGAGATGTCTTAGTTCAAGATAATGGTAGTACTCAAGAAGGTTTAATTACTACTTCTACTCAAAACGTAAGACATTCTTTCAATTTGTACGGTGATTTCACAAATGAAGGAGATGCAAGATTTTCTCAGAGAACCACGCAAACAGCGGGTAGTGATCCAGGTGACGGGATAACCGATGTTTATTTTCTATCTACCGACAGAAACCAAACTATTAGAGCTAATGGTCCGACCTATTTCTTAAGAGTTATTATTGATAAAGGTGATCCTGCATACTCTGCTACTTTCACTGCAAGTCAACCTACAAATTTTGTATTGACAGGTAGAGCCAATCAAAATATTGGAGGTGATGTTAATGTTCCAAATGATAACCAGAATGCATTTGGTTTAATAACGGGAACAGCAGTTTTGGGTACTAATATTAATGTTGATCCATTAAATATTACTGGTAATTACTCTATAGGTACAAATGCAAAGTTATTAATCGATGGCGGTTTTGCCAGAAAAACTGGTGGAAATGCTATTACCCCTTATGGTGAGATTGAAGTGAACGCTGGAACTTTACAAATCGAGAGTGGTAGTGGAGTTACTTCAAGAGGTTCAGGTTTATTAAAAGTAAATGGTGGGATAGTTAACATTCCTCAATTTAGAACTTCTGTAAATGGCCCAGAAAATGTGGGTGGATTGGAAATTAATGGTGGTCAGGTAAATATTGGGACAACTAACGGTATAAATCCATCAGGTGATTACTATACATTATCATTGACCTATCCTGAAAATGCTTTTATCATGACGGGTGGGGAATTAAATGTTAGTGATGCAACAGGAAGAGGATTAGTGTTTATCAATAGTGATCCAGGAAATGTCAACGTAAGTGGTGGTACAGTTAATTTTATTTCATCGAATGCTAATGAAGCTAAACTTACTAGTAGAGCACCTTTTTATAGAGTAACCATGGCTTCTACTAACGGAACCGTTTCAAATTTTACTCTAAATGAAGGTACGAGCGGAAATGGAGGAAATGCTAGGACATTATCTGGTCAACCTTTAAAAGTACTGCAGGACTTAATTGTTCGTGGATATAACGATCAGTTTTATAATAATCCTTTTGGTAATTTTCCTACCACATTTTCAGCTGTTACATCTTCAACAAACGTGAATGACGTTTATGTAGGTGGAACCTTCTATGTAGGAAGATGGTCGTTTTATGATGCAGTTTTTGGCGGGGTAGAACCTTATGATAATATAGGTGATCAACCTACGGAAGTAAATACCACTTACTTTAATCAAACAAGTGGAACGTCTGCAATTGATACTGTTTATTGGGGAGGTTCTGGAGCTATAAGAATGGAGTTAGGTAATTTAGTACTTGATAGAAATACAGGTAACGAATTGAGAGGAATATCAAGAACTGGTGGAAATGGTGCTATTCGATTTGATATAAATGGAAATGGTGAAGTTAGGTCTGGTACGCTAGATCAAAATATATTTACAATAAGAATCTGGGGAAATGTTGTCAATCACGATAGAATGGGGACTTATTTTGCTTCTGGAAGTTATCCTGAAGCAGGAGGGACACCTGATATTGCTCAAATTAGGTTTAGAGAAGATCCACCAGTAGTTATTGATACTGAGGATGGTGCTATTTTTGGAAATATTAGGTTTAATGTAGGTTCGGCTACAATAGCAGAACTTAATAGTGATGTCACTATTGAGAGAATGGAATATTGGAACGGACGTATTTATATTAAAAACCACACTTTAACAATTAATGAAATTTGGAATATCAACAATGGAGGAGGAAACTTTTTTAATGGTGAGATAGCCAACAATAGTTTAATCAGAATCAATAATGAGGGTATTGTAGCAAATGTGTTGATTTTCACGGATGGAAATGCAAGTGATGGCGGATTAAGACTGAAAATTAACGGCAATACAGTTCCCGAGACAGAAGAAAGTAGATTAAATAATATTTCACCAATTACATTTCCTATAGGGTTTACGAATGATGGTGGTTCTACTGTGTATACAAGACCAGCACAAATGAAAGTAAAAGATTTTTCTGATGATGGTTATGTTCGCATAAATGTTGTAAGCGGAGAATTGGAAACTTCAGATTTAAGTGGAGGCGAAATATTACAACATTATTGGAGAGTTCGTCATGATGGATTTACCGATTTGCCAACCGTTGCTTTCAGATTTTATTATAGAGGTTCTGGTGCTGTAGTATCAGGAATTGATAGACCTTCAAATTATGCTTCATCAGATGAGGATAATTATGTCCCAGGGTATGTTTTGGATGGAAACCCATACACTAGAGTTTTTGAATCAGATCCAGCTGAAGATTTAACTGATATTATTACTTCTACTTATGGGGGAAACCAAAGTGCAAATGAGGATAACAGAACTAGGGTAATTCATTTTAATGGGAACAGTACAGGCGGAGAATTTGATCAAAATGATTTTAATGGGTTTGAATTAGTCGGTGCAAATTATACGGCAGGTGTCTCTAGTAGATTTGTTGGTGCTCCCACAGTTTATTATTCAAGAATGACCAACAATCAAAGTTGGTATGATAGAAATTGGGAAGATGGTACAAGTTGGTCTTTAATACCTCATAATAATGATAATAATAACAGCGCTAGACCAACAGCTGGCACTTGGCCACAAGAAGGTGATATTGCAGTACTGGGTTATGGCGGTTTTACTGGTGGTATATCACCACAACATTCAATAGAAATACAAAACGGTGATAATATCGAAGTTGCTGAAATTGTATACGAAAACCCTATTAATAATTCAACAAGATTGGTGGTAAATAGAAATGCAACGGTTTCTTTTGGTAAAATAAGTGGAACAGGTGGTACTTTTATGCAAAGATATAGATCCACAGATAACCCTACAATAACTGGGGATTTTGGAGAGTTTTATACCAATGAAAATTTTACTTATAATTATTATTTGGATCAAAATGGAACTTACAATATAACTCCTCCAACAGATATTTTTCCTAATCTTCGTGTTGAAGGTGGTAATAATAATAGAATAGCTATTTTCCAAAATGATATATTAGTAAATAATGAATTGAGAATCGATGGTAATACAACCTTAAGAACTAATAATGGTCCTAATGGAGATATAGAAGTTTTGGAAGCGCTGAGAATTGGTGGTTATCTTGGAGGAAATGTTGAATTTAATGATGGAAGTGCAAGAACAATTGAGGTAGGAAGATTAAGATTTATTGGTTCAAATAACACTTCCAATTTAAATGTTAGAAACAATACTCAAAACGGTATTATTCACCGATTAATAGTGAATGATAATATAGAACAAGAGAGACCAGGTAATTTCGATTTATTTAATGGCTTTGGAACAAATAATAATGCAATTCTAGAATTTAAAGGAGAAGGTGACCATAGCTACATTAAATCAGATGGAAATACTGCTGACATGTATCAAATTGTAATAAATAAAGGAGCAAATCAAAGTTCATCATTTGAGTTGGGTCAAGAGTTTGACATTCCAGACGCAACTACTACTTTCCAACCGATCGAAATCCTCAACGGAACTTTAATCATGAATACACCAGATATTAATGGTGGTACGGGCATTGTGTTAGCAAATGGCTCTAACTTTATGTTACCAAACACTAATAATCTAGATGCTTCTTCAGGCTCTGGTGCATTGGAATTAAGAGATGGTAATTTCCTTATCGAAGGGGATAATACTGGTTTGATCCTTGACGGATTATTAACCATTAGTGGAGGTACTTTAGATATGGCTTCAGGAGCTGGAAATGGCAATAATTTTATCGAATATTCCGTATCTGGCAATGCTGAAATTGATATCACCGATGGGGTTTTAGAGGTAGGCTCTCAAGTGAGAAGAGGGTTGCTTTCCACATCAGGTGTGTTAAAATATACTCAAAGTGGTGGAACGGCTCGATTTGGAATTAATACTGCTCCTGAGCAGAACAGAGGAGTGTTTGAAATCTTAAATTCTGGAAGTGAATTCAATCATTCAGGAGGGGATTTTATTCTTGAAAGACAAAATGGTTCAGCAACTACTGCATCCTTGCGATTAGAACCAGATAGTTATGATTTCACTGGTTCTACCATCACAATTGGTGGAATTGCCACTCCAGTTGGTCAAAACCAAATTGGGATAAACGCTACTGTTCCGATGAATAATTTATTAATTACTGGGAATAATGCTTTGAATGCAAGGATATTTATTAACCCTTTGACTGTAAATAGTCTTGAAGTTGAAAATAATGGAACTTTCTCAGCCAACGGATTGGATTTAACGATTGTAAATGATCTTGAAGTGAATGGAACTTTCAATAATCAAGGAAATGGTACTAATCAACAAACTACATTCTTTAATACTGCTGGCACTCTAAGTATTTTGGGAACTGGAACCATTGATTTTTGGAATGTTGATAAAACTGGTGCGGGTACACTTTCTTTAAATCATGAAGTGACTGTTGAAAATAATCTAAATATTTTGAACGGTATTTTAAGTACAAATGCCAATACACTGAATTTAGAAGGTGATTTAATACATGATGGAGAACATCAATCTGCAGTAGCTGAACCAGGGATCGTTTTTAATGGGACTGCAACACAAAATATAGCGCGTTCAAACACTGGACAAAGTATTTTTGGTACCATTACCATTGACAATAGTAATGGTGTGGAAGTTACAGCTGGTCAAAATGATTTCGAAATCAACCATAAAGTGATTTTGGCTTCGGGTGTATTTGATATTGGTTCTAACTTATTGATTATGGATGAGGATGCCATTTTCGAAAATGGCTCAGGTGGCACTAATGTTTCTGATTTCAATGTCAATAATATGATTACGGTCAATACAAGTTTAATTGATAAAGGTGTTAAAAAAATCTATCCGGAAAACTTCAGTGGAAGCTTTGTTTATCCTGTTGGTCTATTGAATTATACTCCAGCAGTAGTAAATGCGACTGATGTTGATGGTAACGGTTTTATCACAATTAAGCCAATTGATAATTTTTCTGATGGTATTACAGATGATGATGATGAATTGTGTGCTGGAGCAGTTGATTATGATGATACAGAAAATGTATTGCAATATTATTGGTTAGTGAAATCAGATAATATTACAAATTTTGATGGCTCTTTTACAATGTATCATAATGATGTCTTGGAATCCGTAAATAATGGAGCAGGACTTGATTTGACTAATTATGCACCTGCAAGATTATTAAATGCTGATGACACCTGGGACAAGATTTACTCTGAACAATTATTTGATGAAGTAGGAAATACAATTACTTTCCAATCTGATTTAACCAATGATTATAATGGATTAAATAGTGGATCTATTGAAGGTAGATATACAGCAGGTATAACTAGAGACAATAGTGATGCTTTACTATGTGGAAGTGCAATTCCAAATGTTGTTCCCTTATTTGAAACTTTAACAGGTATTGCTGATGGAAATGTAAATGTTGGAGGTTCTTTTGTTGGTGGTGTTGCACCTTCTGTTGGACAATCACCTGATTTAGTTGTAAGAGGAAATTATACTCTTATTTTGAATGATAATTTCAGAAGATTTAGAAAGGTGATAATTGAAGAAAATGCCACTTTGGAAGTCAATAGTACTTTTGGTCATAACCTAGGTACAATTGAAGGGACAGGAACCTTGAAATTAGTGGATGATGGAGCATTTCCAGCTGGTGACTATGAAGATTTCTTCCCAGATGCTAACTGCTCAAATGGAGGTGGTTTGGAATATGAAAATAACGATCTGGGAACTGATGTCACAATTCTTGCAGAAGGCTTTACTAATTTGAAAAGATTGATCTTAAGTGGTAATGGAAAGAAAGTGATGTCTAACGCCACAAGTGTTAACATCTGTGAAAACTTAGAACTTGCTGGAGGTGATTTTGAAATGGCCAACAACTCGGAATTAAGAGTAAAAGGTAATATCATCAAAAATGGCGGTAGCAACTTTAATGCTGAGTTTACCAATGCCACAATAGTAATGGATGGAACCACTAATCAGACTATTTCTGGTCAATTTACGGGATTGGAGGCTTTCAATATCTTAGAAGTGAATAAATCTAGTGGAAGATTATCAATTATTGATGGTGGTAATAATGATGTGGAAGTAAGTGGAGAACTTAAATTTACCAACGGACTTATTAATACAAATACGGATAATTCTTTAGTTATTCAAAATTCAGCAACACTATCTGGCTTTAAGACTTCCAGTCATGTGAACGGTCCGCTAATTAGAAATCTTAATGCTTCCACAGCATCTGATTTTGATCCTTTTCCGGTAGGACAGAGTGGTCGATATGGATTGATTGAAGTGAGTTATATTCAAAATACTGATGATTGGACAGCTACTTTCTTTAGCGAAAGTCCTGAGGAGAATCCTGCAATTGGAACGCTTGCCAATGACTTAGGAGGCTCTAATCCTGTCGTGAGTGCGAATCAATATTGGGAATTAACAAGTGCTGGGTCTAATATGGCTAATGTTAAAATTTCTTGGGATCCAAGCAGTAATATAGCAGATGGTTCAGCTAGTGTTGCACAATCCTTAAGTGAATTGAGAGTGGTTCGATTCAAAGATGGAGTTTCTTCACAATGGGAAGATCAAGGGCAATCCAGCGTATCTGGAAATGCTAGCAATGGAGAATTAACATCAAACAATAGATTTGATTTCTCTACAAACTTTGTGACTTTCGGAGCTGGCGATGCTAATAATAATTCCTTGCCAGTAGAATTAACCTTTTTCACAGCCGAAAATAATGGAAATAGAGTTGATTTAAAATGGCAAACTGCTTCTGAGAAAAACAATGACTTTTTCGAAATTCAACGTTCTTTTGATGGTACAGAATTTGAAGTATTAGGTATAGTAGAAGGAGCTGGAGATTCTAAGGAAACCATTGATTACGATTTCAAAGACTATGCTCCTTTAGCTGGAGATTCTTATTACCGATTAAGACAAGTGGATTATGATGGTGCTTTTGAATATTCTGAAGTGGTGAAAGTAATTAGAGTGGAGGCCTCAAATTTGGTTGCTGTTCCTAACCCAACACAAGCTCAAAATATTCATTTAAGATTATCTGGTTTCCATGGCGAGCAGAAAGTTCAGGTAGCAATTTTTGATATGCAGGGAAGAAGACATTATCAAGCTATTCATAACCCATCGGATTTTAATAGAGCGTTGCCAATTAACCAAGAATTGAATTCAGGTATCTACATTGTAGATGTGAAGCAAGGAAATATACGGAAGAAAGTGAGATTAATGGTGAAATAAAATCACTTACTATCAACTTTAAAGACTGTATTTTCTAAATTTAGGGAATGCAGTTTTTTTATATACCTTTCTTCAAAATTGTGGTAAGGAGTAATTTAAAAAGAAACCATTTTCGCAAATAGTTAACTTTACAGTTTTCAATAATGATGGTTTCATTTTCGGAAAATAGGATGATGATCTTTTGATTCAAATAGCGAGTAAGCTTGCTAAAACTCTTAAGCTTTAGAAGAAAACCTAAAGGGAAACTAACAGCTGATGTAGAAGGAATTTTTATACATACATTTTTATCGTCATCATTCTCAACCACTATGGTTTCTGAATTGCTACTAAGTTCTAAATCAGCTGTTAGTTTAACTTTTTTCATTTAGATTCGGTAGTGATGCTTAATTTTCCACTTAAAGTCCACTCTGTTTTTTCTTCAGAACCAGCTTTTTTGGGTACTCCAATTTTAAAATCATTAAAATCGTAATTGATTTTTGCATTTCTGCCAGTAAGCTTGTCATATAATCCGATGGCTAAATCTGGCCAACTTTGTGTTTCTTCTGTTTTGCTCATAGTTTTTATATTTTTTATTTACCTAAGCAACAGTTGATTTTTAATATTGTTTAATATTGTTTAATATTTGTAAGTTAAGTGTTAAACAAAATATTGTTGTATGTTGAAATATATTTTCAACTATTCCTGCAAAGCATTTTATCCTGACAAAATCCCACTTAATTTTGCATCATGCTTTCTATTAATAATTTAGACTACTACATAGGCGATAAAGCCTTATTTGATAATGCTTCTCTACACATTAAGCCAAAGGATAAGATTGGTTTGATCGGGCTTAATGGACAAGGGAAATCCACTTTGCTGAAAATCATAAATGGGGATGTTACGCCTGATAAAGGTGAGGTTCAGATGAGTAAAGACTGCACCATAGGTTTCTTAAACCAGGATTTGCTTTCTTTTCAGTCGGATGATAGCATTTTGCATGTTGCCATGCAGGCTTTTAAGGAAGCTTTAAAATTGCAGGAAAAAATCGAAGCTATCTTAAAAAAGATGGAAGAAGATTATTCCGATGATTTGGTGGATAAACTAACCAAAGCACAAGAGCAATATGAAATGATGGAAGGCTATAGCTTACAAGCTAAAGCTGAAGAAATTCTGGAAGGAATTGGTTTTAAAACAGAAGACCTTAGTCGACCACTCAAGACTTTTTCTGGTGGATGGAGAATGCGGGTGATGCTTGCAAAGCTATTGCTTGAAAAACCTTCCCTCTTAATGTTGGATGAGCCTACCAACCACTTGGATTTGCCCTCAATACAATGGATCGAAAATTATCTAAAGTCTTATGAAGGGGCTTATATCATAGTTTCCCACGATAGAGAGTTTTTGAATAGAACAATCGATATTACAGTTGAGGTAGATCAACAGCAATTGAATGTATATGCTGGTAATTGGAGCTTTTATAATGAAGAAAAAGCGTTAAGAGCAGAATTGCAACAAAATGCTTATGAAAACCAGCAACAGAAGATAAAGCAGACAGAGCAATTTATCAGCCGTTTCCGCTCTAAAGCTACTAAGGCAAAGCAGGTACAGTCTAGGGTGAAAGCCCTAGACAGAATGGATAAGGTAGATGCAGTGGTGGATAATAATGCTACTATCAATTTCAGTTTTAATATCAACAATAAATCAGGTCGTCATATTGTGCGATTAAATGAAGTCTCTAAATCTTATGGTAACATTAAGATTTTAGAGGGAGCAGATGCTCATATTGAACGAGGTGATAAAATTGCATTAATTGGTGCAAACGGAAAAGGGAAGTCTACTTTACTCAGGATCATAGCTGGGGAAGAAAAGCATGAGGGTAAAAGAGAAGAAGGTTATAATGTAGAATTCGGCTTTTTTGCGCAGCATCAGCTGGAGTCACTGAATGTCCAGAATGAGATTTTGGATGAATTGAAACAAGCGGGAAGTGATCGAACTGAAATGGAATTGAGAAACCTACTAGGTTGTTTCCTTTTCAGGGATGAAGAAGTTTTTAAGAAAATCAAGGTGCTTTCAGGAGGAGAAAAATCTCGTGTGGCTTTGTCCAAAACCATGATTTCTAATGCGAATTTTCTTTTGCTGGATGAGCCGACCAACCACCTGGATATGCAATCAGAAAACATCCTGATTCAAGCATTACAACAATATGAAGGTTCTTTTATTACAGTTTCCCACAACAGATATTTTGTATCGAATGTGGCCAATAAAATCTGGTGGATAGAAGATTATCAGGTGAAAGAATATCCTGGTACTTATGATGAATTTCAAGATTGGTTTGCCAAAAGAGAAGCTGCTAAAGCAGATGACCAAAAAATAGAGGAAGAAATAAAGAAAGAGCAGAAAAAGGAAAAGCAAGCCAAGCCCAGACATCAACCGGAAGATGCAGAACTGAAAGCCAAGCAAAAGGAATTATCTAAGTTGGAGGCAACTATTGAAAAGATGGAAACGGATAAAAAAGCATTGGAAGAAGAATTGGCTAAACCTTCTGTTTACGGAAATCCTGATAAGCTTTTTGAAGTGAATCAAGAATTTGAAAAAGTGAATAAGCAGTTAGAGGAATTGACAAACGAGTGGGAGAGCTTGGCGATGGAGATGTAATACCCCCTAGCCCCCGAAGGGAAACGCACGGAATTTTTTTGCATTTTAATTTGATATGATTTGACTATAAGATAGAAAAAAAATTGATGAGATTTATTGTTTACCACTAATCTCAATCCGTGCGTTTTCCCCTTTGGTGGAATTCAATGCTGTTAAGTTAAACGTTGAAGCCATGTCGTTCGCTATATTCCAAAAAAATAACCTTGGTTATTTTCCTTTGTGTTCTATTGTCTCTTTTGTGGTGGAAATTTGCTAACGTTTGTACAGATTAACAAATATTCTTTTTTAACCACAAAAGGTTCAAAAGAAAATAAAAGGTTTTTCGCTAAAGCGAAAAACTCGTTAAGGAAATTCCCTTAACTTAATAGCATTGTGGGGGAATTAAAGGGGGGGTTGGGGAGCTAAGGGCTACTGTCTTTCATCGTAATCAGGCAAATAAATAATAAAAGTAGTGCCATTTTTAAGCTCACTTTCAATTTCCATTTTACCTTTATTCATATCCACAAACTCCTTCACTAACTGAAGGCCTAAACCAACCCCTTTTTCACCTTTGGTGCCTTGGCTAATTTCAAAGTGATCTTCGGACAGTAGCATATCAATTTTTGATTGAGGCATACCTATTCCATTGTCGGTCACTTTAATCACTATAAATGGATTAGCTTTTTCAGCTGTCAATTGAATTTCACCATTTTCATCAGTGAATTTCAAGGCATTGCTCACTAAATTTCTTAAGATGGTTTTTACACTATTAATATCTGCCCACAGATAAAGATTCTCTGGTATATCAGTAATCAATCGAATCTTTTTCCCTTCAGCCATATTAAAAAACAGATCGATTAATTCATTCATTAAATTCTTAAGTGCTATTTTTTCAGGCTGATAAGGAATATTTCCCTGCTGCGTTACGGACCAATCCAGTAAATTAGTTAAAAGTGCAGAAAGATTGTTAATAGATTTATCAAAAACAGCATGAATATCATGTAAATCTTTAAGGTCTTGATTCATTATGCTCATTTTCATAATGGCGGATAATCCCTTAAAGGAATTGATAGGCCCCATTAAATCATGAGAAATGATGGACAGAAATTTCTCTCTGGTTTCATTGATTGCTTCTAGTTGGTCTCTTTGTGCCTCTGCCTCTTCTTTTCTCTCTTTTAAAATTGAATTGAGGGTTTGTTTTCTTCTACTGTTGCGATAATAGAGAAAACTGGCAAGGCCTAATAGTATGATAATAAGCGCCATTGAAGCGAATATAATATACTGATTTCTTTGCTCCGTTTTTAATAATTGAATCTCTGTTTCCCGCTGGTTGACTTCATATTCAGTTCTTAAGTCCGCTATTTCCCGTATTTTCTCTTCATTGTTAATGCTGTCTCGGTAGGTTAAGTACTGACTTTGGTGGTAGTAAGCTTTTTGATAATTATTCGAAGCATCATATAATTCAGATAGCTTTAAGTTGGCGTCCCGAATTTGCTCTTTTAAAGAATAATCTTTAGCTATTTTTAAGCTATGTTGAACATAGCCTATGGCCCGTTCTAAGTCATTATTTTCTTTATAGATATCTGCAATGTAGAGGTCATAAACTGCTATAGGATAAAAATCTCCCATATCTTTAAGGATAGTGGAAGCTAATTCCATTTTCTTTTTGGCAACTTGATGTTCGCCTTTTTGGGCGTGAACCAGACCCATATTACCTATAGTATAGGCAGTCCCCATTAAGAACTCGACTTTCTGGAAGATTTTACCCGCTTCTTCAAAATAAATCAATGAAGAATCATACTTCCCTAGTGTTCGGTAAAAATTTCCTGTATTAAGGAGACTTCTAGCAAGATTTGTCGAATCCTTTCTGCTTTTTCCTTTACGTAGATTTTCAATGCCCAATTGAAAATAGTAAAGTGATTTATCGAAATCCTCTCCAACACTATACAAAGTACCAAGCGAACTGTATATTAACGCCTTCCTTCCAATGTTCTTTTGCTTCTCAGCTTCTTTTAATCCTGATAGATAATGTGAAAGAGATTGTTCTATATCTCCTTTTCTCTTATAAATATGTCCTAATTCAAGATTTGTTTTAAATATCCAATTACTATTTTGTATGTTATTTGCTGTATTATACGCCTCTTTTGCGTATTGAAGTCGGATTTCTGGTGAGAGGGTTGAGTTTTTGAATAGCTCTTCGTAAACCTCTAGGCGTGCTGAATCATTCTTAAATTTCCCTGTGCTTAAAAGCCTATTCAAACTATCGACATCGGAGTATTGAAATCCAAAAACTTGAAAACTAAAAAAAAGAAAACTCATCAATAGATACGTTTTCTTTTTTTTCATTATTAATTGGTATTTAACCATCGTCCTTTACTTCTAAATCAGGATCATCTGCATATTGCTGATTCCCAATCTTATACGCAATAGTATAAGATTCTGTGCCAGTCGCATCTTTGCCAATAGTACCTGTCCAATCTGTTTTAGGATCTTTTAGATCTACTGGTGCTGAACCTTCCGAAAAAAGATTTTGACTTCCGGGCTTTGCGGTAATTCCTGTGATTTGATCTATTCCTCCATTAGGGTCTAGTTTCCATGTTACCGTATCCCCAGGTTTTACGGTGGTAGTGATAGTATCCTTACCAGCGTGACCTTCGTTATCAGTCAGGTAAAGATGGTCATTTCCTTCCTGTTTACTGATGTTGATGATTTCTGTTGACATATAGTTTTTGTTTTTGGTTATTAATCTTTTCAAATATAGTAATATTTGAATTTTAGTTGATGTTTTCTTAAGACACTTTAGCTTTTATTGGATGAAGTTAAAGTTTTTATAGATAAGAGGCAGTATTTTATCTTATAAATTAAGTTTGATTTGTAAGTTCATCTAAGAATTAAAATAAAAAAGACAGCATAGAATAGTTTTCTGTGCTGTCTTTAATCCAATTTCCTTCTCCATTTGGAGAAGGACTAAGGGTGAGGCTTAGAATATTACTCCAAAAGATATCGCTCTTAGCGGATAATCGGCTTCTGGCCCTCTGTCTTCTATAAATACTGGACTCAAGTCGTAAGTAGCGAATAAGTCTACACCTTTCCATCCTACTTGGGCTTTCAAACCATATTTCCAGTTGTTGATATGGAAATTGTTTTTGACCACATCTTTTCCATTATCATTATACTTGAATTTTGACTTGCTTGCAATTCTGTAACTTCCGTATGGACCTGCTCCAATTCTGAAGGCATTACTGCTTTTTCCGAAGTGGAACATAGGAACTAAGTTGAAATTCAAATAAGTAATATTCAGTTTACTTCTACTTGGGCTGATATCAGGTCTAGAGATTTCAGTATCATTGAGTAGTACCTGCTCTGGCCCTTTTGTAAATTGATATTTATTATCTGCTAGTGCAAAGTTGTTCCATAAAAGCCCCATTTGAAAATTAAATTTCACATACGGACTAACTGAAATTTTATGGTTGGAATGAATTCCGTAAGTCCATGAAGTTAAAGGATCCAATGCAAATTCTTTATTATCAGTGTCTGGAAATTGATTGTTCGAATTCAAGTAGTTGTTTAAGCCTATTGAAAAATCAATATCATGATCATGCTGGATGAATCTGTTTTTATCTTTAGCTACTACTTTCTCTTCATTGAATGCAGTATTGAATTCATCTTTAAGTTCTTTTTTCCAACCTTTATCTGAGTCATCACCATTATTCCCAAATATTTTACCCATTTGAAAATGAGCATCTGCATTAGCGGAGTAATCTCTGATAAAGCCTATGCCCGATTCAGGCATATTGGTAGTGGATGCAGTACCTGAATAACCATCATTACAATCCACTTTTAGGGTGATAGCTTCAATTTCACCATTAATTATTTGAAGATTTTCATATTCAATATCAATCCCTTTTTTGGAAGCATCTTCCTTTATTTTCTCTAATTCTGCTCGAGAAGTGGTTTTAAGTATTTGAACTTTATATTGATCATTACTTTTGGTGCTTAGTTCACTTAAGTAATAGTAATCCCCTGATTGCTTGATTAAATAAGTTACATTTTCTCCTGAAATGAGCACTTCTTCATCCTGTAAATCACCTGCATTCTCTGAAATACTTTCTACTATTTTTTTCAAATTGAAAGCTTTCACTTCTTCCTTATCCTGAATATTGTTCAGTATAATTTCTACCATTTCTCCATTTGCTTGGATCACTTTTAGAGTATCCGAGTTCCAACCGCTTGCACTAGCCAAATGACTCATAAGGCCTAGGCAAAAAATCATTGATATTTTTATTAAATTTTTCATCTCTGTCTTTTTTTATTTATTAATTATTTTCCTTTCGGTTAAATTGAAGTGCGGAAGCAAACAATTCGTTTTTAGCACTTCTCAAATCCGCTAAACTGAATTCACTGGCCAGTGATTTAAGCTTGTTATTACCCTTTTCTATTAAATTATTTTCTTTTTTACGATCTGCATATGCGTAATGTATTTCCACTATCACCTTGTTTTCACGCTTTTGTGGAGCTAGTCTCAATTCAGGTATCCTAGTTATTTCAAAGTTAGCTTCATAGCCATTCACTTTTTCAAGAGAAACCATTCGGCTATGCTCTTCTACCACTAGCTTATCCGGAGTAGATTCTTGAGCAGGTGTTGAAATCTTATTATTCGGAACAGTATTTTGCATTGGTTCTTCTTTTTCAATCTCAGGCTTTGCTATCATATCATTTCCCGAAAAGCTTAACTGTGAATTATTTAATTCAATTTTTGCCAAGCTTTGCTCTTCGGGCTGGTTAAAATTATATACCAATCCGAATGATAAAGCTAAAAGAATACTAACACTAGCGGCTATCATCCAGGGGAATCCCTTTTTTTGCTTTTTCCCTTTCATTTGGGCTTGCACCTTGGCAAAAGCATCGGCTGAAACCGGATCGCTATGACGCTCCAGTTTTTGCTTAAATAATTGATCTATTTTATGAGTTTCCATGACTTACTGCTATTTCTTGTTCCATTTCAGCCAAGCGTTTTTGCAAGTAAACTCTTGCTCTGCTCAATTGCGATTTGGAGGTGTTTTCATTAATATTTAACTGTTCGGCTATCTCCTTATGAGAAAAACCTTCAATGGCATAGAGGTTAAAAACCGTTCTATAGCCCACCGGTAGTTCTGCAATCATTTGCATTAAATCTTCTGTTTGCAAATAATCTTCCATGGCATCATAATTTGGTAAATGATGTGCTTCTTCTATATCCATGTTCAGTTGCATGTTTTTATGCTTTCGCAGATATTGTAAAGATTCATTGACCATGATGCGTTTCATCCAGCCTTCAAAATTTCCTTCTCCTGTATATTGTTCTATACGTTTGAAGATTTTCGTGAAAGCGGTTATCATCACACCTTCTGCTTCCAATACATCTTTCACGTATCTTCGGCAAAGGCTTAGCATCCTTCCGGAGTATTTGTCAAACAAGGCTCGCTGAGCACTTGCTTTCTGCTTAATGCATCCTGCTATTAAGTCTTCTTCCGTTTTAGATTTGTTGATAAACACTTTCATTTTTGCTGGTTACATCAAGAAGATGCAGATAGTTTACGATCGGTTGCGTGGGTTGATAAAGTTTTTTGAAATTTAGTGAAAATCTACTTGAAAAGTTGTTTTAGATAGATGTTTCCACATTATAAATCACCGGCATCCTCCCTTTCCATTCTTTCCATAAATTATCATCTAGAATTAATTGTGTCATAAAATGGGCTACATTAATCCTGCTTGTTTCACCAGGATTAAAAATAGCACTTCTTATAGGGGAAGGATGTAGATTATACTCCGTGACAGTTTTTTCATTGTTAAGCGCATCAGGACGAACGGTTACCCATTCAATTTTAGGATTTTTTTGACCAATTTGCAGTCGTAGATAATCAGATGCTTTTTCATTATCAGCCTGGGGAGGAAGAAGAGTTCGAATTACAGCAATCACAATTTTTTGAGCGGTGGAAACATGCTCATTGATATCTCTATTTTGATTTCCTACCGTATTCATCAAAACAAATTTTACAGCTTTTGCAGGATTGTTTTTTGAAATGGCTTTACTGATAAGTTGAACTGCCTCCGTTACCAGTCTGCGTGGGTGTCCGAACATTCCTTTAAGTGTCAAATTATGTCCTAAGCAAGAAGCGAACCCATCACAATCAGTAACAATTTCAGTCATCTCCTCAAGATTCATTTCTGAGATATTGCCACGGATTATATGAAGTTGCTCATTATAAAGCCAAGTATCAGGAATATTTGCTGTAGGTCGAACAATTATCTTAACTTCTTTTCTTGCAGATAATAATTCCTCCACTAAAAGTTTTCCTGTAGCACCACTAGCACCCACAATTAAGGTTTTCATTTTGGTCTTTAGTTTTCAGTCAAATATAAACTAAAGTATTTTTTTAATGAAATATACAAAACTGACAATTCGGAACAAGCACAAACTGTCCGCTTACTAGCACATCAGCACATCAAAAAATCAGCACATCAACAAATCATCTCCTGCCTCACTCATATAATTCTTCTACCATATTTCATTCAAATTTCTTAGCTTACTTTTCAAATCAAAAAAATCAGTTTCTATGAAGAAAATATATTTATTCTTATTGATGGCTTTTGTTTCCCTAGAAGCTTTTAGCCAGGGTACTATGCTTTTACGGCAGCCTACTTTATCGGCTGAGCATGTGGTATTCGTTTATGCCAATGATTTATGGAAAGCACCTCTTTCAGGTGGTGATGCCGTTCGATTAACAACCGGAGAGGGTTATGAATCCGCTCCTCATTTTTCTGATGATGGAAAATGGATAGCTTTTACAGCTCAGTATGATGGTAATATTGATGTTTACATAATTCCTGCAGAAGGAGGGACACCTAAAAGGTTAACCTATCATCCAGGCGGTGACTTTGTGCAAGGCTGGACTCCTGAAGGGGAGGTTTTATTCCGAACAGGCAGAAAAGCACATCCTACCAAAACTTCTCAGCTCTATACTGTTTCCTCGGAGGGGAGTTTTCCTCAACCATTGGTAGATATTAGAGCTTCTTATGGGGAGGTTTCTCCTGATGGAAGTTATTTAGCATATACGCCCATCACCTCTTGGGATCCTGAGTGGAGAAATTACCGTGGCGGACAAGCCATGCCAATCTGGATTTTGAACTTGCAAAATCAAGAATTGACCAGAACCCCTCAATTAGATAAGGAAAGACATCTTGACCCAGTTTGGATAGGACCGAAGGTTTATTATTTATCCGAAAGAGATTATGTAAGCAATATTTGGAGCTATGATATAGAAACACAAGAAGAGGAACAAATTACCTTTCATAAAAAATTTGATGTAAAAAGCCTGGATGCATTCGGTGAACAAATCGCCTACGAACAAGGTGGATATTTGCATATATTAAATGCCAGTGATAAATCAAGTAAGCAATTGGAAATCAATGTTTCAGGAGATTTGAATTTCAGTAGAGAAAGGTGGGAGGATGTGACAGCTGGAAATGTGAGCAATCCAAATCTTTCACCAAATGGTAAAAGAGCCATTTTTGAACACAGAGGTGATATTTTTACTTTCCCTAAGGAGGAGGGAAGCTGGAGAAACATTACGAAGAGTAGTGGTGTGGCAGATCGATATCCTATTTGGTCGCCTAAAGGAGATAAAATTGCTTGGTTTTCAGATGTAAGTGGTGAATATCAATTGGTAGTAGCCAATCAATATGGTGAAAAACAAAAATCCTATGCCTTGGAAAATCCTACTTTCTATTTTACACCTGATTGGTCTCCAGATGGAAATATGATTACCTATACCGATACGGATTATAATATTTGGTATATCAATTTAGAAAATGGACAAATTAAAAAAGTGGATACCGATGGTTATGCACATCCAAACCGAACCCTAAATCCAAATTGGTCACCTGACAGTCGCTACATTACTTATGAAAAGCAGCAAAATAGCCATTTCAAAGCTGTTTATATTTATGATACGCAAACTGGACAAACTCATCAAGTTTCCGATCCTTTGGCGGATGCCACTTCACCACAGTGGGATCAATCTGGTGATTATTTGTACTTCTTGGCAAGTACAGATTATGGCTTAAATTCTGGTTGGTTGGATATGAGTTCTTATGATCCATCCATCAGCAGAAGTCTTTATGCAGTAGTGCTTAGCGCTGATGGAAAGGCTCCTAATTTACCCAAAAGTGATGAAGAGGAAAAGGAAAAAAAGGAAGATGAAAACGGCAAGGATAAAAAAGACAAAAAGGAAGATAAAGAAGATGCGAAAGCCGTAAAAATTGATTTTAGTAATATCCAAGATCGAGTGGTTTCCTTGAAATTGCCAGCTCGAAATTATCAATTCATAAAAAGTGGAAGGGAACATAATATTTTCATTGCTGAATCTATTCCTAATAAGGAAGGATTAAAAGTACATACTTATGATGTGAAAAAGGAAAAGGCTGAAGACTTTGAAGAGAGTGTAAGTCAAATGGTCACTTTCCAAAAATGGAAATCATACGCTTTTCCAAAAAGGAGGGAATTGGAATATTAGCGAAACGAAAGGAAAAGTGAAGCCTGAAGATAAAATTTCAGTTTCAGCCAAAATGAATATAGTACCTAAGGCAGAATATGCACAAATCTTCAAAGAGGGCTGGCGGTTTATGCGAGATTTTCTTTATGTAGATAATGTACACGGTGCTCCTTGGGACAAAGTCTATAGCTGGTACCAGCCTTGGGTGGAGCATGTACACCACAGAACTGACTTAAACTATTTAGTGGATATATTAAGCGGTGAAGTAGCCATCGGCCATTCCTATGTTTCAGGTGGAGATATGCCAGATGTTGAAACAGTGCCTGTTGGTTTGCTGGGTGCTGATTTTGAAACCGAAAACGGTTATTATAAAATCAGTAAAATTTACGATGGGGAACAATGGAATCCTGATATTGATTCACCCTTAGGGTTAACAGGGCAGAAGGTAAAAGAAGGAGATTATATTTTGGAAGTGAATGGTCAAAACATCACTGCCAATGAAAATATCTACGAGCATTTTGCTCAAACTGCAGGAAGAACAGTTTCACTATTGGTCAATAGCACTGCTTCAAAATCAGGAGCAGAAAGAGTTTATGTAAAGCCAGTCAGCAATGAATATCGCCTAAGATATATCGATTGGGTAGAAGGAAACCGAAGAAAAGTAGATGAAATGTCGGATGGAAAATTGGCTTATGTATATATACCTAACACTAGTAACCCAGGTTTTACCAGCTTCAACAGATACTATTTTTCTCAGCAAGATAAAAAAGGAGTGGTATTGGATGAAAGAAATAATGGCGGTGGTTCTGCAGCTGATTATATGATTGATATTATGACTCGTGAGCCAATCGGTTATTTTAACAGTAAAGCCGGAGATAATCGCCCATGGACGTCACCTATTGCAGGAATTTGGGGGCCAAAAGTGATGATTATCAATGAAAGAGCGGGTTCAGGTGGTGATTTATTACCTTATATGTTCCAGAAAAAGGAAATAGGGCCATTAGTTGGAACTCGAACTTGGGGTGGTTTGGTCGGAACCTGGGATACGCCTAGATTTATAGATGGAGGACGAATGGTAGCACCTAGAGGAGGTTTTTACGATACCGATGGCGAATGGGCAGTTGAAGGAGAAGGTATTGCACCTGATGTGGAAGTAATAGATGATCCTAAAATGGCTTTACAAGGCAGAGATGCTCAATTGGAAAAAGCTGTGGAAGAAGCATTGAAGTTACTGGAGACTGAAGAATTCGAAATGAAGCCAGAGCCGGAAGCTCCTGTGAGATGGAAACGACCTGAGGGTTATGATAATGAATAATTAAAAATTAATAATTAGAAATTTTGGAATTACGAATTGTGGAGGGTTTTGAACCTGCTGCGGTTCGTAATTTTTTTTTTGCATAAAATTGCATAGTTCTAATTTCAGAAATTATTGTGCATTGATTCCCACTTTATGATTTTGTCTAATTTATTTTTGTGCTTTTAATTACTCACTATTTATAGTGATTTTTTTTAATGCATCTTTTTAGTGATTCCTAGTGAGCTTATAGATGATAGCTTTGTTTTAAATAAAGTATTACAAACCAAACATAATTTTAAAATGGGATTACAAGAAAAACGTTTAGCCAAGGAAATTCAAGCTGAAAAATTACCTGAGTTTGAAGCAAAAGTAAAAGAGATTACCGGATCTGATATTAAAGTAGATATCGATTGGGATACTTTTACGGCTTATGACAGTTATCCACTTAGCAGATTGGATATTGTATTTGACGACATTAGTTCATTTTTAAAGAAGATTTGTGCTGATGATTTAGGTAAGGAGGCATTGCAAGAGAAACTAAACACTATTAAACTTACGAATACTGATAATCCTGAAGAATTGAAAATGGAATTATCAGATAATGTTTTATCCTTTAAATTACAGCTTGCTGGAAGCTCATTTGGAGCTTATACAGATTCACAAATTGTATCTTATGTGGAAAGCCAATTGTAATTGTAATGTTTATTTTCAGTATAACTTCATTGCAATTCATAGGATTTATTTTTGTTTAGGTAAGTTAGTTTCTCTGTGAATTTTAAAAAATGTATAATTTTAGGTTTTAAAAGCCTCAAGGATTAGTACAATGAATTATGCTGTAAATATTGTTGCAACTATTTTACTATTCCCATGGCCTGCAATTGTTATCATGTCTCCGATGATGATTGCGGCCAGGGGGTTTAGTAATGATAAATCTTCAATTATCATTACTATATTATTTTTCATTTATCCTGCCTTAATATTCCTTTTAATAAAACTTTTTGGGTTTAAATTTTATGGAACTGAACCCCTGGCATGGGGTGTTGGTTTTTCAATAGCGGCAGTAATTATTATTCAATTATATGGCTTACCCAGAATGTTATCTAACCTTTATAGTAATATACCCAATGAAGGCTATCACATAACAACTGATAAGGTTTATAAAAATGGAATACCTTTAAAAGAAGCTGATCCTCAAACTTTTACTAGTCTGGAAGGAACCCACTTTTACAGTAAGGATGCTTATCGTGTTTATGCTGATTTTACTATTATTAAAAATGCGGATGCTCCTAGTTTCGGTGCTGTAGAAGGTAGTAATGGAATCTATTGGAAAGATAAAAATAGTGCATATTCTCAATGGGAACGAATAAAAGATTCAGATGGAGAAACTTTTGAATGGATAGGGCATAACTATGCAAAGGATAAAAATCATGTGTATTTTGATCAATATATTGTTGATAATGCTGACCCTAACTCTTTTAAGGCATTAGAAAGTTATATTGGTCGAGACAATCATGCTGTTTTTGTAAGACATTATGAGGCAAATAATATTAGGGATCTTGATAGCTTTGAATTGATACATTTTGATGAAAAGTTTTTTGGCAAGGATAATCATCATGTATATGCAATTTTCTATAATTCATCCAATCCTTTAGAGATTTTTCCTGGAGCTGATCCAGCTACATTTAAGCCAGTTGGAGAATATTATGCTGTGGATGATAAACATGTTTATCATTATAGCTATCACAGAGGCCATGTAAAAGTATTGTCAGGAGTAAATCCTGATAATTTTGTATTGGAACATGACCCAGCCACTGGTGCAAATGCCAGAGCTGGAGATTTATTATTCAGGAATGGGGATGTGGTTTCTCCAGAAGATGAACCTTAATCTAATACAAAATCATCTACATTGAATCGAGCAAGTTCTTCAAATTCTTCCATGGGTAAATTTTCTTTAGATTCAGTGAGTTTCCCTTTTTTATATTTGAAATAACTAAAGGTATGAGGTGAATTACCTGCAGTAACAAGCGTTCCTAATTCAGGCGCTCCATCTTCATCTAAAAATAATTTTGTGCTAAACTCGCTTGGCTGCTCCTTAAAAAGTAACACATAATTATTTTTATTATTTTTGCTTATTTTTGGTGTCCTTTCCATCAGTGCTTCAAAAATTGAATAAATAATGCTTCCGTTTTGTCTTTCATCATCATCTACTTCTTCACTTATTTTGAAGTGGCTAGAATGCTGATAGCTGTATGAGTTTCCATCTTTATAATAAGTAACTTGACCATCCATCTTTTGAAAATTCTTTTCAATTGAGGCTTGGTAGAACTCAAATCCTGAATTAGAAGAGAATGAAACTTTACCAGCATCTACATCAGTAAAAGCAACCCTTACATTGCCAGCTTTGCTTTCAAATCTTTCATTACTTTTTAGGGTATATCCATCCTCATTAAAAGTAAGATTCAATACTTCTGCATAATGGATGGCACCAAGCATTAATTCAATATCTAATAATTCACCCTTTTTATAATTTTCAATTGCTAAAAGGAAAGCGTGATCTTCTAATTTGTAATATTGGTATTGCACACCATTCCAAACCTTCCCATTTTTGTAATCAGTTTTTAGAGTAGTTGCATTATAATCAGTATTTCCACTGTAACCTTCTTCAAAACTAATTGGTTTCGAATATTGGGCAACCTGCGTTCCATTCTCATAATGGTCTACAATATTAAGTTCTAAATCATTTTCAGAATGTACAAAATAACCATCATAGGGTTTTCCATCTTTAAAATAGCCTTTCAATGGCTGTTTACCCTCTACCTTTATTAAATAATCAGTAGCTTCTTGAATAATCCCGTCCTTATAAAGGTGCTCATACCATATTTTTTTGTTATGAAAATATTGCTGTAGCCCATCTAAATTACCTGCTTCATTATAAGTAGGATAAGCGTAGAAATAATCTTGGGAGTAGGATGCCATAGTGCTCATAAGGAGTAAAATTAAATAGGGTTTAACCAAATTGGATTTCAGGTTTTTAAACATGATTTCAGTTTCGTTTTTGAATGATCATATCATTTATCAAAAGTATTTTATTAAGCTAGGGATTACCTCCTCATTTATAGTGATTTTTAATTTTAGCCATTAAGTAGGATTGAAGCGAAATGTTAAGCCTATAATTTTATGGTTGAATTATTAAACTTCTATCAAGAGATATTAAATTGTCATAAACCAGAGCATGCCAACCGAGGATGAATATTTAAAACCCAAAGTATGGAAGCTGATGATGGAAGCAAGACATGCCAAGTGACTATTGAAAAAGCAATTATATATACATGAAACAAATTAGATCAACTTCAAACAGTCAACCGGTAGTAGAAGTGGTTGACAATGAAAAAGCTGTTATTGCTTTGTATGACGGAACCATTTCGGTAGTGTACCTGACTAAAAACAAGTTTCTGTCAAATAAGCTGGAAGCAGAAGCTGTCCAGATTTCCATTCATGGGTCTCATCTCTATGTTTTAACAAAGCCTTTTCCTATAGAAGTAAAAGATGATGAAGAAAATGAGGAAGTTTTAGCAATAAATATGCTTGCGGCTAAGAAAACGGGAATTACTTTATGGAAGCTGGAGATTGGAGAAAACGAGATATCCGTAGTTGGTAAACGTCAAAACACAGGTGGTTTTGCGATTTATGACCAAAAAATATTTGCATGCAATCCACTGGAAGAAGGCTTTTATGTACTTGATTTAAAGTTGAATGAAATAGAACGAGTAGGTATTACTATAAAGCCTACAAATCGAAAACCCTGGTTTTCATCAATTTTTATTATTGATTCTATTTTGTACCTTTTTCAGGATGAAAATGTAATAAGATGGTTTAGGATCAATGATCAGATTTCAGAAGGTGGAATATTGGTGCCCGAAAATCGTCATGTGACTAATTTTGTTAGTTTGAATAAATCGCCAAAAAAATTAATAAAAGCAGGTGACTACATTATAGGAACACTCGATTCAAACCAATCTTTTCTTATCGATTTTAATGAAAGTACACCCTATGTCGTGAATGATCCCAGTGAATTTATTGATTTGAAATACAAAGAATCATATACTTTCTCAAAAAAAATTCAAGCTAATACAGGACACTATGCTTTGGCTATCAATAGGTATGTTATCACAATCGCAGATACCAAATTGAGTGAAATTCAATATGCTTTTTGTTTATCAAGCGCAGAGGATACTCTTAATTTATCAAGGATAAATGCGTCTGATAATTTTGCTATTTGCTATGCATGGACGTATGACAGAAAATTTCCAATAGTTATTTTAGATATGGCTGACCCAAAAATGCCTAAGATTCATACTGTGATTAATTTGGGAGGAGATATCAAAGGTTTAACTATTGAAGAAGATTAATTTAGGATAATATCTTGATTTGAAGAGTTGTGAGTGTTTCTGATATTTTTGACAAAAGGTGGTGTGATTACTTCATGTGTGGATTTAAATTGATGGATAGTTAATTTATATGTCAGATTTTAAGCGGTTAAAAATTAAAAAGAAAGCTAGGATAATGGATTTTATATTACCAATTCTCTTTTTCCTGATCCCAATATTAATAGCTTTCAAGTTATGTGAGTGGCAGGTTGTAGCCGCTTTTTTAGTAGGGGTGGTGCTGGTTCCATTTCTGATGATATCGTTATTCCATTTGTATGAGGTTTACTTCATGAGTAAAACACTGGATTTTAAAGGAGCCCTTAGTATCTCCGCCATGTTTTCAGTTTTCGGGCTGCCGATTTATTTAATCATTGTACTTCCATTTTATTATTTCCTGCAGACATTGCAATTCCCAATTCACTATAGTTTTCCAATCCTTATCTCTATCATAATGTGTATTTTATTTGTATTAATTACTGAAAGAGAATGGGGGTGGAAACAAATTGCAGTGATAATACTTTGTAGTTATGTTCATTCCTGGTTTATCTTATGGATGATTGCCAAGCTAAAGAATATCCAATTTGGAGATTAAGAATTACATGCTGAATTTTTTGGATTTACTTTTATAAACTCACCTATTTTAATGATTTTTCTATATCACTTATTTCGGTGTGTTTTCTCATCTTAAGCAGGCTTAACTTTGTATTCTTATTTCTTTTCTCACCTTAAAAAACACAATTATGGTTACAAAACACCAAGTACACAATCTTATTATTTTGGACGAAAGCGGATCAATGGGATCAATTAAAGACACCATTATTGATGGATTTAATGAAATTGTTCAAACTGTAAAGGGAATAGCAAAAGAATATCAGGATCAGGAGCATTTTATCTCCTTGGTTACATTCAATGGTTTAGGAATTAAAAAGCTACATTTTAATGAGCCTGTAGAAAAACTAGAACTTATTGATAAAGATAAATATAAACCCAATGCCTCTACTCCTTTATACGATGCTATAGGTTTCAGCTTTAATAAGCTAAGACAAATAGTAGATAAACATATGGAATGCAATGTATTAGTCACAATCCTTACTGATGGTTTAGAAAACGCTTCAAGAGAACATACAGGACAGGAGGTAAAGAAAATGATTGATGAGCTGAAACAAAATAATTGGACTTTTACATACATTGGTGCAGACCATGACGTGGAAAGTTTTGCTACTTCAATTTCCATTAACAATACGATGACGTTTAAGAAAAGCGCACCGGCTATGGCGAAAATGTTCGCGAAAGAGAAGCTAATGAGAGGTAAATACAGCCAAAAAATCAGGTCTAAGGAAGATCTTTCAGGAAATCTTTATGAAGACGATAAGGAGTAAGCCTTAAGTTTGATTGTTTGGAAGTCAAGAGCCTTCTCTCATATAATGGGAGGAGGCTTTTTTATTGTCCGCTTAAGTAAAAGTGTATAGAACTCACCATTTTTAATGATTTCTCAGCATACTCTTTTGTGGTGGTTTTTTCGAAAGAGAGGGTTGGTAGATTTGTTGATTAAACAATATGAAATCGACATTGAAAATTCATATTCGAATTTTACACCAACGGAAGATGCCTGTCTGCTGGCAGGCAGGAATTTTTAATCAAAGATTTCATCCTGATAAATACGGGACAAGTTGTGGCAGTTTTAAAATAAACATATACACATGAATAAGATTTACCACCAAACTATTTTGATATTGCTGTTAATTGGCTGTACTGAATTCGCAATAGGCCAATGTATTGAATCAGGTTTACTTGTTTCAGATTTGGATGGAAATAATGGATTTGAAATTAAAGGAAATAGCCCTGGGAATACTACGGGTTTTGACGTGAATGCTGTAGGCGATATCAATGGTGATGGTTTTGATGATGTGATTGTTTCTGCACATAAAGCTGATCAAGATGCGGGTAATGAATTTGGCGAAGTTTACGCAGTATTTGGAACCTCTACGGATATAAATCCTTCCATCAATGTAAGCAGCCTGAATGGTGATAATGGATTTGTTATTCAAGGTACTAGCACTTGGTCGGGAAGAGAAATTGGTTATGCAGGTGATATTAATAACGATGGTATTGATGATTTTATGATCAGTTCTATTTATGGTAATCCTACAGGAGAATCAGAGGATCATAATGCAGGTACTGTCCATGTGATTTATGGTAAGAGTTCGGGTTTTTCAGCTGAGCTAAGTTTAGATGATATAAATGGAGCCAATGGTTTTATGATGAGCGGAGTAAATGGTGGTGATTTAACAGGGCTCATAGTAGGTTTTGCAGGTGATGTGAATGGAGATAATATTGATGATCTGATTATTGGAGCACCTTACGCAGAGGTAGGTAGTGAGGATAATGCCGGTAGAGTATTTGTAGTGTTTGGCAGAAATTCTAATTTTCCTGCTGTTTTCGAATTAAGTAATCTAAACGGAACTAATGGGTTTAATATTTTAGGCGATACAGAAGATTATTATTTTGGAATCAGCTCAGGTAGTGCTGGCGATTTCAATGATGATGGTATTGATGATATTTTATTATCTGAAAGCGGAGGGCGTGCTGGCTCCTCTTCGGGGAATTCTTTTATATTTTTTGGTTCTGATCAGCCTTTCAATACTACCTATAGCGTAAGTGATTTTGATGGAGAAAAGGGTTTTATGACTTCCAAGGGTAGGTCTTCATCTGCTTTGGGTGATTTTAATAATGATGGGATTGACGATGTGGTAGTTACCCTTACTGGTTCTTTTGATGATGATTATTATATACTTTTTGGTGATGATCGGAATTTTGAACCAGTATTTGATATATCAACTCTAAACGGAACAAAAGGATTTATTTTAACTTCTAATGTTGGGTCTAGTATGGCAGCTGGTGATTTTAATAATGATGGTATTTCTGATTTAGTTATTGGAGATACTTTTGATGGAGTTTATGTTTATTTAGGACGTGAAAGAGGATTTGATAATTTTCATTTTCTAGATGATGAATCAGCTTTTCATATTGAAAATGACGGAGAAGAAAAGGAATTTGGATACTCACTTGATGGCAATTTTGATTATAATGGTGACGGAATATCAGACCTGCTCGTAGGCGCGCCTTCATCATATGCTTCTTTCGAGGATAGTCATAGTGGTGCGGCTTATGTTTTTTTTGGATTCGATTTTGAAATGGATACCGAACCACCGGTCATCGAGTGTATGGAAAACCAAATCCTGGAAGCAGGAGAAGCCCTTCCCGATTATACAAATTTAATAACGATTACAGATGATTGTGATGATGCACCGGAAGTCACACAAAGTCCTGCAGCTGGCACCACCTTTACCAGTGATTTAACAGTAACCATTACTGCTACTGATGACTCCTATCAGACGGAAAGCTGTACTTTTGAGGTGACTGAAATACTGGATACTGAAGCTCCTGAAATCACTTGCCCTACTGATCAGATTGTTGCTTGCGATGCCACAGAAGTACCTGATTATACTGATTTAATAACCGTTACTGATGATAGGGATGCTGACCCAACTGTTACGCAATCTCCTGCAGAGGGTACGACCTTTACAGATGGCATGACCATCAGCATGACAGCTGAGGACGAAGCCGGCAATTCCAGCAGTTGTACTTTTACTGTGAGTAGGGAAGAAGACACCGCAGCTCCATCCATCAGTTGCCCTGAAGAACAAAGTTTGATCCCGGGCGAAAACCTATCAGATTATACTGCTATGGCTTCCGCTACAGATGATTGTGATCCAGACCCCGTAATCACACAATCACCGGCAATCGGAACAGAGTTTACCACTGATATTACCGTGACCTTAACCGCTACAGATGAAAGTGGCAATACTAAAAGCTGTACTTTTGAGGTGACCGAAATACCGGATACTGAGGCTCCTGAAATCACTTGTCCTACTGATCAGATTGTTGCTTGTGATGCCACAGAAGTACCTGATTATACTAATTTAATAACAGTTACTGATGACAGGGATGCCGACCCAACTATTACACAATCGCCTGCAGAGGGCACGGTTTTTACAGATGGCATGACCATCAGCATTACAGCTGAGGACGAAGCCGGCAATTCCAGCAGTTGTACTTTTACTGTAAGAAGTGAAGAAGATACTGAAGCTCCATCCATCAGTTGCCCTGAAGAGCAAAGTTTGATCCCAGGCGAAAACCTACCAGATTATACTGATATGACTTCTGCTTCAGATGATTGTGACCCAGACCCAGTGATCACACAATCACCAGCAATCGGAACAGAGTTTACTACTGATATTACCGTGACCTTAACCGCTACAGATGAAAGTGGCAATACAAAAAGTTGTACTTTTGAGGTGACCGAAATACCGGATACTGAGGCCCCTGAAATCACTTGTCCTACTGATCAGATTGTTGCTTGTGATGCCACAGAAGTACCTGATTTTACTGCTTTGGTCACGGCTACTGACAACAGAGATGTCGACCCAACTGTCACACAATCGCCAGCAGAGGGCACGGTTTTTACAGATGGCATAACCATCAACATGACAGCTGAAGACGAAGCTGGTAATACTAGTAGTTGTACTTTTACTGTGAGTAGGGAAGAAGACAATCAAGCTCCATCCATCAGTTGCCCTGAAGAGCAAAGTTTGATTCCCGGTGAAAACTTACCAGATTATACTGCTTTGGCTTCCGTTTCAGATGATTGTGATCCAAACCCAGTGATCACACAATCACCAGCAATCGGAACAGAGTTTACTACTGATATTACCGTGACCTTAACCGCTACAGATGAAAGTGGCAATACAAAAAGTTGTACTTTTGAGGTGACTGAAATACCGGATACTGAGGCACCTGAAATCACTTGCCTTAATGATCAAATAGTTGCTTGTGATGCCACAGAAGTACCTGATTTTACTGCTTTGGTCACGCCTACTGACGACAGAGATGTCGATCCAACTATTACACAATCGCCTGCAGAGGGCACGGTTTTTACAGATGGAATGACCATCAGCATGACAGCTGAGGACGAAGCCGGCAATTCCAGCAGTTGTAGTTTTACTGTGAGTAGGGAAGAAGACACCGCAGCTCCATCCATCAATTGCCCTGAAGAGCAAAGTTTGATCCCAGGCGAAAACCTACCAGATTATATTGCTATGGCTTCTGTTACTGATGATTGTGACTCAGACCCCGTAATCACACAATCACCGGCAATCGGAACAGAATTTACTACCGATATTACCGTGACCTTAACCGCTACAGATGAAAGTGGCAACACTAAAAGTTGTACTTTTGAAGTAATCGAAAGAACGGATTTCGAAGCTCCTGAAATTACTTGTCTGTCTGATCAGGAAGTAGAATGCACGGTTAAGGAGGTACCGAATTTTCTGGATGATATAACAGTATCAGATAACCAGGATGAAAATCCAGTATTAACGCAATCTCCTGAAGCAGGTACTGAACTCACCCAAGAAACCAAAATCACCATATCAGCAACAGATGCATCAGGAAATAGCTCGGAATGTTCTATTATTTTACAGATAAATGCAGGAGATGCACCAGTTTTTACTTGCCTTCCTGATCAGGACCTTCAGTCTAGTGAAAATTGCGAAGTTATGGTGCCAGATTTTACCGAATTAATAGAAGCTGAAAGTGTATGTTCTGAAATTAGCAGTATAACTCAAATCCCCGAAGCAGGAACAATGATACTTGAAAATACCGTGGCTACTGTTATAGTGGAAGATAGTAACGGAAGTCAAAGCACTTGTGATTTTAATCTAAAAGTTCCAGAAAGTCTATTCCCGGAGGTAGATGCGGGTACAGATACAAGAATTTCAATAGGTGAAAGCCATCAGTTGGATGTTTTTACTTCAACAAAAGGCACATTTAGCTGGTCACCGTCAAAGGGGTTAAGTAATTCTGAAATTCCTGATCCTATAGCCTCACCAGAAGAAACCACTACTTATACTGTAACATTTACCAGCATGGCTGGCTGTGTTGCAGAGGACGAAATAACTATTGAAGTGGAAAAAGTAATTATCCCAAAGGGTTTTTCACCTGATTATGATGGAATTAACGATACATGGGTGATAGGAGGGATCGAAAATTATCCTGATAACGAGGTGATTATCAAAAACAGATGGGGCAATATTGTCTTTGCAATGAAAAGCTATAATAATACTTCGCGCAGCTTTGACGGCAACGCTAACAGAAACAACCAAATAGGAGCAGGTGAATTACCGGAAGGTACTTATTTCTACACCATCCAGTTAGATTCTAAAGAAAAGCCAAAGCAAGGCTTTATTGTTTTAAAGAAATAGAAGTAGTGATAATTGCTTTCCTTGAATAGGTAGTTATGTCATAACTATTTGAAATTCCTATGGATAAGTTATGGAGTGATTATTAAATTAATTTATTGCTGTATATGAAGTTATTATGAGGATTTGAGGTAGAAAGAACAAATTAAACAGAACTTGAAATATTTTGTGTACTTCAAGTTCTGTTTATTAAGCCTCACTCCACCATCTCCCTAATTTCCTTTTTGCTCAATTGTACATTATCTCTTAAACTTCCGGAAACACCCAAACAGTAACGACAAGAGGCTAAAGGCTTTTTATTGTTAAGATAAAACAATGCTTTTTCTTTAAAATCAGGCTGTTTAATGTCAATACCATCTGCTTCCGAATAAGTGGTATCTCCCAATTTTGAATCAATTTTAAGGATACACAAATAATCATCCATATAGGCTGCACGAGTGCATTTGTAGAAACGGCCATTTCGGATAATATGGCATCTGTGACGCATCCAGCAGTCGTCATAAATGCGCTGAATCTCTTTTTGATCGGTAAAAGGTTCCTTTAGGAAAATCTCATTGAACTGCTCTACATATTTAATATTGGTTACAAAACCGTATTGTTTGGCTTTCTCTTTTATCAAATCCAGACTTCTTTGCTTCACAGGGGCGCTTTTGTAATTGGAAATGGTGAGTTGATCTATTTCATGCCAAAAGTATTCCGACATCCTATGAACCAGTAGTCCATTAGAAACCACTCTTATTTGAGGGGCTATCTCATATTGCTTTATAATCCTGATAATCTCGTCAATTTCAGGATGAAGGGTAGGCTCTCCTCCTGCTATTTTGAACAGATCGGGCTGGATGCTGTCTTTTAAGAATTTGCAGATATCCTCGATTTCGGCTACCGACATAAACTTTTGCGGATTGAGTGGAGAAATATTGCAGCAGTCCCTGCACCGAAGATTGCAATGTTCGGCAATATGCAGTTCAAATGATTCAGTGCGGATTTTGCCTGCATCATTCAGGAAATATTTCTCCTTTCCATTCTGCTCAAATTCTCCTTTTTTCACAAATACTGCTTCAATCTCCACCAAAAGTTCATCCCGGCAAATGTCAGCCTGCATAAAAGAGAGTTTACAGTCTGGAGAAACCAATTTCTTTAAGTACTTTCGTAAAAACACCTCATCTTCTTTGTTTTTATAGTAAGTACGGAGCAAAACCGCATCTTCTAATGCAAAACCATAATCGATGTCATATCGCTTTAAATTAAACTGGCTCCCTAAAATCCGAAGATTCAGAATGCTTTGATTCACCTGGTCGTAAAGGTCGGAATGCACAGAATCTTCTCCCACTACACTAGCAGTTCCTGATGAAATTAAAAGAGTTTGATTCAAATTTTTGTAGATAGCTCCACGACTAAAAAGTGGGGGAAGCTGGCCATATTTATTGGAATAGTTTTTAGCTGCTGTTTGCTCTTTATTTTCTAAGAAAGTAACATTTGTTTTCACTGCTAGGAATTCTATCCTGAGGATTTTTGAAGAGGAACCGACAGCACTTGCTGATGGCATCATGGAATCAGAAAACTCCTTTCCGTAGCTGGCCTGAAAAGCTTTGAACCTGCCACTGTTAAAGGCCTCATAGTTATTTTTGAAGCCCTGTAATTCGGATGCTTCTAATATTTTCGGTACATAATTCCAGACACGGAGCAGCTGATAATCAGGGTAATGACTCAAAGCAGCAAAAATAGATGCATATAATCGGGAAGTGGCTTCTTCTATATTGCTTTCAGAAGGTATCTCCACCTCACCAAAAATTCCGTTAGGTGAAATTTTCAGATCGACTCCATTCAAATTTATACTTTGAATGTCATCTGTTTCACTGATCCAGGCATCCACAAATTCTTGGTCAGTCTTAGCAGTTTGTCTCAGTAATTTGACTGAATTTTTATTTAAAGTGTTGGTTGATTGTGTTATAAATTCCATAATGTTATTTTTTCTTCCAGAATGATTCTGTGTAATGCTTTTCTGTATTTGGATGAAGTACTTTTTTGATATTTTCAGACTCTCCAAATAGTATTGGCCACTCTGTTTTGTAGTGAAGAATAGCTTCACATTTCTTCTCAAAAAAATGCTTACTTAAGTATATTTTATCCAGAATAAGCCTGCCTTTAGTATTTTTTTTTACTGTTGTTAAATACTTTATTTCCTTTTGATATTGAAGGTTGCTAGCTTTTTTATCGTCTTCATCCATGGTGTAATTATGTAAAAAAGGCAGTTTAAGGTCCAATAGGTGTCCTTGGAAATCAGAAAATGGTCTTAATTCATGTTTATAATCCATTTTATGTAACCTAACTTCAGTCCAGCCAGGTACTAGTGCATAAGGAAGATCCTCGTAAAATTGAATTTTTTCAGTAGGGTAATCTAGTTTAAAACTGCTTCTGTAAACTAAATGATGGTCAATATGGCCACCTACTCCTAGGGGGAAAAGGATTGAGTCAGGAGTATATTCCTTAATGATTTTTGAAATTTCCGTGGCTATTGACTGCTCTAATATTCTTTCTTCATCTTCATGGTGAAACAAAATGGTTGAGAAATTATAGTAGCTTCTGCTGCTACGAAAGGGCGCATCAGTAAAACCAAGATGTATAGCTTTTGCTCCTAGGAATGTTAGGGCTTCAATATCCTGCTTTTTTCTCGTCTCATAAATCTCCTTCAGCTCCAATCTACTATCAGCACAGGAACTGAAAACACTTGCCACAATTACGTCAGCACCTTTTTCCTGCCATTGCGCCATGGAAGCACCACAGCTTAAAACGGCATCATCTAGATGAGGCGATATAATGAGATATTTATTTTTCAAGGGATTTCTTTGGTTTCAGTGGTTTTCTTTTTTCAAATAATTCAGCTATCAAATCGGCCGCTTCTTTTGGGCCTTCATGGCTATCAAATGATTTTCCTACCTTCTTCGCATTTTTGACTTCCAATGTATCAGCATTCAAAAGAGGGAGTAGCTGCTTTTTATAGCTTTCAATATCAGGATTGCTTGTATCAAGTACTTTTCCCACTTGCGCTTCTTCTACAAATTTAGCCTGTAAAAACTGGTCGTTACATATTGGCAGCAAAGCGATAGGTTTACCATGTGACATACATTCCATCACAGAATTTGCTCCTCCATGGCTGATCATTAAATCAATATGCGGAAGTAATTGTAACTGAGGCGCGTATGAAACGGCAATCACATTATCAAATAATTCTTCCACAAAAGAGGTATTCATTAATTCATTCACAGCAAAAATCAATTGTGTTTCGGTGCCTTTAAATACATCCTGCACTGTTTTAAAAAGCTGAGGATGATAATACACCTGACTTCCCAAGGACATATATACTTTTTTACAATTGGGTTTCAAAAGGTGAAAAGGAAAGCCTTGCTCATCTCCTCTATTTCCCTCATTAAAAGTTGCCCCAACATAGAATGAAAAATCGTTTTGGCTCAAATTACGTGGAATATATTCCTCAGTGGAAAAAACAATATTGAGCCAAGGAGAGATCAAATCACTTACTTTAAACTGAGGTTTAGTGGCCGTTGCAAATAGCTCCTCTCTTTCTTTTTGAAACAAATCGAGCGTTTCAGTCAGTTCGCAACTCCAAATTTCGGGAGTAATAGGATTAAGGGAAGAAGAAATCCCTGCCCAAGGAATATTTTTATTTTCTGCCACCAAAGCAGCGGCATACACCATAGGGTCTGTAACAATAAGAGCAGGCTGAAACTCATTAACCACCTTTTCCAATGCAGGAATTTGTTTAGGAACTGCGTCTATCAATAAGGTTTTGATCCATTGTTGCATCCATTTTTTATCCTGCAATTTTTCTGCAAATGCCTGCCCTTTTGTTAAAAATGCTTCAGGATCTGTTTTAGGATGTGCATCAAAGTAAATAGGGATGTCTAAACCTGCTTTTTTTACTTGCTCGCTGATGTCTGCAGCCGCATAGAAAGCCAAATCATAGCCTTTATTGTGCAATTCCTGTGCTACTCCAATCATAGGATTGACATGTCCTTTTTCAGGTATTGTCACAAAAAGAATTCGTTTATTGTTTTGCATCATATTGTACTCTTTTTAGCAAACAAATCATATTAAATAGCATCATGCGGTCATTTTCTTCAACGGTTTTTTGTTCACACAATGCAGTTAAAGCTTTTAGATTGAGATAATCTTCGATAAAATCACCCGATTCCTGAAGAAGATTTTTTAGAATTACCTGATATTGAGTGCCTAATCGTGGATCTCTCGGCAAAGCTGATTTCTTTCGGTTAATTATGTAATCGGGAAGCCAGTTTTTGGCAGCCATTTTCAGCAAATGCTTCTCTTCTCCATTTTTAAAACCCATTGCAGGCCCAATGTAGCCCTCTACTTCCAGCACATTCAGATTCGCAAAAGGAACCCGTGCTTCTAAACCAAAATTCATGGAATGGATGTCTCCGTTATGGAGCAATCTACCCAACCAACGCTTATAAATAAGGCAGCTCATAGCTAAAATTTTATCCTGTTCGCTGCCATTGAAGCTAAAGCCATTACTTTCTACTATTTGGGTATATTTTTGATTAAGAAAATCAAGTGGCTTTATGTCTTTTTGGATTTTTTCAGATAAAAAACGGCAACGCTTTTCTGCCCCGAATTTTTGAAGCAAGCCTAAAGGACTATGATTCACTTGTGGGTTGAGCAAGAAGAAATAACCATAATGGGTTTCATCAGCGGCATCGCCTACCAGCACAGCTTTGAAATTTTTGGAAGCTGCTTTGGATAGAAAATGTTGTGAGAATTCCTGCTCCCATGCTGGAATTCTGTCGTTAATAATCGGTAATTCAGATAATCCATTCAGGATATTTTCTTTGCTGATAGTAACAGCCTCCATCGGAAGATTTAAATCCCCCGCCAGCCTTTGGGCATAAGGAAAATCATCGGAATTAACTATGCTGTTTTCATTGAAATTTATTTGCTCATGGTTCTGGAACCTGACAGTAAAAGCCTGGTGACCGGGAACTCTCAGCTTAACAGCCAACGAGCTGAGAAGGGAAGAATCCAGTCCTCCGCTGAAGAAACTACCCACAGGAAAATCTGCTTTTAAGGACATCTTGGTGCTCTCTTCCAGATTTTCCATGAGATATCGGATGAGTTGTTCACTGGTTGAAATTCCTGGTCTTTGGGTAAAATTGTAGTAGCTGCATTTGACTGTTTTTTCCTTTGAAATGTTGAGTTTTTCGCCTCCTCGTAGGATGAAAACACCTTCATAAATAGTACTTTCGACTCCACTAAGCATGGGTGCTACCACATATTCTGTCAATGCTTCAATGTTAATTTTCGGCTTTTCATTCAAACACGCAAGTATTCCTTTTACTTCCGATGCAAAAATGAATTCAGCTCCTGATTGATAGTACACAAATGGTTTTACACTCAATGGATCTACAGCGGCAAAAGCAGTTTGTGAATGTATATCCCATATCAAGAAAGAAAACATACCTATAAATCTGTTCAAACAATCTTCACCCCAAAATAGATAAGCAGCAAGTACCACTTCTGTATCTGATCGGGAAACAAATTGATACGAATTTGACAATTCTGCACGTAAGGCTTCATAGTTGTAAATTTCGCCATTATAAACAATCAAATATCTGCCTGATGGATCGTAAAATGGCTGTTTTCCACCTTTTTCATCCAGCAAAGCCAGTCTCTGATGACAAAAAGCATGATTTTGATGCAGTACAGTTTGGCGATCATCTGGACCACGGTGTATTTGGGCATGCTCCATTTGCCTAATTCGGTCATGTAGAGCTGTTCCTGAATCCTTTGAATATAATATACCTCCAATTCCACACATAATTAACGCTCGTATTGATGGTTGACCAGCTGTAACCTTTCATAAAAGTTGATTTCCTGTAAATAACTTAGAATCGCTTCTGGAACAAGTTCCCTACAGGATTCTTGTTTTAGTATTTTATTTCTGATTTCCGTAGCACTGATATTTACTTTTTTGTCCAGTGGTTTAACTGCAATATTCATGCTTTTGCTCATACTTACAATAGCAGGATTGGTAGCATATACTGATTGAAAATCAGGTAGTAAATACTTTAATTCGTACATATTTTCCAGTGTAAAAGCATTCTGGGGGAGGGCTACTAAATAAAATTGATTCGGATATTTCAAGTGCAGATAGCGGTGAAGCATTTCCAGTCGCTCCGCAGCTGATAATGGATTTTGTGGAAAATGACTTAGTTCTGCTGTGGAAAGTAAAACAATAAATTCCTCATTTTCAGCTGCCATTTGCTCAATAATTGCTGCGTGTCCATTGTGTAAAGGCTGGGCACGAGAAATGAAAAGCCCGCGTTTTATTGAGTTCTGTGAAGGATTTATAAAATGTGTATTTTCTTCTTTCTCAAATTCAAGTAGTTCAAATTTACCATTGAGAAATAGACCAACTGCCTGTCTATCTTCTTCATGCGTACTGTAAAGTGTAGTAAAAGTGGGTGTTAGCAGTTTCAATTTAAGCCAATATGAGAGCCCAGAATTTCCTTTGTTTGCAAATGGCAGAACGTAAAATGGTACTTTGCATGCTGTTTTAAGAATGTCATGAAGCGATATCAGTAGTTCCCCGCTCTTTATATTCTTTTCATGTAGCTGATCAGCATTTTTAAGCACAAAAATAGCTTCTTCATAGTTTTTGGCTATGTTACACAGCTTTTGTATGGATTCTGAATCAATTTGCGCTGCTTCAATCAAAAATAAACACCTATTCTTCATATGCTAACACTTCATTAAAACATGCTAAAAAACCGATTTCCTCTTCCAATTCCCACACGCCTTTGTAGGCCTGAGTAAGGTAGAGCAAAGCCTGATCCAGGCAAAATAATGCTTTCCACAAATGTTCCTTCTCATCAAGTTGTTCCACTAAAAAAATAAAAGTTTTATTTTGTTCGGCATAAGCTTCTATCGCTGTAAGGATGTCTTCTTTATGGTAATTCAATTGTTTGTCATCCTTGCCAATTTTAGCAATTCTGAATGCCGAGAAAATAATATCCAGTTCTAATGGGGCTATCTGTACATTCTCAAAATCAATAAAAGCTACTTCATTATTAGACATAAAAAGAAGGTTTTCCAAGTGTACATCTCCATGTATCCATTGTGAATTTTCTGAATTCGCTATGAGTTCATTTTGAAGTTCAGTAAGTCGGTCTGCTTTTTTTAGAAATAATTGTTCTTTCTGTGCAAGATAGTTGCCAATGGGCTGATTTTCAATGGCTGAACTAAGTAAAGTATCAGACGAAATTGTTGTAGTTTCTTTGGTGTGGTTTTTAATAGGTATTAGCCCTATTTTTTCATGTAAATCAGGCAAATAAGTGAAAATAGTTTGTAAATCAGCTTTCGAGCATCTTTCCTCCCAGTTGTATTTTACAAAGCCGGGTATATATTCGAACACCTGTAACGGGCATTTTTTAGTCTTGAAATTTATGTAAGTAAAATTTGAACCTTTAACTGAATCGATCACTTTCGGGCAAGCATGATATTCATTTTCATGAAGTTGGGTCAATACGTAGATTTCATTGTTAAGCTGCCATTCCGTTTTATGAGGATGAGCTACACGTGCTATAAATTCCTGTCCATTGTTTTCTTTGATCTGAAAAGTACGATTGGAATAACCTCCCAACTGAATAATATTCTGTGCAGAGATATGATAATCCTCTTCCATTACAGATTTTAGCAGATGAATCGGTATGTCTTCTAGTTTTTCAAACTCCATGTATAGCTTTTACTTTGTATAAGCAAAAATCAAAAAATTATTGAAGTAAAATAGCATTAACCTATCAAATAATAAACTCCTTGTCTACTATTTTTACAATATTATAATCTCCTTTAGGGTAGTAATCCCAACTCCCTTTAAATTGGTAATCAATGCCAAATTGATGGCTTAAAGCTATAATTTTGCTTTCCAGATTTTCTGCATCCACATTTTGCTTTTCTTTAAAATTATGGCCTTGCCTGCCATTACCAAAAAACAACATCAGGTTTACGCTCTCTTCAACATCTTTTTCTAAATAAAATAAAACATTGATATTTTCCTCATCGGAAATTTTCTTCAACTTATTCAAAAAAGTATTTTTCTCTTTTAGTGGAATGTTGATATCCAGACGCAAAAGTGAGGTTTCCGCATTATACTTTTTCATTTGAGAGCTTACTTGTTTAAGCAGTTTTAGATTTGGGAAGGCTGGTGAATAATCTTTCTTTATATGTAATTTAATGGGTTGAATAACCTTAGTACTGAAGTCGTTAATTAATTGCACCTGGTGTTGTTTTAAAATCAATTCTACCTTCTTCATGAGTTCAAAATCAAAATCATGTAAATTGAAACTTCCTGTACCTATTTTCAATTGTTTGACATTTTGGTAGATGTAAATAAATCCCTGATTTATTTCATGTATCAGTGATTTTAATGAAGATATCAGTGCTTCCGGCTTTGGACAACTTACTGTTGTTTCTAATTGAGCCGGATTATTGGCATGCCCGCCATAGCCTGGCTTCCATTTAAAATAATCATATGAATAGAGCCCTTCAGGAAACCCGAAATACCAATATACGCCTAACACCATTTTTTTAAATTCATTATTATAATTTACTTTCCAATATCTTTTTTGTATTCAGATAACAACTCGTAAAATTTTTCATCATTACATTGTTCAAACTCTCTGGCCATCACCAGAAAATGGGGTGATTTTGGGAAAGAAGAAGAAAAATTAAAATGCATTAATCGTTTACAGATATTAAGGTATATTTCAAATACTTCTTCAGCCCAGGCCTTATGTGCTTCTTCATCGTCCCATTGAATGTTTTCCGTATAATTATCGCAAAATAGATAGGCAGACTGTATTGTTTCTGTGTAAATATCAATGGATAAGTTTTCACCTTCAGAAAAGTAATGCATGTCAGGTGCATTGTAGCGTTGCCAAATTTCAACTTTTTCAAAATCATCCTCCAGCTCTGAAACAAGTCCTAACGCAACGGTAGGAGGGAATGGAAACTGCATGCTGTATTCAAGTAAAATACAGTAAACAGGTTCTTTAATTTTTACATTTTGTTCTATTTGATCCGCAATTTGTTCCGTTAAAAAGTTTTCCAGTTTCTTTAAAATGTCTGCTTTGTTTTTCTTATCAAGGCCAGCTTCATACAATAGAGTGTCAGGGCCTAAAGGATTTTTTTGAATGATTTTGGCAATCTCACTTTCATTGTATTTGAAATCTACTAAACGATTTCCGTTATCTGGACTCTCTATTTTATAACCTGTAAGTCGATTACCTTCTTTTTGATAAGTTTTTTCAATAATTCCATACTCAGTGCATTCAAAATATTGGTGTGGGACACCTTCCTTAAAATATAAGTAGCAAAGTTTTGTGGCTTTGCTGCCATTAGTATTGATGAAGGTGGTAGTACTTTTATGGTACTCCTCTTTATACTCAAAAATGGTTTCATATCTCGATTCAGGGCCAAATATCCAACGCTTAAAATAGGTTTTTTGGGAGTCAAAGTTGATGAAATATTCATATAAATCGTCACTATCATGATCGAAGTCTTCCGCTGAAGCTAAAAATAAATCCTGATTAAGGTCGATTACGTCATTGGATAGTTCTGCATAGAAAGGTTCTATTTCATATAAATTAAATTTGGAATAGACTTTTGTAAGTTCATTATTATCTAATATAGAATTAGCCATGACCTCAAAAAAAGAAGGTAAGAGCTCAAATTCTTTCAATATTTTGTTAGTGATTGTATGCATAATGTTAACAAAAAGCGACCATTTTAATATTCGGAGTAAATTGAGTTCAGATGGATCACAGTAGGTAATTATTCAAAAACAAATATATTTTAACCCATTACTATTTCAAGCACCATAAATGGCTAAAGTAAAAAATCACTAAAAACAGTGATATGGGCTTAGTTGGATTTTATCAAATTTGTTTTTTTAAGATCCTTCCTCCAATAATAAAATATCTTTGTAGAAGGGTTTAATAAGTAGAAACAACATATTAATAATGGTTAATGATTGGGAAAGATTAGGTATTACACCTGTCAATAATAAGGAATATATTTTCAAGGCTCTGAGGGAGAGTGTAAAGGAGGCAAATTTTGAATCAGATTTGGAGCAAGTATTTAAATACCTTGAAACTTATAAATCTTTAGTGACTAAAGTAGATCGCACTACTTCGGAATTAGATAAGCTTACATCACAAAAAAAGGATTCTTCTGATGAAAATGAAGTCATTATGTTTTTGGATGCCGAAAGCATATATTCCACACCAGAGCAACTAGTAGAAAGATTCAAAGAAATTTATCAAAATCCTGCCTTACGCTTCAATAAATTAATTTGGAAATCTGCTATAGCCAATGCTAAAACGCATAGTGAAGTCGAACTTAATGTCTTTTGTTTACCTATTATTAAGTTTTTAAATTATCACTTTGCAGTTAAATCAGACGTGCTGGGCGAGATCAGAAAAGCTTTTCCCTTCCTCAATTATTTCAATTCCAATGAATGGAAAGAGGTGTTGGAAGTACAAGCCGAATTCAAAAAAATAGAAACATTTCTTAAAGTGGGACATTCGGATATAGAACTCTATGTCGAGTGTTTAAAGGAGGAACCTCTAACCTTAGCTGAAAAAGATTTACTTATTAAGCATTTGATTACAGCAGATGATATCCTTAAAAAAGGCAAGATAAAAGAAGCATACATCTTATTAGCTAATGAGATTCCTGATGATAAAAAGCCAGCTTTTGTATGGAGAAAAATGCTCAATATTGTTTTTCGTGCTGGTGTGGAATATCGGCAAGAGGGTGCATTATCTATTTTTATAAATACTTTAAATGCTTCTTTATCCTATTACCCTGAGGACAGGGAGTTATTGTACATAAGGGCATTGTACTTTTTCAAAGCAGAATCCAATCTGCTTAAAGTTCAGGAACAATTGATCAATACATTGAAAATTATTCCCAACTACGAAAAAGTGTATTATTTATTGGCCAGGATTTATCTTGAGTTAAAAAAATATGATGAGGCACTGATTATTTTCCGCAACTTGCAAAAGACAGATCCACTTAATGGAGCCTATATTGTCTATACTGCCTCAACCTTTAGGCACTATATAGCTAAGCGACTGAATGATTCCAATGTCGTTAGAGATAAGGGTTTTTATCTGGACATGCTCAATCAACTTATAAGCTTAGATTTATTTGAAGAAATTAATGAGTTGAAAGCTGAGATTCCTTTATACCCTGATCTTGAAGCTTTATTGCTTTTTAGTGAGGCACTGGAAAAATACAGTAGTTCAGGTGAAAAGGATTTTGAGAAATTGGATCATGCACTTTCACTTACAGCCAATAGAGAGATTGTGTTCAAAATCAAAAAACATTATCTTGATAATATGCTCACATGGGATGAAATAGCTTCCAAAAGGGAGGCTATAATGACTTTTCATGAGGAATTTCCAGAAAGCTGGCTCAGTATATATCATAAGGGTAAATACTTTTATGCTGTAGGTGAATTTCAACATGCTTACGATTGTTATAAGCAGGCTTTTGAACTCAATGCAGATGCAACTTATATTTATTATTCCATGGCTCAAGCCTGTCAGCGATTGCAACGTTATGAAGAAGCTGTGGAATACATCAGTCTGGATATGCAGAAAAGTCGCTATAGCATTTCATCAGCCAAGATTTTAGCTATTTGCTGCTTCAGAATGGGTAATTATTCACGTGCCTTCACGGAATATAAATGGTTGTTTAGCATAATTCCTCCTAAAGATATTATTAAAGATCATCTTTATTATTATGCTTGTTCATTGTACAATTATATTAATCAATTAGAAGCCTCACAGACTAATGTTAAGTATAAGACCACACTTCTAAAAGATGGATTAGATCTATTTGAAGAGTTACCTAAGCCAAAAGACTTCTATACTTCTTACTTAGGGTCAGAAACCTTGCATTGGTTGACTAGCTTATGTAGGTCGCTGCATTTGAATACGGAAGGCCTTCACTATACCCGTCAAATTTTAGTTCACTGTTCTTATGTAAAAGAATGGATACATGAAGAAGCAACTGATTTTGAGTTGTATTTTATGCGTGAACTCGGTATGAATCAGGAGATCATTGAAAAATTATTGGATAAGACTACAAAAAGCATGGAAGAGGATACCAATAATTCTTCACTAGCTCTCCGTTCTTTCTACATTGCATTTGCTTATGATGGCTTAGGCGATTTGGAAAATGAGTTAAAATGGAAAACGAAAACAGCTTATTATTATGCGAATATGGAAGGTGAAGAATATAGAACAGAAACTCAATTAGAATGGCTAGAAAATTTTACAGTCAACATAGTGAATCGGTTTGAAGGCATTTTTGAACATAAGAAGACAATTGAGGCAGGTAAGGTGTATTTTGATATTCAGAAAACTCCTCATTTTCGCTATACCATGGTGGCTTATTATATGGCTATTGCTTATGAGGCAATAGGCAATAAAGAGAAGAGTTTGCAATACCATCAAAAGGTAATTGAATATGATAAACAATTCCCAGACGTATTTGCTGATTTTGCTGAAATTTCCCGTTTAATTTTAAATAAAGAATAAAACATGATTTATCATAAATATGAAAATCCAGATGGTTTAAATAAGCGCCAACTTTGGTTGATAGCTACTTCCGCCATGTTAGCTCAAACTAACAAGGAAAGACATGATACTTTACTTCCCCATGGAAATGCTGGAACACAAACACAATTAGAATCTTCTAAAATGGCCTTAAAGCGAGATTATGATATTGAAGACTTAACGGGAATGGCTGATACCTTAAAATACTTTGATGAGATTGTTACTTTTAAGGCATTTCAATTTCAGTGGGAGATGAAAAGCGATAAAGAGTTTAAAGCTTTTTCAGGTATCAATACAATTGATAAAAGTTATCCTAATGTGGTGGATATGGTACAGAAATATCAATTTGATTTGCCAGAAAGCGATCAGGCCTGGCACTATGGAAGGTGTGCTTGGTTAATCAGGCATGCTTTTTTCAGTGGTTTTATAAAAGAAGGTGAGGCTTGGCAATTATTAGAAGAAAATGCTGGCAGGATCAGAGAGATTTTTAAATCCTGGGAAAGATTTGGTGTTTCTTACATTGCAGGAGCCCAATACTGGAAGCGTGAAAACTATACTGAACATGCGATAAGTAGTTATAAAAGAAATCTCATTTTCTTGCTTACGAATAAAAACTCTCCTTGGGTACAGCTTGGCTGGGGGATTAGTGGGGGGATTAGTAATTAGGAATTTTGTAATTACGAATTACATGTCCAACATTTATTTTGTAGAAATTTCACCGACTCAATTCGGCCGTTCACCTAGAAATTGGAATTTCTGACCTATTGACAAAAGTATCTTACTTTAATCTATATTAGGTTTGTTTCATCATTAAATATTGAACTTATGAAAAACAAACAACATAACTCGGGGAAAAATAATCTGTCATTTGGCGTAATCCTTTTGATAATTGGTAGCATTTTATTGTTGGATAGAATGGATTTCATTGACTTTAGCTGGGTATTTAGCTGGCCTTTTATCTTGATCGGAATTGGACTTTACTCCATAATACGACATGGTTTAAAGAATGAATTCGGAATCATTATGTTTTTGATTGGTAGTTTTTTCCTGATTAGAAGAGAGAATTTTATTCCAGATGAATATTATGATTATTTGTTGCCTGGTGGAATTATTTTAGTTGGATTATATTTAGTTTTCAGCCGAAGCTCAAAGTTTGGATTTACTAAAATAGATACTGATAAAGGGTTTGATGAAAATATTGGAGTCTCTGATGCTAAAGTAGTGGAAAGTGATTATATAAGAGCGGAGGCCATATTTGCATCGGTTCAAAGAAGATTGATCACTAAGGATTTTAAAGGTGGAAAAATAACCACTGCATTTGGTGGGGCAGATATAGATCTATCCAAAGCTGAAATTAAAGATAGTGCGGTTTTAGATGTAGAAGTAACTTTTGGAGGACTTAAATTAATAATACCACCACATTGGGAAATTCAAGCGGATGTAAGCAATGTGTTTTCAGGCATTGAAGATAAAAGAGCATTTCCAAATGTTGATGAAGCGGATAGAAAGATTTTATATATCAAGGGCTCAGTTAATTTTGGTGGATTAGAATTTAAATCCTATTAAATTTATCAATGTTTTTACATTTCATAAGGCATCAGAATAAAGCGTGGATTAAGCTCCTTAGTATCTTTGTACTATGGTTAAGCATATGCACGCTTTTGTTGATGCACTATGGATTAAATTTCCCTTCTGCTTTAATTGATAGTACAATTTTCAGTTTGTTATTATTGCTTGGGTTCCTGTTGCTAGAAAACATCTTCAGATTTTATTTACCCACCAAAAGCAATGTGATTTTGGTTTTTATTTTACCATTGGTTATCTCCTTAATTATTCTGTATTTAGGTGATTTCTTGATTGAATGGGCAATTCCAGATCCATTCATTAAGGTTGAATTTCTCAACTCTATTTTTATAATTCGTGGATTTATCATTTTACTTATTTTTACAGCCTATTCATTAATGTTGAATTTTCAAGGAAAATTGGAAGAGCAAGCTGAAGCTGAAGAAAGAGAGGTCAAGATGCAGCAAATGGCTAAAGAATCTGAATTGTATCAATTACGCCAGCAATTGCAGCCGCACTTTCTATTTAATAGCTTAAATTCCATAAGTGCACTCGTAAAATCTCAGCCTGAAAAGGCCAGGAAAATGGTATTACAGTTGTCAGATTTTCTGAGAGGTACTATTCAAAAAGAGGCCAATAAATGGATTAAAGTTGATGAGGAAATTAGTTTTCTAAATCTCTTTACGGATATTGAAAAAGTCAGATTTGGGCATCGATTACAAGTTATTTTTAAAGTTGAAGAAGGTATTAGCGAACTCAAATTACCACATTTATTGGTACAGCCTTTATTGGAAAATGCCATAAAGCATAGTTTGTATGGCTTGACCGGGGGAGTAACTATTGAAGTTGATTTTAGAAAAAGAGAAAAGAACCTTGAAATAATCATTACAAATCCTTTTGATCCAAAGGCAGGACAAGCTAAGGGAGCAGGATTTGGTTTGGAAGCAGTCCGAAGAAGACTGTTTCTTATTTTTGGGAGGTATGATTTATTGAAAACGCATGCTTCATCTCAGCAATTTACAGTTGAACTTTTAATTCCACAGCTATCATGATTAGAACCATTATTATTGATGATGAACCATTAGCAACTGGTATAATCCAGGAGTACTTAGCTGAATGTAAAGATTTTGAAGTGCTAGCTGTATGCCATGATGGCTTTGAAGGCTTAAAAGCCATTCAACAACATAAGCCCGATCTAATTTTCCTCGATGTTCAAATGCCGAAAATAAGCGGTTTAGAGATGCTAGAGCTATTGGAAGAACTTCCAGCAGTTATTTTTACTACTGCATTTGATGAATATGCATTGCAAGCATTTGAAGTACATGCAGTGGATTATTTGTTAAAGCCTTTTTCACAAGATCGATTTAATAAAGCAATTGAAAAATACAGGCAAAGTGGTTTAGCTCAAAATGTTGGAGAATTACTGAGAAATGATTCATTAGAGCCAAAAGAATATTTGAGTAGGATTGTCTTGAAAGACCGAAATGATATTAAAATCATACCCACTCAAGATATTAAATATTTGGAGGCTAATGATGACTATGTAAATATTTATACAAATGAAGGTAAATATCTCAAAAACAAGACGCTAAGTTATTTTGAAGAGCATTTAGATGCGGAATCATTTGTAAGAGTTCACCGATCCTATCTGGTAAAAATAGCAGAAATCACCAAAATAGAAGCCTACAAAAAGGATAGTCACATATTAATTTTAAAAAGCGGTGAGCAAATCCCTGTCAGTAAAACGGGTTATCCGAAGTTGAAGGCTGCTTTGGGGATTTAAGATGAAAGATATATACTACTAGTTCAAGCGTCCGCTTGGACCATTTTTGTATGGAAATGCTTTTTAATTTTAAAATCACTAATTTTCTACGGTAAAAGCACAAGCGGACGCTTGCGCTATTGCAGTCTTATGCATGATGCTCTTAATTCAAGCATCCTCTTGGACTTTTTTAGGATTAAAAAAATGAAAATGCCAGATGTGTCACTAGATCTTAAATTATAAGTTAAATTCAAGCCAAAGCTCTAAGCCATGACTTGAATAGAATAATTTATAATAAAGTAGTTGGGCATACATATTCCGATACAGGAATATCCGTTTCTTTTATTCCGGTAAACCCGTCTCTCACATCTACAAAATTATCCCAACCTCTAGCTTTCAATATGGAAGCTGCCAACATGCTTCTGTAACCACCGGCACAATGAATTATAAATGCTTTGTTTTTTGGAAGTTCCGCTAAGTGCGAATTGATTTGATTTAGTGGGATATTTTGAGCACCAATTATATGCTCTGAGTCATATTCACTTTTCTTTCTTACATCAAATATTAATGGAGACGATTCTATAATGCCAGCTAATTCTTTAGCATCCATACGATTAACTTTATCGATTTCTTTATGAGCATACTTCCAACTGTTAAAGCCTCTGTCCAAATATCCAATAGTGTTGTCATACCCCACTCTAGATAATCTTATCATGGCTTCTTCCTCCTTGCCTTCATCACAAATCAATAATATTTTTTGCTTAATATCTGGAATCATTTCTCCAACCCACATGGCAAAATTTCCATCTAAGCCGATATTGATACTGTTTGGAATAAATCCTTTCGCAAATTCTTCTGCATTTCTAGTATCTAATACTAATGCACCAGTTTCATTGGCTGCTGCTTCAAATGCCTCCGGACTTAAAGGGCGCTTAGCTTTTTCCATTACAGAATCTATGCTTTCATAGCCTTGAATATTCATCAATACATTTTTAGGGAAATATCCTGGTGGAGGAGTAAGTCCAGTTAATAATTGCTCAATAAACTCTTGCTTATCCATAGGCTGTAACGCATAATTGGTTTCCTTTTGATGCCCTAAAGTATCGGTGGTTTCCTTGCTCATCATTTTACCACAAGCGCTTCCAGCACCGTGGTTTGGATATACAATTAAATGATCATCCAATGGAAGGATTTTATTGTGCAAGGAATCATATAAATGACCCGCTAATTTTTCTTCTGTTAAGTCTTCTATCACATGTTGAGCCAAGTCAGGTCTTCCCACATCTCCAATAAATAAAGTGTCTCCCGTGATGATTCCATGGTCATCGCCATTTTCATCTATTAAAAGATATGTTGTGCTTTCCATAGTATGGCCAGGCGTATGCAATACTTTTATTTTGTAATTTCCTACTTCGAAAATATCATTGTCCTGTGCCACAATAGCTTCAAATTGAGGTTTGGCTGTAGGTTCCATAAACAATTTTGGCTCCTGTTTTTTTGGCTAAGTCTAAATGACCACTTACAAAGTCTGCATGAAAGTGTGTTTCAAAAACATACTTGATTTTTGCTTTGTCTTTTGTTGCTCTGTCGATGTAGGGTTGCACTTCTCTCAAAGGATCGAAAATGGCAGCTTCTCCGTTATTTTCAATATAATATGCTGCATGTGCTAGACATCCTGTGTAGATTTGTTCGATTTTCATAGCATTGTAGAATTTAGTTTTATGTTAATTTACGCACTGAAAATCAGATAGTTAGTAACTTTTGTTACTATTTTTATATACTATGACATCAATCTAAAAATGAAATGATTTTTGTCATAATTTTTGGCATTATGGTCTGTTGCATTTTGAATTTAGAATTATCTAGCTTATATCCCTGAAAAGAGCTCAAAAGATTCCATATAATCAGGAATGAAAACATTGTTTGTTCCTTGTTCTTCTAGCTTATTTTTTAAGGTTTGCATTGCTTCTACTTCCCCATGCACCAAGAAAGTGAATTTTAAAGCTTCTTCAAATTTAGAATACCAGTCAAGCAATTCTGTTTGATCGGCATGGGCTGAAAGGCCGTCAATTTTAGCAAAATGACATTTAATAGACACTTCTTCTCCGTAGATTTTAACACTTTCTTTGCCTTCCAGAATATCTCTACCTCTGGTTCCTTCTGCCTGAAAGCCTACCATTAACAAAAGGTCATTTTTATTGCCCAGCCTTTTGAATAAATGGCTCAAAATTCTTCCACCGGTCAGCATTCCACTGGCCGAAATAATAATAGCTTTGTTTTCCAGCATATCCAATGTTCTGGACTGTTGATGCTCTCTGATGTAATGGAAATTTTTATCATCAAAAATATCTTTATCCTGTAGGCGGTGCTGATTATCGTATTTTTTATATAAGTGCGTAACGCTTATCGCCATCGGGCTATCCAGATAGACTGGGATATGAGGGATTTGCCCGGTTCTCATGAGTTCATGCAAATAGAAGAGCAAGTTTTGAGTTCTACCGACAGTAAATGCTGGAATCATAATGACTCCCTCATTCATATGATCTAAAATATGCTGTTTTAACTCCTCTTGAACTTTAGCAACATCATTCAATCGATCTCCATAAGTAGATTCAAGAAATACTACATCTGAATTTTTGAAATAAGTAGGAGGGAAGAGAACAGGATCAGAATTTCGTCCTAAGTCACCACTGAAGATAATATTTTTCTCCTGAGTTGCTCCTTTTAGGATTATTTCCACTGAAGCAGCTCCTAAAATATGACCAGCTGGGTGGAATTTGACCGTGATGTTTTCGTTGAGATCAAAAGATTTTTCGAATGCTTTTGGAACAATTGTCTTTAAAGAAGCTTCAGCATCTTTTTGGTCATATAATGCCAAAGGATTTGCGTGTTTGGAGTAGCCTTTTTGTTTGGCAAATTCAGCTTCTTCTTCCTGCAATTTAGCAGAATCCATCCACATGATTTCCAGCAAATCTGCAGTAGCTTCCGTACAGAATACATTCTTTTTATATCCTTGTTTAACCATTCTTGGCACATAACCGGAATGGTCTAAATGCGCATGGGTTAAAATTATTGCATCAATCTCCTTTACATCAATTGGAAAATCCTCCCAGTTTCTTAACCTTAATTTTTTAAGTCCTTGAAAAAGTCCACAGTCGATTAAAATTTTATAATCATCAACTTCTAATAAGTACTTTGAACCGGTTACTGATTGCACCACCTAAAAATTTTACTCTTACATCCATAGAAAATAAATATGGAAACAAGATGCAAAAAAAATCGAGAACTACAGTGGAAAGGAAATAAATTCAAGCCATGATTCACTACCACGGCTTGAATTAGTATATATTTAATCTGCTGATACTTTTGCACCACTACTGCTGTTACTTTCTAAGCGAGGACGACCCTGATAAGTAATTTTTGCCGCACTGCTGGCATTTGCATCCAAATAGCCATTTACATAAACCTCCACCTTTGATGCACTTGAAGCATCGACTTCTGCATTTTCTACTATCAATTCAAATGCCCCAACTTTAGCTGCGCTGCTTATATCCAAATTCATAGTTTGCACCTTTCCCTTTAAATTTGCTTTGGAAGCACTAGATACCTCTAAATTTAAAATATTATAATCAATATCAGCATAAATTTTCGCAGCTGAGCTCACATCCATATTGAGCTTAGCTCCTTTAAACCCAAGAACATGTACAGTAGATGCAGACGATGATTGCAATTCTTTCAATTCAGGCATCGTAATGATACATTTTACTTCAGGAATATTTCCTTTCCAATTCCAGGAATCGCCAGAGAATAAATTCCAATCAAAATCTTTCTTTTCAAAGTAAACTTTTAATCTTTCATTTTTCATTTCATATCGGAATCCTTCTAAATCTTCTTCATCTTCAGCCACTACCTGGAAGTCATATCCATTTCCTTGTCTGATTTCAACAAAGATTCCGGTGGCAGTTGAAACTTTACTAAAATCAACAATGTCATAAGTTCGCACAAAGGCGTCACTTGAAAAGTCGAAGGGTGTGGCAAAAAAGCGGTCTGAATCTGTTCTACTATAAAAACTACTACTTGATTTTTCTTCTGAACAAGTCAGACAATTCAAACCTTCATTTGCCGTAAAAGTCCATCGATTGTTATGAATTTGCCCAACATTATAACCATTGATATAGATAGTATTTCGCAAAATATGCCTCATTTTTCTATCCATTTCAAACTCTAGGCCATAAGGCACATACAAAATCATATTTAAGCTTTGGGCTCTGAAGGCAGCATCTTCCAAGAACTGAATATTGGAATCAAACCATAATATGCTGTCATCTTTCACTTCCACATTATGGTAAGTCATTTTTGCATTTTCTTCAGCATCAATTCTGCTGCTTCCTTGTGCTTTGTATCTTTTCTCAAGTTTTATTTTATCGCCTTCGTATCCTCTAATTTTTAGGTTGGTGACATCATAATCTTCAAAGCCAACTTCTTTTAGCTTGAGAACAGCTACTTTATCTTGCACATCATATTCATAGGTTTCGAATACTTCTCCATCATTTCTGAATTTCATAGCTGTAGTAGGAATAATGATGGCAGCAGCGATCAAACTTATAAACCATACGGCTAAAAGAGAAAAGGCTACTGTTCTGTTCATTAACCACTTACGAGCCATTACGCTGATTCCTGAAATCATGATAAAAAGAGCAGGAATAATCAAGAATAAGAAGCTTACGATTACCAATTCCAAAGAAAATGTATTAGCAATTAATTCATTTGGAATATCAAAGAAATTGATGTTAGCTGATTCAAACCATATTCCTTGCGAAACAAAAAGTAGAATAATGATACTTACACCTAGTCCTAATCCAAACAAACTCAATATAAGTCCTAAAATAACTCTGGCTGCTTCTACTATAAAATTCAATACTGGTCCTAAAGCTTTCGCTAATCCACTTAAAACAATAGCTACTAATCTAAAAGGGAACAATAAAATTTTCACTAAAGTTGTTTCTTCTCCATTTTCAACCTTTAAGCTGCTCTTTATATTTTTCTCAATATTGCTTAGCGTGATTGGTGTTCCTTCCATCTGCATTTTCTCGGTTACCGTTTTGGCTGCTGGCGTTATAAACCATAATACCAAATAAATAATCAATCCAGCTCCACCTGGGATAAGTAAAAGAACAAATAAGATTCTTATTACGGCTACATCGGTTCCGAAATAGGCAGCCAAACCACGAGCTACCCCACCAATCACTTTATTTTCCTGGCTTCTATAAAGTTTCTTTACCTTTTCATCTTCCTTCAAATCAGGATTGGCAGGTAAGAATATCCACATCACGATATAGGCTAATAAAATAATAAGAGATGTTGGATGGAATGGGAATAGCCCTAAAAATCCAAGAATGAATAACAATCTGATCCACAAAACATCTATATTAAAATAATGCGCAATACCGGCTGCTACACCACCAAAAATGTATCTTTTGGTATCACGATATAATCTCTTTGTGCCAGTTGGTTCTTGGCTTTCGTAGGATTCCGATGTTTTTTCCTCAAAAGCTTCATCTGTTTCTTCAGCTTTTTTGAAATCTTCTATACTACCCAAAGTGACCATGAGCGCATTTACATCTTCCAATCCAATGACTTGTTTATCATCTTTTAGCTTGGATAAGAAAATTTCAGCTATGCGGTTTTCAATATCATTAATGATTTCTTGGCTGTCCTTAAAATCAGAAAAATAACGGTTAATGGCATCCAGATAGTTTTTAAGCTTGTCAAAGCCGTCTTCCTCTATATGGAATATTATGCCTCCTATATTTATACTTATATTCTTTTTCATTGCTTTAAAATTAAGATTTTTTAGGTTAATGTTAATGAGAAATTACCTCTCAATTAATTTTCCTCTTTAGGTTCCTTAGTTGATTTTAATTGCTCATCAGTCTTTTTCTTGATTCTTTTGGCTGATTTATTAATCTCAATCCAAGTTTCATCCAATGCCTTAATGGTATTTTGCCCACTTTCAGTCAATTGATAGTGTTTTTTAGGCAGTCCATTTTGCGCTTCGTTCCATTCATATTGAACTAAATTTTCTTGTTTTAACCGCATCAGTAGAGGGTAAATAATACCTTCTACCTTGATAAGGTCTTCTTCCAAGAGTTCGTCAATGATGTCTGAGGCATAAACTTCACCTCTTCTCAAAATCTGCATCACACAATATTCCAGAACCCCAGTCCGCAATTGTGCTTTTATCTTTTCTGCTATCATAAAATTATCCTTTAATGATGATTAATCATGGCCGCTATGCCAATTCTCGTCATACTATGCCAAGATGTGTACCATTTAAAAAATTGAATGCTATTAAGAATTGGTTTTATGAGCAAATAATGCTTTTAAATCTTCTAAGGAGACTTTTTATATTTTTTCGAGTATGAAATGAGGTGATTTCTAAAAGGTTAATTTTGTACGGAAGAGGTCAATAAATGAAAAAATGTGTACGATTATGAACAGCTTTGAGCTTCTATACCACTACACTTCTGATTAATAAATTAAGTGCTATAAATGATGATTGAAGACAATCTTTTCTTAAGATATTTGTTAATTTTGATAATTAATTGAGTTAGATTGAATTAATGCAAAAACTGCTTTACATATTTTTATTTCTGATACTTTCATTTGAGTTGTCAGCTCAGGTTTCAAAGCCTAAATATGCCAATGAATTTTTGGCAATAGGAGTTGGAGCACGGGCTTTTGCTTTGGGTGGAGCAACTGTAGCTTCTGTGGAAGGCGCTTCTGCTGGCTATTGGAATCCAGCTAAATTAACAAGCTTAGAAACAGACTACTCATTAGATTTAATGCGTGCGGAATATTTTGCAGGAATAGCAGCCTATGATTATGCTGGTTTTGCTACTTCTATTGATGAGGATAGTAAGATGGGATTTTCCTTGATCAGATTTGGTGTGGATGATATACCCGATACGCGTTACCTTTATGATGCGAATGGGGCTTTGAATTATGATAATATCCGTTTCTTTTCAGCCGCTGATTATGCCTTCCAATTTTCTTATGCTCGTAATTTAAAATTTTTGGATGGGCTTTCATTTGGTGCCAATGCTAAAATAATTCATAGGACAGTAGGGGAGTTTGCTAAAGCCTGGGGCTTTGGGTTTGATCTAGGAGCAGCTTATAAATGGAAGAATTTGGATGTTGCCTTGGTGGCAAGGGATGTGACGGGAACGTTCACTACCTGGTATCATAACATCTCCTTAATTGAGGATATTTATACGCAAACCAATAATGAAATTCCTGAAAATACAACTGAAATGGCTGTACCGAGACTAGTTTTAGGAACGGCATATACCCAGCCATTACCTTATAAATTTTCCATCATGGCGGAAGTAAATTTTGATGCTACTTTTGATGGTGAACGAAATACTTATATCAGTGAAGATAAATTCTCAATTGATCCCAGAGCAGGCATAGAGATAGGGTATGATAATATGGCTTTTCTTCGGTTTGGAGGAAACAACCTACAAAAAATAAAGAATTTTAACGGCACTGAGAGATGGAATGGCCAAGCTAATATTGGAGTAGGGTTCAAATATAAAGTACTCCAAATTGATTATGCTTTCACAGATTTAGGTAATAGCTCCGAATCACTCTATTCCCATGTTTTTACTATGATTTTTAATTGGAATGCGAAGAAATAGCCTTTTATTTTTCATATCGCTATTTATAGTTTCCCATTTCTCATGGGCGCAGAATCCTCAGTCGTGGATAAATTTCAATCAATCCTATTATAAAATTTCAGTAGGGACAAATGCTGCATTTGAATTGGACTATAATGATCTTTTGGATGCAGGTGTTCCATTATCAACCATTGATGCCCGAGCTATAAGAATGTATCACAGAGGGCAGGAAATTTCCATAAGAGTAGTGGGTCAAAATGATGGGCGGATTGACCAAGGTGATGCTATTCAATTTTTAGGAAAGTCTAATGATGGGGTTTCTGATACGCCTTTATATCAAAATCCAGATGATCAACCACATCAATATTACAATCTGTTTTCAGATACTACAGCCTATTTCTTAACATGGAGATCGGATGGTAGTGCAGGAAAAAGAATGATAGAGCAAAATATCATAAATAATACCCAAAATCTACCAGAGGAGGAAGCTATTCAACAGTCGAAACTTCAACTTTATACCAATAATGGAGATAGAGGCCAGCGATATAGTCCACAGGATGATATCTATAATTCTGCCTTTGACTTGGGAGAAGCTTGGACGGGTTCGGCTTTTACTAATGCTACTAATTTCACAATCAGTAATATTTCGCAAGCCAATCAGTCTGCATCAGTTCCAAATCTTGAGGTATTAATTCAAGGAAGAAATATGAGGCCTCATCAGACCGAAATATTAGTCGGGCCAACTGAGAATTCTCTAAGATCACTCGGTACAGTCAATTTTGAAGATTATCAATTTGAAGTTTTTAATGCTGATTTAGAATGGTCAGATGTCAATAATAATGGAAGTATGGTTGTTCAGCTAATTCCTCAGGCAGAAGGTGCTGATCGTATTTCTGCATCATACATAAAACTGGACTACCAAAGAACTACCGATATGGTGAACCAATCAGGAAGTCAATTTAGGCTAAACCCAAATTCTGGAGGGTCTTCATATTTACGGTTTTTTAATACCAATAGCAGTGCACGACTTTACAGAATTGATGATTTCAATGAACCTGAATTACTGAGAACCAATAGGGTAGGTTCAGAAATCAATACAGTAGTCCAAAACACTTTCAATGGTGCAAAGATTTATCTTCAAAACCAGAATTTTTTAACTCCAAAAATAGAGAAGGTAAATTTTAGAAATCTGAATAATATAGATCCAGATTATGTGGTGATTAGTCACCCTGATTTAATGCGTGCTAGTGGGGATTATAATAATCCTGTAAAAGCCTATTCCGCTTATCGTGCCTCTGCAGAAGGAGGGGGGTATGATACCCTAACGGTAGATATTTTAAGGTTATATGATCAATTTAATTATGGAGAAATTTCCCCTATGGCCATTTATAGGTTTACAGAATTTTTAGTTCAAAACACCAAAACAGAAATGGTTTTCCTTATCGGAAAAGGAATGAATTGGTATCATAATTACCATAGAAGAAACGAAATTACAGATGATTTGTATCATGAGTTTGTTCCCACTGCAGGTTCTCCCGGTTCTGATAATCTATATGGTTTTAGCTTAGCAGAAAATAATAGGGCTTCTATTTCATTTGGCAGATTGAATGCTCATAATAGCCAGATCGTGGCTAATTATTTGGATAAAATTAAAGAAATGGAAGCTCGTCCTTTTGATGATTTGAGGAGAAAACATTTCCTTAATTTAAGTGGCGGTATTTCCTTTTTCGAAGTCAATCGATTTATCAATTATATCAACGATTTTGCAAATTTCGAAAGCTCACCCTACATAGGGGGAGATTATTCCAATCTTACAAAAGAAACCACTCAAGTGGTAGAATTTATTAATGTGGCTGATCAAGTTAACCAAGGCTTGAATTTGATTACATTTTTTGGGCATTCCAGCCCTAATACAGCAGATATTGACATCGGGAAAGTTTCCGATGAAAGTCTAGGCTACCAGAATGAGGGCAAATACCCTTTTATCTTAATCAATGGTTGCGATGCAGGGGCTTTTTATCAGATAGCAAAAAATGCTGATACTTTTGGTGAAGATTGGGTGAATACGGCCAATAAAGGGGCTACTGGTGTTTTAGCACATGCTTATTTAGGATTTTCCAATGAATTAAAACGTTATAGCGATGTTTTTTTTGCAAAAGCTTATAATGATTCAACTTTAATAAATCAACCTATTGGGCTTGTCCATAAAGAAATTACCAATCAATATCTATCTATTTTCGGGAGCAATCCAGCACCTTTATATTTATCGCAAGCACAGCAAATGAATTTAATGTGCGATCCTGCCTATAGACTTTTCCCTGCAGAAAATCCTGATTATGCAATTACAGATGAATCTTTGGAAGTAGCCTCTTTAGATGGAGAAGATATTGATGCACTAACATCTGAATTTGGGATTGATGTAATCATCAAAAACTATGGTATAACTGATGAAGATTCTATTGGCATTTTAGTGAAAAGAACTTTACCCAATAATGAAGTCATTGTTCAAGATACGCAATATGTTTCAGCAGTACATTTCCAAGATACTGCTCGAGTAATAGTTGTAAATGATAGGCCAGAAAGCTTTGGACAGAATATTTTTGAAGTGATTATTGATCCTGCAGGAAAAATAGAAGAAATCAATGAAAACAATAATACAGCTCAAATTGAATTTTTCATTTCCTTAGGAACCACCTTAAATTTATATCCTTACAATGATGGCATTATTAATTCTCAAAATATCTCTTTAACTGCTCAATCCATTGATTTAAAATCAGAAGAACGGGATTTTATTTTTCAATTGGACACTACTCAGAATTTTAATAGTCCATTTCTGAAATCGGGAAATATAACTGCAAGAGTAATTGCCAAATGGGATGTTGAATTATTAGGTGAAGATGAGCAAGTTTATTATTGGAGATCGAAGTTTGCCAATCCGCAATCTGGTGAACTGGACGAATGGACGACCACAAACTTTGTGTATGATGCAACTTTAAGCCAGGGGTGGAAGCAAAATAGTCAAAATCAGATCACTCAAAATAATATAGAAGGCTTGACCATATCCGATAATTGGAGTTTTGAGGAAAATATTATTGATTTGGCTGTTGAAGCTCCTGCAGACAGCGAAAAGGATGATATAAGTATTAGGATAAATGGGAATCAGTACGCGACTTCTGGTAGCCAATTAGGCCCTGTGCTATTAATACGGTAAATCTAGTGGCCTTCGATAAATCAACAGGTGTTCCTTATGTAATTCTCTCAAATGGTAATTTCGATGTGTTAGATCCACTTTCCTGTGGAATTAGGCCTCAAGTCATCAATCAAATCAGGAACAATCAATTAAATCAACCAGCCGAATATTTTAAGAAATACTATGATGAATTGCCAGATGATGATTTTGTGTTGTTGACTTCTTATGATAGCGTGTCTTGGAATGTTTTAAGGGGAAACAACAGAGCAGAATTATTGGATTTGGGAGCTACTGCTTCTGCTATTGATAATCTTCAAAATGGTGAACCTTACATTTTAATAGGCAGAAAAGGCGCTGGAGCTGGAAATGGTAATGAAATTACTGCAGACGAAGCATCGACAACACCTACTAATGAGCAGACTTTGGAGCTAGCGGAAGAATTAGTGGCACGATTTGAATCTGGCTCTATCATTTCAAGAATTATTGGTCCTGCCAAATCATGGACTAGCGTAAATGCTGATTATGCTCAAGTGGAAGCTAGTGATAATATACGCTTAGATGTTTTTGGCATAGATACTTTAAATAACCAAAGTTTACTGTTTTCGGATGCAACATTGCCTTTGGATATTTCGACTGTAAATGGCAACCTATATCCGCAATTAAGATTGAGACTTACTTTATCAGACCCTGATAATTTAACTCCTGCAGAGCTGTCTGCATGGCAAGTGGTTTATGAGGAAGTTCCAGATGCAGTTTTGATTCCTGCCGAGGAAAATACTGAAAGCTCAACTGAGTTGGCAGAAGGAGAAGTTTTCACCAAATCTTTTCAAGTATTCAATGTAACTCCCAACCCATTTGATAATCCGATAAACTACAGAAGACAGCTCTTCAATAGAGAAACTAGGTCGTTTTTTAATGAAGATTCGCAAATTCTGCCCTTAATGGCAGAAAGTGACACTACTTTTTCTATAGAAGTAGATACTCGAGGCAAAATAGGAGAGAACGATTTAATTTTAAATTTCAATTTTAACAATCCCTTTACGGAAAAGCGGTTTACCAATAATCTCTTAAGCTATAACCGATTATTTACGGTGAAAGGCGATTCCCTTCCGCCTTTGGTGGAGGTAACTTTTGATGGTATTTCCATATTAGATGGTGATATAGTTTCTCCACGCCCTTATATTCAAATCAAGTTAAAGGACGAAAATACCTTAATAAATAAAACGGATACGACAGGAATTGAAATTCAGTTAAGAAGAGATTGTGAAGAATGCGTAAGTGAAAGAATTGATTTCTCTAATTCAAATGTTGAGTGGGTTTCAGCCAGTGAAGACAATCCTTTTACGGTTAATTATCAACCAGATGGACTGGAAGATGGGATGTATCAGATGAGTGTGCAAGCAACAGATGCCAGTGAAAACACAGCAGGAGAGGAGCCATACAAAGTGAGATTTGAGGTAATCAATGCTTCTACTATTACTAATTTTTACCCATATCCAAATCCTTTTTCTACCAGTACTCGCTTCGTGTTCACTTTAACAGGTAGCGATTTGCCACAAGAAATTAAAATCCAAATCCTGACAGTAACGGGTAGGGTAGTAAGGGAAATTCTACAAGATGAAATTGGCCCAATCCATATTGGAAATAACATCACCGATTATGCCTGGGACGGCAAAGATGAATTTGGTGATAGACTAGCCAATGGAGTTTATCTCTATAGAGTTTTAGTCCGAAAAGACGGAGCTTTTATGGAACAACGTGCCACCGCAGGAGACAAAGCCTTTACCAAAGGCTATGGGAAGTTGTATATTTTGAGGTGATGGGATAATATTTGTTTGGAGTGAAGCTTTTTCACTGCTACTAGTTTTTTATTTTAAGTGTAGATTTAAACGTTTATTAAATGTATAAATCTACGGTTATAGCCTTTAGTATTGGTTTTAAGTCAATTTAAAAGCTTTTTTATTAACTATTAATTCAGTAGATTGCAAATGATATAAAAGATATAAATGCACCTTGAGGTGTACTTTATTTAGTTGTTGTGTACAATTAGATTCAATGGATAGAAAGGAATTAGAAATATTAGAAGAAATCAATCAGTCCCTCAAACAGGTTTCTGCCCACTTCGAGACTAATGAATTATTTTCTGAATCTGAGAAACTTATTTCTAAAGCAGAAAATAGAGTTGAAAATTCCTTGAATCAAATACAAAATGCATTTGATAGAATTCATGATAAAGTTTTCAATTTTAACAACGTGCTAATTGGTGTTTATTTAGTTCTTGGAACATTTCCGGACAAAGCTCCGATACTAAAAATTTGGACTGCAATTTTTCCTATACTTAACTTAATTTTTCTTGTCTTTATTGATATTCGACAAATGGAAATCCACAGGTTTGCTTCTCGTGAAATGGAATGGACTGCAGAGGATAGAGAAGAGTACGGAAAGAGGATTAGAAAGCAGACCAATTTATCACTTCTGGCTTTAATGGCTTCTATTAGCTGTCTAGTTTACCTGATAATTGCATTAATAAACAAAGGATGAATCAAAAGTTTACATTTTCTATCTTTTTATTTTTGATATTATGCACCTCATGCGACTATCGAACACCAAGTAAAAACAGATTTGAGAATATTACCAAAATTGAGTTGACAGATTCCATAATTGTAATTCAGGATAGGTTTGAAGACTCAGGTCCTGATTATGGACTGTTTTACAAATTCACATTTAACGAAAGTGACTGTTTAGATTTTAAGTCAAAAATTCAAAAGTCTGAAGATTGGATAAAAGAGGGAGGTGACTTTAAATTCTACAAGACAGCTGATGGAATTATCTACAACATTACTTTTTCAACTGAGGAGTGTCAAATTTCATATTACGAGGATTTAATATAAACTGTACACAACATTCTGTCATAAATCATGGCTGTTAGTAGGTTATTGTTCCTTCAGCTTTTTGTAGATAGTTCGTCAATCCGCAGGATTGACTTATTTGTGAAAACTAATTTAATAAGCCAATCCTGCGGATTGCCTCGGTAGTTAACGCAAATTTTTATACTTTTAATCAGCCACGAATTTATACAGTGGCGTTGAAAGTAATTAAAAAATGATACAATCAGAACTGATATCAGAAATTCTAGAGTTAAGTGTTGAAGGCGAAAAATTTGAAGATTTACTTTTTGAGCAAATTAATTACTTGACAATAAAAGAAGAAGAACATACAGGAGTTGGACTTTTTGTGTACTTCAAATATGAAAAAGGAATTGAAAAATATAGGCTGAACGATAGTCAATTAAAGGAATTATTTGGAGAATGTAATCATCAAATTGAAAACTTTGAACTCATTAATTCCGACATCGGAATTCTAGCGGATACTACTATGCATTTAACAGACGGACTCATTGACTGTGTAGAAATATGGAACAAATTAGGTGATTATCCAAAAGAAGAATTAATAACCTACAAATTGAAGAGAATTGAATAAATAAAAACTACTGCCAACAACTAAATATAGGTAATGGAATTTGGAGGGTATTCTATAGAAGCGTATTTTTAGGATACTTTGATGAAAAACATTTAAGAGACAAACAATTATCAATAAGGCTGAGCCAAAATATAGTGTAAACCCTAAACTTTAACTTTTGTAAAGCATGTGCCTTTACAAACACACCCTATCGAATATTGTAAACACCAAACTTGTGAGATTTGAATTGCACAAAGAAACTATAAACAAATGCAGACATCTGACTTTCTTACGTTATTAGGATTAGCAATTGCCGTGTGGGCAATCATACCCAGAAAAGAAAGACGATTCATTCTACTTTTCTTTTCAAGATTTGAACTTGGTGTTTTAATAGCCTCTCTTATACTAGTTCATTACTTGATGTCCTTTGACTGGCTTCAGGCTAACTGGTTTCCTTGGTTATCTATTTTTACAGTTGACAAAGGAATGCCAGGTTCAACTTGGGCATATATACTTTCTCTAATTGTTATTTCTTACCCTATAATTAAGGTAAGTTTCGGTTACTTTTCTTCAAGTCGTTTAGAAGACATGATTTCACTTTATGAAACTTATCTGAAAGAAGATGAAATTGACCTTTTAGTTAACTACATAAGCAAGTACCACATTAATGATATCAAAAAATACCTTGAAGGCACATCTCACCTTCCACAAAAAGACAGCTTTGAAATAATATTGAGAAGAAGAACCGACAAAGACGAAGCATATGAAAAGTTGGTCAAAACTCAGAGAATGTTGTTTGCCTCTTCGGTATATTGGCATATAATTCAAAATGAAAATTTTGTTCGCAATTCAGCAAACAAGTACCCTAGACTTTTTGCAACTGTTTTTAGTGGGATGGAAAGCAAAGAATCTTCAAATGAAGAACTTGTCAAACTTTATATCGAATGCTTATTCGAAAACAAGAACCAATTGTTTATTCAAGAATTAAAAATTATGAATGGTACGAGGTCATCGGTACTTGAAATGAATAACAGTTTTGAAATTCCAATCTTGTTTTCATTGTTTGCATATACTAAAGTGGCAGCAGACAATCATGTTTGGTATCCTGTGGGCGAGGGAGCGATTAAGTCGCTGAAACATGACTCCAATCAGATAGATTTTTTAACAAAGAATTTTGACTACGATTTAGAATCTGAATTTTGGAATCACAAGATTTACATCGCTATTGTTTACTTTAATTATATGGTAAGAGAGACTATTTATCGTGATAGCGAGTGGCATATGTGGCTATTTTACTTTAGAAACTCTACAGACCTTCTACTTGAAATCATTCCAACACAGAATGATTATAACGGAGATTCTGAATACCCTTCCTTTGCTCACAAAATGATTTACGAGCAATTCTATGTAATGACTGATTGGCTTAATTTGGCAAAAAAACTGGAAACAGACAACCGTGTCATAGATACAATCAGATGTCTAGGTTGGTGTGTTCATTCAATTTGTCAAACGGATAACTCAAAAATCTCTGTTCGATTTAGAAGAAGGCAACTTGACATGCTGCTTTCTACCTATTTTAAATTTTCACATTATCCTGACAATATTGCTGCAACTACTGCACGAGTTTGGTTCGATAAAATGTTTCTAAATCCAAAAGGCGTTGATTTTGGAGCTCCAAATATAACGACAGAATACTTAGCCGCTTTACAAGTTGCTTGGGAAGAATTTGATAAAGTTCCATATCAATACCGCGAAGATAATGGTTCTATTCAACATTTTGTAAAAACCGTATTAACCCCTTTAGGACTAAATGAATAATTAAATGATGCAATTTCAAATTAAAAGGACTGCAGTACACAACACTAAATATGGGTCATTGAGCTAATTGTGCTAAAGCTGAAAATGATTACTTTTAAGAAAATATGGAGAAGATTGGTAGTTTGGAGCCTTGAAGTGCTCAACGCCCTATATTCTTAACGTTAAAAAAAAGCTAAGCAATAAAAATACTAAAAAAATGAAAACCAAACGACTGATAAAATTATTAATTGGACTTATTCTAGTGATCTCTAATATAAGTTGTGATCAAATTACAAAAAATGAGGTTCGAAAAAATATAAGTTACAATGAAAGAATTGAGGTAGTCAATGATAATTTCGTTTTGACTAAGGTAGAAAATACAGGTGCTGCATTAGGCTTTGGATCAGAATTTCATCCGACTATTAAACTATTTATTTTTCAATTATTACCAATTTTAGTGCTGATTTATTTATTCTATTTTTTATATAAAAAGGAAGATATTTCAAAATTAAATTTTATTGCAATTACTTTTTTCATTGGTGGGGGGATTGGAAATATTATTGATCGTGTTCTTCATAATAGTGTTACGGATTTTATGTATTTAGAATTAGGGCCTCTCCATACAGGCATATTTAATATGGCAGATGTATCTGTTACCATAGCTGCATTTTTATTTATAATTAGTTCTGTAATTGATAAAGAAAAAAATCTATTAAAATCCAGTTAACATGGCATAAAACCCATTTGCTTTCTCATTTTATAGTTGAGTTTTCTGCGCAGGTGTTCCGTAATTTATGCTTTCACTTCGGGTAGGTTTCATTGTCGAGGGGGTTCAATATTATAACACAGTGTGCTTTGGTGGAAACCACATAAATTGCTAGGTTTAATTTTTTATAGTTCGCAAAGGCAAACTGGTTTTATGCGGGCGTAGCTTCCGTAATAAAGAAACCCAATAAACAACAATGAAAAGACAAATTGCAATAGTTACAGGAACAAGCAGGCTGAAAGGAATTGGAAGAGCAATCTGTGTGGAATTGGCAAAAAGTGGCATTGACATATTCTTTACTTTTTGGACTAAATATGACGAACAAATGCCTTGGAATATAGAAGACAATGAGCCCGACTTAATTCAAGATGAAATAAGAAGATATGGTGTAAAATGTGAGAAATTAGAACTTGATTTTTTTGAAGAAACAAGCATAGAAATTTTATTTAACGAAGTAGAAAAAAAATTAGGTGTTCCAACAATCCTAGTGAACAATGCAACTTATAGCACACAGACAAATATTGAGAAAATTACAGCAGAAGAGCTTGACAAACATTACATCATAAACTTTAAAGTTCCAACTTTATTAATCGCAGAATTTGTTAGACGATTCAACGTAAAGAAAAATGGCAGAATCATTAATTTGACTTCAGGACAAACTTTAAGTTTTATGAATGATGAAATTGCTTACGCAACAACTAAAAGTGCAATTGAAACTTTGACAAGAACTATATCGCAGGAAATTGCAAAAAAAGGAATCACAATAAATGCAGTAAATCCGGGCTTGACCGATACTGGCTGGCTAGACGATAAACAAGAAAAGATATTTAAAGAAAGATTTCCAATGGGACGACTTGGACAACCATCAGATGTTGCCAAACTAATCTCATTTCTTGCAAGTGAAAATGCAGAATGGGTAACAGGACAAATAATTCATTCAGAAGGTGGGTTTATACGAGAAAATTATAGCAACTAATAGCACCTACCCAAAAGTGGCGGCTCAGTGGTTAAATCAAGCTTTGTGGCTTCTATCAAAGTTTCTCTTAGGCGAAAGTGAAGTGCTCTAAATCGGCACCTTTGGGTTGCTGTAAATCCTTATCCTCTAACTAAAAAATAAATGAAAGAAATCAGAAAATATTTTAATAAAATCTATCCAATAAATGATTCTGATTGGCAATTCTTCTCTTCAAAATTAAAAGAAGAAAATTTGAAATTACTTTTTTTTCAAAGATTTTATTTATAGAATTCTCAACCATTCTAGCTCAAACAATAGCTAATAATGTAAAATATTTATTAGATAATCGGAATAATTCCGATTATATATTTTAATTTTGATATTATAATGTTATTTTTACATTAGTTAAACGGAATAATTCCGATTATAATAGGCGATATTGACAATATGGATTTCAGGGTAATGATAAAAGACTATGCAGAGGCACCTATTCCCAGGCATGTAATTTTAAAATTACTTAGTGATTATCAGCGTCCAAATGATAAAATTAGTGAGCTACTTAAAAGCAAAGAACTCATTTCAATAAGAAGAGGTCTATATATACCTGGTCCTAAAATGGACTTACCAACTCCAGAACCATTTCTAATAGCAAATCATCTTCGAGGCCCTAGTTATGTTTCATTAGAGTCAGCATTATCTTATTGGAGTTTAATACCAGAAAGAACCTATGAAATAAGTTCAGTAACCATAAAAACCTCAAAAAAATATAGAACCGATGTTGGTCGGTTTAGCTACAAACAACTCAAAACTCCTTATTATTCTTTTGGAATAAAAAGTTTAAAAATTTCACAAAAACAAACCATATTATTAGCATCACCTGAAAAAGCTTTATGTGATAAGATTGTACTAACGCCTAATATCAACCTTAGGAGCATCAAGCAAACGCAAGAATTTCTAATAGAAGATCTTCGTATGGATAGTGAAGTTTTAAGCACATTAAACACGGAAGTTATGAGATTATGGGTTTCGAGTGCTCCTAAAAAAAGTAGTTTAGAAATGCTTATTAAAATGCTTGAAGAATTATGATAAAAGAATGGATAGAGGAATATAACCCTCAGAATGAAGAAGAGATTTTATCGTCATTACGTGAAATAATGCAAGAAATTACTTTAGCAGGTCTATCAAGAACTGATTTTTTTGAGAAAGCTGCTTTTTATGGCGGGACTGCACTCCGTATTTTTTACGGTTTAGATAGATCATCCGAGGATTTAGATTTTTCTTTACTTAAACCTGATGCTAATTTTTCAATAGAGCCATATTTTAAAGCAGTTATCGATGAATTTAAGTCATTAGGTTTGACAGTAAGTATTAAAGAAAAGAAAAAGACTAAGCAAACAGTAATTGATTCTGCTTTTTTAAAAGCTGAAACAATATGGCAAGAAATTATTCTAGAGGACATAATTCAAGAAACAGGAGTAAGGTCAAACAAAACCTTAAAGATAAAAATTGAAGTTGATCGACAGCCACCAATAAATTTTAAAACAGAAGAAAAACTATTACTTCGTCCATTCTCCTGTTATGTGAAATGCTTTACTAAATCAAGCTTGTTTGCAGGTAAAATGCATGCTTTGCTATTTAGAAAGTGGAAAAACAGAGTAAAGGGCAGGGATTGGTACGATTTAGAGTGGTATGTTAAAAAGGGGATTCCTTTAGATGTAAATCATTTCCTTACTAGGGCAAAAGACACAAATGACTGGCAGCAGGATAATATTTCCAATGACCAGCTTTTAAAGCTGTTAGATATGAAAATCAATTCAGTTTCATTTAGTAGCATTAAGGAAGATGTAGTTAGATTCATCAAAGATGATGATGTTCTAACTATTTGGAGCCCTGAGTATTTTAAGAATTTAATAGAGAAAATTAAATTTGAGAATACTTAATGCGGTTAAAAATGCTAAAACTCTAGAATATCTTGATACAAAATGGAACTATTGTCCAAAAATAACTAAACTGCATTGAAACTCATTTTACACCAAACAATAGAATGGATATTTATATCGTAGCAAGCTAAAGCTATAGTTTTAATAGTATTTTACCCTTAGTAATTGAAAAATCTATTAAACAATGAAAACCACTACCACAGCAGAATTTAGAGCAATATCAAAAGGCAACATTAAAAATCTGATAAATTTTTCCAGCTATAAGAAGATTGAAGGAGGGGGATTTCTTGGACTGTTTAAAAAGGTTGAATATCAAGATAATTTCGAATCTTATTTAGCACAAAACACCCAATTAATCGATGAAATGACTGGTAAAGGCTTCCTTTACTTTGATGATATGGTAGCCTTCTTAAAAAAATATAAATCTATAGATTTAAAACAGCCAGAATATGCTGACCCTAATATCGACATGATTTTGGAAAGAGAAGAAAATGCATATTTCTTAGATTTTGATTATGTTAATCTTATTAATGAAAAACTTTCAAATATTTCAGTAGAAAATGAAGAGTTAACGGAATTCAATAATATTAATAGTCCTGATATACCAATGGCAGATATGATAGTATTCCAACAAGACCAAATAAAGAAACTTTCATTGATTTTTAAGCTATTCAGGAACGAAGTAATGTATATAAGATGTGAGTTATCGCAATAAGGATATTTTCATTTTTTTAAGAACAGTTAATTCGATTGAATTCTAAGTTGAAACGACTAGAAAAGTAATTTTAGTAAGTCTATTCGACTAGAAAGAAACAGCTTGACAAATCATCTTATAGTTTTAAAATCCCACCCTTCAAAAGCTTCTATGGATTAAGAGAATGAAATAGATAGAACATTATATGAAGGCATACCGTGAGTATGATACATTTGCTTTAAAAAACTATCCATGAGGTTTTAATTTCAAGAAATTATGAATGCTCGGATAATGTACATTGGCCATAATCACAATTTCAAAAAATGAAAATATACGTTAAAAACATGGTATGCAATCGTTGTAAAATGGTTGTAAAAATGATAATCGAAAAATTAGGCCTTCATCCTGTGCAAGTAGAATTGGGCGAAATTGAAATTCAAGAGAATAATATTTTAGCTGTAAAAGAACAACTCAAGCAAGAACTCCAATCCTTAGGTTTTGACCTTTTGGATGACAAGAAAACTAGAATCATTGAAAAAATTAAAAATCTTATAATTGATTTAGTTCAAAATAAGGGCAACTATTTGGAAGTCGCACTTTCAGAGTATTTATCAGTAGAATTGCACCAAGATTATAGTTCTTTGAGCAATCTGTTTTCAGAAGTAGAGGGAATAACCATTGAGAAATATTATATTCTTCAAAAAATTGAGAAGGTAAAAGAACTGTTGGTGTATGATGAACTTACGCTAAGTGAAATTGCCTACCAACTTAATTATTCCAGCGTGGCTTATTTGAGTAATCAGTTTAAAAAAGTAACAGGTCTCTCGCCCAGCCATTTTAAAAAACTTCGATCGATCAAACGTAAGCCATTAGAAGAGTTGTAAATCTTATAAATCTCTCCCAAAATTATGTAATACAGAATTCTCAATTTGTTTTCAGATTTGAATTCAAAAGAGTAATTAAATGAGCACAAAAAATATATTGATTATAGGAGGATATGGGAAAGTAGGAAGCATAATAAGCAAGCACTTAGCTCAGTATTTCCCCAATAGAATTATTGTAGCAGGGAGAAATCTAAAAAAAGCTAAACAATTATCGAAAACACTTCGGAATGGTGTTATCCCTTATCAAATTGACATATCTAACCCTAAGAATTTTGAGATTTTGGGTGAGGTAAGTTTGGTAATTATGTGTATAGACCAAGAGAACACTGATTTTGTATCTTTATGTATAAATAAAGAAATTCATTATGTTGATATTACAGCTAATCAAGAGTTTATTGAAAAAACTGAACTTCTTCATAACAGGGCAAAACAAAAAAATATAACTATTGCACTAAGTGTGGGACTTGCACCTGGTATCACAAATCTATTAGCACAACATTGCGTCCTCAAATCACCAAATAGCAATCTTATAGATATTTTTATTTTATTGGGACTTGGAGAAAAACATGGAGAAGCAGCATATCGATGGACAGCTTTGATAATATTCATTCAACTTATAAGCTATACGATAAAGAAAATACAAAAACGATAAAGAGCTTTACTTTGGGTGAAAAAACGCAGCTTGTTGGAAGACGTAAATTCTATTCTTTTAATTTTTCAGATCAACACATACTCAGCAAGTCTAAGAATATTAATCAAGTAAGAACGAGAATAGCATTTGATTCCAAATTAGTAACTCAATGTATCGCATTATTGAGAATAACAGGGCTAAGCAAAATATTTAGTAACAAGAAAGTACAAAATATCCTAATTTACTTGTTCAGTAGGCTGAATATTGGGAGCAATATTTTTGCGGTAAAGGCGATTTCACAAAATACACAAAAGCAAAAGTATGAATGTAGCCTTCAGGGAAAAGATGAGGGAAAAATTACGGCTTATGTTGCAGTTGAGCTAGTTCGGTATCTTATGAGAAATAATGATGCTAAGGGAGTTCGCCATATTCATCATATTATTGATGAGATACCAAGTTTTTTATACGGACTGAAACATTATGATAATTCGCTTGAAATTAAATTATAAAAAATTGCAGTGATGGACAATCAAGATATGAAAGTAATAGCATCTCAGCTAAGGCAACCACATGGAAAAAAAGGCATTGAGGTGGCAGAATTGATGAACGAAACAAACATTAAAATGACATGTCATTCAATAGACCAACTAAATATCCTAGACAATGACAAGATTTTAGAACTTGGTCACGGCAACTGTGGTCACTTGAAATATCTACTAAATCGGAGCGATAATCTGAAATATTATGGACTTGAAACTTCGGAATTGATGATGAGGGAAGCTCAAAATATAAACAGTTCTTTTGTCGATAATAAGAAGGCTTCCTTTCATTTCTATGAGGGCTTGAATATTCCTTTTTCTGATCATTATTTTGATAGAATATTTACGGTGAACACCATTTATTTTTGGGACAATCCAAAATTCCTAATGTTAGAATTATATAGAGTGATAAAGCCATTTGGCATACTGAACATAACTTTTTCTAAAGAAAAATTTATGCGTGAATTGCCATTTACTCAATATGGATTTGATTTTTATAATGGCGATAAAATAGCACAGCTGATTGGTAATCTACCATTTAGAATAGTAGCCTCTAACACCCAAACTGAAACAGTGAAAAGCAAAGCGGGCGACACGGTTAAAAGGGAATTCACAACCATCTCGGTAAAAAAGGAGGTCTAAATCTTACAAATCACTCCCAAAATACCGTAACATTTTATACCTGATTTGTTGTCAATTTTGCTTTAGAAAAAAATCAATAAAATATGACACACAAATATCAAATTACAGGAATGACTTGCGGAAGCTGTGAAGCTAAAGTGAAATCTGCTTTGCTTAAAGTCAATAAAGTATCAGCTGTTGAAGTATCTAAGAATGATAATTCCGCTACCATCACAATGGACGAACATATTGCATTGCCCGATTTTCAGAAAGTATTGGATGAAAAGTATCAAATTTCTGCTATCGATCTCAATGAGGCAATGGAACAAGGCAAGTCTTGGTTTAGCACTTATAAGCCATTTTTACTTATCTTTTTGTATATTTTTTCAGTAACTGCGCTTGTGGAGGTTACGGCTGAAAGCATAAATTTATCAAGATGGATGCGGCATTTTATGGCAGGTTTCTTTCTGACTTTTTCGTTTTTCAAGATGTTAAACTTAAAAGGCTTTAAAGACAGTTATTTGATGTACGACATTATTGCTAGAAAATTTCCTGCTTGGGGTTACATTTATGCTTTTACGGAATTAATATTAGGAATTGCATTCTTGGTAAATTTCAATCCAATTATTACCAACAGTGTTACTTTTGTTGTAATGTCCGTGAGTATTATAGGGGTTTTACAAACAGTTTTGGACAAAAAAACTATCAAATGTGCATGCTTAGGAGATGTTTTTAATTTACCAATGAGTACGGTAACCATTATAGAAGATGGCCTTATGATTATAATGAGTCTTGGAATGTTGATTATGGCTTTGAATTAAAGTTAACCTTAGCTGATTTACTTCCTACATATTTAACCACTTTAACAATCTTTTATCAACAAAAAAGGGTAGCCATATTGAGCTACCCTTTTTGAGATTATTTGAATTCTTGAAATTTACTCTTTCATAAATTTAAGCTGCAATTGTTTGTCGTTAGTGTGTATTTTGAGCAAGTAAAAACCAGCTTTAAGATCAGATACATCTATTCCTTGTTCTTGTCCATTATATTGAATTGTTTTTTGAAGTCTTCCAGAAATATCCATAATATGGATAGAAGTACCTTTCGCCATATTTACTGCCTCTATAAATAGAGTGTGTTTTACTGGGTTAGGGTAAATCTTAGAAAGAATTTCATCATCTGTAGAAAGTGGCTCTTCTTCCACATCAGTTACTGTAATGCTGATTGCTTTGGTAGTGGAGAGTCCATCACCATCTGTAGCAATAAGGTCTAACTCATACACATTGTCTTCATTTGCATCTAAAGGCGTTTCAAAATCCGGAGCACTTTTGAAGCTGATAGCATCCGTTGATAAATCAAAAAGCGCTTCATCCTTACTATCCCCTAAGCTAAAAGTAACCGAAACATCAGCTGTAGCGCTATAAACCGTTCCGGTTATATTTTCTTCTACAGTTTCAGAAGCCGGAGAAGTAATGACTGGACCAGGTTCATCCACATCGGTTACTGTAATGCTAATTGCTTTGGTAGTAGATAGCCCATCAGCATCTGTGGCAATAAGGTCTAACTCGTACACATTATCTTCATTCGCATCTAATGGCGTTTCAAAATCCGGAGCACTTTTGAAGCTGATGGCATCCGTTGATAAGTCAAAAATTGCCTCATCCTTACTATCTCCTAAGCTAAAGGTAACCGAAACATCAGCTGTAGCGGTATAAACCGTTCCAGTTACGTTTTCTTCTACAGTTTCAGAAGCTGGAGAAGTAATAACGGGGCCAGGCTCATCCACATCAGTTACTGTAATACTGATTGCTTTGGTAGTAGATAGCCCATCACCATCTGTCGCAATAAGGTCTAACTCGTACACATTATCTTCATTCGCATCTAATGGCGTTTCAAAATCCGGAGCACTTTTGAAGCTGATAGCATCCGTTGATAAATCAAAAAGCGCTTCGTCTTTATTATCCCCTAAGCTAAAAGTAGCTGAAACATCAGCTGTGGCAGTATAAACAGTTCCTGTTACATTTTCTTCTATAGTTTCAGAAGCTGGAGAAGTAATAACGGGGCCAGGCTCATCCACATCGGTTACTGTGATACTGATTGCTTTTGTGGTAGTATTACCAGCTTCATCAGTTGCGGTTATATCTAATTCATAAATGTTATCCTCGTTTGCATCTAAGGGAGTTTCAAAATCTGGTGAATTATTGAAACTGATTTCATCTGTAGATAAGTTAAAAAGTGCTTCATCTTTACTATTGCCTAAGTTGAAGGTAACAGTCTCATCAGCAGTAGCAGTATAAACAGTTCCTGTAACATTTTCAGCAATTGATACTGCAGCATCTGAAGTGATAACTGGAGCAATTTCGTCTAGGTCAGTTACCGTGATAGTGATAGCTTTTGTGGTAGTGAATCCATCGCCATCCGTAGCAATAAGATCTAACTCATACACATTGTCTTCATTTGCATCCTCTGGAATTTCAAAATTCGGAGCACTTTTGAGGCTGATGGCATCCGTTGATATATTGAATAGTGCTTCATCTTTACTGCTACCTAAGCTAAAAGTAGCTGAAACATCAGCTGTGGCGGTATAAACGGTTCCTGTTACATTTTCTTCTACAGATTCAGTGGCTGGAGAAGTGATAGTAGGCCCATCCTCATCTACATCAAGAACGGTTACTGCTACCTCTTGCGTAACTTCATTACCTGCTTCGTCTGTTGCTATTAGATCAACTAGATAGACATTATCTGAATTGGCATCCTGCGGAGTTTCAAAGTCAGGGCCTGTTTTGAAGCTTAGAGCATCAATACTTATTTCGAAAAAAGCTTCATCTTTGGTGTTGCCTAAACTAAAAGTAACATCTTCATCTGCAGTTGCAGTATAAAAACTGCTAGTTAGGTTTTCGTCTACAGAAGCAGTGGCTGGAGAAGTAATGGTAGGTGGAACGAAATCAGTAATATTTCTATACAATTTTGAAATATTATTATTAGAGTTATTTCGTCCCGTTAGCAGGATATCTATAAGTCCATCACCATCTACATCTGATAAGGATATATCGCCTTGAAAAACTCCATCAAATGGTAAATCTAATACTTCTGAAAAGTTTCCGCTGCCATCATTGATGTAAAGTTTGGTAATATACTCACCACTGCTGTTTTCTCCCGAAATGATAATGTCATTTCCATCTACTCCATCGATGTCGGCAATTTTAGCAGCACTATTTGTAACGCCTTCAAAAGGAGTTCCAGTGACTTCTGAAAAAGTGGGATTTCCAACTGTTCCATCATTAGTGTAGAGTTTAGCTATATTATTTCCAGTAACTAATAAATCCAAGCTACCATCGCCATCTGTATCACCTACAGCAATAGCACCATTACTTACACCATCAAACGTTTGCCCTGAAGGAGAAAAGCCTCCACTACCGTTGTTGAGGTATAACTCTGTAATATCACCTGAAGCTGAATTTCCAGAAATTATAAGGTCTGGCCCATTTTCGCCATCCATATCAGCAAAAGCAATGGAGCTATTTACAACATCTTCAAAAGGTGCACCAGTAACATCTGTGAAGGTCCCATCACCATTGTTAGTATATAAGTTTGTTGAATAAAAAACTGATTCATTAAAATTTGCTCCTGTAATGACTAAATCTTGGTCATTATCATCATCAATGTCTGCAAAGGCAATTGAACCAAAGGCTAGTCCAGGAAAAGATTCACCTGAATCTTCAAAATCACCATTAGTATTCTGAGTATACAGTGTAGTTGAATATTGTTCTGCTAATGGTAAAGAATTATTTTTGTATCCAGAGATTAAAACATCTAAACCATTTTGTCCATCAACATCTGCATAGGCTATAGCACTCGTTTCTACTCCAGTAAAAGGAGTTCCGCTTACTTCAGTAAAGATACCGCTTCCATCATTAGAATACAGTTTAGCAATTTCTGTACTTGTATTAAATTCACCAGTAATAATCACGTCTTGATTGCCATCATTATCAACATCCGCAAAAGCAGAAGCACTTTTATAAACGCCTTCAAAAGGAGTACCCGTAGCTAGATTAAATGCTCCTGAGCCATTGTTAACATAAACTTCAGTAACGGGGGTACTAGTATTATTTCGACCTGAAATGACTAAGTCAAGGCTAGTATTACCATTTATATCTAAAAAAGAGACATCACCTCTAGAAACATTTATAAATGGTGTCCCAGTTTCTTCAGTAAAGTTGCCAGTACCGTCATTAATATAAAGCTTACTCACTGGTGAATTACTACCACTATTTATAGATCCAGTTATTAAAATATCTGGCCCATTTTGGTTATCTACGTCCGCAAAAGAGACAGTACTATATCCTAAACCATCAAAAGTAGAGGTTGCGTCTGTGAAATTTGCATTCCCATCATTTATGTAAAGCTTTGTGATAGGATCTCCAGAATCATTGAAACCAGAAATCAACAAATCTATTGTATTATTACCATCTACGTCAGCAAACGCAACGTCACTATCTCTGACATTCTCAAAAGTTGATCCTGTTAATTTGGTGAAATCTGCATTACCATCATTGAGATGAATTTCAGTTACAGGTGGGTTATCTAAAGCTGCACTAAACCCAGTGATCACTAAATCTTGAGTGCCATTTCCATCAATATCAGCAAATGCAACAGCCCCTTTGTTTACATCGGCAAATTCAGAAGTATTAGCTGCATCTACTTCACTGAAATTTCCTGTACCATCATTGATATAAAGGACGGTTTTTAAAGAACCAGCTCCACTTCGCCCTGTGACAAGGATATCAGACCCATTCTCTCCATCTACATCTGCAATGGCAATGGCACTTTCTCTCACCCCAAGTATATTGGAAATTCCAGAATCTGTGAAATTTCCATTACCATCATTAAGATAAAGTTTTGAAGTAGGATTAGTACCATCGTAGCCAGAAATAAAGACATCTTGAGTACCATTGTCATCTACATCTGCAAATGCTACAGAACTTTCTTTAACCCCTACAAAAGGCGTCCCTGTCTTTTCAGTATAATTTCCAGTTCCATCATTAATGTAAAGTTTTGCTATAGGATCACCAGCACTGTTACTTCCGGTTACGATTACATCTAGCCCATTAACCCCATCTACATCTGCATAAGCAATGGAGCCTTCCTCTACTGATTCAAATACGGGGAGAACCTGAGGTGCGGGAGCTGGTGGAAGAATCTGCTTAAAGTTAATTTGAGCTATAGCAGAAACTGAACTTAAAAGCAATAATAAAAGTATATTAAGTGTTTTCATAAGTTGGATAATTACAAATTTCAGGTCGATTTTTCTATCAATCATATTTTTTCGTCTACAAATTAGCGTATTATAAAGATAAATATAAAAATAATTACCTTCTTATTTAGTAGAAATTTCGAGATAAAGTACATCTGTACAAAAATTAAGTATAAATTCCACTATTTCAATATATTAATCAGGAATTTTTTTTAACAATATAAAAATAATGTAAAACTTAAAGTTGTTGATAAACCTATTTTTTTAGGAATAATTGTAGAATAAATGCTAAATAATATGATTGTTTTTTTTTATGCCAACTTACCCAAACTAAAGCCTACAAAAACAGCTAGTAAACCAATGGCAATACTTCCAAATCCGTAAAGTAAGAATAAACCGATTTGACCATTTTGCAGATAACTGAAATTCTCATAGGAGAAGGTTGAGAAAGTAGTAAAGCCACCACAAAAGCCGGTAACCAACAATAATTTGAAATTTTGAGAAGGGTTTTCAATTAAATAAGCTAAAAACACTCCAATTAATAATGAGCCAAAAATATTGGCTATTAGAGTGCCATATGGCAGAAAGTTAGCCAAATATTTTTGAGCTAAATGAGAAGTGGCATATCTTGCAATGCTTCCTAACCCACCACCAAGGCCAATTAACAGTAAATTTTTAATCATTTGGAAGCAAATTTACGATTCCACTGTTCCCTATCATATACCAATTTGCCTTTTGCATCCCATTCTTGGTTGATGTAAGGCTTAAAGTCTTTGTCAAAAGGATCTCGACCATATTGGATGGTCTTTTTACGTCTCCTTCTTAGGTCATAATATTCCGCCCAAAGCCCTACTTTCTGATCAAATCGGTATTCTCCTTGCACGGCCACTTGTCCGTTTTTATGGAAATAAAGATAAGTCCCTTCTTTCTCTCCGTGTTCAATTGGAATAACTTCTTTTACATGCTCTCTTTTTTCTTCATCATAATAAGTGATTTTGGAATCGATTGGCCAGCCTTTAAAATAGGTGAGTTTATCCATCAAAATGCCATTATTATCATATCGCATCCATCGGCCATGCTTGAGTCCATTCCAAAACATACCTTTTTCAATAACCTGTTCATCTTTCATCTTTTCATAAGGACCGTGCAAAATCCCAGCAAATTTTGGATCTGCATTTTTAGTACTTCTGATTTCTTTTCGTTGAAAATCGTACCAATAAAAATCCCTAACGTATGGATCTGGCTCCACATATTCCTTCTTTAGGTAATTAAATAATTCACGAGTTACATTGTTTCCATAGCCTGAAAGCGTATAGTTTTTACGCACTTTTTTGCCATAGTAAAAGTTCCGCTTTTTTTTCTCTTTCTTTTCTTTATCCTCTTCTTCCTCTTCCTCTTCTTCTGTCTCCAAATCGATAGTTACAGGGGCACCATCCAAAAATTGAAAGGTTCTTCTGACGGTATCTGCTGCAGTTTCCGTGCTATCTTGCGGAATTTCCTCTTCTTGAGCCAAAATGGCCAGAGGTATGGCGAAAATTACGGTAGATATAAGTAAGAATTTCTTCATATTGTGCTAAACGAAAACAGCCCGAAGTTATTGAAAATTCCGGGCTGTCTCTATTTTTTTTAATTAATAATTACTAATTAACCAATTACTAATTATTAATTAATCACTTTTCCATCATCTCCACACTTCGGCTGATAAAATTGGTTAAATCTTTACCATTCAGCATGTTTTGTGAAAGTAAGGCTAAATCATAATTCTGCTTGGCAATGTTCTTTTGCTCTGCTTCATTTTCAGCTTTCAATATTTTTGAAGCCATTTTATGATTTGCATTTATGGTCAAATTATATTGATCTGGCATTCCGCCCATGAATGGCATTCCGCCACCTGTTTGCTGCATGTCCTTCATTCTACGCATAAACTCAGGCATAGTCAAGGAAACTGGCAATTCATCAGGTGATAAAGCTTCAACAGCCACTGTCATGGATGAATTATTGATAGCTTCTTCAAAAACCTTTTTCAGCTTTTCTTTTTCATCATCAGATAATACGCTTTCTGCTTTTTCGTCCTTATCAATCAATTTATCCACAATATCAGCATCCACTCGCTTCATATTGGTTTTCTCCAATTTCTGCTCTAGCTGATTGATGAAATGGCTATCAATTGGGCTGTCCAAAATAACCACATCATAGCCTTTTTTCTGTGCTGAAGTGATGTATGCATCTTGTTTATCAGGATTAGTGGCATAAAGAATCGTTACGTTACCATCTTTGTCAGTCTGATTTCCAGCAATGCTTTCTTTATATTCATCTAATGTGAAATATTTGTCTTGCTCTATGCTTTTAAGCAAGCAGAATTTCTTGGCTTTGTCATAGAACTTATCATCACTCATCATTCCGTACTTCACAAATAAGCCAATGCTTTCCCACTTTTCTTCAAATGATTTTCTATCGCTTTTGTAAAGTTCAGCTAGTTTGTCGGCAACCTTTTTAGTAATGTGATTATTGATTTTTTTCACATTGCTGTCCGACTGCAAGTAACTTCTCGATACATTTAATGGAATATCCGGAGAATCGATTACCCCGTGCATCAACATTAAGAATTCAGGCACCACATCTTTTACTTCATCAGTTATAAATACCTGACGAGAGTAGAGTTGAATTTTGTTTTTCTGAATGTCAAAGTCATTCTTGATTTTAGGGAAATATAAAATTCCGGTCAAATTGAATGGGTAATCCACATTGAGGTGAATCCAGAATAATGGTTCTTCACTAAATGGATAAAGTTCTTTGTAGAAATCTTTGTATTCTTGATCAGTTAAATCAGCTGGTGCCTTTGTCCAAAGTGGAGTAATGTTATTGATAACTTTAGGCTTTGTTATCTTCTTTTCTTTAGCATCATCTCCCTCACCTTCTTTAATAGTTTCTTCCTCTTCTCCGAAAATAATAGGGACAGGCAAGAACTTGCAATATTTTGTCAAAATTTCATTAACTCTGTGTTCTTCTAAAAATTCTTCTGAATCTTTATTAATGTGCAAGATTATTTCAGAACCTCTTTCTTTTTTATCGCCATCTGTCAATTCAAATTCAGTGCTTCCATCGCAAATCCAATGTGCTGGAGTGGCATCTTTTTCTCTTGAAAGAGATTTGATTTCCACTTTATCTGCTACCATGAAAGCAGAGTAGAAACCTAAACCAAAGTGACCGATAATACCTGAACCTTCGCCTTTTTCCTTATATTTTTCCACAAATTCAGTGGCTCCAGAAAAAGCGATCTGGTTAATATATTTTTTAATTTCCTCACCTGTCATACCGATTCCTTTATCGATGACATGCAACGTTTTTTTCTTTTTATCTATTTTAATTTCGATGCTTAAATCGCCCAAATCACCATCATATTCACCTAGTGTGCCTAAGCTTTTGATTTTTTGGGTGGCATCAACTGCATTGGAAACCAACTCACGAAGGAATACTTCATGGTCAGAGTATAAAAATTTCTTAATTATCGGGAAAATATTTTCCGAATGGATCGAAATACTACCTTTCTCTTGCATTTTGTTACTGTTTTATTTGAAATCTAAAATTAATACCTCAATTCGTTATCAATTAGTTCTTACTATTGTGTACAATATCTATCGGGATGAAATTCAAGAATATCATTGTCTAATAGGCTCTAATTGATTTACCTACTCCCAATCATCAATTCTTATTCCAGTTGTAATTAAATCTTCATTAGCTGTCAGCTTGGCAGAAAAAATTTCTTTAAATTGCATGAACTGAAAAAATATCATATTATGAGAAGTACAGCCTTAATTTTCTTTGCCATTTTTTGTATTACAATTTTTAATTCATGCGAAACTTTAAAACAGGTAGCAAAGGATTATGATTTAGATCCCACACAATCTGGGCAATTAACGGAAAGGGAAGTAATTCAAGGATTAAAATCTGCTTTGGAAGTGGGTACTAAAGCTGGAGTGGATCAATTGGCCGCAACCAATGGTTATTTAAGGGATGAAGCAGTGAAAATTTTCTTGCCCTCAGAATTACAATCTGCTATTTCACAATTGAAATCTACCTCAGCTGGTAGAAAGGTTTATGATGAATTAATCAAAGACATTGAAGAAGATATGGTAGTCAGCTTGAATAGAGCTGCAGAAAAAGCTGTGGTAAAAGCCAAACCGATTTTTGTAAATGCCATCACTTCTATGACGGTTCAAGATGGATTCAATATTTTAAAGGGTACTGACAATGCTGCTACGACTTATTTGAGAGATAAAACTTTTAATCAACTGGTTAATGCATTCAAACCTGACATTAAAAATGTTCTGGACGACCCCATCGTATACAATAAAAGTAGTGAGCAATTATACAGTACTTTCGTAAAAACATACAATGATGTAGAAAGGAATGATTTCATAAATGCTTTAAAGCTTAGCCCAATTGATGAGAAGGATCTGGCTTCTTTTGTTACAGAACGTGCTTTAGATGGGATGTTTCAAAAAATTGCCTTGAAAGAAAAAGATATAAGGAAAAATCCTTCAGCTAGGATAAATGATATTTTGAAAAAGGTATTTGCTCAACAATAATTTATAGATTTGCAATGATTTTAAGAGCATTGAAGATATTTTTTTAAAAATGAGAAATATAAGATTTTTAGTATTCGTAGGCTTGTTCATTTTTTGTATGATTCACTGTTCAATTGAATCAAAAGCTCAGGATTATGGATTAAAAGGTGGCTTAGTAGTTTCTGGTTTGAATGGGCAGCAAAGAAATGATTTAAAACCTGGTCTACAATTAGGTGGGTATAAAAATTTTGGGGCTACAGAAAAGCTTTTTGTTCAGATGGAAGCCTTATTTACTCAGAAAGGTTCATGGAATTGGGATAGTGAAAATGTCAATAATATCAATCTATATTATTTTGATTTTGCCATCATGTTTGGAATCTTATTAGATGAAAAATTCACTGTAAATATAGGTATACAACCTTCAGTATTTTTAGGTGGTAATCATAAATATATATTGGATGGGCAAGAGCAAAACGATAATCTGATGGGACGAGTAAGCGCAATGGATTATGCCACTATTTTTGGTTTGGAATATGACTTAAATGAAAATTACACCATAGGCGGAAGGTTTAATTATAGCTTTGTTCCTTTACAGTCATATGAAAATGATTTTGCAGATAATAATGAACTTCCTTTTTCAGTATTATTTCAGTTTTATGGAAAGGTTAAATTTGAAAAAATGATAGAGATGATTAAAGGGAAGGAATAATTTTAATTAATAATTAATATTTAGGCTTTACTGCACCAATTCATCATTATTCCATTCACCTTCCAACTTCACATTTCCATCTTTATCATAAAGTGTGCCTTGACCATTTCTTTTGTCATTTTTCCATTGGCCTTCATATTTTTCACCAGTATTCCAATAATAGGTACCTTTTCCTTCTCTTTTATCATTCTGGTATTCCCCCACATATTTATGGCCATCAACCCATTTGTAGGTTCCTTTTCCATGTTTCATATTGTTTTTCCAATCACCATCGTAAACGCTATTGGAACTGTAATGGCCAACGCCCTCGCCATTGGCTTTGCCAAATTTCACTTCTCCGAAATAAGCTATTTTGGTGCCATTGGCATTATAGAATGTAAGACGCCCTAATTCAGCTTTATTTTGAATTTGAGTTTCTTTTTGGTCAATAGTCTTATTTAATGAAGTGATTTTATTATTTAATTCACTCTTGATTGAATCTATCTTCGCTTGGTAAGTTTCTTCAACTCCAGTTATTCTTTTATCCATTTCACGCTCCATATTTGCCATCTGTGAAGTACTCATACTTTGTGTGCTATCCAATTCTGAGCGTAAGGAGTTGAATCTTGCAATAGTAGCTTTCCTGCTTTTCATAAAGCTGTTATTATCTATGGAATCCGCTATTTCGAGATATATTTCCATTGCGTCATTATACTCGCCAGCAATGAAAAGTTCATCAGCCTTTGATTTTTGACGGTATAATTCACTTTGTTGCTCAAGATTTTTCAATTGCTCGGTCTTTTCACTAGCCTCTTCCTTAAAATGGTTTTTCCTTTTACTAATAAAGAAGATAGCAATAAGGCAACCCACAATAACTAGAGGTGCAACATAAAATGATAGTTTTTTGATTATATCCATATTAGGTTAATCTGAAAATTTGAGGGTTGGTATTTTTTGTTCTTCTTTTCTGAAATCTAATGAAATATAGGTACTTAATCTTAAAATCAATCTTCTTTTATATAAAGCAGGGTCATTTAAATTTTGCCCTGTCGTGTACATTAATCCTAAAGAGCTTGACACTCTAGGACTAGCAATATATCCAATATTCCCATATAATCTTAAGTCTTCAACAAAGCTTCCCACTATATTTTTTCCGCTCTGCATTATTAATTCCATACTAGGAGATACATAAAAGATTCCAGGCTTTAACTTTGTTCCATTGATCGGTATTTTCATATAAAAATTGTATCTCCAGCGGTTACCAAATTTGAATTCGTCATTGCTGATTGCTGCTCCTCTTTTCCAGCGATGTTCAATCCTGATTCGGTTATAAAGCATAAATCTGGGAAAGGGTAATACAAAGAGATATTGATGCCAAATTCGTGGTTCAATATATAATGGATCATATTCGGAATTGCCAGGCTGAGGAGTGAAATTTAATCTTAAAACACCTCCAACGGTAAAGTTGAAATTTGGAGAGACTACATAATTTAAACCATGTCTATTGTAAACTTGTGCCATTCTATCTACAAAAGGAGTGGTGGCTGTACTGCCTACTCTTCTGTAATGCATTTCCCCAGCCCAATAGAGTTTGTCCGATATCCTGAATTTATTATAAGAACTAAGCCATAAATTTGTGTTTAAGTCTTCAAATTCAGGTTCTAATTCCTGTGCTGAAATATTAAAGCAAGTGCCGAATAATATAATTAGTAAAAATTTTCTCATGCCCATTAAAAGCTTAATTCCATTTCTAATATTTCAGATGCTTTTTCAGGAGTCTTTGCCCTTTTCACTTTTCTCTCCTTTCTATTCGTATTGCTTTCGTTTAGCACATCAATCATTTCATCATATAAAATTTTGAAATTAGCCTGATAGGCTCTCATATTATCACAATTTAAATTTTGCATGTTTTGGAATATACCTGGCAATAGCAATTTATTAAAAGCTTTATAAATAGGAGGTTTTGATTTCTCCTCCATGTTTGTAAAAGTATAGGGGTTAAATACTTCCTTCGTATAGGCCTCATTTATTTTGTATATACTTTCTGGAGCTTTTTGTATGGTATAAATCAAATCTTCTGCTCTGCTAAAGCAATTGATTAATGGTTCTATAGCAGTAATTTTCTCTTCAGGAGTTGGAAGGTTGGAATAAACGGCTAGTTCTGCATCTGCAAAGTCTATTATGGCTTGAGCTACATCTATTCCAGCAAAATTATCATGTTCTCCTGTAATCAGCGAATCTGCTAGATATTTAGTGTTTTCATATTTTGCTAACATAGCCTCTTCCAATTCCACGAGTTTTTCTTCCTTTCTAATATCTTTCAAGAATCCCTTCAAATTTTCCTCTATTTGGTCTAATTCTTTGTCTAAAGCATCTAAAAAGTCTGCCAATTTAGATAAATTTGATTGTTTATTGTTATTAAGAAAACTTATATCGCTCTGGAATTGGTAATTTCCTGAAAGTGAATCTTTGTTAATGATATTACTTACAACTGATTCACTTTCAAGCTTGATTTTATATTGAACTAATTTATCTCTATCAAAAAATTTTAATTGCTCGTCCGCATGTAAGGATAAAATCTCTTCAGTGGGTTTTAAAAAATGCGTATTGATATGTTCCAACACATTTTTAAATTCTGATACCTTATTGGTTGACATGCTTGCAATATTAATTTGAGGGTTTTCTAATATTGTGTTAGTCTTTCTAAGGCTTATCTCGTATTTATTATTGATGGCATCTAGTAAATTTTCTTCCTCTTCACTCAGATTTGAAGCATTTAGTTTAGTTGAAATAGTGGGTTTAATATTTGATTTGGTGATGGGAGAAAAGGTTTTATCAACCAAATCTAAATTATCTAATAGCGTAAAAAATAAGTTGCTGATGTTATCTTCCTCCTTGTATTTTTCAAGTAGTACTTCATTACTTATTCTAGCTTTTAGTTCGATTATTTCCAAAAACTCATTATCCAACATAATTTCTACTTCTGATAAATTATCATTGTAGGGGTCGTTTATTTTGATTTCCTGTATTTCCGAATTAACATGAAGGCGCATTGCTATCAGTCTATTTGCTTCAAATACCCATTCTTTCAATAATTTTTGATCTCCTTTCTCATTTAATCTGTAGAATGACCATGTTTCTTGGGTGAGTTCATTTTCACCCAGCTCACCTTCTAAAAGGTCATCTTCAATTCTTAATTGGAATTTACCTTTAGCTTGATCATCCTCAAAATTAATGCTAGCGGTCAGAGTGGTGTCAGTAATTTCGGAGTCTCTAATCTGCCAATCATATAGCTTCCATAGTCCAATTTTTTTGCCCACCATGAATTTTCCTTCAGCCATAAATTCATTTCCATTTACATTATAGGAATAGGTGTAATCTTTATAATAACCATCACCAGTTGGCTCGAAAGAGCCTTCCGTCAATGTCCAGCTTTCATCAGCCCTGTTTTCTTTAAATTCGCCATCTACTGCGAGGTACTCATAAATATCCTCTTGATTTTCAAATTGCTGGGAGAGATTGAATTGACCGTTGTAAATAGTGTCCTCTCCACTTAAGTAGTATTCATATTTTGCAAGATACTTTGTATTGTCGATGGAGTAGGTACTGTCATAGCTTTGGATGTTTTGTCCATTTGAAATTGTTGCTTTGACTACAAAAATTATGAGGACAATAATAAGTCTATTTTGTTTTACCATTATTATAATTTAATCCCTGACTATTGGTTAATGAAATCATATTTTAAGGAAACAATCACGCCAACGAGAATATTTAATTTCACTAAGTTGGCAAATTTACTAAAATAGAATGTCAAATTTAAAAATTAACAGGAATCTTATGAATTGTGTAAAGCTTGAGGATTTAATATTTCGAGAAAGAATATATTCTGATATTTTATTTTATGGAATCAGACAATATTGATTGTAGACAAAACCAACAAATTATTGGTTTTGTCTACAAATTGTTGAATGAATCAATCGGGGAATTAGTTGGGTAGGAGAAGTGTTTTTAAATCTATTATTTTTTTTGAGCTAACCCTCTCGTCAACCACCCTCTTTTGTTAGCTGTAGCTATTGCGTAGGGTGTAATCCAAAAAAGACCGAAGGCATAAAACATACTGTAGGCATAGGCCCATAAGCATTCTGATATATCGTGTTTCTTTGCATAAAAAAATGCAGGAATACTTGAGAAAATCAGAATACTTACGAAAGAAGTTGTAATAAATAATAGAGGGTGAATGCTAATAAATATTAACATCAGTATTGTTGCTGGTATTGCGGTCAAAACTCTTACCCATTGATTTAGAAGTAAAAATCTAGAACCTAACTTAGATCCTTTTCTGAAATTCTTAAATGCAAATCTGCTCATCATGATATTTTCTCTTACATTACTTCTTTCCCATCGTGTATACATTTTTTGAAGGTTATTATAGTTTTCAGGAATATTAGTGAGCACATGCGCATTGCTTTGAAACTTAACGTCATAGCCTTGTTTTAAGATCATATTGGTCATCGCTCTATCTTCTCCTATATCTGTAGGTTTACCAAAAAAAGATTGATTGATCCAGTCGTTTAAACATCCCATAACCGCTTCTCTTCTGTAAGCAGCCAAAGCGCCAGGCGTGCAAAGAACTGTGCCTAAATTACTTTGAGCAGACCTAATGAATTCAAAGCTAAAGGCAAAGCTCACATTGAGCATTTTAGGGATAATAGCTTTTTTATTGTTTAACACTCTTACATTTCCTGCTACTGCCCCACAATTTTTATTTTCAACAAAAGGAGATACTAAATTTTTTAAAGTGTCAGGATTCACAATTGAATCACTATCGACTGTAATGAAAACTTCTCCTATCCCCATATTAAATGCACGATATAGAGCATGCCTTTTGCCCATATTTTTGGGTTGCTGCAATATTTCCACTCTATCACCCAATTCTGATTTGGCTTTTTTCATCCATTCCCAGGTATCATCCTTACTTCCATCATCAATCGAAATGATTTGCATTTTATCAGCAGGGTACTCACTAGCAGCTAGACTCTTTAAGGTTTTCCATACCAATTCCCCCTCATTGTAGGCAGGCACAATGATAGTACAGCTAGGGAGTAAATTTGGAGCAACCGCTTTAACAGCTTTGTATTTGAAATAATTAACTAAGATGAATAGGAAAAAAAGAAGTTTAAAACTTAATAATGATAAACTTGTAATGATGAATACGGTTCCCCAAACTGAATTTAATCTATTATCATGCAATATCTCCAACTCTGGTTGCAAATATAAAAATGAAATTAACCCACTTATTAGAAGAGATAAGGTAGCAATTAGAATAATTGCCCCAGAATATTGGGTGAAAAATCCTTTAATTATATTAACCAAGCTATCATATTCTGCATCTTTATTTTCAAACCTACCCTCTTTACTATCCATAAAGTGTGGTTGAATTGGAAATAAGAAGCTAAAGAAAGCGTTTTTTCTGTTTACGGAATTTACCTTTGAGTTTTGGTCTTTTGGTTTCATAATCTAAAAAGTTTTGTATTTAGAAAGCCAAAATTCATACCATTGCATTAATTAGTTTAAAAGGGCTATTTTAATGTTTTTATTATTTAATTATGTAGGATAAATCCACACTTTGTGTTTTTATTGGTCAATTTATGGCGTTTTGATTAAAAGGATATTCTCAAATCTTTCAATAATTGAGGCGGAAGTTTGTACTGTTTTGGAAAACACTTACTAATATATCCTCTTGATGGGATGGTTTTTGTTAGTTTCAGGATATTTAAAGTAATTATAGGAGAGAAATACATGTTTTCATCAAGAATAAAAGTTTTTATAGTCTTGCTTATCATAGGAATAAGCTCCTTTTCCCTGCTCTATTGGAGTTATCTTAATTACGTTAATATAAATGAATCTATAAAGGTTATAGCCGAGCCAAATGATAAAAGCAACAAGGTTAATAAGGTATTTCAGGAAATAATAGAGGCGGATAATTTCTTTCATACTTTTATTTTAACAGATGATAGCAATATGCTAAACTCTTATCATGAGAAGATGCAAATTGTAAAGAGTCACATTCAATCACTTGAAAGTGATTTTTTAAATGATAGTGTCCAACTCAAGAACTTAGATTCTTTAAATCGGATAGTTGAAGAAAAATCTGAGTATCTCAATATTATTTTGAGATTAAAAAAGGAGCAAAGCAATGCTTTTTTTACAAGCGAAGCCTTAAAACGTATTGGAAGGCAATTGCAAGATTCGGCTTTTATAGAAAAAGCATTATTAAGAAAGGAACGATTGGTTGCATCCTTAGATTCAGTTGAAAGACAAGAGATTATTAGAAAGCCAGATGACTTCAAAGGGATAAATGGTTTTTTCAGGAAATTATTTGGTAAGCCCAATATAGAAGTGGATACCATACGGACCATTGAAGAGCAAATTGATTATAGTTTAGAGTTATCTATTGATACAAGTATCGTCAGGGATTATTTCGTTGATACCACTTTAATTGCAGTTAAAGCAATTTTATTGGATGTTTTGACCGAAGAAATAGATTTACAATATCAGCTTAATGATGCAGAGCTTAAGTTGTATGAGCAAGATCAAAAACTGATTGATAACATAAAGATAATTGTAGGGGAAATTTTAGAACAGGAGCGTACTAAAAATGAGCGTAATTCTGTCATAGTTTTGGAAGAAACTAATCAAGCAACACAGCGAATTTTCATAATAGGTGGAGTAGGGATTTTATTAAGCGCAATTTTTCTTTTTTTAATTTCTCAGGACATCACAAAAGCCAACCAGCTGAGGAAAAACCTCCAACTTCAAAAAGAAAGGGCGCTTAATTTGGCGCAAGCTAAAGAGGGGTTTTTAGCTAAAATGAGCCATGAAATCAGAACCCCTCTTCATAATATTATGGGCTTCACACATTTACTCTCTAAAGCTGAGATGCGTGATAACGAAAAGGAATATATAGCAGCTATCTCTCAATCAAATCGTTATTTAAGTGAATTGATAGATAATATTTTAGAAAAGTCTAAAATAGATGCTGGTAATTTTAAAATAGAGAAAACAGCAGTTCACATCCCTTATTTAGCCAATGAACTTCATCAAGTTTTCAAGTATAAATTTTTAGAGAAATCGCTTCAATTTGAAATAGAGGTAGATGATAAACTTAAGGAAAATTCAGTATGGGTTGATAGTTTGAAATTGAAGCAAGTCCTCATCAATTTGATTGGGAATGCGGTGAAATTTACAGAATCAGGATACGTAAAAATAATATTTTACCTAGAGTCATTAAATGAAAGCAAGCAAGAATTACATATAGTTGTTGAGGATACTGGTAAGGGGATAACAGATATTGAGAAGGAGCTTGTCTTCAAACAGTTTGAGCAAGGTGAACATGCCAAATCAAGCAGTTTAACTGGCTCTGGTTTGGGATTGACCATAAGTAAAGATATAATTGAAGCTTTCGGTGGCGAAATTAAGGTTGAAAGTGTTCCAGAAGCAGGAACTCGTTTTCATTTATTTTTTCCAGTTCATATTGATAGTGGAATTGAAAAAGTCGAACAACAAGGGGAAGTTTATAGCAATGAAATTTCAAATGGAAAATATGATATCCATTTACTTTTAGTGGAAGATGATCCCTGGAATGCAAAATTAATGATCAACATTTTGAAAGATTGTGTGTATGATTTTAAAGTTTGTATTAACGCTGAGGAAGCTTTAGATTATTTAAAATCAACAAAAAAAGAAGTGGATTTTATTATGACTGACATTAGTTTACCTGGTATGAATGGGGTCCAGTTTTTTAAGTTGATAAGGAAATTAGGCTATGAAATGCCAGTAGCTGCAGTAACTGCACATGTTTTGAAAAATAAAGAAGGAGAGGTGTTGTCAAAAGGGTTCTCAGATGTAATCATTAAACCATTCAAACCCATTGATATTCTAAGTCTTTTAGGTCAATATTTCAATAAGGTTGAAGTTGTGAAAACGGAAAAAACTCCTAAATATCAAGGCTTATGGGCTTTTGCAGGAAAAGATCAAGCCAATTATGACAAATTATTATCAGATTTTAAGCAGTCTCTAGATGAAAAATTAAAGGGGTTTGAGCAAGCAATCAGTCAAAAGGATGCTGAAAATCTTTCAACTTTAGCACATCAAATGAAATCTGCTTTTGAACAAATCAATCTGGAAGATTATAGTGAGATTTTTCAAAGCATAGAAGTTTATGTGGGACTTAATAATTATGAAAGGGCTTTTGAAGAAGCAGAAAGTCTACTGCCAAAATTAAAACAAGTAGTGGAAGGTATTGAATAGTTTAATAATCTATATTATATGATTTGATCTTCTTATATAAAGTTGTTCGGTCAATATTCAATGCTTTTGCGGCTTTCGATTTGTTGTATTTGTGTTGAATAAGGGCTTGTTTAATAGCCTCCTTTTCTTGATTTTCCTGAATTTCCTTCAAATCTAAACCAGAATTTTGAGTAGGTTTCGTATCTTCTTCTGAAGATTTAGAGTTGAGTTCTTGTTTTTGATTAAACCCAACAGGTAAATGCTGTACATCAATTGTAGGTGCATCGGATAATAATACAGCTCTTTTAATGATATTTTTTAGCTCTCTTAGGTTTCCTGGCCATGTATAATCTTGAAAAATTTCAAGTACATCTTCCGAAATTTGATTTACCTCTTTTCCTAATTCCTCACTTGCTTCTTTCAAGAAAAAATCAAGAAACTCTCCTAAATCATCCATTCTTTCTTTTAAAGAAGGAACGTAGATTTCGAATTCATTAATTCTATGATATAAATCATTCCTAAAAGCATCTTGCTGTATGTTTCCTGATAATTTTTCATTTGTGGCGGCAATTATCCTTACATCAATTTCTATTTCTTTATCACCGCCTATTTTCCGAATTACTTTTTCTTGCAATGCCCTTAAAAGTTGAGTTTGAACCTCATAAGGTAAATTACCAATTTCATCCAAGAATAGTGTGCCACCATTGGCTAATTCAAATTGCCCTTTTCTATCTGTTAGCGCACCTGTAAATGCCCCTTTTTCATGCCCGAAAAATTCACTAGCAGCTAAATCTTTTGATAAAACACCGCAATCCATGGCTATAAAAGGCTGATCAGCTCTTTTACTTAATTCGTGTATTTTTTTTGCTACGTATTCTTTGCCCGTCCCACTTTCTCCCAAAATCAAAACACTCATTTTCGTTGGAGCAACAATGTTCACCTGCTTCCATAATTCCAGGCTATGGGGATTATTTCCTATTATATATTGTTTATTTTGAGTGAACGCTTTATTTGGTTTTGTATCTGAGTTTTTGGGTTTGGATTTAGATTCAAGAGCCTTTTCAATAGTCTTAAGTAATTCATCAGGGTTAACTGGCTTATTCACAAATTCGAACGCTCCTAATTTTATGGATTGAACGGCTGTTCTTATATCTGCATAGTTAGTGATCAGAATTACTGGAGTCTGAGACTGGTCTTTTTTTATTACTTCTATTAGTTCTAATCCATTCATTTTGGGTAACCTAAAGTCGGTTAGCACCAAATCAAAAGCATGTTTTTTTAATAATTCTAAAGCTGATTGAGCTGAGTGAGCAGATTCAACTTCATAATTATTTCTTAGTAGGTAATTGCAGAGCATCTCATTAAATGAGGGGTCATCGTCCACTATTAATAGTTTTTTGCCTTTATTCATATTACCTCTTATGATAATTGTAATGGTTCGATTTTTTAGTAGTCTTTAAATATCAAATTGATTTCTTATCTAACAGAAAATAATTTGATACTAATTTCTACACTTAGTTTAGTGATTTCTTTAATCCCTTATGCAGTAGACCTCAAAATAAGGACATACATCGTTTACAGTAAAAAGTAATTGTATTGGGTTAAAGATTAAAAATTAAACAAACAAGATTATGTAATAATTTCAAAAATTTAATCTAAACCATACTGAAGTCAAAAGGATTAAATATAAATTATCTTAACCTATCCATAGATCGTACCAATCTTTCATCTTTTCTAATAAAACGGACAGCAAGCGAATTAAACACTAAAGCTATAACTGGTAAGAATAAACCATAACTATAAGTGCCTTGTATACCAGGTAATATATTGCCTTCTGCCTGAGTGAACCAGTATGCAGAAAGTCCCAATGCCGTTCCAATTAAGAGGGAATTCAAAGTGGAAAGCATAATTTGGCGCATTCTCTTTTTGTACATTCCAATGGCAATAAAAGCTACGCAAACAGACAAAATTCCTAATATACCAGGAACTACATAAGGATTGAATTCATTTTTCACACCTTCTTCAGGAGTAATAACGGTTTCAAGGTAAAAAGCGGTTAAAGTGTAAGATGCTCCAGAGTTAGTATCCACTTTTTGCCATAGTGGCGCAAATAAAAATACCAGCATAGCTAATCCTACAATTAATAAAAATATGGTTTGAATTCTTTGAATCATCGAAAAGTGCTTTTTGTATTTTGCAAATATACGTTAAAAATCACTTTCATTAAATGAGATGGGAGATAAAAATGGGTTTTGAAGATTAATAATTGATTATTTTCTTGAAGGTTAAAAATATACTATGATTTGAACCCAATTAATAATTGGGTCCTTAATAAATTCATAAAAGAATGCGTTTTAAAGGATTTTATAAGATAGTCATTATTCATTTTTAATTTGAACACGTAAATACACACTTTAACGAACATTATTCATGAAAAGTTAATTAAAAATGGTAATAATTAATTTAAAATAACTTAATCCTAATTAATACAAGGTTATAGTATTGTACTTTTATACTTTATGATTCTTAATATAAATCTTTTTATACGTTTATATTTATTATATTTGTACGTATAATATAGAAATTATGGACACAAAATTGACCTTAAAACTCGATCAGGAAGTAATAGAAAAGGCGAAAAAATATGCTGCTGAGAAGAAAATAAGTCTTTCACGGATGGTGGAGTATTACTTAAAATCATTAACTGTAGAAGAAAACAATGATGATTTTGAAATTTCTCCATTCGTTAAGAGTATAAGCACTGGGAAAAGTATTCCAGCTGATGTGGATTACAAAAAGGAATATTCAGATTATCTAATCGAAAAATATAAATGAAGGACAAGCTTTTTATTGATACTAATGTAATGTTAGATTTTCTTGGTGAAAGATATCCTTTTTATGATTCCGTAGCAAGACTTGCAACATTAGCTGATATAGGACAGTTGACAATGGTAGTTTCACCAACCTCTTTTGCTACGGTAAATTATTTAATTTCAAAATATGAATCACCCCAAGTTGCTAAGGAAAAACTTAGGAAATTTAAAATTTTAAGTGAAGTATGTATTCTGGATGAACATACAATTGAAAAAGGATTAAACTCATCTTTTAAAGATTTTGAAAATTCGCTTCAATATTTTGGCGCAATTGACTCTGAATGTAATATTATAATTACTAGAAATGGAAAGGATTTCAAGGAGTCTTTAATTCCAGTCATGACTGCTGATGAATATTTAAATAGTATTAGAAATAAATAAAATTCCTCATGGTTTCATTTTCAAATCACTTTTAGCCGTTCACCAATTTCAATTATTCAACCCCTTTGTAACTTCTGTTACTATCCTATAAATTGAAAGTCCGTTACTTAGCATTGTAATTCAAAAAAGAAGATACAAATGAAAAATTCAAATAAAACAATAATTGACGTAAGGTCAGAAGGAGAATTTGCAATGGGACATGCACAAGATGCACTCAATATCCCTTTAAATGAAGTAGAAGCTAGAGCTGAAGAAATTGCGAAAACAGAGGGAGAAATTATTTTGTGCTGCGCTTCAGGAAACAGAAGTGGAATGGCACAACAAATTTTACAATCAAAAGGAATTAATTGCCATAATGGAGGTTCTTGGTTTGCAGCAGAAAATTATGCAATGGCCTTATGAGTTTCTTAAGAAAATTATTCGGATTAGGCCCATCAGTTGACTTGAAAGCAGTAGCAGCAGAAGGGGCTATCATTTTAGATGTGAGAACGAAGGGAGAATTCCAAGGCGGGCATATTAAAAATGCGATGAACATTCCTGTGGAAAGCTTAGATTCAAATCTATCTAAATTGAAAAATAAAGATAAAGCTATCATCACTTGCTGTGCTTCAGGAATGAGAAGTGGCACAGCCAAGAGTATTTTAAAATCAAAGGGCTATGAAAAAGTGTATAATGGTGGAGCCTGGACTTCACTGAATAGAAAAATAGCATGATCAATACCATATTACATACCCCCTGGACTTTTATGCGCTGGCTCAGGTTGGCAATAGGCTTATATCTAGTATTCGTAGGGATAACTGAGTCTGATGTTTTCGCAGGAGGCATAGGAGCGCTGTTTTCCATTTTGGCTTTGCTTAATCAAGGTTGCGGTGGAGGAAGTTGCTCCAGTGGAAACTGCGATATTCCGAAAAAATAGAATGTAAAGAAAGCCGGTTAATGCCGGCTTTTTTTAATTTTAGCGTTTGAAGTTTAATTTAAATTAGATTATATCTTAACCACTTAACTAACATGCAAAGATTATTCATACTACTTCTAATCGCCCATTTAATTGCCTGTTCACCATCAAACAATAAAGAATCCTCTTGGCTCAAATATGCTGGAGGCAGAGATATCATGATGCAAGAGCAAGATTTTTCTGCTAAAGCGGATTTAGACAGCCTGAAAGATAAAAAAGGATTAATGGCTTTAGGGCCAATTGAAGATCTGAAGGGCGAGATCACAATTTTTGATGGTACGGTTTATACGGGTACTATTGAAAATAATCAAGCGGTTTACAGAAAAGATTCTGTAGTGAAAGCGGTTTTTTTAGCTTACGGAAGTGCTGATTTATATAGTGCTGTGCAAGTTGAAGAACCAATAAAAGGACTCAAAAAGATTGAAGATTTCATTCGTAAAAAAGCAATTGAAAATGGTTTAGATCATGAAAAGTCTTTTCCTTTTTATATGGAAGCTCAGATTGAAGATTTGGATTATCATATCATGTTTAAAGAAGGAGCAGGTATGCACGGACATCAAGCTCATAAAAAAGCGAAAAGAAAATTTAAGCTTGATAATTCTAATGTGAAAATAGTGGGTGTGTGGGCTAATAGTCAAGAAGAAGGGATTTATACCCACAATGGCAGTCGAATTCATCTTCATTTTATAAATGAGGAAACCTTAGCTTCAGGTCATATTGATGATGTTCAACTATTAGTGGGGAGTAAACTTTTTTTACCTCAAAATTAATTAAATAATGAAGACTAGCTTCTTAAAGCTAGTCTCTAAAATCTAAGAAATGAAAGAATTTTGGAATGAACGATATGCGCAACAGGAATTTATTTATGGTACTGAACCGAATGAATTTTTGCGAGAAATTTTAAAACTCTTACCCATTGGAAGAATTATCTTACCCTGCGATGGAGAAGGTAGAAATGCAGTTTTTGCAGCCAAACTAGGCTGGGAAGTTAATGCCTTTGATTTTAGTCCTTCCGCTAAAGAAAAAGCAAGCACTCTTGCCAAACAAGAAAAGGTAAATCCTGTTTTTGAGGTAGCTGATATTGTTGAAAAAGAATTTAAAGACAATACCGCTGATGTCGTGGCTTTGATTTATGCCCATTTTCCGGAAGGTTTAAGAAAAATTGCACATCAGAAGGCTATCAAATGGTTAAAGCCAGGCGGGAAATTGGTATTGGAAGCCTTTAATCCTAAACAATTAGATAATTCTTCGGGCGGTCCTAAAAATATTGAAATGCTTTACACAGAGGAAATGCTTCGTGAAGATTTTAAAGAATTGAAAATAGAATACCTGCAAGTACTGGAAACTAACCTATCAGAAGGAGAATTTCACAAAGGGAAAGCAGATATACTCAGATTGATTGCAAAAAAGTAATGTTTCATTTACTGTTTTCATTAAGCTTTATTAATCTAATTGTGTTTAATTGATAATTATTGATTTTATCTATTATGCAATTTATAAAATCGTCAAAATTGATTGTAGGTACATCTAATTTATATTCTATTTTTGCTCAAATTAATTTTTTTAATAAAACATATATGAAAAGACTAACTACTATATTATGGATTTTCCTCATTGGATTCATGTTTACAGCATGCCAAAATGATGGAGAGAAATCTGCAGAGGCAGACGGCTATTCCGGAGCTACTAAAAAAAGTAGATCGGCTATGAAAGCAAGCCAGTTAAATGACTGGTGGCCTAACAGATTAGACTTGAGTATTTTAAGACAGAATTCCGATATGTCAACTCCTATGCAAGAGGATTTTGACTACAAGGAAGCCTTTTCCAGTCTTGATTACTATGCATTGAAAGAGGACATTGCTAAAACGTTAAAAGACTCAAAAGATTGGTGGCCTGCTGATTATGGGCATTACGGACCTTTTATGATTCGTATGGCTTGGCATAGCGCAGGAACTTATAGAACCGGAGATGGTAGAGGGGGTTCTCGCTCTGGTCAGCAGAGATTTGCGCCTATCAATAGCTGGCCAGATAATGCGAATTTGGACAAAGCCAGAAGAATATTGTGGCCAATTAAACAAAAATATGGTAACAAAATTTCTTGGGCTGATTTGATGATTTTAACTGGAAATGTTGCCCTAGAAGATATGGGCTTTAAAACCATCGGATTTGCAGGGGGTAGAGAAGATGTTTACGAGCCAGAACTGGATGTTTATTGGGGCTCTGAGGAAAAATGGCTGAGTGATGAAGAACGTTATTCTGGAGATAGAGATTTAGAAGATCCTTTAGCAGCAGTTCAAATGGGCTTAATTTATGTAAACCCAGAAGGTCCCAATGGAAATCCTGATCCAATAGCAGCCGCTCATGATATTAGAGAGACTTTCGGCAGAATGGGTATGAATGATGAAGAAACCGTAGCTTTGATAGCGGGTGGTCATACATTAGGAAAGGCTCATGGAGCAGGTCCGGCTGACAATGTAGGAAAAGCCCCAGCCGCTGCTGATATGGAGGAGCAGGGATTTGGATGGAAAAGCACTTACAAATCAGGAAAAGGAAAAGATGCCATTACTTCTGGTTTGGAAGTTACATGGACTAATACCCCAGCAAAATGGAGTCATGGTTATTTGATGAGTTTGTTTGAGAACGAATGGGAATTAACCAAAAGCCCTGCAGGTGCTCATCAGTGGGTAGCAAAAGACCCTAAAGTTATGGTGCCAGATGCTTTTGATTCAACTAAAAAGCATAAACCCACTATGTTTACTACGGATTTATCTCTTAGAGAAGATCCTGAATATGCTAAGATCTCTCGCAAATTTTTAGAGAATCCTGCCTTATTCAATGATGCATTTGCAAAAGCTTGGTTTAAATTAACTCACAGAGATATGGGACCTAATACTACTTATTTAGGACCTGAATATCCAAAAGAGGATTTCATTTGGCAAGATCCAATCCCAGCGGTTGATCACCCATTAGTAAACGCTAATGATATCACTAAACTAAAATCTCAAATTTTGAATTCAGATTTGAGCATTAGCGAGATGGTTTCAACAGCATGGGCTTCTGCATCTACCTATAGAAATTCTGATAGAAGAGGAGGGGCAAATGGCGCACACATTCAGTTAGCACCAATGAAAGATTGGGAAGTAAACAATCCAGCACAATTGCAAAAAGTGTTGAAAACTTACCAAGATATTCAAGCAGATTTTCATAAAACTTCCGGTAATAGAAAAATTTCAATGGCGGATATGATTGTTTTAGGTGGTGCTGCTGCAGTAGAACAAGCAGCTCAAAATGCTGGCTATAGCGTGAAAGTACCTTTTACTCCTGGCAGAATGGATGCTAAACAAGAGCAAGTAGATATTGAGTCTATGAACTTATTAGAGCCTATGGCCGATGGTTTCAGAAACTATTTAAAAACTAGATATTCTGTTTCTACTGAAGAATTATTAGTGGATAAAGCTCAACTATTGACTTTAACACCACCAGAAATGACGGTTTTAATTGGTGGGATGAGAGCATTAGGGGCTAATTATGATGGTTCTGAGCACGGCATTTTTTCTGATAAGAAAGAGCAGTTGACTAATGATTTCTTCGTGAATTTATTAGATATGAGCACTGAATGGGAAGCTACTGACGATACTAAAGAGCAATTTATCGGAAAAGATAGAAACTCGGGTGAGCAAAAATATACAGCTACTAGAGCAGATCTAGTTTTCGGTTCTCATTCTGAATTAAGAGCTTTAGCGGAAGTGTATGCACAAGCTGATTCAAAAGAAATGTTCGTGAATGATTTTGTAGCGGCTTGGGATAAAGTGATGAAGTTGGACAGGTTTGATTTAATATATCAATAACAGATCAATATAAATTTCAAATTGAAAAGCCAGGCTAAAAAGTCTGGCTTTTCTTATATTCGGCCAATATTGTTAATTCCAAAATTACTATGTTTCAAAAAATAATCATAGCCTCTAAAAACCCAGTTAAAATTGAAGCTACTCAGGCAGGATTTCACAGAATGTTTAAAAATGAAAGCTTCGTTTTTGAAGGCATTTCAGTCCCTTCTGAGGTAAGAGATCAACCGATGTCGAACAAAGAAACTTTAGACGGAGCTCGAAACCGAGCAAAGAATGCAAAAGATCAGTTTCCAAATGCTGAATATTGGGTTGGTATTGAAGGCGGAATCCATGATGATGTTTTCGGCATGCAGGCTTTTGCTTGGATAGTCATCCTTTCAAATGAAAAATTAAGCCAAGCACAAACAGCAATATTTTACCTTCCTGAACCTATAGCTAATATGGTGAGGGGAGGAGTAGAGCTCGGGGCAGCAGATGATCAGTATTTCGGACGGTCAAACTCTAAGCAAAAAGATGGAGCAGTTGGTATTTTAACCAAAGGAGAAATTGACAGAAAGGCTTATTATGAACATGCTATGGTTATGGCTTTGATTCCTTTTAGGAAGGAAAATTAACTCGTTAGTTGCATTTTTTAAATTGCTTATATATTTTGCCAGAAAAAACTATGAAGATTTATTCAACCTTATTTTTACTATTATTTTTTGTTTTTGCGGCATTCTCTCAAAAGTCAGTGAACCTTACTATTAAAAGCAATAAGGAAATTCCTAAGGGCTACTATTTAAATGTTCAGAGCAAAAATTATGGTTTTAATCCTGATAAAAAAACCCATGAATTAGAATTAACTGTTAATAATCCTGAATTTGGTTTTTTGATTTCTCCAAAAGGAAAGTTATTTCCTTTTTGGTATGAGGAAGGAAAAGTAGATGTGCTTTTTGAACAAGGTCTATTCAAAAAAAAGATAATAGTTAATGGCTCGGAAAGTCATGTGGTTTTTGAGAATTTACAAGATGCATCTGATTTTGAAGAATTTATGGAGGTTTTTAATTCAAATAGAAATTCTATTGTCCCTATAAGATATATTGATAGATACTTTAATTTTATAGGTTTTTCTGATGAAGAATTTCTCGAAATTTATAAATTGATTTCAGATGATAATTTATCATTAATCCCTGAATTTCAAGCCTACATTAATTCGATTGGTAAGAATAAATTAGAAAAGAATAAAGCTTTTATAGATTTTGTAGGTTATGATAAAGATGGAAATGCTTTTAATACTGCTGATTTTAGAGGTCAATATTTATTAATTGATATAGCGGCAACTTGGTGCGGACGATGTTGGAAAGCACTACCGCATATTGTTGAGAGTTTGAAGGATTATCAAAATATCCAATTCATTACTTTAAATGAAGATAATAACATAGACAAATGGTATTCTATGGCCGCCAATAAACAATTAGAGATCAATTGGCCAGTATTGTGGGAAGTGGAATCTGGTAAGTCAGAACTCTTAAATCAATATGAAGTTATTTCCTACCCCAATTACATATTGGTAAATCCAGAGGGTATAGTGGTTGACAGATGGACATTTTCTGGTGAGAAGTATTTCAATTCTAAATTGAAGAAATATTTAAATTAAATTCTCACAATTAAAGCCTTTTTCTGTTTGCATGCGTATTAAATAGCAAAACATAACATTTATTATACTTCTCAATTTTTGCAGTAACATTTGTTACGCCTTAAGCATTTTTAACCCTCTACTTTTGTCAAAAAATTGATTTATATTATGACATTGATAGAGATAGTAGGATTTATAAGCGCAGCCATTATTGGTATTTCTTTGGGATTGATCGGAGGAGGAGGTTCTATACTGACCGTTCCCGTTCTAGTATATTTGTTAGGAGTTAATCCAGTAACGGCTACGGCTTATTCACTTTTTATAGTCGGCTTTAGTTCACTTTTAGGAGGAGTAAATTATGCTCGTAAAGGATTAGTTAATTACAAAACGGGTATTGTTTTTACCATTCCCGCTTTCATTTCGGTTTACCTCACACGACTATTATTGGTCCCCGCTTTGCCTGATACCTTTTTTACCATCAACGGATTTGAGTTTACCAAATCTATTGGAATCATGGTTTTATTCGCCCTTCTAATGATAGCAGCTTCTTACTCTATGATTAAAGATAGAAAAGAACTGAAAAAAGAATTAAAGGATGTAGATACCCCTCAAAAATTCAATTATCCATTAATAATTATTGAAGGAGTAATAGTAGGAGCCCTAACCGGTTTAGTCGGAGCTGGAGGTGGATTTTTAATTATTCCTGCCTTGGTTATTTTAGCCAAATTACCGATGAAAGAAGCGGTAGGTACTTCGCTTTTAATTATTGCCGCTAAATCATTGATTGGTTTTATTGGAGATATCCAATCTGGCGGGGATATCGATTGGGCATTTTTAGGAGTGTTCACGCTCATTGCCGCATCAGGTATTTATATAGGCTCATTTTTATCCACCAAAGTGGACGGTCAAAAATTGAAAAAGGGCTTTGGTTGGTTTGTGCTAATTATGGGCTCATTTATGATTTTTAAAGAGTTATTTATGTAATAATAGGGGAGTAGTTGATTGGGAAATGGGGGCTTGTAGCCCCTTTTTTAGTTTTATCTTATTACTTCTGAATTAGCTATTCTTTTAATCATACACTTAAAAACCTAATCATATAATCATTTAATCACCTATTCACTTATTAACACTCTCTGTAACTAATGTTACTATCCTATTTTTAATTTGTCCGTTCCATTTAATAGCAAAAAAACGAAACAATTATGAATATTAAACATTTTTATGATGACGCTTTAGCCCAAGGTTCTTTCGCCATTGAAAGTGAAGGAAAAGTGGCTTTAGTAGATCCATCAAGAGATATTAAACCTTATTTAGATTTTGCAAAGCAATATAACGCAGAAATTGTAGCGGTTTTTGAAACTCATCCTCATGCCGATTTCATTAGTAGTCATTTAGAACTTCAAGAGAAATTTGGAGCTGATATTTATGTGAATGAAAAAGTGGGAGTTGACTATGACTTCAAACATATTGGGCATGGTGATGAAGTGAAGATTGGTAATGCTACTTTTAGAGCTTTATTCACTCCTGGACATTCTCCTGATCATAATTCATATTTACTCTTAGATGAAAATGGTATTCAAAAAGCAGTCTTCACGGGAGATTCTTTATTTGTAGGGGATGTGGGGCGCCCTGATTTAAGGGAAGGAGCCGGAAATATTCAAGTAAGTAGAAAAGAATTGGCGGGCATGATGTATGACACAGTAAATGATGTTTTTGCCGATTTATCAGACGATACAATTGTTTACCCTGCACATGGTGCCGGTTCCCTCTGTGGGAAAAATATGAGCAGTGAATTAAGCAGTACCATTGCCAATGAGAAAGAAAATAACTGGGCTTTTCAAATAAAGGATAAAGATAAATTTGTGGATGCTTTCTTAGAAGGGCAATCCTTTATCCCGAAATATTTCCCCAATAGTGTGGAGGTAAATAGAAAAGGAGCTGCTTCCCTTGAAGAGGCAGTTAAAAATGCGGATAAGAAAGATGGAATTGAAATTCCAGAGGGTAAATTAATTATTGACACCCGAGCAAAGGAAGAATTTAAAAAAGGGCATTTGAAAGGGGCTATCAATATCCAAAATAAGGAAGCAGATAAATTTGAAACTTGGTTAGGATCAATAGTCGGACCAGATGAACCTTACTACTTGGTTGCAGAGAATCAAAAAGATTTGGAATTTGCCATTTACAGGGCAGCTAAAATTGGTTACGAAGCTAATTTAGTGGCGGGTGTAATAAACCCAAAAGGAGAGATAGTGTCCGATCCACTGGTGAATTTAGAAGATTTCAAAAAGAATCCTGATGCCTATACCATCATTGATATCAGAAATAAATCTGAAGTAGATGATGGAAAATTCTTTGATTCGGCTAAAAATATCCCTCTTCCAGAATTAAGGGAAAGAGCATCTGAAATTGATGTGCAAAAACCAGTCATAGTACATTGCGCGGGCGGATATCGATCAGCAGCTGGATTTAGTATTGTAAAGAGTATATTGCCAAACGCAAAAGTATATGACTTGAGTGATGCAGTGAATGAGTTTAAATAATCTTTTTAGATTATTATAATCTTTTCAATTGCTCTTATGGGAAGATGAATACCACCTTTCAGCATGAGGTGGTGTTCACCTACTCCCCATACAGTTGTTTCCACTTCCCCTTTTCCTCCCTCTTTCAATTGAAAAATTATTTTTACTTTAATCTTTTCTAAATTGCCTAAAGCTTGGGCTCTGACCAATTCTGACATTAAATTTTGTTTCCCTTCCTGATCTTTAATAACTTCATTTGGAGTAAAGTTGACATTCACTAAATCTTCCTTCTTTAAAATTTGCGTTTCCATCTTTTTAATATTTCCACTTTTAACGGAAGGATAATTATTTCTGGTTATAAATAATTATTTAAATTTTAAATGATAGCTATAGAGTATTTTGATGAATAAGTTTTTTAAACGGTCTTTTCTTTAATTTCACCGCTTCTGTAGGCTTCCAATAACTCTTTCAAATCATCAATTCTTTCTTGAATAGTTTCTCCATCATCAACATCCCTTATGCGTTGTTTGCTCTCTGATTGATTGAGGAAAACTTCACCATAGGCAATATCTTTCTCCTCTGCAATAGCTACTTTCTGACTTTCAAAAGCTTCGTGCGCAATTAATTGCCGACCATAGCAATTATGCATTAAAGTAAAACCTGCTATCCCTGTTTGGTCTTGATAGGCTTTAGAAAATCCACCGTCTATAACCACTAATCTACCAGAGCCTTTTATAGGGCTTTCGCCTTCTTTGACTGATACTGGTACATGGCCGTTCAAAATCACTGCATCTTGGCCTAAACCGAAATCTTTTAGAATCATTTTGCATGTTTCGGCATTATCACGATAAGTATAATAATAGTTTTTATGCTCTTCTTGTATGCTTTTATCATCTATAAAATAACGCTCAAATGTAGCCATTTTATGCTTTCCAAAGATTGGGGAGTCGGGACCTGCCCATAAATACCACAAAATATCTACTCCCTTCTTTTTTTCTTCTGATTCATTTCTTGCCGCAAAAGCCAATTGCACTTGCTTATCGAAATAATCCATCAATGCTTTTCCTTTATAAACTTTATGGTCAATTCTCACTTCTTTTAACAATCCATTTGAATTCAATGGAATACAACCATGATACAATAGGTTTTTATTGGTAACTTTGTACATACTGCCTTTTTCGAATAGGAATTTGGCATGCGCTTGCAGTCTTGTGCTTTTCTGAAAAGATTCCAATAATTGATCCATTAAAAACCTTTCTTCTGGATGTAATTCTGTTAAATAGCCATTTTCTAAGGTAGGAAAGTATTGATCTTTTAAAGGATAGGATTTGCCTTCTAATTGAACGTTACCTTTTTTCAAATCAATTTCAGACATAAAAAGCCTGTCATTCATTCCAAATTCAGGTCTTCGTTTCACCAGTTGATGCTCCAATTTAAATTGGATGATGGAAATGGCTTTATGCATCAGTCGGTTCAACCATTCTTCAGAACTACTGTGGATTTCATCTGGCGCTACTTTTGGGTTAAAAATAATGCTCTCATCATTCTTATAATATTCTAATGCAAAGGATGCCAAAGGTAATAGATTAATGCCATAGCCTCTTTCCAATGTATTGGTATTGGCATAGCGAAGGGAAAGCCGAAGTACATTGGCTATACAAGCTTCCGATCCACAGGCTGCACCCATCCACACTATATCATGATTGCCCCACTGAAAATCGACTGAGTAATGGTTCATCAGCTCATCCATTATAATTTCAGCACCAGGACCTCTGTCATATACATCCCCTATGATATGTACTTTATGGATGGCTAATTTTTGAATGAAAAAGGAAAGTTGGATAATCAGTTCATCGGCTTGTTCTATTTCAATTATGCTAGAAATTAAATGCTCATAATAATCATTTTCTTCGCCTAAATCTCTTTCAGCTACTAATTCGGTAATGATTTCATTAAATCCTTTGGGTAATAAACTTTGCAATTTTTTACTGGCATAAATAGAGGCAAAATCCCTAGTCAGTTTTATTAATCTAAAAATAGTATGAGTATAAAATGCTTTCAGATTATCAGAATTCATTTTAATTAATTCCAGCTTTTCTTTAGGATAATAAATGAGCGTGGCCAATTGAGCGATATCTTTTGAAGAAAGCTCATCCTTAAATAAATCCTTAATCTTTTGCTTGATGACTCCCGATCCATTTCGCATCAAATGTTGAAAGGCCTCATGTTCTCCATGTACATCACTGATAAAAATTTCCGCTCCTTTCGTTAAATTTAAAATGGAACTAAGGGAAACAATTTTTGTCGAAACGGATAATTGATTTGGATATTTTTCTGAAAGAAGCTTTAGATATTTTTTGTCTAACGGCATTATTTGAAGCTTAAATACTTTAATGAATATACGGCTTCTATTTTCACAAACCAATGCTTGAATTAAAACTGTTTTTCACTTTTGATTAATTTAAAATCATCATAACATCAAACGCACCAAATCTGGTATACTTATTTCAGAAAGTGAAAACAGATAAAATTTATTTTAACCACAAGAGAAACAAAAGAACACAAAAGTTTTCAGCTAAGCTGAAATATTGGAATACACTTTATTGATAATACTGAAGAACTTCTAGCCAAACCTTCAGACCTAATGAGTCTTTCTCAAAAATTTGCTGTAGTAAATTTTTCTTTTGGTTTCTCTTGTCACTTTTGTGGTTCAATATACATGTCCAAGGAAATCATATTAGGTCAGTTGGATTAAGAAGATTCTTTCATTGCTCCTTTTTATTTTTTAGGTGATGATCATTATTGAAATGAAGTAAATTTAATTAATGTGAAACCTAAAATTATGCAATTCAAAAATAAATCACATCAATTAAAACTTTTTTACAATAGCTATCATCCTAAATTCAAATAAGTCATAAATTGAATTAAATACGATGTATGGGGTGCAAAAAGAAGATTTAATATCACAAGCTCAGACTGGTGACACTTACGCCCAAGGGGAGTTGGTAAGGGAATGGTATCCTCGCATCTACAATTATGCTTACAAATATTTTGGAGAAGCAGATTTAGCTCAAGAAGCCGCACAGCAAACTTTTATTGCGATGCATCATAAAATCGGGCAGCTAAAAGAGTGTGATAAGTTTAAACCATGGATTTACACTATCGCCACCAATATTTGCCGACAGGAAAGTAGGAAGGGGAAAAGACATCGGTGGGTGAGTTTCGACCAACTTTTACCTAAGCAAGAAGAAGAAAGTAGCCCAGCTTGGGAAGTTTCAAAGCCAGGAGAAAGTAATCCGGAACAAACTTATTTGCAAGGTGAGTTGGGTGATATTTTGACCAAATGCCTTCAGCAACTCAGTAAAGATCAAAGAGAAGTTTTAATCATGAAGGAGTATGAAGGTTTAAAATTTAGGGAAATAGCAGAAGCATTAAACACTTCTGAAAATACAGTCAAATCAAGATTGTATTACGCATTTTCCCACATGAGAAAATTATTAGCAAAAGAAAACATTACTGAAAAAAGTATAAGATATGAAAACTGAAGATTGGAAAGCGAAAATGATGGATTATCTCTATGATGAGTTAAATCCTAAAGAAAGGAGAGCTTTTGAAGAGGAACTGACTCAAAATCCTGAGTTGAAAGAAGAATTGGATGCTTTTCAAAGTGGAAAAGAAATAATGGGAAATTGGAAAGATGAAAAAATAAGCGCTCCTCCGTTTTTTAATGTGCATAAAAATACTGAAAAGAATAATTCTCATAATGGACTTAAATGGTTTCTTTCAATTGCCGCCTCACTTTTAATTTTGATGGTAGCTGCCAAGTTTACAGGTCTTGAAATCAGTAATCAAAATGGAGCGTTTAGAATTGCTTTTGAAAATGAAATTCAGCCTGATAAGCAGGTGGATAAAGAGGAAATCCAGCAAATGGTCAATTTGGCTTTGAGCAATTATGAAGAGAAACTGGATGCTGAAAGAAAAGAAGATAAGCAAGAATTGGAGAGTTATTTGACCCAACAAAGTCAGCAAAACAAGAAGTTGATCAATAATTACCTAACTGGTTTACAGGAAAGTAATGTGGAAATGATGCAAACATACTGGAAGGAGAGCAATGAACAACAGCAAGTGTATACAGAAAAGCTTTTGACAAATTTTGCTGATTACATACAAGAACAGCGAAAAGAGGATATGGATTATCTGTTTGCTAAGATGGAATTAATGGAGTCAGATAAAGATTTATTCAAAATTGAAACAGGGCAAATGATTAATAGCCTGGCAAGTAATCAACAAGAAGAGCAGGCTTATTGAGAAAAAATAAAAAACTCTCAACCCTTGGTCTGACGGTTGGAACCGTCTGGCCGATAAATGGAGACACCATTTTTGTAGAATAGCGATTAGACGGTTCCAACCGTCAAACCGCAGAAACATTGAATAAGGACTTTTAAAATCAAAGCACAAGCGGACGCTTGCACTAGAAAAAGCTAGTACTAGAAATAAAGTTAATACTTAAAGAAAAATTTTAATTAAAACTTCTCTCCCCTTTTTCTCCTTCTCCTTTAGAGAAGGATTAAGGATGAGGCTTTAAATATTTAAATAATAGAACGATGAAAAAATATAGTTTAATAATAGCACTATGCCTTTTTGTAGGCACAACTTTGGCTCAAGAAATTGATAACCAAAAGATGGAAAAAGATTTGAAGGTGGCCCAAACGGTATTGAACAGTTTGGTGAATGATAGCAATTCCAGACACTGGAGTAATGACAGTAGAGATAAGCAAACCCAATATATTGAAGGTTATGGTGTGATTTTATCCTTACCAAAAAATCATATTTTTGGATTTGCTTTCGCTCCTGAGATGCCACCAATGCCTGATATTTCTGATGCCATTGCCAAAAGTTTTGAAGTAATTGAAGATATCCAAATTGATATTGATGATGAAGAGTTGGAGGCGGAGGCTAGAGCCGAAATGGAAAAAGAGAGGGCTGAAAGAAGAGAGGAACTGGCGCTTCGTCAAGCTGAACTAGAAAAAAGAGCGGCTGTAGCTATGGAAAGAGCTCAGTTCAAAATTAAGGAAATGGACAGTATGAGAGAGGGAAAAGTGATGGAAAATACTGAAAATGTTATTGACTTCTTATTGGATTATGGTCATCTCATCAGTCAACTGAAAGACTCAGATAAGATTTTGGTAATGGAAAAAGGTAGAGATGTGAATTTTTACAGTAATGCAGGTAGAGTAGAGCGATTGAAGATTAACAGATTATCTGTTGAGGCAGAGGTGAAAGATCTTAGGGCTTTTCAAGAAGGGGAAATTGATAGAGAAGAAGCTAAAAGTCGAATTGTGGTAAATGAAAAGAAAGAAGTAAAACCACTGGAAAAGGACATTACCCTATTTCAAACCATTTTAAAAAGGCTATATGCTCGTGATTTGTCTGACACTTATTATTTAAATGGCGGAATGCCTCATGAGCAAATTGATGGTTTGGGAGTGATTTTCTATATGGATATGGTATCTTCAGTAAGAGCCGGAAATGAAAGTTGGAATGTACCAACACAAGACAAAGAAAATTTATCGCAGGAAGAAAGAGATAAATTAATCAAAAGCATGTATCCGACATTTGAAGAAGAGTTAAAGAGCAATATTATAGAATATGGCAAGAATGTGAGTAGTTTGGCTAATACTGAACAATTGATTTTCAAAGTGGGTATTACAAGATGCGAAGGCTGTGAAATTCCTGAATCAATTGAATTGCAAGTAAAAGGGAAGACTTTTAATGAACTGAAGTCAGGAAAGTTGACTGAAAACCAAGCTGTAAAAGAAATAAAAGTAGTAAAAGGTGATTTACAATAATTAAAATATTATTTTCATAATTTAGTTTGGTATTAACCCTCCAATTCAGAATTGTCCTTGAATTGGAGGGTTTATTTTTAAAATTGATTAATTCTCTAGTTGAAAGTTAGAAAGGCTTACAAAAAATCAACTATATTCACATTTTTAAAAATCAAACTATCAATATGCACCAGTTTTTCATTGGCTCTAACCAAGCCTTAGTGAGAAAAAATCCTTTTAGATTTCCGTTTAAAGCTATTTCAAGAGGATTTATATTCCTTTTCTTGATTGTATGGAATAATTCCTTATTTGCGCAATCAGCTGAGATTTATGGCACCGTAAAATCCGTATCCGGTGAAAATATGCCTTACACCAATGTAGTGGTTTTAGGAAAAGCACTAGGGACTTCCACTAATTACGATGGAGAGTATTCACTGAAATTAAACCCAGGCAATCATAAAATCAGTTTTCAGTTTATTGGGTATAAAAGTGAGGTTCGGGAAATATCTATAAAAGCAAATGAGCGATTGGAGATTAATCCTACCTTAAGTGTGGAAAAAGTATTTTTAAATGCCGTAGAAGTCAGTGCTAAGGCAGAAAACCCTGCTTATGAAATCATTCGGAATGCACAGGATAAACGTAAAACTTATTTAAATGAACATGAAAATATAAGCTATAAAATCTACACAAAGCTTTTTGGTAAATCAGAAAGTAATAGCGGGAATCCTGTAAACTTTTTTGGTACAATGTTAACTCCCAGAAAGGGGGTTTTCTATTTATCCGAATCAGTAAATGAAGTATATCAATACGACATTCAAAATCAAACGGAAACATTATTGGCATCTCTTGTTTTAGGAGACACATCAGCTGTAACAAAAAATAATTCCCTTTTTATTAATCTATACACAAACAGGCCATTTGCGGTTGGAAGTCAAATGGCAATGAACCGTATTGTTTCCCCTATTGCAGGTGATGCATTCGGGTTTTATGATTATGATTATATCGGTACGTTCGAAGAAGCTGGAGAAACGGTTCATAAAATAAAATTAATTCCTAAAATGAAAGGGAGCACTACTTTTACCGGTGAAATTTACATTATTGATGGAAGCTGGAGGATTTTAAAATCTCATTTATATTTAAAAAGTCTTTTGGGAGATGCCGAAATCAATATTCAATATATCAATGATGATGCAATTAATACCTACTTTCCCTTTTCTTCCAGTTTCATCTTAAATAAGGGGAGTGAAAAAACTGATATCTATTATCATAACATCTTCTACGATTATAAAGTTGATACTAAAACACCAGAAGAAAATAAGTTAGTAAATAAGGTGGTCTCAAGTGAAGGAGTAAAAAAAGATGAAGAATGGTGGAGCAATACACGCCCCATTGAACTCACTACGGATGAAAGTTTAGCCTACCAAAAAATTAAAGTATTGAAAGATGATATTTTCAAATTCGAAAAAGAAGAAAATGATTCATTACTGAATGAGTTAAAGAGGGATGAAAAACTGAGTCCTTGGCAATTTTATAATAAAACCATGAGTACTCAGAAAATTGAATTAAATGATAATTTGAATCTAGATTTAAGTGTTTTCACTTTTAATACAATAGAAGGAGGAGTTCTCAAGCCACATTTACATTATAAGAATGAATTTAAAAATAATCACAGATATGCAGTGAATAGTGAACTTCGATATGGTTTTGCAAGTAACACTTTCTACTATAAAGGTGGTTTTGCTTACGAACTGAATCCCAAAAACATTAGTGAAATTAAAATTGAGGGCGGTAGCACAGTTGATCAAATATCAGGCAATACATCTATTGCTAACATCTGGAATTTAACTTATTCGTTAGAAAATAAATTAAATTATCTGAAGCTATATCAAAAAGATTTTATTGCGATCAAATGGAAAAGAGAAATTTTGAATGGATTGGATATATCGCTTGGAGGTTCCTACAATAGCAGGTCTCCTTTGCAAAATAACTCAGATTATAGTTGGTACAGCGAGGAAGAAGTTCGTACATACATGCCAAATCAAGCTTTTATTCAAGATGAATACAGAGACTTTACATCCAATGAGTTATGGGAATCAAGCTTATTGTTAACCTATCACCACAATAGAAAATTTGATTTAATTAATGGAAGAAAAATTCCTTTGGGTTCCAAGTTTCCTGTTTTCAAAATAGGTTTGGATGTAGGGAGAATGGATAGCGAATACACCAGAATTTGGGGAAATATATCAGATTCTTGGGACGTGGGTGCTATAGGTTTTAGTAAATTGAGCCTTACTTATGGTCAATATTTAAACAGCAATAACTTAACGCCAATTGATTATTTCCACTTCATGGGCAATGAAACTTTTATTATTCAAAATCAAAAGCAATTTGGATTAGCTTACCAGCTGCTTGAATATTATCAATACAGCACCTCAAATTATTTTACGGGAGCAAATTTTGAACATGATTTTGACGGGGCTATACTGGGCAGAATACCACTCTTGAAGAAAATTGGATTGAAATCATATGTTATGGCCAACTACTTACAAACTGCCGAAAGCCCAAGGTATTATGAATTGGGATTTGGGCTCACATCATCATTCTTACCAATTCGTTTGAATTACTTTGCTGGCTATGAAAACGAAAATTTTGTACGGCAAGGGATTATTTTGCACACAGCATTCTAATATACCTTTAAAAGTACTTTGAGGGTGTCCGAAAAGTCGAGACACCCTTTTTTGTTTGTTGATTTTCTCTAAAAATATTATTTTAGAGTCGTACAAAATACAACGATGGCTAAGATAGTTTTTAAAAATCAAACAGGCAATTGCCCAGAATTATTTCCAGTAAACATTTTTGATAAAATCCCTGAAAATCATCCTGTCCGTTTAATTGACTCGGTGGTCAATTCATTGGATATCAGCGACATTCTTAAGAAATACAAAGGAGGTGGGACATCGGCCTATCATCCCAGGATGATGATCAAGGTTTTATTTTACAGTTATCTCTCCAATGTGTATTCCTGTAGAAAAATAGCCAAGGCACTCCATGAGAATATTCATTTTATGTTTATATCGGGAAATTCAACTCCTGATTTCAGGACGATCAATGATTTTCGTGGTAAAATTTTAAAAGACTCGATCAAGACCTTATTTGCAGAGGTAGTGAAAATGCTGGTGGAAATGGGGTATGTCAGCCTTGATGTCCAGTACATTGACGGAACAAAAATAGAGGCTAAATCGAATAAATACACCTTTGTTTGGCGGGGCTCGGTTGAAAAGTACAAAGACAAGCTGGAAACAAAAATCAATAGCGTTCTATCGGATATTGAAAGGAGTATTTTATCAGACAATCAAGAAGTCAATAAGGAGGAATTGCCCCAAAAAATTGATTCGAAGGAGTTAAAGGAAAGACTTTCGCTACTCAACAAAAAACTAAAGGAGCCATCAAAGAAAGTTGCCAAAGAACTGCAAAAGCTTCAAGAGGAGCATCTTCCAAAGTTAGAGAAGTATGAAAAGGACTTGGAAATATTGGACAAGCGAAAATCCTACAGCAAAACCGATAAGGGTGCCACATTCATGAGAATGAAAGACGACCACATGAAAAACGGCCAATTAAAGCCTGCTTATAACTCCCAAATATCAACAGAAAATCAGTTTATCACCCATGTTTCCATCCATCAAACACCTGGTGACACCACTACTTTAAAATCACATTTGACCGGTTTTGAAGAACTCTACCATAAACAGAGTAAAGAAATAGTGGCCGATGCAGGATACGGCAGCGAAGAAAATTATGAAATGCTTGAAGAAAAAGGTGTTGAAGCCTATGTGAAGTATAATTACTTCCATAAAGAGCAAAAGAAAAAGATGAAGAACAACCCGTTTCTTCCACAAAACCTCTTCTATAATGCCGAGCAAGATTTTCACGTATGCCCCATGGGGCAAAGAATGGAAAAAATTGGAGAGGGGAAACGCACTTCAACTAACGGTTATGAGTCTAAAGTCGCTTACTACCAAGCAAAAAGATGCGAGCAATGTCCATTGAGAACATCTTGCCATAAGGCTATAGGTAACAGAAGAATAGAGGTAAACCACAGATTAAACCTTCTAAAACGGCAGGCCAGAGAAAACTTAACAAGCAAAAAAGGACTTGAGCACAGAAGTAAAAGACCAATAGAGCCAGAGGCTGTGTTTGGTCAATTAAAAAGCAACAATAAATTTAACCGTTTTACATTTTCAGGATTAGAAAAAGTAGAATTAGAGTTTTTGTTGATGGCAATAGGTCACAACTTCAGGAAAATGATAGCCAATAATGTGATTTTAACATCAAAATCAGATGCCGAATTACCAAGAGTTGGTAAAAATGCCCCTTATCATAAAATGTCCACAGAAATTAAGTCGAAAATCCATGGACAGCAAAAAATAAGTGAAAATGGATGTGGGTATCTGAAAATAGCGGCATAAAAAAAACTGTCCTTTTTGGACAGCCTCATCCAAATTACAAAGAAAAATTATGTCTGAGAACCCGGCTTTACTTTACATCACAGACCTTTACTATCCAGCCAAAGGCAGAAATTACTATGAAGAAGATTTATATATCACTTCTCAGCTAAAAGATCATTTCAATATTTTGATTGGCAATCCACAACAAGCTTTGGCTTTTTTGGATAAAGCTGATTTTATGGTTTTCAGAAATACTGGGCCAGTTGCTTATTACCAAGACTATTTCAATGAATTTGTAAAAGCCGTAAAGCAAAAAGGAATCCCCACTTTCAATTCCTTTGATGGCAAAGCAGATATGAAGGGGAAACAATATTTACTGGATTTATTTGAACAAGGTTTCCCTGTAATCCCTACTATTAATAGTCTTGATAAACTTCATTTACTCCCTAATTCCGATCAATACATCATCAAACTCAAAAATGGGGCTGATTCCATCGGAATGGAAAAAGTCAGTAAAGAAGAAATAAATAACACAAAACTTGAGGAAAAGTTGATTCAGCCATTTATAGATTTCGAATATGAAGTTTCTTTCTATTTCATTAATGATGAATTTAAATATGCACTTTATGCACCCAACAAAAACAAAAGATGGGAGTTGAAAACTTATAAAGCCACTGAAGAAGACTTGAAATTTGCCCAAAGATTTATTCAATGGAATAATATGAAAAGAGGAATCCAAAGAGTGGATGCCTGCAAACTACGAGACGGGAGTTTATTATTGGTAGAATTGGAAGACTTGAATCCATTTCTGTCATTAGACGCCTTAGAAGAAAATTCCAAAGATAAATTTATAGAGAATTTCGTTTGTGCTTTAAAAGACATCTAAACAGAATTAATCTAGACCTGTCAGGTTTCTATTTGCAATTATTGAATAAACAATCCTAAATTGTTCAACTGAATTAATTAAAACCTGACAGGTCACAATGCAGAAATATCAAAAATATAGATATGAAAACTAACCCATTTCAAGTGCCCCTAAATCCCACCTCCCAATTCATTTTCTCCACCTCAGGAAGTGCCAACTCCATTGAAAAACATAATACTGCTTTACAAAAGCTCAATCGGAATTTGGTGTATTTTACTTTCCCGCATGACATTACAGCTAAAGTCTATGCTGAGCTATTACGTTCACCTATTTCAAGAGGCGGTGCTGTCACAGGTAAAGACGGACTAAAATCCAAGATTATTCCGTATCTGGATGAAGTGGAAGAAATCGCTAAAAAAACTTTGGCAGTGAATACTGTGGTGAATGAACAAGGAAAACTCTTTGGCTACAATACCGATGCGATTGGCTTAAAAACTGCTTTAGAAAAGGCTTTAAAATCAACTGCTCATTCCATTAAAACAGCAGCGATATATGGAAATGGCGGAGTTTCCGGTGTAGCTTATCATGTGTTGAAAGAATTGGGATTGAAAGTCATGCTGACGGGAAGAAATCCTGAAAAAGTGAAAGCTAAAAAAGAGGACTTAGGAATTGAAGCTGATGAAATATCAGCTCCTTATGATCTAATAGTAGATGCGACTCCTATTTCATCTCAGCCTAATTTCTTAGAGGCAAAAGGCTTTTCCGAATTGCTAAGCAATTGTAAAATGCTTTTCTGTCATAATATGCCCGAAAAGGATAACAAACCTAATTTCTTAAAAAGCTATTGCGAAGAAAACAATATTGAATTCATTCCAGGCAGTGCCATGTATAAAGCCCAATTGGTTCGACAGTATCAGCTTTTTATTGGTGATATATCTGCGGAAGCAATAATAGAGAACTGGAATCTTAAGGACTAACATTTTCATTCTATTTAACATCTAAAATAGAAACCCAATAAGAATTAGTACTTTTACGGACTTGAATAAATAACACCAATGGATTTACTGAAAAGAAACATAGAAGCGTATCTAGCCAGAGAAAAAAAGTCAATGGCTGATTTTTTAGATGGTTTTAACATCCAAAGACTGGATCAACTTTCAGTAGGTGATTTAAAGCTTTTTTGTGCTGAAAATGAATTAGATTATGCTAATATGCTCTGCAGACCAATGTTTGTCGATAAATCTAAAATTAAAAACATCAAACTTTTGATTTTGGACGTGGACGGTGTGATGACTGATGCGGGAATGTTCTTTACTGAAAATGGCGATCAGTTCAAAAAATACAATGCCAAAGATGGAATGGCTATAAAAGCCTTAGAGAAGTTTAGCATTCAAACGGGTATTATTTCTTCCGCTCATAAAATCAAGATGGTGAAAGTCCGTGCTGAAATGCTGAATATCAAAAACCTATATGTAGGAGGCGAGCCTAAAATTGATATCCTTTTAGATTGGTGTGAAAAACTAGACATTAAACTATCTGAAGTAGCCATTATAGGCGATGACATCAACGACTTAGCAGTCATGAACTCAGTAGGTTTTTCTGCTTGTCCTGCTGATGCAGTTATACGAGTTAAAGAAACCGTAGATTTAGTTTTACATACTAAGGGCGGCAACGGTTGTGTTAGAGAATTTATTGACTTCTATTTATTAGATGAACCAGTGGGGTAATAAAAAAGAAGGCATGACGTAAAGCCATGCCTTTAAAATTATGAACCAAAGCTTGCATTCAATGAAATCGGAACTGCGCTTAATGCTTTTGAAATAGGGCATCCTTCTTTAGCGCCTTCTGCCATTTCTAAAAATTCTTTTTCTGACAAACCACTTACTTTACCTTTTACTGTTAATTTTATTTCTTTAATAGCAAAACCATCACCTTCCTTATCTAAAACCACTTCAGCTTGAGCATCAATTTCATCAGGCGTATGACCTGCTTGAGAAATAGCCACGCTCAATGCCATGGCATAGCAACCCGAATGAGCAGCAGCAATTAACTCTTCTGGGTTGGTACCTAATTTCCCATCTTCATTTTCAAATCTACCTTTAAATGAATAAGGAGTATTGTCAAAAAATTTATTGGAGCTGCTTAACTGTCCTCCGCCATCCTTTGCAGTTCCTTTCCAATTTGCTGTTACTTTTCTCTTAATTGCCATAGTTAAATTTTTTAGTTATAGTTTAATTGATTTAACCTCACCTAAAATTATATGTTACATTTTGAAACTCCAGTTAACAAATTTTTTAACTCCCAGATATGCAGTTCTGACCTTAATACTATTTAGGGATGGACAATGGACACTCTATCGTCTTCAAACTTCTTGGTTCCATTTTTCCTTCTTTCCAATATTTTCCATAATTTAAATCGAATATCAACCTAAAATCAACCAAAATGGCTATACTTTTTATTGATATAGAAACCGTTCCTCAAACGGAGAATTTCACTGATTTATCCGAAAAAGAACAATCCTTATGGCAGCATAAAGCTTCTTTTCTTACCAGAAATGAAGAAACAGCCGAAGAGATTTATCCTAGAGCAGGCATTTATGCGGAATTTGGGAAAATTGTGGTAGTCTCTTTGGGTTGGATGTTCGGAAATGAGAAAAATAGAAAGTTAAGAGTCACAACCTTAGCAGATGAAGATGAGACAGAGTTACTCAGTAAGCTTATTCCAATTTTGCAAAAAGTGGAGGATACAAATTCCGTCATTTGCGGACATAACATCAAAGAGTTTGATATTCCATATATTTGTAGACGGATCTTGGTGAATGGCTTAAAACTTCCATCCGTATTGGACGTTTCATCATTGAAGCCTTGGCAAACGCCTTATCTTGACACTTTGGAAATGTGGAAGTTTGGAGACCGAAAGCATTATACAAAATTAGATTTATTGGCGCATATATTTGATTTGCCCACAAGTAAAGACGATATTGACGGAAGTCAAGTATATGAAGTATATTATAAAGAAGGTGATTTAAAAAGAATTGCCGAATATTGTGAAAAAGATGTAGTGCTCACTTGCCAATTGTACCTAAAAATGAATGGACAACCCATCTTGCAAGAAGAGCAAATCATTAAAGTTAAGGATGAGTGATTTATTGATTTCTTCATATTCACTTAATAACATCCTTTTCAAAACATATTAAATTTAAACATGAGTAAAAAAAGAAATAAAAAAGGCGTAAAAAAGCCTAAAAGAATAATTAAAAGCATACCTGAACTAAAACAAGAAGTTCTTCAAATTTTAGATTTTAATCTAGACAAATCATTTACAGTAAGAAATATAGCCAAAGCAATTGGCAGCAATACGGCTGAGGCGAAGCGCTTAATTGATAAAGTGTTAGTAGAATTACTGAAAGAAGGGAAAATTGAAAAAGCTTCCAGAGCAACTTATGTCTCTATAAAAGAACCGGAATTTATTATTGGTAAAGTAGATCATGTGAATCCTCGGTTGGCTTACATCATTTCTGAAGATAGGGAAACTGATATTATTGTGAAAACCGAAAAACTGAAAGGTGCTTTTCATAAGGATACTGTAAAAGTAGTTGTTACTAAGAAAAACAAAGATGGCAGGGAAGAAGGGAAGGTAATTGAGGTAGTAGAAAGAGCGAAAACTCAATTTGTAGGACGAATTGACAAATCCGTTCGCTATGCTTTCATGATTCCAGACAGCCGATATATACATACCGATTTCTTTATCAATAACGATAAATTGGGTGGGGCAGAGCATCAGGATAAAGTAATAGCTGAGATTAAAAGCTGGGGAGATTTAGATCGAAAGCCTGAAGCTAAAGTAATCAGAGTTTTAGGAAAAGCAGGAGAGAATGAAGCAGAAATTCATTCCATTATGGCTGAATTTGAATTGCCAATGGAATTTCCAGAGGCAGTGGTAAGGGAATCTGAAAAGATCAGTGATCAATTACCTGAAAAGGAAATTGCCAAAAGAAGGGATATGCGTGATACCACAACTTTCACTATTGACCCAGAAGATGCTAAGGATTTTGATGATGCTATTTCTTTTAAAAAGTTGGAAAATGGTCATTATGAAATCGGAATTCATATTGCGGATGTAACCTACTATGTTCAACCAGGCACTTTATTGGAAGATGAAGCTTTCCACAGAGCCACTTCAGTTTATTTAGTGGATAGAACTATCCCGATGTTACCAGAAAGGCTTTCCAATGGACTTTGTTCGCTTAGACCCAATGAAGATAAATTCACTTTCTCAGCCGTTTTTGAGCTAGATGATAATGGAACTATTCATAATGAATGGTTTGGCAGAACGGTGACGCATTCCGATAGAAGATTTGCCTATGAAGAAGCTCAGGCAATTTTGGAAGCTGGAATTGGTGATCATGCGGAAGAATTAACAACTCTAAATTCAATTGCAAAGAAATTAAAAGAAACTCGCTTTAAACACGGGGCTATTGCTTTTGAATCGGTTGAAGTAAAATTCAAACTGGATGAAAATGGAAAGCCATTAGGTGTTATTCCAAAAGTTAGACAGGATGCACATAAATTGGTGGAGGAGTATATGCTTTTAGCCAATAGAAAAGTGGCTGAATTTATTGCGACCAAGAAAAAAGGTGACCAGAAATTGACTTTTGTTTATCGTCAACACGATTATCCAGATCCTGAGAAATTGAGCACTTTTTCCATTTTCGCAAAAAGATTTGGTCACGAATTAGAGATAGAAGAAAAAGCAGTTGCCAAGTCATTAAATTCATTAATGAACGAAATCCAGGGTAAACCAGAGCAGAATGTTTTAGAAAGTCTGGCAATACGTTCCATGGCAAAGGCAAAATATACTACTAAAAATTCATTCCACTTTGGTCTGGCTTTTCAATATTATACCCACTTCACTTCTCCTATTAGGCGTTATCCTGATGTGATGGTGCATAGATTGTTGCAGCATTATTTAGATCAAGGGAAATCTGTAAATGCAGAAGAATATGAATCTAAATGTTTACATTCTTCTGAAATGGAGAAAAGAGCTTCGGATGCTGAAAGAGCTTCTATCAAATATAAGCAAGTTGAATTTATGGCTTCTGTGGAGGATAAAGCATTTGATGGCTTAGTAACAGGTGTGACTGAATGGGGTATTTTTGTGGAAATCATAGAAACTAAATGCGAAGGTATGGTTCGTTTAGTTGATATGACGGATGATTACTATGAATTTGATGAAAAGAATTACAGAATCATAGGAAGGAACAATAAACGCATGATTACGCTTGGTGATCCCGTAACGGTAAGAGTTAAAGCTACTGATATTGATAAAAGGACTATTGATTTAGAATTTTGTGAGAAGGAAGAGGTTTCTAATTAAGACAAAATTAAAAATAAGGCTGTAAGTGTAAATTACAGCCTTATTCCTGCCACTAAAATATCATCTAATTGTCTAGTATTTTTCATCCAACAGTCTAATTCATTATTAAGAATTGCAAGCTGTTTTTCAGCAGGGTTATCTGCCAAATCATGTAAAAGATTTTTAAATCTTTTTACCATGAATTTTCTATCGTTAGGTCCGCCAAATTGATCCTGATAACCGTCAGAAAACATATATATCATCATATCTTTTTCATAATGAATAGTATGGGTGTCATAATCCCTATTGCCATTTTTTGAAATCCCACCTATCGGATTATTATTTCCTTTGATAATGTTAAACTCACCATCTTTAACATAAATCAATGGGTTTTTGGCTCCAGAGAATTGAATCGTTTTCTTTTCTTCATCTAATACGATTAAAGTCATATCCATGCCATCTTTATTGCTGGATGATTCTTGGCTCAATGATTTTTGTACGCCTTCATTCAGCTTATATAAAATGCTTCCTGAATCAGTTACATTCCGCACATTTATGATTTCATTCAGAAGATTAATTCCGATCATACTCATAAAAGCCCCTGGAACTCCATGCCCTGTACAATCAGCCACAGTAAATATTTTTTTACCTTCTATTTCAGTGTACCAGTAAAAATCACCACTTACAATATCTCTCGGTCTGAACATGATAAAGCTTTCCCTGAAAACATGATGGATACGGTCTTCCTGTGGGAGCATAGCTTTTTGAATTCGCTGTGCATAATTTATACTTGAAGTCACATTATCATTTTGTCTTTCTAGCTCAAGTTTTGTGGCGGATAACATATCTCGTTGAGCTGCTATTTCTTCTAGTTGCTGTTCAATTTCTACATTCTTTTCCATGATTTCACTTGTACGTTCTGCCACTTTCTGCTCTAAAATCTGATTCTGATTTTTAATCAAGTCTTCATTTTCTTGAAGTGTGCTAATCATTTTATCTCTTGCCGCTCTTTGTTCTTTTTCAAGGGTTTTAATTCTATCAGCCATACCCAGTGATAAAAGAATTGCTTCTGCAACCGCCCCAATGATAATACTCATATCTGTAAAAGTGTTCTGAGGTAAAATCGCATTATTTTTCAATACATAAATAATTACCCCAATAAAAAGAGCAGTCCAAGCCACTAAATAGAAGTAAGCTGGTCTTGAACCTTTTCTATAAATTCCGATACCCGTTGGAAGGAAAACTAAAACACCTATCATGCCACAGTAAGCTGCAGATTTACTTGCAAATAAAACAAATCCATCGACCCATATTCCAGTTAAGCTTACAATAATTAAAAAGATGCTATAAGCTTCAGGAGCAAATAGCGCATAATGAAAAATCTTTGAATATTTTTTAACCGCTAAAAATCGTCTGGTAAATTGACTGGCGAAAAGTACAGTCAATGCAATGAAAAACATATTGCTGATATTGGCAAAACGCAACCAATAATTGAATAGCATTTCATAGCCATAACCTGTCAAAGCCATCATAGCCAAAAGAAAACTGCCCATGTAGAGGACATAATACAAATAGGTTAGACTACGGAGGCTGAAGAACAGTAACAAATTGTAAATCACCATGGCAATAAAAACTCCGAATAGAATCCCCATAGTAAGGTCAGTTTTATGAGAGGCTTCTGCAAATGTTCGTTCTTCAATTATGGTGAATGGAAACTGCTTGGAGAAATTTCCTTTGCACCATACATATATAGTTTTTTTTCCATTTCCAGTTTTTGGAATAGGGAAAACAAAGTCTTTATGTTTGATTATTCTACTGTCATAAGGGTATAAATCACCTGAAGCGTATTCAGTATAGTCGCCCTCTTCATTTTCAAAATAGATTTTTATAGTATCAATTTGAGTTCGAGAACTTTCTAAATACCAACGGCTGTCTTCAGATGACTGGTCATTCAAATTAATTTTAAACCAAAAGTTAGCATCTAAATAGGCATAATTAGGTACATCCGCTTCACTCTTCTCAAATTTGTCATCAAATTTACCAGACTTTATGTCTTCAAAATTGATAGACTTTTTTTTATCTACTAAAATTTGTAGAGATTTCCCGATTTGATATTCTTTATTGACTTGATGGAGAATGACTTCCTGACTAAAGCTTGAGTGTGTGAAAAAAAGACATGTTGTATAAAGTATTATTCCGAATAAAAGTTTTAGCTGCATATAGGTGTTGTAGTTTTTCTTTCAAATCCTGAATATATGCTAAAAAACTTACTTCATATTTACAATTATAAATAATTCGATAAAATTTTGAAATTTATCTATAAACAGAACAATTTTGTGCATTTGCAAATTTTATCCTTACATCATTTTAATGAATGTGTTTTAATTCAATTCCAATTCCCTAATTTTGGAATCTCAATAGTTAAAAAATGAAGAAAAAAGTATTATTTATAGATAGAGACGGAACTATTATTCAAGAACCGCCAACTGATTTTCAAGTTGATTCTCTAGAAAAATTAGAATTCTTACCCTTTGCTATTAGTGCGCTACAGTTTATAGCTCAAAATTCAGATTATGAATTAGTAATGGTAACCAATCAAGATGGGCTAGGAACTGAATCCTATCCAGAAGATACCTTTTGGCCAGCTCACAATAAAATGCTAAAGCAATTGGAGATTGAAGGAATTAAATTTGCTGATCAACATATTGATAGGAGCTTTGAGAAAGAAGGGAAAGATACTCGCAAGCCAGGAACAGCTATGCTGAAACAATATTATTCAGATGAATATGATTTAGCTAATAGTTATGTGATAGGTGATCGTAAAACAGATGTCCAATTAGCTCAAAACCTGGGTGCAAAATCTATTTTTATTGGAGATGAATTGCCAGAGGCTACATTATCTTCTAAAGATTGGAGAGAAATTGCTCGCTATATAGTCATGCCAGCTAGGACTGCTTCTATTTCACGAAAAACGAATGAAACCGATATCAAAATCGAATTAAATTTAGATGGAAGTGGAAAAGCTGAGAACTCTACTGGATTGAAGTTTTTTGACCATATGTTGGATCAATTAGGGAAACATGGAGGATTAGATTTATCTATTCAAGTTGATGGTGATTTGGAAGTGGATGAACACCATACCATTGAAGATACAGCTTTAGCCTTGGGAGAGGCTTTTAAAGAAGCTTTAGGTAATAAGAAAGGAATTTACCGTTATGGTTTTCTTTTACCTATGGATGATGCTTTAGCTCAAGTAGCGATAGATTTTGGAGGAAGACCTTGGATTAACTGGAAAGCAGAATTCAAAAGGGAAATGGTAGGGGATATGCCCACTGAAATGTTCTTTCATTTCTTTAAATCGTTCTCTGATGCAGCTCAATGTAATTTAGATATTCAAGTTACGGGTGATAATGAACATCATAAAATTGAAGCTATTTTTAAAGGTTGGGCTCGGGCAATCAAAATGGCGGTAAGTCGTGATGAAAGTAGACTAAATGATTTGCCTTCTACTAAAGGGGCACTGTAATAATAGCTGAAAATCTGGATAGCCTTATTTGGGAAATGGTTGGTGGCACACCAACCATGGAAACAGCCTCAATATTATTAAGTTTGGCTTTAAAGCCTCAACTTTCACTACATTCTTGAAAAATAACCTTGGTTATTTTCTTTTGTGTTCTCTTGTCTCTTTTGTGGTGGAAATATGCTTTCGATAATAGAACAAGCAAACATTACTTTTTAACCACAAAAGATATTGAAGAAAACAATAGAATTTTCGCTGAAGCGAAAAAACTTGTTAGTGGAATATTCTTAACTACTTTTTGTTTTATACGTATAGAAATATTAAGTTGGTGGTATTGAAATAAAATAGATTATGGACACTAAAGTAACTTTATCTTTTAATGAAGAAATTATTGGCAAGGCAAAGCAATTTGCAGAGCAAAATAATATCAGTTTGTCACGCCTTACAGAGTTTCTTTACAAGCAAATCACAACTGGTGAATATAAATCATTAGATGAATTGCCAGTTGCTGATTGGGTTAATCAAGTTGCAGAAGGAAAAGCTGAATATCACACTAAAGCCCGAAAAAGAAAAGATATGAAAGCTGAATATTTATCTTCCAAAAAATGAAAGTCTTTTTGGATGCCAATATCCTTGTGTCCGTACTCAATAAAGAATACCCACTTTTTAACCACAGTGCTAGAATTTTAAGTTTAGCAGGTCAATCTGAGTTTCAATTTTATACTTCTCCTATTTGCTTAGCAATTGCTTTTTTCTTTACATCCAAGAAAGTAAATGAGGCAAAAGCCAAAGAGAAAATCACTTTATTATGCCAGCATATTAATATTGCTGATGCCGACCAAAATGGAGTAGAAAAAGCTTTAACAAATAAAAAAATTCATGATTTAGAAGATGGGTTTGAATATTATGCTGCTGAAAGAGTTGGATGTAAAGTGATATTGACCGAAGATAAAAATGACTTCTATTTCAGCGAAATAGAAGTCTTGAATTCCAGTGAGTTTATTACCCAAAAAGTTTAATTTTTACTTGGTTTGAAAGAGATGTTGCAATACTCTTTTACCATATTCCGCTTCTTTTTTATTAAAAAGCACTGCATGGAATACCTCTCCTTTATGCTCTATTTTAGTAATCACAAATCGGGAATCGAAGATGTTACTGAATTTATCCATGATTTTGGCTTCCTGTCTTTCAGACACACCTGTTAAAATGAAATTCGGCTCGTTTTGAAGTGCTTCAATTTTCTTTTTCAAAGAAGTTTTGAATATCAATTCAGGATTATTTCCCGTCAAATCATTTTCATTGTAATGTAGGTCTTCTATCAAATAATTATTGGAAGCCACTATTTGATAATTAGTATTGATGAAAATAACACCTTCATAAACTTTGCCCAAAAGGCTATTCATCATATTGATTTGTAAGTCTTTTAAGTTGATTGCCTCATTCAGTGATTTTTGGTTTCTATTCATTTCCTCCTGCGTAGCTTGCAATTCTTCCATATTTTGGCGCATCTCCTCTTCTTGAGCTTGCATTTGCTCCGTCATTTCCTGAGATTTTTCCAATAGTTTTTGCGTTTTCTCCTGCATTTTAATGGATTCGATTACGCTTCCTAATCTATTGCCCAATTCAGTAAGCAATTCCTGTTCATGCTTTTCAAATTCTTGAAAGGAAGCAATTTCTAGAATTCCTACAATTTGTTGTTCGGTTTTAAGCGGTAAAATCATAATGGAACGTGGAGGTGCATCTCCCAATCCAGATGTGATATTGATATAGGAGGAAGGAACATCCGTCATATAAATCGCTTCTCCTTCTAGCCAAGTTTGCCCTATTAAGCCTTCACCTTTTGCAATTTTTTTATGGATATATTTCTTTTTGTTGAAAGCATAGCAAGCTTTTAATTCCATGATGGATTCTTCATTTTCATCTTTTAAAATAAAGAACGCACCTTGATTTGCTTTTAGATATTTTACAGTTTCGCTGATGATTGAATCAGCAAATTCACCCAAGTTGGTATTATTTCCTTTCATTAAATCTGAGAAATGACTTAATCCTTCAATATTCCAGCTTCTGATTTCATCTTGTTTTGCTTTCAGTTCTAAAGATTCATTTTTATCTTTTATTAATTTTAAATTTTCTCTGAGATTATCTAGCATCAAACTGAAGTTTCTATTCAAGCTTCCAATTTCATCCTTGCCTTCATGCATTAACTCTTTTCCTGCATTGCTGTCTCCCGCCAGTACTTTTTTCACAATATCATCCAGCTTAATGATAGGTTTGGAGACTGTTTTCCTTAGGTAATATACCAATGCAAAAACGGTAAGCAATAAAATTAAAAGTGTAAATCCAATTACAAAGGAAGCGGTTTGTCTTAATGATTCATTTTGCTCATTAATTTTTTGATAAAGTAAAGAAATCCTAGGTTCGGTTTCTTTTTTATTCCTATTTAGTTGAAGGAATTGACCTGATTTTTCGTTGAGACCGATAGCGATTTCAGTTTGTACAATATTATCAAAGTGGTTTTTGTAAGCTCTAATAGCCTCTATGGTTTGGGTTTTATAACGGTCTGTCATGTGCGGGAATTCTTCAGGACTGGCACTTTTAACAAACTCTATAAATTGATCTGCCGTATCATGTAATTTTTCGGTATAGCCCAAATCCTTTCTCAAGGCAAAATCCTTTTCATGTCTTCTGAGGCTAAATGCGAATACTTTTTCTTCTGCAGATTCACAATTTTGAAGATCATGAACATAGCTTCTCATTTCACCTTCTAAACCATGATCTTTAAAACCTCTAGTGAAAAGTAATTTTCTTAAGTCATCAAAAGATTTTTTGTAGCTATTAATGGAGATTAAGATTGAACTAAAATCGTTTGCTAAGTCCTTATCATTAACGAATTCAGATTTGGTTTTTTGCTCTAATGATTTCTCAACTTTTTCAACCTGATTAAAAAACTGTTGGGTGAATTTGCTTTTTCCATCCTCTAAAAAGTCAATTTCTTTCCAGCCGAAAATGAGGAAGTCCTGTTCAATTTTTTGTGCATTATCAAAACGCATCATGGTTTCGGCAACATCCGATTTTACTTGCTGATATTCATCTACTTGACTCCATAGATAGCCGACAACTAATCCACCGATTAGCATCGTAAATAGCAATAGGGAAAAGGATAGAATGAATTTTTTACGGATAGCAAGGTCTCTAATCTTCATGTTTTTTTAATTTTTCACGAAGATAGGAGTGTGAGAATGAAAGACTGTTAATATTAAAATAAGCCTTTATTACGCTTTAATTATCTTAACAGAGAAAATTTATTGGTAATTTAATTTACTATAAAAAGTGCAAATTATTCTTTTTAATTCCTTAGTTTAAATCAATAGACTCCACTGCCCAACATCACTAGAGTACAAGCATATTCAGTTTCTATCCCTTTTTCATTAGCTAGCTTTACCAATTCAGGATTTTCAGTTCCTGGATTGAAAATGATTCTTTTGGGATTTAAGCTAAGCAGATAATCATAATATTCAGGTTGGTGTCTAGCACCTAAATAAAGGGTAATAGTATCTACATCTTCCACTTTTGGAGCTTCTCTGATATCCAGAATCTCTTCTCCAAAAACTTCACCTTTTTTAATTCCAACTGGTACAATTTCATGTCCAGCATTAGTTAATCTATCTGCTGCGAAATACGCATATCTTGAAGGATTGGTAGTAGCACCTATGATTACAGTCTTTTTGCTCATGATTTGATTTTATAAAGTTCTACCACTTTTTCCGCACATCTTTCTCCGTCCATAGCTGCTGAAACTATTCCTCCAGCATAGCCTGCACCTTCTCCGCACGGGAAAAGTCTTTTGGTTTCTGTATGTTCTAACGTTTCTTTATCTCTAGGGATACGGACAGGGGAGGAGGTTCGACTTTCAACTCCTACAATAATAGCATCATTTGTAAAATAGCCTTTCATTTTTTTGCCAAATGCCTTAAAAGCAGTTTTTAATCTTTCTGCAATGAATGGAGGTAAAACTTCATCCATTCTGGCGGAATGTAGTCCAGGTTGATAAGAAGTTTCGGGTAAATCTTTACTCATCTGTCCTTGAGTAAAATCAATTAATCTTTGAGCAGGAGCAGTTTGAGTGTTTCCTGCAATTTTGCAGGCGTTTTGTTCTATTGATTTTTGCAATTCTAAGCCTTTCAATGGACCTAGATGTTCATATTCTTGCATATCTTCCAGCTCAATTGCCGCCACAATTCCTGAATTAGCAAATCGAGAATCTCTTCTTGAAGGGCTCATTCCATTTACAACAACCTCGCCACTTTCAGTAGCGGCAGGAACTATAAAACCACCAGGACACATGCAAAAGGAAAAAACACCTCTCTGTTTATCTTTGAAATAAGTCTGATGCACTAAAGCATAAGAAGAGGCCGGTAAATAAGGCCCTCTATCCTCACATTTATATTGAATTTGGTCTATAACTTTTTGTGGGTGTTCTACTCTTACACCTAAAGCAAAAGGTTTAGCTTCAATCAAGATTTTATTTTCATGCAATAAATAGAATATATCTCTTGCAGAATGACCTGTTGCTAAGATAAAAGCATCAGCTTTAAATTCCTGACCATCAGCTGTAGAAATAGATTTAAGCTCATTCTTTTCAAGATTAAAGCCTGTCACTTTTGTATCAAAATGAACTTCGCCACCATGCATTAAAATGCTTTCGCGGATATTCTGAATAATTTTAGGCAGTTTGTTCGTGCCAATATGGGGATGGGCATCGATCATGATGTCTTCTTTGGCGCCATGGGCAACCAATATTTCTAATATTCGATAGATATCACCTCTTTTTTTGGAGCGAGTGTAGAGTTTTCCATCTGAATAAGTGCCTGCACCACCTTCACCAAAGCAGTAATTACTTTCAGGATTTACAATATGCTTTTTATTGATATCGGCTAAATCTCTTCTTCTGGCTCTTACATCTTTTCCTCTTTCTAGGATAATGGGTTTCCATCCCAATTCAATTAATCTCAAGGCAGCAAATAATCCTGCTGGCCCTGCGCCAATAATTACTGCGGATTGGCTGGCATCATGAACATTAGGCAAGTCCTCAATTTTATAATTTATTCTTTTTGGGAGTGCTTCATTGTCTGCGATATCTACTTTTATGCGGACTTTCACTTCCTTTGAACGGGCATCAATGGAACGTTTGGCAATTCTGAAATTTTGCTCAGATTTTAATCCTAGCTTTTTCTGGATAACTGCCAAAACCTCTTCTTCGTTGAAAGCCTCTTCTGGCTTTAGAACTACTTCTTTTTCTATCATTATTTATTTGAATAAGAGCTATGGATTTAGGGTTTTTACATTCTTAAGCTTAAAAACGTAGCCAAAAGAAAGCCCCACAATGGGTTGAATTTGAAATGGATTTTGGATTAATTCATCAAAAATTTCATTTTTCTGGCCTTCATTTTTTACTTCTCCATAGAAATAGTAATTGAAATTAATGCCTAAGTTGATGTCAAATGTGAATCCATTGTCATTCAAATTTTGTAAAATTCTACTTCCAACTAAAAGGCCATAGCGTACACCTTGTGCATTCATTTCTGCTGAAACAACATCCTGCTGATTAATATCTTCATAATATTTAAATCGATCTACATTGGTATAGGATATAGAATGGCCAAAATAGGGCATTCCCAATTTTGTGTCCTTATGGTAAAAGCGTTGACGGAAACTGAAACCGAAACCTTCGAAAAAATTATCGCCTGCTCGTAAGTTTAAGGAATTGACAAAGAACGGATTTCTAAAGGTGTGATATAAAAGTTCATAACCAATCCTTTGCTGGATATTATACTCTAAGGAAACTTGTAAATCACCAAAAAGCATATTAAAAGGATTTGCTTGTAGTATTAACGTTGGGAAATCATTATTTCTTGATTTAAAGTATGAGTTCCCTTTTGATTTATAGCGATAGTCTGGCTTGGTGTATTGTGGACTGTTTCCTGAAAATTCATTTTTATTCTTAGCGGTTCTTAATAATGGTTCATAGTCTTCATAAATCGGCTTGTAGTATCCTGCTAATTCTCCTTTGCTGTCATATAATTCCCAGGTACCTACTTTAACACCTTCCTCAATAGTACCTTTCATTTTTTTGTCACCATTAAGGTAATATCCAGTATATTCTCCTTTGCCTTTTTCAAATTCTGCTTCTCCTTCTTTTTCACCCGACTCATAAAAATATTCCCATTTTCCTTGGCTTTTGCCATTTACTACTGCTCCCTTTAATTTTAATTTTCCACTTTCATAAAATTCTTTATAATCTCCGCTTCCTCCATCATAAACTCCCTCACCTTTCAATCTTCCGTCTTCGAAATAGAGTTTCCAAAATCCTTCTTTTTTTCCTTCTCTTTCAGCTCCTTCAGCACTTATTTGCCCATTTGGGTGATAGTAAACCCATTTTCCATGACTTAAGTTATCGATATAATCACCTTCTCCGGAAATAGTGCCATCTTCATAAAAGTAAACCCAATTTCCTTCTTTGGCACCTTCTGAGTATTTACCTTTTGATTTTAAGCTACCTGATTTATAATAATTTCGCCAAAGGCTATCACTTTTTTCGTCTTTTATAAAACCTTCAGATTTTAAATTCCCATTTGAGTAAAATTCCTTATAAATTCCATCCCCTTTTTTGTAAATAGCCTTAGCTTTTAAACCTCCTGTTTCAGTATAATAAGACCAAAGCCCATTTTTGATGTCGTCCACATATTCGCCTTCACTTTTTAAAATGCCAGTTTCATAATAATATTTCCAATCTCCTTGGCGTAGTCCGTCATAAATTCTTCCTTCCATTCGGAGCTCTCCATTTTCAAAGTAATAATACCATAAACCATGGTTGGAATTATTCTTGAGTTGCCCCTGCATTTTTAATTTTCCGCTTTCATAGTAGTATTTCCATTGACCATAGGTTTCATTATCAATGTATTGTCCTTTACTTTTAAGCTCACCTGAAATATAATAGGATTCATAAGATCCGTAAAGGATGCTGGGATCTAAATCTTTAACAAAATAACGCTCTTTTAAATGTTCTCTTTCATCATCAAAATAGACTTTTACCTCCTTGCTTTGTGCAAAAAGCATAAAAGGGGTTAGAATCAACATGACACTGAAAAGTAACTTCATTTTATTCTTCTCCAAAAATTTGTTTTATTACCCAACCTTTTCCCCACTCTTCTTTTTCCTGATCTGACCATAATTCGGAGAAAAATATACGTTTTTGAAACCTAGGGGGCAAATATTGTTGCCAATTTGTTCCGCCAGTAGCAGCTATATTTTTATTTTTTTCTTGTAAATACCTAACTGCAGATTTATAATGAACTAATGGCCAAAAAACATTCACATTTAAATCAAAATTCCTCATGGCTTCTTTCAGCTCTTTATTGTTTTTTGATTCCTTATCTAATGATAAATATTTTTGATAGATATTTTTTTGCTCAAAACGTTTTATCCAAGTGATAAATTCATTTTTGTATTTTTTTTCAAATTGCTCTAAAGTCAAGGTTTTTTGTCCTGTTTCTACTTCAGTTGCACCTTGTTTCCAATAGATATGCTCATATTGTTCCTCAATTGAAGCATCTTTGCAGTCATTTTTCTTTTCCCTCCTTACCAATTGGATTAATGGTGTGGAGGCAAATTCTATTAGCCTGTATTGAGCAGATTGGAAACCACTTGCGGGTAAAAGCGCCATTCTGAACCTTTGAAATTGTTCTTTTTCCATTCCTTCCACCATGATGTCAAAAGATTGGGTCAGGGTTTCGAAATAGCGGTTCATGCGATTTAATCTTCTAATGAAGAAATCAACATCTAATTTTTCATTCCAGCCTAAATCTTCTCCATTTTCACCAATAATTTGTCCGTTGTTGGCTATTTGCTCCATTTCATTTAAGCACATTTTGAAATAAAGCTCTGTAATTTGATGATACATGATGAATATTTCTTCATCAGGGAAGTCAGTTTTGGGTTTTTGTAAGGTCAATAAAGTATCTACATTGATATAATCCCAATAGGTGGTATAATTGGATAAAAGTAATCCGTCCAGATAGGCTGACAAATCTTGTCCCATTGATTGGTACTTAAGATTCAGTTTTTCTAAACTTTTATTGATATGATCTTTGTTCATAAGTTAAAAAATATGTGTTTTGGCAATTTTCACCTTTTTTGAAGGATTGTTGAAAATACTTTTAAATTTGCGTTATTCAATTGAGCTAACAAAGCTACAAAAATAAAAACGACTAAATATATATGACTAATCAATCAACCGATCAATTTGAGTCACCTGATTTTTATGCTTTAGATGGATTACTAACAGAAGAGCATAAACTGATCAGGCAATCAATAAGAGATTTTGTAAAAAAGGAAATCAGTCCGAATATTGAAGAGTGGGCACAAAATGCTCATTTTCCTTATGAGATTGTAAAGAAATTTGGTGATGTTGGGGCTTTTGGTCCCACAATACCACAAGAATATGGGGGAGGGGGATTAGATTATATCTCCTATGGACTTATTATGCAAGAAATTGAAAGAGGTGATTCAGGGATGCGTTCTACCGCTTCCGTGCAAGGCTCTTTGGTGATGTATCCGATTTATGCATTTGGAAATGAAGCTCAGCGTAAAAAATATTTACCCAAGCTAGCATCAGGGGAATGGCTGGGGAGTTTTGGATTAACGGAGCCAGACCATGGTTCTAATCCAAGTGGCATGACTACAAATTTTAAAGATAAAGGAGATCATTATCTTTTGAATGGAGCTAAAATGTGGATTTCCAATTCTCCTAAGTGCGATGTAGCAGTAGTTTGGGCAAAGGATGAATCAGGTAGAATCCATGGATTGATAGTAGAAAGAGGAATGGAAGGATTCACAACGCCAGAGACTCATGGGAAATGGTCATTAAGAGCAAGCACTACTGGAGAATTAGTATTCGATAACGTAAAAGTTCCTAAAGAAAATTTATTGGAAGGGAAGTCAGGATTAGGAGCACCAATGAAGTGTTTGGATTCTGCCAGGTTTGGTATTGCATGGGGAGCTATCGGTGCGGCAATGGATTGTTATGATTCAGCTAGAAGATATTCATTAGAGCGTATTCAATTCGGTAAGCCAATTGCTTCTTTCCAGTTAACTCAGAAGAAGTTATCTGAAATGTTGACGGAGATTACCAAGTCTCAGTTATTGAACTATAGACTGGCTCAATTGATGGATGAGGGTAAGGCAAGCACGCCTCAAATTTCTTTGGCAAAGCGTAATGCAGTAGAGATGGCATTAAATATTGCAAGGGAAGCCAGACAGATTCATGGCGGTATGGGAATCACAGGAGACTATCCTATGATGCGACATATGGCAAACCTAGAGTCCGTTATAACGTATGAAGGTACACATGATATTCACTTGTTGATATTAGGAAAAGAGATTACAGGTATTCCAGCATTTGAATAATTTTTTAATTTAAATCAAACGGATTAATGGAAAAATTTGAGGAATTTAAGAACTCTTCTACAGAGAAAATAAATGAATTAAAGACAGAATTTGAGCTTTTAAAAGCAGAAGCAAGAAACGCGCAAGCAGATAGAAAGGAAGAGATTTCAGAAAATTTGGAGAAGCTGGAAAAACTTCAAAGTGAGCTGGAAGAAAAATATACCAGAGTGGAAAATTTTGGAGATATAGCTGCTCAGGAGTTAAGCGATGCTTTCTTCTCTTCCACAGAAGCTTTTAAAGATATTATTAATCAGACAAAAGATAAACTTTAACCTACCTTAAGCTAGGGGTGGATTTTATTAAAGCTTACCGAAATTGAATATTTTTGAATTATTGGAAAAACAGCCCTTTTAAGTATCTAAAGGGCTGTTTTTTATTTACTTTTTGGATTTAAGATGCTTGTTAATTTGTTTTGACCATTTATCAACGAATTGTAATTCACCGTTTAATTGCATGTTCTTTTCCTTGTCAAACAATTCAATTTTTTGTTCTGCTTTGTTTTTGTTTGATGGTATGAAACTCATTTCAACACGTTCAACAATTGTAAGATTTTCAGTGTCGGTTTTTACAGTTTTTGTTTTCTTAACAACCTCACATTTCTGAATTTCTTCAAGGTTAATATATTGAGAAATTCCTTCTTCTGTTTTGGGTTGTTTAAAGAAGAAAAGAAAGTTCCTGTTTTCATCTATTCCTAAAATAAAATTACCGCATAGCTCATATTGATTCACTTCACAATTATGTTTTTCAGCGAGTTTAGTAAGCGATAATTTAAGGTGTTTTGTTTTCTTATTTCTATTTCTATAATCAAAAACAAAAGGTATAGCGCATATAACTAATGCAGCAAAGCCGATTATGGCTGTTCCCCAATCTAATTCCATTCTTTTGGTATTTAAGTGTTCTAAAAGTGGTAAATGTGTTTTGCTGACATGCAAAACATTTCATAATTATTCCTTATCGTTCAATTGAATAATATTGAGTGATGAAGAAATAAATTACCAAAAATATTGAAAGGGAAAAATGAGGTTAGATTTTCTATGGTTTATTAAAATATTTCTCGAAAAGGATGTGATGTATTGAGAAAATTCCGTATTAAAAAGCTGTTCAGTTGCTTTGGCTATAGCCCAATTTTCATGGGAATGGTTCTTGAATGTTGGGGCTGGAAAATTATTTAAGTTATTAACCGAACTTTCATGTTGAGAAGCATGAAGAAACAGATTGGTTGAAAAATCTGATACAATTTTTTTTTGTGAAGAAGAAAATTTGTTGGATTGAAAATCAGAATATGTAAAGGAATTTGTAACAACGCCTATTGAAAAACAATAAATCGTCATTAAACATATTACACTAAAAATTCTGATACTATTCGCTTTCACGTAACAAATATAGACTAATAAATTTATTCAATTTTGAAGTTGATGCGGTGGATTAAAGAAAAATAATTTTAGATAAATGATAACTCCCGTCACTACTAGTAGGAGACCGATGATGTTGGTAATGGTAGTGAAAAAGCCAACGAATAGAACTAACATACCTGTAAGTAGCATTTTCTCAGAATATCGAACAAGCTCCATTGCTGATAAACTTTCAATGTTACGTGAATACTTATATATTTCTTTATCAATATGGACTTGAGCAACCACTATTAACACAATAGCAATTTTCATTATTAATAAACCTATTACATTTATTAAAGGATGATGGAATATATCTAGCGGTAAGAATACAAAATAAAATTCAGGTACTAGAGAATAAATGAGGGTCATCACACCAAACAGAGAAAAGATAATCCAAAAAATCAGACTGATGCGTTTTAAGCGATTGTATTCAACTATTTTTTGGGTAGTAGGTTCTGGTTCTGGAATTCTAGATATTTTTCTAAACTGCTTCCAAAAAACAATTAACCAAGTTGCTATGACCATAAAGGCAGGCAAATACATTTGTAAAGTTGGGTCTGTCATAATCCTTGTTTTACGGTAAAACAATCAAGGGTGTTTGCCCTTCATATACTAATTCATTAATTAAAAATCTCCTGAAAAGCTGGTCTGTTAACAATCGTGAACCTTTTTGAACAACTAACAATTCATCAATATTGCTATTTATAACTTTCTTAATATCTTTAAAAGGGTTTTCACCTTCAAAGATTTTATAATTAGCATCAAATCTATCTGAGAATAATACTTGTAAATCTTTAAGATGGTTTTCTATATTCTCTGTTTTTTCTTTGGGTTTAGCCAAATGAAAAAAAGTAATTTTTGATTTATCGTTATCTATGAAATTTAAAAAGTGATTTAATTCCGGAATGTTTAATGGATGCTTCTCTGTTACCGCTATAAATATTTTTTCTTGTGAAAAACTGCTTAGTTCTTTAGGAATAGCCACCACTATATTCTGTATAGTATCAATGACTTTTAGTGCTACACTGCCCATTAATATTTTTTTGAGTAAACCTGTTCCTTTCAGTCCAGTAAAAATTAAATTATCAAATGGTTCAGCTACTAGCTTTTGTAAAACATTATACAAATTACGCTCTGAAACTGAAAAAGTAACTTTTATAGAATTAGGAATCAAATCTTTTGTAAGTCCTTTCAATTTTTTCAAGGCTTCATTATTGATCTCTTGCGTAATTTGTTGTCTGCTTTGATTATCAGTTAATGCTGGTAGAGCAACTAAAGTTTGATGCACTAGATGAATTTCTGCATTTGTTTTCAAACTCCAATCGCAAGCAAATTTCATGAGATTGGTTGAATATTCTGAAAAGTCAACAAGTATTATAAATCTTTTAGTCATAATGGTGGCTCAATAAAATTATTCTAGACATTGTTCAACTTCTTCAATACTTTTTTCATTTTCAGAAAGAATTACTAAGATATCATTTTCTTCCAAAATTGTGGCGCCAGTAGGAATAGTATAATTATCATTTCTTTCAATCATTGAAATTATTGCTGTTTTGGGAAACCCTAATTCAACTATTTTTTTACCTACTGCATTTGAATCATAATTTAACTTAATTTTTTTCATAGCATTTTTAGGAATATCAGATATAAACCTATCGATAGCAGAAATAGGTTTCACCTTTTCTGGTAAGGCCACATGCAACCATTTGGCTACTATGGATAGAGTAGTTCCTTGAATTAGGACGGAAGTAACTGAAATAAAAAATACTATATTAAAAATCATATTGGCTTTTTCAATACCTGCTAATAGTGGATATGTTGCAAATACGATAGGTACTGCTCCACGCAAGCCAACCCATGAAATGTAAAATCTTCTTCTCATTTTCATTCTGAAAAATATTAAGCTGAGAAAGACCCCTACTGGACGAGCAATTAAAATTAGAAACAATGAAATAAGCATTCCTATTCCTAAATAAGGAATGACTTCGGAAGGGAAAACAAGTAAGCCCAGTGTAAGAAATAGCACAATTTGCATTAGCCAAGCTAAACCATCAAACATTTTTAGAATGGTTTTTTTATGAATAAGGTCTTGGTTTCCTAGATATACTGCGCAAATGTAAATGGCAAGGAAACCATTACCCCCAACGGCATCTGTTGCAGAGAATGTAATAAACATCAAAGCAATTACCAAGACAGGATAAAGACCTTCAAAGTCAAGCTTAATTTTATTGATAATGAATTTGCTGATTTTTCCAAATACAAAACCTGCAACAGTCCCTAAAATCATTTGTTGGAGAAATAGAGGGATGATGGAGGCAATTGTCTGGTCTTGATTGACTACCAAGGTCAGAAATGCAATAGTCAATACGTAGGCCATCGGGTCATTACTACCACTTTCCAATTCGAGGGTTGGTCTAAGATTGGTTTTAAGCGCAAGGCTTTTTGAACGTAAAATTGAAAATACAGCTGCTGCATCTGTTGAGGAAACGATAGAACCTAATAACATGCTTTCGTAAATCGTAAAATCAGTTAGCAACCAAACAAAAGTTCCAAGTGAAATTGCTGTGAGTAATACGCCCAAGGTCGATAATGCGATTCCTTCTTTTAAAATTGGTTTAACAGATTTCCAATGGGTATCTAGACCACCCGAAAATAATATAAAGTTAAGCGATATAATACCAATGAATTGAGCGATTTCAGGATTATCAAATTCGATTCCAAGTCCGTCTGAACCTGCTATCATTCCAATCATAAGGAAGAGTAATAAGGTGGGAACTCCAAACTTATAAGAAGTCTTGCCTACAATAATGCTTATAAATAACAAGAGTGAGCCAACTAATACTATGTTTTCAATAGTTAAATTCATTTTTTTAAAAATCTTAATTTTGGTTTCTCAAATGTACGTGTTCTTTGCAGGAATTGTGACGATATATTTAATACATTTAATTGTAGCATTACACTAAAAAATAATATGATTTTAGCTTTTATTAAGCTCTTTTTCGTAAAGTTAAAGAATTTTAAACGATAGCTTTATTTAGCGTAAAAGTATTCTGAAGTTAATTAATTTATGGAGTCTGAAACTAAAGGAATTAATTTATCTTTCATATTATTCACTCTTCATCTGTGAGCTTATAAAAGGTATTTTTGGAGCCAAAAAATATCCGGTTAAACTAGCAAACAATATTGGAATGAAATGTCCGAATCCTGTTAGTGTTGCTAATAAAATGGTTGTACTCATAGGAGTTCGCGTAACGCAGGCATTAATAGCTGCCATACAGCTTACAATTGCCAATGAAAGATTAATAACTGGGAAAATCTGGTGAATGATTATACCTAACGTTGCACCTACGAAAAATAGCGGAATAATAAATCCACCTCTCCAACCCGAAGTCACGGTTATTGAAATGGCTATAATTTTAAAAATCAGAATAGCAAACAGTAAGGTCAATGAAAAATCACTTGCTAATAGTTCGTTAATTTCATGGTGTCCAAAGTATCGGGTTATTGGAAAATAAAAGGCAATGATACCAAGTAAAATCCCACCAATTAAAGTTTTGATATAAATAGGGATTGGTCTTTTTTTGAAAATTGATTTGAATAATTTGGTGCAAAAAATAAATCCCCACCCAAAAACAACCCCAATCATTGCAAACAAAACGGCATACCCAAAATCAAAAATCCCGGAATACTCATAGGCTGATAAATCCCATATTGGCCCAAGTCCTAAATGGATAATTAAGGCGAATACTAGGTAACTAAAACAACTAGCCACAAATGCGGGAATGATTGCTTTGTAATATTCAACTGCGTGTTTATGGTGAAGTATTTCCAACGAAAATAAACTACCACCCAAAGGAGCACCAAATAAAGCAGTAAAACCTGATGCCATTCCAGCAATACTTAATGATCTTAATTCTTCACCTTTAAGCCGAAACAATTTCCCTATCCAAGAGCCTGTGGAACCAGTTACTTGTACCAAAGGGGCTTCTGGCCAAGACTTCCTCCCGAAGCAACACATAATAAAGAAGAAAGTATCATTGAAGGGTTGTTTTTAGGGTCAAGCTTCCCTTTATTGAACCGAATATTATTTACAATTAGATGTATTTCTCCAGGATCACCAATCAAGTGAATTATGAGACCTGCTAAAAACCCACAAATTGCCATTACAGGGATTACTTGCCAATCACTAAAAACCGTCAATTTGTGAGTTAGAAATTCAAGTGTAATCCAATAAACACCAGCAATTACCCCACCTATTAATCCGAGTAGAGCCCATAATAAAAAAATCCGACTAAAAACGAAAGGATTAAACCTGATCGGTTGATCTAAAATGTTTAAATACTTTACTAATTTCCTTCTTCTTTTCAGTTTCAAAATTTGGTTTTGATTTTTTATTCGTTGCAATTATATCAATAAAAACTTAGATGACCTTTAAAATTTTTTGATTCTGAAAATTGACAGGCTATCTTAGGAAAATTGTACTTGCACCGAAATAAATTTTAACAATATAAAGTAGTAATGGGAATCGATGATTGAGTATCTAAATTCGTTTGGAATAGAACAACCGTATGTTAGGCTGTTATTATTCACGGCCATATCAATTGTAATTGGGATTATAATTCGCTATACTTTTTTTAAAACACTTTTCTTGCTCAATAAAAAGGATGATACAGAGTTCATTAGTTTACTGGAAAACCGGTTTAATGGTAGTATATTCTTGTTCATCCCCATGTGTGTGCCTAGCATGGCACGAGTTGAAAGATACTCAGATTATCTTGAGGGTGCAAGTCCCTTGTATGCGAGCAGCGAAGCATACTAGCAAGTGGCAAGGTCGGTTGAAGCGATTCATTGACTGAAGGAAGCCAAACGGCAAATCCCTGTTCTGACGAACAGAAACTACATACGGAGGCTCAACAACCGTGGTCGAGCAAGCACATCATTGCAAAGGCCGTGCTGTCAGTGGTATTGAGTAGATGTAGCAGAAATAGGGAGAAAGATAAGTGCCTTACCTAGGGAGGTCTCTAGATGTCTGGAACATCAAAGAGAAGTCAGCAGAGGTCATAGTAATTGACAGCAACGAGCCTTGCAAAGCAGGGAAGCCTCACAAGTCAATGAAGGACCGAACATTGAATGCTGTTTTAATTCGGATAGGAGTCCGCTAATTGTGGGTAGCCTATCCTTAAGCAAACAGCTTGTAACAGATTAACGCATATGATAGAACAAGTACTTAAGCGTAAGAATCTGCTCAAAGCGTACCGCCAAGTGGTGCGCAATAAAGGAGCATCAGGAGTAGATGGCATGCCAGTCCAGGAATTAACCTCACATATTGAGGCTAATCGGGACAGGATATTGACCGACATCCTGAACCATCGCTATGTACCGCAAGCTATCAGAGGTGTTGAGATTCCCAAAAGCAATGGTAAAGTAAGACTGTTGGGAGTTCCCACAGTAACAGACAGGTGGCTGCAACAATCCGTTAGCCAAGTGTTGATGAGCAAGTATGAACTTGACTTTGCAGACCACAGCTACGGGTTTAGACCAGAGAAGAATATCCATAAGGCAGTGACACAAGCCTTGAAGTACATCAATGATGGATATCAGGACATAGTGGACATAGACCTTAAGGGATTTTTCGATGAAGTAGACCATGCTGTCCTACTGGAACTCCTCTACCAAAAGGTCAAATGCCGTACTACCTTGAGGTTAATCCGCAAATGGCTTAGAGCCCCGATATTAATTAACGGGAAGCTAATGAAGCGTAGGAAAGGAATGCCGCAAGGTTCACCCCTTAGTCCATTACTATCCAATATTATGTTGGATGTGCTGGACAAGGAATTTGTAAGAAAAGGATACAGATACGTCCGCTATGCAGATGATTTCAGTATATACACGAAATCAAAAGCAGAAGCCAAGAGGATAGGGAATGAGGTTTATTTGTTTTTACAAAGTAAGCTAAAACTACCTATCAATAGGGAGAAAAGCGGAATCAGAAGACCGAGCAACTTTGAGTTGCTTGGTCACGGGTTTGTACCTACTTACAAGAAAGGTGATAAAGGCAAGTACCAATTGGTAGCAAAGAAAAGCAGTTGGGGTTCGCTCAAGCGTAAACTCAAAGGGATTACCAAGAAAACCAGACCCTACAAATTTGAAGAACGTCTCAAGAAATTGGCAGAAATATGCAGGGGGTGGGTAAACAATTACCGCCTAGCGAGCATACAAGTCAAGCTCAAAGCCCTCGATGAGTGGCTAAGGAACCGACTTCGATATTGTATTTGGCACGACTGGAAAAAGCCAGAGAGAAAACGTAAAAACTTAATTCGCTTAGGGATTGATAAAGGCCAGGCATACGCATGGAGCAGGACGAGAAAAGGAGGCTGGGCAGTAGCCCAAAGTCCAATCTTGATCACCACTATCACTTTGTCAAGACTTAGGAGAAAAGGGTATGAATCAATGCTTTCCTATTACTTAAGGACGCAAGTAGTCATTCAATGAACCGCTGTATACGAGACCCGTACGTACAGTGGTGTGAGAGGCGCACCGTGGGCTTATGGCTCACGGCCGTCTACTCGATTAATTATGCATAATTTGATTCCGAGCTTTGAATTGCACAAAAATCTAACGGAATGGTTGTTGTTGATAACAGAATCTTTAATCATAGCCTCATTTACGATTGTAGCGGTTCGTTTAGTTTATTTTTTGCAGGATGTTCTCAATCAAAAATTTAATGTAAACCAATCAGATAATCTCAAGCAAAGACAAGTAATAACGCAGGTAATATTTGTTAGGAAGATCATCATTTTTCTAATTGTCATGATAGGCTTAAGTTTGTTTTTATTACAATTCGATGGCGTAAGAAAATATGGTGCTACTTTTTTAACTTCAGCAGGAGTTGCGGGTATTATTATCGGTTTGGCGGCACAAAAAACCATCGGGAATTTATTGGCGGGCATTCAAATTGCTTTTACTCAGCCTATTAAAATAGGCGATGCAGTATTTGTTGAAAAGGAGTGGGGTTGGATTGAGGAAATAAATTTAACTTATGTGGTGGTAAGAATTTGGGATCAAAGAAGATTAGTTCTGCCTATCACTTATTTTACAGAGCAAACCTTCCAAAACTGGACAAGAAATTCAACAGATATTATTGGGAGTGTATTTTTGTATACGGACTATACCGTACCAATAGATGAATTGAGAAGAGAATTCGAATCCATTTTGGCTGTAACTGACCTTTGGAATAAAAACGTGCAAGTACTTCAAATAACTGATTGTACTGAAAAAACTATGCAAATTAGAATGTTGATGTCAGCAAAGGATTCACCCACAGCATGGGATTTAAGATGTTTGGTGAGGGAAAAAATGCTAGTCTTTATTCAAAAAAAATATCCTGATGCATTACCTAAAACAAGATTGGTTTTGCATCAATCAGCCGATGATTCTAATGATTGAGTTAGCCAATATAATGTCTTTTGGTTTTCTATACTATTGATAGCATTTCTGATGTTATATTTCTCCCTGCCTGTTAGTCTCCAGTTTAAGGATGCTCTTTCTTCAATATGTTTCATTTTATCAAGGCTGTCATCTGAAAAGGCAACTCCGGCATCATAAGTGAGCATAGCATGGTTTAAGTCTCCTTGAAACCATTCTGAAGCGTATTCAATTAATAAATCATTACGAGTGTCCTGTACATTCGACCAATTATTGTAAATATTGCTGATTGGGGTAGATAGTTTTTCGAGTATAGATAAATTTTGTTTTTTCTCGATTATTGCGGCTTTTTTAGAATCTCGAATAGTTAAAATGATGACCCCAGATGTATTTTCTGCTATCCAATCTTTGAAGTTATATAAAAATAAAACGGCATCACTCACTCCAAAATTATCAGCTAATCCCGCATCCATAATTTCCAGACTAGGTTCACTTGGAAGATTCACATTAGGCGTAATATAAGGGAAAGATGCACTCATTCGAAGTGCTGTTATAAAACTTAAGTTTTTAGCATCCTGATTTTTGAACATTCTTAAAAAGTCAATACTTCTATTATCCATAAGAGCATTCAAAGAATCATCTCTGATTGATTTACTGGACATATAGGAGCTGCTATTGGGTGTTATATATAGCTTCCTTCCATCGTTTACACTGGTTGGAGCTAAGAATAGCATAGGAATTTCTGCATTTAGTTCTGCATTTTTATAGTCGCTTAATCGTTTATCTAGAACGCCTTCTAAATTATTATTTAGTTTTTGTTCAAATGCATATCCTCTATCCTTTGGGTAACTATATCCTCCATACTCAAAAGATTGATATCGGATAAAAATGTCATTAGTCAAAAGACTAAAAATAATGGGATTAAGGGCTTCTTTTCCAATATTGTTAAGGTACTTTGGGTTATAGACGTTGAGTGTTTGACCCTTCTTTTGCATGTATTTCAATTCTCTAAAATACGCAGCACCAATTAACCCACCTGAAGCACCAGAAATGCTCACAGTATGCTTAAATAGATTTCCATTTGTAATGCTGTCAGCTTTTTGCAATGCATTCATGGTCCAGTATGCAGCTCTTTGACCCCCACCACTTGCTGTAAGTAGTATCATTTTAGGTTTTTCACTGAATTGACTTCTCCAATTATTAAGTACTTCTAGGGTTGTAGTTCTATCTTTTGCTAATGCTTTTGGATTCGTAAGTTTATCAATGTTTTTTTGATTATAATTTACTGCTTTAGTATTATAATTTAAACCGTGGGCAAAATGAGTTTTACTTAGAAATTCTCTGGTTGTAAGAAAGTTGATAAGGAAAAAGATGGCAATTGCTCCGGTAATGGCCCATGATCTAAACCAAAAAGTTATAGCTCCAATAGCCATTAAAATAATACTTAAAAACAGAACCGCACTGGCAGCAGCAGGTATTTGAAAGACAGGGTAATCGCGGAAAGCTCCGAGAATTAAAATAATTATAAAAATGAATAATTCCGCAATCACGGTATTCAAGTGATTTTGGTCGAAAATTCCAGTAATTACATTAAAAACTTTGTGGTTACTTTTTTTACTGACTCTAATCCATCTTAACCTAAGATCTAGGAATCCTTCAACTTTTGCCTGCTTACTTTTTAAATCCTTATGATATTTTACCGCAGCAATTCTTCCAATTTTAAGTTTCTTAATTCTTTTTTCTACTCTTTCTGCCAATACTTCACGAAAATCCTTATTAGTAAACCAAAAATAGAGTTGTAATATGAATATGGATACAAAAACACCCAATGGCAACGTAATGCTTAAAGTTAAAGCTTTCCAGAACCCCATAAACTCATACATCATCTGATAATTTATGATTTGAATGATGTAGTTAATTAAGAAAGCAAGTGGGATTATAGCGTTATTCAATGAAAATTTAGAGAAAGGCTTAGTAATGGTCCCTATAAAATGAAACTTATAGCCGTCCAAAATATAAGTTGCTATATTAAAAGCGACAATTAAACCACCTAAAGTTAAACCAACAATGAAATAGCTCTGGTGATTAACTTCATTTAAATATTCAGGGGATAGAAAAAGGTAAGGGATACCCAAACTTTTACCGAAGCCACCATTAATTACTGAGAATAATAATACCCAACATAATAAAAGCAATTGATTTTTCTTAAAGTGATTCAAAATCAATTGTATTGGAAATGAATATATTATTGAGTTGATAAGTTTTGTCATAAAAACCTCATTTCCATTTTGTTATGTTGATTATAAATCTTCGAATAAGAAATTGTTGATAGCATATTTAACCAAGCCAGCTAAGGTTTTTGAACCTGTTTTTTCCATTAAATTTCTTTTATGAGCTTCTACGGTTCTTATGCTTATAAAAAGTTTATCTGCAATTTCCTGATTACTTAATTCATCAATTATCAACCTTAAAACTTCTTTTTCTCTTTTGGAGATAGCTACCACATCAGAGTCTTGTTTTTTCTTGCTCATGAAATCCATAATGGCCTTTGTAGCTTCTTGTGCATAATAAGATTCCCCATTATAAACAGCTTTCACTGCATCCACAATTTCTTTTTCTCTTGCATTTTTCAGTAGGTAACCTGAAGCTCCAGCTTGTAGCATTTGTTTTACATACTGACTATCCTTAATCATAGTAAGTGCAATGATTTTAACAGAAGGAAAACTTTTATTCACTTCTGTTGCCAATTCAACACCGTTCATTTCAGGCATACTTATATCAGTAAGCATAATATCTACCACTTCAGGATTATTCTGTAAAAAAATTAATGCCTGTTTGCCATCACTAGCTTCACCTGCAATCGAAATGTCATGCCCATCCTTTTCAAGGTAAAACCGAATGCCGTCTCTTATTAAACGGTGGTCATCTACTAATAAAACTTTTATCATTCCGAAATATAATAATAACTTTATACAACTGTAAAAAATGTATCATGGAAGACAATAATAATCAAAAACCAAAAGTATTTTATCTTGACGATGATGAAATTAATCTTGCTATCCTAGAGGCTAATTTAGAAGATTATTATGAAATTTTAGGGTTTAGTGATCCTAATAAGTCCATAGAATATCTTAAAAATAATGAAGTTGATGTTATTTTGACTGATCAAATCATGCCTATGATGGATGGCATTGAATTTTTGCAAGCAATTAAGAATATTCAACCAAAGGTGGCTAGAATTCTTTTAACTGGTGTAGTAAATCAAGATGTAATGCTTCAGGCCATCAATAAGGTGAACATATACCGATTTCACGAGAAATCAGACAATTATGATGGACTAAAATTTGATATTGATAATGCTTATAAAATGGTGAAAGCATTAAGGGAGAAAGATTTCTATTTTAAAGAATTGCAAGAAACCACTGAAAAACTAAAGATTATTGCCAATAATGTTCCTGCACAAATAATTCATACTGATATGGATGGAAATATTCTTGAAATTAATCAAGATAGTAGTGCCTTGACCACAGATAGTGTAGGGAAGAATATTTCGAACTTCTTGCCCGAAGATGAACTTAAAAAGTTTCTACAAACAATGGCTAAGGTGTCTGAAACAAAAAAAAACCATAATATTATTACCAGGGCATTTAATTTTTACGAAAATTTTCAATGGTTTTCTACTGTCATAGGGCCACTTCATTCAAAAGATAAACAAAGTGGATTTTTGATGGTCAGTCAAGATATTACTGATAGGGTAAATCATGAGGAGAAAATAATGTCAGCAGTTATTGAGGCGGAGGATAGACAAAAAAGTAAGATTGCTCGTGATATTCATGATGGTCTGCAACAAACGCTTACAATATCTTTGATGAATTTTGAGTCTTTGGATCAAAATTCTATTCAAATTACCGAAAAGGAGCTTGAAAAATTTCGTAGTGGTGTTAGATTTTTACGAAAGGGTTTACAAGAAACAAGAAGTATTGCTTACGAATTAATACCTAAATCTGTGGAGGATTTCGGCTTTGTTGCTACACTAAAAGAATTGATTGATGAACTCAACTCCTCTATAGATCATACTGAATTTAATTTATATACTAATCTTGAACAAAGAATTGCTGATCTCAATATTGAATACAACCTTTTTAGGATTACACAAGAATCATTAAACAATATCATTAAGTATGCTGAGGCATCAGAAGTATTTGTTCAGTTGACCCATCATGATAATATTTTACAACTGACAATTGAGGATAATGGTAAAGGTTTTGATGTAGATGAAAAGCTTAATTCTGATAGAAGTTTCGGCCTTTTTAATATGCATAAAAGAACGGAAAGCCTTTCTGGAAAAATGACTATTGAGTCAAAAGAGGGTACTTTGATATTTGTTGAAATCCCTCTAAAAAAGAAAGTTATATAAAAGAGAATAAGTTAGAATTCCGTGTACTTGTAACAATATTTATTCGAATGGGTTAAATAATATATACTTTTTTAACTAAAAACCAACAAATTATGGATACTAAAGATGCTTTAAAGCAAAAACTTGTTTCACAAGTAGAAGAATGGAAAGCTGATTTTGATAAACTGAAAGCTGAAACTAAAGGTGCCTATGCAGAAGGTCAGCTGGAAGGAAGTCAAGAAGCTAAGGATTTAGAATCTAAAATTGAGGATGCTAAAGATTTTATAAATAAAGTAGAAAATGCTAATGAGGATGATGTGGAGGAATTAAAATCCAAAGCGGAAAATCAGTTAGATGGTCTTAAAAATGCATTTCAAAATCTTAAAAATAAATTTAAATAACCTGAGGATATTTTTAGTTTGTTCTATGGAATAGGATAAAAAAATAGCCATTGGATTTTTCCGATGGCTATTTTTTTGAAATAGTATGAATTTATTTCACCTCTGTTACTTTCACCATATTGGTTCTATTTTTCTCTTTAATAGGCATACTAGCCATTAAAATAATAATATCTCCACTTTGAACATGGTTGTCTTTCTTTAAGGTTTTTTCAATATCCTCAAAGGTTTTATCAGTACTTTCATAATTTTCATAAATATATCCTCTCACTCCCCATACCAAATTGATGGTTTCCAATAAGTCATGGTTGGGAGTAAAAATGAATATACCAGCTTTAGGTCTATGGCTAGCTAATCTGTAGGCTGTATATCCTGACTTAGTCATCCCTACAATTGCTTTTGCATTTGTTTCTTCTGCTAGTTTGCAGGCAGTTTGTACTAAATTATCGCTATTAAAAGTAATGGATTCTCTTGAGACATGACCATATTTATGATAAATAGAATCATGTTTTTCAATGCTAGCGATAGTATTGGACATACTCAAAACCGATTCAACAGGATATTGTCCAGCTGCAGATTCAGCTGATAGCATTACGGCATCACCCCCGTCTAAAATTGCATTGGCCACATCATTAGTCTCGGCTCTAGTAGGACGAGGATTTTCAATCATGCTTTCCATCATCTGAGTAGCCACTATCACAGGTTTGCAAGCTTCATTACATTTCCTAATGATCATTTTTTGAGCTAAAGGAACATCTTCCATCGGAATTTCCACTCCTAAATCACCACGGGCCACCATAACAGCATCAGTAGCTGCAATAATGTTGTCAATATCTTTTAAGGCTTCCGGTTTCTCTATTTTAGCTACCACCTTACATTCTTTACCATTATATCGAATTCTGTTTTTCAAATCCAGAACATCTGCTGCTGAACGTACAAAAGATAAAGCTATCCAATCTACTTCATTCTTTAAACCGAACTTTAAATCTTCTAAATCTTTTTCTGTTAAGCTGGGAGCTGAAACATTAGTATTAGGTAGATTTATTCCTTTTTTAGATTTTAAATCTCCACCATAAATAATTTTAGCTTTTACTTCGGTTTTATCAGATGAAATTACTTCGAGCTGAATATTTCCATCATCTATTAAAATAGTATCACCTTTTTTAACATCTGAAGGTAAGCCTTGGTAAGTGGTGGAGACTTTTTTAGCATCCCCCACCATTTCTTTGGTGGTTATGATAAGTTCATCACCTTCTTTTATTTCAACACTTCCGTCCTTTATTTCACCACACCTGATTTTAGGTCCTTGTAAATCTTGAAGGATACTTATATTTGTCCCCCATTCTTTATTGATCTCTTCAATATATTGTAAGGTTTGTTGATGTACCTTATGGTCACCATGAGAGAAGTTAAGTCTAAAAACATCCGCACCCGCTTTTACTAATTTTTGTAACATTTCTTTAGTGTTGGAAGCTGGGCCAACGGTTGCTACAATTTTTGATTTGTTGAATTTGATGTTTTCTTTTTTCATGTGTTTAATTTTTTCTTTATGTGTCGCAACAAATCCCGAATTTATCTGGACGCTTCATTAGCGTGTTATCGGGAAAATTTTAATTTAGACTTTTTAAGTCATTAAGTTAACCACCGATTTTAGTCGGTTAGCATCTAAAATTTGAACCAAAATTACATTTTTTATTTTACTTAGTGTACTTTTTACATTAAGTATTTCTAATTCTTCAGTATCATCTTGGATTAAAAGGAAATAGTCGATGTTTTTCATTTCGGGAATAAGAAAAGCTTGAGACGCTTCGCTTTCATTTAATTTATTTTTCAGTAATTTTATGGAAATGTTCTCTGTTTGATGTTGAAAGCAAGATGTATTGAGATAGTGACCTTTTTTCAATTCTATAAGATGGTCTTTTGCTCTTTTCAAAGAAAAATGTGTATGTTCATTGATATGCCATGCCATTTGAAAATCAGCTAAAGAGGATGAGATAGCTAATAATTGAAAATCTACACTGAAAGTATCTTGCCAAAGTTGTTTGTTCATAGTATTAAGTTATAAATATTTCAATTTAATCTAAAACTTGTAGGGTAAAGTTAGCCCGGAAAGCAAAATACTTGTACGAAAGGAAAAAAATAGTTTGACATTAATGAGGGAAATACATTTCTTTGCGGAGTATTTAAAACTAAAATTCTAAAATAATGTCTGAAATAGCACAGAAAGTAAAGGCAATTATCATTGACAAACTAGGAGTAGAAGAGTCAGAAGTGACTGCAGAAGCAAGTTTCACCAATGATTTAGGAGCAGATTCACTGGACACAGTGGAGTTGATCATGGAGTTTGAAAAGGAATTCAACATTTCTATTCCAGATGATCAAGCCGAAAACATTGGTACTGTTGGACAGGCCATTTCTTACTTAGAAGAAAACGTAAAATAATTTAATAGCTCAAAATTCATTTATGAATTTAAAAAGGGTAGTTGTAACGGGACTGGGTGCTTTGACGCCCATTGGAAATTCTGTCGAAGAATATTGGGAGAACTTGGCTTTGGGTACAAGCGGAGCCGGTCCCATTACTAAATTTGATGCGTCCAAGTTTAAAACGCAATTCGCTTGTGAAGTAAAAAACTTTCAGGCTGAGGATTATCTTGACCGAAAGGAAGCAAGAAAAATGGATCCGTTCACTCAGTATGGTATGATTACCGCTGAGCAGGCAATCCAAGATTCTAAGCTTGACTTATCTAAAATTGATTTAGATAGGGCAGGAGTGATTTGGGGTTCAGGAATTGGAGGCATAAAAACTTTTCAAGAAGAGGTTGATAATTTCGTTTCAAACGATAGAAATCCTCGCTTTAATCCATTTTTCATTCCTAAGATGATCTCTGACATTTGCGCAGGGCTAATTTCCATTAAATATGGATTTAGAGGACCGAATTTTGTAACGGTTTCAGCTTGTGCATCTGCAACAAATGCTTTGATCGATGCTTATAATTATATTCGTTTAGGTAAAGCGGATGTTTTCATTTCTGGTGGATCAGAAGCTTCTGTTACAGAATCTGGAGTTGGAGGATTTAATGCTATGAAGGCATTATCTGAAAGAAATGATGACCCGAGTACAGCATCTCGTCCTTTCGATAAAGATAGAGACGGATTTGTTTTAGGAGAAGGTAGCGCAGCTTTAATTCTAGAAGAATATGACCATGCGGTTGCCAGAGGGGCTAAAATTTATGCAGAAGTGGTTGGTGGAGGAATGTCTGCTGATGCTCATCACATGACGGCCCCACATCCTGAGGGATTGGGAGCAACGAATGTAATGAAGTATGCATTAGAGGATGCTGAAATTGATCCTACTGCAGTGGATTATATCAATGTTCATGGAACCTCTACTCCATTAGGGGATTTAAGTGAGTCTATGGCTATCAAAAAAGTTTTTGGAGAGCATGCTTATAACTTAAACATTAGCTCAACTAAATCAATGACGGGCCACTTATTAGGTGCTGCTGGTGCAATTGAAGCTTTAGCATGTATTTTTGCTCTTGAAAAACAAATGGTTCCTCCTACGATCAACCATTTTACTGATGATGATGAATTCGATTCTAAATTGAACTTCACATTTAATAAAGCACAACAAAGAGAAGTGAAAACTGTATTGAGCAATACCTTCGGTTTTGGAGGGCACAATACTTCGATCATATTAAGAAAGTTAGATTAATTTCCGACTTTGATTAGGCAATTTTTTACTTCCTTCAAAAAATTAGATCAAAAAGACAAAAGGCTTGTAGCTGCGGTTAAATCAATTGTAGGCTACAAGCCTTTTCGTTTAGAATTATTTAGACTAGTTACACAGCATTCTAGTATAGCTAAAACTCTTCCAAATGGGTTTAGAGCCTCTAACGAGAGACTTGAATACTTAGGTGATGCAATTCTAGGAGCTGTAGTAGCTGATTACCTTTTCAAAAAATACCCATTTAAAGATGAAGGCTTTCTCACCGAAATTCGTTCAAGAATAGTAAATCGTGAATCATTAAGTCTATTAGCAAAAAAAATCGGAATCAGCCAAATGCTAGAATCTAATTTTTCCAGAAGCCGTTATCATTTTAAATCAATCTATGGAGATATGATGGAAGCTTTCATAGGTGCAGTTTATATTGACAGGGGATATAAATATTGTCAAAAATTCATCATCAATAAGCTAATTCTCCCTCATTTTGATTTAGATGAGATAATTGAAAACAATACCAATTATAAAAGTATTCTTATTGAATGGTCTCAAAAAGAAAATAAATCGATAAGGTTTGACATTGAGGATTACAGGCAGGAGGGGATGAAAAAAGAATTTAGAGCAGCTATTATAATTAATGGTGAAAAAATCGCAAAAGGGGCTGGACTTAATAAAAAGAAAGCAGAACAAAATGCGGCCTTCAAAGCATGTCGAAAATTAAAGCTTATATAGATTTACGCCATCAACCAGTTATTCTAAAAAAAGTAATATGAAAATTGCAGGTGCAACAATTAATCAAATCCCAATGGATTGGGATGGAAATGCTCACAATATTTTAGAAGCTTTAAATGATGCTTACAAGCAAGAAGTTAAAATATTGTGTTTTCCAGAGTTAAGCATTTGTGGTTATGGCTGTGAGGATGTATTTTTAAGTGATTGGTTGTGGGAAAAAGCTTTAAAGACCTTAACTGAAAAAATACTTCCGAATGCCCCTAAGCTTACCTTTACAGCTGGATTACCCATAAATTTTGAGGGTAGGCTATACAATTGCATAGCTTTTTGTTCAGAGGGTGAAATTCAATACATTATTCCAAAACAAAATTTAGCAAGAGACGGGGTACATTATGAGCCCCGTTGGTTTACAGCTTGGGATGTCGGTAAAAAGGACAAAATAAGTTTGAATGGGAAAGAAATTCCTTTAGGAGATTATGTAATAGAATTTGAAGATTATGTAATTGGCTTTGAAATTTGTGAAGATGCTTGGAGGGAAGATCGACCAGCCAATAGATTATGTAAGAGAGGAGTAAATTTAATTCTCAATCCATCCGCTAGCCATTTTGCTATTGATAAATCTTTAAGCAGACAAGATTTGGTAGTGAGTAGTTCTCAAAAGTATGAGTGCACCTATATATACGCTAACCTTCTTGGAAATGAGGCAGGTAGGATGATTTATGATGGCGAATTGATGATTGCTAAAAATGGGGAATTGAAATTCAGAAATGAATTATTGTCATTCAAGAATTATCAGCTGGGGATTTGGGATACTGAAAAAGATCATTCAAAAATTGCTGATCCATTTGAATCCAATCCTAATCAAGAATTTAGGAGAGCAGTTAGTTTAGCACTATTCGATTACCTTAGAAAAAGCTATAGTAATGGTTTTGTTCTTTCTTTAAGTGGAGGTGCTGATTCTTCTACTTCAGCTATTTTAGTTGCTGAAATGATTCGTTTGGGAATTGAAGAACTTGACTTAGAGCAATTTCTTAATAAAATTCATAAAGATGATTGGTATGGGGAGCTAAAGGCCGAAAAGGAGGTGAGAAAGATAATTGCCAATAGGATTTTAACTACTGCATATCAGAGCACTGAAAATTCAGGTTATGCTACTTTCGAATCAGCAAAAAAACTTGCAAACGAAATTGGGGCTATATTTTATCATTGGAATATTGATGATGAAGTAAAAGGATATACTCAAAAAATATCAGATAATATTGGTAGGAAACTAAACTGGGAGATGGACGATATTGCCCTACAAAATATTCAAGCCAGAGCTCGTTCCCCTATTATTTGGATTTTGGCAAATATTAAAAATGCTTTATTATTGACCACTTCCAATAGGAGTGAGGGCAGTGTTGGTTATACTACTATGGATGGAGATACAAGCGGGAGCATTGCTCCAATTGCAGCAATCGACAAGCCGTTTATCATTCAATGGTTGGAATGGGCAGAAAATAGCCTGGGATATAAATCCTTAAGTTATGTCAATAGCCTTCAACCTACTGCAGAATTAAGACCTGAAGACCAATCTCAATCTGACGAAACGGATTTAATGCCTTATCCGCTCTTGCAAAAAATAGAAGAACTGGCCATAAGAGAAAGATATTCTCCAGTAGAGATTTTTAAGATTTTGAAAACTTCATGGGAAGGAGATCAAAATATTTTAAAACCTGCAATTCAGAAATTTTTCAAACTTTGGTCACGAAATCAATGGAAAAGAGAAAGAATTGCTGTTTCCTTTCATTTAGATGACTATAATGTAGATCCAAAAACATGGTGTAGGTTTCCAATCTTGTCTTCATCTTTCAAAGAAGAATTAGAAGAACTGGAAAAAACAGAATAAACCATTGAGATTTCTGTTTTTACCCTAATTTTGTGCTAAACAAAAATTGAATATGCTTAGCTATATTGTGTGGTCACCCAAACCGTATATTGTGGATTTGGGATTTACCGAATTAAGGTGGTACGGTTTACTTTTTGCCTTAGGATTTATTATTTCTCAACAAGTGATGTTTTATATCTTCAAAAAGGAAGGTAAAAAGGAGAAGCAAGTTGAAGTGTTAACGCTTTATATGGTTATAGCCACCATCATAGGAGCGCGACTAGGCCATGTATTATTTTACGAGCCAGCTCGATATTTAAGTAATCCTTTAGACATCCTTAAAATTTGGGAAGGTGGATTAGCAAGTCATGGTGGAGCAGCAGGAATTTTAATTGCCCTTTATTTGTTTGCTCGAAAATACAATGACATAAGCTACTTATGGATATTGGACAGGATTGTGATAGTGGTGGCTATAACTGGTGCCTTAATAAGGACAGGTAATTTCATGAATTCAGAAATTATAGGTGAGCCAACTGATAAAGCGTATGGCGTTGTTTTTGGTCGCGAGGTGGAACTAAGGCTAAACTATTTAACCAGTGCGATAGAAGATGTTGAAGTTGAAAAAATTAAATCCTCTAATTTAATTGAAGGCTCGCTTGAGAGTAGTTTTGACTATCCTGTAAAGTTAATCGTTTCTTATAATGAAAAGAACAAATTAGAGGACGTTAAAAAGTTTTCTGAAACCCAATTGTTGAAGAAATTACAAGAATCAAATATAAGTCAACATGTGAATTTCCCAAAAGACGCTGAATTTGAATACAGTCAAAAAGGGGGATTTATATATGCTATCACTTATGGAAATGGCGTTCCGAGGCATGCAGCTCAATTATATGAAGGTATATCCTGCCTTTTCATCTTCTTACTTTTATTTTATTTGTGGAATAAAAACAGAAGCGGATTGGCAGATGGAAGACTTTTTGGTATCTTCCTGATTGCATGTTTTGGTTTAAGATTTCTATATGAATTTATAAAAGAAAATCAAGTGGCTTTTGAAGACGGCTTAGCCTTAAATATGGGGCAATGGCTTAGTATTCCTTTAGTACTGGCTGGGTTTTATTTTATATTTCAATCTTTAAAAGCAGAAAAAAGGATTTAAGGTACAGGGTCATAACCTGAACCACCCCAAGGATGACATTTGGAAATCCGTTTTGCTGATAATTTCGAACCTTTTATCAAACCATGTTTTAGAATTGCCTGTTTTGTATATTCTGAGCAAGTAGGTGTAAAGCGACAAGAAGACGGGAATAAAGGTGAAATGCCATATTGATAAAATAAAACTGGAACAATGGCTACCTTTCGTATGATTTTTGTGATTGTATTTCTTATATTATTCACCAACTGCTCTATTTATAAAATTTAAAGTATTTAGTAATCAAAATTTCGACTATAAATATTGATATCAATTATTTCTTAAGCAGGAAAAGCATTTTCAGCTTGAGCTTAATTTCTATTTTTTCTTTATTAATTTCTCTTCATAACGCAAAAAGTCAAGTGTCAGTTGAAACTGAATTGGGAAATCTTGAAGTTATAAATAAAACCAAAGATAGTCTGCAGAATCAAATTCTTTTTATTGAAAAAATTGAAATTAAGGGTAATAAAAAGACCAAACGAAAAATTATTACTCGAGAAATAGATTTACAAGCTAACGTAAGCCATCCTTTTAAAGAATTAAAGGAGCTAATTAAGTTAGATGAGAATAAAATATTTAATACAGGATTGTTCAATTCAGTTAATGCGGAACTTGAATTTATTGAGGGGAGTGAAAATCATGTAAAGATTATTTTCTTTGTTGAAGAGCGTTGGTATATATGGCCTAGTATAATTTTTAAACTTGCAGATAGAAATTTTAGTGATTGGCTTTTTAATCAGGATGCTGCAACCGACCGCTTTGAATACGGCTTTAAGTTTGATCAATTTAATGTAAGAGGGCTGAATGAAAAACTATCAGCTATGGCGCAGTTTGGATTTAAAAGACGTTTTTATTTCGGTTATAATATCCCTTATCTCAACAAGGATCAAACCTTTGGAATGGGGCTGAATTTCTCATTTAGTGAACTTGATCAGTTAGACTATACCAATATTGAGAATAAAAGATTATTTATTGATGCAGATAGTATATATGGAGATGATAATGACAGACAGATAATTTCTAATACCTTAACGAGTAATCTGTTTTTCAATTATAGAGAATCTTATTATAACACCCATTCAGTGCGATTGACTTATTCTAGAACTACTATAGTTGATGAAATCTTACAGTTTAATGAAAATTATCTAGGTAGAGATGGGGAGTTAGAACAGGATTATTTTGGACTAACTTATATTTTCAGAAGGGATTTCAGAGACAGGAATAATTATCCTTTAAAAGGGTTTTTGATTGATGGGAGATTGGCTAAGATTGGATTAGGCATATTTAACGATATAAATCAAGGTTATGCGCAAGCACATGTAGCTCATTTTAAACCTTTAAAATATAATTTCAACATTGCTTCCTCGCTTTCAGCTTATACAAGTTATCCTAGATTTCAGCCATATAATAATATGCAAGGACTTGGTTTTGCTAATAACCTATTAAAGGGTTATGAACTTTATGTAATTCAAGGTCAGCATTATGTGATGAATAAAACTGAATTTAAGAAAAGGTTATTTTCTATTGAAGCTAATTTAGGGAAATTAATGCCCTTAAAGCAATTCAGAAAAGTGCCAATTGCAGCTTATTTTAAAGTGTTTTTTGACCACGGCTATGTACAAAATAATTTACCCGAAAGTAGTAGAACGACAGTAAGTCCATTGCTGTCTAATCGATATATCTATAGTTATGGAGCTGGTTTAGATTTGGTTACTTATTATGATGCAGTACTAAGATTAGAATATTCAATCAATGCACTAAATGAAGGGGGGTTCTTCATTAATGTGAAATCAGGAATTTAATCTATTTCTGATTTATCTACCTTTTTCTTTTTTCCAAATCGGTTGTAATAGTACCAATCACCTATTCTTTCTCCATTTTTATATTGACCTTCATAGGTTTTACGTCCTTTATTATCAAAATATTGCCAGAATCCATCTTCCTTTCCATCTTTATAATCACCCGTCTGCACAATTTGACCTGATTTATTGAAAAATTGCCAAGGGCCGTCAGGAACCCCTTTTTCATAATTGCCAATTTGCCTTAACTTACCATTTTCATAGAAAAAATCCCATTGGCCATGGTAACTGCTGTTCAAGTATTCGCCTTGCTTTTCAATCTGGCCATTTTTATGGTAGTAAATAGAATTACCTTCTAGTTCACCTTTTACCCATTTTTCTTCCGATGAAATCTGTCCATTTGGATAATAGTTAATGGCTCTTCCATCTAATTTACCTTCCTTATATTCTTCTTTGGAATTTATCTCGCCATTTGGATAGAGAAACCTCCAATCACCATGCTTGAGCTCATTTTGTGTCTGCCCATAAGCCTTTAATTCTCCCGATTCATAAAATAATGAATCCGTTTGAGCATAGTTATTATAATGAAAGCATATTAATATAATTGCGCATATCCAATATTTTTTATAATTTTTCACTTTCATTTTATTTATGGCTCTAAGCTAATTTAATCACTTTCAGCTTATAATTAAATTAAGTGCATGAAAAGTTTCAACCTAATACTCCCCATCTTATTCTTTGCTATATTCCAAAGTCATGCACAATCAATCTATGCACCTGTATCAAGCAGGGTTATTGGAATGGGCGATGCATCGGTCACTATGGAAGGCTATTGGGCTTCATTTCAAAATACTGCAGGCATAACAACTTCCGAAAGTTTAGATGCTGGTGCAACTTATGAAAATAGATTTGGTATGCCTGGGATGGATTTTATGGCAGCTGGATTTACCGCTAAATTACCCTTTGGACATGCTGCTTTAAACGTTTTTCGCTTTGGTGATGATATCTATAACGAACATAAAGTTTCCTTAGGCTATGCTACAGAACTAGGCATTATCAAATTGGGTGGAAGGCTTAATTATATTCAGTATCAAGTACTGGATTTTGGAACTCAAGAAACTTATTCCATTGATTTTGGTGGTATTGCTTCCATAACTCCCCAACTAGTAGTGGGTGCGCAAGCCTTAAATATTACCCAATCAAGCTTAAATGTTGAAGTTGAACAAAGAGTGCCTACACTTTTGAAACTTGGTGTTTCCTATCGTCCAAGGGATTATTTCATGCTGAATGGAGAAATAGAGAAAGATATTGTGAAGCCAGCTTTGGTTAAGTTGGGTGCTGAATATAATTTTTTAGATAAGTTTTATTTGAGAACAGGAGTAAATAGTAATTCTTTTCAGTCTTTCTATGGTTTAGGCTTCAAATATTTAAGTTTTCAATGGGATTACGCACTCGGTAATCATGCGGAAATGGGTTTCTCTCATAGTCTTTCAATGCATTATAAATTGAGGAAGAAATGAGAAAAGTACTTTTCATATACTCGGTTATATTCTTAAGTATTTTGAGTTGTTTTATTTCTAATGCTCAAGAGCAAGAGTTTGATTTGGAAGATTTTATAGAAAGTAATTTCTCTGTTCAAGATGAAAATACCAATTATGAAGATATTTATGAGGCTTTGTTTCAACTCTACCAATCGCCTATAAACCTTAATAATGCCAACCGACAAGATTTGCAGTCATTGCTGTTACTTTCCAATATCCAAATCAATGAATTTTTAGATCATCGGGCAAAGAATGGAGACTTATTGAGTATTTATGAATTACAGGCTATACCTGAATTTGATCTTAAGACTATCTATGAAATACTTCCTTTTGTAAAAGTTCGAGAAACTGGTCTACAAGCCGATAATCGTCCTTTATTGCAAAGGATTATAAATGAGGAGAATAACTATTTGATCATTAGATCGGATAGGACTTTAGAGGAAAAGCGGGGTTATGTCTCTACCGATGAAAGAGAAAGAAAATATTTGGGAGACCCATACAGGATTTATACTCGATTTAGAGTAAAACATACGGATGATTTTAGTATCGGATTCACTACTGAGAAAGATGCTGGTGAACAATTTAAATGGGATCCGACCAAGGATCAATATGGAATGGATTTTTGGTCTTTTCATGCACAATTGGAAAATCAGGGAAGACTAAAAAATATCGTTTTGGGCGATTATCAATTACAGTTTGGGCAATCCTTGTTATTTGGAGCAGGTTTTGCCATTGGGAAGGGGAGTCAAACAGTTGCCACCGCCAGAAGAAGTAATCTAGGTATTCTGCCATATACCTCAGTTTTGGAGACCAACTTTTTTAGAGGAGTAGCCACCACAATTGAACTGAATGATTATTTAGACCTTACTACATTTTACAGCTATAATCCCATCAATGGAAATGTTGAATTGGACTCTGCTCAGAGTGCGGAGGAGTTTTTTACGTCTATTAGGCTCACAGGCTTCCATAGAACGGAATCGGAATTGGCTGGGAAAAATGCTATTGAAGCACAGAATTTTGGAGGTAATTTATTATTTAATACAAAAAGAGAGAACCTCAATATTGGCTTTAATTATATCCATACCATTTACGATAGACCGTTTTTCCGTCAACCCAATAAGTATAATCAGTTTGAATTTGGGGGTACAGAAAATCAGAATTACGGACTATTTGCAAACTATTATTGGCGGAATTTCCATTTATTTGGTGAAAGTGCCATCAGCAGTTCGGGTGGAATAGGAGCAATAGGTGGGTTCATCGCTTCCATTACTCCAAGTTTGCAGACTAGTTTTATTGTCAGAAACTATGACAGAGATTTTCATACATTCTATGGAACAGCATTTGGTGAAAGCACCAGAAACATTAATGAAAATGGAGTTTATTGGGGGATGAAATTTCAGCCATTCAAAAAGTTGACTTTTTCAGGATATTACGATCGTTTTAATTTCCCTTGGTTAAGATTTAGGGCTGATAGGCCATCAAAAGGAAATGAATTTTTAGGAAGAATAGCTTATAGTTTTAGCAGACAGATAAAATTGTATGCACAAGCTAGAGTGGAAAATAAAGAGCGAAATGTTGATTTGGAAGGTAATCCAAATCTATACGGTCTAGCGAATGCAGAAAAGAGGAATTATATATTAAACTTAGATGTTCGCCCGAAAGGTATAGTATCCCTTAAAACCAGAGCTCAGTTCAGTGAATTCTTATTGCAAGGAGAATATTCCAATGGCATGGCATTAATTCAAGATATTAATTTTGATTTTGGAAGATTCAGATTGAGCACACGCTACTCCATTTTTGACACCGATAATTTTGAAAACAGGCAATACGTCTATGAAAAGGACGTGCTTTATGCATTTTCAATTCCAGCTTATCAATATACAGGAAGTCGGTCTTATGCTTTATTGCAGTATAAATTCTCAAAAAAGCTCCAAATCTGGGCAAGATATGCTCAGTTCAGATATGTAGATCGGTTTACAGTGGGTACTGGCAATGAAGAAATTGAAGGGGATACAAGATCGGAGGTGAAAGTACAGATGATGGTGAGGTTTTAGGGGTTAATCTAATCCTTTGATAAGTTCTTTTAATTCTTTGTCAGTAATATTATCTTTTTCTGATTTATCATAAATAGTGAGTAAGTAAACAAATTCATCTAATATTTTAACGCAAGTAATTACTCTTGCTCCACCAGACTTTCCTTTCCCTTTTGACTTGATCCCTAGTCTGATTTTATAACAATCATTACCAAGAGGTGTGCCTTGGTTTGGGATTTCCTCCAGTGAATCTATAAGTTCTAGTAACTCTTCTTTTAGAGATTTGTATTTTTTAATTAAATTTTTCGAATCTCTTTTAAAATCAGAAGTAGTAAGTACTTTATAGCTCATTGAGAAAATCCTTCGCAGATTGAAGCTCTTTTTTACCTTCCTTGTGAAGCTGCACTTCTTTCATTCCCTGATTTATGCTTTCAAGAATTTCCTTTTTAGTGGGCTCTTGATAATCATCCTGTGTTTGTATATGAATGAAATCCAAGCTTTTAACAAAATTCAGAAAAGCAGCAGCTTTGTTGTCATTTATATCTAATGTGACTTTCATACTTTTTTAATTATTCAGGAATTAGCTTTTTGTTTTACAGACAAAACTAATGTTAAAATAAGTTATTACGTATCAATATATAATTTACTTCATATATTTTTAAATACAAAACAGCTTTTTTCTAATATTGGTTGCTTTAGATAACGTATTCTAAATAATCTCTTAGAAAAGATAATCTATAAAATTGATATCTCTTACAAAATGAATATACTTATATAATATTTGACAATTGGCTTTCGAAATAAAACTCCAATTAATTTCCACAAAACTTTTTTCTTGAATAAATTGTACTTTAATATATATTATGAATCCAAATCTGAAAGTATTAGCTGAATGAATAAATCATTTATAATTGTAATCCTTTTTATTTCAGTTTTATCAGCTTGTAAATACACTACGCCTCCTGAAATGTTGATGGGGAAATGGTATGTAGCTTCTGTGAAAGCAAATGGCCATGAAATGATCAATGATTATTTAGATCATAATACTCGTTACCTGATATTCAAAGAAGAGGGTACATATCAAGTAGGCTTACTCGATTCAGTAAGTGAAAAAGCTTGGATGGTACATCCTGATAAGAGTGAATTGATTATGATGCAAGGTAGTCCGTTTGATGATATTAAAACATGGAAGGTAAAAGCTTCTGATGAATTAATTTATTTAACTGATAAGCACAATCATTTTAATATCACATTAAATAGGAAAAAGGAATTACCTGAAATTGAGATAGCTGAAGAAGATGCTTTAATAGGAAAGTGGGTAATTGATAAAATGACCATTAATGGTTATGATAATACTGATAAATATGCTTTTTCAAAAAGATGGATATTGCTAGCTGATAATGGGAGATTTTATAATGGAAGTGATAAGGGTGACCAAAATGTTGGGTATTGGAAGGCTAATACTTCTCTTACAGAGATAGAGTTTTATGATCAGAAAGAACAAGAAAAACCATTTATAACATTCAATATTGCTAACAATACTATTTGGTATGAAAAGCAAAAGGTTGATAATAGCAAACCTCAAGTAAGAGTCTATTTTAAAAAAGCGAATTGAGTTTCATATTATCCTCGATTTTACCCGACTATATATTTTAAATGATATAATTCCAATAAATCTTCGATATTCGTCATAGACAAAAATCTCATCACTATGACACGAATATTATTAGCATTTTCTTTACTGTTATTTTCACCTTTTTTCTTATTGAGTCAGGTTGAACCAACCGATGCAAACTCCATCCTGGAAGGAATTGAAAATAGAAAAAAACTAGCGGAATCTTCGGTTTTGAAGAATTACCCCGCAAGAAATGTCGGGCCTGTAATTCAAGGGGCACGTATTGTCGATATTGCAGTAAACCAAAATAACATCAAAGAATTTTATATAGCTTATGCTTCGGGTGGTCTATTTCATACTAAAAATAATGGGATCAGCTTCGAGCCAATTTTTGATAATGTGGGAGCGCTTACTTTAGGAGATATAGCATTGGCTCCTAGCGATGAAAACATTCTATATGTAGGAACTGGAGAAAATAATTCCAGCAGAAGTAGTTATGCAGGTTCTGGTATTTATAAATCCACTAATAAAGGCCAAAGCTGGGAACATATCGGTTTGCCTGGCAGTCAGCATATTGGAAGAATTGTGGTTCATCCTGAAGATCCTAATACCGTTTGGGTAGCTTCAATGGGAGGTTTATATTCAGATAATGAAGAAAGAGGAGTTTACAAAAGCAAAGATGGTGGTGAAACATGGAAAAAGACATTGTATGTTGATGATAAAACCGGAGCTATAGATCTAATCATCCACCCGGAAAATCCTGATTTATTATGGGCAAGCATGTGGGAACGAAAGAGATATGCTTGGGATTTTGTTGGAAATGGGAAAGGTTCAGGAATCTATATGTCAACAGATGGCGGTGAAAACTGGAGTCTATCTATGAATGGAATGGAAGATGATGAATTTACTGGAAGAATTGGGTTGGACATTTCTCAATCTAATCCTGATATTTTATATGCCTTGATTGATTATCAAAAAGAAACTAAAAAAGAAAAAGAAGAGCAAGAGGGACTAGCCCCAGCTGATTTCTTGGAAATGTCTGTGAAGGATTTTCTTAAATTAAACAATGAAGATTTAAATCAATATTTGAAGGATAATAACTTTCCTGAAAAATATAATGCTGTAAATGTCAAAAAAGACATTGAATCAGGTAGTTATAAACCGAAAGCCTTATGTGATTATTTGGGCGATGCCAATCAGGCTTTATTTGATACAGATGTGAAAGGGTCTGTGGTCTACAAATCAACCGATAGGGGAGCTACTTGGCAAAAAACACATGATTATGACCTTTCGGGGGTTTATTACACTTATGGTTATTATTTCGGAGAGATCAGAATAGCTACTCAGAATCCTGATATCATTTATGTAATGGGCGTTCCAATTGTAGTTTCCAGAGATGGTGGAAAGACTTTTAATAGAACTGATTCAGTTGGAGATGTGCATGTAGATCATCATGCGATGTGGATTAATCCTGAAGATGAAGAGCATATTATGTTGGGCAATGATGGTGGACTTTACATCACTTATGATGGTGGAGCTACTTGGGATCATAAAAACAGCATGTCAGTAGGTCAATTTTATACCGTAAATGTAGATATGGAAGAACCATACAATATCTACGGAGGATTACAGGATAATGGTACCATGGTGGGAAGTTCTCGTACTGTTCCTAATGTACGAGGAAGATGGGAAAGTATTTTTGGTGGTGATGGAATGTTCGTAAGCGCTGATCCTAGAAATTCGGATATTGTTTATGTTGGCTTTCAGTTTGGCAACTATTTCAGAATTAACAGAGAAAGTGGAAAAAGACAATATATCACGCCTAATCATAATATAGGAGAAGATAGATTAAGGTTTAATTGGAGAACTCCTGTAGTGATGAGTCAGCACAATCCTGATATTATTTATATGGGGGCTCAGAAGGTTTATAGAAGCTTAAATCAAGGCGATAACTGGACTGCATTGACTGGCGATTTAACTAATGACGCCAAAGAAGGAAATGTTCCTTTTGCAACTATTACGGAAATTGCTGAATCACCATTGAAATTCGGAACTGTTTATGTAGGGACTGATGATGGCAATGTTTGGTTGATGAAAGAAGGGCAGAGCATTCAAAAAATCAATAATAACCTTCCAGCAGATTTATGGGTGAGCAGTATTCATCCTTCAGAACATGATGAAGCCACGGTTTATCTTTCTATGACAGGCTATAGAAATGATAATTTTGATAATTACGTCTATAAAAGCACTGATTTCGGTAAAAATTGGACATCAATTGCAGGTGATTTACCTCAAGAATCGGTTAATGTAATTTATGAAGATCCTAAAGTGGCTGGTTTGCTTTATATCGGAACTGATCATGGATTGTATACTAGCTTCAATGATGGAGAAAATTGGCAGCACATGGGAGCTATTCCAAATGTGGCAACTTACGATTTGATAGTTCATCCAAGAGATTTGGATTTAATTGTAGGTACTCATGGCAGAAGCATTTATGTTACGGATGTGAAGCCATTGCATAAAATTTCTCAAAATCAAGAGAATAAGTTAGTGACTTTTGATCTTGATGATATCCGGTTCAGCAAAAACTGGGGAGAAAAATCGCATCCTTATTCAAAAGCTTATTTACCAGAAATGGAAATAGCGCTATTCCATAATTCAGACAAAAGGGCTAAAGTAAAAATTGAAGTTTTGAACGAAGAAGGCAAAAGTTTAACTTCCTGGGAAGAGGAATTATCCAAAGGCTATCAAAGGGTTGATTGGAACTGTAAAATAGGAGATGATTTTATTTCTAAGGGGAAATATGAATTGAAATTCACTTTAGGAAAAGAGGAGCATAAGGAGGGATTTGAGGTGAAGTAATTCAGTTAAATGATCATTTTTGAGGAAGGGCAAACGCGAAATGCGTGCCAGCTGGAAGATTTTTTAAGATAAGTGATGCTGATGATGTTGTTACTGACAATCAAATTGATGAATTTGTTAATTTAAATTGTAGTTTGATTTTTAAATAATGAATTTTATTGTAAAAAAAATTATAGGTGGTGTATTATACATAGATAAAGAAATTGTTTGTATTAAATATGACAGAATCTACTTAAAGGTTTTCAAGTTTTTACCTTACTATCAAGAGATACTAACGCTTGAATTAGCTAAACGCACGAACAAAATTGGGCGTTATAGTAATGGTATCTATTATTTTCAGGATAAGATCACTTTTTTTCATTCTTTTTTAAAAGGTGTAGAGAAAAAGATTAAAGGGAAATTTTATTATAGGTATAAGTCTAATTATAAATCATATTTAACTATTGATAATAGAGATGAAATTATTTTTGAGTTAGAACGTAAAATCATTGTCCCAGTTATTCAGCATGGTGAACCTAAATTGTTTTTAGAAAACGGCTTAGTTCAAGCTGAACAAGAAGGTACTGGGGATGGATCAATTTACTTCCATGATATTTCAATGAATGGAAATGAACTTTGGAGTAATAAATATTCTGTATTATCTAATTCAAGCAAAGGAAACTTACACAGTCAAATATTATGCAGTCATGATAAATTATTTTTTGTAATTACTGGTAATAAAAATAAAGGACTTTATATATTAAATGTTCATACTGGTAAGTTATTAAAAAAGTTTGAAGGTGTCTGTTATGAAGTTTTTCAAGATGGTGACTATATTTTTTCCTCACGTTTTGAAAATACACTTTGTCGTATTAACACGAAAACTCTCGTAATTGAGGAATGGGACTGCAATGAATTAATAAAATCAAATGGTTTTGATGCCATACATGATCACCGTTGTGCAGCCTTAAATAATAAATTTTATTTTACTCAAACATTAGGAGATAATAAAGCTAAAGTCGGTATTTTAGATTGGGATAAGCAGGATTTGGTTTACAAACATGACTTTAAACCTAAAAATGGAGGTATTGGTAGTATTCAAGTAAATGAGAATAGAATGTTCATACATACTCAAGATAATACACTGCATATTTTTGAGAAAGAGACTGAATGAAAAAAGAGACCTCCAAAGTCACTATTTCTTTAATTTGGCTTACACATTTTTTGGCGGGGTAATGTTTGCCTTTTTGTTAGGAGACCGTTCCCATGCTCTGCATTGTGGTAGAATATTTTTTTGAAAATATTTTATCTTCATTTCTAAAAGACTTTTTTTATAATAAGCTTTTCAAAAATTTTATATGAGGGAAAGGCTTGTGCATATTATGATGTAGGATGAGCAATTAAAACCACCATCCAGAACCTGGCGTGAACATTGATATACAGACAGAATCTTTTGAATTATAACCATCACAAATTCTTAGGATATTGAAAAAAATCAAGCGAAGCATTCTTAGGAGAAGCTTCACTCCATTTTTGTATATTCAATTTCAAACTCACAATCCCAGTCGTAGGAATATTATCTGGGAAACCAGAAAGCAAATAATCAGCTAAATCATTCAGTCCTGGGTTGTGGCTTACCAATATCAAGGAGTTTACGCTATTGTCAGTCTGCTTTATGAAATTCAATAATTTAGATCTGCCCGCATGATAAAGTTGATCATCTATTTCCAGAGGGATATTCAATAAGGCTTGAAAAGCTATTGCTGTATTTTTAGCTCTTTCAGCACCACTGCTGATAATCAAATCCGCATTGATAGCTTGTGAAGAAAGCCATTGAGCCATTTTTGGAGCGTCTCTTTTACCTCTATCATTTAGTGGGCGATCATAATCATTGAGGTGTGGAAAATCCCAACTTGACTTGGCATGGCGGAGTAGTATTAATTGTTTCATATTTTATTCATATAAAAATAATTTCCAACAATAGTAACAGAATAAATCAAAAAATGTATATTGCCTCAAATTTATAATTAATAACAATTTATTTTATGAGTACTGGAACAGTAAAGTTCTTCAATGAAGACAAAGGATTTGGATTTATCATTGAAGACGAAACAGAGAACGAAATTTTCGTTCACGTAAGTGGTTTAGAAGACGATATCGAGAAAAACGATAAAGTTACTTTCGAAACTACAGATGGTAAAAAAGGCTTAAATGCCATTGGTGTCAGAAGAGTATAATTTTAATTTATAGATTCTGAATGTAAAGCTGATTGGTCGCCAATCGGCTTTTTTTATGCCTAAATATCATTATTTTTCCCGAAAATAAGCAGTAAGGTCGCTCCTCCGGAGCTTAGATAAGCAGTTTGGTCCAATTATTACCATAAGTTAGCCCCGCTGGGGCTGAATGGTAGTAAGTCTTAATACTATTATCAAATTGCATGATTGTAGTACTGTATATTAAGTCCCAGAGGGACGACCATATGGTAACTTAAATCCTAGCACTCCTCCAAGTTCCGTAGGAACGACCTAATGGATTAGCAGAAAGTAACTAACCTTATTTCACACTCAAAACCATACTTCTTTACCACAATAGAAGCAAAACCTGCCTGCCGCAGGCAGGGAAAACAATAGGATTTTCGCTAAAGCGAAAAGATAATTGCAAATATCGTATTCCTGTTCAATGTACACTATACCCTAGTCTTAGCATCTCGCTAAGACATTTAAAATTAACGACTGTGTTGTTGCTGAATTAGGTTTCTTAGCGAGCTAAGACCATTATCAGGCTTTTCGCTAAGGCGAAAGTTACCTTTATGCCTGACAAATATTAGAAGTGAGTGAAAGTAATTATTGTTCTGCAATGATTGCCACTACTTGTGTACATTATTTTTTTCTTGAATTGAAGCCGTATCCTTAATGTTATATTAAGAAAATGAGTAAGGTTATTTTCTATTGTGTTCTTTGTGAAAATCTTTGAGATCTCTGTGGTTAAAAGAAAAAAAAAGCCTTTGGCTTTCCGTTTGTTTTCTGTGAATCTTTTCCCTCACAATTATTGATAACTACCGAATTCAATTAATTTTGGAAAAATTAAATAAGCTATAATGAAAAATTTTAATATAGAACTACTTTCAAAAATATGTGAAACCCCAGGAGCTCCAGGGCATGAAAAAAGGATTAGAGATTTAGTAATCAGCGAAGTAAAATCTTTGGTGGATGAAGTAGAGGTGGATAACCTGGGTAACGTACACGCCATTAAAAGAGCCAAAAGCAATCCTGAAGGCAAAAAGGTAATGGTAGCTGCCCATATGGATGAGATTGGCTTTATGGTTACTCATATTGACGACAACGGCTTCTTGAGGTTCACAACGCTTGGTGGATTTGACCCTAAAACACTTACTGCCCAGCGCGTAATTGTGCACGGCAAAAAAGATGTAATAGGAGTGATGGGTTCAAAGCCCATTCATGTGATGTCCACCGAAGAAAGAAATAAAGTCAGTAAAACAACAGACTACTTTATTGATCTGGGAATGGATAAAAAGGAAGTAGAAAAGATAGTTTCAGTAGGAGATGCAGTTACCAGAGAAAGAGGCTTGATTGAAATGGGCGATTGTGTAAACTGCAAATCTATTGATAACCGAGTATCTGTATTTGTTTTGGTTGAAGCCTTAAAGACCTTAAGAGATCACCCCTATGATGTTTATGCAGTCTTTACGGTGCAAGAGGAGGTAGGACTTAGAGGTGCTAACGTAGCTTCCCATAAGATTAATCCTGATTTCGGAATTGCATTGGATACTACTATTGCTTTTGATTTACCTGGAGCTCAAGAGCACGAAAAAGTCACTTCCTTAGGTGCAGGAACGGCAATTAAGGTTTTAGATGCTATGACTATATGCGATTACAGAATGGTGGAATTTATGAAACAAACTGCAGATAGAAACAGCATAAAGTGGCAGCCTGAAATATTAACTGCTGGTGGAACGGATACTGCTGGTTTACAAAGAATGGGTAAAAATGGAGCAATTGCTGGTGCTATTTCTATTCCAACCAGAAATCTTCATCAAGTAATTGAGATGGCTCATAAACAAGATATACTAGATTCCGTTCAATTGTTGAATGCTTGTTTAGAAACACTGGACAAATACAATTGGGGTCATTAAATAGAGCCAAACAGGCAGTTACTTGATAATGAAAATCAAAAATTAATATTATGAGAAATAGTCTGATATTCTTCGTTTCCATTTTTTTATTCAGCTTTTCAGCTGTTGCACAGCAAGATGACCCCATTAATATGACAGGGGTAATCCTAGATGCTGAAAATATGGAGCCTGTACCATTTACTACAGTTTTGATTGGCGATGGTAAAAGTGGTACTGTAGCGGATAATTCAGGGTATTTCTCATTTCTAGCTTATCCTGGTGATACGATAACCTTTAGAAGTGTAGGATATCAAAATTCAACTTTTATCATCCCTAAATTATTGGAAGGGAAAACCTATTCTTTAATTGAGTTGATGGTACAGGAAAATGTACTTTTAGAAGAGGTAAGGGTTTACCCTTTGCCAGATGTTGATTATTTTACAAATACCATAGTGAAGAAAGAATTAACTGACATTCAGAAAAGGCAATTAGATGATTTTAAAAAAGATCTTAATAGTTTATTGGATAAGCAATACGAACAAAATAGTCCCTATTATGATCAATGGAGATATGCCCGTCTTTATGAAATGACAGGCATAGTCCCACCTAATAATTTTTTAAATCCTATGACCTGGTCTAATTTCATTAGAGATTGGAAGAAGAATAGCGAGAAATAAAATTGTTTCTTGGCAACTTGGTATTACCAGTAAGCTAAAATTATTATAGAAGTATATAATTAAGCAAAAATTTTACTTCATTAGTAAAAAGAGAGGAATTGACTTCTACTCCCCCCCCCTTAAGTGTATGGATATTCTCGGATTTTCATTTCTTCTTTTTCCTAGATATGAGGAAGCAAGTTATTTTTTATGACTATTATATAAAAACTCGATTAGCTTATTGCTTAAATGTCAATTAAAGATCTGATTTGTCAAAGACAAATTTTCCTTTCTCTTCAATAAAGAGAAGGGTAGTACCGCAAAGAGGGATAAGTTCAACACTGTCTCCGTAGGTAGGAGTCTGAAATTTCAAACTGACATATTGGGTACGAAGTTATCTCTTTTGATATTCAGTTCAAAAGTCTGTGAATACTTGATTAATGGCTTTATCCTTTCATTGGATAAGAACTCTGTAGTTGAAATGGGTAAAAAATAGACGAATCTTAACCCGAAAAATTCATATAAATTTTTCGTCCGAAGGACAGACAATTTATAAAAAACCAATAATTAGATAGTTACACTACAATTTTCATATTAAAAAATGAATTTTAAAACACCCAAATTTGGGCTATTAGGTTTTTATAAATTATCGGGGTTAACCCTGGTTTAATATATTGATAATCAATTAGTTTAAACATATTATCTTCATTTTTCATACCCTTTTCATGAATAATGTGGGTTAAATTGAAAGGAGCTAATATAATCTAGAAGTTATAATACAAACATTTGTATCTGTAGAGTTTATTTTGCACTTTTAAAGTAGTTTTAACTAAAATATTAGAAAATATGAATAATCTAGTTATTACAAAACATAAAACTATATGTCATATTTTGGTCCTTTCTTTATTTGGCCTTTATGCTTTTGGTTGCGAAAGTCAATCTCCAGTTGACAAAGTTCCTGAAGAGCAAATTGACAAAATCCCTGAGGGGCAAAGAGATGTGGAAGCTTTGGTTTTCTATGAGGGGGATCCTAGTGTAGATGGCTGTGGTTGGTTAATTCAACATGATCAAGATTCTTACTCACCTGTTAATTTAGATTCCGTTTTTAAGATTGATAGCCTTAAGGTTGTATTAAGCTATAAAATTTTGGAATCGACTTGGAATTGTGGTTGGAGACTGCCTGGGTATAAAGAAATCGAAATATTAGAAATCAACAAGCAATAGTTTAACATGAAATTTTTTGAAAATTGTAATCTAACATTCTTTTTGTTTTTTTTATTTTCACAGGGTATTTCCGCCCAATCTGATCAATTTTGGCAATGTAAAACAGAAGAGTCAGATAACTCAGTCTATGAAATAAATTCTAGACAAATGTCATCCTCTCTTTATAATTCTGCCAAAATTATCAATATTTATGTTCATGTATTAAAGAAAACAGATGGGACAGGTGGTTTAACTAATACACAGGTTAGTGACTGGATAGACCTTCTTTGTCAGGATTTTTCAGTCCACAATATTGCTATTCGGTTAATAGGCCAATCAGATATTAGAAATACTTCTTATTATAACGGAATAACATTTGATAGTTATTCGCAACTTATAAATACAAATACTCACTCTAATGCTATTGACATCTATATGTTATCACCAAATGATACATACTCAAGAGCTTCAGCTATTCCAGGTATTGCATTAGCCATAGGTGGGTATTATGTGGGCACTTCAGTATTTAGCCATGAGTTTGGACATTGTTTAGGTCTTTTTCATACCCATTCTGGTAGAGGGTGTAATGACCCGCTTAATTGCTCCGAGAATATTAATGGCTCTAATTGTTCAACTTGTGGTGATTTAGTTTGTGATACACCTGCAGATCCTTGCTTAAGCGGGAAAGTTGATGCCAATTGTATTTATACAGGGGATTCTTCTTTTAGTCCTGATGTTAATAATATTATGTCATATTCGCGCGTTAGTTGTTTAAATAGAATTACAATTGGACAATCAGAACGCTTCCATTCAATCATTTCAACACATTCTTTATTTACTAACAGAACTGCATTCATAACATTGTCCGGAACTTCTACAGTTTGCCCTTTTAACAGCAGTTTTAACTTAAATAATTTACCCACAGGTGCAACCGTTTTTTGGGAAACAAGCAATAATATAAATATTTCTACTTCAAATAATAATTCAGTTACAGTACAATCAAGTTCATCAACTGTAAGGGGTGATGGTTGGATAAGAGCAACTATAAATAATGGTTGCGGAAATATTGAAGTTGAAAAAGAGGTATGGGTAGAAAGGTTGCCAGCTAATCCATCATTGATGCAAGGATCAAGTAATGTGGTACCCAATGCATGGGAATATTATTCCGTTTCTTCGCAGGCGGAAGCAAACAGCTATACATGGAATATTCCTTCAGGTTGGAGCTTCCACCATACTTCCTCAACTACAAGTAATCAGGTTTTATTGGTAACGGGTAGTTCCAGTGGCTCTGTTGCTGTTCGTGCTAATAATGAATGTGGTGTTTCCAATTACCGTCCAAAATATGTGACAGTTACTGGTGATGACTGTGGAAGTCCTGTCTGTTATTTTACTTATTCTCCTAACCCTGTTGAAGAAACCCTGACGGTTGAGATGGAGCCTACAAGTTTCGATATAAGTTCTAATGATAAATATCAAATCAGCCTAAATAATCAATATGGAAAGGTGGTTTATGAGGCTGAAAGCAATAGTATTTGCCATGATATTGATATGAAGAAAATGCCAAAAGGAATGTACAGAATAGTGGTTAGTCATAGAGGCAAACAACAAATTGCTAAGATTTTAAAGCAATAAGCTTTTGAAAATAAAATTAAACCAAGTCTGATAGCTTACAATGTTCAGACCTGGTCTAATTTCATTAGAGATTAGAAGAAGGACATCGAGAAATAATACTCTATAGTTCTCAAAATAAGCCCTTTCAGGTTTTCAAAATCTGGAAGGGCTTTAAAATAAAATTTAAAATCAATCATTCTAAGCCCATCATTACATACCCAACTTTAGGCTTCCTACTTCTAACTCCCAACGTATGTATAAAGCTATTTTCCAGTCTGACCTTCGGTACTGACCTACATCGAAACATAAAAACTTCAAAACGTAATCACTTCAACACCTAAATCCCTATCATCACAAAAGCCCCCCAGTAAATTGGGTCTTTATATTCATTTCGGATTTCTTTTTTGGCATCTATGAAGGCTTGTCTTTTATCTCCAGTTTCCAGCCATTTTTCATAGAAAGACACCATCAATTTCTCTGTAGCTTCATCAGAAACTTTAAATAAACTCATCACTAAAGTTTTGGCACCAGCTACTAGGAAAGATCTTTGCAGCCCAAATACACCTTCTCCTCCATGAACTTCTCCTAAACCTGTTTCACAAGCTGAGAGCACTACCAAATCTGTCTTATCTAAATTCAAATTCATGGCTTCATATGCTGTTAAAATGCCTGGTTCAATATTGTAATTATAACGCGTTTTAGCTAATACATCACCTGCTCCTTTCAGCATTAAACCTGTATTTAATAAAGGGTTTTCGCTCATTTGTTTGTTCTCAAAACTATTGCTCTGATTTCTATCTTCTTTTTCAGTAAAGAAGCCATGTGTGGCAATATGAAATACCTTAGGGCTTTTGCTTTCTTTCACCCTTTCTTCTGCTGCTTTTTCATCTAAATAATTGGAGGTGAACCATCCGTTTGCCTCAAATAATTTTGTTAATGCATCTATTTCTTTCTTTGTCCCAGGTAAATCGCTTATTTGAGTAGCACCTGATCTAAATTCACTAATGTATTCTTGTCTTGAAGCAAGATAAAATTTAGGGTCTCCAAAGAGTAAAGCTGTTTTTTCTTCTTCAGCCGTTTCGCTTTTATTCTCCCTCAGATATAAATCCTTTGTATTACTTACCAATACAATATTTGAGTTATCTATTAGATATTGGTCATTTCCAATTGGAATAGCTTCCAAATTTATTTGGTTGTAAACTCCGTCAGGTGATAAATAGATAGTTTTGTTTTGACCAATTGCTTTTTCAATGGGCTCCCAAAAATTTTGATAGGAATACTTATCTTCCACTCTGAATTTGATGGCATTTCGGTAATTATTAAAGAATTTTGATTCCATGTCATTACCAGATTCCATGACTACAAATTCAGGTTTACTTTTTTCATCATTTTTCAAGATTAACATTAAATAAACCACTGAATCTGAGATATAGTGATCGAAATGTCTGAACCTAACCATTTCAATTGCTACTTCGTTTGGTTGCAGTGTTCCTCTTATCTGCTCCCAGTTATATTCTTGCTGCACTATACCCTCACTGAATAATTCGGATTGCTGGCTAAGTGATTTTTCGATTAGTTCTACTTCTCTGGCTAATTGATTTAGGTTTATATTTTCATTGCTAAGTTGCTCTTTACTCATCGAGATAGCATTGGAGAGCATTTCTTTTTTATCAAGCCAATCAAAATATTGTACTTTTAAAGTTGAATCATTGCTGTTTAAGATTCGCTCTCGCATTTTGATAGAGCTGCTTAATAAAAGTCCTTTGGTTTTTAATGCATTATTGTAGACCGTTTCTATCATTTCAGGATAGCGATCGTGCATGCTTAAGGCCATCGTATTGAAATAGTCATAGTCATCTCTAATGGTATTCCAATATTTAGTTTTTTCCCTTTCACTTAATGCAGGGAAATAGTCTTTTATGAAGAGATTGTAATTTTCCATTACCTCTTCAATATAACTTTTTGCTTTTCTTTGATTTCCATCCATATAATAAACCTTACTCATACGAGAGGTAGCTTTTACATATTCAGGATGTTGGTCATTAAAGAATTTTTCGTTTAGTTTTTGGCTTTCTTTATATTCACTTTCAGCATCACTCCATTTTCTCTGTTTATAGAAAATGTCACCTCTTAAAATATGAATATCAGCTGCTTTAATATTATTTCTTCTGCCAGCTTTATCTTTCCATATGTCTTCAGATTGTTTTAAAAAGCTTAATGCATCTTCCAATTTATTTTCAGATATAAAAAACCTAGCCATATCTTTCAATAAATCAGCATAAAGAGGACTTTTGACCGAGAATCTTTTACCAATAATGGTTTTGGCTTCAAACAACAAATCTTCAATCTCTTGAGGATCCTCACTGCCTTCATAAAACTTGACAATAGCTAGTTTTGAGATAGAGGTGGCAACATCCACATGATCTCGTCCAAATTGATTCTCTAGAATTGTTATCGCCCTGCTATAGAATTCTTCAGATTTATCATAATCACCTAAAGTTTCGTATAATTCACCAAGTAAAAGTATCGCAGGTGCATTTTTAGTTGACTTTTCACCAAAAGTATTTTCTGAAATTTCTAAAGCTTTTCTTCCCAGTTGTTCAGTTTTAGTATAGTCACCTTTTATCAATTGTAGCCTACCATAATCCACCATTGGTAAAATTAATTTACGACTATTTTCACCATATAATTCCACATTTCTATCTAATGCTTTCGTAAGAATTCTCTCTGTCTCACCATATTCACCTACCTTCAGGTAAACGGAGGCTAATTCCTGTGAAGCAATTAGTGGATTATACTCAGGACTAGGAATTGTTCTGGAATACAGTTTTTGAGATAATTCCAATGCATCTTCAGCTTCATCAAAATAACCTTTAATGGATAAAAGTTTGGCCTGCGTTTCCAAGGCCATAATGTAGTAGACTATAGTAAATTCACTATCAAAATTTTCAAGTATACTTAAAGCCTCTGCAATATTGACTTCAGCTTTTTCATATTCTCCAATTTTGATTTGTAGATCAGCGATTAAATTTAACTCCTTACCAAAATCAATATCTCGATTGTCATATTTCATTCTAGTAGCCATAAGAGCTTCATCCAATATTTTTGAAGCTTTCTCATAATCGTCATCAATTTGGTAGGTAGTAGCAAGGTGATTTAAAAGGTTTACGTATTTATAATGCTTGTTTGTGATTTGATGATCTATTTTTCCAAAGAATTCTTTATCGTAGATTGAAACTGCCTCTTCGAATTGATCAGTGTAATCTACCCAATGGTGAGCTAATTCTATTTTACTGTAAGCAGTAGTGATACTAGTATCTCCGTATAGTACTGATTTAATTTCTATGATTTTATTTAAATAATCTGCAGCATTCTTATAATTGTTTTTTGCTGAGGCAACTTTGACTAAAGTATTTAATAAATCTATTCTTATGGGATGATCTTCAGGTAAAAGATTTTTATCATCTGATAATTTTGAAGCTTCTTTTTCCAATTTTTTAATATCTCCTTTTCGTAGGTCTGATTCGAAAGAGATAGTAGCTAATTTTACGAAATGAGAGCTGCTTTTGTCAAATTCCGTTTTAAGTATCTTTTCTAAATCTTTATAAAAAGCCATGGCTTTACTTATATTATTTTCCCGTATGGTATTGAGGATTAGCTTTTCGAGATATTTAATAGTTGAAGGGTGGTTTGAACCATTTGATGGGATGGAATATATGTAAGCATCACTATAATAGCTATAAGGCAAATCTCTAGTACCATTTTCTTCTAAGAATTCAGCAAAATGATAAAGATGGTCTGCGAAGTATTTACTCCTTTTATTAAGCTTGTCCTTTATCCAGCTTTCACCAGTAGAAAAAGCTGAGTCAGCTCTTCTTATTTCACCTTTGTGTCTAAGGGCATTACTTTTTAAGGTAATCATTCTGGCAGCATCTTCATATCTTTTTTCAAGCTGATTATTTTTTAGGTTGTTATCCTTGTCAAGCGTTCTTTGCAAAAAGAAGGCTTCTTCTTGATTGATTAATTTTAAGGCTTTGTTGTAGTCTCCGATAGCAATAAGAATTTCTGCTTTTTTGAGTTTTAACTCACTCATATATAATTCATCCGCCTCATTAGTGTCTGCAAATAAATCAATGGCTTCCTCTAAGTAGTTAAAAGCTTTAACATAATTACCATAGTTCACCATGTTTTGTGCTGCATCAGTTAGGTTAATGCCATGACTGATTGAGTTTTTCCCATTGGTTTTTTCGCTAATTAGTAATGCATCTTTATTGAGTTCAAAATAATTTTTAAATTGTCCTAGAGCCCAATTGTATTTGGCCTTTTTGAGTTTTGCCACAGCTACAAACTGATTTTCAGCACCAAATTTCTGAGTACTCTTGCTTTCTAGCTTATTTGCAAATTTTAGTGCCTTTTCAAATTTTCCTTTTTCAAATTTTTTCTCAGCTTTTTCTACATATTTGTTAAGCTTTTTTACGCTCTGAGCATTTGTTTCAAAATGTATGAAAGTAAAAAGGATAAATACCAAGAACAGCAGTTGAAAAAGTTTTTTTGCAGTATCCATAACGATTGAATTATTACAATTTATTATAAGATAAAGATAATATAAATATTTATATTTTATGTTGTTTATACAGAATTGTATTTATATATTTTCAAGTAACCAAATTTAAACCTCATTAACTGAGCTTTTCCTCTGAGTATTTGTTTTTTCTAATCAAGTTTATTGGAGATTCAATTTTGTGATTGAAGATTGAATCCTCTTATTTTATAAATGTATTTGATTTTATTCAAATATTCTAATTGTCTATCATGCTCTTTTACTTCCATAATATTGCTAGTTTTGCATTTTGAATGCTAAAAAATGAAAGCCCAAGATTTTAAAGAACATTTTAAACGCAATTATCTACTTGCATACCCAGTGGTTTTGAGTCAATTGGGTCATGTTTTAGTAGGCACTGCAGATTCCGTAATGGTAGGTAGGGTAGGTACCGAGGAATTAGCTGCTGTTTCTGTGGCAAATGCTGTTTTTAGTGTTACCATGATGTTTGGAATTGGGATTTCTTTTGGTCTAACCCCACTTGTTGCTCAATCAGATGGCGAAGGGAATCATCGTTCTGCCATGCGATATATGAAACATAGTTTTGTTATCAACCTCATTTTTGGCTTACTTCTATTTTCGATTTTGCTCTTTGGTGGTTTTATATTAGATATTTTAAATCAGCCTAAAGAGGTTGTGGTTTTGGCAAAACCTTATCTGGCTATCATTGGATTTTCCTTATTGCCTTTTATGATTTTTCAAACCTACAAACAATTTGCTGAAGGATTATCCCTGACCAAACAGGCAATGTATATCACCATAAGTGCTAATGTTATTAATGTCGTACTCAATTATATTTTAATTTTTGGAAAATTAGGCTTTGAACCAATGGGGTTAGAGGGAGCAGGCTGGGCAACCCTTATTTCGAGAATTTTAATGGCTATTGTAATGGCATTATTTGTTATGTATTATAAGAAATTTGCCGTGTATTGGAAATATTTCAAAGTGACGGTTTGGAATCCACTTTCTTTTAAGCAATTACTAAACCTAGGAGTGCCTACAGGTTTTCAATACATTTTTGAAGTAGGAGCTTTTGCTTCTGCTGCTATTATGATTGGATGGATGGGGGCAGTTCCTTTGGCTTCTCATCAAGTAGCTATGAATTTAGCCTCCATCAGTTATATGATGGCTACTGGTATTTCAGCTGCAGCCACGGTTAGAGTGGGGAATCAGCTTGGTCAACGAGATATCCCTACTATGCGTATTGCTGCTTTTACATGTTTCTTAATGGCTGTAATATTCATGAGTTTCACGGGTTTACTATTTATGGTATTGAATGACTATTTACCGATGCTCTATACTTCCGACCAGGAAGTTATTCCCATCGCATCTTCTTTATTAATAATTGCTGCTCTGTTCCAACTTTCTGATGGTATCCAGGTGGTTGGATTGGGAGCATTGAGGGGCATGGGTGATGTGAAATTACCTACTGCCGTTACATTTATGGCCTATTGGGTGATTGGATTGCCAGCTGGATATTTATTGGCATTTTCCCTGGGATTTGGTGAACAAGGGGTTTGGTATGGATTATTAATTGGATTAAGTGTAACTGCGATAATATTGTTTATCCGTTTTAATAATAAGTCTAAGAAATTGGCCTTCAAAATGAATCAGAGTATATCGGGATGATATATCCAACCTTCATTTATGGCTGAATGTAAATGCTCTTTTGGAATCTCATTTTTTATTTTGGGGATAGCATCATATTGACCATTAAATCCCAATCCATATAAAGCGCATATTACGGCATCTGCAATATCCGTTTTTTCTTTTGCGACTTGAAAGTAATAGTCAAATCCTTCAATCTTATCAAAAATTTTGCTTTCTATCATTTTCTGATACTGTTTGAAAACTGGATTATTCATTAAGTTATTGCTTTTTAATAATCCAGGATAGACTTCTATTGCATTGATACTGCTTTCCTCATCAAAAGGCAAAACTGAGAATTCACTATATTTCGATTTTAGCTCCCCAATTAGGGAAATAGCAACCGTGGCATTGCTAGTTAAGAAGCTAAAAGAAGCACTTAAAGGAGTTTTGCCAAAATGTTTTTTAATATATAAATCTGTTTTTCTCCAAGCTATTGGGTTTTCTTTTTCATGGCTTTGAATCGAATTGAAAATGTTAATAGGGTTTTGATTAATTATATTCTTAAATAATTGAGGAAATTGTAAAGGGGCATCTATACCTAAAGTAATATGATGAGTGTTTCGAAATTCATCTATTATTCTCTCAATATTTTCTTTTATTTGGTATACATTTAATTTTGTTGCTATTAAAACCTTAATTTCGTTATTTAAAGATTCCAAAACACAGAAACCATGATTCTTACCACTCCATCCACCAACATCCCAGCCAATGGAAATTTCCTTATTTTTTAGATTTTTTGTCATTAGCTATTTTTAGGCTTTTAAGTATGCAACATTTTTTCAAACAGATATACACGTTTTGGTGCGCAATTGTTTTCATTGGCTTATTTTTACTATTATTTCCTTTTTTCTTGATTATTATTTCCAAAGAATCATGGCATAAGCATTGTTATTTTCTTAATAAATTATGGGCTAAAGTAGCCTTATTTTTGGTAGGGATAAAAACTCAAATTGAAGGTATCGAGTTAATTAATCCAAAGAATCAATACGTTTATTGTGCCAATCATTTTTCCCTTTTAGATATTGTGAGCTTTGGATTTGCACCCCATTCTGTCGTTTATGTAGGTAAAAGTTCCCTAGCCAAGGTACCCTTGTTTGGTTATATGTTTCGTAAATTGCATATCACGGTGAATAGGGCAAGTCCTACCAATTCTTATAAAGCATTGAATAAGGCAATTGAGAAAATGGGAAAAGATAGATCCTTAGTGATGTTTCCTGAAGGAGGAATAATATCAAAACGAATTCCTGAAATGAGTAGATTTAAAGACGGAGCATTTCGAGCTGCAATCACCAAACAAATTCCACTTGTACCTGTGAGCCTTCCAGATAATTGGATAATTTTACCGGATGAAAAAATTCCTTTAATAAGCAGAAGGAAAATGCGAATGATTTATCATAAACCAGTACCTACAAAAGGACTCAATATGGAGGATATACCTTCGTTAAAAAGCAAAGTTTATGATGTCATTTCAAATGAAATAGCAAACCGACAAATAAGATGAGCATTAATAAAGAAACATTAGAAAAAATTGCGCATTTAGCTCGACTTCAATTCGATGAAAAATCTGAAGAAAGAATGCTGAAAGATTTGAATAATATGCTTTCTTTTGTGGAGAAGTTGCAGGAACTAGATACAAACAATATAGAGCCCTTGCAAGCTATGACATTTGAAACCAACCAATTAAGAGAAGATGAGATTAAAGGGCAAATTTCACATGAGGATGGTTTGAAAAATGCTCCTAAAAAGGATAAAGACTATTTTAGAGTACCTAAAGTAATTGAATAAAAAGAATAATGAATAATTTAAATTTTTGGAAAGACTGGCGTGGGAAATACAGGAGCATTTATCAAGTGCTCCTTTTTGTTTTCTTTTTATCAATGAGTTATAGTTTCTATTCTCAATACAATAGTTATGATATTGCCTTCCCAAAGGAAGTAGCCAGGAAAACACAGAGTGTAGAATTGTCATTACATAATGTCCAGGATTTTGTGTTTGATCTGCAGATTCCTGCCAGAAGCTATATAATTTTCCAGTCTTTTCTTTCATTAGATTCTGGCTTTCAAATAAGTGGTACATATCTGCTAATAGCGGTTATTTTCTGCTGTTTTAGTATTTTGATGACAGCTGCCACTTATTTAAGTAGATGGTGGTTTATCATTTTTCAATCCGTATTTGTAGTATGGTTAATCACTTTGAAGCTGCAATTCTTAAATATTTTTGGCATTGATAATCAGTTGTTTACCTTCTTTTTTGTTGGTCTTTTCTTAGTAACTGGATATTATATACATGCTTTCAAGCAAAATGCAGGACTGTTCCAAAGATGGCTCATATTTGCAGTGCTTTTAATAGTCTTGCTTTCATTAGTAATTATGGGCTCTACAATAGAAGCACCTGTAATCTTTATGGCTCACCATGGTATTATAGTTCCAGTTATTTTAACCATTATTTTTATATTCAATGTTGCCTATGATATCATTCTGCATATTCTTTATTTGCTGGCAGCCAAAAAGAATAATGACGGTAGTTCAAATCTTCTGCATTTTATTGTAATCACGATGCTCTACCTTATTTATGTAGGGCTAACTTTCGCCAAAAATGATAATTTAATAGATATTGAGATTATTTATTTTAATGAATTTTTATTATTTGGTGTTTCTGCAGTATTCGGTATTTGGGGATTCCGTAAAAGAAGTGAGTTAATTGAAAAGCAATTGATTTTTAGACCATTAGGAGGGTATATCTATCTGGCTTTAGGTATAATGGCTTTTTCCGTAATGACTTGGATTTTTAGGAATGGAAATGATCCACTCATGGATACTTTTGAGGATATGATTATTTTCTCTCATCTGGGTTTTGGAGTATTATTTTTCTTTTATGTGCTTTATAATTTTGTTGCACTTCTTAAGGCTGGCCATGGGATATATCCTGTGGTTTTCAGACCTGTAAATATTCCATACAATTTAGTAAGGGCAGTAGGTTTTGGAATTGTGGTTGTTTTGATTTTAAGAGTTTCTTATTTGCCTTACTACCAGGCAATTTCGGGCTATTATAATGGATTGGCTGATTATTATGCCTATATAGGAGAAGAAGAAAAAGCTACTACAACTTTTAAAGTGGCACGGCAATATGCCAAAACATCTCACAAGCATAACTTTGAAATAGGGAAAAGAGAATATAAAAATGAAAAATGGGCGGAAGCTTCTTCTTACTTTTCCCAGGCAAATTTCAAAAGACCAAGTGTACAATCTTATTTGAATAAAATACAAGCTCAAATCAATTCTAATCTCATTTTTGAGTCGCTCTTTACTTTAGAAGATGCCCAAAAAGATTTTCCTGACAATCCTTATATTTTAAATATGAAAGGGCTCATATTTGAAAAGTTGAATAAGACGGACTCTTCTTTTATTTATTTTGATGCTGCAGAAAGAGCAGCGAAAAGAGGGGTAGCCGCAAATGTTGCAACAGTAAATCGACTTGCATTATTTGCTAAGAATGGAATTGATGAAGATTTACCTGAACAATCTTCATTAGATGGTAAAACTATTGCTTATCAAGCTAATTATTTGGCTTTGGCTAATAGAAAAAGAGCATTTATTGATAGTATTGATTTGGAGGCTCCCAAAATGCCAAAAATCCTAACCTACAATGATTTTTCTTTTATTTTCAATCTGACATTAAATAAGTCTATAGATAATGAGGACTTTAAGGGTGATACCATCAATTGGCTTGGTAAGTTTTCTGAAAATAAAGATTTTGATAAATCCTTGAAATATGCCTCTTCCTATAGATTGAATTATGCCGGTAAAATAAATAATGCTTATAGTTTAATGAATCAGTTAGAAAATGATAATATTTCAGATGCTGGCTTTTATTATCTATTGCATGGCATGTGGTTAATGGAGCAAAAAGCATATTCTGAGGCTGCAGAGCATTTTGAAGAAGCTGCGGAACTGAAAATGAGCAAAGCTACTACTTATCGTACAATTGCTTTGATTTTGGATAAAAGATTGTTTGAGGCTGCTCAAGTATATGAAAGACAATTGGATACTGAATCTATTTCTACCCAATTGCTGGAGAATGACCCTCTTTATCAATTTTTACAAGGTAATCCATCCAAACTTCCCGATAGCTTTAAATATTTATGGTTGAAAACTAACAGTTCACTGCAAGAAAACGAAATTGAATTAATTGAAAATCAATTAAATGGTTCTCCTTTTCTGGCTCTATTGAAATTAAATGAGATTGAAATTTTGATTGAGAAGGAGAATTTTCAACAAGCAAAAAATCAATTATTGTCAATTAAAATACCAGAAAAAGAAAAAGGATTAAAGATATATCAAAACAACCTTTTTGCCTTGTTAGCTGCTATTACTCAAGATCAAAAATTGGAGGAAGAGGTCAAAGAAGATGATTTGCTAAAATATCCATATAATTATAAATTGGTTTGGGAAGCGTATAAAAAAACTAAGGAAGGAGATAATGAGAATGCTATTAAAATGATGGAGAGAGTTGGGCAGGAGAATCCATACTTTGAATCAGCCATACTTTTAAGTGCAAATTATTTCAATAAAAATAATGAGACAGAAAAAGCCTATGAAATTTTAGTTCAGGCAAGTCGTTTAAATTCCAATAGTACTGAATTATTGAAAGCTTATGCTTTGCAAGCTTTAAAATTAAATTTGAGTAATTATGCTGAAGAAGCCTATGAAGATTTAGTAGGCTTATTATCGACAGAGGAATGGGAGAAATTTTCTAAAGAATACGAAAGTATAAAGGAGGAGATGGAACAAATGCCATGGTAATTTCCGTTTATCACAAATCAATTGTGTAAACCATACTTCTGAATTAAATTTTCATCTTAAACTATCAATGAATAATAAAATTAATGGGACAATCTGTAATCCAAACCAAAGACATTGCTAAGATATATAAAATGGGAACTGAAACAGTTGAAGCACTGAAGTCAGTAACCATCAATATAGATAAAGGAGAATATGTTGCTTTTATGGGGCCTTCTGGTTCAGGTAAATCAACTTTAATGAACATTATTGGTTGCCTAGATACACCAACTAGAGGTAATTACCAATTAGCAGGGCAAGATGTAAGCGAAACATCAGAAAATGACTTAGCTGAAATTCGGAATAAGGAAATTGGTTTCGTATTCCAGACTTTTAATTTGCTTCCACGACAATCTTCCTTGGAGAATGTTGCCTTACCTTTAGTTTATGCTGGATTCAGTAAATCTCAAAGAGAAGAAAGGGCACTAGAGGTTTTGAGTAGTGTTGGGCTGGGGGATAGAGCTTATCACAAGCCTAATGAACTTTCCGGTGGTCAGCGACAAAGGGTAGCCATTGCCAGAGCTTTAGTAAATAATCCTAGTATAATTTTAGCTGATGAGCCAACTGGAAACTTAGATACTAAAACTTCTTATGAAATCATGGAATTGTTTCAATTACTGCATGATCAGGGGAATACCATAGTGATGGTGACCCATGAAGATGATATTGCACAATATGCCCACAGGATAATTCGAATGAGAGATGGTCTGGTAGAAAGCGATAATATTAATAATGATATCACACGTGTAGGTGCTGAAACTGTGTAGGTTATTTCTTAGATAAATTATAGTTTCCTTTTTATTTTAAATATAAAAAGCTGTTTAAAATGTATAGATTGTCAAAATTGTAGTTTTATAATCAACTGTACTTAAAATTATTCAATTTAATTCTACTTATAATGTTGTAAGTCAGATTGAATAATTTTAGATTTGAGTATGAGCGAAATTTCCTATCCTATAAAATTATTAATAGCCGATGACCACGAAATTTTAGCAAGTGGTATGTCCTCTATACTATCAAATCAAAAGGAATTATCCATATTAGGAACAGTTTCAAACGGCCAGGAGGTTCTCGATTTCTTGGCTGATAATGAGGTGGATGTAGTAATCATGGATTTGAATATGCCTGTCTTAAATGGCATAGAGGCTACTGAAATCATCAAGAAGAAATTCTCCAAAACAAAAGTTTTAATTCTTTCTATGTTTGATAGGGAAGGTTATATTCAAAATGCTTTGGATGTTGGAGTTGATGGTTATGTACTCAAAAATGTGAGCGAAGCAGAGATCCTTTCTGCCGTTAAAAGAATAATGGAAGGTAAAACCTATTTTTCTCAGGATGTAATGGCGAAAATGGCCATGAAAATGAGAGTTTATGGTGAGTCGGAAGGAGGAGTTAAATTAACCGATACGGAAAGAAAAATCTTACAACATTTAAGTGAAGGGGATACTTCAGGGGAGATTTCTGAAAAATTGGACTTAGCTCCCAATACCATTACTTCATATCGAAAATTATTATTACAGAAATTTGAAGCAAAAAATGTTTCTCATATGGTTAAAATGGCTTTTGAAAAAGGCTATCTAGGTTAAAACTCCAATCCTAAAAGATGAAGTATTATATCATTGCTGGTGAACGTTCCGGAGATCTTCATGGCAGCAATTTAATTAAAGCACTGAAATCACAGCAAGTTGATTCGGAAATCCGCTGTTGGGGAGGTGATGCAATGGAAGAAGCTGGAGGAGAGCTTGTAACTCATTACAGGGAGATGGCCTATATGGGTTTCTGGGAAGTGATAAAGCACCTAGGAGCTATTCGTCAAAAAATTAAGTTTTGCAAGGAGGATATTTTAGCATTTAAACCCGATGCCATTATTTTGATTGATTATGCAGGCTTTAATATGAGGATCGCAAAATTTGCAAAAGCTTATCATATTCCTGTTCACTACTATATCTCACCTAAAGTTTGGGCCTGGAACCAAAAAAGAGCCCTTAAAATCAAGAAGAATGTCGATTATATGTATGTGATTCTGCCATTCGAGCAGGATTTTTATAAGCGATATGGTTTTAAAGTAGATTATGTAGGTAACCCATTATTGGATGCTATTCGTGATTTTAAGCCTAGTGATGATTTCTCCTTTAAGGATAAAGATGTTATAGCTGTTTTACCTGGAAGTCGTGAGCAAGAGGTTATACATATGCTCGATAATTTGCAAAAAGTAACCCAAGAATTCCCTCATGAGCATTTTGTGGTAGCTGGAGTGAAAAATTTGGATAGGTCGTTGTATGCAAAAGTTGAAAATCAACCCAATTTGAGCCTGATATTTGATGAAACATACGATTTACTATCAAATGCTAAAGCTGCTTTGGTGACTTCGGGTACTGCTACCTTGGAGACTGCTTTGTTTAATGTACCGGAAGTTGTAGTATATAAAACAGGTAAAATATCCTATGCCATAGCTAAGAAAGTAGTAAAAGTAGAATTTATATCATTGGTGAATTTGATTCTCCAAAAAGAAGCCGTAAAAGAATTGATTCAAGAGAAATTCACTGTGAAAAATATTGCTGCTGAATTGGAGCATATACTCCCTAATGGTCAAAAAAGAGATCAAGTATTTAAAGACTATAAGGTTTTAAAAGATATGATGGGAGATGAAAACACCTCCCAAAAGACAGCGGATTTGATTATTGAAAGGACTACCAATTCATAATTAGAGTTTGTTCCCCCTAAAAAAATCCGCAATCCCCATTCTTTTTTTGCCTTCTGGCTGAATTATTTCTAAAGCCAAAACCCCTGGATTACATTGAATATGAAGATAATTCTTATGGTCAGTGATTAATTTTCCAGCTTCACCTTTTGAATCCTTATCAATTATGGAGGATTGATGGATTTTGTATTTTTTATCGTTAATAATTGCCCATGCAGTTGGGAATGGATTTAATCCCCTTACATAATTGTAGAGTTTTTCAGCAGGCTCTGTCCATTTTAATTCTGTATTTTCTTTAAAAAGCTTAGGCGCATGCTTCAAAGTTTGATTTTCATCTTGAGGTTTTAGCTCATAGCTCTCATTTTCAATGGCCTTCACTGTTTTTAATACCAAACCAGCACCTTTTTCCATGAGCCTGTTATAGACTTCCCCAGTAGTATCAGTAGGGGAGATAGACTCTTTTTCCTGTAGAATGATACTGCCTGTATCTATTTCATGTTTGAGAAAAAAAGTAGTTAAGCCTGTTTCGGTTTCGCCATTCATAACCGCCCAATGGATAGGGGCAGCACCTCTGTATTGAGGAAGGAGGGAAGCATGCAGATTAAATGTCCCTATTTCAGGCATAGACCAGACTGCTTCGGGCAGCATTCTAAAAGCTACAACAATTTGCAGGTTGGCTTCTAAAGCAGCTAATTCAGCTTGAAAATCAGGGTCTTTTAAATTGGTGGGCTGCATGATTTTAAGTCCTGCTGATTCAGCATATTCCTTTACTGGAGATTGCGATAGCTTTTGTCCACGTCCTTTTGGTTTGTCGGGAGCTGTTATGACAGCCGCAATATCATAGTTGTTTTCTACTAAAATCTTTAAGGCAGGCACCGCAAAATCAGGAGTGCCCATATAAACAATGCGTAATTTTTTCATAGAAGGCAAAGATAAAAATATAGGCTGAATTAAGTGTTGAATTTGATAATCAAATCGTCCGAAGTTTGCTTTCGGTCTGACGGTTTAATCCGTCTGACCGATAATAGAAACATCTAGCTTTACAGATAGCGGTTAGACGGTTTTGGAACCGTCAAACCGCATCCACATCGCAGGGTAAGCGGAAATTTTCGCTTCGGTCTCACGGTTTAAACTAAGCAATAGATGGAACTGCTTGCTCTTTAAAGGATGACTAGACGGTTCTAACTGTATTTGCATCGCAGTATAAACTTTACAGAGTTAGGTTGGATGATTCAAGTTGAGATTTATAATTCTTACGCTTTGTTGAAAAAGTACTGAATTTCACTATTAAATTGTTCAAAGTTTGCCTTCGGTCTGACGGTTTAGTCCGTCTGACCGATAAGAGACATATCTAGCTTTACAGAATAGCCTTTAGACGGTTTTGGAACCGTCAAACCGCTTTTGCTCTTTGATTTAAAGGATTCTACCCTTAAATCAACCTTAGGTTGCTTTGTAATAATTAAAAATGATTATTAATTTAGTTTGTAATCTTTGTTCTTCAATTTTAAACCTTACATTTTTTAAAAGGTCCTGTTATCATTGAATATGTATGTTAATTTTAAATAATTGCTTTTATCACGTATATAACCAAGGGAATAATCAAGAAAAAGTATTTTACAATAGAGAAAACAAATTATACTTCTTAAGAAAATTTAGAAGCCTAGTAGCCCCATATTGTGATGTTTTAGCTTATACTTTAATGGATAATCATTTCCATTTTCTTATTTATTCAAATAGCAATTCTATTATTGAACGAGATACTGGAAATATTAAAATTAGTTCATTGCAAAATGGATTTCGGAATCTAATCAGTAGTTATACCCAAGCAATAAATAAGCAAGAAAATAATTCTGGTTCTATTTTCAGAAAAAGGACAAAATTTAAATTATTGGATGGTAAAGATGTAGACTACCCATTTATTTGTTTTAATTATATTCATCAAAACCCAATGGTTGCTGGTTTAGTATCAAAGATGGAAGATTGGGAGTTTTCATCATTTCTTGATTATGCTGGATTCAGAAATGGAAGTTTGTGTAATCAAAATTTAGCAAAAGAACTGATAGGGATTTCTGAAAATGATTTTTATAAAGAATCATATAAAGTGATAAGTGAAGACAAAATTTTGAAATTGCTTACATAGAAATGTTTGCTTTCGGTCTGAAGGTTAGAACCGTCTGACCGATAAGAGAAATATCCAGCTATGCAGAGTAGCGGTTAGACGGTTTTGGAACCGTCAAACCGCATCTGCCAGTTAGGTTGGATGATTCAAGTTGAGATTTATAATTCTCACACTTTGTCGAAATAGTACTGAATATCACTATTTAATCTCTCAAAGTTGGCTTTCGGTCTGACGGTTGGAACCGTCTGACCGATAAGAGACATATCTAGCTTTACAGAATAGCGGTTAGATGGTTTTGGAACCGTCAAACCGCTAAAAAATCAAGCCATTTTAGATTTTAAGGTAGTATCATCCTGATTTTCTTTTTCTTCCTCCATGTTTTCTTTTACTGGAATGGTCATCACTACATTAATGCCTTTTCCTGGTTTTGAATTAAAGTAAACCGCTCCACTGATAGTATTTACTCTGGCATAAATACTTCGCATACCCATTCCTGAATCCACTACATTTTGAACATCAAATCCTTTTCCATCATCTTCATAAAAAACATTGATTTCTCCTTCAGATTGGCTGATTTGAAGGGTGATGTTTTGAGCTTCCGCATGCTTAATAGTATTATTAATCAATTCTAAGGCGATGTGATAGATATTGCGCTCAACTTCTAGGGGGAGTCTTTTTTGTAATCCATAAATGGCAAGGTCTGCTTTTATTTTTTCTGCTTCATTTATAGTTCTCACCATATCTTTTAAGGCAGTTTCAAGGCCAAAGCGGGTTAACATATCGGTAGAGAGGTTATGGGATATTTCTCTGGTTTCTTTTATGGCCTCATTGATATTATCCAATAACTTACTTTTAAGGATATGAGCAGTTTCATTTTGCTCGGACTGAAATAGTAATTTAATGGAAGATAATCTTGCCCCCAATCGGTCGTGCAAATCACTAGCAATTCTATTTCTTTCTTCTTCTTGCCCATGCATCATAGCATTGAGTTCTTTCAACTCCTGCTCGGTTTTCATATTGGAGATTTCCTCGTTCTTAAGCTTTTTTAAGTACTCTTGCTTTTGAATAAAGAACCAGATGGTTGAAATTATTAAGACCACCAAAGCAATACTCAAGCCTAAAAAAAGGTTTTTCTGAAAATTTTTCTGGGCTATGGCAAGCTGTTGTTCTTTTATTTCAGCTTCTTTCTTTTCAGTTTCGTATTTTGTTTCCAAGTCTTTTACTTCCTGCATCTTTTCACTGTCGAAAAGTGAGTCACGCAAATGATTGTATTCTTGAAACAATAAGGATGCCTCCTCTACTTGGCCTATACCCATTTTAGCTTTCACCATATTAGAGTATAGGTTCATTTTTCGATTTGGATCACCAAGGTATTCAGCTAATTCTAAGCTTTTTTCATAATAATTGAGGCTTTCTTTGAATTTTTTTTGTTTTAAGTAAATATTACCAACATTCATGTAAGTTTGATTTAATCGGTATTTATCATCTAAAGCATTATTAATTTCTAAGGATTTATTATAGCTATCTAAACCTGCTTGATAGTTTTCTTTTCTTTCATACAACACGCCTAAATTATGATATAATAAAGCAAGATTAATTGAGTCTTTTATTATCTTAAAAGATTCTAAAGAATTCAAATAATAATAAACGGCAGAATCATAATTAAAATATTCTTTATCATTGGATGAGAAAATAGTACCAATATTCATATTTATAATGGCTGATTTTTTATCTTTTTTATCTTTTGGTAGAAGTATTTCAGCTTCTTGATAATATTGAAGTGCTAAATTTAAATCTTCAGAAATGTAATAATTTCCAAGATTATTATAATTCCCTATTAAGTCTGTATAATTTTTAATGCTTTTATTAATTTTTATAGCCTTATAGAAATTATTTAATGCACTTTTTCTATTATTAATTTTTATGTAAGTAAGCCCTAAATTATTGTATGTATTTGCAATATTTATAGAGTCCTGAGTTTCTTTATAATACTCAAGTGCTTTTTCACTATAAATAATAGAGGAGTCAAATTGATTATTTGTTCGAAAATTTTTAGCGATTTCTAAATAAGATTTATTTTCGCTTTGAGATAAAGCAAGTAACGGAAGGAGAAATATTAAAAAGATAAAAAAATACCTCATCATTGATAAAATTACAATAATGAGGCTAAATTAGAAAGGTTTTGGTTGCTTTTAATCAATTTCTCCTTGTTGGGTTTCACTACAACCCGTACAAGTAGTTTCATCCATATTAGGCTCTTCAATTAATTCACAAGCTGAGAAAGTGAATAATGCTGCTATTACTAATGCGTACTTAATTGTTTTTAAAGCTTTCATATTATTGTTGTTAAGTGTTTCATTTTAAATTGATACCACAATATTAGGCTTATTTAAATTACTGAAAAACACCCATTTAGGGGTTTCTCAAATTATTTTGTAGGTAGATTTTACTGTAGAAATGGAGGTATTCACACTAAAAATGGGGTGTTTTTATATAAAAAAAGAGGTATTGACTCAATTTTATGCTGAATTACAATTTAATAGTAGTGGATTGTAAATAATTGATATTCAGTGTTTAATAAACCATTTTTTTAAAGTTTATCTTTAAATATTATTAGTCATATTTGCTGCATTACACCCAAAATGTAAATTTTATTACCCTAGAAATGGGGTTTGAAATACCCCTAAAATAATTTAAAATACCCCTTTTATGGTGTTTTTTAGAAAGTTTCCTTGTACTACCTTTGAAATGTAGTTAAGGAATAATGCATTGCGCATTCAACCAAGACCTTTTTATATATTAACGACATCACCCGAAAGGGCGGGACATTTTAAAGTGATAGTTAACTTCTCCCCTATTGTTGTTAAGGTATCATTTGTCCCGTCTTTGAGGGTTTTTTTAGTTGTAAGAACATTAAAAGATACTTATGTAATATAGGGAATACTCAACTTCAAAACCTCTTGCCTATGAGCTTACCTAAAATTTTTAACAATCCTTATTTTCAGCCTAGGCATCAAATTTTACATAATAAGATGAACCCGGTTTTGAAAATGTTAGCTGAGCTTTCCCAGGCATCTCAGTCATTTTTAATATTGTGGGATGAGGACTATCATGAATTATATGATTTAGAAAGATCCTCTTACATTCAAATAAATATTGACCACCATCTTTTTAATTCTCGATTCTCTAAATTGAACCAAGAAGTGATCTTTGTTCCCAATGTGAAATTTCATACTCTATTTCGAAATATTAGTTTTTTTAAATCATATATCAATGAGGAGCAATTATTCATTTATCCTATTGTAGATAAAAATAAGGTTAAAGGAATAGTTGGTACGATTTTCACCAAATCTATTGAAGACTCATTTGATAGAATGATGAAGCATATGGAATCCATAGGTGAGTATATTAATCATTTATACGGAGATTATTTAACTAACCAAAAAAACAGCCTACCAGATTATTTGAACCTTGAAAATTTACCTGCTTCTTTTTTTGAGGTTGAAATCAATGAAGATCTTGAGCTTTTATATAATAATTTCAGTAAAAACCTAATGCGTAAACATCCGGCTTTTACCACTGAATGTTCTGTGGAAAAAAGGATGAGTAAGTTATTAAGTATGCCTATATCTGATTTTTTTACATTAATCCAAAAAATAAGGGATAAGCAAAGCATGGAATATGTTTATTCTTGTTCAAATCAGAATGGGGAGAAGAAATATTTTCTAATCAAACTTCATATCTCAGAAGTAAAGACGAGTCAATATCGTTGTTTAGGTGTAGTGGAGGATTTCACCATTCAAAAGGCTTATGGAAGTGTATTGGATCAGATGATTTTTGATATTTCTCATGTTATGCGTAGACCAGTGGTTACCATGAAAGGATTAACCAATTTGATTGATATGGATAAGTTTGAAAAGGATGATTTGAAGGAGATTTCTAAAAAAATAAAATCTGTTTCAGAAGAAATGGAAGAATATATTAGGGCAATGTTTAAGATATATGAAGCTAAACAGGAAGCGATATATCATTTGTGATTTGTAAAGTAATCCAGAGCAATTTTAACTGCTCTGGATTTTCTTTTTTTATATAATATCCAATTCTTTCCCCACTTTCGTAAAGGCTTCAATTGCTTTGTCCAAGTGCTCTTTTTCATGTCCTGCAGAAAGTTGAACCCTTATTCTAGCTTGTTCTTTTGGTACTACCGGATAGAAGAAACCAATTACATAAATGCCTTCTTCCAAAAGTCTATCAGCAAATTTTTGAGATAGTGCTGCATCATATACCATAATTGGAACAATTGCAGAATCTCCATCCTTGATGTCAAAGCCTGCTTTTTAATATTTTCCTTAAAGTAATTGATATTGTCTTCTAATTTATCTCTCAATTCTGTCGAGCTACTCAACAAATCAAAAACCGCTATTGAAGCTCCTACTATAGAAGGTGCTAAGGAATTGGAAAACAAATAAGGTCTTGATTTTTGACGCAACATATCAATGATTTCTTTCTTGCCTGAAGTGAAACCGCCCATTGCACCGCCTAAGGCTTTTCCTAAAGTTCCTGTGATAATATCCACTCTGCCCATAACATTGTTGAGCTCATGGGTGCCTCTACCCGTTTTACCAATAAAACCTGTAGCATGGCAGTCATCTACCATTACCAAAGCATCATATTTGTCAGCTAAGTCACAAATTTTATCTAATTGCGCCACATAGCCATCCATTGAGAAAACGCCATCAGTTACAATGATTTTGCTTTTAGCATCCTTAGCTTTCTTCAATTGTTCCTCTAAATCTGCCATATCGTTATTTTGATAACGATATCTTGCAGCCTTACATAGTCTTACCCCATCAATAATGGACGCATGATTTAAAGAATCTGAAATAATAGCATCCTCAGGACCTAAAATTGGTTCGAATACACCCCCATTTGCATCAAATGCAGCCGCGTAAAGTATAGTATCTTCCATGCCTAAGAAGTCAGCTATTTTCTTCTCGAGTTCTTTATGAATATCCTGCGTACCACAAATAAACCTTACAGATGACATTCCAAATCCATGTGTGTCCAAAGTGTTTTTGGCAGCTTCCAAAACTTTTGGATGGGAGGAAAGCCCTAAATAATTATTGGAGCAAAAGTTTAAAACTTCTTTTCCAGTATCAGTTTTAATTGAGGCTCCCTGAGGAGTGGTAATTATTCTTTCTTTTTTATATAGACCGTCTTTTTCTAATTGTTCAAGTTCGCCTTGTAGTCTTTTTTGAAGATTTCCGTACATATTTCCTGAAATTTTTTCTTTAAGCAAAGATAAGCTTCATTCCATGAAACCCCATCAAATCTTTAAAAATTGCTAGTGATATTGAAAATATTCCATGTAGTTACATATTGTATTGTTTCGATTAAAATTTAATTTTTTGAATTTGGTGCTTCATAGAAATACCAATCATTTCTTATATTTTTAAGTATAATTACTTAGAAAAATATGAGGTAATTAATTGATTTTCAGTCTTTAAAATTTTAATAGCCTATTCTAGGATTGTAATATTTTGCTGATATCATGTTTTTCTCTTCCTATTATCAGCCCTAATTTTGTTTCATGATTCAGGATTTGAGAAAAGATTTGAAGAGAAATCAAAAAAACTGTTCATCCGTTAAAACCGAGATGGAAAAAGGCTTTTGGACTTTTACTGATTTTTTTGAAAATGGGAAAAACCCCATGTTTATTATTGATATTGATACTCATCAGTATTTAAACGTAAATCAGCAATTCGCAAAAAACCGAGTTGAGCTAGAAAAAGTATTAGCCTTTTTTGAAACCGAAATTATTGGAAAAGATGAAATTCAATCATCTCAATTCAATCAGGGTGAGAAAATATTTTTATTTAATCCAATTTATCAAACTAATAGGAAAGCACTAATTCAAATAATTGAATTGAGTAATTCTCAGCCCAATATTGATTATAAAAACGGTTTTCAAAAACATCCATTTGAAGATATATCAATCAATAAAGAACTATTCAATACTTTACCAATTGGGCTAGTACACACCAATAAAGAATTTGAATCAGTTTGGTTTAATGAAAAATTTAAAATTTTATTTGGACGTGGGGTTGATAAAAACTTCAATTTTCTAGATGCAATTTATGTAAAGAATATCTCCCAATTTTGGAATAAGATTGAAAAATTAAATGAAGAAGGAGGGTATGTTAATTTTTCATTTGTAATTCATAATGTAAAACAATCGGATGAAATTTTTATAAATGCCACTGCCATCTCAATTGGGAAACAACATAATTTAGGTGAAGGTTTTATCTTCATTTTAGAAGATAGGACTGAAAATATGCATTTTTCGGAAGAGATCACTAAACAGAATTTAGCATTAAATCAAATAAATCATGAGCTTGATAAATTCCTTTACAGCGTTTCCCATAATATTCGAGGGCCTATTGCTTCATTAGAAGGTCTACTTAAGGTTATAGAGATTTCAGATGTACAAACTGTTAATGAATTAAAGCATCACCTAAGACTTAATTTAAGATTGCTTAATGGTTTTGTAAGTGATATTAGCAATGTGGCTACCAATATTCATACTCATGTGAATTTGGAAGAGGTAAACCTTAGGGATGTCTTGGAGCAAATGGTTTTATTTGTAGATAATATTTATGATATAAATCCTAAAGTAACTTTTGATATTGCTGATAATTATAAGGTGAAAACCGATTCAGACAGGTTTGGTATTATTTTAAAAAGTTTGTTGAAAAATAGTTTTCAATATAGAGACAGTAGAAAAGATAAATTTGAAATTGATATTAGAGTTACCCGAAATGAGGATTTTCATTTAATTGAATTAACTGATAATGGGATAGGAATTTCGGAAAAAGTAAAGCCTTTCATTTTTGATATGTTTTATAGGGGAACTGAACTTTCAACTGGAAATGGAATGGGACTTTACAATAGCCGTGAAGTTTTAAAGAAAATTGGCGGGACTATAAATATTGAAAGTAAAGAGAGGGAATGGACTAAAGCTAAAATCTATTTACCCTTAAAAGTATGACTTCAGAATAGTAAAAAGCCTCATTCGAGATAGGATCAAGTGAGGCTTTAAGTTAAAGATTTTTCTAGTTTAATTTCCGATGATATAGTAAATACCAAACGTTGGAGCAAATGTATTGATGCCTAACGTTAACCCATTTGATACAGTGGTTGTATTACCACCTGCAGGTGTTACGGCATTTCTACTAAAGGAAATCATATTTAATTCAAAATTAAATCCAATACTTGATCCTGGGGTAAAAAGTATACCAGGGTTGATTCCTAAATTGAAAGTAGACCTATCGTTTATTTCAGTTCTGTCGTTTCCATCAATGAAAGTGGAACCACCAAAACCAAATCCGAAACGTGCTGCTCCGTATAAATGTACATTCTCACCCAATCCTACATAATACCTCGCTTCAGGGCTAATTGAAAGAGTATTAGTTCTTACATAATCATCTTCTCCTAAATTGTCTCTTTGCGTAGTGAAACCAAGGCTACCACCTACAGAAAAGTTATCACTAATAAAATACTGCACATTTGGTAATACTCTTATTGTTTGAAAATCAGCGTTTTCAGAATTTTGAAATTGTGCACTACCACCTATTAACATACTTCCCGATCCTACCTGAGAATAAGCTTGTTGTGCAAAAAATAAAACGAATAGAATTAATAATTTACTCTTCATAATTGTTTGTCATTTAGTTGATTTGCAATATTAACTTAAAATATCAAATTTTATTATTCAATGTATGTTTTTACCTTAAAAAGCAAAATAGCACAGACCAAAGGTATGATTTGTGCTATTAACTAAATTTTTCCTTAACTTTATTATCGAATGTTCAAACCTAATCCAACAGATAATGTATTGTACCTTTGGATTGTATAATCAACATTTAAAGCTAATACCCAAAGGATTTTAACTCTGGCACCGATAGTAAATCTTGGTTCACCGCTTCCGTCAAATGACAAATCAATTGGATCAGTTACAGTGTATGGTTCACTTCCTCCATCAAACTGATAGTCTCCTTTCATTGCAAAATTCGATCGAACTATATTAAATCCAAGTCCTGCATAAGGTGTGAAGAATAATAACTTCTTGGAAATGATAGCCTGAACAGTGGTTGCACTTGCACCAAACTCTGCAACTTGTCCCTCCGCTTCATTAATTTGATAGGTGGTGTTTAATCTGTTAAATGCAACCAATCCAGATAAATCAAAAGGTAGAAGTTTCATTCCTGGTATCCATTGCTTGAAATCATGTTTTACTCCAAAACCAAAAGACTGAAATGCAAAATCACCAACACTAATTTGTGGGGTAAATCGAATTATTAAATCAGTATTTTTAACAATACCAACTCCCAATTGCACTGTTGGGGTAGGGATAGCTAATGGCCCTGGATAATCCAAATCATCTAAAATTCCATCCGGGGCTCCAATCGTTTCGTCATAAGCAATTGATTGACCTCCTGCAACTTCTCTGTTTCCACTTATTACCAAATTCTGGTCAGTACTTCCACCAATAAAAGTTGGTAAGCTTGAATTAGCGGGATTTGCAAGTGAAATATTATCGTATTCTGCTTCTACAAATTCAAAAGTTTTAGCTGCATCAGGAATGGTAGCCATGTTTATATTAAATGTTAAATCAAAGCCTAATGTTTTATGCGGCTTCGCAGTATTATACCATCCATTTGCTAATCCATTTCCAATCGAGCTAGCCACTGGATTCATATAGTGGCCTAAATAAGTATTTGCATCTGCAACCCCTGATTCAACCACTTCCTCAAAACTTTGAGCTTTAGTGAATTCTACATTAGCCAATAAAAAAGTGGCGATTATTATTCCAGTAAATATTCTTTTCATATTCTTTAATTTTTAGTGGTACGTATGTATAAAAGTATTGATTTTTAATTAAAAATTTAAATATTTAAGCAAGCTCGCTGAATAATCTCAGAAAAGTTTCTTGATTTGATTGAACTGAGTAATTATTCTTTACATAATTCTCACCATTTTTTCCTAATTGATTTCTTAATGCATGATCAGTTAGTAATTCTGAAAGCGCTTTTTCCCATTCTTCTTTGCTTTCTGCTGAAAAACCCGCTTGGCTTTCATCTATTATTTTTTTATTTACCCCAACAGGGGATGCAACAATAGGTTTTTTTATAGCCATATATTGCAATAATTTAAATCCACATTTACCTTGGCTCCAGATATCATCCGTTAGTGGCATGATGCCAATATCGAGTTGGTTTAAATCTTTTATCTCGGTTAATTTCCTCCAAGGGATAAAATGCATATAGTTGACATCATAATCAGGCTTTTGGTTGGAAATTACTCGTAATTCAAAATCATATTCTTCTGAAAGTTTGTCTAAAATAGCTAATAATGGAGTTAAATATTGCATGGTAGAATGAGTCCCCGTCCAGCCAATCACTATTTTATTGGGTTTTGAAACCACCATTTCTTTATGATAATCAGTATTGATGGTAGTAGGATTGATGATTACATAATTATTAAATTTTCTAGCAAATTCTCCCAAGTATTCATTTCCACAACTTACTTTGTAACTCCATTTGCAAATGCTTCTCACTTTAGACTTCCATTTTATTCTGGCTTTCCAGCTGCCTTTTTCATTCGGGTCTTCCAGCCAGATGGCATCATCAAAATCATAGATTATTTTTTTTCTCCAAATAAAGTGAATTATCCATTCAAAAACAGGAGGGCCAATAGGGCTAGCTTCCCGATGGATAAAAATATAGTGATATGGACGGAGCTGGCATAATAAAACTAGACGTTTTAAAAAGGATATTTTCAGCCAAAGTAGTTTTTGAATACTATTGCCTGATTTATATAAAATATTCCAAGCTTTTAGGTTTAAGAAAGGAGCAAACCGATACAGATATCCATGTTTTTGGAGTATTGACAGATATTGCTCAAATCTAAATCTTTGACTTGGTGCTTCATCAAAAGGGTAGGGGCAAACAAAAAGAATTTTTCTCTTTTCCATTTATTCTGGTATCCTGATTTCTCCATTTCCTATAGGAACACATGAACCGCCCACCAACACTTTTGATATCTTTCCATCTTCTTGCACAATTCTCATTTTAATCTGGCTTGGTCTTCCCAATTCATAGCCTTGTTCACCAATTGACAGTTCGCTCAAATCGGCCATATTGTAATTGTGTAAATAGCAAGCTAATGGCCCGTGTGCGCTCCCGGTTGCCGGATCTTCCGGTACACCTATATGTGGGGCAAACATTCGGCTATGCGTTAGATGATCAGGATGATCAGTTTCCAAGGTAAAAGCCATCACTCCAGTAATAAATATTTCGTCCAGTATTTCATTGAAAAGCTCATTATTGAGCCTAAGGTTTTGAACAGAACTTAAAGTCTTGACAGGGACCATCAAAAATGGATTTCCACAATTTACTATCCGGCATGGGAAATCCTCTTCAATTTCATTCTCTTCAATGGATAAAAGTGATGCCACCAATTTTTTATCCTTAAATGTTTGTTCAAATTTAGGAAGCGGTTGTTCCATTAATATTTTCGAAATCTCATTTCCAATTTTTTCATATTGTACTTTCAGATTTCCAATATTCTGTTCTAAGTGTAATTCATTCTGCTTTTTAGGCTGAATCCCTTTTTCTTTCAATAAATAAAAAGCAGTTCCGATAGTGGGGTGACCTGCGGTTGGTAATTCCATGCCAGGTGTGAAAATCCTCATTTTCACATCTGCCTCTGCTGTCGCTTGATTAAGGAAAACCGATTCGGATAAATTCAATTCTTTAGCAATCTTGAGCATTTGCTCAGCCGATAATCCATCTGCCTTATCAAATATTGCCAAAGGATTTCCACCAAAAGGTTCTGATGTAAATACATCTATAATTTGAAATTTTATTGTATTAGACATGCCCGAAAATAAGAAAAAAGATTGAGGAAATGAGAAATATTAGGATATAGATATGAAGGAGCTGCAGCCTATAATCCTAGAAAAGCATTTTACTTTCTTCAATTATTAAAATGCTTTTCAATGCTTCATAAGTAGTTTTCTGGAAAGAACTGGTCTCAATTCAAATTCCGATACTCTTTCGGGCTTATTCCCACTTGCTGTTTAAAAACACGGGTAAAATGTTGCGGATATTTAAATCCTAGGTCGAAAGCAATTTGGCTAAGGGATTTATTAGGATCAAATATTCTTTCCTTTGCTACTGTAATTAATTTTAGTTGAATAAACTCATGAGCAGATTTACCAGTTTCCCTTTTAATCAAATCACCAAAATAGTTTGATGATAGGTTGAGTTCATCTGCGCAATAAGCCACAGAAGGCAAACCGATAGTTTCGGGTTTGTCAGAAGAAAAGTAAGCATTCAGTAAAGTTTCAAACCTTTCCAAAATTCCTTTATGCACATTGTCACGGGTAATGAACTGGCGGTCATAAAATCTATCGCAATAATTTAAGAGCAATTCAATATTAGAGGTAATTAATTTCTTGCTGTGATTGTCAACATTCATCTCTAGTTCATAGCTGATTTTGGAAAAACAGTCCATGACCATTTTTCGCTCGCGTTCAGAAACATGCAGTGCTTCATTTACCTTATAGCTAAAAAACGAATAGTGATCAATCTGTTTGCCCAATGAAGTGCCCTTGATAAGATCTGGATGGAAAGCAATTCCATGGCCTTTGGGATGATAGAGTTGGTTGTTATTATCAATTGAAATGACCTGCCCAGGTGCAACGAATATCAAAGTGCCTTCCTGATAATCATAAGTTTGTTTTCCATATCTTAAATCCCCACAGTTTACCTCTTTCAAGAGTACAAGATACAGACCGAAATATGTCTTTTTTAGATACCTTGGATCAGCCTTTGAGAAATCAACAACCGTTACTAAAGGATGTAGTGTTTCATGATTGTTGTATGCATTGTATTGGCTAACAGTTTCAAATTTTTGTATCTCGTCCATAGCATCTACTTTTTATCAAAACTAATACAATACTTTTTTAATTCCTGCGCCTCAATTGGTTAATCTGTAAAATTGGTAAGAATAGCAGTAGAATGTATAAGTAATCTAAATAAGAAGAGGTTCAAATTTGTAGTAGCTGTCATTGATAATTGAAGTTAAGGACTTGGCTAATGATTGACGAACAAAATTTTCTCAAATAATTATGTAAATTATGCTTGTTGACCAAAAAGAATACTATGTACTATCAAAATAACATTTCATTCTTTGCTTTTCTTGCTGTGGTTCTGATGATGACCGTTTTTCCAAGTCATGCACAAAAGCAACCCTTAATTATTGAGGAACAAGGTAGTTTTATGGTCGGTGGCGAAATTGTAAAAGCTTCAGGCACCTTTGATCCTATAAGCCATGGTTATTTTAATCCTTCCAATCAAGCTTCAGAAGGACAGACTTTGCACGGTGATCACGCTTATGTATTCTATCAAATCCCACAGGATAAACGTAAGCTGCCACTGATATTTTGGCATGGTTACGGGCAATCAGCTAAAACCTGGGAGACTACCCCAGATGGCAGAGGAGGTTTTCAGAATATTTTCCTAAGAAAGCAGTTTCCCGTTTATTTGATTGATCAACCAAGGAGAGGAAAAGCAGGGAGAAGTACAGAACCCACTACTATTACAGCCAAACCTGATGATCAGCTCTGGTTTGGGATTTTCCGATTGGGAATTGATAATGAGTTTTTCAAAGGAAGCCAGTTTCCTCAAGATTCACTGGCTTTAAACCAGTTTTACAGACAGATGACACCAGATACTGGCCCTCTCGGCATAGAAGTTAACATCAATGCAGTCTCCGCATTATTTGATAAAATTGGTGCTGGCATATTGGTAACTCATTCGCATAGTGGAGGTCAGGGATGGTTAACCGCACTTCAAAATGATAATATAAAAGGCATTGTCTCCTATGAGCCGGGCAGTAATTTTGTTTTTCCTGAAAATGAAATACCAGACCCCATTTCATATGTTGGTGGAAAGTTAAGTGCCAGAGGGGTCCCCATGTCGGATTTCAAGAAATTAACACAAATCCCGATTATTATTTATTACGGTGATTATATTCCCACAGAGCCTGTGCAATATCCAGGACAAGAGCAATGGAGGGCAGCTTTGGCTATGGCTAAAAAATGGAGCAATGTAGTCAATAAATATGGCGGTGATGTGACCCTGGTATATTTGCCAGATATTGGAATTGAAGGGAATAGTCACTTTCCCATGTCTGATTTAAACAATGAAAAGATTGCCGAGCTTATGTTCAATTGGCTACAAGAAAAAGGACTTGATTAAGTATTAATACACTACGAATTGAAATATAAATATTGTTATGATGAAAAAGTACATAAGTTATTCCGCTATTCTATTCAGTTTATTGCTTTGCTTGCAAGTAAATGCACAAGATGATTCAACATTTCCCCAAGGAGAAAAAGCACCCAATGTCCACCATACTGGTGATGTTTGGCTCTATCATGTGAGTGACGCTAATAAAACCTTTGATTACAATATTGTACAGGCTGTTTTTGGTAAAGGAGCAAAACTCGATTGGCACAAGCATCCTGCCGGACAGCAATTAATTATCACAGAAGGCATCGGTTTTTATCAGGAAAGAGGGAAGCAAGTGCAAACCGTACAAAAGGGAGATGTGGTGAAATGCGAACCGGATGTGGAACATTGGCATGCCGCCACCCCTAAGACAGGCGTTACTTACCTTGCCATTACAGGTAATGAGCCTACAGAATGGCTTGAACCAGTAAAGGAGGAAGAATTTAATAGTATTGAATTAACTGTTTCCAATATAAAAGATGTAGAAGAGGAAATCATGGCTTTATCCAAAAAGAAATGGGATTGGATGGCGGATAAAAATGTAGGTCAACTAGATGATTTATTTCATGAGCAATCAGTCTTCGTCCACATGGGAGGAAGCTGGGGCAAGGAAAAGGAACTTAGTGTGATTGAAAGTGGAGGTATTTGGTATAAGAAAGCAGATGTCAAAGAAGTATCGGTTAATGTAATGGGAAATACCGCCATTTTATTGAATAACATTACACTTTTAGCTGTAGTCGGTGGAAATGAAGTCACTAATCCTTTCGAAGTGACTGAGGTATATGTGAAAGAAGATGGAAACTGGAAGCTTAGCGCTCTTTCCTTTACGAAGCTCTTAGGTGGCGATAGTGGGAAATAAGTGGAGTGATTATCCTCACTTTTTCAAGTAGGATAAACAGTTGAAACCTGTCAGGTTTTTAGTAAGTAATTGAAGTAGTAAAATACTATGTTCATCAATAACATCAAACACAAACCTGACAGGTTTGGGGAAAAGCATCAAACTGAACAAAGTAGAACTATGATAAATAACTACAGTGTAATGCAATTTCTTAATTATTTCTTGGTCGGTATTTTCTTCATTATACCAATTAGTGCTTGCAGCCAGGCTAAAGAAAATAAGAGCGTGAATGAAGCAAATAAGTCTGATGATGTGCTAATAGTGTACCTAAGCAGAACGAATAATACTCAGGCTGTTGCCAAGATGATTTATGAGGAAGTAGGTGGGAAAGTTGTTGAACTGGAGTTGAAAACACCTTATCCAGAAGATTATGATGCTATAGTTTCTCAAGTGGACGAAGAAAATGAAACTGGATATTTACCTCCTCTCAAAACTGACATTAAAAATATCCAAAAGTATGATATCATTTTCATAGGATTCCCGACCTGGGATATGCAATTACCTCCACCAATGAAAAGCTTTTTGACCAAATATGATCTTAGTGGTAAAACAGTCATCCCATTTAATACCAATGCTGGGTATGGAGTGGGAAGTAGTTTTAATACCGTAAAGGAGCTTTGTCCTGAGAGTACTATTCTGGAAGGCTATTCGACTATAGGTGGAGTAGAAAGAGACGGAATCTATTTTGTAATGGAGGGTGAAAAACGCAAGGAAGTAAAAGGTGAAGTGAAGGATTGGCTAGAAAGCCTTCAGATCATGAAGTAGTATAACAGTAAAATTGGTAGGTTAAGCTGTATTCTGTATAAGTAAGAGATGAATTGAGGACACTACATTTGTTATATAAAAATAGTGTATCAAAATGAAAAATATGAGTCAACCCACCACATTAACCCAACCTTTAAAACGAATTACAGTCCTAGATGCTTTAAGAGGTTTTGCCCTTCTGGGTGTTATTCTGATGCATATGTTGCAAAATTTCGGAATATTTGAAGTTTCAGTTGAGCAAGCTCAAACTCGCTTTCCGGAAATGGATAAAACGATTCAATGGATTGGCAGTAATCTGATTATGGGCAGGTTTATCAATATTTTTGCTTTTCTTTTCGGACTCAGTTTTTTTATTCAGATGGACAGGGCGGCTAAAAAAGGGATAGATTTTAGAAAACGATTTATATGGAGGATGTTCATTTTGTTACTGATTGGAGTAGTTGGCCATTCATTTTACAGTATTGAAATCATTTCCATATATGCCGTTTTTGGACTGTTATTGATCCCTCTTTATTCTCTGAGAAACTGGAGTTTACTACTGGTGGCTGCTCTTCTGCTAATTGGAACGCCTCGAGCTATCCAGTCTAGCATTCATAATAGTAACTTGAAAGCGCAAACTGCAGAAAACCCAACTGAAAGCGGTTCTCTTGAAGCAAGGGAAATTCCACCGCATATCCAAAACCCCTCTTTTATTAATTCTGTAAAGCACAATTATGCTGCAAGATTTGAAGGGAAGCTAAATTATCAGTTTGGCATGTATGGGCGAGGCTATGTTACTTTTGCCTTGTTTATATTAGGATTGGTTGTGGGTAGAGTCCGCTTTTTTGAGACTCTGGGTGAAAGAAAAAGACGGAATCTATTCCTGTTTGTCGGTTTTGCAGTAGCTGCCTTCTTCCTGAATTGGATTGAAAGCCTCTTGCCTGCTGTAGAAGTGCGGTCATTAATGAGACCGGGTGATGAATATATACCTGCGATGATGTTGGTGGTTAAAACTTTGGGAGATCTCAATTTAGTATTTTTTTCAGCTGCTTTGGGGATGGGATTTATTATTCTGTATAATACCAGCAGTTTTAGCAAATACCTTGACGTATTATCTCCTTATGGTCGAATGGCACTGACAAATTATGAAATGCAAGGGGTCATTGGAGCCATTTTGTTTTCTGCATGGGCTTTTGGATCAGTTTTCAGTAGTTGGGGTGCCACAGAATTATTTGTATTCGGTATCATCATTTTTGTTCTCCAGATTCTATTGAGCAGAATATGGCTCAAGTATTTTTTATACGGTTCACTAGAGTGGTTATGGCGTTCGGGAACCTACTTAAAATGGCAACCCCTAAAAAGGAAAGCTTAGTCTTGCTGTTAATTTTATTATAAAAAAAATGGCTCAACTATCATCAAGTTGAGCCATTTAATAGAATTAATATTATGCCTTATTTATCATCTCCTTTTTTACCGCCAGATGATTTTTTAGCCGAACTTGATCCTTTATCGCTTCCTGATATCGAATCTCTCATATCTGTATCCGCTTGAATATTCTGCATTCTGTAATAATCCATAATTCCTAAATTACCACTTCTGAATGATTCAGCAATTGCTTGAGGAACTTGCGCTTCAGCTTCAATTACTTTTGCTCTAGCTTCTTGTGCTTTGGCTTTCATTTCTTGCTCTTCTGCAACCGCCATCGCTCTTCTTTCTTCTGCTTTTGCTTCAGCTACTTTCAAGTCGGCAGATGCTTGGTCAGTTTGTAGTTTCGCTCCAATATTGGCTCCTACATCCACATCTGCAATATCAATAGATAGAATTTCAAAAGCAGTACCAGCATCCAAACCTCTTTGCAATACTAATTTTGAAATTTTATCTGGATTCTCCAATACGTTTTTATGAGAATTAGCTGAACCGATTGAAGTTACAATACCTTCTCCAACCCTTGCTAAAATAGTGTCTTCACCAGCACCACCCACTAATTGCTGAATGTTGGCTCGAACTGTAACTCGTGCTATGGCAATTAACTGAATACCATCAGCTGCAACTGCAGCCACCTTAGGAGTAGTGATTACTTTCGGATTAACCGAAATTTGCACCGCTTCAAAAACATCTCTACCAGCCAAATCAATAGCTGTAGCTTGCTTAAATCCTAAAGTGATATTTGCTTTATCTGCAGATATTAATGCTTTAATTACATTGGGGACATTACCACCCGCTAAATAGTGGGTTTCCAGTTCATTTGTTGTGACTTCTAAGCCGGCTTTTGTGGCGGTAATCATCGATTCCACTATAATTCGTGGCGGAACCTTTCTGATTCGCATAAAAACCAGTTCGAACAAGCCTACTTTCACACCTGAGAATATTGCGGTTATCCACAGGTTGATAGGCACAAAATACAGGAATACGAAAAATAAGACTATTCCTGCTATTACAATAAAAATTAACGATGTATCCATATTATTTAGTTGGTTCTACAAATATTCTTTTAGAATCTATTCTGATTATTTCGACTTCTTGTCCTGCCCCTATCCACTCGCCTTTGCTTCTGACTTCGTAAATCTTGCCAAAAATTTCGGCTTTTCCAATTGGTTTTAAATCAGAAACCGTTTTTCCTTTTTCGCCAACCTGAAAAGTGAAAATATCTTCATCATTTACTTTGCTTTGTATGCTCGATTTTAAGGAAAATCTGTCCCATGATTTTGATTTAAAACTATAAACAATGCCAATTATGGTTACTGCAGCCGTACCCGCAGTAGTCCAGTAGCCGGCTGTATTTCCATAATCATCAAATACAATAAAGATTCCCACTATGGTGAGTAAAAGTCCGATTATACCCACAAAAGTAGTTCCTGGAACAAAGATTAGTTCAGCAATTATGAGCAATAAACCTGCGAGAATAAGAAAAATTATACCTACCATAGTGTGAAATTAATGCTAAAAATAATTAAAATCAGTAAGCTTTTGCAAAAAGCACTCTTTTATTTGATGGTTTACCAGAATAAATACATTTTCCGGTTTCTTCTTTTGCATCTAATGGAATGCAACGGATAGTAGCTTTGGTTTCTTCTTTTATTTTTTCTTCCGTTTCGGCCGTACCGTCCCAATGTGCACTTATAAAACCACCGGTTTTTTCTAATTGTGTTTTAAACTCCTCATAAGTATCCACTTTATAAGTGTTTGCTGTTCTGTAGTCTTTGGCTTTCTTGTAGATGTTTTGCTGAATCAACTCTAGCGTGTCTTCAATAACAGATTCAATTCCTTCAATATTGACTGTTTGTTTTTCTTTCGTATCCCTTCTGGCCAATTCTACTGTGCCATTTTCTAAGTCTCTTGGCCCTATGGCAATTCTCAACGGAACCCCTTTCAATTCCCATTCTGCAAATTTGAAGCCTGGCTTGTGAGTATCTCTGTCATCAAATTTCACAGAAATTCTTTTCAGTTTTAGGGATTTTTTCAGTTTTTCAGCTACTTCAGCAATTTTTTGCTGATCTTCTTCTGTTTTATAAATTGGCACTATCACGACCTGAATTGGGGCCAATCGAGGAGGTAAAACCAATCCTTCATCATCTGAATGAGCCATTACTAATGCACCCATTAATCTCGTACTTACTCCCCAAGAGGTTCCCCAAACGTATTCTTGCTTACCTTCTTTTGTGGCAAATTTCACATCAAAAGCTTTAGCGAAATTTTGACCTAAAAAGTGGGATGTTCCTGCTTGTAGTGCTTTTCCATCTTGCATTAAACCTTCTATGCAGTAAGTTTCCAATGCACCTGCAAATCTTTCGCTTTCAGATTTGAGACCTTTGATCACCGGTAAAGCCATGAATTCTTCAGCAAAATCAGCATAAACATTAATCATTTGCTCGGTTTCCTTAATGGCTTCTTGCTTAGTGGCGTGAGCTGTATGGCCTTCTTGCCATAAAAACTCTGCTGTTCTTAAAAACAGTCGGGTTCTCATTTCCCATCTAACCACATTAGCCCACTGATTGACTAATAATGGTAGATCACGATATGATTGCACCCAATTTCGGTATGTGTTCCAAATAATAGTTTCAGAAGTAGGTCTTACAATAAGCTCTTCCTCCAATTTAGCGTCTGGATCTACCACTATTCCCTTACCATTTTCGTCATTTTTTAAACGATAATGTGTGACTACAGCACATTCTTTTGCAAATCCTTCCACATGGTCAGCTTCTTTGCTGAGATATGATTTAGGGATGAATAAAGGGAAATATGCATTTTGATGACCTGTTTCTTTAAACATATCATCCAATTCCCTTTGCATTTTTTCCCAAATGGAAAATCCATAAGGTTTAATGATCATGCAACCTCTAACTGCGGAATTCTCCGCTAAATCCGCTTTTTTTACTAATTCATTGTACCATAGTGAGTAATCCTCACTTCTTTTTGGTAATACTTTGGCCATTTTATAAATTTTGGTATGAAGTTTGTATCATTATTATTGATTATTATCTCGATAGATTTTCATATATTGAAATCAATTTACAATAATAATCGTTGTAAAATTAGAAACATTAAATTATGTAGCCATGAAAACCTTAAGCTTTATATTAATTATTAGCATATTTTTTATGCCAGAGGTCGGATTTGGACAATCTGATCTTAAAGTAGAAAATGATGACTTGTACTTTACCTCTAAAGATAGAAAGGTATTGAACGAGAAAATTGCCTTAGAAGAAAAGCGTAAGGCTGAGGAATTGAAAAAATCAGGCTACGCATATGATCAATTTGAATCGTCTGACAACGGTTTTGATGATCTTAAAGATAAGGAAAAACAAAAAAATGCAGAATTGAATCAAGCACCACCTGCAGCGGAGCAATCTGAAGAGCAAGGTTGGTACTATGATGAGAATGCTGCAAAAAGAGGTCAAAATCCGCAAGGAAACGGCCAAACCCAAATTCATAACTACTATGGTGGAATGAATCCAATGATGTATGGATGGAATGATCCATGGATGTATGGAGGAATGAACCCAATGATGTATGGAGGATTTTATGATCCATTCATGTTTCGTCCGGGCTTTAATGTAGGATTTGGATTTAACTCATGGGGTGGTTCATATTGGTCTATGGGATATGGCAGAGGATTTTATGATCCTTTCTATGATCCATTTTTCGATCCCTATTGGGGAAGCCCTTATGCTTTCAGAAATCCTTGGAGAAGGCCATTTTGGGGTGGATCTTATGGCTGGGGCTATAATAATGGCTACAGACATGGATTTTATAATGGATACAATGCAGCCCTTTATAATGGACATTACTTAGCTGATAATAATTTGAATAGAAGAAGTAGAACTTATACTAGTACCCCTAGAGTAAGTAGATCAGCTTCAAATGCTAGAGTGGCAAGTAGTAGGACTAGAAATTCATCTGATGGTTATAATGTGAGTAGAAATGCTGGAACTGAAAGAAGTAGAAATGCTTTAAGAGTTTCTGATAGATCTGCAAGAACTGCAAACGTATCAGATAGATCGACTGCAACTAGAACTGCTAGGGTTAATAATACTAGTAATTCAATTTACAGTAGATCATCGAGAACTGCACAATATGCACGTTCAACTTCAGATAATAATGTAAGAACTGCATCTTATTCAGGAAATAGAGGGAGAGCTGTTTCAAATAATGCTTCAAGTGTAAGTAGAACAAATTCAGCGACTAATAATAGTTCTAGATACTATAATAGTTCAAGAACTAATAGGTCATCTTACTCTTCTGGAAGAAGCTCCAATAGTAGTAGAAATACTACATTCGGAAATAGTTCCAGTAGAAGTAATTCAACCTTTGGTAGATCTTCAGGATCAAGTAGAAGTAATTCTTCTTACGGTAGATCATCAAATTCTAGTAGAAGTAGAGGTTCATCTTCTTTTGGTAGATCTTCTTCAAGCTCAAGAAGTAGTAGCTCAGTAGGAAGATCCTCTTCAGGTAGCCGTTCATCCGGTAGTAGCTCAAGAAGCAGTGGAGGATCATCAAGAAGTGGCTCTTCATCTAGAGGTGGAAGAGGTGGATGATAAAATTTAAAAGCACCTAACCTTAGGTGCTTTTTTTATCCTTTAATTTTATTCTTTTTATAAAGTTTACAGAAAAACTCTGTCAAATAATTTAGCACTATTAACTTTTAAACCGATGAAAACGCTCAAATATTTCTTTACAATATTTATAAGTGTATTATGCTCTTTTAACTCCATTGCCCAAGTTTCTCTTTATACCGCTGATGCTGTTCGCTTTAGTCAGACTGATGGTGGTGGTTCTGCAAGATTTGTTGGGCTAGGTGGAGCAAATGTTTCTTTGGGTGGGGATATAAGTAGTATTTCTGGTAATCCAGCAGGTTTAGGATTTTATAACCGGTCTGCCTGGGCTTTTTCTCCAGTTTTGAGAATTGGGGATTATAGTGCAAGTTATGAAGGGGAAAGCACTCAAAACATGGGAGGAAATTTTCAAATTCCTAACATGGGGATGGTTTTTCATAATAGATATGAAGAATATGCAGGTTCTAAATGGATTTCAGGTACATTTGGTGTAGCTATAAATCAAAAGCAAAGTTTTTATAATAATATAAATTATAGGGGTACTGTAGAACAAGACCAAGACGGTATCATTTATGATTTTACAGAAAGTGCCTTATTTCCGTTCTTGACAGATGACGGTTTTAGAGTGTTTAATTTTCAAAATGAAATTAGTGATGTGGCTAATTCAGATACTTATACCTATTTAGCATATCAAACCTATTTGCTTCAAACGTTCTCCACTAATGATGATAATCTCATTGTAGATCGATATGATTATGATGGAGACACTGATGGTTATTTAACGGAGTCATCTGATCAGACAGAGAATATAGATAGTTATAGTGGTTTAACTACATTGGATTTATCTTATGGGGCTAATTATAATGATGTATTGTATTTAGGAGCTTCAGCAAATATAAATTTCTTAAACTACAGACAAGTCAGAAATTTTAGAGAAACCCCTTCCAATAATTTATTGAATTATATGGAGTTAAATGAGGAAACTGTTATATCTGGAACTGGAGCTGCTTTTACTATCGGTGCTATTTATAAGCCGTTAAATATATTGAATTTAGGTTTTTCTTATACTACTCCTACATTTATTTCATTAACCGAAACACAGGAGATTAGTATGGAAAGCTTTTTCATATTTAATCCTGAAACAGGAGAGGAAAATATTAGCTATGAAGAGGAAGTAGTAAATGAAGTTCCTGCTTATAGTTTAAGGTTACCACAGAAAATATCTGTTGGTGCCACTGCTTTCATATCTAAGTACGGTTTTCTAACCGCTGATTTAGAATATGTAGATTATGCTTCAGCTCGATATAGTAGTTCAAATGGTGCTTTTGGAGGTGATACACCCGATGTTGGAAATGACTTGCAAAGTACATTTAATTTAAAGGTAGGAGCGGAAGGTAGATGGAATATTTTAAGAGGTAGACTTGGGTTTGCCTATTTTGATAACCCTTATCGAAATTTCGATAATAATAGACAATCAGTTTCTGCTGGGCTAGGGATAATGAGAAAGAATGGATTTTTTGTTGATGCTACTTACAGGATAAGCACTTTTAGTAATCCAGAGATCACAGCTTATCCTGGAAGTGATGTAATTACATCTGAATCCAATATATCCAGTGTTAGACTCACATTAGGGAAATCATTTTAAATTTAATAGTGATTCTGTATCCCAATTTTTCAATTCAATTTTGGCTTTCTTATAAAAAGAAAGCCTTTTATTTTTTAATCCATTTAATAAGTTCTGAACATCATCTAAGGAATTGCAATTATTGAACATTGGTCTTTGATTTCCCTTGTCAGGTTTCCAAATTCTGGCAGCATTTTCCTCTATGGAAGGATTTAAAAATATACTTAACCCTTTGTTATTCATTAGGTTGATGTTATCGTTAAAGCAAGGGGTACCTCCTCCTGTGGATAACAATAATGCTGTATAGTTATCTATTAATTTATTGAGATAAAAAGTTTCTAGATTTCGAAAGTAATCTTCTCCCTCGTTTTTAAAAATATCTGAGATACTTTCGCCCTCATTATTTTGGATGATTTCATCCAAATCAAAATAAGGAACCTTTAATTTTTCTGACCAGATCTTTCCCCAGTGGCTTTTGCCACTACCTGGTAGGCCTATTAGGAAATATCGCATCAATTTAATTTTTCTGTAATGTCATATGGGTCTGGTACATCATTAAAATGCCATTTTGCCTTAATCGTTCCATCTTCTACCAAGACTAATCCTGGATTTGAACGAATAATTGTTTTTAATACAGTGGCATCAGCATAATAGAAGTCAGTTTTCATTCCTCTTTCTGCTCTTACTTTTAAAACATCTTCTGCTGATGAAGACGTTAGTATGATAGGCTTGATTTCAGGCCCAAGTCTAGATAGAAGATCATTAATATCAATTAATCCAGCAGTATTTGCTTTTGATATATCATAAGCAACTATCCATAATTTCTTTCCAGTCAAAACATTTTCAGTCTTATCACCAGATTCATTCCATGTTGCAAAATCAGTGATTTTTGGAGTTGATGCTTCAGTATTTGTAATTTCATGGCCTACTAATTTATATCCTTCTTCTTCTGATTTATATTCATAAGATTTTATTTCTTCACCATCTTTTTCAAAAGTGTATTGAAATTTCGGATTTTCTTTAGCTTCCATAGCGTCAGGAATATTTGTCCCTACTTTATAAGCTCTAAAATCAATTGGCGGTAAATGTCTGACAGAATAAATGCAAAGCAAGAAACTAATGGCTGTTACACTCACCACTATGATGTTTTTTGGTCCAAAGGTGCTTTCTTTTATTTTTTTAATATTGAGGTATAAGAAACCAGTCAGAATTACTAAAATAACATCCTTAGTGAAAGATTGCCAAGGAGTTAAAGTAATGGCATCTCCAAAACAACCGCAATCCGTTACTTTATTGAAATAAGCAGTATAGAAAGTTAGAAAAGTAAAAAAGACAATCAAGATACTAAGTAGGTTCATGGTGTATCTAACTCTCCATCTAATAATTAGGGCTACTCCTAAGGTTACTTCTAAAACATTTAGGATTATCCCAATAACTAAGGCATAGGGTTCAAAAACGGAGAAAAAACCAGCGATATCACCAGCAAAAACAGCGAAATATTCTTCTAATTTAATAGCTGTACCGACTGGATCAATTACTTTAACTAATCCGCTAAAAATGAATAAACCACCTACTATGTACCTTACAATATCGATTATTACCTTCATACTATCTTTCTTCTTCAAATTTGATTAAACAAAATACCGCATAATTAATCATATCCTGATAATTGGCCTTTATAGGCTCGGATATGATGGTTTTACCTTGATTATCTTCTATTTGTTTCACTCGATATAATTTCATTAAAATAATATCTGTGATAGAGCTCACTCTCATGTCTCTCCAAGCTTCACCATAATCATGATTTTTATTCAATAATAATTGCAAAGTTTCCTCTGCAACCTCTTCATATTTCGGCATTAAATCCTTAACTGATATTTCAAGTGGAGCATCTTTTGGAAGAGATTCCTGTATTATAGCAATTATTGAATAATTGATGATGCCAATAAATTCATTTTTAATGTCTTCCTCAACTTTTTGCTCACCTTTTTCTTGAATGGATCTAATCCGCTGAGCTTTAATAAGAATTTGGTCAGTGATTGAAGGTAATCTTAAAATTCTCCATGCTGTACCGTAATCTTTGGTTTTCTTTTCAAAAACATCTTTACACAGCGCAATAACTTGCTTATATTCGCTTTCGGTTTGCGTCATTAACTAACGTTTTTTTTAATAATTCTACTTTAATAATATTTGGAAGCGAAAGATAAAGCATTTTCTCATAAAAAAACACTTCTCCTTAAAGGGAACTTGATGGATTTATCTCACCCGAAGGTGATGGGCATTATTAATGCTACCCCTGATTCTTTTTACGATGGGGGGCGAAATATTGATCTAGATAAGGCCGTACAGAGTGTAGGGAAAATGTTGGAAGATGGGGCGGATATCATTGATATCGGAGGATGTTCCACTAAGCCAAATGCGGAAGAGGTTTCTTTGTCTGAAGAGCTGGATAGAGTTATTCCTTTAATCAAAACATTAATCCAAAAGTTTCCTGATATCGTAATTTCAATAGATACTTTTCGCTCTGAAATTGCGAAACAAGCTGTGGAGGATGGAGCTTCTATAATAAATGATGTTTCCGGAGGGAATTTGGATGAAAAGATGTTTGAAATTGTTAGTAAGCTTCAAGTACCTTATATATTGATGCATATGCGTGGTACTCCAGCAACTATGCAGAGTTTAACAGAATATAATCATTTGGTAAAGGATGTGGTTTATGAGTTAAGTAAAAAAATTGAACAACTTCGTTCATTACAGGTGAATGATATTATTATAGACCCTGGCTTTGGATTTGCAAAAAGCTTAGGTCAGAATTATGAAATGCTTAATAATTTGACCTATTTTAAGGAATTAGATTATCCATTACTAGTTGGGGTTTCACGAAAGTCTATGATTTATAAACTGTTAGGTTCGGAACCAAAGGATGCACTTAATGGTACAACCGCCTTAAATATGGTTGCGTTATTAAATGGAGCCAATATTTTGAGGGTTCATGATGTAAAAGAGGCTGCAGAGACTGTAAAATTATTTAACAAATTGAAAAATTGATATTAGGTTTTAACATAGGGTTTTTAGAAGTTAGTATAGTTGACATACTAGATATAGGGCTTGTTAGTTTTCTGTTATTTCAAGTCTATAGCCTAATGCGTGGTAGTGTGGCTGTCCGAATTTTTGTAGGTTTCTTGTCCCTTTATTTGATCTATTTAGTTGTCAGAGCAGCAGAAATGGAATTGCTTTCAGCCATATTGGGTCAATTTATGGGGGTTGGAGTTATTGCAGTTCTTATTTTATTCCAACAAGAAATCCGGAAATTTTTATTGCTTTTAGGAAAAACAACCTCATTTAATTCTGATAATGGGTTTTTATCCAATCTTCCATGGAAAAAAAGGAAAAGAGGAGATGAATTTAATATTACTCCTTTAATAGAGGCCTCCAAATCCTTAGGAGGAACTAATACAGGAGCTCTGATTGTACTTTCTAAAGGCTCTGAGTTAAAATTTTATTCTGAATCAGGTGATTTGATAGATGCTATTGTTTCAAAAAGATTATTGATTTCTATTTTTAATAAAACAAGTCCATTGCATGATGGAGCCGTTATTATTCATAAAGGAAGAATAACAGCAGCAAGATGCGTTTTACCTGTTACGGAAAAAGATGTGCCTGCTCAATTTGGTTTGCGACACAAAGCAGCCATTGGGATGTCAGAAGCTACCGATACTGTTATATTGATTGTTTCAGAAGAAACTGGTCAACTATCAGTTGCACGTAATGGTACCATTTACCACAATTTATCCAATCAAGAGATCAGATCTAAAATAAATGATTACTTAACTGAGGATAAGAAGAAAAGAAGCAAAGAGAGCAAAAAAGAAAGTACTGAGCAGGAAACTGTACAGTAGTTTTAAATCAATTCAATCTGGAAACCAATTTATTTCAGAAATTTTTAAAAATTTATTTAGTTGTAAGTACCTGTAAATAAGTATATTACGTTTGTTTATTTTAAATAGATAAAATAATTTATTAATGGGTGGTTACTTTTTCACTGGTTAAAGTATATACTATTACAAACACAAATTTTATTCATACACCTGTTTAACACGAAAAGCCTTCTTTGAAAAAAGAAGGTTTTTCTTTTTTATACACCTCTGCTTTTTCATATTTACACTATGGAATTCATAACAGTAAAAACACAGTATAAAAAGCATATTGCACTTATCAACCTTAACAGACCTAAGGAATTGAATGCCTTGAATTTACAGTTGATGACTGAATTGAAGGATACTCTAAAAGCATTGGATGAAGATGATGATGTTAGAGTTATTATTCTGACAGGAAATGAAAAAGCTTTTGCGGCCGGGGCAGATATTAAACAGATGGCAGGCAAAACAGCAATTGATATGCTCAATGTTGACCAGTTCAGTACCTGGGATCAAATCAAAAAAACTAAAAAGCCATTAATTGCAGCAGTTTCAGGTTTTGCACTAGGTGGTGGCTGCGAGTTAGCTATGACTTGTGATATGATTGTAGCTTCGGAATCTGCTAAATTTGGTCAGCCTGAAATTAAAATAGGGGTAATGCCAGGTGCAGGCGGAACACAAAGGTTAACCAGAGCAATTGGTAAAGCTAAAGCAATGGAGTTGGTCTTAACCGGTAATTTCATTAGTGCTGAAGAAGCTTTGCATTATGGCTTGGTCAATAAAGTGGTGCCTACAGAGATGTACTTGGAAGCAGCAACTGAATTAGCAACGCAAATTGCACAGATGTCACCAGTTGCCGCTAAGTTGGCTAAAGAATCTGTTAATCGAGCATTTGAAACGCATTTGGATGAAGGTTTGCATTTCGAACGCAAGAACTTCTATTTAACTTTTGCTTCTGAAGATCAAACCGAAGGAATGAAAGCTTTTGTGGAGAAAAGAAAACCAGAGTTTACAGGCAAATAATTTAGATGAACTATAATTTCTACCCTGGCCCTTCAAAACTTTACCCACAAGTGGCTGGGTATTTTCAAGAGGCTATAGATTTGGGGATTCTGGAGCGAAATCACAGGTCTGATAGTTTTCAAGAATTATTTTCTACTACCAAAAGCCTCTTGAAATCTAAATTAAATATTCCTTTAGATTACGAGATTGTAGTGGTTTCTTCTGCAACGGAATGCTGGGAAATCATTGCACAATCTTTTATTTTAAATAAATCCTATCATTTTTTCAATGGTGCATTTGGTGAAAAATGGTGGAGTTATACCCAAAAAATTCATTCTTCCTCCGAGGCAATATCATTCGGTCTTGAAGAAAATCCAACCCTTCAATCTGTAGATAAAAATGCAGAGTTATTGGCTTTCACACATAATGAAACCTCAAATGGAACTGCAATATTAGAGCAATTCCAAAAGCAACTCCGTACTAAGTTTCCCAATAGTTTAATAGCTTATGATGCTACTTCCTCTATGGCAGGTTATGAGTTTGATTGGGATTTAGGGGATATTTGGTATGCTTCCGTGCAAAAGTGCTTTGGACTACCTGCTGGATTGGCTGTAATGGTCGTGAGTCCTAAAGCTTTAAATCAAGCCAAAGAAATTAATGAAAATGAACATTATAATTCTTTCAATTTTATAATAAAGAATGCCCAAAATAATCAAACCCATCATACTCCTAATATCTCTAATGTCTTTTTGCTGAATCGTTTGATGCAAAATGTTGAAAATATTTCAGCAATTCATCAAAACTTGGTGGTAAGAAAAGATCTGTTTTACAATGAAATTCAAAAGATCAAAAAGTTAAATTCTTTAGTACATTCAAATGAATTTCAATCAGATACTGTTTTTTGCCTAAAAGGTGAAGTTGATGTTGTTCAAAAACTAAAAGAAGAGGCTGAAAAAGAAGGTATTATCTTAGGGAATGGATATGGAGACCTAAGAGATAATACATTTCGAATTGCTAATTTTCCTGCTATTCCAAACCAACACTACATAGACTTGATTAATTTCTTGTTACGATTTGACAAAATGAATTGAAAGCTGATTTTCTTATCGTACTTTTGCGCAAAATTTTACAATATGCTCAATTTTAAAGAAATTATTTCAGTGTCATTGATTCTATTTTCAGTGATAGATATTTTAGGTTCCGTACCTATTGTGATTGACCTAAGAAAAAAATTAGGTCATGTACAATCTGGAAAAGCTACGATAGTGGCAGGTGTCATTATGATTGTTTTTCTCTTCCTAGGAGAGTCCATTCTAAAGCTTTTTGGAATTGACGTAGCATCCTTTGCTATTGCAGGTGCCATTGTGATGTTCTTAATCGGTATGGAAATGGTGCTAGGTATTGTTTTGTTTAAACATGAGGAAGCTTCTGCTAGCAGTGCTTCCATTATGCCGATAGCATTTCCACTCATTGCAGGAGCTGGAACCATGACCACTTTAATTTCACTAAAGGCAGAGTATCAAACTTACAATATCATAATAGGAGTGGTGATTAACTTGATTTTGGTTTTCGTAGTCCTAAAAACTTGTGGTTGGTTAGAGAGAAAAATCGGGCAGGCAGGATTTAGTATATTGCGAAAAGTATTTGGGATTATTCTATTGGCAATCTCTATCAAACTATTTAAAAACTTCTTTTAATGATTACCATTTATACAGACGGCTCTGCTTTAGGAAATCCAGGTCCTGGAGGCTATGGTATTGTATTACGCTTTGGAGAAAAAGTAAAAGAAATCTCAGCTGGATATCGAAAAACGACTAATAACAGAATGGAGTTACTGGCCATTATCGTAGCCTTGAAAAGTTTAAAAACTAAAAAATATCCTGTTCATATCTACAGCGATTCAAAGTATGTAATTGATTCTATCACAAAGGGTTGGTTGTCTGGTTGGGTTAAAAAAGGCTTTAAGGGCAAGAAAAATATTGATTTGTGGAAGCAATATTTGGAGGTTTCAAATGGTTATGACTTACACTTCCATTGGGTGAAGGGTCATGCAGGAAATCCTGATAATGAGCGTTGCGATCGATTAGCAGTTGCTAAAGCAGAAAATGGTCCTCACCTAATTGATGAAGGTTTTGAAAACAGGTAAACAGAATAATGTTTATTTCGTTTGCAGCAGTTGTTGAATAAAATTTAGGTTTATGAGAAATTTGAAATTGTTAATTTTAGTATTTTTATTAATTGGGTCAAGCAGCGTTTTTGCCCAGGATTATAAAACTGCAGTTGGTTTCAGAGGAGGTTTTCCAACAGCCATCACAGGAAAACATTTTATCAATAAAACAGATGCCTTAGAGGGATTATTATCTGGTTACAGGGGTGGTTTTGAAATTACTGGCTTATATGAAAGGCATGCCAATGCATTTGATGTGCCTTATTTGAATTGGTACTATGGTGCCGGTGGTCATATAGGTGCTTTTGATGGTGAAATTGCCCGTCCTAATTACTATTTTAATGATAGAGGTAGAGGCTTCACATTTGGGTTAGACGCAATTTTAGGTTTAGAATATACATTGACAGAAATTCCCTTTGTAATTGGAATCGATATGAAACCCTCTTTAGATTTTGCACCCGATCCTCGTTTATGGTTTGGTGGAGGATTATCATTCAGGTTCTATTTTTAAAAAGCCCTGCCTACATTTTATAAATTTTCAAGAATGTTTTTAGCATCTTCATAGCGGCTTGCAGAGGGGCTTATTTTTAATAAATACTCTTCGCAAGCCGTATAATTTTCTCTTTTTAATTCATTAAGAGCTGCATACCATAGCGCTTCTTCACTGTAGGCATTTTCTCTCTGAATAATGTTATCATACAATTTTTTAGCTTTATTTGTTGAATCAATTTCCATATAAGCAATAGCTTGGTATAGGCTAATTGATTGATTCTGATTATCTTCTTCAAGAATCTGATTAAATAATTTGATTGCTTCTGAATATTGCTCTTGATTAAAAGCATTTTCAGCTTGCAAATAAATTTCTCCATCAACACTTCTCTCTGTTAAATGGATGGTTGGAATTTGTGCAATTTCCTGGTATTGAGGCTGGGATATCTCACCTAATAGAAAATATAAACCAATTGCGATTATTATGGAAGCAGCTACTGCCATTTTCACCCAAGCAAATTTTGTTTTCTTTCTGGAAGCAAAATAGTTTTCAGATATATCAGAAACTGAATTTTCAAACTGCTCTAATTTCTCCTCATTTTTATATTTATTTTCTAGATGCTGGTTTAATGATTTGTAAATTTCAAAAGACTCTTTATAATCTTGATCCTCCTGAAGTCTTTTTTCATGTGTAATCACCTCATCTTCTGGTAAATCACCCATGAGGTAAGATTCGAATATTTGGTAGTCTTGGTCTTTCATATTCAGTCTTTTTTAATTGAATTGTATTTTGGAGATGACCTTACTAGTTCAGTAAGCTTTCCAATACATAATGATTTTTTCTTTCTGGCGTAGGCATACGATATATCTAGATTTTTGGCTACCTCTTCCATATTATTAATTTTAAAAGAAGCTTTCAATAAATCTTTGCATGCATCTGATAGCTTTTGAAACATTTCATTAAACAAACTTTCTTTTTCTGAGAGAAGTATTGTTTCCTCTGCTGCTTCTGAAGCATTATCAACTATAGATAAATGTTCACTGCCGCTTGTTACCTGTGTTCTACTATTCTTTTTTAATTCATTGAGCCATTTTCTTTTACAAAGCAGAAAAAAATAGGCATCAAAAGGACAGATTAAGGTCAAATCACTGTTTTTAGCTTGTTTAAAAATGGTAATTAAAACCTCTTGGATAATATCTGCTGCCTGAGATTCATTGCCGCTATTTTTACAAATAAAGTGAATGACTTTCTCTGAAAAGCGATCATAGATTTCCCTAATGATTTTGCTGTCATTTTGCTTTATTCCTTCAATATAAAATTGATCAGGATGATTTTTCACGGGCATAATGAGGGGTTTTTATACGAAAGTAAAAAAAATATATCAAATGGGGGTAACAACTCATAAGTACTGTTGATATAAGGGCGAATCAAAAAAATAAATGACTATGAAAAATTTAAAAAACTTATTCGCAATCTGCCTTTTGGCAATGGTATCATTTTACGCGTGCAATAATGAGGATGACGTAAATGAAGTTGTACCCGATGAAATTATTGAAGCGCCCACTACTGAGGAGTTTCGGCAGCTCCAAACCTCAGCTATTGATCAGATCAGACAGGAGGCGCAGTTTGAAGCAGAGGATGGAATTCAATTCGAATCAGAAAAGGGAGTAGCACTTGAGATATTTGAAGGGACATTGAAATTAAATGGTGAGGATGTTACAGGTACAGTAGATTTAGAATTTATTGAAATATTTGATGCAGGTAGCATGGTAACTACTAACAAGCCTACTATGGGGCTTAAAGAGAGTGGCAGTAAAGCTTTATTGATTTCTGGAGGTGAGTTTTATATTAATGTTACTCAAAATGGAGATCAGTTGGAAATTTCAAATCATATGAAATTAGTAATACCTACTGACCTAACAGGGGGACCTGATCAAGAAATGACCCTTTGGAATGGCCAAATTGATGACAATGATAACCTTGCCTGGGATGAAGATAGAGGTGGTGCTGATGGAGCAGGCAACTTGTTTGTAGAGGGTGATCAATATTACAGTTTTCTGTCAGGTTTTGGATGGACTAATGTTGACCGCTTTTACAATGACCCAAGACCGAAAACAACCTTAGAAGTAATAGTTCCTGATGGTTATCATATTCAAAATAGTTCAGTTTACTTATACTATGATGGAGAGCCTTATGCATTAGCTCAGTTAGATACTTTCGATGAGAATGCTAATTCTTTTTCAGAGCACTATGGTGAGATTCCAATTGGATTGGAAATGCATGTAATCTTTGTAACGGAAGAAGATGGTGAATGGAAATATTCAATTCAGCCTCAAACAGTTGAAGATGGTGATGTATATACTTTTGAAGAGGATGATTTTATAATTGGCACTGAGAGCGATGTTTATAATGCTATCGATGCCTTGCCATAGAAACTAATTATTGAAATGGCTTTGCAAGAATATTGCAATGCCATTTCTCATTTAAAAGTCTAAATCATGTTTTATACAAATAAGAAATCTAAGTGGGTATTTTTACTTTTTATTATGGTTTGTGTTTCCCTGGTCTTTTGTAGTAGAGTATTTAAGAAAGAGAAGAAGGAATTTTCAAGCATAACCTATAATTACAAAAGTATTATTAATCGATAAATTCTATTTTTTTGTCCGATAATTTATTAATTTCAAAATTGAGCCTAATTCCTTAAATGTCCATGTATAAATTTATTTTCCTTTTTCTTATCAGCTCGCAAATTTGTTTGTCCCAGCAAATGCTTCAAAATGATACACTTAATCGAGAAGCAAAAATTCAATCTATTGTAAAAGGGAATAGTGTCCATTTTGATGTAGATACTCCTCCTTTAATTCAAATATCAGGGGCTCCCAAGGGATATTATACATTTTTCTGGGAATTTGGAGACGGTGAATTTAGTCAGGAAGAAAAACCAGCACATACTTATAAAGAGAATGGGGTTTATGATGTAAAACTGTGGGTGACGAATAATTATGATGCTGGTAAAACTCCTACAACCAGACCTGAAAGTGTAAAAATTGATACTGTAAGTTCCGAATCCAATGCTTCGGCTTCTCTTTTGAATGAAGGTGATATCATAGATTTCACTAAAAACCGAGAACCCATTCCAAATGAAGATTTAGTAGTGGTTTTAACTTATAAAAATCCATATGATGAATTAATGGATGGTAAGCTGTATTTTTTTTATAATGAATCTAAGTATAAGTCTGATAATTTTCAATTAACAGATGTTAGGACTCATCATGGTGAATATCCCATTGTAACTGAAGATAGAATTGCGGTAAAAGATACTAATCCTTTCCAATCTATGTTGGCATCAAATGAAGAGGTTTCATTTAAACCCCCCATACTAATTCAGGATACTACCGATCAGGAGGCACTAAAAAAGAAAATTGAAGATTCTAAAAAGGAATTTAAAGAAATGAAGCAAATTGGATTTTCTGATTTCGAGCCAGGAGAAGAGCGAAATATTTTCTTTCAATTAAGAACTACTCCTGAAATGCTGAAAGACACCAGTGCCATTATAAGTATTAGAAGTGTGTATGTTCCAAATTCTAATTCTGCGAATCATAGTGTTAAGGAAATGGAGATGGAAATTGTAACTTCTCATGATCCTAATAAGATGACCACAAATGCCAATTTAATGGATTTTAGAAATCGGAATCAGAAAAATTTTAAGTATAAAATTCAGTTTCAAAATAATGGAGAGGGTCCTGCAAATACTGTTCGTTTAGAAACTGATGTTCCTGAAATATTTGATCATAAGGAAATTGAACTTTTAGATTTTTATCCAAAGTGTGAGATTTGTCCCGAAGAAGATGTGGCATACAGTTGCCTCGATACTACCTTTTTGGAAAATAAGATCGTTTTTACATTTAAGAATATTTATCTGCCAGGAAGCAATCAAAAAGGAGTGAATTCTTATGATTCCACTAAAGGCTTTGTGAGCTATAAAATTCCGCTAAAAGGTAAAATCAAGAAGCAAAAGACTCAAAGCCAGACGGCTATTTATTTTGATAAAAATGAACCTATTATCACTAACTATGCGACCACTCGTTTTAGACCTGGGATTTCTGTTGGAATAAAAGCAGGAGTTATGCGAATTGGGAGCCTTGAAAATTATAATGAATGGTTTTTTGGTGCCACATTATCTAGTTATCAGGCCTATAAAGGGTATTGGCAATCAGAAGTCATGATTGGTTCCAATAATTTTACCAGCAACAGGACTTATACTGAGAGAATTCAAAGAGATGAATTTTTTACTGAAGTTTATGATTATGAGCAACAATCAGAATTTCAAAATTTGAGTTTTTATTTAGTGCCTACTTCATATCGATATAATTTAACAGATTTTTTAGCAGTAGGTGCTGGACTACAGGTGAAATGGGATATTCGGTCTAAAGAAGAAAGGGAAACAATAGGTGAATATACAGAGGTAGTGGAGATTGAAGATTTTGAAAGAAGAGATCCTGAGCAAGATACTTTTGAACAAGAAACTATCAGTAATACATTCACTAATTTCAATAGTGCGGCTTTCTTGGATGTGAATGTTGGAAAAGTTAGGATTGGGCCAAGTGTTGGTATTCGTTACCATCTTTATTTTGCAGCACCTACTCATCAATGGCAGTTCTATGCTAGTTGGAAATTTTAATAGCTTATGATTTTTGAATTGTCTGGCAGGTTATCTTTAATTTTCTCAATATCTGTTTTATTAATCTGTTTATTTTCTTTTAAGACCACTGCTCAAAATTTAAGTGATAGCATCTATCATGATTTGGATGAGTTAGTTGCAGATTATCCTTCATTAACCTCAATCAATACTTATCAATTAAAAATCAGGGAACGTTATTCCAATCTGAAATCAGATGAGGAACGGTTGGCTTTGCTAATTTTGCGTTGCAATTTGGGCTATTATTTGAAAGAATATGAAAAGCATTATGATGCTATTCAGCACTATCAAAAAGCATGGAGTCTGTACAAGAATTTTGATTTAGCGAATTATGACATTATAGAATATTGTCTGAAACCACTTGGGAATTTACTGACCATAACTGGGAATTTTGCGGATGCAGAAAATATAATTACCCATTATATGGAATTGTCCAAATCAGATCAAAATGATGAAGCTTACACATCAGGAATAATTAATCTATCGGTGGTTTACCATAATATTGGAAATTATCATGAAGCCCTAAAATTGTTGGAAAATCATCTTGAGAATGGGAATATAACCGATGCTCAAAAAAGACTAATTGAAAATAATATTGCCACCAATCTATTGGCACTTGGGATGAATGAGGAAGCTCAAGAGAGAATAAACAATCAGAAAGAAAAATCTATTTCCAGTCTTAAAAATAAAGCGCAATTATTGCTCAAGGAGAAAGATTTTAATGCTGTTGGGAAAGTTTTTGAAGAGATTGAATTGCGCCTAATTGAAAGAAAGAGCCCACGGCAATTGGCTAAATTCTATGTAGAGAAATCCAGTTTTCATTATATTCAATTAGAAAAAGATAGTGCTCTTAAATCACTTAATAAGGCACTCAAATTATTACTTCCTAATATTGAAATTGAAGAAATTAGAAAGAATAAATCTCTTCTTTATCCTGAGAATACATTTATTGACATTTTTGATGCATATGCCCAATATTCAGAGGGATTAAATCCTAAACTCAGCTACTATGATTTAAGCTTTTATGTTGAGGGTTTATTAATGAACAAAATTAACGATCCACAATCACAATTAATTTATCAAACCTCCAACAGGAAACGGAGTGAAAAGTGTTTGCAATTATTATATCAGGAATTTCAAAAATCTGATAACGACTCATTAATGTGGAAGGCATTAAGTTATGCAGAACAAAATAAAGCAAGGGTTTTAAAAAATTCTTTAAATAGAAAGTCCTTAATTGAACAATATCCTAATGACAGTTTGCTGCAATTTCAACAACAGTTATTGAAAGAGCAACAATCTTTGATTGGGGAACTGGTTAGAGAGCAATTTTCAAATCCAAATGAAGAGGGTGAATCAAATCTTAATCAAAAGTTTATCGAATTAAGCTTTAAAATTAGTGAAGTGCAAAATCTAATAAATGAGAAATATTCTCATTCTGAATTAAGAAATACAATAAAACTTGATTCTCTGCAGAAACAATTACAAGCCGATGATGCTCAACTTCTTTACTATTTCTTTGGAGGGGAAGATTTATATTCCTTTAAAATTGACCAATCAAACATCAGTTGGATCAAAAATAATGCTAGTGAAGATTTTAAAAATGAATTGGTTCGGTTCATACAATTATTTGAGTCACCATCACTTATAAATAATGATATTCCACATTTCGTAAGTCAATCATTTAGGTTTAATCAGATATTAGGAAATGAAATCAATGAGAAGAATAAGAATTTAATAATCATTCCGGATGGATTGCTAAGTTTTTTGCCATTTGAAGCACTAATTAGTAAAGAAATTAACCATAGCAATTTCAGTAAAATACCGTTTTGGTTGACGGATCACACTATTACTTACAATTTATCGCTAGAATTTTATCAACAGAATCAAAAAGGAATCAGCTTAGAAAGTATCTATGGAGTTTTTCCTATTTATAAGAATACAGATCGATACTTGAAGAGTTCTGAAATGGAAGCTGAAATGATTCGTGATAAGTTTAAAGGTAAAATAGATCGAAATGCAAATGCTACTAAAGCTAATTTCCTTAAAAATGCAAACCAATTTGATATTTTACATCTTTCAACTCATGCTTCAGGTGGTAGCTTTTCAGTTCCTGCCTACATAGAGTTTATAGATGACGTATTACTTTTGCCAGAACTCTACGCTCAGAATTTTGAGGCAAGTTTGGTAGTTTTAAGTGCTTGCGAAACAGGGGTAGGGAAAATAATTAAAGGGGCAACACCAATGAGTTTAGCCAGAGGTTTTCATTTTGCAGGAGTACAAAATATTTTAATGACCCAATGGAAAGTTAATGATTTTGCCACTTTCAATTTAATGAATCATTTTTATGAGGATTTGCAAAATAGCCAATCTCCTTCATTAGCTATTAAAAATGCTAAAATCTCATATTTAGAAGATCAATCAGTTAATAATTTAGAAAAATCACCTTATTATTGGGCAGGTTTCACCTATTACGGAAAACCTAATAATGGTGATCAGGCAGATAGAGATTTTAACTATTTATACATCGTCATTTTATTTGGCATCATCTTTCTGTTTGGATTTTACATATTTAGGAGAGCCCAAAAAAAGCAATAATGTCCATATTTCAATTCAAGGAATTCTCTGTTCAGCAGAAAAATAGTCCGGCTAAAATCACGACTGATGCAACGGTTTTTGCTGCTTCACTCCAGATTTATTCAAATGTAAGATCAGTTTTGGAGGTAGGTACAGGAACGGGAGTATTATCTTTGATGCTAGCACAAAGATATCCTGATATTAAAATTGATGCAGTAGAAATAAACCCATTAGCTTATGAAGAGGCTCAATATAATTTTAAGAATTCTAAATGGAAGGATCGATTAGAAGTCATTTTTACCGATTTTAATTGGTTTAATGCAAATCACAAATATGATTTGATATTTTCTAACCCTCCATTTTTTCAAAACAACATGCAGTCTCAAACAAATCATGGGAAGAATATAGCCTATCATACCAATCAACTGTCTTTTACATCATTAGCTAAGGGGATAGATTTGAATTTGGCTGAAAATGGAGAAGCACATATTATGCTTCCTTTCTATGAAATGTCATTATTTGAAAAGGAAATGAAGGCAATAGGATTTCAATGCAAGAGAAGCATTGAATTAAGACACCAAGCGGAAAGTAAAATAATAAGGCTTTTTAATCTGTACGATAGGGGAGAAGTGGAATCAAAAATAGAAAAGAAAGTAGTAATAGTGAGGGATGAAAATAATGATTTCCATCCCTCATATATCAGATTAATGAAAGATTTCTTGACGATATTCTAGCTATCAATTTCTCTTTCATTTTCATTAAAACTCACACCCATTCCATGTAATTCTTCTAAAATTGGAGCATAAATTTCCTCTTTAATTGGCACTTGAACACCTCTTAATTTTATATTCCCATTTAGAATGTTTTTAATGGCAATACCCAATGGCCAGCCTACTGTTTTTGACATGGCTGTTTCTTTCTGATCGTCACCAATAGAAACAATAGAAGAGTCTAATTGATATTTTTTACCATCCAATTCATATTCAAATTGGTGCTGCATCACAATCATATCCTTATCATCAGGATCCAGGCTCATCTTTTCTTCCATTATGGCCTGCATCACCTGAGCAGGACTTCCTTCTGTGATTGGAACTTGCTTGTCTTCAAATATCCCCATCCATTCCAATCTTTTGAATACATCAGAATCTTTCTTGATATGAAGGCTTTCACATAATTTATCTTCTACTGCAGTTGATTTATCATATTTTAGGAAGGCATTTATAAAGTCTCTTTTTGTCATTTCTTCCAGACCTTCCATCTTGTAAGTATCGTCTGTAACGCCCAGTTGTACAAAAACATCCCAAGCATCACAGAATCCAGCTTTCCTGAAAGTCCCTCTAATTAAAGTAGGGATTTCTTCTATTCCATAGACCTTTCTGTAGGCCAAAGAATCTCTATTTGGATAGCCCTCAAAATCTCCTAATTCTGCAACTTCAATTTTTTCATATCTGCTGAATAGTTTATGGTAAGGAATGTATTTGTATCTGCCATTTCTTATAAATCGAGCAGTTCCTTGTCCTGCCAAGACAACATTTCTTGGATTCCAAGTGAATTTATAGTGCCATGGGTTATTATCACTTTCAGGAGAAACCAAACCACCAGTATAGGATTTGAAAGAAGTTAATTTCCCACCTTTTTTTCTGATGCTGTTCATTGCTTCCATAGCTGTCATATGATCTATTCCTGGATCAAGACCACATTCCATTAAAATCAATGTGTTTTTGCTTTTAGCTATGTCTGACAAATCATTTACTTCCGGACTGTTGTAAGAAGCCGTCACCATATGCTTTCCCAAATCAACACAAGCAGTGGCAACTTTTGGGTGAAACCGGGCCGGTAACATGGAAATCACTAAATCAGCTTTCGCTATTTCATCTTTGGTTTGAATTTCGTTTAAAATGTCAAATTGAATAAATGATGTGTTGGGATGTCCACCAGCCTTTTCTTCAGCCAAGTTTATATCGAAATCTCCAATTTTAATATGCCATTCTTCCTTTTCGGCATTTTTTTTAAGGTAATTGATTAATGAGGTAGCAGATCTGCCTGCACCCAATAATAAAATGTTTTGCATAGTTTTTTTTCGTTTCCAGAAGGGCAAAGTTATTAATATGAAATGCAGAAAAAACTGAGAAGCAAAAAAATTGGTCGAAAATCATAAATTGTCTAACAATTTGTAAGAACAGCTCTTTATTATTGCAGATATAATTTATTAATCTTAATATTAAAGACATTTAAATAATCTTAAATTCTTTTTAAGTAAGCGGAAGAATTATAGAAACTTTTACATAAAACATACATAAAGGATGTTTTTTCAATGGTTTTCCTTTAATTGAAAGAGTATAATGATTTTAAGTAGAACTGATGCATAATCCACATGAATAGACAGGATATAGAAATATCGGATTTGAGACGCATTACGGAATTGGTAAAGGAGCAATACAAATATGATTTTACCAATTACGCCATGTCCTCTTTTCGAAGACGGATACTTCGAATAATGGAGCTCTATAAATTTGGGTCTGCTGATTTATTAATCAAAAGACTAAAGGATGATAAGTCTTTTTTTGATGAATTTATAGCGGAGATTACTGTAAACGTTACAGAAATGTTTCGCGACCCACCATTTTGGCGAGAATTAAGGGATAACGTGATTCCAAATATCTTATTGAATCACAATACTATCAGTATTTGGCATGCCGGCTGCTCCTCCGGTGAAGAAGTATTTTCTATGTCCATACTTTTAAAGGAAATGGGGATACTTGATAAAGCTAAAATTATTGCTACCGATATTGATAAGGTTATATTAGAAAAAGCTAAAAAAGGACATTACTCCATGAAAAATATGGAGTTAAATGAAAAAAACTATATCCGATTTGAAGGCAAGAATAATTTCAAAGATTACTTTAAAGAAGAAAATGGGAAAGCAGTAATGGATAAATCCTTGATCCAGAATGTGTCTTTCAGAGAACATGATTTAGTTCAGGGTGTGGTCTTCAATAAATTTGATTTAATTCTCTGCAGAAACGTGATGATTTATTTTAATCAAAACCTGCAAAATGAAGTGTTAAAAAAGCATCACGAAAGTTTATTCAAATATGGTTACCTAGTAATCGGCTCCAAGGAATCTTTAATTTGGTGTGAAATCGCCAATAAGTTCATTGTGGTAAACAATGAGGAAAAAATTTATAAGAAAATTAAAGACTGAGGTCTGTACAAAATAGTACTCAATGGCTCGATTTAATCTTGATAATAAATATAAAGCGATAGTAATCGGAGGATCAGCAGGTAGTTTTCAAGGGATAACCCAAATTCTATCTTCCATTCCAGCCGATTTCAGCTTACCTATTATCCTATGCTTGCATAGATTAAAACACGTGCGCAATGGTTTTGTGGAGGCATTGTCCATAAAAAGTATTAAGCCCGTTGTTGAGCCATATGATAAGGAAAATATCAAAAGAGGTAAGGTGTATTTAGCACCAGCTAATTATCACCTTTCTATAGAACTCGGCAATTCTATTGCCTTATCTACCGAAGAAATGTTTAATAATTCAAGACCTTCAATTGATATAACTTTAGAAACAGCAGCTTATAACTATAGGGATAAATTAATTGGCATTTTATTATCAGGTGCGAATAAAGATGGTGCATTGGGAATGAAGAGAATTAAAGACAGAAAAGGGCTTACTATTATACAAGACCCAGAGGAATGTATGATTGATACCATGCCCACTGCAGCAAGAAAAATAACTGAAATTGATTACACTTTAAAAGTTCAAGAGATTATTCAATTCTTAAAGGAATTGGATAAATTGTATAAATGATTTTTAAATTATTGCCTGAAAAGCAATACAATTATATATATTTGGTGATGTTTGCATATAGCAAGCAGATGTTTTTTTAAAATTAGAGCGACTAAAAATCGTAGCGCATAAAATGTGGTTTTATTAATTAAAAGAGTTTAGAATTATTCTGATTTTTAATTATCGGATTAAATAAAGCGGCTTTTTTCTACCACATAAGTATTTTTTTATGAAATGAGCATAAATTATTGGCATCTTAATATTTTAATTGAAGATAGCTTTTCTACTTTGTGTAGGAATAAAATTTATAGCTAATTCCATAACCTTCCCTGATTTATAGGGGTGACGTTAAAAAATTTGTAATATACACATGAAAGCATTGTACAAAAATTTAGCACTTATTACCTCCTTGCTTTTTACATTAAGCATTATAGGGCTAGCTTATTATCTATTTATTTTTCCAGAACGGATTGCAAATCAGACACACCTTATAAGCCTAATGGAGGTACCTGAACTAAAACCAGTATTGGATGAACTTTATGTATTCACGGGTGTGTCCGTATTTTTAGGATTCATTGCAATATTATTGCATCTCTTCAATAAGAATGATGAAAATGAAAGTAATGTAGTATATATTGAAAAATTTAAGGAGAAAAAAGATTCTAAAGAGGCAAAAAACAGTAAAAGTGAAGAAGGGGATGTTGATGAAGAGTTAAAAGAGATAAATGCTAAAATTAAAAAGGAATCTGATAATAAATTAAAAGCTGAAAAATTGCTATCCTATTTGGCTGACCAATTAGAAGCTAGTCAGGCAGCAATTTATGTGGCAGATAAAAAAGGAAATAAAAATATTATCTCTCTTTTTGCAGCTTATGCCTTTGTTTTACCTGAGAGTCAGACAGTGTCTTATGAGTTTGGAGAAGGCTTAGCAGGACAAGTTGCGAAAGAAAAAAAGCTCATTAATATCTCAGATATTCCTAAAGGATACATTAAAATTTTGTCAGGATTAGGGGAATCAAATCCTGCACATTTAATTTTATGTCCTATCATGAAAGATCAAAAACTATTGGGAGTTGCAGAAATTGCTTCTTTTAAGGAGTTTAGTAAATCTCATGAAATCTTAGTTGAAAAATCATTGGCATTAATTGCAAATGACTTGAGCAAGGGGAAACAAAAAGAAACAGAAGAAAAATAATTCATTTTTTAGTATCAAAGAATTCAATATGTTTAAAAACATAAAAATCGGGACTAAAATTACTGCAATTCTACTTTTTGTGGTACTGGTAAGTGTTATCACGGTTAGTTTTATCACCTATAACATGAATCGAGATTCAATTGAGAAATTGAATTTTGATAAATTGATGTCTCACACTTCTCAAAAAGCAGAGAAAATTGATAATCAATTTAAAGGTCTAATAAGCAATGCCGAACATATTTCAGGCTTATTATCTATTCAATCTGGTATTAGGAAATATCAGGAGGAAGACACCACATTGAATGCGGATAGCTTAAAAACTGCTATTTTATATCAAGTAGAATCTGAATTAAGACCATTTGCAGAGAATTACCCCATTTATGCAGTATTACTTACTGATACGAATGGAGAAATAATCTTTAATTCAAATAATTCAATAGAATCACTTTCAAAAGGTGAAAATTTAAAAGGCTTGGATGAAGATTTTTTTAATTCATCAATAAATACAGGCACCTTTAACAAACCCGAGCAATATGGTGAAAATGAGTTGGTTTTATACGGTATGCCTTTAATTGATGATTATAACAGCCCTGCTGGTTTGTTAGTTTTGATCAAAAATATGGAGCCAATCTTCGAAATTATTAGAACTAATTCTACTGAATTTGAAACCTATGAAAGTATTTTAACAGCTCAGAATGAAAATCAAGCATTATTTCTTTCACCCCTAAAACAAGTAGCAGATAGTTTAGCGCCATCTGCAGTTTCCATAAAAGATAAAACTTCGGTTGGTGTTCAAAAAGCCGCAATGGGTGAGAAAGGGTATGCAAAAGATGTAAACTATAATGGTGATGAGGTATTGTCAGCTTGGAATGGTATTCCATCTGTCGGTTGGGGGATTGCATCTCATGTGAATGAGGCAGAGGTAAAAGAACAACTAAATGGTTTGATTAAGAAGTTTACATACACTGGAGTCATTATACTTTTTTTATCCTTAATTATTTCAATAATTTTTTCCAGAGTATTACTTAATCCTATTTTATCATTAAAGGAAACTTTAAAACTGTTAGGTAAAGGTATTTTACCAAACAGTGTTCCTAAAAAATCTGATGATGAGATTGGTGAAATGGCTTTGATATTAGATGGATACGTATCTTCCTTAAAAAACACAGCTAATTTTGCTAAACAGATCGGGGACGGAGATTTTAAAGCTGACTTTAAACCTATTTCTGAAGAAGATACTTTAGGTAATTCCTTGATTAACATGAGGGATTCAATTCAAGAAGCTGAGAAAAGAGATAAAGAAAGAAATTGGATTGTTACAGGTGTTGCTGAAATTGGAGAAATTCTAAGATCTAATGATGATTTAGAACAGCTTGGAGATGAAATCTTAATGTATGTCACCAAAAAAATTGATGCTATTCAAGGTGCTTTCTATGTTCTAAATGATGATGATACTGATAACTTATTTCTAGAAATGAAATCAAGTTATGCCTATAACAAAAAGAAATATTTAAAAGCGCAATTTAAATTTGCTGAAGGCTTAGTTGGACAATCTGCAATTGAACAGGATACTTTATTGAGAACAGAAATACCTTACGATTATGTAAGTGTAACTTCTGGTTTGTTGGGTGATCAGAGACCAAGCAGTATATTAATTGTTCCCTTAATTACAGATCAAAAAGTTTATGGTGTTTTAGAATTTGCTGGATTCCATAAATTCGATTCTAGTCAGATTAAATTTGTTGAGGAAATCAGCTTAATTATAGCTAGAACAGTCTTCAATATTAAAGTAAATGAAAGAACTCGAAAACTTCTGGCAGAATCACAAACGATGAGTCAAGAGCTTCAAGAACAGCAAGAAGTATTGAGACAGAATGCTGAGGAAATGGAAGCTACACAGGAAGAGCTGAAGCGTACGAACCAAAGGCTAGAGGATCAAATCGAAGAAGTGAACCGTACGCAAAAACGTATGCAGCTATTGCTTGAAAATGCTTCTGAGGTTATTACAATTTATGAGAAAGACGGAATTGTTCGTTACATCTCACCATCAGTAGAGAAAATCTTAGGATACAGACAAGAGGATATAATAGATACTACAGAGCTGGATAAAGTTCATCCAGATTCACGGGATGAAGTTCATAAGCAGTTCTTACATTTAGTGGACAATCCAGATGAATCTATTACTATGCAACACCAATACATGAATAGTGATGGGGAATATGTTTGGGTAGAGGTAACAGGTTCAAATCAATTGGAAGATCCAGCCATTCAAGGGATTATATTCAATACCAGAGATATTACGGAAAGAAGAAGAGCGGAACAAGAGGAGCGCATGAGAAGTAAAATGCAAGCCCTATCTGAAAACTCTATAGATTTAATTACTCGAATCGATAATGAAGGTAAGTTCTTCTATGTGAACCCAATGATCGAGAGATATACCGGCAAACGTCCTGATGAAGTAATACAAAAAGGATTACATGAAGCCGATATAGAACCTAAAATAGTGGAAGCTTGGGCTCAGCTATTAGAAAAAGTTAGGGAGCAAAATGAGAAAGTTACAGAGGAAGTAGATTTTCCATCAGAATTGGGAGATAGGGTAATGCAAGTAAATGCTATTCCTGAATATGACGAGGAAAAAGTATTGGAGTCTATTTTGGTGGTTTCTCACGATATTACCGATAGAAAATTAATTGAATTAGAGATTGCCAGTAAAAACAAGAAAATTACTGAGTCAATTAATTATGCTAAAAGGATTCAAGGTGCTATTCTTCCAAATAATCAGGTTATCAGACAGAAACTACCTGATTCTTTTATTTTATATAAAGCGAAGGATGTAGTAAGTGGTGATTTCCCATGGTACATTGAGGTAGATGATGTGATTTATATTGCTGCTGTTGATTGTACAGGTCATGGAGTTCCTGGTGCATTAATTTCACTAATTGGTTATTTCTTATTGAATGATATTGTAAGATCTCAAAAGATTAGTGACCCAGGTGTTATATTAGATAAGCTAGATGCTGGAGTTACTTCAACTTTAAGACAAGATAGGGATGATTCTACCACCAAAGACGGAATGGATATAGCTTTCTGTAAGATTGATAAGAAGAACAATCAAATCGAGTATTCAGGTGCTCATCGTCCATTATATTATCTGCATGCCAATGGAGAATTGGATGAAATTAAAGGAAATAAATTCCCAATTGGAGGAGGTATTTACAGAAATCAAACCAACTTTGATAATCATAAAATTAAATATAAAGCAGGAGATTCTGTATTCTTTTGTTCTGATGGCTTCCCTGACCAATTTGGAGGGCCGCAGAACAGAAAATTTGGACCTAAGCGCTTGAGACAGACAATAGTCGACCATCATGGTAAATCAATGGACGAAATGCATATTATATTTGATGAAGCATGGGAAAACTGGAAGGCAGACTACAAACAAACAGATGATGTGCTATTAATAGGCATTAGATTTTAACTGGGAAAAGTTTAATTATAAATAAAATTATTTAATTTAAGGCTTGAAATGAATTGGGCTATAATTTGAAACGGCTTATTAACCTAATAACAACATGAAGTATATATACGACCTACATAAAACCATGCTGTCCAGAAACCTAATATTGGTTTACGAGGGGGAATTTACTCAGGAGATTACTAAATCAGTTTTAGCGATGGCAGAGCGAAACATGGATTCTATGGGTGAGGAGTCAAGCATTAAGCGTAAAGTTTTTAATGTAATGGTGGAATGCTTGCAGAATATTGTTAAGCACTCAGATGATTTTAATCCACTTTCAGCTAAGCGCAATGCAGCTATCTTTATTATTGGGAAGGAAGATGACCGATATGTAGTAACAAGTGGCAATCCAGTAGATACTGATGCTAAAGAATCTCTTAAACAGAGAATAGATGACATCAATGAGTTAGATAAAGACGGCTTGAAAGCAAAATACAAAGATATTATTAAGTCTAATAGTTTATCTAACAAAGGTGGTGCAGGTTTAGGTTTTGTAGATATGGCGCGTAAGTCTGGTCAAAAACTAGAATATGACTTTGAAGATATGGGTGAAGGATTTCATTTCTTTTCTTTAACCACTACAATCTTAAGATTTTAAAATCTAAATTTTAGTTTAACTTTTAAATTTAAAACATAAAATTAAATATGGAAATCATTAACCTTGAAGGAACAGAGGATACCCCGAAAATATTATTAGATAAAGGAAATGGCATTTTCGAAATTTCAGGTCGTTCTTTACCCGAAGATTCGGCTGAATTTTATCAGCCTATTTTGGATTGGATAGCAGCTTATGGTGAAGATCCTAATCCTGAAACATTATTTACTTTTAAGTTAGAATATTTTAACACGGCCTCATCAAAATTAATCTTAGATGTTTTATCCTCTTTAGAAGATATTGATGGAGTAACTATTGATTGGTATTTTCATGAAGATGATGAAGATATGGAAGAGGCTGGGGAAGAATTTTCAGAGTTGGTTGAAATTCCTTTTGAATTTAAAACCTATTAATTAATACTTTTAAGTATTAATTTTTTAATATGGGCCATGAATAAAAATGGCCTATTATTTTTATCAATAAGCTATAAAAACCGTCTTTTTATATGAGTGAAGAGATACTCAAAGCCTTAACTCAATTATTTGGAATAATTACCAAGCAGGATGGAGGAGCCACCGAGAAGGAAAGAAATTTCGTAATTGGTTTTTTCCAGCAAGAGCTTGACCAAGACTCTATTAAAGAGTATTTAGAGCTTTATGATAAATTGGTAGGCTGGGGAGAAGAGCCAGAAAAAGAAGAAGAGGACGGAAAAGCCAAAAAGAAAAAACTTACATCTGTTAGAGATTCAGTAAGAACTTTAGCCATTTGTAAAAAAATTAATAAAACTCTAACCCAGAAGCAAAAAGTAGTTGTACTTATCAAGCTTCTGGAAATGGTTTCTGCTGACAAAAACTTCACTCCACAAAGAATGGAAATCATTGATACGGTTTCCAATGTCTTTAACATCGTAAAAGATGAATTTAAATTAGTTGAAAGTTTTGTCATTAAAAGTGATACTGCCGACTTAGATCAGTTTGAAGATATTCTTATTGTAAATAATGAAACTCCTGCTGACGATGGTCTCCATGTTCATGCTGATATTGATGGTGAAATACTATTCCTCAATGTTAGGAGTGTGGACATGTACTTCGTGAAATATACAGGTAGTGAGGAAATCAATTTAAATGGCTTCATCATGAAAACAGATTCTGTTTATCTGTTTTCACATGGAAGTACCATAAAAACTCCTAAAGGAGCAGCTTTATACTATTCTGAATTGATTAGAAAATTTTTATCTGACGCAGAGCAGGTAAATTTATCTTTCAATGCTGAAGATATTGTTTTACAATTTCCTAATGGAGAATTAGGGCTAAGAAATGTAAACGTTTTCGAAGGCCCGGGCGAACTTATAGGTATTATGGGAGCCTCAGGTGCTGGGAAAACAACTTTATTGAATGTTTTAGCTGGTATCCAACCACCTACATCAGGTCAAATCAAGATTAATGGGCTCGACCTTAATCAGGATCAAGAACAATTGCAAGGTATTATAGGCTACGTTTCTCAAGATGATTTATTAATTGAGGAATTAACAGTTTATCAAAACTTGTATTATAACGCTAAGCTTTGTTTTGCTAAAATGTCAGAAGAAGAAATCCATAAAAGAGTTATGGATACTTTGGAAAATCTTGGCTTAGAAGCAAGAAAAGATTTAAGAGTTGGTGGGGTTCTAGATAAGACTATTTCTGGAGGGCAAAGAAAGAGATTGAATATTGCACTGGAACTAATTAGAGAGCCAGCGGTGATGTTTGTGGACGAACCTACCTCAGGATTATCGTCCAGAGATTCAGAGAATGTAATAGATTTATTAAAAGAATTAACCCTAAAGGGGAAATTGATATTTGTGGTAATCCACCAACCTTCATCGGACATTTACAAAATGTTTGATAAGATGATTATAATGGATACGGGTGGGTATCAAATTTTTTATGGTCATCCTGTTGAGGCCGTTACTTATTTTAAGAAAACAACTAATCAAGTTGATGCAGATAGAGGAGTTTGCCCTACCTGTGGTAATGTAAACCCAGAGCAGATATTTAATATAGTAGAGGCGAAGGTGGTGGATGAATATGGGCAATTAACCAATAAACGGAAAATAAACCCTAGTCAATGGAGAGATTTCTACCTTGATCATTTCAATCATAAGCCTGTAAAAGAGGAATCAGAAGCTCCACCGTCTACTTTGTCTATTCCAAATAAATTGAAGCAGACTGTTATATTCACTATACGGGATACGCTTTCAAAATTAAGTAATAAGCAATATTTACTTATCAATTTACTTGAGGCTCCGTTTCTTGCCCTCTTACTCGCTTTTATTATAAAATACAGAAGTGCTCCTTCAGGTGAAGATTACATCTTCAGATTTAATGATAATTTACCTGCTTTTCTGTTGATGAGTATTATTGTAGCACTTTTTATGGGCTTAACAGTAAGTGCTGAAGAAATTATACGGGACAGGAAAATATTGAAAAGGGAGTCCTTTTTAAATTTAAGTTGGAATAGTTATTTGTTTTCAAAGATCACAATTCTATTTACTTTATCAGCTATTCAAACTTTAACTTATGTTGTAATTGGGGTTTTAGTACTTGAAATAAGGGATGCCACATTTAGCATGTGGGCAATTTTATTTACAACTTCCTGCTTTGCAAATGTATTAGGATTGAATGTGAGTGCAGCTTTCAAGTCTGCAGTAACTGTATATATTTTAATACCATTATTGCTCATTCCTCAAATGATTTTGAGTGGCTTATTATTCAGTTTTGATAAATTGAATGACTTTATAAGTACAAAAGGGAAAGTTCCTGTGGTGGCTGATTTAATGACTTCTCGCTGGGCGTACGAAGCACTAGCAGTAGACATGTTTAAAAATAATAGTTATCAGGAATATTTCTATGAGATAGAGTCAGACGAAAAGACTGCTGATTTTAAATCATCATTTTTAACAAAAAAAATAAGAGAGAAATTAAGGGTAATTGAAAATAATCTAGGAGATCAAGATGAAGGGGCAATTGAAGAAACAGAGTATGCAACCACTGTAATCTATAATGCTCTGGAAAAAGAACCTTTCAAAGGAAATTTAGAAGGGGAAGATTTGCAAAAGTTATTGAATCCTGAGTCTATCAATCAAGAAAAAATAGATAAGATCAGTACTTATGCTGATCAATTGAGAGATCACTATATCAATGAATTCAATCTGGCAGTTAAAAAGAAAGAAACGTTACAGTTCCATTTGGAAAATGATTCTTCTTATGACTTTAATTTGAATGAAGCTAAAGATATGTACTATAATGAGAGCCTAGCTGATTTGGTGAGGAATTTAACGGTGGAAGATAGGGTAATAGAGTTCAAGGGGCAATTAATTCAACAGATTGATCCTGTTTTTAATAGGCCAGCAAAACCTAATAACCCATTAAATTATAGGACACATTTCTTTGCGCCTGAAAAGTATTTTGCAGGAACATATATTGATACATTTTATTTTAATATACTTGTAATATGGTTCATGTCTTTAATTTTATATATTACCTTATACTTTGAACTGTTTGGAAAGGCAATTAAATTCTTTGGTAACATTAAATTGAAAAAGAAAGAATCGTAATTTGATTTTTAAATTTCTATTATTGCAATGTCTTGATAGAAGAGAAGGTCAAAAAAATAAATATTTAAAAAAAGAGAATTTGTATTAACTAAGGGAATTTCTATTTTTGTTATGATAAAAAACATTTTTATGAAAAACATACTCTTGGGATTAGGTGTAGTATTTGCATTTCTAGTCTCCTGTGACTCGAAGAAGAAACCTTCGGCAGATGAAATATCCGGAGTACTGGATTCTGTTAAAATTGAGGAACCCTCTATATCTGAGGATGTGATTTCTGATATTATTCAACAGATACCTTCTCCGTTAGAGATTTCGACTTTATTAAAAGAATCTGATACCAAATATGATAAGAGTTATCTAAATGATCCTGAAAAGATCTCTGATTATAATAGCAATTATAAAAAGGCATTGGCTTTAGGAGTTTATGGTACTGATTTAGGTTATACCAATATATATGAACAGAATCAGGATGCTTTATTTTATCTGAATTCAATCAAATCATTAGCAGATGATTTAAGTATTGGTCAGTTTTTTGATATTGGAACTATCAAAAGATTAGCAACCAATAGTAAGAATTTGGATTCTCTTCTTTTAATTACAACTAAGAATTTCAACAATATTAATAATTATCTTCAAGAGCAGAAGAGATCTAACTTAAGTATCTTGTTGTTATCTGGTGGATGGCTTGAAGCTCTTTATATCGTGTCAAGAGTATCTGATAAAAATCCAGATAACGAGCAGCTAAAAGAAACGATAGCTGAACAAAAGGTGATTATGGATAATGTGGTTTTATTAATGTCTTTTTATAAAGATAACGATCCTAATATCAAGCAGTTATCAGATAAATTTGTGAAACTTCAGGATGAATTTAATAAGATTGAGATTAAGACTGTTTATCGTGAACCTACTTACGAAGTGGTAGATGGCATGCTTGTTGTTAAGGACAATAGCACAAGTGAAATCATAATGAATGATGAGAATATCGAAGCGATAAGAAATCAGGTTTACGAAATTAGAGAGAACATTATTAACTAAGAAATTATATGAAAAAGCTAATCTTTGCATTAGGAATTATATTTATAACAGCCTCTGTTCAGCAAACTTATGCTCAGTGTGATACTGAAAAACATGTGGAAGCATGTATTCCTAAGTTACAGTCAGGATTTACTTTCTTGAAAAGCTACAATATTGATGGACAAGGTGGGGCAAAAGACAAAGTGGAATATTCTTATGTTTTCACTAAAGGAGCAACATACCAGATAATGATATGTAATGATGGTGAGTCAACTGATGGCATTGTTTTAACATTGTATGATTCAAATAGAAAGAAAGTAGCTTCAACTAAGTATGAAGGTTCTACTTTATCTAGTATTGCATTTCCATGTCAGGTAACGGGAATTTATTATATAACTTTTACATTTGAAGGGAGCTCCAATTATTGTGGAGGCAGTGTGCTAGGATTTAAGCGTTAACTTTTACTTTTCATAATTTTAATGATTAATAAAGCAGGTTTAACCTGCTTTTTTTATTCTCAAATTTTTACTTTATTTAATGCGTAAAACAGTAGATTTTCAACAGAAAGCAGTTTTCTATCAAAGTGAGCCCATCTCATCTGCTACTAAAGAAATATGGTTTGTTTTGCATGGCTATGGGCAGCTTCCTCAATACTTCATTAGAAAGTTTAATTCTATCTCCAATAAGAATAGAGTAATTATAGCTCCTGGTGGTTTATCTAGGTTTTATTTAGAAGGTTTTTCTGGACGTGTCGGTAGTACATGGATGACTAAGGAAGAAAGACTATTAGATATTGAGAATTACATTAGTTATCTGAATTCAGTAGCGGATGAAGTATTATCAGGTGTTTCAAAGGATGTTAAAATTACATTATTAGGTTTTTCTCAAGGCTCTGCTACTGTTTGTCGATGGGCTGAGAAATTATATTTTCATTTTGAAAGGTTAATTCTACATTCTGGGGCATTTCCCCCTGATATTGATTTTTCAGGCTTAGGTGATAAATTGAAAGGTAAAGAAGTTTATATGCTGCGCGGTACTGATGATGAATTCATCAATGAGGAAAGGAAGAAGGAGCAAAGTGATTTAACAAAGAAACTCAATATTGAAATAAAGCATATTGAATTCGATGGTAAGCATGATATACATCCTGAATCTCTCAAGGAAATTATTGAGCAGTAGCTTTTTGTGTGGAAGCAGGAGTATTTGCTTGTTTGTATTTTTTAAACCAACTTTTAACTTTCATCTGAATTACACCGAAAATTGCTTCTTTAAATATCTTTTTTGACATTTTTGAAACGCCTTTACTTCTGTCTGTAAAAATAATTGGTACCTCTTCAATTCCAAAACCATGCTTCCAGGCTTTAAATTTCATTTCAATTTGGAAGGCATATCCTATAAATTTAATTTTTTCAAGTTCAATTGTCTCTAAAACAGAGCGATGATAACAAATAAATCCTGCAGTTGCATCGTAAACTGGTAGCCCTGTAATAAATCGTACATATTTACTAGCCATGTAGGACATTAGTACCCTAGACATAGGCCAATTTACTACGTTTACACCTGTTTTATAACGGGAACCTATAGTCAGTTGTACATCATCTTTTTGACATGATTTTAATAATTCTAAAAGGTCTAAAGGATTATGAGAAAAATCAGCATCCATTTCAAAAATATATTGATAACCATGCTTTAAAGCATATTTAAATCCTTCAATATAGGCAGTTCCTAATCCTAATTTGCCTAATCTTTCAATGATATGTAGCTGACCATTATATTCCTCTTGGAGTGCTCTTACAATTTCTGCAGTTCCATCAGGTGAATTATCATCGATGATAAGAATATCAAATCTTTTCGATAATAAAAAAACAGCGCGAATTATATCTTCTATATTTTCACGCTCATTGTAAGTAGGTATGATGACTAAATTATCCTTCATAAATCCAAATGAACTTCAAAACTATAAAATCTTTTCAGATATTGCTGTTCAATTAATAAAAGAATTTTATGAGATTACATAAATGTATATTTTTGGACAGAGACGGTGTTTTAAATAGGGAAAGAGGTGATTATACATTTAAGATTAATGATTTTGAAATTTTAGATGGAGTTAAGGAAGCGTTAAAAATTCTAAAAGAATCAGACTATTTATTAATTGTAATTACTAATCAGGCTGGAGTTGCAAAAGGATTATATAAAGAAGAAGATGTGTTGAAGTGCCACACTTATTTAAAGGTCCAAACAGGCGGTCTAATTGATGATATTTACTTCTGTCTCCATCATCCAATTTCAACTGAATCCTTACTTAGAAAGCCTAATAGCCTCATGCTTGAGAAAGCTATTGCAAAGTGGTCTATTGACCCTGAACATTCTTTTATGATTGGAGATTCATTAAGAGATATTCAGGCAGCAGAGAAAGTGGGAGTAAGGGGAATTTTAGTTGGTGATAAAGAAGAAGGTGAAAATATGACTGCACCAAAAGCTAAAAATCTTTTGGATGCAGTCAATAAATTTATCGTGAATTAGATTCCTGTATAATTAAAAGGCGTAATATCTTTTAGTTCATTTTTTATAGAATCTGAAACTTCCAAACTATCAATAAATTCAGAAATTGTCGACTGAGTAATTTTCTCATTCTTACGGGTCAAAGCTTTTAGTGCTTCATAAGGCGCAGGATAAGCTTCCCTTCTTAAAACAGTTTGAATAGCTTCAGCCACAACAGCCCAGTTTTCTGTTAGATCATGTTCTATGGCTGCCGGGTTTAATTCCAATTTACCTAATCCTTTTTTCAATGATTCAAATGCAATTAATCCATGAGCTAATGGGACTCCAATATTTCTTAAAACTGTAGAATCGGTTAAATCTCTTTGTAATCTTGAAATCGGAAGTTTTGCTGACAAATGCTCAAAGATAGCATTGGCGATTCCTAAATTTCCTTCAGCATTTTCAAAATCAATAGGATTTACTTTATGAGGCATAGCGGATGAACCAACCTCATCTTTTGCTATTTTCTGCTTGAAATAATTCATGCTAACGTATTGCCAAATATCTTTGCTTAAATCCATCAAAATCGTATTCAATCGCTTGAATGAATCAAATCGGGCAGCTAAATGATCGTAATGCTCAATTTGAGTAGTAGGCTCTGAGCGTTTCAGTCCTAAATATTTTTCACAGAAGTTGTTGCCAAATGCTCTCCAGTCAATTTCAGGATAAGCAACATGATGAGCATTAAAATTACCAGTTGCGCCACCAAATTTAGCTGCAAAAGGGATTTGTTTCTCTAAGTTGAGTTGTTCTGCCATTCTCACCTCAAAAACTGCAATTTCTTTACCTAATCGAGTTGGAGATGCAGGCTGACCATGGGTTTTAGCAAGCATAGGCACATCCTTCCATTCAATTGCATAACTGGCTAAGATGTCCTTAATCTCTTTGAGGAATGGATAATACACCTTTTCTGTTGCATCCTTTAATAAAAGGGGAGTGGCGGTGTTATTTATATCTTGAGAAGTAAGTCCAAAATGAATAAATTCTTTTTGTGCGCCTATTCCTAAGTCATCAAATTTTTGTTTTAGGAAATACTCAACTGCCTTTACATCATGATTGGTGGTTTTTTCAATTTTTTTGATCACTAAAGCGTCCTCCTCATTGAAATTAGAAGCCAGTGCCCTCATTTTAGGAAAAAGTGTATGATCAAATTCTTTTAATTGGGGAAGTGGTAATTCGCAAAGCGCAATGAAATACTCTACTTCAACATGAACCCTATATTTAATCAATGCCCATTCTGAAAAATAAGGGGCAAGCTGCTGGGTTTTATTTCTGTAACGTCCGTCAACGGGACTGATAGCACTTAAAGTAGTTAAATCCATGAGGTGTAAAAATTTAAAGGTGCAAAGATAAGGATTTTAAGCTTTTGACACATATATTAATGAATAGTATTGGTTTTCAGGATTTATTTGAAAAGCATTATTTGGGATTAGACTACTCAGTTAAATCCTATAAATCTTTAGGAATCTTTTACTTGCTACCTTCAAAGGGTTTTTAGATTTATATTCTATTTAAACATATGATTTATGTAACATTTAAATTTTTAGATGTAATACATTACTCTTTGCCTTAACCGACCTTTATAAAAAAGGTGAAAATGAAAAATCTATCAATTAAAATAACCGGGGCATTAATTACATTATTTCTATTTCAGGTAAATCTCTCAGCCCAAGATTTACAAGTAAATCTGTTTCAAGAAGTAAATCAATCCATGTTGGAAGCAAAAAATGCTCAAGCAGATGTTTTGTCGCCACGGGCTTATGGGGAAGCATTAGAAAAATATAATGAGGCTAAAAAGAAATATGAAAATGAAGGAGAGTTATCAGAAATCAAAGAAAGCATTAATAAAGCTGAAGCTAAATTTCAGGAAGCTACTGAAAACACCAAAGTAAGTAGTGTTATGTTTTCTAGTGCCCTATCCGCCAGAAGAGATGCCATGAATGCAGAAGCTTCACAATTTGTAAAAGAAATGTGGCAAGATGCGGAAGAAGAAATGAAAGATGCAGCTGAACAGTTGGAAAAAGGAGATGCTGATGATGCAAAAGAAGGAGCGGGTAAAGCCACAAATTTATATAGAGAAGCTGAATTAGAATCTATTAAAGCCAACTATTTAACCAATGCGAAAAGATTATTAGAGCAGGCTGATGATAATAAAATTTATAAAGAAGCACCCAAGACTTTCGAAGAAGCTAAAAACCTGATAAGCCAAGCGGAAAAAGAGCTGCTTGAAAACAGATACGATACAGATCATGCTAGATATTTAGCCAAAGAAGCTGAATACAAAGTACTTCTGGCCATGCACATTGCAAAACAAGAAGAAATATTGGATGATAAAGATTTCGAGACTGAAGATTATCTTCTGTTAAGCTATGAGCCCTTGACAAAAATAGGAGAAAGCTTAAATATGAATTTGAGATTTGACCAAGGAGTTGAAGGTTCACTTGCTGAAATTCAAAATAAAATCACAAACGATAAACAAAGAATTGCCAGCCTAGAGTCATCTCTTTATAATGAAGAAATGACTATTAAAAACCAAAAAGCAATGCTTTCTGAACAGCAAAGCATAATTTCTGATATGGAAGGAACGCTTTCTGAAGAAGCACTTGAAGGTAAAAAAAGACAAGCTGCTCTTCAGACTCGAATAGATAGAATGAATGAGATCAATTCTAAATTCGAGCAAGTACAAATGATTTTCAGCAAAGAAGAAGCCGAGGTTTTTCGTCAAAAAAATGATGTCATCATCAGAATGATTGGGATTAATTTTGATGTGAATAAGGCAGAAATTAAGCAAGAAGATTATGCACAGCTCACGAAATTGCAAGAAGCAATGGGATTATTTACCGATGCTACCATCATTGTAGAAGGACATACCGATTCTCAAGGTGGTGACGAACAAAACCTAAAATTATCACAAGAGCGTGCAGATGCAGTTCTTAGTTATTTAAATGCAAATACCTCTGGAGATAAATCAAGATTTAGTACTAAAGGTTATGGTGAAAGTAAGCCATTAGCCAATAATGAAACCCAAGCAGGTAGAAAACTTAACAGAAGGATAGATATAGTCATTAAACCTAGCATTCCAGAAACCTTAGCTGGTTCGGGAGTATCTAGTTTTAAATAGATCCTTTTACTTACTCTTAAACGATTAAAATACCTGAATACTTCTTCAGGTATTTTTTTATATACCCTAAATAACTTCCTGTATATTTTTAGCTCTCAAACTTGATATGGATGCAAAATACTAGCGAATTGAACTAAAAATGTAATTAATTTAAGAGGACTTTAATTTTTTTGTTAATATTTTACAGATGTTCAGACAAAACCTAGATTGGATAAATCTGTAATCTTTAAAAAAATAATTGCATCTAATGCAACAAGGGTAAGGGTAGGTTATAAAAGACCTGCCTTTTTTATTGTAATTCCCTTTTTTATAGAATTTCACATCGAATTTTTTTTGACAAAACCTTCGATTATCCAGGAGTGAGAGCTCTGAGAATAAAACTATTATTGACTGTTCTCCATTTTTCTAAACCATTTCCAATCAGCATAAAAAGTACCAAATGGAATTAAAGAAGCAGCTAGTGATAAAAGTGTAAGTTTCATAGTCCAATTTCTTTTGATAGCTATAAAAAGCACTAAGCCACAATAGCCAATAAATAAAACGCCATGCGCCATTCCCACAAAATAATTAGGCTGTGGCATATCCATCATATATTTTAATGGCATAGTAACACCAAGTAGTAAATAGGAAATACCTTCTAAAATGGCTAAAACTCTTAAATTTTTGATCATTATAATTTGTTGTCAATATTGTACTGCAAAGAAAGTACTGACTGTTTTGTAAACCAATATTTTTAGTGTTTAAAATCCGAAATTGATTAGGTGAGGGAAATATATTTTAACATTTTTGTGCCACAATTATTAAAATTACTTCAATGGAATTAAAAGGAAAAGTTATTGATATTTTACCTGAAGAAAAAGGACAAGGTAGAAATGGAGAATGGAGAAAGCAGTCTTATATATTTGAAACTCAGGAGCAGTATCCCAAGAAAGTTTGTGCTGAAGTTTGGGGAGATAAGATCGATGGATTTAACATCAAGCAAGGAGAAGAACTAACTGCTAAAATCAATATTGATAGTAGGGAATTTAATGGAAAATGGTATACCAATGTGAAAATTTGGGCTGTTGATAGAGCTTCAGATGGTAATGTCGGTGGAGTTCCAAATGCACAAAATGATAATTATCCGCCTCAGGCTACGGGCGGGGCAAGTGGTCCTCAAGAAACACCACCGCCAAGTGAGGATGATGAATTACCGTTTTAATATAATATTCTAAAAAATCCTTTCGCCTGTCAGGTTTCCTATTTTCATGTTATTCTGAATGTAACCTGACAGGTCTAATTTAAAAAATTCAATATCCCTTTTCAGTATTTACCAATAATTTGCTTTCATCCCCAGACTTCATAGCCTCATAAGCTATTTTAAAGCTTTGTTTAACATCTTCTAAAAGGGTGATGCCAGATATATGTGGTGTTACAACACATTGAGGATGTTCCCATAAAGGAGATTCCTGAGAGAGGGGTTCTTCCTTAAATACATCCAAAATGGCTTGACGTAAATTCTTACGGTCTAATGCCTTTATTAAGTCTTCTTCATTTACAGAATTCCCCCTTCCTATATTGATAAAAAGAACATTTTCAAGTCCAGAGAAAAAGTCTTCATTAAATAGATTTAGTGTACTTTCTGTTGCAGGAAGTGTATTGATAATTATAGAATTAGCCTCAATGTTACTCAATTCAAGTTTTTCGAAAGAAATGCAAACATCAAAGAATTCCTTGTTTTTACCGCTTGTGTTTATTCCAACTATGTTTTTGACCATGGGCTGCAGCACTTGGGCTATGTCAGTACTAATATTTCCAGTCCCGAAAAACATCACGCTTTGTTTTGATAAGGATTTAGGAACAACTTGTTCCCATTTTTTTGTAGCCTGGTTAATTTTATATAAGTCAGTTTTATTTAGATCCTGTAAAATATAAGTGAGACAATATTCTGACATTCTCTGGCCCATCTTTCCTTTGGTTTTCGTTAAAACGCAATCCTCTGGAAGAGTTAACTCCATAAAACTGTCAACTCCTGCGCCAAATGAATGAATCCATTTCAGGTGATTTATATCCATGTTGGATAAAAAGTTGAAACCCGCAACATAATTCGCTTTTGGAAGTAATCGTTCTACTTCTTGTTTGTCATTAGGAAGCAAACAATTCAGTTCTGGGTATTCTTTAGCTATAAAAGCCTGAAAACCTTCTGCTAAATTTCCATAAGTTAGAATATTCTTTTTAGGCATAATATCAATTTAACCTTTTGCAACTAAATTCCTAAAGTTAGAAGGAGGAACCAACTCGAACTTTAAATGTTCACCGCTTATCGGATGTTTAATTTCCATCAAATTAGCATGCAAAGCAACCCTTGCTAGTGGATTTTTCTTAGCTGTATATTTTTTATCTCCAGTTACAGGGAAGCCATAATGCGCCATTTGAACTCTTATTTGATTTTTAAAGCCTGTTTCAAGCTTAAATTCGAGCATTGAGTATGCATTGCTTTGTTTTAATAATTTAAAGTGCGTAATAGCTTCAGTTGCGTTTTCAGGTGTATTTACTATAAACACCTGATTATGTTTATTGCTCCTCAAATAGTTTCTTAAAGTATGTGAGGATTCTTTAATTTTACCTTCAACTATTGCTACATATTTTCTATCAATCACATAATCTTCCCAGTGGTTTTGTAACTTTTCTTGTATTTCTTTGCTTTTGGCAAAAAGCAAGATTCCTGAAGCTTCTCTTTCCAATCGATGAATGATGTAGACTTTAATTCTAGGGTCGATAGCTTCCATATGCTCTTTCAAAATTTGAACTGCATTTTTCTTTTTTTCTTTCAAAGAGGCAACGGAAAGCAGGCCGGCTTCTTTTTCAATTACAATTAAATCTTGGTCTTCATAAATAATATTAAGCTTCTGAAGTTTAACTTTTTTAGAAGGCTTAGCCCAATTTATTTGAACCTCATCCCCCTTTTTAAGTGGATGATTAAATTGAGTGATAACGTCTCCGTTAATTCTGATTTGACCACCTCCCATTACTGATTTTAAGAGGGCTTTTTTCTTGTTAGGATAAGCTGAAGTAAGATGTTTTAATAATTCAGTTTCGTCTTGAATTATATAGCTGTTGAGCTCTTGGTTGGAAGGGCTTGATTTTTTATTCATATGAATAATATTGTGTTAACTATGATATCCCGATTCATCGGGAACGCAAAATTCTGCATAACAAATGACCTTTACAAGTCTATTAATTGATTATCAACTAAAAACCCTCTCAAATTAAATTCAAGAGGGTTAATATTTAGTTTGAATTCAAGATTATTTTGGTGAAAACACCAAAACAGGGGCGGAGTAAAGAAAATCTCTCATTCAACTACGCCCTCTTTAAGGTGTTTTCACCTTAAAGTCTTCATGGGATTTCAGTTGCTTTAAATAATTGATTTTGGGTAAAAACATTAAAAAAGAGCTGTGCCAAATGAAATCCCAGTTTGAACATTTTATTAATGGTGTATGAACAGTTACAAAGCCTTTTATTTTAATTAATTCCAGAGAATAAACGTTCCCATCTAATTTTACTAAAGAATGATTCATTTGGATCCATACTCATCCAGATAAATAATGCTTTACCAACCACATGGTCTTTAGGCACAAAACCCCAGAAACGGCTATCCCAGGAGTTGTGTCTGTTGTCACCCATCATAAAGAAATAATCTTGTGAGAAGGTATATTCAGTTACTTCCTGACCATCTATAAAGAGCTTGTCATTCTTAATTTGAACATCCTCTAAATGTTCGTAATAACGCAATACATCACCATACATCAATAAGTTTTGATGGTTGACTTTTATGGTTTGCCCTTCTTTTGGGACTTCAATCGGCCCGTAAAAATCTTTATTCCAGCTGGTTTCAGGTGTTTTTGGAAATGTAGCCGGATCAACATCGCTACTATCTGTGCTTAAAATCTCGCCATTTTTATAAGTAGGAGAGAAGATGATGTCATCTACAAATGGGAGTGACTTCATTTTTTCAATCTCTTCAGGCTCTGCATGAACCCTGTAGCCGTAGCCTGGTTCATACATTTTATCCCATATATTGTATTCCTCAAAAACTCGGTCTCTAATAGTTTGGTCAGTTTTAATGAAGTAGCTGAATTGAATATTTTCAGGAACGAAAGCTTTTTCATCATTTATGAATAGCTCCGAATTTTTAACTTGTAATTTATCACCAGGAAGCCCAACACATCTTTTGATATAGTATTCCCTTAAGTCTAGAGGGTATTGTAATTCCTCAGGGTAATTGAAAACAACAGCATCGTTTCTTTTTACTTCACTAAAGCCTGGTAATCTGAACTGAGGTAATTGAATCCAATCCAAATAAGCAGGAACATCTTCAGTACCATAAAACCTTCTGTGTGTTAATGGAAGTTGTAGAGGGGTTCTTGGAGTCCTAGGTCCGTAATGTAATTTACTTACAAATAAATAATCACCAACTAAAAGTGTTCCTTCCATAGAAGGGGTAGGGATTACAAAAGCCTCTAGAGTTGCCCATCTTATCAGTGTGGCAGCAATTACGGCAAAAACCAATGCGTCTACCCATTCTCTAACTTTAGATTTTGGCTTTGCAGGTTTTTTCTTTTTATTGAAAAATGGAATTTTCATTTTCTAAAGTTTTAAGAAGTCATCAATATTAACTATTCCTTTTTGGTCTGGAAGCCATTCAGCTACAAACACAGCACCTTGAACAAACCCATCTCGGCTGTAAGCTTCATGCTCAATGCTAATTTGATCAACTTCTGATTTATATGTGATTTTATGAGTACCTGGAATCTCACCTATTCTTTCTGAAGAAATGGGAATTTCTCCTTCCTTGATTTTTGCATCATTTTTCCAAGCGTTATAGTTGTTATGCTCATCAATGATGCCTTCCGCTAATGTAATAGCTGTCCCACTTGGAGCATCTTTTTTGTGAGTATGATGAACTTCAATCATGGAAGGTTTATATTGACTCTGTGGACTAATAAGTTTAGCCAAAAATTTATTCAATTTAAAAAATAAATTTACGCCAATTGAAAAATTTGAAGCATAGAGAAATGTTCCATTATTTTTTTTACAGATTTTTTCAATTTCTGGCATTTTATCCAGCCAACCTGTTGTGCCTGATAAAACTGGTAAATTATGCTCAAGGCAGAATTTTATATTTTCAAAAGCTGCATCAGGATGGGTAAATTCAATGGCTACATCCGCTTGTTCGGCTAAAGTAGGCATTAAAGTGTCATTAACATCAACAGTAGCCACCAAGCTATGCCCTCTTTGTACGGCAAACTCTTCGATGGCTTTACCCATTTTTCCATGACCAATTAAAAGTATCTTCATTATTATTTTAATCTAAAATTTAATGATAAGCCTGCATGCATATTATTGTATGGGCTACTCTGAATACTTGGTTTTATTTTTAAACTTAAATCTTGATTAATATTGAATTCTCTCAGGTGTGCATCTACTGTCGCATCTACTATTTGAAGTACATAAAATAAGCCTGATAGAATAATCCAATAATCTCGATCTCTCTTGTATCTATCTATTTGTCGTTGAGCACTTTCCACATTAGGAAATCTTGTTAGATAATTTTCTATTTCCTCCTCATTTCCATTATTAATATTGAAGTAAATATTTGAAAAGAGTAGATAATTTTGATGATTATTTTTTATTTGCGAGGCAGCTAAAACACCTAAAGCATAGACTATCGGAATTTTCCAATATTTTTCATTGTAGAACTGACCCATCCCGGGTAATATTGCAGAATATAAGGCTGCTAACCTAGGAGAATGGGTAGTGTCTTCCATTTGAAATGTTTCTATATCTTCACTTCCGTCACCAAGTTGAAGAAAAGTCGAATCCGTAGGTTGAATTTCTTGACCCTTAACAATCAAAACAGAAACTAAAAATATGAAAATGAATAAAAGAATGCGCATTTTATAATTCAACTGAAAGAATATCTAAAATCCTATTTAAATCGTCCTTCGACAGAAATGGAATCTTAATTTCTCCTTTATTATTTTTATCGATCTTCATTCCAATTTTTGTGCCAAAATGGGAAGAAAGCTTACTTTGTACTTGCTTCGCTTCATAAGGCATCTCAGCTTTTGCTGGCTTTTCCTTTTCGTTCGATTCACCACTAGTTAATTCTCTAACTAAGGCTTCTACCTTCCTTACAGATAAATCATCCTTCAGAATTCGTTTGAATACATCCAATTGCTTATCTACACTATCTATATTGATAATAGCGCGCGCATGACCCATGCTAATTCTTTTATCTCTAATAGCTAATTGAATATCTGGTGGAAGCTTTAATAACCTTAGATAATTATTAACAGTGGTTCTGTTTTTACCAACTCTATCGCCTAACTGTTCTTGTTTTAAGTCACATTCAGTTAATAACCTTTGATAACTTAAGGCAATTTCAATAGAGTTAAGATTTTCTCTTTGGATGTTCTCAATTAAGGCCATTTCCAGCATTTGCTGGTCATCAGCCATTCTGATATATGCTGGGATTGAGTCAAGGCCCGCTAATTTTGAAGCCTGTGTTCTTCTTTCCCCAGAAATAAGTTGATAACTGTCTTTGCTTAATTTTCGAACCGTAATAGGTTGAATTATACCTTGAACTTTTATGGACTCAGCTAATTCTTCTAAAGCTTGTTTGTCAAAATCAGTACGAGGCTGAAATGGATTCACCTCAATTTGGTCTAATGGGATTTCATTAATAGAAGCCCCACTAGAGATATCAGTAATATCTCTATTTTCTTTGTTAGAAGATGATTTTTGATCTGTGTTAGAATCTTCTAAAAGAGCGCCTAAGCCTCTTCCTAATGCTTTTCTGGTTTTCTTCGCCATCCGCTATTTTCCTAATCCGTTATTGTTAATTATTTCTTTTGCTAAATTTAAATAGCTAATTGCTCCTTTACTTTCAGCATCATGGGCAATAGCTGGTAATCCAAAACTTGGTGACTCACTCAATTTAATATTTCTAGGAATCAAAGTTTCAAATACCATTTTACTAAAGTGCTGTTTAACTTCGTCCACCACCTGGTTGGAAAGGTTAAGTCGCACATCATACATGGTTAATAAAATGCCTTCGATTTCCAAATCTTTGTTCAAACGCGTTTGGATAATCTTAATTGTATTGAGCAATTTACCTAATCCTTCTAACGCAAAATATTCGCATTGTACAGGGATGATAACAGAGTCTGCAGCTGTTAAAGCATTTATGGTGATTAGACCTAAAGAAGGAGAACAATCAATGATAATGAAATCATATTTTTTACGCACTTTTTTAAGCGCATCACGCATTCTTTCCTCACGGTTTTTAATATTCACCATTTCAACTTCAGCACCTACTAAGTTGATATGAGAAGGTAAAATATGCAAGTAATCTAAGTCAGTTTCTACTATGATGTCTTGAGCGTCAACTTCGTCCACCATACATTCATAAATACTGCTTTCGATTTCTTTGGGATTGTAACCTATTCCAGAAGTAGAATTGGCCTGTGGATCGGCATCTACAATCAGCGTTTTATATTCTAAAGCAGCTAAACTTGCCGCAAGATTAATAGCTGATGTTGTTTTACCTACTCCTCCTTTTTGATTAGCAATTGCAATTACTTTACCCATATTTATTTAAATTTTAGCTTTAAAAAGTTAATTGGTATGCTGATTATATTTTGTATTGGTTTGTCCAAAATATTGAAAAACCGAGCAAGTATCTATTTCAGCTACCAAATTTTTTAGCGAACCACAAAGATAAAATTTTATATGAGAAATAGAATGGATTTTTAATTTGCTTTAGTCGGAATTAGATAAAATCTACATCCACATTAAGTGGATATTTCATTAGATACTGAACCGCTTCTTCCATCGTAAGCCCTTCAAATAGTACTCTATGCAATATTTCAGTTATGGGTGCACGAACTTTAAAACTTTCCGCAATCTTTTTCGCAATCATAATGGTATTTACTCCTTCGGCTACTTCCTGCATATCCCCTAAAATATTCTCTAAACTTTCACCTTCGGCCAACCTTCTTCCTACAGTAAAATTTCTACTTAAAGTAGAGTGGGAGGTAGCCATCAAATCGCCTATGCCAGCCAAACCGATAAATGAACGAACATCACCACCTAATGCTTTTCCTAAGTAAATCATTTCGGCCATCCCACGGCTAATCAATAATGAACGAGCATTTTCCCCTAATCCTAATCCTGTCAGTGCACCTGAAGCTATTGCAATGATGTTTTTCAAGACCCCACAAAGTTCAATTCCAATCAAATCAGGATTACCATAAACTTGAAATCTGTCGCTCCTAAGTAATTGTTGCCCTATCTGTATTACCTCATTAAATGGACTGGCTACAACAGTTGCAGCAGGTAAACCTTGTGCAATTTCTTTTGCCAAATTTGGGCCAGCCAAACAACCGACTCTTACCACTACGCTTTCGTCCATGATCAGCTCACTCATGGTTTTGATATGATGCCTTTCAAGGACTTGTATGCTATCTAAAGTTTTTCCTTCAGGAAGATTTAGATTTAATCCCTTGGTTCCATGAATTAGAATATGGTAAGGGTGTAGAAAAGGAGAAAGACTTTTCATCATCTCCCTAAAATTAGCAGATGGCACCACAGGAAAAATGATATCACAGGAATTAGCTAATTGCTCTAAATCATCAATGGCTTTTATGTTTTGATGAATTGGATAATCATTCCATTCCCTTTTTTTATTGATGCTTTCAAGTGCCTCAGGATTTCTGGCATAAAGTAAAACCTCTGAATTTTCAGCTAAAAGATTAGCTACTGATAGTCCGAAACTACCCGCACCAACAACCCCTATAGGTTTATCAAATGTGTTTTTCGAGCCCATATCCGTCTAATCTGTTTCTGTAAAAATATAGAAGATTCATATCCATTGTGGTTATGTCCCCTTCCTTTGTCTTGATTAAAGGTCTTTTAGAATGATACATTCCTAAATTTATTAAACCATGTTCGATGATGTTATCAATAGTGTCCTCCATGTGTTCGGCCTGTGACATTCGACCTTCTTTAATCCGCTCATCAATTTTATTTTTTATTCTCTGGCATGTACTTCTAAACTCACCATAATTAATCACCAAGTCCTCTTCAGGTAAGCGTAATAAAGAAAACAAGTCTAGTTTTTTATTATGCTTATTAATGATTTCAAAAGCAACAAATGCAATCAAATGACTAGAGAAAACACGCGCTATTTTGCTGTATTGCTCCACAATCTTTTTGGAAAGCATTCGTGTATACTCAGCTTCTCTTTGTTTATTGACCGTAATTTTATCTTGAAAAATGAAATAATCTTGCGGTTCAATCTGCCTTCCTTTGGAATCAAAGCTTCTTCCTTCCTCATCTACTTTATTTCCTAAGATATCCATTGCTTCACCTATTGAAACAGAAATATCGGAGCCTTTCGTGAAGAATTTGAATAGGAAAGTTATAATTTTATAGGAGGATGAAAACTCATCATTTTCTACATAATAGCGTTCTTGACCTCTTTTTTCCAGATATTGTCGGATAAGACTAGGAGCTTCTAAAACAAAATGATAATTCAAGCTGACCGGTACAATGAATACCTTCTCTGCTTCTTTACCATGTTCTTGATAATTCGCTCTTTGTGCTTCAATGGCAGTTCCAAGAAGTCCTAATTTTAGTTCTTTCTCCACTCTTCCATCTCTGGAGCGGGTTCCGCCTGGGAAGAATAAACTTTGACATCCTTTTTTCAATGCCAGTGCAGAATAGGCTTTCAAGGTTTCAAGATAAATCATGTTCTTTTTACGCCTGTCTACCTTATAAGCACCTAAACTATTCATGAAATAAGATATGATGCTAATATTGAATAGATTAAGTCCAGCACCATAAATAACAGGAGGAAGGCCTAAAGTATAAATAACCCATCCAATTAAAATCGAGTCCAAATTACTGGAATGAGTAGGGACAATCACTACTGTTCCCTTTTTGGCTAAGGTTCTGAGTCTTTCAACTTCTCCATTAATTTGGATTTTATCATTCATGGTGAGCTCGTTGCTCCAAAACCCACCTAATTTTTTTATCCTTGCGGCATTTAGTAATCTGTTAAAGCCAAAAGTTGCCACACCCCGTGCAAATCTGTAATGGCTGGTATTAAAATTCCCTGCAATTTCATGAGCATAACGGTCAATTATGCTACGAAGAATGTTGTTAGCTTTATCTTCATCTTTTGCTTTCTGCTGAGAAATTTCGAGGAGTTCATCTTTCACTTTTCCCCAAAATTGATGTTCATCATCGGGGTCAACTTTCCAAGGAGTTTGTCTAATTCTGGCTTTTTCCTTGTATAAAGTAGTTTCTAGCTCCTCAATTAGAGCTGTTTTATTTCTTGTATTGCTTTTGATGCGCTCATAAGCCTCTTCAATTACTTCTTTTAGGAATTCTTTTTTATTACGACTTAATCGTACCACAGGCCATTCTCGCGGCCCTGGTAAAATGGGTTCATATTTTCTTTTGCTTCTGTAGCGCTTTAGCTTCATTTCAGTTTAAGATAATGCTTGCTTTAAATCTTGAATTAAATCCTCTAAATCTTCAACTCCCACGCTCAATCGAATTAAAGAATCTGATAAGCCTATTTTATCTCGCTCTGCTTTCGGTATGCTGGCATGGGTCATCGTTGCAGGATGTCCACTCAAGGATTCAACTCCACCTAATGATTCGGCTAAACTAAATAATTCAAATTTCTTTAAGATTTCTGAAGCTGCATTCTGAGTATTTTCTTTCAAGCTAAAAGAAATCATACCTCCAAAGTCATGCATTTGTTTGCTAGCAATATCATGATTGGGATGTGTTTTGAAACCTGGCCAAAACACTTTGTCCACTTTAGGATGAGATTTTAAAAAGTTAGCAACCCCTGCGCCATTCTCACAATGCCTTTGCATTCTGAGATGTAAAGTTTTGATGCCTCTTAAAACCAAGAAACAATCTTGTGGGCCTGGTACAGCGCCACTGGCCTTTTGAATGAAGGCTAATTTCTCAGATAATTCTTTATTATTTGTAGCCAATGCACCCATAATTACATCTGAATGCCCAGCAATATACTTTGTCAAGGAATGCATCACTATGTCAGCACCTAAATCTAATGGGTTTTGTAGATAAGGAGTAGAAAAAGTATTGTCTACACAAGATAATATATTGTGTTTCTTTGCGATATCTGAAACCGATTTTATATCAATGATATTCATCATTGGGTTGGTTGGAGTTTCTACCCAAATCAGTTTAGTTTTTTCTGTGATATGTTTCTCGATATTTGAAGCTTCAGACATATCAATGAAATGGAAATGAATTCCGAAATCTTGAAATATTTGAGTAAAGATTCTGTAAGTTCCACCATAAAGGTCATTGGTGCTGATTACTTCATCACCTGGTTTTAATGTTTTGATAACAGCATCTATTGCAGCCAGTCCGGACGCAAAGCAGTGTCCATAATCAGCATTCTCTAGAGCCGCAATGCTTTTTTCCAAAGCATATCTTGTTGGGTTTTGAGAACGACTATAATCATAACCCTTATGCTCTCCTGGAGATGATTGAACATAAGTAGAGGTCTGATAAATAGGAGTCATGATGGCTCCAGTAGCTGAGTCAGGCTCAACACCAGCATGTATGGCTTTAGTGCCGAATCTGTATTTATTAGACTTGCTCATAAATTTCTCTTTTTAACTTTTGATTTAAAATTAGAATTTATTTCGGATTTGACGGTGGAAAAAAGTTTTTCAACTTTTCTGACACCTGATGCTTTTCCTGATATTCTGGAGATAACGAGGGCTGTCCTGGGAAGTTTTCCATATGCAACGTTTGCGTAGGGAAAGCAAAATTGACACCCAGTTGTTTTGCCAATTTCATTATACTCAACAAAATCTCTTCCTTGTATTTTAATTCCTCTCCCCATGTAGGAACGTCTAAAAATACATAGAACATGATATCCAAAGAGTAAGCAGACATGTTATTGAAATAGATATGGTAAAAATCCTTCCATGTTTTGGGATGTTCTTCTACTATTTTCTTCAAACCATCAGTAAAGGATTCGATTATATGTGTGGGTGTATCATAAGTGATGGTAATAGTGGTGTAGAATCTTCTGTATTTTCTTAAACCATGATTGTCCACTGCCATATCTGCTAATTTGCCATTAGGCACTGTAATCAATGAGTTTCTGAATGTTCTGACTCTTGTTGAACGAAAACCTACTTCTTCTACAGTTCCATCAATATCGCCAGCGGTTACCCAGTCTCCAATTTGAAATGGTTTATCAAATAAAATCATCAAAGAACCAAAGAAGTTTTTGATAGTATCCTGAGCTGCCAAAGCAAAAGCCAAACCACCAATTGAAATACCAGCCAGGAGTGCGGTAATATCAAATCTTAAATTGTTGAGGATGTAAAGGAAACCAATTATAATGACGAAAATCTTTAATACCCTTTTGAGAATAGGTACAATCTGGTCATCCATTGTGGTTTCCGTCTGGGCGGCTTTTTTCATCAAATATTCACCCAGGATATCTACCAATTTGTAAGCCATCATGGTACCAAAAAGTGGCATCAAGGCTCTTAATAATAATATAAAGTAATGATTAAATGTAATCGGTAATTGTAGTACAGGAACTAAAATCACTAGAATTCCTACTATAATTAACAGACTAAATGGTCTTGCAACGGGCATAATGTATTCATGTGCAATATTTCCATAGCCCTTATTTTTCAATAATTGATAAATTAACCAATCAAAAAACCAGCTTAATATTTTATGAATTAATACGCAGATTATTATTAGGATTAAAATACTGAAGTATTGCCAGGCATGCAGTCCTAAGATTTTTTGAGTACCCATTTTGGGCAAAATATTCATTAGTTTATCAGTACCGAATGGATAAACTTGTTGATGTAATTCTGGTGTCGTATTAATGGTCTTTTTACTGAAATACCATTTGCCATTACTTCTTTCAAGGTAGATTTCTGGGAACTCGAATTCTGATAAATAGTATCTTTTTTGATCAGTTGAATCCGCATAATTGGGGTTGTCAGGAATTTCATCTATATCAATTAATACTCCTGCGCCATCTAAAATTTGCTTTAACTGAGTGATGATTTGTTCTGAGTCTTTTCCTTTTACAAATTTTGGATTAAGTGTTTTTGCTGCAACTTCAGGATGAAAATCATCTTCTTGAAGGTTTTTAAGAAAGATGTTTACGGTAGATTTTGGAGATTCTAGGCTATTGGGAGACAATGGCTCAGTATCTTCATTTTGACTAATAACACTATGAGTAAAAAATATGAATAAAATTAAAAAATATCTCATTCTTAAATATTAAATTTTAGTATACTGAAGGTGTTTTCATGACACTTATAGACATGGACTTCATTATCTTTATTATAATAAATCATAGCTATTTCGTCAATGCTTTCTATTGGTTGCTGATTGATTAATTTACCTTCACTAGTGTAAAGATAAGTGAAAGCTTGTTTTTTATCAGTTACAGCAATGATTTCTTTATTAGGAGCTAGTTCGTAATATTGGATTTCCATTTCATCTTGATTGATGTAATCCTTTTCAAACATCATTTCTCCAGAAGGCTTTAATAAACTTACTCTGCTAAGGTCTTGCCTAGCTAGTATATAGCTTCTTTCACTAGCATTCTTAACAATTTTGAATAAGGTTTCTTTATTTGGCATATAAAGTTGTTCCTTTTCCTTTATCTGCCCTGTAAAGCTGGTTTTGACTATTGCGCCACCATTGGTAATAGTCACTAAATAGCTTGTCTCAAAGCTATTTCCAATTTCGAAGAATAAATTGTCAGATAATCTATCATTGATGTTAATTGGGAAATTTGGCTTCATTTCGCCATTTCTACTCATGACTTTTACAGTTCCATTTTCCTGAAGAACCACCATAAAATCCTTACTTCTAATTCTGATATGTTCAGGCATGGCAGCAATTTTATCACGCATTTTCAAAGGTTTCCAATCGCCAAGCATATCACCATATTTACTAGTTAAATAAATATCTCCATTTTCCTTAGCAATTAGCAAGCGGTAGGTTTTGCTTTTATCATAATCAATTATATTAAAATATTGATTTTCAATGTTCTGGTCACCATAAGCCTTAGGGAAATACTCTAATGCAATACCATTTCTATCCAATAGGAATACTTTTTCAGTTGTAGCGAAAGCATATTGCAATTTGTTGTTTTGATAATAATCCATTTGGAATACATCACCTATGATTGGAGCCTCTAATGGTTCTGTCCAAATAACATCACCATTGGTTGAAATCAGATGAAGGTTAAAAGCAGAATCCTGCACTAGGGTTTCAAATTGGCCTGTATTATGGTTTTTGACCACATAGGGTTTACTGATGATAGGTGCGTCTATTTCAACTTGCATTACCTCATCGAAATATTTCATTTCATTATTTACTCTATTATCAGAATGTAAGATTTCCACATTACTGTAATAACGGTCGTTTTCATGACTGAACTGAATGGCCAGCATGTCAAAGTTTTTGATTGGAAATTCGTTTTGAGTAAAATTATTTCTCCATTTGTCATTTAGATTATTCAGCAATAATGACCAGGCTTGAGGTAAATTAATAAATACATTTAAGTTTGATTCCTGAAGGGTAGTTTCAATAAACTGATTCTCTTTTATGGATTTTCCCCATGTATTTTCAGTTTCCATATCCAAAATTAATTCCTTTAATGATTGGATGTCATTGCTGATAATCATCACATCATCAATGGAGGTGAAAAAAGTGTGCGAAAACCCTTTGAAATTTTTACCCAATAAGAAATAGGGGAATTCATCTATGACCAACTCCCTAATTTCATTCTCTGCATAGAATTCATAATAGAGCGTATCTTGGTTTTGTTTTGCAGCCTCTTCAGCAAGTTTGTTAAATTTATTCAAGCCTTCATTTTTATCATTCATTTTGATGAAAATAAGCTTTTTATTTTCTTTTAAATTTTGGTTGCTATTTAAAACAGCTTGTGCATTTTCACCAGCCATAAATTGATGGAATTCCCTGAAATCAGTATCATATTGCTCTGCAATGAGATTTCTTTTCTGACCAAATTCACTGTCAATATTGCTCCAAAACTTAAATTTTTCATCTTGGAAAGCCTTAGCGTCATTAAATCTTTCGTGCAACACTAAAGCTGTTTTCGAAGGGAAATAATTTTCCAAAGTGACATCCCCGCCCTGCTGATTGCTGTAGGTATTAAGATAACTGACAGAATCATGCGGAAAAGTGAAGCCGTTTAGGTATAAATCGTTATTATCTATAAATAAATCTAAAAATGCACCTTCTGAAAATCGTGAAAGAATATCAAATAGAGTATTTTGATTTGATCTAGTAAATACTTTTATAATTTTATCAAGCCTATCAAAATTGATGTAAAGGTTGCCTAAATCATCTTGGAAATTAGCGATTTTGAATACCTCGTTTATGCTTTCTTTGAAATTGTCCTCATCTTTTTCCAGATTTCTGATAACATCCTCTACCAGTACCGGTGAAAAACTACCTACAAAATTCCCTCTTAAAAGGACATAGCTAAAGGTTTTTTCATTCTCTTTGCTTTTTAATTCATAAATGGTATTTTTATTATAGACCCTTTCAGATTTTTCAAATTCATTAAATTTTGATTCTATTTTCTTAATAACTTCAATCTGTTCTGTGTTTTTTAAAGTTTGATAGAACACAAAATCGAAATCATCATTGGAAATCACAGACATCCCAATCAGTAATTGATTGTTCCTAAAAACTTCATCCAACATTCCGCTATTTCCGGATAAACTATCTAAAGCTTCAAAATTTTCTTTTAGAGAGGCAAAATATTCAATATTTTGAAGATCTTCCCAAATGGGGTTTTCTTGTATGTTGTTCCAGGCACTTACGAGGTTTTTATTTTCGTAAACTAAAAAGGTGTTTTCGGGTACTAGAGACCAGGCATCTAAGCTTTTTTGTTTATCCCAATAGTAATAGATTCCGTATCCGCTTGCTAAAATTAAGATGAATAGAAATAGTATGATGAAGATTCTTTTCAAAGGTATTTTGAATTTTTATTATGCTATGCAAATATAGGATTATTAATAACTATGGAGGTGTTTTAGGTTAATAATATTGAATCAGATAAACAACAATTATTATACTAAAATAACCTCAATCCCTTTTGACTCTAATGTAGTAATAAATTGTTTAGAAGCACTTTTATTTGTAATAATTTGATCCACATCCTCTAGATCACAAATTTTACCAAATCCTTTTTTACCAAACTTACTGGCATCTGCCAAAACAATCGTTTTTTGAACGGATTCAATCATTTTTGCATTCAAATGCGCTTCCATCATATTGGAAGTAGTAAAGCCATGTTCCAAACTGATGCCATCTACACTTAAATACAATTTGCTACAAGCAAAACTTTGCATCATTTCTTCGGCATAATGCCCCACAACTGATGAACTGCCTTTTCTCACTACGCCTCCTAATTGTACGATTTCAATATCCTTGCAGTCCAATAATGCCATGGTCACATTCATAGCGGAAGTTAATACTGTAAGATTAGAGTTTCTGGGGATAGCTTGAGCAAATGCTCCAACCGTAGTTCCAGAGCCAATAATAATGGCTTCATGCATTCTCAGGGATTCAACTGCAGTTTTAGCAATCGCCTGTTTTTCTTCAACATTCACCAATTCCTTTTCATCAACGGGCTTTTCGTTTACATAGGGCGAAACTAATGTAGCGCTTCCATGTGAACGATAAAGCAAACCTTTGTCTTCCAAAAGCTTTAAGTCTTTTCTTATCGTTACTTTAGTGACTTCTAGTGAATCACTTAAATCGCTAACACTAACAAAGCCCTCTTGCTGAAGTTGGTCTAATATAAATTTATGTCTTTCTGCGATTGTCATATGATTCAAAAATAGAATTAAAAGTCATAAAAAGAAACTAAAAGCAAACAAAAAGAAAGGAAAAGTAATTTTATTCTTTTGATATGTTTCTTTTAGTGTTATATTTGAATCAAACGAAACAAAATGAATAGAAAAGAAAACATAAAGCAAATTTCAGATGCGGATAAGGTTTGGGATATTGCTGTGATAGGAGGAGGTTCTTCCGGACTTGGTGTTGCTTTAGATGCTGTTTCCAGAGGATTGAGTGTTGCGTTGTTTGAAAAATCTGATTTTGCCAAGGGGACAAGCAGTAGAAGTACGAAGCTAGTTCATGGTGGAGTTCGATATTTAGCGCAAGGAGATGTTTTCTTAGTTTTGGAAGCTTTAAAAGAGAGAGGTAGATTATTGAAAAATGCTCCTCATTTAGCACATAACCAATCTTTTGTAATTCCTATTTATACTTTTTTCGATCGTTTGAAATATACTGTTGGTTTAAAGATGTACGATTGGATGGCAGGTAAATTAAGCTTGGGAAAGTCTACTTTTATCTCAAAGAAAAAAACCATCGAACGTTTACCTACCATCAAGCAAGAAGGCCTAAAAGGTGGTGTGGTTTATCATGATGGGCAATTTGATGATGCTCGATTGGCATTGAATATTGCACAAACCTGCGATGAAAAAGGAGTAGCTATTCTGAACTATTTCAAAGTAAATCAGCTCAATAAAAACAGCGAAGGTAAAATCACCGGACTTTCTGTCAAAGACCAGTTTTCAAAAAATAGTTATGACATTAAAGCAAAGATGGTAGTCAATGCTACTGGGGTTTTTGCTGATAAGATATTGCAATTAGATAATCCTAAAGCCAAGAAAATGATCCGACCAAGTCAGGGCATTCATTTGGTTTTAGATCGTTCGTTTTTATCTGGGAAAGATGCCCTAATGATCCCAGAAACCAGTGATGGTAGAGTTTTATTTGCGGTGCCTTGGCATGATAAAATAGTGGTGGGTACTACTGATACTATGCGTAAAAAACCAAAATTGGAACCCGCTGCATTAGAAAAAGAGATTGACTTTGTTTTAGCAACTGCACAAGAGTACTTGACCAAAAAGCCTCAAAGAAGTGATGTGCTTTCCGTTTATGCAGGTCTAAGGCCACTTGCGGCTCCAACAGATGAAAGTGAAAAAACGAAAGAGATTTCTCGAAGCCATAAAGTCATTGTATCGGATAGTAATTTAATAACGCTGACGGGTGGAAAATGGACTACTTTCCGTAAAATGGGAGAGGATACAGTGGAGTATTTTACCAAAATAACGGGTGAAAAGCTTAAGGATAGTACCTCAGCAGATGTAAAAATTCATGGCTATTCTAATGAAAAGTCCATCGATTATTTAGGGGTTTATGGGCCGACAGAATCGCCATAAAAAAGTTGCAGGATGAAAATTCAGAATGGAATGAGCCTTTGCATCCCAAATATCCCTACACACAAGCAGAAGTGATTTTTGCCTGTCGAAATGAAATGGCCATGAAGGTGGAGGATGTGTTAGCTAGAAGGATCAGAATACTTTTTTTAGATGCTCAAGCTAGTATGGATATGGCACCTAAAGTAGCAGAGGTAATGGCAAAAGAATTAGGAAAAGAAGTAGCATGGATTGAAAAGCAATTGAAAGATTTTAATAAATTGGCAATGCGATATTTGATTGAATCTTAAAGTGGTTTATTTGACAATTATTAAGAATACAATTTGAGAAAGCTTACGAAGTTTTCCTGTCCTAGATTGGTGAGCCCTGTGCTTGAGAACTTTATTTGATAGTAGAAAATAGATATATCGCTAATTAGTAGCAAAAGAAATAGCACGACCACTTCCGAGGAACTCGGAAAAGCGGGAGGGAGGAAAGTTTAGCGGGCCAGCTTGTTCAGGCAAGCCTGCTTTTGCAGACAAGCCAGCGAGGGCATTGAGGGTGGAAGCCAGCCAAAGTCTGGTCAGCCTCTGGCTGACATTAAACTTTCTTGAATTTTTGTTTCTTTTTGTTCAAGCAAAAAGAAAGGAAGGAAAACTGGATATTCAATGATTTTAAAATAGGTAAAATATCTGCTCAAAGAGAATAACTAAAATATCACTGTTTGAATTAAGAGTAGAAGTTTTATTTTTATAAACTACAATAAATACTATGGAAAAACCTCAATATATTTTATCCCTCGACCAGGGAACAACCAGCTCAAGAGCAATTTTATTCAATGAAAAAGCCGAGATAGTAGCGGTTGCCCAAAAAGAATTTGAACAGTTTTTCCCGCAATCAGGCTGGGTAGAACATGATGCAAACGAAATCTGGACTTCTCAAGCTTCAGTTGCCACAGAAGCCATCACCAAGGCCAATATTACACCCACTCAAATTGCAGGAATTGGGATAACCAATCAAAGAGAAACCACCATAGTTTGGGATAGAAATACTGGAAAGCCTATTCATAAAGCCATTGTCTGGCAAGACAGACGAACTGCAAATTATTGCAATGAACTAAAAAAGAAGGGCTTATCTGAAAAGATCAATGATAAAACAGGCCTGATTATAGATGCTTATTTTTCTGCCACTAAAATTAAATGGATTTTAGATAATGTAGACGGAGCAAGGGCTAAAGCCGAAAATGGAGAATTATGTTTTGGGACTGTGGATAGTTGGTTGGTTTATAAATTGACTTCTGGCAAACATCATTTCACAGATATCACCAATGCCAGCCGAACCATGATTTTTAATATCCACGAGAAAAAGTGGGATAAAGAGCTACTTGAGTTGTTTGAGATTCCTGAGTCTATGTTGCCTGAAGTAAAGTCAAGCAGCGAAGTTTATTGCACCACGGCTGGCGATTTATTTTCTCATAAAATCCCTATTGCAGGAATAGCGGGAGATCAGCAAGCCGCACTTTTCGGGCAGCTTTGCTCTGAAAAAGGAATGGCGAAAACCACTTATGGAACGGGTTGCTTTTTGGTGATGAATACAGGAGATGAACCCGTTAAATCCAATAATAAATTACTGACTACTGTTGCCTGGCAAATAGGAGATAAGGTTCAATATGCATTAGAAGGCAGTGTTTTTATAGGAGGAGCAGCCATTCAATGGTTGAGAGATGGTTTGGAGCTTTTCCGCAAAGCAAGTGAATCAGAAGCCTTGGCCACTTCATTGAAAGATAATGAAGGCGTTTATTTCGTACCGGCTTTAACAGGATTAGGTGCGCCTTACTGGAATCAGGATGCTAGAGGTACATTTTTTGGAATTACCCGAGGAACTACAAAAGCACACATGGCACGGGCTGCTTTGGAAGCTATTGCCTATCAGGTAAATGATGTTTTGGCTGCCATGGAAAAAGATGCAGGACATAAAACACAGGAAATGAGAGTAGATGGTGGAGCTTCCGAAAATAATTTTCTTATGCAATTCCAATCTGATTTGGTGGATTGCACCATTACGCGTCCAAAAATAACCGAGACGACTGCGGTGGGAGCAGCCTTTTTAGCAGGTTTGGCAGTAGGTTATTGGAAAGATATGGACGCCTTGCAATCCCTTTGGGAAGCAGAACAATCCTATAATCCTGAAATGGATAAAGAAGAAGTTAAAAAATTATTGCATTTTTGGCATAAGGCTGTTGACCGCAGCCAAGATTGGTTAGAATCATAAAAACAGATGAACTATTTTGTAGCAGAATTTTTAGGTACATTTTTATTAATATTAATGGGCTCTGGGGTTGTCGCCAATGTAGTTTTACCCAAAACTAAGGGTACACAATCGGGATGGATCGTAATAACTACTGCTTGGGCTTTTGGAGTTTTTATAGCGGTAGTAGTCGCAGGTTAGTCATAGTGGAGCTCACATAAATCCAGCAGTAAGTTTAGCACTAGCAATGACAGGTGATTTCGCCTGGAATCTTTTGTGGATTTATATTCCAGCTCAGATTTTAGGAGCAGCATTCGGTTCTTTTTGTGCTTGGCTAATTTATCAAAGGCATTTTGAAGCTACAGATGATCAAGGCTTGTTATTTGCTCCATTTGCCACTGCTCCAGCCATTCGAGACGTAAAGACGAATTTCATCTCTGAGTTTATCGGAACATTTGTTCTCATTATAGTTATTCTGTTTTCTACCCCGCCTCAATTGATGGATACAAATGGCACTCCAATTGGTTTGGGTGATTTGGGAGCTTTACCTGTTGCCATTTTAGTATGGGTGATTGGTTTGGCCTTGGGAGGAACTACAGGTTATGCTATAAACCCAGCTCGGGACTTCACTAGAATAATGCATCAAATTTTACCCATTAAAGGTAAAGGTAGTAGCGATTGGGCTTATAGCTGGATCCCAATAATTGGTCCTTTAAGCGGAGCAGCCTTTGCAGCATTTATTTATATCGTATTAAATTAAATTCCTTTATGGATAAGAAAATCTCACATTTCAAAACTTCAGATAATTTATCATTAGAAGTTCAAAAATATATACAATCTGAAAATCCTGAGAAGATTGTTTTGATAGTTCATGGTCTTGGAGAGCATGCTGGAAGATTTCAAAAGGTAGCAGAATATTTCAATGAAAAAGGAATTTCTGTTATTGCCCTAACTTTAAGAGGTCATGGCAATTCAGAAGGCAAAAAAGGACATGCCCCAAGTATGGAGCAGTTATTAACCGATATAGAGTATTTTATTCGATATGTCAGGGTAGATTATTTGAATGCTGAATTATATCTTTATGGACACAGCATGGGAGGGAATATAGTCTTGAATTATTTGGCAAAAGATCAATCAGATGAAATCACTGCAGGTATAGCGACTTCACCGTGGATTAAATTGGCTTTTGATCCACCAAAATGGAAAGTGAATTTAGGGAATTGGGTTGCGGATATTATTCCAAGTTTAATACAGCCATCTGGACTAAAAGCCAAGGATATTTCCAGCATAAAAGAGGAGGTTGAAAAATACGAAAATGATCCTTTAATCCATGATAAAGTTTCAGCTAAACTATTTACTTCCATCACAAAAGGGGGGGAGTACCTAATTCATAATACCCATAAATTTAAGCACAAAGTATTTTTAGCCCACGGACAGCTAGATAAGATCATTTCCCATGATGCAACAGCTGAATTTGCCAAAGACAGCAACTTATTCACCTTCAAAAGCTATCCAAAATCCAAACACGAAATCCATCATGATGTGGATTTTGAAAATTTGATGGGGGATATGTTGGGGTGGATGGGTAAATAAAAACCCTCACAATTATTAATCATGAGGGCTTATAAATAAAACTGAAACTAGAATTACTCTTCGACAGTATCTATTCCATGCAATTTCCCTAATTCAATATCGATATGCCATAATCCCATACCTTCTTCACCTATGATATCGAATATTTCTAATGCTCTTCTTGAGATGGTTTCTTCTTCTCTCTGTTCGGTAACAAACCACTGCAAGAAATTGAAAGTAGTGAAATCTTTAGTGCTGAAACAATGATCTACCAATTCATGAATAGATTTGGTTACTTTAATTTCATGTTCTAAAATCAGCTCGAATACTTCTCTCAAGCTGTTAAATTCATGTCTGATTTCACTGATAGCAGGTTGCCTTGCATGTCCACCAGCTTCGTTGATGTAGCTGAATAATTTCAACATATGACCTCTTTCTTCATCTGAATGGTCGTATAAGAATTTGGCTGAGTTCACATATCCTTTGGTTTCACACCAGGAAGCCATGGATAAATAGTAGGCAGATGATTTGCCTTCCATTTCAATCTGCTGATTTAGTTTCTTTTCTGTTTCTATCGCTAATGATCTATTAGGTGTTATTAAATCCTTCATGTTTATTTCTTTTTCAATTGTATGCATTATACATAATATTATCTAATAAAGTTGGGTTGAATGATAATCTGAAATTAGATTTCCTCTAAATATGGATTGAGTATAAATAATGGGACATAAAAAGGAGCTTTCAAATGAAAACTTTTTTTAACCTGACTCTTGACTCTTGAATCTAGATTCTTGACTCTATAATCTCCTGTTTTCCTCGGTAAAATTGTAGTACTGCTTTTTGTTGGTTTAAGAGCACTTTTTCTATATTTTATAGTGTCCCAGAAAGCAGAATTAAGCATAATACTGCTGATTTTTGCATAATAATGCTAGCTTTACCATTCATACTTTTTCCATTGATGAAAAAGTATGTCGGCCAGAGGCTGACCAGCTATTGGCTGGCAATCCCGATACCTATCGGGACTAGGTAAAATGATGCTTCTTCCCGCAAATGCCAACGCCTGCCCGCCTCCCGAAAGCTTTCGGGAACCCTCCAGCCCGCTTTTTCGCTAAAGCGAAAGTTGGGGAGTTAGCCATTAATGAACTAAGCAAATAGATTCTATCATATTATACCCTTATTTAACTTCGTTTAACTTGTTTTTGGATATTTTTAGACTATTTGACTAAAATATTTATTATTTGAATATCTAAGGTGTCCCAGCGAGGAAAACAGGAAATAATAGAGCATAAAAAAGGAGCTTTCAAATGAAAACTCCTTTTAATCTGACTCTTGAATCTAGATTCTTGATTCTTGATTCTATAATCTTAATATTAACCTCTAGCTTTCGCTTCTTCTTTGATTTTATTCAATGCAGAACCTGCTTTAAACCACTCAATTTGAGCATCATTATAAGTATGGTTTGCCTTTATAACATCTTTGCTGCCATCTGCGTGAACAAATTCGATTGTAAGTGGCTTATCAGGAGCGAACTGATCAAGGTCTAGGAAGTTAATAGTATCATCCTCCTGCACTTTATCGTAATCAGCTTCATCAACAAAAGTTAATCCCAACATCCCTTGCTTCTTCAAATTAGTTTCATGAATACGAGCGAAAGATTTAACCAAAACAGCTTTAACACCTAAATGTCTAGGCTCCATGGCAGCATGCTCTCTTGAAGAACCTTCTCCATAATTATGGTCTCCAACCACTATTGTCGGAATTCCTTTCGCTTTATACTCTCTTTGAGTAGCAGGAACAGCTCCGTATTCTCCAGTGATCTGACTTTTAACTTTATTAGTTTCTTCATTGAAGGCATTTACCGCACCAATCAAGCAGTTGTCAGAAATATTATCTAAGTGACCTCTGAACCTCAACCAAGGACCAGCCATAGAAATATGGTCAGTTGTACATTTACCTAATGCTTTGATAAGTAATTTGGCACCTGTGATATTTTGACCATCCCAAGCATCAAAACCTTCTAATAATTGTAATCTTTTAGAATCAGGAGCAACTTTTACTTCTACAGTGCTACCATCTTTGGCAGGCTCTTGATATCCATTATCTTCAACTGCGAAACCAGCATCAGGTAATTCGGCTCCAAAAGGAGGATCTAATTTTACCTGCTCTCCTTTTTCATTTGTTAAAGTGTCAGTTAAAGGATTAAATCCTAAATCACCGCTTATTGCAATTGCAGCCACCATTTCTGGTGAAGTTACAAATGCGTGAGTGTTAGGGTTTCCATCAGCTCTTTTAGAGAAGTTTCTGTTAAAAGAGTGAACTATAGTGTTTTTCTCGCCTTTATCAGCACCAGTTCTTGACCATTGTCCGATACAAGGGCCGCAAGCATTGGTGAAAATAGTTGCGTCTAAATCTTCAAATATTTTCAAAAGACCATCACGGTCAGCAGTAAATCTTACTTGCTCAGAACCCGGATTGATACCAAATTCAGATTTTGTTTTCAAGCCTTTTTCAACAGCTTGTTTGGCAATAGAAGAAGCTCTTGATAAATCTTCGTAAGAAGAGTTGGTACAAGAACCAATCAATCCCCATTCAACTTTAGTTGGCCATCCATTTTTCTCAGCCTCAGCTTTTAATTGAGAAATTGGAGTAGCTCTATCAGGCGTGAATCGGACAGATTTACATGTGGCTCTAAAGTTGATAAGTCAATTTCAATTACTTGGTCGAAATGTTGCTCAGGGTTAGCATAAACCTCATCATCACCTGTTAGGTGCTCACGAACTTCATTTGCTGCATCTGCAACATCATTTCTATCAGTTGATCTTAAATAACGCTCCATAGCATCATCATAACCGAAAGTAGAGGTAGTAGCACCAATTTCAGCACCCATATTACAGATTGTTCCTTTACCAGTTGCAGAAAGTGATTGTGCACCAGGGCCAAAATATTCTACTATTGAACCTGTTCCACCTTTTACAGTTAAGATTCCGGCAACTTTTAATATAACATCTTTGGCAGAAGTCCAACCGTTTAATTTTCCGGTCAACTTCACACCGATTAATTTAGGGAATTTCAATTCCCAAGGCATTCCGGCCATAACATCTACAGCATCAGCTCCACCAACACCAATGGCTACCATTCCTAAACCACCAGCATTTACAGTATGGGAATCGGTTCCTATCATCATTCCACCAGGGAATGCATAATTTTCTAAAACTACTTGGTGAATAATACCTGCACCTGGCTTCCAGAAGCCAATTCCATATTTGTTAGAAACCGATTCCAAGAAATTAAAAACCTCACCTGAAGCAGTTAATGAGCTTCTTAAATCTTCTTTAGCACCTTCTTTAGCTAAGATTAAGTGATCGCAATGTACTGTAGAAGGTACGGCAGCTTGATCTCTTCCAGCTTGCATAAATTGTAAAAGTGCCATTTGTGCAGTTGCATCCTGCATAGCGACTCTATCAGGAGCAAAATCTACGTAAGATTTACCTCTCTGAAATGCGTTTTTAGCATTACCATCCCACAAATGAGAATAAAGTATTTTTTCAGATAAGGTTAAAGGTTTGTTGACTACCTGTTTAGCTGCAGCGATCTTTTCACTCATTCCAGCATAAACAGCTTTAATCATGTCTATATCAAAAGCCATATTATTATTTTTATTTAAAATTCTTCGATTTTCTGCAAAGATACAAAATCAAGACTTTTATCCTATGTGGAAACCACGATAATCCGTATTTGTAAAAATTCTAATTATCGATATAAATTACTGTTTGATAGAAAGTTAGGTTAATGTACTTAAAGTTTTACTTGTTTTTTATTGTTTAGAAAACTGAATCACTTATATTTGAATTGCTATAAAATCCGAATAAGAAAATTGTTCCGTATGTATGTAAATTCAATTAATTATGTTTTTCTTTATGCGAATTTATGTGATATGTACCAAAAGACCGTAGATTTGTAGATTATTAATATTACACTTTTGTATTTTTGATTTTAAACTAATCCGAAATGAATATTCAAATATTGAAACTCTGTTTTTGTCTCTTGACCGTAATCGGTCTCTCAAGTTTTGATTTTAAATCATGTGATTCAAAGCTTGAAATGAAAGAAATTAGAGAAACTAGTTTTCTTATAGATGTCGAAACAGCTGGTTCTTTTACTGCTGAGTTATTTTATATTCAAGAAGGTGAATATTTTTCTCAAGAGAAGAAGATAGGAAGTGGAAATTCAGAAATTGAATTTTCTGATGTAGAAAAGGGTAAGGTTTATAAAATTATAGTAAAATTTTCAGATTCTAACATGCTTTGCGAAACAAGGCAACTATCAGGATTAAAATTATAAGTATGGGAAAGATTTACAAGGCAATATTTATTTTATTTTTTGGGTTATTATCTGCCATTTCTCCGCAAATAGCAAATGCTCAATTAACTATAAATGCATCTGTGACTCAAGATGTAAGCTGTTTTGATGGAGTTGATGGTGAAATTACTTTGAATATTTCTTCTGGTACACCACCTTACACAGTCGAATTTTTTATATGGGATGGAAGTAGTGAAATAGCAATCGCAACTATTACTGGTACATCTGATAATTCAATTGAATTGAATGATAATATAAGTTTGTCAGATGGTTCTGTTAGTTATACTCCGCCATTTCCAGGTTTTGGGATTAAGGCAAATGATAATCCTGACTTAATAGCTGCTGCAGGAGGATCTAATTCTTATAGGGTTAGAGTAAGTGATGATGCTAGTGCTTTCCCAAAATTGGTTACTGGTTTAATAATTACTGAACCAGCAGAATTAATAGCAAGTGTTAATACTGTTGTTGATGATTGTGATAATTTAGGATCTGGTTCAATAGATATTGATGTTACGGGAGGAACTCCACCTTATACTTATTTGTGGAGCAACGCAGAGACTACTCAAGATATTTCTGGACTTTCACCTGGTACATATGATGTTACAGTTACTGACGATAATGGATGCACAACAGATATCACAGGAATAGCTGTAGCTGCTGGACCGGATGCAGGAACAGCCGGAACAGCGGATGCCTGTAACAATGATGGAGCCTTTAACTTATATAATGTATTGGGAGGCACTCCTCAGTTAACTGGAAGCTTTACGGCAGCGATAGGAAACCCGGAAGCGGTAACGATCAGCCAGCCGGGCGATGGGAGTACCTCAACGGCCGACTTTAACGGAGTAGCAGCGGGAACCTATGTATTTACCTACACAGTAGGCTCAGCAGGATGTCCAGATGCTACAGCAGATGTAACGATCACTGTAAGCGAGGCACCAGATGCAGGATTGGATGCGACAGTGGACGCCTGTGAGGATGCAAATGCATTTGATTTGTATTCCGCATTAGGGGGCACACCAGATATCAACGGAACTTTTACAGAAGATGTGGGTAACCCAGCGACCGGCATAGTAACACAATCAGGTGATGGAACGACAGCGGAAGCAGATTTAACGACCGCTATAGGCACCTATACTTTTACTTATACGGTAACAGCGGCAGGGTGTAGCCCATCAACGGCCATCTTAACGGTGGAAGTGAGTGCTTTACCGGATGCAGGAACAGCCGGAACAGCGGATGCCTGTAACAATGGCGGAGCCTTTAACTTATATAATGTATTGGGAGGCACTCCTCAGTTAACTGGAAGCTTTACGGCAGCGATAGGAAACCCGGAAGCGGTAACGATCAGCCAGCCGGGCGATGGGAGTACCTCAACGGCCGACTTTAACGGAGTAGCAGCGGGAACCTATGTATTTACCTACACAGTAGGCTCAGCAGGATGTCCAGATGCTACAGCAGATGTAACGATCACGGTAAGCGAGGCACCAGATGCAGGATTGGATGCGACAGTGGACGCCTGTGAGGATGCAAATGCATTTGATTTGTATTCCGCATTAGGGGGTACACCAGATATCAATGGAACTTTTACAGAAGATGCTGGAAACCCAGCGACCGGCATAATAACACAATCAGGTGATGGAACGACAGCGGAAGCAGATTTAACGACCGCTATAGGCACCTATACTTTTACTTATACGGTAACAGCGGCAGGGTGTAGCCCATCAACGGCCATCTTAACGGTGGAAGTGAGTGCTTTACCGGATGCAGGAACAGCCGGAACAGCGGATGCCTGTAACAATGATGGAGCCTTTAACTTATATAATATATTGGGAGGCACTCCTCAGTTAACTGGAAGCTTTACGGCAGCGATAGGAAACCCGGAAGCGGTAACGATCAGCCAGCCGGGCGATGGGAGTACCTCAACGACCGACTTTAACGGAGTAGCAGCGGGAACCTATGTATTTACCTACACAGTAGGCTCAGCAGGATGTCCAGATGCTACAGCAGATGTAACGATCACGGTAAGCGAGGCACCAGATGCAGGATTGGATGCGACAGTGGACGCCTGTGAGGATGCAAATGCATTTGATTTGTATTCCGCATTAGGGGGTACACCAGATATCAATGGAACTTTTACAGAAGATGCTGGAAACCCAGCGACCGGCATAATAACACAATCAGGTGATGGAACGACAGCGGAAGCAGATTTAACGACCGCTATAGGCACCTATACTTTTACTTATACGGTAACAGCGGCAGGGTGTAGCCCATCAACGGCCATCTTAACGGTGGAAGTGAGTGCTTTACCGGATGCAGGAACAGCCGGAACAGCGGATGCCTGTAACAATGATGGAGCCTTTAACTTATATAATATATTGGGAGGCACTCCTCAGTTAACTGGAAGCTTTACGGCAGCGATAGGAAACCCGGAAGCAGTAACAATCAGCCAGCCGGGCGATGGGAGTACCTCAACGGCCGACTTTAACGGAGTAGCAGCGGGAACCTATGTATTTACCTACACAGTAGGCTCAGCAGGATGTCCAGATGCTACAGCAGATGTAACGATCACGGTAAGCGAGGCACCAGATGCAGGATTGGATGCGACAGTGGACGCCTGTGAGGATGCAAATGCATTTGATTTGTATTCCGCATTAGGGGGCACACCAGATATCAATGGAACTTTTACAGAAGATGTGGGAAACCCAGCGACCGGCATAGTAACACAATCAGGTGATGGAACGACAGCGGAAGCAGATTTAACGACCGCTATAGGCACCTATACTTTTACTTATACGGTAACAGCGGCAGGGTGTAGCCCATCAACGGCCATCTTAACGGTGGAAGTGAGTGCTTTACCGGATGCAGGAACAGCCGGAACAGCGGATGCCTGTAACAATGATGGAGCCTTTAACTTATATAATATATTGGGAGGCACTCCTCAGTTAACTGGAAGCTTTACGGCAGCGATAGGAAACCCGGAAGCGGTAACAATCAGCCAGCCGGGCGATGGGAGTACCTCAACGGCCGACTTTAACGGAGTAGCAGCGGGAACCTATGTATTTACCTACACAGTAGGCTCAGCAGGATGTCCAGATGCTACAGCAGATGTAACGATCACGGTAAGCGAGGCACCAGATGCAGGATTGGATGCGACAGTGGACGCCTGTGAGGATGCAAATGCATTTGATTTGTATTCCGCATTAGGGGGCACACCAGATATCAATGGAACTTTTACAGAAGATGTGGGTAACCCAGCGACCGGCATAATAACACAATCAGGTGATGGAACGACAGCGGAAGCAGATTTAACGACCGCTATAGGCACCTATACTTTTACTTATACGGTAACAGCGGCAGGGTGTAGCCCATCAACGGCCATCTTAACGGTGGAAGTGAGTGCTTTACCGGATGCAGGAACAGCCGGAACAGCGGATGCCTGTAACAATGATGGAGCCTTTAACTTATATAATGTATTGGGAGGCACTCCTCAGTTAACTGGAAGCTTTACGGCAGCGATAGGAAACCCGGAAGCGGTAACGATCAGCCAGCCGGGCGATGGGAGTACCTCAACGGCCGACTTTAACGGAGTAGCAGCGGGAACCTATGTATTTACCTACACAGTAGGCTCAGCAGGATGTCCAGATGCTACAGCAGATGTAACGATCACGGTAAGCGAGGCACCAGATGCAGGATTGGATGCGACAGTGGACGCCTGTGAGGATGCAAATGCATTTGATTTGTATTCCGCATTAGGGGGCACACCAGATATCAACGGAACTTTTACAGAAGATGTGGGTAACCCAGCGACCGGCATAGTAACACAATCAGGTGATGGAACGACAGCGGAAGCAGATTTAACGACCGCTATAGGCACCTATACTTTTACTTATACGGTAACAGCGGCAGGGTGTAGCCCATCAACGGCCATCTTAACGGTGGAAGTGAGTGCTTTACCGGATGCAGGAACAGCCGGAACAGCGGATGCCTGTAACAATGATGGAGCCTTTAACTTATATAATGTATTGGGAGGCACTCCTCAGTTAACTGGAAGCTTTACGGCAGCGATAGGAAACCCGGAAGCGGTAACGATCAGCCAGCCGGGCGATGGGAGTACCTCAACGGCCGACTTTAACGGAGTAGCAGCGGGAACCTATGTATTTACCTACACAGTAGGCTCAGCAGGATGTCCAGATGCTACAGCAGATGTAACGATCACTGTAAGCGAGGCACCAGATGCAGGATTGGATGCGACAGTGGACGCCTGTGAGGATGCAAATGCATTTGATTTGTATTCCGCATTAGGGGGCACACCAGATATCAACGGAACTTTTACAGAAGATGTGGGTAACCCAGCGACCGGCATAGTAACACAATCAGGTGATGGAACGACAGCGGAAGCAGATTTAACGACCGCTATAGGCACCTATACTTTTACTTATACGGTAACAGCGGCAGGGTGTAGCCCATCAACGGCCATCTTAACGGTGGAAGTGAGTGCTTTACCGGATGCAGGAACAGCCGGAACAGCGGATGCCTGTAACAATGATGGAGCCTTTAACTTATATAATATATTGGGAGGCACTCCTCAGTTAACTGGAAGCTTTACGGCAGCGATAGGAAACCCGGAAGCAGTAACAATCAGCCAGCCGGGCGATGGGAGTACCTCAACGGCCGACTTTAACGGAGTAGCAGCGGGAACCTATGTATTTACCTACACAGTAGGCTCAGCAGGATGTCCAGATGCTACAGCAGATGTAACGATCACGGTAAGCGAGGCACCAGATGCAGGATTGGATGCGACAGTGGACGCCTGTGAGGATGCAAATGCATTTGATTTGTATTCCGCATTAGGGGGTACACCAGATATCAATGGAACTTTTACAGAAGATGCTGGAAACCCAGCGACCGGCATAATAACACAATCAGGTGATGGAACGACAGCGGAAGCAGATTTAACGACCGCTATAGGCACCTATACTTTTACTTATACGGTAACAGCGGCAGGGTGTAGCCCATCAACGGCCATCTTAACGGTGGAAGTGAGTGCTTTACCGGATGCAGGAACAGCCGGAACAGCGGATGCCTGTAACAATGATGGAGCCTTTAACTTATATAATGTATTGGGAGGCACTCCTCAGTTAACTGGAAGCTTTACGGCAGCGATAGGAAACCCGGAAGCGGTAACGATCAGCCAGCCGGGCGATGGGAGTACCTCAACGGCCGACTTTAACGGAGTAGCAGCGGGAACCTATGTATTTACCTACACAGTAGGCTCAGCAGGATGTCCAGATGCTACAGCAGATGTAACGATCACTGTAAGCGAGGCACCAGATGCAGGATTGGATGCGACAGTGGACGCCTGTGAGGATGCAAATGCATTTGATTTGTATTCCGCATTAGGGGGCACACCAGATATCAACGGAACTTTTACAGAAGATGCTGGAAACCCAGCGACCGGCATAATAACACAATCAGGTAATGGAACGACAGCGGAAGCAGATTTAACGACCGCTATAGGCACCTATACTTTTACTTATACGGTAACAGCGGCAGGGTGTAGCCCATCAACGGCCATCTTAACGGTGGAAGTGAGTGCTTTACCGGATGCAGGAACAGCCGGAACAGCGGATGCCTGTAACAATGGCGGAGCCTTTAACTTATATAATGTATTGGGAGGCACTCCTCAGTTAACTGGAAGCTTTACGGCAGCGATAGGAAACCCGGAAGCGGTAACGATCAGCCAGCCGGGCGATGGGAGTACCTCAACGGCCGACTTTAACGGAGTAGCAGCGGGAACCTATGTATTTACCTACACAGTAGGCTCAGCAGGATGTCCAGATGGTACAGCAGATGTAACGATCACTGTAAGCGAGGCACCAGATGCAGGATTGGATGCGACAGTGGACGCCTGTGAGGATGCAAATGCATTTGATTTGTATTCCGCATTAGGGGGCACACCAGATATCAACGGAACTTTTACAGAAGATGTGGGTAACCCAGCGACCGGCATAGTAACACAATCAGGTGATGGAACGACAGCGGAAGCAGATTTAACGACCGCTATAGGCACCTATACTTTTACTTATACGGTAACAGCGGCAGGGTGTAGCCCATCAACGGCCATCTTAACGGTGGAAGTGAGTGCTTTACCGGATGCAGGAACAGCCGGAACAGCGGATGCCTGTAACAATGATGGAGCCTTTAACTTATATAATGTATTGGGAGGCACTCCTCAGTTAACTGGAAGCTTTACGGCAGCGATAGGAAACCCGGAAGCGGTAACGATCAGCCAGCCGGGCGATGGGAGTACCTCAACGGCCGACTTTAACGGAGTAGCAGCGGGAACCTATGTATTTACCTACACAGTAGGCTCAGCAGGATGTTCAGATGCTACAGCAGATGTAACAGTAAATGTAAATTCTCTTTCAGTAACTTTGGATACTAACAATTCTACTTCAGGTTGTGGAGCAACTGATGGGTCACTAGAAATAACAGCTAATAGTACATTTACAGGTGATACTTTTACTTTTGATTGGTCTAGTTCGAACGGATATAGTAATATTATAACTGGGGCCACAGATGGAGATATATCTAATTTAGAGGCTGGAGTTTACACAGTAGTTGTTACATCTGATAATACAGCATGTGAAGTTACAGATACTTACACTGTAATTGACCCAGTAGCTTATACTATTAATGTTCTATCTGTTGATGCACAATCAGAATGTGGAGTAGATAATGGGGGTATTGATATTGAAGTTACTAGTGGAACTGAACCTTATAATTATTATATAGAAGATGTGAATACAGGCACTGAAGTAAGTGGATCAAGATCTGACGCTGACCCTTCTGACACCTATTCTTACAATTTATTGACTCCAGGAGATTATGAAGTTTTTGTAGAAGAAGGAGCTTGTACAGAATCAGAAACCTTTACTATTGATCCAGTAGATGAAATTGCTGCTACTATTAACACAATTACAGAACCTAATTGTGGATCATCTGATGGTGCAATTGAAATCAATGTTGCTGATGTGGGGAATGATTATGAAGTAAGTGTTGATGGAGGTACACCTGACTTAGTAGCATCAGGAACTGCTACATATACAATACCAGGATTATCTCAAAGTAACTACACTATTACTGTCACTGATATTACCACTAATTGTGAAGTTGTTTTAACTCAGATTTTAAATGAAGATGCTTCATTTGATATTGATAATGCTACTACTGAAACGAATATTACAAACATACAGACTTGTGGTGGTTCAGAAGGTGCTATTGATGTAGTGATTACTGGAGCATATACAGGTCCAACAACATATAGCTGGACTGGTCCAACAGGATTTACAGACCCAGGAACTGAAGATTTATCGGGCTTGGATTTAGCAGGGGATTATCAATTAACTATTGATGATGCTGGTTGTACGGTAGTAAGTAATGTCTTTACAATATCAGAACCTACTTCACCTACGGCTGGAAACTATATTGGAACCCCTGGAGAAGTAAATCTAGTAAATAATCCATTTGATTTAACAACCTTATTAGATGGAAGTCAAGATGGCGGAGGAACTTGGACAGATACTGATGCTAGTGGTGCTGTGATTACTGGTAATGATGCTGATTTTACATCAGTAGCCTCTGGCAGTTATACTTTTACTTATACAGTAACAGACCCAGGTATTCCTTCTTGTACTGATTCAGAGGATGTAATAGTTGAATTTTTAAATTTCGAATGTGCGGATACCAAATTCTCTACAATTACGGAGGATGCTACATGTCAAGGAGTTCAAGATGGTAAAATTTTCTTATTCCTTCAGAATGTAAGCAATGCAAGCACTTTAGAAGTAACGGTGAAGTCATCAGCTACTGATAGTATATTTGTGACTGCAACCAATCCTGGTAGTGGCAATTTACTAGAAGTGGATGCAGACTTTTTACCAGGTAATTATGAAGTAATATTGAGAGATAAGGATAATGATTGTGAGGACAGTAAATCAGTTTTAATTGGTCAAAAGCAATCTATTTTACCATTAGTCAACACTTCTGATGCTACTTGCGATAATCCTGTAGGCCAAATTCAGGTTACTATAGATGGAACTTTTGATTTCGTTTTATTGGATAGCACAGATACTGAAATTGAAACGAATACCACTGGTTTATTTACAGATTTAGCTCCGGCAACTTATGGAATGGCTTTTACTAATTCTGGTGGTTGTCAGGTAGACACTGTAAGGAATATCATTATTAACGAACCGACTCAGGTTTCCAATAGTGCATTAGATTTAACAGTAGTAGAGCCTAGCTGTAATACTACAAGAGCGCAAATATTGGTAAACTTCGAATTAGAAGGCGAGTATTTTTATGAAATATTAGATACTGCTGGAGTGGTGGTTGATTCCATTACTACAGATTCGGGAGCTTGGACTACAGAGCTAGACACTTTAGGTCTTTTTGAATTAGTAGTTACAAATGTGGATAACCCTGGATTATGCGAACCAAGCAGTAGAAACTTTAATATTGAGAGATCTGGAGGGTTTACGGCTACTGTTACTGATAAAACCGATATTACCTGTTTCGGAGAATCTACTGGTTCAGCTACAATTGAGCTAGATGGAATAAGCAGTGGATTTTATTCATTGGACGGGACTATATGGAGAGAATTTATTTCAGGTGAGCCAATTACTAATTTACCTGCCAGACAAAGTATATTGGTAAGTGATCAGGCGGGCTCTTCTGAATGTGAGTTATCTGTTAAGGTGGAAATTGAACACTTAAGCCAACCGATTGATCTAGAGGGAAATATAACTTTAATTACACAAGCAAGTTGTACGGTGGCTGAGGAAATTGGTGAGATTAATGTGCCAACTGTTTCCGGAGGTGTAGCTCCTTATGTTTATTCTATTGATGGAAATGTAATCGAACTTGATGAGGAGAGAAATATTTCTGGATTGGCAAGGAATGTAAATGAGTTGACTATAACAGATGATAATGGATGTTCTGAAACATTTGATATAAGGTCAATTGTGTCACCAAATGAAGTTAGAGCATTGGTAACTGAAATTAATCCTGAAAATAATTGTGTGGATGATCCAGAAGGTATCTTAATTACTATCGATCAAACAACTATCGATAATGTACCTGGGCCATATAATCTGATTTTAAATAAGGTTAATGATACCATTACTTCAGAGTACTTATTAGATATAAATACGAATGGAAGTAGAGAATTCACTATATCACAATTTGATGTTGATAATAATATTCCATTCGAAAAAGGAGCAAGATACAGATGGACTGTACGGGCAATTGATGATGATCAAGCTTGTTCAGCAGATAATTTTGTAACGATAAATGGTGGAGCCATTGTTCCTTCTTTTGATATTGAATCAAATGATGTGGCTTGTTTCCAAGAGTCTGGTTCTATTGAATTATTCAATATTGTAGCAGATGAAACAATTCCTTTAAATATTGAAGTTTATGAAGGGAATGATATAGATCCTACTGAAACATTTACGCTTAATACTATTCCTGAAAGTGGCAGGTTTATTATTGACCAAAGTATTTATGGAATGATTACAAGAGGAGATTATATTGTGAAACTTAATCAACAGCCTGATAATTGTAATAGTTTAATTGAGTCTGAAAATGCAAGTGTGTTTATTGATGCGCCTGTAGCACAATTAAATGTTGAGTTAGTGCCTGAACCTAATTTGCCTCCAGGGGTTGACAGAGAGAGGTCCGATATGAACCCAATGCCAACATCTCGTCCTGATAGAGCCAATGGTTCTATTAGTATAAGATTGGTTGAGCCTACTTCTGGTGCCAATGGTTATTCTGCTCAAATATTTTTATTGACGCCTCTAGGTGGTAATAATAGTTCAGATTATGTATTGCCTTCGGAACCAATTGATTTTGGATCAGATCAAACCATTACTTTTGATAATCTATTGCCAGGTGTTTATGAAGTTGAATACTATGACTCGTTTGGATGTGGTAATGATGGAAACCGTTTAGTATTTGACAGTGAAGGGTCTTCAGATATCACAGTTGATTTTGACAGAAGTCCATTTATTCCTAATGTGTTTACGCCAAATAATGATGGTAAAAACGATGTATTTAGAATATTAAATTTACCTGATAATGGTGCTGAATTGATAGTAACTAATAGAACTGGAACAATCGTCTATAGAGATAGTAACTACCGATCAAGCAACCTTTGGGATGGTGGTGATAATCCTGATGGTATCTACTTCTACCAATTAACTGTAGATGGTAATGTGCAAAATGGATGGGTCGAGATAATTAGAGGTAAAAGGTAAATTATTAGATTCTTTAAAAAAATGCCAACTCAGAATAGGGTTGGCATTTTTTTTACTTTTTATTGCCTTTTATAGTTTAATACTAAGTCCTTATTGTTTTCGTTAATCCAAAATGAAAATGAAACTCTCATTTATTTTGATGCTGATATGCTTTCAGTTATCAGCTCAAAAATATGGAATAGCAGTTGGATTACGAATTGGTGATGCTAGGTATGGGTTAAGTGTTAAGCAAAGAATTTTACCCCGCTTTAGTGCTGAAGCCATTACTGATTTAGAATCAGATGCCTACAATTTTGCAGTTATTCCTAAATATCATTTACCTATTACTGGACAAGGTTTTAATTTATTTTTTGGAGCGGGCATTCATGTAGGAGGCTTAAAAGAATACGGCTCTACTTATGGCTATGATTTGATGGGGGGAATAGAATGGAAAATCCCTGCTGTCCCACTAGTCATTTCTGCTGATATTAAACCTGCATATCATATCAATCATAAAGATTGGTTTGAATTTCCTGCTACTGTTTCCATTCATTACGCCATCACGCGCGAAACAAAAGCCAAAAGGAAAAAAGATAGAATTAAACGTAAAAGGCGAAAGGAGAGAAGGGACAGGAGAGAAGAACGTAGGGAAAAAAGACAAGAATGGTGGGATGATTTCAGAAATAATTAGTCCGTTCTGATAAAAATATTTTTTCAATCATTTGTAAATTTAATTTATTTCATTGTACTTTGAATTACAAAGTAAAAAAATGGATCAAGAAAAATATCTTCAAGACATAAAGGAAATAAGAGAAATGATGGATCGCTCTGGTCGTTTTATTTCTTTAAGTGGTATTTCGGGTGTAGTAGCGGGAATCATCGCATTAGTTTCTGCTTTCATAGCTTATCATTATATCTATCTTGATACAGATTATTATAGCTTTAAAGTTGTTTATTTATCTCCTGAAACCATTAGGGATATATTTTTATTGGCTCTAGCTACATTAATATTATCCATTGGCTCTGTGATTATATTAACCCACCGAACAAGTAAGAAGAAAGCTCAGAAACTATGGAATAAACATGCTAAATTGTTATTAGTAAATTTAGCTATCCCATTGGTTACAGGTGGCTTGGTTTGCCTAATTTTAATAATTAATGGATATATGGGTGTAATTGCTCCTTTAACATTAATTTTTTATGGATTGGCTTTGGTCAATGCTAGTAAATATACTTTACACGACATTCAAAGTCTGGGAATAGCTCAAATCATATTAGGATTAATAGGGTTATATTTCATAGGTTATGGTTTAATTTTTTGGGCTGCTGGCTTTGGGATTTTACATATTATTTACGGAATTAGAATGCGTTTGAAGTACGGATCGTGAAGAATATACTGAACAGTCTTGATAAAGCATTTGAAAATAAAGTGCGCTTGGGAATAATGTCCGTCTTGATGGTCAATGACAAGATAGATTTTATTTCTTTAAAAGATTTATTAGGGGTTACAGATGGAAATTTGGCCAGTCACCTTAAAAATCTAGAGAAAAAAGAATATATCAGTTTTGAAAAAGATTTTGTGGACAGAAAGCCTAACACCACTTATAAGGCTACTTTAGCAGGCAAGAATGCTTTTAAAGCACATATTGATGCAATAGAAAAATTACTAAACAACAAATAAATTTTTTTGTATACATGCTTTGAAATACAAAGTGCTCTTAAATAATGATATTATGGAAAATGAAAACAATCTATTCGAGAAAATGAGCAATTGGCTTAAAAATTCAGTCATGCTAAAACTATTAACTATCACAATTTTAATGTTGCTTTTGCTGATACCCTCAGCAATGATTAATGATGTAATTACTGAAAGACAAAGTCTACAGCAAGAGGCAATTGAAGAAGTCAGTAGTAAATGGGCAAACAGTCAAGAGATCAATGGACCGATTTTGACCATACCGCTTTTATATGAGCATGAAAAGGAAGGTAAAATTGTAGAAAGTGTTGTTTATCATTATGTTTTACCTCAAAATTTGATCATTAACGGTAAATTAAAGCCCCAAGTATTAAACAGGGGAATATATGATGTAGTGGTCTATGATTCTGATTTAAATGTGAACGGAACATTTAATATGGATATTAGCTTCGATGAAAATCACTTAAAAGAAATTCAGTACGAAAAGGCTTTTCTTACTATCGGCTTTTCTGATTTGAGGGGTATACGGAACAATATCAATTTTATATGGGGAGAGGAAAGCCTAAAAGTAGAATCAGGCAGTAAAATAATTGATTTGATTAGGTCTGGCATTACCATTTATCCTGAGAATATTTCTTCTAAAGAGAATCAAAAAATTGATTTTAAATTTTCAGTGGCTTTACAAGGAAGCCAGGATCTAACCTTTGTTCCGGTGGGAGGGACAACTCAAGTAAATTTGCAATCGGAATGGACTTCCCCAAGTTTTAAAGGGAATTTCTTACCAAAGAACAGGGATGTAACTGAGGCTGGTTTTATAGCAGATTGGAATGTGTTGGAATTGAATAGAAATTATCCTCAAAGTTGGTCTGGGAGGAGCATGAAAGATAAAATGGATGCTTCTGCTTTTGGCGTTAATTTACTGAATGAAGTGGATGATTATAAAAAAGCTCAGCGTTCAGCCAAATATTCTGTCATGACCATTGCGCTTACCTTTTTGGTTTTCTTTTTAGTAGAAGTTATTAATAAAAAGAAAATCCATCCATTTCAATATATCTTGGTCGGGCTTGCTTTATGTCTATTTTATATTTTACTGGTTTCCATCTCAGAGCATTCTAATTTTAATTTAGCCTATGCCATTTCCACTTTTGGAATAGTCGGGATGATCTCCTTTTATGCGCTGTACATTATCAAAGCTCGTAAATTAGTAATTGTCCTTATTCTGACCTTGATAGGAATTTATGGATTTGTATATGTAACCCTTCAATTAGCCGATTATTCTCTTTTAATTGGAAGCATTGGATTAGCTGTGATTTTAGGATTGACCATGTATTTTACTAGAAAGATTGATTGGTATAATTTGCAAACTGCTAAACAGGATAAAATGCTTGAGGCTGAAGGAAATTGATCATAATTAAGGTTCCTAAAGTGTGTCACCCACCATTTGTTTTAGCCAAGCAAAAAAAGCACACTTCCGCCTGCCTTTGGCTGGTGGAAACTACTTTCGCTTCAGGCGTTTATTGGCTATGAAATGCTGAAATTATGCTGGAGAGCAAGTAGTTATTCCGTGCCGGAGGCACCAGTATCCATCACCAGCGGGACGCTGGCGATGGGGTAAAAAGAATAGGTCTTGGCTTTGTAGCCAAGACCTATTAATATGGTCTTTGTCTGATGAAATTCTTATTTACTACAGTGAGATAATTGTTGAAAACCATATTATTTTCAATCATTTGAATTAAAACTTTGCCAACCTCTTCAGGTTCAAGTTCTAATAATCTAAAATATATAACTCCCTGTTTTGGTTTATAGCCATACTTGAATATCAATTCTCCATAATCACTGTCTAAAGTTATGATAGTACTTTTATCATTGATAGCTAATTTCATAACTTCTTCATCAGATATTCCTGGAGAAATTTCTGCAATTGCCTTAATATCAATATTTAGATTTCTTAGATATTTTATACTTGGAAATGGAATGTTTTCGTTTGCCAAAAACTTCATTCTTCCATTTTATTTCTAAGTTCAACCATCAATCCATCTTTAACAAAATCATTCAAGTAGGAAAAAACTGCTTGAATATCTGTTCTTTTAAGATGTGGATAAGACTCTAAAATTTTATCTTCTGTCCATCCATCAGCTAATCTTTCTAAAATGAATTCTACAGATATTCGTGTCCCTTTGATTGTTGGTTTTCCTAATAAAATCTTCTTGTCTGATATGATATGACTTTTCCAATCCATATATTAAATATACGTAATTTTTTAAAAAATATTTTCATACTCATTATATAATTCTGACTAAGAAGTCTTAAATCTTCTCAATTACTAACCCGCTTAAACTTCTCAAAATCAGGTTTTCTTTTCTCCAAAAATGCATTCCTACCTTCTTTAGCCTCTTCCGTCATATAGGCTAACCTAGTGGCTTCACCGGCAAATACTTGCTGACCAACCATGCCATCATCCGTAGCATTAAAAGCAAATTTTAACATTCGAATAGATAAAGGAGATTTACCTAATACTTCTTGAGCCCAATCGAAGGCAGTATCTTCCAATTCATTATGCGGAACTACGGCATTCACCATTCCCATATCAAAAGCTTCCTGCGCAGAATAGTTTCTACCTAAAAAGAAGATCTCACGAGCTCTTTTTTGTCCTACCATTTTTGCTAAATAGGCTGACCCATAACCACCATCAAAGCTGGTGACATCAGCATCAGTTTGCTTGAAAATAGCATGCTCCTTACTAGCTAAAGTCATATCGCAAACTACATGCAAACTATGACCGCCACCCACGGCCCATCCTGGCACTACTGCGATCACCACTTTAGGCATAAATCGAATCAATCTTTGCACTTCCAAAATATTCAATCGGGCAACTCCATCATCCCCAACATATCCTTGTTCACCTCTGGCTTTTTGGTCTCCGCCACTGCAAAATGCATATTTCCCATCTTTTGGTGAAGGTGCCTTCAGCAGATAACAAAACTACTCCTATGTCATCATCTTCTCGGGCATGCAATAAAGCATCAAAAAGTTCAGCGGTTGTTTTTGGGCGGAAAGCATTACGAACCTCAGGTCGATTAAATGCTATTCTGGCTACGTGATTTGCCTTTTTATAGGTTATATCGGTATATTTTTTTACCGTTGTCCAGTTAATTTTACTCATGATATCAATTGTTTTTTAAAGTCTTCGAATATTTTTTGGTTGATTTTGGCGTCCGTTTTAATTTCCAAAATGGCAGACTGAGGATATTTCATAAATTTATCTTTAATAGTTTCAAAGCTTTCTGCATCAAATGCAGAAAAGTGAGCTATCCCCAATTCACTGCATAAACTTTTGGCATCCAGTCTTTGCTCAGTCTCGAAGAATTCATCTAACTCAGCTTGTTGATTTGGGCCTTTAATCATTCTGAAAATGGAGCCACCTTGATTATTAAGCAGAATGATTTTTAAATTAGGATACGGATATTTATGCCAGAAGGCGTTTCTATCGTAAAAAAAAGCTACATCACCTGTGATAAGGAAATGATTTTGGTCTTTCTGCGAAATGGCATGACCAATGGCTGTACTTGTAGAACCATCAATTCCGCTAGTGCCTCTATTTGCCCATATTTTTATTCGGCCCTGCTTTATCCCTATAAAGTTGGCATATCGAACGCTCAAGCTATTGGCCAAATGCAAATGACTGTCCTCGGGTAATTTTTTAATTATATCCTGTAAAGCTGAAAATTCACTGAATGATTGAGTGCTTAGAAACTGATTGGTTTTAGTTTCTGCTTCTGTGTTTTTATCCTTCCATAATTTTAAAAATTCAGCAGAAGAACTTTTATTTAAATGCTGTAAAATGGAAATAGGTTCAGCTTCAATTTGTTTGCTTAATGACTGAAAAGGGTCAGAAATAAATGCGTGATGATTGCGTACATGCCATTGAGCCTTTACATTTTTTCGCAAAAACAATTTAAGGTTTTTGGAGATAATACTTTTACCAAAACTGATAATTAAATCTGGAATTACTTCAGTTTTAGAATCCTTAAGCATGGACATACAAATACTGTCAGGCAAATGAATAGCGTTTTTTAATCCATGACCATTGGAAATAACGTCTGCAAAAATAGGTATATTCACTTGCTGGGAAGTTTGATCAAGAGCTTGTAAAAATTCTACGCTATAATCGTCCTGCCCTAAAACAAAAGCAATTTTTTCCTTCTCTTTTAATTCTGCTTGAAGTTGGCTGATTTGATTTTCATTCAGTCTTTTTTCTCCAACAATGCTTTTTATAATCTTAACATTCTGATCATAATTCCAGTTTTCAGACTTTTCAGGATAGAATGGTTCACGAAATGGAATATTAATATGCACAGGTCCTTGAACTCCTGTTTTACTTTCTAGAACCGCTTCATTAATAACTCTGTAAGTTTGCCACTGCGCATCAGCATGTGACAAATCAACAGCTATATTGTAGCTCTTTTTAACATGCTTGCCATAGATGTTTTCTTGTCGGATGGTTTGTCCGTCCCATTGATCAATCCATTCGGGTGGTCGGTCTGCAGTAATCACAATTAAAGGAGTTTCTTGAAAATAGGCTTCAGCAATAGCGGGTGCGTAATTGAGCGCAGCTGATCCTGATGTGCAAATTAAAGCAACTGGCTTTCTGTCAGCTTGAGCCATTCCCATTCCAATGAAAGCAGCGGAACGTTCATCGCTTATGGAAAAACATTGTATTTTAGGATGTCGGACAAATGCCAGCGTTAAAGGAGCGTTTCTGCTACCTGGAGATATAATGGCTTTTTCAATTTCTTGCTGATGGCAAATCTCCGCTATATTATTTATTGTTTGCTGTTCCATATTCAGCCTGCAATTTAGGGATTGACAGGGGTAATTTCACCATATTTCAACCCTTTTGTGCTTTTTAGAAATGCTTTTACCCAGCCAACCTGTATTTTAGCCTGTACTTTTAATGGAATTTTATTTTTATCATCAGTTACCCAGACGGTCATGTCTTCGCCACCATCGAATATGGTACCTTCCACCAATAAGGCACTGAATTTTATGGTGTTATAAACTTTTTCATCAGGCATTTCTAATTGTTCTTTACCCAAATAGCGGACATATAGATTATGAACTTTTCCATCTACAATCAAATTGAATGGAATTTTTTCTTCAGAACTATAGCTTGTGAAGTCGAGATTTCTAGCATAATAAATAGCAGAAAGCACATCCCATAGACAGTCATCATAGGGAACCTTTTTCTTGGTCAGTTCCTCTTCATCGGAATTATACACCTCTGCTTTTATGATTTCCTTTTCCTTATCAAACCAATATTTATTGTTGACTTTATAACTGCCTTCACTCGTATTTCTATGGAAATATAACGGTTTGAGTTGTTCCTGTGTGCCAATGGCATCGAATGTATCCCGTACTTTGTACACCCAGTCCCATTTGGGCATGGAACGGCCATAGCCTTTGAACCAATGTGCATCATAGCCTTCCCATTTGGCATCTTCTACGGCAAACATTACCTCACCAGCATCTACCCAAATTACGCCCCAATTGTATTTGACATCATACCATATTTCTTCTCCTGCTTTATAGGCTGTGGATTGTTCAAGGCATTGTCCAGATGAGAATTTGGGAAGATATATCAATACGATAATGAAGGAGAAAAACAGAAATTTATTCATATAACCAATAAACGATTTTGAGGTAGATTGTTAGCTTAATTATCAACTATTTCATCCTTATTTTTATTTCCGGGAATTTCATACCCAATTTTCCGACTCATCATTTGTTGAATGGGCTGTTCTTGTTTCCTTAACTTTAATGAATTCCCTAGTAATTCAATTTTTCCTTGCGCCATAAAGCTATCGTAAGGAGTTAATCGCAGGAATTTAATCTTATGCTGATGACAGTATAAATCTAAGCAGAAATTGGCAATGGCATGCAATTTCCAGCCTGGACTACCGTTGCCACCGAAATAGCCTTGCTCATCGGCTTTGCCTAGTAATTTCTCAGCTAGTGGATTAGTCCAAATTTCATTGGTTAAACCGCCTTTAAAAGCTTCCTTTTCTTTAGAACGACAATAAGTTCTCCATTTTTGCAAATCAAAGAAGGGGATATCTTGATAAAAACTGTTTCTTAATGTTTTGAGCCTATAGCGGTTGAAATGATATTCAGGCTCAAAGAACAAATAGTATTCTGTAGGTTGAAGATGCAGCAACTCGAAAGAAAAACCTAAATCCTTTTCAAGGAACTCATCCCATTTTAGTTCCATTTCCTCAGCTAATTGATCGAAATATGAAGTGTTTTGATGGAAGATTTTTTTAAAGTCAATATCTATCTTAAGAAAATCAGTTCGGAGATCTATTTCTTCAAGATAGTGCTGAAGTGGGTTGATTAGCTTATTTTGGATAACTGATATTGTTGCCATGTGGCAAAAATATAAAAAGCAATGAAAGGGGGGCAGGCATAAAGGATTATTTTTATGCCCGACCACATTTAGGACTAGTAAAAAAGTTCTACCTAATTTTCCTATCAGGCTTGAGCTAGTTCTCTGTTCTTAATTCTTTTTTTCTTCTTCTTTTTAAATTTTCTGCCGTACCACAATAAAAAACCTGTTACTGGTAAAGAAGCAATCGTTAAACTTGCCAGAAAAGCAATTATTTTCCCAGGGAGGCCGGCAATTGCCCCTATATGTGTATCGTAATTCATTCGTATTAATTTATCTGGAATATTAGCTTGAGCATACTTTCCGTAATAAGTGCCTGAAGGAATCTCTTCAAAAGTGTTTTGATCGAAAAATACAAAGTCAGAATTGTAGAATACTCCGTCTTCATTGGAAATTTCCACATAAATGGCGGATGAATCTGAATGAGGAAGATGAATTTCATAGTCCATAGCAGTAGGATATTCTTTCTGTAATTTTTCCAATAGCTGGTCTATGGATTTAGGCGCATCAGTAGATTCACGTTTGGAACCATCGGGAATGAGGAAGGTAGCTTCTTTCTGGCCGCCCATCGCCCGGTAAACGGCTTTATTTACGATGGGAAAAGCCATTATTAACCCAGTTAGAATAAAAATCAATGCGAATATGCTGACATAGAAACCAAAAATACTGTGGAGATCAAAGTTTTTCCTTTTCCATTTAGTTGTGGATTTCCAATCAAATTTGAATCGTTGTTTTTTATTCTTTTTATTTCTTGGCCACCAAAGATAAATTCCACTTATCACTAATAGTAAAAATAGAACTGTTGACCATTTTACAATTTGGGTTCCGATGGCTTCTGGTAACCAAAGATGTATATGACCATCTAATATAAATGCAAAGAAGCCTGTTAAATGGTTTTCTGTTTTAAGAATATCACCTTGAGTGGGATGAATAAATACAGAGCTATAAAATAGCGGCTCGGCTTGGTAAAATATAGCCTCAATAGGTTGTGATGTATCATCATAGAGAATGCCATGTATTAATTTGTCTGGATAAACGGTATGAGCAATCGTCTCTGCTTCAGTAATACTGAGGAAATCATCATTCGAGTTTTCAATATTGAGTTCTTCTTGTGTGATGGCTTTTATTTCCTCTTTGAAAACCCACAGGCATCCTGTAATAGCAACTATAAATACAACTAGACCTGATCCTAAGCCTAAAATGAGATGGATTTTATTGGTTATTTTCTTCATTATTTTCTTTCTTTCAATGGTGAAGAAACCAGAACAGCCCAGGCTTGAGCCTGAGCTATTGGTTTATAGTTACTGATTACTTTTAAGAGAGTGTAAGAAATCAGAACTTAAAATTTAAACTCAAGGAATAATTTCTTAAGTTTTGTGGTGTTACTGTTGACCATCCTGAATAGTATCGCTGATCTGTTATATTGTTTGCTTTTAGTATGATATCATACTGAAAAGTAGAATAGGAAAGAGAAGCATTAAATACTTGATAAGCAGGTAATACAAAGGTGCCCGTATTGGCTCTGTTGATTGTTTTGTATTCACTAGCAGCATTACCTCCAAAACCAATTCCTAATCCTTTTAAATCCCCACTTGGAATGCTATAGCTTGCCCAGAAGTTGAATAATTCTGCAGGTCCTGCTTCTTCCGGTCTCAATCCCAAATAGCCTGAAGCCTCATAATCTTCTGTTACTTCACTCTCATTATTGCTATATCCTGCTATCAGATTAAAACCATCAATTGGGTTTGCGGTTAAGCTTACCTCATATCCTTGACTTACCACTTCACCACCTTGGATAGAATTATTGATATTTTCTGGATCAGTCATTAATCTATTGGCTACCGTAATATGGTAGTAACTAGCTGATGCACTTATTCTATTATTGAAAAAATTTGATTTAATTCCTCCTTCATACTGGTTCGCATTTTCAGGATCAAAGCTTTTCAATCTAGGGTTAGAGCCATCGGCATCCGCAACTTGCTGAGGAGCTTTGTTGACAAATCCATTCATATAATTCCCAAAAACAGAAAGTTTTTCATCCAAAACCTGATATACCAATCCAAATTTTGGAGAAACGGCATATTGTTCTTCTATTGGTTCTGCAGCATAAATAGAGGGTTTACCTGAGAATCGATCAATTCTTACACTTGCCATGGCTGATAGGGCAGGAGTGATATTGATTACATCAGAAATGTAGGCACTCATCACTTCATTGGTGGCTTCATTTATCCCAGCAAAATTTTCTTCCAGTAATGCATTTGTTCCTGCTGCAGTTAGTACACCAGTATCCTCTTGTGTTTGAATATTAACCGTACCATTTTGCACGTATCCAGAACTGTTGTCTCTGAGAATAGAATTATAGTAATCTAAACCTATCACGATTCTATTTCTTAATCCACCAATTTTGAAATCCCCAAGGAAATTTTGCTGGATGTTTGTAGTATTCGTTTCACTATTTCGTTTTGAAATGTATCGGGCAAAATTTTCACCATCTGTTAAGTCCCATAGATAGTGATAGAAGCCGTTTGCCTTTGTATTGCTTCTTGAAATAACCGTTTGAGAAGTCCAGTAATCAGAAATCTCGTATAAGGCCTGAGCTTGCAAGCCAAAAGAAGGATTCTTTATAGTTAAATCATTTGAGGTAAATGATCGCCTATACACATCTTCAAACACATTGATATTATCATAAGAAAGCTCAGCATTTCTATTCAAAAATAGCATTGGAGCATTAGCGCTTTCTGAAGATTGAAATTCAGTATTCACTAAGAATGTTAATTTATCAGAAGACTTAAATTTAAATGATGGTGCTATAAAAAGAGATTCAATAAAACCGGCATCTTGAAAAGAGTTTTGCTTGTTATAAGCCATGTTAACCCTGGCGAAAGATTGATCAGTGATTTTAGAATTCACATCTGCTGCAATTCTGTTTAATCCATTGCTACCAGTAATGTAATTGATTGATCCACCAAAGGATTCATATGGCTGTTTGGTCGTGATATTGATCATTCCTCCATATGATATTACAGGACTGCCAAATAATGTTCCGGAAGTGACCTTTGATAATATCAATGGATTCCACATTAGCAGGGTCAAGTCCAGCATTATTGATAGCGGGCATTCCATTGACTAAAGTCGGCTGCACTGAAAATCCTCTCATGGAATAGAATTCAGCACCATCTCCACCTCTTCCGGTAGATTCCCATAAACGGGTGACACCAGTGGCATTTTTCAATGCATCATTCATATTGGTAACGACTTGTTCCTTCAAGATTGTTTTTGGAATGGAATTATATACCTGTGGATTTTCGATATCCTTTAAAGGTAATTTTGAAACTATGAAACTGCTGTCCCTATGGAATTTATTCTTTTGGGTATAGCTAACCGTAATTTCATCCAATTGAAGTGCATCATCTTCCAATGTGAAATTGATATTTAAGCTTTCGTTTTTTTTAATTTGAATTTTTCTTTCAGCAGATTGATAGCCTACAAAAGAGCAAACTAATGTATATCTGCCCGGAGCAATATTTGAAATTGTATATTGACCGTTTTGATCAGTTACTGCGCCAGTGTTTTTTTCCTTTAAGGCAACATTAACAAATTCAATAGGGCTACCATCAGTTTTAGAAATTGTACCTGAAATATTGCTTTGCTGTGCAAAAGCTGATTGTAATCCGATTAATAAAAGTATCGGGAGTAAAAATTTACGCATCTTATTTTATTTACTTATTTTATATTTATTTAGATTGATTAAAAACAACACAAATATGAAAGATGAGTTTTTATACTGCAAGTTATTTAGAATAAATCTTAATAAATTTTATCAATAACTTTTTCGCTAATTATATAAAATTGAAAATGCTTCCTCTACTAATCTGGCTTGTTCCATCATTTCAATAAGCGATGTCGCATCTTCGGGGGAAAGGCAAAAACCCACTGGGTAAATGGGGTTTTTAATTAAAGTGTAATAATTTTCCTCAATAAAATAATGAAAGTCTTTAGGGCTTAATGATTTTAGAAGAGTGTGATATTCTTCATAGTGTGCTTCAGGTATGCTAAAACAAGTGGTTTTATATATGAGAGAGTAACTTTTACAGCCTTTACAGTAGCTTATCTTATTTCTTCCGGATTCAAAAAGGGTGATGGAATTTTTATTTTCACACATGTTACTTGGCTTTTTGTGCCTCAAAGGAGCCGGTGGAGGGTTCCACAACACCGACTCACTGAGGACTTTTTACAATCGATTGATTTTAATGGGTTATTTTAAGGATCACTTAATTCATGGTCAGTCTTTGCTCACTATCCAAATATTTTTGAATGACTGCTTTTATTTCTTTTTGGGCTTTTTCGCTTTCGTAATCTTCTGCTAACAACTCATCTTGCAAATCAAATAATTGCATAAACAAGACTTTATCTTCTACCTTTTTCTTGATTTTCACAGTACTCTTTGAAGCAAATAGCTCGTCCCAAACAGTTCTTACATCTGCCCAATAAGCTTCATGTTCATCCCACCATTCTTTTGCAACCGCACATTTATCGTCCTCTGTTTTAGTATAAGTGTTCCAGCCTTTTTCCCAAGCCAATACTTTATCTTCCTCATCTTCATCTTCACGCAGCACCTTTTGATTGTCTTGCTCATGCAGCCATCCGTATTCTGTGATTTCATGTCTGTTTTCACGGGCCATTACATTATAGTCATCTCTTTTAGAGAATTCTCTTCTTGGAAGCGGAGCATCTGATTTTGCTTCCCAGTAGCTCTTGCCATCAACATGAACCCATGTTGCAGTTCCTTCATAGCGAGGGCCATCATCTACTTGATAAACTTTCTGAGTCCATTGTCCTTTTACGTCATTTTTATCCAATGCTTGATATTTCCAAGTGTTGTCTTTGTGAAATGAATAGAGATCAGTATTTTCATAAAGCCAATCTTGTCTCCAGTGTTTAATAATCATCGTGTCACCAATCACTAATAAATGCTGAAGTACGATTTTATCTTTGGTTTCCGAAACAGGAAATACATATTCCAATGCTCCTGATTGGTAGTTATCATGGTATTCGTAATCTTTGATAGGAGAGAAGGTCTCTGCAAAATTGAATTCCACTTCATAGCAACCGCACATATCTTTTATGGCTTTAATGTCGCTGGCTTTTTTCTTTTTCTGCGCTTGAGCACTCATCACGAATACTGCAAGCATGAGTATTAAACTTACTTTTTTCATAATTGAAAGGGTTTATTTGTGTATAAAATTGATTTTAAGCTTTTGTATTTTTTAGTAATTATCAAAATATTGATCAGCAGATAAAGAGCCGACATAATTCCACCAGTCACATCATCTGGCTTTAAGAAAATATGGAATAGAAAGATATTTAAGCTTACTGGTATAAGCAGGAAGGCCCTGCAACGGCAAAAAACTGGCTTACTAATAATAAGCCTGCCGTTATCTCTACTATACCTAAAAATGGCCAGAAATAGCTATTGGCTTTTAATCCACCTATGAATTTTATCATATGTTCTTTGGTGCTTCCTGGCACCAATTCAGTTGAGGAGGATTTGCGGGCAGGGCTCGGTATAAATTTCCGAACACCTGCATAAACAAATAAGCTCCCTAAACTTAACTGAGCTATTATGAAGAATATGCTAATGAACTTTCCCATGTTTACTTCAGGATTTCAAATTCAAAAGTGGTAATGCCTCTTTCATTGTTTTCATCATACATGCTGATGAATCTTATTTTGTAATAATTTTCTTGGCTGTCCTTTACTATAAAGAACCTATCATCAAAAACAGCTGGTGCACTGCTTGGTCCTCCGCCTTGTCTCCAAGAGGAGCCAATAGCATTAACTGCATTATTAAAACTGACTTCTTCAATTTGTTGCAGATTGAAATCGGCATAGGTTGTATTTCCTTCTACCATTACCATGGCAGCAGAAGTATTATGACGATTAAGTATTATAAAATCATTAAAGCTGTAAGGGATTTCATTCGGACCGAAAGGGAACTTTTCAGTATAGGTTCCATACATAAAATCCCAGCTTTCTTTATTAGGCTCAAAATCAGTAGTTCCATTGTCCAAATCAAAATGAATGAAGTTATGGCTTTCTGATTTAGTGATTTCGCTAGTTTCGATATCGTTAGAACCGATATTTGCATAAGCAATGGTATACCCATCACCATTTTGAGTGATTTTTACTTTTTTCCAATCCCTTCCTTCACCCAATCTTTTGATGATGTAAACCTTGTTTTCGGCTTCATTTGAAGAGATGGGGGCAATGGCTGTTTGACTAAAATCTCCATTCGGTTCGTCCACCCAAGCGGCAGCAGGAGGTGTAGCAGTAAAACCAATTTGCATTGTACTAGCAAAGCCAACAGTATCTTCAGCAGTAACAGTGCTTAAATCTGTTTTGTCAAGTGGTCTTGCCATCACTTGCGCTGTAGAATTTAGCATTACATGGTATCCATCACCATTATAAAAACCTAAATCCCATGTGTTTTTATCTATGGAAGTTGAGTTGATTTTGCTTAGATCAACAAAAGCCTGCTGGGTGAATTCTGGGCCACCGGCATTCATTTCCAATGTGCCTGATTCTGCTATGAAATTTTCGGAAAAGGCTACCTCAATACTACCATTTTGACCGATTTGAAAAGTTTCTGCTGAGTTGATCATAAATTCAATATTTTCATCGCTGTCGATATTAAGTCCGCTACCTGCTTTTATAATAAAGCTAATTTCACTCTGACCTGATTCATAATTAAGAATCAATTCACCGCCCTCTGCTGCTGGCTCAGTATAGAAATCATTCTCCTCTCCGTAAACTAAATTTGAGGTATTGATATTTACCGAAACATTACCAGCTTGATTGGCAGCCCGCGAAAAGACTAAACCAATTTGAGCTTCTTGATTCTCCTCATTTATATTGATACTGGTACTATTAAAATTTATGTTAATAGGGGCAACTGGCTCTTCTTCCTCACATCCAGTAAGCGCAACTAGAAAGCTTAAGAGCATTAAAGAAATGGTACTTATTTTATTCATCTTTATTTATTTTTATTGATTAAACTGATAATTAATTCTTAGGAAATAGCTTCTTCCGTAAGCCATGGCCGTTTGTCCATTATTGTTGCCACTGTGGGCTCCGCCTCCCGTGAAGTTGTTTTGTATGCTAGTGATATTGGTCAGATTTTTTATACCAGTAGATATTTGAAATCCATGATCAAAAGCCTTCGAAAGGGTGAAGTCTAACCAGTGAAAAGCATTCATTTGTTGGAGCTCCACTTGGGTGTTATTTTCTTCATTTAAGATTTCTCGGTAAGCTTGATTTGCTCCGGTGAACTTGTAGAAAAGGCCAAAATTAATCTTGGGTTTTTGCCATTCATAGTTGATGTTGGCATTCGCTTCTGGGGAGTAAAGCATTTCATTTACTTCGTATTCAGCGGATAGTCTTTGAAAACGACCGATATAGGCTAAACCTAAATTAGAATTGAAATTTTTGTAATTGTAATTCCATCTGGCATTGATTCCGTTCGTTCTAAAACTTTCTAAATTCCGATAAGTAGTGGCTGCTGTAGCTTGCTGAGGAATAAAATAGGTAATCATATTGCTGATATCATTATAGAAGGCACTGATATTTAATTCTTGGCCTTTGCTTATTTCAAAGTTTACATCCGCATTGAAATTGTGCGATGTTTCAGGAATCAGATTTTCGTTACCTAAAATGTTGTGATTGGCATCTATGAATTCATGATAGAGCTCTCTTATGGACGGTGCTCTAAATCCTCTACCGTAGCCCAATCTTAATTGTAATTTGTCTGAAAAACTGTATTTGACATTAAGAGCTGGAGTAGGAATAGTTTCAAATATGCTATTGACTGTATAGCGAATTCCAGGTCTGATTTTTAGTGCATTGCCATACTTTGTTTCAGTGGAGATGAAAACTGCACTATTCCATAAATCCTTATCACCGCTGCTAAGTGTAGTTCCACCTGCTTGTTCATATTGAACTTCTAGACCTAATTGTCCATTTATTTTCCATTGGCCTAGGCTAGCAATAGTTCCTTGAAAGGTATTTCTACTAAACCAATCTCTATAGAAAATAGTATCTTGCTGGCTGTCAGTAGTTAATCTTTCGGTTTGGGTAACCAAGTTGGTTTGAAATTCTGTACTTATTCTGCTATAATCTGTAAATGAATTAGCAGAATGAATATTCCAGTTTCCAATATCGAAATTTGTTTGTAGCTGATGCATCAATCGATTGGCATTGTAACTTTCATCAATGGCGAAAGGGTCGAGCAAAGGATTATTGTTATTAATATTTCCTCTATTAAGGATTTCCTCTTGCATCAATTGCGCGGAATAGTTAAGGTCTAAGTTTTTATTTGTATAATTAAGCTTAGCATTATGCAGCCATTGATTTTTAGGATGCCATTCTCTGTTTCTTTCATTTCCTTGACCAACCCAGCCTCCAAAAACATATCTTCTGGAGCTGGCCATAGCGCTAATTTGGTTCGATAATTTACCGCTTAGCTGCACAGAAGGGGAATGAATTCCTTCAGCAAACCAAGAATAGTCATTTCCAACACTTTCTTCATGAATGGTGATTCCTACTGCTAGTCTATCCTGATTGGTTTTTTTGGTAATGATATTTATAACACCCGCTAAAGCATCAGCTCCATAGTTTACAGCCATTGGGCCTTCCACTAATTCAATTCGCTCAATATTATTAACATCAATTTGATTAAGATCAATGGCATTATTTGTCCCACTTTTACCGCTAAGCGGGATTCCATCTACCAAAACTTTGACATACTGCCCACTTAAACCCTGCATCTGCAAATTTGCATTACCAGTAGCATTATCCCGGCTAAAGCGGATATTTAATTCTTGAGAAAGTACGGTTTGAATATCATTGGCAGCTTGTCTTTCAAATCGTTCCTTTCCAATACTTCTCACCTTATATACCGCATTTTTTGCTGATTCTGGTTCATATTGTCCAGTCACGACCACCTCTCTAAGATTTAAATTCTTTGCGGTAAGTCTAAATTGGTGATTTCCTGATGTCTTAATGGTATCGATTATACTTTCATAATCTAAATGCGATACTTGAATAGCGAGTGGGGGATTTAGTTTTGATAGTGTTTGCCCGTTTTTATTAGTCCATTTTAAGTCTTCCTGTGAAGAGTTTGTACTTACAATTTTAACTAGTACTTCCTCTAATTGCTTTCCTTTTTGATCAGTAATTTCAATGCTAACCTGAGCAAAAAGCTTTGCTACAAGCATAAAAGAAATTAGAGTGGTAATAATTATTTTCATTTAAGTCTATTTAGATTGATTAAAAATAATATTGCAAACATATACACTATTTATAATCAATCCAAATAAAAATAATTTATAGGTTTTATAAGATCAATTGATGAAATTGATTGAAGGGTAGAGGCTCTATTTTATAGTTGATATGAGATTTAGCTATACATGCTTTAGGCTTTACGAGAAAATGAGCTAATTTTGTACTAATTAAAACGTGAAATTTTACTTTGAAGAGCATTAGTTCATTTATACTCATCATGATCGTATTATCCAGCTCACTTTCGTTTTGCTGTGAGCAGGAAGATCTTTGTACAGATAATGAATTAACTTCTTGTGAAAATGAAAAACCCAAGAGCCATCAACAGGATTTTCCATGTTCCCCCTTTTTTAATTGTGGGAATTGTACTGGAAATATTATAATAGATACTCCTCTAATTGCACTTAATGATCATTTGGTAAAATCAAATATCTATTCTCCTTTTCTTGAAACTTATCTTAAAAAAGAAGCTCATTTCAGATTGTTAAAGCCACCCATGCAGATATCATAATAAGAATTCAACAACATTTTATTTTCAAATAAAGTGATTCAATTAATTCATTTATTTTAATCTGTATTTATTATGCTTAAGAAAGTATTTTTTGCTAGTGCTTTGCTATTGACTATCAATAGCCTAGATCTTTATGCCCAATACCAATTTACCGCTTTAGTACTAGACGAAGAAAGCGAAGAACCATTGATAGGAGCCACTATCTATGCTGAAAAGTTATAGCTTGGAGGTGTAACTGACACCAATGGAAAAACTGTAATCAGTGATATTCCCGCTGGTCAACACGAATTTAAAATAAGTTTCGTAGGATATGAGCCGCAATCCATACGATTGACCTTTCCGCTGGATAATCCATCTGCTACTTTAACATTTAAGCTTCATCACGAGCACGATGAAATGGAGGAGGTAGTAGTGAGTTCCACTAGGTTCAGCCGAACCATCGATGATATTCCTACAAGAATAGAAGTGATTGCCGGGGAAGAACTAGCGGAGAAAGGCAATATGAAACCGGGCGATATCCGAATGTTGTTAAATGAAAGTACAGGTATAAGAACGCAGCAAACCTCTGCTACAAGTTATAATTCCAGTATTCGGATTCAAGGATTGGATGGAAAATATACGCAACTCTTGCGTGATGGATTACCACTTTTTTCTGGTTATTCAGGTAGTTTGAGCTTAATGCAAATAGCCCCTTTGGATTTAAAGCAGGTTGAGGTTATTAAAGGTGCCAACTCTACCTTGTATGGTGGAGGTGCCATAGCTGGATTAGTTAACTTGATTTCAAAGGATCCTAAAAGTGAGCCTGAGTTGAGTATAATGTTTAATGGAACATCAGCATTAGGATTGGATGTTAGCAGTTTTTATGCCAATAGAAATGAGAAAATCGGAACCACAATTTTCGCATCCTATAATAAAGGTACTGCCTATGATCCAGCAGGTATAGGATTAACGGCAATACCAGAGTTTGACCGTTTCACCCTTAATCCCAAACTTTTCATTTATCCTAGAGAAGAAACTACAATAGAAATTGGTTTAAATATGGTGAAAGAGGAGCGTTTGGGTGGGAATATTAATTTTATAAATGGAGAGGATGTCAATAATCCATATTATGAATTAAATGAAACGGATCGTGTCTCTAGTCAGGTTTTAATTGATCATGCTTTTACAGATAATTTTAAGGCTTCCTTTAAAAATAGCATTAGTTATTTTGATAGAAGAATAGAAATTCCAGATTACAGTTTTTCAGGATTGCAGTTTTCTTCATTTAGTGAGTTAAACTTCAATTATGTAATGGAAAACTCAGAGTGGATTGGTGGATTAAATTTATGGACTGATAATTTTGATCAAAGCGAAGGTGGTAGCGGTTTTATCCATAATTTCCAGGAAAATACCACAGGTATATTTTTGCAAAACACTTATGATTTCTCCGAAAATATTGCAGTGGAGAGTGGTTTAAGATTGGATTACAATAATCAATATGGATTTTTCCCATTACCAAGATTATCGCTAATGTACAACCCAACAACTCAGCTTACATTTCGCATGGGAGGTGGCTTAGGTTATAAAACTCCAACCGTATTTTCTGAAGAAGCTGAGACTCTGCAGTTTCAAAGTGTGAGACCCCTGAATAGGTCTGAATTATCGGCTGAAAGGTCTTATGGAGCAAATTTTGATATAAATTATAGCTATAGCTTTACAGAAAAGTTATCGTTAACATCAAATGCTTTATTTTTCTATACTCAAATAGAGAATCCATTGAATTTGGTTCCAGTTCAAAATCAATTTGAATTTAACCAATCGGCTGGCTTTATTGATTCTAAAGGAATAGAATTAAACTTGAAGTGGGGTTATGAAGATTTTAAGCTTTTCACAGGTTATACTTTCGCAGATGTTAATAGAACCAACAATAATGCTACTGTTCAGATGCCACTGGTAGCAAAACATCGATTAAATAATGTGTTGATGTATGAAAAGCATGGGAATTTCTGGTTAGGATTAGAAGCATATTATTTCAGTCCACAAAAGCTAAATGATGGCGAAATAGGGCAGTCCTATTGGATTTTTGGCTTAATGTCTGAAAAGAGGTTTAGTGAAATGTTTTCAGTATTTCTAAACTTTGAAAATTTTACAGACACCAGGCAAACGGCTTTTGATACTGTGTATAGAGGTAATATAGAAAATCCACAGTTTAGAGATATATACGCTCCCGTTGATGGGTTTGTAATTAATGGAGGCTTAAAACTTCGGCTATTATAAATGAAAATTGAGGGTGTCCGAAAAGTCGAGACACCCTTTTTTGTTTGTTGATTTTCTCTAAAAATATTATTTTAGAGTCGTACAAAATACAACGATGGCTAAGATAGTTTTTAAAAATCAAACAGGCAATTGCCCAGAATTATTTCCAGTAAACATTTTTGATAAAATCCCTGAAAATCATCCTGTCCGTTTAATTGACTCGGTGGTCAATTCATTGGATATCAGCGACATTCTTAAGAAGTACAAAGGAGGTGGGACATCGGCCTATCATCCCAGGATGATGATCAAGGTTTTATTTTACAGTTATCTCTCCAATGTGTATTCCTGTAGAAAAATAGCCAAGGCACTCCATGAGAATATTCATTTTATGTTTATATCGGGAAATTCAACTCCTGATTTCAGGACGATCAATGATTTTCGTGGTAAAATTTTAAAAGACTCGATCAAGACCTTATTTGCAGAGGTAGTGAAAATGCTGGTGGAAATGGGGTATGTCAGCCTTGATGTCCAGTACATTGACGGAACAAAAATAGAGGCTAAATCGAATAAATACACCTTTGTTTGGCGGGGCTCGGTTGAAAAGTACAAAGACAAGCTGGAAACAAAAATCAATAGCGTTCTATCGGATATTGAAAGGAGTATTTTATCAGACAATCAAGAAGTCAATAAGGAGGAATTGCCCCAAAAAATTGATTCGAAGGAGTTAAAGGAAAGACTTTCGCTACTCAACAAAAAACTAAAGGAGCCATCAAAGAAAGTTGCCAAAGAACTGCAAAAGCTTCAAGAGGAGCATCTTCCAAAGTTAGAGAAGTATGAAAAGGACTTGGAAATATTGGACAAGCGAAAATCCTACAGCAAAACCGATAAGGGTGCCACATTCATGAGAATGAAAGACGACCACATGAAAAACGGCCAATTAAAGCCTGCTTATAACTCCCAAATATCAACAGAAAATCAGTTTATCACCCATGTTTCCATCCATCAAACACCTGGTGACACCACTACTTTAAAATCACATTTGACCGGTTTTGAAGAACTCTACCATAAACAGAGTAAAGAAATAGTGGCCGATGCAGGATACGGCAGCGAAGAAAATTATGAAATGCTTGAAGAAAAAGGTGTTGAAGCCTATGTGAAGTATAATTACTTCCATAAAGAGCAAAAGAAAAAGATGAAGAACAACCCGTTTCTTCCACAAAACCTCTTCTATAATGCCGAGCAAGATTTTCACGTATGCCCCATGGGGCAAAGAATGGAAAAAATTGGAGAGGGGAAACGCACTTCAACTAACGGTTATGAGTCTAAAGTCGCTTACTACCAAGCAAAAAGATGCGAGCAATGTCCATTGAGAACATCTTGCCATAAGGCTATAGGTAACAGAAGAATAGAGGTAAACCACAGATTAAACCTTCTAAAACGGCAGGCCAGAGAAAACTTAACAAGCAAAAAAGGACTTGAGCACAGAAGTAAAAGACCAATAGAGCCAGAGGCTGTGTTTGGTCAATTAAAAAGCAACAATAAATTTAACCGTTTTACATTTTCAGGATTAGAAAAAGTAGAATTAGAGTTTTTGTTGATGGCAATAGGTCACAACTTCAGGAAAATGATAGCCAATAATGTGATTTTAACATCAAAATCAGATGCCGAATTACCAAGAGTTGGTAAAAATGCCCCTTATCATAAAATGTCCACAGAAATTAAGTCGAAAATCCATGGACAGCAAAAAATAAGTGAAAATGGATGTGGGTATCTGAAAATAGCGGCATAAAAAAAACTGTCCTTTTTGGACAGCCTCATTTCATCATGAATCAGTTATCAGTATTTTGATTACTTATTCGAAATGAAAATAAAATCACCACCTTCATCACCAGCTCCCATGATTACGCCATCTTGAGGAACAGTAAGACTATTGTTTAAAACACTTTTTCTAATACTTGTGAACAGTTCAGTAGAAGGTAGGTATTTAGTATCATTTTCCTCTAAATATTTGGATAAATATTTAAAGAAAACAGACTTATCGGGTACTGTAGATAAAGTTCCAGAACTAATTGCTCTTCTACTTTGCATACGGTACAAGAGTTGAATACTTGTAGTGGCGTCTCTTAAATCTTCAACACCTCTTGTTTTAAATATTCCGCCACTAAAACATGCGTCAGATATCAATAAAGTATGTGCTGTTGAGATAGCTCTAATTTGCTCTTTCAAGTCACTATTTGAAAGCCAACAGGAGGGATTGTTCTTTTCAACATCAACTGGCCACCAGTATCCTTGCTCCACTGCCGAATCCCAGTAACCATGACCTGCATAGAAAATCAGTAGATTATCATCTTGATTTAGTCTTAATCGCAGTTCATAAAGTGCCGTTAAAATTTGAGATCGAGAAGCGTTGGTCAAGGTGTTTATATTTTCTTCCTCAAAAGTATATTTACTGATCAAAATGTTTTTCAATTTCAATACATCTTCAATTGGCTTTTCAAGATTAAGCGATTGATCCTTATAAACGTTATTTCCGATTAATAGAGCATGATATTGGCCTTTTGGTGAAACGTAATTATTTGCTTCAGCTTCCTGCCTTGCTAAACGACTGAATTCTTGCCTAGGCGTCGATTTTTGAAACCATTGGTCAGCTATTCTTTCGTTTACCTCGATCATGGAGATTTGCTTACTTTCCTGATTTTGAACAATTATCCTTCCTGGGAAAGGACTAACAGAAATTTTGAATAAGTCAGAAGGTTTATCTGGTACTAGTTCAGGTATGTAAAGAGGAGCGGTATAGCTACCGTCCTTTTCAATCTGAATATAAAAGTAGGAATCGATTTTGTCCTTATTTTTTAGTGCGCCTACAATGAAAGCGGACTTGTTTAAGGGAAATATTTGATTGATTCGGTCAAATTCATCAATTTTAATTGATTTTTCCAGTGTTTCTTTTTGTGCATCATAAATTAAAAGTTCATTAGCCGAAAGACCGTAAGCTGTGGTGTAAAATTTCAGACCGTCTACTGAAATATTTGGTGGGGAATGTTTAAATTCTCCTCTCAAGTTTTTTAGTATTTCTGTTGGTAGGCTCCATTTATCATCAGCTAATTTTGAGAATAGATAAGCTCTATTTTCCTTGCCTTCAGTGATGAGTACTATTAATTTCTTGTAGTCTATAGAAAAAAGTAGATGTTTATGTTGATTAGATAGACTATTTATTAATTGAGTGAGTGAATTTTCTTCTTCAACCCAAAGATCATTTTGATAAATGTATCGCTTTACAGTATTATAGTCGTTGATGACGGATAAGGCCAAGAGCGAAGAATCTGGCATTAAGTTGACATCCCCTATATATTCATTTTCCTGTAGACCTTCTAGCTTGATAGATTGTGCCGATATTGAATAATTAATAAACAGCAAGAGAAATACAGTATAGACATTTTTTTTCATCTTTTAAAGATACATAATTTACCAATAATCCTTATACTGCTCGAGCATTGGGATATTTTTTTATTTATAGAATATTTCTATTCTTTATTTCTTTACTACTTTAGCAATTCATAGATTTCAAAATAGATGACTTTAAAAGAAATATTAGTAGGTTTTGGTAATGCGATGTGGGGTACGCCCCTTTTATTATTATTAATGGGAGGAGGACTTTTTTTCCTCCTTTATTCCCGATTTCTTCCTTTTCGCTACTTAAAACACGCGATTCAAATTCTAAGAGGTAAATATGATAAAGACCAAAGTGAAGGAGATATCAACCATTACCAAGCACTTTCTACTGCATTAGCAGCCACAGTAGGAATGGGAAATATTAGTGGTGTGGCGGTAGCCATTACTATGGGAGGTCCTGGTGCTATATTTTGGATGTGGGTAAGTGCATTTGTTGGAATGGCTACTAAATTTTTTACTTGCACTTTAGCTGTAATGTACAGAGGGAAAGATTCCCTTGGACATCTGCAAGGTGGTCCCATGTATGTGATTCGTGAAGGTTTAGGCAAAAAATGGCAACCTTTAGCTGTTTTATTCTGTGTGGCCGGTATGTTTGGAACTATCCCTAGTTTTCAATCTAATCAGTTGACGGCTGCAATAGGAGAGGGGCTTTTATTGCCTATGGGAATTGAACTCACTTTTGGAATTAAATTAACCATTGGATTCATTCTAGCTATCATAGTGGCTATGGTGATTTTAGGAGGTATTAAAAGAATTGGAACTGTAGCAGGACGTATGGTTCCTCTTATGGTAGGGATTTATGTAGTTTCAGTTATAGCAATTTTGGTATTGAATTATGAATTAGTACCGCAATATTTAAAACTTATTTTTGTAGATGCATTTACGGCTAATTCAGTTTTAGGTGGAGCAGTTGGAGCTATAGTGGTTGCTGGGGCAAGAAGAGCGGCTTTCTCAAATGAAGCAGGGATAGGAACTGCTCCAATGGCACATGGAGCTGCCAAGACAAATGAACCCGTTCGTGAAGGCTTGGTAGCCATGATGGGACCGGCTATTGATACTATTATTGTTTGTACCATGACGGCACTAGCTATTTTGATTACAGGAATATGGCAAGATCATACGGAAGGCATAAGCGGAGTAACTTTAACCATTAAAGCTTTTGATGATTCTCTGTGGGGTGGAAGGTATTTGTTAGTTTTAGCATTATTTATTTTTGCTATTACCTCTCTCTTTAGCTATTCTTATTATGGTGGTAAATGTTTCTCCTATTTATTTGGAGCCCAACATGTGCGGTGGTACCAGTATTTTTACATTGGAATGGTAGTATGGGGATCAATTGCCTCCTTAGGAGCAGTGATTGGATTAATAGATGGTATGTATGCCTTAATGGCTTTTCCAACCATGATTTCAGCCTTTATATTAGCACCAAAGGTCATGAAAGCAGCGAAGCTTTATTTTGCAAAGGATGATTTAAAATAAAAAAGGGAGTACTAAACAGTCTCCCTTTAATAATTTAATAAACTTCAGATTTTATTCCGGACAAGTAATTGAACTAAATTGTGGGTTTCCAGTATTATCAACTGTCATTCTCCAGCAATTTCCATCTGGAGAAGTCATAATAACACCACTTGATGCATCTTCTATATAAATATCACCATTAGTTACTTGCAATTTTGATTTTGGGATTGTAGTACCTATACCTACATTTCCGTTTTCAGCAATCCTCATTCTTTCCACTCTTTGAATTGCTCCGACACCAGTGGTACCAAATTTAATGTAGCTGGATGTGCCAGTGTTTCCAGATTCTTTTCCGGAAATGAATTCTATTGCAGTTGAAACCTCGTATTCATTATTTAAGTAACTACTTCCATAAAATCCTGAAATTCTTTGCTCAGGGCTAATATTGGTAGGATTATCAACAGTACCACCTGACCTTCTTCCTACAAATGAAGCTACAGATTCGAAATCATCATTTGCAGCATAGGCAGCAATTCTACTATAATTATCATTTCTTAATGTAATCATATTTTCGTTTTGACCTGACCCCACTAATTCAATTGGTTCATTGATTTCTTGATTTAAATCAATCAATTCTCCATTTTGATAAATCTCGCTTACATTTAGAGTTCCATTTACATCTAAATTATAATTAGGTGTATTTGTTCCAATCCCCACATTTCCGTTTTCAGCAATTCTCATTCTCTCTAGTCTTTGAGTTGAACCAATACCAGTGGTGCCAAATTTTATGTAGCTGGATGTGCCAGTGCTTCCAGATTCTTTTCCGGAAATGAATTCTATCGCTGTTGAAACCTCGTAGTCATTATTTAAGTAACTACTACCATATAATCCCGAAATTCTTTGCTCAGGGCTAATATTGGTAGGATTATCAACAGTACCACCTGACCTTCTTCCTGCAAATGAAGCTACCGATTCAAAATCATCACTTGCGGAAAATGCAGCAATTCTACTGTAGTTATTATTTTTTAAAGTTATCATATTTTCATTTTGCCCTGAACCAACCACTTCAATTGGTCTATTATTTATCTCATTAATTTTTAGGGATTCACCATTAAGATAAATTTCATTTGCATTTAATGACCCTTCTACTTCTAGATTATATTCAGGATTCGAAGTTCCAATTCCCACATTTCCATTTTCAGTAATTCTCATTCTCTCTAACCTTTGAGTTGAACCTATACCAGTGGTACCAAATTTGATGTAACTGGATGAGCCATTATTTCCAGATTCTTTACCTGAAAAGAATTCTATTGCAGTTGAAACCTCATAGTCATTATTTAGGTAACTACTACCATAAACTCCTGAAATTCTTTGCTCAGGGCTAATATTGGTCGGCTTGTCAATAGTGCCTCCCGATCTTCGTCCTACAAATGAAGCTACAGATTCAAAATCATCATTAGCTGCATAAGCTGAAATTCTGCTGTAATTATCATTTTTTAATGTTATCATATCTTCATTGGAACCGTTCCCACTAATTTCCAAATTATTTCCAGTGAAATTCCCCGTTGAATTAGAATGAACTGCATAAGGAACGGACATTAATTGAGTGAGTGCAATAGTCTCAAATTCAGTTCCTCCTGCTGCGTCCAATGAGGTCTGTATAAAATGACTATTATTTCCCCAATCAATATTTGAGAAATCACCTGAATTTGCTGTCCCTTGTCCAATGGTTAAATCGAACCATTCCATTTCCGTCTGTTTCTATCAGATGATTCTCAGAGTATATAATAGGGCCTGTCTCAGAATCCGAAATTATTTCGATTAAAATATTAACCTCAGAAGATGTTAGAATTTCCCCATCGCTATTTCGAATAAGGGCTTGATAATTAAACCCTTCAGGAGCTTGAGCAAATAGTATGCTTGTAAAAAGGGTGAAGATTAAACTAGTGTAAAATTTTCTCATCATTTTTTAAGTATTTTGAATGTTTTAGTATTATAATTCTTGTTTGAAATGGTTATAAAATATATACCGTTTTCCAGGTCACCTATTGGGATTTGAGTGTTTGAATTCAATTGGTTTTTATTAGTTGTTTTTAACACTGCTCCTGATGAATTGATTAATTGAATTTCAGCATCATTAATATTATCACTTAAGCTTATATTAACATGATCATTTGCAGGGTTAGGGTAAATTGATAATTGAAAATTATTATAACTTTGATTTGCAGTTATATTTTCTTCCTGTTCAATTATTGAAATAACTTCCGCTAAACCCCCATTGGCAATATTTACATTTGCACTGGCAAAAACATCGCCCACAGACCATGTTATTTGATGATTTATTAATTGATTTGAATTTCCTGCAGAATTTATGGATTGGGAATATCCAATATTTATACAGAGTATTGTAATAAATAGTATAAGTAGATTTTTTTGTTGCATTATAGTGTTAGTTATTTTTTCGAAAAATATATAAAAAGCTAAAGTATACAAAACAAAAGCTAAAATATTAGTTGCTTTTAAGTGATAAGATATTTTTAAGATGAATTTTAATTATTATTAGATGGTATTGGTTTTAATGGTTATTATCATTGTGATGAAATTTTAAACTTGAAAGTAAAAATTACTTTTATAATACAACTTTTCTATTGGGAAATATAAAATATCAATTCCTTAATTATTGATGATAATACAGATTTTGCCTACGATAGCATTTGAAAAAGCCAAAATGAAATTGGTTATTGGCCTGTTAACTATTTTTTTATATAATTTTGCAGTGACCTCTCTTTTTAGGTATTCATATTATGATGAAAAATGCTTTTCTTATTTGTTTGGAGTGCAAAATGTGCGCTGGTATCAGTATTTTTATATCGGATTGGTAATCTGGGGATCTGTTGCTTCATTGGGAGCGGTAATAGAATTAATTGATGGAATGTATGCGCTTATGGCTTTTCCAACTATGATATTGGCCTTTAAATTGCACCGAAAGTTATGAAGGCAGCAAAGGTCTATTTCGCAAAAGATGATTTGTAATCCTATAAAAAGCTACTTTTCCAGTATTTGTCCTAAATTGGTTTGTGTGATCGAATAGAAATTTAGTTGTTTTTGATAAAACAGATCTGCGTAGTATTCTTCTTTATTTGTTAATAAATCAACAGAGTTTAATATTCTATCTTTTATACTTGAAAAATCTACTTTAAGATCAACCGATAATTCAGGAGTTCCGAGGTCATCCACAAAAAATTTCATTTTGTTATGGGTAGAAAGTGTAACGATTTTACAATTCAAACCAAATGGTATCATTTGGGCATGGCCTCTCATACCTAGAACGATTTCCATTTCATTATAAAATTGATACACTTCATTAGGAGTCATAAACTGAAGTACATGCGATTGGTAAGAGACTTTATGCTTATCTAATAAAATTCGGAATTTATTATCTTCTTGCAAATGGCCTGTAAGTTGAATTTTATAGCCCATTTTTTCTAATTTCTTTAAGGCTAGCGCAACTTGATCTAACACTACATAAATATTTGAACCAAACCTTTTTTCATATCTATCGAAAGCCATATTTATTGCAATGTTTTTCGATTTCTTTTTATTAGGAAGCTCTGGGTTAAGTTGTCTTATAATTGTGGTTGTGCAGGGCTGAAACACTATTTTATCTTTTAAATCAGTATCTATTAAATTTTTAACAGCTTCAATGCTACCTGAATTTCGAAGTCCAACAAATTTGGCTTTCCTAACAATCGCATTTAAATTATTAATAAATAAATCATTTGGTTTTTGACCTGGGAAATAATTATACCCCACTGCAAATAAAGAAATTGGAACTGAAATTTTTTCAAGTAAATCAGGACTTATAGGCCATTGCCAACCACTTTTATCATTTTTATTAGTATCAGGTAGAAATAAGCCACCACCTCCAATAATTATATGTTCAGTTCTATTATAATGAACAATGCTTTTTTCAGTAACATCTTCTGTTACTTTGTTTAATTGCCATTGAATAGACTCTTTTTGATTAAAAGTATCTCTTACTGTTTTAGATAAAACAGTATCTCCAGCATTTTCCCAGCCTCTAAAGTAGGTTAGGTGTTGAAATAATTTTTTTCCTCCCTTATTTTTTTCTTTTCTTACGTAATTAAATTCTTTTAAAGTGTACTTTCCAAAATAGTTAGCTTTTTGAATATAATTGTTTTTCTCAGTAAACAGTCGAAAACCAAACTCCTTAAGGTCTATTTTCTTCTTAATTTTTAGGGATGGGGTGACTTTTATTAAGTTTTTAATTAATGCTGCTTTTCTTTTATACTTATTAAAGACAGTTTTATTGAATTCGGGTTTTTCATTTTTAGCAACTATGAAAAGGGCAGCGCCATAATACCCAATCTTTTCCACTTTAAAATATTGCGAAAATAATTGATAAACACTTGCCGCATTAAAATATTGTAAGTGTGGTTCCCAATACGTGTTTTTTAAATCACCCCAAGAAAATATCTCCATTGAAGGGAATTCATGTAATATGGTGGCTCCTTCATTCGCTATATTCTTCAGTCGTTTCAAAAAATCATGCGGATCGGGCACATGTTCAATTACATGGAATGAACAAATGAAATCAAACTTTTGAGAAGTTTGATAGTCTTCCAGCATGACTCCATGTTGAGAGAATCCATATTGATGTTGAGAATAATCTGCAAAAGTTTTATCTGGTTCTACCCCTTCAACCTCGGCTCCATTTAATTTCAAAATATGTAAAAATGAACCAATTGAGCTGCCAATCTCAAGGGCTGTATTCATTGTTTCAGGAAAGTACTCTTTGTAGAAATCAAATCTTTTGAGTGCCCTTTTATCAAGCTCCTTGATTTTCATTGCAGAAGGTACGGCACTATCTCTAAATTTTTCAGAAAATTCACCACTCGTATATATATCAGTTTCTTTTTCAGGAATCTGCTCGATGTGATTACATACTTTACATTTCTTAAAGGTAAGTGAAAAATCATCTCTGGTAATATGCTTGAAAACCTTGATGTTTTTGCTTCCGCAAATGCTACAAGTACTCATATGAATTGCTTTAAAATATGTTCATCCACGAATTCACGGAATGCACCGTTTCCGCCAGATTTTTGGAGTTTAATTATATTAGGAATAGCCTTAATCTTTGAGACGGAATTTGCAGGACATGCTGCTAATCCTACTGCTTTTAATACTTCCTCATCATTGATGTCATCACCAATGTAGGCTATTTCCTCTGCTTTAATATCTGTTTCTTGAATAATTGATTGTAATTGAGAGATTTTATCTTTTATACCATGGAATTGAAAGTCTACTTTAAGTTTCTGAGCTCTTTTTCTATTCAAGGAAACATCTTCGGCTGTCATGATACCTGTTTTTATGCCTTTGTTTCGTAATAGTTCAAAACCTTTTCCATCATAAGTAGAAAATTTCTTTAACTCATCACCGTTTTCAGAGTAATACATTCCGGCATCTGTAAGCACTCCATCTACATCCGACAAAACAAGCTTAATGGGGCTTTTGTTCTTTTGAGATATGTTGCTATATTTTAATATAAGCTCTTCAGCAATCTGCCAGTCCCAGGGTTCATCCAATTCCAGTTGGGTATATTCAGGCATTTCATAAATCCCTATTTTACCTGAGAGTCGATTTTTATTTTTAATTATGTTTCCAACAGAATTGATATAAAAAGCACCGTTTTCAATTAAGTTTCCTTTAAAATCTTGTCTTCTAGGTCTGTTTCTGTAATCATAATTGATTGGCTTTCCATCTTCATCCCAGAAAAATCTTTTTATTCTGGCACATGTCAGCAAGGAGTCAAAATCACCTTTTTTATATAATTTTAGGGCCTCATCAAAATTTGTTGAACTAGTAAAAGGAGAAGTAGCCTGTACTAATATAAATATATCATTATTCTGAAGTGAGGCTTCCTGAATATATTCCAACATCACACTTTCAGTAGAAGATTGATCATCTGCATTTTCTTTTTTTCTACTATAAACTTTTACTTTAGAAAATTCGAAAGAGTTCACTACGGATTCAATCTCTTCACTATCTGTAGCAATTACCACTTCATCTACTAATAAGCTTTCCTGCAATGCCTTAGATACATAATAAACAAGCGGTTTACCATTAAGTAATTTAATGTTTTTTAAAGGAATTGATTTGCTTCCTCCTCTTACCGGTATAAAAGCTATTTTTTTCAATTCCTAAATTTTAATTTATTGCGTTGAACTTCTTCTATTGGTAGAATCTCAGTTGGTTTAAAGGTCAATGATTTATATGCAGCATGTAAATCTCTCACTAATTTTTTCATTCCTGTAGGTTCAAGTGAAGCCGCATGATCTGTCCCTTTCCAGGTTCTATCTTTTGTAAAATGTCTTTCAATCCACATACCCCCTAAAGTATAGGCTGCAATATCCACTGCAATACCTAAATGATGTCCTGAAAATCCTATTTCAGCAACTCTATCCCCAAATGTTTCATAAATTCTATTGATTTCCAGCATGCAGATATCCTCAAAAGGAACAGGATAACCTGAGGTGCAATCATAAATGACTAATCGGTTTTTTGCCTGATCAGTTTCTTCAAAGAAAGACACTATTTCTTCTTCCTCTTTATGATTTGTCATCCCAAAGGATACGTGCACTTGACCTTTGTATTCATCCCTTAATACTTTTAATAAATCAAAATAATTATTACATGCTGAAGGTACCTTAATGTAATCTGGCTTTAAGGAAATAATTTCTTTTGCTGATGTAACATCCCAAACTGAAGTAGCATACCCGACACCAATTTTCTCGCAGTATTTTTTCAGTTCAGCATGCTGCTCAACGGAAAACTCTAAATATTCTCTATGGGCACCATAAGTTTCGCCATAAGAATTGGCTGGATTAGGATGTGGTGCTTCATATTGATCTTTAGATAATAATTCTTTATTGTTTCTTTTTTGAAATTTGGCGTAGTCAGCTTTGCATTCTTTAGCCAAATCAATCAATTCTTTTGCTATTTCAAAGTCGCCTTTATGATTACAGCCTATTTCCGCAACAGTTTTAGGCACTTTATATTTAAAATTAAATCCTTTATTCATTTCTTATACGTTTTTCAAATAATTTTCAATGTTTCTTTTCTCAAAAGCATCAATGAAAGAATCTTCCGTTCCATTATAAATCTTCACATTCATACTATCAGCATATTCCTTGATAATAAAATAACCATAAAAGGCTAAAGTAAATTTACTTAATACCTCATAAAGGTTTCTGCTTCCTTTTCCTCTTTTATCCAAAGGCTTTGCTTTTGATGTATCTTTATCATAAAAATGTTTTTGATTTAGTAGCACTTCATTATTTTGAGTTACTGTTAAATCTCTTAGCCAAGTATGTCCAACCCCTAACAATAAAATATCCTTTACATTTGGCTGAAGGCACAAACTTAAACAAGGAATCATAACATTATGGGGCCTTGGCATTCCTATTTGATTTCTATAGCAAAGATAATTAAAGCTTTTTATACCTTCCACTGCATTATTGTTGTAATATTTAATTTTTATATGGGGATTTCCCTTAAGGTGATTTTGCCACCTCTTGTATTTCCTTGCTTCAAATGGTATAAATAAAAAAAAATCCCATTCCGTTTTTTTAGCAATATTCTTAAATAATTTATTGCTGTTATCAACAAATTCTTGATCAATATCATCTAGCCATAAATCAGGAGCACCTGTAACATAAAAATTAGGTTTTATAATTTCAAATTGATCAGTAGAAGGGAAGTGGTTAACACAAATCACTTCTGTTTGATTTGGTATTTTGTCTATTTCTTTGAGCTCATGAACTAATGACGGGCCATTACCCAACACAATGAAATGTTTTTTAGTAGTGAAATTATTAATTTTCGCACCTTTTTTTCTTACTAAAATTATAATTTTAAGAATAGAGAAAGCAGTGAGAAATATATTTTCAATGGCAATTTGGATTGACGTTTTAAAAATATTCATATGGTTAAACTATTCTTTTTTTTAGCATGCCTTTTAGAACCCAAAACCTAAATTTAATCAACATCGAAGCGGCAGAAAACCTACCTTTGAACAAATATATAAAGAACAAGAGTATTGTAGCAGAAATTTTAATTAACTCACTAAGTATTTTATTAATCCATTTGGTTGTCCCAGCTCTTTTTAGTCTTTTTATTTCACTACTACCAACACCTATTCCCAAACCTTTTATGTATTCCATTGTCAATCTTTTTTCAGGAATAATATGATCCACTTTTACTTTAGGTACATAATGAATTATTTCTTTATGTTTTTTGAGCCTTAAGAACAGTTCCTTTTCTTCTCCTCCTTCTAGTACATCTCCTCGTCTACCCAAATCGGTATTGAAAAGGCCATACTTTTTAAAAACGCTTGATCTGAAGGCCATATTGGCTCCGATAGGAAATTTGGTACCTTTAAATTTTTTAGGAGAGTTTCCCATATCTAAAGCAGCAACTAAAGTTAAAAGATATTTTGACATCCATTTTGGTTCCTCTGCTTCATAAACAGGTGAAATTTTACCTCCGATAGCGCTCACGTCCTGATTTTCATCAAAATAGGATTTTATCTCTTTGATGAAATTATATTCTACAAAGGCATCATCATCAATAAAACTCAATACTTCTCCTTTTGCCTCTTTAATGCCCCTGTTTCGGCCAAAAGTTAACCCTTGATTCATTTCGCAAAAGTAATGAGCATTCAAATCAGGATTACTATTTATAAATTCATGAGCAATAGTTGCCGTATTATCAGTACTGTTATTATCTACAATTAAGACCTCATAATCTGCTTTTTCAGCTGACTGCTCAGCTAAATGGTTCAAACATTCTGGTAAATATTCTTGTCGATTATAGGTGCAGACTATTAGGGATGTCAAATTTGTTTTCATCTGATTAAATTTTGCCTCGAATTATTTTCTTTGGTAGAAAATTTAATCCTTGCTCTTTGTGTCCTCAAATAATAAGTCGGTCATTGACCGTCAGGTTTAGAAATAAATGAATAAACAATTCCTCCGATGAGTACTATAATCAAGATAATAGAACCTATCATCATTATGGTATTTCCAGTATAATAAGCTGCTGGTTTAAATTCAAAACGGATTTCGTGCTGGCCTGGTGGAATTTCTAATGCTCTCAGCACATAGTTTGCCTGTAAAATTTCAGCTTCTTTTCCATCTATATAAGCTTTCCATCCTTTCGGGTAATAGATTTCTGAAAATAAGGCCAAACCTGTTTGGGTATTATCAGATTGATATACCAATTCATTAGGAGCATAGCTTTTCAGGTTGATATTTCCTTCTGATAAATCAACTTGAGGAATATCAAATCGAGTTTGATTGATAACAGCTGTTTCATTCGGATTGATTTGTCCTAAAGTTTCAATTTCTTCATCAGGATTTTTCACTGGTTGTATATTTTCTACAAACCAAGCATTTCCAAAGCTATTATTGTTTTGAATGACTTGTCCAGCTTGATTTCCAAACTTTATATACTTGGTATTAAGCATGTTCAATACTCCAAACTCACTTAAATCTGTGCTTCCACTTCTTAATTTTTCAATTAAAGCATTCATTTCTTGTTGAATGTGAAGGTTGATTAAATCCTGGTAGCGTCTCATTTTTGCACCATGATAGCCTCCAATACTGGAATGATAATAAGATGTTTTAGCCTCATTGAATGGGTTATTCAGGTTTAAAACTCTGTAATGTCCATCATCCTGTAAAATTCTTTGATGAGCATCAGTTTTTTGAAAGAAATTGCTTTTCACATTTTTTTGAAAATTTTCATCGTTCAAATAACGTTTTCCCACAGGAATGAAATCAATTAATAGAACACCAATAAATAACCCGATGGCTAAATTTTGTTTCAGTTTATCGGCTTTCCAGAAATAAAGAATTCCTCCACCCAATATGATAAAAAAGAAGGATCGAAAAGCATCTGTTCTGAACATAGAAGCTCTATGTTCACTTATCAGTTTTATTGGCCATCCCTGATCTGCCAATTGAGCATCAACAGCCCCTCTAAATCGCATCATAAATGATGCTATTACCATTAATAAACAAAGACCAGCAGTTATGCTTATTGCATTTAATAGTTTCTTTTTGCAGTCCTTCCAATCCGATTCTATCAATTTTTTGACCCCTAAAAATCCTAATAGAGGCATTGTAAGGAAAGGAATAGCAACTGTCATGGAAACAGATCTAAATTTATTGTAGCCCGGAAAATAATCAAACATAAAGTAGTTAAATGCTTCAAAGTTTTTCCCCCAGGATAGAACAATGCCTAAAATGGAAGCCGTAATTATCCACCATTTTTCAGGCCCTTTGACAAGAATTATTCCCAAAACAAATAGAAAAATAACGATAGCTCCCATATAATATGGGCCACTTGTAAATGGCTGATCTCCCCAATAAGTAGGGACATTTTTGACTATTGATCTAACTTGTCCGCTTCCTACACCTCTTTGTTTTAATCCTTCTGCTAAATCAGAGCTCATGGAAACTTCTTCTTGGCTAGCGCCTCCGTAAAAATTAGGGATTAGAAAAGTGAAAGATTCCCAAATACCATTACTCCAAGCAAATGCATAATCCCTGTCCAAACCACCAGATGATTCTGTATTTGAGGTTAATTCAGCTGGCCCTCTTATAGAATATTTGCCATATTCATAAGCAGTCCAAACTTTTCCAATATTAGTGCTAACACCTAGTAATACAGCTAAAATCAATACACCAAAAGCTTTGAAGAAATCAGGGAGTGTTTTATTTCTAATAGCACTGATTAATTGAAAAAGTCCGAAAACCAATACGATTAATAATAAGTAGTAAGTGATTTGTAAATGATTGGAACGAATTTCCATCGCCATTGCTAGAGAAGTGAGTATAAATGCCCATAAATATTGCTTTTTAAAGGCTAAAATTATTCCACCTAAAACAGCAGGCATCAAACTAATGGCAGCTACCTTCCAAATATGTCCTGCTTCAACTGAAATCAAAAAAAATGTATTTAAACCATAGGCAATTCCACCTCCAATTGCCAAATAAGGATTGACTCTGAAGACCAATAGGAGGATATAAAAGCTTAACATGGCCACAAAAGTATGACTAGCCGGACTCGGTAGCCATAAGCTGACAGCTTTATAGACATAATAAGTTAATTCACCTGACCATTGTACATTGATTAAATAAGCTGGCATTCCACTAAACATACTATTAGTCCATAAGGCTTCTTCACCTGTCTTAGCTCTATAATCAATTATTTCTTGATTAGCACCCGCACCTTGTAATATATCATTTTGATTTAGCCCTTTATTTTCCATAAAAATAGGCCAATACATAATTAAATTGATAATGATAAATAAAACTACAGCAACTATATGAGGCGTGACATTTTTAATATTCATATTTCTATGGTTTTTGGAAATACAATAATAGTTATTTCTTTATCCTGTGCCAAGATGAAAGGATTGAAAGCGGTAAAATTGCCATCTATTATGTCTTATTTAGAGAATAAAATCTAATTAACTAAATTGTATTCAAATTTTATACTAAAGAATGAAATTATGAAACTACTTTTTCTAATCCCGATTTTTATTTTTAGCCTTTTATCGTGTCAGGCACAGATTCCTGATAAGGAAGGACAAATTGCAGCTGCTGTTCAAGCCGCACCACCTGAAAAACAGGAGGGAGCCACTGTTTATGGTTTTGATGAAGAAGGCAATAAGGTGCTATTGCGAGAAGGGACAAATGAACAAATCTGCATTGCGGATGATCCTAATAAAGAAGGCTTTAGCGTTGCCTGTTATCATAAAGATTTACATCCTTTCATGAAGAGGGGAGATGAATTGAGAGCGGAAGGCAAAAGACCTGATGCTATTTTTGAAATAAGAGAGGAGGAAGCAAAATCTGGAAAATTGAAAATGCCTGATAATCCAACTACTCTTCATGTCTTATCCGGAAAAGAAGGAAAATACAATCCTGAAACTGGAAAAGTGGAGAATGCTAATTTGAGATATGTGGTTTATATTCCATTTGCCACAGCAGAATCAACAGGCTTGCCAATCAGACCTTTAGTGCCTGGAGGAGCATGGATTATGGATCCTGGAACACACAGAGCGCATATTATGATTACACCTCCTAATGATTGAGTATCAATTTACCCATGGTAGTTTTCACTTCTGCCATGGATTATCCTAATTGTTAGTTGAAGGTGAATTAAAATGGATAAACAGTATTTTATAGCAAAATGGCGGTTTTTTGCCATAAAGTACCAAAAAAACTAACTCGACCACTTCCGAGGAACTCGGAAAAGCGGGAGGGGGGGAAATTTAGCGGGCCAGCGTGGGCATTGAGGGTGGAAGCATTAAACTTTCTTGAATTTTTGTTTCTTTTTGTTCAAGCAAAAAGAATGTAAGAAAATGTAAGAAAAAACATTGTCTCTACAGATATTAAAATTATAAAATCGATCAAAATAAAAACACAAAAAAAGGTTGAGCTATTCAAAACTCAACCTTTTTCAATTCTTTTAGAATAATAGTTCTATCCTTTATAAGTCACTTTATAAATCAACCCTGCTAAATCATCAGAAATAAGCATTTCACCTTTATCATTTAGAATAACATCCACTGGCCTTCCCCAAGCATCCTGTTCTTCGTGATTTAACCAACCGTCAATAAATGTTTTATAAGTAGGCTCTCCATCCAAGGTATTGCTTACCATTTGAATTCTATATCCTATTTTTTCAGAACGATTCCAGCTTCCGTGCTCTGCTATGAAAATTTGATTTTTATATTTTACTGGGAATAAATCAGCCGTATAAAATTTGATCCCTAATGGAGCCACATGCGGACCAAGATTTCTATAAGGCTTTTTAAAATCATCACAATCTCTCTTATCGCCAAATTCAGGGTCTTGAATAGTTCCACCGTGGCAAAAAGGATATCCAAAATGCTGCCCTTTTTCAGTCGCTACATTTAACTCACAAGGAGGGATATTATCTCCCATCATATCTCTTCCATTATCAGTGAAGTATAAATCCTGAGTTTCTGGGTGCCAAGTGAAGCCTACTGTATTTCGAACACCTTCTGCATAAATTTCCATATTGGTTCCATCAGGATTCATGCGGGTAATACTAGCATAAATTGGCTTATCAGGATTATTACAAATATTGCAAGGGGCTCCAACAGGCACATACAATTTACCATCAGGACCAAAAGCGATATATTTCCAACCATGGTGCTTATCAGTTGGGTATTGGTCATAAACCACCTCATACTCTGGGTTCTCTAAATTGTTTTCAATATCAGAGAACTTCAGGATACGACTAACTTCCGCTACATAAAGGTCACCATCTTTAAAAGCGACTCCATTGGGCATATTTAAGCCTTCCGCTAAAATATAATTTTTATCTGCTTTGCCGTCACCATCAGTATCTTGAACAGCATACACTTTATCTTCACTTCTGTTACCCACAAATAAAGTCCCGCTCTCAGATAATGCCATTGAACGTGCATTTTCTACTTCCGCGTAAATAGAAATTTCAAATCCTTCAGGAAGGTTTAAAGTTGAAAGCAAACTGTCTCTAGCAATTTTAGTTGAATCAGAAGTCTGAGTTTTTGCTTCCGTTTCAGTTTTCTTTTCCTCTGTGTTACCTCCGCAGGCAAGGATTACAGCTATGGCAGTAATGGGCAATATTAGTTTTAGGTGTTTCATATATTGATATTTGATTAATTTTATCAAACCAGCTTGGTTTTGATTTGTTAAGAATTTTTTAAATTATACTTCTTCCTCTTCAGACATCAACTTCTCCAAAATCTGACTTGCTGCTTTAGCTATATTTGTTCCAGGACCAAATACAGCACTTACCCCAGCTTCATATAAGAAATCATAATCTTTAGGTGGAATTACGCCACCTGCAATTACCATAATATCTTCTCTGCCAATCCTTTTTAATTCATTGATTAATTTAGGAATAAGCATTTTATGTCCGGCAGCTAAACTTGATGCGCCAACAATATGGACATCATTTTCCGCTGCCTGCATAGCTGATTCTTCAGGAGTCTGGAATAATGGCCCGATGTCCACATCAAAACCCAAATCAGCAAAACTGGTGGCAATAACTTTAGCGCCTCTATCGTGTCCATCTTGCCCCATTTTTGCAATCAGAATTCTAGGTCTTCTGCCTTCTAATTCAGCAAAATCATTTGCTAACTTTTGGGCTTTTTTAAAGTCATCGCTATTGCCTGCTTCTCCAGAATAAACTCCTTGAATGGAGCGAATAGTTGCTTTATGTCTTCCAAATGATTTTTCCATAGCATCTGAGATTTCACCTAATGTAGCTCTTTTTCGGGCTGCCTCTACTGCAAATTCTAATAAATTACCTTTTCCTGATTTGGCGCATTCTGCTAACTTCTCTAGAGCAGTTTGCGTTTCAGCTTCGTTTCGATCCGCTTTCAATTTTTCTAGTCGCTTAACCTGAGATTTCAAAACGGCTGTATTATCTACCTCACGTAATTCAATATCACTCTCTTCATCCGTCTGATAGCGGTTTATGCCCACTATGACTTCCCTTCCTGAATCAATTCCTGCTTGTTTTCTCGCTGAAGCTTCTTCAATTCTCATTTTAGGAAGTCCTGATTCAATGGCTTTCGTCATTCCGCCCATTTCTTCTACTTCCTCTATCAATTTCCAGGCTTTCTTAACTAGTTGGTCAGTCAAAAATTCTACATAATAAGAACCTCCCCAAGGGTCAACCGTCTTGGTGATTTGGGTCTCATTCTGTAGAAATAATTGTGTGTTTCGTGCTATTCTAGCCGAGAAATCTGTAGGCAAGGCAATGGCTTCATCCAGAGCATTGGTGTGTAATGATTGTGTATGTCCCAGAACAGCTGCTTTTGCTTCAATATAAGTTCTGGCCACATTGTTATAAGGGTCTTGCTCAGTTAAGCTATAGCCCGAAGTTTGGCTATGTGTTCTTAATGCTAAAGATTTTGGATTTTCAGGATTGAATTGTTTTACAATCTTAGCCCAAAGCAATCTACCGGCTCGCATTTTTGCAATTTCCATAAAGTGGTTCATGCCAATTGCCCAGAAAAAAGATAGGCGAGGGGCAAACTTATCTATGGTTAATCCCGATTTTAATCCAGCCCTGATATATTCTAATCCATCTGCCAAAGTATAAGCTAATTCCAAATCTGCTGTGGCGCCTGCTTCATGCATGTGATAGCCACTAATGCTGATGGAATTAAATTTCGGCATATTTTTACTGGTGTACTCGAAAATATCTGAAATAATCCGAACAGATGGGGCAGGAGGGTAGATATAAGTATTCCTCACCATAAACTCCTTCAAAATATCATTTTGAATGGTACCTGATAGTTGCTCAGGTTTTACTCCTTGCTCTTCTGCAGCTACTATATAAAATGCCATAATCGGAATTACCGCTCCGTTCATAGTCATAGAAACTGACATTTTATCCAAAGGAATCTGGTCAAAAAGCAATTTCATATCTAAAATGCTGTCGATGGCAACTCCTGCTTTCCCAACATCACCTTCAACTCTTGGATGATCGGAATCATAGCCTCTGTGTGTGGCTAAATCAAAAGCAACGGAAAGTCCTTTTTGTCCTGCTGCCAAATTCTTTCTATAAAATGCATTGGACTCCTCAGCCGTGGAAAACCCAGCATATTGGCGAATAGTCCAAGGTCTTTGCACATACATTGTACTGTACGGACCTCTTAAATAAGGAGCTTTTCCTGCAATAAAACCAATATGTTCAGCACCTTCAATAGTGGAGGCATCAATTACAGGAGGAACTACAATGCTTTCAGCTGTTTTCCATTCTGGTCTTGAGGTTGCTGTGCGATCCGCCTTATCTATATCTATATTTTTAATCTGTGAAAAATCAGGTTTCATATCAGTTCTATTCCTAAGTCTTTTAATAATCGGTCTAAAAATCTTTTGGTATCAACTTTTCGGTTGATACATCCATATAAGCCAGCTTTTTGCAATTCTTCTTCATTCGGTTCTTGTCCAGCTATTAATAGAATTCCTTTATGTTTAGCAATGTACTCTTCTAAATTTTCAGGAGTTTCAGCATAACATAAAACAGTTATGGCTGCATTCTCATCTAGTTTATTATTTTCATCCAACCTATCTCTAAATTCCTCAGATGAAATACCAATTCCAGCTATTCCTAAAAAGCTGTAAGCAAAATCTGATTTGGCTTTGCTGATCGGGTCAGTTCCCAATAAAATGATTTGAGCCATTGGTCTGGCTTTTTCGCCTTTTTCCTCCACCAATTTCTCCACTCTATATCGCATATGCTCAATTGTCGCTGTCAGTCTTTTGGCTTCTAAGCTTTTTCCGCTTTCTTCTGTATCCAAGTAAGCACTAATTTTTTCACCTATCAATTGATAAGTATTGGCGCCTATCATTAAGTCTTTTCTTGCCCATAAATTTTGTTCTGCTTTGCCAGCATCCGTATCAATCATTTGGTGGACATTCCCGTTTTCATAATGATGATTATAGGAGCCATCATCTTCAAATTCGGTAAATATTTTCCAGGCAGAAGTTGAAATCTCATTAATTGTATTTTCAATATAGTAGCTACCTTTGGTCGGGTCAACTACCTTATCTAAGTGAGATTCTTCTTTTAATATATTAGAAACATTTAAAGCAATTCTTTTGAAAGTTTTACTAGCTGGCTTACCAGCAGCTTCATCATGTGGCTGTACCCATAAACTATTGCATCCACCTAAAACAGCAGCCATGGCTTCATTGGTATTACGCAATAGGTTTACATTGAAATCAAGGGCTGATTTAGTTCTGATGCTTGTATTGCAATGAATAAATAGATCGTCTGGATTAGTCTTGCTGTCGTAAGCTTCTGCAATTTTCAACAGATTGAATTTTAGTGCTTTTAGCTTAGCAATTTCAAAAAAGAAATGGCTTCCTACTGCAACTGAAAAAACCGTGGATTTCAGAATTTGATTTAGTCCCAGTTTTAAATCGGTCAGCTTATCAAAAAACTCTACTGCTTTTGAAAGCAATAAACCTGATTCATGGGTGATATTAGCACCTGAATTATGAAATAAATTGCTGCTGATGCATAATGGTTTGAAATCTGGATATTCATCTGCATGTCGGATTAATTCAGCTATACTTTCAAAGTCATGATCATTTATCCCAATAATGCCTGCATCCCTGCATTCGATAATATCACAATGATAAAAGCCGCTTATTTTATGGCTATCAATATCGTGTGCGCTAATGAAATTTAAATATTGAGATATTAAAGAATAATAAGGTTCGCTGGATTCAAATGAAATCATGCAGTATTCTGGCTGAATATCATTTAATAGTGTCTTCAGATTTATATCAGCTTTATCTATTACAAAAATAATCCCTTCAGCACCACCGTTTAAAGCTTCCAAAGCAGATTGGTTGGCTTCTTTTTCACTATTCACTACCACTTTGGCTTGGTTCGCCCAATAACGAGGAGGTAAAGCCTCATTCATCTTTTGCAGTGGGTTTTGAATATTCATTTTTGAATATTCAGCCGTATCTTTATGATAAAAAGGCTGAATCGAAATTCCTTCAGGCGTTTTGCTGATTAGGTTTTCAAAGGGCTTATCCTTTAATTCCTTTATGATTTGATTCTTCCAATCTATGGCAGAACTTTTTTCAAAATCTTTAAATAATTTAGTGTCGCTCATTTCCAATCTTGTCGTTTCAATGTTTAAAGTTAATACATTTCCTGCTATACTTAAATGTTAAATTTATAAATGGTAAATGTTATCGCAATTCTTGCCATATTGCGTAGATTTAAACAATTGAGGGAAAAGACCTTAAATAATAAAATGTAATTTTTTAAAGAATTTTCAGCTGATTTATGAACATAAATTGACTGAATTGCATTTAATGGCTTGTCAAGTAAAATTGCATTTTTTTCTTCCCTATTTTTTTATCATTTTTGTCAGCCCTGATATAAAATCAGGGTTTCAAATAAACAATCCGTCAAGTATTAGTGTGAATGGTTAAAGACTGTCAATCAGTATGGAATAATTGTCTTCACTCCATAAAGGAGGGAGTAGGGGAGCAGAGTTTTAATACTTGGTTTTCCCCTATTGATCCTATTAAGCTTGAAAATAACGTTTTAACGATTCAAGTGCCGAGCCAGTTCTTTTATGAGTGGTTGGAGGAGCATTATGTTCATATTTTGCGGAAAGTCATTCATCAGGAGCTTGGACCTGAAGGCAGATTGGAATACTCGGTTATAGTGGATAAGGGAAATGATAAGTATAAACCTTTTACTATCAATTTACCGAATAATAATAAATCCAATAAGCCTAAAGAACAACCAAGAGAAGAACCCCTAAATCCATTTGCTTTAAATGGTGTTGATTTTAGTCAGCAAAACTCTCAGCTCAATCCTAATTATACTTTCGATACTTTTATTGAAGGAGATTGTAACCGTTTGGCTAGATCAGCTGGATATGCTGTGGCAAAAAAACCAGGTATCACTTCTTTCAACCCATTGATGATTTATGGTGGAGTAGGATTGGGAAAAACCCATCTGGTGCAAGCCATTGGAAATGAAATAAAGGATACTTTAAATGGTAAATTCGTTTTGTATGTTTCTTCCGAGAAATTTACCAATCAGTTTATCGATGCCTTAAGGAATAATAAAATTCAGGATTTTTCCAACTACTACTTACACATTGATGCTTTAATCATTGATGATGTTCAATTTTTAGGAGGTAAGGAGAGAACTCAGGAAATATTCTTCCATATTTTTAACCATTTACATCAGAATGGTAAGCAAATCATCATGACTTCTGACCGCCCGCCTAGGGATTTGAAAGGCTTGGAAGACAGATTACTTTCCCGATTTAAATGGGGGTTAACTGCTGATTTGCAACAACCTGATTTGGAAACCAGAATTGCCATTATCCAAAATAAAATGGAAAGTGATGGTATTCATATTCCAGAAGATGTAATCGAATATTTGGCTTATTCAGTTGACACCAATATCAGGGAATTAGAGGGTGTCTTGATTTCATTAATTGCCCACGCTTCTTTAAATCGAAAGGAAATTGATTTGGAGTTAGCCAAGCAGACTTTGAAAAATATCGTGCATGATATCGAGTCTGAAGTAGGCATCGATTTCATTCAAAAAACAATTGCTGAACACTTCGCAGTGAAAATTGATGATTTGAAAGCGAAAACCAGAAAGAAAGAAATCGTGATTGCTCGTCAGGTTTCCATGTATTTCTGTAAGGAACACACCAATCATTCGTTAAAATCAATAGGCTACCACTTTGGTGGCAGAGACCATTCAACCGTTATCCATGCAGTACAGTCAGTTAATGACATGATGCAAGTGGATAAACGCTTCAGAGAAGAGATGGAAGAGTTGAAGAAAAGGTTTAAAATGAAGAAGGTTTAGCGCCCCCTAGCGCCCAAAGGATCGAATGTACGTTTAAAAATTAACAGCAATTGATATTCGTTTAATCCTACTAGAAAATACCCCTTTTGTTCCTTCAAGGGGATAATATCACAAGTTTTAATGAGAACAATATCACAAATTTCAACATTAAAGTATCAAAAGAATTAACTCGACCACTTCCGAGGAACTCGGAAAAGCGGGAGGGAGGAAAGTTTAGCGGGCCAGCGTTGGCATCGTGCGTGGAAGCCAGCCAGAGGCTGGTCAGCCTCTGGCTGACATTAAACTTTCTTGATTTTTTGTATCTTTTTTATCAAGAAAAAAGATTGGGTTAAAATGAAAGCAAAAAGTACTTTCTTAAGTGCTATTGAGTTCATGATTTTCTCGACTTAAAGGCCAATTTCAAGCCGATTCCTTCCTTTTCAAAAAAACCTCCTTCTTAATTTTCTTATAATGCTTAGTAGCATGTTCGCTGCTCAATATCTTATAAATTTCAGGATGGTCGGGATATTGAATCAGATAATTGCTGAATTCTTCCCAGTGCTCAATAGTATCTTCCTGAGTATAAAAACCAAAACCTTTATAGAATCCTTCTTCTACTAATACAAAAGCAGATTCATTTATATTTCTGCCATCTCCAATTAATAGATAATCACTTTTTTCGGCTATGCAGTGATCTATAAAAGCTTGAATTTTTTCATTGTGCTGAGAGACCGGTTCTTCACCAGCGCAAGCTCCTTCACAAAGATTTAAGCTATAATCAAAACAAGCTCCAGGACTTGATTGTATACCAGCAAACTTTGGACAAATTTTTAGTCTTTTGCTGACCTCATTTAAAAAACTAAAACCAGAAGCATGATTGGGAAAGCGCATCAAACTTTGCATACCATTTTGCTTCCTGCCTAGTTGTAATCTTTTGTAGCCTTGTCTGTCTTCATATAGGTATATGGAATAACCAGGGCTGTTATTCTTCTGGGCTCGGTTATATCGGGGCCAATTCTTTCTGATTTCATGTGATTCATGTAGGAGCGCAATCAATTCATTGCCAGTTAAATAATAATCTACATGATGAATTTGACTTTGAAAAGCTTGTTTGGCTACCTCCAACTTACTCCCACCAAAATGATTACTTACCCGCTTTTTAATGTTTTTGGCTTTACCTACGTAAATGATTTGGCTTTTCTGATTTAGGAAATAATAAACGCCTGGCGATTCAGGCAATGCTTCAAAAACTGTTCTTTCCAGATTTTCAGGTATATTAACAACAGAAGCATTTTTCTTTAATGATTTTTCAATGATTTCATCTCCATCATGCTGAACCAATTGGGTAAAAAGCTCTGCTGTTGCAATGGCATCACCAAAGGCTCGGTGTCTGTCATTGATTTTTATTCCTCTATTTTCACAAATATTTCCTAAGCTGTAGCTTTTTAATCCAGGAAAAATTTTTCTACTCAATCGGACAGTGCAGAGTTTTTTCAATTTCAACTCATATCCCAAATCTTGAAAAGCAGCTTTCACGAAAGAGTAGTCAAAATTTACACTATGCGCTACAAAAATATTCCCTTCTAATAATTCATGAATGGTTTTAGCTTCTTCATAAAATTTAGGAGCTTCTGCCACCATTTGGTCGTTTATACCATGAATAGCTGATAATTGTGGAGGGATATGTCTTTCAGGATTGATTAAAGTTTGATATTCTTTGACCACTTTTTCACCATCATGCAAAATAATAGCGATTTCGCATATTCTGTTTCGGGCTGCATAGCCTCCTGTGGTTTCAATATCAACTATAGCGTACATGAATGGATTTCTAAATGATATTTTCTTTTTCAGTAAAAATAGAACACAAATCAATAGTTTCAGTTCAGTCAGAACAAAAAAACCTTGTAGGTTTAAATAAATCCTACAAGGTTCAATATTAATTTGTCTATTAGAAATCATTCCGTCCAACTCATCGGATATTTCTTATCCATAAAGTCTTTACCTTCTTCTGTAACATAAAGTGGTCTGAAAGTATCTAACATTACAGCGAGTTCTTCAGTTTCTTTTGCCCCTATGCTTTTTTCTACTGTTCCGGGATGTGGTCCGTGAGGAAGTCCACCAGGATGAAGCGTAAATGAACCTCTATCGATTCCTTTTCTGCTCATAAAGTTACCTTCCACATAATACAATACTTCATCAGAATCAATATTACTGTGGTTGTAAGGTGCAGGAATGGCGTCAGGGTGATAATCGAACAACCTTGGCACAAAAGAACAAATCACATAACCTGCTGCCTGAAAAGTTTGGTGTACGGGAGGTGGCTGATGAATTCTACCTGTAATAGGTTCGAAATCATGGATGGATAGGGTATAAGGATATAAAAAACCATCCCAACCTACTAAATCAAAAGGACTGTGATCATATACGTAATTATGGATATAACCACCTTTTTTAATTTTCACATGGTAATCTCCTTTGGTTTCTTCTGTGATCAACTCTTGCGGAGGATGAATATCTCTTTCGCAATAAGGAGAATGCTCTAAAAGTTGACCTAATTCATTCCTATATCGGCTTACCGTTTCAATTGGGCTTGCTGATTCTATTACTAGATATCGAATATCACTTGTATCCCATTCTAATTTATAAATCGTGGTTCTTGGTATCACTACATAATCTCCTGCTTGGATTTTTAGTTTTCCAAATTGGGAATACATATAGCCACTGCCATCATGAATGAACAATAACTCATCTGCTTCAGCATTTTTATAATAATAATCCATGCTTTGGCGGCTAGGCATACATAGCGCCATGGAAACATCATCATTCATCAATAATACTTTTCGGCTGTCTAAAAAATCACTGCCTGTATTTTTAACGCCAGAAGTATTTAAGTGTATTTGCTGAAGTGTTAAATCTTTATCAGGCTTAGTTCCATAAGCCACAGACTTTCTAATCTCTTTTACTCGTGTTGGAGGATTGATGTGATATAGATTTGAGTAAATACCTGAAAATCCCAAAGAACTCACCAATTCTTCTGCATACAAACTTCCATCTGGTTGCCTGAATTGAGTGTGTCTTTTAGGTGGAACGTTTCCTTTTCTTACGTAAAATGCCATAATATTATAAGTTCTAAAAAATTATTTCTTAGCCAAAGATTCAGCTCTATCAAAAAGTTTAAGTGCTTCTAGGAAGACTTCATTCTGCTGATTAAAGATAGGGTAGAAGCCTTCATTATTCCAAATGTTTCTGGCAATGTAAGCCTTGCTGTAGAGTTTTATCAACTCTTTGGATTTATTAAATCCTTCCTCATTAAATTCAACATTATTAGTTTTAGCTAAGCTGGTTAATTCATTTAACATTTTGTCGGTTACTTGAAAGTTCTTAATGAATCCTTCCATGCCCATATTTTCCAACATTTTTTGATTTTTCTCATAATAGGAGAAAGTGTATTGTCTTAAGGTATTGCTCAAAAACAGTCTATTTAGATAAGTTGAAGTTTGAGTAGTATCTAGTGGAACAAAATAGTCGGGCATAATTCCACCTCCACCATATACTATTCTTCCATCAGAAGTGGTGTATTTTAATGAATCATCAAATTGAATACTGTCCGCAACAAAATATTCACCGTGCTCATAGCGATAGCTCATCTCATCTCTGTATTCATCAGGGTTTTCACCAAATGGTTTTTGAATTGATCTTCCTGAAGGTGTATAATATCTTGAGATGGTTAATCTCAATTCAGAACCATCTTTTAATGGAACTGGCATTTGAACTAAGCCTTTGCCAAATGATCTTCTACCAACAATCAAACCTCTGTCATTATCTTGAATGGCACCGGAAACAATTTCAGAAGCAGATGCACTTCCTTCGTTTATTAAAACAATCAAAGGGTTATCTTCAAATTCCCCTTCTTTTATAGCCCTGGCTTCAGAATTGTATCTTTTTTCTTTGCCCTCTGTATAAACTATCATGGCATTATCTTTTAAAAATTCATCTGCCATACTGATAGCTTTATCCATATAACCGCCTGGATTGTCCTGTAAATCCAATATCAATTTCTTCAAGCCTTGATTTTCTAATTTATTTAAGGCTTCCATAAATTCATTATAAGTAGTGGCAGAAAAACGGCTTACTTTAATATATCCGATTTCATCATCTACCATATAACTCACATCCACAGAAAATTGAGGGATTTTATCTCGAATGATTTTATATTCCACAGGCTCAGCTAATCCCGATCTCATAATTTTTAATTTTACCTCACTGCCTTTTTCACCTCTTAAATTCTCATGGACTTGTCTGTTGGTTAAACCGGTCCCTGCTATGTTTTTACCATCTACGGCTATAATTTTATCTCCTGATTGTAATCCTGCACTTTCTGACGGTTCATCCACTAAGTGGCGCAACTACATAAAGCGTGTCATTAAAAATATTGAATTCAATACCAATTCCTTCAAAATTACCTTTTAGATCGGCCGAAACCATTTCCAAGTCTTTTGCTGGAATGTAGGAAGTATGTGGATCAAGTTCTTTTACTATTCCTTCAATCGCACTATTCACCAATTTGTCAGTGTCCACTTCTTCAACATAGTTTTGATCAACTTGTAAAAGAATCTCTTTAATTCTTGTAATTCCCTCTAAAACAGTATCTTTATTGGAAGAAGGATTTGCCATAGTGGCACCAATCAATATGCCTGCAGCCAAAGTCGAGAATATGATGATGGGCAGTTTGATTTGAAATGAACTATTTTTGTTATTATTCACGTTTAGAGATTTTTATTTTAACAAATAACGCAACAATTTAACAAATCGTTGGATTGAAAAGCTTTAAAATTCAATTACCTTTGTAAAATACCTAAATTAGTTAATGTGGAATACTCTCAAAAGAAAATAAAGGAATTAGTTGCAGAAAATTACGTTTTTGCATCCGTTCTCTATTATTTAGGTATTGAATACTATGAATATGCAGAAGATTCACTTGAAAAAGTATGTTCTAAAAAAGGAGTTGATTTAAATTATGTGGTTTCAGAATTAGAGAAAATAAATCAAAATGAGGAAATTGAGAACATTAGATTGTTGTCTTTTCCAATAGATTTAGTCATTACATATCTAAAACACGCTCACTTTATTTTTATTAAAAAGGATTTACCCTTTCTAGTAAAATTGGTAAATAAATTGAATAGCATATCTCCTCATATAGCATCTGTGGAAAAAGAGATTAAAGATGTTTTCCCATTATTTGTGGAAGATTTCGTACATCATATTTATGAAGAAGAAGATACGCTTTTTGAATATATTTCTCAGCTCAAGGCTATTGAGGATAAAAAGAAGAATCCATCTGCATTTTTTTATAAGTACCCCAACTTCAATATGCAGAAATTCGCTATTGATCATGAAGTGCATGATGATGAAATGAAAGGCATTCGATTTTTGATGGATCAATATCCTGTAAGTCAGGATTCCCCATTAAATGTAAAAGTACTTTTTTCAGAATTAGAAAGGTTTGAAGAAAAACTTAAAGTTCATGCCAAAATTGAGAATGAAGTGCTATTTCCAAAAGCCTTAATGTTGGAAAAATCAGTTAGAAAGAAATTCGATTCGCTAATTCGACTAAATTAAAAATGCCCAGAATTTTAGCAATAGATTATGGTACTAAAAGGGTAGGTTTAGCAGTAACAGACCCCATGAAAATCATTGCCTCACCATTAGAAATGGTTCATTCCAAAGATTTAATTCAGTATTTAACCAATTATTTCATAAAAGAAGAAGTAGAAACTGTGGTTTGTGGTTATCCTACCAACGAAGAAGGAGAAGCTACGGATGCTACTCGTCATGTAGATGCATTTATTAACCTCTTTAAGAAGAAATTCCCAACAATGCCCTTACATTTGCAAGATGAAAGCTTCAGTTCGCAAGAAGCTATGCAAGCGATGATTCATTCTGGCTCCAACAGGAAACAAAGGAATAAGAAATCAGGTAATATAGATAAAATTAGTGCGGCAATTATTTTACAACAATTTTTAGAAGAAAATTAAATTATGATATATCCTATAGTAGCTTATGGGCATCCAGTTCTCAAAACAAAAGGAAAAGATATTGAGAAGGGTGAGATGGATGTAAAAACATTGGTGGATGATATGTTTGAAACCATGTATAATGCAAATGGAGTTGGCTTAGCTGCTCCTCAAATTGGAAAGAATTTAAGACTATTTGTGATTGATACTGACCCAATTGATGAGGAGGAAGATCAGCCTAAAGTAAAGCAGGCTTTTATCAATCCTCAGATTTTGGATGAAGAGGGAGAAGAGTGGGCTTTTGAAGAAGGTTGTTTGAGTATTCCAAATATTCGAGAAGATGTAAACCGTAAACCCAATATCAGAATTAAGTATTTTGATGAAAATTGGGAGGAGCACGAAGAAGAATATGATGGTTTTGTAGCAAGAGTTATCCAACATGAATATGATCATATTGAAGGAATACTTTTTACAGATCATGTTTCGGCTTTTAAAAAACGAATTTTAAAAGGTAAATTAGCTAATATCAGTAAGGGAAAAGTCTCAGCAGACTATAAAATGTTGTTTCCTTTAAAGAAATAAAGTATGTAAGGTCAGCTTGAAATTAGCTGTTATTTTGTATAAACTTATTTTTATATTTGAATAAAGTACTAGAACTGATTTCATTTACAATATTGGCAAACTTATTGCAATCAAAATCATTCAACATATTAATTATCATTATGAATCAATTATCAAAAATATTAGTCTTGGGTATTGTAATGGGATTTTGCATTTCCATAGCATCAGCTCAAGAGAAAAAGGCTGCTGAATTTATTGAAAATGGCATCGATAAATTTGAGGAGAAGGAATATATGGAAGCTATTGTGAGCTTTAATGAGGCTATTAAATTAGATCCAAAAGCACATCAGGCTTATTATATGAGAGGTAATATCAAGCAAAAATTTGCAGATGTTCATGGTGCAATGAAAGATTATAATAAAGCGATTGAGTCAAAATCAGATTTTTCAGAGGCGTATTTTGAAAGAGGAAATATTAAGTACTTGTTACAGGATTATTATGGAGCAATCAATGATTACTCTAAAACCATTGAGCTTAACGAAAATAATCTAGATGCTTATTATAAAAGAGGTCAAGCAAAGCAGCAGTTGGAAGCTTATCAAGATGCCATAAATGACTGTACTAAGATAATTGAAAAAGACAGTGATAATGTTGACGCCTACTATTTAAGAGGTGTTTTAAGAATTGAATATGGTCAACTTTCTGAAGGTTGCCTTGACTTAAGTAAAGCTGGAGAACTAGGAGATTTGAAAGCTTATGAAATGATTCGTGAAAGATGTAATGATATTAAGTGCTATCCTTCTGAATTTGAAAATTAGCCAATATAAAAATCAAATAAATGAAAGCCTGCAAAATTAATATTTTGCAGGCTTTTTGTTTTTAAAGCTTTGTCTTCACTTTCTTCCATTCTTTAATTTGCCAGTAAATTTTTCCAGTGCTTAGATGGTTTTTACTTTTATCGTACAATTTTATCTCGCAAGGAATCACCACAGCATCTTCTTTTTCTAAAGGTTTTTCAACCTCATTTTTCACCCAACTATCATCAATTGAAAATTCTGCAAATGCATCCATCTTTGCCTGGAAATGATAATCCATTTCCAGTTTTTGCATGATAATGCGATATTTTTTTACATCTAGCTTGTATAAAATCATCAAGCCAGTAGTGTATTCTGAAATGGTAGCCATAGCACAGGCATGAATTCCTTTAATATGATTCAAATTCCTCTTCTTATAAGGTAGTTTTGTTTTGATTTTATCTTGAGAAATCTCCGTGATTTTAAAGCCATGAGGCTTGTTGAAAGGAATCATTCTGTTCAATCCTTGATTAAGAAGCCATAAATAAAATCCTGAATGCTGTGCCTTGTTAATAATGGATGATAAGTTCATGAAATTGATTGTTTATCAGATTGAATTGAATTTGAGCGTGATTTTTTTAAAATTTTGTTCATTTAATACAGCAATCTCGTTGAAATAGACCTATTTTTCAACTGATGATTAAAATTTATTATGCATGCTGAGTTTTTGGGAGAGAGAAAGTTTATCTAAATATGATTATATAATTGTTGGTGGAGGAATTGTTGGGTGTTCTACAGCCTACCATTTGAAAAAGAAAAAACCTAAAGCCGAGATTGCTATTATTGAAAGAGGAATATTTCCTAGTGGAGCAAGTTCAAAGAATGCTGGTTTTGCTTGTTTTGGAAGCCTGACGGAATTAGTTGATGACAGAAAGGGACTTAGTAATGATGAGCAATTGGCTTTAGTAGAGAAAAGATGGAAAGGATTATTAGCTCTTCGGAATATATTAGGAGAAAAGAATATTGGCTTTGAGGAGAATGGAGGCTTTGAAGTTATAAGAAAAGCGGAACTTCCTGCTTTAGAATATTTAGATCATTATAATCAACTACTCAGAAGTATTTTTAATCATGATGTTTACAGCTTAAAACCGAAATTGATCAATGAATTTGGTTTCAATAAAAATGATATCGAAACCATCATTTCTAATCCCTTTGAAGGCCAGATTGATACTGGTAAAATGATTAAAAGCTGGTGGTCTTTATGTAGTGAGATGGGCATTAAAATCATTACAGGCTGTGAATTGGTTGAATTTGAAGAAGATCATGATGATGTGAAATTAATTTGTCAATTGGGTAATCAATCTTTTCAATTAAAAGCAAATAATATTGCCATTTGCACTAATGCTTTTGCAGAAAAATGGTTTAATAATGAAGATATCAATCCTGGAAGAGGAATGGTGTTAGTTACTCATCCTGTTGAAAAATTAAAATTTAAAGGTGTTTTTCATTATGATGAAGGCTATTTTTATTTCAGAAATGTGGGGGAAAGAGTGTTGATTGGAGGGGGAAGAAATTTGGATAAATCTACTGAAGATACCACTGAATTTGGGATTAACCCTAAAATTAAATCGGCTATCTTACATGATTTGAAGGAATTGATTTTACCTAATCAAGAATTTTCAATTGATATGGAATGGTCGGGAATCATGGCATTTGGTAAAACCAAATCACCAATCATCAAAAAAGTATCTGATAAAATCGCTATTGGAGTAAGGCTAGGAGGGATGGGTGTTGCTATTGGCACACAAGTAGGACAGGAATTACACGAATTGCTTGCTGACTGATAACTTATTTTTATTATATTTCGAATTCATTTAAAATTATTATTTTGATTTAACATACATGACGGACAAGAAGCTCAAGCCAAGCTTACTACAAGCACTGATTCCAATAATATTTTTAATCTCTCTTTTAAGTTTAAATGTTTACTTTTTCGGTGATGGTACTTTAGACGGTTCCAACCAGATAGCTTTGATATTATCAGCTGGAATAGCTGCAATCATTGCCTTAAAGGTTGGCTTTAAATCTAACCACTATGCTTGATGGCATAGTAAGTAGCATTAGTTCGGCAATGTCTTCTATTTTAATTTTGTTATTGATCGGGTCATTAGCAGGTACATGGTTGCTAAGCGGTATAGTACCAGCCATGATTTACTATGGTTTAAATATATTAAATCCTACCATCTTCCTTTTTGCAGCTTGTGTGGTGAGCGCTATCGTATCAGTGGCTACAGGTAGCTCATGGAGTACTATTGCAACATTAGGTTTGGCGTTATTAGGTATTGGTCAAACTTTGGGAATGAGTGAAGGTGTTGTTGCCGGTGCCATTATTTCAGGAGCTTATTTTGGAGATAAAATGTCTCCATTGAGTGATACTACCAATCTTGCACCTGCTATGGCTGGAACAGATTTGTTTACTCATATTAAATATATGGCCTACACCACCGTGCCATCCATTGTTATTGCTTTGATTATATTCTTGGTCTTAGGTTTTATGAATAGCTCCGAAACTGATATTGAGCAAGTAGGCTTAGTGCAAGCGGCCATTCAGGATAAATTCAATATTAATTTATGGCTATTTTTAGTCCCTGCAGCAGTAATATTTATGATCGTAAAAAAGATCTCTGCAATTCCAGCTCTTTTGATTGGCTCATTATTAGGGGGTGCATTTGCCATTATCTTTCAGCCTCAAGTAATTGAAATTATTGCTGGTGGAACTGGAAACTTCTTCGAGCAGTCTTATAAGGCTGTTATGGTATCTATGTATGGAGATATAAGTATTACCACTAATAATGAGATGGTTAATGAATTACTTTCCACTGGCGGAATGGCAGGTATGTTAAATACCATTTGGCTGATTGTATGTGCGATGGTTTTTGGAGGAGTAATGGAATCCACCAATATGTTAAGAGTGATTACTGCATCGATTATTAAATTGGCAAACTCAACTGGCTCATTAGTAGCCTCTACAGCTGGAACTTGTGTTTTCTTTAATGTGACTGCTTCTGATCAATATTTGGCGATTGTAGTGCCAGGAAGAATGTTTGCTGAGACTTACAGAGAGCGTGGATTAAAGCCGGAAGTATTGAGTAGGACATTAGAGGATTCAGGTACGGTTACCAGTGTTCTGATTCCGTGGAATACTTGTGGTGCTACTCAATCATCAGTTTTAGGAGTATCTACTTGGACATATGCGCCTTATGCATTTTTCAATATCATAAGTCCATTTATGACCATATTATTCGCATATCTTAATATTAAAATTAGAAGATTTACTGATAAATGAATTTTGTAAAGGAGATTTCGAAAGAAGAAATCAATGATCTACCCCTTTGGAAATTTGAGGGAGAAATTACATTGGTGGAAAAAGATAAAGATTGGGAAGAGGTAATACCTAAGCTGTGGAGAGCGGAAATTTTGGGATTTGATACTGAAGCAAAACCCGTTTTTAAAAAAGGGCATTATAATCCGGTTTCACTTATTCAATTGGCAACTGAAGACGAAGTTTTTCTCATTCGAAATTTAATGTGTGGTTTTCATGGTGAATTAGTGAGAATATTTGAGGATCCTTCTATTATTAAAACGGGAGCTGCTATCCATGATGATTTAAAAGATCTACAAAAACTCAGAAAATTCAGACCATCCGGCTTTGAGGATATTGGTTCCATTGCAAGGGAAAATGGAATGCTTCAAAGCGGGGCCAAAAATCTGACGGCAATATTTTTGGAAAAAAGAATCTCAAAAGCGCAGCAAACTTCTAATTGGGAAAAATCAGAGCTTACTCAGGCACAAATTGATTATGCCGCTACAGATGCCTATCTCGGTTTAAAGGTTTATGAAGTTTTTGAGCGGATAGGGTGGGTTTGATGATTCCAGAATTGATGAACTGAAACATATTGGTTTTAAAATCCTTTAAATTGTAAGAATTCTTTATAAATTAAAATTGTTAAATTGGATTATGGATATACAAAGCAGAAAACTTCAATTTATTCAAGGGATACTTACCATCAATGATGAAAAAATTATTGAAAAACTAGAATCTGTTCTTAAAGATGAGCAACAAAAAATCGATCCTGTCTTAAAAGAAAAACTAACATCTAGAGCAGTAAAGGCTAATGAAGACATAAAATCTGGAAAGGTTTATAATAGAGAGGAGGCAGAAAAGGAATTAAGGAATAGAATGGGTATATGAAGTTAATTTATTCCGACCAATCCCTTTTAAGTCTTGAAGAATCATTAGATTTTGCTATTGAACAATTAGAAATCCCTACTGAAAAAGTTTCAGAATTAATTCAGAACTTATTCAATCGTGCAGATAGCTTAGGTTTAAATCCCTACAAAGGTCAAAAGGAGAATGATTTAGAACATCTTCAAGAGAATCATAGATGATTGATTGAGCGCAATTTTAAGATAATTTATAAAATTGAAAACGATAGCGTTTATATCACAGATTTTTTCTATTCCAGACAAGACCCTCACAAGATGAAGGGATAGATTTTTATTTGTTAACATTACCATCAATATTATATCACTTTAAATCAATTACATTTATCTTAATTTTTACGATTAGTTAAAGCCTTTTCAATATTTTCTAATCCTTCAACAAATAAGGTCATCTGTCCAATAATTTGAGACATTCTATCTGAATCCCCTAGACCTTTTATTTTATTGTTTTTCACAAAGGTCTCTTTTATTATATTCCATCTTTTAGCTTTATCTTCATCCAAATCGTCCATTAATTCTCCTAGTTTTAATAGGTTGGCTTCCGCATCAGAAGTTAAGGTTTGAGATTCGTTTTGATAGTGATCTATCAATAATTGATATACCTCTTTATCTTCTAAAATAGGAACTACCTGACTCATAAGTTTATTCATATCTCTATATGAACCTTGTAATTTAAAAGGAGGCTCTACTCTATAATCATCACTCATTGCTGCAGAACTGATGTATTGAGCATTTACTTTTAATACTACATCTCTGATATACATGACCTTTTCCAATACCTTCAAACAATCTTGCACCTCTTGAGGAGAAAGATTGCCCTCCATATCGGGTATGTTTTGTTCATCGTTTTCAATGTGCTTAACCAACTTATACAAATTTTCCAGACCATATTGCGTAATGGATTTTAAATAAGTATTTGATGTAAGACCATTTTCTATTAAACTTAACCTAAATAAGTCTGCACGATTGGTTGCCGTATCACCTAGATTATAAATATCAGCTCTATTGGATAACATATCAGGAATCTGAAATTTATCTCCACTTTCTGTATATGGATTTCCAGCCATCACTACACAGAAACGCTTACCTCTAAAATCATAGGTTTTTGATTCTCCATTAAATACTCCCTCAATTTTACGTTGTCCATCTGCTAATGAAATAAATTTTTGTAAAAATTCAGGATTACAATGCTGAATATCATCTAAATAGAGCATGACATTATCGCTCATTTCAAATGCTAGATTTAGTTTTTGCAGCTCTTGTCTGGTAGCAGCATTTCGCGCCTCTCCAGGATCAACAGATGTGATTTCATGCCCAATTGATGGGCCATTAATTTTCATAAATATCAATCCTAAGCGATCTGCTACATATTCCATTAAGGTGGTTTTACCGTAACCAGGAGGAGAAATTAACAATAGCATACCAGATCGGTCGGTACGCTTATCATTTCCGTAAGCCCCCATTTGCTTGGCAAAATTGGCGCCTATCAAAGGAAAATATACCTGATTGATCAATTTATTTCTTACAAAAGAGGTCAATACCTGAGTTTGGAATTCATGCAATCTTAAGGCTTTTCTTTTTTGTTCAACTAATTCATGTTTAAGCTTTTGCAATTCCATATACCGAGGTTTTACCTCCTGTACAAACTGGGTTAACCTATTTACAAATTCATGATAATCGAAATGATAGGATTTTGTGGATTTATCATTATCCTGCTCATTATGACTAATTAAAGCTTTTAAATTATCTATTTTTTCTACACCAGAGATAGTCTGTACCTGTTTACTATCGGCCGAATCTGTCATTATAAATCCTGCAACCTCATTGATTGTACCCTCAGAACTTTCATATTTACTGTTTTCAATAAAGGAAATAACCCATTGCTTACATAGATGCCAATTTTCTGCCGGGTGGTCATTTAGCTGGTTTTGCGCATCCTTAAAATTTAGGTCAGCATTTTTAGATTTGAGTTCTTTTTTAAATGCTTTTAATATATCGAAAGCGGCTTTATCCATTACAAAACCATCAGTAATCTGTTCCTCTGCTAAATATATTGCAGCCTGACGGGTATTAACTGTTTGAAACAGATGATTCTCTTCCGTGAAATTTTGAATAGCAGCAGTGAGGCTTTCTATTAAATGAGTATGCTCTTTTGGATTTGGGAATGCTTGTTTTAATAAATTAACTAGCACAAATTGTTTTTTGAAATAAGCTTTTTTATCTGGATGAGTAAAATGCCAAAATAACTGAGCTAAAATCCTAATATTAGGGGAAAAACGTAATAATCCTAAATCATTGTGTTTTTTCAATAGGGTTTTGAGAATATAGAGTGCGTCATGGTCGTGAACCCCTTTTACATAACCTTCTCCATAATTTGCTGCTGTGTATTGATTAATTTCTTCTTTTAATTCTAAATCAGTATATTTTTTTTGCTGATTAAGTCTATTGAACATTTCCCATGCTAAATATTCCGTTCTATTAACTTTTTTGTTTTCTGAGGGCAGTTCCTGTTCCCATACATCCTTTAAGTCATGGATTTTTGTAGCATCTATTGGTTCGTAATAAGAAGTGCCTGTTAAGTGATAAAAATATTTTTTTTCTTTTATTACCAGAGCCAAATCTAGTTTTTGATTATTGGTTGAAAATCGATATTCTCCTAATTTAATGATATTATCACCATCTTCGAATAGCTCTTTTTTGTCTTTTAGAGCTCTTAAGGCTTCTTGCTGCAATACTTGAAGTTGATTCAATAAATCTTCTGATTTTGCTGAGTCACCTAATTTCTCCAATTGTTCAGCCACATCACGGACTTTATCAATCATCAAATCAGAAGCGAAATAACCATTGATTTCGACATCAGTTTCAAAGCTTGCAGCTCGTGATTTAATGCCTTTTAAAACTCGTTCTGCTGATCCAAATAAAGAATTTGTTTTTTTATTCCGCGCTTCAGTTAGGTTAACTTTCTTTGATTCAAAAGCAGCGTAAATTGATTCTCTTTTTATACTAATTTTCTCAGTAAACTCATCAAAATCTACAAATCTGCTTTCCAATTCTTCTAACTGAATGGATAATTTAGTTAAGTATTCATCACATTTTTGAGGGTCAGTTGCTAAATCTAAATAGTTTACAATTGATTGCTCAAAAAGGGTCATTTGGGCTTGGAAATCTGCTCTGGCCTCACGCTCACCCAATTGTCTACGCTTATTGTTTAGAGCAACTCTTTGCTGATTAAGCTGTGCGAATATTAATGAGATGTTTTCTATAATTTGGGTAGAATGAGCGGTGTCTTCTACTTTAAGGTTGTTGACAATATCAATTAGTAATTCTAATTGAAGTGAGAGCTCATCAAACTCTTTTTCCAATTCTTTTGCATCAATTACTTTAGTGAGTTTTTCAACAGACTCCACTAAGGAGTTCATTTGTTTTTGGTAGTACTCAAGTGCATTGTCTTTTAATAGAAATTGCACACATGCCTCCGAAAGTTCATCAGCTCTCTCAGCTATCTGATTTTCCATTTGCTCTACCAGCTCCAAATCAATATAGCGTAAATTTTTTAAGCCAATAATCTCGCCTCTTATGCTTCTCATTTGCGAAAGCAAGGAGACATATTGTTCTAGCGTTTCATAATTGGCACTTCGGGTATCAAATAATATTTTTTCTACCTTAACTTTTGTTTCTTCTAGTGTGTTATTGGTTTTTTTACGGATCTCTACTACTTTTTCAAATTCATCAATAGCAGAAACAGCAATTTTTTTGACCGCTTTTATAGGTTGGTTTAAACCTTCGGGTGAGTCGTTTTTTAACCAGAAGTAGCCGTCTAATATGCCCTGACTTCTTTTTTCAATGTCTTCATAGAGCCCATTATAACTGTCTTCTTTACTTAATAAAACTAAAAGCTCTTGTATTTCAGCCATGGCATTTACAATCTGCATATTTCCTATTTTGTAAAGTTCATGGTCTTTAAACTCATCATTTGGAATTAATTCTTTGGTATAAGGTGTTTGCCAAATTTGGATTAGATGAGTTTTACTTGGGTCTTTTTCAGTATTGAAGTAACACATTTCCCCATTTGCAAAAAGAGTGTAGCCATTACAGAATATCGGAGTCTTAACGGTTTGTTCGATTACATTATAGGAGAGAATTACGAAATCATGGTTTTTCTCTTCATAAAAGACGAATAGGTAATCCTCGCCATTTGGAGATTGAATTTTTCTTAAAAATTTCACCCCTTCTATTCGCCTATCAAATATTTTATTTTCACCGGTTTGTAGATAATAGCCGTTAGACAAGATTATACCTTGCTCATCTGGCAACAATATTCCTGCGTCTTTTAGCGTATCTACCCTAACTACTTTTTTAACCCGGTAGTTAAAAATGAAATAGCGATTACTTTCTAGATAAGGCTTTATTTTAAGTAATACTAAATTGCCTAAATCACAATAGGATACTTCAGCATCATCTAATGATTGATCTCTTTGCTCAACATCCTCACTATAAATTCCTTCCCCATCATCTGTATTATCTTCAATTTTAATTGTCAAATTACCATTTACTGTTTCAACAAAAACTTTATCGGCAATAGAAATATGCGGGTTTTTACCTGTTCTTTGCATGTCTCTAGTGGCTTTAGTCCACTCAAACTCATGCTGCGCTGGGAATTCTACTTCAGCGGCACTGCGTGAATCTACAAAGGTTAATTTCTCATCTTCTATAAGCCATTTAAATGCCTTGATATCGGTAGGGCTTTCAGATAATTGAAAGACCAAATACAGAAAACTTCCTTTTTTAAAAAAGCGTGAAAATTGGGTGTTTCTATAGAATTTATAAAGGTTCTGAAGTTCTTCTGAAAAAGTATCGTCCTTTAATATATCTGAGGAAATAGGATGAAATTCATCGTTTTCAAATTTGAATACGCTAAATACATCATCAATTTCAAGAATTGATTTAAGACCTAATCTAACATTATATCCAAATAGGCAAATATCGCCAATAGAGATAATATCTCTTGCCAGACAATTATGTTCAGTTTTGATACGAACATTTGATAGAAGTTTGAATTCGACAGCCCCAAATATATTTTGGCGTTCTTTATTTAGTTTTTGAAGCTTGTCAACGAGATTTTCACGTTGCTCTTGTAGTCGGTTTTGAATAATCTCGTAGGTACCTCTTTCAATATTATTATCCATAATCGGTTTATTCCCTTATCCTAAATGGTGATTTTTTTTGGCAATTGTTGGTATTCAAAGTTAGCTACTGGCTGTTTTTTAAAGCCAGTAGCTAAAGCTGAATGTTTTTTTATAGGGATGGCCTATAAATATTATGTTTTTGGGTAATTAACTTATTGTAGTTTTTTTTGATCTAAACCCATTCCACTAACAAACTTACTTATGTTCGACAAGAAGCTTTTATCTTCATCAGTAGCTTTCATTTGCACTCGGGCAATTAAAGCTGCAATAGATAGATTTTTTATATCTTCTGCTGTAACTCCATATTTGAAAGCCATATTTTTAATCTTCTCGATCAAATCAGTTTGCTCACCGTTTTCACCGTTTCCACCAAAAATAGAATCTTTGAAGCTCGTAAGTGTATTTGAGTTTTCTACTAATTTATCAATTCCCTTTCCGTTAGAAACTTGCTTGATAAGATTGTCAAAGAAAGTATTATCACCACCGACAATATCAATTTTCGCAGTTTTAAATGCTTCAGATAGTACTTGAGCTTGTGCATTAGCAATATCTTTTTGTATGCCAATGTCTGCAAGTTGTACTTCTTTCTCTTTATTGAGTTTCAGTCTAAATTCTTCATGTTCTTTACCAGCATCATTCAATTTTTTCATTGCTTCAGCTTTTTCATGAATTCCTTTTGCTTCAGCAACTGCTTTTTCTTGGATTACACTAGCTTCTGCTAGTCCTTGTTTCCTTTTTGCTTCTGCGAGTTTCTCGACTACTATTGCATCCACGGTACCTTGTCTCTCGTTGGCGTCAGCTTTTGCATGCATAACTTGTGCTTCGGACATTCCAATAGTAGCTTCTTCTTTGGCTTTTGCATCTGCAATTATCTTTCTTGCTTCTGCTTCCATATCAGCAGCATCCTTCTTAGCGCCCGCTTCAATGAGTACTTTTTGGGCATCAAACTTAGCAGCTTGCTCTCTTGATTCTGCAGCTTTTACATCCTCAATTAAGTGTTGCTCTGCTTCTTTATCAGCATTAATAATTGCAACTTCTTTTAATCTATTCGCTTCTTTTAAAGCAACAACATCTTTGATTTTTTCTTGTTCTTCAACAACCGTTTTCTCCATCACCACTCGCTCGCGGATGGCATCTTGAATATTTCTTTTTTCAAGCTCCACTGCTTTTTCTTTCTCAATTTGAGCTAGTGAGACAATTCTTTCTCTTTCAGTAGCCTCAATATCACGATCTTTTTGAACTCTTTCAGTTTCGACTGCTTCTGCTCTCTCCTTATTTTTAGCAGCAATAATTACCTGACGAAGCTTGTTTTCATTTTGTATTTCAAGTTGTTCTTCTGTTCTGATTCTAACTTCTTCAGATTTAAGCCTTTCCTGAGAGCTTACAGTATCAATTTCTGCTTGCTCACGAGCAATAATTGTTTCAATTTCCCTTCTTTGCGATTCTTCTTTTTCTTTCTGTTGCTTTTCAAGTTCTAAAATAGCTTCCCGAGCTTCAACATCTTGTTTTTTGATGGTTTTCTCTTCATCTCTACGGATCAAATTAGATTTAACCTTTTGAGCAGCAGTTAATTCCGTAATTTTTTTGATGCCCTCAGCATCTAAGATATTGTCAGCATCAAGGTTTACTACATTAGTCTGTTCTAAATAATCAATGGCACAATCATCTAAAACATAGCCATTTAAATCTGTACCTATAATGTCAATGATTTCATTTCTAAATTCTCTCCTAGCTTCATATAGTTCTATGAATTCAAACTTCTTACCCACACTTTTCAGTGCCTCAGAGAATTTAGCTTCAAAAAGGCTTTCTAATGTTTCATGATCAGAAGCTCTTTCACAGCCTATGGTTTGCGCAACATTCACTATGTCTTGCACAGATTTATTGACTCTTACAAAGAAAGCTACTTTAATATCTGCTCGCATATTGTCCTTGCAGATCAACCCGTCTTTCATCATTCTGGATATTTCCAGTTTTTTGACAGATATGTCCATGATTTCTTCTTTATGCAGAATAGGGATTACCATACCTGCATTAAAGAAAATTTTGACACCTCCTTGTCCAGTACGAACTAAAACACGCCCCTGGCTAACTTTTTTGTACATTGAGATGAGCCAGATTCCTAGCCCAAATAAAACAACGATGCCTATTGTGGCAACTACGTAAAATGATTCAATCATAAGATTTGAGTTTAAATTATTATGGATATTTCTGTGCAAGAAAGTACTTCTTGTCTGGTGATTCTTCTATTATAATTACTGTTTCATTAAATGGAACTTGTTCTTCATCAATGGATTTAGCATAAACTTTTATCACATCGCCATTTACCTGTATTTCTAATTGCCCAATTTTATCGAATCCTATTGGAGCGAGTACTTTTCCTGTTTTGCCAATAAAATCAATGGCTACTTCTCCTTTATGGTTAAATTGGGCATATAGCTTAACAAAGGGCTTAGCAACTACTTTTGTAATGAGCATACTTACAATTAAGCCAGGTATATATAGAAGAAATCCAAATATATTATCTTCTATACCTAGTATAGCCGTGATGTTTACATTAATTAACCACATACAGAATACTACAATGGTAATAATGAACATTATCGGCAATTCACCTATATAAAAAAACGATAAAAAAGAGTTCCAGAATCCAGGACTTTCTATTTCACCGGCATCTATTGCTCCTGTATTTGTATCAACATCAACATTTGGGCTTGAGAAATCTAAATCGAAGCCCGTGAAAATTATCAAAAGCCAATAAAGTACCATCAATGCAGCTAACAGAGTTAAAATGAAGTTAGCAGGTGCAAAAGCTATATTTATTAAGTTTTCCATAGTTTACAATTAAAAATATTTTTTTCAGTTGTGTTTTAATTTCGTACTCGCTTTTTGAGTCTAGTTGCTCATTCTGAAAAATTATATCCCTAATTGCTTTTTCATTTGCGCTAATTCATCTTCCACTGAAATATTTTCAATGGCTTTGTTCATTTTCTCTTCATTGGTTTCACTGGCTTCAGCTATTTCACCATAAGCTTGTGACAATGCCTCATCTTGCATTACTTTGCTCTTCATTCTTTCTAACATTGAAACTACGCTATGGCTATCCATATTAGTCATTTGCTTATTGATTTTCTGAGTAGCACTGCTTACTTTAACTCTTGCTTTCAGAGTGTTTAGCTCATTTTCCCATTGGTTGATACCTGATTTTATGCTATTCACATTTTTTTCTAAGGTTGCTACTTGCTTCTCTAGGTTAGCCACTTCATCTTTCATTAAAAGAATTTCTTTAGCCAATTGTGCTTTTCTTATTAGGTTTTCTTTCACAAAACTGTCTGCTTTTTCACTTTCAATTTCACCTAGCTGGGCTTTTTTCAACAAAAGCACAGATTTGTTCTTTAGATCTTCCTCTGCACTTTTAGATTGGTTGAGCTCTCTCGATCTTGTTATATGCATTGCTTTAACTTCTGCTAAAGAACGCATGGCGGCATCTTGATTTTCACGCATATCACGTAAGCCTTGCTCAACCATTTTTATAGGGTCTTCTAATTTATCTATTGCTGAATTGGTTTCAGCTTGTCCGATTTTAAATAATCTACTTAGTACATTCATAATTGAAATTTAGTTTTTTGAAAATGAAACAAGTTCATTGGAGTACTCTGATAATAATAGTCCCAATGAATTAATTGTGCTTTCTAATTCTTTAAGGTCTAAAGTTTCCACTTGTAAGGTGTTTCTAAAAATCACTTTTTCGCCTTTTTCATCTAATACAAAAGCACCGTGCACAATGTCTCGATTTTTAATAAGTAATTGCTTGTATATATTGCCCTCGTCTTTTATTTCAAATAGGTATTGCTCAATAATTACAATTGGTGATGCCACACCAATCACCATGTTTTTTACCCCTAATTCTTCGTTCTCCACTACTAATAAGCTATCCAATTCATTTTCATGTAGAATTACAGACTCAAGCTCCAAAACTAACTTTTTAACTTTCTTGAAATTGGGATCCATTTACGGTTCATTTTATTTTTTAAATTGATATGACGGCTAAATCATAGCACAATATCCATGAAAATATTTATATTTGCAAATAGTATTTGCATTATGTGATAATATTATTTGCAAAGTATTGTTATTTAAATTGTTAGAATATGTCAAAATATGGTGAGAATATAAAAAAAATACGTAGTGTAAGAGGATTAACTCAATCTCAATTGGCAGATGTAATTGATGTTAGCAGAGGAGTGATTAGTTCATATGAAGAGGGGAGGGCTGAACCGAAAATAGAGACCATTATAAAAACAGCCGAAGTTTTTCAGGTAACTATTGATACTTTACTAAAGAAAAATATAACAGTTAATCAACTAAGTGGATTTGTTTTACCTGATATCTTGACTGATCATAAACTAAGAGAGTCGCTTAATGAAAATAAAGAATTCGCTAATTTTTTTCCTAATGGATTGATAATTTTAGAAGCATCTAAATTGAATGAAAATGCTTATTGTAATAGCAATGAATTGATATTTGGGGTAAATGAAGATCCCATAAAGAATAAGCTATTTGTTATAGAATTATATTATGAATCAATAATTGGTAAAATTACCCAACTAACGGATGAATTTATTTTCTTTAATAGAACTAAGATCCTTTTAAAGGATATCAAAAGATATATTAAAGTGATCGGCATTTACCAACCTTATAAAGCTGTTTCACCTTTAGAAAATAGATTGTCAACATTGGAAAAAAGACTCAAAAAATTAGAGGATATAATTGAAAATGATTGAATGACAATATTCAGATAGCCTATCGATTTTATTATGAAATTGTAGCAAAGCCATTTTTATAGGTATTTCCAGTGTTTTTCCAACAATTTAAACAATTAACAATAGTTGTTATACTAACAATTTGTTTACTTTGTAGTTAAATTGGTGGAAGGAATTAAAATATGGAAATCTCAACTAAAAATTTTCAGCAGTATTGTAATAGTTTAGTCGCTTATAAGCGCAGAAAAACAATTCCAGTTAGGGTAGGCGATGTAACAATCGGAGGGGACAATCCTATTGTGCTGCAATCTATGACCACTATTGATACAATGGATACTGAAGGTTCCATTGAACAGTCCATTAGAATGATAGATGCAGGTTGTCAATTGGTAAGAATTACTGCTCCTTCCATTAAAGAGGCAGAGAACCTGAGAGCCATTAAAGAAGGCTTAAAGAAAAGAGGTTACAATACTCCTTTGGTAGCCGATATCCATTTCACACCTAATGCAGCAGAATTAGCTGCCAAAATAGTCGAAAAAGTAAGGGTCAATCCTGGCAATTATGCCGATAAAAAGAAATTTGAAAATATAGAGTATACAGACGATAGCTATAAGGCTGAATTGGATCGAATTAAAAAACGATTTAAGCCATTAGTTAAAATCTGCAAAGAACATGGTACTGCTATAAGAATTGGAACTAATCATGGTTCACTTTCGGATCGTATTATGAGCCGCTATGGTGATACACCATTTGGTATGGTGGAATCTGCCTTGGAATTTATCAGAATCTGTGAGGAAATGGAATTCTATGATATAGTAGTTTCCATGAAGTCCAGTAATCCGCAAGTGATGGTGCAGGCTTATCGATTGTTGGTACAAAAGCTAGATGAAGAAGGCTTAAAACCTTATCCATTGCATTTGGGAGTTACTGAAGCTGGTGAAGCTGAAGATGGAAGAATTAAAAGCTCTGTGGGTATTGGAACTTTGCTTGAAGATGGTTTAGGGGATACCATTAGAGTTTCCTTAACAGAAGAACCTGAAGAAGAAATTCCAGTTGCCAAAGTATTAGCAGATCGATATAATGATAGAGCAGAACATGATGAAATTCCATTAATAGATAATTGTCTGTTCAATCCATATGAATATGAAAAACGAAATAGTAGACAAGTAGCTAATATTGGTGGTAAAGAAGTGCCAATAGTCATGGCTGATTTTTCTTTGAAACAGAATATCACACCCGCTTCATTTTTTGGTGTAGGTTATAATTACTCAGTTCCTTTAGATAAATGGTCAATCTCTGATTTTGCTTGCGATTACATTTTTACCAATGATAAGACTGTAGATTTTGAAACTCCAGGCACTTTAGGTATTGTACATTCTCATAAAATTTGGCTAAAGGAAAAAGATAAAGAAAGAAGATTCCCTTTTATCAATCCAAAAGATTATTTAGAAGGAGTTGAAACTCACCCTAAATTAAACTTCATATACGCTATTTTATCTGATTTATCGGATGAATTGATATCAAGATTAAAAAATGACCCAACTGCTGTTTTATTAATTGATACTTATAACAAGCACGGAATGGCGGAGCAACGAAGGTTGTTCATGGAATTGATGCAAAAAGCTTGTGATGTTCCGGTTGTGATAGGTAGAGCTTATCAAGACTTATCATTAGAAAAACTACAATTATACTCAGCCACCGATATGGGCGGCTTATTGATTGATGGTTTTGGTGATGGGGTTTTTGTAGCTGCTGAAAACTGTGGGGGTGATAAAGCCATAAACGAAACGGCTTTTAATATTTTGCAAGCAAGTAGAACAAGAATATCCAAAACAGAATATATCTCTTGTCCATCTTGTGGTAGAACCTTATTTGATTTACAGGAAACTACTGCTATGATCAGAAATAGAACTAATCATTTGAAAGGCGTGAAGATCGGAATTATGGGCTGCATTGTAAACGGACCAGGTGAGATGGCGGATGCAGATTATGGCTATGTAGGCTCAGGAAAAGGTAAAATCACCTTGTATAAAGGCCAAGAAGTTATGAAAAGGGGAGTGCCTTCTGAGAAAGCAGTAGACGAATTAATCGAAATTATCAGGCAAGATGGTAAATGGTTAGAACCACAAGAGGCTTAAAGTTGTTAGCTTAGAAATAAAATTTAGTTATGTTAAAGGAATCAAATTCAAATCAAGAAAATAATACTTCTAATCACTGGTCATCTTATTTTCAATTAGGTGCTGTGCTTAGTTATTTTAAAAGATTATTTGGTAAAAAAGACCCCAATGCACCCAGCAGTTTCAATCTGAAAATGATGCATGGTATCAATAAAATATCTATTGTTATGTTCCTTATTGCAGTAATTGTAATGGTTACACGGGCAATTATGCGATCTTAAAATTGTTGTCCTTCCATTTAAAATGGCAACTTCTTGTATTAAGTCTGATTATATCTATTTGTTAATGTAATTTTCTATATAAATAAAGTAAGAGCTCTAATTAGTTAAAATAGGAACCTCTTTATTGCGCAAGGAATGTTTAAACCTTAACTTTGCAGTTCTAAAAATTAACTATGGATAAAAAACCTGTAATAATCTTAGGAGCTAAAGGAATTGGGCCTTCTGCAGCGGAAATTTTTAAAAGCAATAATGTTGAAATCTATTGCTTTTTGGATGATGATAAAGAAATGCACGGCACCGAGATTGATTTCGTATCTGTTTTGGGAGAAACAGATGATGACGGTTATTTAAAATATATTGGAAAAAAATGCGATGCTTTTGTGGCGGAAGACAATATGAAAGCACGTAAAAAAATGACCAAAATGCTGAACGACCGCAGAAAAACAATGCCAGCTAATGCTATTCATGCGCAGGCAATTGTTTCGGATTCAGCACATTTGGGTTATGGAAATTTTATCAATGCAAGAGCTGTTTTAGGAGCTTATTCAAAAGTCCCTAATCACTGTTTGATCCATTCTGGAGCTATCATAGAATACAATGTAGAACTTGGGGATTATGTGCAGGTTGGAGCTGGGACACAGATAAATAGTGGGGTAACTGTTGGAGAAGAAACCTTTATTGGTTCTGGAGTAACAGTTGTTTCAGGAGTGAAAATAGGAAAAAAAGCGAATATTGGAGCAGGTTCAGTTGTGATCAGAGATGTTAAAGATGGAGAAACCGTTTTTGGAAATCCAGCACAAACGATTGAAAATTAATTAATTACATTTGTAAAATCACCTTATTTACACTAAGGAGGAAATTATGGACAATACAGAAAACCAATACAAAGTAATTCTATATTACTGCTATGCGGAAATAGAGAATCCTGATCAATTCAGGGATGAGCATCATTTAATGTGTTTGGAACTCGATTTAAGAGGTAGAATCATTATCTCAAAAGAGGGACTAAACGGAACCGTTTCGGGTTCTACAGAAAATGTGGACGAATACATGAAAAGAGTAAAAGCGGATCCTCGATTCGCAGATACTGATTTCAAAGAAGATTTCCATCCTGAACATACCTTTAAAAAACTGAATGTTAGGCATAAGCCTGAAATTGTACATTCAAGTCTTTCTCATATCAACCCAAGGAAAAAAACAGGAGCTTATGTTGAGCCTGAACAATTCCGTGAAATGATTAAAAATGAGGAGGATATAGTGATATTAGATGTCCGTTCTAATTATGAACATGAATTGGGTAGATTTAAAAATGCCGTTACACTAGACATTGAAAATTTTAGGGATTTCCCTGATAAACTCAATGAGCTGGAGCAATACAAGGGCAAAAAGATTGTGACTTATTGTACTGGAGGTATAAAATGTGAGAAGGCAAGTGCTTTTCTATTAGAGCAGGGTTTTGAAAATGTTCATCAATTACATGGTGGAATTATCAAATACGGATTAGAAGCAGAGGGTGAGGATTTTGAGGGAAAATGCTATGTTTTTGATAACCGACTTTCAGTAGATGTAAACAAAGTGAATCCTAAGGTAGTTTCTAAGTGCTTTGTTTGCGGAACTAACTCTGACAGAATGGTAAATTGTGCTAATCCAACTTGCAATGTTCATGTTCCTATTTGTGAAAAATGCGGTTGGGAAATGGAAGGTGCCTGCTCTACCGAATGTAAAGAGCATCCTGAAAAAAGAGAATATAACGGAACAGGATATTACCAAAAGAACACTAATGGTTATGATCCTTATAAAGGTTTTCAAGGTAAATTAGAAAAGACTAAAATTCAGTAAATATGGAGAAGAAATATCCTGAGTCAGAATTAATATTGAATAAGGACGGTTCCGTTTACCATTTGAGTCTAAGGCCTCAGGATATTTCAGATGTCATTCTTACCGTGGGTGATCCTTCAAGAGTCCATAAAGTGAGTCAATATTTTGATAAAATCACTTTTGAAATGAACAAAAGAGAGTTTATTACGCATACTGGAACCTATAAAGGACGAAAGCTTACGGTAATGTCCACTGGGATGGGAACCGATAATGTGGAAATCTTGATGACCGAACTGGATGCCCTCGCGAATATAAATCTTAAGAAAAGGGAAAATAAAGCTAAGAAAAAGTCCTTAAAAATCATTAGAATAGGAACATCCGGAGGTCTTCAGCAAGACCTACCAGTTGATTCATTATTAGCCTCACAATTTGCAATAGGAATAGATACCTTAATGCAGTTTTATGATTTAGAAAGAACCGAGGCAGAATCTAATGTAGAATCAGCATTACAATTAGAAATTGGTTTGCCCTTTAGGCCTTATTGTGTTGAAGGTTCTTCTTCCTTACTTAAGCATTTTTCAGATGGAATGAATATAGGAAATACAGTGACTTGTCCTGGATTCTATGCACCGCAAGGAAGACAATTAAGAGCTCCAATTCGCTTCCCAAATATAGCGGAAAGCCTATCAATGTTCCATTATGGAGATTTATGGTTGACCAATTTTGAAATGGAAACCGCGGGCTATTATGCTATGGGCAGATTATTGGGTCATGAGGTATTAAGTTGTAATGCAATAGTAGCAAATAGGATGACACATCAATTTTCAAAAAACTCAGATAAAACTATTGATACGCTGATTAAAATGGTTTTGGACAAAGCTTCCGAGCTATAGGATTGCCAAATAATACAATCATACCTTTATAGTACTGAATCAACTGTTAATCGAAAATGATTGATTTTATTAAGATATTATGCTACTTTGATATTTTAATGAACCAATTATGCGATTTTTATATCTGTTAATAGTACAATTTTTAACCTTTCCAGTCTGGGCTCAAAATCAGCTTGAGAATACTGATTTTGATAATATAAATGTCAGTGACGGGCTTTCTCAAAATATAGTCGAAACTATTTATCAAGGGAGTAATGGGTTTCTGTGGTTGGGAACACAAGATGGTCTGAATAGATATGATGGTCAGAATTTTCTTAACTATCAATATAGAATTGATGATTCTACAAGCCTTAGTAATAATTATGTTAAAGATATTGTAGAAGATAAAAATGGAAATTTATGGATAGGTACTTATGGCGGGGGATTAAATAAATTTGATAAAAAGTCTGTTTTTAAACATTTTACTCACGATGTTAAGATTGAAAATTCAATCAGCGATAACGTAATTTATACAATTTTTCAACTTTCGGATTCAATTTATTGGCTAGGAACTAAAAACGGTTTGAATAAATTGAATCTTGTCAATGAGGAGTTTTCTAATCGATTTAACACTCCTGAAAACTTTCCTGTTTTAAATAATTCAGTGATATATTGTATATCAAAAGCAGAAGCAGATGATGAAATCTGGGTTGGGACACGTGAAGGGCTTCATAAAGTAAATACAAAAACCTATAAAGTCGAAAAATTTCAGAAAGGGGATAATGGTCTAAAGGATGATGATATTAGAGATTTGTATTATGATGCTCAAGGAACTTTATGGGTGGCCACAAAATTAGGTGGATTGTTTTATAAAAAGGATGGTAATAATAATTTTCAGCAAATAGATTTAAAGTTTGTTGATAATGAGGTTTATGCACGTAAAATTTATCCAAATGATAAAGGTGGGGTTTGGTTGGGTACTTTTGGTTCCGGACTATTTTACATCACCTCTAATTTTGAAACAAAGAATCATTTCGATGAAAAAAAGTATAGCCCTAATGCTCTGCCTTCCAATAATGTTGTTGAAATCTTTCAAGATGAATCTTACAATTATTGGCTAGGTACTCATGGTGGAGGTGTTTCTTCTTTTAATTTAAACCAAAATAAATTTGACCTTTATCAACCCAAGGAGGATGACCCAACTAGTATTTCAGATGATGCTGTAAATTTCATTTTTGAGGATAGTAGAGGAGATATTTATGTAGCGAATGACGCAGGGATTGATAAAATTATTGAAGATGATAATCAAATTGAATTTCAACAAGTTTTAAGTAGTTTTTCTGGTTTCCCCGATGACAGAGGTTGGCTATTATTTGAAGATTCTGAAAACATCCTTTGGGTTGGATTGTGGAATTTTGGATTGTCAAAATTTAACAGAGATACAGGAGAATTAATATCCTATAAAAATATAGCAGGCGACTCTACATCAATTACCACTAATTTTATTGAAAGTGTGATCGAATCCCATGACGGAAAGCTTTGGATTGGCTTATTAGGAGATGGTGGATTAGTGGTCTTTGATAAGAAAACGGAACAATTTAAAAGATATTTACATAATATTGATGACCCATCATCTCTTTCTAATAATAGGGTGCATAAGGTTTATCTAGATAGTAAACATAGGATTTGGGTGGGTACAGATTATGGATTGGACTTGTATCAACCAGATACCGATGATTTTAAGCACTTTAGGTATAGTAAGAATGATTCTAACAGTATTAATTATAATATAATCAGGACAATCATTGAAGATAATAATCAGAATTTATGGATAGGAACTGGAGGAGGAGGATTAGCTAAATTGATTGAGTCTGGAGGTGAAATTCATTTTAAATCATTTACTGAAGAAGAAGGCTTAGTTAATAATAATATTGCAGGAATAACTGTGGATTTAAATGGAAGTCTTTGGATTACCACATTCAAAGGTATATCATATTTTAATCCTGAAACTGAAGAATTTAAAAATTATGACAGCTCTGATGGACTTCAAGGTGAGGAGTTTGTTAAGGGGTCAATAACTACCCTCAAAGATGGAAGAATATTTGCAGGTGGATTTAATGGTTTAAATGTATTTAGACCAGAGGATATAAAAGAAAGTGATTATGAACCTGGAATAAATATTGTTTCAGCTGAAGTAATTAGCGAGTCTGGTGAAAAGACGATTAATGATTTTACTATTGATTCTATTTCATTAGATTATAATGACTATTTATTATCCTTTGAAATTGCCAGTACTGATTTAACTTCTACAGATAAAATTGAATATGCATATATATTAGAGGGCTTTAATCAAAATTGGATTTACAATAAGAATAGGAGGCATTTTTCTTTTACTAATTTACCATCTGGTGATTATAATTTGAAAATTAAAGGCACCAACTCAGATGGGAAATGGTCTGGCAATATTAAAGAACTTTATATAAGTGTTACTCCTCCATATTGGGCCACTACTTGGTTTAAAGTCCTTTTTATTGCAATCTTAGTTCTGTTAATATTAACATACATTCAACTTCGAATAAGGTTTTTAAAAAAATCTAGAAAGAAATTACAAATTAAAATAGAAGAGCGTACTTCTGAGCTAGAAATTGCAAATAAGCGATTGTTAGAAAATCAATCTTTAGTGACACACCAGAAAGAGGAGATTAGCCAACAAAATAGTGAGATTGCACATAAAAACGATATTATTCAAAAGCAAAATGATGAATTAAAACTAAGTAATCTTCAGTTAGAAGAAATGGTAGATGAAAGAACCCAAGAATTGAGAGAGGCAAATAATGATTTGAAGATCGCCAAACATGAATTTGATACCTTCTTTTATAGAGCAGCTCATGATTTAAAAGGTTCAGTTTCCACCATTTTAGGGTTATGTTATTTAGCCTTGAAAGAAACTGACGAAGAGGCTTCGAGATTTTATTTTACGAAAGTAAATGAGACTGCAGAGCGAATGAATAATATTTTGTTTAATCTTCAAAAGATAAATAAGCTTAAGCAACAAAAGATAGTTTTACAAAAATATAATCTACGAAACCTAATTATAGATGCAGCCAAAGAGAATATACCTGATAATGAGGATTGGCAGCAATTTAAAAATATTGAACTGAAGGCTGAAAATGAGGAGATTTTAACTGATTCCGTTCATTTAAAGGTTGTTTTATCAAATTTAATTAGTAATTCAATTAAATTTTCTAAGCGTGCTGAAAAGCCAAATGTGATAATAGAATTTTCAAAAAATAAAAGAGATAATACCTATCAAATTATTTTTGAGGATTTTGGATTGGGTATAAATCCTGAAGTGAGGGATAAGATATTCAATATGTTTTTTGTGGCTACTGAGCACAAAAGAGGATTAGGATTGGGTTTGTACAGTGTGAGGCTTGCTGTTTCTAAACTGGGTGGACAGATTCATTTGGATGAAAATAAATCAGCATGTTTTAGAATAGAATTGCCTGTACCTTATAATAAGGAAATGTTGGTAGACTGATTTTAATTCATAGAATATGTACTATTTTCCTTCCCTATCCCAAATTTTCTCCGCTTTCTTGCCAATCAACCAAAAAGTAACTGCTATAATACCAAAGAAAAGTGCTTTATGTAATTCATCCCAAAAATACTCGAAATAGCGGGTATAGAGATTTAAGAAAATAAAGGAAATACCAATGTTTTTGAGTAAGGTATCCTCTTTTTTAATTCCAATTATAATAGCACCAAAACTAGCTAAAAGTAAAAGTAAGCTGTACCACCACAAATAATATTGTCTAATTTCTAACCATTTTTCGTAACTATTATAATTTCCGAATATCGTTAAAAACCAAAGGGACATGAAGAAGATAATTAGTCCGCTCCAATAAGTAGGTTCCACAAAAGGCTTCAATTTTTGGAAATTCTTAATGAGATATGTTGCCAATAAAATTAGCGCTCCAAAAATGGTGAAACGCAAAGGGAAATTCATTCCGATAAATAAGTAATTATCTTTCCCAAGGTTATGGGTAATGGCTCCAAAAGCAATCACCAATGCAGTTATCCCAAAGAGCCAAAGCAGTTCTTTGTTTCTGAATACAGCTAATATGAAATAAAGTAATGCCAATCCTAAAATGAAAACTCCAGGATTTTCACCCATTCCAAATATAAAGCTTATGAAACCTGTGGAAATGGCTAAGAATATACATCCTAAAAATGCAAAAACCTCTTTACTGTATTTTTTGCGGATTTTTTTTAAGTTATAACGATAATCAAACCAAAAGAACAGTGCACTCAATGCTAGGAAAGTGATTGATTTTGTGATGTAAGAAGTGGAAATTAATGAGTCGATTAAATCGAGTAAGGCTTTGTCTGCAAAAATACTGATTACGGCAATGAGTAAACTTACCACAGCAAATAGGAAAGAATAATAAGCTAAAGATTGCCAGTTGAAGGCTTTGATTTTTATACTCTTATCAAGCTCACTTGCCTTTTGAGCCTCAATTAAACCACTATTTTCCCAATAGCTAAGGGCTTTCGTAATAGTCTCTTTTTCCTTTTTGCTAATTTGCATTTTCTAAATATAAGCCAATGAAAATTAATTTCGAAAGATTTCTTTAGCCTTTATCTTTTTTGGTTCCGGCATATAGTTCATATTCCAGCAACCTACATTCAATTTTGGCATTCATGAAAGGGATTCTTCTTTTGGTTCGTAAGCCAATTTTCTTAGCTAAATTCATGTTTCCAGTGAATATATAGCCGGTTTTTCCTTTACAATCTCTTTTGAAGAAATCACCTATTTGAGCATATACATTTGCTAATTCCTGTTCTTCGCCTAATCTTTCCCCATACTCAGGGTTAAGAAAAACAACGCCTTCTCCTTCAGGGATTGTACTATCCCTAAAATCTTTTTTCTCAAATGTGATAGCATCGGCTACACCTGCTTCCTCCGCATTTTGCTTTGCAGCTTGTATGGCCATTCTGCTGTTGTCACCAGCAATAATTTTACATTCAATTGTTTTTTCATTTTGAATAGCCTCTTCTTTCAATTTCTCCCAAGCCTCCAGGTCAAATCCTTTGAGGTAATGAAATCCGAATTTCTCTCGATTTAGCCCTGGAGCTTTATTGGCAGCTATACACGCTGCTTCTATGGCTAAAGTTCCTGAACCGCACATCGGGTTGATAAATGTTTGATTAGGTTTCCAATTAGAAGATAAAATAGTAGCTGCTGCTAATGATTCGTTCATCGGGGCTTTTCCAGGTATTTTTCTGTAACCATGTTTGGAAATAGTCTCTCCAGAAGTATCAAGATATATGGAGACTTGATCTTCCATCCAATGTAGAAAAACTACCATTTGATCTCTTAACGGACCCGAATCTGGTCTTGTACCAGTTTTGTCTTTCAATCGATCTACTATGGCATCTTTTACCCTAACATTGGCAAATTGAGTGTTTAATATTTTTTCATTGTTCACATAGGAAGTGATACATAAATATCCATTCTCATCTAATATGTCCTCCCATTTCACTTGATAAAGTTGTTGATATAATTTATCTGGATTATTTGCTTTAAATGATTTGATCAGAAATAAAACCTTATTAGCAGTTCGGAGATGAAGATTTAAATGCATGCAATCGGTTTTGGTACCTTCTAATGCAACATCCAATCGGACCTTCGTGAGTTACTTTATAACCTAGGTTTTCAATTTCCTGTCTTAGAACAGGAGCGATATAAGGGGGGCAGGGGAGAACGATTTTGCTTTTTTCCATTGGGCAAAGTTAAAACAAATTCATGAGCCATTTCCATTCGATTTTGATTTCCTTTATATTCGCAATTCAATTTGAAAAATAAGATTATGAAGCAGTGGTTTTTGTGCAAAGTAAAATACCAAAAAGAAGATGAAAACGGTCGTTTAAAGTCCGTTACAGAGCCTTATTTGGTTGATGCCGTTTCTTTTACGGAAGCGGAAACTCGCATGTATGAAGAAATGGGTGAACGTGTGAGAGGTGAGTTTATGATTACTGGCATTAGCAAAAGTAAAATAGTAGATGTTTTCCATTATGAAGATGCTGACATCTGGCATAAATGCAAGGTGGTTTATTATGTAGCAGAAGAAAGCGGAAAAGAAAAGAAAATCACTAACCAAATGATAGTAACTGCTAAAAATGTAAAAGAAGCTTACGATAGAATATATCTTAGCTTAAATAATATGTTAGTTTCATTCCAAGTGCCTGAGGTGATTGAAAGCTCTATTATTGAAGTGTTTAATTATTCAGGAGACATTTCACCCGAATCATCTGAAGTTGAGGAAGAAGTTACTGAAGAAATAAGTGAAGAAGAGAATGATTAAAAAAACAAAACTTTCCCAAAGTATGAGCTCTGGGAAAGTTTTGTTTTTATTGAATATTTAAAGCCCAATCATACTCATAGTAATCTATGGTATAATTTTCAGGGATTTTATTTTTCCTATATTGATTGATGTAATCTAATGCTCCATCAGCTTTCATTTTGAAATCTCTTTCATACCACTTAAATATTTTGGATAGCTCTACCGAATTTTCACCTGTATTTACCTTTATAAAGTCAGGATTATTGATTGAGTTTGTAGTTCTTTCATTCAATTGAGCCTCTAATTTATCAGCTGTAAAAGCAAAATCAGCTAATTCAGGACAACTTGCAGCTGCACAGGAAAATGCAAAATGAACCCTTGGGTCTTGAAATGGGATGATTACCTTTCCCTTTTCAATTTGATCTAATGTTAGCATTTCTCCTCCTACATTGTGTTTAACCTTATCAAAGAAGCCATTTTTATCTAAAGCAGATTTCAATGGGAAGTACTCAGTTATTTGTCTGATTACAATAATATTATATGCATTAATATATAAAGCTTTAGTTTCATCTTTGCTTAATTCTTTAATATTAACTGTTTCCAAAGATTTGTATAATTTATCGACATCTTCAAAATTATTTTTCAATCTTTTGTAATCCACTTTTCCATCACTGACATACTTTTTCAAGAATACATCCGCTTCTTTATTAAACTCCTTAATCTCTTGTTTGTATGCCATCAAGCTAAGGCTAGATAAAAAAATGACAACAATAATTAAATTAAATTTTTTCATGATCCTAATAGTTTTTTTTCAAGATACGATAAGTTATTAAGTTTGGATTACTTTTTATTGTCTTCGAATTGACAATTGATTAGCTTTAATAGCTTTAATATTGATGTGAGATTATACAAAACCATAAAAAAGACCCTATGAGGAATATCGTCATCATTGGAAATGGCATTTCAGGAGTAACTACCGCAAGGCACATCCGCAAACATAGTGAAGATAACATCACAATCATATCAGCTGAAACGGAGCATTTCTTTTCTAGAACGGCTTTGATGTACATTTATATGGGCCATATGAAATATGAAAGCACCAAGCCTTATGAAGATTTCTTTTGGAAGAAAAATAGGATTGATTTGGTTTTTGATTATGTAGAGCAAATTGATTTTACAAATAAGGAGTTAAAACTGAAAACTTCTCAAAATATCAAGTATGATGTCTTGGTTTTAGCTGTTGGTTCAAAATCCAATAAGTTTGGTTGGCCAGGCCAAGATTTAGAAGCAGTACAAGGACTCTACAGTTATCAAGATTTAGAAGGGATGGAAAAATACTCTCCAACAACTCGGCAGGCTGTTATTGTGGGAGGAGGTTTGATTGGTATCGAAATGGGCGAAATGTTCCATACCCGCAATATTGAGGTCACTTTTGTAGTTCGTGAAAGTAGTTTCTGGAATAATGTATTGCCTCCCGAAGAATCGGAAATGATCAATAGACACATTAGAAAACATGGTTTTAAATTGATGCTCGATTCGGAGATTACAGAAATTATAGATGATGGAAATGGAAGAGCAAAAGGAGTGAAATTAAAAGGAGGAGGAGCATTAGATGCTCAGTTCGTTGGGCTTACTGTAGGAGTCTCACCTAATATTGATTTTCTGAAAGACACGGACTTGGAAACCAACAGAGGAATAAAAGTCAATGAATATTTCGAGACCAACCAGCCTGATGTTTATGCTATTGGAGATTGTGCTGAGTTTGAAAAAGCACCTGCAGAGGACAGAAAACCAATCGAGCAAGTTTGGTACACAGGCAGAATGCATGGAGAAACCCTTGCGCAAACCATCTGCGGAACAAAAACTTCCTATCAGCCAGGGATTTGGTTCAATTCCGCAAAGTTTTTGGATATAGAATATCAAACTTATGGCCAGGTAGCCAATCAACCTAACAAAGAAACCGAAGAGCATTTTTATTGGGAACATGAAAAAGGAGAAAAATCTATTCGCTTAGTTTTTCATAAAGAAGATAAAACTTTAAAGGGTGTGAATTTGATGGGAGTAAGGTATCGTCATGAAGTTTGCGATAAAATGATAAGGGATAAATGGCCGATGAAAAAGGTCTTTCAAAATCTGAAAGAGGCTAATTTTGATCCTGAATTTTTCAAAAGATATGAGGATGAATTGGTGGGCATGTATAATGAAAGATATCCAAATGAGGCAGTGAAATTGAGTAGAAAAAAAGTATTGGGATTATTCTAAAATTGAAATATGAAGAGTTTAAAAATAATACACAAAATTGGTTTGGTAGTCTTTACTATTGGTTTTTTTACCTTTTTGTCATTGTTCTTTTTAGGGCAATATCAATTAGATAAAAATGTATTGAAAGAATCAATTGGTGAAGAGGCTTTTACTTCGGTTGATAAAATTGCAGAAGATATATATGGTAAAAAGTACAGTAATCAATTTGCTTTCGTCAGTGATTTTAAATCAATTTTAAATGAAACTAATACTGAAATAAAATCTAGATTTGAAATCAATCCTAGTTTGGCAGAGGAAATTGCTAAATCAGCTAATGTTAAATCTTTTCAACAATCTTCAATTGATAAAGCATTGGGAGAGCCTTCTGGTGAAGCCGAGGAATGGCAATTGAAACAGCTTAAAGATTATACTGGATGGATGGAAGGCAGAGAGTATGAGTCCTCTGAAGAGCTTGTTGCTCAATTACAAAAGGTAATTTCAGATGTCAATAATTCCATCATTTCGCAAAAAGGATTTAGTAAAGACAATATTAACAATAAAGCATTTACTATTGCTAAACAATCTGAAGTTGGTCCTGTAGTTCAAAACCCATGGTTGTGGTTATTTCTAGCAATTGGTATTCCTATTATTGGAGCCATCATGTATTTATTGCCTAAGTTGAAAACAGAGCATGCAGGAATTAAAAATGACGGAATTTTTCATAGTGCCCTCAAAAATCGAGGTTGGATTGGGATCTTATTAGGAACATTTCTAATAAGCTTTTATGTGTTTCTTTACTGGTTTCCAGAATATATGACTTCATGGATTGTGATGGTGGATCCTCTTAGTAAAATGCTAAGTGGAAATCCTGCGAGTCAATGGTTTATGTATGGATTTCTTTACACTTTAGCCATCTTGGTAATGGGTATTAGGATGATTATAAAATACCGACATAGTCCATATCAAATGGTTCGGACTGTCTCCGTTATGTTCTTTCAATTGGCTTTTGCCTTTGTTATTCCTGAAATACTGGTTCGATTGAATCAACCATATATGGATTTAAAGAATATGTGGCCTTTGGATTACAGCTTCTTTTTTGACTATCGATTAAATGAAATGGTTGAAGCAGGTACGATTGGCTTATTTATGTTGGGTTGGGGAATAGCCTTATTTACATTGGGAGTTCCAATCTTTACCTATTTGTATGGTAAACGATGGTACTGCAGTTGGGTATGTGGTTGTGGAGGATTGGCTGAAACTTTAGGGGATCCTTACAGACAATTATCAGATAAATCTTTAGGAGCATGGAAGATAGAAAGATGGCTAATTCATGGAGTATTGGTTTTTGCAGTAGTCATGACAGCGGCTGTGCTATACACTTACTTTACTGGTAGCTCTCAACTTTTGGGTATGAATACTTACAGTATCCGAGCGGTTTACGGTTTTGGAATTGGATCTATTTTTTCTGGTGTGATAGGTACCGGTTTTTATCCTTTTATGGGTAACAGGGTTTGGTGTAGGTTTGGTTGTCCCTTGGCAGCGTATTTAGGTTTAGTTCAGCGTTTTAAATCCAGGTTCAGAATTACTACCAATGGTGGCCAATGTATCTCTTGTGGGAATTGCTCTACTTATTGCGAAATGGGTATAGATGTTCGCTGGTACGCTCAAAGAGGTCAAAATATTATCCGTTCTTCATGTGTGGGTTGTGGGGTTTGTTCCTCTGTTTGCCCACGAGGTGTTCTAAACCTTGAAAATAGGGATGAAGATGGAAGATTCAATCAACCTTCTTTGATTGGCAATGATAGTTTTGGAGTTCAGAGTTAAGAGTAATAAGGCTTTATTATATATTAAGAGTGATTTGATATGGAAACTGAAATACAAATCATACAAGCCAATAGAATAGATGATTTATTGGCACTTATTTCAGTATTTGAGGATGTTTTTGAAATGGAAAAATTTGTAGTTCCAAGTCAAACTCATCTACAAAAGCTTTTAAATAATGAACATTTTCTTGCTGTGGTCGCAAAAAGTAATGAAAAAGTCATTGCTGGATTAACGGTATATGTGCTGGATCAATATTATTCAGAAAGACCCATTGCTCATATTTATGATTTGGCTGTATCAACAAGTTATCAAAGGAAAGGGATAGGTAGTAAATTGATCGCTTTTGCTAACGAATATTGCAAACAAAGTGGATTTGAAGAGGTCTTTGTACAAGCCGAGAAAGATGATGATTATGCAATTGATTTTTATAGGTCAACCAAACCTGCAGAAGAATTAGAGGCAGTGCATTTTAGTTATAAATTTACATAAGTCATCATATTGGTTAATGTTCATTGCGAAATCAAATTTATTGAATTTTTAATTCTATAATTTTGTATTATATTTGTGATATACAAATATAAAATAGACATGAATATAACAACAACACTTCCCAAACATGTCGTTGATTTATTGGCCAAAAAGGCTAATGAATTGAATATGCCTAAGAATAAATTGATAGAAAAGGCCTTAACTGTCTATTTAGAAAATATAGAAAAGGCAGAATATGCTAAGTCCTACAAAATGGCAGGAGATGACTTAGATGTCATGATTGTGGCAGAAGAAGGTATGCAAGATTACTGGAAGCAACTCAAAGATACTGATGAAGCATGAAGCAGGCTGAAATTTGGAATGTGAACTTAAACCCTGTTAAAGGAAGTGAGCAAGCAGGATTTCGGCCTGTTGTCATTTTAAGTGGAAATTTGGCTAATGAATTTTTACGCACAATAATAGTTTGTCCACTCACCACCAAGATTAAAGAATATAAAGGAAATCCTGTTTTAGAACCTGACATTAAAAATGGATTGAAGGAAAAGTCAGAGGTTTTGGTATTTCATATCCGCTCTATCTCAAAAGACCGATTTGTTAATAAATTGGGAGAAGTTACGCCTGATTGCATGGAACAAATGAAGAAGACTTTGGAGGATATTTTGAAGTATTGATTCTCTCTTCTACCTCTCTTCTACACCCTTAACAAAATCACTTACCAAATAAGAGAGTAATTTACCTGTACTATTCTCTTTTAAACCAGTTTCTAATTCGGTTGCAGCTTCACAAATATGGAAATAGGCAGGAGTTAAATTATGACCACTTTTGTAAGCATAATATCTGGCTTCTTTGGTGGAAAAACCAGAGGGTGTCATGGCTGAGCTTAATACACCTTCTATACTGTCCATATCCAATTCAATTCCGCAGGCTTTATTTTGGTTGAGTTGTATGAAATCAGCTAGAGCATCTTCAAAAGTGATTTTCTTTCTTAAATAAATATCTTCCCAGTAGTAGTATCGAATGCCCTTATGCTTTGCCATTTCATCCAGCATATTTTGGCTGTTGTAATTTTCATATAAACCTAATATGCTGTAGTCTGCCATAAATCCTTCTGTTTTTGCAGTGCTGAAAGGATTGCCACTGTGTCTGCCTTCCAAAGCTCTGAAATCAGCATGCGCATCCAAATTCATCACGTTAATGGCAGCATTTTTTGATAAGCTTACTCCCTTTATGATAGGATAAGCATTGGCATGACTTCCGCCAATAATAATCGGAATTTTTCCTGCTTCTGAAATTTCTTGTATCAAAGGAAATACTGTATCATCAATAATAGGAACTAATTTTCTAAAATCTTCAACAGAATTAGCATTTTTAGCCAATTCCTGAAAATTAAAATTTCCTAATAAGTGAATAACTTCACCATTCAATTTGTTGGTGTGCTGAATATTGAGAAAAGAATTCAAAAATGCTTCCCAAGCTGTGTGAGTACCACTAACACCCAAATTTCCTTTAACGCCAATGGATTCTTCAATTCCCAATAGGACAAATCGGGCATTTGAGTTCTTAAAATCAGCTCCGTAGCTGATTTTTTCGCCAATTTTGGTTTCTCCTTCTCTAGGCTTTAAATAGCTATTTAAATCTTTTTCCTCAAAAAGTTGAAAGTGATTTATATCCATTCTCCTTTTATCATAACTTTTTCAATATTCTGAGAGCCAAATGCATAAGGCATATAAGCCAAAGATGGAATATCCTTCGTGAGGATTAAGTTAGCACTTTTTCCTTTAGTAATGGAACCCACTTCTTTTTCTACATCCATAGCATAAGCACCATTTAAAGTAGCCGCATTAAAAGCTTCTTCAGGTGTCATTTTCATTTGAATACAGGCTAAAGAAATTAGCAATGGAATATTACCACTTGGGGAAGAGCCTGGATTATAATCGGTTGCTAAAGCAATAGCAGCTCCAGCATTAATTAATTCTCTAGCAGGAGGAAAGCCCATTCTTAGGAAAAATGCTGCGGATGGTAGTAAAGTTGAGATAATATCATGCTTGCCCAATAATGATATTTCTTCATCACCCAAAGTTTCCAAATGGTCAACAGAAAGGGCATTGGTTTTAATTCCTAGTTGAACTCCTCCGCTATTATTCAATTGGTTAGCATGAATTTTTGCTTTCAATCCATATTTTGCACCTGCATTCAGGACTTGCTCACTTAATTTCTCATCAAAAAAACCTGTTTCACAGAACACATCAATATAATCTGCTAATTTCTCATCTGCTATGGTAGGCAACATTTCATCTATGATGAGCTTTACATAAGCTTCTTTATTTTCTTTATAGGGCTCTGGGAAAGCATGTGCACCTAAAAATGTGGATTTTACAGGAATATTGACTGTTTCTTTTATTCTTCTGATTACCCGAAGCATTTTGAGCTCAGCTTCCAGACTTAATCCATAACCACTTTTTATTTCCAAAGCACCAGTTCCAAGGTGCATTACCTCATCAACTCGAACCATAGCTTGGTCAAAAAGCTCATCTTCGGAAGTCTTAGCCAATCGTTTAGCTGAATTTAAAATCCCGCCACCCTTAGCGGCAATTTCAGCATAGCTTAGTCCCTTTATTTTGTGCACAAATTCATCTTCACGGCTGCCGGCAAAAACAATATGTGTGTGTGAATCACAAAAAGTTGGTAAAATAGACTTTCCTTTAGCATCGAACAGTTCTTTACCGTCTATTTTGGCATTTTCCATTTTACCAAAATCTACTATCATTCCATTCTTAACCTCTAAGAATGCATTTTCTATTGAAGGGAAATCAGCTAGTTCCTTTCCTCTTAGCAATTGCGTGGTTTCTCTTGTACCGTAAAGTGATTTAATGTTCGTAATAATCATATAAAAAGTAGTTCTTAGCTCTAAAAAAGTAATTAAATGAACAGAGGCTTATCTATTCAATAAGCCTCTGTCAGTAATCTAAAAATCTGCGTTATCCGGTGTTCTTGGGAATGGAATCACATCTCTAATATTTCCCATTCCTGTTACAAAAAGCATAAGTCTCTCAAAACCTAGCCCAAATCCGCTATGAGGAGCAGTACCGAATTTACGGGTGTCTAAATACCACCATAATTCATCCTCAGGAATGTCCATTTCTCTCATTCTTTGAGTCAGCTTTTCTAATCTTTCTTCTCTTTGTGAGCCACCCACTATTTCGCCAATACCTGGGAATAAAATATCCATAGCACCTACCGTTTTGTCATCATCATTCTGACGCATGTAGAAAGCTTTGATGTCTTTTGGGTAATCAAATAATATCACAGGCTTTTTAAAGTGCTTTTCAACCAAGAACCTTTCGTGTTCTGATTGCAAATCTGCTCCCCAACTTTCGATTATGTAGTTGAATTTTTTCTTTTTATTTGGCTTACTGTTTCTTAGGATTTCGATTGCTTCAGTATAACTTACTTTTTCAAAATCATTTTCCAAAATGAATTGTAATCTTTCCAATAAGCCCATTTCCTGACGCTCATTTTGTGGTTTTTGTTTATCTTCCTCATCAGCTCTATTGGCTAGGAAATCTAAATCTTCTTTGCAGTTTTCCAATGCATATTTCACCACATACTTTAGCATCTCCTCTGCCAAATTCATATTGTCATTTAAATCGTAGAATGCCATTTCAGGCTCTACCATCCAGAATTCAGCTAAATGGCGAGTAGTATTGGAGTTTTCAGCTCTAAAAGTTGGTCCGAAAGTATAAATTTCACCTAAGGCCATGGCACTCAATTCGCCTTCCAACTGACCAGAAACCGTTAAATTGGTTTCTTTGCCAAAGAAATCCTGCTTATAATCCACTTTTCCATCATCCGTCATCGGGATTTTATCCAGATCGAAATTAGTCACATGGAAAGTTTCTCCTGCACCTTCCGCATCATTGGCGGTGATGATAGGAGTATGTAGATTATAGAATCCTTTTTCGTGGAAGAACTGGTGGATGGCAAAAGCCAAGGAATGACGAATTCTAAATACCGCACTAAAAGTACTACTTCGCATTCTGAGGTGAGCTTTTTCCCTCATAAATTCCATAGAATGCTTTTTAGGCTGCAATGGATATTTTTCAGGATCTGCTTTTCCTAAAACCTCAATATTTTCTGCTAAAATTTCAACGGATTGACCTGCCCCTTGAGAAGCCACCACTTTTCCGACTACACTAATGGCAGCACCTGTGGTGATATCTTTTATAATATTTTCTGAAATTACTTCCGGATCAGCCACAATTTGAATGTTATTAATAGTGGAGCCGTCATTAAGCGCAATAAAAAAAACAGGTTTTCCACCTCTTTTCGTTCTTACCCATCCTTTCACATTTGCTTGTTGTTCAGTAGCTTCACTAGATAATAGTTTATTGATTTTAATTCTTGCCGGAACAGTCATAAAATTATTGCGTTTATAAATTGTAAATTTTAATTCGCCAAAATTCGATATTATTGGCTTTTTATCAAAGATATAATGTGCATATAATTAAATTTTTAATGCTTAATTCGAGAATTTAAAATAAATTTGAAGTAAGAACATTGGCACAATTTTTAGTGAAATAGATTTATGCAAAAATTAGTACTCTCACAATCCTTAGGACAAAGGTTGTCCCCTCAGCAAATTCAGTTTATAAAACTGTTACAAGTGCCTACTGCTGAGTTGGATACACGAATTGAGGAAGAATTGGAGATAAATCCAGCCTTGGAAGAAGGGAAAGAAGAGCCCGAAGAAGATAATTATGAAGAGGATGATTATGAAGAAGAGGCTACAGATGATTTTGATATAGATGATTACCTGCATGATGATGAAGCTGGCTACAGAATGCAAGGTGATGGAAATGGGCAAGAGGAGGAGAAAGAGATGCCGATTGCTATGGGTACCACATTGAATGACCAATTAATGACGCAATTAGGTTTTTTGGGTTTAGATAAACATCAATATAAAATCGGAAAGCAGTTAATTGGAAGTATTGAAAGCGATGGTTATATCCGTAGGGAAATCAATGCTATTGTTAACGATTTGGCATTTTCTCAAAATGTGAATACTGATGAAGATGAGGTAGAAAGCGTTTTGACTAAGATTCAGGATTTTGATCCAGCAGGAATTGCTGCCCGTAATTTACAGGAATGTTTATTGCTTCAACTGGAAAGAAAAATTGACCAATCTGATGCAGTAGAGTTAGCTTATCGAATCATCGATGAATGCTTTGAGGAGTTTTCTAAAAAGCATTATGAAAAAATAGTGAAGAAGCTCGATATTGAGGATGAATCTCTATTTAAGGATTCAATCGATACTATCAAGCGTTTAAATCCAAAGCCAGGTGGTTCTGGTTCAGGGGCAGTAAGAACACAATTTTTAATGCCTGATTTTATTTTAACTAATCAAAATGGTGAACAGGTTATTACCTTAAATTCAAGAAATGCACCCGATTTAAGGGTTAGTCCTTCCTATTCTGAAATGCTGAAAGCCTACGATAAAGGCGATAAAAAAGATAAGAAATTAAAAGAGACTGTTGGTTTTGTTAAGCAAAAATTGGATGCTGCCAAATGGTTTATTGATGCTATTAAGCAACGTCAGTTTACGCTATTAAATACTATGCAGGCTATTTTAGAATATCAATATGAGTTTTTTAGGGAAGGGGATGAAAGCAAATTGCGTCCAATGATTCTGAAGGACATAGCCGAAAAAATTGATATGGATATCTCTACGGTTTCCAGAGTGGCCAATAGTAAATCCGTTCAAACTGAATTTGGTATTTACCCATTGAAATTCTTCTTTTCAGAAGGAATTGCCACGGATTCTGGAGAGGATGTGAGTTCCAGAGAAGTGAAAAATACCTTAAAGGAGTTTATTGATAAGGAAGATAAAAGTAAGCCATTATCAGATGATAAATTAGAAAAATTATTAAAGGAAAAAGGCTATCAAATTGCCCGAAGAACAGTTGCTAAATACAGAGAGCAGTTGAATATTCCTGTTGCACGATTAAGAAAAGAGTTATAGTGAGTAAATTCTGGGCGCATTTCATATCAATAGTTTTTCAACCTTTGCTTATTCCAAGCTATATTTTCTTAGGGATTTTATTTTTTCTTCCCTATGCTTTAAATATGTCTGGAGATTTGGCTTGGCGTTTTATGTCCATGGTTTTTATGACCACTTTCCTCATTCCTTTGATGGGGATTTTACTTTTGAAATTTACCCGCAATATTAGCAATCTAAATATGGAAGACAGAAAAGAGCGAGTCTTTCCGTTTTTGTTTAATGCTATTTTTTATGGGGCAACTACTTATCTGTTTTGGGAAAAATTTCGATTCCCAAATTTGGTGACCGTGATTTTATTATCGGTAACCATTAGCATCATAATCTTAACAATAATTACCATTTGGTGGAAAGTAAGTGCCCATTCGATTGCCATTGCTGGAGCAACGGGAATTTACTTAGCGCTACTTATAAAATCGGAGCCTTCTAATTTTTACTATGCAGTTGCTTTGTGCTTTTTGTTTTGTGGATTAGTAGGAAGTGCCCGATTAAAATTAGCGGCTCATGACAGCAGACAAGTATGGTTTGGTTTCCTGATTGGGTTTTTTGTAAATTTCCTCACAATTTTGATATTTAATTAATAAAAAATAAATAATGTACGAGTTTTTAAAATACGAACTTCAAGATGGTGTTTGTACCATCACCTTTAATCGTCCTGATTTTTACAATGCATTTAATGATGGTATCAGTTATGAATTTCAAGATGCTTTGAAATCAGCTGGGAAAGACCCAGAAGTAAGGGTAGTAGTCATAACAGGAGAGGGGAAAGCTTTTTCATCTGGTCAGGATTTGAAATCTGCTCGTGATGAAGATGATAAGATGTTTTATAACTCATTAGAGAAAAGATATAATCCCATCATCAGGGCAATGCGCAAATTACCCAAACCGATTATTGCCAGATTAAATGGAGTAGCAGCAGGGGCAGGCTGTTCATTAGCTTTGGCGGCTGATATGATTGTGGCAGCTGAATCTTCTAAGATGATTGAAGTATTCATCAATATTGGATTAGTGCCTGATTCTGGTTCTTCATTCTTCCTTCCTAATTTGGTAGGTTATCAAAAAGCTTTTGAATTATGTGCAATGGGTACTAAAATTACTGCGCAAGAGGCTTATGAGTTAGGAATTGTCAATAAAGTAGTGAAAGATGATGAATTAGATTCTGCTGTAAAATCATATACTGATTATTTTGCAAAAGCGCCAACTAAATCAATTGGCATGATTAAGAAAATGTTGAATAAAGCAGCAACTTCATCATTAGATGATATGTTGGAATATGAAAAATACTCTCAGCAAATAGCAGGAACTTCAGAAGACTATAAGGAAGGAAAAAAAGCCTTTTTAGAGAAAAGAACACCTGAGTTTAAAGGGAATTAAATAAAAAAACCGCTTGGAATTATCCTAAGCGGTTTTTTAGTGACCTCGGCAGGATTCAAACCTGCAACCTCCACAGCCGTAATGTGGTGCACTATTCAGTTATGCTACGAGGCCATTTTTTGTGATTCGGTTTTTGCTTTCGCTTTTGAAAACAATATCTTATCATTAACTACGTTTGCTAATGAGCTTGCAAAGGTAGAAAATAATTTCTTATAAGAAAAAGGAAATATTTATTTATCCTCTGCATAAAACGCTATCTTTGTTATTCAAAAGTAAAATTCAAAACATTACCAATGAAAAAATTATTCGTATTTGCTTTAACGATACTTACAGCTGCGGCTACGATAAATGCCCAAAATTTAAAGGAAAAAAATACCTTTGGGCCTAGACCTGATTTAAAAGGGGATTTAACATTATCCTTTGGTTTAAATATGTTGTACAATAATGACGTAGAGGATTTAAATCTGAGAACTTTTGGTAATAATTCCTTCAAAATTGGATATATGTATCCTATACAAATATCTAATTCTAAATTAACTTTTAATGCTGGCTTTAATTTCTCCTTTGACAAATTTGCCTTTGATGGTGATTCTACAACTTTAGGAGTGGTTTCAGGAACAGACGAATTAAGAAATGTAAGGCTTCAAACCATTGGTGAGGATTTGACTGGACCAAATGGATTTGTAGAGAAATCTAAGTTTGAATCAAATTATGTAAATATTCCACTAGAATTCAGATATTATTTCAATAAAGACAAAATTGACGATGGTGGGTTATTTTTATCTGCAGGGGGTAGTATAGGATATTTGATTAATGGGAAAACTAAAATCAAATATGTAGAAAACGAACAAACTAAGAAAATTAAGCAAAAAGAAAGCTTTGAGTTAAATCAATTCCGCTACGGAGCCCATTTTAGAATTGGTATAGCAGGTTTTGGAGCTCATTTTGAATATGATTTTTCTGAATTATTCAATCCTGGAAGAGGTCCTTTAAATAATGCTGAGGTACCCGTTGCCACCCAAACAACTCCATTTAGATTTGGATTGAGTTTTAATTTATTCTAGTATTGAAGTAGCTACTTAATAATAATTTATTGAAGAGCATCTAAAGAAATTTAGATGCTTTTTTATTGTTTAAAATCTAGTATTCTATGAAACCCAAGTATTTTCTTTTTGCTTTTACTTTCTTTCTTCTATCAAACTGTAATTCAAAAGAAGATGAGAAATATGCAGATAAATTAGAAGACTTTGCTGTTTCTATGAAAAATAAATATGGGGCAGAATATCAAGATAAAGTGGAGTTTTATGAATTAAATAGTTTTTCTGATTCCATCAATGGTGTACCAATTGGTAATTACAGTTTTAAGGATTATTATGGTAATGAAATTAATTTGCTGACAGCATCAAAACCAGTTTTGTTAGAATTTTTTGCTTCATGGTGTGCTCCTTGCATTAGCTCTATTCCAGCATTGAATAAACTGTCATTAGAATATCCTGAGGTTCGTTTTATTGTATTGGCACATGATACTTCTGATAAGCTAAAGAAATATGCCGATCAATTCAATTCAAATATTCATCTGATCCCTTCTGATAAGGAAGTGAATGCTGGAAAGTTATTAAAATTAGAAGTGGGAGAATTTCAGAGTGTGTTTCCATTTCCAGCTACTTTTTCTATTGATGCTAATGGAATTATTCAAAATGTATTATTGGGAGCTCCAAGATCAGGTACTTTTGGAGGAATTAAGGTTACCGAGGAAGAAGTCCATGAAGCAAATTTGTTAAGATTAAGAAGGGAACTTGATAAGATTGTCTCTAAATAGCTTCATTCCCATTTGATTTCTAAATGCAACTGATCTTGAGCCACGACAGTAGAAATTTTAGCTTTATCTATTTTATCAACTTTTAAGTTGGTTTGCCCTTCTTCAATTTTAACAGTTTGTTGTTCTATTACATTTCTTGAATCCTCTTTATGAAAAACCACTACTACCTCAATGCCATCTGGGATTTCAATTTCAATATAATCTTTATCAGAAGTAATAGATTTTAAGTTTGATGGTGGAGTTTCTTGTTTTAAGAGTCCAATGATTTTTTTGCTATCTGGGACTCCATAACCTATATAATTATTGGGGGTTTCATTTAAATGGCTGCCTGATCTAATCAGATTGATGACTTCAAGATTGCTCAATGTACTATCATATTCCCATATACAAGCTGCTAATCCCGTAATGACAGGAGCTGAAAATGAAGTGCCATTTGCAGCAAAGCAAGCTACATCGGGTTTAATATAATCCAATTTTTCAGGCCCTATGGAAGAGTAATAAATCTTAGACCAATCATCAAAACGAACTGCTCCGACAGTCAATACATCTTTTGCATCTGAAGGTAGAGACAAAATCTCCCACTTATTATGCCCATCATTTCCCGCAGCACTCACGATTAGCATTCCCTTTTCTGCAGCCATTTGAGCAGTTTTAGTAATCATACTGCTTTTTCCATTTACTTCTTTCTTACTGTGGTTCTCTTTTCTTTTATCAAATCCATCCGTATAACCCAGAGAGGAATTGATCAATCGAATTCCCATTTCATGGAACAACTCAATTGCTTGAACCCAATAATCTTCTTCTAACCTTCTTTCCCTTATGCCGTGATCTGTTCTGGCTAAATATAGCTCCGCATTTTCAGCCATACCGTATTTTATGGAAGTTCCATTATCAGATCCTGCTATCATTCTTAAAACTTGAGTTCCGTGGTCATCTCCGGCTATTCTTTTACCATAGAAAGGATAATCATTTCCTTTTAAAAGGTAGTCCTGAAAAAATTTTATCTGCTCATTCTTGATTAGGTGTTTTAAGGATGGTTCTGCATCTGCACCCATAAAACCACCATCAATTACACCTATTTTCACACCTTTACCACTTAATCCCATGCTATCGGTTATGAAGTGAGCCTTAATTTGTTCCAGTGCATAAGAATATTCTATTGGCGTTAAAGTTTCAATGGATAGAGGTTGTAATTCTTTTTGTGTTTTTAGACTTTTCACAAATCCATATTCTTGTAAGGAGCTTACATTTTTTTCCTTGGTGGAAATACTCACTACAGGATTCCATTTCGACTGATAATGAAACACCAAATCTTTAGGAAATTGTTTTTTTAGACTGTCCTTTAAGTATTCTATTTGGCTGCTTTTTATATTGAGATCTTCAATATTAAATTCCAGCCAATACTTCTCCTGTGCTAAAACTGCAATCGAAAGCAGATAAAAAGGGATTATGAAGAAGATTGTCTTGAAAAAAGCCTGTTTTAACATGTCTAATGAGATAATAAAATGTAAATTTGAAATTTACGAAGCAAAAACGATTTATTTGATATAAAAACTAAATTTATGAGATACAAAACTTTAGATTCATCTCTTTATATAAAGAACCGCAAAAATTTCATGAAACAAATGCCAGCTCGTTCTTTGGCAGTTTTCAATTCCAATGATGTGATGCCCATGAATGCAGATGGTACTATGACCTTCTGGCAAAACAGTGATTTATTCTACTTGACGGGAATAGATCAGGAAGAAAGCATTTTGGTTTTATTTCCAGATTTTGATAATGATAACTGGAGAGAGATTTTGTTTGTGACAGAAACCAACGAGCACATAGCCGTTTGGGAGGGGCATAAATACACCAAAGAAGAAGCCACAGCTGCCTCAGGTATCCCAACTGTGATGTGGTTATCACAATTTGAAACCGTTTTCAATACTTTAATGGCAGAAGCCGAACAAGTTTTCATCAACACCAATGAGCATATCAGAAATGCTACTCCTGTGGAAACTAGGGATATGCGATTCATTAAATGGTTACAAGAAAGGTATCCTGCTCATCAATACAGAAAAGCAGCGCCTATTTTATATGATTTAAGAGCGATTAAGGATCCACAGGAAATCTCTCAAATGGAAAGAGCTTGTAAAATTACAGAGGATGCCTTCAGAAGGACTTTGAAATTTGTTAAGCCCGGAGTCAAGGAATACGAAGTGGAAGCTGAGGTTTTACATGAATTTGTACGACAAGGCTCTAAAGGATTTGCTTATACACCAATTGTGGCCTCTGGAGCTAATGCCTGTGTCTTGCATTACATAGAGAACAAGGATGTTTGCAAAGACGGTGAGTTACTATTGATGGATGTGGGAGCAGAATACGGTAATTATAATGCCGATATGACTCGTGCTATTCCAGTTAACGGAAGATATACTCAACGCCAGAAAGATGTCTATAATGCGGTATTGAGGGTAATGAAGGAATGTTATAAAATCTTAACACCAGGTAACAGAATTCCTGAATACCATAAAGAAGTGGGCAAATTGATGGAAAGTGAGTTGTTAGGCTTGGGCTTATTGGATAAAACGGATATCAAAAATCAAGACCCAGCAAATCCAGCATATAAAAAATATTTCATGCACGGCACTTCTCACCACATTGGTTTGGATGTACATGATGTGGGCAATATTTATAGAGAATTTGAACCGGGTATGGTATTCACTATTGAGCCTGGTATTTACATCCAAAATGAAGGCTTAGGCATTCGTTTGGAAAATGATGTAGTCATCACTAAAGATGGTCATCACGACATGATGGGCAATATTCCGATTGAAATTGATGAGATTGAAGATATAATGAATAGCTAAGAAATAAAAAGCGATGGTTGAGAGGTCATCGCTTTTTTATTCAAAAACAGCCACAGCCCTAACCGGAGAACCCGTTCCGCCTCTTATTTTTAAAGGAAATGCTATAAAACGGAATCTTCCTCTTCCGATAAGTTGATGCAGATTGATCATGTTTTCATAATGTGTGAAGACTAATTCACCGCAAATTTCATGGACTTCTTTATTGGAGACTTTTCTAACACCTGGAGACATGGTTTCAACCCCAAAAGCTGAAATCTTTTGCTCTCCTAACCAACGAGCAGTTTCAGCAGAAATACCAGGCCATTTCCCCAATTTTCCGAATTGAAATGTTTCCTGTAATGGTCAGTGTAAAGTAGAACAGTATCACCTTTATTAATTTCTACATTAGCTTTTTCGCAAGCCAATTTAACTTCATGTGGTTCTATTAATTCTGCTAGATTTTTATGTGAGAAGTCTAAACAAATCCCCTCTGTATAGAACATAGATAAAGGCATTTTATCAATAGATTGCCCTTCATATTGTGGCGCCATGTGGTTTATGGCATCTACATGAGTGCCGGTATGTTCACCCAATTCCAATTTATGTACAGCTGGTGTACGCTTTTCAGGATTTTTAATTCCAGCCCATTCTTCATGAGAATTATGGATTTCCATTTTGACTTGAGGAAGGTCTTTAAAAACTGGCATTCCTTCATAAATTTCTTGGCTAAGGTCAATGATTTCGGGCATTTTATTTTATTTAGTTCTGTCAACCCAGTTTTCAAGTTTTATGCCTGAAATTCTTTCAAATTCATTTGTGTTTTCGGTAATCATAATTAATTCATTCTAAACTGCCGTACAACCAATAAATAAATCTAAATCACTAATCATGTTCCCAGTCTTTCTTAATCGAGCTTTTTCTTTTCCATAAATGGTTATTGCATCATAAATAGGTAAAACTGAAACGATTTCGCATAATTGTTCAACAAGTTTGTGATTTTTTAAAGGATTCTGACTGTTTTCGGCACCATAAACTAGTTCAGCTAAGGTTATTTCTGAAATTGCACAATTTTCAGCTTTAGCCATTTCAAATTTTTCGGCTACACCAAATTTCCCTCTAAAAAAATGTATGCAGATATTAGTATCAGGTAGGTATTTCATTAAAATCAATATTATCCTGTTTCTCAACTCTTGATTTTCTGATTTCTTCAATAATTTCATCTGACTCACGAGAATCATCCCATGCTCCTGATATATCTTTTAAACTGATTCCTTTTTTTTCTTTTTCTTCGATAGATTCAGTTAATTTGATAATCAAGTTTTTTTTCGACCGATTATCAAGTTGAGAGAGAAATCCAAAATATTTGTCAATTGTTTTAGCTGTTAAGGATAAAGCCATAATTATTTTTTATAAAAATACGAATTATTTTATAAATGCAATATTTATTAAGGAACGTTCATTATAGCTATTCTATGAATTTTATAAAGTCAAAAAATGTACAGATTATATATTATAGCCATGAAAATAATTCTATTCCTCCTTTTCCTCCCGTTTAACCTACTAGCCATTGATCCTGATAGAGAATATACTTTAACTCCCCATTCCATTGGTTGGGAATATGAAGAGTTAACGGTTACTACAGAAGACGGATTTGATTTGAATACTTGGATTTATGCACCTAATCCTGATAATGAGAAAGATGAGGTGCTGATTTTAGCATATCCCGATGCTGGGAATATGTCCTTTTACGTTTACCATGCTTCCATTTTGGCGAATTTAGGCTATACTGTCATCACCTTTGATTATCGAGGATTTGGCAAAAGTTCTGATTTTGAAATTAAGCCAAATAATCTATTCCATCTTGAGTTTTCAAATGATTTAAAAGCGATAGTAGATTTCACTAAAAGTAGATTTCAAGATAAAAACATTGGTATTTGGGCATGGTCAATGGGGACGATGGTAACAACCTATGCTTTTGAGGAAATCAAGGGGAACATTGACTTTCTGATTTATGATGCATTCGTCTATAATCCTGAGAATCATATTCAAAGGATAAAATCTGTAAAGGGAAAAGAGACTTTTTCACCAATTAAATCTGAAGACTATATCCAAAAATGGAAGGCTATTGATATTCCCATTTTACTTTTTGCAGGGAAAGAGGACAAAATCACCACAGCTCAGGATGCTAAATCAAATAGATATGAATTTAATATAAAACCAGTAATAAAAATTTATGATGGAGGCCATTTAATGGGATTTCAGCATGAAATTGAGACTCGTGGTTTTGGTAACTGGTATTCAACCAAAATGGATGAATTTATTCAGAAGAAATGATTGTTTTAATTTTATATTTCAACAACTTTAATGATCTTGTTTCTGTTATTTTGTTAAATGCACAATAAAATGTTGAAGGAAAAATTAATTCAAAGGATTCAGAAAATTGAAAATGAAGATTTGCTTAAAGAGATTATAGATTTAATTGATTTTGAGTCAAATTCTAAAGATGTCTTTCAATTATCTGATAATCAAAAGAATGCGATTGAAAATGGAATTCAATCTATTGAATCAGAAGGTTCTCATTCAAATGAGGAGGCAAAAAGGATAGTAGAGGAATGGTTCAAAAAGAAATAAGATGGTCTAAAAGAGCCATTTATGATAAACTTGATATTTACGAATATTGGAGTAATCGTAATAAGAACTTTGATTATTGCTATAAACTTGAACAGCAATTTGATCATTCTGTATTTCAACTAAGCCTTTTTCCTGAATCTGGAAAAATCACAGAGTATAAGGATGTTAGAGTAAAGCCCTTGAAAAAATACTTGATCTTTTACAGAATCACATCAAATACCATAGAGGTATTGCGACTATGGGATACTAATAATGATTTGGATTATTTGCAATTACCCAATGATTGAATAAAGTGTTAATTTCACTAACCTTTCTCCTCAAAATCCGATAAGCAAATATGATTTGGCTAAAAGATGTAATTAAAGACTTAAAAGAAATAGAAGAAACTACTATCAATGAGTTTCAAGATTTAAGCGAAGAAGAGTTAGTTTGGAAACCCGTACCTGATAAATGGTCAATTGCGGAATGTTTGAAGCATATCATCATTGCAAATTCGATTTATATTAAAGACATAGAGAAGCGATTGCAAAAAGCAGAAGTCAAAACCATTGAATACCCTATCAACTTTTCTATTACTGGAAAGTTGTTTCTTTATGGTGTGGATCCAAAATACAAATGGAAAGTGCCAGCTCCTAAAATTTTCAAGCCTACAAATGAAAATAAGGTGAAAAATGGAACAGAAACCCTTAAAGAATTTTTACAATTACAAGAGGAAATCATTAGTATTGCTCGCAAGGCTTGTGCATATGATCATCAACATGTGCATACTTATAGCCCTCTTAGTAAATTGTTGAAATTTAATGTGGGAGAGCAATTGTATATTATGATGCGTCATACCAAAAGACATATAAATCAGGCAAAAAGAGTGAAAAATCAATTACCAAAAACTGTAGAATAATGCAAGAAAATATCAGAAATTCAGACCGTGCACCTTTACCAGTTGGTTTGTATCCTCATGCCCGTAAAGTGGGTAACTTATTGTTTTTATCAGGAGTTGGTCCCAGAAAAAAGGATAGTAAAACCATTCCAGGTGTTGAGCTAAATGATAAAGGAGATATTATTTCTTATGATATTGAAGCCCAGTGCGAATCTGTTTTTGAAAATGTAAGGATGATATTGGAAGACTGTGGAAGTAGCTGGGATAAATTGGTGGACGTGCAAGTGTTTTTAACCAATATGAAAGAAGATTTTTCCTCTTTCAATAAAGTTTATGCTGAGTATTTCAAAGATATACAACCCTGCAGAACTACTGTAGAGGTAAACGCTTTACCCACGCCCATTGCAATTGAGTTAAAATGTATGGCGGAAATCTAATTATGTTTCATTTGGGAGCTCTATTTTTTCATAGAAATTGTGAATCCATAAAATCAATACTCCGAATGTGATGGCCGAAACCACTAATATATCATTTAAGATGCCATCCGTGCTAAAGGAAATTTTAATTAAAATAGTAGAAATCACAAATCCTGAATTTCTGATGACAGACCGGAAACTTGAGGTATGGGTATAAGATACCAATAACAATAAGATATCACTTAAAATAAGAATGGTAAAAAATTCATCAAAGAATATATTATTGGTGTCCTTAATGGAATCTATGCTATGGGAGGCAGTAAAAAATACTTGATAAAAATAATCCCCAAAACTATAAACAGCCAATCCAAATAAAACAGGGATTAACAATACAGCAAATCTCTTCTTGGTTTCAATAAATTTTTGAGTCTGTTCTCTTTGAGGAATTTCTCCTTTTTGAACGGAAGCTCTTTTACCATTTAGATAGTAGAATATAAATATTAATGAGAAAATTAAAAGTGAGGCTCCAATGTAGTAGGTAAACTGCAAATCATCCTTACTGCTAAACCAACTGCTTTCTAGGTCTAGTTGAGATAAATCTTTAAATAATCTGCGAATTAACACCAAAAGAATGATTTCATACTGCTTACCAATATAAATGGTGATGGATTTTGGAAGAAAATACACTAATAAATACACCTCATAAACTAAAATAAACGAAAAAGGAGTATAAATAGAAGCTATTGGATTATCCAGAAGACTGCTTGAATAAGTGGATTCAAATAATCCGATTTTATTTAATATAATTAAGCTTAAATGAATAAAAAATCCAATTATAGCTATGATGATGATCACCTTTTCGCTTCTTTCTTTCATTTTTTCTGAAAGAAGGCGCTGATAAAGCTTTCCCCAGAAGATTGAGGTTTGTTTATTCATTTTAATTATTTCAGCATTAACAAGGAAAATAACAAAACGTTTAAAATGAATGAGTTGAAAACAATGATTATATAGTTTTAATAAATCTTGTTTTACATTAAGTTTTTGAGAAAATGGCCAGGAAATTAAACTTTTACATTTCTTGGCAGTTCAATTTAATGTACCGACATAGAAAAAGTCTAATGAAGTATATTTTAATTTCAGTATTATCCATATTATTTATACACCCAGTTTTTTGTCAAAATGCAATGGTTGAAGGGGTGGTTTCAGACCCAGATTCCGGGAAAGTAATTCCTTTTGCGCAAGTCGCTTTTTATCAAGAAAACTCTAATTCGCCTGTTACGGGTGCCACCACAAAAGATGATGGTAGTTTTAGCATACCCATTGAATCGGGTAAATACAGAATGGTGGTTTCATTTGTAGGTTATAAAGACCATGAAGAACAAGTAAATATTCCTGAAAGTGGTTTGGATGTGGGTGAAATAGGTCTTGCTGTTGAGGAAGAAATTATGGAAGAAGTGGTAGTGAAAGGAAACGAAAGAAAAACACCCGTTTTGGCAACTATGGAAGGAATGACTATAAAACCAGACCAAACCATAGCTAATGTTGGAGGAACTTTATTGGATATTTTACGAAATACGCCTTCAGTAAATGTGTCTGATGACGGAAGTGTGTCTTTACGTGGAAGTGGAAGCACCAATGTATTGATAGATGGACGAAATTCAGCCCTAGCCTCAGATTTGGAGCAAATTCCAGCAAGTGCAATTGAAGAAGTTGAAATCATCAATAATCCCAATGCAAAGTATGATGCTTCCTCAGATGGTGGTGTTATAAATATAAAGTTGAAAAGAGGGGAAGACTTGGGCACAACTGCAAGAGCAGAACTTACTATGGGAACCAGAATGCGAACCAATGCAAACGTTAGTTTATCAAGAAGGACTACCAAATTTGCGGTTTATGGTGGCTATAGCTTTAGGCAATGGCCAAGAGTGGGTAGTAGAGAAACTGAAAGAAGAAGTTCATTTGATGGTGAAAATGAACTTTTCAGACAAGAACAGGAGAGTAGAAACGAGGATCAAGAACATACAATAAATTATGGTGGTGATTATTTTTGGGGTCAAAATAAGCTGAGTATTGAGGGTGTATTTAATACGGAGGATGAAAATGATTTTCAATCCAGCAGTGCGTTTATACAAAATCTTGATACGGAAGAGTTTTTGACTCGATATGTCAGAAATAATACCGAAACTGAAGAGAATTATACCTATGACAATGCTTTGATTTATGAGAGAGATTTTGATGATAAAGATAAGTTTTTCAGGGCATCAGCAAGTGTTTCTATCCGAGATCAAGTGGAAGATCAAAATATAGCCATCTATAACAATAGACTGATTGCTGAAGGGGATCCTAACAGAACGGAAGGAAGTACTACCGATGAATTTAGAAATACATCAGTGATTCAGGTGGACTATGCAACGCCTATTATAGGAGGTCTTTTAGAAATGGGATATAAATCAATATTCAGAAAATTCGATAATGATTATATCTATGGACTAGTAGAAAATTCTGGTGAAATCAGTCCTTATGATAGTATAAGTAATAAGTTCATTTATCAAGATCAGATTCATGCATTGTATGGTATTTATTCAGATAGCTTGCCAAATTTTAATTATGCAGTCGGGTTAAGAGCAGAGCAAACAATTTTAGAGAATGAGTTATCAAATGTTAATACTTCTTTAGTAGAAGAAGAGGATCTGTCTAATAGTCAACAATATTTGAATTTCTTTCCAAGCGTGCAATTAGCTTATCATGTAAATGATAATAATACTGTAAAAGCTACTTATTCCAGAAGAATTGATCGTCCTAGAGCTTGGCGTTTAAACCCATTCCCTGATTTTGCCGATTCATTAAATGTAAGGGTAGGAGAACCCAATCTTCAGCCAGAGTATATTAATTCTTTTGAACTTGGGCACATGTACCAAAATGGTGGTTTTACCTTAACAACAAATGCCTTTTACAGAAGAATAAATAATCAAGTTGATTGGATTGTAAGGGTAGAGGATGGTATTTCTTATCGAGGTCCCCAGAACTTGAATACTGGTAACTTCTATGGTTTGGAATTTATAAACACCACGGAAATAGCTAATTGGTGGAATGTGAATGCTAGTTATTCCATATTTCAATCTATTATTGATGGTACAAATATTGGAGCAGAGGAGCCTAATAGTGGACTTTCTTGGTATGCAAAGGTAACAACAGATATTAGTTTGCCTTTGGATATTAACTTACAATTCACTGGTAATTATTTTGCTCCTGAGATTGAGGCGCAAGGAAGGGATTTAGCCCGTTATTATATAGATGGAAGTTTGCAAAGATATTTCTTTGATAAGCAATTGACCTTAAGTGCCAGCTTCAGGGATTTATTTGATACCCGTAATTTCAGGGGAGAAAATTTCGGACCTGGTTTTGAGCAGACATTTACCAGAAAAAGAGAAACTCAAATTATGTTATTTACTGCATCTTACAATTTTAAAGCGGATTAATTAAATAAAGGAGCTCTAAGCTCCTTTATTACTTATTTTTTAATTAGTTTACTATTACTAGACACTAAGCCTTTTTCAGTTTCAGACCAAATAATTATTTGATAATAACCAGTAGAAAGGTCTGAAATATCTAACTGAACATTAGTTCCCTCTTCTAGGCTTTCTTTTTTAACAATATGCCCACTTGCATTTACAAATTGAATGATTGAACTACCTACTTCTTTATCAAACTTAATGTTTATGTAATGGGTTGCAGGATTGGGTGATAGGCTTATATTTAATAGTTTAGATTCAAACTCCACTTTTACTATATCCGAAAATTCAGATTTACCGTCAAAATCAAATTGCTGTAAACGATAGTAGCTAATATTTCCATGTTTACTTAAATCAGTATAAGCATAATCAATTACATTTGAACTATTCCCATTTCCATCTACCATTCCTATGGTTTCGAAAACACTTCCATTAGCAGATTTCTGAACTTCAAAATGAGAATTGTTTTTTTCGGATGCTGTAGACCATTCTAGTAAAACACCATTTTGTTTTTGCTCTGCCTCAAAGTAAATTAATTCTACTGGAAGTGGTCCTGCAGATGATGCGCCAATTGCAAAGTCACTAAATCCAGTTAAATTTGAGCGGCTGACTGTAATTGGATTTGTAAAGTTTCCGTCTTCATTTTTTGCTGAGTACTCTCCCAAAATCTCCCAGTCAGCACTTGAATCTTCACGTTTTAGAAGAATATGATTTCCAGTTTCATTTCCGTTTAGATGACCTTTTGAAGTTACTGAAATATCATAATTATAAACTCCTAATGCATTAGTAGGATTGATTGTCCAATATCCATAATCTAATAATTGCTCTACTAAATTTCCACCAACCGATAGGTTTAAATCGGCTATATCTACAAAGCTTGGATTTGAACCGCTTTCATTAAAGAATACATCTATACAGCTATTTTCAGACATGGAGTTGAAATGGATTTCAACAGCCTCTTTATTATCCATACTTCCTACTGGAAGAGTGTAGTCAATTCCCGCAATAACACATCTTCTTAAAGTTCCGGCAATAAAAGCTTCTTGTGAAACTAATAATGCGTTCTCTGCAGTATTATTAACATGTACAAGTCCGTTAGAACTTATTAATTTCCCAGCTATTAATTCTAATTGCGTATTAATTGTCACTGGATTTTCAATCTCAAAATTGCCATTTTCTACGTTTATTACTAATCTCGATAATTCATTTAGACTATTATCATAAATAATTTTTCCAGCATCATCATTAGAAGTAATCGTAAGTACAGAACCACTAGCTGAAGCCAATCGACCATTTGTACTTTCACTGTATCCATTTATTTGCAAACTATTACTACCAATGTTGAAAGTTCCGGTTGATAAGCTTATTGTATCCGTGATTTGAATATTTCCATCCAAACTTAAACCACTACCATTATTCAATAGTAACTTTCTCAAGGTGCTGATGGTTGAAGGAATACTAATTCCTGCGGTTGTACCTTCAACATTTAAAGTAGAAGTAGCATCCATAATCAAATTATTGGCATTTCCACTAATAGGATTTCTGATGGTTAAGCTGTTATTTCCAACGTATAGCTGACCATTTTGTATATTAATAGATCTGTTGGTAGAAAGATCATCTTCCAGATTCACACCATTGCCATTATTGATGATTAAACCGTTAACCTTACCCATGATCCATTGGGTGTTAGTTCCGACCATTGTTACATTCCCATTTCCGGTATATTCTGATCCTAAATTGGTTAAATTACCATAAACTTCTAAATTTCTACCTGCATTTACAGTGATTTTTGCATTTTCATTAATAATTAGATTGTTGACCTCAGCGGTGCCATTTATTACTGGGAAATTACTCCCTAAAGGATTACTAGGAATAACAGCAGAAATCACATCAGAAGGTACTCCTGCAGACCAGTTATTGGCAGCGTCCCAAACAGTAGTATTTCCCAACCACACATTGCCAACAAACAATTCAAAGCTTTCTGTTGTGCTGCATGTTCCGTCATATACAGTAACACTGATAGTTACTAAACCAAATTGTCCATTTTCGGGTGTGATTTGTAAGAATCTATTGGCGCCACCACCGCCAAGAGTAATATTTGCATCCTGAACCAAACTTTGATCAGAACTGCTTGCAACTACGGTTAAACTACTCGCATTAACATTGGCATCGTTTACCGTGAAATCGATATTAGGAGATCCTGTGTTTATATCTAATATAACATCATCAAATTCACTTATGCTAGGTGCTTCATTGTCTAGAACTTCAATATCAACACTTCCAGCATTGTTGGAGAAATCTGAATCATTTTGATTATATGATCGAACACTTGCGTAAGCTGTGATTGTATTGTCATTTTCACCGACATTCACGGTTCCCATCATTTCCAAAGTCACAGTTTCTCCATTTCCTATAATTGGTATTCTCCAGAATCCACTTTCCTGATTGTAAGTACCTCTTTGCGCATCAAACCCAGTAGGTGTGAAGCCAGAAGGTAAGGCGGAAGTCACGATCACATTGGTGGCGTTATTTGGACCATTGTTTGATATTTCAACATTATAGGTTACCAAACTATTAACACAAGGAGTATTTGAATCAGAAGTAAAAGCAATAGATAAATCAGATACTTGGGAGGGAGTTTCACCAAAAATCATCATTCGGTTCATGCCTCTACCGTTTATGTATAAACGCTCATTTAGATCGAAATTGATACCGTAAGGTTGACTCATATTTTTACTTGATGGTTGACCAGTATTTCCATCTCCATCATTGAAGTTTACTGCTTCGTTAAAATTTCTTTGACCTAGTACCACATCAGCATTAGCGCCATTGGTAGTTGGAATTTCATTGAAAATTAGAGCTCGATGATTATTGAAATCAGCAACTGCTACAATTCCATTTGGAGATACTGTAACACCTGGGCTTGAAAAGCCGGAATTAGAAGATCCAGTAGCATTGTTAAAAAAACCATTTTGACCTATAACTAAATCAGCCGATGCCCCATTGGTTGTTGGAATGGTATTGTAAACCAATACCCTATTATTACCATCGTCAGCAATCAAAAGTTTTCCGTCAGGTGCAACAGATGTATTCCATGGAGCTCTTAATCTATTTGGACCAATACCTTGGAAACCTGATGTAAAATCCGATTGACCAATTACTAAATCAGCAGAAGCGTTATTTTGTGTAGGTATTTTATTATAAACTAAAACTCTGTCATTATTTCTGTCAGTAACAATCATCTTACCCGAAGCTGTAAACTGAATGTCAGTAGGTCTGTCAAACTTATTTATAGCTGTTCCCGATGTTCTAGTACCAAAATCATTTTGCCCTACTACAATATCAGCTGGTTGGTTATTTGAAGTTGGAATAGAGTTCCAGATGAGCAATCTATGATTTCCAGCATCAGCAACAATTAGTTTATTTCCATCAGGAGTAAAGGCTACACCATCTGGTGCCCTTAATCTGCTTCTATTAGTTCCAGTATTAGTGGCAGTAAAACTAGTCTGCCCCAGTACTATATTTGCTGGCTCCCCATCGGAAGAGGGTACTGAATTCCATATTAAAACACGGTTAGTTGTTTGAGAACCTACTGCTAAAACTCCTTTTACACTAACTGCTGAACTGTTAGAACCTGGAGCTACAATATCAGAAGGATCTGTTGACCCCGAAGTAAAATCAGGTTGACCCACGACTATTTTTGCCGCTTCAAAATTATTAAATATCTGGCGGAATACTTCTACTTCAAAAGTTTTGATGATAGGGCAATTTCCATCCGAAAGCTCTATGGTTACCGTAGTGGTACCAAATTGATTTAATGCGGGTTGCAAACTTAATTCCCTATTTTCTCCGCTTCCTCCTACTGTTATGTTAGCATTAGGTAAAAGAGTCTGATTAGAGGAACTTATCGAAATTATTAAATCATCCGCTGCAGTTTCTGCATCTTCTACTGTAAAAGGAATTGGAGCCGAAATACCATTATAAGGAGCGGTTTGATCAGCAATTGTAGATAATTGCGGGCTTGAATTGGAGCCTACTGCTAAACTTACGGAAGCATTATTATTTGAAAGATTTGGATCGGAAGCTGAAGCGCTCAGTATTTCGGCACTAGCATTAATATTACTTCCTTCCATACCTGCATCTACAGAAACAATTACTTCCAAATTAGCCGTTTCGTTGGCTGCTAAAGTTGGAATACTGTAGATTCCTGTATTTTCATTATAGATTCCATTTGTGGCATTAGCTGAAATGAACGATAAGCCTGAAGGAAGATTGAATTCTGCTTCAATGTTAGAGTTGTCTGATGCAGAGGAATTCACTATCTCTAAAGAATAGATAAATTCCTGGTTTGCACAAAGCTCTGCTACATTTGGGAATATGTTGATGCCTAGGTCGTTTACTTGAGGTGTATATGTGAATTTCAATCCATTAGTTGGAACCGAAGTATACCAAAGCTTGACAGTGCTATTTGCGCTGTTACCAAATAGCGTATTGGTAACATTCCATTCATCATAATCATCGTAAGATCGATTAGAAAAATTTGAGATATTAGAACCATTAATACCGACATTTGCTGTGAAATCACGGAAAAAATCAAATAAATTGTAATCTATTTCATTGTTACCATAATGAAATTCAATCGAGCCATTATTTTCATACAATCGAACCTGAAAGTTTAGCTCACTATTTCTAGGCTGAATTTTATAATTGTCCCATTGTATTACGAGTACTCTGTTAGGAGCTGAACCAATAACTTGCCTTCTGATGCTGGATCCATTTTGAGCTTCCAAATCAGCTCCCATGGGGCTTACCACTAAAGTTCTCTCTGTCAAAGGAGCAATGCTGTTTGATCCTCCTGACCCTAAAACTAAATAACCGTTTATGGAGACACCGATGGTATTGTAAGAATTTTCTAGATATTCAAAATCAAATCCAAAATTAATATTATTGAAAAATTGATTATCATGGTTCCTGTTATTCGTAATGACCGTTCCGCCAGCAATTTCTTGATAAGGTTCAATACTGGCTTCAAATTGATAGTCTGCTATATCCTGTGCTTCAACTCCAGAATATTTGAAAAGTGCAATAAAAAATAAAATTGGTAATAGTAGAATTCTTTTCATAGGTGATTCTCCATTTTATTGAATTCGCAAAAATAGTATTTTTATTAGGTGTAATACCTAATATTGGATTGAATATCGTAATTATTCGACTAATGTCATTAATTATTCGTTAAATAATATTATTGGAAAAGTACAAATATACCTCTATTTCATAATAGATTTTCCTTCACTTGTAAATTGAGGTTCAGTAATAAAAAAATCCTACTTTGAACGATACAAAGTAGGATTCCTAAATGGTTTTTATATCTAGTTATTTAGATTTTATCCCAAACATTACCTAGGTATTTTTCAAAAGGTACGTGTTCTAAATCAAAAGCTTCAGCCACTGCATCGTAAACAACATCTCCTTTGATAATATTTAAGCCTAATGCCAATTCTCTATTGTCTTGGCAAGCTTTCACCCATCCTTTTTCAGCTAATTGGATCGCATACGGAAGAGTTGCATTAGTTAGAGCCAAAGTAGAAGTGTAAGGTACTGCTCCTGGCATGTTGGCCACGCAATAATGTACCACATCATCAATAATATAGGTAGGGTCTTGGTGAGTGGTTGGCTTACAAGTTTCAATACAACCTCCTTGATCCACTGCGACATCCACCAATACAGTTCCCGGACGCATTTCTTTGAGCATATCACGAGTTACCAAATGTGGTGCTTTTCCTCCAGGAATTAAAACTGCTCCAACAATTAAATCAACTCTATGCAACATCTCGCGAATATTGTATTCGCTTGACATAAAAGTATTAACATTAGCTGGCATCACATCGTCTAAGTAACGAAGACGTTGTAAATTGACATCCATGATGGTAACGTCAGCCCCCATTCCAGCGGCCATTTTAGCAGCATTGGTTCCAACAACTCCGCCACCTAAAATCAAAACTTTAGCTGGTCTAACACCAGGAACACCGCCTAATAAAATACCTCTCCCTTTTAATGGTTTTTCTAAGTACTTAGCACCTTCTTGAATGGACATTCTACCCGCTACTTCCGACATAGGCACCAAAAGCGGTAAACTTCTATCCGTTTTTTCAACCGTTTCATAGGCCAAACAAATTGATTTGTTTTTGATCATTGCTTTTGTCAAATCCTCGTAAGCGGCAAAATGGAAATAAGTAAATACTAATTGATCTTCTTTAATCAATTCATACTCTTCTTCGATAGGCTCTTTTACCTTCATAATCATCTCAGCTTTCGCATAAGTGCTTTGAATGTCAGGTAAAATTTGAGCACCTGATGCTACATAATCCTCATCCAAAAAACCACTTCCTTCTCCGGCAGTTGCCTGTACAAATACTTGGTGGCCTCTTTTGACCAACTCTTGTGTACCGGCCGGTGTCAAGGCGACACGGTTCTCGTTGTTTTTGATTTCTTTTGGTACCCCAATGATCATAACAAAATAATTTTAATGTTTCCTAATGGGGGCAAATATAAAGCAAACAATAGAAATTACAGACTTTGTGTATACTTTTTTAAGGTACTTTATTTTATAATTTCAAAATCAAATTAATATTTTATTTTGATTCTTTATACTTAGTGTTTGTTTGGTGGAATATTATTTTGACAGAATGAAAAAAGCCCAAAATATTAACTGACCTATGGTTTCCAAACGCTTGTTAGGCTTAACTGTCAAATTAGGATTTGAAAGCCTCATCATTTTGGTTATTTTTGTTGAACTTACTTTTCAAGTGAGCTGTATTTTCTTAATAAAACACAAAGCTGATGACAACTGCCAAAAGCAATAAAAAGAATAAATCTAGTATTTCTAAAGAGGAAGTTTTAAATGATTTTCGTTTAGGATGGGAGAGTAGGCATGCTAGTTTGATGGGTCGGAAAGAGGTTTTCATGGGTAAAGCCAAATTTGGAATTTTCGGTGACGGAAAAGAATTGGCACAATTAGCTATGGCTAAAGCCTTTAAAAATGGTGATTTCCGTTCTGGCTACTATCGTGATCAAACTTTTATGTTTGCCATTGGTGAGTTAGGCATACAAGAATATTTTGCTCAGCTTTATGCCCATACAGACGTTAATGCCGATCCTGCTTCTGCTGGTCGATTAATGAATGGACACTTCGCCACTAGAATGTTGGATGAAGCAGGTAAATACACAAAACTTACAGAAAGTAAAAACAGCTCTTCAGATGTTTCACCTACGGCAGCTCAAATGCCAAGATTGGTAGGTTTAGCATTTGCCTCAAAATTATTCAGAAACAATAAAGAATTAAATAAAAAGGAATTCGAGCAATATTCTATTAATGGAAATGAAGTTGCTTTCGGAACCATAGGAAATGCTTCTACTTCGGAAGGTATGTTCTATGAATCCATAAATGCTGCTGGGGTTTTGCAAATCCCTATGTTGGTTTCTGTATGGGATGATCATTATGGTATTAGTGTCCCACAGGAATTCCATACCACTAAAAGTAGTATTTCAGAAGCTTTAGCAGGTTTCCAAAGAACAAAAGATAAAAAGGGATATGAAATCTTAACGGTTAAAGGTTGGGATTATGAAGCTTTGGTAGAAACTTATCAAAAAGCTGCAAAAATTTCACGCGAGGAACATGTTCCATCTTTGGTGCATGTTTATGATATGACCCAGCCACAAGGTCACTCCACTTCTGGTTCTCATGAGCGATATAAATCGAAAGAAAGACTGGAGTGGGAAGCAGAATATGATTGCTTAAACCAATTCAGGAAATATATTCTTGACAATAAAATTGCTTCGGAAAAGGAGTTAGATGAGATAGAAAATGAAGCAAAAAAGACTGCAAAGGATGCAAAAGACGCAGCTTGGAAAGCTTTTATTGGAGAAATTAAAGATCAGCAGAAAGAAGCTATAGGCTTATTAAATAATTTAGCTGAAGAAACAGGTCAAAATGAGATTTCTGAAATAGCTTCAGAACTAAAAGCAGCCATGAATCCATTAAGATTGGATAATATAAAGGCTGTTAAAAAGGTATTGCGATTAGTTATCAAACACGAAGGAGAAGCAAAACAAAAGCTTATTAATTGGTTAAAAGCTGTAAATGAAGAAGGGCATGACCGCTACAGTTCTCATTTATATAGCGAATCCGATGAATCTGCTTTAAAGGTTGAGGTAATAAATCCAGAGTACTCTAATGATCCTAAAAAAGTAGATGGTAGAGAAGTGCTACAAGCTTGCTTTGACGCTGCTTTAGCTCGTGACCAAAGGGTTTTTGCTTTTGGTGAGGATGTTGGAAAAATCGGTGATGTTAACCAAGCATTTGCAGGTTTACAGGAAAAATATGGTGATTTGCGTGTGATGGATACCGGTATTCGTGAGTGCACCATTTTAGGACAAGGTATTGGCACAGCTTTAAGAGGCTTAAGACCAATTGCTGAGATTCAATATTTAGATTATTTATTATATGCCATTCAGATTATGTCTGATGATTTGGCTAGTCTTCAATATAGAACTAAGGGTGGACAAAAAGCGCCATTAATTATCCGTACCAGAGGGCATAGATTAGAAGGTGTTTGGCATTCAGGCTCGCCTATGGGTATGATTTTAAATGCCATCCGAGGGATTTATGTATTGGTTCCAAGAAATATGACGCAAGCAGCAGGGTTTTACAATACCATGCTGCAATCCGATGATACTGCATTGATCATAGAATGCTTAAATGGCTATAGATTAAAAGAATCATTACCAGAAAATGTAGGTGAATTCACAGTTCCATTAGGTCAACCAGAAGTGATTAGAGAAGGAAGTGATGTGACTATCGTAACTTATGGTTCTATGTGCAGAGTGGTAATGGATGCAGCTAATCAATTAGCGGATCAGGGTATTTCTTGTGAGATAATTGATGTTCAGACTTTATTGCCATTTGATGTAGATCATAGCATAGTGGAGTCAGTTAAGAAAACGAATCGTGTGGTTTTTGCTGATGAGGATGTTCCTGGAGGAGCAACTGGTTTTATGATGCAAAAAGTACTAGAAGAGCAGAAAGCTTATAAATACTTAGATGCTCAACCAATTACGATTTCTTCAAACGAGCACAGACCTGCTTATGCATCAGATGGAGATTATTTCAGTAAGCCACAAATAGAGGATGTTTTTGAAAGAGTTTATGCAATGATGCATGAATTTGATCCGGAGCAATTTCCCGTTTTATACTGATTGATATTTGATTTTTAAACTCTTTTCAATAGATTTATATGAAATTGTATCTATTGAAAAGAGTTTTATCCATATTTTTAATTCTATTAATATCTACTCAGTGGATTTTTGGCTTAATTACCGTTAAGCTAGTGGAAGAAATATGGGTTGAGCAAAAGATCTCAGAACATAAACTCAAATTATCCGATAAAGTATCGTCTGATATAGGTGTTTCAGATGATATAAAATTTGAGGAAATCAATCCTTCCCAATATTTAAGACTTGGATATGGAGCTCCGTTTATGGTTTCGCATGAGGTCGATGGCGAGCAACTTCATTTTAAGATTGCTGAAAATGAAGTTATAACTGATTATCAAGTCAATAAAATCAAGCTCAGTGATTTTAATAAAGAAAGCTCTAAAAAAATCGGATATATAATTTCTCATATATTTTTAACCTATCTTGAATCTCAAGAAAGCTTTAATTTCTTTTCATATAAGTTTCCAGATCAACTAAATCAAAATTTTATTAAGAATTTTAGTCCGAATTTTTCATTCGATATTCCAACTCCACCCCCTCAATTTTTCATTTGATTCTTCCCAATTACCAGTTAGCACACACTTAATTTTAATTGTGTTGTTCATACTATTCAATAGTCTAAGTATTTTCTTAGTCTAAAATTAGACTGACTTTTATTGATTCCAAAAGATCAATTCTATTGAATTGTTTTATGAGTATACCATCTTGACTGGTTGTTAATTTAATCTGTTTAAGATTGGGAAGAATTTATAGCCTTCAATTTTTCATCCATTCTAAAATCTAACTATCATGAAAAAGATATTACTAATTATATTATATATATCCCTTGGACATCATTTGTTTTCCCAAGGATTATTATTAGATGGCTTTATGCAACCTAAAGGTGAGATAGTTTCTGCCATAGGGTTTAGCCATGAATTTTATGACACTTACTATGTAGGAAATGTAGCAACACAAAATCCCAATCTGGGAACTATAAAGACCAACAGTGTTAATTTATTTTTAACAGCAGGAATTACTGATTTTCTAAACTTAACAGTGAATTTACCTTATGTAACAGCAAAACCTACAGCTGGTTTCTGGTCTCCCCAACAAGGTTTCCAAGATCTATCTATCTTTCTAAAAGGGAGATTATTTCAAACCGATCAATTGGGAAATGGAAATTTAAATATATTAGGAGGATTGGGTTATACTTTACCCACATCCAATTATATAGCGGATGCACCAATTTCAATTGGTCATCAAGCAGATAGATTTGAATTCCGATTGATTTCTCAATACTATTTTGAAAATAGTTTTTTTATTATGGTTCAGGGTGGATATTTACATACCTCAAATGTTGAAACCGATAGAGGATTTGAAGTAGAAGTCCCGAATTCTTTCGATTGGACAATTAGGTCGGGAATGAATATTGGTTTTCTCTATACCGATATCTGGGTTAGCCAACAAAATGCTTTAAGTGGTACAGATATTGGACCAGGCACGCCATTCCCAACCAATGCTGTATCGTTTTTACGAACTGGGTTTAATTTGTATGGAGATTTACCCTTTATTTCAAACTTGGGTTTAAGTGCTGGAATGGGATTTACTTTAAACGGTGAAAATGTTGGTAAATCAACTCGAATCAGCACTTCCTTAATTTATCGATTATCTTATTTATCCAAAAACTAGACTATTATGAAAACTTACTTTAAATATATAAGCCTATTCATTTTTGTCGCTTTGATTGGATGTGACAATGAAATACCAGAGATTAATCAATTACCAGTATTGCAACCTGAAAGTGAGGATGCAGATGCAGGGAATTGGCAAACTGTATTAGATGTTGATTATTTTTCAGCTATCACAATAAAAAATCCTAATGAATTTACTGATCAGGAGCTCAATGATGAGAATGATGAGATAATTAATTTAACTCAAAATAGAACTTCATCACAGGAAGAAAAAGCAAAATTTTGGTCAGCTGGAGGTGTATTACGATGGAACCAAATAGCAAGGGATTTGGTAATAAAATATAATGTTGCTCCTAATGTTGGAGCTACCCCAGATCCAACACATCCATTTGCCAATCCACCTTTTGCAGCAAGGGCATATGCTTTATTATCCGTAGCTCAGCATGATGCACTAATAGCAGCATGGCATTACAAGTATGAATTTATGCGCGATGCTCCTGGAAATAGAATTGAAGGTCTTAATTCATTATTTTCAGCTTCAGATTTGCCCTCATATCCTTCTGAGCAAGCAGTTATTGCTGAGGTTTCATTCGAAATATTATCTCATTTGTTTCCAAAGGAAAAGGAATATTTGGAAGAAAAAATGAATGAGCATATAAAAAGCACAATTTGGGCTGGAAAAGCCGGTAATCTTGATAATTTAGCAGGAAAAGAAATTGCTGGAGTAGTTTCAGATGCAGTAAAAGAATATGCTGCAAATGATAGGATGAATCAATCAGCTGACCCTAATGATGAACATTTGACATATTTTAATATTCCTTCTAGAATTGAAACGCCTTGGGAATGTCTTCAACTTCCATTAAGAAAACCAATGTTGCCTTTTTATGGATTGGTTAAAACTTGGTACGATTCCACTAGGATTTTTCAAGATGCACCCGAACCTCCACCAGCTATTGATAGCGAGGAATTCCAACAAGATTTGAAAAATGTGAGAAAGATAAGTGATAACAGAACAAGAGAGCAGTGGAGGATTTCGGATTTTTGGGCTGATGGGGGAGGAACCTATACTCCTCCTGGACATTGGAATCAAATTGCAGAAGGATTAATAGTTGATGTGAAATGGAGCGAAGTAAGAACTGCGCGTGCTTATTCAATCATGAACCGTGCAATAATGGATGCAGGGATCGTTTGTTGGTGGTCAAAATTCTTTTATTATTTACCGCGGCCTTCACAGCTTGAACCTGAGATAAAAACAGCTACAGGTATTCCTAATTTCCCTTCCTATACATCAGGACATTCTTCATTTTCATCTTCTGCTGGAACAGTGCTTGGATATTTGTTTCCTGCTAAAAAACAAGAGTTAGAGAAAATGTATATTGAAGCTGGTATTTCTAGAGTATATGGCGGAATTCATTATAATATAGATAATATTGCAGGTAGAAAATCTGGTGAATCAGTTGGGCGATTGGCTATAGAATGGGCTCAATCGGATAATTCAAATTAGTAAGAAATCAACTTTTCCAGAGCTTTGAGCTTTGGAAAAGTTGATTTTTAAAAGATACCTTCAGCAATCCTATAAATCGGGTCGGATTTACCCATTGAATAATAATGTAAACAAGGTGCTCCAAATTCGATCAATTCTTTTGACTGTTGAATGCACCATTCTATCCCGACCTCTTTAGCAGCAGCATTATCTTTGCATTTTTCTAATTCATCAACCAAATTATCTGGTAAATCCAAGTAGAAGGTTCTTGGTAAAGCTGTCATCTGTTTTAAGGAAGTAATTGGTTTTAATCCAGGTATGATAGGAACAGTTATTCCTTCAGCTCTACATAATTTTACAAATTCAAAGTATTTTTGATTATCGAAGAACATCTGAGTCACTACGTATTCAGCTCCTTTTTCAACTTTCTGCTTTAGAATTTTCAAATCGGATTTCATGCTAGGCGCTTCAAAATGCTTTTCAGGGTATCCTGCAACTCCTATACAAAAATCAGATGGTGCAGCTGATTGTAGTTCTTCATCAATATATTTTCCTTGATTCATATTGACCACTTGCTCCATTAACTCAATGGCATAAGCATGTCCATTTGGGTCTGGAACAAATTTATTTTCCGATTTAATAGGATCACCCCTTAAGACTAAAACAGAATCAATTCCTAAGAAATCAAGATCTATAAGGGCGTTTTCTGTTTCTTCTTTGCTGAAACCACCGCAAATAATATGTGGGACTGTGTCAATGTCAAATCGGTTTTTGATGGCCGCACAAATACCTACTGTACCTGGTCGTTTTCGGGTGGTACGTTTCTCCAATAAGCCATTGCCTTTATCTCTGTAAATATACTCCTCCCTATGATAGGTGACATCAATAAAAGGAGGTTTGAATTCCATTAATGGCTCAATATTTTCAAATAGAGCTTTTATATTTTGCCCTTTTAATGGTGGTAATATCTCAAAAGAGAATACAGTGCTTTTTGCGTTATTTATGTGTTCTGTTACTTTCATAGATCAAGTTTTACAAGTTTGCATGTTTGCAAGTTGGGGAGGGAAGGTTTAAGCAAATCTAATCGCCCCGTAAAATTAATTGTACCAAATTATGATTTGACATTTTTTCGTAGATATGCGATAAAAGCTAAAAGTTGAAAATAAATTTTCTCCGCATCATTTCTGAGTTTTTCCGCATGTTCAGGAGTAGCATATTTCAAATCTTCTGCTAAATACAACATACTCTTTACTTCAAGTAGAGATCCAACTGAAATGTCCAAAAACCTTCTAAATTCTTTATTATTAAATCGACCAAAACCTTCGGCTATGTTATTCATCACTGAAATAGATGCTCTTCTAATCTGATCTTGAAAACCAAAATTATTTTGTAATGCAACATTACTGGTCGCTTGATAAATTTCTTTCACAAAAACTCTAGCGTTTTTCCAACTTTCTAAATCTTCGAATCTTTTAATAGTAGCCATTTCTAAACTGTTTTTATTTTTATTTTTTTTACATTGATTAATTCATCTTCCAGTGGATATCATAAATGGAATAGCCCATAACTTGCCAACTTGTAAACCTGTCAACTTGCCAACCTAATTTAATAATTCAAATTAGGCTTCAACCATCTTTCTATTTCTTTAAATTCTTGATTTTTGCGTTTGGCTATATCTTCCACCTGATCCTTTCCGATTTTACCTAGTCCGAAGTATCTGCTTTCAGGATGTCCGAAATAGAATCCACTTACTGATGCAGTTGGCAACATGGCTAAGTTTTCTGTTAAAGTGATTCCCGTTTTCTTTTCCACATCCAATAAATCAAACAATGTAATTTTCTCTGTATGATCAGGGCAACCTGGATAGCCTGGTGCTGGTCTGATGCCTTTGTATTGCTCTTTGATTAAGTCCTCATTTTCTAAAGTTTCATTTTCTGCATAACCCCAGTATTCAGTTCTAACTTTTTTGTGCAACAACTCAGCAAAGGCTTCGGCTAATCGATCAGCCAAAGCTTTTGCCATGATGCTGTTATAGTCATCGTGATCAGCTTCATATTTTGCTGTTAGTTTATCCAGGCCAATTCCTGTAGTCACTGCAAAACAGCCCATGTAATCAGTGTATTTGACTTCTGATGGAGCAAGAAAATCAGAAAAAGCATAATTAGGATTCTTCTCACCTTTCTTGTTTTGCTGACGAAGCGTATGGAATTCAGTTAATTTTTGGTTTTTATCTGCATCTCCAAATACTTCTATGCTATCATGGTTTTTAGTATGCGCAGGATAAAGTCCGAAAATGGCATTTGCGGACAGTAATTTATTTTCAATAATTTCTTGCAACATCTGCTGCGCATCAGCAAAGAGTTTTCTTGCTTCAACCCCTTTCTCAGCATCATCCAATATTTTAGGGTAGCGGCCATTCATTTCCCAGGTTTGGAAGAATGGGGTCCAGTCGATGTATTCAGCTATTTCTTTAAGGTCATAATCCTTTAAGACTTGACTGCCAATTTTCTTCGGAGCATGCGGTTGATAACTGTCCCAATCAACTTGATATTTGTTAGCACGGGCTTCATCTATGCTTACATAGTTCTTGCTTTCACCTCTTCTACTATGTCCGGCTTTTGCTTCAGCATATTCCCTCTCTATTTCTTTATAAAACTCTTCTTTATCCTTGCCTAATAGTTTACCGGCAACCGTAACAGATCTGGATGCATCATTCACATGAATAACTGGCCCTGTATAATTAGGCTTAATTTTAACGGCAGTATGTATTCGGGAAGTGGTTGCTCCACCAATCATGACAGGCGTTTTTAAGCCTCTTTTTTCCATTTCTTCCACCACATAAATCATCTCATCTAAAGAAGGCGTGATCAGTCCGCTTAAACCGATAATGTCAACTTGGTGCTTTTCGGCTTCTTCCAATATTCTATTTAAAGGCACCATCACCCCCAAATCAATAATCTCATAATTATTGCAGGCCAAAACTACACCTACTATATTCTTACCTATATCATGTACATCGCCTTTTACTGTAGCCATTAGAATTTTGCCTTTTCCAGCCTTCTGATCTCCCGATGGGTTTGCTTTCTTTTCTGCTTCAATGTAGGGTAAAAGGTAAGCCACAGCCTTTTTCATTACCCTAGCACTTTTGACCACTTGAGGTAAAAACATTTTACCAGCACCAAATAAATCACCCACCACATTCATTCCGTCCATTAATCGGCAACCTTCAATAACATCTAAAGGTTTTGCTGCTTTTTGTCTAGCCTCTTCAGTGTCTGAATCAATAAATTCCGTGATTCCTTTCACTAAGGAATGTTCTAATCTTTTATTAACTTCTAAACTCCTCCATTCTTGGGCTGCTTTTTCGGCTTTCTCACCCGGCTTTAAATTTTCAGCATAGGCCATTAATCGTTCGGTTGCATCTGATCTGCGGTTGAACAATAAATCCTCTACATAATCGAGTAATTCTTTATCGATTTCATCATAAACCTCCAACATACCCGGATTGACTATCCCCATGTCCAATCCCGCCTTGATAGCGTGATATAGAAAAGCCGAATGCATGGCTTCTCTTACCACATTATTTCCTCTAAATGAAAAAGAGATATTGCTGACTCCACCACTAGTTTTGGCATGTGTTAAATTTTCTTTTATCCATTTAACCGCATTGATAAAATCCACTGCATAATTATCATGCTCCTCCATTCCTGTTCCAATAGTAAGGATGTTGGGGTCAAAGATGATGTCTTCAGGGGGGAATTCTGCCTCATTAACCAGTAAATCATAGCAACGCTTACAAACATCGATTTTTCTTTCAAATGTATCCGCTTGACCCACTTCATCAAAAGCCATTACCACTACAGCCGCACCATAACTTTTGATTTTTTTGGCTTTGGCAATAAAATCTTCTTCTCCTTCTTTAAGACTGATGGAGTTGACAATTCCTTTACCTTGTAAGCATTTTAGGCCTGCCTCAATCACTTCCCATTTGGATGAATCAATCATAAAAGGAAGCCGTGCTATATCCGGTTCGGAAGAGATAAGATTGACGAAATTTGGTAGAACATTTACCGCGTCCAACATACCATCATCCATATTGATGTCAATAATTTGAGCCCCACCTTCAACTTGGTCAATGGCAATGTCAACAGCCTCTTCAAATTTTTCATCACGAATAAGTCTGGCAAATTTTTTGGAACCTGAAACATTGGTTCTTTCACCAATATTCACAAAATTCAGTTCGGGAGTGATGGATAATGGTTCTAGTCCGCTTAATCGCATTAATTTTTTCTGACCAGAAATTTTATGCGGCTTTGAATTTTTTGCGTAATCAGCTATAGCTTTTATATGCTCGGGTTGAGTACCGCAACATCCGCCAATAATATTGACCAATCCCTCATCGAAGTAGCTTTTGATAATCCCGCTCATTTGACCGGGTGTTTCATCATACTCACCAAATTCATTGGGCAGACCAGCATTAGGATGGCAGGAAATGGCCACATCCGCAATTCTGGCCAATTGTTGCAAATAGACTTTTAATTGGTCGGCACCCAGCGCACAATTGAAGCCTACGCTTAGCAAAGGAAAATGACGAATACTATTCCAAAATGCCTCTACCGTTTGCCCAGAAAGCGTTCTACCACTGGCATCGGTTATAGTTCCAGAAACCATCACTGGAATATCGATTCCTTTTTCCTCTTTCAATTCCTGAATGGCCATTAAAGCGGCTTTACAATTGAGGGTATCAAATACGGTTTCCACCAAAAATATATCTACTCCGCCAGCAGCTAAAGCTTCAGATTGTTCTTTATAAGCAATTTTTAATTCATCAAAAGAAGTTGCCCTATATCCAGGTCTGTTTACATCTGGGGATAGGGAGGCAGTTCTATTGGTAGGGCCTATAGATCCTGCTACAAAACGAGGTTTATCAGTGTATTCCTCTGTTACCTCTCTTGCAAGTCGGGCAGACTTCTCATTAAGTTCCCAAACCAAATCTTGCATATCATAATCTGCCATAGCGATAGTGGTGCCACTAAAGGTATTGGTTTCGATTATATCAGCACCTGCATCAAGATATGCTCTATGAATATCTTTGATTATTTTTGGCTGTGTTAAGGATAAAAGGTCATTATTGCCTTTTAAATCTGAAGGATAATTAACAAAACGTTCTCCACGGTAGTCTGCTTCCGAGAGTTTATAGTTTTGAATCATGGTGCCCATGGCGCCATCCAGCACTAAAATTTTATCTTTAAGAATTGATTTTGAAAATCGGCTCATTCTGAATATTTATAATTTTGCATCCAGAAAGTGCCATGAGAAAGGCTTCTTCTTATCTTTTCTTGACTATGAAAAATTGTCAAGATGGGAGTTAGCACCGTTTCCTTTTGCAAATGCATTGGAAGGGTTGCTAAGACGTCAGAAGGCAATCCCTCAGTCTTTCTGGATAAGTGTTTCAAAGTAAAGCATAAAAACTCGAATGATAAAAAGAAAGTTCAGAAATTTATTTTTTGAGTGTGTTGTTTGAGGAGATTTAAAACTCATTGATACATGCTTGATAAATTAGTCCAATCAGAATAGCAAAGCCAAAGCTAAGCAATGTTCCAATCAAAATATATTCAGTGAGCTTTCGATCTTTTGCGCGGGATAAGTCTCCAAATCTAAAAACTGATTTGGCAGCGATCAAAAATCCTATGGCTTGCCATTCTTGCATTATTACAAATGAAAAAACAAACAGTCGTTCTAAAATGCCAATGTATTGTCCGGCTTTTGATAAGGAGTCCTTATCCGAATCTTCCGGTAAATCCCATTTTGACATAATGATTTTTATGAAGACTGCTACTCCATAGGTAAGCAAAATAATACTTAAAGATAAAAGCAGTGCAGTATTGGAAAGTTGAAAATTAAAGGTCAATTCTTGGGGATAATAATAGCAACTTAAACCTAGAATGACTGCTGTGTGAGCAAGTTGATCGTATGTAAACAGATATCGAGAATTGATTCTTTTTTCAAGATGGATTTTAATGAGGTCAATTATATAGTGGCTAATAGAAATGATGAGGAAGGCTAACCAAAACTTAAAATTGAATTGGAAAAGTATCACCAGTAAACCAGCATGAATAGCAATATGAAAATAAAGGAATTTTGATTTAGCCTTTTTTAATTGTTTGTCTTTTATCCATTGGTCTGGTTGAAATACAAAATCACCAAGCAGATGAGCGATTAAAGCTTTTAGTAAAAATGAAATCATATTAGTTGGGTTTGCTTCTTATAATATCCGAATATTCTTTGCAGGCTGTCGTATCCACTTCTGTCCAGAGAAATACTTATGGTGCTTTGAGTTTTTTCTAATAGTTCGGCAAGTTGGTTTTGGTTTTTCTTTGGATTCTCAATTATTGCTTTTATAACTTCAGCCTGACTTTCAGTCCATTTGTCAGCAATAAAAAGTACCAATTCAAGCATTATATTAATAGGTTCGTCCCATTCAGTATCATTTGATTTAATAGCCAAATTACTCTTTTTAAGGGACTCAAAGCATAGACCTGAATTTTGATAGGCAGTACCGTTCGATTCTGATATTTTTTCGGACACATAATGTTCCATGCCAATTCCAATCCCCATTCTGACATCTTTGTTTTTAATCTGTTTGATTGTGGCTTTAATATGGAAAGCGGCTAAAATAGCTTTTTCAACAGGGAGCTTTAATTGAAAGCTGTCCCCTCTATAAATCTCCCATTTTTCAGGGCTACTTCCATATTGATTTAAAACTGATTTCAGTTCTTTTAACCAATTTACAGATGCCTTTTCAGTTGAATTAATAATGTCTCCTGTTATTATTGCTATCATTAGATTACTTAATATCTTTTGTGAATATAGATATATTTGTCAATATATAAAAATATATACATATTTGTCAATAATAGTATATATTGACAAATATGTCGATATTTCACAGTATTGATAGAAACGTAAATAAGACCACTGCTTTTTAAAATAGTTATTTCTTTTTGATAACTACTTCGTCAAGCTTTAATATTTCGGATTTAGAGCCCTCTTTTTGCTTCAGATCAATAAAGTAGAAACAGATATCACCCTCTTTATCTTTTTCTCTATAGAAAGCCCTTGATTTATTAATACTGGAAATATGCTGTGCTGTAGATAAAATAAATCGAAGTTCATTAGAAGCTAAATTATAGGAATAAACCTCATTTAATTCTTTTTTTCTGTTTCTTACTAAATAGAAATCATCATTGGCATTATCAACAATGGCATACCAAATCTCTTTCTTTTTATTTTCAATTTTAGGGAATTTTTTGATTGAGGTTTTGGCATTTTCAAAATCTTGAATAATAAGAGCGTTAGCTTCTGAATGATTGATGATCAGTTTATTATTGGCAACATAATAATCTACTAGATGACTCATTCCCTGGTAATATCTTGATTTTAAAGGAAGTGGCTCATTCAAGATTATAAGTTGAGAGTCTTTCTTATGGATTAAGGCATATTGATAAATGCTGTGCTTTCTTGGTGCATTTGTATTTGGGGTGACCCCTATAATATAATCTCTAATAGGTAGTTTCATTCCTGTTTGATACTCTTCAATAAAAAATTTAGCTGGGATTTCTTCTTGAATTGAAAACTGATTATTCTTAATTAAAACATTCAGACCATGACCTCCTAAGGCTACCGAGAAGGTGGAATCAGATATGGGGACCACACCCATTATAGAGCCCCATTCTTTCTTCATTTTAATAGTATCTTCAATTAAACCATTTGGGTTTGCCAGCACCAAAAAACTAGCTTTTTTAGGTCTTATGATCACTTTTTTATCTATAGGAATAATATTCCCCATATCTGCATTGGCTCTGCAAAAGAATAGATTTCCTGCAGGATCAGATTGTGCATTAATTGAAGAACTATGGCATATTATCAAAAGCAACATGGGCAAACTCAAGATAGTCTTCATGGTTTTTAGGGTTAAATGGGTTGTCAGTATTAATTAATAAACCTTTTTCTGTTGGGATTATAATTGACGGATTAAAAGTGTTTTTAGGGAGTTCTATTTCTGCAGCTAGTTCTCCGTTCAGTTTGAAAAATAGTAAACTGAATTTGGAGCGATAATAGAAATTTGACCTATCTTCATTCTCGTCAATTTCAATAGGATGTTTGTAAAGTCTTATTAATTTATCTCGATAGTAGTCATAAACCATTTTTCCTAATTGTGGGCTACCGATTAAACGCAATTGATTAGATGCGAAATCATTTATATCTATACTTACAGCTTCTGCTATTTTTTTAGAAGAAACTTCTAGTTCAGTAATCACAGCTTTGCCTTGCCTAATAGAACTTATTTCAGGACTCATATTGAATCCTACAAAGATATTTTCATTGTAATGGTGAAAATAGGGTTTTCCACTCCAAGGATACCATTTTCCATTTTTAAAATTTTCCTTGAATATTTTTGGGTAGTCAATGGATGAGATTTCTTTGATTTTCCCATTATTTAAATTAAAGTAACTTAAAAATTTATAGTCAATAAAATCTTGATCATCAGGGTAAAAAGATTGCGTTGAAATGCTGCAAAAGTAAAGTTTATCTTTTATCAAAAATGGAGAGGCATTTGACGACCAACCCGCACCAATTTCCATATCTTCAATTTCCCACTTTTGCTTTAAGTTTTTGCTGGTGTCGGTCAAATAAAAAGTTAACGGAAATGCTTCATTATGGAAAAATATGGAATCGAAATTATGTACATGAAAATTCACCAATTCATTAAAAGCATTAGCCCCTTCCATTGGAAAATCAATAATTTTTTTAACTTTTTCTTCTGTTAAATTGATTACTTCCAGTTGTTGAGGGTTTTGTGGGGATTGATAATCCCTAAAGCGAAAAAGATAATCTGTGCCATCTATATTTTTGAATTGTGAGTTTGAAGCCATTTCATTCGTCTCGAAATCCAGCTTTATTTTCTTATTTTCAATTATTGTAAAACCAAATTTTTTATCATCATTTCCTTGACACGAGCTTATCAGAAAAGTAATAATGGATGCAAGTAGAACTCTATACATTGGCAATAAGAATAGTTTAAATCAGTTATTATTTAGTTAAATTTGAACTATAACCATAAAGTATGCAATATATTATAAATAGAAAAAATAAATCAATATGCACCTTATCAATTTTTGAATTTATAATTTTTCTGTTTTTTGCTACTATAGAATTTTTCCCTCAATCCTAATCCAAATAATCGAAAGTTCATATTTCTGCATTTCCAGGTTTTAGTAATCATACAGTAGATCAAATCTCCAATCATTAAAAATTGTCTTTAAACCTCACCTCAGGCATTACGGGAAGTGTTAGTAGTATTGAGATAGGCTATTTCCAATTATGAAAAGTTAAAGGGAATTCAATTGGCTGGTTTTGCCAATATTTCGGGAGTTAATGATAAGCTAAATCCAAAATAGAAATTAGAGAATACATTATTATGGGCTTTCAATTTGCTTCAATAGCCAATAAAACTATTGGGAATGGGCATGGGTTCAAATTTCAACTTTTAATACGGCAGCATCAGGGTTTACGGGCTTTCAATTGGGATTCATGACAAATAAGGCTAGATATTTACAAGGAGCTCAAATAGCAGGCTTAATCAATTCATCTAAAGTCGGGATGGTAGGCTTTCAGATTGCTACTATTTTCAATTACTCAGACGGGCAAACCAATGGCTTGCAATTAGGATTGTTCAATTATGCACGCACTGTAGGTTTTGGTCATGAATTTAGTAGTCTTTTAAGCGATACGTGGCAGATTGGATTAATAAATTTTAGCAAAGTGAATAATGGAAATCAGATAGGTTTGATTAACATCAGCGGAAAAAATAATGGAGTGCCTTTAGGCTTGTTGAATATTGATGCAAGTGAAGGTCGCCTAAGCTTCAGATCAACTGATTTGTTTTTATCTAATGTCTCCATAGCCACAGGAAGTCGGTTTTTTAGCAATATGCTACAATTTGGCTATAATTTCTCCATCAATGGCTTACCAGTTTGGGGAATGTCTTATGGATTAGAAAAGGATTGGATGAATCCCGAGAAGACAAAATTTATTTCTTTTAGTACTGCTTTATGGCAACAAAAAGCAAAGGATATAAAACTGTTAAAAGGACCCAAAATATTGAGGTCTGAATTTATTTATGGCTATAAATTTAATAAAATTCGGTTTCTAGAAATTGGTTTAGCTATAAATTACCAAATAAAAACAGTAGAAAGTCAAGAGCCTTCTTTATTCTCAATGGGAAATTTCTTTCCAGGAATCGTTTTAGGAATACAATAAAATCAGTTCTGAGGGATTACTATAATTATTGCACAAATGCTAAGCTAGGACTTAGAGTGATATTCGAATATTTTAAACCCCTAAATTCTCACCTTATCATCTGCCTTTAAAGCATTTATTTATTTTTCTTTTTTCAGAAAAAGACCAATCAGATTATTTAAATCTGACTGGCCTGGTAAAACTGTTATACATCATAAGGATCCGATTTTTTCAAAGAATTCGCTAAAAACATTAAACGATTTGGCTCATTCAATTGGTTTTGCCTGCTTAATATCCGAGCAGATTATACTGTAAGAATAAATTAATATTCCATTTTCTGTCCTACGTTTATAACCATAACATTCTCCCACAGGGTCACCATTTATAGAATTTTCCATACAGTCAGAAGGTAAATCTTCGTAAAGTAATCTTAGAGAGTCTTGAAATATAATTTCACCAATTTTAAACTTGTATTCCAGTCTAAGGAACAATATTCACTCGCTCCAAAAAAACAACTACCCTCAATATCGAGAGAATCATAAGACTAAATTTCATAATGAAAGCTTTCAGCAAGTTCATCTCCATAAATTTTGATTTCCACCCTATAATCGGTTTCATTAATGATTCTTCTAGTTGCTTTCTGCTAATTTACTTTATGAAATGCTGATAATAGGAATAAAAGTAATATTAGATTTTTCCTACCAATTATCCTCCCTAATTTGGTTATAAAAACTAGTACCTACGGTTAAACTATGTTCTGTTTAGTTGCTGTAATGCTTGCGCAAATAGGTGCCAACTCCAGAGAGTGTAGTTCGTCTGTACAGTGCCAGTTTAATTTGTTTGAAAGTGCGGCATTTCATTTTATATGAGAAAAACAAAAGCATAAGCATAGGATCTTACCTAATACTTTTTATTAACCTTTTTTACTTAAAACTTATTTGCCAACTCATAATCAGATTCTTCGATAGTGAAAACAAAAACCTTATCTTCTATTTCCTCATAACCATTGTTGGCTACGCCTGGAGTATTGAAAATATTGAAATCCATGATGTTCTTTTTGTTGATCTCCCTGCAATAAGTATCAGATATGCAGTATGTAAGTACACTTTCATTTTCAAAAATAACTTGAACTGAATCAGCTCCTTCGGACCATCTAGCAACAGGATTACAATTTTGTACTTGACCCCTTTCAATGTCACATATACTTTTCAAAGTGTCTGCACTATTTTCGGCAATCTTAATTTTCTCAAATAAGTTATTGGACACCCATATATTTATCTCTACAGGTTTATCAGTTTGATTATTAATTATCCTAGTAACCATTATCGTAGATTCCTGATGACATGCATTTATAGATAGACAGAAACACAAAAACCAAACTATTCTTATTATATTCTTCATAGCCTTCATTAATTATCCTCTCTAATATCATTGTAAAAACTGGTAACAGCTGTTAATCTACTCTCAGTTGAATTGACATAATTATTGCGTAAATGGGTGGCAACGCCCGAGAGAGTGGTTCTTCTGTCCAATGCATCTTGAATTTGTTCTAAAGTATAACCCTCAACATCGTCATCCGCAAAGTCTAAATTACCATTATTATCATTTCTTTGGTTAGAATTATCAATCAGGTCAATAAAGTATGGTGTGTATTTCCAACTATCATCACCACAACACTCAATACCTGTTCTATCTTCGTCAATCAAACCATTCACTTGAGCAGGATAATACGGTAAAGTAAAATAATACTCCACAGCCGTAGCCCAACTTTCTCCTTCAATGCCTATACTCAATATCGCATTTGTGGGTGATTTTAAAAAGTGAGAAACATGTGCGAGTTCATGCATGGTTACCTCATACAAGTCGTCTGTTAAAAGCCGATTACCATTATCAAATCTAGTATAAATTTTCACATCATTTCTCAAGACATTAAAGGTGGGGGAGATGGGGATATGCCGCGCAACACCCAAAGCATTTGATCTCCCGCTTCTTAGTACGGGCCTTATTTTAGCTGTCACCAAAACCCCAGGTAATTTTAATCGATGTCTAGACGCTTGCGTTCTAAAATGGTATATAGCATTTAAAATGGTGGTGCTATTCCAAGCTACTGATTCGTTACCAAAGGGAATGTTCCGGTTCCAGGCTCCTTTTCTTTTAGGCCCGTTCAGATTTATGGAAAAACCTTTCCAATCGGTCACTTTATGACCAGCAGTTTCTACCTCAATAGAGTAATTTACTTCCCCTCTAAAACTTTTAGAGATTCTAAACCGTCCGTCTGTAACACTTGTGTTAGCCGACCCCCATTTAAGCAATTTTCTTGCCCTCACTTTACAATAACGTACAGGAACATCTCCTCTATCTACACCAGTTCCAAATCCAGTTCTCTCTTCAACCTGAATTCTTCCAGATGGATTCCATTTTGAGGCACTTCTGCCGTTAGCCTTGCTCTCTTCATCCAAGTTATTAGTGATTTTTAGGGCCTCATACTCTAAAGCGTCCCATATATCATAAAGCATGCGATTTTGTGTATCATCATTTTCTCCATCCATCATAAATAGTTCATCCAACACTTCATATTCAATGGCAGGAAACTCATAGTCCACAGGCACCACTGTATATAGCCAAGTGAATGCTTGGTCTTCAAGTTCAGGATCGTGATACCATTGTCCCATAACTTCAATATCATAAAGCAAGGGATGGTCAAATAAAACCAAGGCGCTATCGTCTTCTAACTGTATCGTTTGTATGGTGTCGCTTGGAAGAAAACGAATGTAAAGATGTGTGGTGTTAATTTCCAACTCTTCACCAAGTCGGGCATTTTGGCGTAAGTTGTTTAAAGCCTTTTTCATATTTCAATGGAATACGGATTTTCCAATTTTTTACCTAATACGATCTTTTCGCCTTTTAAGTATTCTTCAGAAATATAAGTGGGCTTTTTGTTTAATTCCTCTTCGGGTTGACACGCCAAAGAACTAAATAGGACTATTAGTGATAGTCCTATTTTAATGGGATAGTTTATTTTGTTCATCTAGCAATTAATTTAGTTCGTTACGAACGTAAATATACGTTCGTTTCTTATATAATAATAGCTGTTAAATGGTTTTTTTGAATAATTATTGTTGGAGCGCTTAAATAATAATTTACTCCAGCATCATTAAATTCAAATAGATGAGAAACAAAAAAAGCAGCCAATTATGACTGCTTTTTTGTTGTAGATGTAATTATTTTATTCTTCTTTTCTAACCTTCCCTTTATTCTTTACTTCCACTAAATCCCCATCTTCTAAAGTTTTAGAAATAGCTAAGAAAGTGACCTCTCACCACTTTTTGTCCAGCTGATAAGCCTTCTTTAATTTGAATATATTCAAAATCACTTATTCCAGTAACAACCTCAGTCATTTTAACGGCATTGTCATCCTGAACAACAAATACAACTTCCTTTTCTTTTTTCGGCTCTCTTTTATCAACTTCTTCATTTGCAGTAGAATCTTTCTCAACTTCTGGAGATCTTAATGTAACTGAAGCTAATGGCACAGTTAAAATATCCTCTTTTGTTTCTGTCATGATTTCCACACTTGCCGTCATGCCCGGTCTAAAAGGAGAATCTCCATCTTCTTTAATTAAATCTTCATAAGAAGAATTGAGTATTTTTACTTTTACTTCAAACTCAGTAACAGCATCTTGCGAAGCCTTGTCGTTTGCTGTATTTGCAATAGCAGTCACTACACCTTTAAATTCTTTCTCCATATAAGTATAGGAATCGACCTCAATGTTTGCCGTATCGCCAATATTAATTCTAATGATGTCATTTTCATTTACATCAACTCGAACTTCCATATTGTTCAAATTGGCAATACGCATCATTTCTGTTCCTGCCATTTGCTGTGTACCCACAACACGCTCACCAAGCTCAACGCTTAGTTTTGAAACGGTACCGTCTACAGGTGAATAAATGGTAGTTCTTCTCAAGTTCTCGCTAGCTTCATCTACTGTCGCCTGACTACTTTTTACAGTATATCTTGCTGCCAATACATTTTTTTCTGAAGCTACTTTGTCATTTTCTGCTACTTGATAATTCGCTAAAGCTGTTTCATAATCAGCTGTTGAAATAACCTTTTGTTCATATAATTTCTTCTGACGTTCGAAAGTTTGCTTCGCTTGAGTTAGTTGCGCTTTTGCACGTTCTAAAGAAGCTTCAGCTTGCGCCAATGAAGCTTTTTGCTGATTCAAATTAGCTCTTGCTCTTTCTAATGCACTTTGAAAATTATCAGGTCTGATTTTCACTAAAAGGTCATCTTTCTTCACAGGATCACCTTCTTCCACAGCCAATTCTGTAATTTCACCAGCCACATCAGGGCTGAGTTTTACTTCCACCACAGGTTGTACTGTTCCACTGGCATTCACTTTTTCAATTATAGTCCTTTTCTTTACTTCTTCCACTTCAACAGAAATAGAAGGGGGTTGCCCAATCACTCCTGATTTTTTACCGATAATAGCTGCTATTATTAAGATAACAACAATCCCAATCAGGATATAAAGTGTTTTTTTAGATGATTTTTTCTTAGCCATGGTTAAAAGTTTAATGGTTTCCCTTGATAAAAGTCCAATACTTTAAGTTTAAATATATAGTCGTATTTTGCTCGGATGAGGTCTGATTTTACTCTTTCAAAATCATTTTTTATTTGAGTGAATTCAACAGCATCAGTTGCTCCTAATTCTAGTCTTTGTTCTGCGTTTTTAAAACTAAGTTCAGAAGCCTCAAAACTGTTTTTCAGTGCTTCATACGATTTAGCTGCAGCTTTCACATCCAAATAAGCCTGTTCGATGGTTTGCTGTAATTGGTTCTTTACAGATGTTAATTGATATTCACTTCTTTTCTGTGTGATAATTGCTTGTTGTACATTATTTTTTACTTGGAATTTATTAAAAATAGGGATGTTCAAACTAAGACCAACAAACCGCCTTTGATTAAAATCCAACTGATTCCAATAAGTATTTTCAGTAAACTCAGAAGGAACCTCTTGCTGAGTAACAACAAGATCACCAGTGTTTTCCACTACTCCGATAGGGCGAGTGACAGTCATATTTTCAGATCCCAAAACTGGAAATTGCTCTGGTGCAGCATCAGAATAATTGGTTGATATACCTGCGTTCAAGCTCAGAGAGGGATAGTAACCACTTCTAGCCACTCCAATTCCCCTTATTGCACTTTCTTTTCTATATTCTGCTGCTTTAATAATAGGTTGGTTTTGCAATGCATATTGATACACATTGGAAGATGATTCCATCAAGTCCTCAGGATTCGGTTCAGGTAAATCAGGGATTTCAATATCAAAGGGTTGATCTGCTGGTATCTGTAAGGCTTGCTTTAATTGCAGATAAGATATATCTAAATTATTTTGAGCTCTCACAACTTCCAGTTCATCATTAGCTTTTTGTTGTTTTATTTGCAGTAAATCAGCCTGTGCCAATGCACCTATTTCAACTTGTTTTTCTACTCTATTCTCTTGGATTTCAGTAGTTTCAAGTCTAAGTTTGGCAATCTCTAATAGTTCTTTATTAAATAGAATATTAGTATAAAAAGTAACCACATTTAAAGTGACATCATTTTTAACACTTTCCAAGTCTTTTTCCGATGCTAGCTGACCATATTGATCTCTTTTAATGCTGTTGTATCTTTGTCCACCATCAAATAATGGCAAACTTGCGTTTAATCCAGCATTCTGAGAATTGATTCCTCTATCAATGATAGTGTTTGTAAATGGATCAATAGATCTACCAGTAGATGTGTTTACCCCTAAACTACCATTCACACTTGGTAGGTTATTCATTTTTGAGCCAAATAAATTGATTTCTGCACTTTCAACATCCAAGCTAGATTGTTTTACTTGCAGGTTATTTTCCAATGCATAGTCAACACATTTCTGTAATGACCATTTATCTTGACCATTTAAATTTAGTCCAATGGTTAAGAAAATAAATATGATAAAAATTCTAAGCATAATTTTAATTAATAGTTTACATGTCAATATCCGGGATATAGATAACATCTATTACCCAATCCAGGTTTTTAAGGTATTCAAGAGAAATTGTTTTTAGTCCTGTGTCCATTTCAATTGCCAAACAAGCAATATCATGTTTTCCTTTACGGGAAACACTCATTGTGGCAATATTGGCTTTATCGTTACTGATAATATTCGAAATAAAGGCGATACTTCCTTGTGTATCTTCAGCAGTAATAATTAAAGTGTGTAATGCAGCTGAAATATTGGCAGTAAATCCATTTACCTTTGAAATATTGATTACTCCACCACCTAAGCTTTCGCCTATTACTTCAACTTTTCGATCACCTTTTGTTAAATTTAATTTGATAGTGTTGGGATGGTAAGTCCCCGCACTCCCAATTGATTTGAATGTATAATGTAAACCAGCTTCCTCTGCTAATTCAAAAGCTTGTTTTATCCTAATGTCGTCAGTTTTATAATTTAATAATCCGGCAACAATAGCTTTATCGCTGCCATGACCTTCATAAGTTCGAGCAAAAGAATTATAAAAAGTGATAATAGCCTCATCAGGAATTCCTCCCAAAACCTTTACTGCTGCACGGGCAATTCTTACGACTCCTGCGGTATGTGAACTCGAAGTGACCTATCATTACGGGACCAATCATATCAAAAATGCTACTTCTTTCTGCCATTATTCAAAATAAAACCCAATATTAGACAATTATTTGCAGTGGCAAAAGTATTATTGATGAGTGGATAATGGAAGTTTTAAAAGCGAAATAAGTATGATTAACTACAATGGTAACTTAACGCCCTCTGGATCAGCGAGTTTGGAAGTTTCAAATAGAGGATTTCAATTTGGAGATGGGATTTTCGAAACTATAATTTTTCGAAAAAAAGAAATAATGTTTTTAAATGAACATTGGGAGAGGATTTCAGAAAGTGTAAATGACTTAAAATTAAATTTCCCTTTTACAAAAAAAGATCTGGAGAATACACTTTTGGAATTATTGGAAGTGAACGGGTTAATGGGACAGTCTGCAAGAATGAAGCTCTATATCTGGAGAAAAGCTGGCGGTTTATACACTCCCGATCATTTTGATGCTGAGTTTTTGTTGACTGCTGATCAGGCTGAAAGAAAGAAAATTCGAAAATTTGATAAAGTAGGGTTAGCGGATACAATTTTCTTGCAAAAAACAGCTTTTAGCCATTTAAAAACCATTTCAGCTTTACCTTATGTAATGGCAGGTATTGAAAAGAAGAAAAGAGGACTGGAAGAAATTATCTTATTAGATCAAGATGGTTATGTGGCAGAGGCATCTTCATCCAATCTTTATCTTTTAAATCTAGAGAACCGTACAATCTACACCCCATCCTTGCAAACTGGTTGCATTAATGGAGTAAGTAGAAGGTATTTATTTAAAAATGCAAAGAAGTTTGATATGGAAATTAAAGAGGTGCTGTGGCTGCCTGAGGAATTAATTTCAAATAAACTATCCATATTCACCATTAATGTAGCTGGTGTAAATAGTATTCAGAAAATTTATAAGACAAAAATGGGAGATGGCTCAGAAGGTTTGAAGTTATTGGAAGAGATTTTTAAGTGGTAGATTATAAATCCGAAAAATCAGGAATATCCTTCTCAAAAATCAATTCTTTCCTACTTTACTCACTGGGACAACATAGTTATCCAAAGTACAAATAATTTGAAAGGATTTAGGAACAAGGTATACCTGATTTAAATAGAGGAAATATAAGATTGAATTAACATGATGAGTTTATTAATAGCTAACTCCTCCATTTTCGCTTTAGCGAAAAGGCGGGTTGGAGGGTAAAATGGCGGGCCAGCGTTGGCATTTGTGGGAAGCAGCATCATTTCACCTATTCCCGATAGGTATCGGGATTGCCAGCCAATAGCTGGTCAGCCTCTGGCCGACATACTTTTTCATCAATGGAAAAAGTATGAGCCAATAGGCTAGCTTAAGTTACAATAACTGTTAATTGAATAATGATTAACCCTGCTCTATGCGGTACCAAAAAGCAATGATAAAATGCCTTTAAATCAATAAAATTCAATACTCTATTATTACAGTGAAAAACGGGAGGAGTTAGATTATAAATCCAAAAACTTAGGAATCTCTTTCTCAAAAACCAATTCTTTGGCATCAGGTCTAAAACAGTAATGCTCCATTCCATTGGTGATAATCATATATTTAGCTTGAAACTGACTATAGTAATTTGCGATTTGTGAAAAGGTATTATTTGATATCTTTACTTCAGGTGCTTTGCATTCTATCAAAAGAAGCGGTTCCATTTTTCTATTGAAAACGGTTACATCCGTTCGTTTTTTCCTTTCATGATATTTTAATCCGGATTCTGATTTAATAAGGCTGGCAGGATAGTTTTTATAGTGAATCAAAAACTGGATAAAGTGCTGGCGAACCCACTCCTCAGGTGTTAAAACCAAAAACTTTTTCCTGATGGGATCAAAAATATGTATCTTGCCATCCATTTTACGCAAGTTCACATCATAAGGCGGAAGGTTTAATTTTTGCATTAGTTTCGCTTAACTTTGTGGCAAATGAATTGCAAATTACTGACAATTATTTAATCAAAACTCATAAATGAAGACAAAAAAAGAAATCGTTGACAATTGGTTGCCACGTTATACTGGAACTGGCCTTGATGAATTTGGTGACTATATTTTATTGACCAATTTCATTAACTATGTTGAAATGTTTGCTGATCAATACAATGTCGAGATTAAAGGTCGAGATAAGCCTATGCAAACTGCTACCGCTGAAGGTATTACTATTATAAATTTTGGTATGGGAAGCTCCGTTGCAGCTACAGTTATGGATTTACTTTCTTCTATTATGCCCAAAGCAGTTTTATTCTTAGGGAAATGTGGAGGCATTAAAAAGAAATCAAAAATCGGTGATTTGATTTTGCCCTTAGCGGGAATAAGAGGAGAAGGAACGAGCAATGACTATATGCCACCTGAAGTACCTGCTTTACCATCGTTTCGCTTGCAAAGAGCAGTTTCTTCTATGATTAAAAAGCATGAAAGGGATTATTACACAGGGACAGTTTTCACCACAAACCGTAGGGTTTGGGAACATGATGATGAATTCAAAGATTATTTAAGAAGAATTAGAGCGATGGCTGTAGATATGGAAACCGCTACAATATTTTCAGTTGGCTTTGTTAATAGTATTCCAAGAGGTGCTTTGCTATTGGTTTCTGATAATCCAATGACTCCAGAGGGAGTGAAAACAGCTCAAAGTGATCAAAAAGTAACGGGTAGCTATGTGAATTATCACCTTCAAATTGGGATAGATTCCTTAATTGAATTAAAAAATTCGGGTGAATCAGTAAAACATTTGAAGTTTACTGAAACATTATTCGATCAGGATTGATTTTAATTTACTTAATTATCGAAACCTGTCAGGTTTGTCTGGATTAAATATTGGTCGGTGGCACACCGACCAGGGAAGGTTTCCCGAATGCTATTAAGTTAAGCTTTGATGGCACGTGGTTAACTGTAATCCTAAAAAAATAACCTTGGTTATTTTTTTTATGTTCTTTTGTTACTTTTGTGGTAGTAATGTGCAACTGTTAATTGGAAAGTAAACCTTACACTTCACCACATAAGAGACAAAAGAAAACAAAAGGTTTTTCGCTGTAGCGAAAAACTCGTTAAGGAAATTTTCTTAACTTAATAGCATTGAAGGTGTCCCTATGGTTAGTGGCACACCAACCATTTTAATTCCATAACCTGACAGGTTTAAAACCCAATCATAAAAATGAATAAACTCTTACTCAGTTTAACCCTTATCTTAATAATATCTTCTTGTTCCAGTCGAGAAAAAGTAGATTCAATTTATTTTAATGGAACGGTTTATACTGTCAATGCAAATTTTGATAAGGCAGAAGCTTTTGCCATAAAAGATGGAAAGTTTGTAGCTATTGGAAGCTCCAAAGACATTCGTAATCAATATCAGGCTAATGAGGAAATTGATTTGATGGAAGCTCCCGTATTTCCTGGATTTATTGACGGACATGCACATTTCGTGCGCTATGCCAAGGATTTAGGTGATGTAGATTTATTTGGTACTGCTTCTTTTGATGAATTGATTCAAAGATTGCAAAAACATGCTGAGCAATTTCCGGATGAACCCGTTTTACTAGGGCAAGGTTGGGATCAAAATAATTGGGAGGGTAAAAAATTCCCTACTAAAGATACTCTAGATATTTTGTTTCCTGATAAGGTAGTGATGTTAAGAAGGATAGATGCCCATGCCGTTTTGACCAACCAAAAAGGATTGGATTTGGCGGGGATAACTGCCAATACAAAAATTTCAGGTGGTGAAATATTATTGGAAAATGGCAAACCAAGCGGAGTTTTGATCGATAATGCGATGAACTTATTGAGCGATAAAATGCCTGAAATGAGTGAATTGCAAAAGAAAGAGTTGATCCAACAAGCAGAAGCAAATTGTTTTGCTGTTGGCATTACTTCTTTAGCAGAAGCGGGATTAGATAAATCTCAAATTGATTTATTGGATGAAATGCAGAAGGATAGTCTTTTGAAAATGCGAATTTATGCTATGATAAATCCTACTCCTGAAAACATGGAATACTATTTCAGTAATGGGCACTATAAAACTGATTATTTAAACGTACGCTCATTTAAAATTTATGGTGATGGTGCTTTGGGTTCTAGAGGTGCTAGTTTACTGGAGCCTTATGCTGATGATGAAGATAATTACGGTTTCTTAAGAAGTGAACCAGAAGTTTTTGACAGCCTGGCAAAAGTGATTTTTGCTAAGGATTTTCAAATGAATACGCATTGCATAGGTGATTCTGCAAACAGAGCCATTACCAATATTTATGCAAAGTATTTGAAAGGTAAAAATGATAAAAGGTGGAGAATAGAACATGCTCAGGTTTTGGATGATAACGATTTTAGTAAATTCGGGGATTATAATATTTTACCCTCCGTTCAACCGACTCATGCTACTTCCGATATGGATTGGGCGGATGAAAGACTGGGAGAGGAGAGAGTGAAAAATGCCTACGCTTATCAAGAACTATTGAAGCAAAATGGAAAGCTGGTCTTGGGATCTGATTTTCCCGTAGAAGATATTAATCCAATTTATGGATTTCATGCAGCTGTTGCCCGTCAGGATGATGATAATTTGCCTGAAGACGGTTTTCAGCCTGAGAATGCCTTAAGTAGAAAAGAAGCTTTAAAAGGAATGACTTCATGGGCTGCTTTCGGACAATTTGAAGAAAAAGAGAAAGGAAGTATCGCAAAAGGAAAATGGGCTGATTTTGTGATTTTGGATAGAGATATTATGGAAGTCTCAGTAGAGGAATTAAGAGATACAAAAGTAATTCAGACGCATTCTGCTGGAGAGAAAGTTTTTAAATTGAAATGATGAAAAAAGAGATTACCATAGCAGAGGCTCAAGAAAAAGTAGATGAATGGATAAAGACCGTAGGCGTCCGATATTTCAATGAACTTACCAATATGACCATACTGACTGAAGAAGTAGGGGAATTGGCTCGAATTATGGCTCGAAAATATGGTGAGCAGTCCTTCAAAGAAAGCGATAAGGATGCTGACTTAGGAGATGAAATGGCTGATGTGTTATGGGTATTGATTTGCCTGGCTAATCAAACAGGAGTTGACTTGACTGATGCCTTACAGAAAAATATTGAGAAGAAAACTAAGCGGGATAAGGACAGGCATAAGGGTAATGAGAAATTGAAATAGACTATCATGAAAAATTTAATTATAATCTTATTTATATTAAGTTTTGCTGGATGTACTGCAGATCAAGAAGAATTACCCACAAGGAAATTTATAGAGTCTGTTTATATGCTTGAACAAAAAGCAAATAATTCTTGGCAAGTAGATTTAAATGGTGGATTATCAGAAGAAAACCCATATTTTCAATTTATGCATGAAAATGAACTTGCTTTGGGGTTTCTTCAGTGGAACTTGATAGATGAAAAGATTCCTGATTCTATTAAGTTTTCTACTAAAAGTCCTGAAGAAGTTCATAAGGATTTTATAAGTTTCACCCAGCAGGATAAGGATATAGTTATAGCAATACAATTATTTATCTATCCTGAAAAATTCAAAGACAAACATCAAATCAATATAGACAGCTTAGTAAGCTTGAGTTCGAGATTGTTTTTTGCTACCGCTACTGAAGAGGGAAATGTTGGCTGGAAATTGTGTGCTGGTAAAAGCAAGTTTCCTGAAATTTATGGGCAGACGAAAAGCTATGAGTCCGTTGCCCTTCAAGCACTATGTTTTCAAGCAGTATTTGAAGAGAAATATTCTAATCCTGAGAAAACAGTTTGGGCCTCATTTAATCAAAAAATTCCTGAAGTTTCAGCAGAAATGAATAGCATCGAATATGATGATTACATAGACAAGGCAAACCAATTAATGTGGAAAAAAAATGTCTGATTCTGAAGAATTAAAGGATTTGCTTGTTGGTTTAACAACTAGTGAGCATTCAAAATTATACTTCAAAGTAATTGACAATTAACTATATGATAACTGTAGTTAAATAAAGATAGTTAGAAAGGGCATTATTTTTAGAGATGAAAAAAGAAGAAATAGCTGAAGATTTTAAGGAAAAAGCAGAATTAAGTAATGCTGATTTAGACTATTTCTTTCAAAAGGCAGAATTTACATCACTTCAAAAGAACGAGCATCTGATTCGAACAGGGGACCAAAAAGTTCATTTCGTTTTAATTCAATCAGGTTGTTTGATGACGTATTTTAAAGATCAAAGTGAACATGTGCATGCTATTCAGTTTGGTCAAGAAATGTGGTGGACAGGGGATTTGGATGCTATTTTTAATAAGCATCCATCTAATTATGCTATCAAAGCTTTAACTCCTGCAGAAGTTTACCTATTGAATAAAGAAAACTTTGAAGATCTTAATCAACATCACCCTGTCTTTGAAAGTTATTTTAGAAAGCTTTTTCAAAATGCCCTAATCAGCCATCAAAAGCGCATTATCAGAAATATTTCATACACTGCCGAAGAAAAGTATTTGGAATTTGTTAAGCTCCATCCACGACTTGAATTAATAGTTCCTCAAAAGTATATTGCTTCTTATATGGGTATCACTCCAGAATTTCTCAGCAAACTCAAACGAAAATTGGCACAATCTTAGAATTTTGAACCAATCATAGAAAAAGGCGTTTTATTTAGAATTCTTTTAAATAATCTTTAGCCTTAAATTCCAAAAATATGGTTTTAATTCATATAGTAACTAACACGGAACAACAAGCAATCGAAATAACAGATTTGCTTATTGAAAGAAAATTAATCCTCAATGCATTAATGATTGAAAAAGCAAAGATGCGTAAGCGATTAAAAGATGGAACTTATGAAACTCGTCCGCAAACGTTGGTTATTGGAAAGACTAAAGGACTTCTTTTTAATGATATCGATTTATTGCTAAAAGAAAAATATGGTAAAGATATGCCTACCTTATATTCTATAGCTATTGTCAATATGGATTGGGACCAAGCAGATGAACTGATGGCAGAAACACTTAAAATATGAAGTTTTCCAATAACTCAAATACCGCAATCTTAAACTAACTTAAGATTTATGTTCATATAGTAAACATTTGTTTAAATAGTAGAACAACCTCGATCTTCTTTGGTTATATTCATACTTATAAATTAAAATTTTATTACTATGAATCCGAACGAATATATTACGGGTTTGCACCACTTAACCGTGAGTGTAGGAAGTGCCCAAGAAGACATTGATTTCGTAACCCAAGTAATGGGGATGCGAATGATTAAGCAAACAGTTTTATTTGATGGTTCAGCAAGTGTATATCACTTATATTATGCCAATGCAGATGCAGAGGTAGGTTCAGTTTGGACTACTTTCCCATTTAAAAAAGCAGGAGTTTACGGTAAAAAAGGTTCTGGCCAAATCGAAATTTCTGGCTTTTCTGTTCATCCTGATGCAATACCATTCTGGAAAAAGCATTTGGATAATCATAAAGTGAAAAACTCAGGAATCTTGGAGCGATTTGGTCAAAAAATGATTCATTTTGAAGACCCGTCAGGAGTTGGAATTGGTGTTTTTGGTGATGCCAATGATAATAGAAATGCATGGGAAACGGATGAAATCTCTAAAGAAAATGGAATCAGAGGACTTCACAGTGCGGTTTTATCTGTCAGAGAAGTAGAGATGATGGATAAGTACCTAACTGAAACGCTTGGCTTTAACAAAGTAGGGCAAGAAGGTCAATATCACCGTTACCATATCAAAGATGGTGGAGCAAGGAAAGTTATAGAATTACATCATCAGCCAGATTTACCGCAAGGAAGCTGGACTTTCGGGGTCGGAATTCCGCATCATATTGCTTTTGCCACAGCCAATGATGAGCAAAGTGCTGAATTAAAAGCCTACATTGAAGGAACAGGTTATACGGATGTGACTGAAATTAAGGATAGAAACTATTTCCACTCAATTTATACCAGAACTCCAGGTGGTCAGTTATTTGAATTTGCGACTTCTGACATAGGATTTGCTGTAGATGAGCCAGAAGATTTATTAGGTCATGAATTATTACTGCCTCCATTCTTCGAGGATAGAAGGGAGGAATTAATTAAGCCTTTGGAGAAAATTACGGTACCTCATTATTTGAAGGACTGATAATTACAATTTTTGAATAAGAAAGTTTTAAAAATCCCAAATGAATTTATTTGGGATTTTTATTTGATCTCTAGTTTAAGTTGTTCAAAAACTCAACCCCAGTACTCTTTTCTACTTCTTCTAAACTTACTCCAGGCATTAACTCCACCAACTCAAAACCAGATTCACCTATTTTGAAAACGGCTTTATCGGTAATGACCATATCCACGGCATTCATAGCGGTTATGGGTAATTCGCATGATTTTACCAACTTCGGACTACCATCTTTATTGTTGTGGTTCATCGTAATAATGAGTTTTTTTGAACCGGAAGCTAAATCCATCGCTCCGCCTACTCCTAGTAGAGGTTTTCCAGGAACAGCCCAGTTGGCTAAATTTCCTTTTTCATCTACTTCCAATCCACCCATAATGGCCACATCTACATGTTTACCTCTAATCATGCCAAACGAGGTAGCTGTATCAAAATAACTGGCACCTTTTACTGCTGTAACGGGTATTTTCCCTGCATTTACAGGATTTGTCATGGCTCCGCTACCATCGGCAGGTTCGGGGCCAACGCCTAACATTCCGTTTTCAGTATGGAGAATGATGCCGTCTTCTTCTTTAATCAAATCAGCCACTAAAGTAGGAATCCCAATTCCAAGATTGACGATATCTCCTTTCTGCAATTCTTTCAATGCCCTTCTCGCAATATTCAACCTATCTTCACTGGCCTTTTTACTTCCAACTGAAGCAGAAGAACCCAAATGCTCTTTTTGTAATTTGGCTTCTACCAAGAAATCCACAAAACAAGCTTGGGTATGGATTTGATTCGGGTCTAATTCACCCACTGCCACAATTTCTTCTACTTCTGCAATCACAATATCAGCAGCGGTAGCCATAGCTGGATTAAAGTTTTGCTCAGTCATTCGGTAAGTCAAATTTCCTGCAGTATCCGCTTTCCAGGCTCTGATAAAAGCCACATTTCCTCTAATTCCTTCTACAAAAACCTGCTCAATTCCATTAATGATTTTGGTTTCCATTTTTTCAGCCAAAACGGTTCCAGCAGAAGTGGGAGTGAAAAAGCCACCAATTCCCATTCCGCCAGCTCTAATGGCTTCACCTAAGGTGCCCTGTGGCAATAAATCATATTCTACTTTACCATCTTGTGCCCATTTCACCGCATTGGGGTTGCTGGTAAAATAGGAGCCAATCATTTTCTTAAGCTGACCATTGGTTAATAATCGGTCACCACCTAATCCGGGTTCGCCCACATTATTTCCAATGTATGTTAAACCTTTTATGCTGGTTTCTGCAAGAGCATGCAATAAGTGAACAGGTGCGCCTGTCATACCGAAACCTCCGCATAAAATGGTATCATTATTTTTTACTTTAGATGCAGCTTCTTGTGCTGATATAATGGGTACAGTTTTCATATTTTTATAGTCCTAAGACTTGGTTAAGTGCGTTTTGTAATGCTTCTTTTGAATTATTGCTCACTTCTGTTGCTCTATAAGCAATATGATAATCAGGTCTTATCAGTAAGCAACCTGAATCTTTGATGTTTCTGATTTCTGCCCATTCTCCGTATAAATCGGTATAGTCTCTATCAGGGCCAATTTGTACAGTTTCGATTTCTATATTTAATGTTTTGCTTAATTCTTCAGCAGATTTTATCCAATCTTCCCCACCAATTCCAGTGAATAAAGTCATTTTACCCTTTCCGGAAACGTCCAAGGTGGAAATTCTATGTCCGTTATCACCTAGCCAAACGTGTGGTAAATGTGTGCCTGGTCTGGTGGAGGCTTGGTAGTATAATTCTTGATCTCTTAAATATTCTTCTTCACCACTTCCATCTGAAACTATCGCCTCTGAATTATATCTTTGATTTAATTCCACTCCATGGCAGTTAAATTCATAGGATTTCAAAGCGATTGCTTTTCGTAAATCTTCTCTCTGTTGTTCAGATGTTGGATTGTTATCCTTCAATTTAGCCATATTGGCTTTCATTTGCTCGGGTTCGATATTGTCTCCCAAACCTAATGATTGAAAAATGGCCAAATTCTTCTATACTTTTATTCGCTCTGTCCACAATTTGTTTCGCAATAGGAGCGCGTTCTATTTGATAAGAATCTAAAAGACTTTGTTTGGCTTCTCCTTTAACCACCATGGCTAATTTCCAGGCTAAGTTAAAAGCATCCTGAATGGATGTGTTGGAACCCAATCCATTCGAAGGCGGATGTCTATGAATAGCATCTCCCATACAAAATACTTTTCCGTCAGAGATTTTAGTGGCATAGCAATGATTTACAGTCCAAGTAGAGGTTTGCAATATTTCAATTGGAATGCTGTCATCCCCCACTAATTTAATGGCAATGTCTTTTGCTAAATCATCATTCACTTCTGGTGGTCCATCATTAATATCATATCCCCAAACAATCAGCCATTCATTCCAGGGTCTTACCATTCTGACTAAGCCCATTCCGATACCGCCTACATTAGAACCGGGTTGAATCACCCAATAAAGGGCACTTGGTCTATGCGAAACATATTTGGTCAAATCCATTTTGAAAACGATATTCATACTGCCACCAACTCCCATTTCACCTTCGTATGGTAGATTCAAGTTTTCAGCGACTTTACTATTTCCGCCATCTGCACCTACCAAATATTTCGCTCTGATGGTAAATTCTTCATTGGAAAGTCTGTCTTTGCAAAGAACTGTCACCCCTTCTTCATCTTGTTCGTGACTTAGGTATTCTGTATCAAATTTATATTTAGAACCATTGCGGGCTGCAGCTCCAACTATGATGGGTTCTACCAAATTTTGGGGTATATCGCATATTTTAGTAGGACTTGCAAGTGTATAGTCAGCCATTCTGTTGGGTTGATTTCCCCAAGAATATAATCTCCCCAATTCCTCACCGGCCAAACTTGTGCAGAATACATTATTGCCCATTAATTCCTGCGGAACGGCTTTCTCCTTTACTTCATCTTCAATGCCCAAATCCCTAAATATTTCCATAGCACGCTGGTTGGTAATATGAGCTCTGGGAGAATTGGCTAGCCAACCATATTTGGTGACGACCATATTCTTTACGCCATATTTACTTAAAAGTGCAGAAGTAGTGGAGCCAGCTGGACCGCTTCCTACTATAAGTACATCGGTTTCATATTTAGGATTTAGCATTATAAATTGTTTTGTATGTAAGTTTATATATCGTACATTTGTTTATTAATAAAACAATATTACCAAATTATTGTTTACAAAAGAAAATATAATGAGGAATTTAACTGAAGAAAACCTAACCGATATCGTCTTAGAGCGAATAAAAAGTGAAGATAAAAGAAGTCAAGAGGTATTGACTAAATTGATTAAACATCTTCACGCATTCATTAAAGATTTGGAACCTACCGAAGAAGAATGGTTCAAAGCCATAGATTTCCTAACTAGGACTGGTAAAAAATGCGATGATAAAAGACAGGAGTTCATTTTATTATCTGATGTTTTAGGCGTTTCCATGTTAGTGGATGCTATCAACCACAGAACATCACAAGATGAGACAGAAACCACCGTAACGGGTCCATTTCATGCACTTGCCATGGAAATGAAAATGGGTGATAATATTGCAAGGGGAAAAGAGGTGGAGACAGGCGAGCCAGCTTTATTCAGAGGAAAAATATTAGATCCAAATGGAAACCCAATAGTAAACGCAAAGATTGATGTTTGGCAATCTAATGATGATGGGTTTTATGATATTCAAGATGCTAGTCAACCTGAAATGAATTTAAGAGGGATTTTCACAACAGATGAAACAGGAGAGTTTTGGTTTAAATCTATCAAACCTTCTCCATATCCAGTGCCAACCGATGGTCCTGTGGGGGAAGTTTTACGGGCTTCGGGCAGGCATCCGATGCGACCAGCTCACATTCATTTCTGGATAGAAGCCGAAGGATATCAGACTTTAATCACCCATATTTTTGTAGAAGGTGATGAATATTTGGATTCTGATGCTGTTTTCGGGGTAAAAGAGTCTTTAATTTTAGATTTCCCATTAAATGAAAATGAGGCGGATGCGGAAAAATGGGGCTTTAAATCTGCTTTTTGTGATGTGGAATATGATTTTAAATTAGCCAGAAAAGCCTAATATTCTGCATATTTGCATCATGGAGCCAACTATAAAAAAATCAGACTTTGTTCAATCTCTAGAAAAAGGATTGAAAGTAATTAGTGCTTTTGATGCAGATAACGCACAAATGACCTTAACCGAAGTGTCTAAAAAAGTAGATTTGACAAGAGCAAATGCAAGGAGAATTCTACTTACGCTTCAATATTTGGGTTTTGTGCAATGTATAGATGGTAAGCAATTTAGTCTGAGTCCGAAGGTATTAACTTTAGGATATTCATATTTATCTGCATTACCTTATCAAGAGTTGGCAAAACCTTATTTGCAAAGTTTGGCTGAAAAAGTCAATGAATCGTGCTCTATGTCAGTTTTAGATAATTATGATATAGTGTATGTCGCAAGGGTTCAGACAAATAGAATCATGACCATTTCCTTGGGTGTTGGAACACGACTTCCAGTTTATGCAACTTCTATGGGGAGAGTATTATTGGCTGGCCTTCCAGATACAGAAATGCAAGATTTCATAAGAGGATTAGAAATTGAAAAGTTGACTGAAAATACGATTACAGATAAGGAAAAATTAATTGAAAGAATACAATTGGTAAGAGATAGAGGTTGGGCACTGGCCGACCAAGAATTAGAAATTGGGGTAAGGTCAATCGCCTGCCCACTAAAAAATAAGAATGGAAAAACAATAGCGGCTTTGAATATCAGTGGACATGCTAGCAGAGTGAGTAAGGACGAAATTTTGGATACCTACTTACCTCATTTGAAAAGCACTGTGGCACAAATTGAAAGCGCATTACATAAATTATAAAATCATGAACTTTACATATACATCATATCCTAATCAAGTATTTTTTGGAAAAGGTAAAACTGCTGAATTGCCTACTATTTTAGCCGATTACAAAAAAGTAATGGCGATGGGAGAGGAGCGTTGGGCTTCTCAAATCAATTCAGTAAGTGATGCTTTAGGAAAAGATAAACTTTATTATTTTCCTGAAATCATCCAGCATGTTCCTCAATCTTTGGTAGATAAAGCCATGGTGAAATTGAAGGAAGAAAAGCCAGATGTTTTATTAGCATTCGGAGGAGGTTCAGCTATAGGTTTAGCCAAAGCATTAGCATTGGAAACCAAATTGCCAATTGTGGCAGTCCCTACTACCTATTCTGGTTCAGAGCAAACCAACATTTGGGGAATTAGTTCAGAAGAAGGCAAAACCACAGGGAAATCTATGGATGTAATGCCAAAGGTTGTGGTGTATGATTCAGAATTGACTTCTGGCTTACCTTTAAGTCTAGCCGTAACTAGTGGAATGAATGCTATGGCTCACCTTATGGAAGCAATTTATGCACCAAATGGAAATCCTGTTACCAGACATCATGCTTTGCTTGGCGTAGAAAAAATCAAATCAGGTTTAGAGGAAGTGGCTCGTGAACAAAAACTGACTGAACAAGCGAATATTGATATTCAATTCGGAGCTTATTTGGCAGGGAAATGTTTGTGTGAGGTAAGCATGTCATTACATCATAAAATGGCTCATGTGTTAGGCGGTTCATTTAAATTGGAGCATTCTTATGTCCATACCGTTTTGCAGTCATTTGTGTTAAACTACCAATGGGAGTACCTCTCCAAAGAAATAAAAAGCGATTTTGTACAAGTTTTAGGTACTGAGCCTGCTCATAAATTGCAAGAACTTTCAGCAAAAGCAGGAGGGCCAACTGATTTAAAAAGCATAGGCTTTAAAAAAGAAGATATTGATAAAGCGGTGGAAACGGTTTTGGCTAAACCTTATGAGAATGTAGCGCCACTCGAGAAATCAAAATTAATAGATATGCTACATCATGCTTATGAAGGGAGTTTGGAAGGTTAATTCTATTTAATTAGAACTATTATTAAAATTAATGTGTAAATTTAAATAAATAATACACATTATGAGGACAAATATTGTAATAGATGATGAGATAATGCAGAGAGCCATGAAATTGTCGGGTTGTACTACAAAAAAATCCACAGTTGAAGCGGCTTTGGAACTAATGATACGTCTCAAGGAACAGGAAAAATTAAAATCATTTAGAGGTAAATTGAAGTGGGAAGGTGATTTAGACCAAATGAGAACTGATAAATGATTTTAATTGACTCATCTGTTTGGATTGATTATTTTAATGGTGTTTATAATCAGAAAACAGATTTTCTTTATTCCAATTTAGGAAGAGAAGAGTTTGTTATTGGTGATTTAATCTATGCTGAAGTTTTACAGGGCTTTTCTGATGATAAATCGTACATAAAAGCAAAAGAACTCTTAAATGTATTTCCTTTTAAAAATATAGGTGGAAAGGAAATAGCCTTATCTTCTGCTAATAACTACAGAATTCTACGAAAAAAGGGAGTGACTATTAGAAAAACAGTAGATGTTTTTATTGCTACCTTTTGTATCGAAAATAATATTAGCCTATTGCAAAATCATAAAAATTTCGAGCCTTTTATAACACTATTCAATCTTAAAAGTATTTGAAGAAATGGCAGGAATACATTTATTAGAAATGCTAGGTACTTTGATTCGCTGTAGTCTTTTTGGATTTAAAAGGAGTTACCAGTTTTATTTGAAGGATGAAAAAAATGAAAGTGTAATCCCTAGAAATTTCTTTACAGGTGTTCTTACATTCTTCACCATCCTTTTTTTTTTATTTGGTTAATAGGGTGATTTATGATATAGATTTAATTGTTAAAATATCGTATATTAGAATATGACTCAGAAGGAAAGTATAATTAATAAAATTCAACGTCTTTCAGATAAGAAGTATCCTGATGCAGAAATCTATTTGTTTGGTTCGCAAGCAAGAGGAAATGCTTCTATTTCCTCTGATTGGGATTTGCTAGTTTTGATGAATTCTGATAAAGTACCTTTTACCACTGAAACAAAGATGATGGATGAATTCTATGATATAGAATTAGAAACCGGTCAAATAATTTCCCCTTTAATTTATTCAAAAAGAGAATGGGAAGATAAATATAAAATCACTCCTCTCTACAACAGTATTTTAAATGAAGGTATTAGAATTAAATGAGTAGCTCAAACCAAGATTTGATAAAATATCGTCTGGAACGTGCTAAGGAAACTCTAGAGGATGCGAGGTTATTAGCTCGCAATAATAGATGGAATTCTGCTATTAACAGGCTTTATTATTCAGCTTATTATGCAGTCACAGCTTTATTATTAAAAGATAATCATTATTCTACTACTCATAATGGAGCTAAAAGTAAATTTTCGGAACATTTCATTAAAACGGGACTATTCACAACTGAAATAGGTAGAATATATTCTCAATTATTTACTTGGAGACAAAAGGGAGATTATTCTGATTTATTCGATTTTACTGAAGAAAAAGTAACACCTTATTTTCAACCTGTTACTGATTTAATTAAATCAATAGAAGAATATCTTGACTAATTTTATTCAAAAAGAAACTTTTTTCTTTTTAATATTCTGCAAGTAGTTTTTTAATTATTCAAAACCTTACCTTGTAAAAATAGTTGTATATACATATATTGTTGTTGTATTAAATATTGAATGATGTCTGAGAATTTACACCTTTTTCAAAATACTATTTATGAGGGAGCTTCTTTAGATGCTGCCAGAAGTGCTATCATTATGACGCATGGTAGGGGAGATGATTCTTCAAAAATGCAGGAAATAGTAAAGAGCCTGAACATAGCAGATGATACTGCTATAATTTATCCTATCGCCACTAATAATACCTGGTATCCAAAAGGATTTATGGAAGATTGGAGCGAAAATCAACCGTGGTTGGATTCTGCTTTGGAAAACCTAGATACTATTATCAAGCATTTGAATGAATATGGTATTTCGAATGATAAAATATTTATTTTAGGATTTTCGCAAGGAGCCTGCCTCAATTTAGAATATACAACTAGAAATGCTCAAAAATATGCAGGTATTGCGGTTTTGAGTGGAGGTTTGATTGGTCCGCATATTGAAAAAAGCAACTACAGCGGAGATTTTCAAGGCACGGAGATTTTTATAGGCTGTAGCAACATTGACCATCATATTCCAGAACACCGACTACATGAGTCGGAAGAGGTGGTAGCCCCAATGGGTGCTAAAGTAGATAAAAGGGTTTATAAGGGGATCGGACCATATTATTTGCGAGGATGAAATTCAGAAAGTCAATGAAATGTTAACCTCATTATAAAATATCAGAAAATGAACTTTAAGGGAATTATAAAAGGATTACATCATATCACGGCAACGGTTAACGATGCACAGGAGGATTATGATTTTTATACCAAAATATTAGGTCAACGTTTGATTAAGGAGACGGTTAATTTCGATAATGAAAATGTTTATCATTTTTACTATGGAAATGAAATTGGATCTCCATCTACCATTTTTACAACTTTTCCATACAAAGGACAAGGGGTGAGAGACGGAGTAATCGGAGCTGGTCAGGTCTTTGAAACCGTATTTTCAGCACCTGAAAACAGCTTATCTTTTTGGGAAAAGAGATTACAAGATCATGAAATAGACTTTTCGAAGGTTCAAATCTTTGGAAAAAAAAAGCTTCAATTTAAAGATCCTTCAGGTTTAAATATGGCCATTATTGAAGACGCTGATGATAAAAGAAGTTCTGTTTGGAAAACAGATGATATTTCGGAAAAAGAAAACATCATCGGTATTCATCATGTGGTTTTAGCCATTGCGGATGTGAAAGAGACTTTAAATTTCCTTCAAGTATTTGGATATGAAGAAACAGCCAGAGAAGAAAATTTCGTTCAGTTGAACACCAGCATTGGTGGGGCAGGTAATTCATTAGTTGTAATGGATGCAGGTGAGTTACCGAAAGGAAAAAACGGCATTGGAACAGTGCATCATGTTGCACACAGAGTTGAGAAACTGGAAGATTCCTTAAAAATAAGGGATTACTTAGTGAATGAGTTAGGTTTAAAAGTAACCGAAGTGAAAGATAGAAAATACTTTGAATCTATCTATTTCAGAATTCCAGGTGGTGTTCTCTTTGAAGTGGCAACTGAAGGTCCAGGCTTTTTGATAGATGAAACTAATGAAGAATTAGGGAGCTCATTAAAATTACCAGATTGGCAGGAACCACATAGAGCTAAAATTGAAGCGGGTTTAATGGATTATGAGAAATAATTCCAATGAATAGACTAGAGCAAAATAAAGAAAATGCCATCGAATTTTACAAAACAGCTTTTGAAGGGAATCCTGCAAAAGCTGTGGAGTTATACGTGGGACAAGAGTATATTCAACATAATCCTGTGGTAGCTAATGGAACTCAAGGATTTATAGATTATTTTGAACGGATGCAAAAAGAGTATCCTAATAAAAATGTAGAATTTGTGAGAGCAGTTGCTGAAAATGATCTAGTGGGGCTTCATACCCATCAAACATGGCAAGGTGATGCTGAATATGTTACCATGGATTTCTTTCGTTTCGATGACAACGGAAAAATTGTAGAGCATTGGGATAGTATTCAGCAGATTCCTGAAAAATCTGCAAACCCAAATAAGATGTATTAAACTTGATTTAAATTCTTTTCAATTTCCGTTAAAACAATGGCAAAATCTACTGTATTCTTCATGCTCTTAGTATTTTTAGCAGGGGCAATTTTACCAATTCAGGCAGGCTTTAATATCCAAATAGGAAAAACAGTTCAGCAGCCTGTTTTTGCGGCCTTTGCTTCTTTTTTGATAGGTACAATAGCACTTTTTATTTATTTGGTGGCAATAAAATTTAATTTTAATACTATTTCAGCTACTCAATCAGTATCTCCAATATTCTGGACGGCAGGAATTCTAGGTGCATTTTATGTAGCTTCGGTAATTATTATAGCACCCAAGTTAGGAACTGCTTTAACCTTTTCATTAATTGTAGGTGGTCAGATGATTATTTCCTTGATTTTAGATCATTTCGGATTGTTGGGTTTTTCGATTAAGGAAATTAATTGGCAGCGTGTTTTAGGAGTTGTATTTTTAGTCCTGGGTGTTTTGTTGATTAGAAAATATTAAGAAATACTTTTCTCATAAACCGTCTTAAATCCTTCCAGACCCTTTTCTGTTAAAGTGGGTCTTACCAGATTAAAGAAGACTTGCATATAATAGTCAATTTTCTCACTGTCTTTGCCTTTATAAAAAACCTCAGCATCGGAAATCCATGAATTGCTTACCATCAGTAGCGCATGAATTAGCATATCTTTTTGACCGTTATCTTTAAAGGCTTTCATATAGCCATTAGCAATCAAGAATCCTGAAATGGTATCCAAAATATTCCATCTTTGGTCAAATTGGTCTTGAGCATGTTTCTTGATGTGGTCGAAATGACGGACTACTTTGGTGATGCCTAAATAGATGAATTTGTACTTGTAAATTTCCTCAAATAGAATTTTCAACCTGCTTAACATAAATTCCAAGTTGATGACTTCCTCTTTGATGTTTTTAAACTGCTGCTCCACATTCTTTTGCATATTAAGATAGAGTTGCAGAATGATATCATCTTTCTTAGGGTAATGATAGCATAAATTCCCATAGCTAATTCCCATTTCTTCGGCTATTGATTTGCTGGAAATAGCCGAAATCCCATGAGTATTGAACAATATGCGAGCGGTTTCTAATATCTTTTCTTTCGTCTTCATTGAATAGAAATCTTCCACAATATTAAGCATTTTTAGTTCCTAAATTAAATATTAGGCAAAATTGCCTATTTATTAAATTTCTTTATTACATTTGTTAGGCATTAATGCCTAATATTCAAAAATGAAGAACGAAAATCTAGCTATTTATTTAAAATCAAATGAGTTTATAAATGCTGATCATCCCTCAGTTCAAGAATTTGCACAGCATGCAATTATGGATGCTACAGACTTAACTGAGAAGGTGAAACGATTATATTACGCTGTTCGTGATGGATTTCGCTATGATCCCTACAGATTAGATTTTTCCAAAGAAGCTATGAAGGCAAGCAGTTTGCTGAAAAGAGACTATGGTTACTGTATAGAAAAAAGCTGTCTTTTTGCTGCTGCTTGCAGAGTGATTGGAGTTCCATCCCGCTTGGGTTTTGCTAATGTCAGAAACCACATCGGCACCGCTAAATTAGAAGCTGTACTGCAAACCGATGTATTGGTTTTTCATGGATATGCGGAGATTTATCTCATTGGAAAATGGATTAAAGTAACGCCTGTCTTCAACAAAGAGCTTTGTGAAAAATTGAATGTAAATCCATTGGAATTTAATCCAGATGGCGATTCTGTTTTTCAGCAATTTGACCAAAATGGAGGTTTGTTCATGGAGTATTTGCATCAATACGGACATTTTGAGGATATTCCTTATGAATTTTTTATAGACGAATTGATTAAAAATTACCCGCATCTAGAATCTCAAATTTCAGAAAGAAACCAATTACACATTAAATAAAAACTATGGAAACTAAAGAAAAGCAAATCCCTTCACAGACTGGTGGTTCATTTTTAATCAATAAGATCCCAGAAAGAATTTTTATAGAATCTGATTTTTCAGAAGAGCAAAATATGATGGTAGCTTCTGCCAAAGATTTTGTAGAACAGCAAGTGTTACCTCTAGCAGATGAATTAGAGAAGAAAAAGGATTTATCTCAAACTATTGAGTTACTGCATAAAGCAGGTGATTTAGGGCTTTTAGGTTTGGGTGTTTCTGAAAAATACGGTGGGATAGAAGTGAGTTTTAATACTACACTTCGTGTAATTGAGGAAATGGCGAAAACTACTGAGTTTTCACCAGCTATTGGTGTACAAACCAGTATTGGAATCGCTCCAATTTTATTATATGGAAACGAAAAGCAGAAAGCTCAATATATCCCTGATATGGTTTCTGGCAAATCGAAAGGTTGCTATTGCTTGACGGAACCTGATGCGGGTTCTGATGCCAATTCAGGAAAAACCAAAGCGGTTTATAATGAAACGGAAAAAGCTTATTATCTGACTGGACAAAAAATGTGGATTACCAATGCAGGTATTGCAGATGTGTTTACGGTCTTCGCCAAAATTGAAGATGATAAGAATCTTTCCGCATTTATAGTGGAAAAAGGTTATGAAGGGCTTACTCTAGGAGAAGAGGAAGATAAAATGGGAATTAGAGCTTCTTCTACTCGACAAGTATTTTTAAATGATGTGAGAGTACCTGAAGAAAATCTTTTAGGCAAAAGAGGGGATGGCTTTAAAATGGCTCTAAATGTATTGAGTACGGGCAGGATAAAACTTGGAATCGGAGGATTAGGCGTTTCTAAAAAAGCAATTGATTATGCTGTTGAATATGCTGTAAACCGCAAGCAATTTGGACAATCCATCAGCTCATTTGGCGCTATACAGCAAAAATTGGCTAAGATGGTGGTCAAAACTTATGCACTTCAAGCGGCTGCTTACCGAACTGGTGAACTAATCGACCAAAAAGAAGAGGAATACCTGAAATCAGGAATGTCTTTAGAAGAGACTAAACCAAAAGCAGTTACTGCCTATGGAATTGAATGCGCTATCATTAAAGTTTTTGGTACAGAGGCACAAGATTTTGTAGTGGATGAAGGCTTGCAGATTTACGGTGGAATGGGTTTTTCTGAAGAAGCACCGATGGCAAGATTGTATCGTGATTCAAGAATCAGTAGAATATTTGAAGGTACCAATGAAATCAACCGCATGTTGATTGTGGATATGCTTCTGAAAAAAGCGATGAATGGCGAGTTGGATTTAATGAATGCCGCCACAGCAGTTCAGAAAGAATTAACTAATATTCCTTCATTAACACCAAATGAAAATACCGACACCATAGAAAAGGCAACTGAGGTTTTAGAAAATCTTAAGAAAATAAGTTTAATAGTAGCTGGTGCAGCAGCCCAAAAGCTAATGATGAAATTAAAGGATGAGCAAGAGATTTTGATGAATGTAGCCGATATGTTGATTCAGATTTATATGCTAGAATCAGTGATTGTGAAAACCAAAAGGATTCAAGATACACTAGGTGAAGAAGCTAGTGCTGTTCAGATTGATATCTGTCAATTATTTATGCTGGATGCCGTAAAAGAAGTCAAAAATTCAGCTGAAGAATCCTTATGGTCTTTTTCAGAAGGTGATGAATTAAAAATGATGCAAATGGCATTAAAACGTTTTACTAAAATCGAATCTTTCAACTTGAAGGAAGTAAGAAGGAGAGTGGCGCAAAAGCTTATTGATGAAGGAAAGTATAAGTTTTAAAGTATAAAATTAATGAGTCTTTTGTTCATACACATTCAATAACAAAAGACTCATTTATTTTTCTCTAGCTTAACTATGCTGATTTCCTACTCCCAACTTTAGGCTTCTGACTTTTCATAGTAATTCCCGGTCTGACCTTCGGTACTGACCTAATTGCTACTTTCCAGTATCCAATTCATCAACACTTAAACACTTGAAAACCTCAAAACTTCTGCACTTGAAAATATACCAAAGGCACAAAATACAAAGCCGTAAAAGTCCCTATAGTCAAACCACCCATTACAGCTAATACTAATGGCTTCTGCAATTCTGCTCCCAAGCCACCAGAGAGCAAGACTGGACTTAATGCCAAAAGGGTAGTAATGGAAGTCATCAGAATAGGCTTTAATCTGATTTTTCCAGCGGAAAAAACGGCTTCATAAACACTTTCTTTATCTTTCTTTTCCAAGGCTTTTAAATTACGGTTCATGGTATCCACTTTTAAAATGGCATCATTTACCATGATTCCCAGCATGACGACCATTCCAATTGCTGACATGATATTGATACTGCTTCCACCAATCCAAAGCACAATCATAGCGCCCATAATCCCGAATGGAAGGGTGAAAATCACAATTAAGGGTTGCCAAAAGCTTTCAAACTGTGCGGAAAGGATGAAATACAATAATACTACAGATATAAACAGAATAAAGACCAATTCTTTTAGATTTTCTTGGTCTGAAAAATATCTTCCTGATATTTTCTGAATCAGACTGTTTTGATTTGCCCACTGATCAATATCCGAAATCAATTCCTCAGAATTAGGCTGAACTACATCTTCTGTTAGGTTGATGGAGAAGTAAGAACCTGATACATCAGCCGATATTTTTTTCAATCTATTGCCCCATTCATATTCTACAAAATTTCGCAAAGCATAACTTTTACCTTCACTGTTTCGCACTTTGGCCGTTTTCAACAATTCGGCAAAAGCTTTTTGGTCGGTTTCTAAAACTATAGGTGTGATGATGGCAAATTGCTTTAATTCGGAAATCTTATAATTACCTAATACTCTTTCCAGTTGACTGATAATTTGAGAAGGACTAATCCCATATCGTAATAATTCTTGCTGCTTGATGGTTAAAATCATGCTGCTTTCTTCCTCCAAAGATGGTTGCTACTTGAAAATTTTCAGCAGGAAATGATTCTAATACTGGCTTTATAGCTGCTGGACTAGCATTTTTCAAATTAGGGTCTTGCCATTGCACTCTGAAATAAGGCTCTTCGCTGGCAAACAACATATCAAAAGCATTTTTTGCATTTTCTTTTTCATAAGAAGCTTTTGGATAAGATTGTCTCACTAGATTCTCCAGAAAATTCAATTGTTCTCCTATAGCTTCTTCATTTTTAAATTGCAGATAAATCAAGCTTTCTTGCAACTCTGCATTTTCTAAACTCAATAGATATTGTGGAATACCTGCATCGGTTTCGCTAAATTGAAGTTGCGAATTCAAATTTTCTAATAATTCCTGAATTCGATTTGCATTTTCTATAACATCTATCGGTTCATTCCAATTGATTTTGACCACTGCATCAGTTCTGGTGATTTTGGGCAAACCTTTTTGTTCCATATTCCAGAAAGCCCATAAGCCTAAAGGGATGATCATAATAATCAAGAAAAGGCTTAAGCCTTTATTCCTAAAGGACCAATGATGTGATTTTTCAAAACCTCTCACTATACTTTTGAAAAACCGACTATCCTCTTTTTTAAAATCTTTTTTCTTTTCAAAGAAAAGACGATAGAGTAGGGGGAGCAGTACAAAAGAAACCCCTAAAGAAACTGACAAAATAATGCCTACCGAAACGGCTTGGTCGAAAAATAGCACTCCACTTACGCCATTTAAGAAAATTAAAGGGACAAATACAGCCAAGGTAGTCAAAACCGAACTGATTAAAGCTCCCTGCACTTCAGTTACTCCAGCCACACAAGCATCCATCAAATTAAGGCCTTCCATGCGTTTTCGGCTGATGTTTTCCAGAACGATAATGGCATTGTCTATCAACATTCCTAAACCTAAAGCCAAACCACTTAAAGAAATGATATTGATGCTTAAATCAAATATTTCAAAGAAAAGAAAAGATAAAATAAGCGATAGGGGCAAACTAATTCCCATAATGACGGGCAAACGGAAAGAACCCATAAAAAGGAAGAGCACTGCAAAAGCAAAGAGTCCACCGAAAAGCAAACTGCCTTGCAAATTGTTAATTCCTGCTTTCAGGAAAATGGATTGATCCTGCGTAATAGCGATATCCAAAGTCGGGTAATCTTTTTTAAATTGTGCTATGGATTTTTCAATTTCAGGCATCAGTTCAGTCATCACCGCTTGCGGTTGCTTATGGATATTCATCACTATGCCTCTATTCTGATTGAAAAAATGAAAACCGCTCACTTTTTCCTCAGCAGTTTTTACTTCTGCCAAATCATGAATCGGAATATACTTTTCTTCATTAATTTTAACAGGAATTTGCGCAATGTCTTCTGCATTATTCAACCTTCCCGCCATGCGCATATAATATTGATATTGTCCATCTTTTACTTCCACTCCGCCTAATTCCTGATTGGCAGATTGAATCGCTTTAGAAATGGCTTCAATTTCAAGTCCTGCTCTTTCTAAGGCTTTTAAGTCTGGGATGATTTTGATTTGTTCATCCACGGTCCCATTTAAATCGACTAGTGAAATGCCTTCTATTTGCTCGATTCGCTTTTTAATTACATTTTCTGCCAATCGAGAGCTTTCCACAATATTGGAAGCATCCTTGGGAATCAACTGAATTTTTGCAATCGGAATATCAGTATAATTCACTCTTATCACTCTCGGGCGTGACATATCTTCAGGAAATTGGTCAGTTAGCCTATCAATTTTCTCATTGACTTCCACAAAAGCCAAATCCATTCTTTGTCCATAGTTAAATCGCAAGCGCAACAATCCATTTTCGTTAGAAGCGGTAGATTGTAAATTAGACAATCCTTGCATAGTAGCCAAAGATTCTCGCATGGGTTTGAGAATATTGTTTTCTATGGCTTCGGGTGAGGCATTGGCATAATCCACTCGAATGGCCATTTCTGGTACATCGATATCCGGTAGGAGGGAAACAGGTCGGTTCAACCAGGCCAATACGCTCAATCCAATGAGCGCAACAAAGGTCATGATGACAGCTATGGGCCTTTGGATGAAATAGCGGGTCATTAGTTATCCGAATTTTGAATACTGATAGGGGCATCATGCGCCAATTGCAAATTGTTATTGGTAATCACTAGCATTCCGGCTTTCAAGCCATCTGTGATTTCCACCATTTTGCCATTATCATATCCGAATTCCACATAATTCCATTTGGCTAGATCTTTTTCTATGGAAAAAACTACAGGTTTGCCTGATCGTAATACCAAACTACTTTTGGGCACTTGCAATCTTTCCCCTTTTGGAATTTTGATTTCCACTTCCACGTTCATGCCAGGCCAAAGGGCGTGTTCGCCTTTGATTAGTATATGAGTTTGCACTAATCCGTTTTCATCTACATTGGGATTTACACTGAAAACCTCCCCTTGAAAATTACTGTCCATAGCTGGGTTGCGAATCTCGGCTGGCATGCCTTCTTTTAGGTTTAAGGCTTCAGATTCCAATAAATTGACTTCTACCAGAAGGCGATGGTTAAACTCGGAAAATAATTCATCTCCTGAATTAATATGTTTTCCTCTAAAAGCTTTTACATCATATAAAGTACCTGAGAAAGGCGCTCGAATCATGGTTTTTTGCAATGCTATTTTGGCTTCTTTCAGCTGAATATTGCTTTCTTGCAAACCGCTCCCTATTTTCAGTTTCTGATAAAGACTATCTTTTTCAGGATTTTCCTGAGCCAATAATTTCGGAAAGCCTATTAAACTATTTTCAAATTCAAGTTTGGCTTTTTCATAGTTGATTTCCGCAGACTGCAATTGCAGTTGTGCTTCCTCAGGATTTAAGCGAACCAAAACTTCACCCTCTTTAACTTTCTGTCCTGATTTGACATTGGCATGTTGAATAGTACCGGAAGTTTCAGCTAAAACTTGTACATCCTTATGGGCTTTTACCTTTCCGGAGCTTTCAATCAATAAATAGAAGGGAGCTGTAACAGCTGTATCCACCTTCACCATCGTATTGGGTGGCGTGTTTTTAATGTTCTCAGTTGCGGTTTTTTCATCTATTTTTTCTCCGCTATTACAAGCCCAGTAAACAATAGATATAAAGAGCAAAAATATTTTTTTTGACATATTAATTTTGGTTCAAACATAAAACTACTACTTTGGTAGTTTAATATCAAAAGAAATTAGATTAAAACTAGTAAAAATTTTGCTTGAGTTTAAGTCATTTCATTATTCTATTAATAATTAGAATCTTTGCGATTATGGATGTAATGAATGAAGTCATATTTGATAATTATTGACATCCCAAACAATATTTTTATAGGAAAAGAAGGTCTTTATATTTCTAGAAGTCACCTTATTAACTTGTAAATTAATGAATATAAGGTGTTTATGATTTTATAGAACTATAGTTGTAATATTTTAATGTCAATATAAACTTCTTAATAAATTAATAGTTTAACTAAAAAATTAATGTAATAAGTTTGGTTTTTTTTTTCTTTTTATGATTACCATTGTAATATCAACTCAGTAAAACTATAAAATGTAGTGACTGATTCAGAACAGCCCCCGCTAGCACAAGCTGTTTTGAGGAAAACATACAGAGTGAAGAAATTTGACTTGTCCCACCTTATTAGGCCTTTGGTAGTTCAAGGAAGGTTTGTTTCCATGATTTAGTAATAGCTGAGTTTGATTTTTAATTTATTTTAAACACTAAAACTTATTTATTATGAAAAAGAAAGTATTTTATTTCGGATTGTCACTGCTATCCTTAATAGCAGTGAGCAGTGCAGATTATAGTAAATCATATGCACAAACGGGTGGCACTTGTTATCAATGGGATGGGTATTTTTGCAGATTGTGTAATGGAAATCTGTTTAATCACAAACAAGTTACTTTATGTTCTACCAGCTCTGATCCAGTAAAAGAATTAGAGGGATAAATATGTTTTATTGCTGTATCATTAAACCACTAGCAGGTTATGGTCTATTGGTACAGCATATTTAATGGTCTATACAATGGTTTATAATAGGAAATATTTATTTATCATATTTATATATTTTGCAGTCTTTGGATGCTCTAACCCTAATCTAAATGAACAAGGTGGGTCGATAAAAACTAAGCTTAAAAGTGAAATTATAAGCTTGAATCCCCATTTTTACGGTAAGGGATATCAATTTGATATTTCAAGTGATACTTTAATTATATTAGATGGATATGCAATCGATACCTTGTTTCATGTTTACGACTTAAAAACTAATAAGATAATCGGTAAATTTGGAAATATTGGTGATGCACCTTTTCAAGTTGGCTCGCCCGGCCCATTTTATTGGAAAAAGAATTCTAATAGAATTATTATTCCGGATTATGTTAGTCTTAATCTGAAAGAGTTTGAAGTAAACAAAGCCTTGAAAAATGATGCTTACAAACCCGCTATCATTAATCACCCTCAAGATTTGTCAGTAGTTTTCTTTCAACCCCTAAATGACAGCACTTTTATTACAAGGCAGTTGGATCAAACGGATGATTTATTAGTGACATTTAATCAGAATAAAGTCTTAGATACGTTAGGCAAATGGTTTGATAATAAAGATCCTATCATTTTATTTGATAAATTTCAACAATATTATTATATCAATAACAAACATCCCTCACAAAATAGATTTGTCGCTTCTTATTTTAGTTATGATATTATTCAGATAGTGGACGGGGAGACAGGAGAAACTATCATAGTTCAAGGCCCGGATAAAATTTCTTACAGGGATAATAAGGATGAATTTTTAGCCTATAGATGGACTCAAACAACTGAAGATTACATTTATGCCAGTTATATTGGGGAATTTGCAAATAGTGACCCTAATGCTACTCAATACGCTCAAGAAATCCACGTAATTTCATGGGAGGGAGAACATATTGCAAAACTGGAATTAGATGTACCTATAAGGTATTCTCATGTGAATGAAAAAGAAGGCTTAATCTATGCCTTAGCCGATGATGAAAATGGAAATTTTGTAAAGTTTGAATTACCCGAATTATGAATTTTAGTATTTTAGTTCTTTTATGCATTATCAAATTTAGTTTTTATTCTTTTAGTCAATCTGTTCAGGTAAAGGATTTTGATGAATCTGAGTATAAGAGTGTAATGGGTTTGTATTCCATGGATTTTCATCATTCTTCCTTTAATCACAATGATAGAAATGTTAAGGTTTTTTTGGTGGAAGGCAAATATTGGCTGTTTCCTGCCGGGGGTCTAAATTTTGGTGGTAATATTAATTTAAAAAATGCTCCATCGGAGATTGATCTGGTAAAGAAACAAAATCATTATGAGTTCAATGTTGAAGATGTTGGAGCCTATGATTTTAAAATTAGTGCTGAGAACTCAGCGGGTAAATCAAAAGAACTACTCTATGTGATTTATAAAGCTTACAACCCAAATAAAATTAAATTTATTGAATCATTTTCTTATAAAACTTTAGATGACCAAAAAATATCTTCTGACGATACGGATAAGAAATATTCTCTTATTTATTTTACTGGGAGAAAAGACTTAATCGATAGGGGGCAGATTGAAAGTCTGAATAGTTTGAAAAATGAATATAAAAATGTGCAGTTTGTTTGCATGTTCAGTGAACCGGAAAACGAATTGACTTCCTTCAAAGAGGAAACCAATTTCAATTGGAGTTTTATTTCATCCGTTCGTTCAAGAGAACTCGCAAAATTCCAGATAGGAAAGCTTATCTCTGAACCTGCAATCTATCTGGTCGATAATGATCAAAATAAGATTATTTACCATTATTATGGGGTTTATAATTTGCCATTAGCATTGAAGAAAGCATTGAAAGAACTATAAACATTTTATTCCTATTGTCTAGGTTGATAACATATTCTTAATTATAAATTCTTCAAATAATATTATAATCTGATTCACTTTATTTTTTGGATGAGGTAGTTTTAAAATTTCAGAAAAATGGGAGGTGGATTTTCAATAACCAACCTAAAAATATAGTTTTATTCTTCCTCATCCCCCAATATTTCCTATCTTTACCGCATGACCCCATTTCGAATTATAATTGCGTTTTTAGTCGTCAGTTTAATGGGATTGGCGCTTATTCCAAAACTGTCAGTCAACCTGAACCCTACTTATCAGACGCCTGAGATCAGTCTGCAATTTAGAGTGCGAAATGCAGACCCTACGCAGGTGGAGAAACTTGCTACCGCTCCATTGGAAAATATTCTTTCTCAGCTGAGGGATTTAGATGAGCTTAATTCCCAATCTCGCTATGGAAGTGGAAATATCACTCTTAGATTCTCTAAAAATGCAGATTTAGCCTATAAACGTTTTGAAGTGGCCACTTTAATTCGGCAGGTTTATCCGCAATTGGATGAGAAAGTGAGCTATCCCATTTTGCAAAGCAGTGGGGGAGATGAGGAGGATGAAGAAAGCAAAACCATTTTACGATATACGGTTCGAGGGCCTTTCGCATCCTATAGAATTAAAGAAATTGCGCAGGAATCCATTGTAAAGCCTTTGCAAAATATTGCAGGCATTGAAGCTTTGCCCGTTTATGGTGCCAATAATTTACAAATCAGTATCAATTTTCATCCCGATAAACTGGAAGCCTATGGATTAAATCCCAGCGATTTAAGAAGGGTTTTACAACAAAGCGGTCAGTTGCGTTATCCCGGTTTGGCACAAAGTGCGGGCAATGAAAAATATGTTTTGGTGCTAGATCAAAGGTTTGATGATATTCAGCAAATAGGCGAATTGAAAATTAACCTAAAAGAATCAGGTAAGAGTTATAGGCTGAAAGATTTGACGAATATTAATTTAGAGGAGCAGGAAGCCAATAGGTACTACAGAATCAATGGCAAAAACTTTGTAACGCTTGTAGTGGAGGCTCGGAAGGGAGTAAACCGCATCAATTTAGCCAGAGAAGTAAAATCTCGATTAAATCAAATCGAAGATAATTTGGCGGAAGGCGTGGCGCTCCGTTTAGTTTACGATGATACCGAATATCTGGAAAAAGAACTGGATAAACTCTACGAGCGCTCCATTCTCTCCATAAGCATTCTTATTCTTTTCATATTTCTGATCAACCGAAATTGGCGCTATTTATTGGTGCTTTTTGCTGGGATCTTGGTTAATGTTTCCTTATCCATCATTGGCGTTTGGGCCTTGGATATTGAAATTCACCTCTATTCACTGGCAGGTTTGACCATTTCCTTTGGCTTAATAGTCGATAATGCCATTGTGATGATCGACCATATCCATAAATACAAAAACAGACATCTGTTCTTGGCACTTTTGGCGGCTTCTTTAACGACTATTGCTGCTTTATTATTGGTTTTCCTTTTGCCGGAAGAACAGAAAATGAATCTGGTGGATTTTTCCAAAGTAGTGGCTTTGTTATTGGGCGTATCTTTATTGGTTGCTTTATTTTTTACTCCATCACTTTATACATTGCTGTTTACCGCTCAAAATCAATTCAGAAAGGGTAATTCCATGAAGCAATTGCGCAGAAAAGTGCGCTGGTTTAACCGATATTCCAATGCCATTCATTGGTCGGCCAAATACCGAAAGACCTTTTTCATTTTGCTTTTACTGGCTTTTGGTTTGCCTGTTTTTATGCTCCCAGCAAAATGGGAGGATCACGAATGGTACAATAAAGTCATTGGTTCTGATATTTATCAGGATGATATCCGACCGATTTCCGATAAATGGCTGGGGGGTAGTTTGCGACTTTTTGTCCGCAATGTCTATGAGCGCTCCAGCTACAGGCAAAATGAAAAAACACGGCTTTATATCAATGGAAAATTACCTTATGGCAATACGCTGGAGCAGATGAATACTATTATGCAGGATTTTGAGAATTTTCTACTCAAGCAAGAAGGAATAGATATTTTCACTACCCAAATTTATTCCGGGCAATACGGGAGTATTGAAATCATTTTTAAAGAAGAATATGAAAAATCAGCTTTTCCCTATCAACTTAAAGCCAGACTTTCTTCCAGAAGTACGAATTGGAGTGGGGTTAATTGGAGCGTCTATGGAGTAGGGCAGGGCTTTTCTACTGGCTCTGGTGATCAAATTCCATCTTTCAGGGTGGCTTTAAAAGGCTATAATTATTTTGAGCTGGAGAATCAGGCCGATAAATTGGCTGAGATGTTGTTGGAACATCCTCGAATTCAAGAAGTGAATACCAATGAAAGGATGAGCTGGCGTGACCAGAAAAGTAAGGAATACATCATCCGACCGGATTTAAAGGAACTGGCTTTTCACAATATCAGTCTCTCGGATTTCACCAATGCCATTCGAATGCATGCCCCGGCTAATGGAGCAACTGCTTATTTGCCCATTGGTGGAGAGCAATTTCCGGTTGTTTTAGCTTCAGCTCAGGCCGATAACTTCAATAAATTTGCTTTAGAACAATACAGCTTGGATTATGCTGGAAAAAGAATTCCTACAGGCAATTTAAGCAAATTGAAGTTGGAAAATACCGTCAATGCGATCTATAAGAAAAATAGAAGTTATATAAGGGTTTTGAGCTTTGAATATTATGGCTCTTCCCGCTTTGGTAGTAAATATCTGGATGAGGTGTTAACAACTTATGACCAAACAAAGCCTTTAGGGTATAGCGCAGAAAAGCAATCTTTTAGCTGGGGCTCGGATGATGCCAAAAAGCAATATTCTTTATTGCTATTATTGATAGTCGCCATATTTTTTATTTGCAGTATTTTATTTGAAAGCTTTAAGTTACCATTCTATATTTTGCTTTTGATTCCGCTCTCTTTTATTGGTTTATTCCTCACTTTTGGTTGGTTCGAGTTTTATTTTGACCAAGGTGGTTATGCCGCTTTCGTGATGTTAGGTGGCTTAACGGTAAATGCAGGGATTTACATTTTATATGATTTTAGAAATAGAAAAGTACAGAATAGTAGAGCTTTTCTTAAATCAGTAAGCACTAAAGCAGCCCCCATCTTACTGACCATTTTCTCCACTTGTTTTGGTTTGATCCCTTTTGTGATGAGCGGGCAAAATGAGGTATTCTGGTTTTCTTTAGCCGTTGGCACCATAGGTGGATTAATATTTTCCATGATAGGGGTGTTTTTCTTTTTTCCATTGTTGGCGGTGAAACTACGAGCAAAATAATCTAGTTTATTTAGGTATTTTATTCAATAGTAGTACATTTAAATTTAATTTCAATTTGATGAAATCACATTCTAGCCACCAACTTCCCAAACTGCTTCCCATCCTTCATTTTATCAAATGCATCCACAATTTCATCAAATGGGCGAACAGAATCTATAATAGGCTCAATTCTATTTTTCTTTACATAGGCAATCATGGCTTTAAATTCATCATCATTCGCCATGGTGCTGCCTTGAAGGGTAATTTGGTTCCAGAACATGCGGTGCACATCCAGGTTTTGGGGCTTGCCTTGAGTCGCTCCATAAAAGACAATTCTTCCTGCGGGTTTCATTAGTTTAATAAGGTTGTTTATGCTATCACCAGCAGCGCTATCAATCACTAAATCAAAACCTCCTGATGCTTCTTTTGCTTTTTTCACCCAATCTGCGTCCTTATAATCAAAGGCATCCTTTGCTCCCAATTCAATGGACTTGGTTCTTTTTGTTTCATCGCTGGAGGTTACATATACATTGGCACCTTTTGCCAGAGCAAACTGAAAGGCAAATTGAGCTACACCACCTCCAACTCCAGAAATCAATACGTTTTCTGATTTTTCACATTTCCCATGATGAAATAGTGCTCTGTATGCGGTCATTCCACCTAATGGAAGTGCTGCCCCGGCCTCTGGACCTTAAATGAGCTGGTTTTTCAGCTATTTTTTTAGCATCAATTGCCACATATTCACAAAATAATCCATCGGATGGTGTTCCTAAAATGTGATAGTTAGATGATTGAACTTTTGGATTATCGCCCCAACCTACATTTGGATTGATGAGGACTTCTTTATCTATCCAAACCACATCTACTTGCGCTCCAGTTTCTATTACTGTACCGCAAGCATCTGAGCCTAAAATAGTTCCAGGTCTGATTCCTGGATATTTCCCTTCTCTTATAAATTGGTCTCTGTGGTTTAGCGCCACCGCATTGATTTTGACCAAAACTTCATTTCCCTTGGGCTGTGGAGTTTCTTTATCTATAAATTTTAATTGATTATTGTCTGCTATAATCAGTGCTTTCATATTTGTCTTTTTCTTCTTTTGGTTTTTTAGAAATCGTTTCTTCTTGCATCATTATTTGCTATAAGCATTAAGCAAATGTTACCTTGAGTGTTTTTTGAGCCAACCCTTTTGTAACCATCTGAAAAAGGATGGTTTTTAACAATACTTTCTAGGATTGCAGCAGCTTTATCAATTACTTCTGGGTATAATTCTTTACCGTCAAATGTTTGGTATGGACGATTTAAAGCAGAGTTCAATAATTCTTTATCTCTTATACCATTTGAGCCACCAAATCTGTCAATTAATATGGAATGAATTTCAATAGCTTCTTTTTCGGAAATCATTTTGCCAATCTTTCTAAAAGCTCTTGGTTCGTCCTTCAAGATAGTTCTAAGGTTTTTTGATAATGTGATTGATGCTAATGATTTGTCTTGTACAGACTTCAAATAATCAAACACATCCTGCAAAGCTTCCTCAGGAATATTTTCTAACATTTCGTTAATCGCTGTCTTTACTTCTTCTCTACTCATGATATAAATATACGAATTACTAATAAAAATTGTTAGTGGTTTAAAATCAGGGTAAAAAGCATTATATTAAAACGGAGCTTCATCTGAATCCTGAGGATTGTCTTTTCCTGTTGCTTTACTAGGCAAAGTAACTGCACTAGGCGCATCATCAAAATCAGAAGGAACGCCTGCTTGAGAAGGGAAAGTTGTTCCATAACCCGGAACACCGCTATCACTTCCTGGTGCATCAAGATCTGAAAATTTAGTAAATCGACCGATAAATTTCAACGGCACAGTCTCCAAAGAACCATTTCTGTGTTTGGCAATAATCACTTCACCTACATTGGAAGTTGGCATTCCGTTTTCATCTTCTGTAATGCCGTAATATTCTGGTCTATACAAGAACATTACCATATCCGCATCTTGCTCAATAGATCCTGATTCCCTCAAATCGGAAAGTTGTGGTCTTTTATCTCCACCACGGGTTTCTACCGCACGGCTTAACTGAGAAAGCGCGATTACCGGTACATTCAACTCCTTGGCGATATTCTTTAATGATCGGGAAATAGAGGCAATTTCCTGCTCACGGTTTCCACCTCCGCCACCTGATTTGGAAGTATCACCAGACATCAACTGTAAATAGTCAATTACAATAAGTTGAATATCATGTTGCTGTTTCAGCCTTCTACATTTCGCTCTTAATTCCAAAATGGATAGGGCAGGGGTGTCATCTATGAAAATCGGAGCTTCTGTTAAAGCGGCCGTTTTATGCACCAACTGTTGCCATTCGTAATCTTTTAAATCACCTTTTTTAATTTTTTCAGAATCTAATTCAGCTTCTGATGAAATTAATCTGTTGACCAACTGCACAGAAGACATCTCTAAAGAGAAGATGGCAACAGGTTGTTTAAAGTCCACAGCGGCATTTCTTAGCGCTGAAACTATAAATGCAGTTTTCCCCATACCTGGCCTAGCCGCTATAATCACCATATCTGATTTCTGCCAGCCTGAAGTAACTCGGTCAAGCGCGGAGAATCCTGTAGGGACACCTGTTAATCCATCGGTATGATTTCTTCTTTCTTCTAATTCCACAAATGCTTGCTTCATTAAAGAAGACATATCCGCATAATTCTTTTTGATGTTGGAGTTGGTGACATCAAATAATTCCTGCTCGGTTTTGTCCAACAAATCGAAAACATCGGTAGTGTCTTCATATGCATCCTCTTGAATTTCGCGAGAAATTTTAATTAACTGCCTTTTGATGGCTTGCTCTGCAATTATCCTAGCATGATATTCAATATTGGCTGCTGAGTTTACTCTTGAGGTTAGGGAAGTAATATAATAAGCACCACCAATCAGATCTAATTTTCCGTTTTTTCGTAGCTGATTCGTAACCGTCATTAAATCAACAGGTTCCGAATTGTTGAAAAGTTGAACGATGGCTTTATAAATTTCTTCGTGGGCTTCTCTATAGAAACTTTCGGGCTTTAGGATATCAATAACATTGGTTAATGCGTCTTTTTCCAGCATTAAGGCACCTAATACGACCTCTTCCAATTCAACCGCTTGAGGGGGCATTTTCCCCATATTCTCGCTTATATCAAGCTTTTTGTTTTTATTACCTATTCTCAATGCGGATGATTTCTTTGATTCCATATGTTCCCCTACTTAATTTGTATTTTCAAAAGCTAACAAAGCTAAATTATTATTTTCTTTATCTTTAGCGAAAACCGACCAAGTTTCCGACAACTTATCCACAGCTTATCAACATCTAAAAACATGAGATAATTTGCCACGGCATAAACTTTATTCTATTTTTGGATAATCTAATACAAACCCAATGGATTTAAATCAAATTAAACAAGTACATTTTATAGCAATAGGGGGCAGCGTGATGCATAATCTCGCTTTAGCCCTTCACAAAAGAAATATTAAAGTTACAGGTTCTGATGATGAAATTTATGAGCCTGCAGCTGGAAAATTAAAAACTGCCGGATTAAATCCATCCATTGGATGGAAAATCGATCAGCTTCATAAGGATTTGGATGCAGTTATTTTAGGGATGCATGCCAAAGAAGACAATCCTGAATTGAAAAAAGCCCAGGAATTAGGTCTGCAAATTTTTTCTTTTCCTGAATTTATCAGAGAAGTTTCAGCCAATAAGCAAAGAATAGTAGTAGGAGGTAGCCATGGTAAAAGCTCCATCACGGCTATGATAATGCATGTTTTAAAATCGGCAGGAAAGAGTTTTGATTATTTAGTAGGTGCAGAAATTGAAGGCTTTGATTTGACAGTTCAAATTTCTGATGCAGCCATCATCATCATAGAAGGAGATGAATATTTGGCTTCAAAATTAGACCCTCAGCCTAAGTTTTTGAAATATGACCATCATATTGGGGTGATTTCAGGAATCAAATGGGATCATAAAAATGTATTCCCAACCTTTGAGGATTATACTAAGCAGTTTGATTTGTTTGCTGATAAAACACCTAAAGCGGGTTCATTGATTTATTGCGAAGAAGATAATCTTGCCAATATAGTGGGTGCAAAAGAAAGAGAGGATGTTCGTAAACTTCCTTATGCTGCCCATGATGCTGAGATTAAGGATGGTGTAACTTATCTGAAAACAAAAGATCATGGAAATGTAAAAATCAATGTTTTTGGTAAGCATAACCTACAAAATATTAAAGCCGCTCAAGAAGTTTGTGATCTTTTAGGAGTTCCTGCTGATAAATTCTACGCTGCAATCACCTCATTTAAAGGAGCCAAAAACAGATTGGAATTACTGGCTGAAAATAATGATGTGAGGGTTTATAAAGATTATGCCCACGCACCTTCAAAGCTAAAAGCCTCTGTTAATGCTTTACATCACCAATTCAAACATGGTAAAATTTGTATAGCTTATGAATTACACACTTTCAGCAGTTTGGATAAGGAGTTCTTAAAGGAATATAAGGACACCTTTAAGCATGCTGATGTAGCATTTATTTACATAAATCCTGCAAACCTGAAAATTGATGGAGATAATAAGTTAAATGAATCCGACCTTAAAGAAGCTTTTAATAATGCTGATTTAAAGTTTTTTGATGATGAAAATGAATTGAAAAATGCACTGGACAACCAAAAGGGAAAGGTATCCACTTTTGCATTTTTAAGTTCAGGACATTTCGGAAATTTAGACCTTAAAGAAACCGCTCAAAATTTAGTTAAATAAAATATGTTTTTAAAACTCAAAAATCCATTGGTCATATTTGACTTGGAAACAACCGGAACCAATGTAGTAAATGATAGAATAGTAGAATATTCTTTCGTTAAAGTGATGCCAGGTGGGGATATCATCAAAAATACAGAAAGGATTAATCCTGAAAGACCAATACCAATTGAAACTAGTTTGATTCACGGTATCTATGATAAGGATGTTAAGGATAAACCTACTTTCAAATCTGTAGCAAAAGAATTATCTGCATTTTTGCATGGTTGTGATTTAGCAGGTTTTAATATTTTAAAATTTGATGTACCCGTTTTAGTGGAAGAGTTCCTTAGGGCAGATGTTGATTTTGATATCTCCAAAAGAAAATTATTAGATGCCCAGAAGATATTCCATATGATGGAAAAGAGAACTTTAACTGCTGCCTATAAATTTTATTGCGGAAAAGACTTAGTAGATGCGCACTCTGCGGAGGCTGATACTTTGGCTACCTTAGAAGTTTTAGATGCACAGATCAAAAGATATGAAGGTGAAAGTTTAAAGGATTTAAAGGGAAAGGTGATAGGTACAATTGAAAATGATGTACAAACCTTACATCAAATCACCAACGATAATATGGTAGATTTGGCAGGAAGATTTGTCTTTAATGATGATGGGGTAGAAGTTTTTAATTTTGGAAAGCATAAAGGACAAGCTGTAGAATTGGTGTTGAAAAAGGAATCGGGTTATTATGATTGGATGATGAAAGGTGACTTCCCAATGGACACTAAAAGAAAACTAACCGAAATTAAGTTAAGAGGATTTCAGAAATAATCTTAACACTCCTTGTGAAGAAATAAGCCTGAATTAATAATTTAATTCGGGCTTTTTATATTTAAGTCCTAAATGGAATATTCTTTTCTAGTAAATTGACTAACATTTTAATTTAATTTTCAACATATCCTACATTAACTATAATTGAAGCGTTCAGTCCATTATCTGAATAAAATTTTGTATATTTTTATATTATAATAAGTTAGACAAAATCTTATAAAGCGGCATTCAATTGAATACGGAATACTTAAAGCAAATAATAAATTTTCTTGATAATCAAAAGCTTAATTACGAGCTTATAGAGAGTTTAAACATTACCGTTTACAATAACTTCAATTGTTATTATCTACTTATAGAGGATAGTATTTTATATGCAATTACGATAGGACAAGTAGATGGTGATAAATCACAATTTTTTTTTAAAAATCTACAAGAGGTAGCCCGTTTGAAAAATGGAGAAAAGTTAATCTTTATTATGGATACTTCTCAATTGGATAGTATTCCGTCCTCTGCAAGAGAAGAGATTCATTTTTTTGACCTATCATTCCGGAAATATTGGTCGGAATTTTTATTTATTTATGATGGGGTGGGTAAAGTCATAATTGATTTATACGAGACTCATAAACCCGAAAATCTAGTAGGTGTTGAAAAAGTAAGTAATCCCCAATTAGCTATTGACTATGCCATAAATGGAAAGAAACCTGATCCGTTTTCGGACGATTATCTACATTCTCTCACTAGAAAAGAATTAATTTATGAGATTAAGGAATTAAAGGCTAAGCAGAATGGGAGTAAAGATAAAATTGAAAAAGAGTCGAATTCCTTAATCGAAACCCTCAATGATTTAAGCTGGAAAGGTAAAGATACCAAATTGATGAAAATTGATGGTGAGGATAGCTTAAAACCAATTTACGCCTTAATAAATACAATTATTAACGATTTCAAAGAGCTAAACAAAGAGCTAGAGGAATTAAAAGATAACTTTTATAATCAACTTCAATTTCAAGTTGGGGAGGTTTTATATCAAGAGGCCAGTTTGAGAGCAATTTTCGATAGTCTTGAATCTGTTGTCTGGATGGTTGATGCTGATTTTAATCTTTTGGCATTTAATAATAAATTCCATCATCATGTAAAGCGGCATTATGGTATCTCACCTGAGGTAGGTATGAATTTATTGGAGCAAAACGAATTAGCATCTCAATATGATAATACAATAAAGCGCATAAACTTAGCACTAAGTGGAAAGGAAGAGAATTATCGCGATTTTTACAAAGAGAATGGGAAGGTTAATAAAGTGGTAGATTCAAAGATTTTTCCAGTTGAGGTAAATAAACATATAAGCGGAGTTGTGTGCATCACGGATGATATAACGGAGAGTTTTGAAGTCAAAGAAAGAATCAAAAGCAATGAACGAATTATTGCTTCAGTAAATAAAAATATTTCTGAGGCAATTTACAGAAGTACACATGATCAGGGGTTGATTTTTATTAATGAAGCCTTCGTTAAAATGTTTGGTTTTGATTCAAAAGAAGAACTATATCATCACAGTAAATTGAATAGTCTCTATGCTAACCCTGAGGACAGAGAGCGGTTAGGAAATCTTTTAATTAAAAAGAAAGAAGTAACCAATGTAGAAGTACAGTTTCGCAAAAAGAATGGAGAAATATTTACTGGATTGATCAGCAGTATGGTAAGTGAAGATGAGGAAGGCGCTAAATATTTTGATGGCGCTATTAGGGATGTTTCTGCCATTAAGAGTGCACAAGAGAAACTTAAAAAACAAAATAGGGAATTAAAGAAATTGAATACTGAGTTAGATAGTTTTGTTTACAGTGCTTCACATGATTTAAAAGCTCCTCTTAGTTCCGTAAAGGGTTTGATCAATTTAGCTAAAAATGAAAATGACAAAGATAAATTAGCTCATTATTTAGATTTAGTAGATAAAAGCATTAATAAGCTAGATGATTTCATTAAGGATATAGTTGATTTATCTAGAAATGCAAGGCAGGAAGTAAAAGCTGAGCCTATTGATTTCGAAGAAATAGTACAGGATACCTTAGATAATTATCAATATTTAGAAAATTATGACAAGATTGAAAAGCGATTAAAAATTGGATCTGATGTCAAATTTTATTCCGATAAAAGAAGGATAAAAGTCATTTTCAACAACCTTGTTTCCAATTCGATTCGTTATTTCAATCCTTATATTGATAATCCTAAAGTAGAAATAGAAATTAAGGTAGATCAAGAAAAAGCTGTCGTTAAAATTTCAGATAACGGTTTAGGAATTGATAATCAATATCTGGAAAAAATATTTGATATGTTTTTTAGAGCATCCAATAATAGCAAAGGAACTGGCATAGGTCTTTATATTGTAAAAGAGACCATTCAAAAAGTAAAAGGAGAAATTCAAGTAAAATCAAAAATTGAAAAAGGTACTGTTTTCACAGTAAAGTTACCCAATTTAAATATTTAATTACTTGAATTATCAGATTCAATTTCTCTAACTAGTTCTTCATACCATTCTTTGCTGTAATTCCTGATTAAGGCATCCTTCAAGAATCTGTATAGAGGAACACCCAGTTTTTCTCCAAAATCACAGGCAGGATTGCAAATTTCCCATCTATCGTAATTTAGTGCATCATATTCATCGTATTTTGTAATCCGTATTGGATATAAATGGCAGGATATAGGCTTTAGAAAATCGATTTTCCCATCATTATGAGCTTGTTCAATGCCACATTTCAAAATCCCTTTATCATCATATGTTGCATAGGCACATTCCTTATCATTGATGGTGGTAGTGCTATAATCGCCTTCCCAATCTTCAATATATTCACCTTGTTCTTCTATGGCTTTAATGCCTTCAGCTGATAAATAGGGCTTTACTTTAGGATAAATTTCCTTCATAATGGGCAATTCTTCCTCCGTTAGGGGAGCTCCCAAATCGCCTTCAACACAACATGCTCCTTTGCACTTTTCAATGTTACAAACAAAATTTTTATCCTTAATGTCATCTGTGATGACTGCATTACCTATTAATATCATATTGCAAAATTAATTTTAATTGATGGATTTGCCTCAATAGAATTGAAATGATTTTAAAAAGCTTTTTGAAGTGAAAAAGTTCCCAGGGTTATTTTGCAGGTAACAAAACCTTAAATGAAGTCCCATTTCCAATTGAACTTTCAACGGAAACATCTCCCTGGTTCAATTCAACAAATTCTTTAACGAGTAATAGACCTATTCCTGCTCCATTAGCTGAGGAAGAACCAATAAGTGAATCTCTACTAATTTGGAATAATTGTTTTAATTTTTCGGGTGGCATACCAACACCCGAATCAGCAATGATTAGCTTAATTATCCTATTATTTTGCTGCTCAGAAGAAATACTGATATTACCACCATGAGGAGTAAATTTGATGGCATTCGAAATAATATTTCTAAAAACAATTTGAATGGTTTCTTTATCTACAAAAATATTTTGATCATCTGCTATATTAATTTCGAAAGATATTCCTTTTGATTTTAATTGTGAACTAAACAGATTCCTTAAATTTTGAAATTCGTCATTTAGTTTTATCGTGGTTTTCTTAATTTCTAATCCCTGCAATTGACTTTTCGACCATGCCAAAAGATTGTCTAGTAAGTTAGATGAACTATTTAAGTCACCTTCCAAATTGTTGGTTAGTTGCTTAAATTCTTCTTCGCTTATTCCACCTTTTTTATACAAACTTAATATTCCTTTTAAAGAAACTATTGGGCCTCTTAAATCATGGGAAATGATAGAAAAGAGCTTGTTTTTAACTTTATTAAGTTCATCTACTTTTTTAACTTCAAGATCTAATTCATTTTTATTGATGAAAGAAGTCATTTTTTGTCGATCCAATAAGTAGGAAGCTAATATTCCCACCATATAGATAACAAAGAGCTGTGAAATCTGCCTTTCCGCTATGGCTGAGTAATTTATGTTTTCTATATATAAAATATAACCAATAAAATTGATACTATTGACCAAAAGCGCAAATCGAAAACGCATCCCCATAATGGTAGAGGTAATGAAAATCAATACCATTAGAATATTGGAAAGGAAAATATCGAAAGCCGGATCATCATTAAAATGATAATGCAAAAAGAAAATAGAAGAAATAAACAAGGCAATCAAAATACCCATGTATTGAGTTAATTTGTATTTCTCCTGTTTAAATAAAAAAGTTAACCCACCTAATATTAAAAGTACTAAGGCCATTCCACCTCGAAAACCGATAGAAACTATATCAGGTTTATACCTTATCACATCCACGAAAATAAAAATAATACTCAGGGCTGTGCCCAAAATAATTACAAAACGAAGTGCATATAAATCGTCTTTGAAACTACTAAGATTAAATTTTCTTTCAGTTTCAGTGTTTTTAAACCAAAGTAAGAATGGATTATATTGGTAAAGCTTGCTCAATGAGAAAATATTTTAATCAAGTTAATAAAATTATGATAAGATGATCAAAAAAAGAATCTTCATTACTTAAAATAATGAGACTATTTGAAATTAAGGTAATTTTAGTTTCCATAACACTCAAAATAATTTTAACATTTCCCACTGCTTTTTAATGCTCCTTGGCAATTAGATTATAAATTTGCCTTATGGATTATTTAAGTCATTTGAATCCCCCGCAGAGAGAAGGAGTTGAGAATTTGGAAAGCCCACCATGATCATTGCTGGTGCTGGTTCTGGGAAAACAAGAGTGCTGACCTATCGCATTGCTCACCTTATTACAGTTAAGAATGTTGATCCCTTTAGTATTTTGGCCTTGACCTTTACCAATAAGGCTGCAAAGGAAATGCGGGAAAGAATTGAAAAGATAGTGGGAACTGATGCCCGTAATTTATGGATGGGAACTTTCCACTCTGTCTTTGCCAGAATTTTAAGAGCAGAAGGAGATAAATTAGGCTATCCCAGCAATTTCACCATTTATGATACTGAAGATTCCAAATCTCTGATTAGAGCAATCGTTCGGGAAATGGGATTGGATGATAAAGTCTATAAGCAGAATGTAGTTTATAGTAGAATCTCTGGAGCCAAGAACAATCTGGTTTCCTGGCAAAACTACATGAACAACTCAGTCTATGTTTCCGAGGATGAGCAAGCCCAAAAGCCCAAAATGGGCGCTATCTATAAGGAATATGTCCAGCGTTGTTTTCGGTCGGGGGCTATGGATTTTGATGATTTATTATTCAACACCAACGTTTTATTTCGCGATCATCTGGACGTATTGAATAAATATCAGCAACGATTTAAATATGTGATGATAGATGAGTTTCAGGATACCAATATTTCACAGTACCTGATTACCAAAAGACTTTCATCTGTTCATCAAAATATTTGTGTGGTAGGGGATGATGCACAGAGTATTTATGCCTTCCGTGGCGCCAATATTCAAAACATCCTGAATTTTGAAAAAGATTATCCGGATTTGAGGGTAATCAAATTAGAACAGAATTATAGAAGTACGCAGAATATTGTAAACGCGGCTAACTCTGTTATCCTGAAAAATGCAGCCCAGCTTAAGAAAAATGTCTGGACGCAGAATGATGATGGCGAATTGGTACATCTGATAAAGTCCACTTCCGATAATGAGGAGGGCAGACTGGTGGCTTCTTCTATTTTTGAGGACAAGAATAACAAAAAGCTTGAAAATAAGGATTTTGCCATTCTCTATCGAACCAATAGCCAATCAAGGGCGATGGAGGAGGCTTTGAGGAAAAGCAATATTCCTTACAGAATTTACGGTGGCTTATCTTTCTACCAAAGAAAAGAAATCAAGGATTTATTGGCATACCTCCGATTTACCATCAACCATAACGATGAGCAATCTTTCAGAAGGATTATCAATTTACCCAAAAGGGGAATTGGGGCTTCTTCGGTTGATAAAATAGTAGTTTCGGCTTTTGAAAATGAGTTGGGAATTTGGGATGTATTACAAAAGAGCCAAAGAGTGCTCCCAAATCGAGCAGCCAATGCAGTGGATAATTTTGTCACCCTGATTAAATCTTTTAAAATAAGACTGGAAAGAGCCGATGCTTATGATACTGCCGCATTTATTGCAAAGCAAAGTGGATTGTTGAAGGAATTATATGACGATAAAACCATAGAGGGGTTAAACCGCTACGAGAACGTCCAGGAATTGCTCAATGCCATCAAAGAATTTGTGGATGACGAGCAGCAGGAAGATAAATCTTTGGAAGCTTTTATTGCAGATGTGGCTTTATTGACGGATGCTGATAATGAGGATAAAGACAATAACGACCATGTGAATCTGATGACTATCCACTCTGCCAAAGGATTGGAATTCAAGCATGTGTTTATAGTGGGAATGGAGGAGGATTTATTCCCTTCTCAGATGATGCTCAACAGCCGAGCCGACTTGGAAGAGGAGAGAAGGTTGTTTTATGTGGCATTGACCAGAGCTATGGAAAAAGTCACTTTGAGCTATGCCTTAACCCGTTACCGTTTTGGGAGGTTGAAAAACTGTGAACCAAGCCGATTCATTGAAGAGATAGATCCTGCTTATATAAAAGTGGATAGGAAATTCAATCGCTCTGAACCTATGGGCAATTTGAATAATGGAAGTGGGAGCAGTGTGTATGCCAAGAACTTAGTAGCTCAAAGAAAGACCGAGCGAAAAGCAGTTCCTCCAGGTAAGAAATTACATACCCCATCTCCTGATTTTGCTCCTAGTGATACTCGTAGTTTAGATACAGGAATGAAAGTAGAGCATCCAAAGTTTGGTTTTGGGGAGGTAAAGAAAATGGATGTGCAAGGAGCTAATAGAAAAGCTACTATTGAATTTGAGAACTTTGGAGAGAAGACACTTCTGCTGACTTTTGCTAAGTTGAGGATAATGGAGAATTGATTTATCAGCCTTCCATTTTAATGACGAAAACAGTAATGATAATTGCATTAATAAATTTAATTTTAAAAACATAGTATATGAATTTAACTAAACAGACTTATTTTGGAATAGCAGGAGGTATGCTATTTTTATTTTTATTAACTTCTATTGCATTCATAATTTTAGGAATTAACAAAGAAGAACCTTTGTTTGATAATGTTGCAATAACTATTGGCCTTGCTTCAAGTTTATTTATACTTCTTTTTGGTTCTGTCATCAGCTTATTTTTAGCATCTAAAAAAAGTCAAACTACAAATAAGTAGATTGTCAGGTTTTGTAAGAATGATTTTCCTGAAAAAGTGCAAAGGATAAAAGATTTTCGCGAGCAAAATGGATTAACACAAACAGACTTAGCTGATAAAACAGGCTTGTCATTAAGAACTATTCAACGAATTGAATCTGGTCAGACCATTCCCAAAGGACATACTTTGCAGGTGCTTTCAGAATTTATTGGACTAAGCCATGCAGATTTTAAAAGCAATCCTTCTCAAGTTTCAGATGAGCAGATTGATCACATAAAGCTTATCAATCTTTCTGCTTTAGCTGTAATTGTGATTCCTTTCGGGAATATTATTTTCCCTTTTATTCTATGGCGTAAGTATCATAAAGATCAAATAATTAATGAAGCTGGTAAAAGTATTCTAAATTTCCAGATCATATGGACTTTAGTGCTATCACTTTTGCTCATAATAAGTCCTTTTATTCAAAATTCAATTCAGTTATCATTTTCATTAATAATAGTGATTTTAATTCTAGGATATTGCTTTAATATTCTAATGATATTTAAGTTCTCCAGATGGATAAGTAATGGAATATTGAATCGGTTAAAAGTAACTTATCAGCTTTTATAACCGCTATTCTGCTATTGTCACATTTTTGTCATAGACTTGACGCATAGCTTCAGCTTATATTTTCTCAGTTTTACATCAAATCTTAAAACTTTGTATAATGAGGAAATTCGTATTTATTTTATTTGCTGTATTGCTAATAAGTGGAGTAATTGGCTACTTTTATTTTGATAAAAAATTTACCCCTCCAGAAAATCAATTGAAGGTTTCCAATCATCAAGATGACCTTGCTATAAAATGGATTTCTAATCAAGATAGTGAGTATGCAGCCCTACTTTTACCAGTAAAGTTAGATGGAATAACTAACACATTCTATTTGCAATTTGATTTGGGAGCACACAGTACTCTTTTTCATGAAAAAGCGCTTCAATCCATTATTCAAAAACATCCTTTTTTAAACTCAAGGATTGAAAATGAAAATGATCCTTTTCAATTTAAATTGGGTGATATTTCGGTTTCAATTCCAGTCATACAAAGAATAAATTATGGAAACTCAATAAATTGGGAACCTTCAGCAACCAATATTATTGGAACGCTAGGTTCAGATATTTTGGAACATAAGGTAGTTGTGTTTGACTTTAAACAGCATATTATTCGATTTTGTAATGCCTTCCCTAAAGAAATTAAGGAAAATGCTATTCAGGATTTTGAATTTAAAAAGCGAAAAGTGTTGCTGAATGGAAAAGTAAATGATGAGTATACTCAGTTATATTATGATTCAGGGAGCAGTGCTTTTGAATTAATCACCAATAAAAATCAATGGGAGAATTTAGCGCTTTCAGGGACAGTGGAGCAAACTTATCAAGCCAATTCCTGGGGGAAAACCTTAAAAGTACACAACATAGCAAGTAATGGCGTAATCAAATTTGGTGAGGAAGAAATTACACTTGATACAGTCACATATATTGAAGGAACTTCCATTGTCCAAAATCTTCTAATGTATTTTAGCGGCATGGGTGGAATGATTGGAAATAAACTATTTATGGATAAAATTCTTATCCTAGACGCAAGAAATCAGAAGTTTGCTGTCTTTTAATCCAGTATTAATTTGAGAATGATCAAATAATAATCAGCTTTAGCTGATATCCTATGTGACCTCAATATCAGCCTAAGTGAAACTCTACGGTTAACCCATTTCAGCCTCTAGCTGAAATACAGCTAGAGTTAGCTGAGTACGTAAATTACCTAAATTCAATTTCAGCATTGCCCTAATGTATGCAGAGGGTATTTTTATGACATTTGAGTATAATTTAAAATCAAAGACTCATGAAAACGTATCCAAATATTCTGAAGCCAGTTAAGCAATATGTTCTAATAGGGTTAATCGTTTTGATCACCTTATTTGGTTTAACTTTAAAAGCAAATGCTCAAAGTACATTATTGGGAAATGACATTGACAAAATCAATAATTCAATGGTAGTTCAACTTGCGGATTATGATTTTGATATCATTATTCCAAAAGTTAGTAGTAAAGAATTAAATGCTTTGAAAGATGCATCTTTTAATCAAATGGTTTATGTTACTGATGAGGCCTCAGGTTATTATTTTTACATGGGTGCGGAATGGGAAATGCAAAATGTAAGGGAAGTTTTCGAGCTGATTGATATGAATTTAGCCATTCAAGAACCTGGTTCTGAAAGCTTGATAATAATTGCAGGAGAAGAAAATTCTACTGCATTATTAGACTATAATCATCATGTAAAGGGTATATATCAAGATTTCGGATTTGAAAAACAAAATAATGTAATGGCAATCAATATAGAGAAAGAATAGGTTTATAGTGATAGTTTTTTTTTTATAGGTCGATTAAGGCGATGTTTTAGCAGCATCGCCTTTTTTATGAGTTATTTTTGGATGGTTCAAAATTCTTATAGAATCCAGCTGTGTCGGATATTAGATCAGAAGCAATATCAGATCGAAATTGTAAACCTTTAAATCACGATTCTCCTCTACAATCTTAGGACCCTTTTCAATTGGATGAAATTAATAAGAGAACTGAGAAAATGAAAAGCATGCGGACTACGTAAATCACCTAATTGTATTTTCAGCAATGCCCTAATGTTTACAGCCCATAATATTGTGATATTTGAGTATAATTTAAAGTCAAAGACTCCTTAATTCCATTGAATATAAATATAAATCTTATGAAAACGCATCACAACATATTGAAGCCAGTTAACCAAAATATTTTAATAGGGTTCATCTTTTTGATTACTTTATTTGGGTTGAGCTTAAATGCTAACGCACAAAGCACATTGTTAGAAAATGACATTGATAAAATCAATAATTCAATGGTGGTTCAACTTGCTGATTATGATTATGATATCGTAATTCCTAAGGTTAGTAGTGAGGAATTAAAAACACTAAAGGAAACAGTTTTTAACCAATTGGTTTATGTTTCAGATGGAGATTCTGGTTATTATTTTTATATGGGTAATGAGTGGGAAAAGCAAAATGTAAGTGAGGTTTTCGAGCTTATTGATATGAACTTAGCCATTCAAAGACCAGATACTGAAAGTTTAATAATAGTAGCAGGAGCAGAAAAATCTAATACGATGATGGATTATAACCATCATGTAAAAAATATCTATCAAGATTTTGGATTTGATACTAAGGATGAAGCAATGGCTATTAACATTCGAAAAGAATAGTTTTATTTTTTAGTTTTTTATAGGTCGTTAAGGCAATGTTTGGTAAGCATTGCCTTTTTTATGGTCTAATTATTTTTGATTGAGAGCGCCATTGTATCGATTTTGAGAAGCTTCTAAATTTATGAATAATAGCCGATGTAAATTTCTATTGAGGACTTCATAAGTTCTGTGAATATCTTCCCTTCGGGGGAATTCAATGCTATTAAGTTAAGGAAATTTCCTTAACGAGTTTTTCGCTAAAGCGAAAAACCTTTCCCGAATGGTCGGGAAAGGTTGTTTTCTTTTGATTCTTTTGTGGTTAAAAGTAACCTTTGCTTTTTTATTTAACTGAGGTTCATTCCCACCATAAAAGAGACAATAGAACACAAAGAAAAATAACCTTGGTTATTTTTTAGGATTACAGTGAACGATATGGCTTCAAAGCTTAACTTAATAGCATTGCGGGGAATTAAAGGGGGCTAATCCACCATGCCTCAGGCTTCACCAAAATTGTATCTTCCTTATCGACATGCACCATGCCTGGGGGTAAACCTTTAGGTTTTCTTACATATTTCTTTGGAGTCACAATTACAGGACTTAAGCTGTCTGATTTTCTTTTTGAATAAAAGGCCGCTGCTTGGGCTGCTTTTTCTACTACTTCTTGTGGAAAAGGCTTACTACTTTGCTGCTTCAACACTACATGAGAACCCGTGACATCCTTGGCATGCAACCAAAGATCATTTTTCTTGGCGTATTTTAAAGTCAGCTCATCATTTTCCCTTGCGCCTTTCCCCACCAAAATGGTAAAACCAGCATACTCAAACTTTTTATAAGGGACTTTTAATTCTACCTGAGCTCTCTCTTTTACAGGGTTTTGCTTAATCAGCTTTTTAATTGATTTGATATCTTCCGCAGCAGCTATTTCTTCTAGTTTGTTTTCGGTTTCCTGAAGTTCATTTTCTTTCTGCTTAATGGATGCTTCCAGTTGCTCTAATTCAATTTTCTGATTTTTAGACTTTCTGTAGAGGTTTTCTGCGTTTTTTTGAGGACTTAAATGTGATTTCAATGGGATTTTGATATTCTCATTGGTGTAAAAATTAAACAGCTCCACTTCTTTAGTATGAGGAGGGATTTGGTGCATATTCGCCATCAATATATCAGCAAGTTGGTTATAGCCAGGCTTGTTGAGAACATCCTCTAATTTCTGGTTTGATTTTTTGATATAGTTTATGGCTTGATTGCGCTGCTTCTCTAATTGCTTGGATAGCCGTTTTTTTTCTTTTCGTATAAAGTTTTCCTTACTATAGGTATAGTAAAATTGGGTGATGCCCTCAACACAACTTTCTTCCTCTTTTAAGATTTCACCTATCTTCAAAAGGGAAAAATGAATCTCATCATTCCAAAGAATGGTATAATAACCATCTGGATTTTTAAGACCTGATTCTAAAATTGAGATGATTTCCCATTGCTCTTCTAACGGCTTTTCCTCTAGTTTTATGCTTTGAAAATATTGTTTAATCAACTTGCCAAAAGTGGGGAATAGCTTCTGGTAATTTCCATCATATTCAAAAAATGCTTCTTTATTCTGATCAATAGGTCTGTCGAGATCATTTAAATTCAGCTCAATATCTTGCGGAAAGCTATTTCTAAAAAGTTCAACCCCTTTAAAAGAATTGTAGCCAATAATATTTGATCGGTTTCCGTGCATTTTAAACAACAAAGACCAATCTTCTTCAAAATGAATGGCAAAGCATCTTTCATTTTCAAATTGCTGAATTCTGCTTACTCTTTTACCGATAAAATCAGTGAATAAATCTATACTATTGCTTTTGGTTCTTGCAAATTGATTGGGAAAACTCAGGCAAGAAAATTCGGGTTTTAAGGATGCTTTAATATAAAACTCTTCTTCTATTTGGCTGAAACCTAAAATCAGTTCATCTCTGCTTTGGCTAAAACAAGCCAATAGTTCACTTCCACGGATTTTAGACTCTAATTCTGATGATAATTGTCTGAATACATAATAGTTATTATGCATCTCAAAGTTCTATTTGAAGTCCATCGTAAGCTAATTCCATGCCTGCAGGCAATTCTTCTTCTATATCTCTATGCAATCCCATTCTATGTCCCATGTGAATGAAATAAGCTTGAGGTATTTCCAATTCTCTCACCATAGCAATAGCCTGTTCCAAGTTAAAATGAGAGAGGTGTGAATTTTTCTGTAAAGCACTTAAAACCAAAACTTGACTGCCTCTAATTTTATCTTTCTCCTCATCAGGAATATGATTAACATCCGTGATGTATGTAAAATCTTTAATTCTATAGCCAAAAACAGGCAGTTTGTAATGCAATACATCTACTGGCTGAATATCCACTCCCTCCACTTGAAAAGGCTTATTTTCTATTTCATGTAGTTTAACCTTAGGAATTCCAGGGTATTTATTGGCTGCAAAAATGTAAGCAAACTCTCTTTGTATTTGCTCCAAAACGGGTTTTCTACCATATACAGGCATATCCATTTCTTGCTTGAAATTGTAGGAGCGCACATCGTCTAATCCGGCTGTATGGTCTTTATGTTCGTGGGTATAGATTACCGCATCCAGATGGTTTATCCTTTCTCTCAACATTTGTTCTCTGAAGTCAGGACCTGTATCAAATACAATGCTTTTACCATCAACTTCAATATGTATACTTGTTCTTGTTCTATTGTCCCGATAATCAAGAGAGCGACATACTTCACAATCGCATGCAATTACGGGAACTCCCTGCGATGTTCCTGTTCCTAGAAATGTTACCTTCAAAGTGCGAGTTCGGTTTGTTGTAATTCTAAATAGAAATTTTTGTTTTTATCACTAAGTGTTTTGCTATCCAATTCAATGTTTTTTAGGATATCCACTAAGCAATTGATTTTTCCTTCAGTATCAAAAAATTTGTTAATGATCACAATTCTTTGATCTTTCAATACACAATAGCCTGATTTGAAATTTCCTTTTTCATAACGCAGTACATATTCAGATTCAGCGAATACATCTTCTAGTTTGTTGAGGAATGATTTTGTGTACTTTATTTGCATATTAAGGAATTTATAAACTAACTACACAAACTTTCTATTTGTTATTTATTTTCGGATAGTTATAATTTTAAGTTCGGTTAAATGCTAAAAAGAATTAGATCAATTTGTTAATTTCTTAACAGTTTCTACTAATTGATCAAAATTCAGCGGTTTTTGCAAATATTCATTGATACCTGCTTCTTTAAAATCTTCTATGCTGTAATTTTTTGCATTTCCTGTTATAGCAATAATCGGAATAGCTGATTTTTCTTGATCATCCATTGCTCTTATGGCTCTGGTGCATTCCATACCATCCATTTTAGGCATGTTAATGTCCATTAAAATGATGTCAAAGGATTCAGATTCTAAAGCTTTTAAAACTTGTTCCCCATTCTTAGCGGAATGGATACTGTAATTCTGCATCATTAATATTTTCTTGGTAAGGTTTTGGATTACCGAGCTATCTTCTGCTATAAGTACTTTTTTTGTTTCTGCCATCTTATTTTAATATTGACTGATAATTATCTGTAAATTTATTAAAATTATCTAATAAATGGTTTAAGTCATTTATAAGCTTTTCGGTTTTTTCATTTTTTAAATCCGCTTCTATTTTTTTTGCCTGTTCTTCTAAAGAACGGATTCCAAGCGTGCCAGCATTTCCCTTTAAAGTATGCAAATTACTTAATATTTTGTCGATGTCCGAAGTCTTTTCAGCATTTATGCTTTCCAATATCAAACTTTTTGCTTCAATTTCAAATTCTTCAAAGAATGATTTGATAGTTGGTTTATCTGCATATTTACTTAACTGTTGTAAAGTGGATTTATCAATTAGTTCAAGGCTTTTTCCATTACTTTGCTCTTGTTGGATTTCTTCAGTAATAGAACTCTCGGTTTCAAAACCAGGTAAATTTTGTTGGATAACATCTAGAAGTAAAGCCGAAACAATAGGTTTTGCCAAATAATCATCCATGCCCATATCCAAAAATCGCTGACGATCCTCTTTCATTGAGTAAGCCGTCATGGCTACTACAGGAGGAATTTTCTTTGGTAGCTTTTTAATTTCCCTTGTTGCAGTTACTCCATCCATCACAGGCATTTGAATGTCCATTAAAATCAAATCATAATCATTTTTCTTCACTTTTTCTATTGCTGCAGAACCACTAAAGGCTAAATCGGTTTTAAAACCTGATTTCAATAATATTTGACTGGCCACCTGTCTATTTATGGTGTTGTCATCTACTATTAAAATATATGGGGCTTTATTACTTTTAAATGTTAGATTATGACTCTTTGCTACTTTCTGTTTCTGTTTCTTGTAATCTTGTATCTCAGTTTCTGATGCTTTTTCACCTACTAAGGTAAACCAAAATACACTTCCTTCGTCTGGTTCTGAGCTCACACCTATCTGTCCACCCATCAGACTGCTTAACTGCTTCGAAATGGCAAGTCCTAACCCTGTCCCACTAAAAGCTTTGGTGCTAGATTTATCCAATTGGGTAAACAATTTAAATAACTGCTGTTGATCATTTTCGGAGATTCCAATCCCTGTATCCTCAACTGCTATTCTGTATAGATTATCTTTAATTTCCTTTGAAATGTGCAGTAGAACTTTACCGTTTTTCTCAGTAAATTTTAATGCATTGGAGGTAAGATTTGAAACAATCTGAATAATACGAGTTTCATCAATTTTTAAATATTGAGGAACTTCATTATCGATTTTAAAACTTAAATCAATAGATTTTTGCTTGGCTTGTTGGCTAAATAAGTTTAATACTTTTTCAAAAATTGATTTTACCTCAGTAACATGGGGTTGAATTTTCATTTTCCCAGCCTCAATTTTGCTTAAGTCTAGAATGTCGTTCAAAATAGTCAATAAAGTTTCAGACGAACGTTTGATAGTTTGTACAAAATTCATTTGCTCAGGATTGAGCTGAGTTTGAGAAAGCAAATCCACCATTCCGATTACCCCATTCATCGGGGTTCGGATTTCATGACTCATATTGGCCAAGAATTGCTCTTTTACTTTTAGGGAGTTTTCTGCCACATTTTTAGCATGTAATAATTCCCTGTTGGCTTGCTTTAGTTTGGTGATATCCCGAGCTACCCCCTCAATTGTTACCTCTCTACTTTCTTTATCTCTTACCAATCTAACGTTACAAATGCAGTTCACTAATCGCCCATCTCTAGTAATCAGTGTTGCTTCAAAGTTTTGAACCCTTCTTCTGGAAACTATTTTTTTCAGTAAATCTTTGGTCTTCTTTGTGTAGAGATAATAATTTGTAATGTTATTACCTGTAACTTCATTTTGTTCATAACCAATGTTCTCCTTAACAGAAGGACTGATTAAAATTATTTCTCCATTAAAGCGGCAATTGAAATAAATATCCTGAAAAGATTCAAATATATTCCTAAATTTTAACTCACTTTTTTGAATGTTTAATGCATTGATTTTCTTTTCCGTAATGTCATGCGCTATGCCTGAAAGCCCAGTAATTTCACCGCTTTCAGTATAGATTGGGTTTAAATATATTTCTTTCCAAATGGTTTTTTCATTTTGAGGATCTTTAAATTCTATTTCAAAATTTAGAGTCTCACCATTTAGACATTTCTCAAATTTCACCTTCCAAAAATCGAAGGTTTTCGTTGGGAAAAAAGTTGAAATATTTTTACCCAGCAAGTCAGTATTTACTTTTGGTTTAAAATTAAAATATTTTAAAAATTCATATTCAAAATTCTGGTTGAAGGAAGTAAGTTTAAAATCTTTATTAATCGACCAAATTATGTGATTACTACTGTTGAAAATAGATTGCAATCGTGCTGCCTGTGTACTAATTTTTTCTTCAATAAATTTTCTTTCAACCGAAAGTAAAACCTGATTGGATATAAAGTTTAATAATTTAAGATCTCGGTTTTGGAATGCATTTTCATCCTTATAACTCTGCACACCAATTACTCCTGGCGTTCCTTTTTCAGTTTGAAAAGGAACGCCTAAAAATACTTTGGGTATAGTGCCATATTGATTAATTTTCCCTTCTAAAATCAAATCCATTATATCAGATTCTTTTAACAACATGGCTTTTTTTTGCTGATAGATATATTCACATAATCCCTTTTTATATTCAAAAGATAGTGATTTGGGAGAGTCTGGTATAAACTCGTCATGAATGTATGGAAAGAATAACTCTTGTTTTTCAAATTTAAATTGCGCAATAAAGAAGTTTTTAGCTTCCATTGCTTCTTTTAACTTTTCATGAACACCTTTAAATAAGCCATCTAAATCAGTGCTTTTTAATGTTAAATTAGTGATCTCATAAAATAAATTTTGAGCTTTCTGTGCATGAATCTGGTTAGTAATATCTTGAAAATTGGCAACTATATTCCTGTTGTTTAAGCTCATTAAAATGATGCCTGTAACATGGATTTTATCATTGTTTTTTGAGCTCAAACGGATTTCTAAAAGCTCCTGGGATTTATTTTTTATTACAATTTCAATTGAATTTTGAAATTTATGCCAATCTTCCGGTATAATTATATCTCTAATGTAAATGTGTTGTAAGTCTTGAATAGTATAACCAAGGCTTTTACGCCAGTTTTTATTGGTTTTTATGATCCTTCCATCATCAGTGAACTCCATACTTAAGTCAATGCCTTCTTCTGGAAACATATTGTTTTCAAGATGCCTGGAATTTTTAAGCAAATATTTATTTTGGTAGAGCGCGAGACGTAATTTTTCTACCTCTTTTATAAGTTGATCTTTATCGTATTTTTGTAACTCCAAAATGTCTAAATTTACTGCTCAATTTAAGCTTTTAAGATTGAATTAAATATCAAACTTGACTAAAAAATTAAAAACTATAGTGATTTTGGCAGGGCCTACTGCCGTGGGCAAAACTTCCTTATCCATTCAATTGGCTAAACGATTTCAAACTGAAATAATTTCAGCTGACTCCCGTCAATTTTATAAAGAAATGCAAATTGGTACTGCAAAGCCGACTGAAGAAGAAATGGGTGGAGTTCTGCATCATTTTGTGAATTCCCATAATATTCAGGATGATTATAATGTAGGTCATTTTGAGAAAGATGCTTTAAAATTGTTGGATGATTTATTTAAAAAGCATGATATGGTTTTTGTGGTAGGAGGCTCAGGTCTTTATGTAAAAGCTTTATGTGAGGGGATTGATGACATGCCCACGATTCCAGTTGAAATTAGACAAAAATTGAATGCTGAATTTGAACAAAATGGAATTGAATATTTACAAAAGGAAGTAGCTCAATGTGATCCTGAATATTTTGAAATAGTAGATCAGCAAAACCCACAAAGACTGATTCGGGCATTGGAACTTTACCGAGCTACTGGAAAAAACATGAGTTATTACAGAGCTCAAGAAAATAAAATTGAAAGACCTTTTAATATCATTAAAATAGGACTGGAGCGTCCAAGAGAAGAATTATATGATCGCATTAATTTAAGAATGGATCAGATGATTGCGGAAGGTTTATTCGAAGAAGCAGAAAAATTATACCCTTTTAAAAATTTGAATGCTTTGCAGACGGTAGGCTACTCAGAAATATTTGGTTTTTTGGATGGTGAATACGATAGGAAAGAGGCTATCCGATTATTAAAGAGAAACAGCCGAAGATACGCCAAAAGACAAATGACTTGGTTTAAAAAGGATGAAGAATTTGTTTGGTTTTCGGCCGAGGACAAAGGTAAAGTTATTGATTATTTAGAAAGTAAGATTGGCTGAGTTGACATGTTGGCAAGTTGTCAAGTTTTTTAGGTGCAAAGAATTCACCCGATAATTTATTTCCATTTATTACTACCTTATTTCTTTTTTTATCTTCTAGCTTCATACTTCCAACGCTCCAATGTCCGATCTTCGGTACTGACATGGCTTTAAGCACAACCACCCAACACCCTTCATCCAGCACCCTACATCCATCAATTCTATCTATAAAAACGCACGCTCCAAAGTCCCATTTTGGGGGATTTAGGGGGCTTCCTTTAGATTTTCTCGTCTGAAATGCCCCCAAGCAATCCTTATTTCATCATAAGTAAATTCATCTCCCAATCTGGCTTTTACATCTGCGCTGCCTTTTACTTCATCCAAAGCCATTACTTGGCAAATCTGATCTAGTTTAGTGGCATCCATTAATTCAGAAGCTTCAATTTCACCAGTTTCAATGTATTTGGATAAGTGCCCCAAAATGGTTCCTGGTACTAACTCCCTCTTAGCTGCGATTTCTTCTGTGCTTAAACCCTCTTTAAAGAAATTGTAGGATATCTCAGCCGTAGGAGTTTTATCCTTTTTTGATTTCTTTTTCTTTTCTTTAGATTCTTTTTTCTCCTGTTCATAAGTGGAGGACTGATGAAGATCTTTTTTAGACAATATCCTGTTTTCTGATGCTGCAGTTACTAACATTGCCGTTTTACTAATTTGCAAAAGCTTTGACTTCAATTGCTCCGTAATGCTCTCCAGTTCTTTTAGATAGGCCTTTACTTTACTTTGATTGGAAGTGTCGATCAAATGTGCTTTAAAAGCATCATATAAATCCTTCACCTTTGGCTTGAAATAATCTTCAGCACTATTGACCCTTTCAGCTAATTCAGACAAATAATCCTCTTTAGCTTCGTAATGGGCTAATGAACTTTGAAACTTAAGCCCAACTTTATTGATTTCTTCTAATTGCTCTTTCTTCTCTCTAGTCCAGTCCGCATATTGCTGCTTTAAGGATCTGTTTTCTCCCTTATTAAAACTCCCTAAATGAATATTTAATTCTTTCATCAAGCCTTGGAAATCAAATGTTTCTCTAATAGTGTTGAAAACAAAAGCTTTTCTGTCGGAGTCTAACTTTTGATTCAGCTGTTCAGGAGCTTTTTTGTTATTCTCGAATTGCCTTAAACTCTTATCTAATTCAAATGGAATATTGCTAATTGGTTGAGATAAGGTCAATCCTTCCAGACCTGTAAGCCTTGAAAGTGCTACATACATTTGCCCTGGAGCAAAGCTATCGGATAAATCCAAAATGGCTTTTTCAAAAGTTAAGCCTTGAGATTTGTGAACGGTGATAGCCCAAGCCAGTTTTAAAGGGAATTGCTTAAAAGTTCCCAGCCATTTTTCCTGAAGCTCATTTGTGGATTTATCCAAACTGTATCGCTGGTTCATCCATTCATATCGTTCTACCGTGACTTCATCCTTGGGGTTTTTAAGTTTCACTTTGATGGTGTCTTCATTCATTTCGGATATTTCACCGATTTTCCCATTGAAATATCTTGCCTCTCCGCTGCTATCATTTTTGATAAACATCACCTGAGCGCCAATTTTAAAATTGAGTTTTTCAGGCAAAGGGAACATGTTTTCAGGGAAGTCACCTTCAATTTCAGCTTTGTAGCTTCTTTCTACTGTATTTAATGATTTTAAAGCCTTCTCGTTAATTAAATCTGCTTTTCGATTATGAGTAGTGATATTGATATAGCCCTCTTTCGGTGATTCTTCTACACCTTCTTCATAATGTTGGTTTAACTTTTCAATATCGGTTTCAGATAAATGATTATCTCTTAAGCGATTTAGAATATCAGTAAATTCGGGATCAGATTGACGGAAAATTTTATCGAGTTCGATATATACCATTTCGGTTTTCTGTAAAGCCAAAGCCTCAAAGAAATAGCCGGTCTTGTAAAATTTATTTAAATATTGCCACTCATGCTGACGGATTACGGGAGGGAGCTGGTTCAGATCTCCAATAAACATAATTTGCAAGCCACCGAAAGGCTGAGGATTTTTGCGAACCATTCGCAATATTAAATCCATGCAATCCAAAATATCTGCTCGCAACATACTGACTTCATCAATAATGAGCAGTTCCAAGTTCCGGATAATCTGGCGTTTATTACCATACATTTTAAACTGCTGAAGAAATGTTTTTGGGGTATTAATTTGCTCGCTGGTTCTGGAGAAATCAACTGCATTATCTTCAGGAATAAAGGTACCGAAAGGAAGCTGTAGGAGTGAGTGTAAAGTAACACCTTTGGCGTTTATAGCAGCAATTCCTGTTGGGGCAGCAACGGCTACATTTTTATAAGTATTATTTATGATATAGCGCAAAAGAGTGGTTTTCCCACTTCCTGCCTTTCCTGTTAGAAAAATCAAACGGTTGGTGGTGTTCACATATCGAACGGCAATTTTGGCGACTTCGGTTAGTTTGTGCTGTGACATAATCTTGTGTTCAAAAGGTTTTAGTTTAACTGTAAATGTAGGGAAATTGCGTTTTTTAGAAAAATGGGAGGGATGGAAATTTTTGGAGAGCATAGTTTTTGTAAGGAATTTCCCGATCCTATTAATCCGAGTGGATTTATAAGGTCGCCCCTATGGGGCTTAGATGCTCTGGTAGGGACTACGTTACCATAAGTTCGTCCCTCTGGGACTTAAAAGAGTAGCTACTACAAAGTCGTTTTTAGTTAGCAAAAGCCTTTTGTAATTATAACCGAAGTGAATTTACTGCAAACTATAGCCCCATCGGGGCTAAATTACGGTAACAAAACAACAAAAACAGAACCCCTAAGCCCCGTAGGCGCGATCTTATCTCAATCCAAACACCAAACAAAACACCGTAATATCATATAAACCACCACAAAACCACAACCCAAATCCCCACATCATAAAATATAATTTTTACAATATCTCTTCCTAACGAATGTTTGGCATTGGCTTTAATCTTTAGCTTTATTGTTGTAATTTCGTAATTGGAATTAAACGACTAAAAAATATGTCTGCACATCAAACTGTAGCTCCTTATAAGCCTAAAAATAACGTTCGAATAGTAACCGCTGCCTCCCTTTTTGATGGGCATGATGCGGCTATTAATGTTATGCGAAGAATCATTCAATCCACTGGATGTGAGGTGATTCATTTAGGCCACGACCGTGCCGTGGAAGAAGTGGTGAATACTGCCATTCAAGAAGATGCACAAGCCATTGCCATGACTTCTTACCAAGGTGGTCATACGGAATACTTCAAATACATGCATGATTTGCTGAAAGAAAAAGGCGCTGGTCATATAAAGATATTTGGCGGTGGGGGAGGAGTAATCCTTCCTGAGGAAATCAAAGAATTGCATGATTACGGCATTTCTCGAATTTACTCTCCAGATGATGGAAGAGAAATGGGCTTGCAAGGCATGATTAATGATTTGGTTCAGCAAAGTGATTATCCAACTGGTCAGAATCTGAACGGAGAAGTAGGGCGTGTTGACAAGCAAGACGTAAAAGCAATTGCTCGACTAATTTCAGCGGCTGAAAATTTCCCAGAGGAAAGCAATGCTGAATTGGATAAAGTGAGGGAAAAGGCAAAAGAACTTTCTGTCCCGGTTTTAGGGATTACAGGAACTGGTGGAGCAGGAAAATCATCCTTAGTGGATGAATTGGTACGCAGATTTTTATTAGATTTTAAAGACAAAAACATTGGAATCATCTCTGTCGATCCATCCAAAAGAAAGACAGGTGGAGCATTATTAGGAGATAGAATCAGAATGAATGCCATCAATCACGAACGCGTTTATATGCGTTCTTTGGCAACTCGTCAAAGTAATTTGTCCATTTCAAAATATGTAAAAGATGCTGTTTCGATCTTAAAAGCAGCAAAATTTGATCTCATCATCTTAGAAACCTCTGGTATTGGCCAGTCTGATACGCAAATTTTAGATTATTCTGATGCTTCACTTTACGTTATGACTCCTGAATATGGTGCGGCAACTCAGTTGGAGAAAATCGATATGTTGGATTTTGCTGACATTATTGCGCTTAACAAATTCGATAAGCGAGGTGCATTGGATGCCTTACGTGATGTGAAAAAACAATATCAGCGTAACCATGGATTATGGGAAGCTAAAGTAGACGATATGCCAGTTTATGGTACTATTGCTTCTCAATTCAATGATCCTGGGACGAACGCATTATATAAAACCTTGATGGATAAGGTGGTAGAAAAATCAGGTGCTGATTTGAAATCTACTTTTGAAATTACCGATGAAATGTCGGAGAAAGTATTCATTATCCCACCGAATAGAACCCGTTATTTATCAGAAATCTCTGAAAACAACAGAGGCTATGATGAATGGGTGGAGCAACAAGCAGAAGTTGCAGATAAGCTTTATGGTTACAGAAAATCTATCGAAACACTTCAAGCTTCTGATTTGGAGGATAAAGATCGATTAATCAAAGGATTGGAAGAAGCTTATGCAAAAGAAGAACTAAACTTCGATCCAAAGAATAAATTATTGATAGAAGAGTGGAGTGATAAGGTTCAGAAGTATAAAGATCCTATCTATTCATTTAAAGTAAGGGACAAAGAGATCAAGATTAAGACGCATACGGAATCATTATCTCACAGTCAGATTCCAAAAGTTTCTTTACCAAAATATAAAAGTTGGGGAGATTTACTAAGATGGAATTTGCAGGAGAATGTTCCGGGTGAATTCCCTTATACAGCCGGAATTTATCCTTTCAAAAGAGAAGGAGAGGATCCAACCCGTATGTTTGCAGGGGAAGGCGGACCGGAAAGAACCAATAAGCGTTTCCATTATGTGAGTATGGATATGCCAGCTAAGCGTTTATCTACAGCATTTGATTCCGTGACGCTTTACGGAAATGATCCGGATTACAGACCTGATATTTACGGTAAAATTGGTAATTCAGGAGTAAGTATCTGCTGTTTGGATGATGCGAAGAAGTTATATTCTGGTTTCGATTTGGCAGATGCCATGACTTCGGTTTCTATGACCATTAACGGTTCAGCTCCTATGCTTTTAGGGTTTTTCATGAATGCAGCGGTTGATCAGCAATGTGAAAAATACATTAAAGAGAATGGATTAGAAGCTGAAGTAAATAAGAAAATCGATAGAATTTTCAAGGAGAAAGGTTCTGCCAGACCGCAATATAGAGGTGAATTACCAGCCAATCATAACGGTTTAGGTTTGATGCTTTTGGGTGTAACCGGAGATCAAGTATTGCCTAAGGATGTCTATGAAAAAATCAAGTTTGAGACCATGGCGGTTGTTCGTGGTACAGTACAAGCAGATATTCTAAAAGAAGATCAGGCGCAGAATACTTGTATTTTCTCTACTGAATTTGCTTTGCGATTGATGGGAGATGTGCAAGAGTATTTCATCAAGAATCAAGTCCGTAATTTCTACTCTGTATCCATCTCAGGTTACCACATTGCAGAAGCTGGAGCAAATCCAATCACGCAATTGGCCTTTACTTTAGCGAATGGCTTTACTTATGTGGAGTATTACTTGAGTAGGGGAATGGACATCAATAAATTTGGTCCAAATTTATCCTTCTTCTTCTCAAACGGAATTGATCCTGAATATGCGGTAATCGGTAGAGTAGCCAGAAGAATTTGGTCGAAAGCCTTAAAGCAGAAATACGGAGCCAACTCAAGAGCTCAGATGTTGAAATACCACATCCAAACCTCTGGACGTTCATTGCATGCTCAGGAAATTGATTTTAATGATATCAGAACTACGCTTCAGGCATTGTATGCGATTTATGATAACTGTAATTCATTGCATACCAATGCTTATGATGAGGCCATCACGACTCCGACTGAGAACTCAGTGCGTAGAGCCATGGCAATTCAGTTAATAATCAACAAAGAATTGGGCTTGACCAAAAATGAAAACCCAATCCAAGGTTCTTTTATCATTGAAGAATTGACTGATTTAGTGGAAGAAGCAGTTTTAACTGAATTTGATAGAATCACCGAGCGTGGAGGCGTTTTAGGCGCTATGGAAACCATGTATCAGCGTGGAAAAATACAGGAAGAAAGCTTGTATTATGAAACCTTAAAGCATACAGGTGAATTCCCGATTATAGGCGTGAATACCTTCTTGAATTCTAAAGGTTCGCCTACGGTAACGCCAGGTGAGGTAATTAGAGCTACTAAAGAGGAGAAAGAATATCAAATTGAAACGCTTAATTTACTGAACGATCGATTTGAGACAGAAGCAAAAGAAAGCTTAGACAGATTGCAAAAAGCAGCCATTAAAAATGAAAACCTTTTTGCTGAATTGATGGAAGCCACTAAATTCTGTTCTTTAGGTCAGATTACTAATGCGATGTTTGAGGTCGGAGGGCAATATAGACGAAACATGTAATCTAATTGGCTGCAGATCTGCTTACTAGCGGATCAGGAGGTCAATACATAAGGGATATGTAATTAAGAACCTAGATACAAGATTTAAGATAATAGAAAGCACGGTTGGAGCCGTGCTTTTTTTATTATATTACATAACATAACTTGATAATTAAATAATTAAAATTTTGCAATCTTGAAATCAATGAGACAGGTTTTAATAAAAAATGCAAAATTACATCGAAGCGTCATTCCCTTGAAGAAGGGAGTCTTGTCCTATTGAAACAAGGTTTCAATAATCTAACAATATCGATTTTCTATGCTGTGATTAGTTTTAATATCTTTTAAAATTATATTTTAATCAGAGATTAAAATCAATAGATTCCCACCCTCGTGGGAATGACGCTTCGAACAAAATCATTAGACTAAAATAAATTGAGCAGCAAAGATTAAATATTGTAGCTGCATTTATTGAAGATTTCTTAGTTTACAATACAGAATCTATTATACATTTAAACTGAATTCTAAAACCAATTTCTATAAGTCTCTTCAAAATTAAGCCTATCTTTGCCTCAGAATCCTAAATATTAAAAATGCCCTCTCCACAAAAGTCCAGCTTGCACCCCAATAATCCTTTTAATAAAAGATATGATCTGGAAAGTTTAGCCAAAACGCTTCCTGAATTAGAGGCTTTTATTTTCACGAATCAGTATGATAGTCAAACTATTGATTTTGCTGATCCTAAGGCAGTGAAGGCTTTGAATAAAGCACTATTATTGCAGCATTATGATTTGAAGTATTGGGATATTCCTGATGGATATTTATGTCCGCCCATACCCGGAAGGGCAGATTATTTATTTCATATAGATGAATTTCTGACTAAAAATCGAAAAGGAGTGGAGGTAAAAGGCGATTTAATAAGGTGCCTGGATATCGGAACGGGAGCCAGTTGTATTTATCCTGTTTTGGGTTCACAGCAATTCGGCTGGAATTTTGTAGGCTCAGAAATTGACCCAAAAGCCTTTGCTTCAGCAGAAAAAATTATTACTGAGAATCCTTCCTTAAAGGATAAAATCGAAATAAGGAAGCAGTACAAGTCCACCGATATATTCAAAGGTATTGTTAAAAAGCATGAATACTATGATGTGAGTATTTGCAATCCACCATTTCATGCTTCAGCTGAAGAAGCGGAAAAAAGCACGACTAGAAAGCTGAAAAACCTCAAAAAATTCAGGAAAGGAGAGAAGCCCACTTTAAATTTTGGTGGTAAAAGCAACGAATTATGGACTGAAGGAGGAGAATTAAAGTTTATTACGAATATGGCGGTCCAAAGCAAGTATCACTCGCATTCGGTTCGTTGGTTTACAAGCTTAGTTTCCAAATCCTCTAATCTAAAACGCATCTATGAAGCCATCAAACAGGCTGGAGCTAAGGAGATTGAAACTATTGAGATGAGTCATGGAAATAAGACAAGTAGGATTGTAGCTTGGACATATTTAGTTTCCGCAGAATCTAGAGACTAATATCTAGAATCAAGATTATTAAATTAAGACTTGATTTCTGAATCTGAGACTGTTGTTAGCGTGCTAGCAACAGCTCTGCTGTAAAATCAAACCAATTTGGTTCAAGCCTGTAAATTTCTTTTGTAAACCACAAAAGTAAATTAGAACGTCATTCCTTTGAAGAAAGGAATCTATTGATTTTAACCAAAGGTTAAAATATTTAAAAAAGCGAGAATAGAATCTAATCACCTATTAATCCCTCTATGCCTTTTCTAGGATAAGAGTATTGAAACTTCGTTTCAATAGGACAAGATCCCTGTCTTCACAGGGATGACGCACGGAATATAGTGTTGAGAATAATTGATCCTCAGTGCAAGAAATATAGGTTTTCCTGTTCTCATTTGTCCCTACTTAATCAGGCGTTTGAACTGGCAAATTCTATACAAAAAGATATGAGATTCTAGACGGATATTACAGCCTTGAATCTCAATTCTTTATATCCGATAGACCGCTTATCATTCATTCAAATAATAAGCACCATCCACCACATAATTTTTGTTCTGAGCCAAATCTTCAGAATTAATCCCAATATAATCCTCATTTTCATCTAAAGCTTTTACTTCCAATTTTTTATAGTTGCCTTTAGAAATTTCCTCAAAAATAAAAATTTGATCTCCTTGCTTCAGGATTCCCTTTTTTGGCATTAGCAATAAGCTGTCGGTTTTTATATGCACCTGAACTTCCAATTGTGCGCCTAAAGGAAGATTTACAGTTTTCGGTAAATCCGCATGTGCCAAAACACTATTATCGCTCACTTTTTTATTGATGAAATGGAGTGTACTTTCATACCACTGTTTTCCTTCCGGAAGTTTAAAACTTACGCTTTGTCCTTCTTTCAATTGATCTACATCTTTAGGGAACACATTAAATTCCAAATGCATTTCATCCAAATTTACTAACTCAAAAAGACTTTGACTAGGCTCAACCAGCATGCCTTTGCTGATATTCACTTCTGTGATTACACCGCTGAATGGTGCTCTTAAGCTTAAAACATTCTGTAAATTCCCTTTTTGTAAGCTTGCAGCATTAATTCCTAACTTTTGAAGCATGCTTTTTTTGCTATCCGTACTTACTTTAGCTTCAAAATAATTAGCCTCAGCTTCTTGAAAGCTTTTTAGGGAGATGGATTGGTTCTCTACCAGACTTTTCTTCCTATTATAATCTGCTTCCAATCTCTTTAGGTTATTGACTGATGCGAGATAATTACTTTGCAGAGTGAGAATATCAGGGTGGGAGAAAGTAGCCAAGACCTGTCCTTTTTTCACTTTCTCACCAGGCAAAATCTCAGTCCCTTCTATAAAAGCATGATGAACCAGATGTAATTCCGCTATATCTTTAGGAGCAACGGCTAATTCACCTATGGTTGTAAGTTTTTTATCTAAGGGTGCCTTTTCTAATTTCCCTACTTTCAAATTGGTGTTTTTCACCTGATCTTCCGTTAAGGATATTTCATTTTTATTCTCTTCCTGTTCTTCAACAGTATTTTGTTCTTTTCCACTACAAGCCACAAAAGCGAGTAAGGATGTTAGGATAATTATATTGATGATTTTCATTTTTCTTGAGTTAAATATTGTAGTTCAATTGAAATATTGGCGATCTCTTTTTGGAGTTCCAAATTGGTTTTTTGAATGTTGTAAAGTGCTGTTAAATTCTGCACAAATTCATAAAAGTTCAGTTCTCCAATTTGGAGTGCTTCAGCCGATGATGATTCCAAATCATCCAGTTCTTCCATCATGGAAGTGCTTTTATCAATGAGCGCATTATAATTTTCATAGTCATTTTTAGCGCTTATCAGCCTTTGATTCCTTTCATTATTTTCCCAATCCAAAGTGGATTCTTGAATGTCCTTTTCGATTTTCAATTCCTCAATCTTTCCTTTTACTCCATTGTAAACAATGGGAATGCTAATGCCTACTTGTACGCTCTGATAACCCGTTACATTTTGCAAACTTTGGTTCACATAGCCGATATAAGCATTTGGAAAATACTGAGCTTTACCCACTTTGATATTGGTCTCTGCAGCTAAAAGCTGTTGCTCGTTCCTTTGCGTAAAAGCAGGGTCTAAAGTCAAAGAATCTAATGAAAAAGTCCATTCGAAACGGCTGTAGTCTCTAGCAGAATCAGGCAATTGATCGCAAAAGCATAATTGCTTTAATGCTTGAATATTATCATTGAGCATTTTACGGCTTTTGATTAATTCATTTTCAATGCTCATTAATTGACCGGATAGACTTAATGTTTCCAGTTTTCCGCTTTCACCTTTTTCGACCATTTCCTCAGCCTGCTCCATGCTTTTCTTTAAGAGTTTAGCTTGTTCTTCTAAAAAATCAACTTGTTTCAAACTGAAAGTCCATTCATTCCAGGCTTTTCGAATCTCACTTGAAATTTCCTTTTTGGTTAAATGATATTCCTGTTGAGCTAATTCAATCTGAGCACTTGCCATTTTTTGCCTTCTGAAATTTGCTGGGATGTTTCCAAATGACTGTTGAACATTCCAGCTGTAATCAATCTCAGGCCCATCTAACTGTCCTCTTTGGTAATTGATATTAGTTGAGGGTATTTCAAAAGATTGAGTTTTAAAACTTTCAGCTTGCTCTATTCTCAACTTAGCATTCTGTATTTGAGGATTTTGCTCCATTGCATTTTGTATCATCAAACTCAATGCTTCAGGCTCCTTATTTTGATCTTGAGCATTAGCATTTTGATTGAATCCTAAGAAACTAAAAAGCATCAGCAATGCAATTGGAATCAGTTTAGAAGATGATTTCCCCTTATTTTTATTCATGAGATAATACAAAGAAGGCAATACAACTAAGGTCAAGAAAGTAGCAGTGATCAAACCGCCAATCACTACGGAAGCTAAAGGTTTCTGTACTTCAGCACCACTTGAAGTGGATAGCGCCATTGGTAGAAATCCTAAAGAAGCCACTAAAGCAGTCATGATAACAGGTCTTAATCTATCCGTACTTCCTGTTTTAATAAGTTGCAGTAAATCCATGTCTTTTTCATTTTTCAAATCATTTAAATGACTGATGAGTACAATTCCATTCAATACGGCCACACCAAAAAGAGCGATAAAGCCAACTCCGGCAGAAATACTAAATGGCATATCTCTAATCCACAATGCCAACACTCCACCAATGGCGGAAAGCGGAACGGCTGAATAGATTAATAAAGCATATTTTACTTTTCCGAATGCAAAATAGAGCAAGATGAAAATCAATAATAGGGCAACTGGCACAGCTATGGCTAATCTATTCCTTGCTTTTTCTAAGGTTTCAAACTGTCCACCGTATTTAATAGAATAGCCAGGCTCCATTTTTAATTAGCTATCCAGATTGGATTCGATTTCTGCCACTAGTCCCGCTATATCGCGATCTCTTACATTGGTTCCGACCACCACTCTTCTGCGAGTATCATCTCTTGAAATCTGTAGAGGACCTTCTTGGTATTCCCATTTAGCGACTTCTGATAAAGGAATCAATTGACCACTTTGACTTTTAATGGTGAGCTTATCCAAATCAATAGAATTTCTAAAGGATTCTTTTAATCTGACCACCAGTTCAAATTTACGCTCTCCCTCAAATATGAATCCTGCATTTTCACCAGCATAAGCTGCTCTAATGATACTGTTCAATTCTTCTATGGAAACACCATACTGAGCTGCTTTTTTTCTATTATAGCTAATCACCCACTGTGCTAATCCTTCTGTCTGTTCTACCTTCACATCAGCAGCACCAGGCACTTCTTTTATTATTTCTGCTGCCTGATTTCCGTAATCTGCCAGTTTAGCTAAGTCTTCACCATAAATTTTAACCGCTATATCCGATTTAGCTCCCGTAATCAATTCGTTAAACCTTAATTGAATCGGTTGAGTAAATTCAAAAATTGCCGTTGGGATAACTGCCAATTTCTCCTCCATTTTTTCAATTAAATCAAATCGATCTTCAGCAGTTGTCCATTCGTCTTTTGGTTTTAGAATGATCATGATATCTGCCAATTCAATCGACATAGGATCTGTCGGTACTTCAGCAGTACCAATTTTTGATACCACAGATTCTACTTCCGGGAAATTATCCAGTAAAATGCGTTCAGCTTTGGTGCTTGTAGCTATACTTTGTTCTAATGAAGAACCTGGAGGAAGTGTCATCTGCATGGCTAGATCTCCTTCTTCCAGCTGTGGAATAAATTCAGATCCCATTCTACTAAAGATAAATAGAGCTGCAGCTAATAAAATCACTGATAAAGAAATTGTGACCTTTGGATTCCGTAGGGAAGAATTTAAAACCGGTTTATAGGCTGCTTTTAATTTGCTCATCACTTTATCAGCGAAAGTGACTCTTTCTTTTATGTTTTTCTTGAGAAATAGAGCCGTCATCATAGGCACATAAGTCATAGAAAGAATCATGGCGCCCAAAATGGCAAAGCTAACAGTCTGTGCCATAGGTCTAAAAGTTTTACCTTCTATACCTGTAAGGGATAATATAGGTAGAAATACCACCAAAATAATCAAGACTCCAAAAGCAGCAGATTTGTAGATTTTTTGTGAAGCATCAATGACAATATCATCCATTTCCGATTGGCTCAATTGCTTACCTATATGGACAGTGAAGAGAATATGCAGAATGCTTTCTACTATAATCACAGCACCATCCACTACTATTCCGAAATCGATGGCTCCCAGCGACATCAGGTTGGCTGACACATCAAAAATGTTCATCATGATGAAAGCAAATAGCAAGGATAGCGGAATAATGGAAGCCACAATCAAACCTGCTCTGAAATTTCCCAAAAGGAGAATAAGTACCAAAATTACAATTACACCGCCCTCCAACAAATTGGTTTTTACGGTATTGATTGCTCTGCCTACTAAATCAGATCTGTCTAGATATGGCTTAATTTTTACGCCTTCGGGCAGTGATTTCTGTACTTCCGCCACTCTTTCGTTGACCAATTCCAGCGTTTCTGATGAATTAGCTCCTTTTAACATCAAGGTGATACCACCAACAGCCTCGCCTTTTCCGTCTTTGGTCATGGCGCCAAACCTTTTGGCATTTCCAAATTGTACCGTCCCAATATCCTTTATTAAAACAGGCGCTTTTTCGTCATGCTTTAATAAGGTGTTTCGGATGTCATCCAGATTCATCATCATGCCTTCCGTTCTTACGTAATAAGCATTCTGATTCTTTTCGATATAACTGCCCCCAGAATTTTCATTATTGGCATTTAGGGCTTCAATAATTTCTTGAAAACTCACTTTATGCTGAGCCATCAAAGTGGGATTGACTGCCACCTCATATTGCTTTAGATAGCCACCAAAGGAACTCACTTCTACTATCCCTTTTATACCAGATAGCTGTCTTTTCACTATCCAATCCTGAATAGTTCGGAGTTCCATGGCGGAATATTCTCCTTGATGTTCTTCATCCACTTCTAAAGTGTATTGATAGATTTCACCCAATCCTGTGGTGATCGGCATCAATTCTGGAGCTCCTAATTTAGATGGAATTTCATCACTCACAATAGTGATTTGCTCTTGCACATATTGCCGAGTATCCAGAACAGGAACGCTTTCCTTAAAAACAATGGTAACTACCGAAAGTCCGTATTTTGAAATCGAGCGTATCTCTTCCACCATCGGGATATTCGCCATGGATATTTCGATGGGGTAGGTGATAAATTGCTCCACTTCCTGTGCAGATAAAGATGGACTTACCGTCACTACCTGTACTTGATTATTGGTAATGTCTGGAACAGCATTGATGGAGAGCTGCCCCATTGAATAAATACCGCCCCCAATTAAGGCGATTACTCCAAAGAACACAATTAATTTGTTCTTTATGGAGAAAGAAATAATTTTTTGAAACATGAAAATGTCATTTACTTAAGATTTTGAAATAGATTAATCGATTTCTTAAGCAAATAGGGGAGGTCCTCTGTAAGTAAAGGAATTATTGAATTGAATTTGAATTGCACCAATGGTTCTTGGTGGAAAAAGTGATTGATTTTCTGTTGTTTGAGCTAAATTAGGTTTTAAAACATTAAAGATTAAATCCTGTGCTCTAACTTGTATTTTAGCTACTGCTTTTTTCTCTGCAATTACAGATTTACTTTTCTGAAAATTCTCAAGATGATTAGCACCTAAATTAAGGTGAAAACCGACTTTGAGTAAATCTATAGGAGATTTAACAGGCTCTTTTTGAAGAATTTCCTTCAAATTAAACCCATCAGTGCTGTGATGATGAGGCGCAAAGCTATGCAACAGTAAAATGCTTACTGACAAACTAATAAGCGCTATGCCGAAAATTCTTTTCATTTTGGCAAAGGTAAGAAGAAAAAGTGATTGTTAAAGTGATAAGTGTTACATCTGAAATTTGTAGAGAGGTGATAGTATTTTCCACTTGCGGGAACCTAGCAGACAAACTAGTTAAGTTAAGAAATAATACCTTGAAAAGCGGAAGATAAATTACGGATTAAGAATATGAAAGCTTAACATCTTTTCCAGTTAAATGTAACAATTTAACTGCTTACAATTTGTAATTAATATAGGCCCGAAGGGCTGAAATATCATAAGGTAGGGTGAAGCCCTACCTAAAAAAGCAAGATAAAAGAGCCCTGAAAGGGCGTAATATTTCGCCCTTTCAGGGCTCTAGAGCTCGCTTGTATTATCACAGGGCTACACCCTGTGTTATGATATGTCGTCCTTTCAGGACTAAAAGAAGAAAAATATAAGGTGCTTACTTAATCCGAAGAACATTAAATTAAAAAAAGAGGATCTTATAAAAAAGCTTAATTTATCGACATTACGCTAGCGGAAGTTTCTATATTAGAATAACATCCTATAGATCCTATCGCCAGCATCTTGCTGGTGATAATTACTTGGTGCCTCAGGCACGGAATACAACAGCTTGTTTTAGGAACAAAAGGGGCATTTTATTGCTAAAACCCGCCTGAGGCGGTAGTAGTTTCTACCAGCCAGAGGCAGGCGGAATTATTTATATCTTGTAAATATCTTTTCTATGTCCTACTGCAATGACTGTAATAGTTAAAATATTGTCATTAACTTCATAGATTATTCTATAATCACCTTTTCTGATCCTGAATGCATCTCTACCTTTTAATTTTATGTATCCTTGAGGTTTAGGGTTTTGGGCTAGAGAAAGAATGGCTTTTATAAGAAGATCTGAAATTTGATCAGGTAATTTGTTTAATTTTTTTTGAGCAGTTTTGGATATGATGATTTTATACTCATCCCTTTATTTTACTTTTCTAGATTTTAGAAAATCATCAAAAGAGATATACTCTTCCTTATTTGACTTGACTTTGTCATACAGCTTAATGTCTTCTAATTCTTCAAGCTCTTCCATTAATTTTTCATATTCAGCTATAGGAAGGATGATTGCTTGCTTTTGACCCTTATCATCTGTTATAAATTGAGTTTTCATAAATCTTTTTTTTATTCTAAAACAGTAATCAATATACAAAGATTTCATTTAATCAAAATATCTGCAACTATTGCCAGCATCTTGCTGGTGATCATTACTGGGTGCCTCTGGCACGGAATGCAACAGCTTGCTTTTAGGAACAAAAGAGGATGTTTCATAGCTAAAGTCCGCCTGAGGCGGCAGTAGTTTCCACTAGCCAGAGGCTAGCATACATCTTCAAATCTTAGCCCAAATTCTTCAAACTTTCCTCCAAAGTCTTAATCTTGGCTTCAGCATCGGCTTGCTTTTTCTTTTCCATCTCCACTACCTGAGCAGGAGCATTGTTTACGAAGCGCTCATTTTCCAATTTCTTTTTCACGCTTTGTAAAAAGCCTTTCGTATAATCCAATTCCTTCTGGATTTCCTCTTTCTCTTTTTCTACATCTATTGCACCCTCCATTGGAATGAAACATTCATCTGAACCTATGAAAAAGCTAACTGCTTGATCTATTTTATCATTGGTGAAAGCCAATTCATCTATATTAGCCAATTTATCAATCACGGAAATATATTCCTGATAAATCATTTCACTCTTGGTTTTCACATGCAATGTCAGGGCTTCTTTAGGCGAAATGCCTTTAGAAGCTCTGATATTTCTGATTTGGGAAACCAACTCAAAGGCTACTTTTGCATCATGTAAAATGGCTTTATCATAATCTTTCTCTATCGGCCAATGATTCACGATTACACAATCTTTCTCTTCTCTATCAGTAATTTGATGCCAAATTTCTTCTGTTAGGAATGGCATAAATGGATGTAGAATTGTCAATATATCTTCAAAGAATGTGATGGTAGCCTCATAAGTATCTTTGTCTATGGCTTCTCCATAAGGCGGCTTTACCAATTCTAGATAATAAGAACAGAAATCATCCCATATCAATTTGTAGGTAGCCATTAAAGCATCAGAGATCCTGAATTTGCTGAAATGGTCGTTGATTTCCCTCAAGGCATCTTGAAAACGAGCTTCAAACCAATCACGGGCTTTCATGGCTTCAATTGGAGTGTCCTTTTCTTTCACTTCCAGTCCTTCTACTAATCGATAAGCATTCCAGATTTTATTACCGAAATTCCAACCTTGCTCACAAAGTTTCTCTTCGAATAATAAATCATTTCCTGCAGCAGCTGAAAGCAATAAACCAACTCTCACTCCATCAGCACCATGCTTATCAATCAAGCCTAAAGCATCAGGAGAATTACCTAATTGCTTGGACATTTTTCTGCCTTTATCGTCACGAACGATTCCGGTCAAATATACATTCTTAAATGGAAGCTCTCCTTTGAATTCGTAACCGGCAATGATCATTCTAGCTACCCAGAAGAATAAAATATCTGGCCCAGTTACCAAATCATTGGTAGGATAGTAGTAATTAAAATCTTCATTGTCTGGGTCTTTAAAGCCATCAAAAACAGAAATTGGCCACAACCAAGAGCTAAACCAAGTGTCTAAAACATCTTCATCCTGATTTAAATCGTCCGCTTTTAAGTTATGGTCACCGGTTTTTTCTTTAGCCAAAGCCAATGCTTCCTCGGCATTTTGAGCCACCACAAAATCACCATTGGGCATGAAATAAGCAGGAATTCTTTGTCCCCACCATAGCTGACGGGAAATACACCAATCCCTTACATTTTCCATCCAATGTTTGTAGGTGTTTTTGAATTTAGGTGGAATCAGCTTGATATTGTCGTTCATGACGTTTTCATAAGCTGGCTTTACCAATTCTTCCATTCTCACAAACCACTGAGTTGAAAGCTTTGGCTCAATCACTGCATTAGTCCTTTCAGAGTGACCAACATTATTTGTGTAGTCTTCTTCTTTTTCTAATTGGTCTTTTTCCTTTAAGAGCTTAGCAATCTTCTTTCTAGCAACAAATCTATCCTCTCCAACTAGAATCTGCGCTTTATCATTCAGTTTACCATTATCATCAATGATATCAATTACTTCCAGGTTATGACGCAAACCAATTTCATGGTCATTAATGTCATGGGCAGGAGTTACTTTTAAGCAACCTGTTCCAAATTCCATGTCCACATAATCATCTTCAATAATCGGAATGGCTTTATCGATTAATGGAATAATAGCTTTTTTGCCTTTCAAATGCTGGAAACGCTCATCATTAGGATTAATACAAATTGCTGCATCCGCCATGATAGTTTCTGGTCTGGTCGTAGCAATTATTAAATGATCATCACTGCCTTCAATTTGATATCGGATGTGATACATTTTACCTTGAACTTCTTTGAAATTAACCTCATCATCAGCCAAAGCGGTTTGTCCTTCAGGGTCCCAGTTAACCATGCGAGTTCCTCTGTAGATATATCCTTTTTTATATAAATCCACAAAAACCTCAATCACAGCTGCAGACATATCTTCTTCCATGGTGAAGCGTTCTCTGTCCCAATCGCAAGAAGCTCCTAGTTTTTTAAGCTGCTGCAAAATGATGCCACCATATTTCTCTTTCCATTCCCAGGCATGCTTCATGAACTCATCACGGCTGATTTCATTTTTATTGATGCCTTTTTCCTTTAGCATGTTCACCACTTTGGCTTCCGTAGCAATAGAGGCACTGGTCCATACCTGGAACCCAGCAAGCTTCTTTTCCTTGCATTCTGGCTCTTCGGATTAGTACATCCTGAATGGTATTATTCATCATATGTCCCATGTGCAAGACACCCGTTACATTGGGAGGAGGGATTACGATGGTATAAGGCTCCTTTTTTGGATCAGGCTTAGAAGCAAAGAACTTCTGTTCCATCCAGTGTTTGTACCATTTATCTTCAATATCCGAAGGATTATATTTTGTTGCCAGTGACATATATGTGATTAAAATTTATTCAAAATGATATTTGCTCGCAAAATTAAGTAATTCAAGGCTTTTTATGGTAGCAAAAAGAAATAAAAAAGCTGAAACTAACCGCAAAAAGGAAATGGGTTTCAGCTAAATCTGAAGATTACTAACCACAGAGGCACAAAGAAACACAAAGATACTCAGCTAAAGCTGAAGATTATTAACCACAAAGCCACTGAGTAACAAAGTTTAAACAAAGAATAATTAATGTTAGAATTCCAAGATTATGATTTATTTAAAGTCAACTTAAGTTTTTACTTTGTGTTGTCTTGCCTTTGTAGTTAAATCAAAAGCCTTAGGCTTTACTTTGTTTTCTTAGTGTAAGTCTCAGTGCAACTTTGTGGTTAAACTGGCTGTTATTTAGTTGGTAGAAGCTCAGTTATCACCTCACCGAAGCCAATTCTAACCCCATCTTTTTCACCATGACCACGCATAATGACCGTATCATGGTCATTGATAAATTTTCTTTCAGTTCCATCCGGCATTTGGATAGGTTTTGTTCCTTTCCAACTTAATTCCAACATGGAGCCATAAGCAGAAGGATCATTTCCACTGATAGTACCTGAAGCATATACATCTCCTGTATTTATGTTGCAACCGTTGACTGTATGATGTGCTAATTGCTGTACTACATTCCAATACATATACTTGAAATTGGAATTGGTCACGACTTTTTCTTCTGAATCTTTTGGTTGGATTCCCACTTGCAAATCAATATCAAAATGATAATCTCCTGCAAATTTCAAATAGGGCAATACTTCTGGTTCTTGCTTAGGGCCAGGAATTCTGAAAGGTTCTAATGCTTCAAAAGTTACTATCCAAGGCGACATAGAAGAACCAAAATTCTTAGCTAAAAATGGGCCTAATGGCACATATTCCCATTTTTGAATATCTCTTGCAGACCAATCATTAAATAGTGTAAATCCAAAAATATGCTTTTCGGCTTCTTTGGTTGGTATGGCGTCTCCTAAAGTATTGCCACCACAGGTTATAAAGGCCATTTCCAATTCAAAATCCACCAATTTAGCGGGTCCAAAATCTGGATTTTTGGCATCAGGCGCAATGGTTTGTCCTTTTGGACGATGCAAGGGTGTTCCTGATATTACAATAGAAGAAGCCCTTCCGTGATAACCTACGGGAATATGTTTCCAATTAGGCAATAAGGCATTATCAGGATCACGGAACATGGTGCCCACATTTGTAGCATGTGATTCAGAAGAATAGAAATCAGTATAGTCGCCTACACGGATAGGCAAATGCATAGTAGCTTCCGATTGAGGAATTAAAGCATGTTTTCTTAATTGATCATTACCCTGAAGCTCCTGATTGTCATGCTGTAGAAGTTCAGAAATTCTTTCTCGAACAGGAACGGTAACTTCCTTTCCCAACTCCATGAAATCATTTAAAACGGGTCTATCAAAAATTCTTTCAGGCAGCTCTATTTCCTTAAACAATTGAGCAGATTGTATTTCAGTTAAATCCAAAATATAATCACCTATGGCCACTCCGGCTCTTGGTGATTTTCCTTGGGTTGAAAAAATCCCGTAAGGAAGATTTTGAATGGGGAAGTCTGAATCTTTTGCTACTTCTACCCAGCTTTTGAGTGCTGGATTGTTGGCTTTATAAGTCATGTTGTATTGCTGTTTTTAGTCTAAAAAATTTAGGAAATGCTAATATCTTAATTTTTATCCAAAGAGGAAAAGGTTGAGCTGGATGATGTGTGATGGATGTTGGATGGGTAGCACAAACTTAGGTCAGTACCGCAGGTCAGACCGGTTTTATTATAGAAGAGGATAGTAGGAAGAAGGATGAACTGTTTTCTTAAAGCACGCAGAAATGTCAGGACCGAAGATCGGACATTTTTAGATACATGGCTGTGATTTGAGGAAACAGCCAGGATAGTTTGCTTTTAAACCGTGGCCGGTCTGACTATCGTATGACCTCCGCTGTATAGTTAGGTGAGCAGACCCAGGTCCGATGAGAGGTGATTTTGTAAAAGTGTCCAATTCAATATGTTTGCTTTTTTGTATTGGCAACTGTATATGAACTGTACAATCAGCACATAAGCACACCAAATAATTAATTCATCATTAACCCTGAACCATTCCAACTCTTTCTAAGTTTCCAACGTCTTCTGATAGATTTACAGGTGGGTAGTACCAGTTTTTCAGTATTTTTCGATAAAATGTAAGATTTTGTAGTTGGTTACTTACCTATTGTGTAAATATGTTTGTATTTTTGTTAATTAAACTAAATGAAACTGGTGAATAGGGGCTATTCTAAATCAGTTGATTTTAAAATATTTGATATGAAAAGATTTTTACTTTCGATATTATTTTTTGTTGGGGTTGTTAGTGCAGGGTTTGGGCAGAGTGTTGGTGATTTTCAAACTAGGCAGTCGGGGAACTGGAATGATTCGGATACTTGGGAAGAATGGACTGGAAGTAGTTGGGATAATACTTCCAATATTCCTTCAAGTTCCTCTGGTCAAATCACTATTCTTGCCTTTGATGAAGTAACGATTCAGCTAGGAAATGCTATCACAGCCGATCAACTTTTAGTGCAAGGAGATGGTTATTTATTTATTGAAGGAACTTTGACTGTGGCTCAAGGAGCAGATAATGATTTGCAAATTGAAACAGGAGATCCATTCTTCGGAGGTAGTGATGGTTACGTAGTCGTTAATTCAAACGGTCGCATAAATAATAATGGTGAAATATCTAGCCCTACATCAAACAATTTAACTTTCAATGATAACGCAGTTTACGATCACCGAATTAATGGTGGTGCTATTCCAACGGCAATGTGGAATATTGGTAGTACTTGCTTAATAACTGGTTCATCTACTGTGGTTTCTAATTTAAATCAGTCATTTTATAATTTTGAATGGAATAATCCATCACAGGGGGGGGGGACGCTGGTTTTTAATGGAGCTTTAAATGATGTAAATGGCAACTTGATTTTTAGAAATACCAATGGCAAATTAATTGCTTTAGGGGAAAATGCCGCAACATCTAATTCTTGCACTGTAGATGGTGATTTCGAAATATTAAATTCATCTTCGGTTGCTTTGTCATTTTCCGATAACTTCATAATGGAAGTTTTAGGTAATGTAAATATTAATTCTTCAGCAGCATTTTTTATAACTGCTGTGGGTACAGGTGTTTTTAATGTTAATGGTAATTTTACAAAGAGCAATTCAGGAAATGTGAATTTTAACCTGCCAAATAATATCAGCGGTAATGGCACTCTAAATATTTTAAATGATTTTACCGCGTCAGCTGGAACCTTTACAAAAAATTCTTCAGCAATTGGAAGGATAGATTTCAGAGGCGGGATTTTGCAGAATTATGCTAATACAGGAAGTTCATTTACTAATGGGATTAATTTCAGGATATCCAATAGTACCTCATTAGATGTGGCAAACTATGCTCTAACAGGTTCAGGCACTTTTGAAATCGGTGCCGGTTCTACTTTAATTACAGCCAATGCAGATGGTATTACTACAGGTACGACAACAGGTGCAATTAGAGTTTCTGGCACTAGAACCTATAATAATGGAGCTACTATAGAATATAGTGGAACAACAGCTCAATCTTTAGGAAATGGCTTCCCTGCATCTGGTGTAAACTTAACTATCAATAATACTGGTGGAGGAGTTAATATGAGTTCTGATGTTATTATAGAGTCTGGTAGAACATTAGCACTTACAGAGGGGACTTTAAATATTGGTGATGGAAACCATTTAACTTTAAATGGTGATGTTTCGACCACTAATGGCGGGCTTTCGGGTGGCTCATTATCAGATTTAACTATTGGTGGAAGTGGTGCTTTTGGTACTTTGGGCTTTGTAGGAACTCAAGAATTAAGAGATTTTACCATTAATAGAACCTCTTCTGGCACAGTAACGCTAGGTGGAGATTTATTAATCAATGGTACATTTGATCAAACTGCAGGTAATCTTATCTTAAATGGTAATACTTTTACATTAAGTGGTCCATATGCTAGGACAGCCGGAAGCTTAGTTTCTGATGCAGCCGCTTCTTTGATAATAAATGGTACAGGAGCATTGCCAAGTCCAGCTTCTTTCTCTGGCGATATTAATACAATTACCCTAAATCGTGCTTCATCAACATTCGATGTTGGGGGCTCAGGGTTTACTGCTAGTAATATAAATTTGTTTTCCGGGGAATTAACGGGATCTGCTATTAGCATTGCCGATGGAGGTAATGTTGAAAGGCAATCTAGTGGTGTTTTGACAAATGAATTAACGGCTAATGGCACTTACAACCTATTATATAATAATGATGTAACTATTAATTCAGGAGCAGAACTTTCTACTGATCCAACAGCAATTGCCAATCTACAAAAGGATGGGACTGGCAATATAGATATTCAGACTGATTTTACGGTAAATGGTACTCTTACTTTTACAAATGGTATTTTTAATGCCGGAACCAATACCATTTCTTTAAATGGTGATTTGGTTTCAAATGCTGGCTCTACTTTAGCTGATGCCACCATCACATTTGATGGAACCACTAATTTATCGGGTTCGAATACGCCAACTTTTGGTGATATTACGGTCAATGGAACATTCAATCCAGCAACAAGTTTAAATGTAAACGGAGATATTACCAATAATGGTACTTTAAATAGTAGTGCAGGTACTTTGACTATTAATGCGACTTCTCAATTAGGTGGTACTAATCCTGTTACAGTTAACAATTTAACAATTGGTGGTAGTGGTGCTGTTACAGCCAATTCATCTCAGGCTTTAACAATTAATGGCGATATAGATAATTCAGGAAGCTTTAATGCAAACGGAGGAACAGTAATTTTTGGAGGGACTACGTCTATCTCAGGTACTGTTCCTACTTTTGCTAATATTCAGGTTGATGGGACTTTCAATGCTCCCGCAACGCTTAATATTTCAGGCGGATTAACTAATAATGGTACTTTCAATGATAATGATGGTATCATTAATATGAATGGAACAGGAATTCGTTCTATTGCTGGAACAAGTCCATTTAGTGTTTATACTTTAAATTTAACAGGAGGCACTATAAATAACACGAACACGGGTGGTATTACCATTGAAAATGGAATAAATGTAGGTGCTAGTACAACTTTTGATTTAGATGGTGCAGGATCTGGTATTATGACACTTCGATCCATAGAAGGTCAAGATGCTTTCATAGGTGAAATCCCAAGTGGTTCTTCGATTTCGGGTAACATCAATGTTCAAAGAGCAATTTACACCGTAGGAGGTGATAGTAGAGGTTATCATATACTGGGCTTTCCAGTGGATGGATTAACAGTATCAGAAATCCAAGATGAGTTATCAGTTACAGGTCCTTTTTCAGGAGCTAGCCCTTGTCCAACTAGTGACTGTACTTATTCAATTTATAGTTTTGATGAAACAGCTGCCGGTAATGGTGTATTCAATGACGGATATACAGGTTTCCCTACTTCTGGTGTTTCTCAAGGTTTCGCAGAAGGCGAAGGTTATTATATTTTCACTTATGCTGGTGAAACTCCTGTAAGCCTTGAAGGGAATGGTACTATTTTTTCAGGAGATTTTAGCACTACACTTTCTAGAACCGGAACTTCTGATGGATCTGGATGGCATATGGTTTCCAACCCTTATCCTGCCACCACTGATTGGTCTCAATGGGGTAATAGTAATGTTTTCGGCTCTACTGCATATTTATGGAATCCTAATACTGAAGGATATGAGGTTTATGATGGAGGTACTCAACAACTAATTCCACAAGGACAAGGTTTTTTCGTAAGAGCAATAAGTGACGGTGTGACTTTAACTGCAACTGAAGCTTCTAAGGTGGAAGGAAGTTCGCCTACATACTTAAGACAAGCTCCACAAGAGAGATTTGAGATCATCCTAAAAACTCCAGATTATGATGACAAAACAATAGTATCTTTTAATGAAAATGCTACTGATAATTTTGAGCCCCAATATGATGCACCAAGATTATTAAATACTTATGAAACACTTTCTACTTTTACAGCGGATAATGATACTGTGAAAGTAAACAGACTAGCCTCCTCAGAGATGGATTCAAACTGTGGAAGATCCGTAAGATTGAATTTAGAGCAAATGGTTGCAGAGGTAGATTATGCCATTGATTTCAATGGTATTAATACAGTCTCCTCTCAGGAAATAATTTTACTTGATCATTACTTAAATACTGAAACGATTGTTACAGAAAATCTAGTATATGATTTTCAAGTTACAGATGAACCCACATCTACAGGGAGCAATAGATTTGAATTAGTATTATCTAAAAATGGTCCTTCTCAAATAGAAGTAAAAACTACAGATGTTTGTCCAGAACAAAATGGGTTAATGAGACTTCAGAACACAGATTTGTATGCTAATTATATTATCTATCAGAATAATGAAGTTATTGCAACTGCTGAAGGCAATGGAGTGGAGTTAGAGGTTGAAATTCTAAATAAGTTCTTAAGTAAGGAAATTAACAGTTTTGATGTTAAAGCATTTGTTGGTGGTTGCGATACAGTAACTGTGGGTAATGCTCAGATTCAAGTAATTGAAACGCTTACTTATGATAATGAAGTAAGTGGATCATCTGTTTGTAAAATAGCTGATCAGGCGCCTTTTAGTGTATCAACACAAGTGGGGGTGACTTATCATATATTAGACAATCAAGATACTATCCAGTCATTCGAAGGAAATGGAAGTTTATATGAAGGCTTTTTAGCAACTCAAAATTTTATAGATGGATCAAATGAATTTGTTATAGCAGCACAAAAGGACGATTGTGAAAGTGGTACGCTCAATCAAGCTTTAACTTTTGATTTTTATATGGATGCCATAATTGATGAGGTAGGTAATCATAGCATTTGTTTAAATGAAACGACATCTATAGAACTATCTGCTAATGTTGAAATGAGTAGTTATCAATTGTATATAGGGGATGAATTAATTTCTGATGAATCAGCTTCATCTTTAAATCTTTCACCAAAAGAGACAACGACTTATACCTTAACAGGTGTTCCTGAAAATGGGTGTGAGGTAAATAAAATTAACTTTACAGTAGAAGTAAATGATTTGGCAAAGCCAGGTATCTTAGTTTCAGCTAATATATTAGAAAGTTCTGTGGAAGGTGATACTTTCCAGTGGTATTTAGATGGTGAGATATTAGAAAATGAAACTGGAAAGATTTTAGTAGCAAAACAATCGGGTGATTATACTGTTGGGGTGACGAAAGCGAATTGTAGTAAAGTTAGTGATAGCTTTAGGTTTAATGAGGAAGTCTTAAGTGCTAATAATGCCTTAAATAATGCACTAAATATATACCCTAATCCTGTAGAGGATAATATGTTTATTGAATTAAATGATATAAATTCGGCAAATGTTACTATTTTTACAATTTCAGGTAAGTTTATAGATAGTTTTGAAATAAATTCATCTCAATCTGAAGTTGAAATGAGTAAATATTCTAAAGGAACTTACTTAATTAAATTTGAATCTGGAAAAGGAAGTGTAACAAAAAGATTTATAAAGCAATAAAAAATGCTTTAGAAGAATAGGGGATAAACATGAAGAATATATTGAAATTATTAACCTTAACTATATTATTAGCAATGTGGGTAGGTGTCTTGCGAGCTCAACCAGGCCCACCTCCGCCACCACCAGATAATCCTGTGCCGATTACTGGGATTGAGTATTTAATTGCTGCAGGAGCAGCTTTTGGAGCAAAAAAAATTTATGATAAAAAGAAAAAAATTAACTAATAGTCATAAACACTATTCATTGTTAAATTATTTCTAAAAACCTTTTCTGAAGTTTTAAAGCTTTGGAAAAGGTTTTTTGTTTTTAATTATATTCAAATGTCAATATATTGTCTATTCTATACATTAGTACAATACCGAAATTGAAATTAAGTGATTCGCTTAGTCTAAATTCTAAAGTCCAATTTCACTCAAAGGATAACAATAATTCGATTTAAATTCTCCAAATGGATGAAGATTATCTCAGTTAATACATAGTTATTTTTTAAAATCTTATTGCGGTGATGATGCCAAAAGCAATTGATGATTTTTACCCAGTAAGCAACATACTGGCAAGCAATAAACTTATTTATTGAGGATCCACATCAAAAACAACCCTTAACTTCCTGAACTGACTGTTCTCCTGCAATTTATTAACTGATGATTTGATTTGACTTTTGGTGCTTTCCAGTGGATAACCCTTTTCTAATTTTATCCAAAGCTCCATATGATATATATTGCGGATTTTGGCAATCATAGGCTCATGTGGGGCTAATACTCTTTGATTTCCCATCTGAGATACCAATGATTCATGCAATAATCTGGCTCCATTTCTTACCGAATCTGCTTGAGCACCTTTTAGGACAATCTTGATTAATCTGCAAAATGGAGGATAAAAAAACGATTGTCTTTCTTTAAGTTGTAGTTCATAAAAGCCTTCATAATCATATTTGAGAAGGTAGTTAAATAGAGGATGGTTTTCCTGAAAACTCTGTATCCATACTTTGCCTTTTTTATGGCTTCTGCCAGCTCTTCCACTAACCTGAAGCATCATCTGAAATGCACGTTCATGTGCTCGGAAATCAGGGTAATACATCATTCTATCGGCATCTACGATTCCTACTAGACTGACGTTCTCAAAATCCAAGCCTTTAGTCACCATCTGAGTACCTATCAATATTTGGGTTTCACCACTTTCAAAGGATTCTATTATCTGTTGATAAGAATATTTCTTTCTGGTTGTGTCCCTATCCATTCGTTGGATTTTCACATCAGGGAAATGGAGTTTTAAATCATCCTCTATTTTCTCTGTCCCAAATCCTTTCATCACCAATGCTGTTGATTCACAACTCAAACATGCACTTGGACTTTTTTGCCTATAGCCACAGTAATGGCATTTTAACTCATGCTGATGCATGTGGTAGGTCAAGCTAACCGAACAGTTTTCACACTCTGAAATCCAACCACAAGTCTCGCATTGTAGGTAAGGGGCATAACCTCTTCTATTCTGGAAAATAATGGCTTGATTGCCTTTATTCATTTCCGATTCTAGCGCTGCTAGCAAACTGTGACTGAAATCATCTTTCACCAACTTTTTAGCTTTTTGCCTGCGCATATCAACCACTTCAATTTCTGGCATAGTGCCTTCTCCATATCTTTCCGTAAGAACTGAAAGACCGTATTTACCAGTTTTGGCATTATGGTAACTTTCGTAAGATGGAGTTGCAGAGCCTAAAATTAATTTTGCTTTATGGATATTAGCTAAAACTACAGCCGTATCTCTGGCATTGTAGCGCGGGGCAGGATCATATTGCTTATAACTGCTTTCATGTTCTTCATCCACCACTATGAGTGAAAGATTATTAAAGGGCAGTAAAATGGAAGAGCGTACCCCTATGACAAAATTGATAGTTCCTTCTGCTACTCCTTGCCAAACTTCCACTCTTTCCGCATCGGAAAATTTAGAATGGTATATGCCTACTTGATCACCAAATATTTTGCGTACTCGCTGAATCATTTGTGTGGTGATGGCAATTTCAGGTAATAGAAATAGTGCTTGAGAACCACTGTCAATTACTTCCCGAATGAGGGAAAGATAAATTTCTGTTTTTCCACTTCCTGTAACACCATGCAAAAGGGCTACATCTTTTTTTGCAAAAATTGTATTGATATCATCCCTACAGGCTTCCTGAGCAGGACTTAAAGTGATTTCATGATCAAGATTTTCCTGTCTGTTGAGGTAGTCTAAGCGAGAGGTAATGACTTCATATTCCTCAAAGATTTTATTTTTTATTAATGTATTGATAGAAGAGGTGGAAAATTGCTCTTCTTTAAAAATACTTTTGGCAACGCCTATTTCATTTTTGCTGATATCATTAAAAACAGGCACCTCCTGCAAATATTTTAGAAGCACATCCAACTGCTTGGGTTTTTTATCAAGCTGTTGCATTAACTCATTCAATTGCGCTTTGTCCAGCCAATCTTTCTGTAATCTAAGTCTCTTTTCTGTTTTGGGTTTGTAGCGCTCTTGTACTTGCTCAATGAGCATAATCACTTGCTTCTTGAGTAATTCTTTTATTAAAATACTGCTCTGTTTGGCATTTGTAATTTCAGCAAATTGCTCATAGGAGAGGAGTCCTTCCTTTTTCAGTAGGTTTATAACTACTTCTTCAATTTGGCTAAAAATATAAGGTGATTGCTCTATTTGAAAAGCAGGATTTAATTGGATTTTTGATTCGCTACTTAATTTCAAACCTGAAGGAAGTCCTACATTAAGTACTTCCCCTTCAGTAGCCATATAATATTGAGCCATCCATTCAAATAGCTGGAATTGTTGCCTGCTTACAACTGGATATTCATCAAGCAATTCCAATAAATACTTGGCTTCATAATCATTTGGTGCCTCTTGATGAATTGCACTAATAACACCCGTGATAATTTTCTTTTTACCAAAAGGAACAATGGCTCGAATCCCTACTTGAATATTCTCCTCATATTTTTGAGGAACACGATAGGTGAAAGTTTTTGGAATAGGTACTGGTAATAAAACCTGCACAAAATAGGTTTTCCTCAAACTTTCTTCCTCAATCGTATTCAAGCTGAGTTGGCTCATTTCTGTAGCTGGGCTAAAGCATCTTCAACTGTGTAGACTGGCTGTTGGCAAGCATTATTCTCACAAACGTAAATAGTGGTTTTGGTATTAATGATTTCCTTTCCTTTCCATACCAATTGTTTGTCACTTTCTTCTGGAATTGCCATAATGAAAGTATTGGGCAGATAGTGGCTCCATAACTCCTTTTGAAGTTCTTTGGCTTTTTTTCCAACAATCACAATATCGTAGCTTCGATAAGCTTTTAATGCATAAGCTGAAGCATAATTCGCTAGAAACTTAGGCTCTCGGGCTAATAAATGCTGAATTTGCTTCAACATCTGTTCTGATATTTCAGTAAAACTGGAATTTCCTTTTAGAATCCCCAGCCAATGCAGGTTTTCAATCATCACTGAATTGGAAGAAGGAATTACATTGTCAAATATTTCTTTTTTCCTTGCTATAAGCTCTTCACTGGATTTATCAGTATAGAAAAAGAGTTTTTCTTTATCGTCATAGAAATTTTGAATAGTGTAATTCGCCAAAGTTTCTGCGAAATCTAACACATTTGAGTCAGCAGTAATCTCAAATAATGTTAATGAGGCTTGAATTGTAAGAGCATAATCCTCTAAATAGGCTTTAATTTTAGCTTGATCATTTTTAAAACTTCGGAATAAATGATTTCCGTCCCAAACAAATTCACTCAAGAAAACAAAATTATCTTGGGCTATAGCTTTGTACTTTTCATCCTGATGTGCTTTATAGGCATCACAGATTCCTTTCATTTGCAAAGCATTCCAACCGGTAAGGATTTTATCATCCATAGCAGGTCTCACTCGCTCTTCCCTGGCTTGCAATAGCTGATCTTTAGCAGAATCAAATTGTCCTTCATATTTATCAGGATCTAGCTTTTCTGCCTTACAAAAATCTTCAATGGAGCTATGACGAAATAAAATATTACTACCATTCTCCCAATTTCCTTTTTCGCTAGCATTATAGAATTTTAAAACAGGGGCTGAATCCTCTCCTAAGATCTTTTTTAATTCCGAATATGTCCAGGTGTAAAATTTCCCTTCTTCACCTTCTGAATCAGCATCTAAAGCAGAGTAGAATCTACAGTAGGAATCCATAATTTCCCTTACGCTAAATCTTATGCTATCCTCAAATATCTCTTTGAAATAAGGGTTTTTAGTAAATCTAAAGGCATCAGCATAAAGACTTATCAATTGTCCATTGTCGTAGAGCATTTTTTCAAAGTGAGGGGCAAACCATTCCGCATCTACAGAATAGCGGGCAAATCCTCCGCCAACTTGATCATAGATTCCACCATCAGCCATAGAGGTTAAGGTAAATTCTAATGCTTTTTTAGCCTCAGGGTTTTGAGAGTGAAAAGCATATTTCAATAGAAATTTCCAAATAACAGGCATCGGAAATTTAGGAGCTCCCAAAGTTCCTCCATTATCCCAATCGATAAATGAACTCAGTTTTTGATAGGCTTCAGATAATATTCGTGGTTCAAATTTTTCTGCTTCCAGAGCACCTAAATTTAGTTTTTCTCCATCCGGTGCGTTCAGTGCTTGAGCAAACTTATCAGCTGATTCATCTAGTTGGCTTCTGCTACTCTGAAAAGCCATTGCAACCTTGTCTAGAATTTCTAACCATTTATTCTTTGGGAAATAAGTGCCACCATAAAATGGCTTCTGATTAGGCATTAAGAATATATTCAATGGCCAGCCTCCGTTCAACCCCATGTTTTGAATGGCATCCATATAAATTTGATCGATATCAGGTCTTTCCTCACGGTCTAACTTGATGCAAACATAATTCTCATTCATCACCTTTGCTACTTCCTCATCTTCAAAGCTTTCATGTTCCATCACATGACACCAATGGCAAGCAGCATAGCCTATGCTTAATAAAATAGGTTTGTCCTCTTTCTTGGCTTGATTTAATGCTTCTTCTCCCCAAGCCTGCCAATCAACTGGATTATGAGCATGTTGTAATAAATAAGGACTACTTTCACGAATGAGTTTATTGGCTTTTGGCATTTTCTAATTCTTTTTCAACATGTTTCATTTCCTCTTCTACATTGCCCATTACCGAAAAATCGGTTTAGTTTTTTCTGTAAAGCTTCTAAAAACTGGACATGTTCTTCTGAGCCTGGATTCATCACTCTATGGTTTAAATCATTTTTAATCGATTGCCATTTATCGCAATAGGCAAAAAGTGGCTCTGAGAAGAATGTCTCCCTAAAACGTTGCCAAATGAAATTTCTTGCCATATTATTGGGATGAATCATGTCCTCTGCATAAAAACGATAATCTCTCAAATCATCCATCATTAATTCAAATGCAGGGAAATAATATGTTTTCTCGATGGCTTTTTTAATTTTATTAGTGGCTAATCTCAAAATAGACTTACTGAGCATATTTTCTGGAATACCATCTTTTATATGCCTTACAGGACTAACAGTCAAAATTATTCTGAGATGCGGATTTCTTTCTTTCAGAAATTGTAAAGTATCGCAAACCTCTTTTACCACATCATCTAACTCCAATAATTCTTTTTCGAAATTTTGAGAAGGTAGTTTATGGCAGTTCGCTATAATTTGTTGGGTTTTTTCATAACGATAGACCCAAGCGGTGCCAAAAGTTAAAATCAAAACTTTAGAGCTTTCTAAGTATTCTTTTAGTTTGGAAGTGGCTTCCCTTATCCCATCTTTTAACTCAATCAGATTTTTTTTGCCAAAAATTGAATGCGCATCTAAATGATTATAAATATCCCTGTTTTCAATGATATGTTCTTCATTAAGGTCTTCTTCATTTAATGCCGCCTTAATCAGTCTCATTTGAGAAATTGGATTGTAAATAATTCCAAAAGGATTACTTAAAATATCCATTTTCATTTCTTCAAACCGACTTCCAATATGATCTGCGAAGCAACTACCAATGGAAGTGATCCTATCATGTGGATGGATTTTTTCTTCGGTTGGTTTTATTTCAATTGTAGTTTTTAATTCCATTATCCCCTGTTATATGGATTCTATAATAAGATACCTTTTAAGCTTTTAAGGTCTAATTAAAATAATTTATTTGATAGTATTTTAATCAAACTCATTTCAAAATTAATTAGACGCTCAACACTTTTACCATGTGAATTAATTCCTGATTTAAGGGTTTGTTTTTGGTGATGCTATCTTCAAAAGAAGTATAAACAAGCTTATCATTAATTATACCTGCCATTACATTCTTTTCACCTTTCATTAAACCCTCCAAGGCTCCCAATCCTAATCTGCTGGCAAGAATTCTATCTTGTGCACTAGGTGATCCGCCACGCTGAATATGTCCTAGAATAGAAACTTTAATATCTTTCTGACTGATTTCTTTTTTCACCTTTTCTGCAATCTCCATGGCATTGCCTTCCTCGTCTCCCTCAGCTACCACTACAATAGATGAAGTCTTATGACGTGCCCAACCTTCCTGTAAAGTACTGATGACTTCCTTGATGCTGGTAGAGGTCTCTGGTACCATTACTAATTCAGCGCCCCCGCCAATACCAGATCGGATGGCTATGTAGCCAGAATCTCTTCCCATTACTTCTATGAAGAATAATCGATTATGTGAATCAGCGGTATCGCGTATTTTATCGATTGCACCTAAAGCGGTATTTACTGCAGTATCAAAACCTATAGTATAATCTGTGCCGTATAAATCATTATCAATAGTACCTGGAGCTCCCACTGTTGGGATTCCATATTCATCATAAAAAATCTTCGCTCCAGTGAAAGTACCATCTCCACCAATAGTGATCAATCCTTCAATTCCCAATTTTTGAAGCTCATCAAAAGCTTTTTTTCTACCTTCTTTGGTTTTAAATTCTTCACTTCTGGCAGATTTCAGGATAGTACCCCCTTTTTGAATAATATTACTAACAGAGTGTGAATTCATTTTAATAATATCCCCCTCTATCATCCCGTCATAACCTCTATATATTCCGTAAATTTCTACACCATGATATACTGCACCTCTGACAGCTGCCCTAAGACATGCATTCATACCAGGGGCATCACCACCAGAGGTCATTATTGCTACTTTCTTCATTTATGACTTATTTTTAAGTAAAAATTTCAATCTTTGAAGTATTAATGATATAAATTCAATTTAATAAATTTTATTGCTCAATCCCTTCAAAAACAAATTTAAAGTTGGAAAAGCGATGCTGTTAATGCAAATAAAAATCATTATATATTTGTAGAACACTCACAATATTAAACTACGATATGAAAATTGAATCAGTTCCTTTTTTAAGACTAGCACCTATTCGGCAAGAAGTTAAAACTGCTATAACTGATGTCTACGAAAAAGGTGTTTTTATGAACGGATCATATTGGGATAGATTCAAATTCGAATTTTCAAAATACCTTAATCTCAATCATATTGTACCTACTGCTAATTGCACAGATGCTTTGGAAATAATATTGAGGAGTCTTGAAATCAGTAATAATGATGAAGTGATTACCAGTGCATTTAGCTGGTTTTCTGATGCTTCTGTTATCAAGTTGGTGGGTGCAAAATTAGTGTTTTGTGATATTGATATAAATGATTTTGGGTTATCTGTATCGGAATTTGAAAGTAGAATTACATCTAACACCAAAGCATTAATTCTACCTCACTTATTTGGATTGGTTCATCCTGAAATTGAAAAGATTACTTCTGTCTGCGTCAAGCATGATATTGTACTGATAGAAGATTGTGCACAAGCTCATGGGGCATCTTTAAATGGAAAACTGGCTGGGACATTTGGAGACGTTACAGTCTTCAGTTTTTATCCTACTAAAAATTTAGCCGCTTTGGGTGATGCAGGAGCTATTGCAACAAATGATGAAAAACTGGCTAAAAAGTGCCTTCTGTGGGCTAATCATGGTCAACAAACTCGTAATAAACATCTACAATTAGGAAGAAATAGCAGAATGGATGAAATTCAAGCAGCTATTTTATGTGCTAATCTCCCTTTCCTTTCTTTTGATAATGACAAAAGACAAAAGTTAACCGCTATTTATTACAATAATTTGGCTGATACCGATTGTATTCTACCCCATAAAAAAGATGGTCATGTTTACCATCAGTTTGTAATAAGAACTGATAGGAGAGAGGAACTTCAGAAGTTTCTATTAGAAAAAGGTATTGAAACTGATATTCATTATCCAACTGCACTTTCAGATATGGAAGTGTTTGAAACAAAAGAAAATTTCTACAATGCTACCAAAGCTTCCAAAACAGTTTTATCACTTCCTATTCACCCTAATCACTCAGAAGAAGAAATAGAATATGTTGCTAAAAACATTATAACCTTTTTTAAAGGTTAAACTTATCTCTAATCGGCTGGATTATTTTAGTGATTTCTTTTGAAGGTTTAAAAAACAGCATTAATAAGCCGAAAATTATAACCGTGAGCATTGATAAATAAGCTCCATTTATAATTGGGTTAGAGAATTGAGGTACAATAGTTAATATGAAAAAGCATAATGCCGATAGAAACAGAGTACTCAATGTGTGAATTGAAAAAGGTTGAAATTGTAATTTGTAGTAGATGTAAATCATCTTAATTAGGTTGAACAAAAACAAAGAAACAAAAGTAGCCAAAGCAGCTCCTACTAGTCCGTACACGGGAATCATCAACATATTAAGAACAACAGTTAGGGTCGCTAAAATCAATACAAAATATATATTGCTTTTATAGTGTTTAGATGATATGATAATTTCAGAATTCACGCCAAATGCCATATCCAATAATTTGCTCAACCCTATAATTATAACTACCCATTTCCCACTAGAATATTCATCTCCCTTGGGCATTATGGCGTAAATGTTATCTAAGTTGATGACAACTAAAATGAATACAAAACTTCCTAAGATCATTTGGTTGATACTACTTTGTTTATATATTTTTTTGATTTCATCAAGCCTTTCATTTTCAAAGGCATTTGCGATTATGGCATCAGACATTTGAGATATACTTCGTTTAGGGATTTCAATCACTGTTCCCATAAAAAATGCAATAACATAAATTGCATTTATCCCTGTTCCTAAATAGCCTGTTACCATTAATTGATCAACGCGTAATACAATTACAGAACCTACGGCACCCGCCATTATAAAAACCATATACTTCATCATTTCTTTGATGAAAGGCTTTTCGAGTTGGAAAATTGAAAAGTTGAATTTCATTTTTCCTTTAAACATTAAGATCACGATTAATAATAATAAACTTATTGCATAAGTTGCTACAGTATATCTCAAGAACCATTCAAAAGAAATGAAGTTTAAAAAATAAAATAGTGCCAATAAACCACTTAAGAACTTGAGTAAAAATTCCCTCATGAAAGTTGGGATAACTACATTGAGTTGCGTTTTATAATAAGCCTCAAATATGGATATATAAACCAAAACTGCTGCCAAAATGATGATTAACCAGTATTGATCAATAAGTTCAGGTGCATTTTTTTCAAAAAAACCAAAAACCCACTGATCAAAGAATTGAAAAAGACCAATAAATAAAGCAATGGTGAAGAAGGCCATTATCAGAATAAAAGTGAAAAACCTACCTGATGAATTCGGCAGCTTTATTAAATCGTGGGAAATATCTTAGAGTGCTTCTAGCAAGTCCTACTTGAGCAAATGGAGATAATATTACCGCCATAGAAATCATTGCTTTGGTGAGGCCTAATTCTTCTTTGCTCAAGAATTCAGGGAAAAGAAATATCATATTCACAGCCCCTATAGCAACTCCAATGTAGTTGATAATAGAGGCATAAGCACTTTGTTTGATGATAACTCCCACTGATATTATTTAAGACTAAGCTGAAATTTAATAAGATGCATTTAATAAACTGCTATTATACTTATGATTTATCTTTAATGGAAATTCAATCCAAAGAAATATTTCTTTCAGCTAAAGTTCCTATTGCTTAGTTTTGGATTATGGAAACAAAAAATCAAAACGTTAAGCTAATAGAATGCCCACGGGATGCCATGCAAGGTTTACATGATTTTATCCCTACTGAACAAAAAATAAATTATATAAACCAATTACTGAAAGTAGGTTTTGATACTATTGATGCAGGAAGTTTTGTTTCGCCCAAAGCTATTCCGCAAATGCGAGACAGCGCTGAAGTTTTTGATAAAATTGACTGGCAAAAATCTAGTTCAAAATTATTAGCCATAATAGCAAATCAAAGAGGGGCTTCAGATGCAGTGAAGTTCGAGCAGATTTCTTATTTGGGATATCCTCTATCTTTGTCTGAAACATTTCAGCAACGCAATACCAAGCGTTCTATTTCCACGGCATTGGAAGATTTATCTGAAATTCAAGGGCTCACGGTTGCACATGGAAAAACTTTGGTGGTTTACCTTTCTATGGGATTTGGGAATCCATATGGGGATCCATACGATGCAGGATTTGTTCAGGAATTTGTAGAGAAATTAAATAAAATTGATGTAAAGGTAATTTCACTTTCCGATACTATAGGGGTCTCTAATCCAGAAAATATTTCATGGATTTTTGAGCAGTTGATTCCTGAATATTCGCATATAGAGTTTGGAGCTCATCTACACAGTAACCCTGCTACAATTTGGGAGAAAGTAGAAGCAGCTTATAAAGCTGGTTGTAGAAGATTTGATGGAGCTATAAAGGGGTTTGGTGGTTGTCCCATGGCTGAGGATGATTTGGTAGGAAATATGGTAACTGAGGATATGGTGGCTTATTTCAACCAAAATAATATTGAATTAGGGATTGATCAAGAAGCTTTTGCAGAAGCTCAAAGAATGGCGTTGGATGTATTTCCTGCTAAGTAAGCTGAATTTTCGCGCTCCAATTTTTAGGTGTTTTCACCTAAAAGTGATGTGATCTTTATGACAGTAGTACGGAAAACTGTGGTGAAAACACCCCAGCTGGGAGAAAAGAAGTTATAACCTGAATTCGATTATTAATTTAGGATTCAGACCGTTTGTAAATAGTGAGATTCAACTAAAAATTTTGAAGCAATAGCGGGCTATTGTAAGAAATTTTTAGGAAGAAAATCGCTGTTTACAAGCGGAATTAGAAAAACTTTCCCATAAAATCCAATATACTGTGTTGTCTTTCTTCGATATAGCTCGCTATATCTTCAAAAAGACGCCCTGTCTATTGAATTTTATGAAAATCTGAATTTCCAAATTAATAATCGAACTCAGGTTAATAAATAGCTCAATAAAAATGGGTGGTAATTTAATTTACACACCCATTTGTTTTAATAATCGTCTAAATCTTTTCTAAGATCGTCATCATCAAAATCGAAATCACCATCTCCTTCATCCTCATCTTCTAAGTTATCATCGATTTTAAATCGCCAAGTGTCCTCGTCCTCGTCATCGTTTAATTTGATGTCGTCTGAGTCGTCATCAAAAAAATCATCTTCGAGCTCATCGTAGTCCTTGTCATCGTATTCGTCAAACTGAGCGAAATCTGATGCTTCATTAAGTGCCATTTTATTATATGATTTTATATGGCGAAATCTAACGTATTTTTAAATAAGTTGTATGAAATTAGTATGAAATAATTTTTAAGTTTTTTTGCGGTGTTGGAAGTGGTCTAATTTTCAATCTTATAAGGGAGGAATTCATCGACATTTCCACGGAATTTGTGAACTTCACGGATGATGGTGGAGCTTACAGCAGCATATTCAGGAGATGTGATAAGAAAAACAGATTCAAGGCCTTCATTTAAATATTTATTGACTTGTGCAATACTATTTTCATATTCAAAATCTGTAGTATTTCTTAATCCTCTTAATAAAAAACCTGCTCCCAGGTCTTTAGCTAAATTGGAGGTTAATTTATTATAAACAATAATGGATACTTGAGGGTCATTTTTAAAGGTTTCCTCTAATTTATTAACCATCAAATCAATATCAAAATATCGGTTTTGCTTTTTGGAATTATAGCCAATCGCTATCACAATTTCATCAAAAATCTTAAGACCCCTTTGTACTATATCGTAATGACCTTTTGTGAAAGGATCAAATGATCCTGGAAAAATCGCAATTCTTTTAGGCATAATTATAAATTGAAATAATTGCCAAATACATCAAAATAATGATGCTCTGGTATCTCGTCAAATTTAAAGCCAAAATTTAACTTTTTAGTTCTATTTCCAATCTCTATAGTAGGAAAGTCCTTTTTCAAGGCATTAAAATGTGAGGAATCCTTTTTAATGTAGCCCCAAAGGTTTATTGTTCCTTCTTTTTTCAAGATTTTAAACTCATGGCAAATTAAGTTTATATATCTAGTGTATTCTTCAAATTTCTGAATTTTGAAAGAATTAAAGTAGAGTAGTTTACCCTTATTTGTGACTGCAGCATGTAGATAGAATCTATCAATATATAAGGATAGCTCATTTTCTTCATTTACGAATGGAGGATTATATAAAACAGCATTCACTAACATACCACTCTGATGAGTTACCTTTATTTTGCTATTCACATAAATTGAGCGAACAAACTTAAGTACCTCTTTTTGGTATGTAAAGATATTAACTGAATCATTGCTATTTACTTTATAATAACCAACAGAATCAGTTTTATCTACCTCACAATTCATTTTTAGAATTGCTCTGGCATTATCTTTAGAAAAATAGGAAAGAGGAGCTAGGCAGTATTTTGGTGTTTTAAAACAAAGGACAACTTCCTTCCAAAATCCTACCATTAATAAGTGATGTTCATCAAAAAGTGCTTTTAATACCTGCACTTTTTGATGTTCATCCGAAGTTTTATTTAAACTATAATCTTCAAGGATTAATACTCTGTTTGACTTAATGTCAATAACAGATACCTGAAGGTCTCTTTCTCCAACTTCTAAAATTAAGCAGTATTGCTCAATTTTATCAATAGAGAATTTATCATCCTTGACCTTCTTAATAGGTTTAAAAACTTTTTCTTTTGCTATATCCAAAATATTATTCCCAGTTTCCTGATGTTGTAACTTCTGATCTAGAACCTACTCTTAATGCTTTATCATTATTATCCTTTCGCCTTTTAGGATTAATTGGGTCTGGGTCTTTTACTTCAAAAACATCAACTTTTACCGAACCCTTTACAATTTTATCAGCAAAGATTTCAAATTTCTTTTTAGTACCTGGCTTGAAAGGTAACTTCTGTAAGTTGAAATTTTCAATATCAGCATACAAGGAATCATAGACAGGAATAGTTCCGAGCGTGTCCACATTAATAACTACACTATCACCACCGTATTCACGCTGAATAATTTGCTCAGATCTTTCCGTAAGATAAAAATCGCCTGTATCAATAAAATTGATTAATTTATCCCAGTCGCTAGTATATTGCCCATTCACTCTTTGGTAGGCAATCATTCCAGAACGGATTTGTTTTAATTTTTTAATTACTCGAGCTTCTTCTCGCTCAATCTTTTTTTCTTGTTGGATATCGTAAGCAATACTATCTACAAAAAAGTAGCCTATGATTACTGCTGCAACGAAGAAAACTATTGAAAAAATCTTTGTTTTACTCATCTTTTTCTTTTTTTCTCTATTTAGAAATTATTTTAAAATGCTATTTTATGGAATTATTCACAAATTTAAAATATCCTTTAAGATTTAAAACTTCTTGAGGTTTATTTATTCCAATAAACATGTTGTGTAAGTAGTCCCTATCTGTGTTTATTAATTTTATTTCATCAAAAAATGCAAATTCACTTAAAATTTGTTGATTTCCCATTTCTGGATCATTTCCCAATTTAAGAATTCCTCCGGTTTTTTCTACTCTAAAAAACAATTCAATAGCATGAATTTTATTATTCATAAATTCATTTACAAATAATAATTCATGAACCTGTATATTTAATCCTGTTTCTTCCTCAAATTCTCTTTTTAAATTTTTTTCTGCATCCCCACCAAATTCCATTCCTCCTCCTGGGGGAGACCAAATAAATTCTTTTTTACCAACTCCCTCATGTTTTAGAAGTAGGATTTCATTTTCTTCTATTAAAATTCCGCCAACTCTTACTCTAACTTTCCCACCAAATTTTTGATTGATACTTTCCTTTGCATTTACAGTCATCAATATGCTTATATTTGTAAATTATTTGAAATTACACAAAATGCAGGAAAAAACAGCAACAAACGATTTTAAGTTAAGAGTAGAGAAATTTTTGGAGCGTCAAGAGTTCATGAAACATATTGGTTTTGATTTATCCGTAATTGAAGAAGGAAGAACGGAAGGTTGGCTCGATATACAAACTATACACAAACAACAAAAAGGGTTAGTACATGGAGGTGTGACAGCCACTATAGCGGATATTGTTGCTGGTTTTGCTGCTTATACTACTGTTCCTATGGATTGTCATGTCGTAACAGCAGAAATTAAAATTTCATATTTTAAAGCTGGGATGGGTGAAAAACTACATGCCATTGGTTATGTGATCAAAAAAGGGAGGAAATTGAATTTTTGTGAAGCTGAAATTTGGTCTGTTGATGGTGAAAATCGTAACTTAATCGCAAAGGCCACTACCACCATGGCAGTTATAACTCCCCAAGACATCAATCATAAAATGAATGCCTAGTGCTTCAAGTATTATAAGGTCCAAATTTCCATTTGAGCCTACTCCAGGTCAATCTCAATTTTTTAAGGTACTAGATCCTTTTTTTGAATTGGAGGATGCCGATAGACCTATATTGCTATTGAAGGGATATGCAGGTACCGGAAAGACTACAATAGTAAGCGCTTTGGTGAAATTTTTACCATTGTTTAATTATAAATATGTTTTGATGGCTCCAACTGGAAGGGCTGCTAAAGTGATGAGTAATTATTCAAAAAGATTGGCGCTTACAATCCATAAAAAAATCTATCGACAGACCTCAGAGGCAGGTAGTGGTGAGCCTAATTTTTCCCTTCAGAAAAATTATCATGAAAAAACGCTTTTTATTATTGATGAAGCTAGTATGCTTTCTGATGAAAAAGGCTTTGGTAATAGTAGTTTACTAGATGATATTATCAGTTATGTTTTTCAGAATGAGGGGAATAAAATTTTATTTATAGGAGATGATGCACAGCTTCCACCAGTAGGAAAATTAAATAGCGCAGGTTTAGATGCTAATTTTTTAAAAAGCAATTACCGATCTGAAGTTATTGAGACAGTATTAACGGAAGTGATGCGTCAAGCACAAGATTCTGGAATACTTTTTAATGCCACCGTACTAAGAAGTGAATTATCTAAAAAAGATTTTAGCATACATTTTAACACCAATTCCTACAAAGATATATTCAGAATGACTGGAGAAAGGCTAGAAGATGGATTGCGCTATGCCTATGATAAATACGGTATTGAGAATACAGCAATCATTTGCAGGTCTAATAAGATGGCTGTTCAATATAATGAATATATCAGGCGGCAAATCCATTTTATGGAAGGGGAGTTGGAAGCGGGTGATTTTCTGATGATTGTTAAAAATAATTATGTTTATCAAACTGAAGATACTCCCGGTGGCTTTTTAGCAAATGGTGACTTTATGGAAGTGGTTAAAGTCATTAATTTTGAAGAAATGTACGGTTTGCGTTTTGCAGATTTGGAAATCAGACTGACTGATTATGAAGACCATCCAAACCTACAAGTTAAAGTTATTCTTGATACTTTGCATTCCAATGGACCTTCTTTAAATAATGACGAATATCGTGAATTATATCATCAAGTGGCGGAAGATTATATGGATTTAGCCACAAAAGCAGAACGGAAAGCAGCCATTAAAAAGGATCCCTATTTAAATGCTTTGCAGATTAAATTTGCTTATGCATTAACTTGTCATAAGTCACAGGGTGGTCAATGGAGTGCTGTATTTGTTGATCAAGGATATTTGACCGATGAAATGGTCAATAAAGAATATATCCGTTGGCTTTATACGGCTATCACTAGGGCAACCAATGAATTATTCTTGGTTAATTTCCATCCGAAATTTTTTTAGGTAAAAACATAAAGTTAAAAAACATTACAATTTCTTAATCTTTCTTTTTGGTATCATTTTTCTTGAAATTTCGTAACTTTACTAATCGTTTAAAACAAATATTTCAATTATGAAGAAGGCAATATTATTTTTCGCATCATTTTTTATTTTAGGTACTGCTATAGCGCAAAGTACTGAGAGTACCAATGGTCCTGAGATCACATTTGAAGAAAGCAGCCATGATTTTGGAGATATTACCCAAGGGGACGTTGTAGAGCATGTGTTTAAGTTTGAAAATACTGGAAAACAACCTCTAATTATTTCAAATGTTAAAACAACTTGTGGTTGTACGGTGCCTAGCTACCCTAAAGGGGAAGCAATAGCTCCAGGTGAAACAGGAGAAATTACTGTTAAATTTAATAGTAGAGGGAAAATGGGAAGACAAAATAAAGTGGTAAGAATTGTTTCCAATATAGGAGAAGAAAGAAGCGTAAGGATCACTACTAATGTTTTACCTAGCGATTCTTAATTTAAGGGATTTAGGTAAATAAAAATGCTGTTCCAAATCAATTGGGACAGCATTTTTTTTATTGAGCTATTATAGTACACCCGCCATATTCTGTTTGAATCTTTAACATAGTACTATATTCATTAGCTTGTTGACCAATTGTACCACGGTATTCCTCATCAGACATGTCTTTGATTTTTTGTGTGAAATTAAAATTATTTCCTTCAGTCTTTAATTTTCCGAATGAGTGGCTTGTGTCAAAGCTTAGATTAGCACCTTTTTCAATTGTAATTTCAGACTTTGAAAATTCGGTGTTGAGCTGAAAAGATTTTATTTCTTTGCTTACATTATTCAATTGAATAGTACCACTTGCATATTCCGCATACAATTTGAAATTATCATAGAGATTATCGATACTTAAGCCTGAGAATTCTGCATTTCCTCTATAATTTTTCACATCTCCGATTTTTAACTTCCCATACTCTACATCAAAATTGAGATTATGAATAGTTTTAATTTCAATCTGAGAGAATTCTGATGTTAACTTTAGTTCATCACCTTCTGATAACATAAAGGAATCCACATAACTCATGTCAAATACTCCCTTGGAAATTGATTCAATTTCTCCTTTACCAAATTCATGTGATAGTTTCAATTCTCCTAAATTTCCCGCTGTTAAATTACCATATTCCAGGTTTAAGTTAATGTTTCCTGAATAATCACTTATGAAAATATTTCCGAATTCATTGCTTAATGATAGCGGATGGCCATCTGGCATATTAATTTCATAATTAATTTTAAAGATTTTTTTACGAAATGAGGTGTTACTATGCGATTTTAAGTTTGTTAAAACAGAAATTAAGCTAGAGGTTTCATTTGTCTTCAAATCAATTTTATCCAAAATTTCTTTTGATTCTTTTTCATCATAGCCTTCAACTTCCAAAGTAACCTTCACTGCAATTGTGTTCTTGTCCCAGACTGCGAGATTGATATTCCCAAAGTTATTAGATATTTCCAACTTAGTTCCTTTATTCGATGGATTAAAAGATTTGTCCAATATTTCATATTGCGCATTTTGGGCAATTGAAATGGAGCTGTACAAAAGGGATACAGCAATTATTATTTTAGATAGATATTGCATTGTTTTCTTGTTTATCGTTTTGACTATATTCCTGTATATCTTGCAAGATGCTCAGTTGTTGTTCAAGGACTTCTATTTGCTTTTGTAAGTTTTGAATCATAGCATTAACCAATTGTGGGTGTCCTCCTTGTTCTTTTACTTTAGCCTTAAGTTCTTCGTATTTCTTGTTTAATGTTTTTAAATCAGAATTAATAGTGATGTTTTTTTCCGTTGATATATCATTTACTAGCGCAGTTTTTTCCTCTATGCTTTGTTGATAATATGATTCTATTTCCGAATAGGGCTTATCATTAACAGATAGACTTTCCAATTCATTTATTTTGTCGGTTAATTGGCCTCTATCATAAATTAACCACCCCAAGGAAAGTAGAAGTATAATTGATGCAGCAACCATCCAAACTGTATTGCTACTGCTCTTTTTCTTCGATATTTTAGATTCTATTTTGCTCCAGCTATTTTCCGGATTAAAATCTGAATCAAAATCCTTTTTATTAACCTTGATAAATTGCTCCAGTTTGTCTGTTTCCTTCCTCATAATGCTTTATGAATTCTTTTATTTTCTTCTTTGCCCTGTGAAATTGAGATTTAGAGGTGTTTTTTGAAATGGAGAGTATCTCTGCAATTTCTTTATGCTCATATCCTTCAAATAAATATAAACTCGCCACTGCTCTAAAACCTGTAGGAAGATTAAGGATTGCTTTTTTGACCAGATCAACCTTTAAATCAATATCTTCCCAATCAATATCTTTCTCATCTTTAATATTTTCATCTTCAATGTCATCCATTTGCCATTTACTTTCTTTCCTCAGATAATCCAAAGCTTGGTTGACTACTATTTTTTTCATCCAAGCGCCAAATGTTGCCTGAAAGTCAAATTGATCCATTTTATTATAAGCCTTAATAAAAGCTTCTTGAATGATATCTTCAGCCTCATCTTTATTCTTTAAGATTCTAAATGCAATGTTGAACATTGATTTCGCATAAAGCATATACAAATCTCTAAATGCCTTATGATTGCCGTTTTTACAGCTGATAATCAAATCCTGATGAATGTATATGCTATTTTTTTCCAACCTTCTTAAATCTATATCAAAGACTCAGAAATTTTTGAGTAGTTGCATGAAGTAATGAAATAAGTTAGAAATTAATTTTAATATTTATTGAAAAAATTAGGAGATACTTAAATGCGAGCCTTTAGATAAGACTTGAGTAAAGACAAAATGGGGAAGTTATTTATATTTAAAGTACAAAAAAAGGCTAACCTTAAAAAGATTAGCCTTTCAATTTCATTTTATAAAATGATTATTAATCTAAGTACATTACTTTTCTTAATGCTTTTACTGTTCTTTCTTTATTAGGTAAAACAGCCTCTAAAAGGGTAGGGGCATAAGAAACGGGTACATCTAAACTATTAACTCTTAATATTGGAGCATCTAAAAAGTCAAAAACTGTTTTTTGTATATTAAATGCTAAATCTCCTGAAATAGACGCCAATGGCCAAGCTTCTTCAACTACTACGCATCTGTTGGTTTTCTTTACAGATTCGAATATAGTAGCATAATCTATTGGTCTTACAGTCCTTAAGTCTATCACTTCTATTGAGTGACCTTCTTTTTCCATTTCCTCAGCTGCAGCATGGGCTACTTTCATCATTTTCCCGAAGGACACCAAAGTAGCATCACTTCCTTCTCTGGTAATTTTAGCTTTTCCTATTGGTTCAAGATATTCTGATTCTGGTACCTCACCTTTATCTCCATACATCAATTCCGATTCCATGAAAATTACTGGATCGTCATCTCTGATGGCCGATTTTAGTAATCCTTTAGCATCATAAGGATTTGAAGGAACTACAACTTTGAGCCCAGGAGTATTTGCATACCAATTTTCAAAATTTTGAGAATGCTGTGAAGCCAATTGACCTGCATTACCAGTAGCTCCTCTAAAAACGATAGGAACATTAAACTGTCCACCAGACATGTTCATCATTTTAGCAGCTGAATTAATGACCTGATCAATTGCTACTAATGAAAAGTTGAAAGTCATGAATTCAATAATTGGCCTGGTACCATTCATGGCAGCTCCAACACCAATACCAGAAAATCCTAACTCTGTAATTGGAGTGTCAATTACTCTTTTAGGACCGAATTCGTCCAACATTCCTTGGGTTACTTTATATGCACCATTGTATTCCGCTACTTCCTCACCCATAATGAAAACGTTCTCATCACGTCTCATTTCTTCGGACATAGCTTCATTTAGTGCTTCTCTAAACTGTATTTCTCTCATCTATCTTGTAAATTTTACAGGGTAAAAATAGTTATTCAACAGTCAATTACCAACTCTATCTTAATAGTTCCTTAACTTTTCTTTTAATCCAATGGTTTTAAAAGAGTATATTTTAAAGTAAGCAAAAAAAAAGCATCCGCCTATTGGCAGATGCTTTTCAATATGGATGTATTGAATCTTACTTCAATGCATCTCTAAAATTTTCGTTTGCAGAGTAATTAGAGAATTCAAGGTCATTTAATGCTTTTGATTTTAAATCAGCATCAGCAGTAACTGCATCTTTTAAATGACTGATTACATCACCTTCTTTTCCTAATCTAGCGCTTGCAACAGCAGCTAAGTAATGAGCTTTTGCATGTACACCTTTTCCAGAAGTTTTTCCTGCAACTTCTTCTAAAGTGCTAACTGCATTCTCATAATTTCCTTGAAGAATTAAAGCTAATCCTTTGTTGAACATGTTAACTTCAGAATCTGAAGTGTTTTTCAAAGAAGTAGAAGCTTCGCTATAATCACCCATCATGATTTCTAAAGCACCTTTAACGCCCATTAAACCTCTTTCGTTTTCACTACTTAAAGTCATTTCGTTAGCCTTAGAAGCTGCATCATAAGCTTTTTCATAGTTTCCTTGCATAGTGTAAGCAGTAGCTAAGTTAGCATAAGCTTCAGCATTTTCAGATTTCTTGTTAGAAATTTCGAACTGAGTAACCGCTTGCTCTACTAAAGTAGTCATTTCGTTACCTTCAGCATCCATTGCTAATTCTAAGTGAACAGCACCATAGTTGTTATGAGCAACTGGGCTATCATCATTTTTCTTAGTAGCTGCTTTAAGAATTGAAGCTTTTTCTTCTAAAGAAGGTGTCATGCTTGCAGCATACATTAACTCTTCAAGAGATAAAGTATCAGCAGATGCTGTTCCTGCTGCAACTTGCTTAGATAAAACAGATATTTCTGCATCTGATTTTTTCTCTTTTACAGTAAGCACTTCAGTTTTAGCTGCTCTTAAGTCAGGATAAACATCTTTAAATACTTTTTTATAAGTAGATAATTTTTGTAATCTATCTTCTTTTTCTTCAAAGCTTCCTGATCCATTCACGATTTCAGTATATTCGCTTTTTTGAGCATCAGTGATGCCATCGTATTCAGCTAATGCTTTTTTGAAATCAGTCCAATCTTCAACTACTGGCTTTAAGATAAATTCAATTGAATCTGCCATTCCTTTATAGTCATAGCGTTTCATTTGTCTTGTGTAGTAGTTTTCAATAGCTTTTGCTCTGTCTTCAGATAAGTTGCTATTGATTCTTTCAGGACCTTCTGGAGAGTGAGTACCAGTTATAGTAACAGTTCTTGTTACGTTTTTGTCAGCAATAAATGCATTGAATTGTTGACCTCTATCACTTCTTAACTCAGAAGATTTAAGTACAGATCTACCTTGATCGAAAAAGAAGTTAACATTTGTTGGCACCAACTCTTCTTTGTTGTTGTATCCATGATCAGCATAAGCTGCATGGTAAGAAGCCTCAACCATTTGCGAAGTAGTAATTATACCAGTCGCATAGGTTTGTCTATCAGTAGAAGCAGTCTTGCCGTTTTTTTCAATAGTAGCAGTACCTTGCATTACTAATTCGCCATTTACATTCATATCATCTTCATAATCGAATGTAAATTCTTGACTAGTTCTAACAGGTTCTGTGTCACTATTAGGAAAATCAGCATATACAAAGTCAACTGCATCTAAAGCAATTTCTTTGTCACCATATACATAATAAGGATTTACTGTGTAAGTAATTCCATCTTTAAGCATTTTAGATGGTAATTGGAAATCTACAGTAAATGCTACCTCTTCGCCATGAAGCTCAAGAGGATTTGGAGTTACATCGATAGCTTGCTCTTCAGCGGCTTGCATCATCTTGTTTAATGCACAACCTGAAAAAGTCATTGTTCCTAAGAGAACAGCTGCGTAAAATAATTGTCTCATTTGATTCATTATTTGATTATGTTTGGAAGTTAATGCGAAATTATATTTATATTGGAACTATTCCAATGTATTTAGTAAATTTAAGAAAAGAATTCTAAATTTATCGAATTATCAACGAGGCTTTTGCCTTATTTGTTTAAATTTAAGGGATATTATGAAAAAAGTTCAACAATTCATCGAAAATCAAGCCTTTGGCGTCTGCACCCGACTGGGTGAAATGATGGATCTTCCTACTTCCCATATTAGAATATTTTTTATTTATTCCTCGTTTTTAGCTTTTGGCTCTCCGATTTTATTGTACCTAGCCTTAGCTTTTATACGTGATGTACGAAAAATGTTGAGAAGAGGTCGGTCAAAATGGTATTATTAGATAACATCTAATTATTATCATTAAATAATTAGCTAATATTTTCGAATGACTCAATTTTTTAAAAGCCCTTTAGTAAAGGCTAGATGGGCAATTAGTACAGTATTTTTTTGTTATGGCCTAACATTTGCAAGTTGGGCATCCAGAATTCCTAGTATACAAGAGAAATTTTCCCTTTCAGAGGCTGAGCTAGGTACTTTGCTTTTAATGTTGCCAATTGGTTCTTTTATATCCCTACCAATTGCAGGGATATTAGTAGCCAAATGGAACAGTTTTTTAGTAACTCGTCTTTCTATTGTACTTTATCTTATTTCTTTAGTGGCTATTTCATTTTCGGAAAATATATATCTACTGGGTTTAGTATTATTTCTTTTTGGGTTAATGGGGAATATGGTCAATATTGCCATAAATACTCAGGCAGTCAGTTTAGAAAAAGAATATAAGAAAAATATAATGGCAAGTTTTCACGGAATGTGGAGCTTAGCTGGATTTTTTGGTGCCATCATTGGTGCATTCATGATTGGTAAAGAAATTTTACTTCAATATCATTACACCATTATATTTTCGGCTAGTATAATTGCCGCCTTAATAAGTTTCAAATTCCTGATTAAACAAGATTTAGATGAAGATCAAGATAAACCTATTTTTGTGATTCCTGATAAATCTTTATTGCTATTAGGTATTATTGCTTTTTGTTCTATGATGTGTGAGGGCACTATGTTTGACTGGAGCGGTGTTTATTATAAAAAAGTAGTAAATGCTCCAAAAGATATACTTGGCTTAGCTTACACATTTTTTATGGTCAGTATGGCAGGAACAAGGTTTATTGCGGATTATTTTACAACTAAATTTGGTGTTAGGAAAGTAGTTTTCTTTAGTGGTTTGCTAAATTTTACCGGACTTTTAATTTTAATAATCTTCCCTGGTAAAATCATTTCATTAATTGCTTTTTTTATAGTAGGAGCTGGGGTTTCATCCGTGATCCCTTTAGTATTTAGTTTGGCTGGGAAAACCAAAACCATGAGCTCCAGTGTTGCTCTTGCTGCTGTTTCTACTATGGGCTTTTTTGGTTTTCTTTTAGGTTCTTCCCTTAATTGGTTATTTGGCAGCTTGGTTTAACCTTCAGGCTTCATTTTCCTTTATAGCAATTATGGCTTTATGCGTAACCATTTTGGCTACTCAGATTAAGAGTACCTCTAATTCCTAAGTTTAAGCTGATTTAAGATTATTCCATTGTTGTAATTTTGGATTCATCACTTTGAACCACAATGGGGGAATGTGGGCTAATAAAATCATGGTTGGATAGCCTGCAGGAAGTTGAGGTGCATTTTCATAATCATCTAACACCTGATATCGTTTTATCGCATTAAAATGATGGTCTGAATGCCTTTGCAACTGAAATAAAAAGAAATTACTTATCATATGGTTGGCATTCCATGAATGATGAGGCTCTACTCTTTCATATCGGTTTCCATCAATTTTCTTTCTTCTTAAACCATAATGTTCTACATAATTAACAGCTTCTAAAAGTGAGAAAGCTAGAAAGCTTTGTGCAAAAAAGAAGGCGAAAGGAATCCATGTAAATTGACCAATTACTAGACTTACTCCTAAAGTTAAGGCAGCAGCAAAAATAAAGGGTAGGAGAGTAAACCAAATCATTTGGTTATGGATAGAGAATATTGCTTTACCTTTTCTTTCCAGTCCTTTATTTTCAATTTCCCAAGCACTCAAATAACCTTTAGTGATCGATCTCCACCAAAAAGCATAGAAGTTTTCGTTTTCTCGGCTAGTAGCAGGGTCTTCTGGAGTGGAAACACGCACATGATGACCTTTATTATGCTCTATGTAGAAATGCATATAACTCACTGTCATGAGTAGCACTTTACTGTAAAAGCGCTCAAGTTTGGATTTTTTATGACCTAGTTCATGTGCAACGGTAATTCCAATACCTCCCGTAGAAAGAGAAACTGCAATAGTAAATGTAATCCATTCAAAGATTGATAAGGTATTCGTAGAAGCTACCCAAACTGCCCAGATTAAAAAAGCTAATTGAAAATATGTCCAGCAATAGGTGATAAATCTATAATAGAAATCATTAGCAACCGATTTTACTGCTTCTTTAGGAACATTACTATGGTCTCTGCCTATTGTAGCATCAATTGCAGGAATCAATGCATATACAAAGATCAAGGTTGATAAATTGGCTATTCCGCCTAGATAGAATCCAAGAATTGTTAAAGCTGGAATTATAAATGCACTAAAATAACCGATTTTCTTTAGCCAACTCATCTCCAAACTGATTTATATGATTTTATAATATTCTTCCTAAAATAAGGTGTTCACCCCTATAAACCAATTTGGAGTTGAATTAATTCTGAACTTTTTGAAAATCTAATTCTCTATCAAAAAATTCTTAAAATCTTCTGTATTAAAGTTACTCATCCCTTCTTTACGAAAGGCGATTTCACCATTTTTAATCACAAAAGTTGTCGGTAATATTTGCGATTGTAGCTGAGCAGGACTTTTCAATTCTTGAAAAATGGGCAGTTCATACTCCTTTTTTGCTTTGAATTTGATGGCTTTATTAAATTCATTGTCTTTTGAAACCATTAAAAAGACCACATCAGGATTGTCTTTTAATTGTAGGTAAAGCTTTTCAATATGAGGCATTTCGCCTAAACAAGGAGGGCACCAGGTTGCCCAGTAATTGATAAAGATTGTTTTGTCTTTTAGTTCGCTATAATTAATTCTTTTTCCTTCTGGAGTGATCAACATGCCATCAAAATTGAATATTGTTTTATTTTCTTCTTCAATGGAAGGAGTGAATATATGGGTAGCCAAAAACCATGATTGAATTTTTCCCATCACAGGAGTATGCCAGCCTGTAAGATATAAAGTTCCAAATATGGCGATCATTACGCCCCAGCTTATAGCCTCTTTCTTCCAATTTATTTTTTTACTCATTATCTATTTCAAAAATTATAGTATTGATTAATTCTTTATCAGAATCATCAAATTTTAACTCCGTTGAGATAAGATAGTTGTGTATGAAAGTTAAATTTTCAAAGTTCGCTTCTTGTATATGTTTTGGAATTTTAAAGAGTCTGTCGTCATCTTTTTGTAATGCGGCATTAGTTCTATTGAAAAAGTAAGGTTGTAAAGTTTTATTGCAGCTAATGGCTATTTTGTCAATCTCATAATATTCATCCCATTCCGCTAATTTTTCATTGATTTCTTCAAAGAAATGGTCAGTTCCAGCTAGCCTAACTCTAGAACCTGCTTTTGATTTTCCTCTGGTTTTGAGGTATTTGATCTGACTTTTTCCTTGCTTTTGGCGAACCATATAGGCCTTTTCAATTTTGTGTTCTACAATTTGATCCTCTTCAGAGTAAGCCAAAGCAGCTTCACCCGAGTGGATTAAAATTATCATAAAATTTGAAGAGAGGAGATTATCATTGAGATAGGTAAAGCATAAAGGTAAGCGGATTGAGATTGATTGTTTTTCAGGGAATAAAAGCTGATGTTTTGAAATATCATAATCTGAACTGCCATAATGATGATGAAGACTTACTAATAATTGTTCAATTTGTTCCTCATCAAATGATTTAAGAATGCTTTTTTCAGCCATACATTAAAGTTAATGATAATTTATGATGGTTATAATTGCCCCACTCAGTTAAAAGCTTTTTCTATGGCATCATTGATAATCGCACAAGCTTTTTCAATCTCTTCATCATTTATTGTAAGGGGAGGAGCAATTCTAAAACTATCAGGGCATGATAAAAACCAAAAACAGATTACGCCATTATTTAAGCATTCTTGAACTATCTTGCTTACAATTTCTTCATTTTCAAATTCAAAGGCGAACATCATGCCTTTCCTTCTGACTTCAACTATAGCAGAATGACTTATTAGTTTTTCGATTTTGGCACCTTTTCTTTCTACTTCATTCAAGAAACCATCCTCCAAAATCACTTTTATGGTAGCTACAGCTGCAGCACAGCTCATGGGATTTCCACCAAAAGTATTAATGTGGCCTAACATCGGGTTTTTGGTAAACAAATCCATATGGTCTTTTTTAGAAATAAAAGCCCCTAAAGGCAATCCTCCGCCCAGTGCTTTTGCAGTACATAATATATCGGGTTCAACTCCAAAATGTTCAAAGGCGAATAACTTTCCAGTTCTACCGATACCTGATTGGATTTCATCCATAATCAGCATTGCACCGGTCTCATCACATTTTTTGCGTAGTGCTTCTAGGAAATTTTGTTCTGGTATTCTAATTCCTGCATCACCTTGAATTGTCTCAATCACAACACAAGCTGTTTTATCAGTAATTAAGTTTAGATCCTCAAAATTATTTAATCTTAAGAATCCGACATCGGGTAGGAGGGGTCTAAATCTGTATTTTTTCTTTTCATTAGAGGATATGCTTAATGCACCATGTGTACTGCCATGATAAGCTCCTCGAAATGAAAGCATTTCTGTTCTCCCTGTAACTCTTTTGGCTAGTTTTAAAGCACCTTCAATTGATTCAGCTCCGCTATTGCAGAAATATACACTATTGAGATGTTGGGGAAGATTATCGGTTAATATTTTTGATAATTCATTAACAGAAGATTGCACATACTCACCATAAACCATGATGTGCATGTGTTTCTCCAATTGTTTTTTTACTGCATCAATCACTTTTGGGTGTTGATGTCCCAAGTTACTGACAGCAACACCTGAAATAAGATCCATATAGGATTTACCATCTGAAGTATTCAAATAAATTCCACTAGCACTTTCCACTTCCAGTAGAAATGGAAATGGTGATGTCTGTGCGATGTTATTTAGAAATATGTCTTTTTCAGATCGTTGCAATTCAATTATGCGTTTGCAAGTTTGTTAACAAGATCAATATATTCTTTCATCGCTTCTTCGGATGGTTTTCCTTTCAATTCTTCCCAAGCATTGTATTTAGCAATTGCCTTAAAGTCAAAACCACCTGGTTTATCGCCTGTTATATCGCCTTCATCACCTTGTTTATATAAAGCATATAACTTTAATAAATCTTCATTTGAAGGTCTATCTTTAATGTCAGTTTTTGATCGTTCTGCTGCTTTTTTGAAATCTTCTTGTAAACTCATAATTGTATTTTGAATAATTTTTAAAATTCCTGTAAAATTAAAAAAGTCAACCTATAATTATAGATTGACTTTAGAAAAATAATCAAATAATTCTATTTATCTTTTGCTTACGTCAACGTAAGGTCTTAAGTTTTCACCAGTATAAACCTGTCTTGGTCTTCCGATAGGTTCATTGTTTTCTCTCATTTCTTTCCACTGAGCGATCCAACCAGGTAGACGTCCTAAGGCAAACATCACGGTAAACATTTCAGTTGGAATTCCCATTGCTCTATAAATGATACCAGAATAGAAATCAACATTAGGATAAAGTTTTTTCTCAACGAAATACTCATCTTTTAATGCAATTTGTTCCAACTCTTTAGCAATATTTAATAATGGATCATCAACACCAAGCTGATCTAAAACATCATCAGCTGCTTTTTTGATAATTTTAGCTCTAGGATCAAAGTTCTTATAAACCCTGTGCCCAAATCCCATCAAGCGGAAAGGATCATTTTTATCTTTGGCTTTAGCAATAAATTTAGCAGTATCTCCACCAGCTTCTTCGATTTGCTCTAACATTTCCAGTACTGCTTGATTAGCACCACCATGTAAAGGACCCCAAAGGGCATTGATTCCTGCAGAAATGGAAGCGTACAAACTTGCTTGTGAACTTCCAACAACTCTTACAGTTGAAGTAGAACAATTTTGTTCGTGATCAGCATGTAGAATCAATAAAGTATTTAGTGCTTTCGCCACAACTGGGTTTACCTTATATTTTTCTGCTGGTAAAGCGAACATCATTTTAAGGAAATTGGACTGATAATCTAATTCATTATCAGGGTAATTCACAGGATGACCGATTTGATTTTTAAAAGCCCAAGCTGCAAAAGTCGGCATCTTGGATAAAATTCTGATTATACTTAAATCAACTTCTTTAGCAGATCTGTTAGGATCTAAAGATTCAGGATAAAAAGCAGTTAATGAACAAACCAAAGAAGATAATACGCCCATTGGATGAGCATTAGAAGGGAATCCATCTAATATTTTTTTGATGTCTTCATGAACTAGAGTATGAGTTGTAATCTCATTTTGAAAATGCTCTAATTGAGATTTAGTTGGTAATTCACCATATATCAACAAATAAGAAACTTCCAGAAATGATGATTTCTCTGCTAGTTCTTCTATAGAATATCCTCTGTATCTCAAGATTCCTTCTTCACCATTCAAGAAAGTAATAGCACTTTTGGTTGAACCGGTATTTTTAAAGCCTGGATCGATAGTAATAAGTCCACTATCAGCTCTAAGTTTACTAATATCAACAGCTATTTCCTTTTCGCTACCTTCAATTACTGGTAAATCGTAATCTTTTCCTGCGTATGATAATTTTGCGTGATCTGACATGTATAATCTAATTATATTAAATGTTGAAACAATGGTTTAATAATTCACGAAATTAAGTAAAAAATTGTTTTAATAAAACTGTGATTGTATTATCACAACTTAGTGATATTATAAGTTGTTTAAGTCAAATAACGCCACTAGTTAAATATGGTTTGAAATTTTCTGTATTTTTCTAAATCAGCTTTAAAATGCTAATTAATCTAGTATCACTAATTTTTTTCTGTTTAGTTTACCTTCAGAACTTTTGGTGATAATATGATAAACTCCTGATGCTATTCCTTTTAAATCAAGTTCAGTTTCTTCTGTGTCTTTTTGAATAACTGATGTTTTTATAATTTTTCCGTTAGAATCTAAAATCATGATTTTTAAATCTGAATCTAATCTTCTGGTGAATTTTAAATTAACATTCCCTCTACTTGGATTAGGGTAAAGATTTATACCAATAGATTCAAAACCCTCTTTTGAACTAAGTACTTTATCATCAACTTTTGATTGATTAATATCATCAATCTTTATTTCGATTATGCTATTAGTATTTCTTTCTTGAACAATTGAAACTATCGCTAATTCATCACTTGTGTAGATTGAATTCACTTCCCATTCATAATTCACAATGGTCGTTTCGGAAAGATTATTAAGGTTCACACCATTTATATCAGGTAAAATTTTCCTTACTACATTATTTAATTCACTTTCTTGTGAGGTAGATTTTTCAATAATAAAGAAATAAGAAATCAAAGGATTGCTAGCATCAGTATTTGGTTCCATTGTAGCATCAAATCTGATTGTATTTTCATTTGCACTTGTATCGATCGATACATCTATAAAGTTGCTAGTTTCAAGTAAGGATCTTCGAGTAATTATATTTTCAATTGCAGTATTTTGATCATCTTCGCCCTCATTAAATATTTCACCGTCAATAACTAATTTAGGACTTTCATCTATACTGTAAATACTTGCTCTTGCATCCATTTGAACTGAATTTCTCATATTTATTGAATCAGGCGATGGAACTGAAATATGGAAATTTAATGGTAAAATATCTCTTCTTAAATCCGAAGTTTTTAAACTTTCAATTTTATTCCTGTTAGTATTGAAGTTAGTTGAATTAAGATTTGTAAAATTCTCCAAAAGAACCAGTTTTTGTCTCTCACCGACATAGAAATTATCTATTGCCATACCTTTAGAGTTTTCGTTTTCATTTCCTTTGAAATTTATTCTGAAAAAGATAGTACTGGATATAGATTTTAAAACATCAAGAGGGTAGGCAACTCTTTTCCATTGCCATTCTTCATCCTGATAGAAAGACCAAGCTACTTGATCCACATTGGATTCTTCACCTATGGCATTTAAAGTATTCGTATTATACCAATTTAATGGATCATCAATTTTACCTAGAACTTGCCAATTCTTATCATCAAGAGAATATTCCAGAATTGCACCTGCTCGATTTTGATCTTCTACATCTAACCACATATCAAAAGCAATCATTGGTTTATCCAAAGAAGATAAATCAAAATTAGGTGCATTTAAATAAGAGTTTTCATCTCTATTAAATCCAGCTTCTCTATTGAGCACTGTTCCCCAAGCATTGCTACTATTTTTTTCATTTCCAAAATAGTTAGGATTATTATTTTGAATATAGGTCCAAGATGATGCAATGGTACCATTGGCTGGATTTGACCCCCAACCTGAAGGCCCATCTTCAAAATCTTCAAAGTAAGGGAATGTGTTGATAGATTCTACAATGTTTATAATATTAATTTGCGTGTTTACGCATGAATCATTTGCTCCTTCTGATATACCTTTCGTTATCACATTTAATGTAACATTGTAAGTACCTGGATTTTCGTAATTATGAGTTGGTTCTCTATTTGTTGAAGTATTATTAGCTCCACTTTGTGGATCTCCGAAGTCCCACTCATAACTATATTCAACTAGATTACTGGAAACTGCTGGATCAAGATCAACATTAGGAGAAAACTGAGTACCACTAGGACTACCTGCAGGACTGGTTGATACATTGGTGGTTGTAAAACTAATATCTCTTACATTCCAAACCTCGATTGTATAATTTGAACTAAAAGTTCGACCTAAGGCTGTTTCTACCTCTAGAGTTACATTCTTTCTTCCTGAAGAATTGAAAATAACTGTATCGTTTTCAACTTGGATTTCAAGGTTATTTGGGATACTCCAATTGTATGCAACTATACTATCTGACTCTAATTCATTAAAACTAGTTACAAAATCAAGTTTAACCCCATTTTCAATATCGCAAATATTCTCATACTTTATATTAACTATAGGATTTGGTTTTACTATTATTCTAAATTGTTTATCAGGTCCCCTACACCCATCAGTTAAACCATAAACGGTAATAGTAGCTATGTTGTCATCAGAAGCAAAAGGATTAGTTGCAATAAATCCATTTGGAGTTATAGTGTTATCACTTATGTTTTCAGTATTTCCTTCAACATTATTAATACCGATAGAAGTGTTATTATTGCTCCAATAAAAATCAGTTTCATCTGAGAGGTTAGCAAAAAATTGTACGTTTGCTTCATCACCAGAATAAAAGACAACATCTTCAGTTAAGGTTACAGGAGAAGGTTTTAAGGTTATTTTAAAAGAATCTTCTATGCTTAAGCAACCCCTGTCTTCACTTAAATACTTTACATAGCCAACTATTTCAGATCCTGTTAAATTTTCTGCTAATTCAAAACCAGGGAAATTTCCATTTCCTGATGTAGAGGTTCCATCACCTATTAAATCAGCATTAGTAATTTCCCAACTAAATGAACCTATTCCTGAATCATGTGTAAAGGTTCTATTACTCACAAAATCATTTGAACATAGTTCTGGCTCATCAGGCTCAGAACTAACAATTGCCCTGTTTATTAAGGTTACTGTAAATTCTTCATTACTTTCACATCCATCTTTTTCAGCTGTAAGTGTAATTTCAGAGGTTTTATCGGTACCACTTGTATTTATTGAAGTCGTGAATTCAATATTTTGACCATTAAGAGTTGGCCCACTTGTGAAGATTGAGTTGTCTGAAACGTTTAGACTGAAATTGACATTTGTCAAATCTGTCGAAATTGGAATAGAAGCTGTTTCTTCAGAGCAGATTTCAACATCGTCTATTGTTGTTATAACTGGAGTAGGATTTAAAGTTAGAGTGAACTCTTCTTGTGGGCCTTCACATAAATTATTGATAGGTGTCACAATTATATTTGCGATTATACTACTCCCTGTAGTATTAGATGCTGTTGTAAAGCTAATATCTCCAGATCCAGAAGCTGGTAGTCCTATATTAGTATTATCGTTCACCCAATTATAGTCTGTTCCAGATGGTAAACTGTTACTAAAATTAACGGTATAGTTTTCACCTGCACATAAATTTTCATCTGGAACAGCATTTATTAATGGTGTTGGCTTTAATCTGATTTGAAAATTCATCTGATCACTCACGCAACCATTCCAATTACTGGTTACTGTCACATTTGAAGTAATAGTAGAAGTTGAATTGTTATTATTTGCAGTAAAAGCAGGAATATCACCTGTCCCTGAGCTAGCTGGTAAACCTATAGCTGATGCATTTGTAGCTGTCCAAGAAATGGTGCTTACACCTCCAGAATCATCAGTTAAGTCTATAGAAGCAATATTATCTCCAGAACATATTTCTAAATCTGATTTACTACCTATAACAGGTTTAGGTTTAACAGTTACAATAAAGGTTTCCACATCACTTACACAGCCGTTACTTGTTGCGGTAACAGTAATATTACTAACTATATCCACACCTGTTGTATTCTCTGCTGCTTGAACATTTAAATTTCCATTACCTGTAGCTGCTATTCCTGTGGCTGTATTATCATTTGTCCAGGAATAACTTACCGTACTTACATTTGGTGTTGAGAAATTCGTAATAATATTATCAAATGAGCATACAGTAATATCATTAGGTTTTTGTAAATCAGGTTCCGGAAGCACTTGAAAATCAACAGTTGTATTGTTCTCACACCCTGTATCATCATTAATTACATTTACGTATAATGTTTCGCTGTCGGCTACTGTGTAGCTAGATAAATCATTGATTTTGCTAGTTGGATCAAAGTTGGAAGCAGTAAACCATTCAAATGTAAAATTACCAGTTTGGTTATTAATTTCAGGATGAATGAATGTTAAGTTCACAGTCGCTTGTCCATCTCCAACATTATTTTCGCAATAAGATTTGCTTACAGTATTAGCAGTTGGGAGCGGATCAACAATAAAATCGACCTCAGCTACATTAAAACAGTTAGTTGATAAGAATGTGATTTTAGCATAGTAGTTTGAACCATTACTTACATTTTCATCCGTTTCATCACTCACCGTATTTGTCAAAGTACTGTTAGTAAACCATTCTATAGTGATATTTCCCTCTGGTTCACTTGTAATAAATTCATTATAATCAGTGAGGTTTACATTTGATAGACCGTCACCTTCAACATCCTCACATAGTGAATAAGATTGATTCATTACATCTGGCAGTGACCTGATATTCAGAGTATATTCTTTTATATCATTTGGGCAGGTCGCAGAACCCGATGCAATAAATTCAAATGTAACATCACTACCTGTATGGGAATTATTTGGTGTAAATACTGCTTCCCAATTTCCTCCATTATTTGAAGTGGATGAAAGAGTACCAGAATTTAATGCATCAGTAGATTGACCTGGTTTAAATCTCCATTCACCTGTATCAGCCCCTCCAGCGATTGTACCAGTTAGGGTAAAAGGATCAGATTCACAAACTTCAGTAGCTGTTGTGCTTATGGAAGAAATAGGTTCAGGCTCTACCGTTACAATGACATCGAAAGAAGCCCCCGGGCATGCTCCATCATAAGGAGTGATGGTATAGGTAACGGTAGCATTGGTGTCAGAGGTATTAGAGAAAATATCCCCAGCGATAATGTTTTCATCCGCAGTACCTGTAGCGGTAGTAGGAGTACCGGTCACGGTACCACTGATAGCGGCAGTAATGTCATAGGTATCGATAGGATTGCTATTATCATCATTGCTAGGAAGCGTGACCCCAATAGCATCACCAGAGCAAACAGTGGCATTAATGTCTGCTGCCACAATAGGTTCAGGCTCTACCGTTACAATGACATCGAAAGAAGCCCCTGGGCATGCTCCATCATAAGGAGTGATGGTATAGGTAACGGTAGCATTGGTGCCAGAGGTATTAGAGAAAATATCCCCAGCGATAATGTTTTCATCCGCAGTACCTGTAGCGGTAGTAGGAGTACCGGTCACAGTACCACTGATAGCGGCAGTAATGTCATAGGTATCGATAGGATTGCTATTATCATCATTGCTAGGAAGCGTGACCCCAATAGCATCACCAGAGCAAACAGTGGCATTAATGTCTGCTGCCACAATAGGTTCAGGCTCTACCGTTACAATGACATCGAAAGAAGCCCCCGGGCATGCTCCATCATAAGGAGTGATGGTATAGGTAACGGTAGCATTGGTGCCAGAGGTATTAGAGAAAATATCCCCAGCGATAATGTTTTCATCCGCAGTACCTGTAGCGTTGGTAGGAGTACCGGTCACAGTACCACTGATAGCGGCAGTAATGTCATAGGTATCGATAGGATTGCTATTATCATCATTGCTAGGAAGCGTGACCCCAATAGCATCACCAGAGCAAACAGTGGCATTAATGTCTGCTGCCACAATAGGTTCAGGCTCTACCGTTACAATGACATCGAAAGAAGCCCCTGGGCATGCTCCATCATAAGGAGTGATGGTATAGGTAACGGTAGCATTGGTGCCAGAGGTATTAGAGAAAATATCCCCAGCGATAATGTTTTCATCCGCAGTACCTGTAGCGGTAGTAGGAGTACCGGTCACAGTACCACTGATAGCGGCAGTAATGTCATAGGTATCGATAGGATTGCTATTATCATCATTGCTAGGAAGCGTGACCCCAATAGCATCACCAGAGCAAACAGTGGCATTAATGTCTGCTGCCACAATAGGTTCAGGCTCTACCGTTACAATGACATCGAAAGAAGCCCCTGGGCATGCTCCATCATAAGGAGTGATGGTATAGGTAACGGTAGCATTGGTGCCAGAGGTATTAGAGAAAATATCCCCAGCGATAATGTTTTCATCCGCAGTACCTGTAGCGGTAGTAGGAGTACCGGTCACAGTACCACTGATAGCGGCAGTAATGTCATAGGTATCGATAGGATTGCTATTATCATCATTGCTAGGAAGCGTGACCCCAATAGCATCACCAGAGCAAACAGTGGCATTAATGTCTGCTGCCACAATAGGTTCAGGCTCTACCGTTACAATGACATCGAAAGAAGCCCCCGGGCATGCTCCATCATAAGGAGTGATGGTATAGGTAACGGTAGCATTGGTGCCAGAGGTATTAGAGAAAATATCCCCAGCGATAATGTTTTCATCCGCAGTACCTGTAGCGGTAGTAGGAGTACCGGTCACAGTACCACTGATAGCGGCAGTAATGTCATAGGTATCGATAGGATTGCTATTATCATCATTGCTAGGAAGCGTGACCCCAATAGCATCACCAGAGCAAACAGTGGCATTAATGTCTGCTGCCACAATAGGTTCAGGCTCTACCGTTACAATGACATCGAAAGAAGCCCCCGGACATGCTCCATCATAAGGAGTGATGGTATAGGTAACGGTAGCATTGGTGCCAGAGGTATTAGAGAAAATATCCCCAGCAATAATGTTTTCATCCGCAGTACCTGTAGCGTTAGTAGGAGTACCGGTCACAGTACCACTGATAGCGGCAGTAATGTCATAGGTATCGATAGGATTGCTATTATCATCATTGCTAGGAAGCGTGACCCCAATAGCATCACCAGAGCAAACAGTGGCATTAATGTCTGCTGCCACAATAGGTTCAGGCTCTACCGTTACAATGACATCGAAAGAAGCCCCTGGGCATGCTCCATCATAAGGAGTGATGGTATAGGTAACGGTAGCATTGGTGCCAGAGGTATTAGAGAAAATATCCCCAGCAATAATGTTTTCATCCGCAGTACCTGTAGCGGTAGTAGGAGTACCGGTCACAGTACCACTGATAGCGGCAGTAATGTCATAGGTATCGATAGCATTGCTATTATCATCATTGCTAGGAAGCGTGACCCCAATAGCATCACCAGAGCAAACAGTGGCATTAATGTCTGCTGCCACAATAGGTTCAGGCTCTACCGTTACAATGACATCGAATGAAGCCCCTGGGCATGCTCCATCATAAGGAGTGATGGTATAGGTAACGATAGCATTGGTGCCAGAGGTATTAGAGAAAATATCCCCAGCGATAATGTTTTCATCCGCAGTACCTGTAGCGTTAGTAGGAGTACCGGTCACAGTACCACTGATAGCGGCAGTAATGTCATAGGTATCGATAGCATTGCTATTATCATCATTGCTAGGAAGCGTGACCCCAATAGCATCACCAGAACAAACAGTGGCATTAATGTCTGCTGCCACAATAGGTTCAGGCTCTACCGTTACAATGACATCGAAAGAAGCCCCCGGACATGCTCCATCATAAGGAGTGATGGTATAGGTAACGGTAGCATTGGTGCCAGAGGTATTAGAGAAAATATCCCCAGCAATAATGTTTTCATCCGCAGTACCTGTAGCGTTAGTAGGAGTACCGGTCACAGTACCACTGATAGCGGCAGTAATGTCATAGGTATCGATAGGATTGCTATTATCATCATTGCTAGGAAGCGTGACCCCAATAGCATCACCAGAGCAAACAGTGGCATTAATGTCTGCTGCCACAATAGGTTCAGGCTCTACCGTTACAATGACATCGAAAGAAGCCCCCGGACATGCTCCATCATAAGGAGTGATGGTATAAGTAACGGTAGCGTTGGTGCCAGAGGTATTAGAGAAAATATCCCCAGCAATAATGTTTTCATCCGCAGTACCTGTAGCGTTAGTAGGAGTACCGGTCACAGTACCACTGATAGCGGCAGTAATGTCATAGGTATCGATAGCATTGCTATTATCATCAGTAGCAGGCAGAGCAATTCCCACATTATCTCCAGAGCAGATGATAGTACTGATATTGGCAGCGACCACTGGTTCTGGATACACAGTCACAATGATATCAAAAGAATTGCCAGAACAAGTTCCATCGTAAGGGGTGATGGTATAGGTAACGGTAGCGTTGGCGCCAGAGGTATTAGAGAAAATATCCCCAGCGATAATGTTTTCATCCGCAGTTCCAGTGGCGGTAGTAGGAGTACCGGTCACAGTACCACTGATAGCGGCAGTAATGTCATAGGTATCGATAGTGTTGTTATTATCATCCTCGATAGGAAGCGTGACCCCAATAGCATCACCAGAGCAGGCATTAGCATTAATGTCTGCCGCCACAATTGGTTCAGGCTCTACCGTTACAATGACATCGAAGGAAGCCCCCGGACAAGTATCAAAGTAAGGAGTGATGGTATAGGTAACGGTAGCGTTCGCCCCGGAAGTGTTAGAGAAAATATCTCCAGCAATAATGGTTGCATCTGTAGTACCGGTTGCAGTGGTAGGAGTACCTGCTATTCCAGCCGTAGTAGAAGCAGTAATATCGTAACTAGAGATATTGCCTCCATCATCATCAGTGGCAGGGAGGTTAGTACCTATTGCATCGCCAGAACATACCGTAGCATTAATGTCTGCAGCCACTACTGGTTCAGGTTCTACGGTTACAATAATATCGAAAGTAGTACCAGGGCACCCAGCTGCATAAGGTGTAATGGTATAAGTAACGTTTCCATTTACATTGCTAGTATTGGTAAAGTTATCATTAAGAATAGCATTCTGGTTAGAAGTTCCATTAGGAGTGGAAGCTGTACCAGAAACACCGCTTAAAGAAGCGCTGATATCAAATTTAGAGATAGCATCACCATTATCATCAGTAGCAGGCAGGGCAATTCCCACATTATCTCCAGAGCAGATGGTAGTACTGATATTGGCAGCGACCACTGGTTCTGGATACACAGTCACAATGATATCAAAAGAATTGCCAGAACAAGTTCCATCGTAAGGGGTGATGGTATAGGTAACGGTAGCGTTGGCGCCAGAGGTATTAGAGAAAACATCCCCAGCGATAATGTTTTCATCCGCAGTTCCAGTGGCGGTAGTAGGAGTACCGGTCACAGTACCACTGATAGCGGCAGTAATGTCATAGGTATCGATAGTGTTGTTATTATCATCCTCGATAGGAAGTGTGATCCCAATAGCATCACCAGAGCAGGCATTAGCATTAATGTCTGCCGCCACAATTGGTTCAGGCTCTACCGTTACAATGACATCGAAGGAAGCCCCCGGACAAGTATCAAAGTAAGGAGTGATGGTATAGGTAACGGTAGCGTTCGCCCCGGAAGTGTTAGAGAAAATATCTCCAGCAATAATGGATGCAACTGTAGTACCGGTTGCAGTGGTAGGAGTACCTGCTATTCCAGCCGTAGTAGAAGCAGTAATATCGTAACTAGAGATATTGCCTCCATCATCATCAGTGGCAGGGAGGTTAGTACCTATTGCATCGCCAGAACATACCGTAGCATTAATGTCTGCAGCCACTACTGGTTCAGGTTCTACGGTTACAATAATATCGAAAGTAGTACCAGGGCACCCAGCTGCATAAGGTGTAATGGTATAAGTAACGTTTCCATTTACATTGCTAGTATTGGTAAAGTTATCATTAAGAATAGCATTCTGGTTAGAAGTTCCATTAGGAGTGGAAGCTGTACCAGAAACACCGCTTAAAGAAGCGCTGATATCAAATTTAGAGATAGCATCACCATTATCATCAGTAGCAGGTAGGGCAATTCCCACATTATCTCCAGAGCAGATGGTAGTACTGATATTGGCAGCGACCACTGGTTCTGGATACACAGTCACAATGATATCAAAAGAATTACCAGAACAAGTTCCATCATAAGGGGTGATGGTATAGGTAACGGTAGCGTTTGTGCCAGAGGTATTAGAGAAAACATCCCCAGCGATAATGTTTTCATCCGCAGTTCCAGTGGCGGTAGTAGGAGTCCCGGTCACAGTACCACTGATAGCGGCAGTAATGTCATAGGTATCGATAGTGTTGTTATTATCATCCTCGATAGGAAGTGTTACCCCAATAGCATCACCAGAGCAGATAGTTGCATTGATATTATTGGCTATAATCGGTTCAGGCAGAACAGGGAAGGTGATTGTGTAAGTACTGCCAAGACAATTAGCTGAACTTACAGGAGTGACCTCATATTCAACATTTACGGTAGATCCTGTGGTGTTAGTCCATGCATCATCGCTTATCTCAGTAGCGGTTTTTCCAGAACCATTCACTGGGTTTCCTGCTGAGGCCGTTAATCCATTGCTGTTGATTGAAATGTTGTAGGTATCCGCATCTGTGGCCGAAAGAGTATAATTAGTTGCTTCATTACTACATATGGCACTTTCATTAGTCGATGTGCCTTCAGGCAATTCATTAATAGTAATAGATTCAGTATCGGTTAGATCGGCAGTACATCCAGTAGTTGCATTAGTAGCCCTTACTGTAATGGTTTGATTAGCTCCAAATGTAGCAAAGTCAAAAGGGTCAGAAGTAATGGATATACTGGAACCATTTCCCCCAATTATTCCGCTAAGGGCAGTATTAGATTCATCAATCAACTGATAGTTCACTCCTGGTTGTGATCCGTTAATGGTAAAGGTAATTATTTCTCCATCACAGACAGCCGTAGTAGAAGGTGTTACAGTTAAGATATTGTTTGGGAGTGGGTAAATGGTGATAGTTTCGGCAATTGAAGTTTCACTTACACAAAATGTAGTTCCATCTGTAACCTGAACTGAGTAATCATCGCTAGCTCCTGGATCTGATATATTGATTTCTTGTGTTGTTATACCTGTAGAGGTACCATCTTTAAACCATTCGTATGTCCCGCTGTTAGGTGCTGGAGAACTACTTAAGGTTACATCAGGATTTGCGCCATCACAAACAACATTAGAACCTTTAGTGAATGAGATTGTAGGTGTAGTAGGTGTTGGATTAACTTCTAAACTTGCTGAATTTGATGTTAGGCTACCACAAGTACCATTGATGATAACCTGATAATCATAATTGTCCAAAGTGGTAGTGGCATTGGTAATTGTAAGAGAAGTAGTGTTTACACCAGAATATAACCCACCATCTGATAAATTAGTAAAACCACTTCCATCGTCCTCCTGCCATTGATACGAAAGCCCATCTCCAGAGGCACCAACAATAAATGTAGCATTATCACCTTCACATAATGTTTCGTTTCCGGGTTCAGAATTTATTGTGGGGGTATTGGTATCTACATTTAATGTTGCTGCTGTTGATGTTTCCGAGCAATTATTAGTGTTTTCAATTGAAACCCGATACGAATACCCATCCATGGAAGCATCTGAGGAAGATATGTCCAATGTAGCTGAATTAGCACCTGAATAAATCCCACCATTAAAGACATTTACATAGCCTGTCCCATCATTTTCTTGCCACTGATAGTTTAGGGTTCCTCCAGACGCAACAACACTAAAAGATGCAGGTGAAGTTTCGCATACAGTAGTGTTTTCAGGAGGTGAAGTGATGGATATTAATTCTGCGCTTGATAAGGATGCAATTGCAGTTCCATCAGGAAAACCGTTAATATTATAAGCAGTTAAACCTGACCTAGCAATATTTCCAGAAGTATTTGCTGTTATGGCTCTTACCTCAATATTATTGAAATCTAAATAATCTATATCGTCATTTACATCTCCAGTTGGGGGATATGTTACTGTTACGGTTATTTCAGTTGCTGTAACATTTAAAACTGCATTACTCATGTCACCTGATGAATTGTAATCAAGTGAACCTACTCCTGGTCTAAATTCGAAACCAGTTGGTGCGGATAACCTTAAAACTTGATCAGTACCGTTTACACCCTGAATTTCACTAGGGTTATTTTCTTCTAAATAAAACTGAACAGTGCCAGCAAAGTAATTAACTGGAATTAGATTGTAAGATCCATCAGGGCAAAGGTTACCAAGGGTTACAGACCCGATTGTAACTTGACCATAACCTATCTTACTCATCACCAATAATGAGCCCAAAAGAAAAACAAACCTTATATAAGTGTAAAAGTGTTTCGTAACCTTATCGTTTAGTGTAACTTACAATATAATAAATTGGGGAGTGACTGACAAATTTATATCTAATAATAGAATTTTACTAAAATTTTATCTTCATTAATCCTATGGCTGTCGAATTATTGTCAAAGGTCTTTTGAGAAAGGATCACAAGTATATTTCCAGGCTCACTTTCAATTTTTTTTACGGTATTATTTAAGCCAGTACTTTTAAATTCAAAATCTTGACCTTCAATAGGTTGTCCTGATTGAGAAAACTTCAAAATGTGTGAAGTATTTTGTATTTCCGACTCTACTATTGTTGACATAATTATATTACCATCACTGTCTTCTGACAAGCTTGTTACTTGATTGCCATATCCAGTCAAAGAATATATTTCTTGTCCTCTATTATTATTAAATCCAGTATAATCCTTAGTTATTATGAAAATCGTATCGCTGTTTTCGTAATTTCCTGCAATATAATTTTTACCATTAGAATGGAACAGTATATCTCCAAAGACATCATTTCTATCCGTTCCTATGAATATTGGTTCGCCTGCGCTTGATTCCAAATCAGTATAAGCATCCCAACTTATGTTTAACGATGGTTCTCTTTCTTCACCATCAGGATTTTCACTTTCATTTTGACCGAATACTTCATAGACAGCAGAAGGCACATTTCCTTCTTTGATTTTAATGAGTTTACTATTATTATAAATCGGGTTGTCAGGCTTTTGACGAAATGCTAAAATAGTTGAATCGATAGTGTTGTTAAAATCAACAGAGCTTACATCAAAAATTTGCGTAACCCTACTAGTATTACCGTTATTAGTTTCTCTGATTTGACCTACACCAATAATATTCTGACCTGAAATTAAAAAATCATGTAATTGAATAATTGAATTTTCATTTTCAGATTTTAGAATTTTAATTATAGCTGAACTTGAATCTTCAGGGATTTCGTTGTTTCCTCCAAAAGGTATACCATCCAAATTGGTTTTCAATATTATATTTTGATCGATACCATCTTGTATTTGGTTTGATCGAATTCTATGAGCTAAAATTAATGCTGAATTGTCGTCTTCATTAAGTTTTATACTTACTGCTTCATCGTATTCTTCTGTATTTACTCTATATAAATTTTTTTGCATTCCATCTATTCCTACATCAATTATAATAATATCTGAATCATCATTTGATTTTAGGTTTCCAATAATAATGTATCCACTTTGATCTGGTTTACAAATAAAATCTACAGCTTCAATATCTTCTGATACCCTATAGAGTTTATTAAAGCTGGGTAGTTGGTCAGCAGGCAAGGGCTCTAAATTACAAGAAACCAGAGAGAATAGAATAATATAAACTATATGTATAAAGTAGTTACGGTTCATTTGAAATTGAAAAAAGGTATATTAAATGTAAAGTTTAATTGATAAACTATATTTACAAGGTCATCTTCCATAAGAACCATTCCATCAAGTATTGTAGTTTCATATACTTCGGATCTTGATTGTTTATTTAAATGATTTCTAAAATAATTGCTAACACCAAATTTTATTTCACCATAATTTTCACCAAGTTTTATCATGGTTCCCAGATTGGCGTTTAAAGATAAATTGAAAACTGACCTATTTGATAAGATATCTTGTGGTTCGGTTATATTTTCTTCATCTGGTGTTTGATCAGAATTATTTGTATAATTAATGATGTCATAAGTAAAATTAGCCCTTCCAGTGCTTCCGATTTCTACAAAAGGTTTCCAGTTATAATAATCTTTCATATATCGAAGCATTAAATTAATATTTATACCATCATTATTACTGCTATATTCTATAATATTAATATCCCCAACTCCATTATCATTTTCTTCTTTATAAAAATATTTATGATTTTGATATTGAACCTCTATTCCTGCAATTAAACTTTTTTTGATAGGGTATAGAAATTGTAAACCAACTTGAGGAATTGAAACTTTTGGAGTGTAATTTGATATATTATTTTCTAATGGATGTGCATTCCTATCTGTAATGACTCTCATGCTATTAAGGTTTAGGCCAAAAGTAATCCCAATAAAATATTTGATATCAGTATCTATATCATTGTAAAGAGAATAAAGTTCAGAAGGGTCCTCATTTTTAATTGCCTGATAATCAGTCTTAAGGTTCAATAATCTAATTAAAGTTTCTCTTGCCTTTTCTTGTTGGTTAATATTTATATAAGTTAATGTAAGCAACCTTAAAGCTTCCACTTTTTCTGTTTTTGAAAATCCTTCCTCTAAACAATCTCCTATTTTTCCAGGAACTGCATAAAGATTACCATTAGAATAATCTGTTCTTGCTTCATTCAAGCTTCTCTCACAATTTGATTGTGCGAACAAATTAATTGTTGTGGTTACTAAAAGGAAAAATAATATGATAAAATTTTTACTCATCGTGATTGATCAATAAATTTACTTTCTTCAAAAACAGGATTATATTCAAGGTCATCACCAATATATCTGTCCCATTCTTCTTTTGTGATGTCTCTTTTCATTTTTTGCTTTAAAGTTTCAGCCAATAATTCACTTTTGATAGGGTATAACCTAAAAACTTGATCTCTACAACCCGCAAAAATATGAGAATCATCCATAAGGGCGATATCATTTACCCATGAACCAGGTTCATTGATTATCATTGGAAATTCATCAGGATCATTCAAATTCCAGATTCTTATAGTTCCTTTTGTACTTGCTGCTATTATCTGGTTTTCTGTTTCATTGAATGTTAAATCCGTCATGATTTCGCCATCACTTCCTCTTAGCGTAATAGCATTACTAACATTATAATTGTCATCCAAATAAAATAAATTTACCTGCCCTGAGTTATCACCAGAAGCTAAAACATTATTTGCATAAGAAATGGAATGTATATATTTATTATTGGCTTCTCTAATAGTGCTCTTGAGTTGCCTTTTTTTCAAGTCCCATAATTCAATTTTACCATCATTATTACCTGTGGCAAGCAAATCATCATTTATGAGCTCTATATCATAAATTCTGTTATTGGTATTAATATAGGGCTTTAAATTATTGTTCTCAAACTTGTAAATGTAATTATCTGAAGCAGATAAATAGAAATCTGTAGTTCCTTCAATGAAACTTATATCAAATGCATAACTATTTGGAAGAGAATATTTTTTAATATCTCTTATTCTACCAGAAACATCAATAACATAGAAATCATGTCCATCTGTGAGAGCAACGAGCATTTGATTTTCTTCATCTACAAATATTTTTTTTACAAAAACCCCTTCTTCATCGAATATAACTATACTTCTACTTGCGTTCTTGTTTTCAACTTCCCAAGCATTAATTCTCCCGGAAGTACCCGTGGTATATAAATATTTATTTTTTACGAATTGTAAAGATCTAACATCAGTTGATTTACTTTTAAAAGCATTATAATAATCAGGGTCAAAAGTTTTAATAGCATAAAATAGGCCATTGTAAACATCATTATTGTTTTCATAACCTGCATTATTGATATTATATCTAAATCCTAGATAGGCTAAATGGGATCTTAATTGGTCATCTTCTTGCTGTAATGATTTCACAGCTAGTGATGAAGCAATTGCTCTTAAACTTAATTGTCTTGAATTTTTTTGCTCGTCTGACAATCGAATATTCGTTTCTTCTAATTGTTTTTGTTGCTCCTGTAATTTTTTATTGGCTTCAATTTCTTGTTTAGCTTTAATAGCCAAATCCTGTCTAGCTTGTCTTTCTACCTCTCTAGCTTCTTGTGCTAAAAGTGAGCTTAAAACAGCTCTTTCCCTTTCAATGTTGGCTCTAATACTAGATTTATTAGCTTCAATTTGACGTCTCTGTGCTTTTAATTCACTGTCTTTGGCTCTTTCAGATTCTCTTTGAGCTTCCTCAGACTTTAATTCGGCAATTTCTCTTTGTCTTTCAGCTAATCTACTTTGATTAAAAGCATAAAATAGAAATATAATGGAAAGCACAGCTGCAGTACCTAAAACTGTAGCAATTAATTTAGATCTTCTTAATCTTCTTCTTTGAAGTAATTCTTTTGTTTCTAATTCTTTTTTATAAGAATCTTCACTCTTTTCTAAGAATAAGATTACAGCTTCGAAATTATTTTCATATTGAAGTGCCCATTTCAATGTAGGCTTGGTGGTATTTCTCCATTCAATTGCCAATTGTAAATCAGGTGGCCTCCATAAGCCACCACTGCCTTGTTGATATTTATTGGCTGCTTCTGATAATCGTAAATAGATTTGTGCAGATTGCGACTCTTCTTGCACCCAGTTTCTGAGCCTATACCAAACCCTCATTAAAGCCTCATGACTAATGTCAATAACAGATTCACTCGTCAATTGTATTTCTTCGCGTGGAGTTAATAGAGCTCTACCTGCTATTCTAAATTTATCAATAATTTTGATTAGTGTATATTCCTCTTCATCTACTATCTGCGAAATCTCTTTTAGAGGAGTTGGTCTTCTTATACCATCATTGTCGCTTCTTTTTTCAGTTATTGTTTTGAAAAGCTTTTCACAGATTTCTTTCTCCTCATCATTTAATTCGTAAAAAGCCTCATCGGCATGACGTGAAAGCGCTTCATTTACTCCGCCTATAGCTTCATAATGAATAAAATCAAGTTGATCATCCTTATTACCACTTTCTCTCCAATAGTCCCAGGTTCTCATTAGAGCATGCTGCAAAACGGGTAATTGATCATATCGATCACCCATATCATTAAGCAATCTTTGCACCAACCTATTAGATATTTTGGCATTTCCAACGGCTACTGGCCCCGTTATGACTAGTTTCTTTTGCTCACGAGTCATTTGTGGGATCAAGTAGTGGCTATCATTGATTTTATTTGTTAATTCAGGGAATTGTTCACAGTCACCCAGGAAATCTGATCTCATGGATAAGGCAATATAAATGGGTACCTCCGTTTGCTTTATTGCCTCTAAAATCAAATTGACATAAGCTAAGGATTCATTAATGTGAATAGTTTCTCCTAACTTTCTAAATCTGAATATTTCCTCAAACTGATCGAGATATAATAATAAGTTTTTGCCTTTTAAATGCTTATTTAGTTTAAATAGATCACTTAGCCCTTTTGTACTTTTATGTAAAACAGCTTCAAATAAATATTCATTTATTAAGCTATGAGTAGAATCAATTTCACCTTCTTTACTTTTACTTTCAATATGTTTTTTGAAACCAATGGCTAGGTTTTTAATTGGGTTCAATCCAGGTTTAGCAGTAATAATCTCCCATTCATTACCTGCATTGGATATAAAACCACCATGAAGGGTAGGGATAACTCCAGAAAACATCAATGAGGATTTTCCCGTTCCTGATGAACCTAGGATATTAACAAACCTATTTTTTTCAAGTATAGCCAATACCTCATCACTTTGGCCCTCACGACCAAAATAAAGATAGCTTTCCTCTATGCCAAATGGCCTTAGTCCTGGAAATGGATTAAACTTATTCCCCCTATTATTAATGTTGTTTTCTTGCACTTAAACCGCTAATTTTTTTACAAGTTCTACTATTTGATCCGGTTCATTCTTTTTAACTAATTGGAAATCTTGTAATTTTTCATCATTCAATATAGTATTATCGCTGTATAAAATATATTTACCTAAAATTTCTTTTTCATTTCTAAAACCTGGTGCTTTCTTTATTTCGGATGATATAGAATTGAGCCAAGGTATATTGTTTTTAAAGAATAGTATGAAGAAATAGTCTGCTTTTCTTAATAACTCATAATGTAAATGTCTATAATCTGTAACATTTTCCACATTGTCAATTAGTTTTAATTCAAATTTATGTGAAATGACTTTCTCATTATGAAGTTGTTCCAAACTACTTTTAGTTAACTTACTATCCGAAATTATATAAATAATTTCTTTAGAAGACTGTTTCTCTACAATACTCTTTTCTTTTAATTTGCTTAAATTTTCTTTAATAATTTCTTTTAACTCTTCAATGGTCGATTCAACCGCTTCAATATTTGGATATGGTTTTAATTGAACCTTTAATTCATTGTATTGAGCCTTCTTTTCAGGTTTCTGACTTTCAGAAGGACTAAACCAAATTAACCTTTTTATTTCTGGAAGCTTATCAAATGCTTTTTTACGTTTTTCGCTAGTCAGTCCAATAAATTCATCTGGAAAATGAATAGCCATATCACATTTTTTCATGAAAAACTCTTCAGGGTCTTCCATATAATTTGCTTCGATAGAGAAATCTTCATCAGGGAAAATTTCCGAGTTAAATGCTTTTAATTCTCTTTTAATTATATTTCTATGATGGTAATAACTTTTATTTTTATCAGAGATAAAAATCCTGTTATTGATTTCTATTTTTTCATCATCTAAGATGGACAAGGTATCTAGTAATACATCAGCGAAAACTTTCCAATAATTTTCATTTTCCTGAAATTGATTCCACCCTTCAAAAGTTTCATAATTTTCTTCATTAATTAAGCTATTGTCATAAAACCTATAATATGTAGGGGTAGAAAGTGCTAAAGGCAGATCTTCAATTTTCACTGGTGCTTTAAATACCTTCTTTATTTTTGAATTAATTAAAGGGATATCGAAATTAAAAGCTTGTTCTAGTTCGTTGGAATCTTGATTAATATTTGAAGAAAAAACCATGGCAGGAGAGAGGATGTAAAATATCAAATCTGCGTTTTCAAAATCTTCTTCTCTGATTAAGTCAAGTTCATTTTTATAAGTGATATCAACATCTACATCTAGTTTATAAGATAATCCAGTTTTCAAAAAAGTAGCAAAGTAATCTACCCAACCTAATTCTTGATTTGCACTAGCAATGTTATCGTTAGGGGTAAATTTTATGATTATATGGTTATGCCTTTTTTTCATAATTTGAATCCAATTACAAGTATATCATCAGTTTGTGCATATCCATCTTTCCAGTCTTCTATTTCTTCATGTAGAATAGTCTTTTGATCCAATACATCTTTATCGTGTATGGAGACTAATAATTTTTTAAAATTGCCAACCAAATACTTAAATCCCTTTTCTCCACCAAATTGATCCTGATATCCATCAGAGAAAAGATAGAATGTTCTTTTTTTATCTTCACTTAAATCTAATTGATGTGTATTAAATGATCTATCTTCTCCTCTTTGCTGACCTCCAATAGCATGTTTATCACCTTTAATTCTTGTAAGTTCACCATCTTCTACATACATCAAAGGGTTTTTAGCACCTGCAAAATATAATTGTTTTGTAACAGTATTGAAGGTTACAATTGTCATATCCATACCATCGTTCACCTGTGTTTCGTCTTGTCTTAGATCAGAAATAATATCATGGTTCATTTCTGTCAAAATTTCGCCAGGATCGTATATTTTTTTGAGTTTGGTAATGTTATTTAACAAGTTCATTCCAACTACACTTACAATTGCGCCAGGTACACCATGACCAGTGCAATCAACTGCAGCTAATATTAGTAGCTCTTCCCCTTTTTCATTAGTGGCTTTATTAAACCAAAAGAAATCACCGCTTACAACATCTCTAGGTAGGAAGTAGACAAAACTTTCTTTAAATGCTTTCTTAATTTCAACTTCCGTACTCATCAAAGCATTTTGAATTCTCTTAGCGTAATTAATACTTGAACCTAACTTACTACTAGTTTCTTCTAGTAAATCTTTTTGTTTTTTAATTTGCTGGTTCGTTAATGATAACTCATACTTCTGAGATTCAATTTGCTTGTTTTTCTTTTCCAGTTCACTTTTTTGAGATGTAATAAGTTCATTTAATTGTTTTAACCTTTCTGCCTTCAGTACTTGCAAATGAGATTTTTTCTCTAAATCCTCTAATCCCTTTTGTAATTCATCTTCCAATTCTCTAGCCCTACTATTTTTAATACTTATTACCGTTCTATAGCCAATAAAGCCAATCAAAAGGAGGGATAGGGCACTTGTTATATAAAACCAATCTTGCTTCCATACCGGAGGGCTTACAAATATGTTAACATTTGACTCATTGCTACTTTCGATTCCATTACTGTTATAGGCTTTTAAATTGATGGTGTTTAAACCGTCAGGTAATCCAGTCAAAATTATCTTTTCGCCTATTTTGATTTTTCTTTCAGATTGATTTACACTTAAGTTTCTATACCCAATTGAAGATTTATCAGAATTGAAATGGTTGATGATTTTTGGTTCTATTACTACAATTGAATTATCATTAACCTTTTTATTACCTTCTAATAAAAATACTGTATCTGTAGGGTTATTAAAGTTGTCTAAATTATAGGCGAAAGCATTATGTATTTCAATACTTGGAGCTACCAAATTAGGGATTTCTTTTAACGGATTGTAAATAGAAATACCACTTTCATTTATAAACCATATGAGTCCTGAATCATCTTTAACGGCAGATTGGAAATAACTTGAAAATAGGAAATCGTTTTTATTATATAAAATTGCGTTTTGAAGAGTTATTTCTCCATCTTTTCGTACTGTAGGGAATCTCATGAGGTTGTTTTTAGAAGAAACCCATAAATTTTCCTCCTGATCATCAAATACATTAAGAATTTTTTCATTCTTATTTAAGTGAGCATTTATTTTAGTTATTGAACCCTCAGGATTGATTTTATAAATGTTATGGTTGTTAAAGTACCAAAAACCGATTTTTGATGGAATTATATTTTCTAATTCAATCGAATCAGCTAGTGATAATTTATATTCAACACTTCCCAAACTATCTAATACTGATACTGTATTGTTTTTACTGTATAGGTATGTGTTTTCCTTAGTCACAATGGATTTATCGGATGAAAATATATTATCAATCTTTTCTATTGGATCAAATTTTGTGTTGATAATAAACAGCTCTCCAGAATTATTTTTTGCTAAGTATTTTTCATCACTAATTTTTTTTATTGGTAAGAACTTACTTTCTTTTTTCAACAGCGATAATTTATCCTCAATTGAGGAAAGTAAGTAAATCGATTCATTGAGGGTTATAATCCAATCATTATCATTTTGAAAAGCATGGAACTGTTGAATAGAATTTATTGATTTTGGAATCTTTATTCTTTTAGTTTCTGATATTAAATTATAATCTATTATTTCATCTGGTTTAATAATTAGGTTACTATTCTCACCTGAGAATACTCCTAGTGTATTCTCTTCAAATAATTTAGAAAATGGATTGTTTTGTGTGATTTTGAACAAACGATTATCTCCAAGAACCCATAAATTATTTTCTTTATCTTGAAATAATTTCTTTCCTTTTAATAACTTTTCACCTGCTTCTTGATAGAGCGGTTTTGCAGTTGTTAGATCATTTAACCTTAATCTTACTATATTTTGATTATCAATAAACCAAGTTTTCCCAACTTCATCAACATAGAAATCCTTTATTCTGGATCCGTATTTGAAATCTCTTGAAATATTGTTGTTTGAAAGTTTGAAAATAGCATCTTCACTTAAAATGAAGGTTGAAGAATCATATGAAATTAATTTGGATGGATTTAAATAGGTTCCAAAAGTCCTGAGTTCTTCACCTTTTTTTAATATGGTAATACCATTATTATGTCCAATTATGGTATTACCATTATTAATTTCTAAACATTGAAAAACCTCATTTTCTTTGGCTTGATACACGCTTTTCAATTTCCCGTTTTCCAGCGTAAACAGTTCGTTTTTTGATAATAGCCAAAGCTGATTATTGATTTTCTTTAAGTGAAAGATTTTCTTTTCAGAAATTTTAGTAACTGAATCTTTAGAAGGGAAATACTTTATTAGAGAATTTGAAGTAGCAATAAAAAGATTCTGATCGAAAAACTGAATTCCATTTATTTTTGTATTTTCATCCTTTAAGTCAATTGATTGAAATTCATTTCCATTATATGATAAAATACCTTTTGAAGTATGGAAGTAAATAGTCAAATCATCATTTTGTGTAGCTGATATGAAAATTCTTTCCCCCAGAAAGTCATTTATACTAAATTGTTCTGTTTTTTGTATTTGAGCAACTGATGAGAAGTTTACACAAAACAGTAATATTAAAATAATTATATAGTAAAATTTAGATTTCAAGCAGCGTTCTGATTTAATTGAGTAATAATTTTTCTTGGGCTTTTATCTGGCAAGATATCGATATATTTTTGCATTATCTCATCATAATCCTTAATAATATTCATAAGAATAATTTCTTCAACAATTAAGAAACGTACATCCTGATCACAGTGAATAAAAATATTTTCAGATGGACTTTCATGATCTGATACTTTAAGGATGTCTCTTTTTTTATAATCGAAGAAATCAATTCCATTTTTTGAAAAGGAAATACTACCTGTTTCGATTAACCAGAATCCTAAATTAAATTCTTCCAGCAATGAAATCTGATGGTCTCCTGCCTTTAATACTTTTGGTTTGAAATAGGTGTGGAAATTGATGATTTCAGATATTGATAAATTGTTTAAATAAGGGGTGCTTATTAAAAAGTTAATTTTATCAGAGAGTAATAAATTATCCTGATGGATTTGTTTAGGATTTGCAACATCTAAATTAGATCTGATTAAGTAATCAATTTGTGTTGATTCATTATCAGATAGTCTTGAAAGGAAAATTGTATAAAACTCAGGTAAATTTTTGTAAATATTGGCAGCTGCTGTTTCTTTTAAAAGCTGATTTTTATTTAGAAATTCAGAAGCAAGCTCAAAAGGGATGTCATCCTTAAAAGCATATTGTAAGATATTAAGTGCACAGGTTCTTGTCCAACTATTAATTTGATCATATTCTTTTTTAAGAATGATCCAAATTAAGTCTTCTTCGCTTTTGAATGTAGGCTTCAGATTTACTGAAGGGAATTCCTCTTCTAATGACTCTAAAAGTAACTTTTCTTTAGGTGAGAATAAAACTTTTAATTTATTTCTGACAGACATATCGTCATTCACAAATAAATCAATTAATAAATTTGATGCAGCATGAAGACTCATCGAATTTTTTCTGTAATTCTTGAATATTTGTTCTGTTACTTCTGAGTTATAATATAATTTTATGATATTGATTATGAGATAAAGAGATTCTTTATTTTCATTTTCAATAGCATTTTTCAGGGATTTGAAATTTTCATTTTTAAGTTCTAATTGCCCCATCAAATAACCATTGCTTAACAAGGTTAGGATTAAATCATCAAATAGTTTTTTGAAATACCTTCTATGTACTTCAGTTACTCTAACATCATTTATGATAATTTTTTTAGCTGCAATTTTTCTAATATTACTATTTGTTTCATTTAATGCTTTAAAGAGTAATTTGTACCCTTCTTCACTACCTACATGGCATATCAAGCTAAAACATGATTCTACAAATAATAAGTTTTCTTTTCTTTTTGAAAATTCAATTTCAATGTATTTAATTGACTTTTCACCTATTTTACTTAATGCCAATTGAGCCCAATGACTTAAATCAGGATTTCCTAAATGCACAATTAAAGTTGAAATTATATTTATGTCATCATAATATCCTGCTACTATACATGCAGGTTTGTTGACAGAAATCCTATTATCGTTTAAAAGCTTAATCGTTAAATTTTTATCATTATTTGATATCTGATTTCTTACTAGAGCTTTAATTTGAACAATATCGTTTGATTGTTCTATAAACTCATAGGGGTTTTTAATTTCTTCAAGTTTTCTATTTATGTTGGATAAGTATTGATGAATCTCAGTAAGCGTATTGAAAATAGGGTTTTTTGAATCACACTGTTTAATAAGTTTATCTAATTCCGCTATTGCATCAACGGCTGATATTCTTTTTAAAGTAAAGAGTAAATATTTTTGTTCTTTAAAAGTTTTTTTAAAAAAATCATTATTTAATGCTCCAATTAATTTGTAAGGATATTTTTCATATAGACCTACGGTATTGATTAATTTGTTTTCAGTATGTTGATTTGTTTTTATTTGTCTGAAATAATTAGTCAAAGAACCATGGATTGCTTTATTTATTATAAAAATGACTAGTGAGAATATTATAAGTAATACTATGGGGGAGTAAAGCAAAGTTTCTACTTTCTGAGGAAGGTAATCATAAATTAACCCAAAGAGGGCGATAAAAATTAAGACAAAATAAAACTCATAACTTTTAAAATTTATGAAGGCTTTACTTTTAATTATTTTAACAATACTTTTTTCATTTGTTTGTGAGAAAATCATCCATACATAATAAGACAAAGGTAATCCTACTACAAAGATGATAGAACCTAAAATCCCAAATTCCATTTCATTTCCACCAGTCTGGTAATTGAAAAACAGAAGGATTAAACATAACAATGAAAAAAGTAGATTTGAAATATTAAATAAGTTCGAAAATAATACTTGTGTTATTTTAGGCCTTAAATACCAATAGGGCTTTTGAAGCAACTTGCTATTAAGAACAGAAACCACAACAAGTGTTAGAATACCAAGCAGATAGGAGGTATCTGGGTTGAATACACTATATGCACCGTAAAGAAATATTGATGTAAGGCAACCGAAGCACAATAGATTCAAAATGTATAGAATAGTACTATACTTTTGAACCTTACTTTTGTATAAGTTATTGTTAATGTGCTGGTTTGCATTCATAATTTAAATCTAAACTTAAATAATTGTTTACACAACATTTTTATAATAATCGATAAATAAGTTAAATTAATCGAAATTTTATTACATGAAAAATATTTTTTGAAGAAATGAATAGGATATTGCCTATTATTGTTAAATAAACTAAAAACAACTTCTTAATGAGTGTATTAGAAATTCCAGCCAAGGAGGCTGCCCCTTACGTTCGATTTGATGAAGAAAATGGAACCTTACAAATAAAAGGCAAATCATATGATGATGATGTGGTGATGCTTTTTAATATGTTAAGATCCAAGTTGAAAGCATTTGGAACTAATAATCCAGAAAAATTAGACGTTAATATATATTTAAAATATTTTAATACATCATCATCTAAATGTTTATTTGATTTACTTTTGGACTTAAAAGAACTTAATGAAAATGGTACTGAATTAAATATTATGTGGAATTTTGTGGAGGGTGATGAAGAAATGGGCGAGGAGATTGAAGATTTTAGAGATTCACTTGATATGAAATTTAATATTGAGCCATTAGCAGATGATTTAGCATAAAAAAAGGAGGCTTAAATTAATAAGACCTCCTTTTTTAACTTTTATATTCCAGAATATCAATTAACAATATTCTTCAAAAACCTGTACCAAATGATTTCCAATCATCTCAGCAGTCCTTCCTTCTATGTGGTGTCTTTCTACAAAGTGAACCAGTTCACCGTCTTTAAATAAAGCAATAGAAGGAGAAGATGGCGGATACGGAGCAGTTAACTCTCTAGCTTTTGCTACTGCTTCTTGGTCAACGCCAGCAAAAACAGTTGTTAAATTATCAGGCTTCTTCGGGCTTTGTTGTACCGCCCACTTAACACCTGGTCTAGCCGCTCCAGCAGCACAACCACAAACTGAATTTATCACCATTAAAGAAGTTCCTTTATGGTCCTTTAGGTGTTCAACCACCTGATCAGCTGTTTTGAATTCTTCAAAACCAACTTCTGTTAAATCTGCACGCATTGGTGCTACTAATTCTTCAGGATACATATTTATATATTTAAGATTTATGATGATGAGATTTTATACTAAACTGTAAACACTCACCATTTCTATTTTAATTTATTGTACACTTTTATTTTCTTCCAACTTCCAACTTCCAACTTTCTGCTACATAAAGCCTAATTCCAGCTTCGCTGCCTCACTCATCATTTCCTGAGAGTATGGTGGATCAAAGGTAAGTTCCACTTTCACATCGCTTACCCCTTCAATAGCCTTTACTTTCATTTCTACCTCGCTTGGAATTTCTTCCGCAGCAGGACAGGAGGGAGAAGTCAAAGTCATCAGGATATACACATTGTTCACTGGATATACATTCACTTCATATATCAAGCCCAACTCGTAAATATCAACTGGAATTTCTGGGTCATAAACTGACTTAATGGCTTCCAGCACTTTATCTCTTAAATTGGGAACTTCTGTTTTCTTTTCAAATTTTGTTTCTTCTGCCATAATGCATCAATTTAAGCTTCGTTTTCTAATTTTGTTTTATACGCTAACGCATACATTTTGATTTGTTTGATCATGGATAAAAATCCATTTGATCTTTGCGTTCCGATAAAACGGTTCATTCCTATTTTATGAACAAAATATAAATCGGCATTTAAGACATCATCTATTTTACCATTGTTCAAAATAGAAACCAATAAACTCACCAATCCTTTAGTGATAGCAGTATTACTATCTGCTTGAAAATGAAGTTTTCCATCATTTTCATCTGCAGTTAGCCATACTTTTGATTGGCAACCTTTCACTATATTATCTTCAGTTTTTAGTGATTCAGGCATTTCAGGTAACTTTTCACCTAGCTCCATCAAATAGCCTATCATCATTTCCATGTCACCGTCCAACATGGAGAACTGTTCAATTATTTCGTCTTGTTTTGCGTTGATTGTATTTTCAGTCATTGACTAATTTTTAACTAAATTTTGCCACTATATCTTTTAAAGAATCAGCAAAAAAATCAATTTCTTCTATTGTATTATAAACAGAAAAGGAAGCCCTAATCGTTCCTTCGATGCCGAAATGATCCATTAAAGGCTGCGTACAATGATGTCCTGTTCTTACAGCAATGCCTTTTGCATCCAGCATCATACCAGCATCGTACGGATGTACATTATCAATCGTAAAGGAAACTACACTCACCTTATTATCTGCAGTCCCGTAGAAATTTATCCCCGGTACCTCTGAAAGTCGATCATGTGCATGCTGCGTTAAAGCTTGTTCATGCGCCATAATGTTTGCTTTCCCAATACTGTCAATGTATTCTGCGGCATGTTTCAATGCCACAACATCGGCAATATTAGGAGTTCCTGCTTCAAATTTATAAGGAATATCGTTATAGGTGGTTTTCTCAAAACTTACATTATTGATCATTTCGCCACCACCTTGATAAGGCGTCATTTCTTCTAAAATGGCTCTTTTACCATAAAGAATTCCACAGCCAGTTGGTCCGTACATTTTATGGCCTGAAGTAGCATAAAAATCACAATCTAATTCTTGTACATCTACTACGCAATGAGAAGAAGCTTGCGCCCCATCCACTACCATCACTGCATTTTTAGCATGCGCTAATTTTGCAATTTCTTTAACAGGGTTGACTGTACCCAATGAGTTGGAAGCATAAACTACCGACACAATTTTAGTTTTGTCGGTAATTATATTCTCGACATCATCAAGTGAAATTTCACCTTTAGCATTTACAGGAACAACTTTTAAAACCGCTCCTTTTTCTTCAGCTATCATTTGCCAAGGCACAATATTTGAATGATGCTCCATAGCGGTGATTAAAATTTCATCACCTTCTTGAAGAAATTTTCTACCGTAAGCATTGGCTATTAAATTTATTCCATCTGTTGTGCCTTTGGTGAAAATCACTTCTTCTACCTCCGCAGCATTGATGAAATTTTGAAAAACCTTTCGACTGTCTTCGAAAGCAGTTGTAGCTTTTTCAGCTAAGGAATGTAAACCTCTATGAATATTGGCGTTATAACCTTCATAATATTCGGATATAGCATCAATTACCTGCTTAGGTTTTTGAGTGGTAGCAGCATTATCAAAATATATCAAAGGCTTCCCATTCACCTTTTGCTCAAGGATAGGGAAGTCTTTTCTGATTTTTTGAATATCTAATTTTGGTGCTACTGCTGTGCTCATATTCTTTATATTTATAATATTGTCTTAAACAACAAAGACTAGGTTTACATTCCTATAAACCTATCATTTGTGGTTACACATATTTTCAAGTCCTAAAATGTTTAGGTTAGGATATAAGGTCGCTCCTATGGAGCTTGTTCATATATGTTTATATTTTTGTTACCATAAGTTCGTCCCTATGGGACTTACAATATTATTGTATTTTAAATTATACTAAAAGGTAAAATAACAGGTTTAGATTAAGTTCATTTTATAAATCTTTACTTACTTTAATTCAGCCCCAGAGGGGCTATATTATGGTAATTATCATGCAAAACGGCTAACCAAGCTCTGTAGGAGCGACCTTATTTATAATCAATTCCTGCAAAAAATCCTTAACCTAATCAAGCTATATTACCCTCTAAAAAATGGGGTATTTTTACTTAATAAAGTGTTTACAATCTTTCGTTAATTTTACTTTCTATTAATGTTCTGAAAGCTTCAATTTTAATATTGCTTAAAACATCTGAGGCAAAAGCATTTAATAACATAGATTTTGCCGTATGCTTGTCAATTCCTCTTGCTCTTAAGTAAAATAACTGGTCTACATCCAATTGACCTACTGTAGCACCATGAGAACATTGAACATCATCTGCCCAAATCTCTAATTGTGGTTTAGTATCTACCTCAGCATCATCAGAAAGTACTACATTTCTATTCGATTGAAATGCATTCGTTTTCTGAGCATCTTGCCTTACAAATATTTTACCATTGAAAACTCCCCTTGATTGACCATCCAAAATGCCTTTGTACATCTCATTGCTTTCGCAATTTGGTACTTTATGATCGACTACAGTATGGTTATCAACATGAGTTTTACCATCCAATAAATACAATCCGTACATATTGGTTTCTGAATGCTCTTTATGAATGGCAATATTTAAGTTATTCCGAAGCATAGCTCCATTTAAACTTAAAGTCACGCCATTGAAAACAGATTTTCCTAATTGGTGCACCATAGTAGCCCCAACTTGAATAGCCTGATTGGATTCATTCTCGTATTTGTAGTAATTGAAAACACAATCATCTTCTACCACAATTTCAGTCACTGCATTGGTGAAACTTGTATTTTCACCTAAAGTAACATAAGATTCAATCAATGAAGCTTGACTATTTTTCTCAGCAATAATCAAATTCCTTGGCTGGCTAATGACATCTGCATTTTTTGCGTCATTAAAATAATAGCAAGCAATAGGTGTTTCCACTACTGCATTAGCATCTATCTTAACGAAAACTCCACCGTTAGTGAAAGCGGTATTCAATTCAGAAAAATTATCAGCACCTTCTATTTCATGTGTATTGAAATGTTTCTCAAAATCTTCAGCATAATCATCCGCTGCAGTTTTGATAGCTTGGATAAGGACTCCTTTCGGAAGTGTTTCCATATCAGATAATTTATTATCCAACACTCCATTTACAAACACCAAACGAATGGCGTCCAACTCAGGAATAAAGTACTTAGAGGCTTCATCTAAACTTAATGAAAAGCTATCATCTGACAGGTTTTCAACATTAAAAAGCTTGCCAAAAATTTTGGCTATATTACTGTATTTATATTCTTCATGCTTTGCGTGAGGAAAACCAAGTGCTTTGAAATTATCGATGGCTTGTTTCCTTTTTGCGTGCAATGGCTTTTTGCTTTCTCCATTTAAAGAGTTTTCAAAAGCATCGAATTGCCCGATGAAAAATTTATCTATATCTTCTTTAATCAATTTACTCATATGTATTGCTGATTAAAATTATGCAATGCTTGCTTCTTCCTTAATCCAATCGTAGCCTTTTTCCTCCAGCTTATGCGCTAGCTCTTTTCCGCCAGTTTTAACGATTTTACCATCGAATAAAACATGAACAAAATCTGGTACGATATAATCCAATAGTCTTTGATAATGAGTTACCACTATCGTTGCATTGTCATCATTTTTTAATTTGTTAACGCCATTAGCTACAATGCGCAAGGCATCAATATCTAAACCTGAATCAGTTTCATCCAAAACAGAAAGAGTTGGCTCTAACATTGCCATTTGGAAAATTTCATTTCTTTTCTTTTCCCCACCAGAGAAGCCTTCATTTAAAGAACGACTCAATAAAGCTTGGTCGATTTCAACCAACTTCATTTTTTCTTTCATTCTGCTAAGGAAAGAAACAGCATCTAATGGCTCCAAACCTTTATGCTCACGGATTTTGTTCAAAGCCGTTTTCATAAAATTGGTGGTCGATACTCCAGGAATTTCTATAGGATATTGAAAAGCTAAGAAAACACCTTCTTTGGCTCTTTCATCAGCTTCCAATTCCAATAAATCATTTCCTTTGAAAGTAATTTCACCAGAATCAACTGTATAATCTTCTCTACCTGCTAAAACAGAAGCTAAAGTACTTTTTCCAGAACCATTTGGTCCCATAATAGCATGAACTTCACCTGGCTTCACTTCCAAGTTGATGCCTTTTAATATTTCTTTGCCTTCAATTGAGGCATGTAAATCTTTAATTGATAACATTATGATATATGCTTATTTCAAAAAATTATTCTTCTATTTCTTTGTATTGTTTATCCAACTGAACCTTCCAAAGTCAAGGCTAATAATTTCTGTGCCTCAACAGCGAACTCCATTGGTAAATTGTTCAATACTTCTTTACAGTAACCATTCACAATCAATGCAACTGCACTTTCCTCATCAATTCCTCTCTGCTGACAGTAGAAAATTTGATCTTCACCAATCTTTGAAGTTGTTGCTTCGTGTTCTACTTGCGCAGATTTGTTTTTGATTTCTATATAAGGGAATGTGTGAGCTCCACATTTGTCACCCATTAATAAAGAGTCACATTGAGAGAAGTTTCTTGAATTTTCTGCTCTTTTGTGGATTTCCACCAACCCTCTGTAGGAGTTTTGACTTTTTCCGCCAGAAACTCCTTTGGAAACGATTCTGCTTTTGGTATTTTTACCAATGTGGATCATTTTGGTTCCTGTATCGGCTTGTTGCATGTTGTTTGTTACTGCAACAGAGTAAAATTCTCCTTGAGAATAATCTCCTTTTAAGATACAGCTTGGATATTTCCAAGTAACGGCAGAACCAGTTTCAACTTGTGTCCATGCAATTTTAGCATAATCACCAGCGCAAATTCCTCTTTTGGTTACGAAGTTGTAAATACCACCTTTACCGTTTTTATCACCAGGATACCAGTTCTGTACAGTAGAGTATTTCACCTCAGCATTTTTAGCTGCATAAATCTCTACTACTGCCGCATGCAATTGATTTTCATCACGCATAGGTGCAGTACAACCTTCTAAGTAACTTACATAAGAATCATCTTCCGCCACGATCAAGGTTCTTTCGAACTGACCTGTGTTGGCAGCATTTATTCTAAAATAAGTTGAAAGTTCAACAGGGCATCTTACTCCTTTCGGAATATAGCAAAATGAACCATCAGAGAATACAGCTGAATTTAAAGCTGCATAAAAGTTGTCGTTAGAAGGAACAACTGAACCAATGTATTTTTTAACCAATTCAGGATGCTCTTTTACAGCCTCACTGAATGAACAAAAAATGATTCCTAATTCCCCTAATTGCTTTTTGAAGGTAGTTCCAACAGAAACTGAATCCATTACGGCATCTACCGCAACTCCAGTCAATCTTTTCTGTTCTGTAAGAGAAATACCTAATCTTTCGAAGGTTTTTCTCATTTCAGGATCTACTTCATCCAAGCTTTTAGGCTTATCCTTTGCTTTAGGGGCAGAGTAGTATATTATATTTTCGAAATCGGGTTTTGGGTAATGAACATTAGCCCATTTAGGCTCTGCCATTTTTCTCCAATTCCTGTATGCTTTCAATCTCCATTCTAAAAGCCATTCTGGCTCTTCTTTTTTGGCAGAAATAAAACGTACTATATCTTCGTTTAGCCCCGGAGGCGCTGAGTCTGCTTCAAAATCTACTGTCCATCCATGCTCATATTCCTTAGAGGCAAATTCTTCCAGTATTTGATCGTCTTTACTCATATATGAATTATTTAGACTAATTTCAATTAAGCTACAAAGCTAACATAATTTGTGCGCTTATGTTATCAAAATCCTATATTTTTTAGTTATAGAATTATAGATATTTGCTATTGATTTTGTGTACGTCTGGAAGCAGGGAAGTGTTGGGGTTTTATGTTGGTAAGTTTTCGGGTTGACCTGTTGGTAAGTTGTGGGGTGAGAAGTAGGAAGGTGGGTGATGGATGATGTTTGATGCGTGAGCCATGTCAGTACCGAAGGTCGGACATTTGCCGGAGGTTGGAAGTCTACACCTCGAAGTTTGAGTATGATAGAATATGGTTGCCTTTTTCTTGTTGAAAATTAAGAATTAGCTTTAGTTTCAGCGGAACAACCTTATGGTAACTATGATATCAATGTAAATCGCCAAAGTTCCGTAGGAATGACCTTATAATTAGAGGTTTATTGAAACATGGTAGGCGATATGGTCACTCCTTCGGAGCTTGGGCTTGGTTAAACAGATTTTAGTTTACCATAAGTAGGCTCTTTTGGAGCTATATCTAGAACTAGTGGAATGAATAATCCGGGTTATGCCTATTTTAAATTACAAAAAGCCCTAAAATCCAGGCTTGTAAATGTTCAAGATGAACAAGTAATTACCACCCTTGCAATAGCGCAAGCGTCCGCTTGTGCTTATTCAGCAAACGAATAAAGTTCGGCTTACTTGGCATTGAAACTCAACTAGATAAAAGAAGCTTGTATTTTATAGCAAAGAGTGGTTCAAGCGGACGCTTGAACCAGTGGTGTATTTTAGTGTGGATTGCGCTCATTACTCTTTAATGCTCATAACATAAAACTTACTACCTAAAACATAAAATTCTAATCCATTGATTTACAGATAATTTTCCTAAAATAAACACACCTGTATGAATGTTGTATCAAATAGCTCTATGGAAGAATAATATTTTTTATTAATTTCCAATCCGAAACGAAAAAATTGAATTTAAATATACGACTATGAGCGATTTTCCATGGTACAATCATTATCCGAAAGGAGTACCGAGAGAGATAAACCCTGACCAATATAAAAACCTCCCCGAATTATTTGAAGAGATTTTCCAGAAGCATGGAAGCAACGAAGCCTATGAGAACATGGGTAAAGTGCTGACTTACGCTGAAGTGGATGAATTGTCAAATAATTTTGCTGCTTATTTGCAAAATGAAGCAGGTTTGAAAAAGGGTGATAGAATGGCTATTCAAATGCCAAACTGCTTACAATATCCTATTGCCATGATAGGTGCTTTGAAAGCTGGTGTAATTGTAGTGGGAACCAATCCACTTTATACTGCGCGTGAGATGGCCCATCAGTTTAAAGATTCTGGGGCTAAAGCTATCGTGATTGTAGCAAATTTTGCCAGCAATTTAGAGAAGGTATTAGATGAAACGGAGATCAAAACCGTTATCGTTACTCAATTGGGAGATATGTTAGGCGGATTGAAAGGCGGTATTGTCAATTTTGTGGTGAAAAACATCAAAAAGATGGTTCCAAGTTATAATTTGCCTACCGCTATTAAATGGAAAGAAGTTTTAAAGAAAGGCAAGAATCACACTTTTAAAAAGCCTGAAATAGAGCCTTCTGATTTGGCATTTTTACAATATACAGGAGGTACAACTGGTGTAAGTAAGGGTGCACAATTATCTCACCGAAATTTGGTGGCGCATACTATGCAAACAAAAGAATGGTTTAAGCCATTGTTTACAGATGGACTTCAAGAGCAAATGATTACAGCTCTTCCGCTTTATCATATTTTCGCCCTTGCCGTAAATGGAATCTTAATGTTTAGCATTGGTGCTAAAAGTATTTTGATTACCAACCCAAGAGATATGCCTGCATTTATTAAGGAATTGAAGAAGCATCCATTTACTTTGATGACAGGAGTGAACACATTGTTCAATGGCTTATTAAATCAACCGAATATTAAAGAAGTTGATTTTTCACATTTGAAAGGCTCAATTGGTGGTGGAATGGCAGTGCAAAGATCTGTCGCTGAGAAATGGAAGGATTTAACAGGAGGGCCTTTAGTAGAAGGTTATGGTTTAAGTGAAACCTCCCCTGTATTAAGTGTAAATCCTTTGGATGGAACTGAAAGAATCGGCACTATAGGAATGCCTACTCCAAGTACTGATATGAAGATATTAGATGAAGAAGGAAAAGAGGTGGAACTAGGTGAGCCAGGAGAAATTTGTGGTAAAGGACCACAGGTGATGTCAGGATATTGGAATAAACCAGAATTAAACGAAACTACTTTCTTTAATAAGGAATGGTTCCGTACAGGAGATGTCGGAGTTCAAGATGCTGACGGCTTCTTTAAAATAGTGGATAGAATTAAGGATATGATTAATGTGTCCGGATTTAATGTTTATCCAAATGAAATTGAAGATGTAATTGCCGGTATGGAAAAAGTCTTGGAAGTAGCCGTAATTGGTGTTCCGGATGAGAAATCTACCGAAGTGGTGAAAGCGTTTGTGGTGAAGAAGGATGAAAGTTTAACTGAGCAAGAGGTAATCGATTATTGCAAGGAAAATTTAACTGCCTATAAATGTCCGAAAGCAGTTTCTTTTGAGAAAGAATTACCAAAGTCTAATGTAGGTAAGATTATTAGGAGGCACCTTCGTGAGAATAATTAATATTTGAGTAATTAGTAATTGAAAAGGCTTCTCAGGAATGAGAGGCCTTTTTTTAGCCCCCTGCAATTCCCCCAATGGGGGAAGGCGCACGGCACAGAATGATGAGGTTAGTATTTAGGGTTCTCTTGAAAATTAAAACGTGACTCTAATTATCATTCAAAGCAAATATAAAGTCTCATTTTTTGAAATTTTATCATATCTAAAACCTCAAAAAGCTTTGATTTAGAGGAAACCTGAGGTTTTAGATATTAAATCTAGATTTATACCCAAAATTATATTTTGTAGTTTCTACTTTTCCTTTTTGTCCCGAACGCTCGGGAACAAAAAGATGCTTCATCGCTACATACCATCGCTGGCCCGCCTTTTGTCCTCCTGCCCGCCCTCTTCGAGCAAGACCTGTCCCGCATTTATCGGGATATTATTTGGTTTTGAAGATTGGTAGTATTAATCATGAGAGGCCTATTTAGGTCAGCCTAGCCATATTTTTAATTCTGTATGAGAATTGAAGGATTTTGAGGCTATGATTTTAAACTAAATAAAAAGCCCGATTTTTTCAACCAGGCTTTTCGCTTTTATAAATTCTCTAACCACCAATTGGTCATCATTCTGAATAGGTGAGGTCTTGCCCCTTGTTCGCCTATGCCATGAGTTCTGTCCGGGTAGTAGAATAGATCAAATTGCTTTCCTGCTTCCAATAGTGTATCCTGATAAACAATAGTGTGTTGTACATGCACATTGTCATCTCCTGTTCCATGGACAATCAAATATGGGTCTTCTAATTTATCAATCTTGCTTAATGGAGAATTATCATCATAGCCTTCAGCATTGTCTTGTGGTAAGTCCATATATCGCTCAGTATAAATGGTGTCATAATATCTCCAGTTGGAAACCATAGCCACTGAAACTGCAGCATTAAAAACATCTGCTCCATCTAAAATGGCATTTCCAGCCATATAACCACCATAAGACCATCCCCAAATGCCGATTCTTTCAGCATCCACATAATTCAGATTACCTAAATATTTACCTGTTTCAATCATATCCAAGGTTTCGTATTTACCCAATTGCCTGTAAGTCATTTTTTTAAAGGCTTCTCCTCTTCCGCCAGTTCCTCTTGGGTCAACTACTGCAACGATATACCCTTTTTGCGTCATCATTTGATGCCAGTCGAATTGACTACCACCCCAGCCATTTTGCACCTGCTGACTACCTGGCCCACTGTATTGGTAAACGATTACTGGATATTCTTTTGACTCATCAAAATTAGCTGGTTTTAAGAAATAACCATTTAAGCTAACATCTTCCGAAGTTGTAAACTGAAAATACTCTTTATCTACAAAACCGAACTCTTCTGTGATGGATTTATAGCTGGCATTATCCTTTAAAGTAGTTAGTTGCTTATTGCCTTTTGTTTGGTGCAAGCTTACTTGATTTGGATTAGTTGGATTGCTATAATATTTCAAATAGTACTGGAAGTCATTGCTCATATTGATGCGAGTATTTCCCATTTCTTCCCCCATCAATTTCTTTCTTTTTCCATTCAACCCGATGGAATAGAAAGTACGATCTAAAGGAGAATTCTCAGTACTGATATAGTAGATTTTGCTGTCTTTTTGGTCAATACCCACTATGCTTACCACTTCCCAATTTCCTTTAGTGATTTGTCTTACTAATTTACCATCCAAAGTGTAAAGATAAAGATGCTTGTAACCATCTTGCTCACTTGATTGAATGAAGTATTTGCCATCGTTGGTGTAAGTTAAATCATCACAGTAGTTCAACCCCACATAAGTGTCTGATTCTTCTTTTAAAACTACTTTACTTTCTCCAGTAGTAGCATTAGCATGTAAAATTTCCAGAATGTTTTGTCTTCGATTCATTCTGATAATGCTCAATAGATTTGAGTCTTTTGTCCATTGAACTCGTGGGATATATTGGTCTTTTTCCTCGCCAATATCCATTTGTTTTGTGTCTTCAGACGCTAAATCATACACTGAAATCCATATATGAGAATTTTCTTCACCTGCTTTGGGATATTTATAGACATAATTTTCTGGATACAATTCTCCATCATTCCATTTCTGTAAGGTATATTCTTTTACATGGCTTTCGTCCATGGTATAGAATGCCAATTTTTTGCTGTCAGGTGACCAATAAAAAGTTTTAGTAACGTAAAACTCTTCTTCATAAACCCAATCAGAACCACCATTAATGATTTCATTGATTTTACCATCTGAGGTTACTTGAGTAGTGTTTCCAGATGCTAAATCGAAGATGTAAATATTGTTTTTAAATACATAAGCCATCTTTTTTGCATCAGGTGAGAAAGTAGCAAACATTTGAGGGTTTTCGGAAAGTGGTTTTAAACTTTCATCTTCTAAATTATAAACATAATACTGAGCAGTGAATGAACGTCTGTAGATATAATTCACATCAGTCGCCAGTAATAATTTTTGCTCATCCTTACTGAATGAATAGTTTTTTATGTCAAGTTCAGGATCTAGTTTATCTCCATCTACTAAAGTCTCTACAACCTTTCCATTCTCCACATCAATTTTCTGGACTTTATTCTCATCCAATGCGGAATAATACTTTCCGTCATTCATCCAGTTGACATTGTAAACTGATTCTTGTCTGAAAGTCCCTTTCTCATAGATATCTGAAACGGTAATTTCTTTTTGAGCGAAAACTAAGCTCGTACTTAGAAAACATAGAATAAATAATAAGTTTTTCATATTCATGCGTATATAATTGTTTGTTACGGTCACATGGAATCTTTGATTAAAAATTTATCTTCGGTTGGTGTAAAATTCGAAGCTAAATTTTTAATGTTGATTTCATTAAAATAATTATTTCAAAATCTAAAATAGGAAGTATTTCTTGAAGTGAAAGCTTGAAATGGATTTAAAGGAACTAGGAGAGGTTGAGTGGTAGATTAGGTTGGCAGGTTTTCAAGTTGGCTTGTTTACAGGTTTTAGATGTGCTAATTCTTTGATGTGCTGATTTTTCGATATGCTGATAATTGATTTATAATTTAATAATCGTTTTGATACCAGTCGTTCCGTGCGTCATTCCCACGAAGGTGGGAATCTTGTCTTATTAAAACGAAGTTTTAATTATTTTAGCCAAGAAATAATGGATATGAAATACTCAAATAAGTAAACTGATATCTTGGGAAGTAAATATTTTAACCTTTGGTTAAAATCAATAGATTCCCACCTTCGTCAGAATGACGCACCGAGCCAAGTCTGAGAACCTTTCTCTCCAATATCAAATTTTAGTTACTTTTTAGCCAAACAAATAGGCAAATCATTAGATTTGTGATTTAAGCCTTCAGAAGTAAAATGGATAAAAAAGCAGCCGAACACAAAATTCAAGAATTAAGCGAAAAGCTTCATTATTATAATTATAAATACTATCAGGAAAGTGTTTCTGAAATTTCTGATTATGAGTTTGATATGATGTTGAAAGAGCTCATGGATTTGGAAGAGCAATTTCCTGATTTAAAAACTTCCGATTCCCCAAGTCAGCGAGTGGGAGGTGATATCACCAAAAATTTTGAAACAGTTGATCATAAAATTCCAATGCTTTCATTGGGTAATACTTATTCCAAAGAAGAGCTGGATGATTTTGACGGTAGAGTAAAAAGGGGCTTGGGCGATGAAGAGTATGAATATTTCTGTGAGCTGAAATTCGATGGTGTAGCCATAAGTTTGCATTATGAAAATGGTAAATTAATCAGAGGAGTAACTCGTGGTGATGGAAGCAAGGGCGATGATATTACTAATAATGCCAAAACCATCCGAACAATTCCTCTAAAAGTTAGAGGGGATAAATTCCCAGAGTATTTTGAAGCCCGAGGTGAGGTGTTTTTACCCAGAGAAGGTTTCAATGAAATTAATAGAGAAAGAGAAGAAAATGGAGAAGCACTCTTAGCCAATCCAAGAAATGCAGCATCAGGCACATTAAAAATGCAGGATTCAGGAGTTGTGGCTAAACGAAAACTCGATTGTTATTTATATTCCTATGCTGGTGAAGATTTGCCTATAGATTCCCATGAAGAAGGCATTAAGCAATTGGAGAAATTCGGTTTTAATGTTTCTCAAACTTATAAAAAGTGCCAAAACATCAATGAGGTATTCGATTTCATCAATGAATGGGAGGAGAAAAGACATTCTCTGCCAGTTGATACGGATGGGATAGTGATAAAGGTCAATAGCCTAGCTCAGCAAGAGCAATTGGGTTTCACAGCCAAAAGTCCACGATGGGCGATTGCTTATAAATACAAAGCGGAAAGCTCTACTACCATTTTAAAAGAAATTACTTATCAGGTAGGAAGGACAGGAGCAGTAACTCCTGTTGCCAATCTAGAACCTGTTTCTTTGGCTGGAACAACCGTGAAAAGAGCCTCTTTACATAATGCTAATGAGATAGCTCGATTGGATTTGAGAGTGGGAGATACAGTTCATGTGGAGAAAGGAGGCGAAATTATTCCAAAAATCACAGGAGTGGATTTGACCAAAAGAGATTTAGGAAGTACTGAGGTGGAATATTTAAAAAACTGTCCTGAGTGCGGAACGAAATTAGTGAGAGCGGAAGGTGAAGCCGTTCATTATTGTCTGAACAAAAAGGGGTGTCCACCACAAATCAAAGGTTCAATTGAACATTATATTCAGCGAAAAGCAGCTGATATAGATTCAATGGGCGAGCGTACCATTCATTTATTGTATGAAAAAGGATTGGTTAAGAATGTAGCCGATCTTTATGATTTGAAATATGAGGATGTTTTTGAACTAGAAGGTTTTAAGGATTTGAGTACCCAAAACCTTTTAAAGGGAATTGAAGAATCAAAGCAAATTCCTTTTGAGAATATTCTTTTTGGCTTGGGAATTCGATTTGTAGGGAAGACCGTAGCAGAGAAATTAGGCGCTCATTTTAAAAATATTGACAATTTGTCTAAAGCTTCCTTTGAAGAATTGATAGAAGTTCCTGAAATTGGCGAGCGAATTGCACAAAGTGTAGTAGAATATTTCCAAGATCAAGATAATATCGAATTGATTGAGCGTTTGAAATCCGCAGGTCTTCAATTTGAGATTAAGGAAACCATAATAGAACAAAAAGGTAATGCGCTGGAAGGCAAGTCTTTGGTGGTATCTGGAGTATTTGAGCATTACGGAAGAGATGAAATTAAGGAAGTAATAAAGCAATATGGCGGAAAAGTAGTTTCGGCTATTTCAGGAAAAGTAGATATATTAGTGGCTGGAGAAAATATGGCCCTGCCAAAAGGCAGAAAGCAGAAATACTGGGAGTGAAAATCATTGATGAAACTGAATTTCGTAGCCTGATAAAAGAAAACTAAAAAGTGATTAAACACAAAATTTTATCATACAAAGTAAGAAGAGGACAGAAGAAAATTGATTTTTTACATCAGGCTTATCCTTACAATAAGCTTAAGAAGGTGGGAGTTATATTTTCCTTCGATGATTTGAAAAAGCATGAGGCGGTCAAGAAATTTATTAAAACGCTAAAAGCTGATGGGATTGAAGTAACTACTTTGGCTTATAAACCAAAAGATACACAGAATTTCGAATTCTATTTTGATTTTTTTGAAGATAAAGATTTTGGTTTTTTCGGGAAAATAGATAATCCGTATTTCCTGAGCTTTTTGAACCAAAAATTGGAGTATTTATTTTGTTTAGATGAAAAGCTAAACTTGTATATGCAATATTTGTTAGTGCATTCAAAAACCGATGCAAGAATCGGAGCCTATCAGTCCACTGAAGCAGAAGCCTCATTTTTTGAATTGATGATAAAGCCAAGAGAAAGTGGAGATACAAATATTTTAACAGAAGAGATTATTCATTATGTCAGAAAAATTTCAGGAAACAACTAAGAAATTTACGGGAGTGGGCACCGCATTAATTACCCCATTTAAAGAAGATTTAACAGTAGATAGAGAAGCTTTAGAAAAGCTATTGGTACATACTGCCAAAGGAGCAGATTACTTCGTAGTGCAAGGAACTACAGGTGAATCAGCCACTACAACCTTAAAAGAAAAGCAAGAGATTTTGGCTCTTGTAAAAACACATAATCCTAAAAACTTACCCATAGTTTTTGGAGCGGGTGGAAATAATACACAAGCTGTCATTGATTTTATAGGTCAGATTGATTTATCTGGAGTTGATGCTATTTTATCAGCATCTCCTCATTACAATAAACCATCTCAAGAGGGAATTTATCAGCATTTTGTTAAAATTGCAGATGCATCTCCTGTACCTGTAATTTTATATAATGTACCTGGAAGAACAGCTTCCAATTTGACAGCTGAAACCACTTTAAGATTGGCTCAGCATGAAAATATTATTGGCATAAAAGAAGCTTCAGGTGATTTAGGACAATGCATGGAAATCATGGCAAATAAGCCTGAGGAATTTTTGTTGATTTCAGGAGATGATTTGTTGACTAATTCCATGATTACTTTAGGAGCAGTAGGAGTGATTTCCGTTTTGGCAAATCCATTCCCAGAGGTATTTGCTGATATGGTACAGAATGCTTTGAAAGGAGATTTTGCTAAATCAAATAAAAGCCTTTTCAAATTATTGCCAATCAATTCTTTGATGTATGAGGAAAGCAATCCAGTAGGAGCAAAAGAAGCATTACGCCAACAAGGAGTTTGCGAAAATTATGTAAGAATGCCTTTATTACCTGCAACGGAAGGTTTGTCTAAAAGAATTGCGGAGAAAATTAAGGAATTTGGGTTGAAATAGATTTTTTAATTGTAGAAACAGGGCATGCCCTGTTTCTACAATTAAAAAATCCTGTTTATCTGGTTGTTGACAGACTGACCAGGATTAATATTTCAAATAATCATTTCTCCACAATTGTAAATTCTACCCTTCTGTTTTCGGCTCTTCCTTCTTCGGTATCATTACTGCTGATAGGTGATGTTTCTCCTAAACCTTTTGCCTTCATTCTATCTTCTGAGATGCCTTTATCCAATAAATATTGCATTACTGATTCCGCCCGACCTTCACTTAAGGTTAAGTTATAATCATCACTTCCTTTGCTGTCTGTATGACCAAGTATTTCTATTTTGATTCCTGGATTTTGTGTCATTAAATCAGTCAATCGATCCAATTCTGGGAAGGAAGCTTCCTTTAGAGTTGTTTTATCAAAGTTGAAATAGATATTATCAATAATAACGGTTTTGCCTACTTCAATTGGGGACATTTCTAATGTTTCACTATACTGCCTAAAATCTTGATTATTACTGATCGTAAGCTTACGTTCCAAATTGAGGTAGTTAACTTTTTCACCTCGAATAATTAGTTCACCTGCTGTAGGTACCTTAATTTCAAACGTTCCATCTTCATTACTCTCTATTCGATTTATAACGGAATCCTGAATCTCAAAACTTAGTTTTGCTTTTAACGGAGCTTTTGTCTTTTCGTCAATCACCACACCTGAAACTATATAAGGCTTAACAGTTTTGTTCATTTGGTAATCTTTACGAACGTAATGCTCATATTCTCCTTCTGGTATTTCTACGGTAAAATTTTCTATGATATCATCGTAATCATCAGATAGAATTTCTATTTGATACTGACCTGCCCCTTGTAATTCTAATTTATAGCCACCATCTTCAAAAGCAGTTCTTGCAGAGTCTGAAAAATTATCATTTTTTACATAAACACGAGCATTTACAGGATTTAATGTTCTCGCATCAGTAATTAAGCCACTAAGTTTAACCTTCGTTTTTACGGGAGTAAGAAATAAGTCTTTCTGAATGACAGTATCTTTCTTGATATCTGATAAGTCGATGGATTCGTTCAATTGTTCATAACCAATTTTAGCGGCTATAAAATTGAAAGGTTTGTTTTTATAAGTAGTAAAAGAATAGTTTCCATCTTCTTTTACTTCAAGATTTAAAGGTTTATCCTTTAGCGGTTCTGCAGTTAAATACAATGCAAGTGGCTTATTTGTTTCTTTATTCAGCACCTTACCTTTTACTATGATTTTTGCTTTAGGAACAAGTCCGTAAATATTCATATTACTACCATCTGCACTTACATAAGTCCTGGTTGTAAAGGCATTATTCCCTGTTTCGTCAACTGAAAAATAGGAGTCAAAACCATCGGTATTTATAGGAGGGCCAATGTTTTCAGGCTCACTCCATTTTAGCCAGCTATCATCTAACCTTTTCACTTTCCAAACATCTACGCCACCAATTGTACCTTCACGATTACTGGCATAATACATTACTTGATCATCTTCAGCTAAATAAGGACCAAATTCATCTTTGTAAGTACTTAAAGATTCAATCATTACTGGTTTTGTATAAGAGCCATCAGGTTGCCGTTTGCTTAAATAGAGATCACTATAAGGTTTTTTTGCTCTTTCATTCATGTAAATGATTATAGCACTTCGGTCTTGACTTATGGTGGCTCCTGAGAAAATTCCTTTGCTCATGTCTTCGTAACCTTCAATTTCAAGCTCATCAGGTCTATTCCAGCCTTTTTCGTCTTTTGTAACTATGGAGAATCCTTTTTTTCTTTTATTATTTCCACCTCTGATAAAAAGTGAATTCCCATCATCGAGTATCGTAAATACTTGATTAAACTTTCTTTTATTAAATGGAGATTCCATATGGACTGCTTTACCCCATGTTCCATCTGCTTGTTTATCGGAATACCAAATGTCTTGAGAATTATCCCTACCCTCATTATTTTCAGGATGATCTGTAATCGTAAAGTAAAGCCTTTGATTATCAGGAGTAACAATAGGCGCACTTTCATGATATCTTGAGTTGACTTCCTCATTGAGTTCAACTAGTTGATATAATACCTGCTCATTTTGACTTAATGCAAAGAATGGAATGTGGAAAAGGATGATAAAAAACTTTTTCATTTTTAGAAATTTGCCATAAATATTATTAAAAAGAAGAAAAATAGCTATTTATCGATTAATAATATCAATTCGTCTGTAATATTTTGATACATATTACAAATCTTCAAAGGAATATAGCTTCTGAATCCTTGCTCTAATAGCTCCCTTTGTTCTGCCAAAATGATTGGCCAAATCTTTGGTGCTTAGCCCTTCTTCAAACATGAATTTCAATTCTCTGTCCAGTTCATCATTCCATGGAGCATAGGCAGATTTATGTTTCTTTCTAACCTCTGCAAGGTCATAAGCCTTTTCTTCAAAGCTGTTCAATTTTAAATCTTTAATGCTAGTATTATCTTCCTCCTCTTTGCGTTTTAGTAAAACTATTTGCTCATTTTTTGCCCAATTTTCAGGGAGTAATTCTTCTTCTATAAAAAGCTTGTTTTGAGTTCGGGTCACGGCTACGTACAACAAATTGATTTCCTCATTGAGTTTTTGCTTTATCAAATCAGAAAGGTTTTTCTGTTGTGCCAATTTCTTTAATTTCTCTTCAGTGAGGAAATCATTGACCAGCTGAACAGAGTCATACTCCATTCCCTTGCATCTGTGGACTGTGGAGAAAATGATGTGGGCTTTATCTCGCTCTTCATTTTCAACATGCTTTTCCTTTAGCTGCTTGATGTACTCTGGAATTTCATTTCCATACTCCCTTACCAATTCTACCATCATGCCCAATTGCATATCTTCGGTTTTCTCGATATACTCTTCTAAGTCCTCCAATGTATTCATTTTTTTAATTAAAGGATCTCTGATAAATTTTCTTTTGCCATTAAAGAGGTTTAAAACATCGTATAATGAAGTACCGTCATCGGCATAGGTATAGGAATTGATATTACCTTCGAAATAGATACCATCCAGATTTTTCTTCTCGGATATGTAATCAATTGCTTTTGTTAAAAGTCCAAGGTTAGTACGCGCTAAAACTGCTTTTTGCTCTCCTTTTGAAGGTTGAGCTTCTCCTTTTATTTGGAAATTCAGCTCAGGCTGAAGGTGCTTTTTTCTTTCTACTATGGCTTGAGCCAATTGGGCAATTTTATCATTAAACCTGAAACTGCTCGATAAATCAAAAGATTTGAAATCCACCATTTCCAGTGAATTTACGGCATATCGCCAGGAATAAATTTGCTGATGCGTATCGCCCACTATCACTTTAGTAGCTTTTTGATTGAGAAATACATCTAGCATGGCAGGGGAGGCGTCTTGTCCCTCATCAAAGAGAATATAATCGTAATTAAGCGGAGGATTTTGCAGTTGGAATTTCTTTAAGTAAAAATCATGGGTGATGGCAATTTCACCTTTGTTCATTTTAGCCAAAAACTCACGGGTTTTCTTTTTGATATAGGAGTAATTACTCTTTACAAAAGCCAATGCTTTTTTGTCGGATATGGTAACTGTATAATTTAACTCTTCTACTTTTAAAGCACTACTATTACAAAAATAAGAAGTGAATTTATTGACATGATTGGCCATAATCATTTCTGCCATAGGCTCACTTTTAATTTGAATATTTAAAATATCTGCCAAATCATGATTTTTATAGCCGTTGCTGTTGATTTCCAGATTATTGCCGATTACTATATGTTTAAAAGCTAGGGAATGAGCCGTTTGTACATCAACATTAAAAAGCTTTTTGGATTTAAATTTTTTAGTGGCTTCTAACTTTACAGATTTATTAAAAGCCAGATAAAGAATTCTGCTGTTTTTGGGTCTGCTTTCAGCATAAGCAATTAAAGTTGTTGTTTTTCCAGAACCAGCAACTGCATTAATTTTAATGTTGCCATCCGATTGAATAATGGAGGATTGTTCTTTGGTTAACTGCATTGGTTGATAATTTTAAGCTAATCCTTTCTTTTATGTAAACTAATCAAGTTTTTTATCTGATAAGCTACTGGCTATAAAATTATTAAAAATTTGCTAATCTAAAAACTTGAGTGGTTTTGTAGTGTGATGGATATGAAAAGGAGATTTTATGACAATAGCTTTTTATAGGCTTTGCAGAAAATATAAAGATTGGATATCCTCTTGAAGGCGAGATGTTGATCTTAAGTAGTGTAGTTTAATCAATTGTCGCTATCTTCTGTTTCATCCTTATTTTCCTTATAGTAAGCTTTGGCCTCTTCTTTACTTCTTTTGATGCCAATGCTACTCACCGCCCCACTTAATAATGATTTTGCCCATAAGTTGAATATAGAACGACTCTTAATTCGCTCAAAGAAAATATTGCCTTCTTGCAAACTAAACCACCTGGGGTTTTTGGAGCTTACAACAAAACTGTTCGCGAAAATGGTTTTTAAATTATTTCCAAAGCCCTTGGATTGATAAGTTTCTCTATCAAGTATATCAATTTTTAAATTATTGTATCGGAATGCCATTAATCCTTCAGCATAATCATCATTCCCTTTAAAATTAATATTAACTTCCTCGTTAAATCCAGAGCGGACTTCAATTGCTCCTAATGGAATAAGCATTTCATTTAATGCTGTTAAATCAAGACTACCAACATTTCCTATGAAATGAAACTCTCCCTTTTCTGAAGGCATAGGAAATTCAACTTTAGTGCTGAAATTTGCTTTCTCATTGAGTTTTCCTTGCGCTTTTAATATAATTGGAGTATTATTTTTAAAGTGATGGGTACGAGTATTAAAAAGGTAACCGCTTTCAATGTTTATGGTCATTGTGCCTATTCCTGAAGTCTCTTTAGGCATAATGTGTATGTGAATATCAGAATTCACAAATAATGTATCTATGCTAAATGCAAAATTTGATTCAGAAAGCACTTTTTGGGGCATAGGAACTTTTCGCTTGTCATTATGGGGAACATTTAAATCACGGAATACTATAAAATCTCCCTTATCTATTTCAATCTTATTTGAGATAAATTTTTCACTCATTAATAAACTGTCAATATTGAGTTTTTTAAGCTTAATAGAGGCTACATCAAGTTTAAACCAATCATTCTGATTTTCAATATGCTCGCTATATTCAAAGCGATCATATTTAGAACGCATTTTAAGATCACTTGCATAAAAATTCGATTCTGGATATTGGAAGCTGTAATCTTTTGCTGTGATGGTATAATGCTTTCCAAAATTTTCTCTGTAGTTTTTTCCGCTAAAAACCAATGACTTCAAATTATGATGAATATTCGTTGGATTTATAGTAGAGTCAAAAGCTAATGAGTTGATGAGTAGATCTGCTTTACGAACAAAATAATTACGTTCCTTTTCTTCATGGTAAACCTTTATGTTGATGTCATTTGAAAGTAGTTTTTCAATTTTCAAAGATTTGAAAGGCAAAGTAATTCTTTTAGGGAGCGATTCCTTTTCTTGCTTTTTAATTCTAAAATCTAGAGAAGTTTCTTCACTACTTAATTCTGCAATATCCACTCTATTATTTTGAACATAATCTGTAATTTTAGCATTTTTTAATTTTATTCCTTTGATGTTTAAGGCAGTATTACGATCAGAATCATGATAATCAAATTCTTTTATGTCACCTCTTTCACTTAAGCTGCTATAATTCAAGTTTTGAATTGAAATGGAGTCATTTTTAGGAGAGTAAAAGTTGAAACTTTCATTACTGATAGTGAAATTGTCAGCAAAAAATAGATTTTGATCTTTAGTTTTTGGAAAGCGCAGATTTTGCAATGTTAGCTTAGCATTGGAGCTCAGCAATTGACTAGTTTCTTTTTGAATATTAAGTAAAACTATGCTCGATCCTGTTAATTTTATCTCACTATTTTTAACAGCAAATGTGAATTCGTTTTCTACTGCATTTGAAAATTTGAAATATTTCTTTAAGTCCGTAAAACCTGTATAATTGAATTGAGTTATATGACTACGTAAGCTGTCTGCTTCAAATCGTTTGTTTTGAATTAACGCATCTTTATTGAAATTAGTAAAGTTTATTTCAGGGATTTTAATTGAAATGGATAAAGTATCATTGATTTCATTGGGCTTAATGCGTATGTTTTGAAATGATAGATTATTATGATTTTTAGGTAGTGTTAGACTTGATACACTTATGTGGTGATTTAGTTTGTTATCTTCTAGTTTTAGCTCTTTTGCAAATACCTGAAATAATTTGAGTTCATATTGGTAATTTAAATCTATATCAAAATCAGCTATACTTAGGCTTTTAAATTCATCTATTTGATAGTTTAAAGCACCTTCCTTTAATAATATATTTATAGGCCTATTCGAGAAGCTCCATTCGTTATTCTTTGTATTTTTTTGTTTTAAGTCCTTATAGCTGATATCAATTTTAGGTTTGAAAAGTGTAATGCTGTCAATATCGAGTTTCTTCCTATTGAGAATGCTATCAAATTCAACCCCTCTAAAACTTAAGTAATCTACTGTAATTTGATCTCTCAAATCTTCATAAGTGAAATTCAATTTGGTTAAATCTAATGAATGCAGATTGTTTTCAGATTGGAAAGTACTGACTTGAACCTGCCCTTTATCTAGCTTGTAAACTAATTCCTGGCCGTTTATTAAAGTGCTATCAGCTATTTTGTGCCATGAATGTAGAGAAGAGTCAATTTTTATCTTTTGTGCATGCACATTTAGTGATTTGCCTATAAAAATATCACCAACATCTAAATCCGTATTAAGTACCGAAAATTCACCCAGCTTTATTTCATTAAAATATTTATTTAGAATATTAAATAAACCTTCAGGAGTGATAATTGCTTTTTGTTCTTCTGAATTCTTTAAGTAGGGAGGCGTTATGGTGATTTTAGAATTACTTAGCGCCAGATTTTTTAAATCAATTCGATCATTATCATAAATATCCCGATGAGCTATTCCACCCATCTCCAATAATGGGAGGTTTAGGTTAAATTGTGTTAAAGTGCTATCATCTAGGCTTCTGGATGGTTTAACTTCCAGATTTCGGACTAATAAGGTGGAGTCTATAGTATTGAAATTCAGTTTTTTGAATTTGATATTATGTAAATTGTCTGGTAATAAATAATCATAGTCATTGATTTCAATTGAGGCATTTTCAAAGTAATGAATGATATTTTGAATATCTCGCTGAGTGGAATCCAATTCGATATTAAAGAGGTCAATACTAATATTGTCGGATAAAAATCTTTGTTGGTTATCGCCTTTTAAGGTCAAGTTTAACCCACCTTCTTCAATTTTTAAATCATTGATTTTAATTAAATCAAAAAGAGCCAAAAGAGAGGCGCCAATGCTATTTTCAGCCTGTTCCGTATTTTGTTTTTTTGATTTCAGAACAGATTGAATTTTGATTTTTGGCTTAGGGATATTCACTTGTTCTACTACTAAGAAGTTATCTTCATAAGCTTTTAAATAGTTTATTCCTTTTAACTCTAAAGTAGGAATGTCAATATCATAAACATTTTGATTTTCTTGCTGAAACACATTTCTAGCGTCTATATCTTTCCGAGCATTGATTTTGAAATTATTAAAATTGAGAATAGAATCTTTAGTGGAAAGTTCAAAGCCTTCAAAACTCAATTCATGTATGCTGTCGGGCAATAAAATAGATTGTTGATTAACCCCCAGATTTATAGCTTCAGAATAGAAAATTTTCTTCTTTTTTTGATTTTGAGAAACTTCAAAATTTTCCACATTAAAATTAATGGCTTTTAATCTAAAATTACTCGGTGAGTGATCAACTGTTCCGCTTCTCACTTTCAGGAAATTAATTTGCAATAATTCTAAATATTGTGAAATGACCTCATAAAGTTCACCTGTTTCACGACCGAATTTAAGTGGTTTTTTTTCAGGATTTATTTTGGTCATAAATACCAAAGGGTCGATGACTTCAATTCCATCTACCACCAATTCTTTGTTAGTATAAATCCTAATAACCGATTCCAGCGAAATATTGACCTCACTTACTTCTGCCTCATAGATATTTTTTGCATTAATGGAATCTTCTCTATTTTCAGGTGTGGCATATAGCTCAATATTTTTGATGCTGACTGATTTCCTCAGGATATTTAAGTCAATAGCTTCAAACTCTAATTGATAAAGCCCTTTGCTTTCCTTATTAATTAATTCCTGAAGATATTCTCCTGAAATTCTGTTACCCATTCTTTTCAACTGGTCATTTATTATATAACCAACTGATATTATGAGAATAGCAAATCCGATAGTACGGTATAATCTTTTTCTTTTTCGGTTCATATAACTTCTAAAAGCTTAAGATAAGCTTTTTGGATGAAATAGTGGAAGATTGAAAACGAAAACTAAAAGGATTTTATCATTTTCATTATTATTACTATAATTAGATCTGTTGTTTTAATAAATTTTTGGGATGTGAAACATTAAACATCCCTCACATCCAAAATTAAATCAGGATATTTTTCCAAATTGTCAAGAAAGTGAAAATACTTTTCGGCAACTTCCTTTTCACAGCTTAGCTGATTCTCAGCCTTTAAATTTTTAAATTTATCTACCCCACTAAATGATTTTTTATTAGTGCTGCGGATTTGGGTTTGCATTTCAGTATCTACCACTCCAGGAGCGATTGCTTTTATGATAAATCCATTTCCATCCATTTCAGCCTCTTTGGCCGCTACTTTTGATGCCATATCCAAAGCAGCTTTTGAAGCGCAATATCCTGACCATCCATCCACTGCATTTTTGCCTGCTCCTGAACTTATATTAATGATGATTTTTTCTCCTTTGAGATCTTTAAAATCATTCATAAACTGATTCATCAATAGGATAGGGGCACTAACATTCAAATCAAATAAATGTGGAATGCTATCATTTTCAATGTTTCCTAAGTGACCAATATCGCCCAAAGTCCCTGCGTTATTAATCAGGACAATTCTCTCGTAGTCTGTAGCCTCGGAGAAAAATTGAGGTAATTTTTTCAGGAGATTGGGTATGTCAGCTAAATCATAAGTTAAGGCTTTGTAATTTTGATGCTCAATGGAGTGAGTTCTATTAATTCCCCAAACATCAGCACCTGTAGACAAGGCTTTTTCTGCTAATCCTTTTCCTATACCCTTGCTTGCTCCTGTAATGATGAATAATGATTTTTTCATGATCTAAATTTGAATGTTTTCTATATAATCGAATGAGATGGTTTTAGGTTTTCAGTACTTGATACAAAAACAAAAGCCCGAAATTCCAAGGAGAATTTCGGGCTTAAATTAAGATTTAAACAAGGCTTAAAGTATATACTGACTCAAATCTTTATCCTTTACTAATCCATCTAATTTTTCGCCTACCATTTGTTTAGTAATCACCACTTTGGCGTTGGCTCCAATTTTATCAGGAATATCGAATAATAATTCATTCAGCAATTTACTCATCACAGTTTGCAATCTTCTAGCTCCTATATTTTCAACTTCTGAATTTACTTGGAAAGCTATTTCAGCTAACTCTTCAAGCGCATCATCATCAAATTGTAAGTCTACTTCTTCTGCTTTAAGTAAAGCAGTATACTGCTTTGTAAGCGCATTTTTCGGCTCTTTCAAGATTCTTAAGAAATCTGCTTTTGTCAAGCTATCCAATTCCACTCTGATTGGGAAACGACCTTGCAATTCAGGAATTAAATCAGATGGTTTGCTTACATGGAAAGCACCAGCTGCCACAAATAAAATATGATCAGTATGTATAATTCCATATTTGGTGTTAACAGCACTTCCTTCTACTATCGGTAGTAAATCTCTTTGTACACCCTCACGGCTTACATCTCCACCACTTGAATTACCACTGCCTTTTGCTATTTTATCAATCTCATCTATGAAGATCATACCAGTGTTTTCTGCCTTTTTGATGGCTTCTTCCTTCACTTCATCCATGTCAATAAGCTTGGAAACCTCTTCATCTATTAAGATTTTTCTAGCTTCTTCAATCGTGACTTTACGCTTCTTATTCTTTTTTGGCATCATGTTACTGAGCATGTCTTGCAGGTTTATCATGGAAGTTTCATCCATCATTCCTCCACCTACCATGCCCATGCCATTGTTGGCAGGCGTTTTAACATTGATGTCAATCTTACGATCTTCCAATTCCCCGTTTCGTAATTTCTCTCTGAAACGCTCACGGGTCTTTTGGTTCAATTCATAATCATTTTCAGGCACTTGATTGTCAGCTGTTGTGCTAACAGGCCGCTGATTAGTTGATTTCATAGGTGGAATTAAAGCATCCAAAATAATATCTTCTACAGCTTGAGATGCTTTTTCTTTCACCTCCTCTTTTTTGGAAGCTTTTACTAGGTTTACAGATTGCTCAACCAAGTCACGTACCATGCTTTCTACATCTCGTCCTACATAACCCACTTCAGTAAATTTGGAAGCTTCCACTTTCGTAAATGGGGCATCAGCGATTTTAGCCAATCTTCGGGCAATTTCTGTTTTACCTACACCAGTTGGCCCAATCATTAAAATATTATTGGGAACAATCTCACCTTGGATTTCGATAGGAGTATTCATTCTTCTCCATCGGTTTCGCAAGGCAATAGCAACATTACGCTTGGCGTCATTCTGTCCTATGATATATTTATCGAGTTCTGCAACGATCTCTTTTGGTGTCAAAAATAAATTATTGTTCATGATTTCTTCTTTACAAATTCTTTTAAATTACTTCCTAGCGTTATAAAATGGGCAAAACCACCCGCTTGGTAAATGGCACTTGAATAGGCCATATTAAATTTTTTGGTTTGAAAATATACTCCAAATGTAAAACCGCCTGCACCGCCTACTTGTTCAGCCCTTAATGATTGACGGATAAGGTAATTATAACCAGCTCGTAGATTTACATTTTTTCCTAAAATCACTTCAGTTCCGATAGTTACATGCTGAAAAATTTTATCAAAAGTAGATGGTGGATTATTGTTCACATCTGTAAAAACCACATTATCGTCATCACTAAGTAAACTTTCATCAAAATAGCTTAAATCATATTGATAGAGCCGATTCAATGTTAAGGAGAAACGGAAAGGCATAAACTCGGGTTTATAAGTTCCGCCTAATTGTACATCAAAAGGTAAATTCCTTTCTTCTGCTGCATATTTTGAGGTGAAAAAGCCTAAATTTTTGATCACTAAACCCAAACTTAATTCCTCCTCAGGATGTACAAAAGAACCTCCTAAATCAGTTAATAAAGCCGATTGATTAAAACCGCTGATTTGATTGGCAACAAATTTCAAACTTGCCCCATATCTGAAAACTCCATCTTCCCTGGAATGACTAACTTGTATAGCGTAATCGGAAGCATTGAAATTTTCAGTACTTCCTCCTGTATTGTCAAATCCTTCAAACTGTCCGTAATGAAAATAACTTATGCCAAAACTGAAAATTCCTAGATTTTCAAAATCTTCAGCATAAGTGATTTGGCTATTGTAGATATCAGCTAAGTAAGGATTTACACTAAAGGAAATTTGTCCTGCCATATCCGAATTAAGCAATGCAGGATTTTGCCAACTCATATTGACATCTCCTGCATTTGAACTCACATTTACCGTTCCCAATCCAGCGACTCTAGCATGATTTGGTGTTTCCAGAAAGGAAAAGGCACGCAATCCGCCTATTTGACTATATGCTGTTGTAATAGTCAAACAGATAAAGAAAAGGCTTGCTATGACCTTTTGCCATATCATGAGAGATAAGCTGGAACTGTTTTTTTATTGTCATCTTCAGGAATCACAAAATCAATCGGATTTTTGATTTTCTCTTTCAATAAAGCAATTTCTAATACTTCACTTACTTGGTCAACAAAATGAATATCTAAGCCTTTGATGTAGCGTGAATCAATTTCATCTATATCTTTCTTATTTCGCTGACATAAAATCACATCTTTAATTCCTGCTCTTCGTGCAGCTAGAATTTTCTCTTTCAACCCACCTATTGGCAATACTTTTCCTCTCAAAGTAATTTCACCCGTCATAGCTAATCTTGATTTCACTTTTCGCTGTGTGAAAATTGATGCCAATGAAGTGATCATCGCAATACCAGCCGAAGGCCCGTCTTTCGGCACAGCTCCCGCTGGAACGTGGATATGTAAATCATAATGATCAAATATTTTATGATGAATTCCTAATTCGTCTGCATGAGATCGCAAATAGGAGAGAGCCGTCATAGCGGATTCTTTCATAACATCTCCCAGCTGACCAGAAAGAGTCAATTTCCCTTTACCTCTGCTTAAGCTTGATTCTATGAATAAAATTTCACCACCGACCGAAGTCCAGGCTAATCCAGTAACTAAACCAGCGGTTTCATTGTCCTGATAAATTTCTTTTTCAAAAGCTTCAGCTCCTAAAATTCTTATTACATCTTCTGTTTCAATTTTGCTGTTGAATTCTTCTTCCATCGCAATGGATTTGGCAATGTTTCTCACGACTTTTCCGATCGTTCTTTCCAAACCTCTCACACCTGACTCACGAGTATAATCCTCGATGATCTTAGCAATAGCTTTTCTACTAAAGGTAACATCTTTGGCTTTTAAACCATGCTCTTTTTTCTGCTTTGGAATCAAGTGCTTTTTAGCAATTTCCACTTTTTCTTCCAAGGTATATCCAGTAACCTCAATTATCTCCATTCTGTCCCTTAAAGCAGGATGAATAGTATCTAAAGAGTTTGCGGTTGCGATGAATAAAACGTTTGATAAATCGTATTCAACCTCTAAATAATTGTCTTGGAAAGTCTCGTTTTGCTCTGGATCCAATACCTCTAATAAAGCAGATGAAGGATCACCTCGGAAATCGGAATTAACTTTATCGATCTCATCCAAAATATAAACAGGATTAGACTTTCCTGCTTTTTTCATGTTTTGAACGATTTTTCCTGGCATGGCGCCTACATAAGTTTTTCTATGTCCACGAATCTCTGCTTCATCATGAACCCCACCTAAGGACATTCTTACATATTTTCTACCTAAAGCATCGGAAATGGATTTTCCTAATGAGGTTTTACCCACACCCGGAGGTCCGTAAAGACACAAAATAGGAGCTTTCATATCCTGCTTAAGTTTTAAAACAGCAAGATATTCTATAATTCTTTCCTTTACTTTTTCTAAACCATAATGGTCACGATCTAATATCTTCTTAGCTCTTTTTAAGTCAAAATTATCCTTAGTCAGGTCTCCCCAAGGTAATTCTAATAATAACTCTACATAATTCATGGCAACAGGATATTCTGCTGCTTGAGGGTTTATGCGAGAAAGTTTATCAATTTCTTTGTCAAAATGTTTCTGAACTGTTTCTGACCAATTTTTTTCTTGAGCTCTTAGTCTAAAATTGTCTAGTTCTTGGTCAGGGCTATCTTGCCCTAATTCATCTTGCAAAACTCTGATTTGCTGCCTTAGGAAATAGTCTCTTTGCTGTTGGTCAATGTCAGTATGAACCTTTTTATGAATTTCATTTTTAAGTTCCAACATCTGAATGTCTTTCAACATGAATTCCAAAAGCAAAGTAGCGCGTTCTTTGGCATTGGTTTTTTCCAATAGCTTTTGTTTTTCGGCTACTTCAGAATTGATGTTTGAAGATAGGAAATGAGTTAGAAAATTAGGATTTTCTATATTATCTAATGCTACCTGAGCTTCCTGCGGAATTTCAGGATTAAGTTTTAAGATTTTGCTGGCGGCATCTTTTAAAGACTGAATAACTGCCTTATTTGATTTTAACTTAGGGTCAAGCTCTTCATCATCTAATTCCTGGTAAGTAGAAACTAAGAATGGATCTTCCTGAACAATCTCTTTTACTTCAAATTTTTGCTTCCCCTGAATGATGATGGTCGTATTACCATCAGGCAATACAATCATTTTCAGAATTCGGGCTACAGTACCAATACTATAAATATCATCTTTACCCGGATCTTCAACCTTTCCATTAGATTGTGCTACTACACCTATTATTCTATCACCTTTATATGCTTTTTTTACAAGCTTAATTGATTTTTGACGCCCTACAGTAATAGGAATTACTACTCCGGGAAACAGTACAGTATTTCTAATTGGTAAGATTGGAAGTTGATCAGGTAATTCTTCCTCACGCATACTGTTTTCCTCATCAGTAGATATGAGCTGTATTAACTCACCTGTCTCATCATCATTTATATCTGAAAAAACTTGTTGATGCTTAAATATTGAATCCATATATATTTTTAATATTTCAGCCAATTTGGCATTGGAAATCTCTTTTTTATCCCATTTAATTGGGTGCTTGCCTAATTCAATTGTTATGCCAATAAAATATTGACTAATTTTAGATTTAATTTAAATGTAATTCCGACATTTTTCGGATATTAAAGTTTAATATACTGACATATTTACCGTAAAACTATCAAATTGTCTTGAAGCAAGCTTTTAAATATTTCATTTTACTATCGTTTTTCAGCTTTTCATTAAATCTGTTGGGGCAATATAATCCTCAAGTTGATTTATCTAAAAAAGAAACAGAAGAATTGTTTCCTTTTTACTTTCCTAATGTTAATCAGATTAATTTTTACAAAGATGAAAATGCATTAAATAAAATTAATAAAGCTCAGGAAGGGAAAAATTGGGAACGATTTAAAGATTTATTGGAGGATTATGTAAAGAAATTTGCCACTGAAAATTTCTATAAAGATACTCGTTTAATTTGGCAGTTAGCAAAAATGGAGGAGCTTTATGGCGATTTCGAAAAATCCAAAAGTCTTTATAGGCTTGCTTTAAAACATCATCAAAGTAAAATTGATTTAAGGCAAATGGAGATTTTCATGGACTCTGTTCAATTGGAGCAAACAGATGATTATGTCCCTATAGATTATTATTATGAGTTAGTAGACTTCAGACAATCTATTGATACTCTAGTTCCACCTCGTGGTGTTCTCCTGAGTATGGGAAAGCAAATTAATTCTAATATGGCCGACTATGCACCCGCTCTCACACTGGATAATAAAACCATGATTTTCACATCTAAACGAAGTTTGAGCGGTAGTATTTTGTCAAATAATTCGAATGAAGATTTATATATCGCTAAACAAGAGGATGGTATGTGGCAGGATGCAGTTCAGTTAAGAGATATCAACAGTCGGTATAATGAAGGATCGGCTACATTAAATGCGGAAGGGAATGAGATTATCTTTGCCAGATGTGGTGCACCAGATGGATTTGGAAATTGTGACTTATATGAGACCCATCTTGAAGAAGATAGCACATGGAGTAAAGCAGTTAATTTAGGTGCAAATCTAAACTCTAAAGCTTGGGATTCTCATCCTACACTATCCGTGACAGGAGATACGCTTTTTTTTGCATCTGACAGAATTGGTGGGTTTGGATTGTCAGATATTTATTTTTCTGTAAGAGATGAAAACGGTAATTGGACAAGAGCTAGAAATCTTGGACCAGTAGTAAACACAAGAGGCAATGAGGTAAGCCCATTTATTCATCCTCGTTATAAGATTTTATATTTTAGTTCCAATGGACACTTATTGAATTTTGGTGGATTCGATATTTATAAATCAAACGCAAAATCATTTTTATGGGATGAACCCCAAAATATAGGACCTTTGATAAATACTGAAGGGGATGAGTACTATTTTACAATTGATTCTGAATCACAGGATTTATTTTACGCAGGCTCTTCTTCCATGCGAAGTCATAATTTAGATTTATTTTCATTTCCCTTACCTATGGAAGCAATGCCAGGAGCAGATACGAAAGTTTCAGGTGTGGTAACGGACACCGTGAAAGGTGAACCATTCAGGGGTATTGTATCTATAGTGGATATTGAAAATGGAATAGAAATAGCCCCAAAATTCACTAGAGAGGACGGTAGCTTTGAATTTAATCTTTTAAATAATGCTAATTATGTAATGGTTGTTCAATCTGATAAACTTTTCAGAATAGAGGAAATGTTTTTTCTATCTGGCGATACTGTGATGAACAGAAATATTGATCCTATATCAAGTAAGATTAGATTTAAGTCCATTGAGTTTGAAAAAAATTCTGCTAAACTAAGGCCTGATATGTACAGTGATCTGGATAAAGTTGTAGACTTTTTGCTAGACTACCCTGAATTTAAACTGAGAATCACTGGGCATACCGATTCTTCAGGGGATGAAATGAGGAATAAATCTTTATCTCAAGAAAGAGCTGATGCCATCCGAGAATACATTATTTTGTTGCACCCAATTGAAGAGGATAGGGTTACAGCAGAAGGTTTTGGTAATAGTAAACCCGTTGTCAATGATGAAGAGACAGATGATGACAGAAGGTTGAATAGGAGGGTAGAGTTTGAAATCTACCGTCCTAAGGATGAATGATTACTTCAATTCTAATAAAACAACATTTTCAACATGATGTGTTTGTGGAAACATATCAACAGGTTGAACTTTAGTGACTTTATATTTTTCGTCAAGTAAAGCTAAATCCCGAGCTTGAGTAGCTGGATTACAACTTACATAAACTATTTTGTTAGCAGCTATATTTAGCAATGTTTTAATAACATCTGGATGCATACCTGCTCTGGGCGGATCGGTGATTATCACATCTGCTTTGCCATGTTGAGCTAAAAACTCATCATTGAATACATCTTTCATATCGCCAGCAAAGAAGTCTGTATTCTCTATCTTATTCAGCTGAGAATTTACTTTGGCGTCTTCAATGGCTTCTGGCACATATTCAACGCCAATTACTTTTTTAGCACTTTTTGCAATGAAATTAGCTATAGTTCCAGTTCCGGTATAAAGATCGTAAACCGTTTCATCTCCTTTCAAATTGGCAAAGTCTCTGGCTACTTTATATAACTCATATGCTTGATCTGAATTGGTTTGATAGAAAGATTTTGGACCTATCTTAAACTGCAAACCTTCCATTTCTTCAATGATATGGTCTTTTCCATAAAAAACATTCACATCTAAATCATGGAAAGTTTCATTTCCTTTTTGATTTAGAATGTAAAGCAGAGAAGTTAATTCAGGAAAGTGTTCTTTTATATGATTCAACATCATGCTCAACCACTCTTCATTGTCTTCTGCAACTTGCAAAATGACCATGGTCTGACCTGTAGTTGAAGTACGAATGATTAAATTCCTAAGAAAGCCAACTTGTTTAATCAAATTGAAATAGGTGATATTATTATCCTTCGCAAATCGATCAACTGAATTACGAATTGCATTTGACGGATCTGCTTGTAAATAACATTTCTCGATTTGTACGATTTTATCAAATCTCTTTGGGATATGGAAACCTAAAGCATCTGATTCAAACTCTTTTCCAGATTCAATTTCTTCGGTAGTTAACCACCTATTATTGGAGAAAGTATATTCCATTTTATTTCGATAGAACCTAGTGTTTTCAGAGCCTAGAATAGGGTTGATTTCAGGTAATTCAACTTTAGCAATGCGCTCTAGGGAATCCTTCACTTGCTCGGTTTTAAAACCTAATTGATCATCATAGCTTAAATGTTGCCATTTACACCCTCCACAAACACCATAATGGCTACAGAAAGCCTCTATTCTTAAATCAGATTTTTTATGGAATTTAATAGCGCTTCCTTCAAGAAAGCTTTTCTTTTTCTTATGAACTCTAACGTCAATAATATCGCCTGGAGCAGTGCCTGCAACAAATACTACTTTATCTTTATAATAGCCCAAAGCCTTACCTTCTGAAGCTATTTTTTCAATCTCTAATTCCTCTATTATTGGATGTGGTTTTCTTCCCATAGCCTGCAAAATTAGGCTAATATTTTCGAAGGGAAAAGCTAGTGCATTGAATTTATGATTGCTGCTTATGTCAGACATTGAAAATGTCGGACATTTGTCTAATATCGAGTATTAGTTTTCTTAAATGCTAATGTCAGACACTAAGCTAACGGGTTTCGTGTATGCGTCAGACGGTTAGAACCGTCAGACACAGGGCAAATGGTTTGCGTTCACACAGTCTGACGGGTTCTGAAATAACTTTTAAGAATGGTAAGTTTCCCGTATAGAAATTACTCTTTAAACTATGCTCTAACCCCGTCTGACCGTTTTGTGTGGTCAAATGGTTCTAAATTGTCAGGAATAAACCTAACAGTTTTCAGGGTATTTGCTAGCAAAAATCAAAGCTTCCTAATCTGAGAAGTTTTAATATATGCTTCCTTCTCCTCAATAATAACTTTACTCCAAACATCGATTTGATCTTTGACTTGGATTTTTGCCGGTGAGTTTACTTTTTCTACAAGGTTGGCTCCTGATGAAGGCCCTTCCAATAGGTAACTAGGAGTGTTTGTAATTATGGCTTCTGATTTTCCATTATAGTTATTCAGGAAGGCTACAATTAGTAGAGGTATAAAAGCAAGTGCAAAATAATTTCTTTTTTTATAAATTGCATTTCTATTCTTAATCATCAAGCCAAGCCCTAAAAAGATGATAACTGAAAAGAATAATTGGAAGTATATTTTCCACTCTTTATAAAATAAATCAGCTTGATAAGCTAATCCATAATCAAAACCAATAGCTTCTTTTGTCTCTGCAGTTTCTTTTAAATAATCGATGACTTTTTCATCTTTAGTGAATTGATAGTATTTTTCTAAATAATACATTGATTGACCAGGATTCTCCATGCCTTCTTCAATTCTTGCTAACTTTAAAAGCATAGCTGGGCTTGAATTTCCTGCTTTATAAATTTTCTCATAAATTTTTATTGCACTTATGTATTGCTTCTTTTCGTACAGAGAATCAGCCTTAACTAATTCCTTTTCAAGGGACTGCGTAAAACCACTAGTGGAGATCACAAGCATAAGAATAAGAGAAGAAATCAGAAATTTGAACTTTAGCATTTGCATTTTATTAATTAGTACTTACCTTTGCAACGCAATTAAGGAAAACGACTCCTTAAAAGCAATAAAAACACTCTTTACTCATGAAAATTGAGTTTGTTAATCAAACGGATTAACTGGAGAGAAATTTTAGATTAATTGACTCGCTAGCTCAGCTAGTAGAGTATCCCGATTGAGCGAATCGGGAGGGTCTTGGGTTCTGAACCCAAACTGAAAAGAATTCTTAATACAATTTAAATGACTCGCTAGCTCAGCTGGTAGAGCACATCCCTTTTAAGGATGGGGTCTTGGGTTCGAACCCCAAGCGGGTCACTTTTTTAAAATTGTGAAAACAATTTTATTATACAAACTATTTTGAAAGCTCCGATTAATTGAATTAGAGCATTTTTTTTCTTTAAAATTTTGACTCTATATTCCGACTGATCGGGATGATAGAGTATCCCGATTAAGCGAATCGGGAGGGTCTTGGGTTCCGAACTCAAGCTCAAAGCATTTGCTTAATACAATTTTATGACTCGCTAGCTCAGCTGGTAGAGCACATCCCTTTTAAGGATGGGGTCTTGGGTTCGAACCCCAAGCGGGTCACTTCTTTTAATGCTCTGATAAAGCGAATCAGAGTTTTTTAATTTAAAAAATATGACTTGCTAGTTCAGCTGGTAGAGCATCCCGACTTTTAAAGTCGGGAGAGTCTTGGGTAGAACTCCAAGCGGGTCACAAATTACTAAACCTATCTATTGGAAAATGGATAGGTTTTTTAGTTTTAGCATGTATATTTGCTATCTGGTAATGCGCACGTGGTGAAATTGGTAGACACGCCACCTTGAGGGGGTGGTGCCTTAACTGGTGTGGAAGTTCGAATCTTCTCGTGCGCACAAATAAAAAAAGGCTGTGAAACCAGATTTCACAGCCTTTTTGCTTTAGCGTGGGTGTGATTCTAATCAGCAAACGCCATTAATAAATCTTGTTTGGTGATAATGTGTGCATCATTTTTTTCATCTAAGACCATTAATGCCTTATCACCATGATTCATCATGGAAGAAATAGTATCAACAGTAGTGTTTAAAGCAATAAATTTGAATGGTTTGTCCATTATCTCTGAAATAGGCTTAGCCTTTAGTTCAGGATTCTCTACCAATTTGTTTAATAATTGTGTATCTGAAATACTTCCTACAAATTCGCCTGATTTGGTTACTGGCAATTGTGAAATAGATAACTCATCTAATAATTTTACTACCTCACCAATCTTCTGATCGCTATCGATACTGATTAATTTATAATTGCTACTTCTTTTCTTAACGATATTTTTAGCAGTTGCATAATCATTATTTTCAATGAAGCCGTGATCTTTCATCCAATCATCGTTGTAAATTTTGCCTAGGTAACGAGTACCATGATCAGGAAGGATAATTACCATCACATCATCTTCTTTCAAATGTTCTTCTGCATATTCAAGTGCACCATGAACAGCAGAACCACAAGACCATCCGCAGAATAAACCTTCTTCTCTGGCTAATCTTCTGGTCATGATGGCACCATCTTTATCCGTTACCTTAACAAAATGATCAATCATAGCGAAATCCACATTTTTTGGTAAAATGTCTTCACCAATTCCTTCGGTTAAATAAGGGTAGATTTCTTTTTCATCAAAAACACCTGTTTCTTTATATTTTTTGAAAACAGAACCATATGAATCAATTCCTACGCTCCTTATTTCAGGATTTTGTTCTTTCAAAAATCTTGAAGTACCGCACATAGAACCGCCTGTTCCAACGCCTGCAGCCCAATGCGTTATTTTTCCTTCTGTTTGTTCCCAAATCTCAGGCCCCGTAGTTTCATAATGCGCCTTGCTGTTTGACATATTATCATACTGATTAGGATAAATAGAATTAGGAGTTTCTTCGTGGATCTTTTTAGCTACAGAATAATAAGAGCGAGGATCATCTGGGCTAACATTGGTAGGACAAACAATTACTTCCGCACCCATAGCACGAAGGATGTCCATTTTCTCTTTTGATTGTTTGTCGGCCAAGGTGAATACACACTTATAACCTTTAGAAATGGCAGCTAAAGCTAGTCCCATCCCAGTATTTCCGGATGTTCCTTCAATGATGGTTCCTCCAGGTTTAAGTTTACCTTCTTTTTCAGCATCCTCTACCATCTTGATCGCCATCCGATCTTTCATGGAATTGCCAGGATTGAAATATTCAACTTTTACCAGTATAGTGCCTGGTATTCCTTTGTTGACTTTGTTTAATTTCACCAATGGAGTATTACCAATGGTCTCTATAATAGAGTTGTAGTACATTTTTTGTTATTTTGCTTTTTGCAAAGTTAGTTATTTATAATCATCATTGAAATGTGACGTATGTAATATTCATAATCTTTTAAGGAGAACTGTCATATGTAGAGTGGCGTTATTTGTATTGTATTTAAAATTTAAAGCTATGCAAAACCTTAACGCACAAATCGCATTTAAAATTAATGAGTTATCCGATTATGGATATAAGAATAATTTTCAATTTGAAAATGGTGAGTTAATTTTAAGGAGAGAAGAAGAGGATCAACAAATTGAAAAACACTATGTTGCAGAGCAAGTGTCTGTTGAGGCAGAATACCTTTATGAGGAAAATGGTGCTGCTTTAATCACTTTCATGACTAATGATGGTGAATTAGGTTATGCAATTGACACTATGAATGTAAAGGGCGAATTTCCTTTAATTAATTATTTTGAGGCTATTGAAGATTAATTTTTGTTTAACAATCTTCCTTTCATTCCGTTAAATCCAATAAACAAAAAAGAAGTTTATGGATTCAATGAACACATTAGCTGAGAAAATTGAAAATTTAAAAAAAGAAGGATATACTGAGGATTTTTTCTTTGAAGATGGGAAACTCAAAACGGAAGATAACTCATTTGAGAAAAATGATATCTCAGAAGTAAAAGAATACAGGTTTGAGGGAAAATCAAATCCTGATGATTTATCAATATTATATCAAATCACCACTTCATCTGGAAAAAAAGGAACAATAGCAGATGGTTTTGGGCCTAATGCTAATCAAGAATTAACAGAATTTATATTAGAGGCAGAATCTTAATTCTGCCTTTTTTGTGCTAATAAGTAAAGTACAGCCATTCTAATAGCAACACCATTTTCAACTTGATTTAGAATAATAGATTGCTTTGAGTCCGCTACATCACTGCTGATTTCCACACCTCTATTTATGGGGCCTGGATGCATCACAATGATTTCTTTTCCTATACTATCTAGTAATTTTTTATTTACTCCATAATAAAGTGAATATTCTCTCAATGAGGGGAAGTATTTCAATTGTTGCCTTTCCAGCTGGATTCTTAATATGTTAGCCACATCGCACCATTCTAGAGCTTCTTTAACATCCCAACTGATTTCTACTCCAAGATCAGCAATATATTTTGGTAAAAGCGTAGCTGGGCCGCAAACCATCACTTCTGCACCTAGTTTTTTCAGCGCGTAAATATTGGATAATGCGACTCTTGAGTGTAAGATGTCCCCAATGATTGCTACTTTCTTTCCTTTAAGCTCTTGAATTTGTTCCCTAATGGAATATGTATCTAATAAAGCTTGGGTAGGGTGTTCATGTGTGCCATCACCCGCATTTACAATATTAGCCTCAATATGTCTTGATAAAAAATGGGCAGCACCAGGGCTAGAATGTCGCATAACTACCATATCTACTTTCATGGACAGAATATTATTGACCGTATCAAGTAGAGTTTCCCCTTTTTTAACAGAGCTATTGGAAGATGAAAAATTCACTACATCCGCAGATAACCTTTTTTCAGCTAATTCAAATGATAATTTGGTTCTGGTAGAATTTTCGAAAAATATATTGGCGATAGTAATATCTCTAAGGGAGGGGACTTTTTTAATGGGTCTATTAATAACTTCTTTAAAATGGTCGGCAGTTTGAAAAATCAATTGAATATCATCTGCTGTCAAGTCTTTGATACCCAATAAATGATTTACACTTAAATTTGTCATTTTTCTTCGTTTGTCACTAACCAGATTTTATCATTCTCGGCACCTTGGTCTGTCCATTCTACCAAAACCCTTTGAGTTTTAATAGTATTTACTCTTCTTCCTACATAATCAGGTTGAATTGGTAAATCCCTTGTGTATTTTCTGTCTATAAAGGTAAGGAGTTCTACCAATCTAGGTCGACCAAAAGCAATCATAGCATCTAAAGCAGCCCTTACGGTTCTTCCAGTAAAAAGCACATCATCAATTAAAATAACTTTTTTGTCCTCAATAATAAATGGAATTTTGGTTGCATTTGCTTTCAATGGAGTGTCTCTTCTTCTGAAGTCATCGCGGTAGAAAGTAGTATCAAGCAAACCTAGGGGTAGTTCTTTATTCAATCTTTCATTCAATCTTTTTTGTATTCTTTGAGCTAAGAATACTCCCCTTGGTTGAAGCCCTATTAAAACCGTGTCTTGAAAATCCTTATGGTTTTCAATCAGTTCTTCCACTAACCTATTAATGGTGATTTGCAAGAGGTCGGTATCTAAAATCAGACGTTTTTCCATGGCGCAGGGGCAAAGATAGTAAACTGAAGATTTATTCGACCACGATTTTATTGATAAAAAATACTTTTCTGTTCAATTTAATATTTTCGTCTTTCATGTTTTTTACTTTATTTACGCCATAAGCATAAAAATTATTACCATACCACTGCTCTAAGCCTTCTAATTCCTCACTATTACTTTTCATTTCATCGCTCTCGTACATTAGCTTCAAGCTTTCAGTAAATTTGCCTTCCACTATTTCACTTCCTTTAATAACTTTAATTTTAAGCTCTTGATTATATAAATAAAGCATAACAATTTCATTTTCCAGAAATGCGAGATGAATATGTTCTTCTAATTGAAAACTCTTTAAGTCATTGACTTCAAAGCTATTATCCCATAGTAATTTACCATCATTATCAAAGGCGATAATTACTGCATGCGTATATTTATAACCATCAAAAACCTGAGATGAGCGATTACTTAAAAATGGATCATAAGTATAAGCGGAATACCCATAACCCGAAGATCTATTGGAATAGGTAGGGAAATAAGCTTCTCCAATTAAAATATTTTGATCGTCCTGTTTTACTATGTCTTGAACAAATAACCGATAACTAAATTTAAGTTTTTTTCCTTTAATTTTTTTTCTGGCAATTCGTTTCATGATCCTGTTTTTACGCCTCTCCTTCATGTAATTGAAGAAATTTTCCAAATTGGCGTAATTGTAATAACGAATTTTTTCTTGGTTTTCCCTTTCGAAATCTGCAATATAAATCCCTCTGGAGGTTTCAGTTCTTCTTTTGATTGAATAAGTACCTGCTAATAAATTTCCACCTTCACTACTATTAACCACTCTTCCATCTGTAAGGCTTAAATCTTCTTTTGCTTCTAATGATTCAGTGAAAATACGTTCTCCCATTGTATTAAAAGCCCTTATCGTAATTCCATATCTTTTACTTGCTAATCTATCTGAAGTGATGATTCGCACCCATTCATCATCTGTTTTAGTGACAATTTGTAATAAAGTGCTTCTGTCATTGTAAAATCCAGGCAATACAACCCCTTTTTTCGCAGTGAAGTTATACATCATAACAACTGTTCTCATATTAACATTACCACCAAAAACGACTGCATCATTCTTAACTTCAAATTCCGTCAATTTTATTGGTACAAGATTTTCATAAACATAAGATTGAAAAGCATCTCCATTGAGCGAAAATGTTAGAAATAGCATATCTTTAGCATATTCATACCCTTCCTGAAAAAGCATAACGAATTTCCCATTATCATAACTATAACCTTTAAATGAGAATTTATCATCAATTATGACTTCTTGTCTGTTTATTTCCTGTAGACTTGTATCTAGCCTGATTATTTCCCAGATATATTCATTATTATCTGTTTTTTCTTCTAACTCCTTAAATAAAAACAAGCCATCTTCTTTTGCTGAAACGATATAGTAATCGTCATTAAAATTATCAATCTCAATTTCATATCTTAATGGCTGTGATATTTGACCATAAATAGAAAAGCTTATAAAAAATAAGATAAGGTTTAGTAGAAATTTAATTTTCATAGAAAAAGTCAATTTTAATATACGATCAATTATAACATAACTACTTATGTTTTGTTAAACACAAAAAAATAGATATTCTATCCATTATCCTTCTCAATATATCCTTTAATTTTACAAAAAATCAAGAAGCTTTGGAAAATAAACAAATCATTAAAATTTTAAAGAATACAGCTAAGCTCATGGAGCTGCATGGCGAGAATGATTTTAAGGTAAAAAGTTATCAGTCTGCAGTTAATAGTTTGGAGCGACATAATAAAAGTCTATCGGTGATGTCCGTAGAAGATCTTCAAAGTATTGAAGGTGTTGGGAAAAGTCTGGCTCAGTCTATTTATCAAATTAATGAGCAAGGCTCTTTTGAGCTTTTTGATGATTTAAGTGCTAAAACTCCAGATGGAATATTAGAGATGATGCAGTTAAGCGGGTTTGGTCCGAAGAAAATAAAGCTCATCTGGGAGAAACTTGAAATTGATAATCTCGAAGATTTATTAATTGCATGCAAAGAAAATAAAATAGCAGCTTTAAAAGGGTTTGGTGCGAAAACTCAGATTAAGCTTCAAGAAGCTGTTGAGTTTAAATTAAGCTGGAGAGGATATATACATTATAGAGAGGCCGAAAAATTAGCTGAAAAAATCATTGAAGAGCTAAAAGCCTTGGATGGAATACAAGAAGTTTCCGTTACCTCTGATGTGAGAAGAAAAATGGAGGTTATTAAACCTTTGGAAATTTTAGTTGCAGCTGATAATAAAGCAAAAATCATCCAATACATAGCCAAAAATGATGAATTTGATCTCGATAAGAAAAACTCATGACCATTGAGCCTGAAATTCATCTATAAGCCTTTGAAAGCTGAAATCAATTTGATTTTCACTACTAAGGATCAGTTTGTAAATGATTTATTTAAGACGACTGCCCATCCTAAACATTTGAATGCTGAATTGGAAAAGGGTGATTCTTTCAGTAAAATTCTAAAAGAAAAACAATTTAGTTCTGAAGAAGAGATTTACGAAATAGCTGGCTTTCCTTTTATTGTCCCTGAATTAAGGGAAGGTATGTGGGAAATGGATTGGGCAAAAGAAAATGCTTTTCCAGATTTAGTTGAAATGAGCGATTTGAAAGGAATTTTGCATAATCACAGTACCTATAGCGATGGTAAAAATTCGTTGGAGCAAATGGCACAATATTGTAAAGTCCTTGGTTATGAATATTTAGGGATTAGCGATCATAGTAAAACAGCCACTTATGCTAATGGCTTACAAGAATTCAGGATTAAAAAGCAACATGAAGAAATAGATGCACTGAATGAAAAATTAGCTCCTTTTAAAATCTTTAAAGGAATTGAATCTGATATTTTGAATGATGGCTCATTAGATTATGCCAATGATGTGCTGGAAAGCTTTGATTTTGTGGTTTCATCCATTCATTCTCCATTAAGCATGGATAAAAAAACGGCTACAAACAGATTATTAAATGCCGTTGCCAATCCCTTTACCACCATTTTAGGACATCCAACAGGAAGGTTGTTATTGCAAAGAAAGGGATATCCTATAAATCATAAAGCTGTGATTGATGCTTGTGCTGAATATGGTGTTGTAATTGAAATTAATGCTCATCCCTGGCGATTGGATTTAGATTGGAGATATGTTCGATATGCACTCGATAAAGGAGTGCAAATTTCAATAAATCCAGACGCTCACGAAACAAATGGCTATCATGATATGTACTATGGACTCTGTGTTGGAAGAAAAGCAGGCTTAACCGCTAGTGAAACTTTCAATGCTAAAAGTTTAGAAGAATTATCTCAATATTTTAGTGACCGTAAGAAGTCAGCACTTTCTAAAGTATAAAATTTGAAAAAAGTAAAAAAAGTCCTCATTTTAAGATTTTCCTCTATAGGAGATATTGTATTGACAACTCCAGTAATCAGAGCAATTAAATTACAGCTTTCTGATGTTGAAGTGCACTATGCCACTAAAAAATCTTTTGCTAATATACTGGAAAGTAATCCTTATGTTGGTAAGGTACATATATTGGAAGAAAATCTGAGTGATTTAGTGACCAATCTGAAGGCTGAAAAGTTTGATTATATAGTTGATCTTCATAATAATTTAAGGACAAAAATCATCAAATTAAGATTGAATTTGCCTTCCAAAACTTTTGATAAATTGAATTGGGAGAAGTGGCTGATGGTGAATATGAAAGTCAATAAATTGCCTAATCAGCATATAGTAGATCGTTATATGGAGGCAGCCTCTGAATTAGGTGTGAAAAAGGATCAATTTGGGCTTGATTACTTTATTCCTGAAAAGGATGAGGTAGAGAGGGAGTGGCTACCAGAAACTCATCAAAAGGAATATGTAGCTTACGTTATAGGGGCTCAACATAATACTAAAAAGCTTCCTTTTAAACGCATGGTCGAGTTATGTGATAAAATCAATAAGCCTATAATTTTAATTGGTGGTCCTGATGATGTAGAAATGGGGGAGAAGGTAGCGCAATTTTTTGAACAAACAGAAAATTCTGCTCCTTACGAAGAAAAGCTAACGGAGATGGGTAAGAAGGCAAGAATCTTCAATGCCTGTGGAAAATTCAATTTAAGTCAATCGGCTTCATTAGTGAAAAATGCAACTTATGTTTTTTCTCACGATACTGGTTTGATGCATATTGCTGCGGCATTCAAAAAGAATATTTTCTGTATTTGGGGTAATACTATTCCGATGTTTGGTATGTATCCTTATAAAACTAAATTCACAATTTTAGAAAACACAAAAGTAAACTGCAGACCATGTTCTAAAATAGGCTTTCAGAAATGTCCAAAAGGGCATTTTGATTGTATGAATAAAATAATATTTGATTTTTGGCTGCCTTAATTTAAGTGTTTAAGTGAATAGGTGTTGAGGTTAGCTAAGTGTTTAGGTTATTAGGTTTTCAAGTTAGTATAGTTGAGCGTAAAAAATAGGGGGTGGGCGTAGGAAGTGTTATTAGTACTCACAAGGGAATTAGGTGCTTTTGTTTTGAAAATTATTTGTCGTCTGACATTTATTTAATAAAATGCATCTTCAATATGGAGAAATTGATCTGGCTCATTTAATTTAATGCTGAGAATATCAAAGCGGATATCTTTCTGCCAGTTGATAGCATAAATGTAATTTTCGGCAGCTTCCATTAACTTATCTATCTTTGCTTGGTTTACACTTTCTTCAGGATAGCCATGTTGAAAAGAATGTAAAGATTTTACTTCAACAAAAATCAAGGAATTATGATGCAAAGCTATAATGTCTATTTCCGCTCTTTTGAATCTATAATTTCGTTCCAAAATCTCGTAGCCTTTAGATTCTAAAATATTTATGGCTAAATCTTCACCTTTGTCGCCTATTTTTTTTGTATTCACGCTTATGCTATCGATCTAATATTATATTTGTAAATGAATAAAAACGAACTAAAAAATATATTGTGATAAATTTAATAAAAACTTTTCCAGCGCAATTAGAAGAAGCACTGGAATTAACAAAACAAATCAACGCTTCCGAAATTTCAAAAGGTGAAATTCAACATATAGTGATTAGCGGAATGGGTGGTTCAGGAATTGGTGCTCACCTTGTGAAAAGTATAGTGGAAGATTACTGTAAATTACCAATTACTTTGATTCAAGGTTATAACCTTCCGCTGTGGGTCAATAGTAAAACTTTATTTATTGCCTGTTCCTACAGTGGAAATACGGAAGAAACTTTAACCATATTAGAATTAGCTAGGGAAGAAACTAAACATATTTTTTCAGTTACAACTGGAGGTAAATTGAAGGAGATATCAGATAAGGAAAATTACCCACAATATAATTTCTCAGGAGAAGCGGCTTGTCCTAGAGCAGGTTTGGCTTATCCTTCAGTAGCTGTTTTAATGTTACTTTATAAATTAGGTTTCTGTTCTAATCTTGATATAGAGGCAGAACTAAAATCAAGTATTAATTTATTAACCGAAGAGCAAGAGGGCATACAATCTGAAGCAAGATCCATAGCTAAGAAAGTTCAAGGGTATTTCACATTTATATACTCAGATCAAAAGTTTTATCCTGCCACTTTACGGTTTCAGCAACAGCTAGCAGAAAATAGTAAACAGGTTTCTCATAGCCACGTTTTTCCTGAATTAAATCATAATGAATTAGTTGGATGGGTCTTTCCTGAAGAGCATATCAAAAAATCTAAAGCGATTTTATTAAGATCAAATTTTGAGCACGGCCGAAATCAAAAAAGAATGGATATTAGCAAAACAATCTTGGCTGATAAAGCGGAAGTTATAGAATTGATAGCTAAGGGTAAAAGCTTTACTCAGCAATTGTATTATTTTATACATTTGATAGATTGGATCAGTTTTTATTTGGCAGAGGAAAACCAAATTGACCCATTTCCGGTTGAAACTATAAATTATTTAAAAAATAAATTAGCAGAATAAATAGTGAATTTTAAGCTTAATAAAGATACTCAGTTCCTTTCTTTGGGCATGATGGATTATAAGGAAGCTTGGGATTACCAAGAAGAATTATTTTTAAATACCATCGAAATAAAAACCTCTAACAGGAAAATAGAGGAGGATAATCATCAAATTACTCCTAATTACCTTATTTTCTTAGAACATCCTCATGTTTATACCTTAGGTAAAAGCGGTTCTGAAGAAAACCTATTGTTAGATGAAATTGGTTTAAAAGAAAAGAAGGCCACCTATTATAAAATAAATAGGGGAGGAGATATTACCTACCATGGCCCAGGGCAGATTGTTGGATATCCAATATTAGATTTAGATAACTTCTTTACTGATATACATAAATATCTAAGATTATTAGAGGAGGCGGTGATCTTAACTTTAAGAGAATATGGAATAGAATCAGGAAGAATAAAAGGATTAACAGGTGTTTGGATTGATTTTGAAGAAGGAGCTAAAAATCCACGAAAGATATGTGCTTTAGGAGTGAAATCCAGTAGATGGGTGACAATGCATGGTTTTGCATTCAATGTAAATACTGATCTTAATTACTTTAAGAATATCATCCCATGTGGTATAGATGATAAAGCCGTTACTTCTATGGAAGCAGAACTAGGTAAGAAGCAAGATATGCAGGAAGTAAGCAATAAGTTGAAGCAACATATTGCAGAATTGTTTGAAATGAAACTATTAGACAAGAATGAAAAAGGATATTGATTTTTCACCAGTAACAGGTGTAGAATTGGTGATTACCCAATCTAAAAAAGATGGAGATGCTCAATGGGATGTTTATTTGATTAATAAAAATTTGATTGAGTTGGAGACCGTTTTAATCACTTCCAAAGGCTATGGTACGATAGATGGAAAAGCAAAAGAAACCTCAATATTGCGGCATATGATCGGAAAGGTGGAGGAACAGAGCTACGCAAGAATTGAACCTATACAACCATAATTATTTCAACTCAACAATGAGTACTGGGTGAGCTATTATATTCTAGATCAAATTTTCGACAAAAAATTCGTATTTGTTCCAGATGCCATTCAGAATGAAAATCTGCAATATATCCCAGAGTTAGATTTGATGGGCGTTAGACATGCTTAAGCTAAAGATTGTTAATATATTAACATTTCATTATATTAGTTTTTTGTAAACTACATTGCTATGAAATTTTACTCTTTTTGCCTTACTTTTTTAATTGGTATTAATATTTCTATGGGCTTTAGCCAACTAACTGGTAGCAGTTGGGCTGATGTAAAAAAATCTGGTAAAGGTGAATTGACCTGTGTATATTATCAAACCCCTGGGCTGGTATATGAGGAAAATGGTAAAATGCAAGGAGTTTGCATTGATATTATGGAAGAGTTCAAGAATTATGTTAATGAAAAACATAATGTTACGCTCAATTTTAATTTTGAAAAGAAAGTCCCTGTTTTTACGAATTTCATAAGTACTGTGAAAAATAGTAAAAATATAATGGGAGTATGTAATACCAGTATCACTAGTGACCGTAAAAAATATATAGATTTTAGCCCAGCCTATATGAATAATCCGTCAGTTTTGTTGTCAAATCAGGAGGCAGGAAAACTAAGTGACTTTTCTAGCATGGCGTCTAATTTTGAGGGCTATAAAGCTGTTATTATAAAAGGCTCTACTCATGAGAAATATTTGAAAAAGATAGCGGATCAGTATTTCCCTGATTTAACAATTGAGTATGCTAATTCTGGCAGTGAGGTCAATACAAAGCTAAGAGGTAATGATAAGTATTTTACATTGATTGATTTTACTGAATATTTTGATGCTGTAAGAAAGAAAATGAATGTCACTAGACATCCAGTTCCGTTAAATGAATTAGAAGATCAGCTAGGTTTTATTTTCCCCAAAGGAAGCGACTGGACATCTGCTTGGGAAGAATTTCTTACTCCTGAGTTTAAAGAAAGTGTGAAATACAAGAAAATTGTAGCTGATAACTTAGGAACTTCCTTTGTTAACCTTATTCGATAATTTACTCTTTGGATTAATCTTTTTTCAAAATTAAGGTTTGAACATTTCCTTTTCCATCAGTGGATTTCCACTTTTGATAGTTTCTTTTACCTTCAATTATAATCTAGGATTTTGCTAATTCACTTTCTCCATCGGTTTTAATGGTAATGTTTTCATCGCTTATGTTGTAAGTAAAATCAGAATTTTCAATTCTCTCATTACCTAAAATTCTATAAGATAAATCATTTGAACCTGTTCCTTTTTTATCAAGATGGATTGTCCCAATGTTTTTTGCATTTGCGTTACTGCCATCCCCAGATTCTTCTGAATAAGATTCTATTTGCCAAGTGCCAATAATTTTCTTTTCTAAAGTGCATGAAACAAGAAAAAGAAATGAGGTAAATAGTAAAACGTAAGTAAAAAGTTGTTTTATATAATTCATCTTTATGTTTTATTATTAATACGTAATAGAGAGGATTAGCAGCCTAATTTTAAGGTGTTATTTCACTAGTTTGATAGATGCTGAATTAATACAATATCTTAAACCTGTGGGTTCAGGGCCGTCTGGGAAAACGTGTCCGAGATGAGCATCACAAATATTGCATAAAACTTCAACTCTCACCATTCCAAAAGTTTCATCCTTTTCATAATTTATCACATTATTTTCAAAGGGTTCAGTAAAGCTTGGCCAACCTGAGCTTGAATCGAATTTAAGTGTAGAATCAAACAGCGTTATGCCACAACATCTGCAGGCATACTGTCCTGCTTCATGAGCTTCACAATATTCTCCAGAAAAAGCTCTTTCAGTTCCTTTTTTTCTAGTTACCTGATACTCCTCTGGTGTCAATAAAGATTTCCACTCTTTATCGGTTTTTTCTACTCTTTTTGGAGGCTGAGGGCTCCCATTATTTGCAAATTTGATTACGTCATTCCAATTCATAAAAATACTTTTGATTTACTTCTTTAAACTTAAAGAATAGATCTATGTTTAGTTGAAATTCAAATTAATAATTATTGGGCAAAAAAAAAGGTTTCTCAAATTTGAGAAACCTTGATTCAATTAAATGATCTAAAAATGTATATTTATCAATTAAGCTAATTTCACATTCACTGCATTTAAACCTTTTTTTCCGTCTTGAAGTTCATAAACAACTTCATCATTTTCTCTAATGTCATCAATTAGACCTGATACATGTACGAAATAATCTTGTTGTGTGCTTTCGTCAATAATAAATCCAAATCCTTTTGAATCATTAAAGAATTTTACTGTTCCTTTATTCATTATAATAATTTTAATTTTTACAAAGCTAATTCTTTTATTTTCAATAACTATGGCTTTCCTATTTTAATTTTAATAATTCTATCTATTAAAATATTGAATACTATTTAAAAAGTGTCTTTAAAAAGGCTTAAAGCATTTATTTTATATTAATTTTGTTCAAATATTTTTTAAGTTCTATTTAATTTTATGTTAAAGTACTTATTTTATGGTTTAATGTCATTTTTGATTTTAAACTTTTCTTGCACAACAACTGATAGCAAACAAATAAATTCTAAGGTTTCAATTCAATTTATTGATAAAATTGTAGTTGAAAATGATAAGATGATTGACAGCACTTACATAGGAGGTTTTTCTTCTATTGATTTTTTAGGTGACAGTCGTTATATAATTATTTCTGATGATCGATCTGAGTATTCATCCGCTAGGATGTATGAAGTAGAAATTGATTTTGATACTTCGGGAATAAATCAATATGAATTTAAAGAAACCATCTTTTTAAAAAATAAAGAAGGTGAAGTATTTGAAGAAAATGAACTTGACCCTGAATCCATAAGATATAGACCTTCAAGCAACTCCTTTGTTTATACTAGCGAAGGTGGCAGAACTAAATCATGGATCGATCCTTTTATCTGGGAAATAAATAGAAATGGTGAATTTCTTTCTGAGGTAAATGTTCCTGATATTTTCAATTTTAATGATAATAAGGGGTTAAGAGTAAATGGAGGTTTTGAAAGTGTCAGCTTTGAGAATGATACCATTATTTGGTATGCTAATGAATTACCTCTGAAAGAAGATGGTGAGGTTCCGGGTTTTGAAGAAGGAAAGTATCCTGTTCGGTTAGTACGTCATGACATCAAAAATGATGTTGTTCTCAATCAATATGCTTATAATATCAGTCCTTTAAACCAAAAACCTGATCCTGAAGATGCTTTTTACATAAATTCAGTGCCTGAAATATTATTTATAGAGCAGAATAAACTTTGGATAATGGAAAGATCCTATACTACTGGAGTCGGGAATTTTATTAAAATATTTGAAATAGAAATTATTAATGCTACTGATATCAAGCATATTGGTTCATTGGCCAATCAGAAATATTCTCCTGTTTCAAAAAAGCAAATAATAGATTTTTCTGATTACAGTCAAAAAATAGATAATATTGAAGGCATGACCTTCGGTCCAGATTTTCCTGATGGGAGAAAAAGTTTATTATTTGTATCCGATGATAATTTTAATGAAGGTCAGGAGACTCAGTTTTGGCTTTTTTCTGTTAATGGATTATAAAAATCAAATTGCTGGAGAGAGATAATTCTACATAAGTCATACCCTTTATTGATTTCCTCGTATTAAATATTGAATCTATTTAAATATAATAATATGGGACTTTTTTCAGCTTTTACTTCGAATTCGGGAGTTATCGAATCCGTTAAATTAGCAGAGGACTACAACAGGATACTTTTGAATTCTGAAGAAATTGAAGTAGGCTTCAAAATTAAAGAAGATACCTTTATTTTTACAAATAAGCGCTTAATTTATATTGAAGTGAGGAAAGGAGAAGACAGTGGCATTGAATATACCTCTTTACCTTATTCTCAAATAGCTAGCTTTGGTGTGGATTCCAAAAAATCATTTGATTCAAAAGCAACTTTAAAGGTTTGGATTAATGGTCAGCAATATCCGATTGTTGAAACAGAATTCAATAAGTCAGTCGATGTTTATGAAGTACAAAAGATTTTGGCAGGACATGTTTTGAAGTAAAAAAGGTGACCTAGTAGGCCACCTTGCTATTATTTTTGTTCTCTCATCTCTTTTTCAAGATGTTTCACGAGTTTCTCACAGAGCATATTCATTTCTTCTGCCATAAATTCATCTCCTGTTGAATTTAAGACACTTTGTGCCATTCCACCAAGACAATCTATATAAAACCTTTTCATTTCATCTACAGGCATGTCATTGGTCCATAAATCAATTCTCATGGAATTTTTCTGTACATGATCCCAAAGTGAAATGCTAATACTTTTTGTTTCCGTTAATTCCTCACCGGCATCAGTAGCGCTCCAATGAATTTTTTCAGGGACATTATCTTTATCTAAGTCTATTTCGAAATTAATGTTCGATTTTTTCATTATTACTATTTCAATCTGTTATTTATAAAACTTTAATTATTGAGGTAACATGTTTTTGAAATCCTCATATGATGCAGGTGCTAGGGGAGTGGTATCACAATCTATTTCATCTGCTTTTACATTTATATCTTCCACTCTATCTTCAGGGTCAGGATGCGTGCTTAAAAACTCAGGTGTGCCTCCTGTTTGACCTTCATCTAACAACTTTTGAAAGAAAGAATATGCACCATTACATGCATAAGGAGTATTAGCCAAATATTCTACTGACCTTTCATCTGCTTCTTCTTCAAAAGCTCTTGAGAAACTTAAACCTGCTGCAGTACCCGCAATTTGACCTGCAATCTGTTCAAGTTGACTTGGATTTTCTCCCGTTATTAATTGTAAAATAACATTTATGCCGTATTGCCTTTGGATATTTCTAGTAGTATGCCTTAAATCAGAATGAGCAACTTCATGACCCAAAACACCCATTAAATCATCTTCCTGATCTAAATATTTAATTAAACCTGTATAGACATATAAATAACCACCAGGCGTAGCAAATGCATTTAATACAGAATCATTTTCTATAATATGAATATCCCAGACAAACTCATCTTTATACTGTACTTCTCCAGATGTTAAAATGTAATCAAGAAGCTTGTTTAAATAAGTATAAGCTTCTGAATATTCAGCTTCATCTAAAATAGGGAATTGATCAGGGTCATTTTCAATTTCTTCTGCTACTTGAGCTCCTAATTCAACATCTTCTTCAATGGATGGTAATACAAAATTGTCATTTTTATCCTTACATGAATTGAATACCAATACCCCACATACTAATATTATATTTAATAAATTAAATCTGTTCATCATTAATCAATTTTCATTTCTGCTACGTCACCTTCTACTATCAATTTTCCTGCAGTTGCCTCTTTAATTTCATCTACTGAAACTCCAGGTGCTCTTTCCAGCAACTTAAATCCACCACCATCTTGTACTTCTAATACAGCTAAATTTGTCACAATTTTTCTGACACATTGCAATCCTGTAATAGGCAAGCTACATTCTTTTAAAAGCTTTGATTCACCGCTTCTACTAGTGTGTTGCATGGCTACAATAATATTTTTGGCTGAGGCCACTAAATCCATTGCTCCACCCATTCCTTTCACCATTTTGCCTGGAATTTTCCAGTTTGAAATATCACCATTTTCAGAAACTTCCATCGCACCCAAAATGGTTAAGTCTACATGTCCACCTCTAATCATGGCAAAACTTTCAGATGAGTCAAATAAAACAGAGCCATCTCTCATAGTGATGGTTTGCTTTCCAGCATTTATTAAGTCGGCATCTACTTCATCTTCGGTAGGGAATTGGCCAATACCTAGAAGACCATTTTCAGATTGTAATACAACATCCAATGCATCAGGAATATAATTGGCCACTAGGGTAGGGATGCCAATTCCTAGATTGATATACATTCCATCCTGAACCTCCTGAGCTATTCTTTTTGCTATTCCTATTTTATCTAGTGCCATATCTTAAGATCTTACAGTTCTTTGTTCAATTCTTTTTTCGTAATTCTTACCTTCAAAAATACGCTGAACGTAGATTCCCGGGGTATGAATCTCATTTGGGTTAAGTTCTCCTGCAGGAACTAACTCCTCAACTTCAGCAATTGTGATTTTACCTGCGGCTGCCATCATTGGATTAAAATTCCTTGCAGTACCTTTAAAAATCAAGTTTCCTGCTGTGTCACCTTTCCAGGCTTTCACCAAAGCAAAATCTGCAACTAAGCCTTTTTCTAACAAATACATTTTGCCGTCAAATTCGCGGGTTTCTTTCCCTTCAGCCACTTCAGTTCCAAATCCTGCTGGCGTATAAAATGCAGGAATTCCAGCTCCACCAGCTCTAACGCGTTCTGCTAAAGTTCCTTGAGGAATAAGCTCAACATCCAGTTCTCCTGACAATAGCTGTCTTTCAAACTCAGCATTTTCACCTACATAGGAGGAAATCATTTTTTTTACTTGATGAGTTTTTAGCAATAAGCCTATCCCGAAATCATCTACCCCAGCATTATTAGAGATACAAGTAAGCCCTTTCACTTTAGTATCTAAAAGTCCCTGGATACTGTTTTCCGGAATACCACATAATCCAAAGCCTCCTAACATTAAGACGGCATTATCTGGTACGTCTTTTACTGCTTCATTTGCATTTTTAACTACTTTATTAATCATATTTTTATGTTTAATACCAAGCTGATTACATATAATCTAACTCTAAGTTAACTAATTTAATTGTTTCAATGATGTTGATTAAGGATTTGCATTGCTTTTTCTTTATCCTTCTGTAATTGATTGCTCAATTCATCTTTTGAATCAAATTTTATCTCGTCCCTCAATCTTTTGATAAAGCTGATTTTGATTTTTTCTCCATAAATCTCATCACTAAAATCAAATAAATTGGCTTCAATTTTCTTTGACTTACCATCAACTGTTGGTCTGTAGCCAATATTGAGCATTGCTTTATATTGCTTACTTTTTATCTCGGCTATAACGGCATAAGCACCATCAGCAGGTACTAATTTGTAAGACTCTTCTATTTTAATATTAGCAGTAGCAAAACCTAGCGTTTTACCTATTTTATCGCCACTCACTACTTCACCATTGATTTCATAAAACCTGCCTAAAAAATCATGGGCTAACTCTACTTTTCCTGCATCAACTGCATTTCTTATTTTTGTAGAACTAATACCTACATCATCAATGGTTTGTTTGGATATTTCTTCCACTTGAAAACCGTATCTATCAGAATGTTTTTTTAAATGCTCAAATCCTCCTTCTCTGTCTTTCCCGAATCTATGATCATATCCAATCACTAATCTTTTGGTATGAAGAGCAGAAATGATAATTCTTTGAATAAACTGTTCTGAAGTCCATTGAGAAAATTCTTTTGTAAAGTTAATTCTAACAATATGGTCTAAACCAAGTTGAGCAAGAATTTCTGCTTTCTCATCAAAAGTGGTGAGCAGTTTCATATCCTCATGATTTGAACTCAAAACATACCGTGGATGTGGCCAGAAAGTAACTAGGGCAGTTTCACCATCTACTGATTTGGCTAATTCTATTATACGGCTGATTATTTCTTGATGCCCAAGATGGATACCATCGAAAGTACCGATTGTTACCACTGCATTTTTGATGCCTTCTAAATTTTCAAATCCGTCATGGACGATCATTTGTGTTGACTTTATTATTTTTCACAAATTCATTTAAGTTTTCAGCATCATCAACGGAAAAATCACCGATTTTTGTTCTTTTTAATGCTGATAAATAGGCACCTACACCTAATTTTTCTCCATAATCATGAGCTAAACTTCGAATATAAGTTCCTTTAGAGCAACGAACTCTAAAAGAAACGCGATTCTCATCAAAATCAGTAATTTCAAATTCACTGATAGTTACAACTCTTGATTTTAATTTAACTTCTTTTCCTTCTCTTGCCAAAGAATAGGCTCTTTTCCCTCCGGTTTTAACAGCTGAAAAAATAGGGGGAGTTTGTTCTATTTCTCCAACAAAATGCTGTGTTGCTTTATTTACGTCTTCTAGCTTTAGATGGTTAGTTTTACTTTGAAACTCAGGTTCGGTTTCTAAATCGTAAGAAGGGGTGGTATAGCCTAAGGTGAATTCTCCGGTATATTCTTTTTCTTGGGCCTGATATTTTTCAATTGATTTGGTCATTTTACCGGTACACAGAATAAGCAATCCTGTTGCCAGCGGATCCAAAGTACCCGCATGTCCGATTTTTTTTACTTTTAGAGCAAATTTTAGTTTTTTCACCACATCAAAGGAAGTCCAATTAAGTGGCTTATCAATCAACAGAACCTTTCCCTCATTGTAATCATTAATAATTTCACTCATATTAATTGACTTATAATGGCTATACTTCCTATAATAGCGCAATAGATTGCGAAATAGATCAATTTTCCTTCTTTTACAATTTTGATCATGGCTTTACAAGCGAATAAACCAGCAATAAAAGCCATTAGAAAGCCCATAAATAACACAAATCCACCTGTTTGATTTGCTGCTGCAGGTGCTTCAATATAATCTAATACTTTAAGAAAGGATGCACCTAAAATTGGGATTAAGACCATTAAAAACGAAAATCTGGCTGCTTTTTCTTTATTCACTCCTATCAGCAAAGCAGTAGCAATAGTAGCACCTGAACGTGAAATACCTGGTAGAATAGCAATAGATTGAGCTAAGCCAATTATGATGGCTTGCCAATATTTAACAGGCCCTCCTTGTTTGTCTTTAACAGTTTGAGTAAAGGCTAGTAAGATAGCCGTTACCAGTAACATACATCCCACCAATAATAAATTACCCGTAAAAAAGCTTTCTACTTGCTCTTCAAAGAAAACACCGATTATTGCAATAGGGATCATTGACAGGGCAATTTTCGCAGCAAAATCGTAGGATTCATTCCATTTGAATGTGAATATTCCTTTGAAGATATTAGCTATGTCTTTTCTAAAAACTATTATGGTAGATAGGGCAGTAGCGGCATGAACCAATACTGAAAATAATAAACTTTCGGAAGTATGAGCATTTAATAGAACTGCACCAATTTCAAGGTGTCCACTACTGCTAACTGGTAAAAATTCAGATAAACCCTGGATTATACCTAGGATAATAGCTTCTAATAATCCCATTTTTACTGCTTAGGCTTCTTTAGGATAGCAAATATTTCAATCATGAAGCCTATGAAGACGATAATAGGTCCAAGTGTTAATCCTAAAAACCCAAAGCCGTATTGCTCTTTATCTAGGGTCATGATAATGAAACCTATGATCAGTGTTAGTATTCCTGCAATCATCAAAATATAATTGCTTTTCCCGAATGCTAATTTCTTTTTTTCTGACATAAAAGTATTTATATGGTACCAAAAATATATTTAAACAAAATAATAAAGATTATCAGATACTTTTTACAACTTTTAATAAATGGTTTAATTTAATATAACTCATCTAAAGACATTGCCATATATTTTTGCATGGCTCTATATGTACTAAAACTTGCAATAAAAATACCTGTGATTAATAAACCACCTAAAATAATCAATAGCATTTCTTGATTTTGTAATTCAGCTAATCCTTCAAGTTTTTGACTTCCGTAAGTCAATAATCCAAATAGCAATCCTCCTGCAATAAATGCAGAAATAATCCCGTGTAATATCGAACGATAAATAAATGGCTTTCTGATAAATGCTTTAGTAGCACCTACCAATTGCATGCTTCTAATCAAAAATCTTTGAGAAAATAGAGCTAATTTGATAGTATTATTGATAAGAATTCCAATCACTATAAATAACAGAATGGATATACTTAAAAGAACGATACTTATTTTGGTAATATTTTCATTTATACTTTGAACCATATTATCGGTATAAATTACTTCAAAAACACCATTTATATTTTCAATGTCTTTTTGTACCGCTGCCATTTTTTCAGAGGAATGATATTCTGGAGAAATTTTCACGATATAAGCATCCTTTAATGGATTGTCTCCTAAAAATTGCATAAAATCCTCTCCAGTTTCTTCTATGAATTTTTCTGCAGCTTCTTTTTTAGAAATGAATCGAATGGGTTCTATATTTTCTTCATTGAGAACATATTCCCTTGAAGCTAAAGATTTACTGACCCTTAGTTGCTGAGGTTCAGAGAGATTTGATTGCAGATAAACCTGCATTTCAACATTTTGTTGAATAACTTTTGTAAGGGAAGTAGTTGTAGTAATTAGGAGAGCAAATAAACCCAAAATAAAAAGGGCTAATGTCATACTTAAAATAACACTAATGAAGGGATAGTGCCCTAATTTCTTCTTCTTTCTATATTTTTTCTCTTTGCTCATATTTGAAAGTTCAAAAATAAGAATTTATTTATGCTTAGCTTATTAAATTGGTAAAAAACCAAAAAAAGCTTTCCATTTTCATGAAAAGCTTTTTAGTATTTTTATCCTTAGGATTGAATTTATTCTTCCACTATAAGCTGAATTTCCATTTTCAGCATTTCGTTTTGAATTTTTCTTAATTCGGTTACTTCTGTCGTATTATCTTTTATGCTATATACTTCATCATTATGGCTTAAGAATAATTGCTTTTTGCCTTTATCATTCAATTCTATAATTTGATAAGGCATTTCATCAAAATCACCATAAAGATATAACTTTGAGTTAAAGTAACGATAATGGAAGTTACCCTTATCTTCTATAGCATCTAAGAATTCTATTTCTGTTTTATCAGCTCTATTATGAGCTACTTCACGACTTTCTAGATTCTCTAACTCTTCATCATTGTTTTGATTGGTGAAGAGTATATCATCTTCATATGACATCAAAGCTTGAGGCTGAACTTTAGCAGTTGCATCAGTTTCATTTTCAGCTACTTCAAGTTTCGTATTCTCTTCTTTTATGGTTTTTGCAGAATTTGTATTTAAATCCTTTTCCACTTTGACAACCATTTCTTTTTCAGCTAATTCAGGGAAACTAATTAAAGATGGATGGTTAAATACTATTTCATCATTTAAGCTAATGTCTACAGGTTTGATATTATTATCAAATGAAATTAATGACCAATATAAAACACTTCCAAATATGGTTACACCTGCAACTGTACCTGCTAGCCATTTCACAGCACTACCAGTTAAAAATCCTGTATGCGTAGGGAGGTCAATTGAGGCTAATCTTGATTTTAGTTCTAGTTTTCTGGCATTAGAAATTCCAGTAACAATGTTTTGTTGTAAATCGAATTCAGCTTTCACTAATGGATCTGAGTTGATTTTAGCATCAAGCATAGCTTTATCAGCAGGGGAGATGTTCCCCTCAAAATATGCTTCTATTAAGCGAAAATAATTGGTTTCACTCATAATTATTGGTCTAAAAAATCGCTGGCTTTGTATCTTGAACGAATTAGATCATCCAGCCTTTTTTTACATTTATATCTTTTTGTTTTAGCTGTATCGCTATTAGCAAGTCCCATTTTTTTAGCTATCTGATCCATTGATAGCCCATCAAAATAATGGTAACTTAATATTTGCTTACATGAATCTCCCAATTCATTTATGCAATCATGGATGATTTTCACCATCTCTTGATTTTCTAATTGGTTATATTCACTTTCTTCTTTATCACTGTCCTCAAATTTCTTTTTACGATCCAGTTCTTTTCTCCATAAGTTTTTACAAACACTATAAAGGTAAGTGCTGATTTTTGAGGTCAGTTCGAAATTAACATCCATAGCTTTTTGCCAAAAAACTATCAAAGCATCTTGAAAAACATCCAAAGCCTCTTGCTCTGTGCCGTTATTCCTCAAAATCATTCGCAACATCATCTTGTAGTTTTGCTCATAGAGGTAATCTAGAGCAGATTCATCACCCAGTTTGATGCGTTGTATAATTTGACTGTCTGTTAATTTCATTTGTTAATACTACTCAGAGTGATTTGGTAACCCCTGACTTGAAAATTATTATAATAATACGCAAAAAATTATAAATATTCGAATGTAAAAGGCTTTGATTTCTTACAAAGCAATAAGTAGTTTATGAATGAAGCAATTTCTTCAACCAACTTTTTTTACAGATTCATTCAAAACAGCAAAAATACTACTTGCTTTACTAGGTTTTATTTTTGCCAATCCTGTAAATCTTCCAAATGCAGGTAAGACCAATTGATTACCTTCCAGATAAAAGCAGGGAAGTTTTAAATAGGATCTTCCTTTTCCTTTTATGCTGATACCAGGATGGATATGCCCGCAAATATTTAAGTCTTCTTGCTTTAGTTCTTTTTTATCCAATGGATGATGACTTAAAACAAAAGGCGTTAGGTTAAATGGTTCCTCTTCAATTTTAAGATGGCTAAGTTTATAAACCGCATCATTTAAGATATCATGATTTCCTTTAATAAGAATGAATTCAATTGTTGGATGTTGTTCTAAGAATTCATTGAAGATATTCCATTCATGATTCAGGTCACTATGAAATAAATCGCCCAAAAAGAAAATTCTTTTCGGGCGAAATTTTGATATGATATTTTCAATCCGGTCAATTTCTGCTGTTATAATAGCCATAGGGACAGCAATACCAGATTTCCTGAAATGCGTAGTTTTTCCTAAATGGAAATCAGCAATAAATGCCGTTTGCTGTTTTGACCAATAAATGATTTTATCTTCTGAAAGCAGTAATTTTTCTCCTGCTAATTGGATTTCCAATTGATCAATTTACTTTTTCCCAAGTTTGAGTTCTGTAGAAAAAGGCAACATAACCTCTTACTTTCAATTCCTCACCTTCTCTCCAGATCACACAATCATAAGTTTCACCATCTTTTGGATCCATGATTTCACCATCTTCATACCTATCATCGCTATCATCCCATTCCATTCCACGGATGATTTCCATACCTATGATTTTTTTGTCTTTTCTGTCTCCTGGGCAAACATCACAAATTGGATCTTGCTCCTCATCTGGCCCTCTGAAAAGTTTGGTGATTTTACCATAAATCTTTCCATCTTTTTCATAAATATCTACTATACTCTTTTCTTTGCCTGTTTCGTCATCAATGGTTTTCCATTTCCCTGTAACCTCTGACTGCGCTAGTACACCAAAACTAATACCGATAAATAGTACTAATAAACTTATTTTTTTCATCTTTTATAAAATGGTTTAATGTCAAATGTAAAATTAAAATTATAAACTTTCTAATTGTAACTGCATTTTTGCCACTCTTTCTTCTATTGTTTCTGTAGAAAACTTTTCTCTTAACCTATCTACCATGATAGGAAATGCAAAAGGAGTGGGTTTACTGGTTTTATTATAAATAATTTTTTGATTGTTAATTTTCCTTAATGATTTTAATAACCTTTCTTCTTCCAATTGTTGTTGAATTACTTCTCTATGCGCTTGCTTTAACAATAAATTTTGTGGTTCATATTCAGAGAATACATCAAATAAAATAGATGAAGAAGCTTGAATATGTTTTTCTTTTATGTTTTTTCCAGGAAATCCTCTAAAAATCAAGCCAGAAATGGAAGCTATGTCTCTAAATTTTCGTTTCGCCATTTCGGTTTCGTTAATTCCCAATAAGATATCATCTTTTAAATTTTTTAGAGAGAATAAATCTAGTGATAATATTTCTTCAAAATCGAAAACATCATCTGTTAAGAGTTCAAAGCCATAGTCATTCATGGCAATGGAGAATGTGATAGGTTGGGAAACGCTAATCCTATAAGCAATTAAGCCTGCAAGTACTTCATGAATGAATCGACCTTCAAAAGGGAATATGAAAATATGGAAACCTTCTTTTGAAATAACTGATTCTATTAATAATTCATCAGCTTTAGGTACTATTGAAAGTTGCATTTGTCTTTCAATTAAAGGCTGGATTTTAAGAAGTTCAATTTCATCTAATACATTCTTTCTCAGCTTCTCAAGCTTTTGCCTAATGTGAAAAGATAATTGAGAGGAGAGAGGCATTCTTCCACCCATCCATTGTGGAATCTGACCAGTTTTTCTGTTACTTTTCTTAACCTGAACGGTCATGTCTTTTAACCTGACATATTCTAAAGCTTTACCTGAAAACCAAAACACATCACCAGGCTTTAATTTGCTAATGAAATATTCTTCGATGGTTCCAAGATGTCCTCCTTTTACATATTTTACATTCAATACCTGATCACCCACGATTGTGCCAATGGATAAGCGGTGCCGCATAGCCATTCTTTTGTTGAAGACTTTTACTTTTCCATCTTCTGCAATGGTTTTGTGGTATTCATCATATGCTGATAGACTTTCACCACCAGTTTTCAAAAAGCTTAAAAGCCAGTCCCATTCCTTTTTAGTTAATTTTTGATAGCAAAATGTGTTCTTTATTTGATTATAGAGTTTATCTGGCTCAAATCCATCACCCACGGCCAAGGTTACCATAAATTGTAACAACACATCTAAAGCCATTTGAATTGGGATTCTGGCTTCAAAATCCTTTTCCTGAATTGCAGTTCTTAAAGCAGCTCCTTCTATTAATTCTAATGAATGTGTAGGCAAGAAATAAATCTTGCTTATTTCCCCAGGTCGGTGGCCACTTCTTCCGGCTCTTTGCGCAAATCGAGCCACTCCTTTGGAACCGCCAACTTGAATAATAGTATCAACAGGACGAAAATCCACTCCTAAATCTAAACTGGAAGTACAAACGACTACTTTAATTTGTCCGCTATGAAGTGCTTCCTCAACCCAAGTCCTAATTTGATTATTCAAGGAACCATGATGCATGGCAATGGCTCCGGCTAATTCAGGGTCTTTATTCAATAATTGCTGATACCATATTTCTGTTTGAGAACGGGTATTCGTAAAGATTAATGTGGTTTTATTGGCGTGAATGATAGGTAGAACTTTATCTATTAGCTTAATTCCTAAATGCCCAGCCCAGGGATATTTTTCCACTTCATCAGGTAAAATAGATTCAATTTTGATTTCTTTATCCAGATTGGCACTGATGAATTTTCCGTCCCTTTCATCTGAACCCAGTAATACTTTTTGAGCTTCTGGCAAATTCCCAATCGTAGCTGAAATGCCCCATATTTTCAATTGGTTTTCACTTAATTCTTTAAAAGAAGAAAGTACTAATTCTACTTGAATTCCTCTTTTACTACCTAAAAGTTCATGCCATTCATCTACCACCACGGCTTCCAGATTTTTGAAATAATCCGTTGAGTTTTTCTGGCTTAACATCAAGTGTAAACTTTCGGGAGTGGTAATTAGGCAATCTGGAGGTGTTCTCTTTTGTCTTTGACGGTCTTTTGTGGATGTATCTCCCGTTCTGATTTCAATTTTCCAATCGAAGCCAAAATCATGAGCAGCCTCCTGCATGGCGGATTGAATATCTTTTGACAATGCTCTTAAGGGTAATATCCATAAGAACTTTAATCCCTTTTCTGGTTTTTGATTGAGTTTGGAAATCAAATAGCCAATCCAAAGTGCATAAGTTTTTCCGCTACCTGTTGGCGCATTAAGTAAGCCAGAATGGCCTTGTAGGAAATTCTCCCAAGTTTCAATTTGAAAGGGAAATGGTTTCCAATCCCTTTTTTCAAACCAATTGACACCTGCTTTTATACGCTTATCCATATTTTTCTAAGAGTTCTTGCAGGTCACTTAATTTATTGGCTTCAGAGATAGGTTTATCTTGTCTCCATCTTTTTATACGTGGAAATCGAAGTGCTATGCCAGATTTGTGCCTATTAGAAGCTTGAATGCCTTCAAATGCTATTTCAAAAACTAGTTCAGGCTTAACGGTTCTTACGGGACCAAATTTCTCTTTGGTATTTTTCTTCACAAAGGCATCCACTTTTTTCATTTCTGCATCGGTTAAACCGGAATAAGCCTTGGCAAATGGTATCAGTTCCTCTTCATTCCAAACTGCCAGCGTATAATCAGAATATAAATCAGCTCTTCTTCCGTGGCCTTTTTGGGCATAAATCATGACGCCATCAATGGTGAGGGGTGCAATTTTCCATTTCCACCAACTTCCTCTTTTCCTCCCAGCTTCATAAACGGAATCCTTTTTCTTAAGCATTAAGCCTTCTGTTTTTAGGCTTCTGGATTTTTTACGAATTTCAATTAATTTTTTCCAATCAGAAAACTCAATGCTTTCAGAAGCTAAAAGAATTGGATTATTAATTTCTGATAAAAGCTCCTTTAAAAGATGGTTTCTAAATGATAAGGCTTCAGTCCTTATATCTTTCCCTTGGTTTTCAATTAAATCATAGCAAATAAATACTACTGGAGCTTTTTTTAATAAGTTTTTGGTAATGTTTTTTCTTCCAATTCTGGTTTGTAACACTCCAAAGGAAAGGGGTTCACCATTTTCATAAGCGGTGATTTCTCCATCTAAGACTGTTCCATTGGGTAGTTTTTCAGCCATTTCTGCAAGCTCAGGGAATTTTTCAGTTACTAATTCTTCACCTCGGCTCCAGATGAAAACCTCATCATTTCTTTTAATAATTTGTCCTCGGATTCCATCCCATTTCCATTCTGCTTGCCATTCAATTGGGTTTAAATCTTTCTGGATATCCTCTGTTTTTATTGGATGGGCTAAATAAAAAGGATAGGGGCGAGAAGCTAAATCATTTTGGCTTTCTTCTAATATAAGTTCTTGGAATGTATAGTTTTCAGGGCTCCAATCACCCATTAATCGATGGGCAATAATTGCTTTATCAATTTCAAATGCTTCGCTCAAAGCCTTGGTGATCAGGTTTTGTGAAACACCTACTCGCCATCCACTAGTCATGATTTTAGTGAATACGAATCTTTCTTGTGAGTCTAATTCTTCATAAATGATTTGAAGCTGCTGTTTTTTCTCTTCAATACTTTTTTCTCTAAGGCTAATTAAAGTTTCTATATAGTAGGAGAGAGGATTATCAACTTCTTTGTTCTCTACACCATTGGAAGTTAACAAAAGTGCAATGGTTTCCGCTAAATCACCCACTACGTGATAAGATTCCTCAAAAAGCCATTCTGGTATTTGGGTCCATTCAGTTACCCATTCTTTGAGCAAACTTGTATTAACAGTTCTTTTAGGTTTCCGATGGGTGAATAGTGCCAACGTCCAGATTTTATCTTGGTCATTGGCTAAATGAAAATAGCTTTTTAAAGCATTGACCTTATCATTGGTTTTATTGCTTTGATCTATTGATGTTATAAGGTGTGCAAATTCTTTCAAGTCGGAAGCTTTAAGAATTCTATAACAGCGCTAAATTTATTATGTTCTTAAAATTTTTCTTTCCTAATAAATATACAAGCAATTTTTACTGCATTTCCATGTTCATCAGATACAGGCATGCAATGCGCAACCACGGGTATATCTTGCCCTTGTTTATTAATCAATTTAGCTGATTTACTCATCGACATATTATCTGTGATTTCAGTCCATGTTTGATTCCAATCTTTATCCTCCTCATCTAGGAATAGTTTTTTTCTGTCTAAACCAATTAAGTATTCACTATCCCATCCAGTTTGAAGTTCTAATTGGCTGTTGATCTCTAGGATTTTACCATTTTTATCAAATTCAGCTACCATGGTTGAAATGCTAACTGCTTGATTGAAAGCACCCATTTCACGGCTTTGTCTTTCCATTTCTTCTTGCGTAGCTTCTAATTCTTCTGCATTTTGACGCATTTCTTCTTCTTGAGCCTGCAATTGTTCGGCTCTCATTTGAGATTCTTCAAGGAGTTTCTTGGTCTCTAAAGAAACTTGCAATCCTTGAATGGTGGAAGCAATGCTTTCTCCAACTTTCTCTATGAATTCAGTATGGTAATCTTCATAAGGGTGGAATGAGGCCAGTTCAATAATACCGAATATTTCCTCGTTCAATTTCATTGGACTTATTAAAATGTGGGTTGGGTTCGCCTGTCCTAAACCAGAACGGATGGAAACATAATTCTCTGGAATTTCAGATAAATAGATATATTCCTTTTCTAAATAACATTGCCCGACAAGTCCTTGTCCAGGAGCAATTTCCTTTTCTAGGAATTTCTGTCTGTGATAAGCATAAGCTCCTTTTAACACTATTTTTACATTCTTTTCATCTTCTTTATTTACAATGAAAAGAGAGCCTTGAATAGAGTCTGTATATTCAACTAGCTCAGAGATAAGCTTAGCCGATAAATCCTCAATATTATCATCATTTTTACGAAGAATATCTCCAAATTGGGCTATACCTTCATTAAACCAAACTCTTCTTTTATCTTGCTCCGCTACATTTTGAAGTTTATTGCGCATTTCAGCAAGAGATTGACCTAAATGCCCTTGATTATCAAAAACAGTAATATTACTGCTGAAATCACCTTTCCCGACTTCATCAGCAAATCTTGTGATCCCTTTAAGGTTTGTAGTTAATTCATTTAAGGCTTTGATGATAGAGTTCAATTCATCCTCTGACTCTTTCATTTCCTCTGGTAGATTACCGTGCGCTAATTCACGAATATTTACTTTCAAATATTTAATTCTCAGTAAAACAGTTCGTATGATATAGAGCGCAATTATTGTACTGATAATAAAAGCAATTATAAATTCTATGGTAAGCATTAGTGGGATATTACTTTCAGCCTCTTTAATGCTTTGAAGGGATTCTTGCTCGGCATTTGCTAATTCATCTTTAATATTATTGATGAGAAAGGTTAAATGCATAATATCATCAATAACTTCCTCATTATTTAACTTTTCATAACTGAGATCTGAAATAGCTTCACCTTGTTTGCTTTTAATATTAGGTAAATGTGCATTTAGTTCCTCTGTGAATGTAATTACTTCTTCATTACCAAATTCTCTAACTAAACTATCTAATTCATCCACTTTAGGATAAATATCATTAAACCAGCGGTTCTCAATATCATTTTTAAAGAACTCATCCTCTGTGCTAATGTATCTGAAAGATAAAATAGTGGTTAAGTCTACCAATTGTTGAACTTCAGCAGCTAGCCTACTACTATTTTTATTAAGTGCAATTAATTCCTTACTCTTGTTTACTTGATTATTCCATGAGTAATTACTGTTAATTAACATTATGATGGCAAATGCTCCCATCAAAAGAAAACCGATGGTAATTCTACCTTGAAGGGTTTTAAAATCTATACGAATATATTTCTTAATCGAGAACTTCTTTTTTGGTCTATTTTCTTGAGAATTTTTTTCAGCCATTAGGATTAGTGTTGTAATGCTTATAAAAGTAACAGCAAAATATAAATGATTTGCTGTAAATACAATAAAAGCTTTGGGAATTGGTGGGAGAATATTTTTGAGACTTATTAAAAGTAAAAAAGGTTAGCCAGAAACCTGACTAACCTTAAATTATTAATTTATTTGAAATTGAAATTATTTCTCAGCTTGAATCACTTCGCTTTTTTCAACTACTATTTCTTTAGATTCTTTCTGCACTTCTGCAGTGCTATGATCTTTAACAGAAATATGAGGAGCGATTACTAATGCCACAATCGACATTAATTTAATCAAAATATTCATTGAAGGACCTGAAGTATCTTTGAAAGGATCACCTACAGTATCACCAGTAACTGACGCTTTATGAGCTTCAGAACCTTTATACTCCATCTTTCCGTTGATTTCTACACCTTTTTCAAATGATTTCTTAGCGTTATCCCAAGCACCACCAGCATTGTTTTGGAAAATACCCATCAAAACACCTGATACGGTAACCCCAGCTAATAAACCACCAAGAATTTCGGCTGATGAAGTATCAGCAAAAACACCTTTCAGTCCAAATCCTACCAGTAATGGAGTGATTAAAGCAATAGCTCCTGGCAAAATCATTTCACGAATAGAAGCTTTGGTAGAAATGTCAACGCATTTTTCATATTCAGGCTTAGTGGTACCTTCCATAATACCCGGCATTTCTTTGAATTGTCTTCTTACTTCCTGAACCATGTCCATGGCAGCTCTACCCACTGCTGCAATAGCTAAAGAAGAGAAGATAAATGGAATCATGCCACCCACAAATAGGGCAGCTAATACTGGTGCTTTATAGATATCGATTGAATCAATACCAGAAATACCAACGAAAGCAGCAAAAAGTGCTAATGCAGTTAAGGCAGCAGAAGCGATGGCAAATCCTTTACCCGTTGCAGCAGTTGTATTTCCTACAGCATCCAAATTATCTGTTCTGTCTCTTACTTCTTCTGGTAAACCACTCATTTCAGCTATACCACCAGCGTTATCAGCAATTGGCCCGAATGCATCGATGGCTAATTGCATAGCAGTTGTGGCCATCATACCTGCTGCAGCAATTGCCACACCATAAAGACCAGCAAAAGAATAAGAAACTACAATGCCTGTTGCCAAAACTAAAATCGGTAAAACAGTTGATTGCATACCCACTGCTAATCCGCCAATAATGTTGGTAGCAGCACCTGTGCTAGATTGTTTAACGATTGATAAAACAGGCTTTCTGCCCATAGCAGTATAATATTCTGTAATGATACTCATCAAGGCTCCTACAATCAAACCTGTGAAAATAGCCCAGAAAACATCCATACTTGTAAAAGAGTAATCTCTAATGATCATAGTTTCAGGAAGCATATATTCTACTAAGAAGAATGAAGCTACTACAGTCAAAATGATGGAAGACCAGTTTCCCCAATTAAGGGCTTTTTGAACGCTGTCCGTTTCGTTTTTAACTTTCACGAACAAAGTTCCTATTATAGAAAATACTAATCCTAAACCTGCAATTATCATTGGAAGAAGGATAGGGGCAATTCCGCCAAATTGATCTTCAGAGATAATTTCTCTTCCTAAAACCATTGAAGCTAAAATAGTAGCCACATAAGAACCAAATAAATCGGCACCCATACCTGCAACATCACCTACGTTATCACCAACATTATCTGCAATGGTAGCAGGGTTTCTTGGGTCGTCTTCAGGAATTCCTGCTTCTACTTTTCCAACTAAATCAGCTCCAACATCAGCAGCTTTTGTATAAATACCACCTCCAACACGAGCAAATAGGGCAATGGACTCAGCTCCTAAAGAGAAACCAGCCAATACTTCTAGTGCTTTTTCCATTTCCAAGCCGTTTACATCACCACCAGTTTGGATTACATACATGTTATATAAGAAGATAAACAATATACCCATTCCAAAAACAGCAAGACCTGCAACACCTAATCCCATTACAGTTCCTCCTGAGAAAGATACTTTTAAGGCTTTAGCTAAGCTTGTTTTTGCAGCTTGGGTGGTTCTAACATTCGCTTTGGTAGCGATATTCATTCCTACATAACCCGCAAATGCAGAAAATACTGCTCCTATGATAAATGAAATTGCTATAACAGGAGAGGAAGTTTCAACCAATGTTCCTGAATAAGCTAGCAAAATACCAGCAATTACCACAAAGTAGAACATCACTTTCCATTCAGCTCTTAAAAAAGCCATAGCGCCTTTGGCTATGTAGCCGGCTAATTCTGTCATCCTTTCATCTCCGGCATCTTGTTTCGAAACCCAAGCGGATTTAATAGCCATAACAATCAGTCCCACAATCCCGAGAATCGGGACAATCCAGATAATATTGCTCATAAGTTTTATTTATTTTTTGAAACGCTGCAAATATAGAGGGATGATTGGTAAATGGAAATAATTAATAAAAGAAAATGATGAATTGCTTAAATGACCGTTTGCAATACTTCATTTGGTCTAATGATAAATAGGTTAGAGAAGGATTTTAATTTGAGATTGAAAAGCTTTAAGCTTATGAAGGACACAAGACACACGCGAAACGCGTGCACTAGCTTTCTATCTGCTTTTAGTAAAAAGAAAAATCCTTCTCTGCATTAGAAAAGGATTTCTTAAGATCGTTTTATTTTAATAAAAATAGTTGGTTGGCGCATGCGTGTCGCGTGTGCCTTGAGTATTAAAATTCAAAAAACTTAATTATTCAGCTCTCCAAACCACTTCTTTGTGGTCGTTTCCAGCTTGAAGAACAATTCTAGTTGGCTGCGGAGCCAAAGCCAAGGTTACCTTTGAACTTGCAAAATCATCTGCTTCAACTAAAACACCTTGTCCTGGAGCTACGTCAATTGTATCTTCTTTAACGATATACTCATCAGCTAAATAGGCAATTGGAAGTAAAACATCATTATCTGGGCAGAATTCATCGTGAACCTCTGCTAATGCTTCTTCTAAATACTCTCCATAATTTTCCTGAAAGTCGTCTTCCATATCGTGAAGCTCTTCTTCAATTTTGTCATAGTCTTGGTCAGCGTAAGTAAGTTTGCTCAAAGCAATTTTTGCTTTTACTAATGCTGTCAAATCCTTGTCTAAACTTTTAATATCTATCATGCTTAAATGCTGTTATTTTCTGAACGTAAAATTCTTTAGATTGCCAATAACTTCCAAGTAAACGGAAAACTATTTAGGAATAGTTTGAGATTTATTTCAAATACCGCCTAAAAAACATAATTTTGAGTAAGAAATAATAATGCAATCGATTTAAACTACTATGGAACAGGATTTTTTGCCTATTAATGGCACCGATTACATCGAATTTTATGTGGGGAATGCAAAGCAATCGGCTATGTATTACCAAACAGCTTTTGGATTTGAGTTGAAAGCCTATGCAGGACCAGAAACGGGAATTAAGGATAGGTGTTCTTATATGTTGCAGCAGGGAAAAATCCGCTTGGTTTTGACCTCTTCTTTAGCACCTGACACTGAGGTAGCACAACATGTAAATCTTCACGGAGATGGCGTAAAAGTTTTAGCCCTTTGGGTAGATGATGCTGAATTGTCTTACAATGAAACTACCAAAAGAGGAGCGAAATCACATACTTCACCTAAAACCATTAAAGATGAGCATGGTGAAGTAACAGTAGCATCAATTCACACATATGGAGATACGCTTCATACTTTCGTGAATAGACATAACTACAATGGCGTGTTTTTGCCAGGATTCGTAGAAAAAACAAGTGAGTTACCCGCTAGTCCAATAGGCTTGAAGTATGTGAACCATTGTGTAGGTAATGTTGGATGGGGTGAAATGAACAAATGGGTTGATTTCTATAGAGATGTGATGGGCTTTAACTTGTTAATTACTTTTGATGATAAGGATATTTCTACGGATTATACTGCCTTAATGTCTAAAGTAGTTTCTAATGGGAATGGTTTCATTAAATTCCCAATTAACGAACCAGCAGAAGGGAAAAAGAAATCTCAAATTGAAGAATATATTGATTTTTATAAAGGTGCAGGTGTTCAGCATATCGCTATTGCCACGGATGATATAGTAGATACTGTATCCGAAATGCGTAGAAGAGGAGTAGAGTTTTTGCGTGTCCCCGAGGTTTATTATGATGATTTGTTTGAAAGGGTAGGTGAAATAGATGAAGATATTGAGCCTATAAAAGAGAATAATATTTTGGTGGATAGAGATGATGAAGGCTATTTACTTCAAATTTTCACTAAGCCTGTTCAGGATAGACCAACCGTTTTCTATGAAATAATTCAGAGAAAAGGTGCTAAATCTTTCGGAAAAGGAAACTTCAAAGCTTTGTTTGAGGCGATTGAGAGAGAGCAAGAGCTGAGAGGTAATTTGTGATTTATAAATAGCACACGCGATACGCGTGCGCCAGCATACTTATTATAGTAATTATAATAATTAATAAAGCACAAGCGGACGCTTGCGCTAAAGAAAACCAATTGAAAATTTTAAAAACCATAGGAATCATTTTCTATGGTTTTTTCTTTTTAGGCACTTTTCAAACAGTATTTATTTTTTGCTAATTGATTATTCTGTAATTTAAGCCTTGTAAAACAAGAGAAAACCATGTTTTCAAGTATTAAGCTTTTGAAAATTAGATCTTAAATCATTAAAAATATAGAACCAATATGACAAGTCAGGAAAAAGCCCAACAATGGTTAGATAGTAAATTGGTAGATGATGCCACTAAAAAACAAATCAAAGACCTTCAGGAAAACAATAAAGAGGAATTTGAAGAATCTTTTTATAGAGATTTAGAATTCGGTACTGGTGGCTTACGTGGAATAATGGGAGTTGGCAGTAATCGAATGAATAAATATACTTTAGGTATGGCTACTCAAGGCTTGAGTAATTATTTGAACAAAACCTTTAAAGAACAGGGAGTTTCTGTAGCTATAGCTCACGATTGTCGAAACAATGCAGAAGAGTTTGCTAAAGTTGTAGCAGATGTTTTTACTGCTAATAATATTAAAGTATTCTTCTTCGATAGTCTCAGACCAACTCCTGAATTATCATTTGCAATTCGTCACCTGGGATGCAAAAGCGGAGTAGTTTTGACGGCTTCTCATAATCCTAAGGAATATAATGGTTATAAAGCTTACTGGACTGATGGGGCTCAAATGGTTGCCCCACATGATTTGAATGTGATGAATGAAGTGCAGTCCATTACATCAATTGATGATGTGCAATTTGAAGGTAAAGAAGCATTGATTGAAACCATTGGCGAGGATATTGATGAAGCCTATTTGGAAGAGGTGAAGAAAATTTCGCTTTTTCCTAATGCAACAGAAGCTGATAAATCCATTAATATTGTTTTTTCCTCTATCCACGGAACAGGTATCACCTTAGTACCTAAAGCTCTTGAAATGTATGGTTTCAAGAATGTACATATTGTTGAAGAACAAGCTGAGCCAAATGGCAATTTTCCTACTGTAGTTTATCCTAATCCTGAGGAAAAGGAAGCAATGTCTATGGCTTTGGCTAAAGGAAAAGAAGTAAATGCAGACATCGTTATGGCCACTGACCCGGATGCTGACAGAGTGGGGATTGCGATCAAAAATGCTAAAAATGAATTCGAACTTCTGAATGGAAATCAAACAGGTTCATTATTGATCTATTATTTATTGAGTAGATGGGGTGAGCTTGGAAAGCTAGATGGCAATCAATATATCGTAAAAACTATTGTTACCACTGAGCTTTTTAAAAATATAGCTGATGCTTATCAGGTTGAAAGTTTTGATACTTTAACGGGTTTTAAAAACATCGCAGCGGTTATCCGAGATCTTGAAGGCAAGAAGACCTTTATTGGCGGGGGTGAAGAAAGCTATGGTTATATGATTGGTGATTATGTACGCGATAAAGATGCAATAGCTTCCGTTGCAATGATAGCAGAAATGACGGCTTATGTAAAATCTCAAGGTAAAACACTTTACGATTATCTTATTGAGATGTATATGAAATTTGGTTTCTATCGTGAGGATTTGGTATCTATTACTAAAAAAGGGAAATCTGGTAGTGAAGAGATAAAATCCATGATGACTCGCTTCCGTGAAGATCCACCAAAAAAATTAGCAGGAACTAAAGTAGTGGAGGTAAGAGATTATCAGAAATCTACTATTTTAAATATGGAAAGCGGAGTTAAAACAAAGTTAAATTTTGATTCTTCTAATGTATTGCAATTCTTCCTGGAGGATGGAAGTAAGATTTCCGCCAGACCTTCTGGCACAGAGCCCAAAATTAAGTTCTATGTAAGCGTAAAAGGAAAATTGAGGAGCAAAGAAAGCTTTGAAGAGGATTTTGCTGAATTGGGGGATATCATAAAGTCTTATTTGGATGGGCTGGATTTGTAGTATTGAAACTTCGTTTCAATAAGAAAAGATTCCTGCCTTCGCAGGAATGACGCACTGATCTTAGACCGAATCATAAAATATATCGTAACCTACTAATTAAATTCCGTGCGTCATTCCTTTGAAGAAAGGAATCTATCCATTTTAACCAAAGGTTAAAATACTTATCCGGTCCTTGGTATGTGTCAATAGAAAATCATTCAATAATTAAATGAAAATAGGCTTAATATCCGATACTCACGGCTTTTGGGATGAAACTATCCCTAAATACTTCAAAGATTGCGATGAAATATGGCATGCTGGTGATGTGGGCGAGGCAGGTCAAATAATGGAGAACCTAAATCAGATTGCCCCAACTTTAGTGGTTTATGGAAATATCGATACACCTGAATTTCAAAGGTCTTATCCAGAGAATTTATTTATTGAGAGGGAAGGAGTGAAAATATTTATGACGCACATAGGAGGGAGGCCATCTTCTTACAATCCAAGAGTTAGGAAATTAATTGAATCTGAAAAGCCGGATGTGTTTATATGTGGGCATTCTCATATCCTCAGAAGCTATGCCTGATCCTAAACATGGTAATTTGCTTTATCTAAATCCAGGTGCAGCAGGAAATCAAGGTTTTCATAAAATGAGAACAATGATGAGATTTGAAATTAATAAGGGAAAAGTAGAAAAGTTGGAAGTGATTGAGTTGGGGAAAAGAGGCTGAAGTGATGCGGTATTTAGGTGAATATGTATTTAAGTGACTCCTCCTAAAATAGTATTTTGGTTGAAATTTATTTAGAGTATAAAAGCTGATCTGCTCATAGATTCATATAAAAAAGGATGTAAAGAAAAAAGGGAAACCTTTCGGATTCCCTTCTTTAATAATATCTATACTTAGTTTAAAGACTACTCTTCAGAATTATCTTCTTCTGATTCTTCAAGTCCTTCAATCAATTCCTGATTTCCACCTTCTTGATCTTGTGTATTTCCTTCACCTTCTGTTGAAGGTAATAAACCTTCTTCTCCACCTTCCATGCCAGGAAGTAAAGTTTCATCTTGAGCCTTTTCAATGTTAGGACTGGTAAAACCTGTATCAACTGTTGTAGTTTTGATTACAAAAGATGAAGCTAAGCTTAATACCACTAAACTAATAGCCAATACCCAAGTGATTTTCTCTAGAATATCACCTGTTCTTTTTACACCTACTACCTGACTAGCTCCAGAACCTCCAAATTGGCTGGATAAACCACCGCCTTTAGAATTTTGAGCTAATACTACCAACACCAATAAAATGGCAACTAAAATGATTAAAGTAATTAATAATGTTAACATGTATTTATGATTCTTTTTTTAACTCATCTATAATTTCGACAAAGTACGTCTTTTTTTGTGGAAATTTCCAAATTAATTTCTTGTAAATATCAATGGCTTTTTGCTTTCTTCCTTGTTTTATCATCAATTTTGCCAAAGTTTCCGAAACTACATCATCAGAAAGATTTGTACTACTTGCCGAAAGATCTTCAGCTTCTTGCTTATTCGGCTGATTATCAGGGTCTATTCTTTTAGTAAGAACAGGTTCTTTCTCTATAAAGTTGTTGATGATATTTAATTGTTCTTTTTTATGAGCATCATTAATTTTCAATTCTTTTCTTGAAGTTATTTCTTCAATTATATCATGCTCATCCTTTTTCGGTTTTTTTTCAGCAGTTTTGGTTGTTTTCTTAGCTTTTGCACTTGAAGTTTTCTTAGCACTTTCCTTAGGCTTAGCAGCAGTTGATTTTTTAGTGGTTGATTTAGCTGTTGTTGTGCTTGTACTTGTTTTTTTAGCGCTGCTCGTTTTGGGTTTTGGAGTGGTCTTTTTAGTTGTTGAAGTTTTTGTAGCAGTAGTTTTTTTGCTTGTAGCTTTTGAAGCTGTTTTACTTGTAGTTTTAGCTTTAGTTTTCGGTTTTTCTTCCTTAGATTTTTTTGCTTCGAACCTATCTAATGTTTTCTTATAATTTTCTTTTTCAGCTTTTAAAGCTTCCATTTCTTTAAATAATTCATCAAAAAAGGAAGCTGGTAAATGAGAGGAGGAAGCTGGGGTCACTTCAATTTGAGAATAAGAACTGGTTTCTTTATAATCTTCTGGTCTATTTTGTCCTTGTTGAATTCGATTATCTAAATTATTTTTTTCCTCTACTTTTATTTCCTGTTCTTGAGGCTGACCGTCAACTTTTTCAGTAGATGAAGATTCATAGTCTTTTGTTAATATCTCTTTGAGATGTTTTCTATCTAAAGCATAAATAGCAGCAGATTGCAAAAGTTTTTTCTCACTTGAAGGGGAATAATTTTTAGAACCAATAGTGATTAATGGTGATATGGCTTGGAAATAGGGGTATTCTTGTTTCAGCTTAGAAAGCTCTCTGAAGTCGGTTTCTTCTATTTTTTCTGGTTGATTTATGAGGGTTGTAAGCCTTTGTTTGTCCACTTGGTTCTTTTTTTAAGAATTAAAGTTACAAAATTTTACCAATTTGCTACTGATGCATTAAATATATCTAAAATTATTTGATCTGTAATGGTTTCAATCAATTGATCTTCCACTGCTGTTAAAGTAGTTGAAGTTGCATCAAAATCTTCATAAAAGGAAAATGACTTATTATCGAAATTAAAAACCTCATCTTTTGTATTTACATAACTCACTTTGACTGTTATAGTTAATCTTTGAGCTCCGGCAGCATCCGCCAAATTTGGATTTCCAGAAGAAGTTACGGCAATTGGTTGAACTCTGTAGCCCGTAATAGATCCTTCTAATTGTAAATCTCCACTCGATTCTATTAATTCTAAACTAGTGTTTTGCTGATAATAATCCCTGATTTCTTCCGTGAAAGTTTGTTGTAAATTGGGCGGGCCATTTCCTGAATCATTATAAAAATATTGAATAGACATAGTTTTTATATCTGGAGAAATGGAAGCTCCTGTGAAGCTGTAAACACCACAAGAACTTGTGAATACCGCTAAAAATATAAAGGCTAAAATACTTCTAAAGGTCATACTGTTTAATTTTTCTGTATAATGTACGCTCGGAAATACCCAAATCCCGTGCCGCATATTTTCTTTTGTTCTGATTTTTGGAAAGTGCCCGTTCAATCATCTCTTTTTCTTTCTTTTCCAGGGATAAAGATTCCTCTTCTACTTCATGTTCTGCATCTTGATAATCTTCTAAATCAAAACTTTCATTGACATCATCTTCCTGCTCTTTTCGGCTGTCTAATAAATATGGGGTTCTGATTCCTTCAGCATTTTCTTTGAATTCATTTTGCTTTACTTCAAACAAGCCTTCATTATCCTTAATGATTTCCTCTCCATAATTTTCATTTTTCAACACATTATGGACAAGTTTTTTCAATTCTTCCACATCATTACGCATGTCAAAAAGAATTTTATATAATATATCCCTTTCTGAGAAATTATCTTTATCACCACCATTACTACCTTGGCTTCTGTAGAGAGCAGGCATCATGTTGCCCTCCTGAGGTAAATATTTTAATAATATATCCTTATCGATTTCCCGCTCCATTTCTAGAAGGGAAATTTGTTCTGCTATATTTTTTAGTTGACGTATATTGCCTGGGTAGCGGTAAGCCATCAACGCTTGCTTAGCATCTTCAGTTAGTTTGATGGAATTTACATGATGCTTTTCCGCAAAATCAGAGGTAAATTTCCTGAACAATAATTCAATATCTTCTCCTCTGTCCCTTAATGGAGGAACATAAATAGGGACCGTATTCAAGCGGTAATATAAATCTTCTCTGAATTTTCCTTTCTCAACTGCTTGAATAAGGTTTACATTCGTTGCTGCAACTACCCGAACATCGGTTTTCATTACTTTTGAAGAACCAACTCTTATGAATTCACCATTCTCCAACACTCTTAATAATCTAGATTGTGTTGGGAGGGGCATTTCACCTATTTCATCTAAGAAGATTGTTCCGCTATCAGTTACTTCAAAGTAACCTTTTCTGGCATCGTAAGCACCTGTAAAGGAGCCTTTTTCGTGTCCAAAAAGTTCTGAATCAATAGTCCCTTCAGGAATTGCGCCACAGTTTACAGCTATAAACTGTCCATGCTTTCTGGCACTTAATTGATGAATAATTTTGGAGAATGATTCCTTACCAACACCACTTTCACCCGTAATGAGCACCGTCATATCAGTAGGAGCAACCTGCATGGCTACTTTAATGGCAAAGTTTAAATGATCGGAATTTCCGATTATGCCGAATCTATTTTTGATAGTTTGTATATCCAAAGCAAAAAATATTATACCGCTTTACCTATTAATGTTGCACCTGTGCATTCTTCTACATACACATCAACATAATCCCCCTTTTTATAATTTTCTCTTGGAAAGATTACTACTTTATTTTCTGAATTTCTTCCTTGTAGTTGTTCTTCAGACCTCTTCGAAGTGCCTTCTACTAAAACTCTGTGGATTTTATTCAGCACTAAATGATTTCTTTCAGAAGAATGAGCTCTTTGCTTATTAATGATTTCTTGTAATCTTCTTTTTTTGGTTTCTAAAGGAATATCATCCTCATATTTTTTCTCAGCTAAAGTGCCTGGTCTTTCCGAATAAAAGAACATGTAGGAGAAATCATATTTCACATAGTCCATCAAGGTCAAAGTGTCCTGATGTTCTTCTTCCGATTCGGAACAGAATCCAGAAATCATATCGGAGGAAATCCCACATTCTGGACCTAAAATATCACGAATAGCATCCACTCTGTTGATGTACCAATCTCTGTCATAAGTTCGGTTCATCATTTTTAAAATACGTGAGTTACCACTTTGAGCAGGTAAATGGATGTATTTACAGATGTTGTCATACTTTTTCATAGTATGTAATACTTCATCCGTAATGTCTTTTGGATGAGAAGTTGAGAACCTTACTCTCAAGTCAGGAGAAACATTGGCTACCATTTCTATCAAATTGGCAAAATTGATCACCTCAACTTCTTCTTTTTTCTCGATTTTCTCTAACCTAGCTTTATTGTTGATTTCCTCAGACCATTTGTAAGAATCTACATTCTGGCCTAGAAGAGTTACTTCTCTATAGCCCTTGTCAAATAAATCTTGTGCTTCTTTTACGATTGAAAAAGGATCACGGCTTCTTTCCCTTCCTCTGGTGAATGGTACGACACAGAATGAACACATATTGTCACAACCGCGCATGATGGAAATAAATGCAGTTACGCCATTAGAATTTAATCGAACTGGGCTGATATCCGCATAAGTTTCTTCCCTGCTTAAGAAAGTATTGACTGCTTTTTCACCATCGTCTACAGTTTTTACCAAATTCGGTAAATCACGGTAAGAGTCTGGGCCAGCTACGATGTCAACGATTTTCTCTTCTTCTAAAAGCTTGGTTTTTAATCGCTCAGCCATACAGCCTAAAACGCCTATTTGCATTTCTGGCTTACTCTTTTTTACTTTATTGAAGTCCGTCAATCTTTTCCTAACTGTTAGCTCAGCTTTTTCCCTGATGGAGCAAGTGTTTAGAAAAATCACATCTGCATTATTGAAATCATTGGTGGTGTCAAAACCATTTTCCTTCATAATGGAAGTGACGATTTCACTATCGGAGAAATTCATCTGACAACCATAGCTTTCAATATATAATTTTCGGCTTTTGCCTGTATTTTCTTCTTTTGATACCTGAACAGCGCAAGATTCATCCGTTTTGGTTTCTTCGGCAATGATGTCCAAATCTTTAATCAATTCACTCATATTTGGTAGTTATAAAGTGCTTTGTGTTGTTTTAATTTATAACAAGCAAAGGTAGCCAATAATTATTGAAAATGACATTATGGCAGTAGATTTTCCTGTGGAATTTTAAGATTTCTGGGATTAAATGATTCCTAGCGTTTTTTCTATTGCTTTAGCTTTTAAAAGGCATTCTTCATATTCAGCTTCTGCATCGGAATCATAAGTGATGGCACTGCCTACTTGATAATTTATGGACTGAGTTTCTTCATCATAATAAATACTTCGGATGAGGACATTGAAGTCAAATTCATTTTCTCCATTGAAATAGCCTATGCTCCCTGAAAATACGTTTCTTTTACAATTTTCATATTCTTCAATCAACTGCATGGCCCTAATTTTGGGTGCACCTGTCATACTTCCCATTGGAAATGCATTTTGAATAATGTCACTTGAGTGAATATCATCTCGTTTATTGGCCGAGATTGTACTGATCATTTGATGTACTTGTTGAAAACTATAGATGCCAAACATTTCTTCTACTTTCACACTTCCGCTTTTGGCAGATTTGGCTAAATCATTTCTCACCAAATCTACTATCATCATGTTTTCAGCTCGTTCTTTTTCACTTTCCGACAATTGCTTTTTATTTTCTTCATCTTCTAAATACGTTTCACCTCTACGGGCAGTGCCCTTAATTGGCTGACTTATAATTTTATTATCTTTAAGCTTTATAAAGCGTTCAGGAGAAGCAGAGATAATATATTTTTTATCCATTTTTAAGAAGGAGGCGAAGGGGGAAGGGGAGTTCTCGCATAGCTTTTGAAATACATTAAAAGGATTTAGGTTTTTGGCTTTTGCAGAAAAATTGATGCAATAATTGATTTCATAAATATCACCTTCTTCTATATGGTTTCTTAAGGTATTTACTGTATCAATGTATTCATCTTTACTTGTCCACTTCTTTAAGTTATTAACTGATGTTTTTTCATCAATTTTATTGATGCTATTTGAAAGGGTATTTTCAATTTCATTTTGAAAATGTTTTGAATCCTCACTCTGAATAATTAGATGTTTTCCCTCAAATGAAATGATACATTCTGGTGTGAAGAAATTTATTGGATTCCAATTGATTGTGGAGAGGTTTTCACTAGCTAATTTTTCTAATTCATTTTTCAAGTCATAACCCAAATACCCAAAAAGCTTATTGTTCGGATTTTCTTGAATATGGGATTTAAGAGATTGGAAATACGGAGCATTCAGGTTTAATTTTTTATTTCCAACTGCTATGCATTTAGGAAATGCACCAAAAGGATATTGTTCAACTTGCTGTGGATGGAAAATAGCCACATATTGAAATTGAGCAGTCCAATTTAATAATGAATCCCAATAATTAGGAAATGCTGATATGTCGATTTTAATGGATTTCAAAAGCGATGTATTTACAGGCAAAATTGCATAAAAAAAGGTTGCTAAAAAATAATAGCAACCTTCAGTTTTTCTTGAGAAGAATCAGAATTACATATTTTTTGCTTTTGCATTAATATTAAATCCAACTCCAACTTTATTGTAAATGAATTGATCTTTTGCCTTATCAGTCGCTTTTGATTCATCACCATACATTAAGCCCCATTTCGTTCTGTCAATGCTGAAATTAGTAAAAGCTTTAACGCTATTATCAGTCACCTCAACTTTTGCTGGAACTGTAATGGCTAGCGTTTTACCTCTCATAGTTAAGTTTCCAGTAACCTCGTGAGTTGCACCTTCTAATTCAAATTCTGGTAATTCCATAATTTTTTCATCTTCAGCTGGCTGTTCCATATCGTTTTGATAAGAATCATAGCTCTCAGCTGTTTTGTCTGGATTTAAAGATTTTAAAGAAACTAGCTCAAATGTAACTTGAGGATGATTTTCAGCATCAAAGAAATCATCTGATTGTAAATGCCCCACCAATTTTTGATGATTTTCTTCGTCATCTTTTAAATCAGTAATGGTGATTTCATTCAAATCGAAAACGAATTTTCCACCTGTTATTTCTCCATCTTTAACTTTTATTGACCCATCACTTAAAGCAATGTTTCCATAATGTCTACCTGTAGGTTTTGTACCTACAAATTCCATATCAGCTTCATCAGAAGATACTGATATTTCCATGCCTTCAGATTCAGTTACTTCTTCTGCTTCGCTTACCTTTGCTTCATCTCCCTTTGGATTGGAGGTACATGCCACAGCCATAATTACGGCTAGTGCTAATGCGCTTGTTGTTTTTAAAATTTTCATAGATTAGTGGTTTTATTGATTCACACGAATAACGACTGAACTTTCATAAAGTTTATAAAAATCTTAAAAATATACATTAATATAAAATGTTGGTACATATATAATTTTAAAATAATTTAAAATGGGAATAATTAAAAAATGTGATGGTATTGCTCCAGAAATTGGGAAAAATACTTATATAGCTGATAATGCCGTAATTGTAGGTGATGTTAAAATTGGGAAAGAATGTAGTATTTGGTGGAGTGCTGTGGTTAGAGGTGATGTTAATAGCATTACCATTGGAGATAAAACCAATATACAAGATGGTGCAGTAATTCATTGTACCTACAAAAAAGCATCCACCAAAATTGGAAATAAGGTTTCCATTGGACATAAAGCCATTGTTCATGGATGTACTATTGAAGATTCTGCCTTAGTTGGAATGGGCGCAATTGTGATGGATAATGCCATTGTTCAGTCTGGTGCTATGGTAGCTGCTGGAGCTGTGGTTCTGGAAAATACTATAGTTGAGTCAGGGTATATTTATGCAGGAGTACCCGCCAAAAAAGTCAAGAAGATTGAAGGAGAGATGCAAGAGATTTTTGAAAGAACAGCTAAAAATTATATGCTTTATAAAACTTGGTTTGAAGAATAAGCAATAGTCAATCAAAGTATCAACAAATACTCTGCATGACTACTATTTTTGATTAGAATTCAATATTGCTCTATATTGGGTCGCATTTTGGAATATATTTTATTTCAAATGTAAAAGGAAACGGAAACGAGTAATTATATATGAAAAATTCGAAAATAGTAGGCCTAGGTCATGCCGTACCTCAAACAGTGGTGACCAATGATGATATAGCGAAGTGGATTGATACCACTGATGAATGGATTACTGAAAGAACAGGCATAAAAGAAAGGCGCTTTTTTGATCCAGAGATAGAGGAATCCTTAGCAAAAATGGCTAAAAAAGCTGCTGATATGGCTTTGGAAAATGCAAAAATGAAAAATGATGATATCGATTTTATCATTTTTGCCAGTATCACACCTGATTATTTCTTTCCAGGATCAAGTGTTTTACTCCAGCGTGAAATGGGAATGGGAACAATAGGTTGTTTAGATATTAGAAATGCATGCTCAGGTTTTGTGTATAGTTTATCGGTGGCAGACCAATTTATTAAGACAGGAATGTATAAAAATATTATGGTAGTTGGTGGTGAAATCCAATCCACAGCCATTGATATGTCAGATAGAGGTCGTTCAACTGCCGTTATTTTTGGTGATGGGGTAGGAGTAGCAATTATGAGTGCGACTGATGAGCAAGGTGTTCTATCCACTCACTTACATGCCGAAGGAACTTATGCTGAAGAATTATATGTAAAAGATCCTGGTAGTAGTCGTCCAAGAGAGGAAAGACAACCAGAGCAAATATTGGATACTTCGGGTTATAAGGTTTATATGAATGGAAATATGGTTTTTAAACATGCGGTTGTTCGCTTTCAGGAAGTTATAAACGAAGCATTAGAGGCCAATAATTTGAAACCATCTGATATTAATATGTTAGTGCCACATCAGGCTAATCTTCGTATCTCTAAATTTATTCAATCCAAAATGGGATTATCAGACGATAAGGTCTATAATAACATCCAAAAATATGGAAATACAACTGCTGCCTCTATTCCAATAGCATTAAGTGAAGCCTGGCATGAAGGAAAGGTAAAAGAGGGAGATTTGGTATGTTTAGCTGCTTTTGGTAGTGGATTTACCTGGGGTTCAGCCCTGATAAGATGGTAATTATCTTATAATAGATATTATTTTTCTATTTAAATTATTAGATTTAACAAAAACAGAAAAGAATTATGATAACTCAACAATATAATCCTAGCCAGCTTGAAGTGGAATTTGCAAAAGCAATTAAAGAATTGGCTCCAGAAATAGAGGCTAAGTTAAGTCAATTTAAAATTATTAATGTAGAGGATAAAATTAAAGCGGATAATCCTATGGTCAGAGTTAAATTAACGGACAAGGATAACGATCAGCATGAGGTGGTTTTAAAAATCATTCAAAAGCCTGATCAGGTTTAGAAATTAGAATTAAAACTTTACAGGGTAGGTTTAAAAATCTACCCTTTTTATTTATGTCAAAATTCACCACCCAAGAATTAGATTTAGCTTCTGACCCCACTATACTATTGATTAAATATAGGATGATGGAAAAAGTATGGGATTTTTTAGAAGAAATGCAAGAGGAAATCCGTAAAGAACTGGAGCCTTTTACAGGTAAATTGCCAAAAGAATTAAATCTAGTTCATGGGAAAATATCCAAAGGCGAAAATTATAAGCGCTTACCATTCATGATGCTGGATTTTCCAGCTTTTTTCACCAAAGATGATATTTTAGCTTTTCGAACCATGTTCTATTGGGGGAATTTCATTTCTTCTACTTTTCATCTACAAGGTCAATTCTTAAAGAAATATGGAAAGGCTTTAATTGAAAACTTCAAAAATCATAAAGAGGTATTCTTTTGTGTTAATAATTCTCCTTGGAATTACGATTATAAATCAAATAATTACGTACTTCTTAATGAGATCAATATTGAGGAATTGGAAGATTATCTTCAAAATACTGATTTCATAAAACTTAGTATTAAATTCCCTGTGGATGAAATGCCTGAAAGAAAGCAGGATTTAATTAAATTCCTTTTGAATGGATTGAAAGTAATTCAAACAAATTGAAAAAGGGACTGTTCTCATTGCTAAAGATAAAACTATGTTTGGATTATTTAAAAAGAAGTCAGAAAAAGAGAAGTTAAATGAAGAATATAAAAAACTTCTAGCGGAATATCATAAATTGAGCAGTATTGACAGAAAGAAGGCAGACTTGAAAATGGCAGAAGCTGAAGAGGTAGCCAAAAAAATGGATGCCATAAAAAAATAAATAAAATTTTATGAACTTAGTACACGCTCCTTTTTACCAGGGATATGTTGATTTAGTAAAAGATGATATTGAAACTGAACTAAAGCATCAAATCAGTGAAATATCTGTTTTAATCAATAATATTCCAGATGATAAATGGAAATATAGATACGAAAAGGGAAAATGGAGTGTGGCTCAGTTAATGCAACATTGTATCGACACTGAGCGTATTATGGCTTTTCGGGCACTTTCTCTCGCTAGGGATGAAAAAGCTTCTCTTCCAGGGTTTTCTGAAAATGATTATGCTGATGCCTCAGAATATTCCCGTCAGGATAAATCAAAAATGGCGGAAGAATTTTATCATTTAAGAAAAAGTCACTTATCTTTATTTAAATCAATGCCCGATAAAATCCTCAAGAAGGAAGGGGAGGCAGATGGAAAGCCCATTTCAATTTTGAGTTTATGGTATATCATTGTCGGACATTGGAAACATCACCAAAAGGTGTTGGAAGAAAGATATTTTTAAATGTAAACTTCTGTAAATGAATTTTTTAATCAAATTACTTTTATCCTCATTAGCTGTTATTGTGGCTTCTTATATTCTTCCAGGAGTCCATGTTGAAGGTTTTTTTGATGCCCTTGTAGTATCCTTATTTTTAGCACTTTTCAGTGCTACGCTAAAGCCTTTATTAGTTATTTTAACAATTCCTGTGACAGTATTCACACTAGGATTTTTCTTGCTGGTAATCAATGCTTTAATGATTATGTTAGCAGATTATTTGGTTGATGGTTTTTATGTAGAAGGCTTTTGGTGGGCCTTGTTATTTGGGATAATTTTAGCAATTGTTAATGGTATTTTTGAAAGTGTCAGTAAAAAGAGTGAATAAATTTTAATTTATTGCGTTTTCTGAAAAAATAATGTAATTTATTTTCCAAATACAAACCATTAAATTATGAGTGCTCAAAATCCTGGCTTCGATGCCGCAGAAATTGACAAATTGAAGCAAAAAATTGCTCAACAGAAAAACAGCTTTGTCTTAGTTGATACGGAAGATAATAATGATGAATATAAGCATTTCCGTTTTACAGGAATGTATGAAGGGAAGGAAGTAATTTATGATGCAGTTATATATACGTTGCGCTTGCATCATGCTAGTGAGGTATATGAATTAGCGGAACATAAAGCCGCACAAAAATTCCCCAATTTTAAGCCAATCAAGTTTCAAGAGGATGAAAATGGAGATTTAAGAACATTGGATAATGTAGAGGAAGAAATTGGTCTTTACATTGCTGAGATGATAGATGATATTGAAGATGAGGAATTGGTGAAAGTTCAGGAGCATGTGGATATGGACAATGGCGGAGAATACGGGATAGGATTAGATATAGGTCTGAATGTAGACGAAGTGGATGATGAGGTGATGAATAAATTTGTTGCCGACTTTAATGAGGATAATCTTAAACTCGATGATACGCTTTACTCCTTTGTGTCTGATGAGGAAGAATATGATGTTGATTAAATTTAATAATTCCATCCTATTGACTTCAAAGAGGTATTAAAACCTACTAATTTCAAAAAATATTTTAGTTTTAATTTACTTAATATGAGCAATAAAAACATCATTAGTATACTATTGATAATAGTAGGTATTTCCTTAAGTTTTTTATTTAAAAATGAAGGCATTGGTTTCCTCAGTGGACTTTTGTTCGGAGTAGGTATTTCAATATTGACTATATCAAAATTTAATTCCAAAACAGCGAATTGATCTATAAGATTGATTGTTTTTTTACCATTTTTTGAAAAAAATGTTTGATCCTAAAGATATCCTAAAAATTGGTATTTAGATTAGTTACCTTATTTAGTGTAGAGAGTAAATACTTGAATTATAGAAGGTTAAATAAAAATTCACATCTTTATTGAATCAATTTCGTACAAAAGAATATAAATTCGATTAACAATCATTTTTTAACCTTAAATCTACACTATGTTACGATGGATTTTAATTTTCCTAGTTATTGCACTAGTTGCAGCTGTATTAGGATTTGGAGGCATAGCCGCTGGAGCCGCGGGAATAGCAAAAATAATTTTTTATATATTTTTGGTATTACTGGTCATATCTGTAATTGCTAGATTGGCAAGGGGCAGATGACAAGTTATGAGATAGTCCAATAAAATAATATAATGCTGATTCGAGAGGGTCGGCATTTTTTTTGTTCTTTTTTTACTATAATTTCGATTTAATTATTCAAATATTAAACAGACAGACCTATCTAGGGTTACCTTTACATATTTTTAATTAGATGCTGAAAATCGCCTACAGAAAAGAATACGCACACCCTCTTCCTGAAAATCATCGCTTTCCGATGGAGAAGTATGAATTGCTTCCCCAACAATTGATTTATGAGGGAACAGTAACGGAAAACAATTTCTATTCGCCTGAATTATTGTCTGAAGAAGATATTTTAGCTATTCATAAGGAAGAATATTGGCAGAAACTCAAAAATTTAGCTTTAAGCAGGAAAGAAGAAAGAAGGACTGGCTTTCCATTGTCTGCAGCCTTGGTGGAGAGGGAAAGAATAATTAATCAGGGTACTATTGATGCTGCTAATTTTGCTTTGCAATACGGTGTAGCTATGAACATTGCAGGTGGAACACATCATGCTTTTACAGACAAGGGAGAGGGTTTTTGTTTGTTAAATGACATTGCGATAGCTGCTCATTATTTATTGAAAAATAATAAAGCCCAAAAGATTTTAGTAGTCGATTTGGATGTGCATCAGGGCAATGGAACAGCAGAAATTTTTCAACACAATCCAAATGTTTTTACTTTTAGTATGCATGGTAAAGGCAACTATCCAATGCATAAAGAAAAATCGGATTTGGATATTGAATTGGAAGATAAGACAGATGATAAAACCTACCTCAAAATCTTAAGAGAAAATCTACCTCGATTAATTGATGAACAACAACCTGATTTTATCTTTTTTCAATCTGGAGTAGATGTTTTGGCAACGGATAAATTGGGTAGGTTGGGAATGAGTATTGGCGGTTGCAAAGAAAGGGATAAGGTAGTATTTGAACATTGTTATAAAAATGAAATTCCCGTTGTAGCAAGCATGGGAGGTGGCTATTCTGAAAAAATTGCTCATATTATTGAGGCTCATGCCAATACCTATCGTCTTGCTCAAGACATCTACTTCTGAAAATTGTGACCTTTTTTCAGGAAATTCGTATCTTTAATGTATGTCTAAAGAAAAATCTCTTTTTCGGCAGAGTGTAGTCTTTGGTAGCTACATTATCTTAATCCTTTGGTTGGTGAAAGCTGCCGAATGGGGTTTTGCAACTAATTTTGCTCATTTTGGCATTATGCCTCGCCATTTATTGGGCACTATCGGGATTTTTACTTCCCCTTTTATCCATGGTGACTTTTTGCATTTGCTATCCAATAGCTTTTCTTTGATGCTATTGATTATCATTCTCTTTTTCTTCTATGATAAAATTGCCCTCAAGGCTTTGCTTTATATTTATATAGTAACGGGTGTTTTCGTATGGATTATAGCTCGTGAAGCCTATCATATTGGCGCAAGTGGAGTGATTTACGGGATTGCTTCCTTTATTCTATTTAGTGGGTTACTTCGTAAAAATCAATCCTCTTTAGCACTTTCATTTGTTGTTTTACTTTTATATGGTGGAATGTTTTACGGGGTTTTGCCGCAGGATGGACATATTTCTTGGGAGTCTCACTTAATGGGCTTATTAACTGGACTTCTAGTGGCTTTATGGATGAAAAATGAATTTGCAGGACAAGCTGAATTGAAACTATATTTTGAAAAAGATTGGGAAGAAGAGGAGTTTGAGGATGATGGTGAACATTATAATTTTACCAACCCTGATCATCAATTTTTATATGAATATAAAGAATCAAAAAAAGAGGATAAGAATAAAGATGATAAATTAGCTTGAATCTGCTTTTTATAAGCTTTGCACTTTAATTTGTTTGATTAACTTTGCAAGCGTTTGTAAAACCTAATTTATCTTAATCACGCGTAAGATGAAATTTACGTGATCTTTAAAAATACTTAAAAACACATGAAAAACTTATCATTAGTACTTAATATCATTTTAATCGTTGCAGTTGCCTATTTATTCATTGACAAATTCAGTGGAAGCGAAGAAGCAGAAGAGAATACATCAACTGAACAAAAAGATGATAAAATATATCAAAATGTAGCCATCGCTTATGTTCATTCCGATTCTTTATTAGCAAAATACGATTTCATGCAAGAAATTGAATCTGAGTTAGGTGAGCTATCTCAGAAATACGAGAAAGAATATCAAAATAGAGCGCAAGGATTACAAAATGAAATAAATGACTTCCAAAGAACTGCTCAAAACTTAACCGTTGCGCAAGGAAAGGCATTGGAAGAAAACTTGATGAAAAAGCAGCAGAATTTAAGGGTTTATCAAGAAGATTTATCAATGAAATTACGTCAGAAAGAGGCAGAGTTGAACAATGAATTATATAAAACCATCAGTGATTATCTGAAAGAATATGGAGATGATAATAATCTTCAATTGGTTTTAACTTATTCAAGAGGAAGTGACGTTTTATATGCAAATGACGGATTGGAAATTACGAATGAAGTAATTGCTGGATTAAATAAAGCGTATAATGAAAAAGAAACTTCAGAAGTTTCTGAATAAAAGAATTTAAATTTATTGTTTGGCCCGTTCCTTAAATGGTGCGGGCTTTTTAATTTTACCTAAATTTAAAACATTAGGAAAGTTTTAGGGTATTCTTAATACTTTACTTCAATTAATTTGAATTAAGGTTGAATTCCCATTATTTTTGACAAGTTTAATAGAAATCGACATATATGGCTGAAGTAATAAAAATGCCCAAAATGAGTGACACCATGGAGGAAGGTGTAATAGCCTCATGGTTAGTTAAAGAGGGCGATGAGGTATCATCAGGAGATATATTGGCTGAGGTTGAAACCGATAAAGCCACAATGGAATTAGAGTCTTACGAAGACGGAGTGATTTTACACATCGGAATTAAAGAAGGAGATGCAGTTCCCGTTGATGGTGTAATAGCTATCATAGGTGAAAAAGATGAAGATATTAAGGACTTACTGAAAGAAATCGAAAACGGTGGAGGTTCTGATAAGTCTGAAAAATCTGAAGATGAAGATAAAAAAGAAGATAAAGGCTCAGATAAAGACAGTGGAGAAGAAATTGATGCTTCGGATGTGAATGCAAGCCTAATCACCATGCCTAAAATGAGTGATACCATGGAAGAAGGCGTGATTGCTTCATGGTTGAAGAAAGAAGGCGATAAAGTGGAAGCTGGGGATATATTGGCTGAAGTAGAAACTGATAAGGCCACTATGGAACTGGAAGCTTACGAAGACGGAACCTTATTATATATTGGAATTAAAGAAGGAGATGCTGCTCCAATAGATGGTGTAATTGCTGTTGTTGGTGAAGAGGGTGCTGATTATGAGAAATTATTAAAAGCACATGAGCAAAAATCTTCAGGTGGAGGAGAAAGCAAGAAAGAGGACAAAGAGGAAAAGAACGAAAAATCTGAAGATAAATCATCTGAAAGCAAATCTGATTCAGGAAGTCCTAAACCAACACCACCTGCTGAAGCTGCTAATAAGCAGAAAAATGGAAAAGATGGTGGAAGAATATTTGCCAGCCCATTAGCTAAGAAAATTGCTAAAGATAAAGGAATTGATTTAGCAGAAGTAAATGGTTCAGGTGGTAATGGTAGAATCATCAAATCTGATGTTGAAAACTTCACGCCTAAGCAGAAATCTCAGGAATCAGCTAAGCAAGACTCTTCTTCAGATCAGGCTATGAGTATTCCTCAAGTTGTGGGCGAAGAAAGCTATGAAGAGGTTAAGGTTTCTCAGATGAGAAAAACGGTTGCTAAAAGACTTTCTGAAAGCAAGTTTACAGCTCCACATTTCTATGTGACCATGGAAATTAATATGGATAAAGCAATGGAGGCCCGTAAGAGCATCAATGAAGTGAGTCCAGTTAAGATATCTTTTAATGACATGGTGATTAAAGCGGTTGCGGCATCATTGCGTCAGCATCCTAAGGTGAACAGCTCATGGATGGGAGATAAAATCAGAAGAAATAATCACGTTCATGTGGGAATGGCAGTAGCGGTTGAGGAAGGTTTATTAGTTCCTGTAATTCGTTTTGCTGATAATAAATCACTATCGCACATAGCAACTGAAGCTAAGGATTTTGCTAAAAAAGCAAAAAATAAAGAATTAGAGCCAAAAGATTGGGAAGGTAATACTTTCACAGTTTCTAACTTAGGTATGTTTGGTGTAGAAGAATTCACTGCAATTATTAATCCACCTGATGCTTGTATTTTGGCAGTAGGAGGAATTAAACAAACAGCTGTTGTGAAAGATGGTCAATTAGTTCCAGGTAACGTAATGAAAGTAACTCTTTCTTGCGATCATAGAGTAGTCGATGGAGCGGTTGGTTCTGCATTCTTACAAACCTTAAAAGGATTGTTAGAAGACCCAGTGAGAATACTGATTTAAAAATTATATTAACTTGTATTATAAAGTCTCGTTGTTTTAAACGAGACTTTTTTATTACTAATATTTAAGCCAATATATTAAGATGTCAAAAATAAAATCAACTACCGTATGTGCGGTTGTACATAAAGGGCAAGTAGCCATTGGAGCTGATGGACAAGCTACAATGGGAAATACTGTTGCTAAAAGCAATGTAAAGAAAATCAGAAAATTACAAGATGGAAAAATAGTAACTGGCTTTGCCGGTTCTACAGCAGATGCTTTCAATCTATTAGAAAAGTTTGATGAAAAACTCAATGCTTTTGGAGGCAATATGAAGCGAGCAGCTATTGAATTAGCAAAGGAATGGAGGACAGATCGCTATTTAAGAAAGCTGGAAGCTATGATGATTGTGGCGGACAAAGAAGAAGTTCTGATTATATCTGGAACAGGTGATGTTTTAGAACCGGATAATCAAATTGCTACCATCGGTTCTGGAAGTATGTATGCACAATCAGCAGCAACTGCTTTGAAGAAACATGCAGGTGAAAATTTATCAGCAGAAGATATTGTAAGAGAAAGCTTACATATTGCAGCTGATATCTGTATTTATACCAACCATAATTTGGTTGTTGAAACAATAGGGTAATTTTTTAAGATTTAGCCTTTTTATTATTTTTAAAAAGAGACTTTTAAATTCAAGTACTATGAGATTTTATCATAATCCTAGATGCGGGAAAAGCAGGGAAGCTTTAAAAATACTACAAGAGAAAGGAATTGAGCCTGAGATCGTGGAATATTTAAAGAATATACCCACTCATGCAGAATTAGAAGATGTCCTTAAGAAACTGGACATGAAAGCTGAAGATCTACTTCGTAAAAATGAGAAAGTTTTCAAAGAAATGTATAAAGGAAAAGATCTATCTGATTCAAAATGGATAGAGGCAATGATTGCTGAACCAAAATTAATTGAAAGACCTATTTTCATTAATGGAGATAAAGCAGTGGTAGGTAGGCCACCTGAAAAAGTATTAGAATTACTTTAGAATTTATTACTAAAGATTTTAGAAAGGTGATAGGTATTTAATGCTTGTCACTTTTTTTTGCTATCGTATAACCATTTCCTAAGTTTTAACCTGAGTTCGACTCTAATTTGTAAATTCAGATTTTTCACCCAAGGGGTGACCAGCCTATGGCTGGCATCCATTCAATAGACAAGGCGTCTTTTAGAAGATATAGCAAGCTATATCGAGGGAAGACAACTCAGTATATTGGATTATATGGAAAAGCTTTTCCTATTCCACCTCTAAACACCGATTTTCTTCCTAAAAATTCTTTACAATAGCCAGCTATTGCTTCAGAATTTTTAGTTGAAACTCACTATTTATACGGCGGTCTGAATCCTAAATTAGAATCGAACTCAGGTTTATAATATTCTACATTAAAACAATAACTTATTTCATAGGTTCATAAATTGAATTTACCACTTCTGTAATCATTGCTTTTAAATTTTAGAATAATTCTCTAAATTATAAGAATTCAAGAATTATTAAGTATTGGTATTATCTATAATATCATAAATAATATAGATAAAAATAATCGAAAGGTAAATCGTATATTACAACTATAACTAAAACAAAATTATTATGGAACATATGAATAATCTCGGAGATGTAGGAAAGTGCCCCGTAATGCATGGTGGAAATACTAAAATAGGCGGGAATGGTACTTTAAACAAAGATTGGTGGCCAAACCAATTAAATTTGGGAATTCTACATCAACATTCTTCAAAGTCAAATCCATTAGGAGAAGATTTTGATTATGCTGAGGCATTTAAAAAGGTAAATCTACCAGAGCTTAAGAAAGATATTGAAAAGGTATTAACAACTTCTCAAGATTGGTGGCCAGCTGACTACGGTCATTATGGACCATTTATGATCAGAATGGCCTGGCATAGTGCCGGAACATATAGAACTGGTGACGGTCGTGGTGGTGCAGGAACAGGTAATCAAAGATTTGCACCCATTAACAGCTGGCCTGATAATGGTAATTTAGACAAGGCTAGAAGATTACTTTGGCCTATCAAGCAAAAATATGGAAATAGCGTTTCATGGGCAGATTTGTTTATATTAACTGGAAATGTTGCACTTGAATCAATGGGATTCAAAACTTTCGGTTTTGGTGGTGGACGTGAAGACATTTTCCAGCCAGAAGAAGATATTTACTGGGGAGCAGAAGAAACCTGGTTAGGAAATAACCGCTATACAGGTGAAAGAGATTTAGAAAATCCTTTAGCTGCTGTTCAAATGGGGTTGATTTATGTTAATCCTGAATCTGCCATGGGAATCCTGATCCACAGAAATCTGCTCACGATATCCGTGAGACTTTTAAACGAATGGCCATGAATGATTATGAAACAGCGGCATTAACTGCTGGTGGTCATACATTTGGTAAAACTCATGGTGCAGGTGACGCTGCATTAGTAGGTCCAGAGCCAGAGGCAGCGCCAATGGAGCAAATGGGCTTAGGCTGGATTAGCAGTCATAAGAGTGGTAAAGGTAGAGACACTATTACTAGTGGCTTGGAAGGTGCATGGACTCCAACTCCAACCCAATGGGATATGAGTTATTTTGATGTTCTTTTCGGTTATGATTGGGAGTTATCAAAAAGTCCTGCTGGTGCACATCAATGGGTACCTAAGAATTTGGCAGATAAAGATAAAGCACCTGACGCAGAAGATGCTTCCATGAAGGTAGGTATTATGATGTCTACTGCTGATATGGCCATGAAAGTAGACCCTGATTATCGCAAAATATGCGAGCATTTTCATAAAAACCCAGAAGAATTTGCAGATGCATTTGCAAGAGCCTGGTTTAAATTAACACATAGAGATATGGGGCCTAAAGTAAGATATTTAGGGTCAGAAGTTCCAGAAGAAGATTTAGATTGGCAAGATCCAATTCCTGCAGTTGATTATGAAATAATCAATGATGGGGATGTAAAAGAATTAAAAGCTCAGATTTTAGAAACAGGTCTTTCTGTTTCTGAATTGGTATATACTGCATGGTCTTCTGCTTCCACTTTCAGAGGTTCTGACAAAAAAGGTGGAGCAAATGGTGCTAGAATAGCATTGACACCTCAAAAAGATTGGGAAGTAAATCAGCCGGCTCAATTATCTAAAGTATTGAATGCGCTTACCGATATTCAGAATAAATTCAATGATGCTCAATCTGGAAACAAGAAAGTTTCTTTGGCTGATTTAATTGTCTTAGGAGGTTGTGCAGCAGTTGAGAAAGCAGCAAAAGATGCTGGTCATAAGGTGGAAGTTCCTTTCACACCAGGTAGAGCTGACACAACTCAGGAATTAACGGATGCTGATTCATTCGAATGGTTGAAGCCAGAAGCTGATGGATTCAGAAACTATAGAAGAGCGGCATTCATAGTTCCAGATGAGGAAATGTTGATCGATAAAGCACAATTATTAGAGTTAAGTGCTCCTGAAATGACTGTTTTAGTTGGAGGGCTAAGAGCTTTAGATGCAAATTATAATAACTCTAAGCATGGTGTTTTAACTAATAGCCCTGGTAAATTAACGAATGATTTCTTTGTGAATATTACCGATATCAATACCACTTGGGCGCCTGCAAAGGAAGATGATATTTTTGAAGGTAAAGACAGAAATAGTGGAGACGTTAAATGGACTGGGACTAGAGTAGATTTAGTATTTGGTTCTAATTCTCAATTGAGAGCGATATCTGAAGTTTACGCTCAAAACGATGCTAAAGAGAAATTTGTAAAGGATTTCGTTAAAGCATGGGATAAAGTGATGAACTTAGATAGATTCGATTTGAAATAATAATAAAGGTTTAATAATATTAAAAAGACAACCCATATGAGTTGTCTTTTTTTGTTTAATTACTCATTATAAAAAGGAAAAAATGATAGTTGTTTAATATGACTAGTATTGAATAAAAGTTATTTTTACATTTTAAGAAATACTCAAATCACATTTTTTATTACACTTTTTATGAAACCCATTAATAGCTTTTTATATCTTATCTTTTTACTAATCTTAAATGCCTGTAATCCTCAAGAAATGAAAGAAAATGAGAGTAAATCAATAGCAGATTTTCCTGATGGGGTAGCTTATGAAATTTTCATTCAATCTTGGGCAGATGGTAATGGAGATGGAATAGGGGATTTCAAGGGAGCAACTCAAAAACTGGATTATTTGGAAGAACTAGGAGTTTCTGCAGTTTGGCTGATGCCCATTATGCCTTCCCTTAGTTATCATAAATATGATGTCACGGATTACAAAGCCATCCATCCTGATTATGGGACTATGGACGATTTTAAAACCTTTCTTGCAGAGGCACATAAACGAAATATCAAAGTGGTGATTGATATGATCATCAATCATACTGCAGCTTATCATCCATGGTTTGAAGAAGCTAAAAAAGGTAAAGATAATCCATACAGAGATTATTATGTGTGGGCTGATCGAGATAGCATAGCCGGTCAAATTGCCAAAAAGGAAGTCACGCAGGATTCAGATAATATTACCCAATGGCATGCAGTGGATGATAAAAAGGAGGAAGAACATTATTACGGCTTCTTTTGGGGTGGAATGCCGGATTTGAATTTCGATAATCCAAAGGTGAGACAAGAAATATATGATATCGGTAAATTTTGGTTGGATGATATAGGAGTTGATGGATTTCGATTAGATGCTGCCAAACATATCTTTCCAGATGATAGATTAAAAGATTCCTATGAATTTTGGCAAAAGTACAGAGATGAAATGCGAAAAATTAAGCCTGATGTTTATTTAGTAGGAGAGGTTTGGGCTTCATCTGAGATTGTTAAGGAGTTTGCAAAAGGATTGCCAGCTTTATTTAATTTCGATTTAGCGGGTAGCATTCAGCAATCTGTTATTCAAGGCAAAAATGTTGCGGCAACTATTGAAGGACCAAAATGGGTGAATCTAGAAAATGAGGATTTAATAAGTCGTTTGATTAAACAAAGAGAAGTTTTTAAATCGGCTACGGATGATTATCAAGATGCCATTTTTCTCAGCAATCATGATCAAAACCGAGTGATGAGTAATTTTAAAGGAGAAGTTAAAAAAGCTAAAATGGCAGCTTCTATTTTATTGACTTTGCCTGGAACGCCTTATATTTATTATGGTGAAGAAATCGGCATGTTAGGCAAAAAGCCCGACCCGAATATCAGAGAGCCTTTTTTATGGGCTGATGCTGAAAGTGATAGTTTGAGAACGACTTGGATGGATCCTGAATTTACTTTGGATAAAACGGTAAATCCATTAAGCCAGCAAATAGATAATCCTAATTCATTATTCAATCACTATGAAAAGTGGATTCAATTGAGAAATCACAATGAAATCCTGACAAAAGGAGGAATTGAGCAATTTGATAATCAAAATGCTAATCTATTGGCATTTACTCGGGTTTTAGGAGAAGAAAAGTTGCATGTAATCCATAATTTATCATCCAAATCACAAGCTTTAAAAGTTACTCCAAAAGAAATTGTTTTTGGTGAGGGAAATTTGGAGAATGGGAATCTTAAAGCGAATACTTCAATCATTTTCAAATGAATAAATTCCAACTCAAAATAGAACCCAAAGCCTCCGCTTTTGATGCTATGGGACATGTCAATAATGTGGTTTATTTGCAATGGGTTCAGGATGTTGCAGAAGCTCATTGGAAGCATATATCCGGTCAGGACGATGATAAAATTAATTTATGGGTCGCTTTAAGGCACGAAATAGATTATAAAAAGGAGATTACACCAGAAGAAAAGATTGTGGCTGAAACTTGGGTGGCTTCGATGGAAGGCGTAAAATCTGAAAGGATGACCAGAATATTCAATTCGGAAACAGATCAAACCAAAGCTGAAGCTCGTACTTTTTGGTGCTTATTGGATGCTAAAAGCAAGAGGCCGAAGCGGATTCCGGAGGAGATGAAAAGAAAGTATAGCCCCTAGCCCGCCAGCTGGCGGGGAACTGGAAGCACAGAGTTAGGTTAGTACTAGAGGTCAGAACAGCAAATCAAAAATCATAATACTTGATACTAGATACCATTGATTTGTCTCCAGTTGAAATTTATCTCGAGTTGAAAATAGGGTAATTGAAATAGGTCTTGATTCTAGGTTCTAGGCTCTAATTTGTAACATTTTAATAAGTGCTAAGTTTATATTTCAAAATAAGAAAAAACTATGATTGCAATATTGTCACCGGCTAAAAGTCTGGACTTTGAGAAACAATTTGATTTAAGGAGTACAAAAACACGTTTTAATGAGGAAACTAACCATCTAATTGAGGTTCTTAAAACCAAATCGGAAGAAGAGGTTCAAGAGCTGATGAGGATTAGTGATAAATTAGCACAATTGAATGTGGAGCGCTACGATAATTTCAAAAAGCGTACTCCAAAATATGCCAAACAAGCAGTCTTAGCTTTTCAGGGCGATGTTTACCAAGGCATGGAAGCAGAGGATTTCACTCAGGAAGAACATGATTATGCCCAACAGCATATCCGAATTTTATCTGGTTTGTATGGTTTACTCAGACCATTGGATTTAATCCAGCCTTACAGATTGGAAATGGGCACTAAACTCGAAACAGACAAAGGCAATAATTTGTATGAGTTTTGGGGAGATAAAATTACCGAGCAACTTAAGAAAGATATTAAATCTCAGGGAGATAAAATATTGGTAAACTTAGCTTCCAATGAATATTTCAAATCTGTCAACAAGAAAGAATTAAAGAAGGATTTCCAAATTATCGATATTGAGTTTAAGGATTTCAATAACGGAAAGTATAAAATAGTTTCATTTTTTGCCAAAAAGGCAAGAGGCTTAATGGCTCGCTATATTGTCAAAAATCAAATCGAGAAAGTGGAGGATTTAAAAGGCTTTGACTTGGATGGATACTCTTTTGATGCAGAGAATTCTAATGAAGCAAAGTTGGCTTTTAAAAGAGGTTGAATTAAATGCTAGTGCGAGCTTAAGATTGCTTCACCCTAAAGGGATTCGCAATGACGATAAAATTAATCAGAGTTTGTTATTAACTGATATTGATAGTAATAACCGTCATTGCGAGGAACGAAGCAATCTAATGTATGCGAATAGCTAACCATAGATCATAGGACTTAATTTTATTTTTTTGCCTATTTTAAAGTTTGTTTTTAGGTTGTTAATTCTTCCTCTAATTCTTTAAATTATTTCAATATATTTAAGTCTGAATAAAATTTAAACTCTATGAAAAAGCTATATACAATTCTAATTGCCTTATTTATTGTTCCTTCACTTTCCTTCTCACAGGATTTACACAAAATTGCTTTGGAAAAAGCAGAAGATATTGAAGAAAAGGTAATTGAGTGGAGAAGGCATTTTCATGAAAATCCTGAATTATCTAACAGGGAATTTAAAACTGCTGAGAAAATTGCGGAGCACTTGAAAGGCTTAGGCTTAGAGGTGGAAACTGGCATTGCACATACCGGAGTGGTGGCTATTTTAAAAGGAGGAAAACCAGGTCCAGTTGTAGGTTTAAGAGCCGATATTGATGCATTGCCTGTAACAGAGCGAAATGATTTGCCTTTCAAATCTGAAGTGGTAACTGAATATAATGGTCAGGAAACAGGCGTAATGCATGCTTGTGGTCATGATACCCACATTGCAATCATGATGGGAGTTGCCGAAGTTTTTAGTGAAATGAAAGAAGACATTCCGGGTACTATCAAATTTATATTTCAACCTGCTGAGGAAGGAGTTCCAGCAGGAGAAAGGGGAGGAGCTAAAATGATGGTAGAAGAGGGTGTGTTGAAAAATCCTGATGTGGAAGCTATTTTTGGTTTGCATATCAATGCTGGAACCACAGTTGGGCATATCAAATACAAAACAGAAGGCATTATGGCGGCTTCTGATAGATTTACCATCAATATCAAAGGTAAGCAAGCACATGGTTCTACTCCTTGGGCTAGCGTTGATCCCATTGCGGTTTCTGCTCAAATCATCAATAGTCTGCAATACATTGTTTCAAGAAATTCAGAATTAACCAAAGAGGCAGCTGTAGTGACTGTAGGAATTATGCAAGGGGGTAATCGTTTTAATATCATACCTGAATCAGCCATGTTGGAAGGAACGATCAGAACATTAGATGAAAGTATGAGGGAAATGATTCATGAAAAGATTAAATTAACTGCAACTAATATTGCAGAAATAGCAGGAGCAACTGCGGAAGTGGAAATAGTAGAAAATGCTCCTTTAACTTATAATGACATTGATTTGACCAATAAAATGGTATCTTCCTTGCAAAAAACAGTAGGCGAAGAAAAATTGCATTTAATGAAAGCTATTACTGGAGCGGAAGATTTTTCTTATTTCCAGAACGAAATCCCTGGCTTATATTTCTTCATAGGTGGGAAACCTGAAACAGAAGTGGAAGGACAAGCTTTAGGAGGACATCATACACCTGATTTTTATATAGACGAAAGTGGAATGATAACAGGAGTAAAAGCTTTTATTAATTTGACTTTGGATTATATGGAGGCAGAGTAGTTGGATTATTTGCCCCAAAATGGCTACACGAGGAATATTGAGTGCGGTTTGACGGTTAGAACCGTCTATTCGCTAATCTTTAGTTCTTGCGGTTTCATTTATCGGTCAGACGGTGGAAAACCGTCAGACCGGAGGTACTGGGACTTCCAACTTTGAGCTTCCAATTTCTAACTATTGTATCTAAACATCTCAATCTCCTCTCCATCCAGCGTATAATATTTACTCATTAAATTGCCAGTGAGGCAAGAATGAATTGGAAGAATATAAAGTAGATCACCAATTTTAATTTGATCAAAAGCTTCATCAGGAACATGGATAGTGCCATGTTCCTGAGATAGTTTTTTAACATACCAACCTGAAATAGGATCTCCCCATCCATTTTCTTTTTCCTCAGCTATTAATCCATAAATGGTTTTGCCGTCTTTTTCTATCCTGTCTTTAGAGAAATGTACTGCACCCCCATAAACAATCACTTCATTTCTATCTGCATGTTTTGCTACCACCGGACAAGACATGGCAACTCCAATATCTTCATATTGACAAGAACTGATTTCCGCTTGCATTACGTCATAAAAAACGAAATTTCCAGGACGCATTTCGTCAATATGCTCAAAATTTTCGGAAACGCTACAAGTTGGAGTATCGCCATTTGAAATAATGATATCAGGATATTTCTTTATGAAATAATCCTTCAGTTTGATCATTTTTTCGGTTGTATAGGCATGAATCTCATCAATTTCAGCCTTTCCTTTTGCTCCGTATGTATGACCGGCATGTTGTAAAAAGCCTTTGATTGTAATAAGATGATTGCTTTCTAAAGCTTCAAGAATAGATTGTATTTCAGCATAATTTTCAGCAGCAAGCCCAGTTCTATGATAACCTGCATCTATTTTTAAGAATACACCAACCGGGTGCTCCAAAAAATCATTTAAAGCTTTAACTGTTTCAATGGATTCAACGCATAAGTTTAATTTTATTTTTCCAGCTAAGTCATTAACCGTGGTGTGTTCTAAAATATTCAGAGGAAATGCAACAGTTATATCTACCCAACCAGCATTAAAAAAATACTTGGCCATTTCTAATGAGGATACTGCGCATTTGTCAATCTCATAATCTCTAAACCATTCTCCTATCCTTTGTGATTGATGAGTTTTAAAATGAGGACGTAGTTCACAATTGAACCTTTTAGCTCTTTCAGTCATTCGCTTTATGTTTTTGCGAACAATATTTTCATCTATTAATAAGGTAGGTTTCGTGATATTCATAACTGTTATTGATCCAAATGAATGAGTTCTCCTCCATTACTAACGGCTACATCTACTCCAGGATTTCCTTTATACAGGATTCTTCCTGCATTTTCTATATTGCCAATCAGGCTATCTTTTACATTTACAATTATATCATTATATCCTCTTTGTAATACATTGGCTCTATTACTTATTAAATCACCGCAATCATATTTTCCATCATTGAAATAGGCTGCAATTCGTAAACCATTACATTTACCTGCTACATTAAAATATGTAGATGAATTGCTTAAAAGACTGGTGTTGTTATTATTGATTTTCAGATTTACTTCATTAGTGGCGCTTTGAATACGAATTACAAAATCATTTCTAATTGTATCAGCAGAAGTAATCTCACCATTACTAAGGCAGTTTACTCTTATTGTGCTTTTATCAGTAAACCATTTTAATTTTGGTTTTTCAAAATCACGGGTCCAACCGCAAAAGTTTTGATTAAAGAAGCTCAGTGAGTCATTTTCATGATCCATAACAATTTTTGGAATCAGGTTTTTCCCATAAGTCAGTTCAAAATATTCCTCATCGTTTTCCACTATTTCCAATTCTATATCATCATGGATTAATAATTCAGCGAAATCTGGAAAATCATCAATTATGACTGTGGTTTCTTCTCCTGATTTTTTAATGCAATCGAAGGCATCTTCTGAATCACAAGCCTGATAAGAAAAAGAAGCCAATAGTAAAAAGATACATTTTATATTTTTATTTAGAACCTCCATCCAAATCCTATTTCTGCTTGTTCTGCTGTTGCGGCATGAGTTTTTAATGCAACTTGTGCCATAATGTTTTCATGAAATTGATAACGCAATCCGAAACGCTGATAAACAGGCATATTCGATTTGCTTGGGTTGTAAATATATACACCTACTTGAGTGATAAAGCCTAGTTTACCAAATTTTAACTCGTGCCCAATCAATAGTCCTAACCTTCTGAAGTCAGTGATTTCCTCTTCATCAAATAATCGGTACCAATTGGTTGCTATTTGTTCTTTTAAAGAATAGCTGTGAAAATATTCTAGTCCAACGCCCCAATCACTTTTAGGATTTACATATTTTTGACCATATAAAAGTAAATTAAAGAAGGGTAATGGTTCTCTTACTTGTAAAGTACGTGTATTTCTCCCACCAGTCAACAATAAATATACTTGATACGGGGTCTTGTCCAATGGAGTAATATCCCTTATTTCCTTTTCTTCTTGGCTTTTGATTTTATAGGACATTCCCATGTTAGCTGTAACTATATTAACACCTCTGTTAGGAGCCCTCTGCGCACCATTACTCGCATGTGTAATATTTAAATTTGGTGTTAAGCTAATTTGCTCATTTAATTTGATTTCATAGGTTAAGCGAGTTTGCAATAAGTAAGTTATGGTGCTTGTCACCATGTTATTTTGATTATTGGTTTCCCTATCATAAGGATTTGTGCTGTAAACTAAACCTGTTCCGATTCGGAAGTACAAAGCAGTGTTTTCAGTTCTTTTCAGGGGCAGATCCATGGCTACTGAGCCTATTATCAAATGCCCTAATTTCGGATTTTGTAAATTGTAATAAGATAAACCATAGCTCACTAAAGGCTTTTTATATAAATTTTCCCATTCCCGTTTACCATTTAATTTCTGCTGTAAACTCAACTCAATACCTTTAGGATGGGAGTTAGCCAAATGCCCAACATGTTCATTATGCTTTAAAATAAATCCTTTTATGGCTTGCCCATTTAAAAACCAATCATATTGCTGAGCATAACCAGATAGGCTTAAAAACAGGAAAATAATTGCAAGACTAATCTTTTTCAAATCTTTTTAATTTAAACCGCAACAGGAGCTTTTATATGAGGGTGGTATTGATAATCAACTAATTCAAAATCCTCAAATTTGAAATCAAAAATGTTTTTCACTTCAGGATTGATTTTCATTTTAGGAAGAGGATAATGCTCTCTTGATAGTTGCAATTGAGTTTGTTCCAAATGATTGGAATAAAGATGGGCATCACCAAATGTATGGATGAATTCGCCTGGCTCTAAATCACAAACCTGTGCTACCATCATGGTCAATAAAGCATAAGATGCAATATTGAATGGTACTCCTAAAAACACATCTGCGGAACGCTGATAAAGCTGACAACTTAATTTACCATCTGCTACATAGAATTGAAATAATGCATGACAAGGAGGCAAAGCCATATTCGGAACATCTGCTACATTCCATGCACTTACCATTATTCTTCTCGAATTAGGTGTGTTTTTAATCTGATCAATTATTTGGCTTATCTGGTCAATATGTTGCCCTTCAGGTGTAGGCCAATTTCTCCATTGAGAACCATATACTGGCCCTAACTCACCATTTTCATCTGCCCATTCATCCCAAATGGAAACACCGTTATCTTTTAAATATTTGATATTGGTTTCCCCTTTCAAAAACCAAAGCAATTCATGAATGATAGACCTTAAATGTAGCTTTTTTGTTGTCACAACCGGAAACCCTTCAGATAGATCAAATCGCATTTGATAGCCGAAAACACTAATTGTGCCAGTCCCCGTTCTGTCACCTTTTTGAACGCCATTGTCTAAAATATGCTTCATTAATTCATGATACTGCTTCATCTTGCTATGATTTTATTGTCCTAAAGGAAATTAAATTTAAAGTTAATAATTGGAAAAATACTATCCATGAAACATCATATAATATAATACTATGTGAGCAATTGTCACTAATGCTAAGCGCGCAAATTCTATTCTATTTCGCTCTGATTTTTCAGTTTTAGTATATAGATAATAAAAAACAGCGTAATAAGGTATAGGTAAAGCAATAAAAGCAATTTCTGGAATGGGTAATCTGCCCATTATTATAATGATTGCTGGTAAGTAATATATAAATGCTGAAAATCTTTTCGCTTTTTCTAAATCCATTTTTTTTAAAGTTTTTCATAAATAATTGCTGCGCCTTGCCCAACACCAACACACATGGTAGCCAAACCATATTTTACATTTTCTCTTTTTTGCATTTCATGTAAAAGAGTGGCTGATATTCTTGTCCCACTTGCGCCCAATGGATGACCAATGGCTATAGAGCCACCATTCACATTGATTATTTCAGGATTTAAATCAAGATCCTGAATACAGGCAATCGATTGTGAAGCAAAGGCTTCATTCAGCTCAATTAAATCTAAATCTGCAACTTTCAAACCAGCTCTTTTCAATGCTTTTCTAGTAGCTGGTACATGCCCAATCCCCATGGTTTCAGTGACCTACACCCGCAATAGCCATGCTTACAACTCGAGCCATCGGCTTTAAATTGAATTTCTTTAAGGTTTCTTCATTCACTATTAAGCTAGCTGCTGATCCATCATTTACTCCACTGGCGTTTCCTGCTGTCACAGAGCCATCTTTTTTGAAAGCAGGTTTAAGAGAACCTAATTTTTCGATAGAAGAAAGCCTTGGATGCTCATCTTTATCGAAAATGATATCATCTGTTTTTCTTTGAGGGATAGAAACTGGAACCAATTCATTATTGAATTTTCCTGCTTTATGAGCAGCATCATATTTCAGCTGCGAGTTATGAGCAAATTCATCTTGAGCTTCTCTGCTTATTTTCCATTTTTCAGCCACATTCTCAGCTGTTTCTCCCATAGCGAATGGATAGTGCATTTCTGCTAATTTTGGATTTATAAATCTCCAACCAATGGTGGTGTCATAAACTTCTGGTTTCCTAGAGTAAGCAGTTTCTGCTTTAGCCATCACAAAAGGAGCTCTAGTCATGCTTTCAACACCGCCTGCAATAAAAGCTTCTCCATCACCCAACATGGTTGCGCGACTAGCATCCATTATGGATTGTAAACCTGAAGCACATAATCTATTAACAGTAATTCCGCCAACTTCAATCGGTAAACCAGCCATTAATCCAGCCATACGGGCTACATTTCTGTTATCTTCACCGGCTTGGTTGGCAGCCCCAAAAATCACATCTTCCAAAAGTGATTTGTCAAAATCAGGCTGTCTTTCTAATATGCTTTTAATAATATGAGCAGCTAAATCATCGGGTCTTACGCTGCTTAAAGTGCCTCCGAATTTTCCAACAGGAGTTCTTGCTATATCTACTATGTATGCGGTATTAATCATTTCCATAAATTTTATAAAAGCGAAATTAAGCTTTTTAAATTCAAGCTGAAAATGGCAGAGCAAAATGTTAATCTTGTTTATGGTTTTTTGTTTCTGTTACGCTTTAAAACAGAAAGGGCAGATTGCATTTGCAATCCGCCCTATTCATCATCATCCATCATTTGAGGTCATCACTCCTCAAATATTTTAAATAGTGCCTATTAGGCATTTATTGAGATGTTTAAAAGGTACTTATGAAATATGTACCAAATTAAACCTTATGCTGATCTATTATACATTGCTTTACCTTAAGCTTTTATACAAATCAGGACATTTCCCTTTGTAGTTTTTGCTCGGGTCTTTTCCTTTCCATTGAAACCTGTAAGATAAAGTAAATTCATTGGTAGCACCATAATTTATCTGAGCATTTTGTAAACTGTGGTCGTAGCTATAGCCTAAATTGAATTGTTGGTAGGAAAGTCCAATTGTAAAAACCATGGCATGCTTTACTCTGTACCAAGTACCTAAAGTCAAAAAGTTATTATTCCAATATCCTCCGAGATTTAAATAATCATTACCAGCTTGATTTTCATATACAATAGATGGTGTAATGGAATAGGCTTCCTTACTGTATGCGTATTTTTGGAATCGATAAGCTATATGGGCTGTGTATCTACTAGGTAATACGGCATCTGATTCCGGATTGAATCTTTCTTTAGGGGTATTGATGTGGGAAACATTTAATCCTGCAATCAAGTTTTCAGCAGCATAAACAAATCCAACCCCAACATCTACCATATTGGTTCTGGATTGACCAAATCTTTCAGCAGTAGGATAACGATTGCTGCTTCCTGCTCTCATTTGATCTTCAAAAGTTAATTTATTCCAGTCAAATGATTTTTGAAAATAATTCAAAGTAATTCCACCACCAATTACAGCTCTATTATTTAATTCAATTCGGTGAGATAATGTAGTACCAATTGCATTGTTATTGATAACGCCATCCATTTGCTGATCATTTAATGCATGAATGGCTAAACCAGATTGTTTACCAAGAGGTGTGTCAAATGAAAAATAGGAAGCATTATAAGCTTGGAGGTTGCTCCATTGTTGCCTATGAGCCAAAGTTAATCTTGGATTTCCTTCAGAACCTGCTAATGCGCTATTTAAATAAATAGGATTAGCATAGAATTGAGAAAAATAAACGTCTTGTCCCTTTGATTCCATATTAAAGCTTAGCAGAATTGCCAAGATCGCTGGAATGATGAATAATTGTTTCATGATGATTTCATTTTGATGAATGATATTACAAATATGGGGGACATCATCATCCTATAAATCAGCAGAAAACGGAATTTCCAGCTAGGGGAAATACTTAGAAGAACCTAGATGAAGTAGACAAAAGACAGTTGACAATAGACAAGCCAAAAACTTCGAGCTTCTGACTTCTAACTTGCTAGTATAGAGTATCAAGTAGCTAGTATCTAGAAAATTATGCATCTCTCAACTTGCCAACATGTCAAATTGAAAACTTGCTAACTTAATCCAATCTACCCAGTTTCCCATCCTTCATCTCATGTCTTTCATCAGAAAGGGCTGCTAATTCTTTATTGTGGGTCACTATTATAAAGGCTTGACCTAATTCATCTCTTAATTTTAGGAATAAGGAATGGAGCTCTTCGGCATTTTTGGAATCTAAATTTCCACTTGGCTCATCCGCAAATACAATGGAAGGGTTATTCATTAAGGCTCTGGCTACGGCTACTCTTTGTTGTTCACCACCACTGAGCTGACCTGGTTTGTGATGAGATCTTTCTTCTATGCCCAAAATCTTCATTAATTCTTTTGCTCTTTCCAAAGATGCTTTTTCGTCTTTTTTGGAAATGTAGGCTGGAATTAGAATATTTTCCTCGGCTGTAAACTCAGGCAATAGGTTATGAAATTGAAAGATAAAGCCAATCGCACTGTTTCTGAAACTGGATAGTCGGCTTCCTTTTAGTTGACTGATATCTTTATCATTAAAAAATAGCTCGCCACTGTCGGCTTGGTCTAGAGTTCCTAATATATGCAATAAAGTACTTTTTCCAGCTCCACTAGGGCCTACAATTGCACTGATCTTAGCGGCATCCAACTGAAAATCAATGCCATCTAAAACTTTTAGATCACCGTAATGCTTTTGAATATTTTTAGCTCTCAATATGCTCATGGCTCAAAGATAATGAAAAGGTGAAATATGAAATATGAAAGTTGAAATATCTGGAATCTATTATTAAATATCTATATTACTGTCATTCTCTGAAATAAGTTGACCGTTTTTAATCGAATAAAGTTATGATAAAAACGGGAAAACGTATCAAAGCCAGGAAGAGATTTTCTGAGGAATTCAAGCGTAAAATCGTAGGTGATTTTGAAAAAGGCATTATGAGTGTCTGTCAAATGGAGAGACATTATAATATATCAAATGTCACTATTTACAAATGGATTTATAAATTTTCTTCTTATAATGAGAGAAATGTCAGGATAGTTGAGATGAAAGACAGTCAATTCAATAAGGTCAAGGAGCTTGAAGAAAAAGTTAAAGAGCTGGAGCAGGCAGTAGGTCAAAAGCAGATAAATATTGACTATTTAGAGAAGATGATAGAGTTGGCGAAAGAGCAATATGATATCGATATCAAAAAAAACTTCAATACCCCACACTCTGGTGGTTCCAAAAGAACAGGGAAAGAATGAGCTATAGCCTAAACAAACTTTACAGGGCAGTTGGGACAAGCAAGCAATCAGTCCATCAAGCCAAGCAAAGACAGTTTTCTTTTGATAAAGAACTGGAAGAGTTGGTAAAGTTGGCGGATCAAATCAAGAAGGTTCATCCGGGTTGTGGGGTTGAAAAGATGTACTATACGCTTAAACCTAAGTTTATGGGCAGGGATAAATTTTGCGAGATATTTATTTCACTGGGTTATGGAGTAAATCCTGAGAGAAACCACCGTAGAACTACGATAAGAGGTGTTATAAGCTATCCTAATTTAATAGAAGGCATGCAGATAACAAGGCCCTATCAAGTGCTTCAGAGCGATATAACCTATTTTTATCTCCATGAAAGGTTTTACTACTTGATATTTATCGTAGATGTCTATACCAGAATAATATTAGGTTACAGGGTCAGTGACCATATGAGAAAAGAGGCAAACTTAAAGGCACTGCAAATGGTATTGAAATCAACGGGTGCTGATTTAAGAGATAGCATACACCATTCGGACAGAGGGGCTCAATACAGCAGCTTAACCTACACCGGTGAGCTGAGAAAAAACGGCATGCACATTAGCATGGGTGAATATGCCACCGATAATGCCTATGCTGAAAGGGTCAACGGAACAATTAAAAATGAATACTTGAAAAAATGGGAAATAAGGAGTTTTAACGATTTAAAAAGGAAAACAAAAAATGCTGTTGATCATTATAATCAATCTAGGAAACACAGAGCATTTAAAATGGAACATTCTCCTAATGAATTTAAAGAGAATTTATTAACTTTAAATGCCCAAGATAGACCGAAGGTGATTATTTACACCGAGGGAAGGAAAAACTTCCAAGGGGCATCGAGCCCCTTAGAAGTTTGCCCAAGAAAAGAACCTCAGGCTCATAATTGCCCGTGGGATTATAAAATGAATGTTTAACCAAAACGGTCAATGCTATTTAGGGATCGACATACTTCAAGCTTCTAACTCCTAACTTCATATTTCAACCTTATTTCTACTTTAGTTTCATGCCTTACTTTCAATTTAGTTAAATATGGAATGTGTCTCAACATCAATACATCCTCACCTAAATACCTCGACACTTACACACATAATTTTAAATTTGTAATTCGTAATTAGCCTTACAGGTTGAATAATAATATTAAATGCCGTACATTCGCACAAAAATTATCCAAGAATGAACATACACGAATATCAAGCCAAAGGAATACTTGAAAAGTACGGAGTAACCATTCAAAAAGGAATCGTTGCCGATACACCTGAAGAAGCTACTGAAGCTGCTAAAAAGCTCAATCAAGAGACTGGAACCGAGTGGTATGTGCTAAAAGCGCAAATCCATGCAGGAGGAAGAGGAAAAGGAAAAGTGAAAGAGACAGACTCAAATGGAGTAGTATTGGCCAAAAGCTTAGAGGATGTAGCACCAAAATCTAAAGCTATTTTAGGAGGTACTTTAGTGACGCATCAAACTGGTGAAGAAGGTAAATTAGTGAGCAAGTTATTAGTAGCTCAGGATGTATATTATCCAGGCGAACATGAGCCTAAAGAATATTATGTTGGAATCTTATTGGATAGAGCAAAAGGATGCAATGTAATTATGGCTTCTACTGAAGGTGGAGTTGATATTGAAGATGTTGCTGAAAATACACCAGATAAAATTATCAAAGAGTGGATAGATCCTCGCGTTGGATTACAAGGATTTCAAGCTAGAAAAGTAGCTTTCAAATTAGGTTTGGAAGGTGATGCTTTCAAAAATATGGTGAAATTCATCCATTCTCTTTACAATGCTTACGATGCTACGGATTCTTCAATGTTTGAAATCAATCCTGTATTGAAAACATCTGATAACAAAATCTTAGCAGTAGATGCTAAAGTAAATTTAGATGATTCTGCATTGTTCCGTCATAAAGATTTAGCAGAAATGCGTGATAAATCTGAGGAAGATCCTGCTGAAGTAGAAGCAGCTGAATCAGGTTTAAATTATGTGAAGTTGGATGGTAATGTTGGCTGTATGGTAAACGGTGCAGGGTTAGCAATGGCTACTATGGATATCATCAAATTATCAGGCGGTGATCCAGCTAATTTCTTGGATGTTGGAGGTAGCGCAAATGCTCAGACAGTTGAAGCTGGTTTCAGAATCATTTTGAAAGACCCTAAAGTAGAGGCTATCTTAATCAATATTTTTGGTGGTATCGTTCGTTGCGATAGAGTTGCCAAAGGAGTTGTAGAAGCTTATAAAAACATAGGAGATATAAAAGTGCCAATCATCGTTCGTTTACAAGGAACAAACGCTGAAGAAGGTGCGAAAATCATAGAAGAGTCAGGCTTGAAAGTAACTTCTGCTATTGTATTGAAAGATGCAGCAGAACGAGTGAAAGAAGCACTTTCGTAATTAATAATTATTAATTACTAATTAATAGGCACCTGTAGCTCAATTGGATAGAGTATCGGATTTCGGCTCCGAGGGTTAGGGGTTCGACTCCCTTCAGGTGCACTTATTAATTCTTCAAAAGACTTTAAAACCTCTCAAAGGACATTTGAGAGGTTTTTTTATTATCAAAGAGCTACACAACAAACGGATCAATCTGGAAACCTGGGAAGGTGTATTTTTCAAGTATAGATTTTGACAGTCTGTAATGGAAAAACGATACGTTTTTCACCCTTGTAACAACCACAAAAAATGGTACTTGCGTTTCCTGATATTGGGATTATCAATAAAAGTAATTGATATACAATTTATTGTAGCGGGGTAGTTTGGGAGTTGATTTTTGGAGGGATTTCTTCTGTACATGATTCCTTGTGATGTTCGTTATGTTGCATCAACTGCAAGCTTTGCAGGTATTTTGCTCATTGGTTTCCGGTCTTATCCAGACCTCCTTGTTGATCTTGTCTGAAAATCGTCATTTTATCAGGTATTTTTCCTTTTAGTGCTTCCCCGTTCCCGCCATGCTTCGCAGGGTGGTGGTTGAAAATATTAGATTTGGCAAGATCTATTTTGCAAATAAATAAACCCTCAAAAACTTTCGATAAAACAAAATTCCCTATATTTTCATTGCTTCCGGCACAAAACTACGTCAGAAGGTCTACGAAAAGATAAGAGGAGTAGGAGATAAGCACCAATAATTGCCGTTGTGGAATAATTTTTTATTGTCCAGTCACAACATTGTTGGCTGAATATATGGGGGTACCCTTAAGAACTTTACCTATCAAAGGATTAAGTATTTATTTGAATGATATGTGACAAACGGATTTCAAAATAGATGATTAGTTTTTAATTGTTAACTTTCCTAAGCACCTTCTTTTACCCCAAAGTCTTTTTCTAATTTCATTTTATTTACACCGTCTGAAATCAAAATAAAGTAATCACCTGACTTTAATTTATAATCAGATTTGGGGCTTTTCACCAATTTATCATCTATTACTAAACCGATGGCTACTGCATTGTAATTTTCCTTAAGCTTCATAAATGCATTTATATACATTGAACCAATATAGGGGTTAGAATCCAATATTTTATATTGTTGAATGTCGTAGTCTGCTTCAGAAACACTAGTAGTCATCAAGTCTTCCGTATAAGTTGCTACTTGAGGTTCAAATATATAACTGGCTACTAATTTTGAAGCTACAACTGAGTGAGCTATTACCTTGGTGATACCTGCACTTTTAAAAGTTTCTACTAAGCTTGGGTTTTTACAAGTTACAACAATATTAACATCAGGATATCTCTTTTTCAAATTCAATACGAAAACAAGGTTTTCAGTATCTTCATTAAAATTCACATATAAAGCCCTGGATTTCTCAATATTTACTTTTTTAAAAACTTCTCGGTTTTTATAATCAGTAAATAGGCAAAAGCAATTATCCGAAGGGAAAACAGATTTGATAAGGTCAATATCATTTTTTGAATCTACCACAAAAGCGATTTTGTGACCTGTATTGTAGATTTGTTCTGCTACCTGACGGCCAAAATCATTCCAGCCTACAACTATATAGTGGTTTTCGAAATCTGTACCGTAAAAACCATTTTTTTTCTTTTCCATATACTGATTGATTTTAGTTGTTATTTCTCCAATAATAAATCCTAACACTCCTATGCTACCTAGAATTAATAAAAGTCCTAAAATTTTGCCGAGTGGGGTGGTAGGGTAAAGGTCTCCATAACCTACAGTTGTAAGTGTAACTATGGCAAACCAAAACGCATCATAGATGTCTTTGATATTGCTAGTTGGAGATAGTGATTCAATATGACCAATCAGACCAATAACAATCACATAAAAAATTAATCCGATAAACAGATATTTTAATTTCCTCATACCTGATTATTTAATACTTTTTGTATTATTATTTTCTGGATGACTTACGGCCATCTTATCTTCTTCAAAAGAGATCTCTAGATTTGTTTCTTTTAGCAATTTTTTAAATTGCAATGTTTTTTCTTCATTACAACCACTAAGTTCTACATAACTCCACCCATTTTGCGGAAAAGTATGTATAGCTAAATGTGATTCTGCCAAGAGCCAAATTGAGGTATATCCCTGAACCGGAAAATGGTGCTCTGAAAAGTTTAACACTGTGAAGCCCGTATCACTCAATAGCTGATTGAATCTGCTTTTTAGATATTCGGAATCAACATTTTTAGCCCAACACCTTAAGCTGAATATTTTTGGCAATATTGATTTATATTCTAAAGTTTTTGACATAAGGTGATTAGTATAAGTCCCAATTTCCTTTTAAATAATATTTGTATAAAACAGGATTATGTATTTGATTAACTTCTACACTATCTTGTTCCCACATATAAGTATTTTTACCAAATGAGGTCAATAAACTCATCGCTTCATTATTGATCCAAGTGGTTTCAATATCACTAAAATCTAGTTTTAACATAGGCTCTTTTAAAGATTCATAGGGAGACTTTTTCTGCCCCAAACTCCATCCCCATTCACCCATGGTAATTACTTGATTGTGCATGGCTTGCGTAAGAAACCCTGCTTTTTTCATTGTCTTTCCAATACATAAAAAGGCTTTAGTGGCAAAATAAGGACTTCCAGCTTGCGTGATGATAACTCCCTGCGGTCTTAATTGTCTATAACAACTACGGTAAAATTCGTAGCTATACAATCTTCCCAGCTCAACGGAGCGCGGATCAGGTAGGTCTATGATAATAACATCATAATAATCTTTATCATTTTGTATGAGTTTGTAGCCATCATCATTAATTATTTCAACCTTATCATTCAGTAATGAGTTTTTATTTAAATTGGTTAGAACAGGATGGGTTTTCCCAAGATCAGTCATGGCAGGATCTAAATCCACTAGTTTAATAGATTCTACAGATGGATATTTTAATATCTCACGAACCGCACAGCCATCTCCACCGCCTAATACCAATACGTTTACAGGATGAGGATGAAGCTTCATGGCAGGATGTACTAGTGGTTCATGGTACATGACCTCGTCTTTAGTACATAATTGTTGATTTCCATTAAGGTAAAGCCAATAATCTTCCTTCCACTGCGTAAGTACTATGCGTTGATAGGCTGTCTGCTCGCTATATACTACTTTATCAAGATATTTGCTTTGTTCTCCAAATAGAATGATGGGTTTGGCTATAAATAAGCCAATAATTAAAGTTGCTAAAATAAAAGAACCTGAAGTCGAAATGGTTTTGCGTTCTTTCATTTTGAGCTCGCTCCATAATCCAACGATTAAAGCTGTTGCTACAATTAAGTTTACAAAACCAAGAATGAATGGAGTGTAGATAAGCCCAAGTAGTGGTAATCCTATAAAAGCGAAAAAAACTCCTCCAAGCAAACTTCCATAATAGTCGTTTTCCAAAATACTTGAAATGTTATATCTCAGTTTTTCAAATTTATTGTTCATTCGAATAACCAAAGGCACTTCCATACCTATCAGCAAGCCTATAATAATAGCAAGCGAATATATTAATGCTGCAATTGCGGAGGTATAAGCTGATGCCGTATAAACTATCAGCGGTGAAAAGGAAACAAGAAATGATAGGGTGAACTCTACAAGTAGAAACCGTTTCAGAAGGTTTTTTTCAAATGATTTACTAATTCTACTCCCTACTCCCATAGAAAACAGCATCAGTGAAATGATTATAATCCATTGAAAAATGGAATCACCTAAAAAATAGGTTGCCAATGTAGAAAGGATATACTCCGCAACTACACCTGAAAAACCTGTTGCAAAAATAGCAGCCTTTAAAAGTGTCGACCTTTTAATATCCATAAAATCTACTTCTTTCCATTCAATTTAGTAATCGGGCAATAAAAATAAGATTGGTTTTTAGATTATAAACACCAAGTAATTAAAACTGAACCTCCGATATAAGCAAAAGCTTCAATTATTGCTGCTCCACAATTAGGATGTTCTTGATTTATGATTTCATCGGTAAGTTTTTCCCCAGGTAATAAAATCTTATCTGTTAAATAGCGTAAAACAGGTAGTAAAATCAATCCTGCTCCAATTTCAAGACCAGCTTCTGATAATTTTGAAGCCCAACCGTAAAACTCCCCGGAAATACCAAATCTAATGAGGTTACCCATAGCTACTATGGCTCCAGCAAAACCAATTCCTACTGCTACATTATCCTTCTCAATATGTTCATGTATATCATATGGAGTAATAATATTATATATCTTAGCAACAAGAATAAGAGCAAATTGACCGATTGCCCAAAATGCTATAGCAGAAATTAAACCTGCGCTCAGGCTGTCACTTTCACCTGTGATAGCTCCGAAAATAATTAAACCTGATGAAATGGAAACGGCTGCTTCAATAACTCCAGTGCCTACATTCTGGTCTTCAATAATTTCTTTCCTTACTGAGAATTTAGTGAGAATAACTTTATCTGTAATAATTACAGAAATATTTAAAAGGACAATAGCAAGAGCGCCATATATAGAAATATCAATAATATCATTGATCAATCCTTCAGAGGGTCCTATAATAGCACTTCCTATAGCAATTAATAAACCTATAAGATACCCAGTATGAGCCATACTAAAAGCAAGGTTGTCTTTCTTTACGAGTTCTTCTTTAATACTGATATCCTTATGTACCAACTGATATACCAGCTTACCAATGAAAAACAACACGAATGCCAATGCCATATAAGCGATGGCATTGTAAATTACATTTGAGAATTCAGAAATTGTCATAATTTTATATTCAGATTGAGAAGTTATTATTTACCTGACCCACCGCTTCTGGATCTGTAAGATGATCTACTAGATGATCTTGAGGCACTTCGTGCTCTTTTTGTTGTTGTAGCCGAACGTGAAACCCTGCTTATAACATCACTTTTAAAAGTTGAAGGTTTTGATCCCCAAGTGGTGTTTCTACCAGTCTTTCCATAGGTTTGAGTACCGTAACTTGGTCCACCATTTCCTCCATAATATGATCTGCCAGATCCATAAAATCCTCCACGGTAATTGTCATAATAAGGTCTTCTGACAGGATAGGCAGCTAAATTAAACAAACTAGACATGAATGCATATTGGCCATAGAACTGCCAAAAAGAGCCACCGTCACGCTGCTGCCATCTACCATATTTATCATTGCCAATAAAGTTACTGTAGCCGGCAGGTGCGGTCTCTTTATGCAATTCGCCATTTTTCTTATACACTATCTCCATCCCCAAATCATTAATGTGCTGATCAAAAAACACATCAGAAACCGTTTTCCATGGAGTTTCTTTCACAAGCACTGTGTCTTGTTCAGGTATTAAAACCTTGTATTTGTGTTTGTAGATCGTAGAGGAACCAGTTCCTTCCGCATCCATATCAGCTAAAATGATTGAGAAATCGGATTTGTCGGAATATTCTTGTACAATGTTATCGACAGGAGATTTTTCCCATCCGGATGTTTCACTGCTGCTACTTGAACAGGTTTTTATAACCATAAATAAAATTATGGCAGCAATGATAAATTTAATTGTGTTACGACTCATAATAATTCATTTATTTCTACAGAATGTTAGTCTTTACTTGCCGGAAGAATACTAGAAATTTCATAGACATTAATAAATTTACCAGAAGATGCTTCAAATTCTTTTTCACCCCATTGCTCAATAGTAATGAGTTTATCTCCTGATTGGTCTGTGTAATCCCAGGCAATAAATTCTTCCCATGCTTCACTACCTTTTGATAAATCATTAAAGTAACCTGGAGACTCTTCTTCTAATAAATATTCCGAACCTTCAAATGTTAATTTTTCAGGTGGCTTTTGTGTTGACATTAATTTTTGAAGCACTTCATCTCCTAAGGCTTTAACCTTTATTTTATTTGACAATGAAAGAATAACTTCATCGTCTTCTTCCAAAGAAAGGAAGAGGGTTTTCTCTCCATTACTTATTTTGAATTCATGGGTGAAATAATCATCTCCCCAATCATATTCATAAACAGCTTGAACTTCCCAGGTAGAAAGATCATATTCAAAAACAAAACCTACATCTAAATCCTGTACTCTGATATTAGTACTGTCATATTGCGGTTCATCTTTTTTCTTTGAAAAAAAATTATCGAAAAGTCCCATAAAGAGAGATTAGTTTAAATGATTATTTTTTCTTCATCTTTTCTTTAAGAGCCTCTAAGGAAGAACTTGCTGAAACAGATTTTTCACCTAATACGGAATCAATTTCATCGTCAATACTTCTACTTTCAGATGCAATATCTCCATAGGCTTCTGCCATAGCTTCCTGCTGATCAACTTTTTCCTTCATCTTTTCCAACATCCCCACAGTACTTGAGCTGTCAATTCCAGATAATTGTTTGTTTATTTTAGCACTTGCACTACTCACTCTAGAGCGAGCTTTTAATGTTTTTAACTCATTCTCATATCGGTTAATAGTAGACTTTAACTTCTTAACATTATTGTCCAACTGAGCTATGTTATTGTCAAATCGGTTTACTTCTTCCTGTGCCCTGTTTGCATCTGAGGTAGCGTCTTCTTTACGACTAAGTGCTTCAGTAGCCAATCTGTCCGCCTCATTGGCGTCAAGCTCACCCTTTTCTGCTTTTTGAAGCAACATCATTGCTTTTTGCTCATAAGTTTGAGCAGAAGATTTCGACTCATTTAATTGTCTCTTGCTTCTAATTGCCATTGCTTTTACCTCTGCAAGTGCTTGTAAGCTTTTGTCCAAATCTTTTTTAAGATCTCTAATGCCCTGTTCGGTCATTTTAATTGGATCTTCTAATTTATCAATAGCTGCATTGGTTTCAGCTTTGCCTACAGTAAAAAGTCTTGAAAATATTCCCATTTTTTTAAATTAAAATTATTGATTAGAAAATTCAATTATTTGCGTTGAATACTCGCTTAGCAACAACTCCAATGAATTGAGTGTTGCCTCTATTTCGTTAAGGTCTAGGTTTTCTAGTTGCAAGGTATCTCTAAACAAAACTTTAGTCCTGTTTTCGTCAAGTACAAAAGCACCGTGTATTATTTCTCGGTTTTTAGCAAGAAGTTCTTCAAATACAGTCGACTGTTTGTTTTTTATTTCAAATAGTACTCCCTCAATTATCAATATCGGATCTTCGCAATCAATGATTAAATTGGTTATACCCGTGTCTTCTTTTTCAACTATAAAAAGTTCTTCGTTTGGATCTTCCTTTAAAATAGTATATTCTAATTCTATCAGGAAATTTTTTACCTTTTCGAAATGTTCGCTCATTGTATTTTTATTAATTATATATTTTGGTGAAAAATTTGTATTAATTGATAGTTCAATTATAATAAAAAAAAATTGAAATATGAATTGAAGTTTAAGCTCAATCACTTTTTCTTTTTCAATTTGCTAATTTATACTTTTTTATATACAAATTATTATTTCCAGGCTTTTGATATGGAGATAGTTTACTACTAAAATTATTAAGCATCAATCAATTTTTGTACTTGATGCGGGTACAAGGATATTTGACGAGTGTTTATTTACTTGTTGCTCTTTTTCTAAAAAATCGTTTACTATTAAAAATGTGATATCTGTAGTAATTGCTTTATGGTTATTATTTCAAAAACCCAGGCATAAAAGGGTTACTTTTTCTATACTTAAATCCTTGAAAAAGTGATAAAATGAGTAGGACAGCAGCACAAAGAATAGCAGTAATAGAAATGGACGGAATATTTTCCCAATGCCGAACAGCAATAGCAATTAAAGCCCAAACAGCAACGGCATTGAACTCTCGCATATAGCGTGTATATAGAAAATACAGAAATAGAACTGTAGTAATCAAGATCATGATGATAGTCCATACTTCTTCTGAGAAGAAGAGATTGAGATTTTCGGTTTTTAAATAAGCTGCAATATTAGTTACCGTGGCTACGGTTATCCATCCGCTGTATAAACAGATAGGCCACCAAACAAAACCTATGATCTCTTTTGGAGCATCCCATTTCTCCATTTTTAATCGGACAACCGCAATCATTAAAGCAGCTAAAATTATCAGCATAAAATTAACTGAAACCAAAAATTGCTCATTTAACCAAAACCAAAGCCAAAATCCTGAAGCTATATTAGCAACTGTTAACCAAATGCCTTGTTGTGCTAAAGTTTCTTGATGCTTATTTTTGAAAGCTTGAATTAAATACCAGATGGCATTAATGAACAATCCCAAATAAATAATTCCCCAAATCGAAAAAGCATATCCAGCAGGAGTGAGGAGGCTATTAATTTCATCGCTCAATTGCCCCATTTTATTACCGTTAATGGCTCCGGTACTCACATAATAATTCCAATAAACAATAGCAAGAACTGAGAGGAGGTTGATGATTCCGATAAGTTTTTTCATGGTAAAGGTTTTAGGAATTATACTTGTGCTAAGGGAAAAAGTTTAGTTAGAGTCTAGTTTAACGACTTTAAGCCAGTCTGACTATCGTCTGACCTAGGATTCCCTGACTTCACCAATTATATCTACTTAGTTCAACCTTGTTTCTATTTCAAATCCATTGACGGTCTGACCTTCGGTACTGACCTATTTTACCTAACTTGGTAATCTGAAAACCCGTCAACCTGCTAACTTAATATAACACCCTAAACTTAATGGTATGTTCAATTGCTCTCAACTCTTTAATTAAATCCTTAGAATAGGCTTTATCAATATCTGTAATAACATACCCGATTTTTTCATTGGTTTTTAGGTATTGACCTGAAATATTAATCTCATGTTTGGCAAACAACTGATTGATTTTGGCAATGATGCCCGGAACATTTTTATGAATATGGATTAATCTATGAGCATTTTGTAACCTAGGTAAAGTCAAATTAGGAAAATTCACACTATTAGTGGTAGTTCCGGTATTGATGTATTCCATGATTCTGTTCGGAACGAAATTTCCAATATTTTCCTGGGCTTCTTCAGTGCTTCCTCCAATATGAGGAGATAAAATAGTATTAGGCAAACCTTTTAATTCAGATTCAAATGGATCTTTATTGCTTTTCGGTTCTTGAGGAAAAACATCTACTGCACAACCTTTAATTTTACCTGATTCAATATTAGCTTTTAAAGTTGGAATATCCACCACATGACCACGACTTAAGTTGATAAAGATTACGTTATCCTTCATCAATTTAAACTCAGCTTCTCCAATCACATTTTTGTTTTCAGGTCTTCCATCAACATGTAAGCTGATGATATCTGCTGTTTGTAATAGTTCTTTTAGACTATCAACTTTAGTGGAATTTCCTAAAGCAAGCTTTTCTTCCAAATCATAATAATATACATCCAGTCCAATGCTTTCTGCAACTACTGAAAGCTGGGCGCCAATATTTCCATAACCAATAATTCCAAGTTTTTTACCTCTTATCTCTTTACTGCCTGATGCAGATTTATCCCATTTCCCTTGGTGCATTAAAACAGCTTTATCAAAGATATTTCTAGTCAGCATAATGATTTCGCCTATGGCCAATTCCACTACTGAGCGAGTATTGCTAAATGGTGCATTAAATACTGCAACTCCTTTTTCCTGAGCAGCTTCAAGGTCAATTTGATTGGTACCAATGCAAAAAGCACCGATCGCCATTAAGCGATCAGCATTCTCTAGTACTTTTGCAGTCACCTGAGTTTTAGATCTGATACCCAGGATGGAAACTCCTTTTATCTTCTCAGCTAATTCGGCTTCATCTAATCCCGCTGGATATTCTTCTACTGTAAAACCTTCTTTTTCTAGAAGATCTACACCAATTGGATGTACGTTTTCCAATAGCAAAACTTTAATTCTGTTTTTTGGATATGAAAATGCTGACATAATTTTATTTTCAAATAGTACTTCTTCTAATGATGGAGCAATGTGGTCGGCTTTCTCCATTACTTTTTCTCGACTCACATTTTCTGTAAAGGCATAAAATTTATTGGCTAAGCCGGCAGCCTTAATTTCATAATCATTATGCCCGTCACCGATTACATAAATATCGCCATCTAAATCCAATTTACGTATAACTTCGGCTTTACCTCCATCTTTTGACAATGGATTATCTTCACTAAATCCAACCACTTTACCGTTATCACCAAAAAGTAACTCATTAGCATAGATGTGCTCTTCTTTAACGCCTAATTCGGTCACTATAGGAGTGATATACTCTTTAAATCCATTAGAAATCACAAAAATGGAATCAGCATATTTTTCAAAGAAGTCTTTATTTCTTAGAAAAGAAGGGGATACTTGTTTTTTCAATAATTCAATCAAAGGAGGGATGTGAGATTCCTTTGCTTCTAATAGCAATAATCTTTCTTTTAAAGAATCTCGAAATGAAATCTCACCATTCATTCCCAAATCGGTTAATTCCTTGATACGTGCTTCTGCAGCAGCTTTTTGAGGTAAGCCCTGAAGGGAAATGGAAGCCAACAAATCCATTGCTTCTACTCGGGTAAGCGTACTGTCAAAATCGATGATGAAATATTTATCCATGGTGAGCTTATTGGTATTAAATTCTAATTATTGTTACGCAATTTCAGTTATCAATATTGAGGACTTTATTAGGTTAATAATATGCTTAAATTAACTCATACTAATACTATATTAACTTATGTTTTCTTAATTGTCTATTTTATCCTTCCAGCCCGATTTCAAATGTAAATCTCGTTGTGGAAATGGAATTTCGATATTGTGTTCTCCGAATTTCTTGAAAATAGCATAGTACAATTCACTTTTAAAAACCCCTGGTCTCTGTATATAATCGGATGTCCAAACCGCCAAATTGAAATCCAATGATGAATCTCCATAACCTTCGAACCATAAATCTGGCTTGGGCTCATCCAAAACACCTGAATGATCATGTAATACTTCCAGAACTAGTTTTCGTACTCTTTCCGGATCTTCATTATAGGAGACTCCTAATGGAAACTTAAAGCGAACCCTTCTGTCATTATGGCTCCAGTTGATTACCTGACTATTGATAAATTCTGAATTGGGAACTATCACGGAAATATTATCATTGGTGATGACGGTGGTAGACCGCATGGAAATGGAATACACATCTCCATTGATGTCACCTACTTCAATTCTATCTCCTACCTTAATTGGCCGCTCAAAAAGAATGATAATCCCTGAAATAAAGTTATTAGTAACGTTCTGCAAACCAAAACCAATACCAACACCTAATGCACCAGCTAATAATCCTAAAGTGCTTAAGTCAAATCCGGCAGATTGAAAAATGGTAATGAACCCAATAACAATAACCGAATATCTGAAAATGGTGCCGATTGAATCAGAGACGCCAGTGTCTTTTATATATCTATTTAAAACTCTTCTGACTAATAATTTACTAAGCCTTTTAGATAGAAAGACTAATAGAATACTAGATATTATAATAAATAGAAGTGTGAGCAATGTGAAATCACTCCCCTTGATATCAAATATCACTACATTTAGTAACTCATTAAATTTTGCCCAAAACTCTTTAATTCCATTTGTAAATGATTCCATAAACCGAATATAATGATTTAAGGTAATAATAAGGAAGAATCTCCATAAGAGAGAAACCTATAGTCATTTTTTAAGGCTTCACTATAAACTTTTTGCCAATCATCTCCTATAAAAGCAGCTATCAATAAAATCAAAGTGGATTCCGGCTGATGGAAGTTGGTGATTAAACCATTGACTACCTTAAATTCGTAGCCTGGAAAAATAAAGATTTCAGTATCGCCATGTAAACTTTCCAGATTCTCTGATTCCATGAAATCTAAAATGGCTTGGAAACTTTCTTTTCTGCTAGTTAGCTGTTCAAATCCCCTTTCATAAGGATATAGCTTTTTAATATGAAAGGTATTAGCTTCATTATTAATTAATTGCACCCCGAACCAATAGGCACTTTCCAAACTTCTAATAGAAGTAGTACCCACAGCAATAATTGGAGTATCACTTTGGGCTAGAAATTCAATAGTGGATTTTTCAATTTGAATTTGCTCGCAATGCATATCATGTTCCAATACATTTTCTGCTTTTATGGGTTGAAAAGTTCCTGCTCCAACATGCAGAGTAAGTTCATGAATAGGATGTGATTGTTGAATATCATTTAGTATAGCATCAGTAAAATGTAAACCAGCTGTTGGTGCTGCAACAGCACCTTCATTTTTAGAGTAAACCGTTTGATAGCGCGGTTTATCTTCTTCCGTAGCAGTACGATTCAAATAGGGCGGAAGAGGAGTAGTTCCCATCAATTCCACTATCTCCACAAATGGCACTGCATCATTATCCCATTCAAATTGGATATGGTTTTGATCATAATCGGCATAAGTAGCCGTAACTTTGATTTTGCCGTAATCTGTCTCAAAAAATCTTTCTAGCTGGTCTTGGATTTTCCACCTTTTACGATTGCCCACCATGCAATGCCAAACGCACTTATTTTTCACCAACATAGCTTGTGCCACTTCCGGGGTTGGTTGCAATGGAGAAAGCAAGAATATCTCGATTTTAGCTCCGCTTTGCTTCTGAAAATGAATTCGAGCAGGGATTACTTTAGTATTATTGAAAATCAGACTGCTGTTTTCAGGTAAATGTGATTTTATATCATAAAAATGCTGATGCTGAACATTTCCTTTTTGGTAAACCAATAATTGAGAATAGTCTCTTTTTTCTAAAGGAAATTTTGCAATTCGTTCCTCGGGAAGTTCGTATTGATATTTTTTTAAGTCGATTTGAGATGCTTTTTCAAGTAAATTCATTTTCACCACTGGATTTCAGCACAAAGATAGTGGGCATATTTTTCAAATTCAGTTAAAATGACAGAGAAAACCTTTATAAATTAGCATAAATATTAATTCAACATGAAAATAACCACCGCTTCCATCCAACACCACACCCTCCAATTCAAATTTGAAGCTGGCACTTCTCGCGGTACTCTAAAGGAAAAAGACACCTGGTATTTAAAGCTGTTTTCAGAAAATCAGTTAATTGGAATAGGGGAGGCGGGACCATTGAAAGGACTAAGTGTAGAGCCATTAGATCAAATGGAGACTGAATTAGAAAAGGTTTGCGAGCAACTGATTGGCATGCAAGTTCCGAAATCTATAGAAGAAGCATTCGAAATTGCTCAAGATGTTTCACCTGAAGGCTTTCCATCTATTCGATTTGCAGTCGAAACCGCTTTACTGGATGCTTTGTATGGAGGTAAAAAAATGATCTTTGATACCCCATTTTATCATGGAAAAGAAAGAATTCCAATCAATGGATTAATATGGATGGGAAGTGAGGATTTTATGCAAAAGCAAATTCAGGAAAAATTAAAGGAAGGTTTTGATTGCATTAAAATGAAGATTGGAGCAATTGATTTTGGAACTGAATTGAAACTTTTGAAATCCATTCGTGATAAATATAGCAAAAATGATATCACTTTAAGAGTGGATGCTAATGGGGCTTTTTCTCCTGATGAAGCCATGAGTAAACTAACTCAATTGGCTGCATTGGATTTGCATTCTATAGAACAACCTATAAAAGCAGGTCAGTTAATTGAAATGGCAAAACTTTGTGCTTCAACTCCTTTGCCTATCGCTTTAGATGAGGAGCTGATAGGAGTAAATGCTTATAAGGATAAAGTAAATCTATTAAAGCAAATCCAACCGCAATATATTATTTTAAAGCCGAGTTTGATTGGTGGAATTAAGTCTACTTTGGAATGGATTAAGATTGCTAAATCATTGAATATAAGCTGGTGGATGACTAGTATGCTAGAATCCAATGTCGGCTTAAATGCTATTTGCCAATTAGCATCTTATTTAAAAGTAAAAATGCCACAAGGCTTGGGTACTGGTCAGTTGTATCATAACAATATTGCATCACCCATCAGCATAGCAAATGGAGAGACTTATTATGATGTTGAAAAGAAATGGGAGGAATTATGATTTATTAATTTAAATGGATGGTTAAACTAATTTATTTAAGATTCGGTTTAAAATGCAATATCTAATTTTATGTTTAATGAAATTTAATTAATTTAATGAAATGAAGACAAATGTTGTTAAAAATACAATTCATGAACTGATTGACAGGATAGAGGATGAAGAACTCTTAGAAATTTATATGAGACTATTACAAAAAGAAGTTTCACATACTGAATCTTCTGATTTTTTTCAAAACACTGAACAACAATTAATAAATAGAGCAAAAGCGTCAATTGAATCTATTGAAAAAGGCAGAACTATAAAAATTTCAGATTTCAAAACCGAAATTGAAAATTGGAAAAAGAAAAGAAGTACAAAGTAGAAATTACCCCTGAAGCAAAGTTTTATTATTTTGAATTATTAGAATATCTCTATAAAACACATAGTCCTGAAAAAGCGGATATGAAATCCATTGAAATAATGAATTTAGTATACACTTTGGATAAGAATCCATCTAGAGGAAGAATTGAATCAAAGCTAAACTTTCATGAAATAGAACATCGTTTTATTTTGTACAAAATCACCAATAGAAAGGAAGTAAAAATCATCTACACTGTTAATGAAAATCAGAAAAAAGTAATCGTCACTGATTTCTTTGGAACTGAAATGGATGATAAAAAAATTGAAAAAAGAAATTTTTGATTCTCTGTGAAAACCACCGTGAACTTTGTGGTTAAACTCAGTAGCCCAAAGCCCTCTTAATAGCCATCACATACCCTAAATGCACCGCTTCATGAATATTATTAAATTGCAAAGCATCATTAAAGCTACTTAAAGTAATGCCAAAGCTGGTTTCATATTTTTGATAATCACCAAATCTCATTTCTCTTATGTCATAGCTCAATTGCTCATCTGCAATTTTGCCTAATTCAAAAATATTCTCCAATTCAGTTTTAGGATTTTCTATCTCAGATGGAAAGCTTCCTTTTTTATATCGTTTTATAAAATCAGTAGGAAGTGTGAAATCCAGACCTGACATTCCATAAAGGAGAACATTCTGTGTAACAATTGCATGGCCTATATTCCAAATAATATGATTATTAAAACCCGCAGGAATCATAACTAGATCTGCCTCATTTACCTTTTCTACTGCCTTTTCAAAATTATTTCTGATAACCTTATGATTGGTGATGACTTGCATATTCTTTCAATTTTGTGACGAAAATACAGATAAAATCACGATATTTTAAGGCTTTTAAAAAAGATTATATAAATTGCTATTTGTTCTGCATGCATACTAAATTTACTTATGGCACATTCAACTTATCCGAATTTATTTGAACCTTTAGACTTAGGTTTTACTCAATTGAAAAACAGAGTTTTAATGGGCTCTATGCATACTGGCTTAGAAGAAGCTAAAAATGGCTTTGAGAAAATGGCTGCTTTTTATGCTGAAAGAGCTAAAGGTGGAGCTGGATTGATTGTGACAGGTGGAGTTTCTCCCAACTGGCAAGGTTGGTTGAAACCTTTTTCAATTCAAATGACCAAAAAAAGCCATGCAAAAAAGCATAGGATCATCACAGATGCAGTACATGAAGCTGGTGGCAAAATATGTATGCAGATTTTACATGCTGGCAGATACGGTTATCACCCATTTAGTTTAGCTCCTTCAGCTATAAAAGCACCCATTAATCCTTTTAAACCTTGGAAGATGTCTGGAAGGAGGATAAAATCCACCATTAAGGATTATGCAAAGTCAGCACAATTAGCTAAAGAAGCAGGTTATGATGGAGTAGAAATTATGGGCTCTGAAGGTTATCTGATTAATCAATTTATAGTAAAGCATACCAATAAAAGAACTGACGAATGGGGCGGAAGCTATGAAAACAGAATTAAATTTCCGATTGAAATAGCCAAAGCAGTTAGAGAAGCAGTTGGGAAAGAATTTATCATTATTTTCCGTTTATCTATGCTTGATTTAATTCCTAATGGAAGCACTTGGGAAGAAGTGGTGCAATTAGCCAAGGAATTAGAAAAGGCTGGAGTTACCATTATCAATACTGGAATTGGATGGCATGAAGCTAGAGTTCCAACAATTGTAACGAGTGTACCGCGGGCGGCTTTTACTTGGGTAACGGAAAGAATGAAAAAGGAAGTGAAAATTCCTTTAATTACCACAAACCGAATTAACATGCCAGAAACAGCTGAAGAGATTTTGTCTTCAGGTCAGGCAGATATGGTATCTATGGCACGTCCATTCTTAGCAGACCCTGAAATAATTAACAAATCAGAGCAAGGCAGGGAAGATGAGATTAATACTTGTATTGCTTGTAATCAAGCTTGTCTCGATCATGTTTTTAAAAATATAACCAGTAGTTGTCTTGTAAACCCAAAAGCTTGTCATGAAACTGAATTAGTTGCACAACCATTTCAAAAAGCCAAAAATATTGCTGTGGTAGGCGCTGGTTCAGCTGGTTTAGCATTTAGTACAGAAGCAGCTAGAAGAGGACATCATGTCGCTTTATTTGATGGGGCTAAAGAAATTGGCGGTCAATTTAATATGGCTAAGCAAATACCGGGTAAAGAGGAGTTTTATGAAACGCTAAGGTATTTTAAAAAGCAAATTGAATTAACTGGTGTAAAATTACATTTAGGTAAGAAAGTTTCCGCTGCGGAATTGAAAGATTTCGATGAAGTTGTGGTAGCTACAGGAGTCAATCCAAGAGATCCTAAAATACCGGGACAGGAAAATGAAAAAGTACTTTCCTATATTGATGTATTAAAAGCTCATAAGCCAGTGGGTAACAAAGTAGCCATAGTTGGTGCTGGAGGAATAGGTTTCGATGTTGCCGAATACTTGACTCATCCAGAGGAAGAAAACCATGATGATTTACAGGCTTTTTTCAAAGAGTGGGGAGTAGATATGGATTTTGAAAAAAGGGGAGGAGTAGAAGGAAAACCTATTAAAATTGCTGCCCCAAGAGAGATCATTATGCTACAGCGCTCTGAAGGCAAAATGGGAGCAAAGCTTGGTAAAACCACTGGATGGGTACATAGAAATTCATTACGAAATCGTCAGGTGAGAATGGTAACCAATATTCAATATGAAAAAATTGATGATAAAGGTTTATATATTTCAAAGGACGGAAAACAAGAATTATTAGAGGTAGATAATATCATCCTTTGTGCTGGTCAATTACCTGAAAAAAGTCTTTTTAATGAGTTAACTGAAAAAGGAATTAAAACACATTTGATAGGTGGCGCTTACGAAGCAGCTGAATTGGATGCTAAAAAAGCCATTAAGCAAGCAACTGAGCTGGCTTTGGAAATTTGATACAAAGAATAAAGATACAAGAATCAAGATTTAAAATTTCTGATAATCTAGATTTAATAAAGGGTTTAGAATGGTTTTGGAATCGGAATCCCAATAAATCAATTATATTTCTTTCTATAATAGAAACATAGTAATTGTTATCAACAAGATTAATATTGAAATTATCAGCATATCAAATAATCAATTCATTAGCACATCAAACCTGTCAACTCGACAACCAGAAAACCTGCCAACTTATTTATTCCCACTCCAATATCTTCTCCAACGTATCTTTAAATTTTTTGGCATTTTGATAGCCAGGAACAGGTTGAATGGTTTTAAAATCTTCTTTGATATAAACTATAGTAGGGTAGCCTGTAACGCCCATCGATCTAGCAATCATTTGCGCTGTAGTGGTATCGCCTGCCATGGTAATAGGCTCAGTATTCTCAGCATTTAATTTAACAGCATAAAACTTTTCATTCACCATATCCACTATTTCAGGATCTGAAAAGGTTTCCTTATCCATTTTTTTACACCAGCCACACCAATTGGTATAAACGTCTACAAAAATTTTCCTAGGCTCTTTTTGGTTCATTTTATAGGCTTCGGTAATAGTAAGCCAGTTAATTTCTTTCTTTTCAGCTTTTTCAGGCTTAGAAATGAAAGAAAACAAGGTGAAAAGTGATATAACTCCTATGCTGAATATTGTGGTTTTCATCTTTATTTTATTAAGTAAACTAATAACAAATTTAAGCCTTTGCAGATTCAAAATTTGTAACCTTTGTGACTTTTTTGCTCATAATTCTTACGTATGTAAAAACTATAGCAAATATTAATCCACAAACTGTTGCCATTGCTCCCGCAATGGAAGCATTAAGTGCTGCAGCTAAATAATAACCTAGTATAGCACTGATAAAGCCGATTAAGCAGGTTAGCCAAATCATGGTTTTAAGCTTTTTACTTATTAGATATGCAGTTGCTGCCGGGGCTATTAAAAATGCTACCACCAAAATAGCTCCTACAGATTCGAAAGATGCCACCGTGGTGAAGGAGACAAAAGCCATTAATAAATAATTCCAAAGTGTGGCAGAAATACCTAAAGCCACCGCATATTCTGGATCAAAAGAAGTGATTTTCAATTGCTTAAATCCGATGGTTACAAAAAGAATAACGAAGACCAATACGCTCCCAATTAAATAAAGTGCTTTAGGTCCAATATCAGTTCCTGATGATAATATGATAGTATCTAAAGGAACATAAGCTATTTCACCATAAAGTACACATTCTTGATCTAAATCTACCTGACCAGTATAAGCTGAAATTAAAATGACGCCTAATGCAAATAGCCAAGTAAAGGTTACCCCTATAGAGGCATCGGTCTGAAGTTTTCCTTTTTTATGTAAAAATTCAATAATTATGGTGGTTAATACGCCAAGTGTACCAGCACCGATGAGCATGGTAACAGAATCTCTACTGCCCGACCATAAGAATGCCATCACTATACCAGGGAGTACTGCATGAGAAATGGCGTCTCCAACCATTGCCATTTTCCTTAAAATCAAAAAACAGCCTAAAATTCCACATGCAATGGCTACTAATGTTCCTGTTAGAATTATATAAAAATCGGACATGGATTATTTAAAATAAAAGGCATCACCTTAATAAGATGATGCCTAATTAAAATTTACTCTACTATAAATTTACCTTTCATTAAGGCTACATGACCTGGAAATGAGCAAATGAAATCATAAGTACCTTTTGCAGGTGCTTCAAAAGTAATGGTAGTTTCTTCACCACCACCTAAAGTCTTTGTATTAGCGATTACTTTATTTGCCTCATCTTGAGGAATATAATCACTTTCAGCTGCTCCAGCCGCTTTTTGTCCAAATTCCATAATATCAGTCCCTTGTTTTAAAAGCACCCAATTATGCCCCATTTGTTGTTTTGTCATTTTTCCAACATGCTTTAACGTTAATTTTACAGTTGAACCTGCCTTAACTTTCATCTCATCCAAATTGAATTGCATTTGGTCATTTCCTTCAATGGTCAATTCTACAACTTCGGATTCACTGTTCTCAGTTGAAGCAGTCTCTTTAGGTGCATTTTCTTTTTCTTGTGCTTTTTGTTGCATGATTTCTTTGGAGGTCATGGCTTTTTCTTCTGAACTTGATTCCTGTTTTGAATCGTTTCCACCGCAAGCAATGAATAAACTTATGCTTAAAATGCTGAGTGTTAATTTTAGTAATCTCATGGTTTTTATGTTTAAAAATTTAACTTATACTTATATTATACAATCGTATGATTAGCATATATGTTTTGTTTTAATCAATTAATTATAGGGTATTTTTGAATTATGGGGATCCACTTCTGGATATCCCAATTTTTCTTCTAATTTTTTCTCTAGCTCGGGTGTTATCAAATGTTCTATAGTATCGGCATCCTCATGTACGTGGTCAGGAGCTATTCTTAAATATTCCGTAAGGTATAATTCCCATAATCTATGTAATTTAACCAAACGGGCTGCTTTTCTTTGTCCATAATCTGATAAAAAATATCCTCCCTTTGTGCTTTTGAGGTAGCCTTGTCTTTTCAAGCGTTTTAGAATCCTTTTCATTAATCGGATGGTGTAATAACGTTTTTCCCTTAATTTCTCGATTGATTTTGATTCACCAAAAGAGTTTTCATTTTCTGCTATTTGATGAAATGCTTTTAGGATATTTTCATCTTGGATTTGCCTTCTATTTTTTAATTGTTGCCATAAGCGAGAGAAATATCCTTTTCTTGGAGCAAAAAGTATAGAGAATATAGCGCATATTGATAATACCATCACCACCCAAGGGCCAGTCGGCATATTGGGTGCTATGTAGCTAATGAATGCTCCCGAAACACCTGAAAACCCACCTATTAATGCGGCTAGTATTAAAATGATAGATAGACTTCCTGACCAGTATTTTGCAGCTGCTGTAGGGGTTATTAAGAGAGCAGCCATCAAAACAACTCCTACTGCTTGAATACCGGTAACTACAGCCAAAACAGTCAAAGAGCTTAATAAAAACTCAATCCATTTTACAGGTAAGCCAATTGATTGTGCAAAGTCTTTATCATAAGTGATGAGTTTTAATTCTTTATAGAAAAGGAAAATCATTATCATCAGCAAAATACTGATTGCAGAAAATATAATAACATCTTGAGCTAACATGCTAGCCGCTTTGCCAAATAGAAATGAATCTAATCCTGTTTGAGCAGCATTTCCCGTCTGTTGTATGTAGGTCAATAGCATTATTCCGACACCAAAAAAGACTGATAGAATTAGCCCAATGGCAGTGTCTTCTTTTATTTTTGATTTCTTAACTATGTAGTCAACTGCTATGATTGAAAGCCAGCCTGTAAAAAAGGCACCAGTTATGAGTAGAAAGTAGTTTTTTGTACCACTTAGAATAAAAGCAAGACAAACCCCTGGTAAAATTGAATGAGCAATTGCATCTCCAATCAAAGCTTTTTTTCTAAAGAATGTAAAAGCACCTACCACTGCAGCACCAGCACCTAATATAATTGTGCCTAATGAAACGTAGATTACATTGGCATCATTAAAATCAAAAAAACTAAGCGCATTTTCCCACATATTATTCTCGGTTTGGAAATCTATGTTTTTGAATTAAATCACTTATTTCGGTCAATAAAGTCAATTTTCCACCATAGGTTTCTTGAAGGAGTTCAGGAGTAAAGGCTTCATTGATTGGCCCAGAAGCCACTAATCGCATATTCAAAAGAATAATCCAATCAAAATATTTAGCAACAGATTGCAAATCATGATGCACTACAATTACCGTTTTATTTTGTTCAGACATTTCTCCCAATAATTTGATAATGGCTTTTTCAGTGGCTGCATCAACTCCAGCAAAAGGTTCGTCCATAAAATAAATATCCGCTTGCTGAGCTAAGGCACGTGCCAGGAAAACTCTTTGCTGCTGACCTCCAGAAAGTTGAGAAATTTGGCGGTTTTTAAAATCCTCCATGCCAACTTTTCTCAAACTGTCCATCACAATTTCTTTATCCGCTTTTTTAGGTCTATTGAATAATCCCAGCTGACCATATCTACCCATCATCACTACCTCATAAACTGAAGTAGGGAAGTCCCAATCTACACTTTCTCTTTGGGGTACATAACTGATTTTGTGACGCATTTCTTCCAGGGGCTTGCCATTAATTTGTATGTAGCCACTATTGAGAGGTAATAGCCCCATTATTGCTTTTAATAAAGTGGATTTTCCAGCGCCATTTGGACCAATTATGCCAATAAGTTGCCCTTCAGGTAAACTTAAGTCCACGTCCCATAACACAGGTTTTCGCTCATAAGCTACTGATAGGTCATGAATTTCAATTATTGGATTATCTACTTGTCTATTCATTTCTCTTTTGTGTTTTTTGATAACCCACTTACTATTTTTTCCACATTGGAATCGAACCATGCCAATGTAGGTGCCTTCAAATGTTCCTTCTTCACCCATAGCATCGGAATATAAGCTACCACCGATCACTACATCATGTCCTTTACTTTTACATCCTTCCAAAACGGCATTAATCGCCTTTTCTGAAACGGAAGTCTCGGTATAAATAGCTGGAATTTCATTTTGAACTATAAAGTCTACTAGATTACTCACATCTCTTAATCCAAATTCCGATAGGGTAGAGATTCCTTGTAGACCTCTAACATCAACAACATAAGCCCTGCCGAAATAGGCGAAAGCATCATGGGCAGTTACTAATACTTTTTTATCTTCCGGGATTAAATTGATTTGAGATTGAACTGCTTTATGTAGACTATCTAATTGAGCTGAAAATTTATTTGCATTCTGATTATAGAAAGATTGGTTTAAGCTGTCATTTTTTATTAATTCCTTGCTTAATAATTGAACTGCTTTTTTCCATAAATTAACATCAAACCAAATGTGAGGATCGAATGCTCCTTGAAATTCAGTGTTATTGATATAGGAATTTTTTGGGAGTAATTCTGCCATGGCAATTACCGTTTTTTTATTGCTTAATTTTTGGAGCACATCTCCCATTTTTCCTTCTAAGAAAAGACCATTATAAACGATGATATCAGCTTGCTGTAATTTTTTCAAATCACCTTGAGTTGCCTTGTATAAATGGGGGTCAACTCCCGGTTCCATCAAGGCTTCAATATTGGCTTTATTTCCAACTATATTTTCCACCGCATCTTTGATCATACCAGTGGTACAAACTATATAAGTTTGCCCTTCTTTCTTTTCTTTTGTTGTGCAAGAAAAGCTGAAAATAATTAGAGAAAGGAAGAGTAATAATTTAGTGTGTGACCAGTACATTTTCTGCTACTTCTTTACTGATGAATAATTTATTTTTTCCGTCAACGAGGATTTCCATCGAACCGTCAAACTCAACTTTTTCGGTGACTTTAGTTTTGGCTCCAAGGTAAATTCCGATACGATCTAAATGTTGTAAAAACATGGAGTTGGTATCTTTCACTGCGACTACAATTCCGTCACCTGAAACCTCAACTTCGGCCAAAGGCACTTGAGGCTTTTCTTTGAATAATCCATTTTCGTCTGGTATGGGATCACCATGCGGATCGAATTTTGGATGCCCTAAAAAATCATCTAATCTTTGGATGAGTAGGGGGGACTTTATGTGTTCTAATTGCTCGGCTATTTCATGAACTTGATCCCAGTTAAACTTTAATTTTTCTACTAAAAAAACTTCCCAAAGTCTGTGTTTTCGGATCACCTGTAAGGCAGCAGTTTTTCCTGTTTCAGAAATTTTCACTCCCTGGTATTTTCTATAAACCACCATTTCTTTTTCGGAAAGTCTCCTCAACATATCCGAAACTGAAGCAGCTTTTGTATCCATTTCCTCTGCTATGGAGTTGGTGGTAACATCCAATTCCCCTGCATTGGAAAGATGGTATACTGCCTTTAAATAATTTTCCTCAGCAAAACTAAGTTTCTTCATTTATATTGAAATTTACTGCAAGGTAAAATAAAATTAGGTTAATCTAAAAATATTTTTCACAATTATTTAAAAGCCTATTATTTTACTTTAAATAATCTTTTTTATTGAAATTAGATTAGTCTAAATAATTATTTAGATATGATTTTTCTGGTAAATTCTATTAAAAGCATCTCTTGGCTTTTCCATTGAATTTCATCTGTAGGACTTTCTGTGTAAAAAGTTGTCGATGATAATTCTTGTACAAAATTTTCAATATCTGGATTATTGAATTCTGTACAGATTCCAGCCTGATATTGATCAAGATATGTTTTCCATTGAGCGTGAGGTGGGATAACCATAGGTATTCCCAAAGCCAGATAATCATATATCTTGGTAGGGAAGCGTCCAGAAATGTTAGGATTTAACTGATAGGGTAGTAATGCAATATCAGAATTATTGATTTCAGCAATAATTTCAGACTGTGGAATTGGCTTACCATCAGTTTTTAATTGAATATATTCAACATTACGTATTGCTTCTTTAACTAATTTAAGATACTGAATATTAGGTGAATAGCCGATAATTATTAAAGTGATTTTTGAATTGATATTATACAGCTTTTTACAGAATTGAATTGCTTCTAGTGTTCCATATTCCTTTCCTATCGTCCCACTGTATATGAATTTTAAAGAATCATATTTGGTCAATTTAATAGAATTAATTCCCTTTTTAATTTCTTCTAAAGATTTGTTTAAAAGTTTGATACAGGGTTTTTTATGTATGAATTTGAGCTGTTTTTCATATATATCTTCTGCAAGAATAAACCCATCTATAAGATGTTTTGAAAGACTTTCATTTATGCTAATATAGAATAAGGCTAGTGATTTTGATATTACACTGTATATTTGATTTTGCTTTATATTTAAATTATAATTTTCCTGTATATCATAGATAATTTTAGTGCCAAATAATATTTTGATTATATGCATAACCCACAGTAATTCAGGTGTATTAACTATAATGAGTTGAGGTTTTAATTCAAAGTATTTTTTTAATACAATAAAGGGAGCTTTTAATCTCTTAAATGAATTTCTTTTGAATTTAAAGAGCGGATGGAGAAAAATATTTTCACTCTCAACTTTCTTTTTTGATTCAAAGCCTATGATATTTACCTCATATTTATTTGTTTGCGCTAATGTTTGTCCAATCTTATAACAAGAACGAACATCATCTGCTGGTTTAAGAACCGATGCAATTAAGATTTTTATTTTATCATCCACAGATTAAAGATATAAACAGAAAATGGAATTTAAAGAATTTATTGAAAAGGCTTGGGACAATAGAGAATTGTTAAAAGATAAAGATACTCAGATTGCAGTAAAGACTGTAGTGGAAGAATTAGACCATGGAAAAATTAGAGTTGCTGAACCAGATGGTGAAGGAAATTGGAAAGTGAATGAGTGGATCAAGAAGGCAGTGATTTTATACTTCCCTCTTCAAAAAATGCAATCTATAAGTGTTGGCCCTTTTGAGTTCCATGATAAAATAAAGCTTAAAAAAGGTTATGAAAAACTGGGAGTTCGAGTAGTTCCACATGCTATCGCAAGGTATGGTTCTTTCGTAAATACTGGGGTTGTAATGATGCCATCTTACGTAAACATCGGAGCCTATGTAGATAGCGGAACAATGGTTGATACTTGGGCAACGGTAGGAAGTTGTGCACAAATTGGTAAGAATGTTCACCTAAGTGGGGGTGTAGGAATTGGTGGAGTTTTGGAACCAGTACAAGCCGCTCCTGTTATAGTTGAAGACAATGCTTTTATAGGTTCAAGATGTATAATTGTTGAAGGAGTTCGTATAGGAAAAGAAGCTGTTTTAGGAGCTAATGTTACTTTAACTGCAAGCTCAAAAATTATAGATGTTACGGGTGAAAAACCTGTTGAACATATTGGCTATGTACCTGAAAGATCTGTTGTGATTCCTGGATCTTTTACTAAGAAATTTCCTGCTGGCGAATACCAAGTTCCTTGTGCTTTAATAATTGGAAAACGTAAGGAAAGTACAGATAAAAAGACCTCTTTAAATGCAGCACTCAGAGAGAATAATGTTGCGGTTTAATCGTTAAGAAAATGTTTTGGCATTTTATTTGAGAAGAAGTCTATTTATGAAGAAGTTGATATTATTTTTCCTTTCCAGTTTATTGATTGGATCTGCCTTTTGCCAGAAAAATTATGAGGATTTATATTCTGAAATTCCCCGAGAGGATTTTCCTGTAATAGAAAATATTCCTTTTGAAGCAGGAGAGGAAATCGAATATAAAATCTATTACAGTTTTATAACAGTAGGGAAAGGTCAAATTAAGGTTCATAAGAATCCTTATAGAATAAATAATAGAGGAGCCTATAAAGTAGATGTAAGGGCGAAGACTACCGGAATGGTAGATTGGGTTGCTAAAATTGATGATCATTGGGGTGGTTACATAGATACAGCCTCTTTAGTACCTCATCAAGCTTATAGATTTATAAAAGAAGGTGGTTATAGGAAAAACGAATTCGTAAATTATGATCATAATTCCCAAATGCTTGAGGTAAAAAGCAAAGGTAAAAATGATGATAGCTATGGAGAACCTATGTATTATGAATTTCCACCTCAAATTAGAGATCTGATTAGTGGGTTTGCTTATTTCAGATCAGTTGATTTTGATACTTTAATGCCAAATGATACTATTAAAGTTCCTGCTTTTTTCGAAGATACTTTTTACAATCTTGAAATTGTTTATTTGGGAGATGAAACAATTGAACTTCCAATAGGTAAAGTAAGAGCGCATAAGGTAACTCCAGTGATGCCTAAAACAAAAATATTTGACGGTGAGAATTCGATATCAGCATGGTTTTCGGCTGATGGAAATAAGATCCCTTTAAAAATCAATGCGGATCTTACTGTTGGTTCAGGAGGGCTGGAAATCACTTCTTTTCGCAATATCAAATATCCTATAAATTTTGACATGAGTAATTAATCATGTTTCTTAAAATTTAGCTATTTCAGACCAATTCAATTAATTTCGAATTTTTAATTTTTTATTAACCAATAATGAAGTATTTATCTATTCTAATTGTATTTTCTATTTGTTTATTTTCTTGTGAAGAACAGGATGAATTAGAAAAAGCAAATCAATTTTATAATTCGGGAGAATATAAAAAGGCAATTCAGGCTTATAATGAGCATTTGGAGATGAAGCCATCTCATGAAATTGCAATTTATAATCGTGGAAGAGCTTATGAAGAAACGGGCCAATATGAAAAAGCTTTAAAAGATTTTCAGAAAGTTATTGAAATTAACCCTAGAAATATAGGTGCATATTTAAGCTATGGAAAGCAGTATTACAGAGAAAAAGACTACGAAAATGCAGCTTTTCAATTTGAAAAAGCCTATAAACTAAACACAAATTCATCAAAGTCTGCTACTCTTTTGGCGAGAGCTTTTCACAAATCAGGAAAGGTAGAAGAGGCGATGGAATATTATAATATAGCCATAAATACTGATAGGGAAAATGCTGAAGCATTTTTTTATAGAGGCGCATTGAAGTTACATTTAAGTCAATCAGGTGCTTGCAATGATATTCAAATGGCTAAAAATATAGGATATGAGGGAGCAGATGATTTTTATAATCAATATTGTAATTGATTATAAATCATAATTTTGAAAAAGGTTTTGGATATAAGTTCAGCACCTTTTTTTATGCTTAAGCAGTAACAAAAAAGAAAATTTTGCTTGCCATTAAAGAGTGGTAAGAAGTAGATTTACCTGTCAGCTTACCAGCTGATGCCGTCCGGTAGCTAGCGGATATGAATTCTGCGCTCTAACCAACTGAGCAACTCAGTGAATTTCTTTAATTAAATGATAAATTTAAATCTATTTAATTATATAGTTCTAGTTAAATAAATTCTAAAAAAGTAGTAACAAAAAAGGCAACCGAAGTTGCCTTTAAATGGTAGCGAGAAGCAGATTTGAACTGCCGACCTCAGGGTTATGAATCCTGCGCTCTAACCAACTGAGCTACCTCGCCATAAAACAATTTTTAGTGCTTTAAATCCGTTTGATTTAATAGCGTATCCGAAATTGGAGTGCAAACATAATGAATTATGATTTCATATTCCAAAAAAAATGAAAAAGAATTTATTGTGATATATCATTTTTAATCATAACTTATCAACCATTAAAAAGAAGCGATTATGGGTTTGAAAAAATTTACAGGGGATTTCGAAATTAACGCATCCAAAAAGATGCTTTATCCTTATATAAGTACTGCTAGCGGCTTGTCTCAATGGTTTGCTGATGATGTAAATATAAATGAGGATAAAGAATATAATTTCATCTATGATGAAGAAGATCATCCAGCAATTATGGCGGGGCATCGAGTTAATCAGTTTGTGAAATTTGAATTTCCTGAAGAAGGAGAGGAAGATGATCCAGCTTACATTGAAATTCATTTGGATGAAAATGAAATCACTCAATCTATGTACATAAAAGTGGTTGATTATTCAGATTTTGAAGATGAACAAGAACAGTATGAAGTATGGGAAGGGTTAATTAATAATTTAAAAGAAATAGTTGGAGGGTAATATTTCTAATTTTTAAGGAATCTTTATTATTTTTGTGCGTTTAGGTAAGAGATTTACCACTACTCCAATTTATTTATTGTTGATTATATAATGAAATATTTCTTCTTAATTCTATTTACTTTTTCTCTCTTCAAACTTGAATTTTCATTTGCCCAAAACCAGAAGGAGACGCTCAATTTCTACTATGAAAATGCACAGTCCGCAATGCAAAAAGGAGATTATGAGAGTGCTAATATCCAATTTCGTAAAATTCTAAAATTAGGTGTTAAGTTACCTTCTGAGATGCCTTATTTGTTTTCCAAAACTTTATATGAGATAGGACAGTACCAGAATAGCCAAAGTTTTTTAGATAAATATTTTGAAATAATGGGTAAAGCAGGTACCTATTATGAGAATGCTGAAGAACTAAAAAAACTATTAGAGCTTCAACTAAACAAAAGCCTTTCATGCCAATACTGTGATTTAAGTGGATATAGGTTAGAAACTTGTACTACCTGTAATGGTGAAAAGCAACTACTCAAGAAATGTGATTATTGCGAAGCTAAAGGTAAAGTTGGATGTACTGCTTGTAGTGGCGATGGAGTCTTAATTCAATTAGGTGCTATGGGGAATCGAAGTTATAAAACCTGTCATCAGTGTGATGGAAAAGGTATTAATGAATGCCCTGTATGTGAAGGAGAAAAAGAATTATATACTTACTGCCCAAATTGTTTGGGAGGAGGCCGTACAAGCACTCAAGTAATCTGTAATCATACTGAGCATAATTAATACTTAATATTTTAAGTGTCTTTATCCTTATTTTTATGCTGTTTATCTAAATTTTTTATTTTTTTAAAATTCATTATCCTTAAAATTTCTTTATTTATGAAATAATTACTTAATTGAATAAAAATTAAATAAGTGATAAAAAATATTAAATTAATTCATTATGTCATATTGCAAAGTTATTAATTATAAAGGGGTTAAAATGGTTTATACCGATATAGAAAACACAAATGGTGGAGAAGCCATCCCTACCTTTGATGCTGTTCAAAAATTGGTTGCAGAATTTCCTGATAAATCAGTTTTGTCTTGTGTTAATGCTACGAATGCTAGATTTAACAAAGAGCTTTTGTCCAAAATAAAAGAAACCGTAAAAAAGAATAACCCTAAATCAAAAGCAACTGTTGTTTGTGGACTAAGTAAATTATCAACTTTGATTTTAAATTCAATTATTGCCGCTACAGGTAGAAAAATGAAATTATTTGATTCAGTAGAAGCTGGACAAGAATGGTTGTATGAATATGAAATGAGTACTTCAAAGCAATCAGCTACTGCTTAAAATTAAAAGCTTTGCAAAATATATTAACTACCCGATTGGAAACAATCGGGTTTTTTTATGCTTTTTAAATAAAGCGGAAGAAAGTGTTTATTATCTTCGTTTTTATTAAATAATTTAGAATGCCAGTAATCAAAAATAATCAATATAAGCCTCCTTTTTATTTATTTAATCAGCATATGGAAACCATATTTCCAAGTGCCTTAAGAAAAGTAAAAGGGGTTCAATATTCTCGTGAAAGAATAGAAACCAGAGATGGTGATTTTTTGGATATTGATTGGGTAAAAAATAATAATTCCAGAATTATTATAGCTTCTCACGGATTGGAAGGAAGTTCAGATCGACCTTATATTTTGGGTATAGCTAAATTATTTAGTCAAAATAATTGGGATGTCCTGGCATGGAATTGTAGGAGCTGTAGCGGAGAAATGAATCGCAGAGAGTTTCTTTATCATCATGGATTTACTCAAGATGTAGAAGAAGTGGTAGCTAAAGCTCTAAAAGAAGGTTATAAAGAAATTGTGATGATTGGTTTTAGTATGGGCGGAAGTCTCACTTTAAAGTATGTCGGTGAAAATGGAAATAAGCTACCTACTGAAATTAAAGCAGCAATGGCAGTAAGTGTCCCATGCAATTTATCTAGTAGTTCCCGAATGTTAGCGCTCAAGAAAAATAAATTTTACCAAAATCGGTTTATGCGAAAACTGGATATCAAATTAAGAGAGAAAGAGGAACAATACCCGAATCTAATTGAGATTAAGCCCTGGCAAAGTTTTTCTAATTTCCATGAATTTGATACCCATTACAGTGCAAAAATATTTGGTTATAAGGATGCTCAAGATTTTTACGATAGTGTTCAATGTTATCCGCATTTGAAAAATATTAAAATACCTACTTACATTTTAAATGCGTTAAACGATCCAATGCTGACTGGAGATTGTTATCCTGAATCTGAAGCTGAGCGTAATCAAAATATTGAATTAGAATTAACAAATTATGGAGGACATGTAGGTTTTATTCAAAAAGGAAAAGCCTATACATATGCTGAGGAAAGAGCCTTCTCATTTTTTAATGAAATTTTAAATAGATCCTAATGAAGCAGAGAGTCATTCGAAATTTAGAGAATTTTTTAAATGACTTTCAGTATTTTAAAATTGAGGGATATGATGCATTTCATCAAGCCTTCAAGGAAGGATGGAAATTAGTTGTACTAAATAGTACACCTTATGAAGATGGATTAATGTTGGAAATTCAATTGGCAATCAAAATTGATAGGATTGAAGAAATTGTATTTGGTTTTCATAATCAGAATTCTGAAAAACTCAGTTTAACCTATTGGGAAACTTTATCCCAAATTTATTCAGGAATGCCAAAAAGGAATTTTATTCAAAATAAAATAGAGCTTTCAAAAATTTTACCCGAAATAGAAAATGCTCTTGTTAAGGAAGGATTTAGTTGGTTGGATGAGTTATCTAATTTGAATAGTTTGTCAAATCATTTGACTAACGTAATATTTAATAGGGTTCAAAAACCACCTAATTTATTTAAGCTCTGCCAAAGGAGTTATCTATTAAAGCTTTTATTGGGCGAGAAGGTTACGGAAGCTGTTTTTTATGATTATTACGAACAATTACAACTCCACAAGGTGCCTGAACATCAATTAGAAGAGTTCTTAGGATTTAAAAACTATCTTAAACCTTAATCTAATTAAACAATTCCTCACATTCTTTAGCTAAAAATCCACCATTTATTATGGGTGCATACCAAGATTCAGCGGCTACTTCCTTTGCCCTAATTTTAATTTGATTCCCATATTTTGAGGCAGTTGGAATATCGCATCCGTAAATGACCTCACCAATACCTGCCCAAATTATTGCTGACATGCACATTGGGCAAGGTTCTACTGTGGTGATTAGTGTTAATTCTTCCGCTCTATCATAATCCAACTGCTTGATTTTATTAAGAGCATTTATTTCTGCATGTGCTACAGCTCCATCTAAAATAGTAGTATTATATCCACTTACATGTTGACCTTCAGGATCAACCAATACTGCACCAAAAGGTGTTTTACTTTCTTTGGCTAAATCAATCGCCATTTTCATCCAAAATTCCGTATCCATAAGCTTTTATTTTATATCAAGTATTAGAATTTCAATATTGTGCTTAGATTTGCTTAACTTCAATTTTCAAAAACGATAACAATGAAAAATACACAGAAAACCATTAAACTACTATTTTTTATCTTACCTATTTTCCTTATTATATCATGTGATACTAATCAAAAGGAGGATCAAAATGTTTTAAGTGCAATAAACCAAGAAGTTCAAAAGAATAGTGAAGCTTATTCAACCTTAGAAAAAATGACTACCGAAATAGGCCATCGTTTAACTGGTTCTGAGAATGGGGCAGAAGCAGAAGAGTATACTTATGAGCTATTTAAATCTTATGGCTATGAAGATGTGGAATATCATGAATTTGAGGTAGAAGCTTGGGCTCGTGATTCAGTTCATCTAGAAATCAATAATGAAGAGGTTGAAGAAGTCGTTTCTTTAGGGCATTCCCCTGTTACAGCAGATGTAGAGCATGAGGTTATTGATGTGAATAATGGATTAAGAGCAGATTTCGATAGTTTGAAGAATGAAGTTAAAGGTAAAATCGCATTAGTATATATCGGGATTTTAGATGGAAGTCCAGAAGGATTAAAAAATATCCATCGTTCTGAAAAAACAGCTTTAGCTATTGAATATGGTGCTAAAGGTATCATTATCACAAATCAAGTTCCTGGTGGAGTATTATTAACGGGAACAGCATCAGTAACTGGAAGCTTGATTGATATTCCTGCTATTTGCATTAGTTATGAAAAAGGAATGGAGCTTAAAAATCAATTGAAAGAGGGTGAAAAAATTGTTTCTCATATTCAAATGAGTAATACCAGTGAAATGATTAAATCAAGAAATGTAATAGCTACACTTCCTGCTAAAGAAAAAACAGAAGAAAATATAATTATAGGGGGCCATTTAGATAGCTGGGATCTTTCAACTGGCGCTATTGATAATGGAATTGGAATAGCAGCTATACTTGATATCGCAAGAACATATAAAGCACTTGATTTACAACCAAAGAGAAATATTAAGTTTGTAATGTTCATGGGAGAGGAGCAAGGGCTACTTGGGTCTAAAGAAATGGTAAAGATGTTGGCTGATAAAGATGAACTTGGCAATGTAGCTTATATGATGAATATAGATATGAGCGGCAATCCAAAAGGATTTAATTCGACTGGTAGGGAAGAAATGATGCCAGTGTTTGACGCAATAGGTGATAAAATAAAAGCTGTGGATTCTAGCTATGAAAATTCTAATGCGAATAGAGCGGGACTTCATAGTGATCATCAATCATTTATGATGGAAGGTGTTCCCGTAGTAGGATTAGTTGGGAATCTTGAAAGGAAAGTTTACAGCTATTATCATTCTAATGGGGATGATTTTGATTTAGTAAATGAAGAACATTTGAAGAACACAGTACGTTTCGGGGGTATGTTTTTATGGGAATTGGCTAATCAGGAAGAAATTCCAGCAAAAAAATTAGATTTCGAGCAAACCAAACAATTTTTGATTGAACAAGGGCTTAGAGAAGAACTAGAATTAGGTAATGAGTGGAAATGGGGAGAGTGATAATTAAAAATTAGTAATTAATAATTAATAATATAGTAGAAAACAATTAACCAATAAAATAGCAAAAATATGGCAGAATTTGAATTTGATGGGGACAAAGCCAAAGAGTCCTTTCAAAAAATAGTAAAAAACATACGTTTGATCGTAGTGGTGGTAGTAGTTTTAACAGCTGTTATCAGTACTTTCTTTCAGGTTGGGGCAGAAGAGGTTGGGGTGGTAACTCGATTAGGAGCTTACAACAGAACCCTTGAGTCTGGATTAAATTTTAAGATTCCTTTTGTGGAATCAGTGACTAAAGTTCCTGTTGAGCGTCAGCAAAAACAAGAATTTGGTTTTAGAACAACCAGTGCTGGGGTGCAATCTACTTTTAGCAAGCGTGGTGCAGAAGGAGAGTCCTTAATGCTAACAGGTGACTTAAACTTGGCAGATGTAGAATGGGTGGTTCAATATAGAATTGATAACCCTTATAACTTCTTGTTTAAGGTACGAAACCCAGAAGAAACTTTAAGAGATATTTCTGAATCTGGCATGAGGCAAATTGTGGGGGATAGAACAGTAAATGAAGTTCTAACTGTTGGTAGAGCAGAGATTGCAGGAAAATTGAAGGTATTAATTCAAGAGATTTCCAACGACTACGAATTGGGTGTAAGGATTGAGCAAGTGGTATTGCAGGATGTAACTCCGCCTGAGCCAGTTAGAGGTGCTTTTAATGCTGTTAACGAAGCACAGCAGGAAAAAGAAACCTTGATTAACCAAGCTAAATCTGAGTATAATAAAGTGATTCCTAAAGCAAGAGGACAGGCCGAAGAGACTATTCAAAAAGCAGAAGGTTATGCAACCGAAAGGGTCAATAATTCTGAAGGGGAAGTAGCTAGATTTAATGAGCTTTATACTGAGTACATTAAAGCGCCAGGTGTTACTAAAACTAGGATTTATCTAGAAACTATGCAGGAAGTAGTGCCTAAATTAGGAGAAAAAATCATTACTGATGAAAAGGGAGGAAATGTATTGCCATTGTTAAATATGGCTACAAAATCAGGTAAAAAAATTAATCAGTAATTATTTTAAAATATTGAAATAGTAGATATGAAAAAATCATTAATAACCATATTAGTCATAGTAGTAGTTGCTTTAATAGTAATTGCTCAGAGTGCATATATAGTTCGTGAATCGGAACAAGTTATCATTACCCAATTTGGAAAGCCTGTGGGTGAGGCTGTAAAAGATGCTGGAATTCATTTTAAAGTCCCATTTGTGCAAACAGCCAATTTCTTTGATAAGCGATATTTAGAATGGGATGGTGATCCTAATCAAGTGCCAACAAAAGATAAAAAGTTTATTTTCGTAGATACTTATGCTCGTTGGCAAATTACAGATCCCCTTCAATTTTTTAAACGTTTGACCAATGAGCGTGGTGCCCAGTCTCGTTTAGATGATATTTTAGATGGAGAAACACGTGATTTTATTGCTAATAATTATTTGGAAGAAGCAGTAAGAACAAGTAATAGAACGCCAATCTCGAGTGGTGCAATAAGCGAAATCGTAGAGGATAGTTTAGTCCAGATCAATGTTGGTCGTGATAGTATTCAGGAATACATTCAAAAATCTGCTAATTTACAGACCCAGGATTTAGGAATTGAAATATTGGATTTTCGATTCAAAAGAATCAATTATGTAGAGGAAGTTAGAACTCAAGTTTATGAAAGAATGAAATCTGAGCGTTTTAGAATAGCCGATAAATTTCGTTCAGAAGGGCAGGGGGAAGCCTCACGTATTAATGGTGAGAAAGAAAGAGAATTGAAAAGCATACAATCTGAAGCTTTTAAAGTGGCTGAACAGATAAAAGGTAAAGCTGATGCAGAAGCTGCAGCAATTTACGCCAATGCTTATAATAAGAATAGTGCATCAAGGGAACTTTATTCTTTTCTAAAATCTATGGAAACTTTTCAAAATACTTTTAATGATCAGACAACAGTCATTTTATCTACTGATAGTGATCTGTATAAATATTTGAAATCGATGAATTAAATTTTATATCCAAAATTATTTGGAGCAAAATATTAATATTTAAAAGGCATATGTTTTATTGCAGATGCCTTTTTATTTCCTCTTAATTTTAATCAATTTCATTCTACAAAAAAAAGCATCCACTTTTGATGGATGCTTTAGTCATAAACCGTAAAATATTATTTATTTAATCAAGCTTATCTTTTTTTTCAGTAGAAAGCTCTAAATCAAAAGTTTTAACTTGTTGCTCAAGTCTCATAACATATTCAATTGATTGTTCAATCATGGTATGCTGAGATTGTATTTGTTCTTTTAAAAAAGAAATTTCATCATTTAAACTATTAATTTTTGATTCATATTCTTTTTTAAGTTTATCTTTTTCTTCTTTAGCTCTCCTTAATTGATCTTTATAAAAGTAATAAGATTCTGGAATTTTACTCATGAAATAGTAATCTACCGTTTATCAAAATTGTTTGAAGAAATGTAACATTTTTAGAGCAACATTTAAAACAGTTAATGAATGCTTTGAAAATTACCTGAGTCTATTCTCTTTTTTAATCCTTTTAACTCTTTTCCTAGCTTATCAGCATATTCTACTGCCATCTTAAGCATATCTTGTTGAGCCATTAATTGTTCCTTCAAATAAGAAACCTCTTTTTTTAGCTCCCCAACTTGGTTTTCATATTTTGATTTTAAAAGTCTAATTTCTTTGTTAGACTTTTCTAATTCTAACTTTAACTCTTCTACAGTACTTTTTGTCATAAATATTTATTAATTGTCAATAGCATCCTGTAATGATTCTTTATACTGAATGTCCATTTCATTAAATTTTAAATTTGGATGCTCTTCTTTAATTTTTTCTCTACCAATTTTCACACTTTGCTGAAAAACTTTATTATCAGGCAAAATTTTTCTGTGTGTTTTCAAACCTTTATGCCACATCTGTTCTTTCCACTCGGTGAAATACCACTCCATAGACGGTTGATGAAAAACTGTTAACTTTCTTTTGTCAAAAATTAGTTTTGTGATTTTCTTTGAATCCACCAACTTACCTATTTCATTAAAAATATTTTTGAATTCTTCAATAGGAATGTATGTACTAGTAGCCTCTACTACTGCTACTGGTTTACCTTCAACGAAAGAAATTTTTGCATGTGAACCTTCATGGTGTGATACCAAATTGTCTTTTAATGACTGTGTTTCGTTACTCATAATTTTAAAAATTGTATTTGTTAAAAAAAAATATTTATGCTTTAAAAAGTTAAGATTTTAACATACTATTGAGTCAATTGTTTAACTTATAATTAAATATTTCTAATTCTCTCCATTCCACCATCTACGCCTAGTATTTGTCCTGTAATCCAGCTATTTTCACTATCTAAAAGAAATGTAGCAGCATTTGAAATATCTTCAGCTTTACCATACCTTCCAATTGGATGTCTTTTATTAGAAGCTTCTTTTTTATCATCAGAAGATAATAAATTTTCTGCCAAAGGGGTATCCGTTAAACTGGGAGCTACCATATTGACTCTTATCTGCTTGGATGCTAATTCCGCTGCTAAACTTAAACCAAATCCTTGTAGTGCACCTTTAGCTGAAGCAATAGACGCATGAAAAGATAAGCCAGTGTTGGCTGCTACTGTACTAAACAATACTATACTAGCACCTTTTGCGTTTTTAAGCGCTTTCAATGATTGTTGAATTACCATAGCAGCACCTACAGTATTTAATCTAAAATCATTGATATAATCGTTTTCTTTTATGCTTTGAAAGGGTTTTAAATTTATACTTCCAGGGCAATACGCTAATCCGTGAAGTGTATCAGGCAACTCTTTCAATTCATCTTTCATATCTAATACATCTAATTTTATGTATTGAAAATCACCTGATAAATCGGGTTTATTTCTAGAGGCTAAAATCAAATTAGCTTCTTGTTTTTGTAATTTTTTAGCTAAACTCAGCCCAATTCCTGAACTTGCACCTACTATTAAAATATTTTTATTTTTAAATGACATAATCACTTGTTTAAATTTATTTATACTAACATTAAACAAGATCTAATGTTTATTATTTTTAATAAGGAATTGTGTTGTAAGTTTTTTTTGAGTTAAAATGATAATGACGGGATAGTTGTTATTTTAATTTCTTTTAACTAATTTATTAAACCAATGATAAAAAATCAATTATATGAACCTAAAAGCCTTAAAAATACACCTTAGCCCTTTTGATAGATTTATTGAATTTATTTCAAGTATAATGCTAATATTTTTAATAGGAATGCCTCTTTTTTACTACTATAAGCTTCCAAATGAAATTTCAATATTTACTGAAGGAAAATTAGTAGATGATTTCTTTAATGGGTTTGTATTACTTTGGTTATTTCCAATAATTGGGATGGTGATTTATCTAGGATTAAATACTATTAATAGAGTTCCATTTCTTTTTAACACTTCTATGGAACAAATTAACTTAAGTGGACATAGAGAAGTAATTATGAAAATTAAGAAGATAAGAATAATAAAACTTCTGGTAACTTCAGCTTTTGCTTTCGTGACTTATAGCATCACTCAATTAGCTATTTATTAGTTTTATGATGTAATTATTCTCTGTTTTGCTAAATAGATATCCTTTTTGTTTCATATTATATCGGCTTAAAACTCTCAAATGCTTCTCCGCAACTATTGCAATGGTGTAAAGACCTGCAAAGCGTAGGGCCAAATGGAGATTTTAGACTAGTATTGGTACTGTCGCAATTCGGACATTCTGCATGCTCAATGATGTCCAAATCCTCGATTACATTATTATGCACTGGGGGAGGAGCAAGCCCAAATTTCTTTAGCGCTCTTTTGCCTTCGTCTGATATCAAATCAGAACTCCAGGTGGTTTTTAAGTTTAGGTTTACTGTGTGGTTCTCAATTCCATTTTTATTGAGCACATCCACTACATCTTGCTTCATATAATCCATAGCAGGACAACCAATGAATGTAGGGGTCATATTGACAGTCACATGATTCTTTTCGATCTCTATACCTGTTATCACCCCTAAATCTACCAATGATATAACAGGGATTTCAGGATCTTTAACTTCCTTCAATAATTCTAATATTTTATCCTCAGTTAATGTCATTTCTAAAATGGTTATAATTCAAATGCTCCTTTATTCAATGAATCGTTGATTACCAATCTGCAGTTGGATCTACTCTAAATACTTCACTCATTTCCTCAACTAAAGGCTGAAGGTGCTCCGTATGTTTTCCATATCTTCCTCCATAAACTGGTTTAACAGTATCCCAATCTGGTAATTTAAGACTAGCTTCTTCTAAAACGATGGCAATATTTTCTTTCCATTGCTCTTCTATCGCTTTTTCGCCAGGGTACACTCCAGCATCAATAATTTCTTGCTCAAACTTAGAAGGTTCGAAAATACCCAAAGCGTAAGGAAGTGCTTCATTCAAACTATTTTGAAGTCTATCATGAGCCTCTTCATTTGCTGTTGCCAATTGCTTAATCCAAGTATTGGCATGCATTACATGATATTTGATTTCACCTTTCAGTTTTCTAGCTACTTGGGCAACTTCTTCAATAGGGCAATCCGCTAATGTACTAAATCTGATATAATCCGCATGGTCAAATAAGAAATGACGGATTAAACTGAAATCGTATTCTCCAATTGGCAATTCAACAAATTGACTATTGTGAAACTGATCAGCATTTCTTGTGAAAGCTACTGTGTCAGGCTCTTGTTCACCTAATTCATGCAATAATTTGTAAAAAGCTAAACTCTGACCTACTTTGTCTTGTGCCATGGAGGAGAATGCAATATCTTCTTCCAATAATGGGCCAACTCCTGTCCACTCAGAGTTTCTATGACCTAAAATCAATAAATCATCTGCTATTTTATATAATAAATCTTTTAATGCTTCTTCAGTCATGACTTATGCGTTTTGTTCTGCTTTAAATTTCTTGATTTTATCAGTAGCCTTATAATCCATGGCATCACGATACTTCTTCTCAGGCAACGTTTCCCAAATATCTGCAAAATCTTCCCCATCAATTTTCATGAAATCTTCAGATTTTGCTACCCAAATATTTAGGACTGATTTTTCTTCTTGGAATTTATCCTTAGCTTTAAAAAGAGCCTCTTCAAAACAAGTGGCATCTAAACTACCTACATGTGCATGTTGCTTCCCTCTTTTTTTCAAGTGGAAAATTTCGTATTCCTCGGAATCCCCTTTTTCAGCACCCTCCATTATTTCTTCATGAATGAAATCATAAATGTCTTCATCATTTTCAGTGATAGGTGAAACTTGAACATTATTAGTATTCACAACCCAAACACCAGTGCAACTCATACCCCTACGACTAAATTGCTCTTTAGCAAATAAAAATGCCATATCGATAGTTGGCGCATGCACTATACCTTCATGCTGAAAAGGTTTATTTTCCTTAGGCTGAACGAATACCTCAAAAGTTACAAATTGATCTTTGTTTTCTTTTGAAGGGAAAGTAGTTCCAAATTCAGCAGGAATATTTAATCTATTGATCCTTGGATCTAATGAGTTTAAAAAATCAGACATTTTTTTAATTAATAATTAGTAATTAAAGATTAATAATTAGGTACTGCTCTTCTTTCAATTAAGTAAGATTCCCGCCTTCGCGGGAATGACGAAGGTGGTAACTAATTCGCAATTAAGCCAAGGGTGCTACGTATTCTTCGCCTTTTGTTTTAGCAGTTAATGCTCTTCTAACCCAAGCGCCTCTTTCTTCTGCTGTTCTTCTAACTGCTAAACGCTCTTTATTACAAGGACCGTCACCATTAATTACTCTTTTGAATTCTTCCCAATCTGGTTCAGTAAATTCCCATTCTCCTGTTTCAGAATTCTTTTTCAAATTTTCATCAGGAATAGTTAATCCTAATTCCCAGATTTTTGGAACATACATATCCAAGAACTGCTGACGGCATTCGTCATTAGTCGCCATTTTAACTTTCCATTTGGTCAAAATTTGAGTATGCGTTGACATTTTATCAGAAGGGCCAAAGAAGTGCATCATTGGAGCCCACCATCTATCTACTGCTTCCTGCATCATTTCTCTTTGCTTTGGAGTTCCTGTAGCCAAGTGAATTACACAGTGGTGACCATATTTTAAGTGGAATGATTCTTCCGCACAAATTCTATCTAAGGCACGGCAATATGGGCCATAACTACCTCTTGCATTCGCTAATTGGTTTACTATAGCTCCAGCATCTACTAGCCAAGAAATAAAGCATGAATCTGCCCAAGTGAAAGTAGGGTAATTGAAGATATTGGAATATTTTGATTTTCCAGTGATCAAATCTTCGATCATTTGCTCACGGCTTTTGCCTAATGTTTCGGCAGCACCATAGAGTAATTGAGCATGACCTACTTCATCCTGAACTTTTGCCATTAAAGCTAATTTTCTTTTGAAACCAGGAGCTCTTGTTATCCAAGTTCCTTCTGGCAAAGCCCCAATAATTTCCGAATGACCATGTTGCTCAATCATTCTGATTAATTGCTTTCTGTATAGCTTTGGCATCCAATCATTAGGCTCTATTTTTTCACCTCTTGCAATGCGAGCTTCAAATTCTGCTAATTTTTGTGGGTCTTCATCTTTTAATAATTCATTGTTAACTGATGAAGATTCAAATACTTGTCCGCCTCCGTACATAATTTTTTAATTTTTTATAATTTCTAAATTTATAAAACACAAAAGATTGTCATTTGGTACTGATTATCAGTCCCTATAGTTATCGAGATTACAATTACTCATGTTATTGCCCAATAGGATCTATTTAAGATCTAATTTTTAGTCCGTTGATAAAAACATCTGTTACATTTTCAGCTATTTCTTCAGGTGTTAATTTACCTTCAGGCTTATACCATGAAGGCATCCAGTTAATAGAAGAAAGCAATGCTAATACAGTAAATTTTGCATCCATTTTCTTAAAAACACCTTCTTTATGCCCATCAATCAATATTTGAATAAATTTGTTTTCGTAATTGTTGCGCATGGCTAAAAAATCCTTCAAATAAGACTCACTTAAGTGCCTCCACTCTGAAAAAAACACTGCACTTGCAGCACTATCTTTTGTAAGTACTTCAACATGAGAAACTACTGCCTTTTTTAACTTTTCATCTGCACTTAATTTTTCCAGCTCAATTTTCTCTAATGACTGAAAAAAATCATTTGCCATCTGAAAACAAATGGTTTGTAAAATTTCTTCCTTTGACTTTATATGGGAATATAAACTTGCTGCTTCAATTCCAATATATCCAGCTAAATCACGCATACTAGTTGCTGCATAGCCTTGCTTTTGAAAAAGTTCAGTTGCTTTTTCTATTATTTGTTGTTTTCTATTTACTTTAGTCTTAGTAATCATTTTCCAAATATAATAAACAAACGTTCGTTAGGGAAATATAGTTCAAATAATTTTCGATAGACATTATTGATTATACTTTAAGACATCCCCTAAATCCTCTAGCTCCATAGTATGAATCAGCTCCATTGTGGTAAATGAAAACGGTTTCATAACGGTAATCTCCAAATAGGGCACCTCCTAATTTTCGGATAGTATCCGGAGTTTTAATCCAGCTTGAGGTTTTCATATCAAAACTTTCTAGTGATTGTAAAAACCGATATTGGGTTTCTGTCAACAGTTCGATTCCTATTTCTTTAGCCATGTCTTCCACATTATTTTCTGGCGGGTATTTTTTTCGACCAAGTTGTGCGGCTCTGTCATAGCAGATACTTCTTCTGCCTTTAGGGCTTTCTTTGGAACAATCATAAAAGAAGTACTCAGCAGTTTCTTTATCTTTCCCTACTACATCAGGTTCGCCTCCGGAAACTTCCATCTTATTTAGTGTCCATAATTTTTCAGGAATAGATTCTATTCGGGTTTTCACTTCAAGCCAACTGATAGTTGGGTGTCTATGCATGTTTTTTTCAAATCGTGCTCTCAGCTTTTCCAGTAAATCAGATTGTTCTTCTTTACTTAATGTATTTTGAGTCCCCATTTTTTAATGTCTAGATTTCTGAAATTAATATACAAATTTATTTTCTTAAATTGATATGCATGGTTCAGACCATAAATTTGAATTCGTTTTTTCAATCCTTTTGAACATTTCCTGTGTCTTTTTACAGTAATTTTATACTATATGAAAAGGAGATTCATTTTTATCCTTATTTTATCTGTTTTTCTATCAATTAATATTTTTGGACAATCAGATTCAACGCAACTAAATAAAAAGCGCTTAAGCATTTCTGTTGGTTTAATGGCCACAACTTATACCGCTGGAATATTATACTTATCAGAAGTTTGGTACAAAGATCATGATCGAGTACCCATGCATTTCTATAATGATAATGCTGGCTGGATGCAAATGGATAAAGTAGCGCATGCTTATATAGCATATCATCAAAGCAGGGCTGGCTATGAAATGTTAAAATGGAGTGGGGTAAAAGAAAATACTGCTATTTTTCTTGGGGGAAGTTTGGGCTTTATTTTTCAGCTTCCAATTGAGATTTTTGATGGACTTTATGAAGGATATGGCTTTTCTTGGGGAGATGTTTATGCTAATACAGCAGGAACTTTATTATTTATGTTTCAGCAGAAATTTGCAGATGAACAAATTATAAAATTTAAATTTTCATATTTTCCAAGCCCCTATTCTAAGATTAATCCGCGGATTTTAGGTGAAAATGCTCTCGAAAGTCTTTTTACTGATTATAATGCTCAAACTTATTGGCTAAGTTTCAATCTTAACAGAATTATGCCAAATCAAAGATTTCCAAATTGGTTGAATTTGGCTGTAGGATATAGTGGGGGAGGAATGCTTTCAGAATTTGAGAATCCCATAAGGATAGGAGGAGAGAGAGTAGCTGAGATTAATAGATATCGTCAGTTTTTCTTATCTCCAGATATTGATTTTGGAAAGATTAAAACTAGAAGTACTTTTCTAAATGGCTTGTTTGAAGCTTTGAATTTAACGAAATTTCCCGCACCGGCAGTAGAGTATAATACTGAATATGGTTGGGTGTTTCACTTTATTCACTTGTAGTAGTTTTCTCTAAATTTTTACTGATAGTAAAGTAAAAAGTGCTTCCTTTTTCTGGTATTGAGTCCACCCAAATGTTACCACCATGGATTTCTACTATTTTTTTACAATTGGCTAACCCTAATCCCGTCCCTGGAAATTTATTCTTATGCAACCGGTGAAAGATTGTAAATATCTTTTTTTGGTGTTTTGAATCTATTCCAATTCCGTTGTCTGCAACTAAGAATTCCCAATGATCATCCGTTTCTTTTGATTTAATTTTAACCTCTACTTTTTCTTCATCTCTTTTAAATTTAATAGCATTTGCAATTAAGTTTTGAAGTAGTTGTTTAAATTCAATTTCATATCCTGTTATTTGAGGTAAGCCATTATAATGTATTCGTGCATCATTTTCTTTAATTAATTGACTTAGGTCTTTTTCTAATTCTTTCACCAATTCTTTCACAGAAAAAACAGATTTTTCTTTTCCTTTACCCAATTGAGCATATTCAAGAAGTGAATCTAATAATAATGCCATGCGCTCAGAAGAAGTTTGAATATGACCTAAAAATTCCTGACCCTTTTCAGGTATTGCTTCTTTATATTTACTAACAGTTAAACTTGCAAATGCTTGCATAGAGCGTAAAGGTTCTTTTAAATCATGTGCTATTGTATGAGCAAATTGATTCAACTCTTCATTTTTCTCTTTTAAAACTTTTTGGGTGTCTAACATTTTTAAATTATCCTGATTAACAATTTCATTTAATTGTCTCTGCTGAATAATGATTTTTTCTAACTTTTTAAATATTATTTCAAAACATGCTACAATAATGATACTCAAAAAGATAAGATTAACTACTATGCCAAACCAAGTGGTTGTGCTTTGGTTTTCAGTTAAAGAAAGTGTAAACCATTGAAGTTCAATGTTTAATCCTAAAAGACCTAAAAGCACTGAGTTTATAAATATTAATACATAAGCAAATTTAGCTGAATGAATAAGACAGGTCACTATTGTAACAGAAAATAGATACATTAATCCTGGCCCCTCCAGTTTCAAATTAAAAAGCAGTACCCAAGCAATAATGAACAATAGGGAAACGAAAATCATTTTTCTGATTGCGATTTGGAGTGGCTTGATAAATGCTAAGAATATTAAAACTAAAAAGGTTATAATATTTAAAATAAGAAGATAAATAAAGCCTGTTAAATAGGAGGCTATTATACCAGGTAAGATAGCTAATGGTGAAAAGGCTAAAGTATATAATATTAGATAGAAAAATAATTGATTACGATAATATGATAAATTCTGAATAGCCTCATTTTGTCCTAAAATAGTTTTGGCCAATCTAATTTTATACTCCCCCCAGTACTTCATCAGAAAAATTTAAAAAGATGATAAAAAATATTGTATGAATATAGTTTAAAAAATTTTCTTTAAGAAGTTACTTTAATCATAAAAGTGTAAATGTAATATATGATATTTAAATTGTTATAATAGATGTCATTAAATGGTCATTTTCTAAAATAAATTCTTCAAAATCAATTCTAATTTACGCTAAATGTAGTTTTTGTAAGAAAAAAATATAATAGCAAAATCCTATTTTATCTAAATAAATCTTTATTATTACATAAGTTTTTATTACATTTTCACTTATTAAATCTAAGTTTATATTTATAAACTATCAAGTTTATGATCATAAATCAAAACCTATTATTGATTTTTGCATTTTTATTAATTCCTTTTTTTCTTACTGGACAGGGCTGTAGTGATGCTGGTTTTTGTACTATGGGTGCAATGAAACCAAGTCAGGATTTTAATAAAAATATTCCAATAAAGCTTCGTTCAATTTCAGTAGGTTTTTATGAAGGCCAAAGTAATACTTCTGCAGTCATACGGGCAGGTATTTTAGATTTCGGTTTGTCTATTAATGGTCAATATGACTTGCAAGTAAAAATCCCCTTCATGTTCATAAATGGTAATTTTGGTAGCAATTCAGGTATTGGAGACATTTCTTTAAGCTTAACTAAAAACCTATTTACTAATCCAGAATTTGATATTATGGGAACTTTAGGTGCCAAGATTCCTACTAACAGATCTGATGCGCAGGTTCCAGGACGCGATGCAGTTTTTCCAATGTACTATCAGACTTCCTTGGGTACTTATGATATTGTAGCAGGAGCTTCTTTTATAAATGATACATGGTTGATTTCTGTAGGATACCAACAGCCTTTAATTCATCAAAATGAAAATACCTTTGATGCTTCCGTTAATTCATGGAGCTGGTATGAAGGTGGAATGGACTATGTGAGAGAACATGATGTTGGGCGTAATTTAAAAAGAGGGACAGATGTTATGATGCGTTTTGAGCGAAATTTCAGAATGTCCAGACTAAGTTTTAATGTTGGGCTATTGCCTATTTATAGAATTACTAAAGATCGAGCCTTGAATGAAAATAATGAATATGAAAAACTAGACGGTACTACGGGATTAGCGCTATCAGCTTTATTTGGCTTAAATTATAAATTTAATGTTTTCTCAAGCCTTAATTTAATCTATGGTCAAAGAATAACAGATAGAGATTTTAACCCAGACGGGCTTACTAGAAAACATGTGATTAATCTAAACTACACTTATAATTTTTAATTATGTTCAGATTTTTCATTTTTTCAGGCCTGATTTTTTTACCATTTTTTGGGTTGGGGCAACTATTATCAGAAGAATATCATACTTCTATATTTCAAAGTAGGAATATGAATATTGATGTTGTTATTGGAAATGCATTAACTGATACTTCCTCAAATGAGAATAAACTATTGCTTGCTGAATTATACTTTTTAAAAGGTAGAAATGATAAAGCAAGTGAATATTTAGATTTATTAGCCAATGATGAAAATATACAAACCCATCCTAAGCCCGAGCTCTATGCTAGATGGTTGAAAAATCGTGGTCTTATTCTATGGAATCAAGGGAAAACCGATCAGGCTTTAGAATTTTTACAGCAATCATTAGCGAATTACCAAGAGATTGATGGATTAAATCAAAGTAATATTGCTGACCTATTAAATAATATTGGATTAGTTTATGTAAGGAATGAACCTGCAATAGCAGTAAGCTATTATGAAAAAGCATTGGATATTTATTCAGAATCAGAAGCTGAGAATTTAGATAAAATTATTCAGATTTCTATTAACACAAGCTTAGCAGAAATTAATCAAGGAAATCAAATTAATGCATTAAGAATTTTAAATGAAGCCTTAAGCAAATGGAAGAGAAGTCATGAAGCTGGATTACCAACTGAAGCTTTTATTAAAGCCAATATTGGTAATGTTTATTTAGCAACTGATCAGTTGGTATTAGCAAATGATTATTTGAATGAGGCTAGAATTATTTATCTTCAAAACTACGGGCAAAGAAATTCAGAGTTAGCTAATGTTTTTGCCCAATTATCTGAACTGGAATTAAAATCTGGTTCTTACGTAAAATCTTTAGAATTCATACAAAAGGCTTTAAAAGCAAACAGTTTTGAATTTGATGCTACAGATTTTACTAAAAATCCTACTGCAGATGACGCAAATAAGCTCAATATTCAGCTTACACTTTTGATGCGTAAAGCCATAATCCTTGAGTCGTTCTATTTTGGATATTCACTTAAGAAATCACATTTGGAGTTAGCCTTAGCCACTATAGATGAAGCAGACAGCATATTAGAAAATATTAGGGCAGGAACAACCAATAAAAAAGATTTATTGGAATTGAGTGATTTAGCTTCTGAGCTTTATGAGGATGGTCAAAGAATAGCACTACAACTACAAAAGGTAACCTTATTAGGAACTGGATTTTTGGAAAAAGCCTTTCAATATGCTGAAATATCAAAATCTTCCTTATTAAAGACTGCTGTAGTGGAGTCTGAAGCCCAAAGTTTTGCGGGAATTCCAGCTGAAGTATTAGAACAAGAGAAAGCACTATCCAGTGAGTTAGCATATCTGAATACTCAAATTTCCTTAGAATCTGAAATATCAAAATTAAACTTGCTTCGCGATCAATATTTTCAGTTAAAACAAAAACATCAGCAATTTATTGAAAAATTAGAACGGGAATATCCGGAGTATTTTAACTTGAAACACAAGGATTCATTTGTAAGCTTAAGAGATATTCAAGATAAATTAAAAAATGATGAGGCAATTATTGAGTATTCAATGGCACCCAAGAGTAATCAAATCATTCTTTATTTGATTACAAAGGATGGTTTATCCTATCATAGGATTTATGAACTGGATGATGTTTTAAGGTTTTTAAGAGCCTACAGAAATACATTAATATATAATCTACAAGGTAGCTTTCAATCTATTGCTCATAACTTATACGATTATTTATTTCCTATTAAGTTAAATAAGGATATCAATAAATTAGTGCTTATTCCTGATGGTGAATTAGCAACTATTCCATTTGAGGCATTAGTAAAAACCCAAAACGATAATTCAGCTTTTTATAACTTGGATTATTTGGTCAAATCATTTGACATCCATTATTCTTATTCAGCTTCTTTATATCAATCGAATGATAATGCTCGATATGGTAATGAAGCCTTATTGATTTCTCCTATAGAGTTTGGGCAAGGAATTGCAATGTTGCCAGCTTCAGAACAAGAAAGCGAGCATTTCAAATCATGGTGTGATCAGCGTGCTATGTCAATTGAATCTTTAGTGAAATCCGATGCCACCAAAGCGCGGTTTAAAAATTCTGCTCTAGATGAATATCGATTTATTCATTTGGCAACTCATGGAACTGTTGATTTACAATCTCCAGATTTATCAGGTGTATATTTTAAGCAAGATGATAAGGAGCCAAATAATAATATTTTATATGTTGGAGAGATTTATGGATTAAGCATAAATGCAGAATTAGTAGTTTTATCAGCTTGTGAAACAGGATTGGGTAAAATTAATAGGGGGGAAGGTGTAATGGGTTTAGGTCAAGCTTTTGCTTATTCAGGGGCAGATAATTTAATACTTTCTTTATGGAAGGTTGCGGATGAATCTACTTCTCTTTTAATGCAATCATTTTATCAAGAAGAATTGGGAAATGAGACTCATTCATTTTCAAGTGGACTAAGAGAGGCAAAACTATCCATGATTAACTCTGATTATAGTGCTCCTTATTATTGGGCTCCTTTCATTTTGTGGGGAAAGTAGAGCATAAAAAAAGCCTTTTGCATTGCTACAAAAGGCTTTTAATTTATCTTTTTGGCTATATTAGTCAGCTTCAACTACAAGTGAAATTTCTTTTTTCACTTCTTTATGTAGGTCGATATTTGCTTTATACTCTCCTAATTGCTTAATATCTCCTGAGATAGCAATTTTCTTCCTATCGATATCAAAACCTTTCACTCTTAAAGCATCAGCAATTTGAACAGTAGTTACTGCACCAAATATTTTACCGCTTTCTCCAGCTTTAGTTTTAATGTTCAAAGTTAAATCACCAATCTTGTTAGCTAATTCTTCAGCATCATTTTTCAATTTTGCTGCTTTATGAGCTGCCTGACGAATATTTTCGGCAATTTTTTTTGCGTTTGAATTGTTAGCAATTATAGCAAATCCTTGAGGGATTAGATAATTTCTACCATATCCGGGCTTAACATTTACTGTATCATTTTTATAGCCCAATCCATTTATATCTTGTGTTAAGATTACTTCCATTTTTATAAATATTTTTGGGTTAATTATTTTAATGAATCAGTAACATAAGGTAATAAAGCAATGTGTCTTGCTCTTTTTACTGCTTGCGCCACTTTTTTCTGATATTTTGCACTTGTTCCTGTAATTCTGCTTGGCAATAATTTACCTTGCTCATTTACAAACTTCAATAAGAAGTTAGGATCTTTGTAATCAATATATTTGATGCCGTATCTTTTGAATCGACAATATTTCTTTTGATTATCCTGCTTTTTCTGGTTAATTGGCTCGTTATGAAGTGTCATTTCGCTACCTCCTCTTTTTGTTCTTTAGGTTTATTAAATGCGCCTTTTCTGCGTCTTTCTCCGTATTCTATAGCATGCTTATCTAAAGCTACTGTTAAGAATCTCATGATTTTCTCGTCTCTTCTATACTCCAACTCCAGTGCAGCAACAATTTCAGGGGTTGCTTTGAATTCAATTAGGTTATAGAAACCAGTGCTTTTATGCTGAATTGGGTAAGCTAATTTTTTTAAGCCCCACTGTTCAACATTAATGATTTCAGCCTTTTTGTCTTCTAAGACTTTTCTGAACTTGTCGACAGCATCCTTCATCTGAGCATCAGATAAAACGGGAGTAAGTATGAATACCGTCTCGTAATTTTTCAATTGCATTGTATAATTATTTAAATTTGAAGCGCAAAAATAGTGATAATCTTTATATTGAGCAAATCCAGACGTAAAGTTTATTTATTATTTATAATTTCCTTGCAACCTTTCTTGATTATCGGCTGTCTTAATCATTGATGCGAATTACTATGAAATATATTTTATCTCTTTTAGTGTTGATTTTAATATCATTTTCTTGTTCCGATATGGAATTGACAAGTCAAGATTTGTGCATACCTGTTGTATGTGGTAAATTAGAGAATAATGATGTGAATTTAGCTTTATATAATGACAGTGGAGTAGATTTTGATGCTTTATATTATGATATAGGTGGTCAGAATGATTCAGTAGGCTTTTTCCCCTTAAAGCAATATACCTGTTGGATTAATTTGGACACGCTAAAAACAGACTATTTTCTCGCTCGAGGAATTTCCGATGATATAGTTTTTCAATCCGACACTTTATGGATGCAACAAAAAGCTAAAATTCTTACTTCTGGAGTTTACGTTCTAGAGATTTATAAAGAAGAATCGAACAATGAATTGTATCTTCAATTTGTGGAAGATTATTCTGGTGAATGCAAAAACCTATAAATATTGAATTAGTATTAACTTTTTTAAATTAGATCAGTTTTTCTAATATGACTAGAAAAGTTTTACTGTTTTTTATTCTACTGCTTTTTCTTTTAGTTTTACTAGCACCAAAGCAAGATGCCTATTTTCAAAGAGTAGCTAATGACTATGGAGATATTCATCAAAGTTCGAAATTAAGTTCAGATGATTTAAAAGAACTTGGTTCATTTGAATATCATAACCGCTTGCTATATAGTCATTTTGAATATCAATTCGGTAATATATCGGTTTCTTATTATGGGTTTTTAACTTTTATAATTTTTGAAAAATCTGTATATAAAGAACAGAAAAGTCCTCAAATCACAGTTTAAGTGCCAAATTAATATCAATTCGCCATTTTATATTCACTGTTTTTTTAATTATCATTGAATTCTAATAATTTTAAATTTTTTACACTTTTATTTTATGAATTTTTTTTCCCGCCTACAAAATACCGGAGTAAATAAAAAATTACCAGATTATGTAAATGCTAAAATCCGTTTAAGTAATGGAGTGGCATTATTTAATATTTTGTTTGTAGCGCTTCCCTTTACCATAATTTCTTTCCTTTATGTTCCTGAACTAATTGCTATTCCTGTTTTAGGGATAGTGAGTATGATTTTGGTATGGGTATTGAATAAAATTTCTCTCATATATCTCGCGAGGATATTATCAGCTCTTACGCCATTATTACTAACAGCAGTTTTTACTTCTAACCTCATTCAGGGTAATGATGAATTACCAATCGTATTGTTTTTAATTATGATTGCATTCTCAATTTTACCTTTTTTAGTGTTTGATATCCGAGAGAAAAATTATTTAATATTTTCGGTTATTTTTAATTTGGTTGTTTTTATTGGGGTTGAGTATTTACCATTTTACTGGATAGAGAATACGGATATTAGTTTCATTACTGAAGGCTTTTTATTTGAAATGAACTATGTGGTGTCCATTTTATTGACTTATACCATAGTTTTCATGTTGGCTTATATTAATTACCGTTCTGAATTGAAAAGCCAGAAACTAATAGAAAATAATGAAAAGCAAACCCGTGATTTGCATGAATCCGAAGATGTTTTAAAGAAAAATTTGGAAGAGGTACAAAAAGCGCAGGAGGAAGAGAAGAATAGAGCTTGGGTGACAGAAGGTTTAGGCCGAATAAATAATTTAACGCGTCAATATGATGATCTTGCCGCCTTATCAAAAGAAGTGATTAGTGAGATTGTGAAATATGTTGATGGCAATCAGGGCGCAATTTATTTGGTTGAAAAGGAGGAAGAAAATGATGAGCCTTTCATGGAAATGAAAGCGGCTTTTGCATTTGGAAGAAAAAAAACAATTAAAGATAAAGTAAAGCCCGGAGAAGGTTTAATTGGACAGTGCTACCTCGAGAAAGATATGATTTTCTTGACAGAAGTTCCAGATGACTTTGTTCGGATTAAAAGTGGCTTAGGTGATGCTCCTCCTAAGAATATTGTCATTATGCCTTTAATGACGAATGAAAAAATTGAGGGGATTCTAGAAGTAGCTTCTTTTCAAGTTTTACCAGATTATAAGGTGGATTACCTAAAGAAATTAGGAGAAAGCTTGGCTACTTCTTTTAGCATGAATAAGATAAATGCTAATACAAAACGGTTATTAGAGCTTTCACAAGAGCAAGAGGAGCAAATGCGTTCGCAAGCTGAGGAGTTGCATCAAAACATGGAAGAATTGCAAGCCACTCAGGAGGAAATGGAGCGTAAGAATAAAGAGACTGAAGAACAAAATCAACAACTTCAGCAACAAGAAGAAGAACTTCGACAGAATATGGAGGAAATGAGCGCTCAGGCTGATGAGATGGAAAGACAGATGAAAGATATGGAGAAAATGCAGGCTGAGATGAAGGCACGAGAAGAAATTCTAGATGAAACTACCATTGTTTCCGAAGCAGATTTACACGGGACAATCATTTATGTAAATCAGAAATTAATTGATACCGCTAAGTACTCTAGGGAAGAAATGATAGGGAAGGGGCATAATTTATTTCGTCATCCTGATATGTCATCTGAGATATATAAGTTAATGTGGGATACCATCCAGTCAGGAAAAATATTTAGAGGTGTAATAAAAAATAGAGCAAAAGATGGTTCGATTTATTGGGTAGATGCTACTATATCACCTATTTTGGATGCCGATGGAAAGCCTGAGAAATATATTGGGGTAAGGTATGTGATTGAACAAGAAGAAGTTGCACAAAAATTATTTAATGAGCAATTAGAAAGATTAGGCTTGAAATAATTATTTAATATTAAAAACATAGCCTAAACTTGCTTCTGAAAAGTCTGCTTGACCAAAATTTGCATTAATATGAGCCGAAATATATACATTATGTTTCGGCTTTTTTGCGGTGTTGATCAAATATAATTTTAATCCCATTCTACTTGGAAAGATCTTTTTCAGTGTATATTTCAAACTTTCAGTATTTTCATATTCTTCGGCAAAATGATAATAAAAAGGTTTTGATAAATTAATTCCCCCCTCGATAGAAATTCCAACATGGTATACTAAATATTCAATACCCATCATGAAAAAATGATTATTAGGGTGCACATTTAATTCCTGTAATTTAACACTATTCTTAATGGAGTCTGCATAATGCTGATAGTGGCGAGTGCCAAAGCCTGCATACCATCTAAAATGTTCTTTAAATGTAAAACCGAAGCCAATACTCTGGCTAAAAACTAATTTCTTTTCACCACCCACTGGATTAGTGGTACTTCCTAACTCATGAATTCCAACGCCTGATCTTGCTAAAATAAAAGGACTTCTGCTTTTTGGAACACTTGATTTTTTTGGAGTACTAGTCTTGAGTTCCTGTGGAGTAACTGCTAGCGAAATAACTGCAGAATTTAAACCGTAGTTGGGTAATTGAGTATGGCCATTGGATGAATGTCTATAGCCAAATCCAACTCTAAAATTTCTGTTATCGAATATTGAAAATGAACGGTAATACATCCATTGAAAAGCCCAGTTTAAATGACTCCCAATAGATTGGTTTAATTCATTTTGTCTATGTGTTTTGGTATGATAAGAAGCCCCAATTCCCCATTGGAACATACCTCTCTTCATTCTTAAACCCAAAACTGGCATAAGATTGAATTCATTGCCATAAACAGAAGGATTACCTAAATGATATAATCCAGCTTGGATGCCAAGAAGAGGATTATTGTAATATTGATTCGTTAGGTTTTCAGAATTTGTGCTTTTGTAGTAAGTAAGGGTTGTCCCAACTTTTAAACCAATCTTAGGGGAGTTTAAATAGTTTGGTACTATGGAACCTACTGATAGTTCAGGTATAAAATAATGATTGTCTTCCTGTCCATATGACTCAAAAACTACAATAATGGATACTAACAGCAATAGATAAATATGCCTCATGAGCCGTAGAGAATAATTATTTTATTTAATTAATGAAGTAAGTATTGTAATCTCTAGTCATTAGGTTTTACAAAGTTTATAAAATCCTATAGAGTTACTTATTCAGTGATAAATTAATAGGTTTGAAAAATTTGGTTAGTTTATAACAAATTTCTCTTTGCCGATCACATAATCATCGGCATAAAGCTCAAGTTGATAAACGCCTTCTTCATATTCTTCTCCTCTATCATAAATAAAAGAAAGTTCTTGCTGTGTGTTGTCAAAAAGGATTTCTTGCTTAGCGGTATAGAACATTTCTTTACCATCAATCATAAAAGATCCGGAACCTGTCGCAACATCAAAAAGCGCATTGCCCACTGGATTGATAACTCTTAATATAATGTCTTTTCCCTCAGGTTGAGCTACACTATTCTCTGCTAAATTGAATTTGATTTTCAATTTTTCTAAATGTCTTGGTTTAAATTCCTTGTCATCTCTTTCACGCCCTCGTTTGTTTATGGCAATGATTTTAATGTTTTCAGCTTTCAGCCTTGAGGCCATGGCAACTTTGTCTTCAAGGGTTTCTCTATTGTTTTTCAGCTTTGAAATGCTATCATTAAGGACATTTTTTTCTGTTTTTAGATTGGTGTTTTCGGAAAGTAATTCTTTATTAATGGCCTCCAATTTTTTAATCTTTTCATCTTGTAGGTTTAATAATTCTTCATATCCTCCTACCTTATCTTTATATCGTTGAATTTGATTGGCAGCCCAATTATTAGACTGCTTTAGTTCTTCTTTTTCAGACTCCAAGTTTTTTCTGATCAGCTGAAGTTCACTAATATCGCCACCTAATGACTCAATTTCAGCAATTTTTTGATCTAATTGGGTACTAATACTGTCAAGTTCGCCATAAGTTTGTTCTAAATTTTGCTGTAATTGCTCATTTTCTTTTTCTGAATCCAGATAAAATTTAACACCAATTACGGCTACAATTACCACTAAAAATGCAATGATTATGATTTTTCTGTTAGAGCTTTTACTCTCTTTTTCTAATTCACTATAGCTTGAATTTTTTGATTCCTCTGACATAATAGGTCGAACTTTTTATAAGTTTGCTGATGAAATTATAATATTATACTACAAATAGTATATTTTCTTCGTTAAATACAAACTGCAAATTTAAACAAATATTATATTTTACCGCATGGAGTTAAATGAATCTTATTGGACAGCACGATATAATAGTAATCAACTCGGTTGGGATATAGGTTATCCTTCGCCAGCAATTACTCATTTTATGGATCAAATAAAGGATAAAAAAGCAAAAATATTGATTCCAGGATGTGGAAATGCTTATGAGGCAGCTTATTTATGGGGAAATGGTTTTCAAGATGTTTATTTGTTGGATTATTCTCCAATTCCGTTGAAGAAATTTGCAGATGAAAATCCTGATTTTCCTAAAAGCCAACTATTAAATATTGATTTTTTTGAAGCAAGGGGTGTATATGATTTTATTATCGAGCAAACTTTTTTCTGTGCTTTAAATCCTGAATTGAGAAGGGATTATGCCAAAAAGATGTTAGAGTTATTAAAGCCTGATGGTCATTTGGTTGGATTACTTTTCAATATCCCCTTAAACGATGATCGCCCACCGTTTGGAGGGAATCAAGAAGAATATCAGCAATTGTTTTCTGATTATTTTATGATAAAAAAAATGGAAATAGCTTATAATTCTATTCCTGAAAGGCAGGGAAGTGAGCTTTTTGTAAAGTTGAAGCCTATTCATTAACTTAAATGAATCTTTTATTAAGATATAAATGTTATAGATTAAATATAAATATTATGGGAAGTATTAATCAACCATTATCAAATGCTCAATTAGAAATTTTGAAAGCATTTTCTTTTGATCTATCAGATGATGATTTAAAAGAATTAAAAAACTTACTTGCAAAATATTTTGCTGAAAAGGCTATTAAATCAGCAAACAGTGTTTGGGAAGAAAAGGGTTGGAATGATGATAAAGTGGATGATTTTTTAAATAGAAAACTTAGATAGTATATTGAAAAGAGTCGTTCTAGATACCGATGTATTGCTAGTCAGTATTTCAGATAGATCCAAGCTTCATTGGGTATTTAATAGTCTTATAGAAAATAAATATCAATTATATGTTACAACAGATATCTTATTGGAATATTCAGAAATATTATCTATCCATATGAACCAACAAGTAAGTGAGTCTGTACTTGGTGTATTTGAAAATTTGAGTAATGTGAATTTTATCACCAATTATTATAAATTCAATTTATTGATAGATGAAGATGATAATAAATTTGTTGATTGTGCGATTGCTGCAAATGCAGACTTTATTGTAACTCATGATAATGATTTTAAAATTTTGAATGAAATAAGTTTTCCAAAAGTCAAAATTTTATCTTCTACAGAATTCAAAGATTTACTATTAGATCAAAAATCCAATACATAATGCTGCTTCTCAAAATCAGGATTGAAGAACAACAAGCCTGCATCAAATAAATCAATACTGGAAGTGACTTCTTTTCGTCCTTTTAATTCTTCCCAGGCTTTCTGCATACCGGCTGACCAATGAATATCATCCAAAATATAAATTGATTGAGAAGTTAAATAGGGTGAAATTATATTAAAATAGTTAATACTAGCTTCATTTGTGTGATTTGCATCAGCATAGACTAAATCAATTTTAGGGTTGGAATTTTGAAGCGTATTTGGCAGTGAGTTAGAAATATCTCCTGCATAAAATAGTATGTTTTCATGTTCTTTATTTATTTCCTTTGCTATTTTTAATGCATTTGGATCTGCCTCAAAGGTAAAAATGGAAGCTTCTGGATTTGCTGTTGCCAAATAAGCGGTATTGATGCCTAAGCTTGTGCCTAATTCTATTATATTTTCAAATTTGAAATCCTGTATCAATCTAAAAAGGAAGCGTGAAAATTTTGCACTTGATAGGCTGTGTCGTGCAATTGATTTTACTTTTCGTTTATTTGATTTTTCTACTTTTGAACCTGCTCCTAAATCAACAATTTTAATTTCAGTTTCATCCTTTAATAAACCTTTTCTTTTCATTTCTATGCTTTCCCAAGCATTTGAATAAGATTTACTTTTAATAAACTTTAAATAAAATTGATAGAAAAAAGGGGAGTGGAGTGAGTGCTCGTCAGTGTTTAAGTGTAAATATTTGAAATATTCTCTTACTAAAAAGAAATTCAATTTAGTTCAGTTTATAAGGAACAATCATGTTGAACTCAGGAATTCTTACTTCAATTAATTGGCCGTCCAACATTCTTTCCATAAAGTAATAGCCATGCATTTTTCCGTATGGCGATTTTAAATTACATCCAGAAACATAGGTATGTTTTTGTCCAGGTTCTAATATAGGTTGTTGACCGATTACTCCTTCACCTTCAACTTCTTTTATTTCAAAGCCAGCATCATGGATAAACCATTGTCTTCTGAGTAATTGCACAGTTTGATCACCTTTATTTTCAATCACTACCTTATATGTAAATACATAGTGAAATTGAACCGGACTGCTGTATTCCGGCTGAAATTCTGTTTCGATGCTAACGTGTATACCTCTAGTAATTGACTGAACCATAATGTAAATATAATCAAATCAACGCTCCAACCGCATGAATAGTTTATAGTTTTATTACATTCGAATAAAACTATTGGCTTTTTAGAACTTTTTATAATTTTGGAAAAAATAATATCAATGGAAGTTAGAATCGAAAGTAGCTGGAAAATAAAGCTTTCAAATGAATTTAAGCAGGATTATTTTAATGAATTAGCAAGTTTTGTGAAATCTGAATATCAGAATAAAACTATTTATCCTCCGGCAAAAGAAATCTTTATAGCTTTTGATGCTTGTCCATTTGATGATGTTAAAGTGGTGATCTTAGGTCAAGATCCTTATCATGGGCAAGGCCAAGCCAATGGATTGTGTTTTTCTGTTCATCCTGGTGTTCCCATGCCGCCTTCATTGGTCAATATTTTCAAAGAAAGAAAAGCTGATTTGGGTAAATCCATGCCCCCAAATGGAGATTTAACATTCTGGGCAAAGCAAGGAGTACTTTTGTTGAATGCAACGCTAACTGTTGCAGCTAAATCTCCAGGCTCTCATCAAAAGAAGGGTTGGGAAGAATTTACGGATGCCGTTATTCAAAAACTTTCTGATGAAAAGGAGAATTTAGTATTTATTTTGTGGGGTGCTTATGCACAAAAAAAAGGAGCTGTAATTGACCGAAGCAAACATTTTATAATCGAATCACCCCATCCATCCCCCTTTGCGGCACATCGAGGTTTTTTTGGATCTAAGCCCTTTAGTAGATGCAATGAATTTTTAGTTTCTCAAAATAAAAAGATAATTGATTGGTAGTTATGAATTAGAAAACGATTAGGCCACAATCGATAACACTCCCAGACAAAATAATGATAGATCTAAAAAATTTTTTCAACGACTTGACTTCAGTTTCAGCTGAAAGTTGGAACAAATTTTCGGATTTGTTTGAACCTAGAATTCTAAAAAAAGGAGATTACTTCATATCAGAAGGGAAAATTGCAAAAGAACTTGGATTTTTAGAGGATGGTATTATTAGAGTATTTTACAGAAACGACAAAGGGGCTGAGTATAACAAACATTTTTTCGTTAACCCCTGCTTAATTGGCGGTTATTCTTCGTTAATAACTAATAAACCAACCAAAATAAACCAACAAGCACTAACAAACTGTACTATTCGCGTGGCAAAATATACAGATGTGCAAGCACTTTATTCGACTTGCCCAGACATTGAGCGAGCATCACGAATTTTAGCAGAATATTATTTCGTTCAGAAAGAACAAAGAGAAATTGAAATTGTATTATTAGATGCTGAAGAACGATATCTTATTTTTCAAAAACAATTTCCGAAATTAGAACAGCAAATTCCTCAATATCACATCGCTTCTTATTTGGGCATTACACCAACACAATTAAGTAGAATTAGAAAAAGACTTTCACGCGGGTAGTATTTATCAACCTATGTAAATGGAATTGATTTTTAGGTAGAGTAACTTTGATGCTTTCAAGTAAATACTAAAATAATAAAAAAATGGCTCAAAAAATTCTTTTACTCTTATCTACTTGCATCATGGGTGTTTTTTTAGGGACGCAGCTTGCAGAAGCAGTACTAATTGTTCCTTATTGGAAAGAGTTATCAAGTGATGCTTTTTTTGAACTTCATAAAACCTATGGAAAAAGGCTATATCAGTTTTATGCACCACTCACAATTGCATCAATAATTTTACCCACCATTACTTTTTTTTATAGTCTGCTTGGGAAGTCAAAAACAGATATTTTATTGTGGGTAATGTTTATTTCTGCAATCATGTTTTTTTCAACGTATTTCATTTATTTCAAAGAAGCGAATATAAGTTTTGCTGAACAAACAATTACAAATGAAGCACTTTCAAAGGAATTAATTAGATGGGGAAATTGGCATTGGACAAGAGTTCTATGTGAAGCGATTGCTTTTGTTTGCGGACTGATATTATTGTTAAAGACTAAGTGGAAAAGCTAGAACTCAATTAGAGCGAAATATGATCACGGCTTAATCTTTTGCTCTAATTCTATACTTACTTTCACACCATTTTTCTGTAAAGTTTCTAAAGTATTTTTCAGTTCTTCAGCCTCTTCTTTTCCTGATGCTTCAAAAGTTATTCCACGCATCCATAAGTATTTCAATTGATTGAGTTTAACTATTTCTGGGGGGAATTTATGAATGTCATTGAATGAAATATCCAAATCCACCAGTTTTTCATAATTTAATATAAATTCAGGAAAGCCTTGGAAATAATTGTTTTGGATATGGAAATCAGTTATTTGCTTTAATTTGGCTATGCTTTCAGGTAAATAGGAAATTCTGTTATGGTGAATATAAAACTCCTTTAAAGATTTTAATTCTCCAATGCTTTCTCGAATGCTATAGAATCGATTATGGGCCACATAAAATCTTTCTAAATTCCTTAGATTGCCCAATTCCTCTGGAAGTTTTTCGATTCTATTGTAATATAAATCCAATTCTTTTAAGTTTTTCAGCTTAAAGATGAATGCAGGAATACTATCCAAATCATTCCTATAAAAAGACAATACTTTCAAGCTTTTTAAACTCCCTAAAGCAGGGTGAATCAAATCGCTTTTAATATCATTTTCAGCAAATTGTAAGTCTACTAAATTTTTTAATAAGCCAATTTCTTTTGGAATAGCAGTTAAATTATTAAAGGAAAGAACTATGTATTTTAAATTATGAACTGTATCCTCAGCTAAATTACTGAGATCAATATTATTTCGTGATAAATTAAGATGCTCTAAGTTTTGAAGTTTTTCAAGATGGAACTTAGCATCATCACGAAAGTCATTTCTTGCGAGATCTATCTCCTTTACATTCTTTAGTTTATGTAAATTTGTTGGAAGAGGAGAATAGGGGCTATCTCTATAAACTAGTTCTTCAACATTGTTGTTTTTCTTGAATTTGATGCTTTTACTTGGCGCATGGTTATAAATCCTAAGTGTCCTTAAACTATCCAATCCAAAAATTGACCAGTTTAATAACCACGGGATTTTTTTAACCGAGGTATTTACCAACTCAATCTCTTCTAGGTTTTTACATTTCAATAATTTAAAAATGGGTAGTCTTTTTAAATCTCTACCTTTAAAGGAAATGTGAGTAATGGTATCAAACTTATTAGTTATGTCCAAATCACTTCCTTTAGTATAATCTTCATTCTGTTTTCGAATTTCGTAATCAAACTTTTTAATTTGCTTCATTAGTTTATATGCGGAATCGAAACTTATGTAATTATCAGTATTTTGATAACTACTATCGATTAGCGTTCTTTTAAAAACTCCATTCTCAACAGTGACTTTATATCCGCCTGACATAATCATGCAATAATGATGGTAATCAATAGAATCTTGTTTGTTGTAAAATTTTTGTGCTTCAGATATTTGGCAAAATATCAGTATATATATTATTAGAAAAGTCAGTTTTTTCATAAAAGCATCTATTTAAAACTAAATATATAGTATTTAAATGATAGTGACAAATTTAATTTTAAATTCCTTTAAGAATAGAATATGCTCGAAAGTCGAAAAAACACATTATAAAGCTATCAAAATCCATTAAAATAACCTATTTTTGACCTTTTGGTAAAAACACTATGAGTACAGAAAAAGATAATAAGAACAAAGATTATTCAGCGGGTAATATTACCGTTTTAGAAGGCTTAGAAGCAGTTAGGAAAAGACCAGCCATGTATATTGGTGATGTTGGTGTAAAAGGACTTCACCATATGATTTGGGAAGTGGTGGATAACTCCATAGATGAAGCTATGGCAGGGCATTGTACCACTATAACTGTAGAATTGAATGAAGATAATTCAGTTACAGTAATGGATGATGGTCGTGGTATTCCAGTTGATATTCATGAAAAAGAAGGTCGGTCGGCTTTAGAAGTTGTAATGACTGTTCTACATGCTGGTGGTAAATTCGATAAAGATTCTTATAAAGTTTCAGGTGGTCTACATGGTGTAGGGGTTTCTTGTGTGAATGCTCTATCTACAATGTTGAAGGCTACAGTATATAGTCGTGATGGTAAAATCTACGAACAAGAATATTCTGAAGGTTTTCCGAAAGAACCTGTTAAACCAGTAGGTGAGACTGATGTAACGGGTACTAAAATCCAGTTTAAGCCAGATGAATCAATTTTCATTGAGTCAGTTTTTAAATATGAAACAGTTGCTTCTCGTTTGAGGGAATTGGCTTATTTGAATGCTGGAATAAAGATTAAATTACAAGATCACAGAGATAAAGATGAAGAAGGTAACTCAAAAGAGGAAAATTTCTTTTCTGAAGGTGGTCTTTTAGAATTTGTTGAATACTTGGACGTAAGTCGCGAAAAATTAATTCCTGAACCTATTTATATGGAAGGGGAGAAAAATGGTGTTCCAGTTCAAGTAGCATTAAATTATAATACTTCCTACAGTGAAAATGTGGTTTCTTATGTAAACAATATTAACACAATTGAGGGAGGTACTCACGTTTCTGGTTTCAGAAGAGCTCTCACCAGAACACTTAAAAGTTATGCTGATAAATCAGGGCTTTTAGAAAAACAGAAAATAGAAATTACTGGTGATGATTTCCGTGAAGGGTTAACGGCTATTATTTCCGTAAAAGTAGCTGAACCTCAGTTTGAAGGTCAGACTAAAACTAAATTAGGGAATTCAGATGTAATGGGTGCAGTTGAAAGCTGTGTTTCTGAAACCTTGCAATATTTCTTGGAGGAAAATCCTAAGGCAGCCAAAACCATTGTGCAAAAAGTAATCTTGGCAGCACAAGCAAGGAATGCAGCCAAGAAAGCTAGGGAAATGGTGCAAAGAAAGAACGTGATGTCAGGTTCTGGATTGCCGGGTAAGCTAGCCGATTGCTCTGAAAAAGACCCATCAATTTGTGAATTGTACCTAGTGGAGGGAGATTCAGCGGGTGGGTCTGCAAAGCAAGGACGTGATCGTAACTTCCAAGCTATTCTACCATTGAAAGGTAAAATTTTGAATGTAGAAAAAGCGCAGGAACATAAGATTTACGATAATGACGAAATCAAGAATATCTTAACTGCATTAGGAGTTCGTTTTGGAACGGAAGATGATGAAAAAGCTCTTAATTTAGAGAAATTAAGATACCACAAAATTGTGATCATGACCGATGCCGATGTGGATGGTTCTCACATTCGTACCCTTATTTTGACTTTATTTTTCCGCTATATGCGTGAATTAATTGATAAAGGATATGTATATATCGCACAACCTCCTCTTTATTTGATCAAAAGAGGTAAGACAGAGCGATATGTCTTTACAGAAGATGAAAGAGTAGAAGTGGTAAAAGAGATTTCTCCGGACGGTACTGAAGGTGCAGTTCACTTGCAACGATATAAAGGTTTAGGTGAAATGAATCCTGAGCAATTATGGAGTACTACCATGGATCCTCATACTAGAAAAATGAAGCAAGTTTCTGTGGAATCAGCTGCTGAAGCAGATCATTTATTTAGTATGTTGATGGGGGATGAGGTACCACCAAGAAGAGATTTTATAGAAAAAAATGCAAAATATGCTAAAATAGATATTTAAACATTTTCGATAAATCATTATTATTAAAGCCTGAGCATAATGTTCGGGCTTTTTTGTTTTCTAAATTTAGATTATGGTAGAAACAGCTAATAGAATTAAGAGTGTAGAGGAATATTATTTTAGTAAAAAATTACAAGAAGTAAGGAGTTTGGATAGTCCAGACTTTCCAGTAATAAATCTAGGAATAGGGAGTCCTGATTTAGCACCACATCCTTCTGTGATTCGGGCTTTGAATGAAGCTTCAGTTCATCCAGATGTTCACGCTTATCAATCATACAGGGGTATTCCTGAATTGAGAAAGGCAATAGCGGATTACTATACTCGATATTTTCAAGTTGATCTAAACGCAGAAACAGAAATTTTACCCTTAGTTGGTTCCAAAGAAGGAATCATGCATATAACCCAAGCATTTGTTAATCCTGGTGAAAAGGTTTTAGTTCCTAATCCAGGTTATCCAACTTATGCAGCTGTTTCCAATTTAGCTCAAGCAGATATTAATTATTACGATTTAAAAGAAGAGAATAATTGGCAATTGGATATAGCATCAATTGAAAAAATGGATTTGGATGATGTAAAATTATTTTGGCTTAACTCACCTCATATGCCAACAGGTGTTCAATATCCAGAAGAAATGCTTCAGAAATTGGTTGCACTTGCTAAAAAGCATCATTTTTTGATAGTGAATGATAATCCGTATTCCATGATTTTAAATCAGGATTATCAAAGTATTTTATCAATAGAAGGAGCTTCAGAAGTAGCAATCGAACTTAATTCTTTAAGTAAATCGCATAATATGGCAGGCTGGAGAGTAGGATGGTGTGCAGGTAAAAAGGATATTATAGATGCTATTCTAAAAGTAAAAAGCAATATGGACAGTGGTATGTTTAAACCATTACAGCTAGCAGCTGCGGAAGCCTTAAAATTGGGGGAAAATTGGTTTGAAAACTTAAATGCTGTTTATCTACAAAGAAGATCACTAGCTGAACAGATTTTAAATAAATTAAGATGTTCTTTTGATAAAAATCAGCAAGGATTATTTTTATGGGCAAAATTGCCTGCTAATATTTCTTCATCGGAGGAATTGATTGATCATTTGCTTTATGAATATAAAGTTTTTCTAAGCCCAGGCTTTATATTTGGAACACAAGGGCATGGCTTCATCAGAATATCTTTATGCGCCAATGAAAATCAGTTTAAGATGGCATTATATCGCCTTCAAAATTATCAATAATGAACAGAATAATTAATAGCCTCAGTGTTTTTGGTTTAGGATTAATAGGAGGGAGTTTTGCTTTAGCCATCAAAAGTAAGTTTCCAGATATCAAAATTTTTGGAGTGGATCAAAACCATAATCATGCTGCAAAAGCCCTTGAGTTGAATTTGATTGATGAAATCAAATCAGCAGATGATAAAGAAGTACTAGGTTCAGATTTAATTATCTTAGCCATTCCTGTAAGTGCTATTCAGGCTATCCTTTCTGAATTATTAACTAAAATTTCTGATAAAACTGTAGTAATTGATACAGGCTCAACTAAAGCCAGTATTTGTCAATGCGTGAGCCAACATTCTAAAAGAGCACAATTTGTCGCTGCACATCCAATAGCTGGAACAGAATATTCAGGGCCAGAAGCCGCATTTCCTAAGCTTTTTGAGGGTAAGAAAAATATTATTTGTGAGTTTGAACTATGTAATGATCTTGCACAGAAATATGCCAATTGGTTATTTGAGACAGTTGGAATGAACAACATCTTCATGGATGCAGAAAACCATGATAAGCATCTGGCATATGTATCCCATCTTTCGCATATAAGTTCTTTTATGTTAGGCTTGACGATATTGAATATTGAAAAAGATGAAGAAAACATTCTTAATTTGGCAGGAAGTGGATTTGCCAGTACTGTCCGTTTAGCCAAAAGCTCCCCTGATATGTGGGCACCTATTTTTCAGCAGAATAAAACACATCTTAGCAAAGCTTTAGATGAATATATTATGCAGTTACAGCACTTTCAAAAGCAATTGGAAGTAGGGGATAGTGCTGCATTGAAAGCATTGATGCATAAAGCAAATGAGATTAAAAAAGTACTGAAATAATTAAGACTTATAAGTCAATGAAAATGATTTTGAGGATTTATTGGCTTTGCTCTTTTAATTTCTCCTTTAATTTTCTCATCCCTTCAACCGCACTTTTAGCTATAGCTGTAACCTGATTGCTTCCATAATATTCAGGAGTGCTGGGATCTACTACATAAATGGGCACATCATGCCCGACTTCATGAATTAAACCCGCAGCAGGGTAAACTTGCAGGGAAGTACCCACAACTAATAAAATATCTGCGGAAGCGGTAATTCTAGCAGCTGGTTCTATCATAGGAACCATTTCACCAAACCAAACGATATGGGGGCGTAACTGAGAGCCTTTTTCACATAAGTCTCCTTCTTTGATTTCCCAACCGTCCAGTTCATAAACTAGATTTTCATCCACACAGCTTCTGGCTTTTTTAATTTCACCGTGTAAATGCAAAACATTCGAAGAACCGCCTCTTTCATGCAAATCATCTATATTTTGGGTAATGATCTGAACATCATAATGTTCTTCCAATTCAGCAAGTATTTTGTGTGCGTCATTAGGTTCAGCCTCCAAAACAGCCTTTCTTCTTTGGTTGTAGAAATCCAATACTAATGACTGATCTTTTTCCCATCCCTGAGGAGAGGCTACCTCCATCACATCATGGCCTTCCCATAATCCATCAGCTCCTCGGAATGTTGGGATTCCACTTTCTGCACTTATTCCAGCTCCTGTTAAGACTACTAATTTCTTTTTCATAACTTTAAATTTTGAATAGATACAATCAATATTTAATTCGTTTCGTTAGAGACTTCAATATAATAAAACCTGAAAAAATGATAGCAAGAACAATTTTTATTGCCTTAATAATTTTTAGTAGTGCAGCCTGCGTAACACAGAAAAAATATGATGAGCTTTTAGCGGAAAAGGTTAAGCTAGATGCAGAAAAAATGGAGTTGGAGGATGAAGTGAAAATGAAAGAAAATGCCATAGAATCCTTAGAGGCAGAACTAACTGAAGAACAAGAGAAATTAGAACAAACTAGGAAAGCTTATCAAGCTTCTCAAAATAGCTTAGACTCTTTGCAACAGCAATATGAAACACTGAACGATTATTATGATAAATTGATGAGCAGTAGTGGAAAGCTCAATAAAGATTTAAGTAATAAAGAAAAGCAACTCTTGCAAATGGAAGCTGATTTGGAAATCTCCAAACAGAAAAATGATGAACTAGCTGCTAATTTGGCGGAACGTGAAGAAAGGGTTGCTGAGTTAGAAAAAATTCTGGCAGATAAAGAGGCTGCTGTAAACGCATTAAAGCAAAAAGTAAGTGAAGCACTTCTTAATTTTAAAGAAAATGATTTGACTGTTGAAGTTAAAAATGGGAAAGTATATGTTTCCTTGGCGGAACAACTTTTATTTAACTCTGGAAGTACTGTGGTGGATGAAAAAGGAGCAGAAGCTTTAAAGAAGTTAGCACAAGTTCTGAAGGATAATCAGGATGTGAATATTGTAGTGGAAGGACATACAGATGATGTGCCTATTTCAGGAAATAATCGGTATTTAAAGGACAATTGGGATTTGAGTGTTTTAAGAGCTACTTCAATTGTTAAGATTTTGACTAATAATGGAGCTTCACCAGAGAGAGTAACAGCTGCTGGTAAAGGAGAATTTTCTCCTAAAGCATCGAATGAAAATGCTGAAGGTAGAAGAGAAAATAGAAGAACGGAAATTATACTTACTCCTAAACTGGATGAATTATTTCAAATATTGGAAAGCAATTAATTTAAAGCTTAAAGTTAGAGGTAGGAATCTATCTCTAACTTTAAGTTTTTGACTTTCAAAATAAGTCCAACTGTTCGCCAAATTCATGTTTTTGTAAAATATCAGCAGTTTGTGCTCTATTTTTTCTCCCTCTGATTGGTTTAACTGGCCATGCTTGCATTAAATTTTCATCTAAGGGTTGAATGAGTGCTTTTACTTGTTCCTCACTTACTTTATCTTCAATATTTAATAACCATTCAATTTCTAGTTCCTCTGGTAGAATTAAAGGCATTCTTGGTTCTTTTAATTTGGGGTTGTTATGAATTCCTGCCATCAATGGATTAGCCTTAGTCGTTACCACACTTACAGTATTGATTTCTTTTCCATTTTCAGGATTTTCCCATTTTTCCCAAATCCCAGCCAAGCTAATAGGAGTATTATCTTTCAAACTGATATAATAAGGCACTAATTGCTTTTTTTGATGATGATGTTCAAAAAAACCATCTACCATTATAATACATCTTTTTTCTACTGCAGCCTTCCTAAAAGCTGGTTTTTCAAACATACTTTCACCTCGAGCATTTATAGTTTTGTTTTGAATTTCGTTTGCTTGTTTTTCGGCTTTAGTCCAAGAAGGTATTAAACCCCACTGAAATAAATTGAATTCATCTGGCTGTTCATTGGTAATAATTGGTAATTTGGGGTGTTCAAATCCCATAGCATGAAAAGTGGGTTTGACAGGATTACCATTCTCATCAAATAAATCTTCAAAAGCACTCATATCCTTATCAGGATGCCGTTTAGCATACTTTTGTTTCTTTTGGGTTAAATAGGCAACATCATAACACATATTTTAATGTAAAGAAATTATTTTGGATTTATCGAAATAATTAAGAACTTAAAAATTATACATAACAAAAAGCCTACCTAATAATGCAGAATAATACTATTGATTCAGTAAGTAATAAATTTGAAAAGCCAATAGAAGCAGTGACAGACAAGGTGGAGTCATGGCTGGAAGTTTTGGTGGAAATGATTCCGAATATGTTACTTTCCGTCATTTTATTTATCCTGTTTGTTGTTTTATCTCGTTTGGTTCGGAAATTATTCATTAAGGTATTTAGGAAATCATCAGATAATAAAGCACTAGAAAACCTTTTCTCGACCATTATCTATTATGCTATGTTAGGTATTGGGCTATTTATTATCCTTGATATTTTGAATCTGGATAAAGCAGTAACCTCTCTATTGGCTGGTGTAGGGGTAGTAGGTTTGGCATTAGGTTTCGCATTTCAGGATATTGCAGCAAATTTTGTTTCAGGTATTATTCTAGCTTTTAGAAAGCCGTTCTTGATAGATGATGTTATCCAAGTTGATGATTTAATGGGTATTGTAAGCAGAACAAATCTACGAGTTACCGTTATCCGGACTTATCAAGGCCAGGAGGTATATATCCCTAATAAAGACGTATTATCAAATTCAATTACCAATTATTCTGTTCTAGGAGAAAGAAGGATTGATTTGGCAGTTGGGGTTTCTTATGGTGATGACCTTCATAAAGTTCATGATTTGGTATTGGAAACACTTCAAAATATGGAAGGGGTAATCCGAAAAGATGATATGATATTTACTTATAAAGAATTTGGAGACAGCTCCATAAATTTTGAAATTAAATTTTGGATTAAATTTCCAGATAACCCAACATTTTTGGAAATGCGTTCTAAAGCTATAATGGCAATTAAAGATGCATTCGATAGAGAAGATATTACTATACCATTCCCAATCAGAACATTGGATTTTGGTATAAAAGGAGGGGAGAAGTTATCGGAAATGAACATAGGTCCAAAGAATGGTTTGGGCAATAAGTAATTTCCACTTAATAATCCTATATGTCATTTCATTACTCTAAATTTTTAAAAAAATGAAGAAGTTATTTCAGTTTATAGTCTTGTTATCAGTTTCATGCCTAAGCTTGTCTTGCCAAGACTCAAGTAAAGGGTCAGACAATAATGAAGTCCGATCAACTGAAGGTATGTTACAGCATAATGTCTATTTTTATTTAAATGATAGTATTTCTGAGGATGATAAAAAGGAATTTGAAAAAGGTTTGCAAAAACTCCTTTCAATTAAAGTAGTTCATAAATCAGAAGTGGGAATTACTGGTTCTACTAAATCAAGAGAGGTGACTGAACCATGAATTTAATTATTCAATTTTCACATGGTTTGAAACTATGGATGATTACGAAATTTATGCAGAGCATCCTGATCACCTTAAATTTATAGAAAGATATAAACACCTATGGAAAGACGTTAAAGTTTATGATTCTGAGATAATAGGATTAGATGATTAACCTTTTAATCCAATGCACCTAATGACTTAAATATTGTTAATTTTATTTACCTTATTGTATTCCATTTCTTTTAGAAATCTTTTCATTCGATTTAAATCCAAAGGCTTTTCCATATAAAGATCAGCATGGTTTTTCATCGCAAATTCTTTCTCATAATCACAGCTTGAAGAGGTTAAAATAATTACTGGAATATCCATTAATTCTGGAGTACTTTTTACTTCAACCAATACTGCAAAACCATTGCTCTTGGGTAAGTTTAAATCTAAAAGAATTAAGTCTGGCTTTTTAACATTTTGAAAAGGCGCCCTTTTATTTAAATATAGAATTGCTTCCTCTGCTGTACTTAATGAATTAAGCGTATTCAAACCTTCTCCTTGATTCAATATTTCCTGCGTGATGAGGATGTCGGCCTCATTGTCTTCTACCAATAAAATGTCAAAAGTATCCATAGCCTTAAGGATTAAAAAATGTAGGCCTAATGATGATGCTACTATTAGATTATAAAAGATGGATAATGATGAATGTATTGTAAATGTATTATTATTAACTGAATAGAACTATATAAGGATTCATGTTTTCGATGAAGAGAGACTATTGCTGGATTAATTGAATAATTGAGGCTACATGATTTTTAATCAGTTGCAAAATGTATTTAATATTTTACTTAATAAGCTATTTATGAACCTGAGTAACATATATTAGATGAAATAAGTAATGAACTTAAAATTTATTAGGTGAATTACTTAGTGTTGTAAAATTGTATTTTTATTATTTATTCATTTTTTCGCTTTAGTTAAAAATATTTTATTTTCTATTGTCCCTTTCCTGATTATTTCGGGACATGTATTGGTTTAATCTTTTCAGCTTTAGCTAATATATACTTTGTGAATCTCCGTGAAAATCTTAGAGTTACTTTGCGGTTTAAACCATTTCAGTTTTAACTGAATATCTGTCCAAATTAAGTTTTATCAGTTTGGACATAAAAAAACCCAAGCCTCTCAGCTCGGGTTTTCAACAATTATTTTTCTATATTTTACCCTTCAGCAGGCTCTCTAAATCCTACCCAAGTAAATCTTTTAATTACATATTCAGGATTAGTCAATGAAGCATTTCCAGCTGGGTTACCTCCTGTAACATGGAAATCAGAGAAACCAGCATTTTGATTCACATGAATAGCACCAGTTAAGTTAAAACTAACAGAAGTAGCGGCCATTCCCATTTTATCCATTATCAAATTTTTAGTTGTTTCATCTGTAGTGTAAGCTGCACAAGAAATAGCCCCGTGGTTTTCCGCTAAGCTTGATGCTAAATCCACTGATTGATTGGTGTCTTTAGTTTTAATTAATAAAACTACAGGGCCAAACAACTCTTTGGTAAATTTATCTTCATCAGATGTATCCATTTCAACTACAATCGGAGTAGCTGTTCTAGCTTTGTCAAACATGGGATTAGCAATCGTTCTACTTTCTAACCATACTTTGCCCCCCATTTTCTTAGCTTCTTCAGTATGGCTTAGCGTATTTGCATTTTGAATCGCTCCTAATACAAATGGTCCTGCCTTAGGATTATCTACCAATCCATTAATATTGTCCACTAATTTTTGTGCAAAGTCTTCAAAGCTTACTTTGCCATCAGGAGTATTGATCCCACCTTCAGGGATGAAGAAGTTTTGAGGACAAGTACACATCTGACCTGAATATAAACAAACCGAGAAGGCTAAGTTTTGAGCTACTTTGTCAATATTTTCAGCAGAATCCAAAATAACTGAATTAACCCCTGTTTTCTCTGTGAAGACAATTTTGCCTTCTAATCCTTCCAAATAGCTGCCAAACGCAGAGCTACCTGTATAGTCAATCAATTTTATAGCTTTGTTTTCTGCCAAGTCTTTGGTGATCATTTTATCATAAGTATCAGGAGCTAATTGACAAACATTAGGGTCAATTCCATTTTCCTTTAATACTTTTTGAATTTCAGAAACTACAATGGCCATTGGTAAAATAGCACCTGGATGTGGCTTCACTATGCATGGGTTTCCTGTGATTAATGAAGCATATAAGCCTGGGACTGAATTCCATGTAGGAAAGGTGCTGCAACCTACCACCATACTTAGTCCTTTTGGCATAGGTTTCCAGCTTTTATTCAACTGTACATTGAATTTGCCCATTGGTTTATCCCAAAATTTCTTTTCAGGAAATCTTTTTAATTCATCATATCCAAAAGCAACAGCTTCCATAGCTCGGTCAGCTGCATGAGGACCTGATGCTTGAAATGCCATCATATAACCTTGCCCAGTAGTATGCATAGTTGCATAGGCATTTTCAAAGAAACGTTCTTTAAATCTGTCCAAACTTTCTACTAAAATAGCTGCTCTATCATCAATAGGAGTGTTTCTCCATTGTGTCCAAGCTTTTTGACTTCTATCAATCAATGTTTCAGCACTGAATGATGGATATAAAATCCCTAATGGTTTTTGTAAGTAAGGAGATTCTTCCTGTCCAACCCATGCTTCTGGATCCGCTTGAAGTAAATCTTCAAATTTTTTATCTAAACTTGCCTTGAATTTGTCTTGACCATCTTTATCAGCAGTTTCTCCGTATATTTTTGGAGATGGATGCTCAGGATATTGCGCATAAAAAGAGCGATCATGAACAGCATCTATTGCCTTTTTTAAAGTGTCTTTGTGCTTTTCGTATAAACTCATGGATAATATTTTTAAATTTGTGTTATATTCTCAAAGCCTAAATATACATTTAAGATTTGAAGCGAGAAAATGCTTTTCTGTAAGAGGAAAAATTTTTAGAAAAAACAATACCTTAAAAGTCAACCTATGAAGTACATTTTACCACTATTGCTGGTTGTTTTTATTTTTCAGCAAAGTTTAGCACAAGATTATGTTCCTGGACTAATTGTAGTGAAACTCAAAAAGGAAGATTCATCTGCAAGAAAAAATACAGCTAATGAATTAAGCCTTGATAGACTGCAACAGGATGGAAATATTAAGAATATTCAAATTATAAAAAATAGGACTACTAATAATCAAAGAACTGCTGGAGATAGCCGATTAGATAATATTTATAAATTAGAGATTAGTGAAGATATTACAGAAGCTGAGTATATTGATTATTTGAACAGCTTCGAAAATATTGAATATGCCGAGCAATATCCTAATGTTAAGCCTTTGTATGTGCCTAATGATCCAGAGGCACAATTTGGACAAGCTCAATTTCACTTAGCTCAAATCAATATTTATGATGCTTGGAATGTCACACAAGGTGATGAGGATATTGTGATTGGTGTAATAGATACTGGAGCGGATTTGGATCATGAGGATTTAGTAGGGAATTTGTATTTGAATGTTAATGACCCAATTGATGGTGTGGATAATGATAATGACGGATACATAGATAATTATTACGGATGGGATTTTGCCGATAATGATAACTCTCCTGAAGCAGATGGAAGCACTCATGGAACTGGTGTTACAGGAATAGCGGCTGCTGCAACCGATAACAATACAGGAATTGCTGGAGTAGGCTTTAATACCAAGTTTATGCCCATTAAAATTTTTAAAACGGAGGATAATTTTTCTAGAAATAGTTATGAAGCCATAATTTACGCGGCTGATCAAGGCTGTGATGTTATCAACTTATCTTGGGGAAGTACTGGTAGATATTCTCAATTTTCACAAGACATTATTAATTATGCAGTTTTGGAAAAAGATGTGGTAGTAGTTGCAGCTGCTGGAAATACAGATGCTGAATTAGATTTTTTTCCTGCTTCATATGATAATGTACTTTCTGTAGGTTATGTGAATTCTGATGATAGTCGAAATACCAATGCTACTTACAGCGATTTTATTGATTTAGTTGCTCCTGGGGTGGGAATTTATACTACTGAAAATAATGATACCTATGGCAATGATAGTGGCTCTTCTTATGCTGCCCCTATGGTGGCAGGTGCCGCAGCCCTGATTCGTTCTGTATTTCCAGAATGGAATGCTTCTCAGGTTATGGAACAATTGAGGGTAAGCAGTGATGACATTAGTGATGTGGGAAACAATAGCGATTTTCAATACAAATTTGGTAAGGGGAGATTAAATGTATTTAAATCTATAGCTGATTTTGATACACCTTCCATTAGAATAAGTGATGTGAATTATACTAATGGATTGGAAGAAGCGGCTTACTTTGGCGACACACTGGAAATCACTTTGGAATTCACAAATTATTTAGAAATAACAGAGAATGTAAATGCAAAGTTGACCTCATCAAGCCCTTATGTCACTATTTTACAAGGGGATTATACTATTGAGTCATTAGATACTTTTGAAAAAGTAAGTAATGATAGCAATCCTTTTAAAGTAGTACTTTCAGAAAACTTACCAGAAGATGAAGCACTAAATTTTAGAGTATTATTTGATGGAGAATTTTATGAGGATTACCAATCATTTCAAATACAGAGTAGTCCAAAAATTAAACTATTCAATTATAATAATTGGAATTTTGGTTTTACGGCAACTGGAAATTTTGGAAGAAGTAGTGAAACACCTTTCAATAATTATGCAGTAACTCATAATGGAAATAAACTGATTGACCATATGGGTTTAATTCTTTTTGCTGGAGAAGATAGCCTAGTAAGAAATACTTTAATTAATGCCAATTCTTTTCAATATGTAGATGATTTTCAAAGTATTCAATCTTTAAAGCGATATGATGATATTACTGCTGATTTTGATGTTAGGAGTGTTTTTAAAGAAAATGATGAAGTTCCGTCAGCTCTTGATATTTATGTAAATCAAAGGTTTTTAGGGTGGGATGATGAAGGCGATTTTTTAATTCATCAATATAGATTAGAAAACAGGAGTGAAAATGATTATGATTCCATATACTTTTCTTTATTTACTGACTATGCTTTAGGTGATAAAATAAACAATACACTAAAATATGATAGTGCTCTCCAACTTTCTTATGCCTTTGATGAATCAGAAAATGAATATGTGGGTTTAAGTTTATTATCTGATCAAGACTCTGTTTTTTATGCACTTGATTTAGGAAATGAAAATGCTCATGACAGTGATTTGGAAAATGACAGTTTAAAGCAAAATGTAATTCAAAATGTATTACAGAATTCTTTTTCTAAACAAATGGCAGGAGAGAAGGCAGGAGGGAATAATATAGCAGGCCTTCATGGAATTATGCTAGCAGAATTTCAAGCTTTTTCAACTCATTCCATTTCTCTAGCAGTTTTGCGTGCTAATAATTTAAACGATTTGAAAGCTTTAGTTTCAAAAGCTAAAGAAAAAGACTCTTTAAGTTTTACTTTACCACCTTTTGGCAGACAAGTTTTTATTTGTAAAAATGATAATCCAATTATATCTGCTCCTGAAAATCATGAGTATGATATTTATGCATCAGCAACTGTGGACACGGTACTTTATTCAGGCACGGACTTTGAAGTAGGGGCTTTAGCTAAGGACACCACTTTTTATGTAGTGGAAAAAGATTCTTTGGGTATTTCCGGCCTCAGGAAGCGATTGGTTGTTTCAATTCAAAAGCCGTTGGCAGATTTTTCTTTACCATCAGATACTATTTTAATCGATCCTGATGAAACAAATTCCTTCAGATTTCAAGATGAAAGTGAAAATGCTTTTAGTTGGCAATGGAAATTCAGTAATGGTTTTTCTTCCTCCAAGCAACATCCCAACATCATACTTGATTCAGTAGGTGATTATTCTGCTGAATTGATAATAAGTACAAATATTGGGTGTCAAGATACTATTTCAAAATCTTTCAAGGTTTTTGAAAGATCAGCAAAGCCTCAGTTAGAAAATGTAGAGGTTTGTATGAATGATGATTTGATTTTGGAAGATCCTAATATTGAAGAATTGACGGTTTATTCGGATAGTTTATTAGAGAATCAGATATATAAGGGCTCAGCATTTATAATAGAGAATATTACGAAAGACTCTACACTTTACTTAAGGAATGAAACGGGTGATTTCCCTTCTGAAAAAATCCAAATAGAGGCAAAAGTAATTCCGCTTAGAGCCAAAATGGAGGTAAGTCTTGATATATCCTCCGAAAATACCAAGATGCGAGGTTTGGCTAAAAGCACAAGCGAATTATCTCAAGAGCATATCTGGATGATAAATGAAGATACTTTGGGAATAGTAAATGAAGTTTATTTTGATTTGAATAAACTCAATAATGGTAATCTTAAATTAATTGCAATATCAGAGACTAATTGTGTGGATTCTGTTTTATTTAAGAACGCTCCAAGTGAAAACCCCGAATTTGAAAATTATTTCTTGTGTCAAAGTGAGAGCGTAACACTTTCAGCTTTAAATTCCGATAAGGTTTATTATTTTGAAGATCGGGAACTAACTCAATTCTTAGGAAAAGGATCAGAGGTAAATATAGATGAAGTAAGTGAAAACATGACCGTATTTGCGGTGAATGTAGATAATGTTAATCCTTCAGAAATAGTTGAAGTCCCAGTTTTTGTAAGTGATTTGAATGCCGATTTCTCCCTTTCACATGATACCATCAATTTAGCATTTGATGAAGAAATCAAATTGGAATCCTTATCGGAAAGTGCGAGCGAATGGACTTGGGAAATAGATGATCAATCAATTGGGGAGAATGCTAGAGCCAATCATGTGTTTTCTGAAGCTGGTGTATTTAAGATTCAATTAGAAGTTTCTGACTCCTTGGGGTGTAGTGAGTTTTCAGAGAAACAGATTGTAGTTTTTAATGATCCCTTGCTAGGAAATAAAAACGAGTTAAAATCATACTTTTCTATTTTCCCCAACCCTGCTGATAAATTTGTTCACCTGACGGGTAAAAATCAATTTAAATTCGATACTTATAGCATAATTGATACTAAAGGCAAAGAAGTATTAAAGGCAAGTAATGATAAGCCTATATTGCAAACAGAAATAATCGATGTTTCAGAATTAAAACAAGGAGCTTATTATTTGATTATTAGGAAAGGAAAGCAGGAAGCCTCCTTTTTATTTGTAATCAGACGTTAACATATTTTATTTTATGAAGGATATTTACGCAGAACTCATTTCCGTAGGAGATGAGATATTGTATGGACAAACATTAGATACTAATTCTCATTACATCAGTGCTGAATTAGATAAACTAGGCATACGAGTTAAACGAAAAGTTACTGTTGCTGATAATAGAGATGCTATGATGAGAGCTTTTGAAGAAGCTGAGTCAAATGCTGATATTATTATTATTACTGGAGGGTTAGGGCCTACAAAAGATGATTTAACGAAGCCCTTGTTAGCAGAATATTTTAATTCTGGAATGAAGATACATGAAGATATTTTAGAGGATTTAAGACAGCGGTTCGCTAAAAGAGGTAGGGAACTGAATGAATTGAATAAAGGTCAGGCTGAGTTACCTGAACAATGTACTCCAATAGAAAATAAATATGGTACTGCTCCTGGAATGTGGTTTAAAAAAAATGAAAAAGTCTTTATTTCAATGCCAGGTGTTCCTAAGGAGATGAAATATATGATGGAAGATACCATCTTGCCTAAGTTCAAGGAAATTTATAAAACTCCTGTGCTCATCCATAAAATGGTGAAGACCGTAGGTATTCAAGAAAGCATATTGGCAGAAAAATTAGAGGATTGGGAAAATAATCTTCCAAAAGAAATAAAGTTGGCTTATTTGCCTGGATTAAATCAAGTGAAATTACGATTGACTGCCTCTGGTGAGGATGAAGGACAATTACAAAAGCTAATAAATGAGGAGGTTGATAAGCTTTACAGTCAAATTGGGAAATATATTTATGGTACAGATGAAAGTAATTTACCTGCCAAAATAGGGGAGTTGCTAAGAGAAAAAGGCTTGACTATTGCTTGTGCTGAAAGTTGCACTGGTGGTTATATTGCCCATTTATTTACATCCAATGCAGGAAGCTCCGAATATTATAGAGGAGGCATTAATCCTTACCATAATGACTTGAAAATTAATATTTTGGGTGTAAAAAAGGAAACCATAGAGCAAAATGGAGCGGTTAGCGAGCAAACTGTGATTGAAATGGCAGAGAGAGTACGTGAACTTTTTGGTGCGGATATTGGTATTTCAACTAGTGGAATTGCGGGGCCTGGAGGGGCAACTAAAGAGAAACCAGTGGGAACTACATGGGTAGCTTTGGCAGATGGAGAGAATACCCAAACGAAATTGTATCATTTCCAGTTTGATAGGGAGAGTAATATCGAGATTACCTCAAATACATTATTAAATTTGGTTCGACAAACTTTAAGCTCAAAATAATTGAGAAAAAGTTTATAAATGTTAATTTTGTACAAATTTGATTTGGTTTTACTATGGAAACTAAAACTGTCGAATTTGTTTAATTATAGAATAAAGGAAAACGTCCTTTGAAAAATTGAGTATATTTCAAAAAGTTTTTTCATTTCAATAAACGACTAATTATTTCATGGCAACGGTAGAAATGGTAATGCCCAAAATGGGTGAAAGTATAATGGAAGCAACAGTGCTTACCTGGTTGAAAAAAGAAGGTGACACTATTGAAGAAGATGAATCAGTATTGGAAGTAGCCACTGATAAAGTAGATACTGAAGTTCCTGCATTAGAAGCTGGAGTATTAAAACAAATATTGGTTCAAGAAGGAGATATAGTGGCGGTTGGAAAGCCAATAGCTATTATAGAGACTGAAGGAGGTGCTGCCGCTGCCGATAACGAAGCTGCTGCAAAACCTGAAAAGCAGGAAAGCTCAGCGCCTGCAACTGCAACAGCTGAAACTAGCCTATCTTCAAGTGCTGGAACTAATGGGCATGACATTGCTGCTCGTTCTGAGTCAGGAAGATTTTATTCTCCTTTAGTGAGGAATATTGCTAAGGAAGAAAATATTGCAATGGCTGAATTAGAATCCATTTCAGGTACTGGAAAAGATGGAAGAGTTACCAAAAAAGATATTTTATCCTATTTAGATAATAGAGGAGATGCACCTGCACAAGCTGCACCTCAGCCAAGTGCTGCTCAGCCTGCTGCAAATTCACAGCCTACAGCCCAAGCTGCTCCACAAGGAGTTCCGGTTAGTATTTCTGGTGATGATGAAATCATCGAAATGGATAGAATGCGTAAGATGATTGCGGGTAGAATGGTGGATTCAAAACGTATTTCCCCACATGTAACCTCATTTGTGGAGGCGGATATGACCAGCGTGGTGCAATGGAGAAACAAGCATAAAAATACTTTTAAGGAACAAGAAAACGGTAACTTAACCTTTACGCCAATCTTTATTGAGGCAGTTGTTAAAGCTATCAAGGATTACCCGATGATTAATGTTCAAGTTGATGGTGATCGAATCATCAAAAAGAAACACATTAATATTGGTATGGCTGTAGCCTTGCCAAGTGGTAATCTGATTGTACCTGTGATTAAAGATGCTGATCAATTAAACATCAGAGGATTGGCTAATAAAGTGAATGATTTAGCCAGAAGAGCCCGTGATGGAAAATTGAAAGCGGAAGAATTAGAAGGTGGTACATTTACCATTTCTAATGTAGGTTCATTTGGTAATGTGATGGGTACACCTATCATTATGCAACCACAAGTTGGTATTTTGGCATTAGGAGCGATTGTAAAGAAACCTGCTGTCTTAGAAACTCCTCAAGGAGACGTAATTGCCATCAGACATAAAATGTTCTTATCACACTCTTATGACCACCGCGTTGTGGATGGTTCATTAGGAGGAATGGTAGTAAGAAGAGTGGCTGACTATTTAGAAAAATGGGATCCTAAAAAGGATTTATAATAAATAATTTGATTTTTTTAAATTGATTTAAAAGGACTGTTTTGCAGTCCTTTTTTTTGTATTAGAATCTTTTATATTAATTAAACCATTTGACTTTTGATTGGTTTCTATTTTATAAAGTAACCACATGAAAAAGCTAGCTCTATACTTCATTACCTCCTTATATTTCTTTAGTTGTAGTGCTCAAACTACTGATACTAATCAGGATTACACCTATAAATCAGGTGATCGATTTGGAACTGGTAAGTGGTATATGGGCAGGGAAATAGCTCATGTGATGGGGTATCAAGGCATTAATTGGCTGGAAAGACCAGAAAGAGAAAAAGAAGAAAATACATCTAAGTTGATGAAGAATATGAACATTCAGTCAAACGATGTAATTGCCGATATAGGGGCAGGATCTGGATATCACGTTTTTAAAATGGCTCCTAAAGCTGAAGAAGGATTAATTTATGCTGTTGATATTCAAGAGGAAATGTTGCAAGCCATTCGAGAGCGGAAATCAAAAGAGGGTATTGATAACATCGAATTGGTAAAAGGAACTGAAAGAAGCGTTAATTTACCAGAAAATTCCGTTGATAAAGTCTTGATGGTTGATGTTTATCATGAATTCAGTTACCCAATTGAGATGATGAAATCCATTAAAAATGCCTTAAAGGATAAGGGTGAAATCTATTTGATCGAATATAGAGCTGAGGACAAAAGTGTACCCATTAAAGAAATACATAAAATGAGTGAAAAACAAGCAGTGAAAGAAATGGAGGCTGCTGGTTTTCAATTGAAAGAAAATATTGATAATCTACCGTGGCAACACTGCATGGTGTTTGTTTTGGAATAGCTTTTCTAAATCAATCTTCATTTAATAGCCCATTTTGAACAGCATACATCACCAATCCAGCAGTGTTTTTTGCATTGAGCTTACTAAGTAAGTTTTTCCTATGAGTGTTTACTGTATTCTGACTGATAAATAGCTTATCAGCGATTTCTTGTGCAGTATATTCTTTAGTAATTAATTTCAATACCTCAAGTTCCCTTCTGCTCAGTTGAATTAATGAATTCTTGTTTTTTGTCTTAGTGAATACACTATTCATATAGTCATCTTTAACGGATTGACTAAAGTATTTCTCTCCTTTATATATTTCTTTTAATGCGGTTATTAATTCTTCTTTTTCAGCATTCTTGAGCAAATAACCATCTACTCCGTTTTTAATGCATTTTTGAATCATATTAATGTCACTATGAGTACTTAATATTAAGGTTTTTATATCAGGGTACTCTTGCTTTATTCTTTTACTTAATTCTATTCCATCCATTTCTGGCATATTAATATCGGTAACGATGATATCAATAGAGTGCTGTTCAATAATAGGGAAAACCATTTTTCCGTTTTCGCAGGTTTCAATTATTTTGAAATCTTCAATATTTTCCAAAAGCGCACTTATTCCTTCTAAAAACATTTGATGATCATCGACTATAATAATATTGATAGTTTTTTCCATATTTTTAATTCACTATGTTAACTTCAGGTTTTAAATTGTATTCTATGTCTATATTAATAATTGTACCTCTTCCTTTTACCGAATCAATGTTAATGTTACCATTTAAGGCTTGAATTCTAGATCTTATGTTTTGTAATCCTAAGCCGTTGGATTTTTCTTTATAATCAAAGCCCTTACCATCGTTCATCCACTATTAAATTGATATTATTATCATCAGTCAAGATTTGAATTTCTACAAAATCTGTTTTAGCGTGTTTTATAATATTGGTTATTAGTTCTTGTAAGATTCGATAAATCTCAACTTTAAAATGATCTTGCAGTTTATTCAGTATTTTTTCATTATGAAAAATGTATTCTATTTTAAAAGTGGCAATTTCAGAAACATCAGACAGGTACTTCTTCAAAAAATCTGCAAAAGAGTGATTAAGCATTTCTGGAGGCGTTAAGTTATGCGATATGGTTCTTACTTCAGAATAAATTGCATCAACACCTTTAATAAGTTTTTTCAACTGCAGGTTTTGATTTGAAGTATTATCCAATGATTGTAAATTCATTTTTATGGCAGCTAAACCTCCAGCTATCCCATCATGTAATTCCTTGGCAATACGTTTTTTCTCATTTTCTTGTCCCTCTATCTGTGCTCTGATTGTTTTAATTTCAAATTCTCTTATGAGTTCAAGAGTTTTTTGTTGATTTACCTCTTCAGTTTTTGCTGCCAATTGCTCTCTGCTTTTTACTTTTTGTCTATAAACGATCAATAAAATAATAACAGGAATTAAGATGGTGATTGAACTGACAATTACAATATTCTTAATTAGTGCTTGACGTTTCAGTTCATTTTCCTGATTGATTATATTCGCCTTTTGAAGTTCTCGGTTTTTGTTTAGAAGGTCTATCTTTTTATCTCTTTGCAATAACTCATATTTATTTTCTTGTTCCTCCAAAGACTTGTTTAATAGTTCTTGTTCGTAAAGGGCGATTTCTTTTTCTCGCTGGATTTCACGCAAGGCTTTATTTTTTCTCAAGAGTTCTATTTCCTTATCCTTTTTTTCTGTTTCATATTGGGCCAATAATTCTTCGGTTTTAATTTTATACTCTAAGGAATTGATACTGTCTTTTAATTCATAAAACTTTTTACTGTGTGAAAGTGCATTTTTATAATCTCTTAAATTTTGGTAACAGTCGGATATGTTCGCATGTATATAAGGAGTATGGATAGAATTTATTTTTTTGGATATTCTGAGACTCCTTTCATACTCCTCAATGGCTTTTATATATTCTCCCATTGCATTATATGTCAAACCTAGACGATTATAACTGACCAATAGATCTTTATCTAATTTCTTTCTTTTCTGAATCTGGATTGCCTTCTGGGTAGTTTTCAATGCCTTTTCAAAAGCATTTTGTTGTAAATATGTATTTGCAATACCATTTAGAGGTGTTAAACTGCAATAATCATCCTTTATATTATTACATGCTTCAAGGCTTTTTTTATAATAATCCCTAGCTTCATCAAAGAGTCCCTGTTGATACTTGACAACTCCAATATTATTGATGGTAATAGCATATTGATAGCCTTCTTTGCTTAGGGAAGCACTTTCTTTGAATAATTCAGATGCCTTTTCATAATGTTGTTGCTTAAGATAGATGGTTCCAATATTATTGATGAAAGGAGGGATTAATTCATTGAAGTCATGATCTCTTGCAATTTTCAATCCTTTGGTATAGTGAGTTAAGCTTTCCTCTCTATGTCCTGTTTCTTCCAAAAGGACACCAATTTCTTTATAACATTTACTAATTCCTTTATAATCTTTCTGTTTTAAATAAGTTGTTAATGATTTTTTTAAAAATACTTTTGAAGAATCATAATTTCCTTCATTTAGGAGTAGTTTACCTAATCGGAAGTAACTATTGGCTTCCTCAATTTCTAAACTATATTCCTTACTTAATACAATCGCTTGGTTAATCAAACTTTTTGCCCGGGCAGGTTCAGAAGTGATTTTTGTGTCAAAATCATCTAATAGGGCATGAATTCTATCCATCACCTCTGATTTTTGTTCTTTTTCCTGCGCAATACTCTTTGAATAAAAGAAAATGGAAGTAAAAAATATAAAAATTATATAATACAGTTTACCCTTCATATCAGCTATCATTATTGTGTATCACATAATTAAGCATAGTTTTAATAAGATAGCTCATCATTTTTGGTGATTTATTTTTATGGTTATATCTGATGATGTTTGCAGTTAGTGGCTTTCCTAATTTTGATAAAAATAAATCAGAACTTAAAACTAATGGATGTAATTATGAAAAGTCAAATGTATTTAATGTTATTTTTTTCAATGGTATTCGGAAGTCTATTTCTTTCAACAAAAATTCAAGCGCAGGAATTAGGAAAGTATATCGAACAATATGAAGGTAAAAAGGGAGCTAGAACTTTTAGAATAAAGTTATTAAGAATAGGAGAGAAGGAAAATGAAGAAATGTTGATTCAAATTTCTGGAGTGGATGATCCACTTGATGGTAAAATTTATAAGTATAAGAAGGAATGGCAGAGAAGTGAAAAAAGATTCAAAGACTATCAGTATGTAACTACCCAAATACCTGGAAAAGATCGCTATGCTTTGTTTCATTCCAATACCCAATATGGAAATCAAGTATTGAAAGTCTATTTAATGGATGATCCATCAGAACCTATTTCGATTTACCCATCAGATTATCAGAAAAATTTGGATCCATTGTTTATGTATGATCAATACAAAAGACAGATGGAAAAAGAAGGAAAGGATTAGTATGAAAAAGCGAAGCTGATTTTAATTTAAACTTGAAATCAGCTTATCGCTCTCTTCACCATTTTTAGTGATTTTTATACTTACTCTTTTATGATGGTTTATTCCATTCCAACCAATCCTAGATTTGCTTCTGTTCAAATGTAAATGATTTGACTATTAGCACAGATAGATTTTAATCTAAATCAGAACCTTTTTAACGATGAACAAACTACTACTCTTAATACAATTTTTTACTCTTATTTTTTTACTGATTTTTCGAAGCAATCTTTCGGCACAAAATTATCCACCAGTATTAGATAAAAGCACACTGAAAGGAGGGAAAGGGATAATATTTCCAAATATAGATTTAGAGGGCTCCAATAGTTATGGAAATGACGTTAATTTTATTGGAGATATTAATAATGATGGTTTGGAAGATATAGCCATCTCGAGCGATTATGCTGTAATTGATGGTAATGATTTTACAGGTAAAGTATATGTTGTTTTCGGCACTGAGGATGAATTTGATGATACTTTCGATTTAAATAATTTAAATGGAGATAACGGCTTTGTGGTGGAAGGAATTGCAGAAGATGAAAGAAGAGGAGGGATTAATGCAGGAGTGGGTGATATCAATGGTGACGGAATTGATGATGTGATCATTGGAAGTGATCAATCAAGTCAAAATGTGATAGTGCTATATGGAAGAAGTTCTTTTCCAGCTTTAATTGAATCTTCTGATATTGACGGGAATAATGGTTTTGTAATCACTTTTTCTGGAAGTAATTCAGTTGCAGGCTTAGGAGATGTTAATGGTGATGGAATTAATGATTTTATTATTGGTACCCCTCACTGGTCAGGCCGAGCACGGATTGTTTTTGGTCGAACCAATAATTTCCCCATTGAAATAGACGAATCCTACCTTGATGGAACAAAAGGATTTAGCACAACTTCATTCCCTGCTTCGAGAGCTTCCTATATTGTGGGTGGTGCAGGAGATATCAATAATGATGGAATCAATGATATCTTAATTGGTAGTTGGAATACACACAGTAGCGGCCCTGATGAAGAAAAAATCAGCTATGCTTTATTCGGTAAAAACGAGCCATTCGACCCATTAATTGAGATTACGGATGTAGATGGAAGTGATGGATTTTCAATTGATAATAGAGATAATAGTTTCATCACACATCTAAGAGGAATAGGAGATATAAATGGAGATGGAATTGACGATTGCTTTTCAGAAAATAATGTCATTTTTGGTTCGAACGATCCTTTTCCCTCAGCCTTGTTGAGAAGCTGATTTTGATGAGGATATAGGTTTTTTAGTGAAAGATCATGTTAGTAGTATGTCTCCTGCTGGAGATCTTAACTTTGATGGTATTGATGATTTTATAATTGTAGGAAGTGATATGATAAACATCGTTTATGGTTCTTCAGACGGTTTTCCAGTAGAATTTGATAGAGAAGTTATAGACGGAACTAATGGGTTTCTGATTGATGATTTAGACGGTACAGGAAGAGGGATTGATGGTGGAAAAGATTTTAATGGGGACGGTAAAGCAGATTTTATTTTTACGGATAGAACTTATGATGATAGAAATGTTTATTTAGTTTTTGGAGGGGATCATTTTGCAATCCCTTTTCATGAAAATTATCCTAAAATAGAGGATATCACAACAGAAAGTTTTTTAATAAATGTAAAAGCGCAAGAAAAAGGAAAGGTACATTATGCTGTTTTTGAAAGTAGTACCTATTATTCAGTAAATTATGAAGCCATAAACTCAGGTTCGGATGCAATTATGCATGGTGAATTTCCTGTTAATTCTGAAAATACTGAGATTACTAAATTGATAGATGGTTTAAAATCAAGTACAAAATATGATGTGCATTTATATTTTGAGGATGAGGCTGATAATATCGGTGAAATCTATTCTTTTGAAGAAATTAAGACTTTATTTGATCCGGAAACTGCCTTTGTTACGACCTGGGATACTGAAAAGGAAGGTGAATCAAATAGTAATCAAATCCGATTTGTAGCTTCTGCTAGTTCTTATGACATTCAATGGGAAAAATTAGCTGACCCCTCTATAAATGGAGTGCTTGAAGATCTAACAGGAACTACTACCATCACTTTTCCTGAAGTTGGAAAATATAAAGTAGCTATATCTAATTCAATACATCGATTTTATTTTACAAGTTCCTATCCTAATGATTCTAAAAAATTACTTACGGTTGAGCAATGGGGAACTACACAGTGGGGCTCTATGGAAAGAATGTTTTTGAGATGTTCTAATATGACCATGCCTGCTACCGATATTCCCGATTTATCGAATGTAACTAGTATGGAGTTTATGTTTGGTGGAGCTACACAATTCAATACTGATATTAATGATTGGGACGTATCAAATGTCACTAATTTTAGATATCTATTTTCAAATGCATCTAGCTTTAATCAAGATTTGGATAACTGGGAGGTAAGCAATGTTACCGATATGGTCTATACATTTAATTCAGCAACTTCCTTTAATTCAGATATTACGAATTGGGACGTCCGTAATGTTACCAATATGAACGGCATGTTCCAAGGTGCTAGTGTTTTTAATCAGGACATTAGTGATTGGGATGTAAGCAAGGTAACGAATATGGCTAGGATGTTTAATGAAAGCCAATTTAATCAAGACATTGGAGATTGGGATGTGTCAAAAGTTATCTCCATGTCAAGAATGTTTTATAAAGCCTCAGCATTTAATCAAGATATAAGTAAATGGGATGTAAGTCAGAATACAGAAATGGATTATATGTTCGCAGAAGCTTCAAATTTCAACCAAGATATTGGTGGGTGGGATGTGAGTAAGGTAGAAACTATGAGAAGTACTTTCTACAAAGCATCTGATTTTGACCAAAATTTGGGAGCTTGGGATATTTCAAATGTTGAAAGTTTTATATCGTTCTTCTATCAAAATGGACTTTCTCCCTGTAATTATTCGGCTACATTAGAAGGATGGTCCCACCTAACTCTTCAGAATGATTTAATTTTTTGGGGCGGATGGTCACTCTACAATGCTGATGCTGAAGTATACAGACAAAAGATTATAGATGATTTTAATTGGACTATATTTGATGATGGGAAATTAACAAATGAAGCCATTATTACTGTAAATCAGGAAGTGTCCTGCCCAGGAGCTTCAGATGCGATTTTGGATGGATCTTCATCACTTCATGATGTTGACTTTAAATGGTATAATGAGGAAGGTGACTTAATTGGTGAGGATGCAATACTGGAAAATATTGGAGCTGGAACCTACACACTTAAAGTGGAAACTACAGCAGATTGCTTTTTTACTAAAGAAATTACACTCAATGACGGAGCCGATACTGAAGAACCGGAGATTACCTGCCCAGAAGATCAAGAATTAATTCCCGGTGAAAATATACCGGATTATACATCTCCTCTTACTTTATCGGATAATTGTGATTCTGATGTTTCAGTGAGTCAGTCTCCCGAAGCAGGTACTGAATTTACAGAAGAAACTACTGTTATTTTAACTGCTGAGGATGCCAGTGGAAATACGAAAATTTGTACATTCTTAATAGAAGTAACTCCTGATACAGAAGCACCAGAAATCACTTGTCCGGAAAATCAAACTTTAGCTTGTGATGCTACTGAAATCCCTGATTATACAGATTTGGTCAGTGTTTCTGATAATAGAGATTCTGATCCTGTTGTAACTCAATCCCCTTCTGTTGGAGGTACTTTTACCGATGGTATAACGATTACAATCACAGCCAAAGATGCTGCAGGAAATGAATCTACCTGCGAATTTTTGGTTAATCTTGAAGAGGATACCGAATCTCCTGTTGTTGAGTGCCTTGATGATCAGGAATTAATTCCCGGTGAAAATATACCAGATTATACATCTCATGCAACACTATCGGATAATTGTGATTCAGATGTTTCCGTGAGTCAGTCTCCCGAAGCAGGTACTGAATTTACGGAAGCAACAACTGTTACTTTAACTGCTGAAGACGAAAGTGGAAACACGAAGTCTTGTACTTTTTTAATTGAAGTAACTCCTGATACAGAAGCACCAGAAATCACTTGTCCGGAAAATCAAACTTTAGCTTGTGATGCTACTGAAATCCCTGATTATACTGACTTAGTTAGCGTGACGGATGATAGAGATTCAAGTCCTGTGGTTACACAAAGTCCTACAGCTGGAAGTGAATTTACTGAGGGTATGACTATCACAATTTCTGCAGAAGATGTATATGGAAATGTTGGTAGCTGTGATTTTGAAGTTCATAGAGAAGCTGATTCTACATCTCCATCTATTATTTGCATTGAAGACCAAACCATAACAATTGGTGAAAGTTTACCAGACTATACTGAGATTGTGATGGTAAGTGATAATTGTGATGCTGATCCTGAAGTACACCAATCTATTCCGGCAGGTACAGAAGTTACCGAAGATTTAACTATTACCATTACCGCTGAAGATGCAAGTGGAAATATAGAAAATTGTAAGTTCCAAATAATTGCAACAACTGAACCGGATACAACACCTCCTAATATCAGCTGTATAAACGATCAGAACGTATCTTGTGATCAAAATTCAATTCCTGACTTTACCAATATGATCAGCGTAGAAGATAATAGAGATCCTGATCCGCTAATAACACAGTCACCAGCGGCAGGTACTTCTTTTACTGATGGAATGACGATTATAATTACAGCTGAGGATAAGTCTGGAAACACTTCTAACTGCGAATTCTTTGTATTCAGTGAAGATACACAAGCCCCTGAAGTTACTTGTCTCGAAACCCAAACCTTAGAAGAGGGTCAGTCTTTGCCAGATTATACAGCTGAAGTTTCAGTTTCCGACAATTGTGATGATAATCTTAAGATTAACCAAAGCCCTGAGGCTGGTTTTGAGGTTGTGGAAGATATGGAGCTGTCTATCACAGTTGAAGATAAAAGTGGAAATTCAACCACCTGTAGTTTTCAAATTGAAGTAGATTCTGGTCCGGACACAATCGCACCAGAAATAACCTGCCCTGATTCTCAAACGCTGTCTTGTAATGAAACTGAAATCCCTGATTTTCGGGAATATGTAAGTGTGACTGATAATAGGGATTCAAATCCTAAAATTACTCAATCCCCGTCAGCTGGAAGCCCTTTCGCGGAAGGTATGCTAATTACCATAACAGCAGAGGATGCTGCCGGAAATACTTCAAGCTGTACATTTGATGTCTTAGAAGATAGAAGCGATCTATCAATTGCTTGTCTGGATGATCAGGAAATTAACATGACGGAAAATTGTGAAGCTGTCATCCCTGATTTCACAGAATTGATTGAAGTTGAAGAGGCTTGTAGTGAAATAGAGCGTATTACCCAATCACCTAGTGCTGGAACAGTTGTTTTTGAAGATTCGGAAGTGAGCATCGAGGTGATAGATGTGTTAGGAAATAAAGTATCCTGCAATTTTAATTTGAAAGTGAATGGCGAAAGCTCACCTACACTTGAAATAAGTGAGGATGTTAAAATTAATGCCGGTGAATCAGTAGAGCTAAATGCGAATGCTTCATCTGAGGGGAGCTATCAGTGGTTCCCTTCATTTGGGCTTGATAATCCAACTATAGCAAATCCTACAGCCAGCCCTGATAAGAGCACTAACTACTCTGTGGTATTTACCAATAAATTTGGATGTTCAGTCGAAGCCGAAATGACAGTAAAAGTGGAAGAGGGTATTAGGGTTTCAAAAGGATTTTCACCAGATAACGATGGAATAAATGATATCTGGAAAATACATGGAATAAAAGAGTACCAAAAAAATGAAGTGCTGATTTATAACCGATGGGGAAATATTGTATTCGCAATTAAAGGCTATGATAATCAATATAATGTATTTGATGGGACAGCTAATAGAAACAATAAACTAGGTGGAGGGGAATTACCTGAAGGCACTTATTTCTATAAAATTCATCTTCAAGAAAGAGATTCCCAACTAGAAGGATTCATAGTCCTGAAAAGATAATTCAAACCTTAAAAATTAGTCATTATTATGAGAATATTTGTAATTCTAATTAGCATGCTATTAATGGCATTTTCTAGTATGGCGCAGCAACAACCTTCGAACTATAATTATTTAATAGATCCGTTTTCTATAAATCCCGCAATGGCAGGATATGAGTTTGACCCTATATTTAATTTGTCAGCAAAGGGTTCCTTTCAAGGAATGGATGGAGCTCCAAGAAGTATGTTTTTTTCTACACATGGAAAGGCTTTAAGTCCAAAGGTAGGATTAGGTCTCAATTTTTTTAGTGATAAAATTGGGGTTACTAGCACAAATGGCGTTTATGGAAGCTATTCCTATTCGTTGATTTCAAAAAATAAAAATTCCTTTACCTCATGGGGTTTCCATCCTCATGTTTTATCCTTTGGCTTAAGAGCGGGCGTGTCTTTTTTTAACGAAAACCTCAGGAGTTTGGATATTGATGATGATCCCAATTTTGAAAAGAATATCAGTATAGTAACTCCTAGTGTTGGATTAGGCATTTATTATAGTAAAAATAAGTTTTTTGCTGGGCTTTCAATTCCCGAGATTTTAACCATTTGGGAGGATCAAAATTTAAATTTAAGTAGGCACTTATTTTTAAATTCAGGATATGAATTGATTTTAAATCCTAAATCTAAAATTCAACTGAATAGTTTAATAAAAATGGTTAAAGGCTCACCCTTGCAAATAGATGGTAATGCTATTTTAGAACTAAAGGATAAAATCAGGCTTGGACTAGGGTATAGATCAATTTCCTATGTGAATTTTATGGTAGGATTTGAGTTTATCAACGGTTTAGACTTCAATTATTTTTATGAAATTCCTCTCTCATCTAATGTGCAGAAAATAAACTTCAATAATCATGAAATAAGTTTGAGGTATAGGCTTAGAAGATAATAGGATATTATTCGAAGTATTCATTATTTAAAGTTCTTCCAAAGACTGTTTATACATATTATAAAATAAAAGCGGAAAGAATGCGAAAGCCATAATGGAAAAAGAAACTCCTAATACAATATTGGCTGAAAATCCATTAGTAAACCTGAGCCAAGTGGAAATTACAAAAATAACAATAGCTGATTGACCAAAAATCCACTGAAACAGCAATCTATTTTCATTCAATTTATGCTCTCGCCATTTATAAAAGAAAACCAATGGGTAGCAAATCAGCCCAGCTACAGTTCCTCCCAAATAAAGTAAAATATAGGAGTAGGGAAATTTCAATGTGTTGAATAGAAATCCAACAACAAAGATTAAACTGAATAACCAGGCTGATATAAAAACAATTTTTTTCATAAATTAATTACTGATAGCTTCTTCTTGACTGGACTTAAACATTCTGAAAAATAAGAATGGTAAAAACAAAATGCCAAATGTCAACATTCCTAATCCTAAAAGAACCATTGCTCCAGGTAAATGAAGTACTCTTAAACTGCTTCCCACCAATATTAGCATTAAACTTAAAGTCCCAAATATCCATTTGAGTTTTTCAGACATCACTTTAAAAACCTTGTCTTTAAATTTGTTGAACAATAATAAAGGCAAGAAAATAAATGATATACCTAGTAATCCAGAGAATAACATAATGTTAGCACCCGGGAAATGCATTACTTTAAAAAATGCTCCCGCTGTAGTCGATAGGGCAAATAAATAGCCCGAAATGTAAGTGAATTGTTTCATAAGTATTATTTTTTTATGGTTTAATAAAAAGAAAGTTTCAAACTGTATTTCTTCAAATCCATTTGGAGTGGTTTGTTGGTAAGCACCTTTATAGGCCTCTTCAAAAGAACTTCCTTTTTGCATTTCGATTTCTACTAAACAGCAAAAATGATCAATCAAATCATCTTGAATTTCTTTTTGTGAAATCCCACTTCTTTTGATTTTTTGGCTGATAAAAGTAAATTGTTCATCCGTAATCATAGCGCAGGAGAGGTTTTGTTGTCTGTAAAAACTATTTTGTTCAATGTTTCCATAAAATCTTCCAGTTCTTTCACTACAATCTTTTTCTCACCTTTTCCTTTTGGGGTCAGTGTGTAGTATTTTCTTACTCTTTTACCAATACTCACTTCCTCAGTGGTTAAGATACCATCTTTTAGAAGTTTATGGAGAGTAGGATAGAGGCTTCCATCTTTGATAAGAATCTTCCCATCAGAAATATCTTTTACCTTTTGGCAGATTTCATAGCCGTACATTTTTCCGTTTTCTTCCAGGAGCTTTAAAATGATAACTCCTAGCGTGCCTTTTAACAATTCTTTTGAATACATAGTGTAAATATACATCATAATACGATGTATCAAAATAAAATGATTAATTTTTTTCCAAAAGAGGTTCATAGGATTTTAAATTTTAGTGCAATTATGCTAAAAACAGCACGATAGAAGAATTTAAAATCCTGTATGTATTGCTAGGGTTCTCTTGAAAATTAAAACGTGTCTCTAATTATCATTCAAAGCAAATATAAAGTCTCATTTTTTGAAATTTTATCATATCTAAAACCTCAAAAAGCTTTGATTTAGAGGAAATCTGAGGTTTTAGATATTAAATCTAGATTTATACCCAAAATTATATTTTGTAGTTTCTACTTTTCCTTTTTGTCCCGAACGCTCGGGAACAAAAAGATGCTTCATCGCTACATACCATCGCTGGCCCACCTTTTGTCCTCCTGCCCGCCCTCTTCGAGCAAATATTATTTGGTTTTGAAGATTGGTAGTATTAATCATGAGAGGCCTATTGCTAAGGATTCTTTAAATAGAAAAGGGTGAGCTGAAAAAGCTCACCCTTATTTTAACCTTCTGTTGAAATCAAACCATATTCCTATAATTCCTTTCCTAATCTATTTTCCAATGTCATTAATAATATTAAAAGGGTTTATTTGCTTTAGATTTAATGAAAAACGGATATGATCCCTAAAACTAGTAAAGTTTTCCACTACACCATTATAATTAGTACCTACTAATGGGAAGTAGAAACCTAGTGCATCATTAAATAAATCTATTTTTAAACCTGATCCGTAATAAACATCATTTGAAATTACACCTACATCACCATAGAGAGAAACTAGATTGATAAAAGGCATGTCTATATCCACATTAGCAGCAGCCAGCCAATTATTGGTAAAGGCAGTGGGCAGGAATGCTCGAAAGCCACCATGTTCAAGGTCCGTCTGATGCTCAAATGCTGTAAATGTATTCGAGATCTGTACCCTGTCTAAAAATGTGGATTCCATCATGTAATCAGTGCTACCGCTCATTCCTAACAGAAAAGATGGGTGGACATTGTCATTATTTAAAAATGTACCAAGAAATAAATTTAATGAAGCAAATTTTCTTTGCTGATATTGATGTTTTAGTACAGCCTTGTTTTTCCATAGTGTAAAATCCTGAGGTTTATGTTGAATTTCACTATTGAAGCTATATTCTGTAAGGGCATTTCCATTTTCAATATTGTAAATAGCAGATAGAATTTGATAATCTGATTCATAAGTGGGTTGTAATTCAGTATCCACACCAAAAGCAGTATATCTAAATTTTAGCCATTGTTTAGGACTTGCCCGTAGTTTATTTGGCTTAAAGGTAAATGTGATGCTCGGCTCCGCTTTTTGATAGCCAGCATATTGTTTCCCTTTTCCTCCAAAAGTTATTTCCTGAAAAAGGCTGGAAGGGAAAACAGAGTAATTTAGCTCTGCAGAACCTGCTAATTGATTCAGCCCAAAACTATACATGGGCATGATTACATAATTAAATTTATTCTGAGGCGCCACATTATTATAAAAAACTGCACCGATCATATACTTGTCTCGTGTATTAGCACCCATAGAAGGTAGGAAATTGATACGCTTTTCAGGCCCTGTTTCCACGCCTCCTATTGGGACAATATCCAACCCATCATATTTTTTAAATGTTTGATTTAAATATACCTGGTTGTCTTTTCTATATAAATCAAGCGTATGATGCTCAGGGTCAATAATAACTCTATCAATCTTCGTATTGGGAATTTCAATTTTTTCTTTTCGTGTTATTCCTTCAACATAACGATTTAGGACAGTATCCTGACCAGCAATTGCTATGATTGGAAGAGGAGATACTATGTCACCTTTATTTTTGACTGTGACATTATAACCTTTCTCTGTTTTGTTAACTTTACTGATTTTATAATCAATCTTTTTGGTGCTTTCTACAAGATCATCAAAAAACCAACTCAAGTCTTTTTCGGTTTCTTCTTCAAAAAGTGCTTTGAAATCTTCAGGTTTTGGATGTTTAAATTTCCAGTTCTCATAGTATAAATTCATGATTCGATCAAACTCCTCTTGTCCTAAATACTCCATTAAATGCTTTACTGCCATGGCTGATTTCATATAAACAATAGTACCATAATTCATGGAAGTGAAATCATCTGCTGCCAAATTAATTGGTTGATCAAGATTTCTACGAGCATTAATTAAATAAGCCAATTCAGATAATTTACCATATTCCAAATCATTAAGTCGAGTAGTTCTGGCAAACCATCCTCCAATCCCATCATCTTCCTCAATGCCCATCATACTGATTAGTTTCTGCTCTGGATATTTTAATTCTATATATCGATTCTCATAAAAAGAATTGATGCCCTCATCCATCCAGGGGTTTTTTCGCTCATTGCTTCCTAAAATCCCGTAGAACCAATTATGTCCTATTTCATGTGTAGTAACCTGATCCAAACCAAAAGGAGTACTTCCTCCCAATACAGTTATGGTTGGGTATTCCATGCCAGCGCCAGCACTAAGTGCACCGTCTACCACAGTAACCACATCATAAGGGTAATCACCAATCCATTTGGAGTAATAAAAAGTAGCATCATGCATATACTCTATGATGTCTTGCCAAACTTCATAGTTTTGTTTATTAAAAAGTGCATATAATGTTACAGTACGATCTGAGTTGGGCAATTGTACTTGACCTTTAAGTACTTCATAGGTTTGATCAGCAAACCATGCAAAATCATGTACATTATCTTGAGTATAAGTAATGGTCTTGAATTTTCTGTTTCTTGGCTCTTTATCATCACTATTTGATTTTTTAGTATCTGAAGATTCCTCTGAGAGTAAGTGTTTTTTATCGGTTTTTGCCAAGGAATCTAGAAAATTTACTTCTTTTTCAGTTTTTAAATTTCCAGTTGCTCCCACTACATAGGTTTCAGGTATTGTAATGGACACTTCAAAGCTTCCAAATTCTGAGTAAAATTCGCCTTGGTCAAGATAGGGCATAGGGTGCCAGCCATCTTGATCATAAACAGCAGGCTTAGGATACCATTGCGTGATTTGGTATTGCTTACCCACGTGACCAAGTCGAGAGAAAGAAGCAGGAAGCTTTACTTTAAAAGGTGTGGAAATTACTATTTTTTCACCTGGAGCTAATGGCTTTTGCAGGTACACTTTGGCAATATCTTTATGTTTTGGATGATATTCCCATTTCAATACCTCTTCATTTGCTTTGAAGTTAAGGCTGTCGATGTAGCCTCTTTTTGATTCTTCAGAAAAGTGAAATCGGGTAAAGCCGTTTGTGATTTTCTGTTTCGCAAAAGCTGTTTTAGTATTTTTATAAGCATTTGGCCAAATATGAAACCATATAAAATTAAGTTTGTCAGGTGACTTATTAATATATTCTATTTCTTCATAAGCATGTAGCGTATGAGTTTTGTCATCAAGTTTCACCTCAATTTCATAATTAACCTCTTGCTGCCAATAGTTCTTCTGAGCATTAAGGGTTGTTGTCAGTGTCAATAAATAAATACAAATAATAATTCGTTTCATTTGGTATAAGTTGAAGTTTTAAATAATTGTCTTCTTGCTATTTTGATGCTTTTCAACAAGCAAAGGTTACATAGTATTCAAGTTCTGCAGTCGTAAAGTAAAGAAAAGTCTCTCATAAGCTCTGCTTCAATAGATGAAAAAATTATGATTTAAAATTTTGAATATGCCGTAAGATTATTCAATTTTAAAATTGAACTTATAGAAGCACTCTAAAATGAAAAAGTACTTTAAATTTATTCTATTTGTAATCATAGGTTTATTAATTGCTGAATTAAGCTTTCACTTTATATCAGGCATGCTTTTTCCTTTTGTTTCAAATGAGTAATTCCCATTTATTTTAAATAGCCTTGAATTTCATCTAGGTTAGTACTATTAAATTCTTTCATATATTTTCCTTCAGGACCAATCAGCACATAAGTTGGATACCCACCAACATTAAAGTAGGAGGGTAGCTCTGAATTTTTATCCACTAAGGTTTGAGCATATTTTATATTGAATTTATCAATTGCTTTTAAAAATCTTTTTTCAGTATCAACTGGATTGATACCAATTATACTGAGACTTTCATTTTCCTTTTCTAAGCCATTTAATTTTGGTACAGCTTTGAGACAAGGTGCGCAGCCGGAGTACCAAAAATCAAGCAATACATATTGCCCGGAATATTCTGATAGTTTCTTTGAAGGTAGATCTAATAATTCAAATTTAAAGTCCGGCACTTTTTCTCCTTTTTTCAACTGGTTCATTTTTCCCTCGAGTACTTGAGCAAATTTTAGAATTGTAGGATTTACTGGTTCATTAAGTATTTTTTTCAAAGTATTGTTAATCAAACTATCATTAGGTTCAAATTTGTATGACCCGTAAATTAATTTGTTGATTGTAACTAATTCCACAAGCTGTTGTAGGGCATCATTTGGAACGTATTTCGCTTCATCTAAAAAATAAGGTGTAGGTTGAGATGGAGGTGTATTACTTTCTCTCAAATATAGCATCAATGCTTTTATTGGATATATGTTGTTTACAAGCCTGATGAATGCTTTGTTATCCAAATAAACACCATTATTTATAATATTGCTTTCAAAATCTTTAAATTGACTGTTGTTTTTTAATGTTTTAAATTCCTTGCGTTTAAGTTCGTAATAAATAACATCTTCGGCATATTCTGTAAGCTCTTTCGACTCTACTACATTCTTAATTTCTTCAACATATTTTTCATAATTCGGATCATAATTTTTCTTCCGCTTACCTAATAAATTAGTGTTCTGTTTCTGGAAATCTTCAAACTGTTTTTGGTTTTCTGCCAGTAAATAGTTCAATGGATCTTCTGAATCTACATCTAGCCTCCCATTTTCTAATTTTAAGTTGTAGTTAAATCCTGGCTGTAAATAAATTCCATAAGTATTATCGGCAACTCTTAAATTATAGAAATCAGCAGTTTTCAATTCAAAAACATATTCTTTACTTTGAGGTTGAATTTCTTTAAAAGCATAATATTCTGGAATAAAATGCTGATCGGTTTTTTCCAAAATCAGCGTTTCATTTTGCCATTCATTTGTTGAAAACTTAATTTTCGTTTTCTTTTGTGCTTGAGTTTGGCAGATTAACAATAGATTAATACAAATTAAGCTTATAATTAGGCGCATTTTCTTTAATTTGTTGTTTAAGGTTGAGTTCAAACCCCAAACTAAAATTTTCTTCTTTATCGAACAAATAAGCTAAAAGCTTTTTAAATTTAGAAATTGAAACATTATCCATGGCAATAGATAGAATAACATCCTTAATTAATAAAAGTAATTTAGTTAGCCGAGATTTAAGCTGGTTGCAGTTCAATTATAGAGTATTGGATTTGGCACGTAAGCCCGATCGAAACATATTTGATAGACTGAAATTCTTAGCTATCACCGCCTCTAATTTAGATGAGTTTTTCATGATTCGTGTAGGCTCACTCTATAATTACATTGATTATGGAAGAGAAAGGATTGATTACTCAGGTTTACGAGAATTACCATTCAGGAAGAAATTATTAACAGAATGTCAGAATTTTGTAAAATCACAAAACAAGCTTTTTGAAGAGGAGCTTGAGCCAATTTTTGAAGAAAACAACTTCAAAATTGCTGAACTAAGTGATCTAACTCCAGCCGAACTAAAGAAAGCGAACAGTTTTTTCGATAAAATCATATTCCCTATGCTGACGCCTATGGTCTATGATAATTATCACACCTTCCCGATTTTGATGAATAAACTACTTATTTTCTCAGTGGTAACCCGTTCTTTCGGAGAGAAAAAGGATAATAAGAAACTTTCATTTATACAGATTCCACAGAATATCCAGCGTTTTTATGAAGTTGAAAGAGATGATAAAATCTTTTTTATACCTATTGAAGAGTTGGTGAAAGCCAATATTGATAAGCTTTTTAGAAATATAGAAATTCTATCTGTAAACCTTTTCCGAATTACAAGGAACGGAGATTTCACCTTAGAAGAAAGTGATGACATTGAAGCTAATTTCTTGGAAGAAATGCGCAAAAAGCTTAAAACTCGAAAAACTGGTAGGGTAGTGCGTATTGAAATCGATAAGGATTACGATAAATGGATGATGAAAATCCTTTGTGACCGTTGGGAAATCGACAAAGACAATATTTTTAAATTCAAGAAAGGTGATTTGGTAGATTATAGTGCCCTATGGCAAATCATTAAGCATACTGAATTTAAAGATAAAATACCGTCTACTCCAGACCCGGTTCCGCCTTTAGCATTTCCGGAACATAAATCTGATTCAGATAATATTTTCGAGATATTAAAAGATAGGGACATATTGTTGCATCATCCATACAATAATATTGAGCCGGTTATTGATATGTTGGAAAGAGCTGCTGAAGATCCAAAAGTCTTGTCCATAAAACTCACCATTTATCGCTTAGCAGAAGATTCAAGAATTACCAATGCCTTACTTAAAGCCGCTGAAAATGGAATTCACGTTTCCGTTCTATTTGAAGTTAAAGCTAGATTTGATGAAGAGAATAATATAAGGGAAGCAAAAAGACTACAAAAAGCTGGTTGCTTTGTGATTTATGGAATAAGTCGTTATAAGACGCATACTAAGCTTTTGATGATTGTCCGTAAGGAAAAAGAGAAAGTAACCCGCTATTTACATATGGCTAGTGGTAATTATAATGAAGAAACAGCTAGGTTATATACGGATATTGGTCTGATGACTACTGATGAAGTTTATGCTCAGGATATTTCTGAGTTCTTTAATGTAATTACTGGTCATAGCTTACCACATGAATATGAGCGATTGATTACTGCTCCTAAAGACATGCGAACCCGCTTGATTCATTTGATCCAGCAAGAAGCTGAAAATGCCAAAGCAGGTTTGCCTTCAGGTATTTGTATCAAAATCAATTCTTTGGAAGATAAAGAAACCATTGAAGAATTATATGCAGCCTCTCAAGCAGGGGTAAGGATTAAATTGATCGTAAGAGGTATTTGCTGCCTAAGACCAGGAAGAAAGGGCTTGAGTGACAATATAACAGTGAGGTCAATAGTCGGAAATTATTTGGAACATTCCAGAATTTATTATTTCCATAATAATGGAGAGCCAAAAGTATATGGCGGAAGTGCTGATATGATGGTTCGTTCATTTGAAAGAAGATTGGAGTCTTTATTCTTAATAGTAGATGAGACCTTGAAAAGGCAAGTCATGAATATCCTAAGGTATAATTTATGGGATAATGTAAACTCCTATGAAATGAATGAAGAGAGCTTCTACAAAGAGCTTGACAGAAACGGAGAGCCTGCATTCAATATACATGAAGAATTCTTTAAAGTTACCCCTGAGCTGATAGAGGATGTGAAGTTGTTTGAATGAATTTAATAATATAATGATTAATTATGGGGTTATTAATAGAGACATTTATATTTTGGAATCATCCAAAAACCATTTTAAAGCCTTTTTATGATCTCTGAATACTTTGGTGATAAAGGATGCATTTTCATCATCGGTATTGTATTCATCCACCTTATTTGCAGCTATTAAAGTAATCGGAGACAACACAGCCTGATGGGTAAATCCCAATTTTTCATATTGAGGATTAATTTCAGTATCCAACCAGGTTATTTCTTCCTGTCTGATCATTTCTAATTCCGTAACATCGGCATATAATAAGAATTTTTCCTGGCCAGTGATTTTGTGTTTTTTGATTTCTTTGGCGTAAATATCTAAAGAAGTATCTATTAAATCTCTGAATACTACAGGGTTTAAAATACCTCTCCAAACTTCCTTGATATAGGGAATATTATTGATTTCTTCGACTGTTATTCTAAGCTTTGGATGAGTATATAACCGCATATCAACCTGATTTATTACTACAATTCAAGAAATAAGTTAAAAAATTATTTTTAAGAATAGCACTATTCAAGTATTTCTTTACTCATTATTCGACTAAACAGCTGAATTTTAAGTCTTATTGAAAAATTATTGCTTATAATACTGATGTAATAATTCAGTTGAACTCTTACAGCCTGATTTTTTTAAAATATTGCTTCTATGTTTTGATACTGTTTGAGGGCTTATAAAAAGTATGTCTGCTATTTCAGAACTAGATTTTCCTGCTGCCAATAGTTTAATTATTTCAATTTCGCGAGAAGTAAAATTTGATAGAAAGTCATCATTTACAGCTTTAAAATCATTTTGATAAAATTTATTTAACGCCAAATTAATGGCTACATCTAAGCTTCTTTCATTATAAGGTTTAACGAGATAACCATAAGTAGATGTGTCAGTAGTTCTGGTAATCAATTCGTGATCAGAATAGGCTGAAAGATATATGGTGGGAACATTCCTAATTTTGTTTAGCTCAAAAATGGTTTCTATTCCATCTTTATCTCCATCAATATTAATATCACAGAGAATAAGGTGAACATCATTGGTGTTAAATAAAAACATGGCTCTTTCAAAATTTTTAGCAATGCCCACGCATTTAAAACCTAAATCTTCTAAGAGGTAGGAGAGATCCTGAGCAATTAATAACTCATCTTCAATAATCAATATATTTTTATAGGCTTTCATCTTACAATTCGGTTTCCTTGCTCCTAAACTCAAGTTTGAAATGAGGCCCACCTTTACAACCTACACTAAATTCGCCATCTATTTGATCAATTAACGATTTAACCATACTGATGCCAAATGAGCTACTATTTTCAAACTGTTCCTGACTGATTCCATCTCCATTATCTTTCAGGGTAATACAGATATTATCCTTATCTTTTTTGGCAGTGAAGTCAATTATCAAGTCATCCTTTCCGCTATGCTTTAATGAGTTGGTCACCAATTCGTTGAGGATCAATCCCAAAGGAACAGCTTGGTCTAAGTTTAATTTAAAATTGTCAATATCTAGGTTAAAATGAACATCTGAATAGTTGCTTTTAAAAGCAATAGATAGATAATCAATCAATTCATTTATATAATCTTTACAATTAACCTCTGTATATTTTTCAGTCATGTAAAGCTTTTGATGCAATAAAGACAATGCCTGCATCCTCAATTTTCCTTCGGTGAGAGCCATTTTTGCATCTATATTTTCAGTGCTACGGCTATGAAGATTTAAAATGCTGGAAATAAGCTGTAAGTTGTTCTTTATCCTATGGTTTAGCTCTCTTAAAAGTAGTTCAATCCTACTATTTCTTGAATGTAATTTATCATTTTGGCTTTCTATTTCTTCTTTTTGAGCCATCACCTCTTCAGTCCTATTACTAACTAACCTTTCTAGTTTCTTATTAATTTTTCTTATTTGGTTAAATCGCCACCTTAATATCAATCCTACTGTTAATATAATTGTAATACTCAGTAGGGTTCTGAACCAGACTGATTTATACCAATAGGGTAGAACTGTTATTCCCAATGAAGCTTGCTCTTTACTCCATATATTTTCATCATTGATAGCTTTTAATCTTATGGTATAATCACCTGGAGGGAGTTTACTTAATGTGACTGATTTTTTTGAAGTTAGCGCTCGCCAATTTTCTTCCAGCCCTTCGATTTTAAGAGTATATTTATTTTTTTGTCCATTAATTAGATTTAAAGCATCGTAATTTAAGTTGATTATATAATCTTCAGGTTTTATGGTTATGCTTTTTGTAAGGGCTAGAGAGTTGCTTAGGATGTCAGGCCTTGTTCTAAGGTTGACCTTTTCATTATTGATAGTTAGTTGGTCAAAATAAGGTGTTGGAGGATTTTTATTGTATTTAATGCTATCTGGATGAAAGTGAATTATTTCCCTTGAAGTTCCAAAATATAGTTTCCCATCATTATCCTTAAAGGCGGATCCAAAAATAAAATATTCTTCCCTTAGCCCGTCATTTTGATTATAATTGGAGAACTTATTTTCATTATTCATTTTATCTAAGCCTGATGCAGTAGAAACCCATACATTTCCATTATCGTCTTCAATAGCACCACTTATAACATTTGATGATAATCCGTCTTGTTTGAAATAGCGAGTAAAACTACTATCAGAAAAGTTAAAGAAATTCAATCCAACTTCAGTACTTATCCATAATCCGTTTTTATTACTTTTTGCAATATGATTGATGTTCCCATTACTTAAATGACCTTCTTTTTCAGATGCTTCAATCTTAGAAAATGTTTGTTTTGTTTCATTATAAAGATGTAAGCCATCAGCTGTACCCACCCATAACCTGTTTTCGCTATCTTCTGTGATGTATTTTACATATTCATCACCACTGTTTTCGATTTCAGATAAGTCACTGACAGAACTAGCTATTAATTTTTTGTTCTCTAAGTCGTACTGGTACAATCCATTTAAGCTATTTCCTAACCAAATTCTTTTACGACTATCTACATAAATCCTTAAGTTGAAATTTAAATTTGAATCTTCGCTATTATTCTGAAGAGCTGTTAATTCTTTTTTCTGGTGGTTCCAATGATAAATAAAATTTCCCCAGACTGAAATAAGATACTCATTTTCTTTCCATTTGGTAATTTGAGTCATTCGGTTTATGACTGAAGGATCGCCATTTTCTAATTTGAATAATTGAGCTTTATTAGATTTTGGATTCCATATGATTAACCCAGAATAAGTAGTGATTAAGTATTCATCTTCACTATGTTTAGTGAAACTAGTATATCTATTAAGAAACTTATCTGTTGTATTCGGAAGAAATGCTTCATACTGAAATTTATTTAATGAAGGATGAGAATAATAAACACCTCCATTATTTACCGATGCCCAAACACCTCCATTTTTATCTTCGAAGATATTATAAATCCCATTTCCACCTATATTGTCAATATTCTTTTGGTAGCTATCAACCCAATAAAATTTTTCTTCTGAACGATCATAGAAATTTATTCCATTTAATGTACCAAACCATATTTTTCCAGGATTCGAAGGGCTTTCATAAATTGAAAAACAAACTTTATGACTTAATCCCTTTCCCTGTGCAGGATTATTAGGAATATATTCAATATCACCAGTTTTTAAATCAATTACATCCAAACCTGCACCAGTTGCTACCCATAGTTTCTGGTCATCAGTTTCCAATATATCATAAGTATAATCATATCTAAGCCCTTTTTTGTCTTTAGTTGATTTGCCAATTAATTTAAACTGCTGAGTTTTAAAGTCAAATATATTAACGCCTTTACCAGTGCATATAAATAGTTTTTCTCCATCTTTAGATAGTTTGATGGTTCTAACCGTTAAATCTGCTAAACCATCCTTAAGATCATAATGTCGAAACTTCCCTGTAGTTGGATTCAATTTATTCAATCCTTTATTAGACCCTACCCAAATATTCCCTTCATGATCTTCTTCTATTCCTCTTACTTGATTATTACTTATGGTAGTGGTATCTCCTTTTTTATGAGTGTAATTAGTGAATTGATCACTTATAGCGTTATATTTTGATAGTCCTCCGCCATAAGTTCCTGCCCAAATATTTCCTTTACTATCTTCAAATAGGGTCCAAACAAAATCATATGCCAACGAATTGCTATCAGAAATACTATGATGAAAATGTTTGAATTCACTCCCACTATATCTCCAAAGCCCATTTTCACCTCCAATCCACACAAAACCTTTTTGATCTTGAATGATGCTATAAGGAAAAGGTTGATCTAATCCTGCATCTTTATCCAGATGTTTAAACTCCATTGGGAATTGCTGGCCAAACAAATGAGATAGAAAGAAAAGAAAAATAAAGCCTGTGCTCAGGTATTTTTTCATATAGCAATTATTTGAATAATTAAATTAGAAAACAATACCTATAAATCTGTATTTTTTTGAAGATATTTTAACTACAGAGAACAAAAGTCAGCCTAAGGCTAGGAAAGGGGTTAACTACAGAGATTCTCAAAGGTCAACTCAAAGCTTCACAAGGAGAGTTAGCCATGTCAGACATTCTACTTAACCAGCCAATTTTGTAATCTCCTTTTTCTAGTCTCATTCAATAAGATCTACTGATAAAGTTAATCTATGTCGGACATTTTATTGGCACAGTTAGAAAATTCAAGATATTTTAAGATAATCCAACTGATTAATGTCAGACATTTGAAATGTCTGACATAAGCACGGTAAATTATTTTTATAATTTTAGAAAAACTAAAGATCATAAAAATGGGTAGGAATATCCTTTTGAGAAATTGAATAAAAAAAGGTGAGCCATTGCTGACTCACCTTTTTATTTATATCTGCTTATGAAGAAGAATTACTTTTTCTTCTTTTTGTTTTTACCTTTTTCTTTTTCCTTCTTAGCTTCCTCACTTGCTTTCATTGCTTCTTGTAGTCTTTGCTGGAATTTAGAGGTCTTTTTATTAGCATTTTTCTTTTTATTCTCTTCCAGAATTGCAATGATTTTATCTTCATCAATCATTCTTCTAATTAAAGTCTGCTGACCAAAAGTGATTAAGTTGGCTATCAAATAATAGAAACTTAAAGCTGCTGGGAAGTTATTTAATACAAACATGAAGATTACAGGCATGAAATACTGTATGTTTTTCATTGGCCCTTGAACTGAGCTTACTTGTCCTTGTGACCATGTAATCAATAATGTTGACAATGTCATTAGGATAGTGAACAAACTCACATGGTCACCATAAAATGGAATTTCAAATGGTAAACTTAACACACTGTCATATGTTGATAAATCACTTGCCCATAAGAATGATTCTTGCCTAAGCTCAATTGAACTAGGGAAGAAATAGAACATGGCGAATAAAATAGGCATTTGTAGCAATAATGGTATACAACCAGAAAGCGGGTTCACACCTACCTTTCGATAGAGATCCATTTGATCTGCCTGAGCTTTTTGCATATCCCCTCCATGCTTTTCCTTAATCTCGTCCAATTGTGGCTTCAGTACTTTTGTTTTGGCCATGGAAACATAAGACTTATAAGAAAGAGGGGAGAGTGCTAATTTAATTAATAATACCAGAATGATGATAATCCATCCGTAGCTGCTAATGTATTTCTCTAATACATAAAATACGTTGATGATGATATATTTATTCACCAAACTAATTGGGAACCATCCCAAATAAACGTTCTCCTCGAAATCTGGAGCAACTTTTTGTAATATCTTGTAATTGTTAGGCCCAAAGTAATATTTGAATTCACCAGCCTTATTGCTTACTTCAGCTAAAGGAATTTCCATTTTAGCCTTTCCTCTTTTTACGTAATCATCAGATAGACCTTCAATATCAGTAGAAAATTCAGCCCTTTTCATTGGAATATCTGTAATCAAGGCTTCAGTAAAGAAGTTTTGCTTAAAAGAGAACCATTTAACAGCTTCTGAAACTTCCTCGCTATCGTCATCTGATCGTTCACTTAAACCATCCATTCCTTCTTCTTCGGAATAGTAGTTCATGGTTACTTTCGTTCTACTTTGTTCGAGATCCTTTTCGAACTTCCGCATTTTTTTATTCCAACGAAGAGTCAATTGGTCACCTAGTATTTCGTTAGTGAAACCATTGAAAGCCAATGAATAACCTACCTGATATTGATTTCCAGAAAGTGTATAAATTTGTTCTATACTTTTATTGGGAGCAATATTAGCTACAAATTTAATTTGGATAGTATCTCCATTGCTTAAATTCCTGCTAGGAGAGCCCTCCATTTCAAAATGAAGATCATATAAATTAACTGCTCCTGCTGATGTATTGAATAAAAGTTCTTTTTCCTCATCTTCTTCATTTGTGATGATAAGGGGCTGACCGTCAAAAGTTTTGAAATCTTTTAACTCTACACTTTTTACTCTTCCACCTTTCGAATTAAATTGAATAGCTAAAGTCTCGGTATCGAAAGTAGTTATTTCAGATTCACCTTTAGCAACACTTGCAAAAGCACCATATTTTTGAACTAGTGCTTGGTTTAAACTCGAATCGCTTTCAAATTCCTCAACTTCAGTTTCTTGTTCTGGAGCAGGTTCTTCTTGTTTTTGATCGTTTTGTTCTACTTGATTACCTTCAATATTCTCAGGTTGTTGCGGTGTGTCTGCAAAAAACCAGAAATAGGCAATCATTAAAATAGAAATCAGGATAAGTCCTGTTGCTTGATTTTTGTCCATCTAAATTGTAATTAATTCGATTCTGATAATATTTTATGTTCTAAACTTGCTTTTACAAATCGCACAAACAAAGGATGTGGATTTAAAACAGTACTTTTAAGCTCAGGGTGAAATTGAGTACCCACAAACCAAGGGTGTTCTGGAATTTCAACTATTTCTACTAATCCTGTTTCAGGATTAATTCCTGTAGCTTTCATGCCAGCAGCTTCAATATCCTGCAAATATCTGTTATTAAATTCGTATCTATGCCTATGACGCTCATTAATTTTTGTTTTTCCGTAAGCTTGGTAAGCTTTAGTATGTTTTTTAAGTTCGCAAGCATAGGATCCTAAACGCATAGTACCTCCTTTTTGGGTAATGCTTTTTTGTTCTTCCATTAAATCTATAATAGGATTTTTGGTCTTCATCTCCATTTCTGTAGAAGATGCGTCTTTCAATCCCAAAACATTCCTTGCAAATTCAACTACCGCACACTGCATTCCTAAACAAATACCAAAAAACGGTAATTTTTCTTCTCTACAATATTTTATGGTTTCAATCTTACCTTCAATACCTCTTTCCCCAAAGCCAGGTGCTACCAATACACCATGTACATTATCTAAAAGAGACTTTACATTTTCCGCATTTACCTCTTCAGAATGAATCCATTTTACATTAACCTTGGTTTCATTTTCTGCTCCAGCATGTATAAAGGATTCTGTAATTGATTTGTAGGCATCTGGCAATTCAATGTATTTACCTACTAATGCAATATTGATATCTGATATTGGGTTTTTTAATTTCCCTAAGAAGTTTTTCCATTGGGTCAATTCAGGCTCAACTTTATGAGAAAGTTTTAATTTGGCTAATACCCTTTCGTCCAATTTTTCTTTTCTCATCAATAAAGGCACATCATAAATGGAATCAGCATCCATGGCCTCTATAACTGAATTGATGTTCACATTGCAAAAAAGAGCTAGTTTCTTTCTGATTTCTTGTGGTAATTTATGCTCCGTTCGGCATACCAAAATATCTGGTTGAATACCAGATTCTAATAATTGCTTAACCGCATGTTGTGTAGGTTTAGTCTTTAATTCTCCAGCAGCTTTCAAATAGGGGATAAGCGTCAGATTTATAACTAGAAAATTATTAGGACCTACATCCCACTTGACCTGTCTTACTGCTTCAATAAATGGCAAGGATTCAATATCACCTACACAACCTCCAATTTCAGTTATAACAATGTCATATTCATTTTTCTCGGCTACAGCATAAATATTACGCTTAATTTCATCCGTGATATGCGGAATAACTTGAACTGTTTTGCCTAAATAGGCACCTTCTCGCTCTTTTGTGATTACATTATTATAGATTCTTCCTGTAGTAACATTATTCTCTTGAGAAGTATTGATGTTTAAGAACCTTTCATAATGTCCTAAATCCAAATCAGTTTCTGCCCCATCTTCCGTAACAAAACATTCTCCATGCTCATAAGGATTAAGCGTTCCGGGATCTATATTAATATAAGGGTCTAATTTTTGGATCGTAACAGAGAAACCACGAGCTTGTAATAATTTTGCCAGAGAAGCTGCGATAATCCCTTTTCCCAAGGAAGAGGTTACACCGCCTGTAACAAAAATGTATTTAGTATTTTTTTGAGATGCCATAAGTTGTTTTTGAAATGCCTGATATACTTATGGGATACAAAGGTAGTATAAGCATTTTAAAATCTTCATCTATTTAGGATATTAATGTTAAAATTTCTGAGCAGTTTTTGGAATGCTTTCACAATTAGGGAATTAATGATAAAATATATTTAGATTTTGGAAGATTGTACAATTAATTAATTCCTTCTAAAACTTTAAATTCATCCTTTTCTGGATAAGCAGTAATAGAAGTCCATGTTTTAAGTTCTGAAAGATTGATGGTGAAAATGCTTTTATGCGTTTGTGATATTTTGGCACCACCTGAGGTTGTATGCCAGTTTTCCCAGCTAAATTTCACACCACCTAAAGGAATAATTTGCACCCACATCTTAACAAACTCAGGCATTCCAGTTTCCTTATCGATAAGCCATAAATAAGAATCACCAGGCGTTACGCCTCCACTTTTATAGGTTATTAATAAGCCTTCAAGGTTTTCTTCTTTTTGAGGGACATATCTTCTTTCTGTTCCAGCATCTCTAATTTTTGTGATAGGGTTTAACCAAAAGGAGTCATTGGCCCAAATTTCATAAGCATCATTCAAGAGCTTATTAAGAACTTCATCTCTTTCTACCTTTTTCCCTTTTGCATATGCCACTCCTGTTTTGGAGTCTAATTTTATAAAGACATCATAATTATCCCAGGAAACTTTTGCCCAATGTCTTTCCTTATCCCAAACCAGATTATTAATTCCACCAAGACTCCATTTCACAACAGCTATTTCCTGCCAAGCGGAATCATTGACGGCTTCAAGCGTTTTATCAGCAAGTTGTTCTGCTTTCTCTCCTTTTTCACCTTGAGGTAAATCCTCATCCACTACGAGATAGGCAATAAACCCGATTAATCCCAGAGCAACTAATACAATTAAAATCCACTTTAAAACTTTCATTTCTTAATGATTAGAAGGGTACAAATACAATTTTTTTAGTTTCAAAGAATGGTTCTGAGAAGTAATCTGAAATAGAAATCTCTTGGTACATTCTTTTGATTTCTGCCATTTCTTCTTCTAAATTGCCACCTTTTAAAGCAATGATTCCACTATTATCTTCGGGTTTATCTGAATGAACTTTTTCAACTACCCAGTGAATAAAGGCTTTCATTCTAGTGACTGCTCGGCTTATTACAAAATCAAATTTTCCTTTTGTTTTCTCTGCTCTTTGGTGGTAAGCCTCAACATTTTCTAACCCTAAGGCTTCAGCTACAGCTTTTACTACTTTAATTTTCTTTCCAATAGAATCTACCAAAGTGAAATGCGCTTCAGGAAATAAAATAGCCAAAGGAATTCCTGGAAATCCACCACCAGTACCTACATCTAATATTTTCTTGCCAGAAAGGTCTTGGAATTTAGCTATGGCTAATGCATGTAGGATATGCTTTTCATAGATATGCTCAATGTCTTTTCTTGAAATAACATTGATCTTCTCATTCCATTCTGCATAAAGATTACCTAGTTCTTGAAATTGTGCTTTTTGCTGTGCACTCAGCTGAGGAAAATACTTTTCCACTATAGCACTGCTATCCATCTTAGAATTGGGTTTCTTTTCCTGTGATTAGTTCACGCATTAACTCTCTAGATCGGTGTAATTGCGCTTTAATTGTACCTAATGGAGCCTCCAATTCAGTAGCAATCTCTTCATAGGAGAGCTCTTGGAAATATCTTAATTTCACCAAACGCTGATATTTAGCAGGCAATTTATCCACAAACATGCGCATTAATTCAATCCTTTGATCTTTGATGGCTCTGTCTTGAGGAGTTAGGTTTCCTTTATCTTCTACATCTAATTCTACAGCATCACCATTATCATCAGTATAAGAAGAATGAATACTAATAGTCCTTAATTTCTTCTTACGAATGAAGTCAATTGCATTATTAGTAGCAATTCTAAACAACCAGGTACTGAAAGTATAATCTTTTTTAAATCGATGAAGACTTTTGAAAGCTTTTGAAAATGCTTCGATTGTTAAATCCTCTGCATCATCCACATTCCTCACCATTTTCAACACCATGTGATAAACAGGTTTTTTATATCTTTTCATTAACTCTGCATATGCCATTTGATCTTTGGCTATCACTGCTTGGTCAATGAGTCTAAAATCCTTTAATGCCTTTTCTGAAAAATTTCTATTTTTATTTATTTCCATTTAAGATGCTTTGTTAGTGAAGCATAAATTCCCCAAATCCAATAATAAAATATAAAAAGGATTTCTAAAACGGGTAAATTATAATGCATAAATCTAATCCCAAAATTAATGCTAAGCTTAAAAAATACGACATATTGTCCTGCTAAATACATTAACATAAGGAAACTTAAAATTAAACAATCAGTCGGACTTCCCAACATTAAGCCTAATATAAATAATATCCACAGCAAACTTTGGGTTAAATGAAAAAGTCCTAGTTTAATTTTATCTTTGGTTTTATAATATTTTCCTACTGATAGATGTCTTTTTTTCTGCCTAAAAAATGAATGCCATGATTCCTTAGGGTTTGAAAATGTTAAACTTTCAGGATGGGGGCAAATACTGGTGTTTTCCTTGTTTGCATGCCTGTTGACCCATAAATCATCATCTCCACCCATGATGTGGCTTAAATCTTTAAACCCTTTATTGGCTAAGAAAAAGGATCTTCTATAAGCTAGATTTCTTCCCACTCCCATATAGGCTTCTTTTTTGTAAGCAAAAGAGATATAAAGAAGAGCAGTTTGTAAAGTTTCATAGCAGATGAACTGATTTAAAAAGCCTTTTTCTTTTTCATACAAAGAAGCACCCAAAACGATTGAAACAGATTTCGTGAAAGATCGTGACATTCTGTCAACCCAGTGAGCAGAAACTGGCTTGCAATCTGCGTCACTCAATAGAATTATATCGTTTTCAGCCGTTTCTATTCCTATCATTAAGGCATATTTTTTTGGATTAAAATTTTCAGGAGTCTCTTCAATGGGAATAACTTTTAAATGAGAATACAAGTCTAATTGACCCTTTAACCATTCTTTGCTTCCGTCATCAGAGCGGTCAATGACTACTATTACTTCAAATTCTTCAAAGTCTTGATTTAAAAATAGCGTTAGGTTCTGTTTTAGATTTTCAAGCTCATTATGTGCACAAATAATAACGGATACTGCTTCTTTTTTATGAATTTCCGTTGAAGTCTGATGCTTTTTAAAGACTAATGAGAAAAAATATCGGAAATGAAAATAAGCTTGAATCAAAAATACAATAAAAAAAATAATACTTATTAGGTGGATTTGACCCATACTTTGAAATTGATTCTGCTTTTTGACAAAGATATTAGAAAATAAAAACTATAAATTCTTAAGAAGCTATATTTTTGCATTCTTATGCAATTTACGATTTCTAATAAAGATAAAAACTCAAATGCTCGGGCTGGTGAACTCACTACCGAGCATGGTAATATAAAAACTCCTATTTTCATGCCTGTTGGAACGGCTGGTTCGGTAAAAGCCGTACATCAGCGGGAATTAAAAGAGGATATTCAGGCTCAAATTATTTTGGGAAACACTTACCATTTATATCTACGTCCTGGTTTGGATGTTCTACAAAAAGCGGGTGGTCTTCATAAATTCAATGGTTGGGAGAAACCTATTTTAACTGATAGCGGTGGATATCAGGTATATAGCCTATCTGGAACAAGAAAAATTAAAGAAGAAGGAGTGACTTTCAAGTCTCACATTGATGGATCTTCTCATATTTTTAGTCCGGAAGGTGTAATGGATATTCAGAGAAAGATTGGTGCCGATATCATTATGGCTTTTGATGAATGCACACCTTACCCATGCGATTATGAATATGCAAGGAAATCTATGGATATGACGCATCGATGGTTGGATAGGTGTATCCAGCAGTTTGATACTACCGAAGGACATTATGGCTATGAACAATCTCTATTTCCGATTGTGCAAGGAAGTACTTATAAAGATTTAAGGAAAAGATCAGCTGAAGAAATAGCATCCAAAGATAGGGCAGGGAATGCCATAGGCGGATTGTCCGTTGGTGAGCCGGCTGAAGATATGTATGAAATGACCGAGTTGGTTTGTGATATACTTCCTCAAGATAAACCTCGTTATTTGATGGGAGTGGGGACACCTGCCAATATTTTGGAATGTATTGCACTGGGTGTGGATATGTTTGATTGTGTTATGCCTACTCGAAATGCAAGAAATGGTATGCTTTTTACCACAGAAGGCATCATCAATATTAAAAATAAAAAATGGGAAGATGATTTTTCACCTATCGACCCAACTTTAGGGACTTATGTGGACACATTTTACACTAAGGCCTATTTGAGACATTTAATTCATTCAAAAGAAATTCTGGGGGCGCAAATTGCCAGTATTCATAATTTAACTTTTTACCTTTGGTTAGTAGAACAAGCAAGAGAACAAATTACATCTGGCACATTTTATGAGTGGAAGGAGAAAATGGTCAAAAAACTAATGACCCGACTTTAAGAGTTATGAAGCTATTAGATAAATACATACTTAAAAAGTTCTTATCCACATTCGTTTTTGTGGTGATTATCATCTTGGCTATAGTCACCGTGATAGACTATACGGAAAAGAATGATGATTTCATGGAACATAATTTAACCTTTCTTGAGATATTGCCTTATTATGGGGCATTTATTCCTTGGATTGGTAATTTAATTACTCCCATCACGATTTTTATAGCAGCTGTATTCGTTACCTCAAAAATGGCTGGGCATACAGAAATTGTGGCTATGTTGGCCAGTGGTATGAGTTTCAGAAGACTTCTCGTGCCTTATATGATGGGTGCAGGCTTAGTGGCTATCTCCAGTTTTTATTTAAATGCCTATGTCATACCAGATGCCAATAAAACCAGAATAGCATTTGAAACGGCCTACATAAAAAAGCCATTCTATTTTACTGATCGTGACATTCATCTTAAAATAGCTCCTGAAACTTATGCATATATGGAAAGCTATAATAACCAAAGAGATGTTGGTTATAGGTTTACCTTAGAGCATATTGAGGATAGAAATCTTAAAGAAAAGTTAAGTGCCAGAAGAATTGAATGGGATTCAGCCCAAAGTAATTGGAAAATAAAAGATTGGACGCTAAGAAAGTTCGATGGAATGGAAGAGACCTTTTCAGAAGGAAAAGAAATGGATACCGTTCTTAATATTACTCCAAAAGATTTTGGTAATACATATGGTTTACAAGAGACCCTTACCTTAACTGAATTGAACGATTATATCAATTTGCTAAGGGAAAGGGGAGCAGATAATGTGAAAATTTATCTTATTGAAAGATATATCAGGTTTATGGCACCTTTTGCAGCTATAATTTTGACATTTATTGGAGTAATAGTTTCCTCCAAAAAGAAAAGGGGAGGAACTGGTTTTCAGATTGCACTTGGGTTTGTTATAGCCTTCGTTTTTATAATATTCTTCATTTTAAGTAAAGCAATTGCTGAAAACTCTACCATGAATCCGCTATTGGCAGTTTGGTTACCTAATATCACATTTAGTTTAGTAGGATTGTTTCTGTATAAATTTGTACCCCGATGACAAATGAGGTAAAAAATTATATTCAACTGCATTTTATAGTTTTGATCTGGGGGCTTACCGCTATCTTAGGTTTATTGATTAATATCTCAGCAGTTGCAGTAGTTTTTTACCGTACACTTTTTGCCACTATTATACTGTTATTTCTACTATATTTTTGGAAACTCAGCTTTAAAGTAGGCTTTAAAGAATTTCTCAAAATCACCGGAGTGGGTTTAATTATTGGCTTGCATTGGATTTTATTTTTTGCTGCTGCCAGAGTATCCACGGCCTCAGTATGTTTGGTAGGAATAGCCACCTGTTCTTTTTGGACCAGTTTAATTGAACCTCTGATGAGTAGTAGAAAAGTAAAAGTTTACGAATTGGCACTGGGCGTAATGGTGGTAATTGGACTATACATTATATTCAGTGTGGAGTTCCAATATATTGAAGGTTTGATCATGGCTATATTGGCAGCTATGTTAGCCAGTGTATTTACCGTATTGAATGGGAAACTTACCCACCGACATAATCATTATGTAATTACTTTTTATGAGATGATGGGTGCTTTTTTGGGTTCAATATTGCTAATTCCGCTTTACCTTTATTATTTCGATACTGAAATCATCAATTTTATTCCGTTTCAATGGGATTGGTTTTACCTCATTATTTTAGCTGGAATCTGTACAGTATTGGCTTTTTCTATGTCAATAAAAGTACAAAAAGTTATAAGTGCTTTTGTGGTAAACCTTACAGTAAACTTAGAGCCTATATATGGAATTATCCTAGCTTTTCTTATTTTTGGTGAAGAGGAAAAAATGAGCTTTGGCTTTTATGTAGGTACAGCGATCATTTTGTTGTCAGTACTTACTTATCCAATGATTAATAGGATAATGAAAAGAAGAGCATTACAAAGCGATTTAATTAGGTAATTCAATCTAAAATGTTGAGAATCAAGTATTTTTTAATTTTTATATTTTTTCTTTCATTTAACACTTATGCTCAAGATGAAAATGTGTTAGAATCTCCTGAATTGGTGGAAGCTATGGTAGGGGAAGGAGTCGTATTCTTAGTTAAGTACAATAAAGAAGAGAATCAGAACCTTAAACTTACATGGAAAAGCGATATTTTAGATGCTAATTTTGATGATCAAGAAGGAGAGTTCTATTGGGAAACTGATGGAGAGGATAGAGGGCTACATTCTGTTTATTTTTATTTAAAAGATTCGATTGATAATATTGTTTCATCTTCAAAAACTTTGATTAAAATATCAGCTAGAGCTTCAGTTCCTTCAATTGAAATGGAGCCTGACTCTTTAGATAGTAGGGCATTTATAAAGTTATTACAAGGAGAAGAATATAATCTTGAATTTGTAGCTACTACTCGAAATAGTGCAAATCCAGATGATGTTGTTTTAAGTTATATTTGGAATAATGATAGTGATTTAACAACTATTGATCAGGCAGACACCCACGTAATAGGGAACAGACTGATATTGGATTGGACACCTAGCCAGAAACAAGTAGTGAAGAAATATTTTGACCTTGATTTAATTGCTATCGATAATACTAATGCGGTATATAGAAGAAAATATCGATTCCAAATAATAGGACAGGAGCTACCTCCTAAGTTGCGAAATAATGTCAATGATACCTATATTATAACTGCTGATCAGGAATTAGATATTGATTTTTCCGTTTATGACCCCAATAATGATCCTGTGGTTTATTCTGTTGATATTCCAGTCACAGTAGGAGCCCCAAATATCAATGAGAAAGGAATTTTCACATGGAAACTAAGTTCTATGGAAATGAGCAATATAAGCTCAATTTTCCCTCTCAAAATTAAATTGAAGGCAGAAGAAGCGGAAGATTCAAAGCATTTTGTGGAGAAAGAGATTACCATTCTCAAAAGTGAGAAAAATGACCCACCTTTAATAACCAAACTAAGCAATCTTAGTGTAAGGGAAGGGTATGATATAAAAAGAAGGGTTTTTATTCAAGATAATAATCATCCAATATCAGAATTAAAATATTCGCTTGAAAACGAACCTGATTGGCTCTATGTACAACAAGAAGGTGATCGATTATTTCTTATGAGTGATACTTTGGGATTTGATATTGTAAAAGCTGATGGAATACCTGTTCAATTTGATGTTTTATTTACAGTGACGGATCCCGAAGGAGCAACAGATAGTAAGTTTTTTACTGTTACCGTAAATGAGGGGGTGAATACAGAAAAACTCTATCGTCAACTTGTTGATTATCAAAAATCTACGGATGCATTATTGGTTGGACTTAGGAAACAAATAAGAGAGTTGGACTACAGAGTTCAAAGAAATCAGAGACTAAAAAAAGGATTGCTCTTCACTACCTTTTTCTTGGGTAGTTTTAGTGCTACTGGAGCTTTTTTTGAAGACCATACTGTTGCTAATGAAGCTATTCCATATGCAGGTGCTCTTTTAGCCATTACCAGTAGTGTGAATGCACTAGCATTTAATCAAGAGGGTAAAGTGATCAATTTAAAAGGTCGATTGGAGGATGTTGAGAAATCAATAGTAAGAAACAAAAGTTATCTTGATACCTATTCTATAAAAGATGAAACTGATGATGAGTTGAGAAATAGTGAATTAGTGAATCGAGTTCAATCTTATAGACAAGCTTTAATTGAACAAAGAATAGAACTAAGAAGGCTAGAAGATCAATATCGTGAATTAAATTATGTTCAGCGTAAAGTCAGGCGATTCAATAGAAAAGGTAAAGCCGAAAAATTGAGATGGAGTTTTATTGATAAGATTTGATTCTATATCATCAGAATTATATAACACAGGATTTTCCCTACTTGTAATCTTCCTCCATTTATATACTACAGGAATAATCTTGATTTATAATTTTTCTAAAAGATAAGTTAAACAATACCAGGTACATAGTGTTTCGATAACTCACTAAAAAACGACAGTATGAAAAAGTTATTAAAATCAATTGTATTAAGTGCGCTTGTTATTGGATTATCCTTTTCAGTAAAAGCACAAAACAAAAACATTGTTGAACTAGCAGCAGGAACTGAATCGCTTTCAACATTAGTTATAGCAGTTAAAGCTGCAGGTTTAGTAGAAACGCTAAGTGGAAATGGTCACTTTCACAGTTTTTGCTCCAACTAATGCTGCATTTGAAGCTTTACCAGATGGGACTTTGGAGTCATTATTGAAACCTGAAAACAAAGATCAATTAGTAGCTGTATTGACGTATCATGTAATTGCAGCAAAAGTAATGTCTACTGATTTGAAAGAAGGGCAGAAGGCTAAAACCGTTCAAGGAGAAGAAGTGACTATCAGTTTAAAAGGAGGAGCATCTGTAAGTGGAGCTAATGTTGCAAAAGCTGACATTAAAGCATCAAATGGTGTAGTTCATGTAATTGACAAAGTGATATTGCCACCATCAATGAAGTAATACTATTTGATTGTTGATTTGATTACTGGACCTCGGAGTGATTTCTGAGGTTTTTTTATGTCAATAGTTTAAAGTTTGATGATGTGATTTGCTGTAATTTTACCAATATCAATAGCGTCATTAAATATTCCAAACATAGTAGAACCACTGCCCGTCATGCTGGCATAAACCGCTCCTTCATTATAAAAATTATTTTTAATCTTTGATAATTGAGGATATTTCTCAAAAACACCTTTTTCAAAATCATTTTTCAATTTCCCTTTCCACTCCTCTACAAGAAGATTCTCAATGATTGCTTTAACTGAAATTTCAGGCTTTTTAGGTTTTACTCCACTATAGGCTTCTGCAGTACTGATATGAATATCCGGATAAACTAATGCTAAATAATAGCCAGATAAATCAAGCTTGGTATTTTCAAATACTTCACCTCTTCCACTTACCAATTTTGGCTTATTCTCAATAAAAAAAGGACAGTCACTTCCTAATTTTAAAGCATAAGATTCCAATTTTTCAGTTGAAATTTTCAGTTTGAAATACTCATTGAGCAAAGTCAGCATAAAAGCTCCATCTGCAGAACCACCACCCATTCCAGCACCCATTGGGATGTTTTTATGAAGAATAATTTCTATTGGAGGTAATTCAAAATCTGTTTTTAACAATTCATAAGCTTTCAGCACCAAGTTATCCTTAGAATTGCCAGATATTTTTAATCCAGTGGTTTCAAAGCTTAATTTTTTAGAAGGGATAATTTCCAATGCATCCTTCAGGGGGATAGGATAGAAGCAAGATTCTATATCATGATAACCGTCTGCTCGTTTGGCAGTGATATTAAGCCCTAAATTGATTTTGGCATTGGGAAATTTTAACATTGGTGTGTTATTGAATAAAAACCTTCCAGCTTATAAAAGTCTGGAAGGTTAAATAGTTAAAGCATTTTAAAGAAAAGTTTTGGTGAAAACACCAAAACGGGGGGTAGCTTATAAAATCTAATAATTCTTTAAATATCCCCCTTGTAGATGATTTCACCTACAAGCTATAAATGTATTTATTTCATTTCTTCAATCAACTCCTCAGAAATACCAGTGAATGAATAACCACCATCATGGAATAAGTTCTGCATAGTTACTTTTTTAGTAAAGTCAGAGAACATCATAATGATATAATCAGCACATTCTTCAGCCGTTGCATTTCCCAAAGGAGACATTTTTTCAGCGAATTTATAGAATGAATCAAAACCATCAATTCCTGAACCAGCTGTAGTTGGAGTAGGGGATTGAGAAATGGTATTTACCCTAACTTGTTTGGTTTTACCAAATCTGTAGCCATAGCTTCTTGCAATAGACTCTAATAAAGCTTTTGCATCCGCCATATCATTATAGAAAGGATAAGTTCGCTGAGCTGCAATATAAGACAGCCCTAAAATAGAACCATATTGATTCATTACGTCCATTTTATCTGCAGTTTGCATCATTTTATGAAATGATACAGCTGAAATATCATAAGTCTTTTGTAACCAATCGTAGTTCAAATCATGATAAGCTTTTCCTTTTCTCACATTTGGGCTCATGCCGATTGAATGTAAAAGGAAATCAAAATTACCACCTAATATTTCTTTAGATTCAGTATATAATTTAGTGATATCATCAACTGAAGTAGCATCAGCTGGAATCACCTCAGTATTACATTCTTTAGCCAATTCCTGAATTCCGCCCATTCTTAAGGCTACTGGAGCATTGGTCAAAACAAACTTTGCACCTTGCTCTTTTGCTTTTAATGCTACTTTCCAGGCAATAGAGTTCTCATCTAAAGCTCCTGTGATAATTCCTTTTTTTCCTGCTAATAAGTTATTTGACATAGTTTTCTGTATTGTGTTTAGGCAAAAATATAAATTTATATTCACTAAGGAAGTATAAAACATAAAATACCAATCCCTTTTAAGCTTTGCTGACAAATTGCCTTTTATTTTTTAGGATTTTCATGTTTGCCTAATTCACTCTGAGAATCAAAATAAATTCTTTGAGAAGGATAAGCATAATGTATATTCGGATATTTTTGAAAAGTCTCCAATATATCTTCCCAAATTTCATGTTGGGCAACTCTTCTTTTTTTAGGTAAGGTTAAATACCTCATGGTTAGTTTAATACCGTAATCTTCCACTGAGGTGTAAACAAAAGGAGTAAGGTTACTATAGAAAATCATAAACTTTTTTGAAGCTTCTAATAATTTCCTTTTGGCTGAAAATGAAAGTTCTTCTGCATGTTCATTGACTATTTTCTCGCATAGTTCTTTGGCTTTTTTCCAGTCGCTGTCAAAAGTTACCCTAAGGCTAATTTCATCCCAAACGTGGCTAAATCCTTGGTCATAATTGGCTTGGGTTGATTTGAATACTTCTCCATTTGGTATATGGATAATTCTTCCTGTACTTTGATCTGCCGCTACCCAATTACCTATTTCATTAATGGTAAATTGAAAAAAGCGAATATCAATTACATCACCTGCCACTCCATTAATCTCAATCCTATCCCCAACATCAAAAGGCTTTCTGATGACGATAAAAACCCAACCTGCTATATTCATGACAGGGGCTTGCAAGGCTATGACCAAACCGGCACCCACTAATCCTACTAGTGTAGCCAGCGATTCAACCTGTTCTACCCAAATATTGAAAAGAAAGACAATCAATAGGAAATAGTAGGTGTTATTGACGCTATTTTTCCAAAAGTATCGCTCCTTCACTTGCTGAAACCTTTTAAATACAATTTTTAAGGCTATCACTTTGAGCAGGACTAAAGCAATGATAGCAATAACAGTGTAAAAAATTTTGTACTGAAGCGCTGGCTTGATTTGCCAATATTCCTGGAAATATGAAATTATTTCTTCGGTCATTTTTTAATTGCTATGTTTATGCTTTAAACTTCAATTTAATTAATTCTTTAATAAATATGCGAGTAATTGTGATTTTGATTTTTCTTCTAGTTTCCAATAGTTTGAAAGGACAGTTATCTGGTTCTATTTATGATAAAGATAATGGAGAAAAATTATCATTTGTCAATATATGGTACTCTAACGATGAAGTCAGATTAGGTACTACATCAGATGAGACAGGAAGTTTCAAATTTAGTGAATTGGATACAAGTAGATTCTTAACCTTTAATAAGGTTGGGTATGAAGTTCTTACATTAAAACCAGTGTCTAATATTTGCGATGTTTACTTAAATAAAATTAAAGAAAATCGATTACAAACAACTGAGGAACTAGATGAACCAAGAAGAGGAAGAATGGGTATTGATTTTGAAAATTTAACTTCAATTGTTTCACTAAGCACAACTAAATCTGAACCTACTATTAATGCCCAATATTTTGCAGCTGATGAATTTCATTCATATCAATTGGATAAAATAAATTTAAGCTTGAAAAATAAAAAAAAGAGTTTAATAAATATTAGGATCTATGAAGCAACTGAGGATCAAAAACCGGGAAATCTGCTTTATTTCAAGGATATTATCAGAACAATTAGTGTTGGAAAAGAAGTTCATAAAATTAATGTGAAAGACTTGGATATTAGAATTCCTGAAAACGGGTTTTTTATCGGGATTGAAAAATTGATTCTTGATCAGAATAAAATCAGTTTGGAGGAAACAGATTTTAATACCAATCAAGAAGTTACAGTGAATGAATATTACCCCTCGCTTAAATTATATAAAAATGATAATTCAAATATTATATTTTCATATATCAACGGTGATTGGCGAAAATGGAATAAGTCTGATTTAAGTTTAGGCATAAACTTAACATTAAAAAGATGAAATTAATTGTTTTTCCCTGTTACTTCAAAACCTCCTTAAAAACCAATTAATTAATAGTTAAAATTAAATAATCATTTTCTTATTTTAGATGCGCTATTTATTTCTATTTACATTTTTGATCCATTTTAACCCATCTTTTTCTCAATTTAAAGGTGTTTTAATTGATGAAAAAACCGAAAGACCAGTTCCATATGCATCGGTATATTTAAAAAATCAGCAAAAGGGAACAAGCTCAAGCTTTGATGGTTGGTTTACTATAGAATTAGATAAGACAGATACTTTAATCATTTCTTCTGTTGGATACCAAAAGCTAGAATTAGCTTACTCAGAACTAAATGATACAATTTTTCTAGCTCTTGATATTCGGGAAATGAAGGTAGTTGAAGTCCAGAATAAAAAGAAATTAGGCCTGTTTAAGAAAAGGAATAAACTTGGAAATGTCAAAACCTCTTATTTGTTTAATGACAATTGGCTTTGGATGGGTACTGCAGGATATCCATACGAAATCGCTAGATTTTTTGAGTTTAAAGAAGAATTTTCGGAAACCAGATTTGTAGAGTCTGTTGCAGTTGAAACCATAAGTGATGTTAATGGTGCTATTTTTTCACTAAAGTTTTATCGCTTAGGAGCTGACAGTTTACCAGCAGAACTGATTAATAAAAACACGATTATTGGATCAGTAAAGAAGGGGAGAAATATAACTAAAATTGAAATTGAAGAAGAAGTAATCTATTTTCCTGAAGACGGAATGTTCATTGCAGTAGAATTTCTTATTGTTGAGCAGAATAGAGTTTCTAGAGATTTGCCAGTTTTTTACGAAGGAAGTTCTTATGAAGCCAAATATAGCCCTTCTTTTTCCGTATTGGATACTGAAGATAATTTTTACCAATTTGATATAATTCATCAAAAATGGACAAGAATGACAACAAAAATCAGGAATTTAGAGTGTGAAATAACCCTAATTGAATAAAATCAAAACCTCTTCAAAACCAAATCACTCACATGATCTCCAATAGACAAGGAAGAAGTTGCCGCAGGCGAAGGTGCATTACAGACATTGATAGCATTACTTTCTTCCAAAATTAAGAAATCATCTATTAATCCTCCATTTCTGTCGCATGCTTGAGCACGAACGCCTGCTCCACCCGGAGTTAAATCACTTTCGGTAATATCAGGCAATAGTTTTTGAAGGGCGGTAGTAAAAGCTGATTTGGAAAACGAACGATACATTTCCCCAAAGCCGGTTTTCCAGTATTTGGCGGCCACTTTTTGAAAGCCTGGCCAGGCTAATGATTCACCCAATTCTACCAAATTGAATAATGACTTTCGGTAGCCTTCTCGTTTGAAAGCCAAGACTGCATTTGGCCCAGCCTCTATGCCTCCATTAATCATTCTGGTAAAATGAACCCCCAAAAATGGGAAATTGGGATCAGGAACAGGATAAACTAAATTCTTGATTAAATATTGCTTTTCAGGCTTAATCATAAAATATTCCCCACGGAAAGGAATGATTTTTAAATCTAATTTCTCTGAGGTAAGTTTAGCAATTTTGTCAGAATACAAACCTGCACAATTGACTATTAATTTGGTGTCAAAACTGGCTTTATTAGTAACAACTGTGGTTACTCCATTCTTTTCTTGAATGTTCGTGACTTTTTGACCTAAAGAGATTTCTCCTCCTAATTCCTGAAACTTTTCAGCATACTTTAAAGAAACAGCAGTATAGTCAATTATTCCAGTCTGTGGAACGTGAATGCCTGCAATTCCATTTACATAGGGCTCATGTTCCTTTACTTCTTCCTTAGTGAGTCTTTTTAAATTTTGCAATCCATTTTGTGCTCCTCTTTCTTCTATCATGGAGAGGGTAGGGAGCTCGCTTTTATCAGTAGCTACAATTACCTTTCCGCATAGTTCATAAGGAACATCTTCATCATCGCAGAATTTAAGCAATTGATTATAACCATCAATGCAGTTTTTCGCTTTTAAGCTGCCAGGCTTATAGTAAACTCCAGAGTGAATTACACCGCTGTTATTTCCAGTTTGATGTTGAGCTAACTTCTCTTCCTTCTCGAATAAAAGCACTGAAAGCTTAGCATTCTTCTGCTTGATTTTTAAAGCAGTAGCCAAGCCCACTATTCCACCACCAATTATGATTATGTCTTTCATTTAATAGTTTTAAGTAATAAGTTTTAGGTTTTAAGTATCAAGTATCTAGAAAACTTCCAACTAATTTTTCAATCATATTTCAATATTTGTTTTTTTTGGTCTGACCTGCGGTATTTCATTGTAATATCCGGATCTCAGAACTATCATATCAACCCCACTTCTAGCTTTAAGCTTCAGACTTCCATCTCTCTCACAAATCCAACACTATCCTTAAATTCTCTTGAACTGTTTTTATTTTCCTTTTGGGAATTATTCCCAGTTTCTTAATAAATCTTTTGTTATCTATCGCTCTGATCTGGTCTAGCATTATATCACTATCTTTTTGTAATCCTTCTACTTCTTTTGCTTTGATTCTGGTTCTTAAAATCTCAGTATCAAATAAATTTGAGGTTAAGGGTAAAACAAGTGTTGATGGATGATCTATTTTATTCAATAAATTCGTTTGAACAATCAAAACAGGTCTCATTTTTCCAGCCTCAGTTCCCTTTTGAGGATTTAGATTTGCTAGCCAAATTTCAAATTGTTTAATAATCATCATCCAGTTCTTCTAGTTCTTTTACCATTTCCATGGAGTTCGCCCTGACTACTTCAGATTCATTTTTCAACTTCTTGGCTAATAAAGTCCTTTTTTGATACTGATTGTAAAACTCCATGGCTTCATTGATGTAGCGATTTCTGGCTTTCTTTAATTGCGAAATCATCTTTTCAGTATCCTCAAATATTTCATCATCAACTCTTAAAGATATATTTTTCATAATTGTATATACATTTTGTATATAAAGTAATTAATAACATCATTAGTTCCAATAGTCGAATCTAATTTTTCAATTATTTTACAATATTTGCTACAGCCATTTACTCGCCAGCTGGCGAGCTATGGATTATCAACTTCCTGCTTCGAGCTCCAAAATTTCAATACCTCAAAACCTAAATACTGCAACACTTTATGCTACCGTCACCAAATAATAATTCTTTTTTCCTCTTTGAACCAAAATGTATTTACCTTGTAACAAACTGATTTCTACAGGCGCATTGGCATCCATTACCTTTTCTTTATTGATGCTAACACCACCGCCTTTAATCATCTTTCTTGCTTCTCCTTTCGATGGGAAAATTACTTCTTGAGTTAGTTCAGAAAGAAAATCTGTTATGTTTTCCGTTTTATCTAAATCGGATTTGCTAATGCTAACCTGAGGCACTCCTTCAAAAACACTTAACAATGTGTCCTCATCAATACTTTGCAATTCTTCCGTTGTCGACTTTCCAAATAGGATAGAAGATGCTTTTAATGCCATATCTAAAGCTTCTTGTGAATGAACCCTAACCGTTAGTTCTTCAGCCAAAGCTTTTTGCAACACTCTTAAATGTGGAGCTTCATTATGTTCTTTTTCCAAAGCTTCAATTTCTTCTTTTCCTTTTGTACTAAATATTCTGATGAAATTGCTCATATCTTCATCAGAAGCATTTAACCAGAATTGATAGAATTTATAAGGAGAGGTTTTCTTTGGATCTAGCCAGATATTTCCGCTTTCAGTTTTACCGAATTTAGTCCCATCTGCTTTTTTGATCAATGGACAAGTCACAGCAAAAGCTTCTCCTTGATCCATTTTTCTGATCATTTCAGTTCCTGTGGTGATATTTCCCCACTGATCTGAACCGCCCATTTGAAGCTTACAGTTTTTTTCTCTGTATAAATAAAGAAAATCATATCCTTGCACTAACTGATAAGTGAATTCTGTAAAGCTCATGCCTTCACTCGATTCTGCCGATAATCTTTTCTTGACAGAATCTTTCGCCATCATATAGTTGACTGTAATGTGTTTTCCAACATCGCGAATAAAGCCCAGAAAGCTAAAATCTTTCATCCAGTCATAGTTATTCACTAACTCGGCACTATTATCCTCTTTGGCGTCAAAATCCAAGAAGTTTTTAATTTGTGCTTTTATAGAAGCTTCATTATGGCGTAATGTTGGTTCGTCTAATAGATTTCGCTCTTGAGATTTCCCAGAAGGATCACCAATCATTCCAGTGGCGCCACCTAGTAAAACAATAGGTTTATGTCCTGCATCCTGAAAATGCTTCAACATCATAACGCCCACTAAATGACCTATATGTAGGGAATCAGCGGTTGGGTCGATACCTACATAAGCACTGCTCATTTCTTTAGCCAATTGTTTTTCAACTCCTGGCATCATATCATGAACCATCCCTCTCCATTGAAGCTCTTCTATAAAATTCTTTTGCATATTATTAGTAATTGAAAGTCTAGTGATTGAATAATGCCTGCAAATATAAAAGGCTTAAAAAGGAAATAATAGCAATTTTGAAAATAGATTCTAGAATCAAGAATATAGAATCTAGACTTCCTACTTCTAGCCTCATAATTCTTTAATAATTACGAATTATGAATTTTTGAATTACGAATCATCCTTCTACATGCTCATTTTAGTATCAAGTAGCTCTTAAGGTGCATTGCGAAGCAAAACTAGGTGCTGATTGTTTTTTCTTCCCACTTCGAGCTTCCAACTTCCTTCAAATCTCAACCTTTCCAAATTTAATCAATAAATTCCCCCATCATTACCTATTTTTGAAAAAAAACATTTCAAAATGCTCATCAGAAAATCATATCGAACTCATAAAGCAGGTTCTATTAACAGACTAAAATTAGTTGAAGAAGAATTAACTGATCCACAGCTGCATGAAGTACAAGTTAAAGTAAAAGCCGTTGGATTAAACTTTGCAGATGTGTTTGCCATTTTGGGATTGTACAGTGCCACACCTGAAGGCAGTTTTGTTCCTGGTTTGGAATATTCTGGTGAAATAATTGCGAAAGGCGAGGAAGTGAGGGATTTTCAAATTGGCGATAGAGTGATGGGTGTGACTCGCTTCGGAGCTTATACTTCACATATCAATATTGATTCAGCTTACGTAAATAAAATCCCTGAAACTTGGACTTTTGAAGAAGGTGCTTCCTTTTTAGTGCAAGCTTTAACTGCTTTTTATGGACTTTTTCATTTAGGGAATTTAAAGAAAGGAGATACTGTCTTGATTCATTCTGCAGCAGGCGGAGTAGGTCTTTTGGCAAATAGGATGGCACAAAAAATGGGTGCATATACAATTGGGACTATCGGTTCTGCAGCTAAAATCGATTTACTGAAAAAAGAAGGCTACCATAAATACATAGTTAGGTCAAAGCATTTTAAAAAAGATCTGGAAGAGGCTCTTGAGGGTCGAGAGTTAAATTTGATAATGGAATGCATAGGAGGGAAGATTTTTAAAATCGGCTATGATATGTTGGCTCCACAGGGAAGAGTTATAAATTATGGCTCGGCTCGATATGGTGGTACTAGCAATTCCCCCAACTGGCCTCGTTTAGCCTGGCTTTATTTAACTCGTCCAAAAATCGATCCTCAAAAAATGATTGAAACCAATAAAGGTATTTTAGGCTTTAATTTGATCTGGCTTTACGATCGAAAAGAATTGATGAAACAAATTTTGAAAGAATTGGAAGAACTAAATATGGATGCTCCTTACATAGGCCACCGATTTAATTTTGAAGAAATGCATGAAGCCTTAAAGCTTTTTCAGTCTGGTAAAACTATGGGAAAAGTGGTGTTGCTTTTGGATTAAAAGCAAGGCTCTTTTATTTATTACTTCCGGTCTACATCCATCACCCCACACCCTTCATTCAACTCCTTTCTACGCTTACATGCTCACTTGACAATTTAAAAACATACGAACCTAATCACTTCAACACCTTTTCCCTTACAAACTGCCAAAACTCCCTTCTTTCTTCAGAGGAAGTTAACAGTGATTTAAATGTACTTCCAAATGATGGTTTTTCTTTTTTAGCAGGTTTTATATTGGGTAAGGGAGCGGGTTCTGGTTTAGGCTGAGGAGTTGGTGTAACATCTGATTTCCTCTCTTCAGATTTTTTCATTCCAAAGTTCTTTGGATCTATTTTTTCAGCATCTTTATAATGTTGCTCTGCCTTTTTATGATTGCCCATTTTTCCTAATACCAATCCTAAATTGTTATGAGAAATGGCATCTTCAGGATCCAATTCTAAGGCTTTTTGATAATCCATTTTGGCACCTTCTAAATCACCCAAGTGATCTTTTATAAATGCTCTACTCGCATATCTAAAAGGGTTTTCTGGTTCCATTTCTACTGCTTTATTAAAATCAGACATGGCTTTTTCTTCTTGCTTTGCCATATAATAAATCAAACCTCTTTCAGCAAATAGTTCAGCACTTTCGGGCTTTAGTTTTATTGCTTTGCTTAAATCAGATTGAGCAGCTTGATAGTCCTTAATTTTAAAGTATGCTTTGCCACGCTGGTAAAAAGCAACTGGGTTTTGATTATCTTGTGTGATATATTGAGAGTACAAATGTATTCCTTGTTTGAAATCACCTTGCTGACAATAAGATGATGCACTGGTTAATAAAATATTAATATTTTCCATTAATGTTTATATCAATTTTATTGCAAAACTATTATAGATTCTAACTGAAGAAAAGCCTATGAGTTTAATATTTTAACTTTATTTATCTGTTGCAATAAAAGTTTCAATCCAATCGTAGGTTTTATTATGACTATTGAAAAATTGTAAAATCATTGGTATGTGCCTCTTGCCTTTTTGAAGATGATAATCAGGTTCAGGCACTATTTTGCTATACTCTTCTAAAAACCTTTCAGTACTGGAGAGTATTCCATCTAAAGTTTTTCCTCCCATCATAATGAGTAGCGGTGGATCCTTTTCATCGATATAATAAATAGGCGAATGCTTTTTCCAAACTTGAGAATCATTTGTAAATGTTTTCAGATATGAGGTGCCTGCAGGATAATTTTTGTTTTTTAAAAAAGTATACATATCCAAACCAGCAGCATCTATTAAAATTGCTCCTTTAATAGGGTTCTTGATATCTAGAGCTTCAAAGTATTCATCTTTAGTGCTCAATAATGCTGCTAAATGACCTCCAGCAGAATGTCCGGATACATAAATTTGGTCTGGGTCTCCTCCATATTCTTCAATATTTTCCTTTACCCATTTTACAGATTGAGCAGTTGCTTTAGTCATGTCTGAAATAATATATTCTGGACTTAAAGGGTAATCAATAATAACAGCAACCATCTCTTTTCGAGCTAATCTTTTGCCTAAAAAATTATAGGTTTCCTTTTTTCCTGAATTCCAACTGCCACCATGAATAAATATAAATACTGGCTTAAGTGTTTCTGAATTTTTAGGTGAAAAAATATTAAGATGCTTTTCAGGGAGATCCTTACTAAATCCCTCATCCATATATGTTATATCTGTAGTTTTGCTCACCTTGCACGAAGATAATGTGATTATTAAAGTGAAGAGCAAGTAGGGAAATAAAGCTCTTTGTACTTCTGCTGAAATAATTTTAAACATACTATTTTAACTCTTTGGATATTTTTAAGTTTAGCCTTTATTGATAATCAGCAAAGATGAGAGCAATATTTAAGATTACCATAAAACGGATTAAGATAGGAAATACTAGCACTAAATATTATTTTTAAATTTTAAACATAAAGTATGATACAAGCTTGGATGAGAGGTGTTTTATTAATTGCCTCAGTTTATAATATTGCATGGTCAGTTTTCCTGTTTTGGAGTCCTAAAAGTTACTTAAAATGGATGACGGAAGGTGCCCAAAATAATAATCAATGGGTGTTATATCAAGCTATAGGTATATTAGTTGTAGCAATATTTCTTTTCATGGGTTTTTTAAAGCCTTTAAAATTTAAATGGCTAATATTTTTTTCCTTCCTTGCAAAATTATTCGGGGGGATTGCCGTCTATTTTTTAATAATGGAATCTCAATTCACCAAAAAATTCATGTTTCATTTACTGATGAATGATTTAGTTTGGTTATTTCCATTACTTTCTATTGTTATTGCGGCATTCAAATCAGAAAAAAGCCGTTGAACGATAATTGTTTGTTCAATGATAGGATTTTACTTAAATCGACCTAAAATTTTACCATAATGAGATATATTCTTACTCTTTCCATACTTATTTTTTCAGTTAATTTTTCGAATGCTCAAGTAAAAGAACCAGTTGCAGCTTCTGAAATTTTGCATCAAATGAAAAAATTGCAAAATACTACCAGGGTTTTATATGTGGCTGCTCATCCAGATGATGAAAACACTCGCTTGATAGCCTATGTTGAAAATGGTAAAAGGTTTGATGCCGCTTATTTATCACTCACCAGAGGGGATGGTGGTCAAAATGTAATCGGTCCAGAATTAAGAGAAGGCTTAGGTCTAATTAGAACCCAAGAATTATTGGCTGCAAGACAAATTGATGGCGGTAAGCAATTTTTTACTCGTGCCAATGATTTTGGATATTCTAAAAACCCTGATGAAACCTTTAATAAATGGGGAAAGGAAGAGGTGCTTTCTGATGTAGTCTGGACAATTCGTAATTTTCAACCTGATCTTATCATCACTAGGTTTAATCAAACACCAGGAATTACGCATGGTCATCATACGGCTTCAGCCATTTTAGCCAATGAAGCTTTTGAGCTGGCTGGTGACGAAAATGCTTTTCCAGAGCAATTAAAATTGGTTAATACATGGCAACCCAAAAAGATTTATTGGAATACATCTTCATGGTTCTTTAGAAGAAATGAAGATTTTGACAGATCGAAATATGTTACCGAAAATGCTGGTGGTTATTCGCCACTTTTAGGAATTTCTTATACAGAAATGGCTGCTTTGAGTAGAAGCAGACATAAATCACAAGCTTTTGGAACTGCTGGAAGCAGGGGAGATGAAATTGAGTATTTTGAATATTGGGACGGGCCAGAAGACGAAAAAGAATTATTTGAAGGTATAGATAGCTCATGGGATAAATACAAAAATGGAAAAGCTATCCAAAAAGCATTGGATAAATTGATTGCTGATTTTAAAGTTAATCAACCCGAAGCTTCAATTGATAAGCTTTTTGAAATAAAGGGATTGATTGAGAAACTTGATGATTCGGCTGTAAAAACCGATAAATTGGAAGCTATTAACGAGCTTATTCTGAATTGTGCTGGTTTATATCATTTACTTTATCATGATAATCAATACGCCTCTCCTGGAGATAATCTAAATATCAATTTAGAGTTGGTAAATCGTTCTTCTGCGAGTATAGAATTAGTTTCAGTCAACATGGAGGCTATTAAAGAAAGCTTAAGTATTTCAGGTAAATTGGAAAACAATCAAGTGAAATTAAAAAGCTTTTCTCTTAAAATTCCTGAGGATTTCCCTTACTCTAATCCATATTGGCTAGACGATCCTTCAGCGAATGGACTCTATAAAGTAGAGGATCAAGAATTAATAGGGAAAGCAGAAAATGAACCTTCCATGAAAGCGGAAGTAACTTTAAATATTAATGGTAATAGTTTGTCATTTCAATCACCATTAAGTTATAAATCATCAGATAGAATTAATGGGGAGATTATTCAACCATTATACATCATTCCTCCGCTTTCAATCGAATTTGATGAGGAGGTTTCAATTTTCACTTCAAAAGGTCAGGAAAAGGAAGTTTCCATTAATGTAAAAGCATTGAAAGATAATGTTTCTGGTGAATTAGAATTGGATTTACCGAAAGGATGGAAAGCGGATTTAAAACAAAACGATTTGTCCTTTCAAAATTTAGTAAAGAATTCATCCAAGGAATTTAAAATCAAAATTACTGCGAATGGAAATGAAGGTAAATTTGATTTAAAAGCTTTTATCAAGGTAAATGATAAAACAATTGATAAAAGTGTTCAAGAAATTCAATATGAACATATCCCCAATCAAATTATTTTGAGAGACGCCCAACAAAAGCTGGTTTTAGCAGATGTAAAAATTAAAGGTGAAAAAATCGGTTACATAGAAGGAGCGGGGGATGCTGTAGATGAGGCCCTACAAGCAATGGGATATCAGGTAGATTTTATTGATATAGAAAAAATAACTGTTGAAGAATTAAATAAGTACGATGCTATAATTGCTGGTATTCGAGCCTATAATGTTAATGCTGCTTTGCAAGTTCACTATGGAAAGATGAATGAATACATGAATTCAGGTGGAGTTTATATGGTGCAATATAATACTACTTATAGTTTACCAGATACAGATTTCTGGCCATTTCCATTGAGTTTGTCTAGAGATAGAATTACTGTAGAGGAATCATCTATGGAATTTTTAAACCCAGATCATCCTACTTTAAATTACCCTAATAAAATAACCAATAATGATTTTGAGGGTTGGGTACAAGAGAGAGGATTATACTTCCCTAATAAATGGGATAAAAACTATATTCCCATTTTAGCTGGAAACGATCCTGGTGAAAGTGAAAAAAAAGGTGCTTTGTTAGTAGCAGATTATGGAAAAGGGAAGTTTGTTTATACAGGATTAAGTTTCTTCAGAGAACTACCAGCTGGGGTTCCAGGTGCTTATCGTTTACTTGCAAATATAATAGCACCAAAACCAGTTGAATGAGATCATATTCATCCGTTTATCAAAAATATTTGCAGGTTGGTCGATTAAATGATTAAACATAGAAACAATTAATATACTTTCGTGTTTAATGTATTAACAATACATAGTATCGTAATATAAAGTTAATACAAATCGATTTAAAACTATAATAAGATGAAGTTAGAAGAAGAAATTAAGCAGTCGAAGTTTGAAACAGAAAGACAAAAAGCAATTTTGAATGTTATTTATACTGCTAATTGGATTGGATCAGTTCAACACAAAATTTTCAAGAAACATAAATTAACTTCTCCCCAATATAATGTTTTGAGAATATTAAGAGGAAAATTTCCAGATCCGTTAACGGTATCTTCTATTCAAGAAAGAATGCTAGACAAAATGTCAAATGCTTCTCGTTTAGTAGATAAATTAGTAGAGAAGGGCTTGGCTGAGCGTTCCACTTGCATGTATGATAGAAGACAGGTTGATGTAGTAATAACAACGACAGGTCAAAAATTATTGAAGGAAATAGAACCAGAACTTTTGGATTTCCATAATTCTGAAATGGTTTTATCTGAAAAAGATGCAGCCGCAGTTAATGAAGCATTAGATAAGATTAGAGGATAATTTTTTTTATATTGGGTTGTTTTAATAAATCTGAATTAAAATGAGCCTAATTGCAAACATCGGAAGATTTTTATTTGCCATTCCTATGGTAATTTTTGGGGTATTTCATTTTGTAAACACTAGAACTTTACAAAATGTAGTACCCTCTTTTATTCCTGGACAAACCTTTTGGGTTTATCTAACAGGAGCAGCCTTAATTGCAGCGGGAATAAGCATTATTATTAAAAAACGAGTACAACTAATTTCAAATCTACTAGCAATAATGCTTTTAGTATTTGCACTTTTCGTCCATCTTCCATTGGCACTGGAGGGAGATCAATTAGCTGCAAGCTCACTATTAAAAGACATTGCTCTTGCCGGTGGGGCATTTATTTTGGGGCATTATTTTAAAAACAATTAACAGAAATTATGAAGATATTGAAGAGAATTTTAATTGGATTAATTGCTGTTATAGTTGTTTTGGTCATTATATACTTTGCCGGACCTAAAATTAAATCGCCAAATTTCTCTCAGAATCTACCTGAAATTCCAGCTGATATCATCACATTAGAAAGTTGGCTTAAAGAGAAGGAAGCACTTCAAAATGACATTAAGCCGAACAATCAAGCTCAAATTATATGGTATGATGAGAAACTAATTCAGACGGAATATGCACTAGTTTATCTTCACGGGTTTGGTGCAAGCCATCAAGAAGGTTCTCCGGTTCATAAAAACTTAGCCGATAGCCTAAAAGCTAATTTATTTTTAGCTCGGCAGAAAGGACATGGCTTATCTTCTGAGGAAGCTTTTAAAGGATTAACAGCAGAATCCTATATGTTATCTGCTATGGAGGCACTTGCTATTGGACAACAATTGGGTGAAAAAATCATTTTGGTTGGTACTTCCACTGGTGCAGCCCAAGCTATTTGGCTAGCGGCTCAATTTCCGGAATTAGTGGAAGCATTAGTGTTATATTCCCCCTATATTTCATTAAAAGATCCTTCTAACGAAAAATTAGTTTTAGGACCCTGGGGAAAGAATTTAACAAAGATGGTGATGGGTGGCGAGGTAAACCATGAAATTAGACCCGATTCAGTAGCTGCTTTTTGGTCTGAAGATTATCATTTAGATGCTTATTTTTCTCTCTTTAGCATGATAAGTGAAACTATGAAACCTGAAATCTTTGAAAAAGTAAAATGTCCAGTTTTTATGGCTTATTACTATAAAGATGAGGAAAATCAAGATGATGTAGTTTCAGTACCTGCCATGGAAGAAATGTTTGTCCAGTTAGAATCTTCCAATAAAAAAGCACTTGCATTTCCTAAAACTGGAAACCATGTTATCGCCAGCGACCTTCGTTCCAAAGATTGGATTGGAGTGAGGGATAGTAGTTGGAGTTTTCTAAAATCAGCCTTAAAGTAAAAAAATAATTCATTTTCCGCTATTTTTAAATCTTTAGCATAATTCTTGTTTATTTGCAGCATAGATTTATAACAGAAATAATTTTGCATTTCAAATCCATAATATTTGAATGAAAAAAATAGATAAATTAATCCTAAAATCATTTATTGGGCCTTTTTTAATCACCTTTTTTGTGGTGGTATTTATTCTCTTGACTCAATACATGCTCAAATATTTTGATGACTTTGTAGGCAAGGACTTAGGTTTCAGTGTATTTGCTGAGTTAATTGGTTATTTCAGCATCAACATGACGCCCATAGCGTTCCCACTAGCTGTACTATTGTCATCCTTAATGACGTTTGGAAATCTAGGAGAACATTTTGAATTAACAGCTATTAAGAGTGCGGGTATCTCTTTAGTGAGGGTATTAAGACCACTTTTTGTCTTTGTGGTTTTTTTAAGTGCATTTGTTTATTATTCCAATAATTTTATTGTCCCCAAAGCGAATTTGGAGGCTTACAGCTTACTCTATGATATCAAACAGAAAAAACCATCTATAGATATAAAAGAAGGTGCATTTTATGGTGGTATTCCAGGGTATAGTATAAAAGCCAATAAGAAATATGACGATGATGAATCATTAGGAGATCTTATCATTTACAATCATTCCGATAAAAAAGGAAATACAGAGATTATTTTGGCTGATTCTGCCTTGATGTATACTATTTTGGGAGATAAATATTTGGTAATGGAGCTTTTCGATGGGAAAACCTATTCAGAGGAGGATGCAAAAAAACCTAATAAACCAGCCAATTATACCCGTAATATATTTCAACACAGTAAGTTTGTCTTTAGTTTAGCATCATTTGAAATGGAAAGAACCGATAAGGAGCTTTTTTCTTCAAATAGATTAATGAAAAACGAAATAGAATTGAGAAATGATGTTGATTCCTTGAAGAATGATGTTGTAAAGTCTAAAAGGACAATATATAGATACACTCCGAGGTTTTTCAATATGCACATGCAGGAAGTTGAGGATATTAAGCCTCAAACTGTTGTTTTATGGGAAGAATTACAGAAAGATACCACAAAAGTAAAATCAGATTCTGCAGATAAGAAAGATGAAAAATTGAATAATACTGATATTGAATCTGCAAAAATGGTTAGAAATGGATCATCTAAAGCAAAAAACAAGGATAGTACAAATAAAGAACAAATAGAGCCTACTCCTTATAACACTATTACTTCATATGATTCGGCTCTAGTAGCAAAAGCAGATAGTGTCTATGCTAAAAGGAATAGAGGAAATAATAATTTGGTAGATAAACCTAGATTTGCCAAAAATAGATTGAAAGGTGAAAATCGTAGAATTGATCAAAGGGAATATTATGTTAGATCCTATGGCCTAGAAGCTAATTCAAAACTTTCGCAGGCGGTGGCCTGTATTGTGATGTTCTTAATAGGCGCACCACTAGGAGCTATTATTAAAAAAGGAGGTTTAGGTTTTCCTGTAATAGTATCAATCTTATTTTTTATTGTATCTTATGTAATAAACACTACTGGTATAAAATTAGGCAGGGCAGGAGATGTCAATGAAATATGGGCAGTCTGGGCTTCAAATTTAATATTACTTCCCTTTGGCTTATTCTTCTTAAGGCAAGCAAGGAATGACTCAAGATTATTTGAAACAGATTATTATGCAGTTAAAATCGCTAAAGTTTTCAAATTTTTTAAAAGGGAAAAATAAACAGTTTTTTTGTTCACAAGAAATTATCCGTATATTTGCGCCTTAAAATAATTTAATAAACGCTAACTATGTATTTAGACACAGAAAAGAAAAAAGAGCTGTTCAAAAATCATGGTCGGTCAAAAGCAGATAATGATACGGGTTCGGCAGAATCACAAATTGCGCTTTTCACCTACCGAATCAGTCATTTGACGCAGCATCTAAAAGTTAACAAGAAAGATCACTCATCTAGAAATGGTCTTTTGAAGCTTGTAGGTAAAAGAAGAAGATTGTTAGACTATCTTCACGATAACGAAATTGAAAGATACAGAGCAATTATAGCTGAATTAGGCTTAAGAAAATAAATTGCTTTTCATTAAAAAAAGGGAATCTTATGGGTTCCCTTTTTCCATTATTATCACCTCATTACAAATACCACATCTTTTATAGGACGTGTATAGCAAATGCGGAAAATTAACAACAAGACGAGAAAACAGTAAAAAAACTATTATTTATGGCTATACCAAATGCAATAAAAAAAACATTCAACCTGCCTGATGGAAGGGAAATAAGCATAGAAACAGGAAAATTAGCAAAACAAGCGGACGGATCAGTAGAAGTAAGAATGGGTGATACCATGATTTTGGCTACCGTTGTTTCCAACCAAGAAGCTAAAGAAGGAGTGGATTTCCTTCCAATGTCTGTAGATTATCAAGAAAAATTCGCTTCTTCCGGTAAAATACCTGGTGGATTCTTAAAAAGAGAAGGAAAACTTTCTGATTATGAAGTTTTAACATCCCGATTAGTGGACAGAGCTTTACGTCCATTATTCCCATCTGATTACCATTCAGAAACTCAAGTAATGATCCAGTTATTTTCTTTGGGTGAAGATGATTTACCAGATTCATTAGCTGCATTGGCAGCTTCTGCGGCTTTAACTGCTTCAGACATTCCTTTTGAAGGACCTATTTCTGAAGTGAGAGTTGCACGCATAAATGGTGAGTTTATTGCCAATCCTACCTCAAAGCAATTAGCAGAGTCGGATATAGATATGATTATCGCTGCTACCATTGACAACATCATGATGGTTGAAGGCGAAATGAGAGAAATTTCTGAAGCTGAAATGGTTGAAGCAATTAATTTTGCTCATGAAGCTATTAAGCCTCAGTGTCAAGCACAATTAGATTTAGCTAAAGATGCTGGCAAAACAGAGAAAAGAGAATACAACCACGAAGAAGAACCTAATCCTGAATTAGAGAAAGAAATTTTTGATAAGTACTATCAACAATATTTTGATATTGCAGCAAAAGGATTAGCTGATAAACATGAAAGAGGAAGACTTTTCAAAGAAATCAGAGACAGCTATATCGATGCTATTCCTGAAGATTCTGAAATCAGTGTTTCACTGGTTAAAAAATATTTTCAAGATACTCAAAAGAAAGCAGTTAGAAATGCAACTTTAGAGACTCGAAGCAGACTTGATGGCAGAAAATTGGATGAAATCAGACCAATTTGGAGTGAAGTAGATTACTTGCCTTCTGCTCACGGATCAGCTGTTTTTACTAGAGGTGAAACACAATCAATCACTACTGTAACGCTTGGTACTAAATTAGACGAGCAAATGGTGGATGGTGCAGTTCATTCTGGCTATAATAAATTCATCTTACATTATAACTTCCCTGCATTCTCAACTGGTGAAGCAAGACCAAACAGAGGTCCTGGTAGAAGAGAAGTAGGACATGGTAACTTAGCTTTAAGAGCATTAAAGCAAATTTTACCTTCTCCAGAAGAATTACCTTATACTATTCGTATCGTTTCTGATATTTTAGAATCAAATGGTTCATCTTCTATGGCAACAGTTTGTGCTGGTTCATTAGGATTGATGGATGCTGGTATTCCAATTAAAGCACCCGTTTCTGGTATTGCAATGGGATTGATTTCTGATGCAGAAACTGGAAAATATGCTATTCTTTCTGATATTTTAGGGGATGAAGATCACATTGGTGACATGGACTTTAAAGTAACGGGTACTGAAAAAGGTATCACGGCTTGTCAAATGGATATCAAGGTGGATGGACTTTCTTCTGAATTGTTGATGGAAGCATTGAACCAAGCAAAAGAAGGTCGTGATCATATCAGAAATGAAATGTTAAAGACTATTGCTGCCCCTAGAGAAGATTATAAACCAAATGCTCCAAGAGTGGTTAATATCGAAATCGATAGAGAGATGATCGGTGCGGTAATCGGACCTGGAGGAAAAGTAGTACAGGAAATCCAAAAAACTACAGGTGCTACTGTAGTAATCGAAGAAACTGAAAAAGGCGGTAAAATCAATGTTTTTGCTGTAAATAAAGAATCTTTAGATCAAGCGGTTAAATGGATCAAAGGTATTGTTGCTAAACCAGAAGTAGGAGAGGTATATGATGGAATAGTGAAAGCTATTCAACCTTATGGTGCTTTTGTTGAAATTATGCCAGGTAAAGATGGTCTATTGCATATTTCTGAAATCAAGCATGAGAAAATTGATAATTTAGAAGGTATCTTAGAAATAGGAGAAGAGGTGAAAGTGAAGTTGATTGATATCGATAAAAAGACCGGAAAATTGAGATTATCAAGGAAGGTATTATTGCCTAAGCCGGAAAAAGAAGAGAAATAATTTCATTTTTACTGAAATATTTACATTTTTGATGTAGAGTTGGAACTGTTTCGTTCCTTCTCTATGTTAAGAGTTCGTTTAAATTTAAACCTAATAATAATTAATGAGACAGCTCAAGATTAGCAAGCAAATCACCAATCGGGAGAGTCAATCCCTCGATAAATACTTACAAGAAATAGGGAAAGTAGATTTGTTGACTCCGGACGAAGAAGTAGATTTAGCCGTTCGGATTAAACAAGGTGACCAACTTGCACTTGAAAAATTGACTAAAGCCAATTTGCGTTTCGTAGTGTCTGTGGCCAAACAATATCAGAATCAAGGTTTATCCTTAGGAGACTTGATTAATGAAGGAAACTTAGGTTTGATCAAGGCAGCACAAAGATTTGACGAAACAAGGGGTTTTAAATTCATTTCTTATGCAGTATGGTGGATCAGACAGTCCATATTGCAAGCATTGGCGGAACAATCTCGTATTGTACGTCTTCCATTGAACAGAGTAGGATCTTTGAATAAGATATCTAAAACCTTCTCTACTTTGGAGCAAAAGTTTGAAAGAGAACCATCTCCGGATGAGTTAGCTGAAGTTTTAGAGGTTACTTCTAATGAAGTGGTAGATACCATGAAAATCTCTGGTCGTCACGTATCCATGGATGCGCCTTTCGTTCAAGGTGAGGAAAATAGCTTATTGGATGTATTGGAAAATGACGGTGAAGAATCTCCTGATGATGAATTAATGAATGATTCATTAAGAAGAGAGGTACAAAGAGCTTTATCTACTTTAACTCAAAGAGAAGCGGACGTGATCACGCTTTATTTTGGATTGAATGGTGAGCACTCTATGACACTTGAAGAAATAGGAGAGAAATTCAATTTAACAAGAGAAAGAGTACGTCAAATCAAAGAAAAAGCCATCAGAAGGCTTAGACATACTTCCAGAAGTAAAGCCTTAAAGCCTTACTTAGGATAAGATTTGCGTAACAAATGATACATAAAAAGGTCTTTTTTAAGACCTTTTTTTATTTAATTAATTAAATTCACATCTGTTTTAGCAGAAGACCGTAACATTATTCAAGAAATTATTGAGCGTTATGACAGAAGAAAAAGTAAATGTATTAATTATAGGTTCAGGACCTGCAGGTTATACCGCAGCAATTTATGCCGCAAGAGCAGGTTTAAAACCAGTAATGTACCAAGGTGGACAGCCTGGTGGTCAATTGACCATTACCAATGATGTTGAAAATTATCCAGGCTATCCTGATGGGATTAATGGACCACAAATGATGGTGGATTTCCAAAAGCAAGCGGAAAGATTTGGTACTGATGTGAGATTTGGCTTAGCAACTAAGGTTGATTTTAGCGGATATCCTCATAAAGTTATTATTGATGATAAGCATGAAATTACTGCTAATGCTGTAATCATTTCTACTGGTGCATCTGCAAAATGGTTAGGATTGGAATCTGAGCAAAGACTTAATGGAATGGGCGTTTCTGCCTGTGCAGTTTGTGATGGTTTCTTTTACAAAGGACAGGATGTAGTGGTAGTGGGTGCAGGAGATACTGCAGCCGAGGAAGCAACCTACTTGTCCAATATTTGTAATAAAGTCACCATGATCGTTAGAAGAGATGAAATGAGAGCTTCTAAAATCATGCAAAGACGTGTTGAAAAAGCCAAAAACATCGAAATTCTATGGAATACCGAAACTGAAGAGGTTTTAGGTAAAGATGAAGTTGAGGGTGTAAGAGTGGTGAATAATGTAACTGGCGAGAAAACAGAAATAAAAGCAACAGGATTCTTTGTGGCTATTGGTCACAAACCAAATACTGAAATATTTAAAGATTTCTTGGAATTAAATGATGCAGGATATATCATTACTAAGCCAGGAAGTACTAAGACAAAAGTAGAAGGTGTTTTTGCTTCTGGTGATGCTCAAGACTTTATTTATCGTCAGGCTGTAACAGCAGCAGGAACTGGCTGTATGGCTGCTTTAGATGCTGAAAGATTTTTGGCTGAAAAAGAAGATGAATTAGAAGAACAAGAAGAAGTAGCTGAAAAAGCCTAAAATATGCAGGGAGAGTTTTTACTCTCCTTTTTTATTAAACTTATAAATGTTTATACATCTTATGTAATTGTAATTAGATAAGATATTTGTTATTGAAATTGAATATGAAATTAAATATTTTGGCTTTTGCAGCCCATCCAGATGATATAGAATTAGCTTGTTCAGGTACTTTAGCCAAACATGTGGAAATGGGAGAGGATGTTGGTATAATCGATCTGACAAAAGGGGAGATGGGAACACGAGGCACTCCTGAGGAGCGATTAGATGAAGCCGCTGCAAGTGCCGATATTTTGGGGATAAAAATTCGGGAAAATTTAGGCTTTGATGATGCTTTCTTTAAAAATGATTTAGTCCATCAGACTGAAATAGTAAAAAAAATTAGACAGTATCAACCTGATATTATTTTGGCTAATGCTATATCTGACCGACATCCTGATCATGGTAGGGCATCTGAATTGATTTCAGAATCCGTTTTTTTAGCTGGATTAAAGAAATTTGAAACTACTGATGATAATGGTAAAGCTCAGGAAGCTTATAGGCCTAATAAAGTTTATCATTACATTCAAAGTTTGCCGATCATTCCTGATTTTGTAGTGGATGTTAGTGAGCAGTGGGATAAAAAAATGAAATCTATAAAAGCATTTGATTCTCAATTTTATAAAGCCGATTCAGAAGAGCCTGAAACTTATATTTCAAGTCCTAGATTTATGAAAATGATTGAAGCTAGAGCAATGGAATTTGGTCAAATAATTGGTGTAAATTATGCTGAGGGTTTTACAGTGGAGAGATATTTGGGTGTTAAAGATTTGAATGGCTTAATTTAAAGGAGGATTTCCTAAAAAGACATAGGTACATATTCTAATGAAAATGAAGCCTTATTTTAGCTAATTCTTATCATTAAGCCACATTTTTTCTAAAAATAGGGTAGATCAACTATATTTATTTGCTTTTTAGAGGAGTACTTATATTGTTTAATTTGGTTTGTTTATTGAGTAACATCATCTGAAAAACTTGCATATTAGCTTTTCCATACTCCGTCATCATTTCAACTACTGCTCTATTTTGAGTTGAATAATCAACTTTATCTTGTTCTCTGTATTTATATAATTTTGCATCATCCTTTTTTAAGATACAGAAGTAAGTTGTATCTAAAATTCCAATTTTATCATCATCATTAATAATGGCATATTTTCTTTTTTCATTAATTAAATCAATACCCAATGTATTATTTATATAGGGGGTTTTTAACATTCCCATTAATGTTGGATAAATATCTATTTGACTTCCAATGTTTTTATAAGTTTTGTTTTGATTAAATATTTTAGGGGCAAAAAATAATAAGGGTGTGTGGAAATAATTCAATGCAATATCATATTTTGCATTCATAGGAGCACCATGGTCCGCGACAAATACAAATATTGTATTGTCAAACCATTCTTCTTTTGAACTCATCTTCATAAATTTATTTAAAGACCAATCCGCATATTCAGTAATTTGCTTTTTAATATCATTAGTATTTGGTGTAAAGTATTCTGGAATATAATAGGGGCCATGATCGCTTGAGGTCATAAATGTCGCAAAAAATGGCTTTTCATTTTTGTGCAATTTATTTAATACAGGAATAGAATATCTAAACATATAGTCATCAGGTACTCCAAGGGTTGTTTTTATTTCTGAATTTGGATAATCACTTTGACTTATAATATTTTGAAAATCATTTGCCCTTAAAAATCCTTCAATATTATCAAATTGACTATCATGTGTTGTAAAGTATGTTGTGGAATAATTATTTTTTAATAGTGTAGAACTTATCCCATCATATTGCTCTATTTTTTTCATCGGATGCTGCCTATATAATCCAGGAAAAGAAAATAAAGTACTGAAAACGCCATTAAAGGTGTGCTTTCCTGCGGTGTATATGTTTTCAAAATAAATAGAATTGTTTGCTAAGCTATCTAAAAATGGCGTTAAATTGTCTTTATTGCCGCCTCGTTTCATTTTTGCAGCACTCATACTTTCCATAAGAATTAGTACTATGTTAGGTTTTTGTTGTAGAGTGGTGTCAAATGTAATTTTTCTTGCAATAGGTGAGTTGTAATTAGTATCTTCAATATTTAAATATCCTTGCACTTTTTCTATTGCTTTTTGACTGTCCATTAAATTTATAGTGGAGTTCTTGCTTTTTTTACTATCTAAATAGCTCCGTATTAAAGTGAATGAGGGATTTAATCCTAATTTATTTAAGAATGAATTATCCGAAAAATACGCTGTCCCTATTCTGATGGGTGATTTCTTTTGTACTCTTCCTCTTATTCCTACAAATATTAAAAGTAGAAACGTTAAGGATAAAATAATTTTTACATAAATATTAATTTGCTTAGGATTGGATTTTTCAGCAAATATTTTTTTTAGAAAAATGAAGAAAATAATCTCTAAAATAAAAAAAGGTATTAGTATTAGATAATATTTTGGTTCCTGAATAATCATCGAAACCACAAAATTCAAATTTTCAATCCATTCAAATGCCCCAATCGAAAACCTATCGTAAAATTGATTGAAATAGGGTATATCAGCTGATGAAACAATAAATGCAATGGAAAAAAATATAAATATCCAATAGAAGATAAATTGTAGAATTAATCTATTCTTATTTTGAAAGATTTCTAAAGTGAATAATATTAATGCAGGAATTAACAGGATGTAACTAGAAATGACAATATCAAATCTAACACCCATTATAAAAGATTTAATAATTGTTGCGAATTGTATTTCGTTTAAATCTACTCTATCAAGTTCTGTTGAAAACAATAAGATTCTAAAAATAGAAAAAATGGTAAGTACTAAAAGATAGATCTTTACTAATCTTAAGAAGTTATTATTTGTCTTCATTTACTTAATTGATTTTCATTATTTTTGATTTCAAACTATCAAGTGTCCCCATTGAATGATGGTAATCAAGAATAATATTTGTAATACCTAAATCAAAGACTTTCTTTATGTTAGTATGGTCTACACCGTATGTTATTTTTTTATCAATTAAGTTATGTTCATTTAAAAAACCCATATGGTTTTCATCTACTTTAGACATAGAGCTTGCATAATAATCAGGTTTGATTTTTTTTGGGATAATATAAAAAGTCCATTCTTTACCTTTATTAAAACCCTCTAGTGCCACCCGAATATTTTCTTTATTAATTTTTAGATAACTTAAAAATAGGAGATTATGGTCTGCAATAATAATGTTTTTATGTTCTGGGTGTCTATCAAGAATAGAAAGTAAAGAGTCAGCAATTGTTTTTGATGTATTTTTAATATCAAGATATAATATCTTTTTTGGACTAGTTTGATTCAAAAACATATCAAGAGAAAGAACTTTGTTTTCAGTTTTTTTTCCTTTGTAGAGCAAGTGTTTTTCTTTGATTTCATTCCAATTTAAATCATCAATATTGGCATCGATCCCTAATAGACGTTTACATGAAGCGTCATGAAAAATAATTAGTTTACCATCCTTTGTACTTCTAATATCTGTTTCTATAGCATTAAAACCTAGACTATCGCTTTTTGAAAATGCCGCTGTACTATTTTCTACCGTAGAATTTACATAACCCCTGTGAGCAAATATTATTGCTTCCCCGTGATTAATTGGAGAATAATCTGTCCTGTCTTCAAAAGCCCCTACTACTATCGCTATAATAATAAGTAGTGTTAAACTCGTTAAAATATAAAGTAGTATTCTCTTCATTTTTTATAAATATTGCACAAAGATGAACTTGTATTCAAGTGATAAATGCAATAACATTCAAAAGAGCCTGGGTTAACCTTATAAAGTTAGCCTAGACTCTTTGAGAAGTTTCATCTTACCTATGGGTTTTAACAGTCTAGTTCAGATGGCTTATTTAATAGTAGAACAAAGGTACAAAATAGAAGTGTATAAGAATACAGTAAAAAATTATTTCTGAAAATCCGGAATATTTTGAAAAGCTTACTTTGTTGGGTTTAACTATGGTTAAATTTAAGTAAATCTGTCTATTATACAGTCGAGACGAAAATACAGAATAGAATTTGAATTTAGGATGTGCTAAAGCCTTGAGTCCGTTTTTCTGTAAATCTCAAGCAATTCCAAAGCAGTTAGTTTTTTGCTTTTATGCAAACCAATCTCTTTTAATAATTCACTAGATTGATTGACTAATTCCTTTTCAGGAAAGTAATTATCTCTCAGGTAATGAACCAATTTCAGCATTTTAAAGCCATTAAACCATTCAAAAAACCGCTCTTTAAAGTGTTGTGGATCTTTAGATTTAGATTTGATCTTCTCCAACTCATTCATTAAATCGGAGACCATTAAAAACTGAATTACCTGCAAAGGAATATTATCAAGGAAGTTTTTATCTTCTATTTTCTCCAAAAACTCCTTTATCACTTTAAAGCTTTCAAAGTCATAACTTAGATTTAAGTCTTTTGATTGACTCTGATGTTCTTGCATGGCTCTTCCAGTACCAAATGGAACTCGATCCGATATCCTGGCAGAAGGGATCACTTTTGTAGTAGAAATATTATGGAAATTACCAAGCGGAATAATTTTATGAAGAAAATAAAAATCCTCTCCAGCTTTCCGTTGATTCATGCCTCCTTGCTTTTGATAAACCGAAGAACGTACAGCCATACTGGAACCTATGGTATGAAATGCATAAGGATATCCAGTAAAATTCAATGCTTGGATATAATATCGTAGGTGAAGTTCATATAGAATAATGGCTTCATTTATATCTCCTTTATCTAAATATAATGGATGTTCATAATGAATGGATGCACCAGTACAATTGGGTTTATTCAAAAAATGTTTTTCTACTTGCTGTAAATAATTAGGCAGACACTGGCTATCTGCATCAAAACATAAAATCACCCCATCTTGATTAATTGAATTTAATCTAAATGCCGCCTCATCCATTCCAATTTTTCTAGCTAATCCAACTCCCGCTTTTTTAGCTGGTAAATTAAAGGCTTTAATGATGTGAAAAGTTAATTCAGATGGATTTTGAGCAATAAATTCTTCAATCTCTTCTACTGTCCTCGAACTTAGCTCTTTTACATCTTCAGTAGCATTTTCAGGATGGTTAACAACTAAAATGACTTCTACAGGAAATTGTGTTTCTTCACAAGCAACTAATGATTTTAAAGTGAGTTCAATATGCTCTTCTTTATAGACTGGGATCACTACGCTAATAAAAGTACCCAATTTTATGGGCTCTTCTATAAATCTATTGGGATAAGCGTATCGTTCGAAATATAAATTAGACATTAAGGAGCTAGTCTTTCTATCGTCCAATTATTTGCTTCTGAAAAAGTATATTGAATTCTATCGTGCAGCCTGCTAGGTCTGCCTTGCCAGAATTCTATCAAATTGGGTTTTACAGCATAACCACCCCAATGCGGAGGTCTTTCAACATCTTTATCTTTAAATTTCAGTTCAATTTCTTCCAATCGCTTATTTAAAACTTCTCTGCCTTCAATAGTTTCACTCTGAGGGGATACCCATGCTCCAATTTGGCTCCCTCTTGGTCTGCTTTTAAAATATGCATCACTTGTAGCCTTATCCACTTTTTGTACAGTGCCTTCAATTCTAACTTGCCTTTCCAATTCCGGCCAAAAGAAATTTAAGGAAACATAAGGAGAACTCGCCATTTGATGACCTTTTGCACTATTATAATTAGTATAAAATACAAATTCTTCATTTTCCACTCCCTTTAAAAGTACTATTCTAGAAGAAGGCTTGTTCCCATCAATAGTGGATAAAGTCATGGCGTTAGGGTCCATTATTTCCGCATTTATGGCCATATCAAACCAGCTTAAAAACTGATCAACAGGGTTTGCATCTACTTCAGAGGCTTTTAAGGAAAGTGCAGTGTACTCTTTTCGAATGTCGGCTATGGATTGTTGCATATATTTTTTTTGAGATTTCTCTTTAAATTATTAGCGGCTTAATGATTTTAAAATTATTATTGTTTCGAATTGTTTCCAATTAATGGTGAATAAATAGTAAAATTATTTTTCTAAATGAAGTTAAGGATTGATTTAAAAGCAGAAAGCAGTCAGGAATGGATTGATACCGTTATGGCTGATTTTGATAGTTTCTTGCAAGATCATGCTAATTGTGAGCGTAAGGCTTCTGGTATGGCCATGAGTTTTGTTGCGAAATTTCCTGACAGACTAGAGATAATTCCTGAATTAATCGACACTGCAGTTGAGGAATTGGAACATTTTCGGGATGTTTATGCTATTATGCAATCAAAAGGAATACAATTACCCCATAAAATTGAGAAGGATTATTATGTGGATGATTTAATCAAGATATGCCGTTCAGGAAGAGAAGAAAGATTTATGGATCGTTTGCTATTAGCCTCTTTAGTGGAAACAAGGGGAGCAGAACGTTTTAGAATGGTTTATGAAGCATTGCCAGAAGGAGATTTAAGAAAATTCTACCATAGATTGTGGGCTTCCGAAGCCAAACATGGAGAAATATTTGTGGATATGGCGCTTCATTATTTTGATAAAGAAGAAGTATATAATAGATTAGAAGAAATGAATGAGGCGGAAGCTGAAATCCTAAAAGCATTACCTTTAAAAGCAGCTCTTCATTAAATGGAGTTTTTTGAATTTAAAAATATTGAACAACCACAAAAGGGAGATTTATTGCTCTCCGAACCCTTTTTGCCTGATCAAAACTTTGATAGGACCGTTATACTCTTGTGCGAACATAATGAAGAAGGCTCTTTCGGTTTTGTTCTAAATAAGCTGTCAATACTAAAAGTAGATGAAGTACTACAGGAAATAGGGGCTTTTGAAGCAGATTTATTTGTAGGTGGGCCAGTACAACAGAATACTTTACATTTTATTCATAATATTGAGGAATTGAAGGCTGGTGGCCAGCAGATAACTGATGGACTATTCTGGGGCGGAAATTTTGAAGTCTTGCAAACTATGATGCTGAAGGGAGAAATCAATAAAGAGAAATCCCGTTTTTTTGTAGGCTATAGTGGGTGGTCTGAACATCAGCTACAAGAAGAAATTGATCATAACAGCTGGATTATAGCTCGTGGAGTCCATCCTTCATATATTTTTAATAGTCCACCAGAGACCCTTTGGAAAAGTATTTTGGAGAAAATGGGGGGTAGGTTTAAGATTTATGCCAACTACCCATCTGACCCCAACCTTAATTGATTGAAACTTTTGACAATTTTTACTTAATATTGTAGCATATTAGAGAGAAAGTAAAATTATTATGATAGACGAAAAAGGTACTTCTGAAAATCCGCAGGAAAATAATTCTGAATTGGATAAAGAGAAGGAGCATGTGGATTCCACATCAGAAAATCAAGATGAGGCTGTAACACCAGAGCAAAAAGAAGAAGCAAACTCTACAATAGAAGAGGGTGAAGTTGAAGCTTCAGTAACTGAAAGCAAGGAAGTAGATTCACCAAATGATTCTTCAGCTCAGGATAGTGAACCAACAGCGCAAGCTAATTCTCAAGAGAAACAGGATGAATCTGATAAGGCTAGCTCAGATGATGAGCATGAGGGGCAAGATGAGGACGAAGAACTTCCTGATTATTCCGAATTTAATAAGGAGCAGTTGGTGGAAGCGATCAAAGAAATATCCAAAAGTGATAATTTCAAGAAAGCAGATCGCATTATAAACGAGCTAAAGCCTGTATTTGATGAAATCTATGAAGCGGAAAAGAAGGAAGCTTTAGATAAATTTTTGGCTGAAGGGGGAGAAGAAGCTGATTTTGCGATGAAGCATGATGAGCTAAATGAACGCTTTGAAGCAAATTTCCAGTTATACAGAGATAGAAGAAAGAAACACTACAGGGAGCTCGAACATCAAAAGGACGAGAATCTTAAAACAAAATTAGAGATATTAGATAAATTACGTGAGTTAGTAGATGGAGAAGAAACCATCACCAGCCTAAATGTAATTAAAGAAATACAAAAAGAATGGAAATCAGTAGGCCCAGTTCCAGGAAATCAATCCAAAACGTTATGGGCGAACTACAATGCTCTTTTAGATCGGTATTATGATCAAAGAAGTATTCTTTTTGAATTAAAAGAACTCGACAGAAAGAAAAATTTAGAAGCTAAAATAGAGCTTTGTGTTAAGGCAGAAGAATTAGCACAATCTGAGGATGTTCCTTATGCTATTAAGCATTTAAATGACTTACATGAAGAATATAAACATATAGGGCCAGTTCCTAAGGAAGAACAAGAGCCGCTTTGGCAAAGGTTTAAAGCTGCTTCCGATGCAATCTATGAAAAGCGTAAGGAGTTTGTTAAGAATTTAAAAGAAATTCAAACAGAAAACCTTGAAAAGAAGGAACAGATCATTGAAAAGCTAAAACCATTTTTAGAATTTGATTCTGATAGAATTAAAGAATGGAATGCTAAAACCAAGGAAATTTTAGCTATTCAAAAAGAATGGGAAGCCACTGGCCAAGTACCTAAAGAAAATGCCAAAGAGATCAATAAGAATTTCTGGGGCAATTTTAAGCAATTCTTTGCCAATAAACATGAGTTTTTCAAGCGATTGGACGGCATGCGCGAAGAAAACTTAAAGAAAAAGCAGGAGTTTGTGGAGAAAGCAAAAGAACTTTCTGAAAGCACTGAATGGAATAAAACAGCTGATCAGTTAAAAGGCTTACAGCGGCAGTGGAAAGAAGTTGGGCCAGTACCTGAGAAATTTAGAGAAAGTATTTATAAAGAATTTAAGGCTGCTTGTGATAAATTCTTCGAAAACAAAAGAGCAGGTTCCAAAGATGCTCAAAAAGAATATGAAGAGAATTTAAAAGCCAAAGAAGACATCATTGTTCAAATCAATGGTTTAGAGCCTGGAGATTTGGATCAACTGGAAGCTTATGAACAAGCTTATGGCAAGATTGGATTTGTGCCTAAAGAAGCGATTCAGAAAGTTAAAGAAGACTTTTCAAATGCAATTCAAAACTTTATTGACAAATCAGAAGAAGTATTAAGCGAAGAGCAAAAGGAAAAGGTGAAGTTGATGGCGCAGTTGACTAAAATAATGGCTGGGCCAAATTCTGATCGTAAGTTAAATCAGAAGGAGAACTCCATCAGAAAGAAGATTGCTGATTTGCAGAATGACATTGTCACTTGGAAAAACAATATGGAATTTTTTGCTTCTTCAAAGACTGCAGACAAATTGAAAAAAGATTTTGAAGAAAAAATAGAAGACGCAGAAAAGGAAATCTCACTGTTAAAGAAGCAGTTACGAATAGTTCGTTCGATAGATTGAAAAATTCTTTAATATTTTTCTGAATATGGGTTTGGATTAATAAAAACAGCCTTTATATTTGCATCCGCATTCAGGGATAACAAAAGGTTAAAAACTGAAAAAAGCGTTTAGAATCCGTTCTAAATATATTTTAAGCCTCCTTAGCTCAGTTGGTAGAGCAACTCACTTGTAATGAGTAGGTCGTTGGTTCGAGCCCGACAGGAGGCTCTCTCATACTACAAAAGCCCGCTTGAAATTTCTTCAAGCGGGCTTTTTGTTTTAGGTCCTTTTTTTATGATGAAAAAATAGATTCTACTATTTTTATTTCCGTGCTTATGTCAGACATTCTCAATGTCGGACATTAATCACTAGGCTTACGACTCTTTTGCTTTTCATAGCCATTAAATGTCCGACATAGACTAATCTCATCAATAAACCTAAACAAAGGTAGCCAGAGGAAAACATATAGATGAAAAAAATCAGCTTAATATAATGACTGACATAGACCAGCATCCGTGCTTATGTCGGACATTAAGCAGGGAGCTTTCCCTATTATGGCATTATAGAATTCTGTAGCAGAATGTCCGACATGGGCTAGCCTTATGAATAAACGCTAAAGGATCAGGCTTGAAATTGAAGATTGATGAAAGGATACCGCTGCGATAAAATGTCTAACATGGGCTAATTTCCGTGCTTATGTCAGACATTATCAATGTCGGACATTAATCAGAGAGCTTTCCCCATTATGGCTTTATGGAATTTTATAGCAGAATGTTCGGCATAAGCTGTCTTTATCCATAATTCTTAATGAAGAAAACCAGAAAATATAGCTTGTTGAAAATTATATAGAAAGGGAAGCTCAGAGGGTGAAGTTTGATTTTCTGAAAGCACCTTGATTTTGAAGGAAGAAAGTTGAGGTAAGCTTGATGTTGCTTAAGAAACAAATACTGAAATTTTTGCACCAATTATTAATTCTCTAATTATTAATTACTAATTTAAATCCCTACTTTTGTCATTTGAAAAACATATACATTGATTAGAAATATTACATTATTTATTCTTGTAGCCATACTATTTGCTTCTTGTGTAGGCAACAAACGTTTGGTATATCTACAAAAAGATAATTTACATGAAAATCAGCCCAAAGACACGGTTTTAAGGGAATATGATTTAACCTATCACGATTATAAAATCCAACCGCAGGATATACTTTCAGTCCAATTCAAAAGCATAACCGAAGAGGATTTTGACATCTTCAATGATTTTGGAATGGGTGGTGGAAATATCGGTGGTGGTGGAGGAGCTGGTTTAATAGGTCTAAGAGGAGAATTGGTAGATCCACAAGGTCAAATTGGCTTTCCTGTTGTAGGAAAAATTAAAGTGCAGGATATGACCATTTTTGAGGTGCAAGATACCTTGCAAAGCATAGCTTCTCAATATGTGGAAGATCCTGTGGTGAAAGTACGTTTATTAAATTATAGATTTACAATCTTAGGGGAAGTAAATGCTGAAAGCGTGGTAACTACCCAAAATACTAGGGTAACTTTTATGGAGGCCATAGGAATGGCAGGCGGCCTTACGGAACTGGCCAGTCGTGATAACGTAAAAGTCATTCGTCAAAAAGGGGATAAAGCTGAAGTTTTTTACATTGATTTATTAGAGGAAGAATTTCTAGAATCAGAAAAATTTTATGTCTATCAAAATGATATTATTATTGTTCCACCATTGCGGCAAAGACCTATCAGAAGGTATTACAGTCAAAATTTAAGTTTATTGCTTTCGTCAGTTTCTGCTGTTTTATTTATCGGAAGTTTTTTTGGTTTAAGCGCTACAAGATAAAAGATATTGGATAATCAATTTAACCCATATAGTTCTGATTTTGCCGACCCAAGCATGGGTACTTCATCCACCGAAGGAAGTCAGCTAATTGACTTTAAAAGGGTGCTGTATAAAGTCATTAAATTCTGGTATATTATTGTGATTACATCCTTAATTGCTTTGTCGGTTGCTTATATTATTAATCGTTATAGTACTCGTATTTATCCTGTTACGGCTTCCATCATGATTAAAGAGAATCAAGAGGAAGTAGGGGCTAAGTTTTTATACAATAATGCGATTTCAGATCCTTACAGGAATTTCTACAATGAAATGTATGTCATTAAGTCTTTTCCTCTTATCCGTTCGGCTGTAGAGGAATTAAATTTTCAGGTGGCCTACTATCGTGAAGGAGAAATTAAAAGTTCTGAATATTATAATCCTGATTTTCCAGTTCAAGTAACCCCTGAAAATGGAAGCGAATTACCTTTTGGGAAATCAGTTGGTATTACTTTTTTAAATCAAAAGCAATTCAAACTATCCAATCTATTGCTTACTTCTGATGGCGATGAACAAAAAGAGGAAAAAATTTTTCAGTTTGGAGAGCTAATTCCAATCAATGGCCATAAAGTAATCTTCAATAATCTTGGAGATATTTCCGAAGGAGATCTAAATAAATACTATGTAGTTAGATTTAATGATCCTGAAAGCATTACGGGGCAATACCAATCTAAATTGAATGCCAAATGGGCTGAACAAGGTTCTTCAGTGCTAAATCTGAGTTTGAATGGTCCTGAACCCAGAAAAGAAATTGATTTTCTCAACACTTTTATAGAGAAATATCAAAAGTTGGATATTGACAGAAAAAATCAAACAGCTAGCCAAACCATTCAGTTTATTGACGATCAATTAAATGAGATATCTGATACCTTACAATTCTATGAGGAAAAATTAACAAAATTTAAAAAGAAAAATGTGGTCACCAATATGGATGGGGAAGCATTAAGGATATATGAAAATCTCCGTGAAATTGAAGAAGAAGCAGTGCAATATACTGTGCAAGAACAATACTACAACTATCTTAGAAAATTTTTAAGAGATCCAAATAATGAAATGGATCAGGTAGTTACCCCTCAAAGTGTTGGGATAGAAGATCAGGTAATAGCTGAAATGATAAGTAAGCTGTTGCAATTGGATATTGAAATTAAACGTTTTAAGCAAAAAGATAAAGCAGCCAATCCTGTTTTAGAAGACAAAAAGCAGGAAATGCAGGCACTCCGAACCAATATTTTAAGCAGCATTAAAACTTTGGAAGAAACAAGAGGGATTATGCAGAAATCTGTGAAGCGTCAGCAACGGATTTTGGAAGATCAATTAAAATTATTGCCAGGCTTACAGCAAGACTTCATTAACATTAAAAGAGATTATTCATTTAGAGAGGGTCTATATACTTTTTTAATGGAGAAAAGAGCAGAAGCTGCTATCTCAAAAGCTTCAACCACGAGTGATATAAGAGTTGTGAATCCCCCTAAATTAGCTGGTGGGCCTATTACTCCTAAAACCACGCAGAATTATTTGATCTTCTTAGTTATAGGTTTAATAATTCCAATTGGCTTTTTCATTATTCTAGAGCTGTTCAATAATAAAATTCAATCAAAAGAAGATATTGAAAGAGCAACTTCTATTCAAGTAATAGGAGGGATTGGCCATAAAAAACTACAGGATAATTTGGTGGTATTTCGAAAGCCTCGATCAGCAGTAGCAGAGTCTTTTAGGGCATTGCGTTCAAACCTAAACTTTTATACTGAAGGCAAAGAAAAAAAGATTTTCCTGGTTACCTCCTCTATTTCTGGTGAAGGGAAAACTTTCACCACTATCAATTTAGCCACCGTTTTAGCACTATCGGGTAGACGAACCTTATTGATAGGGGCCGATATGCGTAGACCAAAAATCTATGATGATTTTGATCTTCATAATGACTTTGGCTTAAGTAATTTACTTTCTGGACAGGCTGAAATGGAAGAAGTGGTGCAAACTACTGAAGTTGATAATCTTGATTTACTTAGTGCAGGCCCTATTCCTCCCAACCCTAGTGAGTTATTGATGAAAGATATCATGAAAAATAGCTTGGACAAAGCATTTAAAACCTATGATTTCATCATTATAGATTCCCCACCCATTGCTTTAGTAACGGATGCTTTTGTATTATCAAAATTTGCAGACCATACTATTTTTATGGTAAGGCAAGATTATACACCTAAAGAAGCAGTGGTAGCGGCAAATGAATTGTACACTAAAGGGAAAATTAAAGATATTAGCATCCTTTTCAACGATATCAAAAAAGCTGGGCCTGGTTATGGCTACGGATATGGCTACGGATATGGCTATGGCTATGGTTACGGATATGGCTATGGCAAAAGAAAAGATGGTTACGGCTACTACCAGGAAAGCTAGGTTTTAATTAGTAATTAATAATTAGGGGATTAATAATTATCGCTCTAAGCAGATGGGGTCAGTTAATCACTGATAAAGACTGTAATTACCGTCATTGCGAGGCACGAAGCAATCTAATGCCAGCTTATAGCTACTGAAGATTGCTTCACCCTAAAGGGTTCGCAATGACGCACGGAACAGATGGAGTGTTTGAAATACTGACAAAGATTGTAATTACCGTTCCCGATAAATATGTGACAGGCTATTGCGAGAGCAACGAAGCAATCTGATAGCCAAAGGCTATTTAACAACCACAAAACAAAGCTATTCACGGAGTTTCGCAAAGAAAATAAAGTCAGCCTACGGTCTGACGCATCACGCGTCTGACCGTTACCAGATAAATTCTACACCCTTCCGCCTGCCTTCGGCTGGTGGAAACTACTTCCGCCTCGGGCGGTTTTCCTATGGAATGCTAATTTCCGCTCTTAATGCAAGCAGTAATCTATGCCAGAGGCATTATTAGTCATCACCAGCAAGATGCTGGCGACAGTTATAGAAAAATATTAGCCAACCTATTCCGCATTCGGGAAGGCTATGATTAACCGCAAAGACGCGAACCTGCCTGGCGGCAGACTGGGGCGATAAGGAAATAATGACCAAAAGTTAGCTTTTACAACATTAAAGAAAATAAACAATCTGACAGCCTCAGGCTGTGTTACTAAACACGAAGAGAATAATGCTATTCACGGAGTTTCGCAAAGAAAATAAAGCTAGCCCACGGTCTGACGCATCACGCGTCTGACCGTTATCCTACAAATGCCAGTAATCTGGTTGATATACTAGCAGCTCTATTAAGTAAAAAATAAGAAAAAACAGGTCAAAACTTACATTTGGATATATTTTTAACTCAGTAATTGCAAATTATTATATAAAGTTCTAATTTTATTATTGAGTAGTTATTTTACTCGTTTTTGCAATACTTTATGCAGTTATTTGCATTTAGTATCATAAGAGTTAACATAGGTTTTGCTAAATTAGAGAACATCTATAATTTGATTGTTTTCTACCAATATTAATTCTGTGAGAGCTATCCCCTTGAGGGGATTATAGCGGTGTTCCTTGAGGGGATTATAGGGATGTCGGTTAGTAAAATAGCACTGTGCTAAGTTCCTGAATGGGACTGAAAGGGCGGAGCTTTAGATAATTAGTAATTAATAATTGATAATACTTCTAACTTATACCAAATTTTAACAGCCTATAGGCACAAAGAAGGACAAAAGCAGATTGCTTATTAATACTGGCAAAAACTTACCACTTCTCCTGATTCGTTCCTCTCGGGATCTCCGCTGCGCTACGAAAACCTGTACACATGAAAACTTGCCAACCTGACAACATAAAGTGCTAGACACCCTCATAACATCCAAGACCCGAATAAAGCTACTGCTGAAATTCTTCCTGAATTCGCAGACTAAGAGCTATTTGCGTTCTTTGGAAGGAGAGTTTGGGGAAAGCACCAATGCTATTCGCCTGGAGCTCAATAAATTTGAGGAAGCAGGGATGCTGAAGGCCGATGTGAAAGGCAATAAGAAAGTGTATCAAGCCAATACCCAACATCCTTTATTTGAAGATATCCATAGTATAATTAAGAAATATATCGGGATTGATCGAGTGATCGAGCAGATCATAGGGAAAGTAGGGCAATTGGAAAAGGTATATTTAATTGGGGATTACGCAAAAGGAGTGGATGGCGGAATCATTGATTTTTTATTAGTAGGCAATAATTTTAATTACGATTATATAGCGAATATGACGGGCATAGCGGAAAAGAAAATCGATCGTAAAATAAGGTTTTTGTATATGAACCCGCAGGAGTTTATGGGACAAGTGCCCACTGCGGAGGCAGGACTTTTACTATGGGAGAGTTGATTGACAGCCAAAGGCTGTTAGTTTAACCACTAAGTGCTCTAAGTTTTTCACAAAGTTTCACAGAGAAAAATATTACGAATTAGTTGGCTCATAACGTCATTGCGAATCCCTTTAGGGTGAAGCAATCTACAGTTCGAATAGCAAGCTTGAGATTGCTTCGTTCCTCGCAATGACGAACGAACAAACAGTATTGATTAATGATTAGAGAATTAGTAATTTCCGTCACTACGAACATAATCAATTTAAATCGTTCGTTACAGTGAACAATTTTGCAATAGCTATCCAAATCAAAAATTGATTAATGATATTAATTAATTCCTTAGCGTAAAACTTTGTGGCTCCCGACTTGGAATGAGGAGCAGGTTTGCGAGAGTTTTTATAGTCTGTGACTTTTTTTCTTCGTTTCCTTAGTGTATAACTTCGTGTAGCTTTGTGGTTATTCCGAAAGCTTTCGGAACAGCTTTAGCTGATATTCTCTCAGTGACCTTAGTGAAAATCTTTGAGAAACTCAGTGGTTAAACTTTCACAGCCTATGGCTGTCCTTATGTTTTCCCTGCCGGCAGGTTTTCTCTTTTGTGGTTAAACAAAAAACAGTTTTAGCTGTATTAACATTTTTCAGATTAGACTTCTTGTCGTAAAATAAAGTAGTAACTTTGTAATTACAGTAAAGCAAAAGAATTATGGAAGTTTCAGTTGTAAAGATTGGCAATTCTAAAGGAATCAGGTTTAGTAAGACTATTTTAGAAAAATATAACATAAAAGATAAGGTTGATCTGATTTTAGAAAAAGGACAGATTATTATAAAACCGCTCTCAAAAGCTCGAATGGGATGGGAAGAAGCATTTAAGGAAATGTCCGAGAATAAAGATGATAAATTACTATTTAATGATGTTTTTGAAGATGAAGATCTGAACGAATGGAAATAAATCAGTATGAAATTGTTTTGGTCAATTTGAATCCTACAATCGGAAGTGAAATCCAAAAAACCAGACCTTGCGTTGTGATTTCTCCGAATGAGATGAATAAATACCTGAGAACCATAGTGATTGCCCCGATGGCGACAAGTTCAAAAAATTATCCCACACGAGTGGAAATAAAACATGACAACAAAATCGGTTGGATTGTGCTAGATCAGATCAGAACTATTGATAAACAAAGAATTATTAAGCCTTTAGGAAGACTATCAAAACCCGAGATAAAAGAAGTTAAAAGCATTATAAAAGAAACCTTTGTTGATTAACTATATTTAACCACTTAACCTGTCCCGCACTGCAAGTCGGGAGGCAGGAATCTAAAGCTAGGAAAAAGTTGAATAGAGATTGCTTCATAAAACCCCTTTGTCCTTCGGACATCTCCCCTAATACAGGGGAGAAGCTGGTTCGTGCCTAATATTAAGAGTTTGCTTTAGCAAAATCCAAACTTTAAGAAATAGATGAGAAATACAACTTTTTAAATATAGAGTGTCAATTTGCTCGAAGCAGTTCCCCTCCTTAAAAAAGGAGGGGTGCCCGAAGGACGGGGTGGTTTAAATAATTAACAGAGTAAGGCTGAATTGAACCATGAAAACACCACCCTGTCCCGTACTGAAAGTCGGGAGTCGCAAAGAAAAATAACAAAGAATTAGAGCTTAAAAAAAGTAACTAATCATGGGACAAGACATTATTATAAAGTTGAAAGAAAATACAGATTTAGAATACGCTTTGCAATTTCTAAAGCATATTGACTTTGTTAAGAAAGTCGCTAGTTCTAAGATAAATGAATATGAAATCAAAAAAAACTATCCTTTTATAGCATCTGAAAAATCATTAGCTGAGGATTGGCTAAGTGAAGAAGATGATAGATGGGATGAGCTCTTGAATAATTAGTAATTAATAATTAGAGAATTAGTAATTACTCTATATAGCTTTATTACTTAGAACTTATTAAGACCTTAGAACATCGAAATTAACTTATCGTTTAAACACAAAGAGTATTAGAAGTCTATAAACCTTATCAATAATGAGTGAAATCAATGTAAAAGCTTTGAAAAAAGCACAAAAGAAAGCTAGCTTGAATGCTATAAAGCTTAATAAAGCATTAGGTTTAAGCTATTTGACTGTAAAGAAAGGAATGCTAGTGCATAATGGAGCTGATGGTGAAAAAATAATAGGGAAGCCACTTTACGGTACAAAAAAGGTAGATAAAAGAACTTTTAGAATTCTTGATGAAGAATAAGAAGTTTAGATTATTTGCAAATCCATTGCTTGAAATTCGTACCCAAATCAGAACTTTTCCAAGCTAATCAAGCTTCTATAATATAGAAATTAAGTATATTCAATTATGGAAAATTCATTAAATAATACTCAATTAGAAATCCTTAAGATGTTTCGTTATGATTTGCCACAAGAGCAATGGGATGAAATAAGGGAAATGATTGCTAAATATTTCGCTGATAAAGTTACCAAAGAAGTAGATGCACTTTGGGACGAAAAAGGCTGGAGTGAGGAAACAATGAAGGAATGGTCAAAGGAACATATGCGTTCTAGCAAATGAAAATTGTATTAGATACTAACATAATTTTGATTGCTTTACCTACCCGCTCTCCATACAGAATAATTTTTGATTCACTTTTAGCAGGGAATTTTGACTTATTTTTGAGTACTTCGATTCTATATGAGTACACTGAAATAATTGAAAATAAAACAAATCCAAATATTGCATCTAATTTTGCCGAATTACTATTAGGCTTAAAAAATGTAAAATTCGCTGAGCCTTTTTATCATTGGAACTTAATTCAGAAAGATAAAGACGATAATAAATTTGTTGATTTAGCACTAGCTGCTCAAGTAGATTATTTAGTCACTAACGACAAGCATTTTAACATTCTAAAGGATATAGATTTCCCAAAACTAAACACTATCGGCTTAGAAGATTTTTCCAATCTTTTAAAGAAAGAAAAGTCTGGAAATTGAAAATCTTAGTAACTTTTATCTACTGAATAAATCATAAATTCTCTTTGCGTAAATTTTGCGCCTTAGCGCCTTAGCGCCTTAGCGAGAAAAATAAACAGCCTTTGGCTGTCCTTTTGTTTTCTTTAATTTCTTTGTGGTAAAAAATAATCAGCTTTAGCTGATATAATCTTTGTAAACTTAGTGAATGCTTTCGTGCAACTTTGTGGTTAATCAAAAAACAGCTTTAGCTGTAAAAATATAATCTTAGAAATTTGAAAAAAATATTAGTAACAGGTTCAGCGGGGTTCATTGGCTTCCATTTAACCAGAGCTCTTCTTGAGCGAGGCGATACCGTTATCGGCTACGACAACATCAACGATTACTATGATGTAAACCTCAAATACGGCCGCCTCAACGAACTCGGGATCTCTAGAGAACTCGTTCAAGACCATCAATTAGTCACTAGCTCGCAATACCCGAATTTCCGATTTGTGAAAGCCGACCTTTGCGATAGAGAATACCTATATCAATTATTTGAAGAGGAACAATTTGACCACGTGATTAACCTGGCAGCACAAGCAGGCGTGCGCTATTCAGTAGAAAACCCACAAGCTTATTTAGACGCCAACGTACAAGGCTTTCTAAATATATTGGAAGCTTGCAGACATAACCCCGTTAAGCATTTAGTTTACGCCTCTTCCAGCTCCGTTTACGGTAGCAATACCGCCATGCCATTTTCAGTACACCACCATACCGACCACCCTTTATCACTTTATGCCGCCACTAAAAAGAGCAATGAAATGATGGCGCATACTTATAGCCACTTATTTAATATTGCCACTACAGGCATACGCTTTTTCACCGTTTACGGCAGCTGGGGCAGACCTGATATGGCTCTTTTCCTTTTTGCGGAAGCTATCAGAAAAGGAGAAAAAATAAAGGTTTTTAATCATGGGGAAATGGAAAGGGATTTCACCTATGTGGGAGATATAGTAAATGGCGTAATGGCTGCTATGGATAAGCCCGCTACAGGCAATGCAGCATTTGACACCAATATACCCGATGCCGGCAGTTCCAATGCGCCTTACCGACTCTACAATATTGGCAACAACCAACCGGTTAAACTTCTAGACTATATAGAAGCATTGGAAAAAGCCATGGGCAAAACTGCTGAAAAGGAATTTCTACCCATGCAGCCCGGGGATGTTCAAAAAACTTATGCAGACGTACAGGATTTAATCAATGATTTTAATTATCAACCGAATACTCCATTGGAAAAGGGGATAGGGGAGTTTGTGGAGTGGTTTGAGAACTATTATATAAAGTAGCTTGACAGCCAACCTGTCCTGTATTCATCGGAAAGACTGTGACTAACCGCAAAGACAGGATGAAGCTAAGAAAACAAATTAGTAATTAATTATGAGAGTAATAGTATAACTGAAAACTAGACAACTTGCAAATCCGAAAACTTAAAAACCTTTAATGAGCTCACTTAAAAAACGCTCAGCCACAGCTTTAGCCTGGGATATGGGAGGAACTATTATGCGTCAGGGAAGTGGTTTCATTATTTCTATTTTTCTAGCTCGTTTATTAGAACCTGCTGAATTTGGCTTGGTAGGAATGGCTATGGTTTTTATCAGCATTAGCCAGGTTTTCATTGATGTGGGTTTTTCATCTGCATTAATCCAAAATAAAGCGAACACTAATTTAACGTATAGCTCTGTTTTTTACCTAAATGTATTTGCTGGATTTGTTTTAACAGCAATTTTTTATTTTGCTGCACCTTTGGTAGGGGCATTTTATGAAAGTAACCAAATAACAGAATTGGTACAGTGGCTTTCGTTGATTTTTGTTTTTAATTCCCTTAATCTGGTTCAACAGGCCATCCTACAAAGGGAATTGAATTTCAAAATATTGACCCTGCGTACAGTAATTGCCAGTGCAATCGGCGGTGTATTGGGGGTAATATTTGCATTTCTGGGTTATGGTGTTTACGCTTTGGTTATTCAACAAATTAGCACAGGAGTTCTAAGTACAATTTTATTGTGGACTACTTCAAAATGGAAACCTGACTTTAATTTTTCATTAATTGAGGTTAAAAAGTTAACAGCCTTTAGTTCATTTGTGTTTTTTGACCGATTTATTTCTACCATTTTTCAAAGAATAGATATTTTAATGATTGGTAAAGTGTTTTCTCCAGCAACCTTAGGATTTTATACTAGAGCTATGTCTCTTCAGCAGCTTGTTACTACTTATTCTTCAGGGAGTCTCACAAAAATTTTCTATCCAGTGCTTTCAAAATTGCAAGACGATGTAAGTGAGTACGCAAGAGTCTATTTCAAGGTAATCTCTGTAATTTCTTTTACTAGTTTTTTACTGACAGGTATGCTATATGTTATGGGAGAAGACATAATCATTATACTATTTGGACAAAAATGGTACCCATCTGTACCCATTTTTCAAATACTAATAATTGGTGTGTGTACCTATCCATTAAATTCAATGATGGTTAATGCTTTCATGAGTAAAGGAAAATCAAGAGAAAATTTTATAATAGGTATTTTTAGAAAATTGGTTAGAGTGATTCCCTTATTAATAGCCTATTTTTATGGTATATATGAGTTTACAATTGGAGTAGTGATTACTTACTATTTCTTAACTGCTACAAATATTTATTTTTTAAATAAATATACAGGATTGGAAATTAAAAAGCACTTTCGAAAAATATTTGAGGGTATTTTACCATTGATTATCATTATTTTCTTGTATCAATTGCCTTATTTTGACAATTTATTAAAAAGGGCATTACTATGTGTTTTATATATTGTAGGTTACTTGCTTTATAGTCATATCATAAAATCTGAAGGTTTTTTATTTATAATTTCAAATTTTAAATCAAAATTCTATGCTAAATAGAGGCGTATTAAATAAGCTTAAGGATTTTAAGGAAGATTATTTTGATCCAATTAAATACAAGAATAGACAAAAGTATTTTTGTATAGGACTGAATAAAACTGGAACAACCTCTTTAAAAAGAGCTTTTCAAGATTTAGGTTTTAAAGTTGGAAATCAAAGAAAAGCTGAGAGACTTTTAAAAGATATTATAAATAGGAATTATAATACATTTTTAAATTATTGTGATACTGCTGAGGTATTCCAAGATGTTCCATTCAGCTTTTTTGATATATATAAGGTGCTCTTTGAAAAATACCCTGATGCTAAATTTATTTTGACAATCAGAGATTCGCCTGAGCAGTGGGTGAATTCTATTACAAAGTTTCATGCAAAGAAGTTTTCAAATAATTGTGTGGCTACAGCAGAGGAATTAAAAAGAGCAGAATATGTTTGGCCTGGTTGGATGTGGGAGGCTATGAAATATAACTTTGATGTTTCTGAGCAGGATCCATATAATCGCGAAAACCTTCAAGAAAGGTATATAAAATATAATAGAGAGGCTAAAGAATTTTTCAGTACTTCAGATCACTTTATTGAACTTAATTTGTCACAGAAAGAAAGCTATCAAAAATTCACTAACTTTATAGGTGTCGATTCACCTTATTTAGATTTCCCTTGGGAAAATAAGACTGAAAATATAAAAGCAAAATGATACCTGTAACAAAACCCTATTTACCGCCTTTAGAAAAATATCAACAATATATTTCTGGTATTTATCAACGCCATTGGTTAACCAATAATGGGCCATTAGTGAATGAATTTGAATTACGTTTAAAAGAATATTTAGGACTTGATCATTTACTTTATGTTAGCAATGGTACCATAGCATTACAATTAGCTATAAAAGCGCTGGATTTGAAAGGTGAAATCATTACCACTCCATTTTCTTATGTGGCTACTACCAGCAGCATTGTTTGGGAAGGCTGCACCCCTGTTTTTGTGGACATTGATGAACATACATTAAACATAGATCCAACAAAAATTGAAACTGCTATTACTGATAAGACTTCAGCCATTTTAGCTACGCATTGTTTTGGCAATGCATGCGATATTGACGCTATAGATACAATTGCCAATAAGCATAATTTAAAAGTGATTTATGATGCTGCACACTGCTTTGGTACTAAATATAAAGATAAAAGTATTTTTGAATACGGTGATGTCAGTATTACCAGTTTACATGCCACTAAATTAATGCATTCTGTGGAGGGAGGATTGGTCATTACAAAAAAACCGGAACTTTTAAAACGTATGGCTTATATGCGTAATTTTGGACATGACGGTCCTGAAAAGTTTAATGGGGTCGGGATAAATGGAAAAAATTCTGAGTTCCATGCTGCCATGGGTTTATGTGTATTGGATGATATAAGTTTGATTATTGCTAAAAGAAAATCACAAGCCTCATATTATGATAAAACACTTGAGAATTTAATCGTACGTAAGCCAAAAATACAAGAAAATTGTAACTTTAATTTCGCATATTATCCAATAATTTTTAATGATGAAGAAACTTGTATACGGTCTAAAAAAGAGCTCGAAATAAATGAGATTTTTCCCAGAAGGTATTTTTATCCATCTTTGAGCAGTTTAGATTATGTTGAAAAATCCAATACTAAGGTGTCCGACAAAATTTCTAGAAAAATCCTGTGTTTACCTTTATATTATACTTTAAGTAGAGAAGAGCAGGACATGATATCAAGAATTTTATTAAGAAGTGTAAATTATAAATAAATATTATGGCTTTTTTATCTAAACTAGAACTGCAAAAAATTGGCTTTAAAGAATTAGGAGAAAATGTACAGATTTCCGATAAGGTTTCTATCTACAATCCAGCTAATATTAGCATAGGTTCAAATGTTAGAATTGATGATTTTTGTATTTTATCAGCAGGAGAGGGTGGTATTAGAATAAGAAATTACGTACATATAGCTTGTTACGTATCCCTTATAGGGAAAGAATTAATTGAAGTACAAGATTATGTTGGGATTAGTTCAAAATCTGCTGTTTATTCAAGTAGTGATGATTATAGTGGTGAATATTTAGTCCTAACCAACAATACCAGAGGAATATAAGAATGTTGATCACCGGCCTGTTATTTTCGAAAAATATTCTCTAATAGGTGCCGGGACAGTTATTCTTCCTGGGGTGATAGTGGGTGAGGGAACAGCAGTAGGAGCCTTATCATTAGTTTCTCGAAATATAGAATCTTGGGGGATCTATATTGGTTCGCCTGTTCGATATATAAAAGAGAGGAAGAAAGACTTGATCCAAAAGGCTAAAACCCTTGTTTCAAATGAGTGAAAAGCAAGTAGAACTAGTTTCGGTTTGTATGGTTACTTATAAACATGAAGCTGACATAAGAGAAGCTATTGAAGGAGTTTTAAGTCAAAAGACTGATTTCAAGGTAAGTCTTTTAGTTGGTGATGATTGTTCACCAGATAATACCTACAAAATTGTAAAAGATATAATAATTAATCACCCTAATGGACACTGGATAACTTACATAAAAAGAGAAAAAAATATTGGGATGATGCCTAATTTTATTGATCTCTTAAAACGCTGTAAAGGTAAATATATAGCTTTATGTGATGGTGATGATTTTTGGACAGATCCTCTTAAATTACATAAACAAGTAAATTTTTTAGATAAGAATAAAAAGAATATTTTTATAGGACATTCTTGCCATGGTTTAACAAAATCTAATAAAATTGTGCCCGTTAGGGTTTTCACAACAGATCATAAAATTACTCCTTATAAAGTATTCTTATCAAATCAAGTGAATACAAGTACCTTTTTGTTTCGTAACCACATCGTAAATTACGAAGAACTTATAAATTTCAATTCAGGTGATTTACCGTTATTGACGATGTTAGCATTTAAGGGCGATTTATACGTTTTTAGTGATGCAATGAGCATATATAGAATGAATGGGAAGGGTGCAGATTCTTCATTAAGAATGGATATTAAGTACTCTAATTATTTAAAAAACAGGAAATTGTTATTAAAACATTTTCAATGGAGTAATATTTCCCTTTTAAAAGTTATGTGTTATAGTTTATTACGAGCTACTATTTACGCTTATACTATTTTTAATAATAACAGTCCTGCTAGAACTCAGTTGAAATTATTTATAATGATTTTAAGACACTTATTTACACACAAAAGATTTTCTGGAGAATGAAAATATTACAATTCCCAAAAATAGAAGACCCCCGTGGTAATTTAACTTTTCTTCAAAAGCAAGATCAAATTCCATTTGAAATTCAAAGAGTTTTTTGGACATATGATGTTCCCGGCGGTGAAAAAAGGGGTGGTCATGCTTATAAGGAGCAAGAAGAAGTAATTATTGCCTTAAGCGGAAGTTTTGACATCATAATTTCTACCAAGAAGAATGAAGAAATCAAATATTCTATGAATAGGTCTTATTATGGGCTATATTTACCAGCTAATACATGGAGACGTATGGAGAATTTTTCGACAAATGCTGTAGGTCTACATTTAAGTAGCCATAAATTTAATTCAGATGATTATATTCGTAATGAGGATGAATTTTTTAAATTAGACTAACATGACTAAGGTATATAATTGTGATGTTTTGCAATTCCCAAAAGTAGGGGATCGAAATGGACATATTACAGCAATTAATAATAATGAAGAAATTCCTTTTGCAGTCAAGAGAGTTTTTTATTTATATGATATTCCAGGAGGTGAATCAAGAGGGGCTTATGCACATAAAGAATGTCATCAGTTATTAATAGCTATAAGCGGTGCTTTTGAATTATTATTGGATGATGGGTTGACTAAAAGACAAATTCAATTAAATCAACCCTATATTGGATTACATATTCCACCTGGAATATGGGCTTCAGAAATTAATTTTTCATCGGGGTCTGTTTGTTTAGTTTTAGCATCTCATGAATATGATGCGGAGGATTATATAAGGGATTATCAAGAATATTTAAATTATATACATGATTCATGAATTATCAGATGTAAAGACTAAAAATATTGGTTCAGATACATTGATCTGGCAATATGTAGTGATTTTAGCGGGTGCTAGAATTGGCAAAAATTGTAATATTAATTGTCATTGTTTTATAGAGAATGATGTGTTTGTAGGAGATAATGTCACAGTTAAAAGTGGTGTTTATTTGTGGGACGGGATTGAAGCTCAGAATAATGTTTTTATTGGGCCTAATGACACCTTCGTTAACGACCTATATCCGAGGTCAAAACAGTATCCTTCAAAATTTCAAGGATGTAAAATTGAAGAGGGGGCATCGATTGGAGCAAATGCTACCATCTTATCTGGACTAACTATTGGTCAATATTCATTAATTGGAGCAGGTAGTGTAGTGGTGAAAGACATTTCGCCATTTTCGGTATGGGTAGGCAATCCTGCTAAACAGATCGGGTATATCACTAAGGAAGGGAAACGTTTAAATAATGATTTAAAAGACGAAAAAGCCAATAAGCGGTATGAATTTGATGAAGATAACAATTTAATAGCAGTTTCATGAGTGATATTCCTTTTTTCTCTTTTTCCGGCATGCATAGTCAGATTAAGCCAGAAATATTAAAAGTATTTGAAGATTTTTATGATTCAAATTGGTATGTATTGGGTAAAAATACGGAAGAATTTGAATTAAATTTTGCTGAATGGAATGATGTAAAATATTCGGTAGGTGTTAGTAATGGTCTTGATGCTCTAATTCTTTCACTTAAAGCCTTGAATCTGAAAGATGGCGATGAAATCATTGTACCAAGCAATACTTATATAGCTTCAATTTTAGCCATAACGCATAATAATTTAGTCCCTGTATTTGTTGAGCCAGATGAAAGAACCTTCAATTTAGATCCAAGTTTGATTAAAGAAAAGATCACTTCTAAAACAAAAGCTATTTTACCAGTTCATTTATTTGGTCAATCTTGTGAAATGGATAAAATTATGGAAATTGCTAATAAATACAATCTTTATGTGATTGAAGATAATGCTCAGGCACATGGGGCTACTTATAAAAGTAAAAAAACAGGTTCTTGGGGACATATAAATGGAACAAGTTTTTATCCAGGAAAAAATTTAGGGGCATTAGGGGAAGCTGGGGCTATTACTACAAATAATATTAAATTATTTGAAAAAGTTAAGGCATTAAGAAATTACGGATCTGAAAAAAAATATTATAATAAATATCAAGGTGTTAATAATAGAATAGATGAGCTACAGGCTGGTGTTTTAAATTTAAAATTAAAATACATAGATCAATGGACGGATGAAAGACAAGAGTTAGCAAAGATTTATATTGAAAACCTATCTAACATAGAAGGATTTGAAGTTCCATATATTCACTCTGAAGCTGACCATGTTTTTCATTTATTTGTAGTGAAAACTAATAAGCGTGAAGAGCTTATGGAATATTTAAAAAATAAAGGAATTGGCACGCTTATTCATTATCCTGTACCACCTCATTTGCAAGAAGCTTACCAAACTTTAGGATATCAAAAAGGTGATTTTCCGATAGCAGAAAGGCTAGCTAATAACTGTTTGAGCTTGCCATTATATCCAGGTATGACAAACCAACAGATTGAGTTTGTATGTAAAAAAATCATAAACTTTTTTTAATAATTGAAATTGTAATTATAACTAGTAAATTAATTCTAATTAGTTGAATATATTACTTATAGGTGATTTTAGTGGTTTCGGCAGAAATTTAAAAGCAGGACTTCAGGAGCTTGGACATGAGCTAACGATAGCAGTTTCATCTGTAGGGTGGAAAAAATTTCAATATGATTTAAAACTTTCACCCAAAAAACGAAACGTTTTAACAGATAGAATTCATCCCTATTCATTACTAGATAAATTATGTGGGTATGATATTGTCCTTCTAATTGATCCATTAGTTTTCTATAAAAATTATTTTCCACGTAAAGATTTTTATAAGCGTATATTTAAAAATAATGGAGCGTCCTTTCTTATTGGTGCTACTATGGATCCTTTTTTTTGGAGGCATTCAAATGAATATATGAGGTACACTCCTTACAATGATATGTTGAAACATGATTGGAATCCTTTTTTGCAATTTAAGCTTTCTGACAAGGCTTATGATTTTAATAGATTTGTGGCAGAATCAGTTGATGGTATAATCCCTGTTATGTATGATTATGAAGGATCGTACAAAATGTTATTTCCTGACAAAACAAAAACAATACCTTTACCTTTTCACGTAGGTAATTCAAATAATATAACTCAAACTATAAATGACAAACTGACTTTTTTTCATGGAATTAGTAGGTTTGGTTTTAAAGGTTCTGAATATATAGAAAAAGCATTTCATCACATACAGATGAAATATTCGGATAAAGTAGAGCTGATATGTTCTAGAAAATTACCTTTTAATGAATATATTGAAATTTTGAATAAGTCTAATGTAGTAATTGATCAAACGAACAGCTATTCTTATGGAATGAATGCTTTATATTCTTTAAATTCTGGAAAGACAGTAATGAGTGGTGCAGAAAATGAAGCTCTTGATAGTCTAAACAGTTCTGGTTGCCCAATTATAAACATTATTCCAAATGTAGATCAGATTATTTCTGAAATGGAAGCTATAATTGAAAATCCTAAATTGTTAAATAAGAATTCTGAACGTTCGAGAATGTATTTAAAAAATTACCATGATTCTGTGATTATTGCAGATAGATATATTAATTACTTTAAAACTAAATTAAGTTAAGTTGCTTTCGATATTGAAATATTTATATTTTAGTCTATTTAGAAAGGAATTCCCAACGAATGTCCTAAATAGCAAAGAAATCATTTTCATTCATAACCCGAAAGCAGCAGGTAATAGTTTAATAAAGTTATTGGGAATAGAATTAAAAGAAGGCGAATCAACAAGTCATCAAACCCCATCTTTTTTAGTCAACAAAAGAACTTGGGAATCGTATTTTTCAGTTTTAGTAGTTAGGCATCCTATTGATCGATTAATTAGTTCCTATAATTATCATACTAAAGAATCATACCAAGGTCATTTTTTACAAAAATATCCGGAACTACATCAATTCTCTTTTGAAAAATATTTTGAGGTGTTTTCAAAAGAACCTTATGCCATCAGACCACAAATTGATTATTCTAACCATATTATGTCCAGTAAAAGGGTCGATTTTGTTTTAAAATTTGAAAACTTAGAAAATGATGTAGAACAACTCTGTTCTAAATTAGATATATCGAATGTTTCGGTTCCACATCTAAATCAATCAAAAAGGAAAGAAATTGATTATTTTAAAGATGAATCCTTTAAACAAAAGGTGATTAATTTCTATAAAAAAGATTTTGAATATTTTGATTATGAAATTGAATACTAATGCTTAATATCCAAGTCATCATCCAAGCCCGTCTTTCTTCCACCCGCATGCCTAAAAAGGTTTTAACCCCTTTTTATAATCATGATAGTATATTAGATATTCAACTTAAAGCCTTTAAGAAAAATTCTAATTTTCCATTACTTATTGCTACAACCAATCAGCCAGCTGACGATAAAATTGAAGATTTTGCAAAGCAACATCAGGTCGGACTTTTCAGAGGTAGTGAGGTAGATGTATTAAGCCGTTTTATTGAGGCTTCAGATGCTGATTTTATAGTGAGAATATGCTCTGATAATCCTTTTATGCAACTTGGCAGTATTAATGAGTTTTTAAAGGCTATGAGTTCTGAGACTGATTATATTTCTTATGCTGATGCTGAGGGTACTCCAGCCATTCGAACTCATTGGGGTTTATATCCTGAAATTGTAAGCAGAAAAGCATTGGTAAAAGCACATGAAGAAACTGAAAAGCTTGAAAATGGAACCTTCTATAGAGAGCATGTGACGAATTATATATATGGAAATCCTGAAAAATTTTATGTGAAATTGCTACCAGCACCTGAGATAATCAAAAACCGAAAAGATTTGAGGTTTACCATTGATACACCTGAAGATTTTGAAAATATGCAGAAGCTCTATGAAATCATTCAAAATAATGGAGGGGATTTTTCTTTGGATAATTTAGTGAGAACAGCTGATGAGCATGAGGAGATTAAGGCGGTGATGGGAGAGGGGATAGCTAAGTTCAGTAAGTAAGGTTTCACGCAAACCTGTCCCGCATCGCAGCATCGGGAGACCGCAGAAGAGATTTGACGCAAAGGGCGCAAAGAAAAAAATAAAAAAGAAACAGATACTATAATTCAATTCATGAAGGCATTATTTGTTTAGTTAATGCCTTGCAATTAACTTTAATTTTAATAAAATCTTTGCTCACTTTGCATTTTAAATCTTAGCGCTCTTTGCGTGAAACCAAATGTCTATGAAGAACACATACTTAATCGGAGAAATCGGCCAAAACCACAACGGCTCCGTAGATATAGCCAAATTATTATTCGATAAAGCAGCCAAAGAAGTGGTAGATCCGCTTTTTGGGCAGGAACTCAAGCCTTGGGATGCAGTTAAACTGACCAAACGGGATTTAAGTGAGGAGCTTTCAGCTTCGGCTATGGCTAAACCTTATGATAACCCCAATAGCTTCGGGGCTACTTATGGGGAACATCGTGCTGCTTTAGAATTAAATGACGAACAGCATTTTGAATTGTATAAATACGCCAAAAGCTACGGGCTTGATTTTGTGGAAACCCTTTGTGCCACAGGTTGCCTGTCTATGTTGCGCTATTTTGAACCGGACAGATTAAAAGTAGCCAGCCGTGATTTAACTAATCTACCTTTATTGGAAGCCCTGGCTGAAACCAAAATTCCTATTATTTTTTCAACGGGAATGGGCGGAGTAAAGGAAATCGATAATGCATTGGAAGTCATAACCAAACATCACGAAAAGATTACAATTTTACATTGTCTCTCGCAATACCCATCAGAATATAAAAATATAAACCTCAACAGTATTCATTTTTTAAAAGAATGCTATCCAGATTATACCATTGGCTATTCCGATCATTCTATTGGAATTTCAATCCCTACTGCAGCAGTTGCCATGGGAGCTGAAGTAATTGAAAAGCATATCACTTTAGACCGCAGCATGAAAGGGACTGATCAAAAGGGTTCTTTAGCGCCAGATGGGATGTATAGAATGGTGAGGGATATCCGAAATCTTGAAATGGCACTGGGAGATAAGAAAAAAGAAACCAGTGAGGCAGTAGAAGCAGCTAAAATCAAATTAGAGCGTTCCATAGCCACTAAAAAAGAGCTTAAGAAAGGAGATATCATCAAAGAAGAGGATTTGCATATGTTAAGCCCGGGTGATGGGTTTAAGTGGGCGGAGAGAGAGCATGTTGTAGGGAAAAAGCTTAATCAGGATGTTCCAAAGGACGAGGTGATTTATAAAGAAATGGTAGATTAACCGCAAAGGTTCTTCCATTTCTTGATTTCGAGACATCAGGTTGTTTGAAAAAATGTCAAATAATTATTTGACATTTGACAAGATTCCCCTCTACAGGGGAATGACGTTCTAATCAGGTTTAGAAGGTTTAGCAAATTATTAAGTACTATTATTATTAGTTGAATCATCTTTACTTTAACTCGACACACTTTGTTCCATGCGCCATACTCGCATTGTCTTCCGTACATCATTCTCGCACTTTATTCTGTGCGTCATTCCCGCGAAGGCGGGAATCTATTGATTTTAAGCAAAGCTTAAAATATTTAATTAAAGGCTCTTATTTTCTGATTTATAATATGTAATTATGTTACCCAAATTAATTTTAACTGATATTGACGGGGTATGGACCGATGGCGGGATGTACTACGACCAATCAGGCAATGAATGGAAGAAATTCAACACTTCCGATTCAGCAGGCGTTCTATTCGCACGCAAGCTTAATATCGAAATTGGCATCATCACCGGTGAAGACACCCAAATCGTCCAAAGAAGAGCCGATAAACTCAAAATCAAGCATCTTTTCATGGGCATAAGCGATAAATTGCCAGTTGCTCAAAAGCTTTGTGATGAATTAGGCATCAGCTTGGAAGAAGTAGCCTACATAGGCGATGATATAGGAGACCTAGAATTATTAAAAGCCTCAGGAATCTCCTCCGCCCCAGCTAATGCCCCTGATTACATCCAAAAACATGTTGATTATGTCACCACCAAAAAAGGAGGCGAAGGAGCGTTCAGAGAATTCGTTGAGTGGATGATTAGTAAAGAGATGAACATCGAAACTTTATTGGAACCGCAAAGACGCTAAGGCGCAAAGTTTTATATTTAACATTATAATCACAAATATTAATTGAGTTCAAATTTCAATGCAAACACTTAAAATCAATTTCTTATTTTTTCTTAGCGTCTCTGCGCCTTTGCGGTTGGTTTTTGCGTCTCCGCGTCTTTGCGGTTCAATCAGGGGGTAAGCCATGAAAAGGATTTTAGCTATATGGCCCACCCACAGAGAGGACTGGATATTGCCTTTCAAAGCACTTTCCAATCAATTTGAATTTATATTTCTCTCCGGCATCTCACCCGATCCACAGAAAGAAAACTATGTCCAAAAATTTGCCCAAACCATTCATTGGTCAGATTACAACTCAGCCCAGGATTTATTAGACCAAATTCAACCTGACAAGCTAGTATTTATGTCCGTTGAAAGCGGTTTAAATATTGCTTTGAATGTTAACGCTAAAAAGCAAAATATTCTAACCTATATCCTTCAACATGGCATTTATACTAATTATAAAGACTACAGAACCCGTGAGAAAATATGGCAAAAGAAGGAACTAGCTTCTCAAAGTAATCAGGCTAAGAGCAGTTCTGGTTTCAGCAGCTTTAATTGGATCAATAATTCTCTAAATGGAATTCAAAAACTATTACTTTTCCAGATTTCTTTATTTATTAAAGCTTCCCAAAAAGTTGGACCTTATTGGGCAGCCAAGCACTTATCCTTTGAAGCTAAAAAGCCTGATTTATATATTTGCTTTTCGCCTTTCAATGCAACTATTCATAAAGAAGTTGATAAAATAGGAGCCAAACGTATTCAATATATTGGAAGTCCGGAATTAACACAATATCTAAAAAAAGAAAATGATTTAATAGAAGAAGATTTTTATTTGCATATCGATCAGGCTTTTGCAGAAAACAGTTTTGGAGAAGAGACGGTAAGCAAAGAAAATATGATTCGATTCTATTTAAAGCTAAATGAGTATTGTGTACAGCAAAATGCTAAACTTTATATCAAACTGCATCCAGAATCATTTAATTCCAATTGGTTACCTCAAAACGATAATATTGTCTATTTGCGAAAAATAGAAAACTTCAATCGCTATGTTCAATCTGCTATAGGCTGCTTTGGATTTTATTCTACTATGGTGATCCCCGCAGTGTATTGGAAACCGACTATTTTATTCAATATATTCTATTCAGGTTTACAGGAAGCGCTACAAGATGTCGATCAAGTCAAAATATTACCTTTTTATCAATTTACGGTTGAAAATTTGAGTTTTAACAAAGGTAAATTGGAGCACAAGAAATTAATCAATCGTTTCTTTTACAGCAAGGAAGCCATATCTTTGGAGCTTTTGGCTGAAATATTGAATGCAGAAAATTAGGCTACTACATATTCTCTACTCAGGACAAGGAGGATTGGGAACTTACTTCATGAATTTTGTCAAGAGTGATCAAGAAAAGCAATTTGAACATTTTGCTTTTTTTTATGGAATAGAAGCTCTAAATCAAGAATTAGAAGAGTTTTGTATTGAAAATAAAATTACATACCAATACCAGCAAAAACAATCTAAGATTGATTTAAAGGCTTTAAAGTCTGTTATGGGTTTTCAGCAAAAACATCAAATTCAGTACTTGCTTTTACATACTTTTAGTTTAAGCCTTTTAACTTTAATTGGTCTTTTTAAGAAATGGAAATTAATAGCTTTTGACCATACCACATTAGCCTATAAAACAAAGATTGAAAAGGTTTTTACTTTAGTAAATCATTTGTTTGCCTATAAAATGATTTACTTTTATAAAGGACATTTCGAACAAAATAAACGAATTTTACCCTTACTGAAATTTGGGGAAAACTCACATATTATTCCTAAAACCGTAGATATCAATTTTTTCCAGCCTCCTGAAGACAAGCCTAAAAACGATATTTTTAATTTGGGTATTACAGCCAGGCTTATTCAAGGTAAAAGACATGATTTAATAATAGAAGCTTTAGCAAAGCTAAGAGACAAAGGTTTAAAAGTTTATTTTAGAATTGCGGGCACTGGCATAAAGAAACGGAACTAGAAGAATTGGTCAACAAATTAAGTTTAGCTGACCAAGTTGAATTTGAAGGCTTATTAACACGTAATCAATTATTATCTTTTTACCAATCATTGGATGCTTATATTCATGCTTCAGAAGGAGAAACCATCTGCTATTCCATTATGGAGGCTCAAGCTTGTGGATTACCCATTTTAGCTTCGGATGTAGAAGGGATTAATAATGTTATTTCTGAATATACTGGTGGGCTACTATATAAAAATAGTGCGAAAGATATGGCAACTAAAATAAGTACTTTGTTAGATTCAGAGGAACAATTTTATGGTTACAAAAAGCAATCAAGAGAAGCTGCGGTAACTAATTTCACTAATTTTAATAATGCAGCATTACTTTATTCAAAGTTAAGTTAATGAAGATACTTTTTATACAAAAAGAAGGCGGGATTTTTGGGGCGGAAAATTATCAATTGAAAATTATTCCAGCTTTAATGGCCAAAGGAATTGAAATTGAGTTTTTAAGGCTATATACCGATTATCAAGGAGGCATAGGAGGTGATTTCATAGACCGATTAAATTCTTTGGAAGTAAAAACGCATGAACTTAATATTGGCCGAATTCCAAAAATATCTTCCTTAAGAAAAATTAAAAAACTAATAAATCATAATGAGTTTGATGTTGTCCATACCCACTTAATTCATGCTGACTTACATTTAAGCTTGATTAAATTATTTTCAGGAGGTATCAAATGTCCTTGGGTCAGTACCAAACACGGTTATGACAATAACTTTACGGCTCAATATGGTTTTGATGCTACCAAGCAAAATAAAACTCCTTATTTTCTATTAGCTCAATTATCAGAAAGACTCTGCGATCAATCTTTTACAATCTCCCATGGCTTAAGAAACTTTTTTATTAAAACCGGACTTGCAAAAGAGGAGAAAATGAAATTGATTCACTATGGTTTTGATTTTCCCAAAACCTCTGATGAATTGCTGGATGCTGATTTTAAGTTGTTTAAAAAGCAAATCATTATAGTGGGTAGATTAGTAGGTTTTAAGGGGCATCATTACTTAATAGAAGCCATGTATAAGCTCCGTGCGCAGGATGCAGAAGCTGGCTTAATTATAGTAGGAAGTGGAGAATTAGAGGAAGATCTTAAACAAAAAACAAAAGACCTAAAACTAGAAGATCATATTCATTTTGCAGGCTATAGCAAAGAAGTGATTAAGTGGATGTATAATTCTGATTTGGTAGCGGTGCCTTCTATTTCTGAAGGTTTTGGGGTGGTGTTTTTGGAGGCATTCAACTGTAAAAAGCCAGTAGTTTCCTGGGATGTTCCAGCCGGAAATGAATTAATGAAAGATGGTAAAACTGGTTATTTGGTTCCACCTTATGATACACAAGCATTAGCTGAAAAGATGTCTTACATTTTAAATCATCCTTCAGAAGCTAAAGAAGTGGGTTTAAACGCACATCAGGAGCTAAAAAATTATTATAATTTAAAGCGCATGACCCAAGAAACCATTGACTTTTACCAATCAGCATTGAATTAGTGGGCGCTATTATAGCCATATTGCTTCTGATAGGTTTAGCCCAATGGCTAAAATCCTCTTATATTAAAAATCAACCTCAGCTAAATAAGCGGTATAATTGGGGTGTTTTTTTTCGAATTCTGGGGACTGTGGGCTATATAGTCTATGCCCGTTTTTTCAGTGGGGGTGGTGTAGATGCCTGGGTTTATGATAACTGGGCAGCCAACTTTGCAGAATATTTTAGAGCTTTTGATTTTTCTCCATTTTTTGTTGAAAGTATGTGGCGTAACGGGCAATTATTCTACACCAATTTTGTGGCCTACCCGGCAGCATTCTTTATGATTTTCACTTTTGATAATGAATTTGGTGTTTATTTGCTCTTTAGCGCAGTGTGTTTTGCTGGTCTGATCTTATTGTTTAAATCCTTTAGTAAAAATTATTTCTTTTTAGATCAACCCAATTTATTATTTTGGGTTTTACTTTTTCCAGCCTTATGGTTTTGGACTTCCACTATTGGAAAAGATGCTTTTATGTTTTTAGGTATGGGAGTAGTCTGCATGGGTATCCATAATAAACGCTTGAATTATATTTATATAATAATTGGCTTGGCGATCTTATATGCTTTTAGACCTCCAACAGCTTATGTAGCAGTTTTGGCCTTAGGTTCATTTTTTATTTTAAATATAAAGGATAATTGGTTGATTCGCATTTTTAAGATTACTGCTGGTATAGTGGTAATTATTTTATTAGCCAATTATTTATCCGACCAATGGGGAGTAGAAGAGTTTTCAAATCAAGAATTAACAGAACTTCAAAGAGGGACATTAAGAAATAATGAATACGGAACCGGAGTCTTGGATGAGAAAGCAGGAGGTATAGGCTCTATTCCTCAAGGAATAGTGGATGTTTTGGCTCGACCGTTTCTGTGGGAGATCAGAAATGTATTTACTGCTGCGGCCGCTATAGAAATCAATGCTGTTTTATTGTTGTTGATTATTAGAAGAAAATCAGTCATGAGTTTTATAAAGGATAGTTTAAGTCATAGGTTGTCCACTTTTGTATTGGCCTTTGTATTTATTTATGTAGTCACCGTAGGCCTTTTTGAAAATAATATTGGCCTAATAGCCCGCCACCGCTCCATTATCTTCCCCTTCCTTTTCCTTATGGCTTTTGCTTATGATGATAAAGTCAAAAGAGCCTATCAGCAGTTTATGTGGAGAAAAAGAAAGCAAGCTGAGATTAACCGCCAAAGGGGGTTAATTAATAATTAGTAAGTGAATAATTAATAATTTGAGTTGGTAATTCTGCTTTGCGTAAAACTTACCGTCCCTGTCTGCCGCCAGGTAGGTTCGCGACTTAGCGTGATTTTTCTTTCAGCTTTAGCTGAAATCCTTTTGTTTTCTATTGTTACTTTATGGTTCAAAAATGATCAGCTTTAGCTGATTTTATTTAGTGTCCTTAGTGAAATTCTCCGTGTAACTTCGTGGTTAACCCATTTCAGCTTTAGCTGATAAACTTTTCCCGATAAGTTCGGGACAAGTTGTTTTCTCGAATGCTTAGCTTAGTATTGAATCAATTAAAAATTCATATTTTGAACTATTTTACTTAATTTAAACTTTTGCAAGAAACACTTTATAATGAAGGCATTAACAATTTCAAATTTTCGAAAAAATTTAACAAAATACATTGAGGAAGTTTCCAAGTCCTTTGAGACAATAATTTTACCTGGTAAAAATGATGATGAAGGTGTAGTTATGATGTCGATAAGTGAATACAACTCCTTAAAAGAAACCGAACATTTGCTTTCAACAAAAGCCAACAGAAACCGCTTGAGAGAATCCATTGAGCAAATTAATTAATAATTAGTAATTCGTAATTATTAATTATAATGTGCTTGGGAAGAATTAAGTTATTGGATTGAGAATGATTTTTCTAACGTCCAAAAAATCAAAGAACTTCTAAGCGCAATAAAACAAAACCCTTTTACAGGAATCGGAAAACCAGAACCTTTAAAACATAGTCTAAAAGGCTTTTGGTCACGCAGGATTAGTGGCGAACATAGATTAGTTTATAAAGTGAGTGGCAAAAAAGGAGTCGATCAAAAGTGCGTTGTAGTTCAATGCAGATTTCATTACGATGATAAATAGTATTAAAAGATTAAAGTGCATAGGTCAATTAATAATTCACACCTTTTTTCTTTGCGTAAACTTTGCATGAATTTCCACAGTTTTAGCTCACATTTTCTCTGTGACTCTTAGTGAAATTCTCAGTGTAACTTACCGATGTGTCGGCACAAGCAGTGGTTAAACCATTTCAGCTTTAGATGAAAAACTTTTGAGTTTACCTAATTTAGATTGTACCTTCAAATCTTATATTTTTTTAAATCCAAAGAATTTAGCACTTTTAATCCCAAATAGGAACTGAATTAATAAGTATTAAGTTAAAAAAGAATGGAGACAAATATCAAAATCAATACAGATTCGCTTAACATGGATTTTTTAGAGGGAATAAAAAAATTGTTTCCTCATCAGGAAATTCAAATTTCAATTCATCCTACGGATGAAACAGACCGTATTTTATCTTCCCCTAAATATGCAAATGAAATATTAGATCGAATAAATGAATTCGAGCAAAAAGGAGAAGTTAAAGAAGTTTCTGCAAAAGATTTGATATGAGAAATATTCTTTTTGTTCCAAAGGCATTTGAAGAGTATCAAAATTGGATTCATCAGGATAAAAAAACTGCTAAAAAGATTGGTGAATTATTAATTCAAACTTCAAAAACACCATTTGAAGGAAAAGGTAAACCAGAACCCTTAAAACATCAGTTTAACCCGCATTATTTATGAGAAGAATATGATAAATGATGATAGTATATCTAAAATAACTGATTATCAATTGATTAATTCAGGGTTAACCCCGATAATTTATAAAAACATAATAATTCAAATTTGAGTGTTGTAAAATTCACAATTTAATGTCAATTTCACATTGTAACTATCTAATAATTTGTTTTTATAAATTGTTTGTCCTTCGGACGAAAAAGTATTATAAATTTTTCGGGTTAAAGGTTATTGGAGTAGAAGAATATCTCAAGAGCATCGATTAATTTATAAGGCAACAGATACAGATATTATCGTTATTTCCTGCTATTCGCATTATAAATAATTAGAATTATTTTATTTCTTTGCACTCTTGGCAACCCATGACTTTCTTTATTGGACAGATTGTGGTATAAAAACTAATAAGCTTTAGCTATTTATTTCTTAGTGCCCTTGGAGTAAAACTCAGTGTAACTCCGTGGTTATCCCATTTCAGCTTTAGCTGAATAAACCTTGCGTCTTAGCGTCTCCGCGGTTAACTTTGCCTGATGCAAAAACCCACAGCCATTGTCTTCGGCAGCTACCTGCCATCCGTCATTAACTTCCGTAAACCCTTACTCACTGCCCTGCAAGCAAAAGGCTATAAAGTAATTGCTTTAGCCCCAGGCAATGATGAAGCCACCGAAAAAACCTTAGCTGAACTGGATGTTGAATTTATTCAAGTTCCTTTAGGCAGAACAGGCTTCAATCCCCTCCAAGATTATAAAACCCTCCAATTTCTTAAAAAGCTTTTTAAAGAGCTTCAGCCAGAGGTGGTTATCACTTACACCATAAAACCTAATATATATGGCAGCTGGGCTGCTAAAAGCATAAAAAATACCAAAGTATTGGCATGGATCACCGGTCTGGGTTACGTAGGCATGGAAGCCAATACTTTCAAAAGAAAATTAGTCCGTTCGGTCATTTTCAGGCTTTATAAAAAAGCCTTTTCAAAGTTACCGTTTATCGCTTTTCAAAATCCAGATGATCAGCAGTTTTTTAAGCAGCATAATTTGCTTCAATCTCAAACTAAGCAAACCATAACAGCAGGCTCAGGAGTGGATCTTAAACATTATCCAAAAGCAGAACCACAGCTCAATCCTATTAAATTTTTATTGATAGCTCGTTTAATAGGAGCAAAGGGTGTAAATGAATATTTACAAGCAGTGAAGATCATCAAAAAAGATCATTCTGAAGTGATTTTTCAACTCATCGGCATGATAGATGAAGGTAATCCCGATTCCTTAGAAGAAAAAGAATTAAAGGAGTTGCATGAAAGAGGCAATATAGAATATTTAGGCTTTCAGTCTGATGTCCGTAAGTATTTGTCCGAATGCTCGGTGTTTGTCCTACCGTCTTATTATAGAGAAGGTACTCCCCGTACTATATTAGAATCATTGGCCATGGGCAAACCCATTATCACCACCGATAACCCAGGTTGCAGGGAAACTATAGATGGAGATAAAAACGGCTATTTGATTCCAGTGAAAGATTCAAACGCATTGGTAACAGCCATGAAATCCTTTATAGAAGATCCAGCTTTAATAGAAAAAAAAGGGGGAGAGAGCTATCGATTAGCTGTAGAAAAATATGATGTGAATAAAGTAAATGAGCATTTGTTTGAGTTTATGGGGATTGGGTAAGAGGTTTTAATTAATAATTAATAATTTGGGAATTAGTAATGGGATAGCTTAGAGCTAATAGAGCCTGTTGATTAACGATAATGGTTGGTAATTACCGTCACTGCGAGGCACGAAGTAGTCTTGACTGCTACTAGCTAACCATGGATTTCATCAAACTAAAACCTTGCAAAAAGGAGGGCTGGGGTGGTTGTACAAAAATCCATTAGAGGGAATTCGGTCTGACGCTTTTATAGATCAGTTGAAACGATTAATCTTCCCCAATTACTAAAGCTTATCCATGATTCTTAACGTCTGACCGATACTATAGGAATTAACAAAGGAGCTAGCCCCTTCTTTTGATCAGACGGTTTCAACCGTCAGACCAAGGCAGGTGGATTTTAGCAATGAAATGCCACTCTTTGCTTCTTAAGCAAGCAGATATTCCGTGCCAGAGGCACATAGTAAAAATCACCAGCAAGATGCTGGCGATAGATGGTTTAAGTCTGCATCTTTCATTTTCACAAAGCTTCACTTAAAAGTCCGATCTTAGGACCTGACTAAAATCCCCAACCCAGTTAGCGAGCTAGATACACTTCAAGCTTCCAACTTCCCACTTCAAGCTACCTTGGTCTGACCTTCGGTACTGACCTATTCATCACCCATCACCCCACTATTTACTTCTACAATATTCGATTTTTCCTCCTTAAGAATTACTAGGCTCCAATTCTTCTTTGGGGGCTAGGAAGCTCTTCCACACCCAACACCCAACTTTCTATCAAAATCGTTTACTGAAAGTAACAGAAATTACTATATTTGTATCTTATACATTACAAAAATGGAAAAGCTTATTAACCTATACCTTAAAAAGATTGCAGCTACTGATACCTTTTTTGTTCGGGATAGTATTGAATGGCTTCAAGAGGATGCCCGATTAATTGGTATAAAAGGGCAAAGGGGAGTAGGGAAAACAACTTTGTTGCTTCAGTTTTTAAAGCTTCAGTCTGATTATCAAGAAAAGGCGCTTTATGTCAGTCTGGATAATTTATGGTTTGCTGATAATACACTTTATGATTTAGCTTATCATTTTGTTCAGAGGGGAGGAAATTTATTAGCAGTAGATGAAGTACATAAATACCCTAACTGGGCTAAAGAATTAAAGAATATTTACGATGATTTTCCAGAAATCAAAGTAGTATTTACAGGATCATCTCTGTTGGAGATCTTGAATGCCCGCGCAGACCTGAGCCGAAGGGCAATAGTACATGAAATGCAAGGTTTATCATTTAGGGAATTTTTAGCCTTAGAAACGGGACAGGAGTTTCCAAAAATTAAATTAGCTCAACTTTTAAATGAGCATGTGTCATTAGCGCTTGATATTTCTAGTAAGCTGAAGCCCTTTAAATATTTTGAAAAGTACCTTAAATCAGCCTACTATCCTTTTTACAGAGAGTCAACTTCACTTTATAGTCATAAAGTAGAAGAAGTGCTTAATATGATTTTGGAAATTGAATTGCCAGTATTGCGTAATATTGACCTTGCTTATGTAAACAAATTAAAACAACTACTGGTCATTTTGGCACAAAGTGTTCCTTTTGTTCCCAATCTGACTAAACTGAGTGAAAGAATTGGGATAAGTAGGAAGACGCTCTTGCTTTATATTCATTATTTGGATGAAGCTGGATTGATTCGAAACATTTTTAAAGATGCTCACGGTATTTCCCAACTTCAGAAGCCCAATAAAATACTTTTAGATAATACTAACTTGTCATATGTGCTCGCTACAGATGTTAACAAAGGTACTTTAAGAGAAACTTTTTTTGTGAATCAACTTGCTCAGCGGTTTTCAGTTACCTATGCTGATAAAGCAGATTTTGTGATTGATGAAAAGTATGTCTTTGAAATAGGGGGCAAGTATAAAGGCAAAAAACAAATAGTAAATGAGACTTATGGATATTTAGTGATTGACGATGTGGAAATCGGTCATCATAATAGAATTCCATTATGGTTATTTGGGTTTCTTTATTGAAAGTAATAAGTATTATCTGATTTGAATCCCACTTTAGCCTTACTTCCAAAATTAGTAGATAAAAAGCCTACCTCCAGCTGGTGGAAACTACTGCCGCCTTTGGCGAATGTTGGCTATGGAGCGCAAAGTTTTGCTCTTAAGCAAACTGTTTTTCTGAGCCAGAGGCCCCAAGTAGCTATCACCAGCAAGATGCTGGCGATAGGTGTACCTGGTTTTTCTACCTTATTTCTTTTATTGATAGGCTTAAACAACTCTTCCGCCTGCCGGCTGGTGGAAACTACTGCCGCCTCTGGCGGTTGTTAGCTATGAAATGCAAAGTTTTGCTCCTAAGCAAGCTGTTATTCTGTGCCAGAGGCAACATTGGCCATCGCCAAAGAGACGCAGGCGATGGTAATAATTTTATATTAGGAGGTTAAGCTATATTTTTTGAAATATGTTTTTTGATTATAAATTTACATAATCAATCAAAACCTTATGATAAAATGAGCCAATTTCGGAAAACTACCCCTAATGACACCTATTTTATTACTTTGACAATCGTTGGTTGGATAAATTTGTTTGATAGGGAAGATTATAAAAGAATTCTTATTAAAAACCTTCAATTTTGTCAAAATAATAAGAATTTAGAGATTTTTGCCTATGTAATTATGAGTAACCACATACATATGGTTTGCCGAAGAATTGATCAGGATTTAAATGAATTATTGGGTAGATTTAAAAGTTTTACCGCAAAGGAATTTAAAAGTGAAATTAATAACAACCCTAAAGAGAGTAGGAAAAAATGGATGCAAAGCCTCTTTAAACATTTTGCTATTTTGGATAAATCATTTAAAGAATACAGATTTTGGCAAAGAAATAATCAACCCATTTTAATTTCTGACTCTAAAATGCTGGAACAAAAAATTGATTATATTCACGAAAACCCGGTTAAAGCAGGTATTGTTACAGAAGCTCAATATTATAAATATAGTAGTGCTTGTTTTGATAGTCCCCTAAAAGTCAAGGAATTGTAATAGTTTTCAGGTTTAAACCACTTTTTCTCATAAAATGGTCGTTGTAAGAAATTTAAATAATAATAGCAAACTCTTCCGCCTGCCTCAGGCTGGTGGAAACTACTGCCGCCTCTGGCGGTTATTAGCTATAGAATGCAAATTTTTGCTCCTAATCAAGCTGTTATTCTGTGCCAGAGGCACTATTAGCCATCGCCAGTGGGACGCAGGCGATAGGAGTTTCAGACATTTTTATATGAGGGATAATTAAATATTAGAAGGTATAAGTACGACCAATTTGATTAATCATTAAACTCACTCATGGTTCTATTGACTCCAATAGTTGAAAAGCCTAAAATCATATCACAGGCTTTGTCCATAATAAAAGGCAGTTCTTCAAATTCTTGTTGGGTAAACGGGCTTAAAACATAATCTACTTGTTGACCTTTGTGGAAATTATCGCCTATGCCAAATTTCAAACGAGCATAATTTTGTCCTCCTGTTAAATCTTCTATGTTTTTTAAACCATTGTGGCCAGCTGAAGATCCTTTAGCTCGCAATCTTAATTTTCCAAAGGGGAGGGCTATGTCATCCGTAATCACCATAATATTTTCTTTGGGGATTTTGAGCTCCTGCATCCAGTAGTTTACGGCCTTTCCCGAAAGGTTCATATAAGTGGTAGGCTTAATTAAATGGATTTGTCTGCCTTTATATTTAAACTCGGATTTCATGGCCAATTTTAAAGTCTCAAACTCCACTTTTTGCTGGTCAGCCAGTCTATCTAAAGTTAAAAAACCGATATTATGACGGGTGATTTCATATTCAGCTCCAATATTTCCTAAACCTACTATTAGGTACTTCATAATGCAATTACTTTTTACAAAGCGCAAAAATAAATGATTTTTACGGGAGTGCCGAGAAATTTGAGATTCTATTATTAAATGAATAAAAACTCTTAGAGTTTCAAAGATTAAAGTTTGCTCTGTGCATGCGGGTGGGAGGACAAAACAGCGGGCCTGCTTGCTCAGGCAAGCCAGCGTTGGGAAAAGCGCAGAAGCATTGTTTTGTCTTGATTTTTGTTTCTTTTTGATCAAACAAAAAGATAAGAAGATTAGAACTTAGTGGAAAATCTAAGATACAATTGAATATTCTTTAACCTATGTAAATCATTTTCAATTTTAAAAACTTAGTATTAGTGTTTGTGTTTTAAAGTATTACTTACTCATTCAAATAGTCTGATAATATTTTATTAATAACCTGAGTTCGATTATTAATTTAGGATTCAGACCGTTTGTAAATAGTGAGTTTCAACTAAAAATTTTGAAGCAATAGCGGGCTATTGTAAGAAATTTTTAGGAAGAAAATCGCTGTTTACAAGCGGAATCAGAAAAACTTTCCCATAAAATCCAATATACAGCGTTGTCTTTCTTCGATATAGCTCGCTATATCTTCAAAAAGACGCCTTGTCTATTGAATGGATGCCAGCCATAGGCTGGTCACCCCTTGGGTGAAAAATCTGAATTTCCAAATTAATGTCGAACTCATGTTAATAGGAGAGGGCTGCGTTAAAGTCATCATATGAGAACCTCCTTCAATTATGTGAGTGGGTTTTACATTTCTTATCGGAATAGTACGGTCTTTTGTCCCATGGATATGAATAAAATTCTTCAGTTCTATTTTTCTATCCCATTTTATGATCATTTCTACTGTGCGTTTCATATAAACAGGGTCTTTACTTGAAAGCATACTTTTAAATATGGCCTTATTTGTATTTCTATCTGGCTCTACAATTGGCTGTAAAAATTTAGCTCCAGCCAACATCAGCTTTGGAGGCACTATTTTATAAATTGGAATAGCTTTTTGAAACCGATAGCGAAATGGAAGCTCAGATCGAGTTTTAGCACTAGAAATGATAATGGACTTCTCAGGATTTAAAAAATCATTAAGTTCGCTAATAATCATACCACCTAATGAAACGCCAATGAAGATGTATTGCTGAGTAGTATCGATTTGTTTAGCTATTCTTTTTGCATATTCAGGCAAAGAACTGCCTTTTTCAGGGATTGGATATTTAATGTGTATGATTTTATAATCATTCTTAAATTTCAAGCTGTCGAATAAACGCTCATCTGAGCCTTGTCCTGGGAATAAATAGATAATGGGCTGTTCCTGCGAGAATGAAATATCATAACTGCAAAGGCTTAAAAATATGATTAATATAAAGCCTTTAACTGTCATGGGTTTTGCCAGAATGGCTTACTAATTCTTGAATTTCCTTGAGTTCCCCAGTGCTTAGATGCCTCCATTTTCCTTTTTCAACATCTAATTTTACATTCATGATCCTAATGCGCTTTAATCCAGCAACTTTATAATCGAAATATTCACACATTCTCCTAATTTGGCGGTTTAAGCCTTGTGTTAGTATAATTCTAAAAGAACTTTTACCTATTTGCTCCACAAAGCATTTTTTGGTTACCGTGTCTAAAATAGGAACTCCATTTCCCATTTTTTCAATAAAATCTCCTTTAATAGGTTTGTTTAGATGAACGATATATTCTTTTTCGTGATTATTTCTGGCTCTTAAAATTTTATTGACGATATCTCCATCGTTGGTTAAGAGAATTAATCCTTCACTATATTTATCCAATCTACCTATAGGAAAAATTCTTTCTGGGTAATTGATATAGTCTATGATATTGTCTTTTTCTCTTCGTGTATCCGTAGTGCAGACAATTCCTCTTGGCTTATTAAAGGCTAAATAAACAAAATCTGATTTTGGTTCTGTAATTAATTTACCTTTTACCCTTACTTCATCATTAGGTCCCACTTTAGTACCCATTTCAGGGATTTTATCATTGATCGTAACAGCCCCTTCTTCAATTAATTTATCCGCATTTCTACGGGAGCAGTAACCTGCCTCACTTAGGAACTTATTTATTCTTTTTAATTGGGTATCCAAAATTATGAAGATTAGTCAATTATAAATCGGTTTTAGCTTAATCTAGCTAAGATATTAAAACTAGTTTAATTTAAAGTTAATGTAAAAACGAAAAAATCCTGCCCATGAAACATGAACAGGATTTAATTGATTTATAAGAATTATATGAATTAACTTTCAGAACCTTCTGCAGCTGCATCAGCTCCTTCTGCTTCTTCACCTTCAGCTCCTTCTTCTCCTTCAATATCTTCTCCTTCATCATCAGTAGCTTTTCCTCTAAGTGCTCTAGGGATTTCTACCACAGCGATAGAAGCTTGTGGAGTATCTAAAATCTCACAATCCTCTACAGATACAGATTCAACCTTGATTGATTTACCAAAGTCAAGAGCACTAATATCTAAAGTAATGTGCTCAGGCATATCTTTTGGCAATGCTTTCACTAAAAGATTTCTTCTTTTGTGAATTAAAGTACCCCCTTTAGTTACACCAGGTGCAGTACCTTCCAAATGAACAGGAATATTCATTTTGATATTCTTTCCTTTGTGTAATTGTAAGAAATCAGCATGCATGATGATTTCACTTACTGGGTGGAAAGATACATCTTGCAGTATTGCTTGGTACTCATCGCCTTCAATATTGATGTTAACGAAATGTGCTTCTGCAGTAAATACTAACGGGCGAAAAAGAATCATTGGCGCATAAAAGTGGATTTGCTCATCACCACCGTATAATACGGCAGGAACCATAGCTTCCGCTCTTAATCTTTTCGCCTCTTTTTTGCCAAGATTTGCTCTTTTATACCCTATAATCTCAACAGTTTTCATAATATATATTTGTTAAAAGTGAATAATTACTAATTATATGAATAATGAACTGATAGATTCATTATCATGAATTTTTCTGATAGCTTTGGCAAACATATCGGCTACCGAAAGCACTTTAATTTTGTCAGATTTTTGCTTCAATGGCAATGTATCTGTAGTGATCAGCTCATCTAAGGTTGATTTTTCTATATTTTCATAAGCATTTCCTGATAAAACAGGATGTGTAATAATTGCTCGTACTGATTTTGCACCTTTCTCTTTCAGCATATCTGCTGCTTTGCATAAAGTTCCTGCTGTATCTACTAAATCATCGAAGATAATAACATCTCTGCCATCAACATCACCAATCACCTGCATGGCGTCAACCTCGTTGGCTTTTTTTCTTTGCTTATCGCAAACCACCATATCTAATTGGAAATGCTTAGCATATCTTCTTGCTCTTGCTGAACCTCCTATATCGGGAGAAGCAAATATGGTGTCTGGAGTAATACTTTCCTGTAAATAAGGGACAAATATTGCTGAGGCATCCATATGATCTACAGGGATGTTGAAAAAACCCTGAATTTGACCTGCATGAAGATCACAAGTAACAATTCTATCTGCACCTGCAGCCTCATAAATATTGGCTAGCATTTTAGCACCAATAGCAACTCTGGGTTTGTCTTTTCTATCCTGACGCGCATAACCAAAATAGGGTACTACTAAAGTTACTTTATAGGCACTAGCTCTTCTTGCAGCATCCACCATTAAAAGTAATTCCATGATGTTTTCTGCAGGAGGGAAGGTAGATTGTATTAAGAATACGTGATGACCTCTTATTGACTCGGTAAAGTAAGGAGAAAGCTCCCCATCACTAAATTTTTGTAATTCTACATCTCCTAAAGGTTTTCCATAACTTACAGCTATTTTTTCAGAAAGATATTTTGATGCTGAACCTGAGAAGATTTTAACGGAGGACATGTTTTTATTTTTTGCGCTTAAAATAAAATATCCCGTCCTATACTATTATGGACGGGATTTTGTTGCCCGACTAGGGCTCGAACCTAGACTCTTCTGTACCAAAAACAGACGTGTTGCCAGTTACACCATCGGGCATTTTTGTTTGCCTTATTGCTAAGGGAACACAAAGGTAAAAACGGATTTATTATTTGCAAATAAACAACTGAAAAAAATTAATTATTTTTTCTTTTTGGGACGTAAGAGTAGTTGTTAAGTATACTTAGTACTGCTACTCTAATCTTTCTAGGATCATCAAAAATGTTTTCAGAATAAAGATCCGTGGTATAACCTTGCCAGATCATAGAGTAATCACTGGTCTCCGTGAAATTAATTACTAAAGTCCCTTGGTCTATTTGAAGTTTTTTCTTTTGATACTTTTCTTTTTCTTTTTGACTATCACTTCTATATTTTATAAAACTTTCCATTTGAGGTTGCTCGTAGCCTTTGTATTTTAATGAATCATCTATAAAAAAATAACTCACATAAAAACTTGGGTCATCAGGATTGTATTTATATCCTAAAAGCTCTAAATGACTTTTAATGGTAGATTTCACCAATTTTTGAGGTGCATCATCCATATAGGTTTCTGTAATGAAAAAATCGAAGGATTTATAATTATCAAAATCACCTAAAAAGTTATAATCATATTCAACTGGATATTCTTTTGATACAAAACATCCATTTGAAACTAAAAACAATAAAAGCAGAGGTATGTAAAATTTTTTCATAATGTCAATTTAACAATTATATCTCTATTCTGTTTTTAATTTACAGAAGATTTTGAAATATATCATATTTACGACACTTTTTCAACCCATTTTCTAGCATTTACCAAAGCTTCTACCCATGGAGTGATTTCATTTGCTTTTCTTTCTGTTGGGTAGTTTGCCCAGTTCCAAGGGAATATACTTCTTTCCAAATGAGGCATTATGGCTAAATGTCTACCATCTTCGGAACATAATGCGGCAGTATTGAAATCCGAACCATTTGGATTAGCTGGATATTGCTCATAACTATATTTGGCAGCTATATGATAATTATCCTCACTCAACGGCATTTCAAATTTACCTTCACCATGTGCTACCCAAATACCCAATTTACTGTTTTTAAGGCTGCTCAGCATTACTGAATTATTTTCTGGTACATCCACATTCACAAATCCACATTCAAACTTATGCGAGTCGTTATGAGCCATTTTGATTTTTTCTTGATGTTCAGGATAAATCAGATCTAAAGCCACCATTAATTGGCAACCATTACAAACTCCCATACTCAATGTATCTTTTCTTTCATAGAAGTTTTTTAATGCCTTCTGAGCATTTTCATTGTATTTGAAAGCACCAGCCCAGCCTTTTGCAGAACCCAGTACATCGGAATTGGAGAAGCCACCAGTGAAAACGATGAAATTTACATCTGATAAATCTTCCTCACCACTCATTAAATCGGTCATGTGGATGTCTTTTACATCAAAGCCAGCCATATACATCATATAGGCCATTTCACGTTCACTATTCACCCCTTTTTCACGGATAATAGCAGCTTTTATTCCACTTTCTGAAGTTCTGTTTGGATCTAATCCTAAGGACTCAAAAGTTCCTTTGAAATGCGCAGGGAAGTTAAACGATAAGCTTTGGTTCTTATAATTGTCAAAACGGGATTTAGCTAAATCTTTTCCACTTTGTTTTTCATCTAGCAAATAAGAAGTTTCATACCATTCATCTCTTAAAGAAGTAATGTCCAACTCAATAGATTGATTGTCTTTAGTAAGCTGAATTTTACTTGATTTATTTACTGTCCCAAGTGTAATAACATCAATATCAGCTTGTTTTAATTCTTCTGTTATGGAGTTATCTTCAATTTGAAGCAATAATCCAGGTTGTTCACTGAAAAGTAACTTTACTAAATCATTTTCTTCAAATGCATCAAAACTCAAATCCAAGCCTAAGTTTTGATGTGGGAAAGTAGTTTCTAAGATGGAAGTAATTAATCCTCCTGATCCTATATCATGTCCTGATAAGATTTTTTCTTCATTTATTAATTTTTGAACAGTTTCAAATGCATTTTTGAAATGACTTGCTGAGTTAATTTTTATGGTTTCTTCTCCTAAAGAAGCACGAGTTTGTGCAAAAGCAGAACCGCCTAATTCAAAACTTCCTTTACCCATATTGATATAAACCAATTGGCTATTCTCTTTCGGAATTAATGCAGTTTCCAATGTTTTACGTATATCAGAAACTTCTCCAGCTGCTGAAATAATCACCGTTCCAGGAGCATAAACCTTATCACCTGATGGATATTTCTGCACCATGGAAAGTGAATCCTTTCCTGTAGGGATATTGATACCTAATTCAACGGCAAAATCACTGATGGCTTCTACTGCTTCGTATAAACGAGCGTTTTCTCCTTCATTTTTAGCGGGCCACATCCAGTTGGCACTTAAGGAAATTCCTTTTAAACCGTCTTGAATAGGAGCGAAGATGATATTGGTTAAGGCTTCTGCTATGGATAATTCAGAACCTGCTTTGGGATCGATTAATGCACTCACAGGAGCATGACCAATAGAGGTGGCAATTCCTTTTTCTCCTTTGAAATCTAAAGCCATAACGGCAACATTATTGAGTGGCAATTGAATTGGGCCAGTGGTTTGCTGTTTGGCAACTTTTCCTGTTACACATCTATCGACTTTATTGGTCAACCAATCTTTACAAGCTACTGATTCTAATTTTAGTACATCTTTTATATAGCCTTCAATTTCTTTGGCATCATATTGCAATGAAGTGAAATGAGTAGTTTGTTTTTTGTCAGCTAAAATCGTTTTTGGTGCACTACCAAACATAGATGCTAATGGCCAGTCTACAGGGTTTTTACCAGTTTCCTGATCTTCAAAACTGAAATGATGGTCACCCGTAATTTCACCTACCACATAAAATGGAGCTCTCTCACGCTGTGAGACTTTTTCCAGTTTGGCAATGTCTTTTTCTTTAATCACCAAGCCCATTCTCTCCTGGGATTCATTCCCCACGATTTCCTTGGCCGATAGGGTAGTATCTCCAATTGGAAGCTTTCTTAAATCAATTTTTCCACCAGTATCTTCCACTAACTCGGAAAGACAATTTAAATGCCCACCAGCACCGTGATCATGAATAGAAACGATTGGGTTTTCTGAAGATTCAGCCATTGCACGGATCGCATTGGCTACTCTTTTTTGCATTTCAGGATTGGCACGCTGAACCGCATTCAATTCAATTTGGTTGGCAAAAGAGCCAGTATCTACAGAAGAAACAGCACTTCCACCCATTCCGATTCGGTAGTTATCACCGCCCATTACCACAATTTTATCACCTTTTTGTGGGATGTCTTTTTTACTTTGCTCGGCTACACCATATCCGATACCACCTGCTTGCATGATTACTTTATCGTAACCGTATTTTTTACCAGCATGCTCATGTTCAAATGTTAAAACTGAACCTGAGATTAAGGGCTGCCCGAATTTATTTCCAAAATCGGAAGCGCCATTAGAAGCTTTAATCAAAATATCAACAGGACTTTGATATAGCCAAGGTCTTTCATCCATATGGTTTTCCCATGGACGATTTTCTTTTAGTCTTGAGTAGGAGGTCATATAAACAGCGGTTCCTGCCAAAGGAATTCCAGCTTTCCCACCTGCCATTCTATCTCTTATTTCACCCCCTGAACCCGTTGCAGCACCATAAAAGGGTTCCACTGTAGTTGGGAAGTTGTGTGTTTCAGCTTTTAAGGAAATGACGGATTTGAATTTTTTCTTTTGGAAATAATCTGCCTTTTCAGGGTTTGAAGAAGCAAATTGCTCCACTTCTGGACCTTCTACGTAAGCCACATTATCTTTATAAGCTGATACAATTCGGTTTGGATTCTCTTTGGAAGTTCTTTTGATCATTTGAAAAAGCGTATTTGGCATTTCTTTTCCATCAATCACGAATGTACCGTTAAATATTTTGTGCCTACAGTGTTCTGAATTTACTTGAGAGAATCCAAAAACCTCACTGTCGGTTAATGGGCGATCTAAATCTTTGCTTACTTGCTCAAGGTATTCTATTTCTTCCTTGCTTAGCGCTAAGCCTTCTTTTTCATTGTAGGCAGCAATGTCATCAATTAATTCTACAGGATCTGGTTGTTTATCAATGGTGAAAATATCTTCGTTCAAGCCTTGGTATTTAGCTTGGAGCATAGGATCAATTATGTCCGTCAGTTTTTCAATGGCTTCAAACATCTCAATTCTGAAGATGCCATTTAAGCCCATGGTTTGCGTAATCTCCACCGCATTGGTACTCCACGGACTCACCATTTCTTTACGAGGGCCAACATAAATGCTTGTCAGTTCAGAAGAAGGGATATTTTTTTCTGCATCCAGTAGCCATATAAGTTTTTCTAATTCGGTTTCTGAAAAAGGATTTTGATGTCCTAAAGCGTAGATTTGGTGATTTTTACCCTGAAAAAAGCTAAGCATAATGTGTTTTATGTAGGTGGAATTAATAAAGCTGCAAAGTTAGAAATTATCCATTATTTAGAATAGAGAATGCTTAAATAAGTTAACAGGTTTTCAAGTTGTCAGCTTAATAAGTTTGTTAGACTTTAATATATAATTTCTCATCTGGGAATTGATAATGCTATTGAGTCTAAATATTATTGCTGCAACAATCTCTCTATCTCTTCAAGTCATCGCAGTCTTTTCAACCAGAGGTTGGTCTGCTTTTAGCTGAAAACTGAACATCAAAAGAGATGAAAATAATTTCCTTTTGCAAAATCTTTGCGGCCCTGTCTGCCGATCATGCAGGTAGCCACTCCCGACCTATGTGGGACAGCTTATGCGAGACATTTTTTGCATCAAAGACACGAGCAGACGATTCTTGTTTTATAGTAACCTGAGTTCGATTATTAATTTAGGATTCAGACCGTTTGTAAATAGTGAGTTTCAACTAAAAATTTTGAAGCAATAGCGAGCTATTGTAAGAAATTTTTAGGAAGAAAATCGCTGTTTACAAGCGGAATCAGAAAAACTTTCCCATAAAATCCAATATACAGCGTTGTCTTTCTTCGATATAGCTCGCTATATCTTCAAAAAGACGCCTTGTCTATTGAATGGATGCCAGCCATAGGCTGGTCACCCCTTGGGTGAAAAATCTGAATTTCCAAATTAATGTCGAACTCAGGTTAGTAGGAAGAGTAAATTGATTTTAACCCACCCAAACAGTTTTTTGATTTACGAATTCTTTAATTCCCATTTCAGATAATTCCCTGCCGTAACCGCTCATTTTCACTCCTCCAAAAGGTACAGCAGGATGGGAGGCCATAAGTTTATTAATGTAAACCGCTCCACTTTCTACTTCTCGCACAAGCTTTTTAGCTTTTTTGATGTCTTTACTCCATACAGAGCCTCCCAAACCAAATCTAGAATCATTGGCTAGTTCTATTCCATGCTTTTCGTCTTTGGCTATTAAAACCACAGCCACTGGCCCAAATAACTCTTCTTCATAAGCGGGCATGCCAGATTTTACATCAGTTAGAATGGTAGGCTCAAAAAATGCTTTATCTCTTTTTCCTCCTATGAGAATTTTAGCACCCTTTTTAACAGATTTATTGACTTGTTCTTCCAGTTCTTCCGCTAAATCTTCTCTTGCCATAGAGCCATAGTCAAAATTATCATCAGAAGGATCGCCAATTTTGATTTTTTCAAATTCACTTTTGAATATTTTGAGAAATTCATCTGCAATAGACTCTTCCAAAATAAAACGTTTTGCGGCTATGCAACTCTGACCATTATTGATCATTCTCGCTTTAGCACCTGTTTTGGCAGCTTCTTTAATGTCAGCATCTTTTAAGACAATGAAAGGATCACTTCCACCTAATTCTAAAACAGTCTTCTTTAAATTTTTTCCTGCTCTTTCCGCTACTTTACTTCCTGCTCCTTCACTACCCGTTAATGTGGCAGCTTTCACTCGCTCATCATCTAATATCATATTTACTTTGGAAGAGGATATTAATAAAGTTTGAAAGCAACCTTCAGGAAAACCTGCATCTATAAGCACTTCTTCTATGGCCAAAGCACATTGTGGAACATTAGAGGAATGTTTTAATAACCCCACATTACCTGCCATTAAATTAGGGGCTAGGAAACGGAAAACCTGCCAAAAAGGGAAGTTCCATGGCATTACTGCTAATACGATTCCAATGGGGTCATGGGCAAAATAAGCTTCACCTTCTGGGACTTCCAGTGGCTTATCGGATAGAAATTTCTCAGCATTTTCGGCATAATAATCACAGGCTAAAGCACACTTTTCAATCTCAGCAATAGCTTCTCTTTTAGCTTTACCCATTTCCACCGTCATCAATCTTGCATATTCTTCTTTTCTATTACGAAGTAAGACAGCTGTCTTTAGCATCAACTCTTTTCTATGGGTGAAATTGGAGGTTTTCCAATCTTGATAAGTATTTTCTGCTAATTCAATTTTATCTATAATTTGTTGATCACTTTCCTCTTCAAAGGTTTTGATAACTTCATTGTTGAAGGGATTTCTGCTTTCTATTGACATAATGGTTTTACGGTTTAGTTTAAAAAATTATCGAATCACTTTATTTGCATGGATTCCTGCTGCTATTAAAGCAAAGGAAGGTGCAAATAAGACTCCGAAAAATGGTATTAGTATAAACAGATTTAAAGCCAAACCGTTACCTAAAACCAAACCTTTATGTTCAAAAATTTCCTTTAGGCTTGATTTTACACTCAATTGGAAGTATTCATTTCGATAATCGAGCATGGAAGCACCAAAGAAAAAACTCTCCACAAGGAATACTAAAATAGCGAAAGCAGGAGCGAGGAAAGGGATTGTTAAACTTAAGATTAGTAAAATAGCATAAATTATAATATTGAGGCTTACCAATATTATACCCATTATCATCCCTCTTCCAATTTCAGATACTAACCTTATTAAATTGATTGTCTTCTTTTGATGGTTTAAAATATTTTGCGTTCGCTCTGAAAGGATGGCCAAAACAGGAGCGAATATGATCAGAACAATGTATTTGTAAAGGTTTATATAAAGTGAAATCAGTAAGATTCTTATGAAAATAGCCGTAAGAATTTGCAGGATATTGCCCCATTCTTCCCAATCATCAGGAAAGCTAAAGGTAGTGTAGATTAGGTCGATTAGTTTGCCAGTGTAAATCCAGGCGAATACCCCCACAAAAACGAAAGCAAAGAGATTGAAGAATGCAGCACTTAAAACAAAGCCTTTCAGATTGTGTTTTTTTACAAATTGAAAGGCTTCATAATAGGCTACAGTTGATTGACTAAATTCTTGAAAAAATTTTCTCATTTTTCAACAGGGAAATTTGCTGCTTCCCAAGCTTGCATTCCTCCAGAGATGTTTATGACATTTTCAAAACCAGCTTCTTTCATTTGATTTGCAGCTTTCAAACTTCTGCTACCAGATCGACAAATCACATAATAGGTTTTATCCTTATCAAGTTTCTCAATGGAGGTAGTGAATAGGTCAGTTTTTAACACATCCAAATTTTCACTGCCAGCAATTTTGCCTTCTGCGTATTCCTGAGCTGTTCTAACATCCAAGACTACTTTGCTGCCATCTTCATTAAATTCAAGAGCATTTAATTCATCAACGGTCATGTTTTCCTGCGCATTTCCTTGAGAGCATGCTGTAATTAAAAATGCGGATACAATAAAAGTGAATAGGGTTTTCATAAAAATATATTTAATTCTAATATACAAACGTAATACTTTAAATAAAATTCAATGTATCAAAGGTTACTATTTATTGATTCAAGACTAAGACTTTGTATATTTTAGTGTATGCTATTAAACGATATTGTTTTTATATCCGTCATTACGACCGAAGGGAAGTAATCTAATGCTAGCCAATAGCTGATTGGAGATTGCTTCACCCTAAAGGGACCTGTCTGCCGCCAGGCAGGTTCGCAATGACGCAATGAGCAAACTAAGTCTGTTAATTACCATCATTGTAAAGAAATAATTTTGAAATGGAGAATATGTAACCTCAGATTGTTTCAGTTGTGCCTGCTTCTCAATGACGATATAGGAGATCAGAGTATATTTTTAACTAATATTGTTAATAATATCCGTCATTACGACCGAAGGGAAGTAATCTAAAGCTAGCTATTAGCTGAAAGGAGATTGCTTCACCCTAAAGGGATTCGCAATGACGTAGTTAATAAGTAGAGTGCTTTAATTATTGATAATGAGAGTATTTACCGTCATTGCGAGGAACGAACGAATCTCTTGCCTGCAAGATTTGTACAAATTTTTCAATCACCCATCACCCTACATCCAACACCCAATATCCTTCACTTTCTACTTCCGATTTCAAATTTCCAACTAATTCCCCTCTTTGGGGGTTAGGGGGCTTTAATTCACCCTCTCAATCATAGCGCCTAGCGCATTCAATCTATCATCAATATTCTGATAACCTCTGTCAATTTGTTCTACATTATGAATAGTGCTTTCACCTTCAGCAGATAAAGCAGCTATTAATAAGGAAACTCCCGCTCTAATGTCAGGAGAAGTCATAGAGATTCCTCTTAAGTTGATTTGTCTGTCCAGCCCAATTACGGTAGCTCTGTGTGGATCACATAAAATGATTTGAGCACCCATGTCGATTAGTTTGTCTACAAAGAATAATCTGCTTTCAAACATCTTTTGATGCACCAAGACAGTTCCTTTAGCTTGAGTAGCCACAACCAAAACAATGCTTAGCAAGTCAGGAGTGAAGCCTGGCCAAATCGCATCGGCTATGGTCATGATAGAACCATCAATAAAAGTTTCAATTTCATAATGCTGTTGAGAAGGAATGAAAATATCATCTCCTCTGAATTCCATTTTGATTCCAAGCCTTTGAAATGTTTCTGGAATTATTCCCAAATGCTCAATCCCTGCATTTTTGATGGTAATTTCAGACTGAGTCATAGCAGCTAAGCCAATGAAACTCCCGATTTCAATCATATCGGGCAGCATTGTATGTTCAGTACCTTTTAGTTCTTTAACTCCATGAATGTGCAAGAGATTTGAACCTATACCTTCTATTTTTGCACCCATTCTCACCAACATTTTGCATAATTGTTGCAAATAGGGCTCACATGCAGCATTATAGATGGTAGTTTTACCTTCAGCCATGGAGGCAGCCATTACAATATTGGCCGTTCCTGTAACAGAAGCTTCATCTAAATGAATGTATGCACCTTTTAGGCTGGATGCATCTATGTGGTAGTAATTCTTTTCTGATTCAAAGAGGAATTTTGCTCCTAGTTTTTGAAAACCAATAAAGTGAGTATCTAATCTTCTTCTTCCTATTTTATCGCCACCTGGTTTTGGGATCATGGCTTTTCCAAACCTTGCTAAAAGCGGGCCTAAAAGCATAATTGAGCCTCTTAATGAAGCTGCTTTTTTGGTATACTCAGCTGTACCAAAGAAATCAAGATTTACAGTTTTGGCCGTAAACTCATAGCTTTCGTCTCCGATTTGATTGACCTCAACGCCCAAATCCTTCAGTAAGTCAATTAACTTATTGACATCTACTATATTGGGTACTTTATGAATGGTAACTTTCTCGGGAGTTAATAGAACAGCGCAAAGAATTTGTAATGCCTCATTTTTTGCACCTTGAGGATGAATTTCACCAGAGAGTTTTTGCCCTCCGGTAATTTTAAATGATGCCATTGATTAGTTTCTTCTTCTTTTTGGATTACTTCCTTTGTTTGTTCTTTTGCCTTTGTTGTTATTTCTTGGTCTGTTGTCTTTGAAAATAGCATCAAAACCATTAGTAGATTTCACGTGATCAATATCAACAGTGAGTTTTCCGCCTGATAATTGCTTTATATTGTCTGCAATGGCTTCTTCAGTTACATTGTCTCTATTCCAAGTAGTATAGAAAGTTTTCATTAAACGGCCAATATAGTAAACAGCTGAACGCTTCTCTTCCTCATCTTCTATACTTATGGCTTTATCTACTAATAATTCAATATTACGACCATAATGCTTGAATTTTACTTCGCTGGAAGCATATTTTACGGGCTGTGGTTTTTTACCTAAAATTTCTTTCTCAGGCATAGGAAAGGGACTGTCCACATCTAAATTGAAATCAGACATGATGTATAGATCATCCCAGTATTTCTGCATATTATCATTATTGTGGTCTTTAGGCCCACTACTTAACTGCTTAATTAAATCTACAACCGTGTAGGCCATTTTATTGCGCGTTTCTTTATCTTCTACAGTGCGCAAATGTTTAACCAACATTTGGACATTGCGTCCATATTCTTTTAACTTCATTTCGGGTCTCTGGGTATTATAATCTAACATAGTCTTAGCTTATTCTTTCACAAAGGTAGAAAATTAGAAAGAAATAACAGGCATTACAATTTTATAGTGTAAAAAATAACTTTTCACTAACTACTGAGCTACATATAATATAATTTTATACTTCACCAATTCTCATGCACCAACTCCCTTTTGAAGGTGTTTTCACCTTCAAGTTTCTCTGAGATTTCGTGGGGGTCAATGCAAAGTTTGCTGAAAACACCCAATTTTGGTGTTTTGGACTAATTAATTTTAGCTTTAGAACAAATATAAGAATTAGTCACCCAAGGTTTTTCTTGGCTTTTTTTATTTAAAATGCAGTGAACTTGCTCAGAAGAAAATATTGCTTCTGTACATTTTTCTAGGGGAGTATCTACAATTTTTAAATGAATATCATGCATTTAAACTCTTTTCATCAGCTAAATCATAAACCTTATATAAAATAGATTGGCATATTAATTAGAAATGACCATTTTTGAAATTGATGTAAAACCAAAATATAATCATTATGAAAATAAAATTATTAGGATTTGTAATGGCTATGTTGATGACTTCTGTCCTTGCTTTTGGACAGACGAAAGATCGTTGGCAACAAGCTATAAAATATGAAATGGAAATTGATATGGATGTGGAAAAACATCGATTTGAAGGAGAACAAAAAGTAGAATATACTAATAACTCACCTGATAAGTTGGATAAGGTGTTTTATCATTTGTATTTCAATGCCTTCCAACCTAACAGTATGATGGATGTTCGTTCTAGAACCATTAAAGATCCAGATAGAAGAGTAGGTGACAGAATTAGTAAATTAAATGATACTGAAATAGGCTATCAAAAAATTAAAAGCTTAAAGCAAAACGGAAAAGCTGTTGATTTTGAGGTTGTAGGGACTATACTTGAAGTGGATTTGAATAAACCCATCAATTCTGGAGAAACTGTTACATTCGAAATGGAATTTGAAGCGCAGGTTCCTGAGCAAATTAGAAGAACAGGTCGAAATAATGAAGAAGGTATAAGCTATTCAATGGCACAGTGGTATCCTAAAATGTCGGAATATGATTACCAAGGATGGCATTCAAACCCATATATCGGCAGAGAATTTCATGGTGTTTGGGGTGACTTTGATGTTAAAATCAGCATAGATGAAACATATGTATTAGGCGGAACAGGTTATATTCAAAATCCTGAAGAAGTTGGACATGGATACCAAAAAGAAGGAACTGAAGGTGGAAAAGGTAAGAAAGGAAAATTAACTTGGCATTTTAAAGCACCAAAAGTAATTGACTTTATGTGGGCAGCTGATCCTGATTATAAGCATGTGAAGGCTCAAGTTCCTAATGGACCTGAATTGCATTTTCTTTACCAGGAAAATGATAAAACCAAAGAAAACTGGGAAAAGTTACCTGAGTATACTGTAAAAGCCTTCGAATATATGAACAAAACTTTTGGAAAATATCCATATGATCAATATTCAGTTATTCAAGGTGGAGATGGTGGAATGGAATATCCAATGTCCACTTTAATTACGGGTGAAAGAAGCTTGGGAAGCCTTGTAGGTGTTACGGTACATGAAATGTTCCATAGCTGGTATCAGGGGGTTTTAGCTTCAAACGAATCTTTATACGAATGGATGGATGAAGGTTTTACTTCATTTGGTTCAGCCGAAACGATGAATGTAATTATGGAGCAAGGTCAGGAAAATCCTCAGGCAGGAAATTATAGAGGATATTTAGCACTGGCTGAAAGTGGATATGAAGAACCAATGAGTACTCATGCAGATCATTATATGACTAACTTTGCATATGGTAGAGCAGCTTATTCTAAGGGAGCTACTTTCTTAGGTCAATTAAGATACATAGTAGGTGAAGATGTTTTTTATCCTGCTATGAGAACTTATTTCAATGAGTGGAAATACAAGCATCCAAATGATAATGATTTCATTAGAGTAATGGAAAAAGCTTCAGGTTTAGAATTAGATTGGTATAAAGAGTATTTTGTTTATTCTACCAAACAAATTGATTACGGAATTAAATCTGTATTGGAAAAAGACGGAAAGTCTTATGTTACTTTAGAAAAAATAGGAGAGATGCCTATGCCATTGGAAGTGTCAATTACTTATAATGATGGCAAAACTGAATTAGTTTATATTCCTTTAAGAATCATGAGAGGAGAGAAATCATTTAGTGATGATGCTAATGTTAAAACTATAGCAGATTGGCCATGGGTTTACCCTACTTATACTTTTGAGTTAGATCAACCCGCTTCTAACATTAAAAGTATGGTGATAGATGAGAAAGAAGGTATGGCAGATGTTGATAGAGATAATAATTCTTTCAATGCGGAGAAGCATTTACAGCCAACATTTGACAAATAATTAAATATTATCCATAAAAAAGTCTTTACAGGAAATCCAAAAAGTGATGAGCTTTCGTAAATTGGAAAAACTGTAAAGACTTTTTTATTATGGATAACCAATCAACTTCTTCAATTCAATGGAAGCAAATGTTCAGCTTATTAGCTCTTTATGCTTCCGTAATTATTGGCTGGATAGCTTATCATAGATATCAACCAGCACTTCTTGATACTTTTAATATGACAGAATTTAAGCCTATGTTGATATGGGCTCAAGCAATAATATTAATTCTCACACCTCCTATAGCAGGGTATTTAGGAGATAAGTATCGGGATAGATTAGGTAATAGGTTAAGGATTATCACGCTAGGTGTAAGTTTTGCAGCTATGATTTTTATGACGGTTGCTTTTACATTGATCGTAAACCCACCACGTTCTTTTGTACTTTATGCATTACCTGTTTTAGTGATCCTTTGGCTATTTGCTATGAGTCTTTTTACCAGCCCTGCCATATCCACTATAGAGCTATTTAGTCCTAGCGCAAAATTGCCAATCACAGTAGCTGCCTTAACTATTACTTCTGATTTACTTTATTCATTGGAGCCTGTAATTGTGGATATTATAGATTTCCTAGGAGGAGCTGCAACCTTTGCAGTCGGAGGTATAATTGTATCCGTATCAGGTTATTTACTAAGAAAATATTCATTAAAAGTGACGGTTGATGGTGAAGAAAGCAGACCTGATGAATATAGACCCAAAACCAAAATGGGGAAAGTAATTATACTTGGTGTTGGAATGGGGTTATTTTCTGGAATAATCATAGAAGTTTTTCCAGATTACCTTAATAAGCTTCAATCCATTATGGGAATGAGTGGTCAGTGGGTTTCTTCTCTAGTTTTAATACTCACTGCTATTTTCTCCATTATTATCAGTAGAAAAGTAACTAAAGACAACATTGTAAAATTATTTTTGATAGGATTGGTTTTCGCTGGAGTAAGTACGGCAGGTATTTTTATAATCCCTAGCAATATACTAATCATCATATCACTTGTTATTTTTGCCGTTTTTTATGCAATGGTTAATGTTACCGCTTTGCCATTGGCTTTACAAAATACTAGTGTGAAGCAAAAAGTTTTAGGAGTTGGTGTGTTTTTCTGTGGGTTTGAAATTCCGAATAGCGTAATTGATGTTTTACTTATTTAATGAATAAATAAAATCTAGTAATTGAGTAGTAGTTAATAGTGTGGTTATAAAGTAAAAAACCTGTCTGAAATAATATTTCTAGACAGGTTTTTTTATGTCCTGTTTTCTTTGGTAAAATTAGAATATTGCATTAAAAGCACTTTTCTATTGTTTTATGGTGCCCCAGAGAGCAGAATTAAGCATTAAATTGCCAATTATTGAATATTAATGCTAGCTTAATCATTCATACTTTTTCCATTGATGAAAAAGTATGTCGGCCAGAGGCTGACCAGCTATTGGCTGGCAAAAAATCTAGGTAAAATGATGCTACTTCCCGCAAATGCCAACGCCCGCCCGCCATTTTACCCTCCAGCCCGCTTTTTCGCTTAGGCGAAATTGGGGGAGTTAGCCATTAATGAACTCAGCAAATAAATTCGGTCATATTATACCCTTACTTTAACCTCGTTTTACTTGTTTCAGGATACTTTTAGAATATTTGACTAAAATATTTATACTTTAAATAACAAGGGTGTCCCAGCGAGGAAAGCAGGAATATAGTAATATAGCGTAGTAGTTGATAGTGGTTATAAAGTAAAAAACCTGTCTGAAATAATATTTCTAGACAGGTTTTTTTAAGTTTTGTATTAACTTCAGCTATTGTTAGGTGAATTAATGTAATCCAAAAATTCCCTTCTTGTGGCCTCATCATTAAATTTACCTCCAAAATATGAAGTACCCGTTCTACTGTTTGTGTCACCTACACCTCTAGAGGATACACACATATGATTGGCATCCATAACGACTGCCACATCTTCAGTCTCCATTACTTTTCTCAGTTCTTCAGCAATTTGAACTGTGAGTCTTTCCTGCACTTGAGGTCTTTTAGCATAATACTGCACAATCCTGTTGATCTTTGAAAGACCAATTACTTTACCGCTTGATATATAAGCAACATGGGCTTTACCATAAATCGGTACAAAGTGATGTTCGCAATGTGAGTAGAAAGTGATGTCTTTTTCCACCAACATTTGGCTGTATTTATACTTATTTTCAAAAAGTTTTGGTTGTGGTTTATTTTTTGGATTTAAACCACTGAAAACTTCTTTAACGTACATTTTAGCCACTCTATTGGGAGTGCCTTTTAGGCTATCATCACTTAGATCCATACCTAAAATGTGCATGATTTCCTTAAAATGTTTGGCAATCATTTCCATTTTTAAGTCATCGTCCATTTCAAAAGCATCTGCTCTCAATGGTGTTTCAAAATTGGAAGCAACATGATCATCACCTAGCTCATCAAATTCATTAATATTTTCCAAATCTTTATTATTCTGTGGGGTATTCAACATAATTTCTTTCCGTTTCGTACAACTTAATTTTTAATTCTTTATTAGGGTCAATTTTTTCCCTCAACAAATTAAAAATTACGATAGCAATATTTTCGGCAGTTGGATTAAGATTGGAAAATTCATCTGTATCTAAATTCAGATTTTTATGATCGAATCTATCCAAAACCCTTTCCTTTATTAAATCACTAAGTACTTTCATATCCATTACATAACCAGTATCAGGATCCACTTCTCCTGTTACTTTTACGATAAGTTCATAGTTATGTCCGTGAAAATTGGGATTGTTACATTTTCCGAAAACCTTTTGATTTTTCTCTTCCGTCCAATTTGGATTGTTTAATCTATGGGCTGCGTTAAAATGCTCTTTCCTGAAAACTGCTACTTTCATTAACTTTTATTTACTGAAGGTCAAATATACGGCAATAACACGGAAGAGTTTGAAGTGTTTAATAAAAACATTAAAAAGTTAAACGAATATTCGATATTAGTCTAGCCTATATCACAATTCCTTGAAAAATATTGATTTGAATGATTAAATAATCTTAATCAAGTAACTCTTTAACATTTTTTTCAATCTTATCTGCTAATTCCTGAGTAGGCAAGTCATTGGTATCTCCACCAAATGGTTCTTCAATTTCCTCAGCAATTAATTCAACACTTACTAAAATGAAAAAGACAAATATCACAATTGGAATGGTGATATAATGAAATTCACTTATAAATGCTAAAGGAAGTGTTACAGTATATGTGAAAATAAATTTCTTTATAAACATGCTATAAGAATAAGGAATAGGCGTGTTTTTTATTCTTTCACATCCTCCCAAGATATCCGAAAACTCCTTCATTTCTTTATCTAAAACAAGGAATTGGTTTGGAGTTAATTTAGACTTTAACAGTAGATTATTTAGTTTTTGGTAAAGTAAAGAAGTAATGAAATTGGGTATATGTTCCTTTTCTCCTAATTGCTTTTTGATATTTTCATCCGTTATTTTCAAATATTTGATGTTAACCCCTTTTCTCAAATGATCTTTCATGGCAAAAGCAAAAGCAGGGATCAATTCCCTGAAAAACTTTCTGTCTTCTTCATTTTCCTGCGAAATCATAGCATTTAGCTTTGAAGCAAGGTTACGGGAATTGTTAAGCAACAAACCCCATAACTTTCGCCCTTCATACCATCTGTCATAAGCAGAATTTACTCTAAAAACTAGGAATAAACCCAATACTATACCTAATAAGGAATGCACTACAGTGGTGCTATGAAAATCCAATTTGAAATAATCTTCTATTAAAAAAGTGATTAAAGCAGTATAAACCACCATAATCAATAGAAATGGGGTGAGGGTTTTTACTACTTGTCGGCTGTAGGAATGAAAAATAAGTCCAAACCAGTTTTTGGGATTGTATTTAACCATTATTCAAAAAATTAAAAAAAATATAAATTCTGGATGTGCAATATTATGAGAATTTATGCTCAGATTAAATTTTCCTTAATAAATTTAGTACTTAAATCGCCAGTTTATTTATTCATAAATGAAAAACATCCTTCTACTTTTATGTTTGTTAAATTCCTTCTTGGTATTTGCACAAATATCTCCTGATAAAATTGATATTGTTCGAGATAAATGGGGAGTAGCTCATATTTATGCTGAGAAAGATGCTGAAGTAGCTTATGGCTTGGCATGGGCACATGCAGAAGATGATTTCAAAACCATCCAATCTACTTTATTGGCTGGCAAATTAATGGCAGGTAGACAATTTGGAAAGGATGGAGCTGGAATTGATTTCTTCACACAATTTATTGGAGCACCTGATGTAGTGAAAGAAAAAAAGGATGAACTCTCACCAGAGTTTTTGGCACTCCTGGATGGCTATATTCAAGGTATTAATTCCTATGCACACCATCATAAAAAAGAAGTATTGCATAGAAAGTTATTTCCAGTTACTGAAGATGATATGCTTACGGCTTTTGTTTTATCCCTATCCGCCATGAGCGGTGCAGATAAGGTACTGGGCGATATTGTAGCCAATAAATCATTTAACAATCCTTATGTAGGAATTGGCTCAAATGGAATTGCCATTAGTAAATCTAAAACAACTTCAGGAGAAAGCTTTTTAGCTGTTAATTCTCACCAACCTTTTGAAGGGCCTGCCAGCTGGTATGAAGTCCATTTGAGTAGTGAAGAAGGTTGGAATATGCTGGGTTCATTATTCCCAGGAAGCCCCACTATTTTTCATGGAGTGAATGAAGATTTAGGATGGGCGCATACAGTCAATCACCCAGATAAAATGGATATTTATCAATTACGAATGCATCCTGATAAAAAGGAGCATTACTATTTCGATGGAGAAATCCTAGCTCTTGAAAAGCGGAAAGCTAAATTGAAGGTCAAGATTTTAGGAATTCCTATTCCTATTTCCAAAACCTATTATGAAAGTGTATATGGTCCGACCTTAAAAAATGATCATGGTTTTTTTGCTTTAACTTTTGCTGCAAATCAAGATTTGAAAGCAATCCAACAATGGTATGAAATGACCAAAACAAAAAATCTAGAGCAGTTTAAAAGCGTAGTTTCACAGCTATATTTACCTGATTTTAATATTGTTTATGCCGATAAAGACCATCATATTTATTATGTAAGCAATGCCAAATTACCTGTTAGGAATCAAGCATATAACTGGCGAAACGTTTTGCCAGGTGATACCTCCGCTACCCTATGGAGCAAGTATCATTCTTTTGAAGAATTACCTCAATATACAGATCCAAAGGCAGGTTACTTATTTAATATGAATAATACTCCATTTAATGCTACTGCTTATGATGACAATCTTGATTCTTTGGATTTTCCACAAGAAATGGGTTTTTCTATAACGGATAACAATAGAAGCATTCGATTTCAAAACCTCATGAGCAAAGAAGAGAAATTAAGTTATGAAGATTTTAAAAGGCTAAAATTCGATATCCAGTATCCTGATGAATTTCAATTCAAGGAAAATGTGAATATTGTTTTTGAGCTAAAACCTGAGAATTATCCTGAAATTCAGAAGTCCCTAGAAATCCTTCAAGAGTGGGACAGAAGAGCAGAAAAAGAAAGTATTGGTGCAGGTTTAATGAAAGTGCTGATTAGTAATGCAAAAGGAAAAGAAATTGATAGGGCCACAGCTGTTGAAATTGTTAAAAAATCCCAAGCTCAACTGATAGACGAATTTGGGACAATTGAAGTACCACTTAGTAAGTTACAGGTACATAAGCGAGGGAAGAAAGAAATGGCTATTGATGGACTGCCAGATGTCATTGCACCTATGTACACCATAAAAATGGGAGTGGGCTTGAAGGAAAAGACCTATGTGGGAGAATCCTACATTTTATTAGCTCGATTTGGGGAAGGTTTGCCAAAATTGGAATCCATCATGCCTTATGGAGCATCTTCTAAGCCTGAAAGTCCGCACTACACAGATCAAATGGAGATGTTTGTGAATAAGGAATTAAAACCAATGACCTTAGATAAAGAGGAGATTTATAAAAATGCAGCTAAGGTCTATCATCCTCAGGTTGAATGACGGTTTCCATATAGAGCTCCATATCGAATTGAGATAATTCCGTAGTCCTTTTTAAATACAAAGGATGTCTTGGGTGTCCAGCTTTCAATGGTTTACCAGCAGATAGCCATTGACATTCATAAAATTGACTCATATTAAAAATATCTGATAAACAGTGCTTTAGAAAAGGTCTTGAATCAATAAGATTTCCCCATGCTGCCCATATAAATACCTCATCCTCTTCAAGATAAGATTCAATAATCTCTAGATTCTCTTCATGGTATTTCTTTTCAATTTTGTAATGAAGCAGTTTTGGATCCGCACTTCTTTGAGGATAAATATTCAGCATGATCCAACTATCAAATTGATTGTGACTAGATATTCTTTCCACTGAAGATACTGTTCCATCATATTGTTCAGGTTTGGCCTGACTTGGATTTACACCAATACATATCAAGGTCTTTTTTCCTTTTTTACCTAAAGAATAGCGGTACTCACCACTTTTATCAGTCTCGTAAATCCAATCCATATTATAATTTAAGCTAGGTCTTAAAAGCAAATGTAAATAAAACTTGACATTTCTATTTCCCTATCATTATTTCTAGTCAATAGGACATTGCACTCGGACAAAAAAAATATCTTTTCGATCAATTGGTTTTGGTACTGCTAGTGAGCCATTTTTGCCTTAATTTTTACTGTGTTGGATATGGCCAGTTTGATTGTTTATGATACGTTGCTTTCTTTTTTTGTCCAGTACATACTTGATAGCAAGAGTAGTGCGAGCATCTAGATGCAACTGAAGAAGCTTCTGTTGAAATCTACGTTGAATAATCTTAAGAAGCATTTTGAGGTTGGAAATGCAATAATCGGGTGATCTAGAAAGAATATTAGTTAAACTTGATTTATTATTATTTTTTCCTATCTTTATTATAAAAATCAGTAATATCATGAGGAAGTTTTTATTTCTTATATTTTTTGGAGCATTATTTTTTATTGTGAGTTGTGGCAAAAATGACGATGTTGAGCCAGAAAGTAAATCCTCTTTGATACCCTCTAACGATTTTGATTTTGAAACTTTTGATTGTTCTCAATGTACCTACATTGTTACAGACTATAAAACAGATGGAGCAGAATTGAATTTTAAGCCTGGTGATGTCATTTGTTTAGATAGTGAGATAGCATATGATAGACTTTTGTTTTCAAACATTAATGGGACTGCAGAAAAACCTATTATTATTAGAAATTGTGGTGGTCAGGCAATAATACAAGCTACAAAACCTGGTGGAATTAGTTTTGAGTATTCTTCACATTTTAAATTGCTTGGGGATGGTGGGGGTTCTAATTACGGCATAAAAGTAACTACCAATACTGGTTTTTATGTACTGATGAGAACATTTACCAATCAATTTGAAATAGCCCATTTAGAGATTGCAGGTAATAGTGATGGTTTTGCAGGAATTGGACTAAAAACTAGTCCATATGAGGATTGTCAATTATTTGAAGATCCATCTAGACCTTGGACTATGACTGACATTACTATAAGGAATAATTATGTCCATGATGTAAATGGAGAAGGACTTTACATTGGTCATGGTTTCCATGCTGGGTGGACTGGAAATGCTTGCCCTAATATTGTATATCCTCATGTTATTAAACGACTTAAGGTTTATTCAAATATCATAGAAAACACAGGGTATGATGGTATGCAAATAAAGAATGGAGACGAGGATATTGAGATATATGATAATTATATTTTTAATTATGGTACACGTGGAGAAAATGGTCAGAATGAAGGGGTATTATTAGGAGGTCCTATAACAGGATTATTCTATAATAATGTAATTATTAAAGGTACAGGAAATGGCCTTAGAATGTTAAATATTGGAGGGAATAATGACGTGTATAATAATATCATTATGGAGTCAGGCAAGAGTGGTATTCGTATTGATGGCGGAAACGAATTTGATTTAATATTTAATAATCCTTATTTAAACTTCTTTAATAATCATATCGTAAATTCTGGTGAATATGGCTTTGTTATCTTTGATAAAAGAGCTGCAGACAGGAGATTTAAAAATAATTTAGTCATTAATGCTAGCGATCAGTTGCTTGCTATTGGTTCACAAATAGATGCTATTGATACTTCTCATAATATAACTACTCAGGATTTGGATTTTGTGAAATTTAAGAGTATTAATTCATATGAATTTGAATTACTTCCGGAATCACCGGCAATAGATGCGGGAACTGATCTCTCTAATTTCGGAGTAGATATTGATATCATGAGGAGACCTAGACCTTCCGGATCCGGATTTGATGTTGGAGCTTTTGAACAACAATAAATCTAAATGATTGAAAGTACATTTGATACCTTTTACCTACTTTCTCTAAATAAGTTTTCTGCATCCTGAATTAGTTATAAGTATTATACAGCTCCAAGATTTCTCTATATTTGCTCTTAATAAAAATATTTTTGAAAAAGTTGCCGTTTGTTTTTTGGTGTAGTTATTAATTTAAACGAAAGGCATCAATTAATTTTGCTGTCATGCCGTTCATTTTTAACCGACCTCATCCCTTCATTTTCAATTCCGGAAGTATTCTTATTCCTGGTATTTTTACTTTCCTGTTGATTCTGCTTTTTAGACCACTTGGTTTTAATAGCCTACCATTAAATTATGTTGTAGCTTTTGCATTAGGCTTTGGATTGATTGCCTCAACAGTGGTTTGGTTCACAGTCAAGATTTTGAAATTTATTGCTCCTAAATGGATGGATGAAGATAGTTGGACTTTGGGCAAAGAGGTCCTTTTGATCTTTACGGTGCTGGTTTTTATCGTATTAACTATATTCTTTATTTTTTTCGGTATCAATGTAACCGAGCATGGTCCCTGGGAGCTATTTAAAATGGTTTTCATCAAAACACTTTTATTTAGTGCTTTCCCTATTCTTTTTATGGTATTATTTGAACAATACAATTACCAAAGGAAACAGTTGAAGGAAGCTGAAAAGTTGAATCAAAAAGTAAAAGCAGAAAATGGAGATTTGGATGTTATTCATTCCATTACTGCTGAAAATGGTCAGCTTATTTTGCAGTTAAAGACTAATGAAATCCTTTGGGCGCAATCAGATGGTAATTACCTGGAATTATTTTATTTGAACGAAGCTAAGGAAATCAAGAAAGAGCTCATTCGAAATAGATTAAAAAACTTAGCAGAGCTACTTCCAAATGATACCTTCTTCCATTGCCATAAAAGTTTTCTCATTAATCTGCATCAGGTTCAGAAAGTCCAGGGTAATGCTAGAAACTTTGAAGTTATACTAAGATATGGCAATTCTCCTATACCTGTAGCAAGATCAAAATCTTCCGAATTAAAGCAGAAAATCAGTCGTACTATATAGGTGCTTCCTTTTTATACCTAATCGTTCCCATTAATACCAAACAGTACTCAAGACTGCTCAAATGCTGATTTGACAACTCATATTTGCTTCATCATTCATAAACACAAAAGTAAAAAATGAAGCAGGTTCTATTAGCATTTATTATTTTATTCACTTCTGAATTACTCCATGCGCAAGTTTACATGCAGGAGAAAAGCAAGCATAGATTTGCCCAAACCTATATAGGATTTAATACACAGATAGTACCAGCACAAGGTCAATTTGTATCAGACGGTTTAAGCAATAAATTCCCAACGCTTTTTTCTCCTAGGTTTAATATAGGAGGCTTACATTTCTGGGGAAAATGGGATTTCAATGTAAACCTTCCGCTTGGTCATTTGGGGGATAAAAAAGTGGCAGAAGAAACTGAGTATTTCTTTCAACCAGGAGCAGATTTAAGTGCCCGATACTATCCATGGAGAATGGAATTTGGCAAATTGAGACCTTATGCTGGAGTTTCAGTTAACCAGATGGTTTTCAAGTTGGATCATGAAGAGCTAGGTAGCAGAGATGATTTATTTTTCACTGCATCTCCCTTAGCAGGTGTTTCCTATGCTTATAAGGGGTGGCAACTCAATGCGGAACTCATGTGGGTACCCACGAACAAAAAAGAGTTCTATACAAGCCGAAATCAAAGAGAAATATTCCATTTACCACAAAATTATTTTTCAGTTGGGATTGTAAAGTTTTTCGATACTACACTAAAGGAAGAGAAAGGCTATAAAAATGGATCTACTAAGAGGAAGGAAGACGAATTGAGAAGTAAAGGGAAATTAAATAGCTTTTCTGTAGGAGTCGCACCGAGTGCAGCATATTTCTTGCAAGCCCCGCAATTTTCTCAAGGTGAGCAGCAGTCTTTACCACGGCATAAAGGCGAATTTAATTGGGATTTTGGGCTAGGCTACTTATTTCATGATGCGGGGCTTCATATTGGTTTTAGCTATAGAGATTACAGCTCAAATTCAAATAGTTACGGTCTAGAGCACGTAATTCGAAGAAGATCTGTGGCATTTGAAGTGATAAAATTCTTCTGGGATTACAATGGATTTGTACCATTCATTGGACCAAGCCTTAGCTATGAAAGATGGGGTGCAGCGGAATTTGAGAATGATGTGATGACAAATGAAGTAGCCAGAACTAAAATGATTTCGCCTGGAATTATATTTGGCTGGGACATCATTGCTTCTCCCTTGGAGACCTGGATTTTACGAACAAACCTTCGATATTATCCGCTACAAAAAGTCAAAAATCCTACTGGAGAAATATCAAGAGTCGATCAATTTGAATTCAATATAATTCAATTGGTCATTTATCCAAATAGAATCATAAATACCCGTTGATCAGATGAATTACATAATTCAAAATATATTATACATGCATATTTGCGCAGGGGCGCTTGCTTTATTGAGTGGCGCATTAGCTATAAGTACCACCAAAGGAAAGGAAAAGCATCAAAAAGCTGGGAAAATATACGCAGTGGCAATGTTAGTGGTCTTTATCACTGGAATCACAATTGCTTCATATAAATTCAATAAGTTCTTATTTTTAATCGCTTTCATCAGCTACTACAGTGTTTTTGCTGGAGTTCGCATATTAAAATTGAAAAAGCTTCACAAAGGGCAGGAAGCCAGATGGTTTGATTGGTTGGCAGGATCAATAAATTTCATAGCCAACTTTTCATTTGTTTGCATGGCTGTTTACTATGCTGTGACACCAGATGTAAATGTGCCTGGCGTATTGCTTTCTGCAGGTTTTGGTATAGGGGGAATGTATCTCAGTTACATCAATATGAAACCATTTATTTCCAAACCTGAAAAAGCACATCATTGGTACACTTATCATTTAGGAAATATGATGGGCGGCTATATTGCCACCTTCACAGCTTTTTTCTCCACTATGGTAACGCGATTTGAATTTATGAATCCATTTTTAGCGTTTGCATTACCTTCACTAATCGGAATTCCATTTATAATATATTGGACCAACATAACAGAATTAAAATTTAAGACAAAATGAAAAATATTTTTAACGTAGTATTCATCATCCTTTCCAGTACGTTGACAAGCTGTAGTTATTTGAAAAATGTACAGCTATTGAGTGGTGGAGAATTAAAGCGTCAGCAGTTTGTACAAGCAATCCCTTTTGAGATGAGAAAGGATTTGATTGTGGTAAAAGCAAAAGTAAATGGTGATAGCACAGAGCGAGAATTCATTTTTGATACGGGCGCTTTCAATAGCAAAATTGAAAAGGGATTGGCAGAGTCGCTCAGCTTGAAAACCATCACTACCAAATCCAATTCTACAGCTGCTGGAGTCACTAGAATCATTGAGGTCACTAGAATAGATTCTTTAGTTTTTGGAGAAACGGCTTTTTATAATGTCGGAGCTGGAAAAGTTGAGTATGATGAGCAGTCTGCTAGTCCTTGCATAGCGCAGCATGGTATCATAGGAGCCAATATTATGAAGCTAGCCCACTGGAAAATTGATTACGAACATCAGATGATCTATTTTTCAGATCAACCCTTTGAAGTTAAAGAATCAGCTTTCAATATTGAATTTGATAACCCATTGCTTTCTGGAACGCCCTTGATTAGTATGAAAATAGGAGGAAAGGAAGCGCAGAACATCCTATTTGATTTAGGCTATAATGGTGGTTTGGTATTACCCATTGCCTTAGCCGCAGAATTTGAAGGTAGTGAAAAGATATTTTTCGACAGATCAACTACTGGAATTTACGGAGCCAAAGCGGATACACTTATTGAAAAACAGCTGGAAGTTGAAATTGATGGATTTCAGACTAGTATTCCTGTTAATTTCTCCGCAAACGGAAAAGCGCTCTTGGGCAATGAGTTTTTGAAGCACTTTGAGGTAATCATTAATTATGATAAGAATATAATTCAGTTGATTGAAAGAAAGACTGTAAGTATTGAGCCTAATGCTACATTCATTCCAGGCATTTTGAATGATAATCAATGGGTGGTTGATAGAACTACTGAAGATTTAACTTTTGATTTGGGGGACACATTAACTTCAGTAAATGGCAAAACACCAGACGAATTATTTGATAATTACTGTGACTATCTAATGCATGTTGGGACCCTAATTAATTCGGACAGCTTAAAGCTTGTGAAATCAAATGGAGAAGAATTCATTATTAATAATAAATCTATTTCGAAGTGATGGTCAGAAGAATCACAGTATTAATTTCATATTTCTTACTGAGCTATTCTTTGGTAGCACAAGAATATGATCAAGCAATTGCCAAAGCGAGATTCCTCATTCTGGAACATCAAAAGCAAACTAATATTCCTGGGCTGCAAGTAGCCGTAATGATTGATGGTGAAATGATTTGGAATGAATACATGGGTTATGCTGATCTGGAAAATGCTGTTCCAGTTACGAGCAAAACTCAGTTTAGAACGGCTAGTCTTGCAAAACCATTGACCTCTATAGCACTAGGAAAAATGCTGGAAGATAATCTGATAAGTTTAGACAATACTGTTGAAGATTTCTATCCTGATTATCCTGCTCCCACAAAGCAAATTACAGTACGGCAATTAGCCGGCTCTATTTCAGGAATTCGACATTATAATGATGCCGACCCTAAGTTCAGAACTGAAAATTATGAAACCGTGGAAGAAGCATTAGCTATTTTTCGAGATGATCCACTGGATTTTGAGCCAGCTACTGAATATGGCTATTCAAGCTATGGCTGGGTACTCTTGAGCGCTATAATGGAGAAAGCTGCTGGTGTTTCTTTTGAAAAAATAATGAATATCAGTTGGAATCAGCTTGGAGTTGACAATACTTCATTTGATTCTCCTAATCATGATTCTGAGGACATCAGTAAATTTTATATTAAAGGAAGAAAAAGCAGGGAATTGGCAGCTTTTGAAAATAGGTCATTCATGTATGCTGGTGGCGGTTATTTGTCAACTGCGGAAGATTTGGTCAGAATTGGGCATCAGTTTATCAATTTCGATTTTCTCAAAAAATCAACAGTAGATACATTGACCAAGTCATTACATCTCAAGAATGGAGCGTTGACCTACTATGGATTGGGATGGGAGCTAGGATCAAGCAAAATCGATACTGAAGTCTGGTATCATAATGGAAGCATGCCTACTGCCAGAACGCACTGGGTGCTTTTGCCAGAAGAGAAGATAGTATTTGCTTATATGAGTAATACAGGCGAACATGTATTCTTTAATGATGCAGAAGCACACGCCATCGCCAAAATTTTTCTGGATGCCAAAAGAGCAAAAGCAGGTCTTAATTCAAACAGTGAGTATTTGACTGGAGTATGGACAGGTAAAGTCACTTCTTTATATGACAAAAGGAAAAAAGCTAAACTCACATTAAAAAGGACTGAAAATAATATAATTACAGGAGAAATCGAGTTCAAGAGAAGTCGTAAGAAAAAAACTTATCCAGTTGTTATAAACGGAAGTACAAAGGATTCCCTGCACCTAATAGCCGTGACGCCCATGTTTGCCGATTTTCATTTACGAATAAATTCCAATGACAATTTAGAGGGAGAGTGGCAACACGAATTTGTGCGCAAGCCTAATGAGGATGAAGATGAATTTTGGAAAGGAAGGGAAGTATCATTTAAAAAGTGATACAATTTAAATTCTGGTTAAATAAAGTGAATAGGTCAAGATGGAATAACATTACTTAGATTTCTAGTGAAATTATTCGGAAACTGCTATATTTACTAGTGTATTAACTCTAGTAGACTTTACTTTTAAAAAAAAATGAAATTCCTGAAAATAGTAGCTAAAGCTATTGCAGTACTTATTTCAGTTATCGTAATTTTTATTCTGGCCGTGTTTATATTGGATAACCAAAACACTCGTTATCTAAAAATTTCAAACCATCCTGAAGGGGAAAGAAATTCTTATCTGATTAAAAATGTAAATATTGTACCCATGTCCTCCGATACTATTTTAGTTGATAAAATGGTGCTTATCGAAGATGGAGTTATTACTGAAATTTCAAGTGATATTAGTGTAGGGCAACACATTGTCATTGATGGTAAAGATCAATATATAATACCTGGATTGATCGATATGCATGTGCATGTTTGGGATAAATATGAATTAGGTTTGTATTTAGCCAATGGAGTAACTACTGTAAGAAATTTATGGGGTCAGCCCATGCATTTAAGAATGAAGGAACTGATTGAATCTGGAGAGATTTTAAGTCCTATTTTTTTTACTAGTGGCCCCAAGTTGACGGGTTCAGAATTCATGGGGGATGATAATTATCAGATTTTCAGTGAAGAAGAAGCTCGACAGGTAGTTATAGATACGAAGGAAAAAGGCTATGATTTCATCAAAACCTATTATGGATTACCTCAGGAGTATTTTGACGTGGTTATAGATCAAGCTAAGTTGAGCGGATTGGATATTGCAGCGCATCCGAGTAATAAAGTTTCTTATGATTATCATTTTAATCCGCAGATTAAAACTATTGAGCATGCAGAAGATATAGTACAGCAACCATTAGAATACAAATTGGATTCAGCGAAATTGGAAGAAGTAGTGGAAGATTTCTCGAAAGCTGAAGGTACATCCTTTTGCCCCACACTTACTGTATATCACAATATTTATAAAATGATTATCAATGATAGTATTCTAAATTCATCGGATTTAGATTATATGAATCCCTTAATAAGGATGGTGGATAGTGAGGCGCAATTTAGTCGATGGAATAGTGCGAAAAGAAATGAAAGCACAATTGAAAGCAGCATTAAAAATCAACATGAATTTCATTTATTGGCTATTAAAAAATTGCATGAGGCTGGGGTAAACATAGTTTGTGGTACTGATGCGGGAATAGGGGTGACTATTCCAGGAAAATCCATTCATCAAGAACTTGCATTTTACAAGCAGGCTGGACTAAGCAATTATGAAGTTTTAAAAACAGCGACCATAAATCCATCCAAAACTCATAATTTTTTAAATGACTTGGGTACCATTGAAAGTGGTAAAGTGGCAAATTTGTTACTTATCGATGATAATCCTCTTGATAATTTAGCTGCACTAGAACAACCTCAGATTGTCTTTTCTGGGGGCAGAATGATCAATCGAACTACCCTCGATACTTTTGAGGTAAAAGCAGCAGAAAGATCAAATCTTTTAGCATCAGCCTTCCGTTATGTTGAATTTTTACTTTTTAAATAAATCTTTGAAAGTTCTGCTATGTCACAAATTATTACTTTTCAAAAGGCTCTAACTATAAGCCAGTTATTGATTGGCTTCTTAACTGCATTTCACATCTTGATTGTATCCCTCACGCTTTTTGAGATCGATTTTTTTATGAAATATACTTGGGGTGGGGAAATTACAAGTTCAGATGAGTTTATAAAATTGGAGATGATTTCAATCTTGGCTTCAAGCTTCTGTTTTTCATTGATTTTATTAAGAAAGAATGCTAAATCTACAGTTTGGTTAATGATATCAAGAATAGGCTTGAGTTTATTCTTTTTAATGTTTCTGTTAAATACCCTAGGAAATATATTGGCGGCATCGGTCTTTGAGAAATCCTTAGCTTTAGTAACAATTATGATTGCCATACTACTGCTTAGGATTATTTTAGAGCCAATTAGAAAAAGATAATGGAAGGCTTTTTTACTTTTCAATTTTTTTGATTTTTCCTGTTACTATGAGGATGTAGAATGTAATTGCCACACTTAATAATACGGACATGATCATCATGATTTTATTATTTTTTGGTGAATAAGAATAGAGTGTGATTCGATATCACACTCTAGATTTCAATTATTTTGAAGCTAAAAAACTGTCCACCTGATTAAAAAACCACTTAGGCTCATCGTAGAAAATAAAATGATAGGCTTCATCAGCTACTGCCACTTTTACATTTTTGATGTCTTTGCATTGCGATTTGTAATTGTTTTCAACAGCTTGTTTTGTACTTCCATATTGTTCATAGGCAGCCCATGCGCCCAATACTAAAACAGGCGTTTTTACTTTACTCATTTCCGAACGAATATCGGTGGTGTACATTTCTCCATAAGCTTGAGTAGTAACAGTTCTATTACTGTTAATTCCCATTTCTACCACTTCTGCTCTTTTTTCAGGAGTTGCAATCATTCCGGAAATAATCATATTTTGCTGTTGTGCAAAAGCATCTTCACTTACATTTTTCATATTTGCCTGCATCTGTTGAGCCATGTTTTGTGCTCTTTCAGGAGTGAGCCCTGGCATTTGGATAGCAGGAAAATAGGGAATCCCATCAACTGAAATGATCTTGGCAAAAAGATCAGGAGCCTCTGAAGCGGCCCAGAGCGATAGAAAACCTCCCATGCTATGTCCCATTAGTATTGAATTCCTTAATTCATTAGTTTTTACATAGTCAATCAACTCATCTCTAACCTCTTTTAGGAAATGCTCACTTTCTACGCTTTCCTTATTTCCAAATCCTTTTAAAGTAACCAGGTGAATTTCGTAATCATTTTTGTAGTGCTCAGTTACTTCATTCCAGACATCGGCTGAGCAGGACATTCCATGGATTAGAATCATGGGTTGTCCCTTTCCTACAACTGTTGTGCTTATAATTCCTTCTGCTTTCATTGTATTTACCATAAATAGAATTGCTAAGGCAAAAAAGACTGTGTGTAATTTGTAAATAAGTTTTTGCATGAGTTTTTTGATTTTGTTTGCCCAAATCAACTCATAGATTTTTAAATAGGTAAATTTGATTGACCAGTGGAATCAATTTCTTGACCAAATGCATTTTATGAGTATATTATTGTTTACTTCCCCGCACTGGTTCAAGCGTCTCGCTTGAAACTAAAATCTAAAAGAATGAACCTTACTTAAGCTAAAAACAAAGTCTAAGCGAGACGCTTAGACCAGAGAAGGACCCTTAGACCAGAGAAACCTAGTAAACCAACCTTTAATGACATGTTACATTCATTTCGGTTGGTATGCTGGGTTTATCACTATTTCATGTCATATTTATTGTTTGTGAATGATAAAGCTTATTTTCTCACCATTCGTCAAGTTATCCCTACAGTTTGTCAATACAAGTTGAGATTAAAACCTTCTTTTCTATCTTTAGGGAATGATTTTAAAAAGATTAACCCAGTACAAAATTCATCATGTTTTAGGATGGCTACTTTACTTTTCCATTGCTGCTACTGGCTACAACCGTTTTTATGACAATAAACTCGATTTACTATTAGTAACTGCGGTTTATGTTTTTTCACATGCAATGATGTATTACATATCGCAATATGTATTGACAGCTTTCAGTTTCAAAAAAGGCAAACCGTGGTTATTTTTCCTCGGCTATGTCCTGCTTGCAGTTTTGCTTTCGTTTGTGATGTATGGAGCAATTTATTTGATTCTTGGTGAGAAGATGCCGCTTTATTTTGGAAAAGAGTTTCTTACCATATTCTCTGTATTTTTGATCTCTAATCTCTTTATGGGAGGCGTTCTGATTGGGGTCAAATCTATGATAGACAAATCTCGTCAGCAAAAGTTGGAGAAGGAACGAAAACAGGAGAGTCTATTGTCAGAGCTTAGCTATTTAAAAGCTCAAGTAAACCCTCATTTTTTGTTTAATACGATTAATAGTGTATATGTTTTAATCAAAATAAATCCCGATAAGGCCGCTGATATGCTAATTAAATTATCAGATTTACTAAGGTCTCAATTATATGATTTCAGCAGTGATAAAATTAGCATAGAAGAAGAAATCAACTATTTGGAGAACTATATTGAATTAGAAAAACTAAGAAGGGCACATCGAGTGGAAGTAAATTTTGAAAAACAGGGAGCGCTACATGATTTTTCTTTGCCTCCATTATTGATGATTCCTTTTTTAGAAAACTGCTTTAAGCATCTTTCTTCCAATACGGATAAGCCCAATCAAGTTAGAATTAATATGGCCAAACAAAACCATAAACTAAAGGTAGAATTCTCTAATACTTTTGACAAGCAATCAGCACCACGTAAGGAGGGAGGAATTGGCTTAGCTAATGTTAAAAGAAGACTATCATTGCTTTTCCCAGACAAACACCAGTTGGAAATCAATAGAACAGATGAATTATTTATAGTAAATCTTGAATTAGACTTATCTGATTATGAGTAAGAACTTGAAAGTTTTAATTGTTGAAGATGAACATCTGGCAGCGGAAGGTTTAAAATCATACGTAGCGGAAATTGAGTTTTTACATCTGGTTGCTTATTGCGAAAATGCATTGGAAGCCAATAAAATATTATCGGAACAATCAATCGATTTGATATTTCTAGATATTCAAATGCCAAAAATTACAGGAATTGAATTCTTAAAATCACTTTCTAAACCGCCAATGGTGATTTTTACCACAGCATACCCAAACTATGCTTTGCAAGGTTATGAATTGGATGTGATCGATTATCTAGTGAAGCCTTATCCTTTTGATCGCTTTTTGAAAGCGGTCAATAAAGCCAAAGATCGATTTATTTTGGAGAATTCAAGCAATCAGGAATCAGCAAAAAATAGGGAGATAGATTACTTCTTTGTGAAATCAGAGCAGAAGCTTGAAAAAGTGGTGGTAAATGAAATTTGCTATGTTGAAGCAATGGAGAATTACGTCATTATTCATACTGATTCGCAGAAAATTATGTCTTTAATGACGATGAAGAGTATGGAAGAAAAATTGCCTCTAGATCAGTTTATAAGATCCCATAAAAGCTATATAGTCAACATTAGCAAGGTGGAATCAATTGAAGGCAACTGCCTGAATGTGAAATCCAAACAGTTGCCTATTTCAAGACAAAATAAACAAGAAGTCTTGAGTAGAATTATTAGATGATCAGTCGTCACCTTTTATGGCAGATACGTCTGCTTTTAAATCATCATCAGGTTGCCCTAATTTACCTGCCTTCATTTTCTCAAAATAATGCGCTAAATCTTTCCTTACCTCACCAGACATAATATATAGCCCAATCATATTTGGGACAGCCATGGCCAAAATCATCATATCAGAGAAATCTAAAACTGCTCCTAAACTAACAGATGCACCCACTACCACAAATACCAAAAAAGTAATTTTATAGGCTAATTCTGATTTATTGGTCTTGCCAAAAAGATAAGTCCAGCCTCTCATTCCATAATATGACCATGAAATCATGGTGGAAAATGCAAAGAGGAAAACGGCAATTGCCAATACATAAGGGAACCAACCAATCACAGAACCGAAGGCTTGTGCGGTTAATTTCACGCCTGTCACATCTGGTACTTCGTGCATTCCTGTAAAGATCAAAACTAATGCAGTCAGCGTACAAACCACAACCGTATCGATAAATGGCTCCATCAAACCTACAAAACCTTCTGAAGGTGCGTTATGGGTTTTGGTGGCACTGTGCGCAATCGCAGCAGAACCTACACCAGCCTCATTGGAAAAGGCAGCTCTTTGGAATCCTATAATTAATACACCTAAAAATCCACCTTTAAGGGCACTAGAATTTAATGCACCATTATAGATAGCTGAAAATGCAGGGCCTATATTTTCAAAATTAATTCCAATAATAACCAAGGCGGCCACTACATAAACAATGGCCATAATGGGCACCACTTTTTCGGTTACCTTGGCAATACTTTCGATTCCTCCGATGATTACTACACCCACTAAAACAGCCAAACCAATTCCGAACCAAAAGCCCCAACCTTCTAAGACGGTAAACTGAGACGCCATAATTTGGAATGATTGATTGGATTGGAACATGTTTCCAGCTCCAAAAGATGCTCCTATGCAAAGTACAGCAAATATTCCTGCCAACACTTTTCCGACCCCTTTGATATTTCGCTTTTCAAGTCCGTATCGCAAATAATTCATTGGGCCACCAAATATTTTCCCATCGGCTTTTATCTCTCTGTATTTTACACCTAGTGTACATTCGACAAATTTCGAGGACATACCCAATAGACCTGCCAATATCATCCAGAAAGTAGCACCAGCACCACCAATGGACACTGCCACAGCCACACCTGCTATATTTCCTAATCCTACAGTGGCTGAAACTGCTGTTGCTAAAGCTTGAAAGTGGGTTACTTTACCAGGAGCATTTGGATCACTGTGTTTTCCTCTAGCCAGATCAATGGAATGTTTAAACCCTCTGACATTAATGAAGCCCATTCTGACAGTAAAGAAAGCAGCACCTGCAATCAACCAAACTACAATGAAAGGAATGCTATTTTTCCTAATATCTCCGTTTGCGTAAAGCAATGGTTGTTCCTCATCAAATTTGATGCTTGCGAAATATTGAGCTCCTTGTTCGATTAAATCTTTTGTATTGTCAGGACTAAAAATTACTGCACCTTCTTCTACATTAAAGTTGATTTCTCCGTCAGCGGTAGCCTTCACAGTGTCAGCATCTTGTTTATCTATTGAAACAATAGCAAGTGGATCTCCTTCCTTAACTTGCTCACCATCGGCTACAAGTTTTTCTTTCAAGATGAAAATTTTATCCGTTCTCGCATTCCAATCTGGAGTTCTAATCATTTCCTGATCCGTCATCACTACTGGATCATACAATCCAATAGCAGCAAATGGATCCCAAAAAAGGACATTTCCCATGACTTCAACCACGGGATCAAAAACCGCATTAAAATTTTCAGTGATAGATTCTGCTTCAATAGTAATTTTTTTATCTAGGACTTGATTATTTGCATCAGAAATTCTTACCGTGTATTCCTTTCCTTCGATCAGACCGGATGCTTTAGAAGCTGTTAAAGCCGTATTTTGATTTGACCATTTATATTGATAGGGTTCTTTTCCACCAGTCACCTTCAACCTGATTTCTCCATTATTGATTGTAGAAGAAGGGTTAATGACTTCTACTTCTACTTGTAGAGAATCATTAGTGGGTGAAGAATTGGCTTGTAAATTTGATTGAAGTAATGCAAGTAAAAAAAATGGAATGAGTACTAATCTTAAAATTTTGTTCATAGATAACTTAAAAGTTAATTAAAAACTGATTTTAAACTTTGTTGTACGTAGTTAAGAACTTAATTAAGTCTTAAATAGCGATTTGATAGGTAAATAGTTACAAAAGCAACTGCTTTACAACAAAATTGTTCAAAACTAGGGATAATTTTTTGGCTTACCAACCTCTTAACAAACAGTGTTACGGACGATTTTGGATCCCTATCAACCTATTTTTGAGTGTTATGTCATCGTAGAACTGGGTTATTACTATATAAATAGTAAAATAATTTAATAAATAGTTGTATTACTATCGTAATAGTAATATAATTGTGACATGAAAGAATTAACCAAAGCAGAAGAGCAGCTCATGAGACATCTATGGAAGCTTGAAAAAGCCTATCTAAAAGATATAGTAGATGAATATGATGAACCCAAGCCAGCATACACTACCATCAGTACTGTAGTGAATGTTTTGGTGAGAAAAGGGATTATTGGATTTGATTTGCATGGAAAAGCCAAACATTATTATCCGCTTATTAGCAAAGAAGATTATTCTAATCAATCCATAAAGGGCTTGGTCACTAATTTTTTCAATAACTCATACCAACAGTTTGCTTCCTTTTTTACTTCAAGAAAGGAATTGTCAGTAGATGAGTTGAAAGAAATCAGAAAGATGATTGATGATGAAATTAAAAAGAAAGGCAAATGAATGCTCTATTGATATATTTTCTTAAGGTAGTTGGTGTTCAGGCAATTTTATACTTGATATACAACTTGATATTTCATAAAAGCGGAAGGTATGCAATTAATAGGTTTTACTTAATCTTAGCGTTAGTTGTAAGTTTTCTTATTCCCTTTATTTCATTACCGAATCTGAACTACGAAACAGCCACTGAGATTATTGAAACTGAAAAAACAGTTTGGAATGAATTATCTGAAATTACAACAATTCAAACAGAATTAATACCAGTTGAAACAGCTAATCAATCTAATTACATAACAGAATTTATCATCCTTGCTATTTCTTTATTGAGTTTATTTTTATTGGCAAGGTTGATCTTTAGTCATTTCAAATTAGTAAACTTGAAAAGGCAATCAGAGCAAGTAGTAAAAAATGGATTCAATATTTATTGCTGTAATATAGAAAGTCCATTTAGTTATTTCAGCTCGGTTTTTATTCCAAAAAGTATAATAGAATCATCCTCATTCGACATAATACTCAAGCATGAATTAGTTCATGTACATAAAGGACATTCAATTGATAGGATATTCCTTGAGATTATTTTAGCTATTTGCTGGTTTAACCCATTTCATTATTTATTCAGAAACCGCTTAATAGAAACTCACGAATTTCAAGCTGATGAAGAAGTGATTTTACTTCAAAATGATCCGATTCATTACCAGAAGGTACTTTATCAACAGCTTAACTCCAAGTACAATTTGGTAACTGCCAACCATTTTAAATTAAATACTATTAAAACTAGAATCAAAATGATGAACAAGAAAACAAAACTATCGAAATGGCATTATTTATTGATATTGCCTGCTTTAGCGCTTATGACTTTTTCTTTTGCCAATAAAGAAAATGTAGAATTTGTAGAACCAGTGAAATCCGATGTTTCAGAAGTGTTTGAGAATGTATTAAATTCATCTGATAATTTTACTCCTTCTATTTTTCCATTGAAGAATGTGAAAGATGTTAAACTTACTAAGGGTTTTGGAAATAGAATGCATCCAATTCTTAAAGAAGAAAGAATGCATGAGGGCATAGATTTGGCTACTTATAAAGGGAATTCAGTTTTGGCAACAGCAGATGGGATTGTTGTAGAATCAGGTTCAATTATTGAGGGTGCATATGGTAAAATAATTAGAATAGAGCATAATGGTATATATGAAACAGCTTATGCGCATTTATCTGAAATAAATGTTGAAAAAGGCGATCAAGTAAAAAAAGGCGATATAATTGGAACTGCAGGGACTTCTGGTCAATCTGTCGAACCTCATTTACATTATGGAGTAAAAGAGATAGGTAAAAATTATCTAAACCCAGTGGATTTTATCAAGGATTATGATTTTAAAACAAATTCTGATCTTGGTTTATCTACTATTATAAAATTAGGGAAACCCAACCAAAAATTAAAGGTAGTACTTGATCCAGGACATGGTGGTAAAGATAAAGGTATATCTTCCTCAAACTATGCTGAAAAAGAAATAGCATTATTAGTTGCGAACGAAGTAGCTAAAAACTTTCAAAACTCGGATAAAGTTGAAATTATTTTGACTAGAGATAAAGATGAAATGGTTAGTTTAGAGGATAGAATTAATTATTCTGAGAATTCAGATTTATTTGTTTCTCTAAATGCTGAAGCGCATGAAGACACCGAAGAAAATATGATGCTGGCTTTTTATAATGACAACAATGAAAACACTGAAGCTTCAAAGTATTTTTCTGAACAACTGAGTCATGAATTTTCTGGTATTAATAAAAAATTCAGAGTTGGATATACAAGGGGGTATTACATTCTAAAAAATGCAAAATCTCCTGCAGTAATGTTCTGTATGGGTTATTTTTCTAATCCAGAATCGGTTGAATACTTGAATTCTGAAAAAGGAATGAAGGAAATTGCCAAGGAATTATCAGATGCAATTGTGGCGGCACTATAAGGAATATTATTAAACTGATAAAGGGCGGTATTCAGGTAGTTATTTACTTGTTACCGCCTTTTTTATGTTATTAATCGGGAAAAATTAGTGATTCATAGAAATAATACCAAAAAAATATATCATATTTACCTTATAATAAGCTACTTAAGCAATGAACCTCAAAGCTATAGTTAAATATAAGCAAGATTTAAAAATACTTTTTGTCGCTCTGGGCTATTTCTTTTTTGCCCGCCTTGGCTACTTTTTAGTATTTGAGGATATCTATATTTTACCCACCTGGCCACCTTCTGGTTTGGCGTTAGCTTTTTTGATTCTGTTAGGACGTAAATCTTGGCCTGGTATTACTATAGGTGCGCTTTTGGCCAATATTTTAGCTTATTGGAATACTGGGGATCTTGCTTCTGATTCAGTAATTTTGCTCTCTTCAGTTATTGCGGCTGGACATACTCTTGAGGCTTTATTAGGAAATTATTTAATTGAAAAATGGATAAAGAAAGATCAGTTATTCAATAAATCAATTCATGTTTTTCGATTTCTGGGGATAGGTTTCATTATCGCTTTAGTAAGTGCAATTATTGGTACCGGAGCACTTTATTTTCAGGGTTTATTCGGCATAGATGAATTTTTAACCCGTTTTGTTACTTGGTGGGTAGGAAACCTTGTAGGTATATTACTTTTCACTCCTTTTATTTTATCCTTTAAAGAACCTATTACTAAAGATTTCAAGAAGGGGCATCTAATAGAAGTGATCTTCTTTAGCATAGCGGTATTAATCGTATTTATCCTTTTACAGCAGGAAAGCTTAAGATATCCTGTTCAACAGTCTATTCCATTTTTAGTATTACCGATGCTACTTTGGATGGCCTTTCGTTTTCATTTGGCTGTTGCCATGACCGGAACCATTATTATTGGGTTGATTTCTGTTTACATGACAACACAAGGAGTTGGACCGTTTGTCATGGAAACATCTGGAAATGCCATGTTGATTTTACAGACATTTTTAGGTGTAATAAGTGTGTCAACCATTATCCTTTCAGCTACACAGAGGGAAAGAACTGAAGCTCAAGAAGAATTAAAAAGCTTAAACACTAATTTGGAAGAGATTGTAAAAACAAGAACCAAAGAACTTGAAAAGGAAAATGCAACTCGTAAAAAAGCAGAATTTGAACTTAAAACTTCTAACCTGGAATTAAGGAAAATTAATGCAGAATTAGATAATTTTGTTTATCGGGTTTCCCATGACCTAAGAGCTCCAATCGCTAGTATGCTTGGATTATTGCATTTAGCTAAGTCAGATAAAAATGCAGAAATGAAAGCTGTTTATTTGAGTAAAATTGAGCAAAGTGCAAATTTGCAAGACACTTTTATCACTGAAATTCTTGATCAGTCAAGAAATGCCAGACTAGAAGTTAAAAGGGAACCCATTGATTTCGAAAAAATCATAAATGAGTCTTTTGAACAACTAAAATACTCAAATACAAATGAAGATGTAGAAAAGACTTTGAAGATAGATTTGAAAGACCCTTTTTATTCTGATCCTTGGAGATTGAAAGTGATTATGAATAATGTGATTTCAAATTCAATTCGTTACAGAAATGGAAAATCTCCTAAAATTAATATCGATATATCAACCTCAAATCAAAATGCTCTTATTAATATAAAAGATAATGGTAGAGGTATAGGTCAAGAGCATATTGATAAAGTATTTGACATGTTTTATCGAGCTACAGATGATAATGCAGGTTCAGGCTTAGGACTTTATATCGTAAAAGAAACAGTAAGCAAATTAAAAGGAGATGTGCAAATTGAATCTACTCCTAAGGAAGGAACAACCGTTAGTTTTGTTATTCCTAATTTGAAAAACTAGCTTATACGTCTACGGATAGCTTTTTTCTATAATGATCATTTAAGATCAAATTTTTGTTTCTTTACACCGTTACAATTCGGCTAAACCTTTTTGAATGAAGAATTTATTGATATTATTTTTTTCAAGTACCATACTTTGGTCTTGTGAATCCTCAAACAGCAAAGACAGTAAATCAGATTATTTTGACTTTGAATTAGAAATTGATACTGTTCAAGTTGACCCAGAGAATGAGATATTAATGGCGGGTGCTTATATTGATAATCCTGCCGTCTCAGCTGATAAAACTAAATTCTTTAATTGGGACAGAAAAAATTACGCCTTAGAAATAATAGATATTGAAAACTATAGGCTTAAAGACAAAATTTATTTCGAAAAGGAAGGGCCTAAAGGATTACAATCAAATTATTTGTTTTCAACTAATTCTTTACCAAATAACTTATTCGGTTTTGAAGATAATACCTCATTTAAAATTCATGATTTGGAAGGTAATTTATTCAAAAAAGTAGTTTTGAAGAAGAATGGATAATCAGTGATTTAGAAAAATCAGAAAGCTTTGAGCTGATAAATGTAAATGATAAGGGTACAGAATTAGCAGGTATTCATTTTGGTTTTGATAAATATAAAGCTATGATGTTCATTTTGGATATAGTGGAAGAAAAAAAGAAAAGCATTTCTTTACCAAAATTTCAAAGGCTGGAAAACTATAAAATTGTTTTGCACCGCAATGAAACTTATTTGACAAGTGTAAACCCTAAAATTTATATTGATTTCCTAGGAGATAGTATTCTGATTTCAAATAACCATTTTAACGATCTTTATATTTACAAATCAGATGATTTAAAGTATAAGTCATTTAAACATAAGTTAATTCCAGAAGGAAAGGAAAAGGCTTATAAGAAAAAATCTGAATCGCGGGAGGAAGTCGTTCAAATGGTATTTGATATGAATGAAGAGATATCCTTCACTCGGTTTTTATTTGATGAAAAGGGGAATAAATTTTATCGTTTTTCAAATCAAGCAGTATATGCTGAAGGTAGCAATAAGCCAACTTGGGAGGTCTCTATGATGGTTTATGATCAAGAGCTCGATCTAATCGGTGAAAAAGAAATCATGACATTTGATAATTATGCCGAACCTCTTTTTGTAAAAGACGGAAAAGTCCATTTCCATTTAAATATGGAAGATGAATTAGGTTTTATACGAATAGGATTGAAAAACTAACAACCTCAACACTTACAAACTTAATCACCTCAACACTTGCAGACTTGCAAGTCCAAACATTTAATTTCAATTTTGCTTGTTCATTTTGGAACTATAATCATATCAGTCAGTTTTAATCATTATGGCAGAAACATCTCATTGGACAGGATCCGAAAAATATTTATGCGACCCCGCACTAGCACAAGCATTTCATATGGCAAGAACTTTAGGAATGCCGCTTTTAATTGAAGGTGAACCAGGGACAGGGAAAACAGAATTACCCATTCACTATGCTAATGATAGAGGATTAGACCTTGAAGTTTATCCTGTTGGTTCAAAAAGTAATGTAGAGCAATTTGTAGCTCGATTTGATCATGTTAAATATTTACGTGACTCTCAAATTGAAATCTTGAATGCTCAAAGGGAAGAAAAAGGTTTAGATAGTAAATTAACCACTGGCGATAGAAACCCAGAATCATTAAATGATTATGTGGTGAAAGGGCCTGCTGCAGTGGCTTACAGCAAACCTAATTCGGTTTTATTGATTGACGAAATTGATAAAGCGCCAAGAGAATTCCCGAATGATTTATTGTATGCCTTAAGTCATAGAAAATTCATTATGCCAGAATCTGGAGAGGTAATTGAAGTTTCAGAAGAAGATATGCCAGCGATAGTAATCACTTCTAATCGTGAGCAGGAATTGCCAACCGCTTTTAAAGGAAGATGTATTTATCATTACATCGATTTTCCAGATCAGGATACCATGAACAAAATCATTGATAAGCATCACCCAAACATGGATGAGAAAGTTGTAAGGGTGGCTTTAGATGTATTTTATCATTTGAGAAGATTAGGATTAGAAAGAGCACCAACCACTCGTGAAATCTTGAATTGGCTAAAATATATGGGTGAAATTGCACCAAATGAAGCGGTAAAGAAAATTGCGGGTTTGGAAGGAATTGGTGCTTTAATCAAAACGCAAGCTGATATGGAAAGAGTCAGCAGAATGATAGGTGCTGATGAAAGCTTTGGTGCGAATTTAAATTGAGCCAATTAGGCAATTATGTGAGACTCTTTAGTATTTACGTGACATATAGTACCAAACGACAATTTATTCTGCGTTTCTAAATTAGAATCAAATTATTATGCTTAGCTCTTTACCCGAACACTTCCGATCACATGGCTTAAAAGCAGATGTCCGTACTTTGCTTTTACTCAGAAAAGCTATGCAAAAAGGGCTGGTGAAAACCTTAGGAGATATTTACAATGTTTTAAAAGGTATTATTGTGAAGGACCCTGAGGATATGGGGCCTTTCACCAAAGCTTATTATGCTTATTTTTTGCATATTCCTATTAAGCCAGGGCAAACCCTTGAGGATGCTATAAAGCGTTCTGAAACTTTCCAGAAATGGAAAACGGATTATGTTGAAGAAGTAGATCGAGATATTACGGATGAGGAATTGGTCAATACTTTTCTGGATGAAGTACATTTAACTAGCTATGACATTAAGGAAGTCGTTTCCGGTAAGGAAATTTGGGATAAAGATAATCCAGATCAAGAAGACACTGATCCAATTAATGAGGATGATGACATTCCCAGAAGGAAATTGGATAAAATGGCGGATTACTCTGAATTATCCTTAGAGGAATTGCTGGAACGCATGGAGAAAGTCCGTGAGCAGCAGAAAACCAGACATGGCGGTGGTAGTCATTGGATTGGTACGGGCGGAATTTCTCCTTATGGACATGGAGGAGCTGCAAAGAATGGAATTCGTGTTGGTGGACAAGGAGGAGGGAAGATGGCTAGAAAAGTGATTGGTGATAAAAATTATTTCCCTATTGACAGGGATTCCACGCTAAACGATAATAATATTGATGCAGCTTTAGCTTCTATCAAAGGTGTGATAGAAGAAAGTGCAACTGAAAAGTTAGATGTGCCTCAAACCATTAAATCTGGCTTAAAACGTGGTGGTTTGTTTATTCCCGAAATGTCAAGTGAGAAAAATGAGGAACTAAAAATCATTGTTTTGATTGATAATGGAGGTTATTCAATGGCGCCTTATGTACGTACTGTTCAAAACCTTTTCAGAAAAATGCGTACTCGTTTCGCACATGACTTGGAAGTATATTATTTTCATAATACCATTTACGATCGGGTTTATACAGACGAAAGAAGAAACAAAGCCATTTCCATCGAAAAACTACTTAGCCACAATAAAGATTACCGAGTATTTATAATGGGAGATGCAGCAATGGCACCCTATGAAATCAATTCATTAAGTATTGAAAGCCTTAAAGCTATTCCACAGAAATTTAAAAAGTGCGTTTGGCTAAACCCTGAACCTATCAAATATTGGCCACATACTTATACCATTCAATTGATAAAGCAATTAATCCCTATGTTCCCACTAACCCCAGCAGGGATTGAAAGGGCAGTGAGAAGTATGAATAGCAAAGGGAGTAATACTTAATTATTTTTAATATGGTGTAACTTAAAAAGTTTATTATCATTTAAGCTATTAGGTTAAATAGAGGAATTTAACTCAATTTACTCTTTCTAAAACGTCTTATCAATGCAACAATCCTTTGTAGATTTTATTATGCCTTTTGCCATTGCGCTCATCATGTTGGGTATTGGTTTAGAGTTAAAGTTTAAAGATTTTCAAAGGGTATTTATTCAGCCAAAAGCTGTTATTACTGGTGTTGCTAGTCAAATGATTATAATGCCTTTAATCGCATTCGGATTAATTTATTTCTGGCCTATAGATCCAGTTTATAAGGTTGGTTTAATGCTTTTAGCAGCATGTCCTGGTGGGACTGCTTCTAACCTCGTAACAAAATTACTGGGTGGGAGAGTAGCTCTTTCAATCTCCATGACAGCATTTAACAGTTTTATTATTCTTTTTACTATTCCTGCCATTCTACAACTTAGTTTTAATTTGTTCATGGGGAAAGAACAATCTATTGATTTAAGCTTTTGGGAAACTACTGCTCAGGTATTTTATACAGTTATAATACCGGCTGCAATTGGGATTCTAGTAAATGAATTTTCTTCAAAGAGGTTTACAGAGCCATTAAAAAAACCTTTAAAATATATTTTACCACTAATATTGATTGTAGCACTTTTAGCAGTAATTTTTTTAGATGAAGATAATAAAAAAATTAATTACCTAGATCACCTTAATTTATTGATTCCATTAATAATTTTCAATATCATAACAATGCTTTCTGGATACGGCATTGGGAAATTCATAGGTCTAAGACATGAGTCTAATTATACTATTGCAATTGAAATGGGTTTGCAGAATAGTGTTTTAGCACTGTTTATAGCTAATCAAGTAGTGGAAAATTCAGCTATTAGTACAATGGCTATTTTGTATAGTAGCTTTTCATTCATCACCACTTTTGGTATTGCATTTTTGATGCAAAAACGATTAATTCCAGGATTTAGATTCTGAAATTCATCCATTCATAACAATTTCTTCACATCCGTACGGATTTAATATTGCGCTATTGGATTAATCCTATATATTTACGACCTAAAATTTAATACATGGCATCAAGAGGAGGTTTTTCTAACCGTTTAGGTTTTATCGCAGCAGCAGCAGGTTCTGCAGTAGGTTTAGGTAACATTTGGAAGTTCCCATATGAAGTAGGAGAAAATGGCGGAGCTGCATTTTTAGTAATTTATTTAGCCTGTGCATTTTTAATTTGTTTGCCCATTATGTTAGCTGAAACAGCGATTGGGCGAAACACAAGACTAAACCCTTTCGGGGCTTTTAATAAAATAGGAAGTCGTAGATGGGGGTTAGTTGGTTTAATGGGTGTTTTATCTGGTGTAATGATCCTTAGTTTCTACAATGTGGTAGCAGGCTGGGCTTTCGGTTATTTCATACAAATCGGTTTTGGAGGGCTCTTGAGCGAGGGTGTAAATTATGGTGATTACTTTGGTGGCTTTGTATCTGATATAACTGATAACTTATTGTATTCTATTGGTTTCATGGTTTTAACTGCTCTAATTGTTGCTGGTGGTGTACAAAAAGGAATTGAAAGATGGACTAAAATATTAATGCCATTATTAGTGGTAATGATAGTGGGATTAATTTCTTATGGATTAACATTAGACGGTGCCATGGATGGGCTATCATTTTATTTGGTGCCTGATTTTAGTGAAATCACAGCTAATACATTTTATACTGCATTAGCTCAAGCTTTTTTCTCTTTATCTTTAGGTATGGGTGCTTTGATTACCTATGGTTCTTACGTTGGAAAAGACGATAGTATAGTTGGAGCAGCAGCTTTAATTACTATAGCAGATATTTCCATTGCCTTCTTAGCTGGTTTAATGATTTTTCCTTTGGTATTCAGTCAACCTAGCATTGAAGCTAATGCAGGCCCAGGTTTAGTATTTGTAGCCTTACCAGGAATATTTGAAACAATGGGAAGTATCGGGCCATTTATTGGAGCCTCTTTCTTTTTGTTATTGTGTTTTGCTGCTTTAACTTCTACAGTTTCTCTATTAGAAGTGCCAGTTGCATTTGTAACAGACCAATTTAAAACCAATAGAAAGAAAACGGTTTATTTTGTTGCTACATTTATCTTTTTTGTAGGCTTGCCAACAATGCTCTCTCAAGGTGCCTCAGATTTCTTTACAAACTTTGTTTATTATGGAGGCGAGGACAAAGACTTCTTTACATTAATTGAAAATGTCTTCTCTGATTTAGCATTACCATTAGGTGGATTCTTTATTGCTATATTTGCAGGCTGGTCATGGAAAAATAAAGGTTTCCAGAAAGAGTTGTATTTTGGAAATGCAGCATTGGAAGGTACTTTCTTAGAGAAAATGATTTTATTTATGGTGCGTTTTATTTCACCTTTTGTAGTTGGAGCAATATTTATTATTAGCGTATTACAAATTTTCTTTAATATTCAATTGTTTTAATAAATAGCTGAGAAAATAGATATAATAAAAAAGGCTCGATTTTTCGAGCCTTTTTTAATCGTTAAAATTTCTAAATATACATCAATCAGCCTCAATCACTTTCTTCTTGGATGGAGCTAGCGCTAATAAAGGCACTTTAGTGTGGAATATTAAAGACTTGCTTTCGCTTTTACCAAATAAGCTTTCGAACAAACCTTTCTTTCTTGGCAGTACTACTAAAAGATCAATTTTATTTTTCTCTGCAAATTCATCTATCCCTTCTTCTACATTTTTATTTACCATGAAATGGTATTGATGTGGAAGTCCTTTTAAATGTAATTCTAAGTTTTTAGCTTCTTCAGCTTTTTCTTTATCCAACATTGGTTCAGCACTTACATGAATCAAATGAATTTCAGAAGCATAAGCTTGTCTGATGGCTTTTACTGGGCTAAGAAGATCTACAATTATTCCTTTGTAATCACTAGTCAAAGCAATGTTTTTTATGTCTTCATATTTGGCATCTTCAGGAATTACCAAAACAGGAGCTAGTTCAGCTTTAATTACTCTATGAGCATTTGTTCCCAAAATTACTTCATCCACACCGCTCGCTCCTTTGGTTCCCATTATGATTAAATCAACATCATTTTCTAAGCAGTATTCTTCAACCGCATCTTTTACATAATTCTCGGTTTTAACGGTTTCGTATTCAAATTCCTTTAAAAGTGGAACTTTTTCCTCTATTTTGTCAAACTCTGAGTTTATAAATTCTTTAATATCATCTTCACTTTCCCCGACATCATCAGCAATATTGAAATCAGCATAAGCTAAAGGAACTGTATAGGCATTCAAAATGGTGATTTCAGCTTGAGGGTTAATTTGCTTAGCAAATTTAGTTGCATAATCCAAAGCATTCATTGAGCAATCGGAAAAATCGGTTGGAACTAATATGTGCTTAATCATGGCTTCTTATTTTTAAAAGTTCAAATTTCAATAATCAGATTACTTTTCTTCTCTTTTGTAATCTATAATATAAAATTAGAAATATCTTAATTTAAATACCATGACATTGTTTATGGCTAATAACTGATAATTGTCATGTTTTTTAAGATTGGCTGTCTTAAAGAATGAAAAATGTTATGCGATAATTTTATTTTCTCTTTTTTCTACTTTTCTTAATCTCATTCTTCTGGCTAACTGTAATAGAAGAATAGCCAAAAAGTAACTTCCAATTGAAATAGGAATAGTTAAAGCTAAATTTCCTAAAGCGAATTGTTTGAAGAATAATAAAATTTGACGCATAGTTTCGTTCTGTACTTCAACGTCTGGGAGACTATTAGAAATACTACTTCCTAATTTATAACTCAACCAATATACTGGGATAATTGTGATGGCATTCCAGACCATCATGGAAAGCAATACAGCCATTTTATTCAATTGCTTGAAAATGGTCATGAAACCAATTCCAATGGCCGTACTAAAACCAGGAGTAGGTAAAAGGGCTATTAAAGTCCCAAAGGCATAACTCAAAGCAATAGAAACATCGGATTTGTCTGAAGTCAATACTGCTATGGTGTACCGCTTAAGTTTAAATATATATTTATCTTTGTAAAAGCGTAGGCGTCTAACCGCCCACTTTTTTAACTTTGTTGTAGCCATCTTTTTGTAAAACTTCCACTATTTTATCTCGAAAATCTCCTTGGATTAGAATTTCGCCATCTTTCACACTACCACCCACACCACATTTCGATTTTAACTTTTTACCTAAGTCCTTTAAATCATTTTCAGTTCCAATAAATCCGCTAATAAGGCTCACTTTCTTACCTGCCCTAGCTTTTTTATCTAATTGCACTTTTAATGGCTGCTCTGAAGGAGGAAGGGTTTCTTGTTCTTCCTGTTCTTCATATTCATATTCGAAATCATCAGAAGTTGAATAGACAATGCCTTCTCTGTGCTTTTTGTTTTTCTTGCTCATATTTTCAATATATACTGTTATTACGCTTAAATTTTCCAAAGTTTTAAACTTTGGAAAAGTTTTCTTGAAAAATGTTAGTGTCAAAATTAAGAAAGCTTAAAGTCCTTTCAAATTCAGAGGAGATATTAGCTTTAATAGTTAAATTTTCCTGAGTAACAGGATGTTTAAATTTGACTTCCTTAGCATGTAAAAGCATGCTGTCCATACCCCATTTTTCCTTGAATAGTTTATTCTGCTTATTGCAACCATGAGGACGATCTGCTATAATAGGATGGTGAATATGTGCCAAATGCTTTCTGATTTGATGCATCCTTCCGGTTTCTGGTTTAACTTCCACTAAAGAATAACGGGAAGTATCAAATTTCCCTAAAGGCACCGGTATTTCCGTTTTTGCTAAAGTTTTGTAATGTGTGACGGATTCTTGTAATTGACCGCTTTCCTTCCTTAAAGCATAGTCGATAGTGCCTTCGGAATCTGTGAAACCTCTTACAATTGCTAAATAAGTTTTCTCAATCTGCTGGTCTCTGAAAAGAGCGGTGGTTTTTGAATTATTTTCTTCATCCAAAGCAAAGAGTAAAACCCCAGATGTTTTGCGATCTATTCTATGTACTGGATAAACTCGCTGGCCCAATTGATCTCTTAACAATTGCAAAGCGAAGACATCCGTTTCAGTAGCAATCTTAGTTCGATGCACCAACAATCCATGAGGTTTGTTGATAGCCACTAAATAGTCGTCTTGGTATATTATTTCTAGGGCTTGTTTACTCACTACTTATCTCTTCTGAATACTGCTTCCACCATCCATTTTCAGTTTCAGCATCCAATCGGAACCATTTGCCTTGTGGAATGCTTAATAATGGGATATCTTTTTCCACAGCTTGATTTTCAAGATCTAAAATGGGTTCATACCAACTATGCAAAGCTAAATCAAATGTGCCCCAATGAATAGGGAAGATCTTTTTAGCTCTCATTTGCTGAAAAGCTTCAATGGCTTCTATTGGATCCATATGGATGTCATGCCAAGCATCATTATAAGCCCCAATTGGCATTATGGCTAAATCAAATGGACCCAGTTTCTCATCTATTTCTCGAAAACCATCAAATATTCCAGTATCTCCGCCAAAATAAATGTTTTCACCTTCCATTTCTATCACCCAAGAAGCCCAAAAAGTATTGTTTTGACTAAATAATCTTCCGCTAAAGTGACGAGCGGGTGTGGCGGTTATAGATATACCATTTTCAGTATGAGTATCCCACCAGCTAAATTCCTTAATCTTTTCAGTTGGCACTCCCCAATATTCCAAGCTTGCTTTTACTCCTGTTGGAACATAAAAGTATTTAGTCTTGGCCGTTATTTTTTTGATCGTTTCATAATCCAAATGATCGTAGTGGTCATGTGAAATCACAACAGCTTCCAATTCAGGAAGATCTTCAGCCGAAATAGGTGGAGCACTAAACCTTTCAGGTCCCATAAACTGGAAAGGAGACGCACGTTTTCCTAACATTGGGTCTGCCAAAATATATTTGCCGTTTTTGTAAAATAGTACTGCAGCATGTCCTAGCCAATTGACTTGCAGAATGCTATCGTTTTCCTGTTTATTATTTTCAGTAAATACATAGTCCTTAGTAGGATTCGTTTCTACATCTCTTTTGAAGTAATTCCGAAGAATACGAGGAACTTGAGTGAACTCTGCACTTTTTGTGGGCACCACATTAACAAACTTTCCTTTATTATAATAAGGAGATGATGCCATTTCCTTGGAGTTGGGAGCTTTACCGACAGACGGAACAAAATATTTTACCATATAATAGCCTAAAAAGAAAAAGGCTACTACAATTAGTAAGCCTTTTAATATTTTAATTAAAATTTTCATTATTTCCTTAAACTGAAATATGAATATAAAGTTCCTTCAAAATTAAGCCGTAACCTTACCGTACAATTCTTCTCTCTGAGCCTGAATTCTATCATCGTCCATATATTGGTCGTAAGTTTTCAAACTGTCGATATTGCCATTTGGCGTAAGCTCCAAAATTCTATTAGCAACTGTGTTTGTAAACTCATGGTCATGAGAAGTAAAAATAACAGTTCCAGGGAAATCTTTCAAGCCATTGTTAAATGCCTGAATAGATTCCAAATCCAAGTGGTTAGTAGGTTCATCCAACATTAACAAGTTTCCACCTGTCAACATCATTTTGGAAACCATACATCTAACCTTTTCTCCTCCTGATAATACATTCACTGATTTAAAGGTTTCTTCTCCGGTAAAGAGCATTTTACCTAAGAATCCACGGATGTAAACCTCATCTTTTTCATCTGAATAATTCCTTAACCAATCGATAAGGTTTTCATTACCTTGAAAAAACTCATCATTATGATTGGGTAAATAGGAAGTAGTAATAGTCTGACCGAATTTAAAACTTCCTGAGTCCGCTTGCATATTGCCGTTCAAGATTTCAAATAGGGCAGTGGTAGCCAAACTATTCTTACTTAAAACGGATATTTTATCGCCTTTATTTACAAATAAATCCAAATCTTTAATCAAGACTTTATCTTCAACTGCTTTGTTAAGTTTCTCAATCTGCAAAATTTGGTCACCTGCTTCTCTATTTTGATTAAATATAATAGCAGGATATCTACGGGTAGAAGGCTTGATATTTTCTACATTGATTTTATCCAATAATTTTCTTCTACTGGTTGCTTGCTTTGATTTCGATGCATTCGCACTGAATCGAGCAATAAACTCTTGCAATTCTTTCTTTTTCTCTTCTGCTTTTTTGTTGGCAGATGATTTTTGGCTTAAAGCCAACTGACTTGACTCATACCAGAAAGAATAGTTACCAGAATACATGCTGATTTGACTGAAATCGATATCTACGATGTGTGTACAAACCGTATCCAAAAAGTGTCTATCGTGAGAAACTACAATTACGGTGTTTTTGAATTCCAAAAGGAAATCCTCTAACCAAGCAATGGTATAGATATCTAAATCGTTGGTAGGCTCATCTAGAATCAATACATCAGGATTACCGAATAAAGCTTGTGCTAAAAGGACACGCACTCTATAGTTACCATCAACATCCTTCAATAATTTATAATGATGTTCTTCTTCAATGCCCAAACCGCTCAATAGGGCAGCAGCATCTGATTCAGCATTCCAACCATCCATCTCTGCAAACTCTTCTTCTAATTCCGATACTTTAATACCGTCTTCTTCCGAAAAATCTGGTTTGCTATATAATTCTTCTTTGGATTTGATATTGTTCCACAATTTATCGTGTCCCATCATCACCGTGTTCAAAACAGAATGCTCATTGAACTCATTATGGTTCTGCTTTAGCACAGCCATTCTTTTACCTGCATCTAGGCTTACATTACCTTTGGTAGGGTTTATTTCACCTGAAAGGATTTTCAGGAAAGTGGATTTCCCTGCTCCGTTGGCGCCAATTACGCCATAGCAATTTCCTTGCGTGAATTTGATGTTTACTTCATCAAATAGAACTCTTTTTCCGAATTGGAGGGTTAAATTACTGGTATTAATCATAGCATTTTTTCAATAAGAGCGCAAAGGTAAGGATATTCATTGAGAGTGGTGGACTTTACAGTAGGGTTATTTATAAAAAAATTGTAATTGAGGACGAAAAATCTTAGTTCCTTACATTCTTTAAATGGTAGTGGTTAGAAATTAGTTTACTAATCACGCTTTTTGCTTTGCGATGTACAATTTCGTAACTGACTCTTAAATAGTACGTATTCCTAGCGACTGATTATTTGCACTTTTTTGTTTGAAATATTTTAAACCTTGTGTTGCTCTCTTATTCATTATCTATGAATTCTCATTTAAATTTCCAGTAATTTTGATTAAATTTAAAATATATAAATAAATAAAAATGGTTACAGTCGAATCTAATCCTAAAATAATGAAGGGGAAGCCTGTAATTTCAGGAACCCGAATAACAGTAGAATCCATCATTGAGAGGCTATCATATGGGGAGAGTCGAGAGCAAATCTTAGAGGCTCATCCTCAAATCAACGATGAGGCCATAAATGCAGCGCTTTCTTTTGCTGTGCAGGCATTAAAAGCTGATGTGATTTATCCAGTGGCATCATGAAAATTGTTGCAGATGAAGGTGTTGACAAACCTATTGTAGATCATCTAAGAGCGCTTGGCTATGAAGTATATTATATATTTGAAGAAAAATCAGGTATCCCGGATTCTGCTGTTTTGGAAATAGCCAATAAGAATAAGGCTTTATTAATAACTTTAGATACTGATTTTGGTGAACTGATATTTCGCTTAAAAGAGGCAGCTCATGGAGTTCTACTATTTAGGTTTGCTGGACTCACTAGAGATGAAAAATTGAAAATTGTTGATTCGACTTTTAAGAACCATTTTTTGGAGTTAGTAGATAGTTTCACAGTGGTGACTAAAGAGTCTATAAGAATTCGTAAGTTACCTTAAAAACTTTGTTTTTAGTATTGACTTTAGATCAATAATTTCCCATTGGCGCATGCGCAATCGCAATGTCGTTTAGTTAAGGCATACTTCTACTCTTTTTCCGCCAGCATTTGTGCCTGTCTGCACAGGCAGGTCTTCACAAATGCATGGAGGAATGCTAAGCAATATTCAGCAATCTGGTTGTGGAGACACAACCAGGGGCAAGGGAACACAGCATCCTTCCGTTCGCGCACGCGTTTTCGCGTGTGTCCATTTTGAAATTGCGATTAAGTAAGACTAAAATTGATAAAGCATACTATTAGCAATCCATTTCCTTCGATAAACCAATTATTTTTATCGACAAATATAACTTTTTACCAAAATTACGTTAGAAGTCATGTACTAAACATTTGTGTGAAATGAATAAATTGAAATCTATTTTTAGGCTTACTGCCTTGTGTTTGATTTTAAGTGCAGGCTTATTTGCTTGTAAGAGTAGTAAAAAAATGGCGGATGCAGCCAATGATGCTGATACCACCGAAGAACAACAGGAAAGACCTGATGACACCACGATTGACTTGGAGTCTCCAAAAGCATCGGAAACTGCCGATACCGAGATTTCCGAAGAAGAAATTTCAAACAAATTAGATCAATACTTTGATGCAATTGCTAATGCATCAGGTAATACGGCAAGGGCGAATAGCAACATCAATGAAGCAAAATCAATGTTTGCCTCTCCAGATGTTCCCGTTTTGATTGTTATTAATGAATCTGCAGACGGAACCAAGGACTATGATGAGCCAACCAATATTTTGGATTATATGAATTATTTGAAAGATCAAGGCAAAAACCTCAATGACATTTACAAGGTGAAAACCAACGATAGAGGTAGAATTACTGAACTTGAATTGATCCGTAAATAATTTATTGAAATAACTAAAATAATAAAGAAATGAAGATATTAAATTTAAAATATATAGCTATTACAGCTCTTTTGATGAGCTTCTCATTGGGTGCAATGGCTCAAGAAGATGATGTTTCTCCACAAAGAAAACAAGCAATTGATTCTTTGGCTTTGGAAAAAGTAAGGGACTTAAGTAAGTACATCAGCATAATTGGAGATAAAGAAACTGCTTATTCTGAAGCTAACAGGGTGATGGACAGGGCAGAGGAATTATTTGCTCCAGATAGCGAAATGGGTGTTTCTTCCTTAACTACTGAAGAAGTAGAGTATTATAAAGTAAGAAAGTACTTTGAGCGTTTGATGGCACTAAATTACGATAATGTAAAAATCTCTTGGTATGACATCCATTATATCAGTGATTTGGAAAAGCAACCTGACGGAAAATATGTTGGAGTTGTAACGGTTTATCAGCGTTTTGAAGGTACTTCTGATGATGGACTAAATTACAAAGACACCACTAAAAAGGATATCACTATTTATGTAGAGAAGAAGAAAACCCAAATTTCAGGTAGAACTATCGAGTTTTGGGATGTGATGTTGGGTGATATCCGTGTGACTGAAACTTCTTCATGATACGAATCCTTTTAATTAATTTATTGATATGCTTACCTTTCATGCTCCCTGCGCAAATTGTGCAGGGAGATGGAAGTACCCTTGATGAGTCTGAATTATATGCTTCTACCAAGCAGGTAAATCAGTTTTTCAGACGATTTAATGGCGAAGAAGACCAGAAAGGAAGGCGTTTTTATGAAGGTGATAAAGAATTTAGGGAAGTTTCCTTGCGAAAAAACTATATCACCTTGCTTTTTGACAGGGAAAATCAAAACATCCCTTCAGAGCAAAAAAAATCATTTATAAATGATGTTACCGATAAGCGTAATCCCCAGTTCCTTGATTTTCATGAAAATGGCTGGTTTGCTGAAGTAAATGCCGTTTTCTCAAGAAATGGACAGGAAGAAAACATTTTGCTTTTCTTTAAAATTCAAGAAGAGGGAAAAGGCTATGAATGGGTGTTAGAGCAGGTTTCCTCTAGTCATTATCAACAATTCTTTGAAAAGGATGACAGTGAGGAAAAGCCATTTTTACACCCCATGAGCCATGAATTGGATTTTATGAATTTACATAAATCTTTAAAACAGGAAAATGCTGTGGATTTCACAGGAGATGATTTTAACGCAGACCCATTATCTATTTTTCTGTATGAAATGGCTTCCAATCAGATACAATTTAAAACAGTTACAGGCTCAAAATTTCATTTCTTCCAGTGTGAGGGGTGGTATTTTCAAATTGCTGAATATAACCGCAAAGGATATAATAGCGGATGGTTGATTTCAGATTTGACCCCTATAAAAAAAGAAGATATTCCACATTTGAAAGCATTTATCTATGAAGCAAAATAAGGCCCTTTTAATTCTTTTAAGCTTGTTTTTTGTATTGAGTCTTAATGTATCCGCTCAAGATATAGAAGGATTTGAAAAGCAAGAAATCGAATCCTATAAATCCAAAGCGGAAGACCAAGTCCGTTTTTTGGAATATTTGCTAAACACGCTTGGAAGCAAAGATGCCAGCCATCGAGATAAAGATGTTATTATAAGGGAAAGTTATTTAAAAATTTTCAGAGATAGTAAAGTTCAAATTGAAGATGATTTGACTGAGAATCGTAATGTCTTAATTAATAAAGATGTAACGGCTTATTTAAAGGATATTGAATTCTTTTTTGAAAATGCCAAGTTTGATTTTGATATTAAATCAACAGAACCATTTTTGAGAGATAATGGTGGTTTGTCCTTTAAAATAGAGCTCAACCGAACCTTAAAAGCTACAGGAATAGAGGGAGAGTCCATTCTCAATACCAAAACTAGATTTGTGGAAATCAATTTGGATAAAGAAATGGACGAACTTCAGATTGCAAGTATTTATACTACTAAAGTCAGTAGAGATGAAGCCATTAAAGAATGGTGGAATAACCTTTCCTTAGGCTGGAAGGATATTTTCCGAAAAGAAATGCAAATAGTTGAAGATAGCGTTGAAATCAATCAATTAAATAAGATTGCTTCGATTGATTCCTTAGATCTATCACAGAATGATTATATCGTCAGTTTGGCACCCTTAAGTTTTTTGGTGGATTTAAAATATGTAAAACTTAACCATACTAAAATTGAAGATATAGCTCCATTAAGCAGTTTGACTGAACTTAAACATTTAGATATATCAAACACCGCCATTGAAGATTTGAGTTTCCTGCGCTATGCTGAAAACATGGAGCATTTGAATATTTCATTCACACCCGTTCAGAAAATTGATGAATTGGAGAATCTGAATGCTTTAAAGGAATTACATTTGAATGGAGCTGATATTAGAGATTTTGAAGTTTTGAGCAACTTTAGCAATCTTGTAAAGCTTGATTTGAGTGAGACTTTCTTTAATCAGCCAGAAACGTTTTCTGAAATGGAAATGCTTAAGGATCTCAATATGTCAAGGAGTAATTTATCGAAGTTGACTGATGCAATGAGTCCTGAAACATTGCAAAAGCTTGATATTTCATTTGCTTTTATTGCTGATTTGTCTCCATTGAAGAATTATAATAGCCTGGAGATTTTAAATATCAATAATACACAAGTGGAAAGCCTAGAACCATTAGAAAGGTTAAAGAAACTGGAGAAAATTTATGCTGATAATACCTTTGTGAGTGAGCTGGAAATCAATGAATTTATTGATGCCAATCCTAGTAAATTATTGGTGGTCAATTCGGGCGAAATAATGGAATGGTGGAATGAACTGAATGTAGATTGGAAGCTTGCTCTTTTTAATTATGTAGATGGAGAAGTGATTGAAAATTTCGGCAAAGAACAATTGACAAAATTATTGTTGCAAGATAGCTTGAGTCTCAATGATAAAGGTTTGAAGGACTTAGATCCTTTGCAAAAATTCTCTCGTTTACGCTATTTATCTATTTCCAATAATCAAATTAAAAGTTTGGCCCCAATCGAAAATTTAAATTCTTTAAGTGTTTTGGAAATTAAGGATGTTGGCTTGAATTCTGTGAAGTCAATTATGAGCCTTAAAAAATTAAAGAAATTAAATTTAGCTCAAAATCAACTTTCTGAGGAGCAGTTTTTGCAATTAAGTAAGTTGAATAGTTTGATAGAATTGAATGTTGATCAAAGTGGAATTCAGAAAGAAACTGTTAAAAAATTCCTCTCCAAAAAACCCACGCAATGCAGTGTGATTTATGATAAAGAAGGTATCGATGCTTGGTGGACTAATTTAGATGAAACATGGCAATCAATTTTTAAGCTGCAATTTCCATTAAGCAGCATACCAACTTATAAAGAATTACACGATCTGGCAGCCATCAAAAGTATTGTAATTGTTGATGAAGAAATAACAGATTTAAGCGCCTTATCCCAATTTGTTTATTTACAAGAATTGTATTTGGAAAGGGTAGGGCTTGAAAATTTAGAAAGTATATCAGCAGTAAAGGATGTGAAGATTTTAAGTATAAAAGAAAGTCCGTTAAAAGATTTAGAGCCTTTAAATCAGCTTTATGAGTTGGAAAAATTAATCTTGGATTTCACAGCAGTTGATAACTTAAAGCCAATAGAAGAAATTCAAAGTTTGGAGCATTTAAGCTTGGCAGGAACACAAATTAAAAACCTAAAAGGAATAGAAAGCATAATTAGCTTAAAATATCTCGATATCTCAAGTACGCAAGTCCGATGGATTGGGAAACTAGAATTATTGGACAACCTTCAGGAATTTATCTGCTACAACACACGAATCTTTGATTTTAGCCTCAATAATTTCAAAGAAGAGCATCCTGATTGTTTAGTTAGGTTTTACTAGCCTCTTAATCCCTAAAGGGATAATTTTCTAATAAAACCTCCCAGTCCTAAATGCACCTGATAGCGCAACAGGAATCTCTGATTCTGCTTGAATAACCATTGCTTTTGCTTTTTGCACTCGAGCAGACATTTCTTGTTCTAAGGCAACGGCCATTGCTCTTCTTTCTTCTGCTTTGGCTTTAGCGATATTCAAATCAGCAGAAGCTTGATCAATTTGAAGGAATGCTCCAATGTTTTTCCCGATATCGATATCAGCTATGTCAATAGAGAGGATTTCAAAAGCAGTACCAGAATCCAATCCATCAGCTAAAACCTTTTTAGATATGCTCTCAGGATTCTCCAATACTTCATAATAGGTTTTTGCAGTTCCAATGCAAGAGATAATTCCTTGTCCCACACGTGCTTTAATGGTTTCTTCACCGGCACCACCTACCAATCTTCCTAAATTGGTTCTTACAGTTACACGAGCTTCAGCTACTAATTGAATACCATCTAGGGAAACACCAGTGATAGCGGGCACCACAATCATATATGGTGTCACGGAAACCTGAACGGCTTGTAAAACGTCTCTTCCAGCCAAATCAATAGCAGTCGCTTGCTTAAAGGTTAATTGTAAGTTGGCTTTATCGGCTACGATTAAGGCTTTAATCACGTTTGGTAAATTTCCATTTGCTAAATAGTGTGTTTCCATTTCTTCAGTCGTAACATCCAAAATACCTGCTTTGGTAGCATTAATCATAGCATTTGCAATCAATACAGGAGGGACTTTCCTAAACCGCATAAAAACCAATTCCAATAAATTGATTCGGACACCTGAAAAAATGGCGGTAATCCAGATATTAATGGGGAATATGAATAAGAAAAGCCATATGCCGACCAAAATGGCAACTAATAGGATGATAGAATTTAATGCCATTGAATATCAGCTTTATTAAGTGTTCAGAAAGGTAGTGAAATGCTTTCATTTTTTGTCTTGGTTAATTGCTTTTATTTTAGCTGGAGAATTTAAAGAGATACGATTCCGATATTTTGTTCAAAATAAATGCTTAACCAAAACGGTCAACGCTATTTGGGGACAGGCATCCCACTTCAATATTCTAACTTCTAGCTCCTTTCCTTGTACCAGAATTGATTATTTGGTAAAATGCATGAAATTTAAAAAACGCTTAGGTTTTATTTAATGGAAGAAAATCAAGAACAGCTTGCAGTACAGTGGCATTCATTTTTGCAAGAGTATTTTCAAAAACTCATTCAGCAAAAAAAAGATTTTTTAAAGACTCATATTGAGTTTGTTAAGGAACAAAAACCTGTGCAAACTGATGAAATTAATTATAAAGCCGATGACGAATATAAGCAAGCAATCTTTGAATTTATTAAAGATACTTTTGCGGAGCGACCTAAAATTGAGGATGTAGAATTTGAAGATTCTCACGCTTCTTTAATAACAGAATTCCAAAATTTACTTTCTTCCGTTCCTGACGTAATTGTTAAAGAGCAAAAGTCAGATCGATTTAATATTCAAAAAGAGGATAGCTTTGGATTAAAAATAAGAAAGCCTTTCAAGATTTTCTTTTTCGGTTTAAGCAAATTGCCTTTTCATTTTATTAACCTTTTCAGGAAGCAAAAGAAACCTTTAAAATATTGGAAGCATGAAGTAAATGCTAAGGCCTTATTTGAACGCCATTTCTTTAATGGATTTCAAAATACTTTTAATGAGCTCAATCAAGAAATCTTAAAAGAATTTACAGCTTCTTTAGTTAAACTTAGAGATTTTGAAGATTTACCAACTGATAAAAACCATACTAGTTTTGAAGAATCTAGATTTGGTTTTGATGAAGGTTTCGTGAAATCTGTGAAGTTAAAAATTAACGATGAATATCTTCGCTTGTGTAAATCATATGAAGAAGAGTTTGAAGTGGTCGGTACTTTTGAGTATAAGGAAAAGCTCTTAAATTCTAATCGACTTGAGAGGGATTTTAAGCAATTCAAAAAACAATTTGCTAAGAAAGATCATAATTGGCATAATACTATTCATGCGCTTTTTGAAGATTGGCGCTCAGAACTGGAATTGTCTGCTTTACAATCCTTTTTACAAAAAAGTATCAAGGGTTTAAATAATAATGTAGGTGAATGGAACGATAAATTGCAGGACAATTTTATTAGCCCTATCAAATCATTCTTAGCAGAAGCACAAACCACATTTGATGAAGAAGATAAGGAGGGAGATGATATAGCTAAAAAGATTACCCAGGTAAAATATATCACCAACAAGCAATTGGATCAAGGACTGATTCAGAAAATGCAAGAAAGTCTTTCCAAAAATACAATCCTAAATCAGATGGATAGACTGGAGCATTTGATTGGAGATCGAATAGAAAAGCTGGCAAATGTTTATGTCGTCACTAAATTCAATCATTTTGACAAACCTCTTGAGGATAATGAGCTTTCATCTATTTCTAATTATGAGTTGTTGTCATTTGAAATCAAACCAAAACTAAACGATAAGCTTGAAACTTTAAAAAGTAATATTTTTCAGAAAATGGGAGAGTTGCTGATAAAGGTTGGCGATATTGATGAGATTGTACACTATGTCTTGAGTTCAGCTTCCAATTCATTAGGATCTGATACAAATGAAAACCAAGCACGGACTATCATAGTAGATGGATTTGAGAGAGCTGAAAACACTGCTGAAGAGGTAGATAGTCAAATTCAGGATGTAATAGAAAATGCACAGTCTGAACTTAGAAAAATGAGTGAAGAGCTGATTCAAGAGTTGCAAAAGTTAAAAGAAAATGAAAATGTTTCTGCACTAAAAATTCGAATCAGTAAGGCTAAAGCCATTCACAAGTCAGAAGCTTTAACCCAACAAGCATTTGATTTTATTAGGCATTATTTTGAAATAGTTAAAAAATTTACCCTTACTTATTACCAGAAGGCTTGGGAACTTAAAGAAGAACTTTCGAAACGCTTCCTTTCTGCAACCATAGAGAATGAACCGAATCGTGCAGTTTCTGATTTTTTAAACGAGTCTAATCAAGTAATTGAAGGATTACCTATTATTTACAAAAGACTATATGCCATTGAGCCATTGACTGATATGGTGTTGTTTGAGGGAAGAGAAAAGGAGATTGATAAAATTTCCAAAGCATACATCGTCTGGACTGAGGGAAAATATGCTTCAGTTTTAATTACAGCTGAAAAGTGGAGCGGAATGACATCTCTGATCAATTATGCTGTGAAAAACATCAAATTTAATAATGTCCCACTACGTACAGAGTTAAAACTCAATAATCCTGATCCAAAGAATTTAATTAAAAGCTTTTCGGAATTACTGGAAAAGGAATTTGCTGATAAAGAAGCTATTATAGACTATTTAAATTTAGGGAAAAAGCGTATTATCATTTATGAAAATCTACAAAAGCTTTTTCTTAGAGAAATGCACGGACAAAAAGCTTTGGTGGAATTTATTGACATCATGACAGCTACTCAAAAAAATGTATTTTGGATTGGCTCTATGTCTATTTATACCTTTAATTATTTGGAGAGATCATTGAAAATGAGTGCGTTTTTCAGTTATCATATCCCACTTGAGCCACTTAGCGATAATGAAATTAGTCAGCTAATTATTAAGAGAAATCGCATAAGTGGATTTAAAATAAAGTTTGAAGCTTTAGATAAAGATGCTAATGATAAGAAATTTAAAAAATTAAATGAGAGTGAAAAGCAACAGTTTTTGAAAGATCGCTTCTTTAAAGAATTAAATAATTTTGCTAAAAGTAACATCAGTATGGCATTGATGTTCTGGCTTTTATCCACCAAAAAAGTAGATGACCAAACCATTATTATTAAAAACTTTAAAAAGCCAGATTTAACCTTCTTGGCCTCCATAAAGATGGATAGAGTTTTTGTATTGCAGGCTTTAATTATGCATGATGGATTAAAATTGGAACAAGTAGCCAATGTTTTATCTTACAGCTTAACCAAATCAAAATTTTTACTATTGGAATTACTTGAAGATGGCGTTTTGATTGAAAAAGATAGCCAGTATCTTGTTAACCCGATAATTTATAGAAATACTGTTCAACTCCTTAAATCAAGAAATTTATTATGAAGTTAGGACAAATAAAATGGGTGTTTTTCCTATTTGTTGGGGTTTTCATTACTGTTCAAATACAGGCACAAGATAGCCTGTCTAATAAGGATACTTTAGTGGAAGTTAAGCCTATCGTGGATAATCTTTCTAAAAAAGCTAATAAAAAAAGACCTGAAAAGCCTGCGGTAAGAGTAGATACTTTTAAAACTCTAAAAGATAGTTTAAAAGAAGATGCTAAGGTGGATACTTCAGGCATGAAGAACGATATTGCGGCTGATACTTTAGTGGTGAAAACTGAAGTTACAGAAGACAAAGATGGTTTTGGGGAAAGTAAAATTAAGGAACTATCTAATCTGATTTCTAGTGCTAATATCTTTTATACCATTGTTTTTCTATTATTTGGCTTTGTATTTATAAAAGTTATCACTTTTATTTTAAATGCCTTAGCCGAGCGTAGTACGAAATACAGGATTGCCTTTAAAGGTTCAATTCCTATAGTTAAAATTGTAGGCTGGGTAATTATTATCCTTTTAATAGTCGTAGTAATTTATAAACCTTCAGTAGCCTCAATGCTAGCAGTTTCTGCTTCAATAGGGGTTGCCATTGGTTTTGCTTCACAGGATATTTTAAAAAATATTTTTGGCGGAATTGTCATATTGCTTGATAGACCTTTTGTTTCTGGCGATAAGATAGAAGTAGATAAGTATTATGGCGAAGTGGTGGAAATTGGTTTGCGTTCTACTCGTATCGTAACGCCTGATGATTCTCTTGTTTCGGTGCCTAATGCAGTGATGATGAACAGTTCATTATCCAATTCAAATGCAGGAGAACCTAATTGTCAGGTGGTAGCGGAAATATACTTACCCCTAACTATTGATACGATTAAAACCAGAGAAATCGCCACTCAGGCTGCTACTGTTTCCAAATATATTTATTTAGGGAAACCAATAACAGTTCTTTTCTTGAATGAAGTCAATAATAATCATTCCTACTATAAAATGAAAGTGAAAGCCTATGTGATGGATATACGTGATGAATTCCGTTTTAAAAGTGATATGACTGAATTAATCATTACAGAATTGGTTAAAGAGGGGATATTGGATGGGAAATTTTAAAAAGTACAAGCGGATACTTTCTTAAAATGCTTATATTTTAATTAATTTGCATAAAAAACTAAGTATGCGTCAATCTTTATTCTTTTTACTATTCATTTTAGCTGCAAATATTTTATCAGCCCAAAATGATATTCCTAAAAATTTGGGTTCAAATATTAACTCTTCATATCAGGAAACTAAACCTGTTATATCACCTGATGGAAACACTTTGTTTTTTGCCAGGCAAAATTATCCTGAAAATTATGCAGGCGCAAATGATCCCCAAGATATTTATATTTCCCAAAGACAAAATGGAAGTTGGTCACCTGCCCAAAATATTGGAGAACCCTTAAATGATAAATATCCAAATGGGGTTAGCTCTGTAACTCCTGATGGAAATACTATTTTAATAATTAACGGCTATAATGAGTATGGTGATGTTTTAGATGGGGCTTCAATCTCACATAAAAAAGGAGGTCGTTGGCAATATCCACAAATGATTAATATTCAGGAGTTTTATAACTTAAATGAATATATCGATTACTATTTAGCCAATAATGAGAGGACTCTTTTGCTGGCAATCGAAACTGAGGAAAGCTATGGTGACCAGGATTTATATGTCAGTTTTAGAATAAATGAAAGAAATTGGTCGAAACCAGTAAATCTGGGCATGCAAATTAACTCTTCTTCTCCTGAATTTTCCCCTTTTTTGGCTGCAGATAATAAAACGCTCTTTTTCGCTTCTTATGGCCACAATGGCTATGGCGATGCTGATATATTTTATTCCAAAAGGTTAGATGATAGTTGGCAAAATTGGTCTAAGCCTGAAAATTTAGGCTCAGATGTGAATACCAAAGAATTTGAGGGATACTACACCATAGATGCTGCTGGTGAAAATGCTTATTTTGTAACAACTAAGGGTAGTGTGGCAAACTCAAAGGATATTTATCAAATGACTTTGCCATACAAATTCCGTCCAGATCCTGTATTATTATTGAATGGAGAGGTGGTCGATTTGGCTAATAGAAGTAAGTTGGAAGCGCAAATTGAGTTTGTAAACACTAATAATTATGATAAAAATGAAAATGTCATTTCCAATAATGAAAATGGATTTTCACATATTTTGGAACAAGGTGCTCTTTATCAATATTTACCTGTTAAAAGAGGCTATGTGGGTATTTTGCAATATCAAGATTTAACTAGGCTTAGTGAATATCTTGAAAAGGAGCAAAAACTTGGAATGGTACCTATAGCAGTTGGATCAGAAATCCCTGTTCATCATATCACATTTGTGAATAATGCTGATATTTTCCGTTCAGATGCCTATTTTGAATTGGATAGATTTGCTTCCTTATTGCAAAGCAATTCACAAATGCAAATTGTAATCATTGGGCATACTGCTCAATTACCATTGGAGGCAGAAAATGATAGACTTTCTTATAATAGAGCTAAAGCAGTTGCTGAATATTTTGAAAAGAAAAACGTTCATCCTGACAGATTAAGAATTAAAGGAGCAGGGGAGAAGGTAGCTTTTTCATCTAATATGGATATTTCCTTAAAAAATGGGATTGCTTTAGAAGATCGCATCACTATAAAAATCATTAGCATGAATTGGGAGAAACCTAAACCTAAAGATACAGACGGTGACGGAATAATTGATATAGAAGATGACTGCCCAACATTAGCGGGTGTAGCTGAAAATAATGGATGTCCTGAAATAACGGAAGAAACAAAAGAAGTGCTAAAAGAAGCCTTAGAGGGCATTGAATTCGAACTAGCTTCTGATGTTATACGTGAGCAATCTCTGCCAGTATTGGATAAAGTGGTTACTGTTATGCAGGAAAACCCTGATTACAAATTGAAGATTTCAGGTCATACTGATAATCAAGGTGATGATGATGCAAACTTATTATTGTCACATAAAAGAGCGCAGGCCACCAAAAAATATTTGATGGATCAGGGTATTGCTATTTTAAGATTGGATGCTGTAGGTTATGGAGAAATGCAACCTGTTGAAAGTAATGATACAGCTGAAGGCAGGGCAAAAAATAGGAGAGTGGAATTTGAGATTGTTTTTGATTAAATGAGTTGGGAGTTGGATGCAGGAAGATATCACTTAAAACCTAATACTTATAACTTAAAACTTATAAAAAATAAATGTACTTATTCGGAGCGAGCGGTCATGCAAAAGTGATAGTTGATATTCTTTTATCAAAAGGTGTTCAGGTAAAAGGGTTTTACGATGAGGATGAAAGCAAAAAAGAGCTATGGGGAATTCCAGTCTTAGGGAAGACCAAAGATTTTAATGATCCGGTTGAAGAATGTATAGTATCCATTGGTAAAAATGATACTCGAAGAAAAGTAGTTGAAAAGTTAAGGGATGCAGAATTTACCACTGCTGTTCATGACAAATCAAATATAGGTTCTCATGTAGAAATAGGAGAAGGAACCGTAGTGATGGCTGGTACAATTATTAATGCAGACACAAAAATAGGAGAGCATGTAATTATCAATACATCCGCTAGTGTAGACCATGATTGTATTGTAAATGATTTTGCACATATTGCACCTAATGCGTCTCTTTGTGGTGGAGTAGAAATAGGGGAAGGCACATTAATAGGTGCAGGGGCAACTATTATCCCCTTAGTGAAAATTGGTAAATGGTGTACTATCGGAGCTGGTGCTGTGGTTGTGGAAGATGTGCCAGATAACTCGGTAGTCGTTGGAAATCCTGCAAAGATTATTAAAAAGACATAATTAATGACAGAAATTGCAATTTATGGAGCTGGTGGTTTTGGCAGAGAAGCGAATTTGATTGTTCAGCAACTTATCAAAAAGGGCTATCCCTATCACTTTCTAGGTTTTTTTGATGATGAAGATAAATCAGTTGAATTAGGGAAATTATATTTAGGGAATACTGAAAAGCTTAATAATTGGAAAACGCCAATTTCCGTTGCTTTGGCAATAGGAAATGGAAAAACTAGAAAGAAAGTAGTGAGTAGAATTACGAACCCAAGAGTGGAATTTTCCAAAGTGGTATCTCCTTATGCAATTTTTAATGATATTATAAATATTGGGAAGGGAAGCATCGTTTGTGCTGGAGCTAATTTGACTACAAATATTGAGGTTGGAGAATTTGTAGTGGTAAATCTAAATGCCACTATTGGACATGATTGCCAATTAGGAGACTTTAGTTCAGTAATGCCTGGGGCAAACTTAGCAGGAGATGTTAAACTCAAAGAATGTGCATTTGTGGGAAGTGGTGCTAATGTTTTAAATGGTATAGAGATGGCTGAAAATTCTGTTTTAGGTGCAGGTGGAGTGCTCACTAAAAATCTTGAAGTAAATAAAACAGCTATTGGTGTACCCGCAAAAATTATAGAAAAGTGAGTTTGTATCAAGACTTTAAACCCTCCATTTTATTCCTAGCCAAGTTTATTGGTTTTTACATAGTACTGAATGTAGCCTATGGTTTTTATCTGGATGCCTCCAAAGGGGAAGCAGATTTTATGACGAAGTGGGTAACTGAACAAACAGCTTGCATAATTGATGTATACGAAGATAAAATTGCTACAGGACCAAAAGATGATTTGAAAAGTATTTATATCTTTAAAGATAGTCAGGCTATTCTATCAGTCTACGAAGGCTGTAATGGCTTAAATGTAATGGTGATTTTCGTCTCCTTTTTGATTGCCTATGGCAAAATAGGTACAAGAATGTTATGGTTTATTCCTTTGGGAATAGTAGTTATTCATTTATTCAATATTCTAAGAATTTTGCTCTTGTTTCATGTTACCATTTCCATGCCTGATTTTCTTTATTTTAGCCATAAATATTTATTTACAGCCTTTATTTACATAGCGGTATTTGGTATGTGGGCACTTTGGATTTTTAAGGTCAATGAAAAATAAGGTGTGGTTAGAGCCAAATAAAAGAATAAGGATGTTTCTGATATTCATCAGTTTAACGGGATTGGGAATAATTTTTATCACTCAACGTTTTGACTATAGTTTATTGATTTCCGATAATTTAAGTTCTCAAAATCAATTTATTATTAATAGGACTATTCGTTTTCTGCTAAATGATAATTTAGTGCTACTATTAATTTATGCCATTTTTTATGATCAAAAATATGTGAAATTTGGATTGGCAGTTGAGGCTGTGGGTTTTTTCTTTTTATTGATCCCATATTTTATTTTGAGATTTAATACTCCAATTGATCATATGTACATTAGCTTTATCCACAGGTTGATTATAAATCCTACATTGATGGTATTGTTGATTCCAGCGATCTATATTCAGAAGATTAAAAATTGAAATAATAACTTTCAATAAATTGTAACCCCTTCTTTGTTTAGCAGTTAGAAAAGACATAAAAGTCATCTAAAGTATTAATGTCGAAATTAAAGAATATACCATATTCTATATTAGAATTAGCTAGTGTAGGTAAAGATATAAGTGTCAAAAAAACTTTTGAAAATAGTCTTAATTTAGCTCGAAAAGCTGAAGAATTAGGATATAACAGATTTTGGTTGGCCGAGCATCATAATATGGTTAGCATCGCCAGTTCCGCTACAGCTGTTTTAATTGGTCACATTGCAAGTGGCACGCAAAAGATCAAAGTAGGGTCAGGTGGAATAATGCTACCAAACCATTCTCCACTGATCGTTGCGGAGCAATTTGGAACTCTTGGAAGTATTTATCCTAATAGAATTGATCTAGGATTAGGAAGAGCACCAGGCACAGATCAGACAACAGCTCACGCCATTCGTTCGGATAGAATCCAATCAGTGTATAAGTTTCCTGAAGAGGTCAAGGAGATTCAGCAATATTTTTCCCTAGCTAATGCTAATTCAAAGGTTCGTGCTACTGTAGCTGAAGGAGTAGAAGTTCCTATCTTTATATTAGGTTCGAGTACGGATAGTGCTCACTTAGCTGCGAAAAATGGGTTGCCTTATGTTTTCGCTTCTCATTTTGCACCTACGCAACTTTTCGAAGCTTTAAATATTTATTATAATGAATTTCAACCTTCAAAATTCTTGAAGGAACCTTATACAATAGCGGGAATAAATGTTATTGCTGCTGAAACTGATGAGGAAGCTGAGAAATTATCTACTTCCATGATAAGGATGATGCTTGGGGTTATGACAAACAACTTAGATTATATGCAGCCACCAACAGAAATGACATCCGAATTAAAGGAATTGTCAATGCACCCTGCATTTCAAAAAATGATGGAATTTGCTTTTGTAGGAAGTAAGGAAAAAGTGCAGAGCCAGACAGAAGATTTTATTAAGAAAACAGGAGTAGATGAAGTTATTGTAGCTTCACATATTTACGATCATGAAGCTAGGGTGAATTCTTATAAAATTTTCTCTGAAATTATGAAAGGAGAGATTGTTGAGAATGTTTCCTGAGTTAAACCACTAAACTTTTTTTAACCACAGAGGACACGGAGATTTTCACGGAGTTACACAAAGAAAACCTTAGTGAACAACTTAGAGTAACTCGTATGTTCAAGAATTATTAAAAATATAAGTATTTTTAATAAAGCAATTAGGTAAAGTGAGAGCAGTATTTGTGAACAAACAAGCTAAGAGCTATGTTCTCGCAAAGATATTCCTCACTTTGTTTTTACTCTTTTTAAAATCCGAACCAGAATCAAAAGAATTTCATCAATTGAAATATCTTGTATTAACACGAGACAGGAGCCAGAAGAGTATCTTATTGCTATTGTGGAACTAAACTTTAAAGCCATGAAAGTACTTAGACAATGCTGTGGAATCGATGTTTCAATGGATACTCTGGATGTCGTTCTGATGACCCTCCAAGAGGATTTTGAATTAAAAATTGTATCAAGTGGTCAGTTTGCCAATACCAAAAGGGATATTAAGAAATTGATGAATTGGGTTAAAAGACATCAACTTAATGATCTTCCTCTTCAAGTAGTCATGGAAGCAACAGGTGTTTATCATGAGCAATTGGCTTACGCGCTTTACGATAATGGTTTTGAACTTGCCGTTGTTCTGCCCAACAAAGTAGCTAATTATTGCCGTAGCACTGATGTGAGGCGCATAGACGATAAAATCAGTGCAAGGCACATCGCTGAATTTGGTTTATTAAAAAAGATAGACAACTGGACAAAACCAGATGCCTCTTTATTGAAATTAAAAGGTCTGAGCAGAGAACGAGAGCAATTACTCAATGAAAGAACCAGGGCCAAGAACCAACAACATGCCAAAGAACACATGGCAGAAGTCGATAAGTTTACATTAAAAAGAGCCAAGCAACACATTAAGTTCTTGGATAAGCTGATTGACCAAGTAGAAACTCAAATGAAAGACATAGTCGATCAAACCCCATGGTTAAAAAAGAAAATTAATTACATATGCTCCCTAAAAGGAGTTGGCTTTATTACAGCAACCATTGTAATAGCAGAAACAAATGGCTTTAACCTTATCAGAAACAGCCGTCAATTGGTATGTTATGCCGGTTATGACATCAACAACAAACAATCTGGAACATCGGTTAACACCAAAGCTAGAATTTCCCACAAAGGAAATAAACATATTAGAAAAGCACTCTACTTCCCAGCATTAACGGCAGTCCAACATGATGAGCCATTAAGTAATTTTTATAACCGTCTGTTCGACAGACAAAAGATTAAAATGAAAAGCTATGTGGCCGTGCAAAGAAAATTGCTGATACTGATCTATACACTTTGGAAAAAAGAAGAAAGATATAATCCAGAATATTGCAAGGATAAATTTTTATTAGAGCAGCCCCGAGAGGCCGCCCTAACCGAGCTGGATCAAGTCCGCTCTTGATTTGTTTTCCTAATTGTAAATTTAATGAAAAATCATTTGGTTTTCAACACAGAATCTTTGTGGTTAGAAAGAAACTCTGTGGTTACCTCAGCGGTTTCAGTAAGTCTTCCAGTCCGTTGGTTTTAATAACCCAGAGCGTTTCCATTTGCATGCCTAATTTTCCGGGAGGGAAACCATCTTTTCTTTTGAACCACTCAAGATAGGAGACAGGTAAATTGCAAAGTAAAGTGCCCTTATATTTACCAAAGGGCATCTTTACTCTGACTAAATCTTTTAAAATTTCAGGATTAAGTCCTTCCATTACTTTTTGAAAGTGCTTGCAACTACCAAATCTTTTGTTCCATGGCTGTAATCGTAAAACCCTTCACCAGATTTAGCGCCTAATTTCCCAGCTTGCACCATATTGATAAGCAGCGGGCAAGGTCTGTATTTAGGATCACCTAAACCATCATGCAATACATTTAAAATGCTTAAACAAACATCCAAACCAATGAAATCAGCTAATTGCAATGGACCCATTGGATGAGCCATTCCTAATTTCATCACGGAATCAATTTCTTTCACGCCTGCAACGCCTTCGAATAAGCTAAAAATAGCTTCATTGATCATCGGCATCAATATTCTGTTTGCAATAAAACCAGGATAGTCATTCACTTCTTCAGGTATTTTGCCTAATTTTTTAGACATTTCCATGATTCGCTGAGTAACTTCATCAGAAGTCGAATAACCACGAATAATTTCCACTAATTTCATGACCGGCACTGGATTCATAAAGTGCATTCCAATCACTTTTTCTGGTCTGTTGGTAACTGACGCAATTTTAGTAATTGAAATAGAACTAGTGTTGGATGCTAAGATTGTTTTCTCATCGCAAACCTCATCTAGTTCCTTAAAGATTTTTAGTTTTAAATCTGTATTTTCAGTTGCAGCTTCCACTACCAAGTCTGCACCTTTTGCGCCCTCTTTTACTGATGTGAAAGTAGTGATATTATTAAGCGTTTCAGTTTTCTTGGCTTCGTCTATTTTTTCTTTTTTTACTTGTCTGTCCAAGTTTTTAGCGATAGTAGCCATTCCTTTTTCAAGAGCTGCTTCACTTATGTCAATTAAAGAAACTTTAAAACCATTTTGAGCAAAAACATGCGCTATGCCATTACCCATTGTTCCCGAACCAATCACTGCTATATTTTCCATAGTATATTTTAATTTATTTTTAGCTGTGGCAAAGATATAAAATCTACTTAGTACCCATAACCCGCTTTGGTAAAAGATGTTGAAAAAGTTTCAAGATTTCCACCTAATGTTAAACCTAGCAACTTGTTAACTTACCAACATACTGGTCTGACCTTCGGTACTGACCCAATCATCCCACATCCATCATCAAACTTTCTAACACATCAACACCTCAAAACATATACACTTCAACACTTGTAGTCCATTCATCAAACAAAACTGTGCAGGACAATAAAATTATATTAATTTCGTGCTGTATTGAATATAAACCATAAAAAAGATATATGAGAGTATTAAAACTATCGGTTTTGATGTTTTTAGGCGTAATGACCAGCCTATTTGCACAACAACCTCAAGAAAACAATCAGGATTTATTTGAATTTTTCGGTGATCGCAGCGGAAATGAATATAGATCCGCTTCTGGAAAACCAGGACATAATTATTGGCAAAATAGTGCTGATTATAAAATTGATGTCACTCTGAACGAGGAAGACGAAATGATTACTGGTAAAATCACTATCGATTATGTAAACAATAGTCCTGAAAAATTGGAATTTGTTTGGTTACATTTAGAACAAAATCGATTTACTGAAACCTCAAGAGGTACTTTAACTACTCCAATCCAAGGAAACCGCTATACAGGTGATATGGATGGTGGTTATAATATTACCAATCTTAAAGCAGTAAGTGGAAGAAGAGGAAATCCATCAAGCGAGCATATTATTAATGATACTAGAATGCAGGTTTTCTTTGATGAACCAATTGCAGCTAAAGGAGGAACCGCAACTATTAGCATGAATTTCGAATATAAAATCCCTGTAAAAGGAATGGATAGAATGGGTCAGCTGAAAGTTGACGATGGAACTATATTTGCTATGGCACAGTGGTATCCAAAAATGGTGGTTTTTGATGATGTTAGAGGATGGAATACTGAACCATACTTGGGTGCAGGAGAGTTTTATTTAGAATATGGTGATTTTGAATATAATGTAACAGTTCCATATAATCACATTGTAGTAGGTTCTGGAGAATTATTGAACCCAAAGGATGTTTTGACTTCTGAGCAGTTAACTAGAATGGATAAAGCAGCTAATAGTGATGAAACTGTTCATATTATTACTGCTGAAGAAGTAGGAGACCCTTCAATAACAAGACCTAAGCAATCAGGAAATTTAACCTGGAAATTCAAGATTGAAAATGCTAGAGATGTAGCTTGGGGTTCTTCACCTGCCTTTATTTGGGATGCAGCTAAAATTGATTTACCGAGCGGTAAAAAAGCTATGGCACAGTCAGCTTACCCAAAAGAAAGTGATGGAGAAGATGGATACGGACGATCTACTGAATATTCAAAAGCTTCTATAGAGCATTACTCTAACAAGTGGTATGAATATCCTTATCCTAATGCGGTAAATGTAGCGGCTGATATAGGCGGAATGGAATACCCAGGATTAAACTTTTGTGGATATCAGTCTAAAAATAAATCATTATGGGGAGTGACTGACCATGAGTTTGGTCATAACTGGTTTCCAATGATTGTGGGAAGTAATGAGAGGTTATATGCTTGGATGGATGAAGGATTCAACACTTTTATCAATTTCTATTCTTCAGAAGAATTTAATGATGGTGAATTTGCGGATGATTTGGATGAGACCAGAAGTTATGTTGGTTGGTTGACAAGTGAGAACAGAGAGAAAATAGCTACTTATCCTGATGTTGCTAATACAAGAAATTTAGGAATGATCGCTTATATGAAGCCTGCAATGGGACTTTTAATGTTGAGAGAATATATTCTAGGCCATGAAAGATTTGATAATGCTTTTAAGGCGTATATCAACAGATGGGCATATAAGCACCCAACTCCAGGTGATTTCTTTAATACAATTGAAAATGTAGCAGGGGAAAGCCTTTCTTGGTTTTGGAAAACTTGGTTTTATGGAAATGGAAACATTGACCTAGCAATAGATGGTGTTTATCCTTATCAAGGAAGTTATTTAATAGTTTTAGCCAATAAAGGTGAAGTCCCAATGCCAGTGAAAATGAAAGTAACTTATAAAGACGGTACTGATGAAATGATAGATCTGCCAGTTGAAATTTGGCAAAGGGGAAATTCATGGAATCATTTACTAACTTCAGGAAGTAAAGAAGTAGAAAAGATCGAAATTGATCCTAATAAAATTCTTCCAGATATTAATGGAAGCAATGATGTTTGGCCAAACCAATATTACGAAGATTAAGTTTCATTCAAAAGCTCTCCGATCAAAGGGAGAGCTTTTTTTATTCTATTTTTGGAACAAAAGGGGGTTCATCTGTATTGCAAAGTGCAACTTGTTCTATGGATAAATAATACTTATTCAGTCTGTTTTTGTATCGCTGACCTACCAAATCATGATTTAACACCCATTCTTTTGTTGCTATAATTTCATCTCTAAAGCCTCTTTGAATTGCTATATAATCTGCTTCATGTTCGGCTTTCATTTTAAAGGAATTTGAGAAAACATACTGTAATCCGTACCTGATCATACCAAAATTTGAATAGGACAGGTAGTCAACTAAGTGTCCTAATTCATGTGCAAACCAGCCAGTCATAACACTTCGAGGCACCTCTGCTACCTTTAAACTGTCACTATTACTAACATATACACCTAACATTATTCTGTATCTTTTCACCCCATTGAAAATATTTTTAAGTGATATAATGGGCTGAGCTTGCATAGTAGAAGATTTTACTCTCTTTTGATGTAGTGTTATAGAATAGTCATGTAAATCTTCATATTGACTTAAAGCTTCCAAGAAACTTTCCTTTAATATATCGCTTTGGACTTTTCTGAATTTTACTTTCATACACTCTTTATAACGTTTGACATTTTTGATTGTTTATTATTCCAATTTTTGAAATAAAACTAACTGGATAGTTGTGTCAAAGTAATTTTTATGATAATTTGAAACTTTGTAACAAAATAAAAACTTAAAATTATGCCTAAAATGAAATCTTTAGTGATCGCTTTCTTGCTGTTTGTAGCAGTAAGTCCAGTATGGTCACAAAATTCAGAAATGAAGAAAGCCTTAGAGAAACCGATTCCATTGGATCCTAAGGTGAAAGTAGGACAATTAGAAAATGGTTTGACCTACTACATTCGCCAAAATGAAAAACCTGAAGACAAGGTAGAATTTCGTTTGGTTATTAATGCCGGCTCCATGCAGGAAAACGACAAACAATTGGGCCTAGCTCATTTTACTGAGCACATGGCGTTTAATGGAACCGAAAATTTCAAAAAGAACGAATTAGTAGATTATCTACAGTCTGCAGGTGTAAAATTCGGTGCTGATTTAAATGCTTATACTAGTTTTGATGAAACAGTATACATTCTGCCAATTCCTACAGATGAAGAAACATTGGATAATGGTTTGACTGTACTAGAAGATTGGGCAGGAGGATTGCTGATGACTGGAGATGAGATTGATAAAGAAAGAGGGGTTGTTTTGGAGGAATGGAGATTGGGACAAGGAGCAGGTCAAAGAATGAGAGATGAATACTTTCCTGTTTTATTTAAAGATTCAAGATATGCTGAAAGACTACCGATTGGCAAAAAGGAGATTTTAGAGAATTTCGAATATGAAACTCTCCGTTCATTTTATGAGAATTGGTACAGACCTAATTTGATGGCAGTTATTGCAGTGGGAGATATAGACCCAGTAGAAATGGAGAAGGAAATCAAAGCGCGATTTGGTGATTTGCAAAATCCTAAAAAGGCAAAAAAGAAAAAATTGTATGAAGTGCCTGCTCATGAAGAAACCTATGTTAGCATTGTAACAGATAAAGAGGCTAATTTCAATCAGATTCAACTCTATTATAAGCATGATAATGAAGAAATGAAAACATTATCGGATATGAGAAGAGATTTGGTTTATAGCCTATATAATGGAATGCTAGGTCAAAGATTAGATGAGTTGAGGCAATCAGCTAACCCACCATTTTTATTTGCTAGTACTAGCTTTTCTCAAATGGTTAGAAATAAAAGTGCCTATTCTTCTTTTGCTGTTGTTGGTGAGAATGGTTTCGAGAGAGGAGTGCAAGTGTTGGCCGAAGAGAATAAGCGAATAAAAGAGCATGGATTTACAGCATCTGAACTGGATCGCTATAAAAAGAATTTTTTAAATAATGCTGAAAAGCGGGTTAAAGAACTGGACAAGACCGAATCAAACAGATTTGCAAGTGCCTATATCCAACATTTTTTAAGTGAGAACCCTATTCCAGGTTCAGAATTTGAATTCGAATTTTATCAAAACTTGATCAACACTATCACTTTACCTGAGATTAATATGCTGGCTAGCAAATGGGTGACGGATGAAAATAGGGTTGTAGTGCTTACAGGAGCTGAGAAAGAAGGAATGGAAATGCCAAGCGAGGAAGAAATACTTACCATTCTGGAGGAAGTAGAAAATTCTGATTTAGAACCTTATAAAGATGAAGATGTAGCTGAAAGCTTCATGACTACTGCTCCAAAAGCAGGAAAAGTGCAAAATAAGGTTTTGCATGATGAGCTTGGTGTTACAGAACTTGAACTAAATAATGGAGTTAGGGTAGTCCTTAAGCCAACGCAATTCAAAAATGATGAAGTTAAGATGCGGGCCTATAGTTTTGGTGGCCATAGCAAATACGAAATGGAAGACTATTATTCTGCCTCTAATGCAACTTCTTTAATCACTGAAGCAGGAGTTGCTGATTTCTCAAATACCGAGATCAAAAAAATGCTTTCTGGTAAAACGGTAAGGGTAAGTCCTTATATTTCAAGCTTATCAGAGGGTTTTAGAGCAGAAGCAAGTCCACAGGATTTAGAAGAGATGTTCCAGCTTACCCATCTTTACTTTACGGCACCAAGAATGGATGAAGAAGCCTTTGGTTCTTACGTAAGTAAAAATAAGATGCTCTATGGAAATTTGATGTCTAACCCTCAATTCTACTATAGTGATAAGTTAAGCATGATTCTTTCTCAAGATAATCCAAGAGGTGGTGGATTTCCAAAAGCAGAGAATTTAGATAAAATTGATTTCCAAAGAGCTTATGATATCTATAAAGACCGATTTGCAGATGCTAGTGATTTTACTTTCGTTTTTGTTGGTAATTTTAATGTGGAAGGAATCACTCCAATGATAGAAGCCTATTTAGGAAGTTTACCAACTTTAGAAAGAGAAGATGATTGGGTAGATTTAGGTATCAGACCTCCAAAAGGAGTGGTGAAAGAAGAAATCATAAAAGGAACTGACCAAAAAAGTTATGCTACTATCTTATACCATGGAGATACGGAATATGATAAGAATAAAGCTTACCATTTGAAGTCTTTAGGTGAATTAGTAACAAACGAATTGCTAGATATTCTAAGAGAAGAGAAAAGTGGTGTCTATGGAGTAGGTGCTTTAGGTAGCATGCAAAGATTACCTGAGAGTCGCTATTCTTTTAGAATCGCTTTCCCTTGTGAACCTGAGAATGTTGATGATTTAGTAAATACTACTCACGAAATATTAGCTGATATAAAAGCAAATGGGATAAAAGAAGAGGATTTAGATAAGGTGAAAGAAGCACAACTTAAAGGACTTAAAGAAAATTTAAAAAAGAATGATTACTGGTTGAACAGGCTATATGATTTCTATTATTATGATGATGATTTAAATAATTTCATAGTCACTGAAGATAAGATTCAATCATTAAAAGCAGATGATCTAAAAGTGGCTGCAAATGAATTCTTAAATGAAGATCAATTTGTAGAAGCAATTTTATTACCAGAAGAAGAATCTGCAGATTAAATTACAATTAAGCTGAAAATGCAAAAAGCTGTCTCAATTTTTTTGGGGCAGCTTTTTTTATGACAATATCTTCTGTAGGCCAACGACTAGTCAAAATTAATTATGTCTTTGGCGCATATTAGTAATGGAATACTAAATTTTGCTCCTAAAGCAAGCTGAAATTTTTTCCAGAGAAACTATTAGACTTCGGTATTGACTAATTTCCATTTTGGGAATTAAGAGGCTTTCTCACTTCAAACTTCTAACTTATCGCGGTACAAAGACTGGTGTAGCAGTTCATCAGATTTATCCATCATCCAACACCTAACAAATACCCATTTTCCTACTTCGAACTCCCAACTTATACAATACTAAACCAAATCTCATCCCCAGGTTTCAATTGGGCTAGTTGGTCTAAATCCTCATTGATAATATTGGCAATTCTAGGGTAACCGCCAGTTGTCTGGGCGTCATTTAAAAGGATAATTGGTTGACCGCTACCAGTAAGCTGAATAGTTCCTGGGATAATTCCTGATGAAATCATCTCTGTTCTTTCCTCGGCTGATGCTAAATCAGTTTTTAATCTGTAGCCCATTCTATTAGCATCTTGAGAAATTTCATGACCTTGTCCAAAAAATCTGGCTATTGCTATTCTAGAAATGCTATCAAATTCAGGGCCAGGGGTTACTCTTAATCTAATCCTGTGTGATAATATTGGAGTGTGACTATTTTTATCCCAGCTTCCTGTCTTATTCAAATGAGCGGAATCTATTTTTAATTTTGAACCCTTTTGGATAATGCTTTCGGGAGTGGCCTCGGGTGCTTGCAATAATGGACTCACACTTCCTTTCCATTTCCTGGCTTTCCATTCCCCTGCAATGGCTAAATAAGCCCTACAACCTGATTTCAGTTTACCAAATTTTAAAACAGATCCACTTTTCAGGTAAACCGCAGTATTATTTTCAACTAACTTACCATCACAATAGAGCTCGAAAGGTGCACCTGTCAGAGCAATTAAAGCATCTGAATCAAATATAATCTCTGGGCCAGTCATGGTAATTTCTAAAACGGGTACATTTTTTTCGTTTCCTACTAAATGATTTGCCATTTCTGCAGAAGTCCTATCCAAAGCGCCCCCAACAGGAACTCCTAAATGTTGTAATCCAGCTCTTCCATTATCCTGAAGAGTAGTTTGAAGACCTGGTTTAAGGAAGGTTAAGGTGAGATCATTTGCCATTTTGCTGCAAGGTTTTAAATGTTTCAGCACTAATTGATTTAAATTTTACTTTATCGCCCATTTTAATTAAAAAAGCATTTTCATTTAGCGGATTAAATATTTTAAGTGGGGTCCGTCCAATGAGTTGCCAACCTCCAGGCGCATTAGTAGGGTAAATGCCTGTTTGATTTCCAGCAATAGCTACACTTCCTTCCTTCACTTGCTTTCTCGGAGTCGATTTTCTTTTGCATTCTAAGCCTTTAGGAAGCTGTCCTAAATAGGGGAAGCCTGGGAGGAAACCCATCATATAGACATCATAAGTTTCAGCAGTATGCAGGGATATTATTTTCTCTGGTTTGATTTTCATCTCTTTTGCAAGTGATTCTAAATCAGGAGCAAATTCTGGTTCATAGCAAACAGGGATCTCAATAATTTTAGTATCAGTATTAATTTTATCAACCTTGATTTCCAATTTCTCGATTTTTGATTTTATGCTTTTAAAATCTGTGAGCTGATGATCAAAAACAACTGTGATAGAACAATAGGCAGGGATTTGATACTTGACTTCTTCAAATTCATTAATAGATTGGAAATAACCTTTTACTAAATTATGAATTTTAGCATCTATTTTTTGCTCAAAATTGATAAGCAAAGCACTAATTCCATATGGTTTTATTTCAATCATAGTTGGATGCATTTAACTGTGATGGGTTGGTCTAATTGATGGATGGCTTTTAAAATTTCTTCTGCTAATGGGTTATCCCCATGAATACATAAACTATCCACTTTCATTGGAATTCGTTTTCCGATGGTCGTTTCAACCTCTCCATTTTGAGCTATTGAAATAAACTGATTTATACTAGCTTCAACCGATTCTAATACAGCTCTTTTCTCCTTCCTAGGCATCAAACTCCCATCATCTTGATAGCGCCTGTCCAAAAAGCCTTCTCTAATAAATCGAAAACCAGACTGTTGAGTGATTTCCTGAAAAGGGCTTCCTGCTAATCCCATAATTGCTAAGGCAGGATTAATTTCTTTGACTGCTGATAGGAATGTATTAGCTTCTTTTTCATCATGGGCAATGGAATTATATAATGCGCCATGAGCTTTAATGTATTTTAACTCACCTCCAAGGGCTTTTACCATGCCCATTAAGGCTGAGATTTGATATTTAACTGAGGCTTTTAATTCTTCTTCAGAGAGTAAAATTTTTCTTCTACCAAAGCCCGCTAAATCAGGATAGGAGGGATGAGCTCCAATTTGCACCTTATATTTCAAGGCTTTTTTGATGCTGTTTTCTATATGCAAGGGATCGCCACCGTGAAATCCACAGGCAATATTGCATGAACTTATATGGGGAAATACCGCATCATCATTTCCCATTATAAATTGACCAAAACTTTCTCCTAAATCACAATTAATATCTATTGAACTCATTTTTTAGATTATATTATTCCTAAAGCAGTAAATATGCTTTTTAAGCCTAATAGTAAAGTTACAATAATTACCACAACGCCTATTACGTTAATGAGTTTTGAATTTACATGATTTCCCATGAGTGCTCTATCATTCACTATCCATAAAAGATAGACTGCTAAAATGGGCAATAACAATCCATTGGCAACCTGTGCAAAAAGGATAAGAGCTGTCGGGCGAAAGCCTAATGAAGCGATAATGATTCCAGTAAATAAAACAAATGCCCAGACCATTTTGAATTTTTTGTTTCTCAATCCATCTTTCCAATCTAATATTTCAGATGTGGCAAAAGCTGCAGCCAATGGAGCGGTAATGCTGGAAGAAAAACCAGCAGCTAAAAATCCGAATGCAATGAATTGAGTTGACCAATTACCCAAAATGGGTTGTAATTGCTCTCCTAAGGCTCCAATCCCATCTATTTCTTGAGGATTTCCTTCAAAAGCTACTGCAGCAGTTATCATTATGGCCATGGTAATCAATCCACCTAAGCTTACTGACAGAATAGTATCTAGTCGAGATAGTTGAAGAGAATCTCCTGTTTTCCATTTGGTTTTGCTGGCCGATGCATGTAGGAATAAATTATAGGGAACTACAGTAGTACCAATCAATCCCACTACCATTAAGCCTGCCTTTTCAGGGATTACTGGAATGAAAAGTCCTTTTATAATTTCAATTAAGGAAGGTTGTAGAAGTATGGTAGCAAAAATGAAAACTATGCCCATAACGCTTACTAATAAGACTAGGAAGCGTTCGATGTATTTGTATTTACCTAGAAATAGAAGGATAAAAGCTGTGATTCCGATAAAGATGAGCAATAAATTAATTCCGAATATTTCAGGAAAATCTTCAAACCCCATGACAGCTCCAGCTAAATTACCTGATTCATAAGCAGCATTTCCAATTACTATTGCGCTTATAACCAATCCGAAACTTAAATACCTTAAAAATTTATTAGTGGATTTTTTACGAATTGCCTCTCCTAAGCCCATTTTTGCTTGAGTACCCAAACGGGCTGTCATTTCTTGCAAAATTATGGTGGCTAAAATTGAAAAGAGCATAGCCCAAAGCAGGGTATAACCATATCCTGCACCAGCCATGCTAGCTGTAGTCACCGTTCCAGGTCCGATAAAAGCTGCAGCCACTATCATTCCCGGCCCCAATTGCTTTAATTTTTTTAGCATTCACTTTTTTGCTAAAAGTTAAGGAAATTATTGGGAGTGAGAAAAATGAAATATGGAGAAGCTTATTTTTTCTTCTTTTTTGAAGGTTTAATGATATTTTTCATATCTAAGTAATCAGATATATCCTCTCCTTTATCAAATTTGGAGTCAAATTCAGTTGCTTTTATAGTTGGCTTTTTCATTTTTAAATGTTTTAGCAATTACCATATTTATTATAATTTTCTCAATTGACAGCAAAGGAACAGTCCCACCTCTCAGTGGAACCAATGATATTAAGTTAAGGCCAATTTTTCGCTTTAGCGAAAAAACTTTTGTTTTCTTTTAAATCTATTGTGGTTAAAATTTATATTTTTTAATCAGTACAAGAGGGCTACAAATCTTAACATAATAATATTTTCGGCTGATTTTGGAGGCTGTCTTTTAAGCAGCCTCTTTGCCCTCCTTATCAAAAATACTACTATCATCTGCAAACTTTTCAATCAAGTTGATATCCAATCTATCAGTTAAGCTTTTAGAATAATGAAGTTTCTTTAATCTTAAACCTTTATCAACTAAAAATTCAGCCGGGATGGTATTAAGTGACTCCTGTTCTTCAGGCATATTCATGGGAACCCCTGTAAACTTAGCTTTAATTGCGGTTTGAATAAAGCTTGTGATATGGCTATTTCTAGATATTTTTTTTGATTCCTCTAATCCATATTTAGCATAAATCTCTTTTTCAGGATCAGAAATTAATGGGATTGGAGATACTTCCTTATGAAATGTACTTCTTAATAACACACTTTCTTTAGATTCAAAAAAGAAAATCATTTCAAGGCCTTTTGCTTTCAATTTTTCATGAACCTTAGTGAGTGCATGTACCCTTAAATTACAAAATGGGCATCCTGCATGCCGAAAGAAACCTATGAGTAACTTTTTATCTTTATAATCTTCCAAATTGATTTGACGTCCAAAAATATCTTTTTTATTAAATAATGGAGCTAATGCTGTTGTGTTAAGTGCCATATAAATATTTATATTTTAAATGTATAGACAAATGAACGAAGAATAGCATGATTTTGGTTTTAATTTCATCGATAAGTCTTAATCTTTTGACGAAATATTTAAATTCTCCTTAACTTTGCACTTTATGTCGACAAAAGTTGTGGACATCACTAAATAAATGTGTCACCAAAGCAGGACTGTGAACCCTGTGAAAACGTGAATTATGAGCAAAAAAGGAAGAGTATTAGTAGCCATGAGCGGTGGAATAGACAGCTCATTGGCAGCCGTTCTATTACATGAACAAGGCTATGAAGTCATTGGGATGACGATGAAAACCTGGGATTATGCCTCTTCAGGCAGTTCCAAAAAGGAAACAGGCTGTTGCAGTCTCGATTCCATAAATGATGCCCGAAACTTAGCAGTGAATCTGGGCTTTCCCCATTACATCTTGGATATCCGTGAGGAATTTGGCGATTATGTCATCGACCATTTTACGGATGAGTATTTGGCTGGAAGAACTCCTAATCCCTGTGTCCTTTGCAATACGCACATAAAATGGGATTCATTATTGCGTAGGGCAGATAAACTGGGATGTGATTACATTGCCACTGGCCACTATGCGAAAGTGAGAGAAGAAAACGGCCGTTATATCATCTCCAGAGGAAAGGACTTGAACAAAGATCAATCTTATGCACTTTGGGGTGTTTCTCAAGAAAGCTTAAGTCGTACAATTTTACCTTTAGGAGATTTGACAAAACCCGAAATTCGTAAAATGGCCGAAGACAAAGGCTTTTATGAATTAGTTAATAAATCTGAATCTTACGAGATCTGTTTTGTGCCTGATAATGATTACAGAGGGTTCTTAAAAAGAAGAGTTGAAGGTTTGGAAGAAGAAGTTAAAGGCGGAGAATTCGTATTAGAAGATGGCACTGTAGTCGGGACTCATGAAGGTTATCCTTTTTACACTGTTGGACAAAGAAAAGGACTGGGAATTGCTTTGGGCTATCCAGTTTATGTAACTGAAATCCAAAAAGATAAGAATAGAGTAGTGTTAGGAACCTTCGATGAGTTGTCTAGAGACGGGATGTATGTTAAAAATTTGGTAATGAGTAAATATACATCTTTAGAAGACCGATTAGATACCATAACCAAAGTGAGATATAATGACGATGGTGCTCCAGCCGTAATTGAGCAGGTAGGAGATACCATGAAAGTCTTTTTTGGAAATGGAATTCCTGCAATTGCTCCTGGGCAAGCAGCAGTATTTTATGAAGGTGATGATGTAGTAGGCGGTGGCTGGATACATTCATCATTCAATCAACAAAAAATAAAAAATGAGGCTTTATCTAATTCTATTTAGTCTCATTATAGTTTTCACTTCCTGTGAAAATTCAACTGTAGCTCCAAATGAAGAGATTTTGGGGCTACAGTTTTTTCCTATTGATTTTCAAAATATAGACAGATATTCGGTTGAAGAAATCAATTACAATAATGATGGATCAATTGATACAAGCCGTTATATATTGCAAGATGAATGGATTGATTCTATAGCTACTGATAATGGAGCTAAATTAGAAGGCTACCGATTTAGAATTAATGAAAATGGTAATAAAGAAGTCGTTTCTACTATAGTAAAAAACCGCACATCCAATTTAGCAAAATTAAAATTAGGCAATTCTGAAGAAATAAAAATCAGTTTTCCAGTAGCGGAAGGAAAAAGTTGGAATGGAAAGCCACAGGAATTTGAGGAAGATGAATTCCATATTTTCGGTGCCTTCCAATCTTATGAATTAGGTGACTCCACTTTTGAAAACACAGTTCAGGTCATACAGGAAGATAACCAAGATTCAATTTCTAACTACGATCAAAGAATTGAAGTTTTTGCTGCTAATCTAGGTATGATATATAAAGTATCCTCTCAATTGGAATTTTGCAGAGATACAGAATGCCTCGGACTTCAAGAAATTGAATTTGGAAGGACTGTTCGAATGAGAAGGCAGTTAGATTAAAGTATCAAGTATTTAGAATCTGGCTGAAAGAATTTAAACTTTTATTTCTATTTTTATCAACCATATTTCCATTTATTTCTATTGAAATTTTGAACTTCCTACAATTACCACCCTTCATCCATCAATCAAATAGGTGACTTTTTTACTTTTAGCTCTCCACTTCCTACTTCCAACAATTCATTATGCCAAAAATCCGTCTTAACTTGCAGGCATGTTAGCATTAGGAAAATGGAATACCTTAAAAGTAGTCAGGGAATCACCACAAGGAATGTATCTCAGCGATGGGGAAGAAGATGTATTATTGCCCAATAAATATATCCCACAAAACACCAAAATAGAGAATGAGATTGATGTTTTTATCTATAAAGATTCAGCTCAGCGCCCGATAGCCACCACTTTAAAACCTTTAGCTGAACTTCATCAAGCCAGATTATTTGAAGTTATGCAAATCACCGAAGTTGGGGCATTTGTTGATTGGGGATTGGAAAAAGAGCTTTTAATTCCATTTTCAGAACAAACAGATGAATTGGAAGTTGGGGATTTAATAGTGGCTTATGTTACCTTAGACCCAAAAACAGAAAGAATTGTAGCTTCCATGCATATTGAATCTTTTTTGGAAACGGGTTCAGGAGATTTGAAAGAAGGACAGGAAGTAGATTTGTTGATTTATAGAATTACAGATTTAGGTTATGAGGTAGTCATCAATCAGCAATACAAAGGATTGGTGTATGAAAATACGGTTTTCGATCCGCTAGACATTGGAATGGAAGGCAAGGGAAAGATAAAATCCATCAGAGCAGATGGTAAAATGGATGTGCAATGGAAAATTGAAAAGGAAGAGAAGCAAAAGGAAATTTTAGAGCTGTTGAGAGACCATAATGGTTTTATGCCTTACCATGATAAATCCAAACCAGATGAAATTTATGATGTGTTTGGACTCAGTAAAAAGGAATTCAAAAGGCAAATCGGACATTTATATAAAGAAAAGAAAATCCAGATTAAGGAAGATGGGATTTATTTGGTTTAATCTTTCTAAATTTTAACACTACCCCCGTGTTGGGTGTTTTCACCCAACACTTTAAATCAGCAACCATGAGCACCAAATTATATCAAAACTGGAAAGAAAACAGCAAAAATTATGTTGCTCAAAATAAGGCCTATTACCAGCATTTGCGCAAGAAGAAAAAGTTGGATGATGAATTTCATGAACTAGACGCTAAGGTATTCGAGCAAATGGATTGTCTGGATTGTGCAAATTGTTGCAAAACCACCAGTCCAATTTTTCAACAATCTGATATAGAAAGAGTTTCCAAAGCCCTAAAGATGAAAGTGCCTGAATTTATTGAAACCTATCTACACATAGATGAAGACCAAGATTACGTTTTAAATTCAGCTCCTTGTCCGTTTTTAAGCTACGATAATAAATGCATTGTCTATAAAAACCGACCCACAGCCTGCAGAGAATATCCACATACCAATCGTAAAAGAATGCATCAGATATTGAAGAAAACTTTTAAGAATGCTGAGGTTTGTCCTGCGGTGTATGATATTTTGGAGAGGATGAAAGACCGAGAAGTTAGAAGTTAGAAGCTCGAAGTGGGAAGTTTCGGTCTGACGCTTCTTACAAATAAAGCATTGAAATTTTAACTGGGCTTGGAAAAGTGAAATTCTTTCTGGCTACTAAGCGTCTGACCGATAACCAAAGCAGTGTGCAAGTACAGGTTAACGGTTGGAACAGTCAAACCGCAGTCCAGAATTAAGGAATTCTAGCTACTCGATACTAGTTACTTGATACTCCCGCAAGGATAGTTTATATTCGCACCAATACTTCAATTTTATGGCAAAATCAGCAGAACAAATACTGGCAGATCTCAAGAACGGCAATTATGCACCCGTTTATTTCCTCCATGGAGAGGAGCCTTATTTTATAGATTTAATCAGTAATTTCATTGAAAAAAATGGGTTGGATGAAAGCGAGAAAGGTTTTAACCAGCAAATCCTTTATGGAAAAGATGTTCGACTTGACCAGGTAGTTTCTGCTTCACGATCATTTCCCATGATGGGACAAAGACAAGTGATCATTGTCAAAGAAGCGCAGAATCTGGGAGAATTCACACAAAGCGACTTTGATTTTTCAATGTTTGAGAATTATTTGAAAAGTCCTCAGCCATCTACAGTCTTGGTCTTTTGCTTTAAGCACAAAAAGCTAGATAAGCGAAAGAAAATAGTTAAAACCCTAGAGCAATTCTCAGTTTTACTGGAATCTAATAAGATTTATGAAAATAAAGTGCCTGACTGGATTCAAAATTATGTAAAATCAAAAGGACATACTATCAATAGACAGGCTTTATTACTGCTTACTGAATACATCGGGAATAATCTGGAAAGGCTTTCCAATGAAATTGATAAAGTATTAGTGAATTTCTCCGACCCCGTTGAAATCAATGAAGGCTTAATTCAGGAGTATGTAGGCATTAATAAGGATTTTAATATTTTCGAATTACAAAGCGCTATTATTAAAGGTGATGCATTAAGGGCAAATAGGATTATTAACTATTTTGCGTCAGACCCTAAAAACCATCCTGCAGTGGTTAATATTGCTTTTCTCCATGCATTTTTCGCTAAAGTATTGCTAATCCATCACTCACCAGATAAAAGTGAAAGAGGTGTGGCTTCAGCTGCGGGTGTGAATCCATTTTTCGCTAAAGATTATTTGGCAGCAAGCAGAAGATTTAATATAAATAAAACGATACAGAATCTGGCGCATATTTTTCAAGCTGATTTAATGTTTAAAGGCGTGACTGCTAATATTGGTGAAGCACAGCTGATGAAAGAATTGGTATATAAATTGATGCATTGAAGAAATAATTGATGGAATATTCAGTTATTTAGTTGAAATGGCGTTATATGATTATTTAGTAGATATTGATTTTTTATATTAAGTATTTACAGTTTCAGTTTTAAAAGAGTTACCATGAATCTTGTTAGATAGAAAAGAAAAGTTAAGAAGTTTTAAAGATTAAATAGAAGGGACACCCCCCTTCGCCCCCCTCAAGGGGGGAGTCGAATGGAATATCATTTGCTTTTTAATTTCACTATTTTTCCTGAAGATTGATAAAAAATGTGACAAAACTTATTGTTTTCTGCTTAATTAAATCTGTGAGACTGTCCCCTTGAGGGGACTACAGGGGTGTTGTTTGATCGATGAAATTAAAGCATTAAAGGATAATTAAATGATTATGAGCTTATTAAAAGTGTAAATGAATGTAATTAGATAGTAAATACATAGTTTTTATATCTTAATTTAAAAAATAACTTATCACCATAAGAATGAATAAAAAGATTCTAATTCTAGGACTCATTATCTTGTTTCCCTTTTCCTTATTAAGCCAATATGCTTTTGTGAATACTCAAGCGGATGAGATTTATCAAGATGGAGTGGAATATTTTGAGCAAAAGCAATATACCGCTGCGCAAAACAAATTTGAGGAATATCAAAATCATAAAAATAAAGAGCGATTAAAAGCAGAGAATGCGGAATATTATAATTCGCTTATATCCATTTATTTGTACCATTCTGATGGTGAAAAAAGAGTTAAATCATTTGTTGAATCCAATCCAACTCACCCAAAAGCTTCTGAAGCTTATTTTGAACTTGGGAATTTCTATTTCCGTGAGAAAAATTATGCAAAATCAATTCAATATTACACTAAAACCGATTCAGATAAACTGCGAGGAGAGGATAAAACACATTATCAGTTTAAATTAGCCTATGCTTATTTCAGCAGAAGGGCATTTGATGAAGCACTGCCTTATTTCAACAGATTAAAGAGACGTGATAATCAATATCAATCAGCAGCAAATTACTATGCAGGTTATATCTATTTCGAGCAAAAGGATTTTGATGAAGCACTAATTGATTTAGAACGAGCAGCTGAAAATGATACCTATAAGCTTTCTACAGCCAATATGATGGCTAATATTTACTACCAAAGAGGTCAATATCAAAAGTTGATTGATTATGCCGAGGATTTGTTACCTCGCTTAAGTAGGCTAGAGGCTCAGAATGTCAAATTGCTAATTGCAGATGCCTATTTTGAACAGAATAAATTTGAAGAAGCCAATAAGTATTTTGAAGAATACAGAAGTGAGAACAAAAGTAAGCTAGATAGGGAGTTGCTTTACAGAATGGGTTATGTTGCCTATCAAATGAAGGATTATGAAGAGGCTATTAAGCTTTTTGAAGAAGTTGGAATTGCTAAAGACTCGCTTTCACAATACAATGCTTATTATTTAGGAGGTTTATATTTGAGGCAAGAAAATTACAGATATGCTTCTAATGCTTACGAGCAAGCAAAACTTTTGAATTTTAATGAGCATATTGCTGAAGAAAGTCATTTTCAATTAGCTAAGCTAAATTTAAAAGAAGGAAATACTTCAAGTGCCGTTTCAGAGCTTTCCTCCTTTATAGAAAAATACCCAAGCAGCAGCTATTTAACGCAAGCCAATGAATTGCTAAGTGAAGCTTTTTTAAATTCTAATGCCTATGAACAAGCCATTAAGTTCTTGGAATCCATTGATAACAAATCAATAAAATTAAAGGAAGCCTATCAGAAAGTTACTTTCTATCAAGGTGCTGAATACTTTAATCAAGCAAATTATTACCGCGCCATGCAGCTATTCCAAAAATCAGTGGACTATCCGCAAAACAAATCATTGCTTGGTGAGACTTACTTTTGGATGGGAGAATCATTTTCTACAGGTAAAAAGTTTAAAGATGCGATCTCATCTTATGAAAAGTCCTTGAGAAACAGTAATAGTTCGAATAGCTGGTATGCAAATCTGAATTATGGATTAGCTCATGCTTATTATAATGACAAGCAATTCGAAAAATCATTACAATATTTTAAAGATTATTTGAAAAATGGAAAATCAGCAACCTATTATGAAGATGCTGTAATCCGATTGGCAGATTGCTATTATGTGACCAAGAATTATAGCTTAGCCATCAATTATTATCAAAAAGCCATAGATGAAAGGAATTCAAATAGTGATTATTCCTATTTCCAAAAAGGGGTTGTCAATAGTATTAATGGCGAAAATAAACTAGCCAATCAGAGCTTTGACAAGGTAATTAAGGATTACTCCAATTCAAAATATTATGACAATGCGATATTCCAGAAAGCTCAGCTAGCTTTTGAATCTGGTCAATATGAAATTGCAATTAATGGTTTTTCCAATCTGTTGAAAAACTTGTCGCAAAGTCCACTAAGACCTTATGCTTATTCTAAAAGGGCTTTGGCATATTTCAACTTGCAGCAATATAAAAATGCAGAAGAGGATTACACTTTGATTTTGCAGAATTACTTGACTCATTCCACAGCAAATGGAGCTTTAGCTGGATTGCAGGAGTTGTATTCCATAATGGATAAGGAAGGCGATTTAGATCAATATTTGACAGCGTATAAGAATGCAAATCCCAATGATGGAGAAGTCACTAAGATTGAATTTGATGCAGCCCAATCGCTTTATTTCAATCAGAAATATGATAGAGCGATTGCTTCTTTCAAAGCTTATATCGATAATTATCCTGATCATTCCTTAACAGCGGATGCCAGATATTATTTGGCAGATTCTTACTATAGAAATGACCAGCCAAATGAGGCTTTAGAATTGTTTTATCAAGTAGTAGAAGAAAACAACACTTCTTTCAATAAGCGTTCAATTCAAAAAATTGCGGAAATCGAATTGAATAGAGAGGAATTTGACAAAGCACGTTTGTATTTCACCAAACTATTAGATCAGGCTGAGAATAAAAAAGATAAGTACAATGCTTATACGGGCTTAATGGAAATTGCCAAGGCAAAATCAGATTACAGTAAAATGATCATGTATGCTGATTTGATCTTGGAAGAAGCTGCTGTAAATGCCAATGCCATTAATGAAGCCTATTTAAATAAAGGGATGGCAAACTACAATCAGGGAAAATATGATGAAGCAAAAGTAAGTTTTCAAAATGCGGTGGATGCAGCTAAAGATGAATATGCAGCAGAATCACAGTATATGATTGCGCTAATGAAATATAATTCAAAAAAGTATCAAGAATCCATCAATACATTATTTGAGTTGAATAAGAATTTTGGTTCTTATGCCGAATGGTTGGGTAAATCATTTCTTTTGATTGCAGATAATTATTACGCATTAGATGAGATTTTCCAAGCAAAAGCTACCTTAAATTCTATTATTGAAAATGCTGATTCTAAAGTACTTAAAGATGAGGCTCAATTGAAACTTGATTTAATTGAAGAGGAGCAAGGAGATGCTGAAATTGAGCAAGACAGTACCGAAAATGCGGTTGAAAAGGAAGAAGTAATTGAAAATGACTCTACAAAAAATTAATATGCTAAGATATATTTTAATCATCATTTTTTTCCTGCCAATTGCTGTTTTAGGGCAGGATAATTGGGATCAGGAGGGAGATTTAGAAGATTCTCAAGTCATTATTGAGAAAGATCGTAAAATCGATTTGCCGCAAGTCAATAGGGATTTTAAAAAAGTGCCTGAAATAAAAGTAAATCAGTCTGATTTTGATGTGAGTTTTAATTCAAGACAGTTTATTCCGAATCTCAATAGTTTGGCTCCTAGAATCAGAGTACTCACAGTTCAAGATGAGAAACTGGAAAAGCTCTATTCCAATCAGGTGAAAATAGGGGTAGGGAATTATGGAGCTTCTTATTTAGAAGGAAATTTTGCCAGCAAAAGAAGCAAGGATAAGAGCTATGGACTTAATGTTTTTCATCAAAGCTTTGCCAATGGTGCAGTAGACAAGAGAAATTCTGGTTCAGGATATCAAAGGGTAAATCCTTATGGTAAAATGATTTTTCAGAAAGCGGTTTTAAATGCGGAAGCTTTTTATGAGAGACATAATAATTACCTCTATGGATATGATACTGCTATGCATTCAGAAGTTGATAGGGATTCTTTGCAGCGAACATTTCATACAATTGGGGCTTCTATTTCATTAAAAGACCAAAACGAAACCAGCCGTTATCATTATAATATTAATACCGATATCTATCAATTATTCACCAATATCAATAATTCTGAATTTTCATTTGATTATAATATCCAAAACAAATTTGATTTGAATGATGATTTTACTCTTTATTTAAATTCTGATGGCTTTATCAGCAGTTTGAAATTTGATATATTGGATTCCGCACAAAACAGAAATCTGCTCAGGTTTAAATCAGGGGTAAAGTTCACTAGAGAAAAGCTAAGAATCGGTTTGGGGCTTAATATGGTTCATGAGAATGATACGCTTGAGGGAATGGGTAAATTCCATATTTACCCAGATTTAAATATTGTTTATTCACCATTTGATAGATTAAGTGTTTTTGGTGGTTTAAAAGGGGATGTTAGAGCCAATCGGTATAGAGACTTTCTAATGGAGAATCCTTATTTAGATAATACAGTAAATGTTTATAATACATTAATGCCTTTTCAATTTTATGGAGGTGCTGCTGGGTCAATAAGCAATTTTCTAGGATATGAAGTAGGATTCAGTATTGCTTCAGTACGTCATAATTTTGGTTATGAAGCTGTTTACAATGAATTACAGGGTGAAATTAGGTACAGACCTAAATACTTCGACCAAAATAATACTGAAGCCAATGTATATGCTTCTATTTCCACTAATATTGATAAGCTTAATTTTAATCTAAGAGGAGATTATTTTTATTATAATGTTGGAGAAACTCAATTGATGCCATTTCGCCCAAACTACCAATTAAAATTTGATGGTGATTACTGGATAGCGAATAAATTAAAGGTTGGATTAAATGCTCATTTGCAGGGAAGAATGAATAACGCAAATACTATTGAACAAGAAAATGCAAATTATTCCTTTAATGTAGATGAATCTATTCCGCCCATCTATGATTTGGGAATAAAATTGGGTTATCAGTTGAGCAATAGGAGTCAGGTTTTCTTACATGCTAATAACCTGATAGCCAATAAATACGAGTACTATTTGGGGTACCCTAACCGTGGTTTTCAGATTTTAGGAGGGTTCACATATTCATTTTAATGTTTTTAATATCAATATTTGACATTATATTTGATTCTTGTAATTAAATCTACTTATAATTGAGTATTGATTTTATTGAAAAATAATAGTTTATTGATAAAGTATTATAATTTTTTAATACTTTTAAGCTAGAGTAAACCTTAAATTACCAGAATATGGCCAAAAAGGACAAAAAAGACGAAGAGTATAATGACGAAAACTTACATAATAAGCCTGAACAGGATGATGAAGATTTCGGTCTTCCTGATTTAGATGATGATGATACTTCGGAATCTTCCGATAATTTTGATTCAGACGATGATACTTCATCTACCACAGATGATTCTGAAATAGAAACTTCATTTGATACATCTGAAACTTCAAGTTCTTTAGATGATGATGATGATTTTGTTTACGACCCTAATCCTTTTGGAGACGATGAAGAGGATGAAGAGGAAATAGAAGAACAACCAGTTTCAACTTATACTCCACCTAAAAAACAATCTGCAGCACCTATTATTATCACATTATCTATAATAGTGATTCTAGCTTGTGCATTGGTATATTATTTCTTTTTGAGAGAGCCTGAAAAAGAAGAACCAGTAGTTCAAGAGCCAGTTAAGGATACCACTTCATATGTAGTGGAAAAACCAGTAGAGCCTGAGCCTGAAGTGATTGAGCCTGAAGAGCCTTCAGTTGGAGTTGTGAATACACTAAACTCAAGAACAGGTCGTTCATATGTTGTTGTGGGCAGTTTCTTTGATGAAGATTTAGCACAAGACTATGCCAATAAGCTAATCAAAGACGGTACTAATGCTTATATTATTCCGCCTTTTGGTAAAAGTAAATTCAATAGAGTAGCTATTGAAGAAACTCAAAGCTTTGCAGAAGCTAGTACTAGAGCTACAGAATTATCTGGACAATATAAAGAACAACCTTGGCCATTGAAATATTGATATTATAAAATATGACACTATTACAAGTTACCACTGTTGCAGATTCTGCAATGGTAAACGCTTCGGACAGTAGCGTTAATTTGTTCGACTTACTTTTAAAAGGGGGATATGTTATGATTCCCCTTTTGTTATTATCAGCTGCCGCAATTGCTATTTTTGTGGAGCGGGTTTTAACAATTAAGAAATCTTCCAAAACACCTGCTGGATTATTAAACCAAGTAAAATCCTTGGTTACTGAGGGAAAAATAGACCAGGCTAAAATGATGTGCTCTCAAAATGAAACACCTATTGCCAAAATGTTGGAAAAAGGTGTTTCAAGAATTGGAAGTCCATTAAAGAATATTGAGGTTTCTATTGAGAATGTGGGTAAAGTTGAAATTTACCGCTTAGAAAAGAATTTATCTTTATTGGCCACTATTTCTGGTGCGGCACCTATGATAGGTTTCTTAGGAACTGTTACAGGGATGATTCAAGCTTTTATTGCGATCGCACAGGAAGAAGGCTCTGTAAGCCCAAAATTACTTTCTGAGGGGATTTATGAAGCCATGATTACTACCGCTGTTGGTTTGTCGGTGGGTATTATTGCTTATCTAGGCTATAATTATTTGGTTACGCAAGTTCAAAAGGTGATTCACAAAATGGAATATACCTCAGTTGAGTTTATTGATTTACTTCAAGAATCTAAATAAGACACTATGTCAATGAAATCCAGACATCAGGTTGACCCGGCTTTCAGTATGTCATCCATGACAGACATCATATTTCTGTTGTTGATATTCTTTATGCTAACCTCATCTTTTATTACCCCGTCAGGATTGCCTGTTAACCTACCTTCAAGCAAGTCTACGAATATCGTAATGCAAAAAGTAAGTGTTACGATAACAAAAGACATGCTTTATTTCGTTAATGATAAAAGAGTGGCGGCTTCTGACATAGAAACTGCAATTAAAAGAGAATTAAGGAATGCAGACGAAGGTGTAGTTGTTCTACATATAGATAAAAGTGTTCCAACAGAACATTTAGTAAGAGTTGCAGGTATAGCTTCGTCTTTAAAAGCAAAAGTTTCGATTGCAGCACAACCAAATGAGTGATTATGCACATAGGGAAAAGAAAAATCGGATAATTGGAATATCCGTATCAGTCGGGCTTCATATTTTGCTGCTCCTGTTATTCCTGTGGGTTACCGCCTGGAAAGAACCCTTTCCACCAAATCCAGAATATGGAATTGAATTGAATATTGGAATGGACAATAGCGGTGCAGGTAATGAGCCCGTGGCAGGAGAAGAAACGGAAGAAGTAGAAGAAACTCCTGTTGAAGAGGTTGAGGAAGTGGTAGAAGAAGAAATTGAGGAGCCTACTGAGGCTGAGACAGATGAAATAGTAGAAGATATAGCTGAAGTTTCAGAAGATGCAGTGGATGAAGTAGTGACTGATGAAGAATCTCCTATTAAAGTTGATGAAACTCCTAAAAAGACTGCAAAAGAAACTTCTGAAAAAGAAGAAGAACAAGAAAAGAAAGAAAAACCTAAAGCAGACCCTAACGCCCTTTTTCCTGGAAAAAGTGATTCACAAGGAGAAAACAATGATGATAATGGTGACCAAGGTGATCCTGAAGGAGAAGTAGATGCAGATGCTATGATGGGGCCTCAAGGCGGAGGAAGTGGCAGTCAATTGGATATGTCAGGCTGGAAATGGGATTCACCACCTAGACCAAATGATACTTCTCAACAAAGTGGTAAAATTGTATTTGAAATTAGGGTGGATAGTAATGGTGAGGTAATCAGTGTTAGGACTCAGACAACAACAGTTTCAGCAGATATAGTCAAAATTTATCAAGAGGAAGTAGCTAAATTATCTTTTAGCCGTGAACCTCAGTAGGAAAAACAGCTCCTCAATCTAAAGGAACTATTACATTTTTAATACGCTCGAATTAAATCTTAGAATTCATAATATCATATGACATATCAAGAAGCGGAAGCTTTTTTATTTGAACAACTGCCCATGTTTCAAAGGGTAGGAGGTTCAGCTTACAAGAAAGATTTACTTAATACTTTCGCTTTATTGGAAGTGTTAGATAATCCTCATAAAAAAGGAAAATATATCCATGTTGCGGGCACAAATGGGAAAGGAAGCACTGCTTCTTTCTTGGCTTCTGTTTTAAAGGAATCAGGCTACAAAACTGGACTTTATACATCACCTCATCTCAAAAGTTTTACCGAAAGAATGAGGATAAATGGAGTTCCTATATCCGAAGAAGAAGTAATTCAATATGTAGAGAAATTTAAGCCTATAATTAAGGAATTAAAACCCTCATTTTTTGAACTGACCACTGCTATGGCTTTTGATTATTTTGCAAAAGAAGAAGTCGATATAGCAGTGATTGAAGTAGGCATGGGAGGCAGACTTGATTGCACTAATGTGATTCAACCTGAAGTCTCCATTATCACACAAATCGGCTTGGATCATCAGCAGTTTTTAGGGGATACACTTGAAGAAATCTCTAAAGAGAAAGCGGGGATAATAAAAGAAAATACTCCTATTGTTTGTTCAATAATAGAAAATGAACTTAAGTTAATTATTAAAGAGGTTTCAAATTCCAAAAAAGCTCCATTTTTTGATAGCAAAGAAAGGTATAAGATTTCTATTAAAGAAGAATCAATTCCACATTGGAAAATGGTTGCTGAAAATCTTCAAACTTCAGATAAATATGAATTTGAATCTGGTCTTTCTGCAAGTTATCAAATTCAAAATTTGGCTGGTGTTTTTACAGCTTTAGATATTTTGAAAGATAAGGGTTACTCTATCTCGGATGGAAATATTAAAGAGGGTTTAAAGAATGTAATTGAAAATTCTGGCATTAAAGGTAGATGGCAGCGGATTTCGAATGATAAATCTGAAGTGAAAATCATAGCAGATACAGGGCACAATATTCCTGCTTTTGAACATCTTGTGAAGATGTTAGAAAATGAAAAGTTTGATCAATTACATTTCGTTTTTGCGACTGTTAATGATAAAAAATTAGATGGTGTTTTAGAATTGCTGCCTAAAAATGCCAAATATTATTTCACTCAAGCCAATATTCCACGTGCCTTGGATGCAAATGAATTAAGAGATACCGCTAGTCAGTATGATTTAAAGGGTAACTCGTATCCTACTGTAGCCGAAGCTTTTGAAAATGCACAAAAAAATGCCTCTGATAAGGACTTAATTTTTGTAGGAGGTTCTACCTTTGCAGTAGCTGAAATTCCCAATTTGTAAAATGAGTAGACAAAAGTTAAAAAGGTTTGAGGATTTACGAAACCGCCATAATGTAATTGAATATGATGATGATAGGTATCCAAATATTAAATCAAACTGGGGAAAATATATATTCCAAAATGAAAACCCGATCAATTTAGAATTAGCTTGCGGAAGAGGAGAATATTCTATCGGATTGGCAAAGGAATTTCCTAATGAGAACTTTATAGGAATCGACATAAAAGGCGAGCGATTATGGCAAGGCAGCACAAAAGCTTTAGATGAGGGCTTGGGAAATGTAGCTTTTGCCCGTAATTTCATTTTAGATTTAGAGCAAATGTTTGCGGAAGGGGAAGTAAATGATATATGGATTATTCATCCTGATCCAAGACCTAGAGATCGTGATGAAAAAAGAAGACTTACTTTTCATCGATTTCTAGACATATATAAAAGAATTCAAGGTGGAACTGGAAGGATATTTTTCAAAACAGATAATACTGATTTATTTTATTGGACTTTAAATGAAGTTATACCATCACGAGATGATATAAAAGATTTGCATTTTACAGATGATTTGCATAATTCTGTATATTTAAAGGAGCATTATGGAATATCCACACGTTATGAAAGAAAATTCTCTAAAGTAGGGGAAACCATAAAATATTTAAGATTTGAATGGAAAGCTTAAAAGATAAATTACAAAGCCCTGCATTTTTAATGTATGTGCTTTATTTTTTGACAGCCCTGGCATTAGTTCTTTTTTTAGAAAAAGGCACTTTTCTGCTTTGGTTAAACGAAAGACATAATCCATTTGGCGATGTGTTTTTTAGTTATGTGACCTTGCTTGGGGAAGCCCATATTTTTATAATTGCAGGCATAATTCTCTTACTTTACAGAATTTATTATGCTATCCTACTTACTTTGACAGGAATTATTCATTACATAATCGTACAATTTTTAAAAATTATAGTCTTTGATGCTCATAGACCTTCAATCAAATTTGAAGAGTCTTTATCATCTTTCAATTTAGTGGAAGGGATAGATTTACATTCTCATTATAGTATGCCAAGCGGACATACCGCTTCAGCTTTTGCGCTTGCCACTATTTTGATTCTACTGACCAAGAATAAATTATTACAGGTTATTTATATGCTATTAGCCATTTTAGTTGCAATTTCTAGGGTTTATTTATTCCAGCATTTCATGATAGATACTGTGGTAGGAGCTACCATCGGACTATTAGTTTCAGGGTCAATTTGGTGGTATTTGTCCTTTAAAAACCAATCTTTGCTTTATAATAAAAATCCGTTGCACAGGGGCTTAATTTTCAATAGATGATTATAAATGGAGTTGAAATAGAAGCAGGAGAAAAAAAAGTGGTGGATGTTAATATTGCCCGTCTTCCTTCTCATACTACAATAGATGTTTCAATTACTATAGCAAGATCCACCGAACCAGGGCCGGTTTTATTATTAATGGGTGGGTTGCATGGTGATGAAATTAATGGTTCGGAGATTGTGAGACGGATGATTGAAAAAAATGATCATATCCCTAAAATTGGAACTGTAATATGCATTCCTATCATCAATGTATATGGTTTTATTTATTTCTCTCGATATGTCCCCGATGGCAAAGATGTAAATAGATCATTTCCGGGCAATAAAAATGGATCTTTAGCTTCTCGGATGGCAAATTTCCTAACGAAAGAAATTTTACCCATAATCGACTACGGCATAGATTTTCATACAGGTGGGGCAGATAGAACTAATTATCCTCAAGTTCGATGTATGATGAAAGACGAGAAGAATGTGGAGTTAGCAGAAGCTTTTCATGCACCTTTCACCTTAGACTCAAAATTTAGACCTAATTCATTACGGCAAACGGCTAATAAATTTGGGAAGAATATATTGGTTTATGAAGGTGGCGAGTCTTCTCGATTTGATGAGTTTGCCATTCGAGAGGGAATAAAAGGAGCAAGAAGATTAATGCATCATTTAGGGATGCGTGAATATGCCGAAAAAGCGGAATATGAAAACTTGGTTATTAAAAACTCTTCATGGGTGAGGGCTAGAAGATCAGGCGTTTTTCTTTCAGCAGTAAAATCTGGTGAGAAAATAAAGAAAAATCAACTTTTGGGCCACATTAATGATCCATTTGGAGGTTTTAAGAATAAAGTCACTTCTACAGTAAATGGATACGTTATAGGCCTTAATCATAATCCGATTGTCCATGAAGGGGATGCTTTGATGCATTTAGGCGTAATCAAATAATATGTATAGGAGATTAATCAAACCATTTTTTGATAGGCTTATGGCTTTAGTTGCTTTGATTATTGCTAGTCCTATATTTCTAATAGTCAGTTTTTTATTGGCAATTTTCCAAAATGGGAAAGTCTTTTTTACCCAAAAACGCCCGGGTTTAAATGAGGAAATATTCTTACTTATAAAATTCAAGACCATGCGTGATGATATGGATGAAAATGGAGAATTATTGCCTGATGACCAACGGTTGACTTGGATTGGTAAGGTAGTAAGGAAAAGCAGTTTGGATGAAATTCCTCAATTGCTAAATATCATAAAAGGAGATATGTCATTTATTGGCCCAAGACCGTTATTGGTTGAATACTTACCGCTTTACAGCGAGGAGCAACTAAAAAGACATTTAGTGACACCAGGTATTACAGGTTGGGCGCAAATTAACGGAAGAAATACAATAAGCTGGCAAAAGAAATTTGAACATGATATTTGGTATGTTCAAAATCAATCATTCTTGCTCGATATGAAAATCATTTTCATGACCATTTATAAGGTATTTAAAGCAGAGGGGATAAGTGCAGAAGGAAGTGCAACTATCGAAAAATTCAAAGGGAATAAAGAATAAGAAACTTGCTGTTTTACCCCAATATTAATAATTTACGAGATTTTCATATCCAATATTAAGTTTATTTTACCCTCAAGTTATTTTCATTTTAACATCCATTTTTAAGTATAGATTCAATTTAAAATAGTGCTTTCTTAGTTATATATTTAATGAGTAACTTAGAAATGCAACAAAGCAGAACGGCTGTAATAGCTGATGACGATAAAGAAACATTACGGGATTTAGTAAAAATACTTGAATCTGAGAATTTCAATGTTGCTTTGGCATTAGATACTCAGCATGCAATTCAATTGATCAATAGACATCAACCTCTCCTCATAATTTCTGAAATAGCTAATCAAAATTATGATGGAATAAGTCTCTTTAAGTATCTAAAAAATGAAGTTTCTGTAAAAGAACTAGATCCAAAGATTATAGCTCTAACTTCAAATAGGGAAGAAAAAAATGAAATTTTAAGCTATGAATCTGGAATTGATTTTTTCTTAAGGAAACCGCTAAGAAAAAATGCTTTTAAAAAACGATTGTCCAAGTTTTTTGGGGCGGAAGAAAGTATCTTTCATCTGAAACCATTGGATGAATATGAGATAAAAGATTTGTACTTTGATATAAAGAAACACCTACTTTTTAAGTTGCCTTCAAAGGAATTATTGCAAATACAATCTAAATCATTTGAAATATTATTATTCCTTGCCCGATTCCCTAACCAAGTCTTTTCCCGAGAGCAAATTATGCAGGCTATTTGGGGTGATTCTTTAAAAGTGACATTACGTTCAGTTGATATCCATATTTTAAAAATTAGACAATTACTTGGAGATAGCTACATCAAAACAATTAAAGGCGTAGGTTATCTTTTTAAGGATAAAAAATAAGTTTTGCACTTTCATTTTGTAACCAATCAATTTTGAATCAGTTGATTTAGTATAAACAAAATTAAATTATGCAAAATATAGAATATAAAACAGCACTTATAACAGGTGGAAGTAAAGGTATTGGATATGGTATAGCTGAAGCACTTTTGGCTAAGGGGGTTAATGTTGCCATCACTAGTAGAAGTCAAGAGTCAGCAGATAAAGCAGCTGAATCCTTAGCGAAAAATGCTAAAGGAGAAGTTTTGGGACTTCAAGCTGATGTTCGTTCTTTTGAAAACCAGCAAACTTGTGTGAATGCCGTTTTAGATAAATGGGGAAAATTAGATATTGTTATTGCTAATGCAGGTTTAGGTCATTTTGCTCCAATAGATGAAATGGAAATCGATAAATGGAATGAAGTGATTGACACTAATTTAACTGGCGTGTTTTATACGATTAAATCAAGTGTGGAAGCCTTGAAAAAGAATGGTGGCTATTTCTTTACCATTTCGAGCTTAGCCGGTACAAATTTCTTCCCATCAGGGTCTGCTTATAATGCTAGCAAATTTGGCTTAACTGGCTTTACGCAATCTGTTATGTTGGATTTAAGACAACATGGAATTAATGTTTCTACCATAATGCCAGGCTCTGTGGCTACATATTTCAACGATCATGAACCAAATGAAAATGATTATTGGAAGATTCAAAAAGAAGACTTAGGAAAAATGGTAGTGGATTTATTGGAGATGAATCCAAGAACATTACCGAGCAAAATCGAGGTAAGACCAAGTAGGCCTCCTAAGAAGTAAAACTTAAATTTTGCTAATTCATTAAAGTAAAAAAGGTCAGCAATTGCTGACCTTTTCTATTGTTACCTTAAAATAAAATTCTAAACTTAATAAAGATATTCTAATGCAGTTACATCATATTGACCAAACTGACCTGTTGAATTTGCACCGAAGCAAGAAAGCATAATTGAATTTGGATCAAATCCAGTAGGTGTTCCAGGGATATGTACTGCTCCAACTCCTGAAGAACCTTCATTTCCACCTGAACCACAAGACAATGAACGATTGAAATAATCTGTATGTCTCAATCCTAAAGTATGTCCGATTTCGTGTGCAATTACATGGCTATTCACTGCTCTTGAATAGTTATTCATTCCACTAAAAATTTGCACCCACTTATATGGAGCACCACCGCTAGGGAAACCAGCTGAACCACCAGCACCACCAGAAGTTCTGTATACAACAATGTCAGCATTAGTACTTGCAGACCACTGTAAAGTGAAATTGATGTTAGTGTTTAATTGATTGTAACGAATCAATGCATCATATAATCCTTGACGCATTTTAGTAGTTAATGCATTTGATCCTCCAGTATATCCTATTACACTGATTGTTCTAGGAGTATTTACCAAATTAAATGTGCGGTACTGCTCACCCATTGCACCACGATGATCAATGTCGCTTTCCAGCATTTTATCCATCATTTCGGGAGTGATAACAATATCACCTTCTAACAAATAATTTGTGTGAGCTGGAATTCCTGCGAACTCATCTGCTGGTTGGTATGCAATATCACTTGCATCAAATCCTAAAGTTTCGAATTTTTCAATAATATCAGGAGAGATATTATTTTCATTTACGATAAGTTCTTCGTCATTCTGACATGAACTCATAATTACTGTACTTGCCATGATTGTCAAAACAATCATTAAGGCATTCCTTAATTTTGTCATAATATTGTAAGATTTTAGTTAGGTTTGCAACATATTGTTTTACTTTTGAAAAATAAAATGTTTATCTAAAATAATTTCTTAATTATTAGATAATTACAATTTAAAATTAAATTAATATATAATTAATATTGAATCGTTTCACCAAAACTTATAAAGTGCTTTTAAAATTACATTCATACTCTCCACTTTTTGGAAGCTTATTTGTTATCTTAAGTTTTCTTTTATTATTGACTTCATTTCAATTAAGTGCCCAATACAATCAGCTAAATGGTAAAAAATCACTTCAGGGAAAAGAATTAGACCTTATTACGACTAATTTAGATGACATTAATTATTTGTTGCTGGAATCTAAATCGAAAGTAAATACATCAAATCTTTCTAAAATGGGAATTACATTACATCGAAAGTTAGGTGATACTAAAGCAATAATAAGTATTCATAATCAAGTTAAATTTCGCTTAAATAGCGTAATTGAGCAATATCAATATTATACAATTAAGGATGATTGGAAATTTGCTCCAAACTTTGACTTTGAACAAATAAAAGAGAATATAACTATTTGGATTGGAATTACTGATGAGAATGAATTTCAAAATTATATCAACAGTCAACCACAAATTAATGTAATTCTTAAAAGAGATCATTTTTATAAAATAAAAACATCTTCAAGTCAACTTGAAAAACTTAAGAATAAAGCCTTCATCTATTTTATAGAATTAGCTGAAAATAAGCCTAAATCAGAAGCTACAGTATTGGATTTGAATCTTCATCCAAATAGAATTAATACCCTTCATCATCTTTATCCTGAACTTGATGGTAGCACTCAGACCATTGGTATAAATGAGCCTTCTTATGATACAAAAGACATTGACATTAGCAATAGATATATCAGTTCTGGATTGGAAAGTGATTTTGTAGATAGCCATCCTTTACAAATGGCTACTATTATGGTTGGTAATGGTAATAGTTTTGTCACAGGAAAAGGTGTTGCTACTAAAGCCTTTCATAGTTCTACTACTAATGAAAATCTAATTCCTGTTGAGGATAATTATTACAATGAATTTAGTATAAATATTCAAAACCATTCCTATGGTACACAAATAGAGTCTTTTTATGGAGTTGAAGCTAATCTATACGATCAAAATGTTTATGATTTAGAAAATGTATTACATGTTTTTTCTTCGGGAAATTCTGGTACAGAGACTGCTCAGAATGGCCGTTATCAAGATTTAGAAGGCTTTGCCAATATTACTGGGAATTTTAAACAGTCGAAGAATACACTTCTGGTAGGAGCAATTGATACTGCACATCATATTTTAGAATTCATTAGCAATGGCCCCGCCTACGATGGAAGAATAAAACCAGAATTAGTAGCCTACAGCATGGCTGGGAGTTCTAATTCAGCAGCTTTGGTTTCAGGGACTTCATTATTGTTGAGTGAATTTTTTCAAAAAAAATATGATTCTATTCCTTCAGCCTCTTTACTTAAGAGTGTATTGATAAATAGTGCAGATGATGTTCATTTAAGTGGTCCTGACCATAAGACAGGTTTTGGCCAATTGAACGCTTTGGCAGCAATGAAAACTATTGAAGAGAATCGATTTCTTTTAGATCAAGTTTCTGAAAATGAAATCAAAGAGTTAACAGTTAACATTCCTGATGATGCTATTAACTTTAAAGCAACATTAACCTGGACAGATTTGCCCGCAAATCCAAATGATGAAATTGCTTTGGTCAATGATTTGGATCTGAAATTAATCGATGGATCAGGGGCAGAGTTTTTACCCTGGATTTTGGATAACTCTTCAAGTATTTCAGCACTAAATAATATTGCAAACAGAGGAGAGGATCATTTGAATAATGTGGAACAGGTTTTTATTGCTAATCCTGAAAGTTCCGAAATCAATTTCAGTATAAATGCTCATGATTTAGCAAGTCCAGTTCAAAAATTCAGTATTAGTTATCAGTGGGAAATGCCTAATCAATTTACTTGGACAAGTCCTACAGCTTCTGATAATATTCCCTATAATGGATCTACCATTAGTCATTTAAGATGGGAATCAAGTTATGCAAAAGGAACAAAAGGAACATTATATTTTATAACTCCAGAAGGGCAAGATTGGCAATTAATTAAGGAAAATATTGAATTGGGAGAAGAACAATTTCGTTGGGATGCACCGATTTTTCAGGATATTGCCCAATTAAGAATGGAAGTTAGTGAAGAAAGCTATCTAAGTGATACGTTTACTTTATCTTCTCCAGTCGAGCTTAAAACAGGTTTTAATTGTACAGATTCATTATCAATTTATTGGGAAAGGATTAGTAATGCCACACATTATAAAGTTAATCACATCATAAATGGTGAAATGATCAATCTGGCCACAACACAAGATTCAAGTCTGATTATTGATAAAAGTTTGTTGGAATCAAATATCCTGCAATTAGTTCCGTACAAAGACGAAAAGCCTTTGATTCAAAGTTTTAGTATAGATTATAATTTACAAGGCTCCTCCTGTTTTCTTAATTCATTTTTTGTTGAAGCAGTGCAAGATTCTGGAGTACTAGCAAACTTAAATTTGGCAGCATTAAACGGATTAAACGAAGTCGTGCTTGAACGAGATATTGAAGGAAACTGGAATAAAATTAAAACCATTAAGCCAGAAACACTTAGTGTTAAATTATTAGACACAGAAGCTGAAACTGGTTTTAATAATTATAGGGCAGTATTAAATTTTAATAATGGAGTTAGGATTTACAGTGATGAATCTTCAGTATATTATGTAAATGAATCAGCCTATAAGGTTTTTCCAAACCCACTGCTAAATGGTGAAGATTTAAGGATTTTCACACAAGAATCTGATATTCCTGCAATTATCTATTTACTTTCCTCTAATGGCGAAATAGTTTATTCTAAAGTTTTGGAAGACAACAGAAATTATATAGAATTAGATGAATTTAAAGAGGGACTGTATTTTTATCAAATATTACAGGAAGGTAAAATTAGGCAATCAGGAAAAATATTAATTCAGTTTTAGATTTTCGATTTTAAGATTACTTTTTTGATTTAGCTCATTTCTGTATACGACCATTTATATAATTCCCGAAAATTTCATTGTTCTCATTAGCAATTTCCCGTAAACTCGTGAAATGAATAAATTTTTCTTCACACGCTTACAATATGAATCAGGAGATTGGAATGTGGATCAAAGGATGCCAAGCAATCTCCTGAATTCAATTATTGAATACACAAATATTCCAGTGGATACAAAGGAAAGAGTGGTAGCGTTAAGCAGTGATGAAATATTTGAATGTCCTTTTTGTTATCTCAGTGGACATAAACTGGTGCAATTCACGAAAGCAGAAAAAGAGAATTTCATTAAATATATTGATAATGGCGGTTTCATCTTTGTGGATGACTGCAATCATGATATAGACGGGCTTTTTGCTAAATCATTTGAAAGCCAAATGGCAGAAATTTACGGTGATGAGGGATTAAAGAAAATTCCGAATGACCATCCCATTTATTTTAGCTTTTTTGAATTCGATGATGGTTCACCTACTACTTCACAGGAATTGAATGGTTGGGGAGATGATATAGTGCATGATTATTTGAAAGCCATAGAAAAAGATGGGAAAATTAGAGTTCTATATAGTAATAAAGATTATGGTTGCGAATGGGATTATGATTTTAGAAACAAAAGGTGGCTAGCAGACGATAATACTAAGTTTGGGGTGAATATAGTGATGTATGCAATAGTCCCCTAACCCGCCAGCTGGCGGAGAATGGAAGCACGGAATTAGAATTTTAAAAGTTTGATTCCTGATTAGGTGAAATGAAATAAAGTAGAGGTGAAAAGTGGGTAGTATGGATGATGGGTGTAGGGTAGATAGGTCAGTACTGCAGGTGAGACAAGAATTAGTAGGATGAATGGCAGAGAAATCGCATAGTTTCAAAGTCGCGCAGGGACGAACTTATGGTAACAAGAACGAAATAACTGAATCTCAACCCCGTAGGGGTGACCTTACTGTTAGAGAAGAAATAATAGGATTCTATTACTAGCTACTTGATTCTAGTTACTAGATACTATAAAAGCAAAATGGAAGATATACAAAATACAGTAAAAAAGTTTAAAGAAGCCCGAAAGGAGCTATCCAAAGCCATTATTGGTCAGGAAAATGTCGTAAGCGAAGTTTTTATGGCTTTGCTGGCGGATGGACATATATTGTTGGAAGGTGTTCCAGGATTAGGGAAAACGCTTTTGGTGCGTTCTTTAGCCAAAGTATTGCAATTGGATTTTCACAGGGTTCAATTTACACCTGACTTAATGCCTGCTGATATTATAGGTATGGAGGTTTTGGAAGAGGACAGGAGTACAGGAAAACGTTTCTTCCAATTCAACAAAGGACCGGTTTTCACCAATATTTTGTTAGCTGATGAAATCAATAGGACCCCGCCCAAAACGCAATCCGCATTATTGGAAGCCATGCAAGAACGAGAAGTCACCTATGCTGGAAAAACCTATGAACTACCAGAGCCTTTCTTTCTTTTAGCTACACAAAATCCTTTAGAACAATCAGGAACTTATCCTTTGCCAGAAGCACAACTCGATCGATTTTTATTTTATACTGTAGTACAATATCCTGCTGAGCAAGAGGAAGTTGATATACTTCAACTCACAACTGGTAACCTAAAAAATCAACTTAATTCGACTCTCACAGCTGAAGAAATCCTAAAAGCCAGAAGCTGGGTACGGGATATTCATATTGATAAGGAATTATTAGTGAAAGTAAGTCAATTGGTGCGCTCTACTCGACCGCAAAACTCGGATATTGAATTAGTAAAGCAATATGTCGATTGGGGAGCCGGTCATAGAGCAGGACAATCCATAGTATTGGCAGCTAAAGCCCATGCCTTCTTGGATGGCAGACTCTCCGTTATTCCAGAAGATATAAAAGCAGTGGCTTTGGCAGTACTTCGCCATAGAGTTGTACTGAATTTTGTAGCCAAAACTGAAAAATTCTCAGTGGAAAAGCTGATTCCTGAACTTCTGAAGAATATCCATTAAATCTGCTCTAATGCAATCCATGAATCAAATATTTCAAATGCCTGACTTTGAGGCGCTCAAAGTACTTCAATTGTATATTAAACATCATATTGAAGGAGTGATGATCGGGGTGCATCAAAGTCCGAAAACGGGATTTGGAATTGAATTCAAAGAGTATAGAAATTATGTCCCAGGTGATTCTTTAAAGCAATTGGACTGGAAATATTTTGCCCGTACTGATCATTATATGATTAAGGAAGCGGAAATGGAAAAGCAGCATGATTTCATTTTCGTTTTGGATAAAAGTTTGTCTATGAACTTTGAAATGGCAGATGCCAGTAAATTCAATTGGTCACGCACGATAATAGCTGCTTTGGCTTTTTTAGCTAATAATCAGCATGATAAATACTTTATTTACAATCAGGAAAATCCCGCTACTGATTTTGAGACATTCCTTTACCGATTGATTCAATTGAATCCAGATGAAGAAACCAGTATCAAAGATTTAAATCCTATTCAACAAATTCGAAATAAAAGCACCGTATTTATCTTCACAGATGGATATTCAGAGGAAGCTGAATTTCATACTTTATTAAAAAATTGGGCAGTGGGTTCTGAAGAAGTTTTGCTGGTTCATTTACTTTTCGAAAATGAAGAACAGCTCGATTTCAAAGGACAATATTTCACTTTTAAGGATTTGGAAGGGAAGGGTAGCGTTCAGGTAAATACGCAAGAAGGCTTAAAAGATTACCAAAATAAAATCAAAAGCTGGAAAAGTAGTATTCAAAAAGCTTGTGCTAAAAATGGAATTGCTTATTGGCAGTTAAATGGTCGAGAACCTATCCAAAAAGCAATATTTGAGCTATTAAACCACTTTAATCATTCATGGGCATGAATTGGCTTAATCCCATAGTGTTCTGGGGTTTAACGGCTTTGGCGGTTCCAATTCTCATCCATTTGTGGAGCAAGAATAAAACCAAGGAAATTGCTTTTGGAAGTATACGGTTTTTAAGGGAAAGTAGCACTTTACAATCCAAAAAAATCCAACTTTCAGAGATTCCACTGCTTCTAGTTCGATTAATGATTTTAATTATGCTGGTTTTGCTTATGGCAAAATGGGTAAACTACCAAGAAGTAGAAAAACAGAAAGCTTTATTACTGGGAGATGATATTAAAGTACCTGAAGCCTATTCAAATAATGAAATGCCTGTTTTTAGGACTTCCGAATATGATAATATTTCTAATCACTGGCATTTATTGGAAGAACTTTCAGTTCAGCATCCTGAAATTGATTCTTTAATTTACATAAATAATTTTAAGAATACGGACTTTATAGGAGCCATTCCAAAATTAAACTTTCAATTAGAGCTTATTTCTACCAATCAAAAGCAAAATTCACAAGAAAAAAGGAGTTTGGACACTTCACTTATCCATTTTGAGGAGCTTCCGAAAACTCTTACAGAAAAGTTTGATAAAGTATTGAAAGCAAATCAGTTATACACCAATGAGAAAGTGAATTTTAAAGAAGCAAATAAGGAAAAAGCTCAATTGATTTTTGCTACTTCATCACAGAAGCTGGATGCCAATCAAATTGTGGTGAGTGACACTCTATCAAGTAATTATCAAATCCAGAAGAAGTACAAAAGCAGCATATTATATCTAAATGAAAAATGGTTGAATAATCCATTGAATGAGGATATGTTTTTATTGATTGTTTCTGAATTTATAGCGCAAGTGGTAGAACCGAATTATCAGTATTCTTCTTATAAAATGCTGTATACTCAAAAATCAGAGAGAGTAGATGAAGTAAAAGAAGCCAAATCTTTTGATGAGGAGCTTTTATGGCTGATTGTGGTGTTAATTCTTTTGGAAAGATATTTTAGCTATAGAAAAAAGCATGCATAAGGATTTCGAAAAATATTGGTTGAAGCTCAAAAAGCGAATTCACCTATTGTTGGTAGCATCCATAGTGATTCCACTTCTGGCTGGAGTACTTGTGCTGATATCAATTACCAATATTGCGCATCTAAGTATTCCTTTTGCCTTTTGGGTGGTTTATATTTTATCCATTGCTAGTTTGCTTTTGCTATGGAACTCAAAACTATTTTGGGATAATCAAAGGCTGGTACAGTTTCTCCATCAGAAATATCCTGAATTAGAATATAGTTTGTCTGTTTTTTTTAAAAAGGATTTAAATTCTTTAGAAAAATTACAGCAAACCAAAGTCTATCAACAATTACCTGTTATTCAAAAAATAGCTTTCCCAATCTCTTTAAGAAATGCGTTTATCTTATTGGTTTTAAGTAGTTTATTGTATTCTGCTTCATTTATTTATCAAATGGAAAAACCTACCGAAAATCAGTTGACTTCAATTAAAAATAAGGCTGTAGTGGAAGTTGATAGTGCAAATCAGATAGTAATTGAAAATTTTGCTTATCAACTCAAAGTATATCCGCCAAGCTATACTGCTTTGAGAAGTTTTGATTGGAAAGCAGATAAAAAAATTCCAGAGGGAAGTCGATTGGTTTTTACCAATAGGGGGAATATCAATTTTGATTTATTATGGCAAAATCAGTATGAATTCAAGCTTGCTGAAAATCAATCCAAGTCATTTGTTCTGAATCAGTCGTCCATTTTTCAAATTGATTATCAGCAAAATGATAGTTTGATTTCTTTAAAACCTGAAATTTTGGAAATGAAAAGGGATGAACCTCCCATTCTCTCTACCAATTTGAAAGAAAATCGCCATGAGATCGAATGGGGAGAATTAAAAAAGGATTTCAAATTGGATTTAACTTTGGAAGATGATTACGGAATTCTTTCCACAGATATTATCATGACCTTAAGTAGAGGAGAAGGCGAAGCGGTGAAGTTCCGCGAGATGAAACAATCCATCAGAGGTATTTCTCAGGCGCTTCAGCGACAGCAAAAGAGCATTAGCTTACCGATGGATACTTTTTCCTTAGAACCCGGTGATGAGCTTTATTTTTACTTTTCAGCTAAAGACAATAAAAAGCCAAAAGCAAATACGGGCAAAACGGATGTCTATTTTATTTCAATAGCGGATACGGTCGAATCTGAGCCTGTGGAATATGAAGGCTTTGCACTGACAAATGAGGCTGAATATTTTAAAAGTCAGCGACAAATAATCATTGACACGGAAAAACTGTTAGCAGATCAAAATCAAATCACTCAAGAAGAATTTGAACAGAGAAGTAATTCCATAGGAGCAGACCAAAAATTGTTAAGACTACGATATGGAGTGTTTTTGGGTGAAGAATATGAAACAACAGGCGGATTAGGTGAAGTTGATCACTCAGGACATGATCATGCAGAGGTAGAAGGTCATGACCATGATTCTCATGAAGAACAAGAAACCGGCAGTAAGTTTTCAAATCCGATTTACAATGAAACGCCTGAATTGGAAGCTTATGTGCATGCGCATGATGAATCTGAGCTATCCACTTTCTTGGATGCCAATGTTAAAGCCAAATTAAAAGAAGCTCTGACCAATATGTGGGAAGCTGAGCTGTATTTAAGAACCTATAAGCCGAAAGAAGCACTTCCTTTTGAATATAAAGCACTCAAACTGATAAAAGAAGTAAAGAGAGCCTCAAGAATTTATGTGGAAAGAATGGGCTTTGAGCCACCTCCGATTGATGAAGAGAAAAAACGACTAACAGGTGATTTGGATAAAATCGATGCGCAAACTACTGATGAAGAACTGGGAGAAGAATCATTTGAGGGGAAGCTGGCTGAAACTTATTCTGAATTAAAAGCTGCTTATCAAGTGGAGGATATGAAAAAAGCTGAGATCACGGTAGGTGAATTTTCAAATGATTTAGTTTCTAAAATCACTTCAGAACCTGTGCGCTATGGAAGCTTATTGGCTGCTATTAAACAATTTCAAAATACGAAATCACAAAGCAGGCTAAGGGATATTTTAATCATAATGGAAGATATGATACCGGCATCTGTTTTGGAAGCTGCTAATACAGATAAAAGCTTAAAAACTTCTTTGCATAAAACGTATTATGACTTGCTGAATGAATGATTTGATGAGAAATATCGGCTGGGAGAATAGTGTTGAACTTTGGCATGTGGTTGTGCTTGCAGTGGTTTTTATACTTGCTTTCATTTGGGAATTCAGAAAACAAAAGCCCCGAAAATCATTTAGAATAATCGCTTTACTATTTAGTTTTATCTCTCTGTATATCATTTATTTATCCCCTTATATTTTAACTGAAAAATCAAAAAAATCTATTTTGCTGGTTGATCAAAGTATATCAGAAACCACGATTGATTCTTTAGGAAATGAATACGGTTTGGAAGCTTTTCAACAGCTGTCAAATTCGAAATTCCTGAAAGTGGGGACTGGGCAGCAGATGACTTTAGCAGAACTTAATTATCAAGTTGATACCGCTTTTGTCTATGGTTATCTCCCACTACTAAATCCTGCTTATTTTCAAGTCCGAGAAGACATTGAAATAGAAAAGGAGATAAATATTGATTATCCAAAATCCATTGAGCTGGGGGATAGTTTAAGTATAATTATTCAGAATCATAGGAAACGAGAGGTTGATATCTCAGCTGTTATTGGAAATGATAGTATTTCAAAATCTATTCCAGGCGAAAGTCATAGCCGTATTTCATTTCTGCCAAAATCATCGGGTTATATTTTATCAGAAATTAGTACAAACAATGAAGAGTATTACTTTGCTGTTAAGGTAGAAAAAGCCGAACATCATGTCATTCAAATCCTAGCTGCTACACCTGATTTTGAATGGAAATTCTTTGGTGACTTTCTAAAATCTAAAGAGCATTCGGTTTATCAGAAAACTCAAATCTCGAAAGGAAAATATAAATCTGCTTTTATCAATTGGCATGATTCATTGCAATTCAATAGGGGAGTTGCCAATGATTTAAAAGTGCTATTTGTTGATGCAAAAGCTTGGGAAGATTTAGCTGCAAATCTAAAAAATCAATATTTAAAAAAGTTAAAGGAAAATGGAGGTAGTTTAATCTTCAGAACTAACCCAAATAGTCGAATTCAGCTTGATTTAGACAAGTCTAAATCTACTAATATTTTTAGTACAAGCGATAATTTACTTGAGCAATATAATTATAACTACTTACAATTCAATAATATATATCAATTAGATGAAGTGGCTCAAAATGCTATTTTCAAAAAGGTAAATCCTAATTTGATATATGGTGTCATTAATTTTCAAGACAGCTATCGGTTGAAATTATCCGGAAAAAATAACCAGTATGAACAAATTTGGAGTTCTGTTTTCAATAATTTATTAAGGAATTCAACAGATGTATTTTATGATAAATCGGAATGGGCAGTGCAACATCACCCTTTCTTTTTCAGGCTTTGGTCAGAAGAGCAAGAAGAAGAAATCTCCATTTTTAATTTGAAAAAGGATACTCTAAAATTGAAAAAGAAAGCCGATTTCATATTTCCCGAAAGGCAACATTTTATGTTTTATCCAAACACATTAGGTTGGCATTTTATCAAGCTAAAAAATGAAGGAGAAGTTATTCCATTTTTTGTTCATTCTGAAGTGCAAGCCAATCAATCAGAATTCTTAAGTAATTACAAGCATGATTATTTAAATTATCTTAATTTTGAAGATTCAAATACAAAGGAGAAGGAGAAAAACTATAATCAAGAATCCGTAACATTATGGTTCTTTTTGCTGTTTCTTTTGAGTATCTGTTATTTATGGATTGAAGATAAAATTACCTAAAATGAAGCTAAACTTTTTGATGCTATGCGTTGTATTTTTTGCCACACCCTCTTTAGCTCAATATAATAGCGAATCACAAAATTTACCCGAATCTGTATCAATAAACCAATCCATCGACTTACTTTCTGCTTACATCCAGCGGGAAAGTGTTTCAGGAAATGAAAAAGAAGCCGCCATTTTCATTGAAGATTATATTTTAACTTCTGATTTACACCTCAAGGTATTTTCTGATTTTTCCGATAATTATAACCTAGCCGCTTCTCTTTATCCTTTAGGTAGTGGAAAGCCTAATATTATTCTTCAAAGCCATATAGATGTAGTTCCAGTAGAAGATTTGGACGATTGGGAGCATGATCCTTATAGTGGACATTTCGATGGGGAGTATATCCACGGCAGAGGTGCTTTGGATGCAAAAGGATTGGGAATTATGCAATTAAAAGCTTTAGAAGCCTTTCAGCAGGATTATGACACTGCAGACTTGCCTTTCAATGTGACGGTTCTTTTTTTATCAGCAGAAGAAACCGGTGGAGATAAGGGTGCAAGATATCTAATGGATAATTTTGAAGAAGAATTAAATGCTGTAGTGGTTTTGGGTGAAGGTGGTGCCGGTTATCAAAATGTCTTGAAAAATAAGCCCGAAAAGGTAGTATTTGGGGTCTCCATAGCCGAAAAGCAAAGTTTATGGCTTCAATTGAAAATCAACAGTAATTCTGCAGGTCATGGTGCTGCGCCATCAAAAGATTATGCCAACATCCAGCTAATTAACAGCCTGAATAATTTGACCAATCGAAAGGTATTACTGCTTTTTAATCGTAGTACCAGACGAATGTTTAGAAGCTTAGGAAGAGCTGAAGGTGGTATCAGAGGCTTCTTTATTCGAAATATTAATTGGTCTATTTTAGCGCCTTTTGTCCGTAAGCAAATTGAAAGAGAACCATTCTTATCCTCCTTATTGACCAATACAGTGACAGTAACCAATATATATAATCCGCCAGGACCGCCCAATCAAATCAGTAATTCTGCTACAGCTGTTTTAGATTGCAGATTGGTGCCTGGTACTTCATCCAAAAGTTTTATTCGCTATATTGAAAGAAAGCTGGATAATGACAACATCAAAGTATCGGTTATATCCGAAAGCCCAGAAGCTCAACCTTCGCGTTTGAATAAGTTTTATAGGGCTTTGGAAGATGCCATAGCCACCAGTTATCCAGATGCGGAAACAATACCGTTTTTATTTCCAGCTACTAGTGATAATAGCCTTTTTCGCTCTTATGATATTCCTTCTTATGGATTGATACCTTCTGTGGTGACAGAGCGGGATATTAATAGCATTCATAGTAATAATGAAAGAATTAGCCTGGAAGTATTGAAGTCTGGAATAGGTATTTATTATAACTTTCTGAAAGAAATACAGTTAAAAGAGCCCTTTTCCTTATTTGGAAATAAAGATGATGAAGAATCTGAATAGAAATGAAAAAATCTAAAGTATTTTTACTTATAGCGATTATATTTATGCTGATTGTTTTTTATGTGGTGTATGATATGTCCACAAAAACCAAATTCAGAAAATTTGGTGATGAAACTGAAGAAAACAAATCCGTTGAAGATAGTGTTGAGCAAAAGGATCCAATGGAAGTTGAAATCCGTAGATAATTATTGTTATATGAGCGATTCAGGCAAAAAAATAGATATTGATAAAATAGATTTGGAAAAAATGAAGGAAGGGACTACTGATAAGCCCGGAACCCTTTCTTTTCCTCATCATTCAGGAAGTGCTATTATTAAACCTACTGACAGGGGTAAAATAAAAGGTCGTGCCGTTTCTGCAATGCATGAACAAACGGACAGGCAAATGACTCAGCTTTATGAGCAGATGCAATTGCTGGCCAAGCAAGCCAATGATCTGAAAAGTCGAGTGGAAATTTCTGAACGTATCTATTTAGCCAAAATCAATTTTGAACCGCTTATTAATCATACTTATCATATGTATGAAGGAGCAGATGGAAAAGATATTCTCTCTTTAATTGCACCAGGAGAATGGGGAAGAAGCCAAAAGAATATGAAGTATTTGGCAACCGTGAAATTGCTGGCTGATCATACTTGGGAAATCACTGAAAAAGCCCCCTAGCTCCCAAAGGGGGAATAACGCACGGAATAGAATGAGAAGTAAACTCCAATTTCATCATTCATTTTTCAAAACTTTAGTTAAGTTTTTGAAAGAAACCATATCAAATTAAAATGCCCATCCAGTTCCGGGCTATGTTCCCCCTTTGGGGGCTAGGGGGCTGTACTTCAGTAACCTTTGTTACCTCTGTTTTCTTTTATCTTTCGTATATTAAAATTAATCATTAATGAAAGTGAATCATGAAAACTTTAGGACTAATTGGAGGCACTTCCTGGCATGCTACCGTAGAATATTATCGCCAAATCAATCAGAAAGTGGGGGAATTAATTGGTAAACAGGCTAATCCTGAATTGATTATTTATAGCATTAATATTGAATTGATGCGAGAGCAAAATAAAGAGAAGATCCAAGATAAATATCTTGAAGTCAGCAAAAAGCTTCAAGAAGCTGGAGCTGAGGGCATTATTATTTGCGCCAATACTCCACACATGGTTTATGATTATGTGCAGCCTAAAATCAATATCCCTATTTTACATATCGGCATTGCAACTGGCAGGGCAGCACAGGATGCCGGGATCAAGACTTTGGGTTTATTGGGTAATAAACCTACAATGACGGGAAATTTTATTTCTTCAGTATTAGAAAATGATTTTGGAATGAAAGTCATAATTCCGGAAGGGGAAGATTTAAATCAATCTCATCATTTTGTGTCCAAAGAACTTACACAAGGAACATTTTCAGAAGAAGCCAAAGCATTTTACCTTGACCAAATTCAGGAATTCAAAAGGCGAGGAGCAGATGGAATTATTCTAGGCTGTACGGAATTACCGATTTTACTAAAAGGGATTCAAGCTGATTTGCCTATGTTGGCCACCACTGATTTACATATTGAAATGGCGGTTAATTTTATCCTAGAAAATAATTTATAACCTGAGTTCGATTATTAATTTAGGATTCAGACCGTTTGTAAATAGTGAGTTTCAACTAAAAATTTTGAAGCAATAGCGGGCTATTGTAAGAAATTTTTAGGAAGAAAATCGCTGTTTACAAGCGGAATCAGAAAAACTTTCCCATAAAATCCAATATACAGCGTTGTCTTTCTTCGATATAGCTCGCTATATCTTCAAAAAGACGCCTTGTCTATTGAATGGATGCCAGCCATAGGCTGGTCACCCCTTGGGTGAAAAATCTGAATTTCCAAATTAATGTCGAACTCAGGTTTATAGAACAAAGATTTTAACAAAAGGCGAATGATGGAGTTACCTACTAAAATCTACACATGGAAACACAACAGGCGCTTCAAATCAAACCACCAAAATTTAAAACGCATATATTCACAAAGGAGTACGAATCCCCCTATCAAGAGTCTCAAATTTGGAATTGGTTAAACGATCCTAAAACTTTTATTGATAATCAAACTTGGCCATTTAGAGTAGAGTTTTTACTTAATGATAAGCAACAACATGAATTTGAGACGGGGGTTTTAAATACCCATCATGGCCCATTGCTTTCATTGGCAGGTGAAATAGGAGAGGTCACACCTCATTATCGTGATTTACTCTATTATTACGGCAGCTATGTATTTTCATTTCGATTGGTTCGTCCTTTCAGATTGGAATTTTGGACTGAGGATAAAGGCGATAAACGCACGGTGAAAATGCAATTAAGCAGTTATGTTAGCCCTACATTCTATAATTTTTGGAATTGGGGGCAAAATATATTTTGGAGCCGATTTGGCAAGTGGATGAATAAAAGCATCAAAAAGAGAATTAAATGAGTCTAATTAATTCAAAAGATAACTTAAACGATATAAAATCTACGCTTTTACAAGTACTCAACAGAGCCGGAAATGATAGTCATTCGGCATTTCGATTTATTATATTAAATACGATTTCTGATGGATATCCAAACTCACGCTATGTAGTGCTAAGAAAATTCAAAATTGATACTCAGGAGCTTTTTATTTATACTGATTCAAGGTCTAATAAAATAAAAGAGCTTAAAGAAAATCCTTTAGTGTCAGTTTTAGCATATGATAAACAAAAGAAATGTCAGATTAAATTAAAAGGTAAAATCAGTATTCATTATCAAAATAAATTAGCCAAAGAGCATTGGGATACCTTATCAGGCGGAAAAGAATCCTACAATACGGTAGAACAACCTGGCAAAAAAGTGAATTCCTTGAAAGATGCAAATCAAATGAAAAACGAATTTGATGATCAATATTTCGCTTTACTCGCTTTAAAAGTATCACAAGCTGAAATCCTTCAGCTGAATAAAGGTGGTCACATTAGGGTTTTATTTGATTTTGAAAAGGATAAAGCTAGCTACTTGGTGCCTTAGATTGCTCATCTTTTTGAGTATGAAACAATCTGTTTTTGAATTAAACTCCATATCTTATTAATAACGTAAATAGCATTTAAATCAATTTATGAAAAAAATTAAGCCAAAAGCAGGACAGGAGTCTGTTTGGGACTATCCTCGTCCACCAGCAATTGAAAAAGTTACAGAACGCCTAAGAATCGTTTTTAACGGTGAAGTGATAGCAGATACTAATAAATCATTTAGAGTATTGGAAACTAGTCATCCCCCCACTTATTATTTATCAATTTCTTCCTTTAAAGAGGGTACTCTAATAGATGGAACACACAGCACAGCCTGTGAATTCAAAGGGATTTCATTTTATTTTGATATCAAAAATGGAGATAAAGTAGCCTTAAATGCTGCTTGGGGTTATCCTACACCAAAAGGTAATTTTAAAGTTTTAAAAGACCATTTAGCTGTTTACGCTCATAAAATGGATGCTTGTTATATTGGAGATGAAAAAGTAGAAGCCCAAGAAGGAGATTTCTATGGTGGATGGATTACATCAAAAGTGGTAGGCCCTTTTAAAGGGATAAAGGGTAGTTGGGGATGGTAGGGTAATAGAAAGCTTATTTTAATGGGTTTTTCCTCATTTTCTTTTTGTCAGAATGCATTTTCTTTTTCTCTAAACGCTTTTTCTGAGAAGCTTTAGTAGGCTTTGTCTTTTTACGGATTTTTGGTTTTACAAAAGCTTTAGATAGTGTACGCTCCATTTTTTTATAAGCAATTTCTTTATTTTTAATTTGAGAAGAATGGTTTTCAGCCGTAATAATAAGATCTCCAGACTTAGTTAATTTCCCAGCTAAGGCTTTTTGGATAGTTTCCTTTTCGTATTCAGATAGGATTTGAGAATCAAACACATTGAATCTTAATATTACTTTCGTTTCTACCTTATTTACATGTTGTCCACCTGAACCACCACTTCTAGCAGTAGAGACCTCTAATTCCTTTTTTATCTTGCTGAGTTTGAATTTTTTATTTGCCATGATAATTTTTCTTTGCAATTGATTATTTCAATATTGGATTTCCAAAACCTCAATATTTCTTTTATCTTTTCCCAATTGTAAATCACTACTTTCTCCTATTTTCTTTCCTAATAAAGCTTTGGCAATAGGCGCAGTAAAGGCAATTTTTTCTTTTTTCACATCAGCTTCGTCTACACCTACAATTTGAAAAGTTTGCACTTTATCATTCATTTTAAATTTTACTTTCGCTCCAAATCGAACTTCTGATTTAGGTTGATCTTTCGGGTCTAATATTCTAGCTGAATTAATTCTTTCTTCTAGTAACTTCAATTTTCCATTGATAGTAGCCATATTTCTTCTTCTATCCTGTTCTTTTTCTATGGACTTAACTTCGGATTTATCTTTCTCTAAAGCAGATTTTTCTGCCAATAATGATTGTTTTCCGGAAGGGGTAACATAATTCAACTCCCCTTTAGGTAATGGCGCTCTGGGTGGAATAAATGGGGCTTCTTCCTGATCGTCTTCCTTTACAAATGCTCTGCTCATTTTTTATAATTTATCCTTTATCCAACGGGGTGAAAATCATTCGGTTATTTAAACCTCATCTTTTAATGATAATTATTGTTATTATTTTTATAAATATATAAATTAAGCATTATTTAAAACCAAAACCAATGAGGCCACTTACTTTAAGTACTGAAAATCAAGTAAATTTTAATGAGAAATCATTCTATTTATTGGGTGATGATAATTTGAACGCCTCAATAGTTAATCAAAAATTATCTCATGAACATTTTGATGATGTGGAAGGCTTATGGGGGACGCTTGGGGCTGGTGATGGGAATACAGACTGGACTGGGAAACTCAAATTTTCAAGAAAAGGGAATAAAAATTCAGAAGGTGCTTTATCTGATGAAATTCGTCATTTAAAAAAACTGCACCCGGAGATAAAAACATCCGGAAAACGTATAATTGAATATTTCATTAATTTTGATGATGTCAATTTTGTAATTCCCGAAACAGCAACTCTAAAAGATTGGGAGCAACTATTACCAAGTATTCGGTTAACTTTATTTTTACAGAAAACAGAAGGAGCCTTAGTCTATTATGAGTGGTATGAAGGTACCTATAGAGCTGGGAAATCATGTGATTTAGAGCATTTATTGGTTGAAAGCACTGAGAACTTCGGTTTTGACAGAGACCGGTTAAATTTTTACTTAAAAGCTTTACCACAACATGCCATTTTGAGTAATTCTGATTCAGTAAATGAAAATACTGAACTACAATTAGACAGATCTAGTAAAAGATATTCACTAGTAATTAAGGTTTTAAAATTTTTCAGAGACCGTCCTGAAGAGTCAGCTGAAGCGAAAATAGAGAAGATGTTGACTGAGGTTATGGGAGATAAAAAGTATTCTTTATTAAAATATAATTCTATAGAAAATGATTTTATAGCATTAGATAAAAATTCTCCAGATATTAATACTTCATATAAAACCTTATTACTACTTCATGGGACATTTTCCAGTACTTCAGGATCCTTTGGTGATTTGCTGGAAATGAAGATTGGGAAATATCCTTTGAAGGCACTAATAGAGGATGGCACATACGAGCAAATAATTGGCTTTGATCACCTCACCATCTTAGATGATGCAAAAGGAAATGCTAATGAGCTAAAAAAATTATTAGCCAATCATAAATTTCCCCAAGATAATCCTGTGGATGTTATTACTACGAGTAGAGGTGGATTATTAGCCAAATACTTATATCAGAATGAAGAATTTCAAAATGAAATATTACCTATTCGAAGATTGGCATGTTGCGCTTGCGCAAATGGTGTGAATTACTTTGATGTAGCGGCTCCTAAAGTGGTGAAATTTCTCAACATTTTAAAGCAAATAAGTCACTATAAATCTTTACCATTTGCAACTATAATCACTGGTTTTCTGGAGTTTTCATCTAATTTTTTCTTGCAATTAAAGGGGTCTCAAATGATGACACCTGGAAATGAGTTTTTAAATCAACTTATTACAGCTAAACCAATTCATTCTGAAACCAAAATTAAAGCAATAGCAGGAGACTGGGATAAGCAGATTTTAGCTGATTATGGTCTTTTAAGAAGATGGTCAGCGGTAGGATTAGATAAATTGATTTGGCTGGTATTCAAAGGAGATAATGATTGGGTAGTGAAAACAGAAAATCAGTTAATAATGCCTGAAGATTTTGCCGTAGAAGCTTACCACATAAAGTCTTTTCATTGTAATTATTTTGATTACCAAAAAACCTTCAATGGAGGCAGCCACCAATTTGCAGACACTTTTAATGAAATCATCAAGTTCTTTAACGATTAAAATAAAACTTTGGGTATAAGCATTTAAGATTTCATTCTCTTTTCTTCATTTAATTGAGAGTTGTTTATATATTTCAAATTCAATGATTGGCAAATAACCATATAATCCTAATAAACAATTATGAAAGAAGCAGAAGCACTTAATTCAGTATCAAAATTCCATAAAACTTTCAATCACCCCATCTTATCAAAACCACAAATACCACCTAAAAACAGAGCTGAATTACGATTGAATTTGTTAAAGGAGGAATTAGAAGAATTACAGGAAGCCGTTGAAAATCAAGATGTAGTGGAAGCTGCTGATGCTTTATGTGATCTACAATATGTGTTGGCAGGTGCCATTTTGGAATTTGGAATGGGAGAGAAGTTTGCTGATTTATTTGCTGAAGTTCAACGCTCCAATATGAGCAAGGTCTGTCGTTCAGAAGAAGAAGCCCAGGCGACAGTAAATCATTTTGCTTCCCAAAGCCAGGATGCCTATTTCGAAAAGAAAGATGATTTCTATTTAGTTTACCGCAAAGCGGATAATAAGACACTTAAGTCTATAAATTACTCAGAAGTGGATTTAGGAAAGATATTGAAGGGGGAATAAGTTGGAAGTTAGAAGTGGGAAGCTCGAATTGTGAGCAATTGACATGATGACTAACTATCGTTATCTACCTGTTTTAAACATTTATCGCCAGCATCTTGCTGGTGATGGCTACTAGTTCCTTTGGAACTGAATATAACTACCCTCTATTAAAACAAGCTCCTGCTTTTCTTTGTTATAGTTTTAAAGTAAAAGACATGACAAAAGAAGACGCAATACAAGCCATTAAGAATATTCCAATAGGAGCTAAAATTCAAGTAATCCAGAAATCAGGAAATATAATGGATGTTAGATTATCCAGTCGTGAAGTGAATAAAACTGAAGAAAAGCGGTATGAAACGGTAACTGTTCCAGAATTACCACCTGCTTTGCTTGTCCATGGGCATATTAGGCAAGGAAATTATAGAATCGAGCTTGAGGATATCGTTCGAATTGCTTGGGTGGAAGACTGAGTAGGATTTATTATAATTAGTCAATGCTGTCCTAAATAATTTAAAATTGCGATAAAAGCCTACTTCTACTGCTGTTTAGTCCAGCTTTATCCATAATCAGGAAAAAGGTCCCCCTGTACGCCTTGATTTTGTACTTTGGGCGGATCCTCAAAGGGTTTGTCCAGCCATTTTTGAAGTTTTATTTTAACAAACACGTTAAGCCTGATAAATGCCACCAAATTAGAAAGGTACCAGTTGTATTTCGCTTGGTGCTTCATTACTTTAAGTAGAAGTATGGTAATAAGGGCAGTCCATATCTGTATCATAACAGCATTTTCAGAAGTACCAATGAAAGTTTTGATATGTAGCAACTGTTTAATATCCCTGAAAAACACCTCTATTTCCCATCTTGACTTGTAGAGGTCACCTATGGTTTGAGCCGCCCATTTAAAATTATTGGTGATGATCTCAATGGTTTGCTGATTTTCATCGTCCCATACTGCCACTCTTCTAAGCTTATCAGGGTATTTTTTCTTTGATTGGTAACCGGTGAGGATTATTTCTTCATCCTTTAAGATATGCTGTGCTGTGTTGTTGGGCAGTTCTCTTTCCTTCACCATTTCAAATTTAAGGTTCCCCTTGTGCCTGATCACGAAGTTTACCCCTTTGCTGTCCCAAATGTTGAGCATGGGGAAATCATTATAATATCTGTCAGCCACGATCACTGAGCCTTTCTCCAGAGGGATATCATAAGCCCCTTTGTTATCGCCCACGCTACCCTCGGTAATATTGACATAAACAGGCAGTTTACCGTCATAATCCAGTAATGTGTGCATTTTTACAGCCCCCTTTTTGGTGCGGAAAGTAGCCCAGTCAAATACTGACAGACATAGACTGATTACAGTGGAGTCCAACAGGTAAACCGGGACTTTTATTTTGAGCTTTGTTCGCTTTACACCTATCTGCTGTCCTAAAGAATTAAGCAAACTGTAATAGAGGTCTTTGAACAAACTAGCATCTCTACGCTTGTTTTGATAACTTATACTTGACTTTGAAGGGGCTTGTTCAACACCTAGATGATTCAGGTTACCTGTTGCCGAACGCATGCCGTTGGATATATCTCTGACCGAAGTAGCCTTGGCAAAATGACAGAACAACATAGAGACTAGATGTGTCCAACTGTTAAATCCTTTATTGGCTTTATCGGTCTGTTTTTCCCTAGCTAAATTATTGAATTTTGAACGGTCAATTTTTTTAATAATCTGTGCAAAAAGTGTAATATTGCTCATGAGGGGTTTTGTGGTTTTTGTGTCAACCCAAAATTAATATTTTGGGATAAAACTTAAACCCCTCTCTTTATTTAGGACGCTATTGATAATTAGTAATTAATAATTAGGAAATTAATAATTGATTATCTTCTTACCATGGAATTTTAATTCGTCAGCTAAAAGCATTCAATTAGGTCAGCACCGAAGGTCAGACAGGTTAAATATCTACACAATATGCTTCCATTTAATCAGAATTAATAAAGCATTTCAGCTAATTTCTACTTGATAACAAATATTTCATGTTTAAGCTGCTTTTGGTCTGACCTTCGGTGCTGACCTATGCATTCCATAAAGTCAGATAACCTAATTGTTTTCTCTTCGCGCTCTTTGTGAAAATCTTTGTGCAACTTAGCGGTTAAATTTTACAGCCTTGGGCTGTTCTATTTTATTAATTTAGCTTCTTCCACCAAAAGTTCATTATCATCTTTCAAACCAGCTTGAATGAAAGCATCAATCGCTTCATTTCTTTCCAATCCTTTTTCCAGCAACACACCCAAAGCAATAGTTACCCCAATTCTAGTCCCTACTTTCTTTTTGGCAGTGCCAAATAATGGTTCTAAATCCTCATAGCTAACATCTTCAGCTAATTTGGCAATATTGGCTCTAGCAGTTTCAAGCTTTGCACCCGATAGATTAGTATATTTCTTACTGATCTTCTGGATTTCATTTATCGGACTTCTGCCTTGTCCTTGTTGTTTCTGCTGTTGGGGTTGCGCTTGTTTTTGCTCCTTGGATTGTGCTTTAGCCCAAGAATCTTTCAGTCCTACAGTTTTATTGAATATTAAATATTCAGCAGTTGCATCTTTATCCAAAGTGAAATAGCCAACTCGCTGAAACTGGAATTTATCTTCCAATTTTGCTTCTTGTAAAAAAGGCTCTAAATAAGCTTCCTTAGTAATTTTTAAAGATTCAGGATTTAAGAATTCCATAAAACTCTTTTCACCATGCGCATCAGGTGCCTCATCTAAAAATAAACGATCATATTCCCTGATCTCTGCTTTGATAGCATGTTGAATGGACACCCAATGCAAAGTACCTTTTACTTTTCGCATGCTCGCTTCCGTACCACTTCCAGATCGAGACTCTAAATCTGCGGTACAGTGGATTTCAGTAATATTACCTTTTTCATCCTTTACAACTGATTCTCCTTTTATGATATAGGCATTTTTTAAACGGACTTCCTTACCAATGGTCAATCTAAAGTACTTACTTCCTGCTTCTTCTTTAAAATCTTCTTTTTCAATGTATAATTCCCTTGAGAAAGGCACTTCATGCGAGCCTGAATTCTCCATTTCAGGATTGTTTTCAGCTTCCAGCATTTCTGTTTTTCCTTCTGGATAATTAGTAATGACCAATTTAACAGGATCAATTACTGCCATGGCTCTGGTAGCTCTTTTATTCAAATCCTCACGAATGGCATATTCCAAAAGGGAAACATCCGTTACACTATCTCTTTTTGAAATACCTGAGATTTCACTGAATTTACGAATGGATTCTGGGGTATAACCTCTTCTTCTTAAGCCAGAGATAGTAGGCATCCGAGGGTCATCCCAGCCTGCAACGGTTTTGGTTTGCACCAATTCCAATAATTTACGCTTACTCATTACGGTATAGCTTAAATTACGTCTGGCAAACTCTCTTTGCTTTGGTCTTAATTTGTTTTCGTCATAAATCTGATCCAAAAACCAATCATATAATTCCCTGTGCGACTTAAACTCCAAGGTACACAAAGAATGAGATACTTGCTCGATGTAATCTGACTGACCATGTGCCCAGTCGTACATCGGATAGATGCACCAATCCGTTCCAGTTCTATGGTGGGCTCTGTTTACAATTCGGTACATCAAAGGATCACGCATCAACATATTAGGGGAGGCCATATCAATTTTGGCTCTTAGCACATAAGAACCAGCAGGATACTCCCCATTTTTCATTTTCTCAAAAATCTCAAGGTTTTCCTCGGTTGGTCGATCTCGGTGTGGACTTGGTTTTCCTGGAGAAGTAGGCGTGCCTTTTTGCTCTGCTATTAATTCAGGTGATTGTCCGTCAACATAAGCTTTTCCGTTTTTGATTAACTCAATTGCCCAATCATATAGTTGCTGAAAGTAATCAGAAGTATAGCATTCTTGAGCCCATTTGAAGCCTAGCCATTCGATATCGTTTTTAATTGAATCAACAAATTCTTGTTCTTCCTTTATTGGGTTAGTATCGTCAAAGCGCAGATTTACAGGAGATTGGTGATCTTCACCTAATCCAAAATTGAGGCAAATAGAAGCTGCATGACCAATATGCAAATAGCCATTTGGCTCTGGTGGAAATCTAAAACGCAAGTCGTCTTTTGATAAACCTGATTTTAAATCCTCCGCTATAATATGCTCTAAAAAATTAAGTGATTCTGATGCTTCCTTCATGAGTTAATATTTGAATTGCAAAATTAGCTGAAAAGCATTCATTTGCAATAGGGGAGTCGGATGTTTTAACCACTGAGTTACAATTAACCACTAAGATTTTCAAAGTTTAAACTCAAAGCTTCACAATGAGGGTTAGCCCATGTCAGACATTCTACTTAACCAGACAATTTTATGATCTCCTTTTTCTGGTCCCAAACAATAAGAATTATTGATAAAGTTAGTCTATGTCGGACATTTTATCGGAACAGTTAAAAAATCAAGGTATTTTGCGATAAACCAATTGATTAATGTCCGACATTTGAAATGTCTGACATAAGCACGGTATATTTTTTTTATGACAGAAAAATACGAGGATACAAAAGACAGCCAAGCTGTTCCGTATTCATCTTTGTAAATCAGTGAAAAATTCTGAGTTTTTTGTGGTTACACTTTCAAATAATTCCTCTGCCACGGCCTTAATAAATGCCCATTTAGGGACTGTATTCATGATTTTAAGATCTTCCAAAAGGTTGGTGTCTTCATTTAGGAACTTCAATAATAGGGATAGTTTATTTTTCGTGTAGAGACTTCCAAACACCTCATGTCCGCTACTTTTTCCAGTATGCAATACATTCATTAGAACCTCATCATAAAAGCGAAACCTTTTGGAACCACTTAATGCAAAATCATCCCTACCAGATTTTAAGGTTTTGATAATCTGCTGAATATGATTATAATTTCTAACAAAAGAATAACCCGTACTAGGTTTAACTGTCCCTGCTAAGGTTCCAATCGGAATAATGCTTTTACTTCTTTTGGCAAAGACTGAATTGGTCATGGGGATTTTATTGTATTCTAATTCAACTATACTGTATTCTTTCAATTCTAGGTTATTATTAATATAATTTTCAAGTGCCGTTTTATATTCTTCTTCCTTCCACAAATCCGCTGAAAAAAGAGTGTATTCAACTAAGGCCTCATTTTCTGATTCAGGAAGAATATAGGCAAAGCTTAAACCTCCTTTCACTTCAGGCACTTGCATATCCATATAAGTGATCTTAGTTGGATTGAATATTGCCTTTTCTGTCTTTATTTTCCAACCATAGAAATGTTGCCATATAAAATGTTTTTTAGGATTGCTTAATGCTTTAATCTCATCAGAATAGAAGTATGATTTGAAAAAATAGGAGCTGTAATGGTAAGTTGATTTTTCTGTTTTTATACTTTTTCTACTTTCATCTTCATACACTATAACATCTTGAATAAAAGTGACTTGAGTATTATTACTTAATTTTTTAATTATGAATTTATAATAGTCAATTCCTTCAATTTTGTAGTATCGATAGGGTTCTAATTTCTGAGAAAGATCAAAACCTTTTCCTTTGACTGTAGCAGTATCCCATGATTGATTTATAGGAAGATTGGCAATCCACATTTCAGGTTTAGACCATAAGCACCAAGTCCTATCGTTTTTATCCTTTTTATCAGCATCAATGATTAATAATTTCTTATCCTCCAAAAGGTTATTTTCAATCATTTGCCAAGCTAAGGTTAAACCAGCCAAACCTGCTCCACCTATAATAAAATCGTATTTCATTAAAATCTAAAAATCAAAAATATCTATCCTATTGAAATCTAAAATTAAGCTTATTGTTAAAAGAAATCACAGGTCTATGGAATTAATTTCTTCTCTATACGTTTTCAGACTGTTAGTTGAATATGGGTAATTCAGTCAAAATGTTGTATATTTGACTATTTAATACAATATTGTTTTAAAATTTATATCAAAACCAATTTTACATCAGTTGAGGAAAAGAACAGTAATAATTGCAATTTTATTAGGGGTAACTGCGATTAGTTTTGCCTTTTATACCACATCAGAAGTAGCCTTCACACGTTCAGTCGATGAAGGAAATCAAGATCAGCTTAATTACATCAATTTTAATGTAGTAAATCCTGCACCTGTTATGGATTCTACTGAATTTAATCTTGAATTTGATAAAAACGTTAATCAATTCATGAAAAGATGGGATATTAAAGGTGCTACAGTGGCTGTAATGAAAGATAATAGGTTGATTTATTCCAAAGGCTATGGTGTAACTAATCTTAATACACAAGAAAAAGTCAACACACAACATTTATTTAGAATTGCTAGTGCCTCAAAACTAATAACAGCCATCACCATTATGAAAATGGTGGATGATGGAATCATAGACTTAGATGAATACATTTTTGGAAGAAAGGGTATTTTATCTCACTACAATGAAATGAAAGATTCTAATCATAAAAAAGTGAAGGTAAAACATCTTTTAAATCATAAAGGTGGATGGAGCTGGAGAGATGGGGATTTTATGTTTCAAGCCGAAAAGATTAAACGAATTATGGAATTGGAAGGTTCGCCTTCTGAGGATGATATTATAGAATTTGTTTTAAAACACAGAAGATTAAGATATAGGCCAGGTACTCAATATGCTTACTCCAACTTTGGCTATATGTTATTAGGCAAAATCATCGAGCAAAAAACAGGTTCTTCTTATGAAAACTATGTTGTAAATAATATTTTAGAACCGAATGGAATTTTTGGCATGAGAATTTCTGGAAATTATGAATGGGAGAGAAGACCATTTGAAGTTCATTATTATAATCACCCAGGTGCTTATCAATTTCAGTCATTTGATGGAAATTATGAATCAGTTGAAAAGCCCTATGGAGGTAGTGATATTAAGACATTAGGAGCAGCAGGAGGTTGGATTGCCAATGCCTCTCAACTTGCAAAATTAGTTGCGTTAATTGATCCCAATAATCCATATCAACTATTATCAAAAGAAAGTCGAGAATTAATGGTAAGCGGAAAGAGTTATCGAGATGCTTATGGATGGAAGGGGGTAAAAGGTGAAAATTATTGGAGAACAGGAACATTAGCAGGTTCAGCATGTTTTATACAAAGAAAAGAAGACGGCTATACATATGCTGTAATATTGAATTCTAGCGTGTGGATGGGGCATAGGTTTAATAACTACATAAAATGGATGATGGACGAAGCTATATTGGAGTTAGATAATCACCAAAGAAATTTATTTTATCAAAATCATCATTCTTCCAGTATATTACCGCTCGCAATTTGACCGTTTATCAAATTCATTAAAATAAAATTAAAATATTCCGTTCATTGTTTTGGACTACAATAATACGACCATGAAGAAATTATTTTTAATCATATACCTATTCCTGTTTAGTTTAACAGGTTTTACTCAAAACGAAAAACTTGCAAAGTTAAGCCCTACGCAAGATCAATCGATGGAGGCTCGATTGGTTGCAGGTCTTTTAACGCAATATCATTATAAAAAAACACCAATAGATGATGAGCTTTCGATCATAATTTTTGATGAATATTTATCTTCATTAGATGTAAATAAGCATTATTTCTTAAAAGAGGATATTGAAGGTTTTCAAAAATATAGAGAACGTTTGGATGATCATATCAAATTAGGATATCTTCTTCCACCTTATGAAGTATTTAATGTTTTCCGCGAAAGATTTAGTGATAGAATGGATTTCATTGAAAATGAATTGTCTTTTGATTTTGATTACAATAAAGAGGAATTTTTGACCATTGATCCTGATTCCTTAGATTATGTAACATCAGAAGAAGAGCTTGATGACAGATGGAGAAAACTAATTAAAAGTCAGGCATTAGATTTTAAATTAGATGATAAAGCAGACACCACTATTGAAAGATTAATTAAGGAAAGATATAGTCGGTTGAAACAAACTATAGGTGAATATGAAAGCAGGGATGTTTTCCAGCTTTATATGAATACATTTGCCGAAAGTTTTGATCCTCATAGCAGTTATTTTTCTCCTATCACTTCCGAAAATTTTAAAATAAGGATGAGTCAATCCTTAGAAGGGATTGGCGCCACACTTACATCCGATGGAAGCTACACCAGAGTTGCTTCAGTTGTGCCTGGAGGCCCTGCTTTTGAAAGTAAAATGATTAATACTGATGATAGAATTCTGGCTGTTGCCCAAGGTGAAAATGGAGAGTTTGTAGACATAACAGGTTGGAGACTGGATGATGTAGTTCAAAAGATTAGAGGCCCTAAAGGAACCACCGTAAGATTAAAAATCATAGAAGCTGGAACTCCCATATCAACTGGTATCCCAGTGGAAATTACTATAGTTAGGGATAAAATAAAGTTGGATAATCAGGTTCCTTATGCTGAAGTTAAAGAAGTTTATAGAGATGGAAATCAGTATAAAATAGGAATTATTACTATCCCTTCCTTTTACTTAAATTTTGAGGCAATGAGGGCTGGGGAAGAGGATTATGGAAGTACAACCAGAGATGTAAAAGCAATTTTAGATACCATTAAAAGTCAGGTAGATGGTATTGTTGTGGACTTACGATCAAATGGTGGTGGCTCCTTACAAGAAGCTATAGAGCTTAGCGGTCTTTTTATTGAGGATGGCCCAATTGTTCAGATAAGAGATTCGGATGGAAGCATTGAATTAGGTGAGGATGAGGATAAAAATATCTATTATGACGGCCTTTTTACTATTTTAACAAACCGCTTTAGTGCATCGGCATCCGAAATTTTCTCAGGTGCCATACAAGATTATAAAAGGGGAGTTGTTATTGGAGAAAATACCTTCGGTAAAGGAACAGTTCAAAACTTAATTTCTTTAAATCAATTTGTACCTAAGGTTGAAGATACCTTAGGGCAAGTTAAATTAACTTTAGCTAAATATTATAGGGTAAATGGCAGTAGTACCCAGCATAGAGGTGTAAGACCTGATATCAAAATGCCTTCACCCTATACGGCCAAAACTTTTGGCGAAAGCTCTTATGAACGTGCTTTAGAATGGGATCAAATAGAAAGCTCGGACTTTGAACCAAGCAATTATATTGATGAGGATGTTATAGCTGCTTTAAATGAAAAGCATGAAAAGAGATTGAAAGAAGAGCAATATCTCAGAAATTTTAAAAATGATGTGGATGAAGCTATAAATCAACAAAGTTTGTCCAAGGTGAGCTTAAATATAGAGACACGAAAAGCTGAAAATGAAAAAGCGATGGAAAGAAGAAATGCAGCTAATGAATTAAAAGATAAAATTTCTGCTGATCCAGAGCTCATCAATAAAATCAATACCGATGGCGAGATTAAAGATCCTTATCTAAGAGAAGGGATTGTAGTCTTAGCTGATTTGATTGCGATGGGAATCGGATAATAAGTATTAAGTTATAGGTTTTAAGTTAAAACCTATAACTTATTACATACAATTATCAAAAAAGTGACTGCAAAATAGCATTCAGCACTGAAAGAATAATACTAAAGAAAAAGGCCCACCAAAAGCTTTTTACTGCAAAACCTTTCAATAGTTTATCTACCAACATTATCATTAATGCATTGATCACCAATAGGAATAAACCTAAGGTAATGATGGTGATGGGAATAGTCAGAAATACCAAAATTGGTTTTACTATGGCATTAATAATTCCCAAAACAATAGCTACAAGAATAGCTTGACCATAGCTTTCTACCTTTACTCCAGACAATACTTTAGCACTTATAAAAACTGCTGCTGCTGACAGCAATAATCGAATAATAAATTCTGTTAAATCCATAATTTAGTTTTTGCTTGTTGTTTCAATATAGTTTAAATCATGAAGATATTCCAACTAAAACTGAGGTATAGAGAATATGAATTCAGATTTATAGCATGCTATTAAGTATAAGTCACTGAATATAAAGATTATAATTCTAGACTATGAATTAGATGTTTAACAAAAAATAATCTTGAAACCTGCGTAAAAAAATAATAGCTCATAAATAATTCTTTTATAGAAAAATACGTTTACAGTTGAATTGGTAAGTCTTGAATTGTTAGAATTCTTTTTGAGCTCAATTTGTAAAACAAATCTAAGTAAGATTAGGTGATTGAGTACATTTTACAAGCAAATATCAGAGATCTAAATAAAATGATATGAAAAAAATAACCTTCAGCATATTTTTGTTAGCCTTTCTACTTGGGCTTATAGCTTGCAAAGATGATACTATTTCACCTTTACAAAAAATTGAGGTAAAAGTTGAGGAAGCATTCATTATTGATCTGTCCTACCCAACTTAGCTTTGTAAACTTTGAAGAAGAAAATCTAAAAATTGAAGTAAGAAATTTCTCAGAGCATCTTGTAAAAGGCCTGGTTTCAGCAAGAACCTATGTAGATGTAGCCATAATAGATGATAAAAGAACTAACTACAAGATAGAAGCAGGTTATGAAGACAGCTGTCATGGACAGAGTACAGGAGGTCTTTGTAATGAAATTAGATTTGAAATGAAGGATCAACGCTTCATTTTAAAATTTAAAGAAGTGTATTGGAGCGAAGTAAAGGAAAATGGAGAAGGGATGGAATTTATTGAAGTAGAAAGTGCCCAGCTAATAGTTGAAAGAGAATAATTCACTTAAAATACAACCTAAATCTAAAAGACAGAATAGTAGTAAATTCATTATAAAGATAAAGGAGACTGGCTCAGAAGTCTCCTTAAGAAAGCTCAAAGCTTTTTTTAGCTACTAGTTCATAATAATGCTGATTGTGTTCTAGTAAATTTTATCCTAAAAAATGGGTTGAATAATTTTAGATGATAGTCATCAATTATTTTAGGCAATATTTCTTCCATTATAATTTACCTTTCATTATCTCCAATAAAAAAAATCATTTAACTTTCCGGTTTAAATCCAAAAGTAGATATGAGAAAATTTTTATTCCCCATTGCCATTCTTGTTTTGTTATTTACAGCATGCGAAAAAAAAGAAGAGAAAAATGAAGCACTTTCTGATTTAGGCCCTTATGCTGAATATATCCATAGTATTTCATCCGGTATCATTTCCAAAACTGATCCTTTTGTGATTGAATTAAAATCAGAAGTGGAAGGCATAAAAGCGGGTGATGAGTTATCTTCTTCCTATTATGACATTTCGCCTTCTGTTGATGCTAAAGCAATTTGGACTAGTCCTTCAAGCATTGTTATTACACCTGAAAAACATCTTGAGAGCAATAAAGAATATACTATTTCGCTTGAATTAGCTGAGCTCATAAGCGTTCCTGAAGAGCTTGCTAACTTTAGTTTTAATGTAAAAACCATCCCTTTAAGTTATGCAGTTGAACTTCATCATTTAAGCAATACAGACGAAAATGACTTCTCGAAAGTAGCTTTAAAGGGGTCTTTGAACGCATCGGATTGGATTGATAAAGAGAAAGTAAATGAGGTGGTAAAAGCTAATTTTAATGGTAAAGACCTGGATATTAGCTGGACGCATGGTGCAAATTCAAAAGAACATGAATTTACGATTGACAATATTATCAGAGTAAAAGAGGATAAAGATTTGGTAATTGAATGGGATGGAACGCCTATTGGGATAAAAGAGAGTGGAAGTACAAACTACCAAATCCCTTCTGTGGACAGCTTCAAAATTATGAGTGCCAATGTGAAAAGGGACGGAGAGGCTTATATCTCTTTAGTTTTTTCGGATCCAATTCTCAATAATCAGGATTTTAACACTTATGTAGAGGTCAAACGGTTTGATCTCAGCTTCACAGTCGATAATAATGAGCTCAAGATTTTTGGTAAAAATGGCTCGCTTCATGGTGAATTAGATATAACGGTCCATAAAAACCTAAAAAACTCTAAAGGTTTAGGGCTCGACAATGAAAGCCAATATTCTCTTCAGGTTTCTACCTTTAAGCCACAAGTCAAACTAATGGCTGGTCAGGGAAATATTTTGCCCAGCACTAATGAATTAGTATTACCAATCAGGGTAGTGGGCCTAAAGGCTATAGAAGTTGAAGTTGTCAAGATTTTCCCAAACAATATGGGGCAATATTTTCAGGATAATGATCTTGGTGGCACTTATAGATTGAGAAGGGTAGGCCGCCCGGTAGTGAGAAAAATCATCCCATTAGTTAAAGCGGGAATCACGGATTATTATGAATGGTCTAAAATTTCATTGGATTTAAAAGAATTGTTTGAAGCTGAAAAAGGTGCTTTCTATCAAGTCAATATCGATTTCACAAAAGATATGGCTGTCTATAATTGCGATGGCATGTCTGATGAGGCCGACATAGAGGAATTTACATACGATCCTAAAACGGTGGATTGGGATGATAATAGAAACCGCTATTATGGTGATTATGATTGGAATGAAAGAGATAATCCTTGCCATGATATGTATTACAGAAGCAACACTTCTGAATCTAAAATACTTTTTGCTTCTGATATAGGATTAACCGCCAAAAAAGCCGAGAACAATAAACTGCATATTCTAAGTACAAATATTCCATCAACGGATGCTTTAGAAAATGTCAACTTAAAGCTTTATGACTATCAAAATCAGCTGATTAGTGAAGGTAAAACTGATGCCCAGGGTATGGCGGAATTAACACTTCACCGTCAGCCATTTTTATTGGTGGCGGAAAAAGAGAAGGAATTTGCCTATCTGAAATTAGAGGATGGGAATGCCTTATCATTAAGTAATTTTGATGTAAGCGGTGCCACTGCAAAAGAAGGCCTAAAGGGTTTCATTTACGGAGAAAGAGGGGTTTGGAGACCGGGAGACACCTTAAATCTAAGCTTTATTTTAGAGGATACATATCAGCGTGTTCCTGAAGGTCAAAAGGTAGTCTTGGATTTATTCAATCCGCAAGGACAGCTTTATAAGAGCTATCTACCTTATAAAAAAGAAGGCCCTATTTACAGCTTTAGACCTTCTACTTCTTCCGAATCTCCAACCGGAAATTGGTTTTGTAAAGTTCGTGCTGGAAGTGCCGAGTTTACCAAGAACATTAAAATAGAGACCATTAAGCCTAATCGATTGAAAATTGATGTGGACTTTGGAAAGGAGATCTTAAAGCAATCTGAAGGAAATTATGCCAATCTATCGGTTAGATGGATGCATGGAGCTGTTGCCAGAAATCTAAAAACTGACTTTGATATATTTACCAAAGCCACTAAAACCTCCTTTAAGGATTTCTATGGTTATAATTTTGATGATCCTGGAAAGGAGTTTTATACGGATAGCAAGAAGATATTTGAAAGCCGAATTAATGAAAAAGGAGAGGCTAGCTTTCCTATTAAGGTGGAAAATAAATCCGAAGCTCCTGGAATGTTAAGATTGGTGCTTAACGGAAAAGTATTTGAAGAAGGAGGGGACTTTAGTATTCACACTAGCAGTGTTTTATATTCTCCCTATAAAAGTTATGTAGGGATCAATGTTCCATCTGTAGAGGAAAATACTGCAAAACCTGTACTTTATACGGGCAAAAATAATACGATTCAGCTGGTAAATGTGGATGAAGAAGGGAATAAAACTAAAAATAAGTCCGTAACGGTTGAGCTTTACAAATTAGAATGGAGATGGTGGTGGGATTACGGAGATGATAATATCAGCAATTATGTAAGTAGCCGATATAATAATCCTAAAAAAACCTATACCGTTAATTTGGAAAATGGGCAAAAGGATTGGAATCTTAATATCGACAATGATGATTGGGGTCGTTATTTCATTAGGATTAAGGATAATAGTTCCGGACACAGCACTGGTGAGGTAGTTTATTTCAGAAGATCGGATTGGTATGGCACCATGGCCAAAGAAATGGGCGGTGCCAATGTTTTAAATTTCTCACTGAGCAAGGAAGAAGCACAAGTGGGTGAAGAAGTTGCTGTAAAAATCCCTTCAAGTGGCGTAGGTCATGCCTATGTTACGGTGGAAACGGGAAAAGCATTAATTCAGAAAGAATATATCTCTTTGGAAGACCAAGAGACGATCTATAAGTTCACTTTGAGTGAAGAAATGGCGCCTAATATTTATGTGCATGTTTCCTTAATTCAACCACACGGAAATCAATACAATGACCTTCCACTAAGAATGTATGGCGTGAGAAATGTGATGGTCGAAAACAAGGCTACTTTATTAGAGCCTGAAGTTCAAGCTCCGAAGAATGCACAGCCCAAAGAGATCGTCCAATTAACCGTGAATGAGAAAAACGGTAAACCTATGGCTTATACCATCGCATTGGTGGATGAAGGTCTGCTTGGTTTAACCAATTATAAAACGCCTCAGCCATGGGATCACTTTTACGCTCGGGAAGCATTGGGTGTAAGAACATACGATATGTTCGAAGACGTATTGGGCTCCTTTGCTGGGAAATACGGTCGATTATTGGCTGTTGGGGGTGATGAGATGGGACCTATGGAGGAAAAAAGCGAAAGCAGATTTAAACCTGTGGTAGAATACTTAGGGCCTTTTTACCTGGATAAAGGAGATAAAAGAACTCATACCGTTACGATTCCTCAATATATTGGAGAACTGAGAATGATGTTGGTAGCAGCTGATAAATCAGGTACTTATGGGTCATCTGAAAAATCCATCAGCATAAACCAACCTTTGATGATGTTGGCTACTTTACCGAGAGTCATGGGACCGGGCGAAACCACCAAGATGCCGATTACCCTATTTGCCAATGATCCATCCATTAAAACGGCTAATGTAAAGGTGTCATCGACTGGAAAACTGAAAAGCAGTAAAGAAATGCAGGTGAAGTTAAATCCTGATAGCGAAACCATTGTATATGTGGATGTAGAAGCAGAAAAAGCCTTAGGAAGTGGCAAAGTGCACATTACGGCTACCTCGGGTAAAAATAAAGCGGTTTATGATGTTAATATGGACGTCAGGCCATCCAATCCAAGAATGATTTCGGTGAAGGATAAGCTTTTGGAAGATCAGGAGACATGGACAGCAGATTACCAGCCTTTAGGAATGCTGGGCACTAATGAAAGTGTTCTAGAACTCTCTACATTGCCACCATTAAACTTAGATCAGCGTACGTCTTATCTGATTCGTTATCCGCATGGTTGCATAGAGCAAACGACTTCGTCCGTATTTGCGCAGCTGTATTTATCTGATTTAATCAGTCTGGAAGAGGAAAAGAAATATGAGATTCAACGGAATATTGAAGCAGCCATTGAGCGCCTACGAAATTTCCAGTTGCCTTCGGGTGGATTTTCCTATTGGCCAGGGATGCAAACGGCTAACGAATGGGGAACCAGTTATGCGGGTCACTTTTTAGTGGAAGCACAAAGTAGGGGATATGCGGTACCAAAAGATATGCTGCGAAATTTCCAAAAATTCCAAAGCGAAATGGCCAACAACTGGAATTCCAGCACGCGATATCGATCAGATTTATACCAGGCTTATCGATTATATACTCTAGCTCTTGCAGGAGAACCCGATATGGCACCTATGAATCGTATGCGGGAAAACACTGGAATTTCGGAAATGAGCAAGTGGTTATTAGCGAATGCCTATGCGCAATCTTCTTATCAGGATGTAGGAGAGGAGATGATCACGAATTTGACCAAAGAGGTAAAAGACTACAGAGAATTAAGCGGTACTTTTGGTTCATCCACTCGTGATGAAGCCATCATTTTGGAGACTTTAGTGAAGCTCGGAAGAAAAAAAGATGCCTTTGAAATGCTCCAAAGAATAGCAGAAAAGTTGGGAGATTCGGACTATTGGATGAGCACCCAAACCACTGCTTATTGTCTGATTGCTGTAGCTGAATATACCAAAGGTTTCCCTGCATCTGCTAATTTGAATGCAAGCATAAAATTAGGAGAACAAGAGATTAATATCAATGAAATGGGTTATTTTACTCAGGTTAACCTATTAGATGCCGATAAAAGCATGAAAATTGAGGCTAAGAACAAAAGCGGTGCTCCGCTTTATGCCCGTCTGATCCGACAAGGAATTCCATTGGAAGGAGGAGAAAAAAGCGATGCCAAAAACATGTCCATGTACGTGAAATATTATGATAATGATGGCGCAGAATTAAACATCAATAAAATCAAACAAGGTACTGATTTTAAAGCCATAGTCACGGTAAAAAATCCAGGTACAAAAGGGGAGTTGAAAGAGCTGGCATTGACTCAGATATTCCCTTCAGGATGGGAAATCCTCAACACCCGATTGAATGACACAGGAGCTGGCAATCAGGACAAAGCAAAGTATAAAGATATCCGTGATGACAGGGTATTGACGTATTTTGATTTGAAAGCCGGGGAACAGAAATCTTTTACGGTTTTACTGAATGCATCCTACAAAGGAAGGTACTATTTACCATCCGTTCAGGCTGAGGCCATGTATGACAATAGCATTTATGCGAATTTAGAAGGTAAATGGGTTGAAGTGGTGGATTAATACTTGCATTTCGGCAAAGCCGAATAGGTTAATCTCGCGGAGGCGCTAACCTGCCTGTCGGCAAACAGGGACGCAACGACCTCGCAACGTAAAAAAAGGAATACGAAGGTTAGCATCTAAGTAATAATATTATATTTTTCCTTTGCGAAAACTTTGCGCCTTAGCGTCTCCCGACTTTCAGTGCGGGACAGGTTAGGCGAGATTTTTTTTGCGTCAAAGACGCTTTTGGATAAATAATTTTGAGAAATATATTAACCACCATATCCTCCCATAAAATCAAATTCTCTTTCGGGATTTTGATCATTGCTTTATTGGTTTTTTTAAGCTGGCCTATTTCCACGCCTGTATTTGATAAAAGCTATTCCACCGTACTATTCGATAAAAAGGATGAGCTTTTAGGTGTTAAGCTGGCTGAAGATGAAATCTGGCGGTTTCCGGTCACCGACAGCATTCCAAAACGATTTGAAACAGCGCTTTTGACTTATGAGGATGCCTACTTTTACCAACATCCGGGTATCAATCCGGTAGCTATTTTTAAGGCGCTAATTGAAAATATTCAACAAGGAAGAGTAGTACGAGGGGGCAGTACTTTAAGTATGCAACTAGCCCGAATGGCAGACGGCAACCAAGCCCGGACCATCCCACAAAAAATAAAGGAAATCGGCATGGCTTTGCGCTATGAGTGGCACTTATCCAAAGAAGAAATTCTAAATTTGTATGTGAGCCATGCACCATTTGGAAGCAATATTGAAGGATTATCGGCTGCTTCATGGCGTTATTTTGAAAGGGAATCTTCTGAGTTATCTTGGGGAGAGGCCGCTACTTTAGCTGTTTTGCCCAATCAGCCTTCTATGATTTACCCAGGGCGAAATACCCAATCGCTGGAAAGGAAACGCAACCAATTATTGGCAAAATTAATGCAAGAAGGTTATTTCGATAGTACCACATTCAGACTGGCTAAATCTGAAAAAATCCCGCAAGGACAATATATTTTCCCAAAGGAAACGCAACATCTCTTGCATGAGCTGCAAACAAAAAATGCAGGCAAAATCATGAAGAGTACGCTGGATCGGCATTTACAGGAAAGAATCAGCGAAATGGCCGATGCCTATAGCCAAAACCTGAAAACCAATGAAATCCATAATGCGGCTGTACTGGTGATGGACTGGAGGACGGAGGAAGTTGTCGCTTATGTGGGCAATGTGGCTACTGGAGATGATCATCAACAAGATGTGGACATTATTCAGGCCAGAAGAAGTCCTGGGAGCTTGCTAAAGCCTTTTCTTTATGCGCATGCGGTTGATAAAGGCATTATTTCCCCTCAGCAAATGCTGCCGGATATTCCTTTATTCTACGAAGGATTCAGCCCTAAAAACTTTGACCACAATTACTATGGAGCCGTAAAAGCCGACCAGGCCTTAGCCAGATCACTTAACATTCCTTTTGTTACTTTACTGAAAGACTATGGTTATGAAGCCTTTTACCATGAACTGAAAAAAATGGGCTTTTACAGTATGAATCAACCGCCTTTGCATTATGGACTTAGCATGATATTGGGCGGAGCCGATATTAGTTTATGGGAAATTGCTTCCATGTATGTAAAACTGGCCCGCAGCATCAATTCCCATCAAAAAAGCAAAGCGGAAATATCGCTATTGAAATCAGATAAAAGCGAAAAGGCGAAACATCCTGTTAGTGCGGGTGCGGCATGGCTGACTTTAAAAGCTATGAAAGACCTAGCAAGGCCGGGAGAGGAGACAGGCTGGGAACAATTTGGATCAGCGCAGAATATTGCTTGGAAAACAGGCACCAGTTTTGGATTTAGAGATGCTTGGGCGGTAGGTATTAATCAGCAATATACCGTGGCAGTTTGGACAGGAAATGCAGACGGGGAGGGCAGACCGGGCTTAATAGGCGCTAGAACAGCCGCTCCTTTGCTTTTTCAGATTTTAAAACTGCTAAATGGAGGTGATGAAGACTTTCAAATGCCAGTAAGGGAGATGAAAACAAGGGATTTTTGTGTGGAAACAGGCTATTTAGCTGGTGAGAATTGTAATAGACAATCCAAATATTATGTTAACATGCCACCGAAAATGTTGGAGATCTGCCCGTTTCATCAGCAAATTTTTGTCACTAATGATGGTGAGAAAAGAGTAAACAGCAATTGCTATCCAGTTAGCAAAATGAAATCGGAGAATTATTTGTTATTGCCACCGGCACAAGCACGCTATTATAAAAAATATAATGCAGATTTTAAGGAAGCACCGGAATGGCTATCAGCTTGTTTACAGAACCGTGAGAATCCTATTCAAATGGTGTATCCAAGGCATAGCACCAGTATTTTAATACCCATGGAGCTGGAAGGTAAGATAGGAAGTGCTGTATTTGAAGCTGCGCATCAAAACTCAGAAGCCACGGTTTTTTGGTATTTGGATGATCAATACCTGGGCAAGACCAAGGGCACGCACCAAATGGAAATCAACAGCAATCGTGAAGGCAAACACAAGCTCTACTTGGCCGACAGCGAAGGAGAGTATCTGAGTTTTACATTTGAGGTAGTGGCTAATGGAGCTTCTTAAAACCAAATAAGGCTAATTACACTTTATTCTCCCAAATTAATGATCACATTCCCTGTTTTTTGTCCAGTCATGACATAGGTATAAGCTTGAGCAATGACATCTAATGTATATGCTCGATCAATTACAGGATCAAATTTTCCTTGCTGTAATAGATTGGTGATGTACGGAATCGTTTTCTGCGTACTGAAAGGTATTGGAAAAATCACCTTCTTTTTGGAGAAGGCAGTCACTAGGGGTAGAAATACATTTTGTGAATAGCTGCCAATTCCGAAGAAATATAAACTCCATTTTTGCTCAGAAGGGGTTTACATTTTCCAAATGTACTTTTACCCACGGTATCAAAAACAAAGTCGTATTGTGCTTTGGTATCTGCTGTAAAGTCTTCGGATGTATAATCGTAAACTTTGTCAGCTCCTAAAGATTTTATGAGTTCTATATTTTTCGTAGGGCAAGTCACGGCTATGGTCACCTTATATTGTCGTACAAATTGTAGTAAGGCAGAGCCGATAGCTCCAGATGCACCATTGATCAATACCTTTTGGCCGGGCTTTATGTCGACTTTATGAATAAAAGAATAAGCATAATGTGCGCCCTCTAAACTGGCTGCAGCTTGAGCATAACTGATATTGTCCGGCATTAGGAAGAGATTTTTTGTGGATACAGTGGCATATTCGGCTTGCGATTCAGCTCCCGTATCAAGAAAGCCCATGACTTTATCACCTTTTTTAAATTCGGTCACATTTTTCCCGATTTCTATGACTTCAGCTGCAAAATCTGTCCCCATAATGGGCTGTTTAGGTTTCGAAAAGCCCAAAATAAAACGCATGATGAAAGGTTTAGCGGTCAGGTTTGCACAATCGGTTCGATTGACTGTCGTTGCATGAATTTTCACTAAAACCTCATCCGCTTTAGGCGCTGGGATGTCTAGGGAGGCAATCTCAATCTGATCCGGAGAACCGTAGTGTGTACGTATTGCAGCTTTCATCTTTATTATTTTGTGTGATTCTAATGTTTTAAATGGCAAATGGGAGACGCGCAAGTCTACCTAAAGTTACTGACAATATAAGCAGATTTCAGCTAGGAAAATGATCTTAAAAGCCGTCTAAGTGATGATAAGATCAATTCTCATTTAAATTGATAGGTAAAAATCAATTGATGATTAGGTTCATTTTTATATTTTGCATAGAAATTCAGAAGAAATTCTATTCATGCCCGCTGAAAAAAAAGCGTTAAAGCAAAAGAATAGTAGCAAAACCCTTAAAAAAACCTCATGACTGAACCTAATAAAGATATAAAATTTCCGCTTTCGGGTTATGATAAACTCTGTTTTCTTAAAAATATCATCAAAAATCCTAACATTATAGTAGGAGATTATACTTATTACGATGATTTTGAAAATGTAGAAAACTTTGAGAAAAATGTAAAGTATCATTTTGATTTTAGCGGTGATAAACTGATCATCGGGAAATTTTGCATGATTGCTTCTGGCGCTAAATTCATTATGAATGGCGCCAACCACCTTACCGATTCCTTATCCACTTTTCCCTTTGCCATTTTCGGCAATGGCTGGGAAAATGCCATGGAAGGCAAAAAATATCCTCATAAGGGAGATTTAGTAATAGGAAATGACGTTTGGATAGGGCATAATGCCACTATTATGGCAGGCGTCACTATAGGCGATGGAGCCATCATTGCAACCAATGCTACAGTAGTAAAGGATGTAGCACCATATAGCGTGGTAGGTGGCAACCCCGCAACTGAATTCAAGAAACGTTTTCCGCAAGATACCATTGATAAGCTCCTAAAATTACAGTGGTGGAACTGGGACATCAAAAAGATCACGAAAAACTTACAGCATCTGACGGGAAATGATATTGAGCGCTTATTATAAGAACTACTTTTAATTAGGAACTTAGTGCATCCAATGCGTACATCAATCTATTTTGGGCACCCAATTGTGACCCAAATATAGAACGATACAACATACCTTCAGCTGTAATTGGCTCTCAACAAAAGTATTGCAAAATCCGCAACAGAAGGCATACTCATTCTATCTCTAGATAGAAATATGTATATGTAATTGATTGTTCTTTGTTTATACTTTATTTGTGATCAAATAATGATATACAGTGACGGCTAAAAGATATTTGCGTAATTATCCAATATGGCATTTGTAGTAGATTAATTCGCTATTTTATCGTAAAGATAAGCTTTTTTAAATAGTAGAAATGCTTTTTTTAGCTTTCTTAAGGCTTCGTTATGACTTCCAGAATAGTCAAAAAATGTTCTAGGTTTTTCAACCTCTTGTACGAATTTGAAAGTAATATCATATTCCTCATTATCAGAGATAATATCCCATCCTTTAGCAGGTAATTCTTTTGATCCATCATTAAAATGAAATGCATTTTGTTGATGACTATATTCCAGATTTCCTTTTTTATTTCGCCAATTCATTGCAATTTGATTTTATTTAATAGTCCTAATTTTAAACAAACTTTTGGGTATAGCTACTATTCCTTCTTACTAGTTTAAACAATATATTAATAGTTAGTCCAGATTTCTAACTGAAAAGGAACACCATATTCTTGATTTAAACGGATTCGAAAGTCATACCAACTCATTGATTTCTTCATTACAACAATTGACTCGGCTATGTATTGCTTTAAAAGCTGATTACCCTCATCGCTTAAATATTGGTGATGCTTATGGGAGCGAATACCGATCCTTTCATAGGGATTTAAAATTTCCAGTACAGGAAGAACATCCTTTGAAAACCTTCCATAAACAATCTCCTTTGTCCATTTTCCAACTATATTGGGTTTAGTAACAATCTTTCCATTTTTAGGGATATCCCATTTATTTAACCTAAAGATTTGTTTATAGTATTCCTCTGGAAATTTGGGAAAATATTCTTTGATGCGTGTCGTCACTACAGATAATTGAGCTAAATCAATTTCATCTCCACCTTTTAGCTGTATTTTTAGATTCTCCTTATCTAATATCTCATCTGACCATAGATTATTAGTTTTACTTTCAGTTAGATCAAGTAAGGACTGTTGAAGACTTTGTCTTTCAAGAATTTTTTGATCTTTGGTCAGTTTATCTTTTCCAACGTGTACACTGTGCTTTTCTTTCTTCATATGCTAGTTGTAATATTTAAGGCGTAAAGTTTTTACAAGATCAATCACTGGCTTTGGCTTGTTCCAGTTATATTTAAATACAGTTAATAGAGATTTTAAATTTGGGTTCTTTTTTCGTGCAAGAGCCCAAAAATTTTTATTTTTGGAACTGTCATAGGCATTAAAAGTATAAATTAAACTGGGATGAACGTTGTGAATCTTTGCATAATTTGTAATAAAATCTGGTTCATATATCCTAGCTTTTATTTCTTTAGACTTTTTCTTTGCAAATAGATATTCACGAGCAAATTCATTAGCTTCATTTTCTTTTTCTAAAATTCCTAAATCCTCTGAATCATCGTCTGAAATATGGTATCTTTTGGATTGTATTTCCTCCCAATCAAAAATCACATGAAATAATTCATGAATTAACGCAAACCAAAGAGTGGCATAGAAGCCAACATAATCAGTAATGACTATACACGGTTTTTTATTAACAGATAACGTTGCGCCGCGAAGATGTAAGGAGGATAATGATGGCTGATATATAACTGTTATACCAATTTTATATAATGATTTGATTACATAGTCTAGGCCTTTTTCAACATTCGTAGAATGCCATCTGATATCTGGGAAAAATTGAATTAACTCATTTCTTTGATAATCATTGGGATTATTAATTTCATCGAAGGTTCTTTTAGCTCTTTGAATCCATAAATCCCTAGTGAGCTCATTTTTCGGATTAGTCTTCCCTGAACTAAAAGCAGCTTCCTTTTTAGGTGGAGAATATTCAAAGATTGTGCTTATACCTAGCACTGAACATAGTTTAGTTTCTATTTCTTCAAAATCATTTATATCATCTATGACTCCATCCTTTTTTAGAGCAATTAAGTCAAAGTATTGTTTGATAAAGGTTATTTTCTCAGGATTAATAGTAGGCTCATATGTATAATTCCTCTTGAGCTCGTCAATGTAAAGTGAGAAAACCTCTTCCTTAGATAATTTAAGAAAATTGCTTAAATTCAATAAAGCAGTAAAATCTACTTTTTTTTGAGTTCCATCAAGAATTCCGTGCAAAGTCCTATGTTGAATTTGTAAAATATCTAAAGAAGTAGTAGTAGACATCTTTAGTTCTTCTAATCTCTTCATATAAATATCCTTTAAACTAAATTTTGGCCTAATTAGATCATTAATTAGCTCGTCAAAATTCAAGTTATCAAATTCATTGTTTCTCATAAAATGTACTTTTACAATCACAAATATAGTATTTAAACTTAAATAAATAAGTTTTATACCTAAATAATGTAAAAATACAGTGAAATTAATTATTGGATCTTTAAAGATGATGTAAATTGTGGTACTCTGAAAGTCGAGGTTAAAGGCTTTATTGGAAAAATAAGGCAAAATGTTCATTAACAGTTTGGCTCTTAACAAATGCAAAGGAAAGTCTGCGACAGCGACTGCCTTTTGGAACAGTACAGTAATAATACACCCAACTGGGACTTTAGCGCATTATATATGTGTGTTTAGATTATAGTTGGTAACCGCTTAGATTATAGTTGGTAACCTCTTAGATTATAGTTGGTAACTAATAGATTATTCCGATTCAGAAAGATATTTTCTTAACATTTTGACTTTAAATTCCATATCATCCAAAATTGTATAAATCACTTTTTCAGCCGCCATACTTTGATAACCACTTAAAATATCAACAGATACACCTAAAGTTCTTGCTAAATTTATTAACGTAGTTAAATTAGGTTCCCTTTTCCCATTTTCATAGTCTGAAATTGTCCGTTGATCAATTTTTTGCCCTGTAATTTCATTTACCTTCTCCGCTAATTTAGTTCCGGTTAATCCTTTAGAGAGCCTAATTTCTTTTAGGTTTTCATTGAATTTAACCATAAATCTTTTGATTATTAAATAATATACATATTATTGCATATAATATACAATTATATGAATAAAGAATTGCTTTTACCATGCCAGTGTTTTCTGAACTACAATTTAACAAATGAAATCAAATAATAGTCAATTACGAGTCAATAGTTTTTCCTCAAGAGGAGAATCATCTAGACTTAAATCCAATTTCGATGGATCCATAATACATACATTCAGTAAGCTTGAAACAAATTTTTACTACTTGATCAGGTACAACTCATTAATAAATTCAGTAAAAACTCAAGTTCTTTTAGATGTAGCGGAAACACTTCAAATCGCAGAAGATCTTAGTATCAAACACCCTTGGAATAACAGGAAAAAATCTGCTGCAGTAATGAGTACGGATTTCATCATAGAATGCCCTGATAATGTAAGATATGCTGTGACAGTTAAATATAGCAGTCAATTAACAAAAAGAGTAATTGAGAAATTTGATATCGAAAACTCTTACTGGAGCAAAAGAGGATATAAATTTTCCATTTTTACTGGAAAAGAGGTAGATGAAACAAGATTATACAATGCAAATTTTATACACGACTATTTTGATTGTACAGTTATGGAATGTCAAAAATCATATTTTATAGAATTAAAGAAAATATTGAATTCTAGTAGCATTTTAACGCCAACGATAAAAGAAGCCAATCAAATCATTTCAGATAAACTCGACATTTGTTTTGCCACGGGATTACGGTGCTTCAAATATTTACTGGCAATATAGGACAATTTAAAAATATTTAACCACAAAGATTTTAATATTACTTCCTACAAATTCCTTAGTAGGAAGTAATACAATAGCCCATCTTTTAATCACTATTAATATAAAATAAAATTGTGTTTTTCGATTATAGTTGGTAACTGGTTTCCACTTCATTATAAACATTTGAAGTCTTTAAAATGATTAGCATGCCGCAAATTTGGTTACCAACTATAATCTACGACCACAAAATTATATTTTGACTTAGACTATAGTATAAATAAGATAAGTAATTATGAATCATTGTTACATATCGCTATCATTGATATTATAATAATTTTTCAGTTAATTTTTATAGCTTCATGGATTATAAATAATTCTGAAATTAATATTTGGAGTAAAGCCCAGTGCTAACTGGTTTACAAAGTCCACATCTCCATTTTGGAGTTGATAATAGCCATTAACAATGTTCTCTTTATTGGTAAGGTTCCAGATTGATAAACCACACTTGGCTTTTATTTTGTCGGTTATTCTAAATGAGTATTTAGCTGATAAATCTAGCCTGAAATAAGGAGGTAATCTTAGGTTATTAGGGCTGTCAAAAATAATTTCTTGCTTATTTTGATCTACTCCAGATTGACCAGTATATGGCACACCGCTCCGATAGTTGATTCCGGATGAAAATTCCAGGTCTCGCAGTTTATAAGATAATCCAGCTGATAATGAATGAGAAATATCAAAATTATTTCTGAAAACAGGAGTCGACAACTCGGGAAAATTATACTTGCTATTCATAAAAGTATAAGTCAACCAACTATTAAATTGCCCAAACTTAGGATTAATTAGTGCTTCTATTCCATTCGAGTAATAGCTACCTGCAGTTCTCTCAAATTGATATTGATTAAGAAACCCCTGGCTTGAAGTAATTATTCCGTCTACTTCTTTGTAAAAACCTTCCAAAGAAAGTAATAAGGTCTTTTTATTGTAATTTATTCCAATAGAAGCCTGATTGCTGGTCAACAGTGGAATATCCTTGCCATTGATTAATTCCCATTTTCTCTTTTCCACTCCCAGGAAGTCGGTTTGGAAATCGACTGTTTGAACAGTCGTCTGGCTTTTCGATTCACCCAAAAATTCAGCTGAAATTGATTCACTTAGTTCCACTTGTACAGATAACCTTGGCTCAATCCTAAAAACATCTATTTTATCGAAATAGCTTGTTCTTACGCCCAGAATTAAGTCAGTATTTGTCAAAAACTTAATGTTATTTTCAACAAAAAAGCTAGTCGTTCTCAACACTTCTTTACTAAGCGACTGAAAATCAGGAGTATTAATATCTCTTAAATTCCGAATACCTGTTTCTACAAATTGAATACCAGAAGATAAGTCCCAGTTTTCATTAATATAATAGTGGCTTACTGTCTTGAGATTTGTTTCTAAGACTTCGTTCTCTAAAATATGTTCTTGGCCTGTTAACACATCAAAATTGATGGATTTTTGCTGGTAATTTGACATTGATCCAAAAAACTGGGTTTTAAGTTGGTCATTCCATCGGTGCTTAAGGGATACGTACCCAGAATAGCTTCCTTGATTCAAGCTGCTATTTTTTGAAGTAATTTTACTGTCCACCACAGCGCTTTCTCTATATGTGATTGAATTATCCAGTAATAGAAACCCTGATTTTAATTCACTGTTTGATGAAAATTCATGATTAGCATTGATTGAAAGATCATAAAAATTAAATTGTTCGTTAGAGTTAATCACTTGAGATGAAGGCCTGTTATTGATAACATCTGAATTCCGAAAGGCCCGGTCGAAGTATTGCTCATAGGTAGGCGTTTTCACCAGCCCACTCAATGCTTGCCGAGAAGCGATCGTCAGTGAAGTTTTTCCAAACGGCAATTGTAATAACTGATCTGCACTGATCAAATTACTACCTGCTTGAAAAGAAAATTCTTCGGGGCTTTTGTTCGGTGTTTCGATTTGAATGGTACCAGATACCCCTTCACCCCATTCTGCAGATGTTCCATTCTTATTTAAAGAGGCTTTTTGGACGGTATAGGGATTAATAGCAGAGATTAACCCAAAAAAATGACCTGTTTGATATAACCTCATTCCGTCCCAAAGTACAAGGTTCTGATCATTTGATCCTCCCCTGATATTAATGTCACTTACTGTTTCATTGCCACTTTGTATTCCCGGTAAATTTTGAAGAAGGAAGAAGACGTCTGGTTCGGTTAGGCCGGGTAAAATATCCGTGTTCTGCACTTCTACTTCTATTTCTCCAGCTATTTTTTTATTGATACCTCTAGTAATGTAGCTATGTACTGTGACCTCTTGTAGTGTGGCAATATCCTTCTGCAGGTAAAATTTCGAGCATTCCTCTTGCGAATCTGGTGATCTGTTGGTTTCAAGAGCGGTCTTATTGTAACTAACATGGCTCACTAAAACTTCTTGGGAAAGAGTGATTGCTTTTAATTCGAAGTATCCTTTTTCATCGGTATTAGTAAATTTCTCTCCTGCATAGACCAAAGCGTCCGTGATTGGCTCTCCACTATCCAAATCAATCAGGTAACCACAGAGAATTGGATTGTTTGCTTTTTCCTTTATTGATATATATTTCTCATCAACAAAGATGAATTGTAATCCACTTACCTCTTCGAGATAGGAAAGTGTTTGTTCCAAATTGAGTTTTTCGTCAGGAAGAGATACATAAAAACTATCGATTGTTTGATCCATGTAAGTGAAGCTCACATTATATTGCTTCTCCATGCGATCAAGAATGCTGCGCAGAGGTTTTTCCCCTTCCACTTGGGCATAAGCACCTATTACCAATAAAATAAATAGGTTTGTAAGGAGCCATTTAGTGATTTTACTGATTCCCACGAGAAATCAATACCTTATTTTCATTGATCTGATAGTTGTAAGCAGAGGGTGCGGTAACTACATCCAGCGCTATTTTAAGATCATCATGCGGGAAGTTACCGGTGAAAGTATCATTTAAATTCACATCATTTGTTTCAATTACGAGGTCGTACTGATTTTCAAGTTCAGAAAGCACGGCTCGATATGGCATTTTGTAGAATGTACTCTTCCCTTTCATCCAATCTGGTTCATCGTTACCTTCCACATTGAACATTACGGTTTCTTCATTTATCAGTTGAAATCCTTGGCCGCTCGTAAGTTCCGATTTTTGTCCTTTTATTTCAACGCCAACCTTTCCTTCAAAGCACTTTACCTCATATACTTGATTACGTTGTTTTACATTAAAACTTGTTCCGAGTACGGTAACCATTCCACTGGAAGTCACCACATCAAATGTGGATCCTTTCTTTACCCTAAAAAATGCCTCACCTTCAAGCTTGACACTTCTTTCCTCAGCCCAATTTTTCTTATTGTAAACTAATTCTGAACCTTTATTAAGTACTACAATCGAGGAGTCCGGTAAATATTGTTCAACCTGGCTTTCTGAAAGTTTTATAGAAGATGAACCAGTAAAATTATAATTGAGGAATAAATAACTTAAAATACTGATGATGACCAGAGAAGCTGCTATGCCAATCAAACGTTGAGGCCATGAAATTCCTTGACCTTCTGCCTTGGATTTTGATAGGCGAGATGACCGGAATTTTTCCCACTCACTTTCAACATCAAGAGCGGGGGGTGTTGCCACGTTTGGCAGATTGCCCCAGATTTTGACAATGTCAGCATAATCAGCGGAACGCTTAAAGGATTCCTCTTCCTCCTTAGTCAGCTGGTCTAACAGCCATTTTCTTATAAGTTCTTCATTTTTCATGGTGTCTCTTCTTTGTAGAAAACAGCAACAGAGTGTTTTTCCCTACCGCATTTATTTAAAAAGATCATAAAATATCACCTAATTTTAGTCGAAGTGTATTCATCGCTTTATGTAGTCGTTTCTCTATGGCTTTCTCAGATACACCCAGCATTTCAGCAATTTCTCTTTGCTTTTTACCTTCAATACGTTTTAACAAAAGTGTAATTCTTTGTTCTTCAGGTAAATCAGATAGTGCTTTTTCCAATCGTTTTTTAAACTCTGCTTCTTCCAGGATGAATTGCGGATTCTCAGGGGAAGGTTTTTTTTCTTCGAGTATAGGTTGATGCTTGAGAGCCGTCTTATTTTTCGATAAAATATTTTTCATCAAATTATTTGCCGCTACAAACAGAAAGCCTCTCGCCTTCTCCAGACTTACTTTTGCACAATTATCCCACAACTTTCCAAATACTTCCTGTACCAAATCTTTGGCTTCATCTTCATCCTGGTATTTGAAGTGCAGGAAATTAAAAAGATCCTGTGCATTTGATCTAAAAACCTCGCTAAAGACTTTTTCATTGCAAATATTTTCTTTTTCCTGCTTCTCCATTCAATACTATTATATATCCCATCAACTGGATTTAACTTTTTTCAAATATATAGATAAGGATAGCAAAAAAAAAATAGAGTAGTGGTAGGGATTTTTGATGGCTTTCTGTTTTTTGTACAGATATGAAAAAAATTAAACTCATAAACGCAATAGTTTCTTTAGTGCTGGTGACCCTAATCCTGATGGTTTCTGCATGTCAGGAAGAAATAGCACCTAAAGTCGTAATTGGACAGGAAGGAATTACTAAGGGTGATGAAATTGCTGAAGTGATTGTTGAAGTAGCTAAAAAAGATGGGTCAAGCGATAATATTATAGACCGGTCTAGTTGTACAACCATCCATTTCCCTGTAAGAGGCATTCTTAATGATGAAGAGCTACTATTTAATTCGTTGGATGAGGTAATGATGTTGGGCGTTGAAGTGCTAGAGATAGATTGGATTTATCCACTTCAGGCAACCTTATATGATCATTCAGAAATAGTACTTTCAGACGAGGATATGCTTGAAGAAATTCAGGATGATTGCATAGAAGGAGGTGATGATCAAGATAATGAATGCATTGATTTTATATATCCATTTACTGTTTCAGTTTTTAACCAAGTCACAGAAAATGTTGAAAATCATAGCGTACTGTCTGATCAGGAAGCTTTTGAAATTTTCTCTTCTGAAGATTATGTAATTAACATTAATTATCCAGTAAGCTTAACCGATTTAGACGGATCAACTTTTGATCTGAATAATAATGAGGCATTACTTTCTGCCATTAAAAATGCTCCTAATTGCAATGAAGAGGATATTATTGATTTTGAAACTCAATTTGAGACAGAATTAATTGATTTACTTATTGCAAAGGATTGGCATGTAAGCTCTTTTGAAGAAGCCAGTATGGATAAGACAGATATTTATTCGGGCTATAAGATTCAATTCAATCAGGACTTTACCATGTTGGCAACAGGAGAAGACGCTATAAATGGTGAATGGGAAGTTGAATTAATGGACGCAAGTAGGTCTGTATCAATCGAATTTGATACAGATATAGAATCATTCCTTAATCTGAATGAAAACTGGGAAATTCTAAGTTTCGGTCAAACTGAAATCACGCTTGAAAGAGAAACTGAAGAGCAAGGAATAAAAACACTACAGCTTTCAGCTATTTAAATTAAAAGTAAACTCTAAATAAAACAGTCATGAAAAAAATAGAAAATAAAACAATAATGAATTTTAAAATCAAGCAAACAATAAATAAAATGAAAAATCTAAAGACCAAATTAAGTGTGATCGTATTAACAGTTTTTATGTTCGCATCCTGTGACAACAGCAAGGAAGAAATCAGCAGTCCCACTGTCCAGATGAGTTTTAAGGGAAATACTTCGTCAATTGCTGTGCCCGCTGGTAGAGTTTTATCGAATTCACTTGAATTTACTTCTGGAACTATCAAACTTGTGCAGATTCAGTTTCAGGCTGAAACAGATGAAGCAGATTCAATAGAGGCAAGTATTGAACAAATAGTGGAAATTGATTTCGCGACCGGAGCCACAACTCCAGACCTAAGCGGTTTAACTTTTCCAGTAGGCACATATAGCGAAGTGGAAGTAGAACTTGAACTATTGGATGAGAATGATCAGCCATCCGTTCTTATTGAGGGAACATTTACAGACGCAAATAATGAGTCGCATCCTATCCGCTTTGAATTCAATTCTGGAGAAACCTTTGAAGTAGAAAAAGAGGGTTCAATAACTTTTGAAGAAGGGGCAAGTGTCCTTGCTGAAGTTACATTTGATCCAGCAGTATGGTTCGCAGGAGTTACCATGGAAGAGCTATCTGCTGCATCAAAAAATAATGATGGAATGATAGTGATCAGTGAAACGAGTAACCCTGAGATATTTGATATTGTTGCTGATGGATTAGATCTGGCTACTGAGGTAGAGTTAAAATTTTAATCACCAGAGGTGAAATTTATCAACATAAAAATAATTCAAATGAAACATATGAAATCTAAAATACAATCCCTGATCACATTAATGTTAATTGCAGGTTCTCTTTTCATCACTGCTTGTGGTGAAGAAGAGCTTACTGCCATGGTTTCAATAAATGAAACTGGTAGTGATATAGGGGGAGATGTTACAGGAGATGGTGGAAGTACTACCAAGTCTTATCAATGGAATAATTCATTGGCCACCATAGATTACAACATGGATGTTACCGCTGCGGAAGGCGGCAGTTTCAACCTTAGTGTAACTGATGCTGAAGGGGCTTCCGTTTTAAATCAAACTCTAACTGTTGGCCAGGGAGATGATTCAAAGTCAGGGGTATCTTCCAGCGGAGCGAGTGGTGAATGGACAATAACTGTTACACTGACCAATTTTAGTGGAGACGGGTCTTTTTCGATTAGTCCTGGCGATTAATGTTAGATATTTTATCAGTTGATTAATAAGGTCAATATTCCTACTAAGAATATTGACCTTATTGTTTTATTGCCAATTAAGATTTATACTTTCTGTTTTTTTATCTTGGATAGAAAATCAAAATGGTGACAAAATTACTTATGACTTTGGAAGATTTTTTTGAGGCTTTCGGTTATTGCAAGTCAACATGAAAATTATTTAATAACATTTTATTTTTCCATAAGTCGCTTGAGTGATATCATGGTTTCATATGGTCTTTTTGCTATTGCTAAATTAACTAGCCAGTCTGGTATTAATCCTCCAGGCTCAGAAACCACCTGATAATCTATAAGTAGTTGTTGTGTATCAATAGGAGTTATAATCCAGATAGCCTTAAAGTTGGAAATTCTGACTAAATCTTCTTTCTCTTCTAAAAGGGAGTTTTTGCGACAGGGTGGATCTGGAGCCCTATTTTGGCTTTCTTGGTCCAAGCGGATGTATTGTACATTAGATTTACTCTGCCCGAGTAATACTTCTTTGGACTCTGGAACTCCGTCTAGCCAACCCTGCCTGAGTACCAACAGCCACAAGGTCGTTGGCTAGATGTTTCTAACTTCTACTTTTTGCTCTAACATTATTGTTTTTAAACCATTGATCCAATATCCGATCCCATCGATGGATATGCATAAATCATGTTCCGTATATCAGATACAGTAAGCTTTCCACGAATAGCTATGGCAAAAAGATTAATTATTTCCTCAGCATGAGGGCCAATGATGTGGGCTCCTAAAATATATCCTTGTTTGTCGGAAATGACTTTATAAGCATAAGTTGACTCGTTAATTCGTTTGGCATTGTACCAATTTGAAGCGTCTTTGTTTTTTACATTATACTCAATCCCCGCTTCTTGAGCTTGTTGTTCTGTCATACCGACAGCAGCTAAGCTAGGAAGAATGAATACTGCACTAGGCATTTCTGAATAATCAGGCTTTTTGCTGTTACCCCTGATTATATTGTCAGCCACAGCATGCCCTTCCATAACAGCAACGGGTGTGAGGTTTAGTCCGTGGCTGTCCGCTGCATCTCCCGCAGCGTATACTGATGGATTGGTTTTGCTTTGCAAGTATTCGTTTACCTGTATTCCTTTTCTGTTGTAAGAAATATTGGCCTTTTCAAGGTTCATGCCATCCAATTCAGGAACTCTGCCGGCAGCATTAACAACTAAGTCTGTTTGTATAGTTTTTTCACCATTTTTTGATACTGCTTTTACGGTAAAACTGCTATCCGTTTTTTCTACGGAAACAACATCCCACTCAAAGTGAAGCTCAATTCCCAATTCTTCAGTGGCATTTACCAAATGCTTTACGATATCAGTTTCAAAGTTTTCCAAGGGTGTTTTGCCTCTGTGAATTATGGTTACTTTACTTCCTGCTCTGGCGGCCAGGTGAGCAAACTCCATCGCTATATACCCACCTCCTATAAAAGTAATTTCCTTAGGAAGTTCTTTCAGGTTTAGAAAATCTGTGCTGTCAATGGGTAAGCTACCTCCAGGTATATCCAAGATTACAGGTCGTGCACCTGTAGCAATTACAATTTTATCTGCTTCCAATAGGTTGTCTCCAATGCGGACAATGTCTTCAGATTCAAAGCTGGCTGCTCCATGATACATGTCTACACCCACTTTTTCATAACCTTTCTCTACACCTTTCGGCATTTTGGTAACAAAGTCGTTTTTGTAAGCCATCAACTCTTGCCAGTTAATGGAGATATCTCCTTGAATGCCGATTCCCTTCATTTTATTGGCCCGGTCAATGATTTCTGCAGCTCCAACCAATATTTTCTTGGGATCACAACCTCGTAATGCGCATGTACCACCGTAAGGTCTGGAGTCTGTAACAGCAGTATTCAATCCTTTCTTAGCACATTTATTGGCAATGGTCATTCCGGCCATGCCTGACCCGATTACTATTACATCGTATTTCATGAACAACAGCTACTTTTTCCACCTTCCTGAATAGGAGGACATGCCACAGTTCCATACGAGCAATACACACAGCAATCCCCGTCTTTTGGTTTTAAGACTTGCTTGCAGCTTTCACACTCATAGAAGTACTGGCATGCATCTGTAGGCATGGTTTCTTCTTTTTGATGTCCACAATTGGGACAGGTAATAGTGGATTGTAAAACGATTTCTTTTTCCATTATTTGTCGTTGTTAGGTTTGAGTAATTCAGCTTTATAGCTGGTCTTTTCTTCAATAGCTGCAATAAGTTGCTCTGGTTGAGTCTTTTTAGTATCATAGTCAACCACTGCAATATCACCGGGATATTCCACCGAATTGTCTACAACACCTTTAGTTTCTTTCAAGACCTTGTATAGGTGACTGGCACAGCCGGCACAAGTGAGACCAGTGACTTTCAATTTAACTGTCACACTTTTCTGAGTGGACTCGGTTGTTGGAGAATTGGCAGATTGTGCCATTCCATTTCCTGCAAGCAGGAAGACAAATGTTAGACTTAGAATGATGGTTTTCATTTTCTTTTCTATTTAAAGTTTTTTCACTCAATGACTTTTTTATCAGTCACTTTATAGCCCGTAGCTTCCTCAACATTAGTTGCCAATTGATCAACGGATACTTTTGATTGGTCAAACTTTACCGTTGCAATACCACTTTCGTAGGATGAAGAAGCTTCGAGAACACCTTCACTACTATTAAGCGCAGCATTCACGCTGTGCACGCATCCTGTGCAGGTCATGCCTTTGATACTTAGCTCTGCATTCAGAATGTCATTTTCTTTTACCACGATAATCTTATCTGCATTGCTATTGCCTGAGAAAAAGATGCCAGAATAGGATGGGAAAGCAAGCATCAATACAGCAAAGACTGTTACGATTCCCAGAAACTTCTTAGACTGCCAGAAGGAAGATTTTTCATCATCCTCACAGGCACAATCGATTTCTTTCCGGGTCCTGGGTCGTAATTTTTGATACCAGGCAAACCCTAATACAAAAATGGTGAGGCCTATTAAATAAGGTCTAAAAGGCTCCATCCACGAAAAGGAAGAAGCAATGCCTCCAATCCCTGCCAACGTGGCAAAAACAGGAGTGATACAACAAAGTGACGCTGTTATGGCCACCAACAAACCTGCCCCAACACTTTTGGAGGATGTATTTGTTTGATTTGAGTTGCTCATGATACTGGTTCTTTATAATTAGCAAATAAGCTATTTAAGACAGGCTTGATCACTTGTATATTCTCATCTACTAGAGAATAAAAGACTGTTTGGCCTACTTTCTTGTCCTTGACAAGCTTCCCGTCCTTTAGCTTACGCAAATGCTGCGAAACACCACCCACAGATATATCCAGGATATCACTTAGATCACATGGACACATTTCTCCTTCTTTGTGTAAGAGAAATAGAATTTTTAATCTTGCAGCATTTCCAGAAAGATTGAATATCTGAGTTGCTAACTCCAACTGCTCATCAAGTTGGTTTAGGGATTCCTTACATTCCTTAATTTGGACGGGATCTGCTAATACTCTAATACAGCTTTTGCTCATCTTTTAATATTTTAGTGATTACTAAAACGTAAAGATATAAAGAAAGGTTCAGTATTTCAGTAAATACTTAAATACTGTCAATAGTGTTACCATTATAACCTTGTTACTATGCAGTTACTAGAATTATTTAATTATACTTATCTACTAAATGATGTGTTTTCGTTTTAACTAATGCTTAAATTGTAACATGAAGTCAATAATTTATACAAGGGTTTCGACTAAAGACCAATCCACAGCCCGGCAGCTCAATGATATGAAAGAGGTTGAAAGGTTTGAAGTGGTGAAAGTTTTCTCAGAAAAAATTTCAGGCTTTTCTGTACCCATAGAAAAGCGACCAGGCTTACAAAAGTCACTAAAATACATATTCGATAACAATGTAAAGTGTGTTATGGTATCAGAAGTTTCCAGACTTGGCCGAAACACACACGAAGTGCTTAATTTGATAGAGCATCTAAAAACTTCCGGAGTAGCACTTTATATTCATAATATTGGAACAACCATTAATACTGACAATGAAATGGGTGAGGTCTTTACAAGATTGATAGTTACGATTATGGCTGACTTGGCAAGGCTTGAAAGTGAGCAAATGAGTTACAGAATCAAATCAGGGATTAGATCTAGAAAAGCGAAAGGATTAACAACTGGTAGACAGATTGGGTCCAAGGAGACTGTAGAAAGATTTTTATCCAAGCATCTCGATATCCAAAAGTATTTATCCAAAGGGTATTCGTCCAGAGAAATCCAGAGATTGTGTAGATGTTCTCCAAATACTGTTAAGAAAGTTAAAGATTTTACCAATTAGAAATGACTAAAACTACTAGTAGATATCGTTTTATAAGTAATGCAGAAATTAGAATATTTGATTCACCAAGTACTATAGATGTAGATCATAGGACATATTTTTTTGAAAATTCAAAAAAACAGTTTAAATCTGAGCTAAACAAATTAGGCTACGTTCTACAAAGGGGATACTTCTTATCACAAAATAAATTCTTTAATCCCAAAAAGTTTATCAAAAGTGATGTGAAATACTGTTGTGATTTACTGAAAATTGATATTACTAAGATTAATAAACATATTAATTGGTATACAGAGTCTGTATCCAGGCTTCATAAGAAGGAAATATTGGAGGAGTTTGGATATCATTCTTTTGAAATTTTTTATGCAGTAGTCTATGATCAATCATCACAATTAGTCAAAAAAGCTATTCGTCCAAAGATTATTTTTTTCACTCTAGTAGATTTTCTAATAGAAAATAAAATAGAAATTCCTTCCTATTCAAGACTCTCAACTTTGGTTATGAGTAGTTTTAATGAGTATGAAAAGAGTATAATTAATCAAGTTAATATATTATTGACTCAAGACCAGAAATTACTTCTAGATGAATTTCTTCAGATGGCAGCTGGAGAAGGAGAATTATCCCCACAAAATCCCTATTTAATTACTACTCTTAAAGCCCCAAATCAAAATACTTCAGCATCAAAAAATAAGGAGAGTGTATATCAATTTAAAATTATTTCAAGTTTATTCCATGAATTTGAAAGTGTTTTACAAGATTTGACTATTTCTGAAGCTCTAGTGAATTATTATGCTGGTTGGGTAATTATCGCAGAGCAACCACAATTCAATGCTATCAAAAATCCTGAGAAAAGATATTTATATGTTTTAGCATTCCTTACTTACCAATATCGTATAAGACAAGATTTATTTATTGATACTTTTTTAAAATCAGTTCAGACATTTTTAAACCAAACAGAAAACAAAGTAAAAGATGACTTCATAAATAAACGTGGGACGCCTGCAAAACATGTTAATGAAGCAAAAGGCAGAATAATAAATAATTTAGATAAACATGAATCTAAATTAGATAAGGTAAGAAAAATATTAAATTCTGATAAATTCTCTTCGGAGGAAAAAATAAGAGCATCATTAGAAATAATTAATTCAAATGCTAGTCTCAGAGATCAAATAATTAAGGAATTTGATAGTCTTGAGGAATCTATTTCAGATAAACTAAAAGATGAGATGTATTTTGAAAAGTTAGGTTCAGGGTCATTAAAGCTTTCAAGGAAATTGAAAGATATACTGTTATCTGTAAACTTTAATGAAAAAGCATCGGAGCCGATCATTTATAATCCAATATTTGATTATCAAAGAACTAATGGAAATATAATTTCCGATCCAAAAACAGACTTTATTTCTTCAAATCAATTGAAATTTATTAAAAGAGTTGGTCAATTTGATAAAAAATTATATAAGGTATTACTTTATATAGAATGTGCAAACAATATTAAATCAGGAGCCTTAAATCTAAAACATTCTAATAATTACCGATCAATCAATGATTATATGATTGATGAAAACGAATGGCAGCTCAATTAAGAATACTTTACTCGAAAGTTCAAATTTGAGCCACCTTTCAGATTGCGAAGGGGTTTTAAAGGCATTAAAAAATAAATTGAGGGCTCAATACAAGAATACAAATGAAAAAATCAATTCCAATGAAGACCTCAAATTTAATAATAAAGGAAAACCAATTATTAATACACCTAAGAATGAAACTGAGAATGATGGCCAGTTAGTTCGACTGATCTCTGAGAACAAAATAATTCCATTAATAGACATACTAAACGACATTTCTCAATCCACCAACTGTCTAAAATCCTTCGTTCACTTTAGTATGAAACGTGGTTCCAATGTTTCACCAAATAAAGAAATACTCATCGCAAGCATTGTAGCACTTGGTTGTAATATTGGAGTAAGAAAAATGGGAAAAATTACTAAGGGAGTGGGACCTGAAAAGCTTGAAAATACTGTAAGATGGTATTTTAGTCTAGAAAATATTCAAGAAGCGAATAGGCAGGTTATAGAGGTAATTGATAAATTATCTCTCCCCAAATATTTTAAGCAATTTGCAGATTCACACCATACATCAAGTGACGGTCAAAAATTTGGTGTTTCAGTACCATCAATTCATTCTAGTTACTCATATAAATATTTTGGTGCAGGAAAAGGTGTAAGTGCCTATGGATTTATTGATGAATTTAGCAGAACATTTTATGATACGGTTATAAGTTCATCTGAAAGAGAAGCAGCATACATTCTAGATGGACTATTACATAATGACGTGGTTGAAAGTACCATACATAGTACCGATACTCACGGTTATACGGAAGTGATATTTGGTTTATGTAATTGTTTGAAAATTAAATTTGCCCCAAGAATAAAAAGGCCAGGGGCTCAGCAAATTTATACTTTTAAGGAAGATCCGGTTAAGAAATATAAAGAATTAGGATATAAAATAATTCCTCCAGATCGTTCCAAATACATTGACGAACAATTAATAATAGACCAGTGGGATAATATTCTTAGATTATTAGTATCAATAAGAACTAAAGAAGTTACAGCATCGATTCTTCTAAAGAGATTAAGTTCATATGCTAAAAATCATCCATTAAATAGAGCATTAAAGGAACTTGGACGAATTCATAAATCTATTTTTTTATTAGAATATTATGATGATAGGGATTTAAGACAAAGAATTGAAAAACAACTTAATAAAGGGGAGCTCTGGCATAAATTTGCTAAAGATATATTTTTTGGTAATAACCAAGAATTTAAAGTAGGATCGAAGGAGGAGCAGAGACTAGCTGTTTCTTGCAGGAATTTAATACAAAACTCCGTTGTCTTATGGAACTACTTAACACTTACAAAGAGCCTTTCTATTGTGAATACTAAAACACAAAATGAAATTATACATTCACTTAATAGTACGAATCTCATAACTTGGCAACATGTCAATATTCATGGAGAATATGATTTTGATCTACTTGGAACTCAGACGGAAAAATTTGATTTAAACTCTTTGATTGATTTTCAGCTAAAGGAATTTTAATATGCTGTTGCGAATTTTGCAATACTTTTGTTGATAGCCTAATTAAAAGCCATTGTGGAGTTCCTTCTGATTCAAATTGATCATAGACCTGATGATTTTGATCTAAATAAATAGGGAAGGGGAGTTCCTTAGTAGTGAAAATGCTTTTAATGTCTTCTTCGGTAACTACTTTCTTATTAAAAATGCTGTGAATCCCAACTACTTGAAGATTAGGGTATTCCTGTTGATATTCATAAGCTAAAGGAATTGCTCTGCCAGTGCATCCTAAACATTGATTGTTATAAATGATGATCAATAGCGGCTTTCCTTTGTACTTTTCAAGTAAGTTGACCTCATAATCCTCAAAATCCTGCACTTTTATGGATGAGATAGGGGTTATTTCTTTTTCCATGCTTGATATTTATACACAAAGATAGAAAGTTCCAAGCTCTTTCTCCTTGATTTGATCGATATTAAGCCAATACGAATATGTGATTCCAATGTGTTCAATATGTTTGATAGATAACGGATAGGAAGCTGTTAATATCTGATAGCCGTAAAATACCATCCTGTAAAACATTATGTTAAGTTGAGGCACACACTAGTTACTAATAATAAAATGGAAGCCAGGGGTTTCATTTATAGGAGAGCATCTATCAGGAAATTAGGCTTCATGAAGATGCTTGCAATCTTGAGCAAGATAGTCTGATTTCCTAAAGCGCTATTTTCTCGTAGAATCACAAAGCTGTACAATGGCCAGACTGAAAAGAAAATAGAGTGCTTAGAATTATGGGGTCGTAGCATAACTAAAAGTTAAGCCAAATACAGTGCTTAAAATAAAGAACTCTTCACCACAGGATATACAATTGAAAATAACACTTCAGACTTTGGACAACTGAAGCAGTTTAGATGAGTAATAACAATTTCATCATGATAGGGAGCTGCTCAGATTACAGCCATATGAAAAGAAGATAATAAAGAATAGGTGGGTATTAAAAAGAGTAACTTAACATAATATAAATTATATAACAATAATCACAATAGTTTGATTTAAACTATCACAGAACTTCTGTTATTCGCCAGTTGAATTATGAATAGTTTTCTTTTAAAAAATGAATAGACTATCAGAGTTCTCGACTTAAATTCTTTATCCTTCTAGGATTTCATATAGAATCAGGATACTATACTGCATGTAATTTTTTAAATTGAACCACAATTAAAAAGTGTTATATGACTATGATTAAAAAATTGCTGTTACTTGGCAATGGGTTTGATTTGGCTCATGATATTCCAACTAGCTATACTGATTTTCTTCAATGGTGGCTAGATAAAAAAAAGAATGACTTAGGGATTAACAATGCTACCTTTAATGACGTGAATATTATCCGAATAACTCATCCAACACACTCTTATGCTTTACCTGCTGATGAATGGAACTATAAGTATGTGGAAGACCAATTGAATAGCAATGCTGTAAGATGGAAAAATGATTTTTTACTAAAAATATTCCGTCAAGTAAATAGGAATAAAAACAAAGGATACTGGGTTAATATTGAAGAATTATACTATCAAGAGCTTCTATCCCATTTCAGAAAATCACCCAAAGGAGATATAAAATTACTAAATGCCAATTTAAATCGTGTAAAGAAGTTATTAATAGAGTATTTAAAGAGTGATTTGGTAAGAGAGAAAATTAAATCTTCAAAAAAGAGATTTGATTTCTCAAAGTATGGAAAAGATGATCTTATAGTTTGTTTTAATTACACAAATACCATAGAAAAATATTACGATACGTGGCCTGATGAAAAGTCAAGACCTCAAGTTATACCTATTCACGGGTCATTATCGGATAAAAACTATCCAATTATTTTTGGTTATGGTGATGAGATTGACCCGGGTTATAAAGAGCTTCAAGATCAAAATGACAATGAACTATTAACACATTTCAAAACCTTCCAATATTTGCAAGGCTCTTACCATGCTCAACTAGAGTGGTTCTTAAAATCTAATTCTTATGATGTGGAAATTCTTGGTATGTCTTGTGGTCTATCTGATAGAGTACTATTAAACACGATACTTGATAGAAAGGAATGTATTGACATAAACATTAAGTGTTATCCTGATCGTGCAGACTTTATTGATAAATGCTATAATCTTTCAAGACATTTTAAAAATCCTTCGACTGTTAGAAGTAAGATAAGAGGGTTTTCTGATGAGTCAATTATAAAATAAAATTAATATCTATCATGCTTATTGAAACTGGAAATTACATTAAACCAAAATTTTGCGAGATCACCTACGAATATCAAAACAGATTAATTGCATTTTTGGATATTCTAGGAAGTACTGACCTAATCATGAACTTGAGAGGTCCAAATGCTATAATACATATTTATAAACAAGTCTACGAATGTTTCTCCGAAGGTCTTAAATCCATGAAATTTAATTATTATCATACTGAAAGGATGTTTAATGATTCTCTTGATAAAGAATCGTCAAAAATTGAGGATTTTCAAATAAGCTATTTCTCGGATTCTGTGATTGTTTCAGTGCCCTTGATAAAAGGAGGTGAAAAGGAGAATGAATTGATATTTTATGAATTCGGTTCTATTATAAATTTATCATTAATGTCTTTGTTTAACCAAGGCATTTCAATCCGAGGTGGCATATCAACTGGATTACTTTATCATAGAGACAATTATTGTATTGGACCAGCATTGGTAAATGCTTATAAATTAGAAACCTCAGATATCAGGCCAATTGTAAAAGTAGATAAATCTTTAGATCTAAAGTTTCCAGACCTAAGCCCCTACGAAACTGACAATAATTGTTATTACCTTTCTCCCCTGACGTTTATATACAATCAAGCAAGACTCTTTGAAATGAATATGGATGGTAAAAGCTTAGACATGATAAAAGAGTTTACAGTAGATACTGTTAAAAGAGAGCTAATATCTACAATAAAATCAATCTGTAGACTGATGAATAATAAATCCAAATCTGTTCGGATTAAAGGATTATGGCTATATAAACATCATGAAATTTTACAAAAAGTACTAGATGATTTCTGTGAATTACATAATTTAAATCTGGATAGGTTTAAGGAAGAAGTAGCAAAATTCAAAAACTAAGCATTGCTTACTTCAATTTGGCTCAGTACCCCCTCTCCTTTCCAATTCCTTATAAATCATAAAAACAATGCTTGCAAAGTTATCTGCTTCTCTATGAATTTTTATAGCTAGTTTTTCATCCTTTACTCCATATTCAGAACACAGTAGTTTTACTTCAGCATACTTTGGCCTGTCTAATTCAATAAAATCGAAAATACGCCTGTGCAACTCTGGTATTCCTATAACATTGTCTTTTTTCCAACTATCAAGGTTATCTCTGAAATATTCAGGTCCTGCTAAAACTATTCCAGTGGTACCATCAGTCATATCTCTTAGCTCATGGATGTATTCCAGTTGTTTTGGTTTGAATTTACCCGCCTCGTCTATTATTATCAAATTGGGTTTTGTACTTAAGTTTAGATTTCCTGCAATCTTATTCATTATAAAATGAATTGGAAGCTCTCTCATGGTATTCTTCAATCCCATAGACTCAAGAAGTCTTATATAAAAATCCTTTGCAGTCATACTTTTTCGAACTCGTAAGTAATAAACATTTCTATTGTTTTGACTGTAGTATTGCAGTGCAGCAGTTTTACCGGCCCCTGGGTAGCCAATAATGCCAATCATTAGTTTTTTAGTTTGTGCATTAGCACACGAGTTAATGATTGATGAAAAATTGTTTAAATCGTAGATTCTCATAATATTATTTTTTTTAGTTACTGTATTCGTTTAAATGACCCTTTTACTTTATATGGATGATCTTTTTCCAATTTACCTGAAAGTCGCTTTTTCACAGTAGGCTTCTTTTTCAAAAATTTGGCTTCAAATAATTCAACTTGACTTCTGAGCAGGACATTATCTTCAGCTTCTTTTATGACAGAATCAATATGTTTCTGAGGACTTAAGGCTAGGATTGGGCTCGAATGAAGAAGTAATTGAGCCCTTTCCTGACTTTCGTTAAATTCATGTAGATTTGCGGTAATTCGTTGGGTTAATCTTTCATTTTTATCCTGAATGATTTTTAAATCTAATTCAGTAGGTAACGGATTTATGCGATCTGCAAGTCCATGTTCCCCATAATATTTTTTCGTTTTGATATCAAAAAGGTGAATGGATTCATTGGATTTTGGGTCATATCTAACCAGTATATTTGTGTCATTGATCTTGTCTTCAAGTATTGAATTTTTTATTTGATATTTATAACCGTTTACGTTGATTTTACTCTGTTGGACTTTTCTGTTACATTCTGAATAAAAAAGTTTAGAATACTCGATTTTTGTCAGCTCCTGCAGTTCACTATAATCAGCTTCTAAAAAGGTGATGTTTGGACATTTACCTCTATTATTTTCCTCCTGATTATAATAACCTATCAGCTCTTTTATGGACTCTTTTAAGTTGAATTCGCTTCTGATCATTGACATTTGAAATTGACGTTGCTCTACCTCCTTTCCTACCCTAGCATTCTTAGATGTAGATTTAATGCCTTTTCCATGGTAACCTATTAATTTCGACAGATATTTTGATTGAAACGTATCAAACCACCTTTCCACATGACCTTTATCTTTTGCGTTTCCTATTTTCGCTTTTCTAAAATGTATTCCCAGCTCAAAAGCTGCATTTGAGAATTTTTTAAATTCTTTTGAAAAGTATGCCTTATGATTGTCATGGAGAATGGATCTTGGTATGAATCCTAACTCTTTAAATGCGATTTCAAGGGTTTCAAGTATTAGTCCTGAGTTTTCACTATATCCTAAGCTAAATCCTATAATCTTTCGAGTATACATTTCCAGCACAGCGCATAAAGTCATTCGTACGCGATTCCCATCTTTATTTAAATTATGAATATTTAGTTCTGTACAATCAATTACTAAGACATCCCCAAATTTTGCTTCATATCGTTCCAAATATGAAAAGATATTATTGTTCGCATAGTCTCCTCCATATCTAATTGGATCATATTTGTTCTTAATCTCTGGATCATTTAGAAACCTATATACAGAAGTCTCTGATATATGGTGTAATCCCCTGTCTGTTCTTTCAGAGTTGACATCTTTCGTAATTTGAGAAATCGAGTTAGTTCCTTTTTTGCAGTAATGAAAAACGATTCTACTTTTTACAAGACCGTCTAATCTATACGGTTCTCGTCCATCAATTCTAAAAGCATGTATTAAGCATGATGCAATTGAGTTATCTGATGCTATTTTAACCTTATTTCTAAAGCTATTGGCATTTTTTGTCTGGAAGACCATCTCTTCCAATGATTGGTAAACAGGGAAAATCTCACTCAGCTTAAATCTAGGCCGCAATGATAGTATTTCAACAAAAACGGAGTGGGTTTTTGCAAAACTGATATTGATGTCTCTTGGTAAACAGTAATCCACGTACTCTGGTAAATATCTTTTCCACCTCAGCGGTTCGTCAATTGCGTGTTTAAGAATAAAAACAATGTATTCTTGATTTTTGATTCTCTTAGTTTTTGTATCCTTTTGAACATCGACATGAATTTGCTCATCATTCTTTGGTAGTTTATGTTTAATCAAAAGGTTAAGGGGAATGTTTTCCAAAAGAATATAAAGAGACTTATAGACCACAATAGCATTTGGCAGAAGGAACATTCGCAACCTGTTGCTTTTCGATTGATCTGCTCTGATTAAACCTATTTTAATTAAATGGGCTTCTAACACGTATGCTTTTTTATTAATAATCTTAAAATTTTCCATTTGTCACGATCTTGAGTTATAAATACTAAAAGAAGGTAAAAATGTGGGTAATAAAAGGCAATCTGTTGCTACTGTTTGTTTAGACTTACAAAAGGTTGTAAATATGTCTTAAATTGTAAGTCATGGCAGACAATGATTCTTTACAAAAAAGACTTGGGCTACGGATCCGTCAATTAAGGGAAAGTAAAGGTTGGACAGGTCGGAAACTATCAAGGGTTGCTGAAGTCAATGCATCTACATTATTGGAATATGAAAATGGAGAGCATGAGCATATTTCCATTTTTAATGTGCAAAAATTGGCGAATGCGTTAAATACCTCAGTGCATGTGCTGCTGAATGAAGACAAGAATTATATAGAAAAAGTTAGAAAGGAATATGAACTTTTATCTTTTCAGAGTAAGGCTTTACCGACTAAATACCTCTCAATACTTAATCAAAGCATGCGAGCATTCTTACACTTAAAAAACATTAGCGATTTAAACCAGGAGTATAATAATAGTGTGAATTCCGCGGAATTTGAATTATCAGTTTTTGATGATTGAGTTACCTAAAACCTTTAAAAGTGCTTTTATTGTATGAGAATAAGAGTAATTTCTTCCATTCTCAATATTTCCAATTTGCCTTTGGCTTACTCCTGATAATTTCGCTAGATCAATTTGCCTTAGTCCTTTATTTTTTCTTAATCTTCTAATTTCTTCGCCAGAGATACTCCAATCCTGGAAAGAATTAGTACTCATGTTTTCATTGAACTGTTCAAAAAGTGTCAACGATTGCTTAGGAACGAACAAATACGTAGGGCCTTCATTATAGGAAACCTCATGTGTTCTAAAATTATCCTTTAAAATTTGGATAAATGGAACTCGAGAATCTACATTCTCTGAAAGCATTATGGAGTCAAATAGTATAGATTCGGATGATAAAACAGCCTTTAATAAGGAGATAATATAGGCTCTGTATGTTTCATAGTTTCTAAAATACTCAAAACTGTTACAGTCAAATTGATCGCAGTACAGAAAGTTAGTATTTATTGATTTTCCGCTTTTAAAATTAAGGTCAAAGTTTCTTTTCCTTAGATAGATGGAAATAGGGTATTGTGCCATTAACCTTACTTCCTGATCTTGCTCTATTTTATTCACTTCTCTTACAATATTGGGTAGCCAAGAGTAGCCTATATTGCCGTGAGAGATTCCTTTATTGTATATTTCAAAATCATCAATGGTAGACTTTAACTTCAATGCAACACTATGGTCAATCTCTAAACTGCTCATTAATTGAAATTCTGAAAAGAAATACCCCGTATCAAGAAAGGAGGCTTGAAATGATTGTAGTAGAAGTGGCTCAGGATGATCTTTGGCTAACCAACAAGTTTCATAATGCTTATACAATTCAGAGTAATCCTTGAAAAGGAGACTTTTAGCTAAAATATCCAATGCGTCAAGTCTGGATTTCCCCGAAAAGTTTTCAATCTTTTTACAAGCAATATCATTTATATAAGCAAAGTCATAAGAGGTGGTAGTTTGCATATCAATCAATTCTTATATAAGCCTCTTTAATCTGATTTTTCCTGATCCCCAAATATTTACGAGTATATTGAGTTGAGGCATGGTTCAAAATCTCAGAAACAAATATTAACGCTTGCTCATCAGCCCCTTGGTTCTTGAATATCCTGAAAGAGAATGTCTTTCTCAGCGTATGTGAGGAAGGGTTATCTGTTTGTATCCTGAACTTCTCCAGTAGTCCCTTCAAAGTCTTATTAAAGGCTCTGGTTGAAATGGTCTTGCCCGGATGACTAGGGCTTTGCAGAATAAAGTCATGGATATTAAGTGGGTCTACTATTTGATAATTAGCATTCACCAACCGGATCAGTTTTTCATTGAAAAATATCTTCCTGCTTTTCTCCGTTTTGAATTCATATAGATCCTTTGAGGTTTTTCCCACAAAATCAAACCAAGTAAAATGCAATAACTCCTTTGCTCGTGGCCCAAGGTATCCCCCAATAGCAAAGGCTGTTTGATACCTGGCCAAGGTTACTTTTCTATTCCCGGAAGCCTCGTGAATCATCACGCTCATTTCATGAAGGAGTTTTTGAAATTCTTCTTCCCATTTCAAAGGTGAACATGCGGTTTGCTGAGCGGACATATAAATTGAATTATCCCAATAAAGTTAGGTGACTCCCCTACCCTTTCAAATTAAAAGTTAGTAAAAATAATTGGTTTCACTTTTGTTTCGTACAAGAAAAAAGTAGAACTTTTTTAAAAAACGCCCTCCAGAAAGTTTGGATTATTGGAATAATATAGACAATAAACAGAATTAGGGTATAAAAACAAAAAGGTTCCACTTCTATTTAAAGTGGAACCAAAAGCAAAGAGAGGTTAATATATCTGACCCTAGCTTCAAAGTGAATTATTTGAAGAATACCGATCAGTGAATTGAACCAATTCAGGATCGAAGTATTTCAGCTGGCCATCTTCCAATTCTATCAATGCATAGGTTATGGTTGTATAATTCCTTTGGTATACTGCATACCTATGAAAATAGCCTTTTGATACTTCATCCCCATCTAAGACAATCACAGGCCTTAGATTCTTCTTGTTCATTGAAGCACTCATTTATTGATGACAATTTAAGAAAAAATACCGATACCGCCCTACTGGTCTGTGTCAGGAATTTTATTTCTGCTCTACTTTCGATTTGTGGAATTATATAAGGAAGTAGGTAAACTAATAGCAAAATACAGGAAAGATAAAGGTATCAGTCAGGAGAAGTTGGCTGCATTGAGTGACCTTCATGAGGATTATATTGGAAAGATTGAACGGGGAGAGAGAAAAGTTACTTTACATAAACTCAATGATATTATTAAGTCTTTAGGAATTACTTTTAAAGAATTCTTTAATAATTTTGACTAAGAAATAAAATTGGTTTGACTTTGTGGGTGGAAAATTTAATTTTTTTTCAGTTTGAATATATTATAAATATTTACAGAGATATAATTATGAATTATTGAATTCAATACAATTTTCGATCCTACAAATAGGGATTTTGTGTTACTAATATGCTATTTGTTAATTCAAGGATTCTAGGTATTAAGTTACTCTTGTCATTTGAAATTGAATAGCAAAGGTAGCAGGTACAACTATTTAATGATGAAAAAATATCACTCAGTTTATCCAATTTTAGCAATAATTTTATTGTATGTGAAGAATTCCCTAATTTAAAAATATATTGATATTTCATATAGATAATGTATATGACTCAGTAGGGACAATAATTTCATCGAAATAGAACCAGAATTTTAGTGTGGCCATATTGCCAGGGCATTTATTCACAAAGTCAATTATTTGTAAATGAAACCTCATTGGCTCATTTGATGGAAATATCATAGGGTTGTCAAAGTAGATAGTATTGATTTGCTTTTCAAAGTCCAATGTATACTCAATCGTTCCCACGGAATTCAAAAATTGGTTTTGTGGGATACCTTTTAATCGACTCCAAACCTTTTCAATATGAATCTCAATTCGATTTAATAATTGCATATTACTGGTGCTATTCTTAAAATGAAAATCAAAAACAGGGTCTGTTGTAAGTAGTTTATCCTTCTTTAAAGGATATTGATAAAACCTGTTTGGTTCGATACTCCGAAGGTAGCCAATTACAGAGGGTTGAATCAATCCGTGCTTTGGAAAGTTTGAATTTACCAATTCCAATTGGGAATAGTTCAGGATAATACTGACGACCCAAGTGATCATATTTCAAACATAATTCAATAATCTTGGTATGGCCCCAATGCACCAATTCGAGACCTCCTTTGTAGCCGACTCCATTCTGATCAACCCAATACTTATTCTCAAATTTATTTTTTAGAGATTCGAACCATGCCAATTGTTCCTTTGAGAAGTCTTCAGGTGTGATAAAAACGTACTCTTGAATAAATTGATTTTCCTTTAAAGCAGATTCAAGTGATTTTACCAACTCAACCTTTTGGTGTGATGAGACGCTGGAAGGGTAAAATTTGTATTGAAAAACCGTAGTGAAATCAGGCAGTCCCTTATCTCCAGGAACATAGCCATCTACTTTCTTGTAGTCTCCAGAGGCATCTGATTCAGAGATGAAGTTTAATCCCCTAGATTCATAGTCTGCTTTAAGTAACATTTTGATAAATCTAGCAAATTCGTGACCTCCTTCAGCTCCTCGATGGATTCTTTGATATAGGGATGATACATTCGGTATAGGCATTTCGGGCTATTTTTTGTATTAATAATCTAAATCTCTTTGTTTTTTATCTCTATCCATATACTCTGCCCAACCTTCATAGCTTTTTGAAACATCTTTTAGTAGTCGGGAGACCTTAGGGTATTCGAAACTTAATTTTTCAGAAAGACTAAAATATTTACTTGCTCGTGCTCTATCTGGGTTAGCGCCATTAGCAGGTCTTATTGAAGCTCGAACCCTTGAACCATAGATTATTCCAGTAATAAATCCATCATTCATTTCCTTATGATCAATCTCTTCGATCAATTCGCAAATCTCCGGTGCTGGCCAATTTTTTTGAGTCTCTCTACTCTTTCCAAATACCTTACCTATTTCATAGTAACCTTTGGACTCCCTGTCTCTTTTGGCACATTCTTCAATAGATTCTTTAATCCACGATTTTAATTTATCCATCTCAATACCTCCCGCTGAATTTGTTCCAGGAATACTTACCCAAGACTCCAATAGCTCATGAGCGTTTTTTGCCCTGTTTTGCACAAAATCAGGGTTTAGATCCCTAATTTCTTCCTCTGGGGGATTGGTCTCGGGAATGTATGACCATGAAATAAGTTCTGAGAAAAATGAAGGGCTCTCTTTCAAGGCTTTGTAAAGGTATTTTATGGGTCGGCCTCTTCTTGAATTGTTTAATATTGATATGTAGTACCATTCAAGAAGTTGCATTGTTTTCTCATCCACACCTTCCTCATCAAGTCGTTTGAACAATTCGATGATAGTGTATGAGCCGAATTGCAAATTGACATTTTCTTCAAAGGTATGAGTTGCAAGCCCTTTTAAGGTTTCTATTATTAACTCTATGGGGGTTACCTTTCGTTCTGACCTAATTAGATTCAAGCTCGTGGAAAATCTTTCAAACTGATTTAGAATTTTGATACACTGATTCAATTCATCGGGAGTAACATTCAAACCCCAGTCATTTTTGTAAGCTATCTTCCAAAAATCTTGATATGCTTTTTTAGAGGTATGTTCAAGTAATTTCCAAATTTGAGCACTTGGAGAAAGGGATAAAAAGAAATGAACCAAGAGCCTTTTGCTTGATTTCTCTTGATTTATGGATTTCGCAATGTTTTCAATCCAAGCAAAATCCTTTTGCTCAGAAGATCTATAAAAGTATCCCGCTGCCATGCGGTACTGGTTATCAGAGCTATCTTTTTCAAGGAAAGCGAGCAAATTATTTTGATAACCTTGAGTTATTGAGGCTAGGTTTCGACCCACTAACCAGGGTCTTTCAGCAATGTTTGATAGCTCAACAATACCATCAATTCCCATTGAGAGATTAATTTTAGAGAGTGCTTCTTGTCTTAGTTCGTTTGTTTTTTCTATTAATTCATTTGAGCTAAGGCTAGAAGTCCTGCTACTTTCTATTGTATCAACATTGAAATACCAATAATATCTGTCAACATCGTTTGAGAGCAAGCTGGAATGATAAGCTTTCAGTCTTTCAAGATCATCAGAATTGATTGCCCAATCTTGTGCTGAATAGGTTTCGTGACTCCAGATAAATTGCCTTAGCTTTTCTCTAAATATTAATGCTTCTGAACTTCCATCAAACGGAATAATGGTGATCGTATCAATCAGCTTGGTTCTATCTTCATTATAAAAGTCATCCATAAGGTCAATGATCTCAATCCATCTATCAATACGGTTGTCAGCAACTTCTATTAATTTTTCACAAACAAACGAAATACCCTTTGCCCATTCTTTTCGGGTTACTTTTTTACCCATAATCTCTCTATTCCTCCAGAGTAATTTATGGGTATAATGCCCTGTATCATGAGATTTAGGTGCAATTTCCAGTAGTAATTTGAAGGCTACATCTCCCTTTTGTTTAATCAAGGTTTCAATGACCTTGCCCCTATTATTCTGTGAAACATAGGTTTGGGGTAACCACAAAAGGAAGATATGTCTGAGAGAATTAAGCGGTCTATTTGCAGTTTTCCCTCCTTTGTCTAACTCAACCAGCCGAGCAAGAACTAAAACAACATTGGAAAAATAATGGGAATCCCAGGCTAGTGATTCCAAAGCCCATAAAATATGAGTGTGATAGGTTGGAGAAAATAAATCATAGTCCTCGTCATTAAACATTGAGGACATAGCTATTGGGTTATTTATAGCTATTTCTTCAAGGGAAGTCAAAAAAGAGTCTGGCGAAGCTTCTGCCAATAAATGAATTTTACTTTCTACGGATTGCCAAAAAGACAAGTCTTGATTCGAAAGCAATCTTTTCACAATGCTATCAACCCAGCCCATTATATCCAATTCGACATTAATTCCGGCTCTCTCCCCAAAGACGCTAATCAAAATTAAAGTCTGGCAAATTCCCTCTTTACATTTATTTGAGTAATTGGTTTCTTTATTGAATAAAGCAGATGCCATTCTCATATTTGGTTCCAACTCAAGAGCTGGGTCTATTTCGCAAAGTGCTTCCATTAGAGCTTCTTCAAACAACCTTAGTTGACTCGTTGTAATAAACCTTGCAAGAGCAAAAAACAAATCATATGGTGATACTACACGCCAATAATTTGAGACTAAATAGACTGGGTTATCAGAGATTAGGGACCATTCTCTAATTTCGCTTTCATATTCCTCAAATGACTTTTGAGCAAGTTTAGTAATAAGCTGCCTGTCACCTTTTTTCCTTGTATCTATTTTTTGCAATAGGAAAATAGGAATCAACTGTCTCAAGTTCTTGTTTTCCGTCCAGGAAATCCTACCTGGTATATCTGTAAGTATTCTTCTTAATGCTGAAAAACTTCGGCCACATTGCTTAGATAGCGAATAAGCATTTTCCCACTCCAAACCTAAACCTTCGAGAGACTTTGCGAATGAGTCTCCAGTTGGGATTTGTAATGAAACACCACTTGTATTTATTTTAAAATCTAAAGTATTCAAAATATGGTTTAATTCAGGAGTTGGGTTTTCTATTTTTTCGTTTCCTTGTGAGTTATAAATTATAATCCGGTTCTCATGATTTGAAGTGATCTCCCTTAATTCTTCCTTTCCTTTGATGATAATTGCTCTATTAAAAAATACCTCCTTAAATACTTTTCCTTTGTCGATGGCCGAAGCTATGATGAAGGCTATGGCTTCTGAATCAGAAGATGCCTGAACTTCAAGATTACCAGGGTCACCATTTAGAAAATGTTGGATTTGGGATTTCTGTTTATTTCTACCAGCAATGATAAGCTCAGAGGAAAATGTAAATTCCTTAGCATCTGTAAAGATATTCCAGAAATCTGTTGCCGATTCAATATTTTTTGGAGGGACCAAACGGAGTCTTCTTGCTAGCCAAAGGCCTATTGCTGGGTGCAATTCGATCCACATTTCCAGATCATCCGCATCATAGATTTTGATATCTTTCCACTCATTTTTGCCCTGAAAAGTTTTGATCTTTGTTTCCTTATTCTGTTTTGGTTTTACCCATCTTTTTGGGGTGACAAAAACAAATGTTGAGTTACACCTTACACTCTGATCTGTCTGAATTGTTCTCTTTTTATATTCCTCATTGCACTTTCCTAGAAAGTCTTCATCACGTCCCCATTCCCAGAAAGATATCCCTTGAGAAACATATTCACATTTTTCATCTGAGTTACATTGACCATCCCAACCGGGTTTATAAATGCTATCACCTATTGGTACATGAATGTCTGGGAAACTTGTACAACTTGCAATAATTAGTTTCCGGATTAACTCAGGTAGAATCATTTCAAATTCTTTTCCTGAGATTTTTTGCAATTCTGTAGATGAGATCCAACGCATATGTTTTTAATCTTCGATTAATTTACAAGAATATATAAAAGAGTATTTAATTTTAACATTTGACTTTATTATAAAAAAATGAATTTATAAGTTTAAAAGACTTACGAAATAAAATAATAAAGTACAATTCTGTGTTCAATTGCACTATTCTAAACTTTTGCTGTCCTCTTTGAAACCACCGAAAAAGTCAATGCTTGCTGGGTTATTGACTGCCGAATATGCACCAGTATTCTCATTATAGCCAATAGGATTTTGATCAAGAAGGAATCTTATACTATCCCTTACTTCTGGATGAATTAGGGATTCTAAATAGTTTACAAAGGCTCGAGAGACTTCATAAGCGTTTTTGACTTTCTTAAATTCAGGTTTATGAAACATTTTTTTGATAGATTCAATCGCAGGACGGTCAGCATCTGTTGGATGTAATGGATAATTATCATCATATAGTATTTCGCCAAGCTTATTATGTCTTGAATCTTCATCAAAATGGACATATTTGTTCCGCATAGTCATTAACTCCTTAGCATCCCTATATTCATTACTTTTTAAATCAAAATCTTTTACGAAGATTGTCGTATAAAACCTGAGATTCTTGATTTTGTATGAAAAATCTTGACGTAAGAATTTCTTTAATACTTCTGGATAGTGTCTTAATTCATTACTTCTCCCAACCCTAATTATCAAGTTCAGATACGACTCTATTTCGAAAGCCGCATTTAGAACTAAAGACTTTGCAAGAGCATGATACTTAACGCTCTTTTCTGTAAATTCTGGTATTGCCTTTGAATAATTTTCCAATTCCTTTCCTTTAGAAATATGAAGAGTTGGAGCTACAGGTGGTGTTAAATCAATCATTGAAATTTCTTTCCAAAGGGTATTGACACATTCTTTGTAACTTTTATAATGATTTATATATATAGTATGATGATCGAATTTCTCAATGGTCTCAATAATCTCTTTGGAGTATTTTTTTATATTCTTCTCTAGAAAATCGATCAAATCAAAATCTTCATCAAAATCAAATATGGCCTCAATCATGTGTGGAGTTCGCCAGATTTGAAAATACCCTTTATCACATTCGACAACAAAGTCCCACCATATCATATTATCCAATGGTAATCCGACTCTTACCTTATCATAAAAGCCATTAGGCCTTTGGGAAACTTTACACTTTAATAGTGCATAGAGTTTGACCACATCTATTTCAACAGGTGATATTCTTTTAATTGATGCCTTATCTTTTTTTGTTATAGATTGAAGAAACTTTACTTGCGGATTTCTCCATGTTTCTATATTTAAATAGTCTTTTTTCTTCCCTTTCTTATCTTTAGCCGCTTCTTTATTTACAAATTTCTCCTCTCTACTATATTGAATATTTTGCAAACTCATGCGGATTCCCATTAGATCGAGACCGATATCTTTTGGAGGTTTGATTTTTGGATTGTAAAAATACATTGACATTATAAAATGATCATCAATTTGACACATCCAGATATATGAGTGTATATCATCCTGTTCATTATATATTTCGTGGTAGCTTAAATTTGGTAGACTGAAATCATGAGGAATTATCTTTTTATTCTCAATAATTTTAGAAATACGATCATTTATTGGTCTACAACTTATTTGGAATACACATTCTTTTGATACTTCAAATTGATGCAATCTTTTATCTTGATTATTCTTATTATATTTCCATGTGGAATCAATTGCGATTACAAATTTTCCATTCGGATCATTAAAAATTTCCTTTTCTTTATTCATGATATTCAGAATTTCATTAAATCTAAATTTAGATAAAATTTACTATTTGCTTTGTGTATATTAAATTTTCATTTAACTACATGATATATGATTAAATCTGAATATTGGGGGAAAATTTATATTTTATGTTTTATAGACCAGATAAAAGACAATAATCAATTTGATGGCCTTACTGAACTATTAATTGACAATGATTTTATTACCGAAGAATTTCTACCTCTAACAGATCAATTGGATGTGAAGTTTATTGAAGATAAAGTTCAATTAAAACAAGAAATTTTAAGGCTAGATAATGTGCATCCTAAAACCATACACTTCATTTCTCACGGAAGTGTAAATAATCCTGGAGTATTGTGTAAGACAAACTTAGAATATTTAGATGTTCATCGGATCCTAAGAGAATTTAAAAACAAACAAAATATTATCCTCAATTTTATGAATGTATGCATGCAGAATGATATTGAATTAAGTGATTTTAAACATTTGTTTACAACAAACCTAAATTCATCTATGGCAGTTGCAATTCAACCAACATCCATATCTCTCTATAAATTATATACATTGTCAAAAGTTGAAAGCGAATCTTTTCACCAAGACATAAATTCAAAAAACTATAATATGAAGTATTAAAAAAATAAAACGACAATTTAATTCTAAAAAATAGTTCTAGATCTACTAAATCCTTGATGTTCTTGATAGTCAATATATCCTAATTGATTGGTCATCAATTGAGTCTCCCCTATTTGAAAATCTCTTCTATTAGCATGATGATGGCCGTAAATCCAATAATCAGGTTTAAAGTCGGTAATAAAATCTTTGAGTTCAATTGCAAATGCTTCATTCAATATGCTACCAAAGTATTTTGATGGGTAATTAATTTTGGTAGGAACATGATGTGAGACTACTATAGACTTTTTATCTTCATTGCAGTTCTCTAATTCCCTTTGAATGAATGAAAGGCAATCTAGATGAAGTTCATTGTACTTCTTTGGTCTAAGGCTTAAACCATCATCTTTAATTACTCTAAAATCATTCATGCCACGTTTTACTTCATTTGCATACTTATCCCCGATTGAAGTCCAAAGCGTACTAAATATGATTGTAAAATCTTCGAATTGAATTGATTTATTGTTCAGCAAAATAACATTATCTCGAATTTTCTCCTGAAATGAACCGCTTCGATCATTTATATCGGATCTGTAATATTCGTGATTACCAGGAATCCAATAGGTTTTCTCAAAATTATTAGAGACATAATCAAAAAAGTTATTTGCAGTATGCAGCATGTTGAATGGAATAATGTCACCTGCCAAAATCAAAATATCTCCCTTAGCTTCCAAAGGGTATTTTTCAATATAAGCATTGTTCATTATGAACTCTAAGTGAAGATCTGATGCAAATTGGATTTTCATGGACTGAACATACTAAATATTAAGTATCTCACATAACAATTGATAAGAATCTAATTGATCTTCCCAAAAAATATAGATTGCCCGCTTTTAAAAAATGAATATAAATCATTTAGAAAATGAATTATGAGCATGTTATTTTCATAATTTAATTGAAAAAATTGTAACTTTTCATATTCTCATTGAGGCTTCAATTTATTCAATGTTGTGAACTGATCCCATGAGAGGTATTTTGTCAATTTTCATTTTCACTTTTTAATTTAAGAATAACACTTCTTTTTGAAACACTTATTAATCTATTATTTTTCGACTGCGCTATAATAAGACAATCTAAACATGAGACGTAAAATTCCAGAATCAACACTTCCTAAACTTAACCGTTCGCAAATGATTACTGCTGAAGGATTTCAAAAGTTGCGCGAAGAGCATGATCATTTGTGGAAAGTTGAACGCCCAGATGTTACGGCCAAGGTTTCATGGGCCGCCAGTTTAGGCGACCGATCAGAAAATGCTGATTATCATTATAATAAAAAACGCTTACGTGAAATTGATAGTCGCATTCGTTACCTACGCAAATGCATAGATAACTTTAAAGTTATACATTATCATCCTCATCAGGAAGGTAAAGTAATGTTTGGCGCCTGGGTGGAAGTTGAGAATATGGATAGAGGACTAAAAAAACGACTACGTATTGTGGGATACGAAGAGCTTATTGGCAATAAAGATTATATTTCGATGGACTCACCTTTGGCACAAGCGCTTTTAAACAAAATTGCAGGTGATAAAGTCATTGTAAAAACTCCTGCTGGTGAATTCAACTGGCGAATACTTAAGATTGAGTATGAAAAAGGTGGTGGATCTGATTTCTAAATTCACTTCTCTCCCACTATTTTGGCTAAAACCTTTCCACCATGCAAAGCATGGCGGCAACGAGGGAATCAATTTATGTGTAAGGAAAAAGTAATTTATTCTTTTGCTCTGAATTACCTAAATCGATATCCCATCTTACTTCCATAAATGAAAGCATGTCAAGCCCTCTTTGCTCAATTTCTTCATATCCCCAATTGTCATATGAGACTAATGCCTGTTCCATTTTACATCCTTTAATAAAAAGGTGCTTTTGATCTTCAAAACACATTTCTTCATCTTCATCGTATTTGTTTGTAGAAAGTACGAAATTACCTAAACTGTTACTTAAATGTTTTTTATCCATTTTACTATAGGTATTTAATATTGATTTCCAACAATTAAGGTGTGGATTTTGAGGCATTACATAATGGATATTTTTAAATTTATTCCAATCCATATCATTTTCGGAATTATTATTTAAATAAAGTTCATATTCATATAAAAAGTACCTAAGATATTTCCAATCATGGTATCCATTTGTAGTATCTCTAACAAATAGATCCTTTAAAAAACTATAAAAGTTACTTTCATCAAAATAACCGTGAACATCTCTGTCTCCATAAATCCAAAGACTTATATCATCAATTATTTCATCTATAGTTAATTCATCAGAATAAAGCTGGCTAGCCATAGCATTGAAATGGTATGTTCCAGTATTTGACCTCCTAATTGAAACATTGAAAATAAGAAAAACATATGCTTCAGTTAAGATTAATAAATCTAAGACCTTTTCATTTTGAATCCCCTTAACAAAAGCAGCCAGAATTAGCGGAGCAAAAGCTTTAAAACCTAATCGATTTTGTTTTTTTAGCCATATGATAAGATCATTTGATTGCAGAATTTCACAAGCATGTCTGTGACTAGGATTATACATGCAAAACCACATTCTAGCACCTTTTCCAATACTGTTTATGTAATTATCAACATCCTCATACTTTAATTCGCCTTTAAGAGCCCTCTGAGTTGTAAAAACCCTGTCAAATATATCGATTGCGTAGAACTCTGGCTCTCTTCGCTCATATCGCATGTACATTATCCAGTGACTTTGCAAAAATGAATCATCATCTAATTTTTTGTCTTTATTAAGTCCTAGGTATTTATAAATGACCTTCCATTTATCATTAATTCTTTCCCTAAGTTCTTTCTTGTTTTCGTCTTCGACATCTTTTAAAAGAGTTGAAAGATAAATAAGTCTATTTTTCAATTTTTCAAGGTTTGATAGTGGTTTACCTCTGTTATTCATTGTTTCAAATACAATGAAAATATCAAGATCTTCTTGAAGGATTTTAAAATCGAATTTTAGACTCTTTGTTACTTTATTATATAGATTTTCCAGCTTTTTTAAATTCCAACCAGTGATTTTTTTTACAAAAAAATGTTTAGCATTTAATAATTTATTAGTATAAGCTGTTTCTTCTAAATCAATTTGTTGATTGTTATCAACTTGTTCGAAAATCTCCTGTTTAAGAAATTCATAGCTTGGATTATCTTTATGATATCCAAATACATATGATCTTTGATCACCCTTTGGATTTTCAGTATAAATATATTTTGATCTGATTTGATCTTTACTTTCAAAGCTTAATTCTTGATCTTCTTCTATTTGATCTAAGATTGTCCAAATAAGGATTATTATAGTAGTTATTCTTTGTTGCCCATCAACTATAAAATATGGTTTATCATTCTTTCCTTCAATAATCCATTTATCTTCTTTCCATTCTGAATATTCTTTCTTTTGAACTTCTTCAACACTTATCATTCCAGTATAATGAATTCTATTTCGCTGAAGGTTCATTAAATCCTGCCAAAAGTCATTCAAATGTGTATTATCCCAAGAATACCCTCTTTGGTAGTCAGGGATGCGAAATATTTTATCATTAAATATGCTTTTAATATTATCCATGTCTTTCAGTATTTCATTCTCAAATTGAATTCAATTGTATTCGTGATTTTAAGGATTTGATTTCGTATTTTCGATATGTAACCATTCCTTTTATTTTTTTTCAAAAAGTTTTTCACATCCGTTGGAGTTTCCACTTTTGAGCTAAGCAGATCAAAAACATTCTTATGATTTATTTCATATTTTCTACTATATTTTGGTTTCTTCATATCAGATGAAACTGTTCTGTTAAAGTTATCAATTTCATTATTTAAATCTTTTATTAAAGTATTTTCTAAACTTTCTATAAAACTAAAAAAAAACCATAACTCAAATTTTCCTCTTACTACCTTCTTTGGTTCACTAATTTCATTTACTTTTCTTAGGTTTGTTAATATTTTTTTATAATTGATTAATTCATCGTCAGCACCAGTACTTTGGAGAATATATTCTAAAAGTTTCTTATTAGTAAATTTTCCTTTTTTTGAACTTGGTAAAGTTGGATCTTGCATAGTTGATTGATGCAAATTTGGTTCAAGATATTTTAATTTTTCAATCTGAGTGCCATTAAAGTAAAACATCTTTTCCATCTTTAATTTCTCAAGGTTAATATGTTTTTCCTCCATTCTGTAAATGAGAATGCATGCAGTAACTATTAAAATGTGTTTAACAAAAATTTGATAGGAAGCTTTAAAGCTATCTAAAGCTTCTTGCTGTAATGTTTCATCTTTTATATTGTAAACTCTATTCAGTATTGAGATTAATATTTTCTCATTTACAAGATAATTTTCAATTGAATAATATTTAGTTTTAAAAAAATTTGAAGCTTTAATGAAATCTCGATTTAAAAGGTCATCATAATCTTTATCTACAAGAAATAAAATCCTATATCTTGAATATGAATCCCAATCCATTTCTTTGTAAGCTTTTATTACATTCTGTTTTCCCTTTTGGGCATAAGGATAGTATTTATAGCCACTATAGAATTTATTTAGAAAATGTCTATAAAACTCAAAATCATCTTCACTTTCCAAAAATAGATGAACAGTTTTACTGAATTTTTTATACTCTTGTTTTAATTTTAAACTTCCAGCCCTTGATTGATAATCATTTCTTTTTTGAAAAAATATGTCTATGAAATCCATTATTTATTGAATTCGTTTAAACCATGAGTCATACTCATATATTCGTCAGAAACAATAAAAGGCGAATGCGTGGCTGAAATTAAAAACCTTGCTCCGGCTTTCATAATATCAGATATTAATGTTTCTTGCCATTTAATTGAAAGTGAAAGTTCTGGCTCATCTATAATTATTATGGGTGGTTTTTGGTTTAAACATAAATGAGCGAATATAGAAATTATCTGTTTTTCACCTGATGAAAGATTAATTAAATCAAGAACTTCACCGGATTTAGATTTCACTGTTAGATTTCTGCCTTCTATGACTAGTTTGTCTGAAATTAAATATTCATTACAAAATCTCAAAAATGTTTTTAATTTATCATTTCCATCTATTTTTTTGGTAGATTTATCAACATTTTGCGCTATGTAATTTCTCACATGATACTTTACATCTGACATACCAAATTCCACTAACTCCATGTGAAAATTTTCAGCCTCTTTCCTTTTCCAATTTTCTAAGTCTCTACTACTCCATAAATTCGTAAACATTTGACTTAATTCACGTCCTAAAGATGCTTTGTCATTAAATTCATCAAGACTGTCCAACTCATTTGTATTCGTATATATGTATTTAGGTAAAGTTGACTTTAATCTTAATTCTAGTCTTTTATCTAAATCATTAAAAAGATCTGAAAATTCTCTTTCTATTCTTCTAAAAGTTGGTAAGTATATTATATTTTCATTCCAATTCGCATTTAAAGATGAAAACATTTTTTGAGTTATATCATCTATTAATTTAATAAGAAGGTTTAATGGGATATCATAATCACTTTCTAGTTGTCTTGCCCTAATCGGATTTCTTATTAAATCAAGTACATCAATTTTTTTTAAGTCACTTTCTAAAAAACTTTTGTACACTGGATATTTTTTGATTAAATCATCAACTGGAATATCATCAAATCGTTTGGTTAGAAATTCATCCCTATTGAATTGAATTTTTTTTCCTTCCACATTTGCAACGATAGACTCAAAATTGAAGTCTAATAACCGTATCCATTGCTTTGAGAGAAAGTAGTAAATAATTCTTAGAAGAGTTGTTTTACCTGAGCCATTTTCTGCTACTAATAAGATTACATTATTTTCGATAACAATATCGAAATCTTTTTCTCCAAATAATTTAGTAATAGAAAATCTTTTGAAATCCAAAAATGACATTATTAAAGCTTAATTGTGTTGAAAATAACTTTTTGAGTTGGGGTATGTTTTACAGGCATGATATTTAGGTTTAGTTAAAATATTAATTTGTAAACTAGTACTTTTAGTTTACATAAAAAAGTTGCTTTAGACGAATAAACTAAAATCTTAGACAGAGAGTGCTACTTTTATTCAATTATACTACTTCACTATACAATATTATTGTCTATAATCGGTGGCACATAACACTTTAGCCATGAAATTCCTGAAGAGCTCTATCCTATTTGTTACCATCTTACTATTTTCATTTAATACGGTAGTTGATCATGTTTACATTTGTGACAGCAAAACCGCTAAAAAGTACCACTATAAAAAAGATTGCAGGGGTTTAAATGCATGTAAAGCAGAAGTGGTTAAAGTCACCTTATCCGATGCTAAAGAATCTAAGAAAACACTTTGCGGTTGGGAGGATTGAAATTGTATTTGTTAAAAATGAAAAGACGACTATAGTCTTTGAATTAAAGCCGTCTAATTACTTTGATTTGTTTTGAATAGATAATAAAGTAGAAATCTAATTCCTACACCCATTCTTCTCACAAGTAATTTTGTTCCTTGTAAAAACCCATTGGCTAGGACGGTCTTTCAAACTAGTTCCACATCCAGTGGTTCCTCTTTTTGTTTCTTTATGTATTTCTTTGGTAAGGGTATGTTTTGCAGGCATGATCTTATAGGTTTTAGTTGAAATTTTACTATATCTAATTTAGAATTTTAAGTTTAGATAGAAAAGTGGGTTTAGATGAAGGAATTGAAACCTTAGATGGAGAGACAAATTTTTACGATAAAAATAGAATAGTTTAAGACCACTCTCAGTAACCAATTTTGTATTTCCCTTTGCTGTTCATTTGGCATTATTAAAAGCTTTCTATTAGTTTAGCGCACTAATTGAACTCAAATAAACTTATGAAGTACTTTTTGCTGCTATTTTTATGCTGCACTTCTCCCCTTTTCTTGTCTGCACAAACCAACTATTTAATGCAGGAAGATTTTACATCTCCCACTTATGGATGGCAGTTCAAAAGTGATAGCAATGCCCATTATCATTATGACGGTCAGCGCTTAAGCATTGATCGGTCCAATAAAACAGATAGATTTGGTACTTATACCCACATCGCAATTGATCCTAAATCAGACTATAAAATAGAAGCTTTGATAAAGCAAACTCAGGGTGAATTCAAGGGCTCTTATGGTATCCATTGGGGATCTCATTTCAGTAGTAAATCAACCTTTTCTTTTATTATTAATTCATCTGGAAGTTATAAGATCTATTCAAGTTGGGGACAAAAAATCAAGGAATTTACGCTCTGGCAAAAGTCTGCTGCAATTCGGGAGAAAGGCCAAGACAATAAATTGACTATTCATAAGCGTGGAGAAACTATTTTCTTCAGCATAAATGAGCAGGAAGTTGCCCAAATACCTGAGAGTAAGGTTCATTTTCAAGGAGGCAGAATAGGTATGGTTTTGAATGGAGATATTGGCATAAGCGTGGATTATTTTAACGTATTGCAGGATAAACCTCCTATTAATCAACTGGACACGAAGGCTAAATTGATTAAGGAAAAGTTGCCCAAAAGCATAAATACCAAGGCGCAAGAACTTAACCCCATTGTCTCTTATGATGGAAAAAACTTATACTTCACCAGAAGTGAGGGAGATGATTTGGCCCAGGAGATATGGCAGTCTACATTAGAGGATGATCAATGGGCTCCTCCTGTGAAGTTGGGTTTTCCTTTGAATACACCTGGCCACAATAATGTAATGGGGATTGCTACTGATAATTCCAAGCTACTCTTAAGCAATACCTATTCAAAAGATGGCCTCAGCTTGACTAGCAATGGCTATTCAATGACTGAATGGCAAGATGACCATTGGTCTATTCCTGAGAAAGTGAAGATATCAAGCTATATCAACTCTTCCAATACCGCTGAAACGAGCCTTTCTGTTACGGGAAAAAGTATGGTGCTATCTTTAAAAACAGGATACAATGAGGGGCTGAATGACCTGTATCTGTCTAATTATACCTCATATATCCACTCTTGGTCTGGGCCAAGGACTTTAGGGAAAGTAATCAATAGCTTTGGCAATGAAAGCGCTCCCTTTTTGGCTGCGGATGGGAAAACGCTCTATTTCTCTAGTGAAGGCCATTCTGGTTATGGTGATATGGATATCTTTATGAGCCGTATGTTGGATGATGAAGGATATGAATGGAGTGAGCCTATTAATTTAGGTTCTGAAATTAACACTCCTAATTGGGACGGTTATTTTACTATTCCGGCTCACGGAAATTGGGCTTATATGGTTTCCGAAAGTGATAGTGCTGCCCAATTAGATATCTACCGAGTAAAACTACCCGAGGAGCTAAAACCCGACCCTGTAGTATTGATTAAAGGCAGGATTTTAGATGCCAACACAAAAGAACCTTTACAAGCACAGCTCTATTTTGAATCATTACCCAAAGGAAGAAGACAGAATTCCGTAAGGTCGAATGCATCGGATGGCAGCTACCAAATCATTCTTCCTTACGGTAAACATTATGGCTATTATTCGCAGCTAGAGGGCTATTTATCCACCCACGACAATATCGATTTGCAACAGAAGGAGAACTATCAGGAGATAACCAGAGATATTTATTTGAGTCCGCTAAGCGAAGGCTCCTTTATTAGTTTGAATAATGTGTATTTTGGGCAAGGGAGCTATGAAATACTAGAAGCTTCACATCCTGAATTAGATCGATTAATAAGGTTTATGCGATCCTCTGAAACCATGGAAATTGAAATTGGAGGGCATACTGAAAGAAGAGGTTCCGCAAGGCTAAACAGGATCTTGTCACAAGATAGAGCGGATGCTGTAAAAGCTTATATAGTGCAAGCAGGCATTAAAGAGAAAAGAATTAAAACCAAAGGCTATGGCTCATCAAAACCTGTGACAGATGGAAAAACTGAAAAAGAGCGAAAGCAAAATAGACGGGTGGAATATACCATATTATCTTTGTAAGCTTTAAAACTTTTCTTTTAAAAAAAGAGTGCATTCAATAAACTTTTTGGATATCTTCCTTAATAATTGTAATTCACCATTTTAAAGAAAAGATATGAAAAAGAAAATTTTAATTGGATTTGGAGGCTTAGTGCTCGTATTGATTATTTGGGTAGCTTACGGATTATTTTTTGCTACTCCCGTTAGTCCACCCGCAACAGTCAGTTATAATGAAGGCGGATTGGAAATCACCATTGATTATAGCCAACCTTCAAAAAAAGGCAGATTGATATTTGGAGAGGAAAGTGAAGGGGCTTTGCAGCCTTATGGAAAATATTGGAGATTAGGCGCCAATGCAGCAACCGAAATCACTTTTAATAAAGATGTCAATTTCGGAGGCAAAGCAGTAGAGGCTGGAACTTATCGAATGTATGCAGTTCCAGGTCCTGAAACCTTCGAAATCACCTTAAACAGCGAAACAGATGTTTTCTTTGGAGCTGCAGAACCGGATTATGAATTGGATGTGGTAACTATTGAAGTTCCGGTACAAAAACCTACTTCAGCAGTAGAGACTTTCACTATCGGTTTTAGCTCAACTGATAATGGTGCCAATATAAACTTTAGCTGGGATCAAACTATGTTTCAAGTTCCTGTAACAATTCAATAAATATGTTTATTACTTCAAAGTAATGGGTTTTAGAAGCAAGTGAATTTGATTTTTTTAGTTCTGGCCACAATACAATATTACGCCCTTTCAGGGCTTAGAGGGTGATCTATTATAACACAGGGCTTCACCCTGTGTTGTGGTATTACGTCCTTTCAGGACTTGAATGAACATTAAAATGATAAAAAAACAAAAACCAATCCCTTATTTTAAAGCTGAAATATTTCTTGAATAATAGATTTAACAAAGTCCCGAAGGGACGACATATCTTAAAGTAGGGTAAAGCCCTACTTCCTAAAAAACTAAACCTAACCCAGCCCTGAAAGGGCGAAATATTTTGACCATGGGCTAAGCAATTCACTTACTATATTTAACTAGAAGATTTTAAATCCCTTGAAGCTTTTCGAGCAGCTCGATCTACCAACGTAAAGATTTTATCGTAATCATCTTTGTTTTTGCTAGCTTGATGTCCTTCCACTTTTACAAATTCACAATCCAAATTATCGGTAATTTTGAAAAAAGCCCGATACAGCTCATGGTGATTTAATAGCTTTCCTTTTTTAGAATGATAATCTGCTTCTTCCAAGGCTTTACGTCTAGCTGGTAAACCCACAATGTTTTGAGAATCTGTATAAATTACTACTTTTTCAATGTGATCATCAAGATCATTTAGTGCCCAAATCAAGGTCTGAAGCTCTAATTTAGTGGAAGAGGTGTTACTGAACTTTTTTATTTTAATTCTTTCCTTAAGATCGATTTCAGATAACTCAGTTTCATTAAGCACCAAAGCAGCACCGCAGCCCACTTTGAGTTGGTTATTTACACTTCCGTCAATGAACAGTAATTGTTTGTTTTTCAAATATTTAGGTTTCTTTAATTCAGACTGCTGGTGCGAGCTCAATGTCGTTAAGTTAAGAAAAACTGCTCTAGTTTAATACTTTTACACCAGTATGAGACTTCAAAAATGAATACAAATCGCTATTAAAAAAAGCTTGAAGCAATTATTGAATAATTGGAGACAAAGAAACTTTTGCAGTCTTATTATCCAGCGCCAGAGGCGAGTAACCATCACCATCCAGAGCATGGCGATAGAAAAATAATTTCCTTCCTAGCCTCCGGCTAGTGGAAACTACTACCGCCTCTGGCGGATTTTATTAATTTTCTATTAAGAAACAATTAAACTGCATTGTCAGGCATGAGTAAAAACAGATGCCCGAGATATAATAAAATCCTTAACTTAACGACATTGGGTGCGAGCTTCCTAGCTCGTACTATTATTTTTTACAGAAATAGCCCGCTTTTTTGAGCACGATCACGCTAACTTTGATCTCACGGATTTTAATAAGTAGTAAATAGTTAAATTCAACAATTTGTTCTGAATATTAATGCTTTGTAAAACAAAATTAAAATACAAAAAAATTCGGTGTGCATTCCCAATTTTGTCTTCAATGCTATTAAGTTAAGCTTTGAATTCTCAAGTACCACTAATATCCTAAAAAAATAACTTTAGTTATTTTCCTTTGTGTTCTACTGTGTCTTTGTGGTTAAAAAAGAATGTTGTTAAGTTGGAGGATTAAGGGGGCTACCAATCAATCGGCCTATAGTCCTTTAAAAACTTGCCACACCAGTGTTTCCCGGTATTGATGCCATCAAATAAGGGATCCATCACACGGGCTGCACCATCCACTATATCTAAAGGCGGTTGGAAGTCGTGTTCTTTTTCCTTCTTTTTCGCCAATTCAGCTGGATCTTCATCCGTTACCCATCCTGTATCTACCGCATTCATATAAATTCCATATTTGGCAAAATCAGATGCTGCAGTATGCGTCATCATATTCAAAGCCGCTTTTGCCATATTCGTATGCGGATGACGATCTTCTTTATGATATCGATGGAATTTTCCTTCCATAGCGGAGACATTAATGATATGTTTCTTACCTGTATCATCCTTCTTCATCAGATCCGCTAAGCGATTGCATAGCACAAAAGGAGCAACAGCATTTACCAATTGCACTTCTACCATTTCAATGGTATTAATCTCTCCTAATTTTAATCTCCAGCTATTCGTTTTTCTTAAATCCACTTGCTGCAAATCAGCATCTAATTTTCCTTCCGGGAATACTTCCTCCGTACTTAATGAATTATCTATGCTGTATGGAATTTGAGACAGCTTAGCTGAATTACTGAGCCCCACTCCTAGCCTTTTTCCATGCCAACTTACGGGCAGATTCTTTTGGCCTTCTGCAACTCCCTCACTTAGTTCTTGCAGTTCTTTTACACAAGCAAGATGATCTGAAAGCAAATCTTGTGCTGAGGCTGGTAATTCAGAAATGGGCTTTTCTTCATTTGGCATTAAGTGTTGATAAAATCCCGCTGGTCGCCTTACCGTTTGTGCAGCATTATTAATCAATACATCCAGCCTATCGTATTGCTGCTCAATAAAATTACAGAAAATCTCTACGCTAGGAATATGTCTTAAGTCAAGACCATGAATTTTCAGTCGATGACTCCATTTGTGGTAATCTTCTTCTTTAGCAAAACGGAGCGCTGAATCTACTGGAAAACGAGTAGTGGCAATGACAGTGGCCCCTGCCCTCAACATCATTAATGTAATATGATAGCCAATTTTCAAACGAGAACCTGTGATCAGCGCCACTTGACCGGTTAAATCTGCGGTTTGGTAGCGCTTGGCATAATTGAAATCACCGCAGCTTGGGCACATCGTATCATAGAAATGATGCAACGTATCATATTGATCCTTGCAAACATAACACTCACGTGCCTTTTCTAATTTAACATCTGATTTGGGAATCTCACCTGTTAAAGAAATCATTTTGGGAGCTTCAAAAATTAAAGCCTCACGAGCACTTCTAATACCAGTTCCATTTCTTGCGGCCTTATCCTTTTCTTTGATTTTTCTCCTCTCAGATTTTCGGGCTTCTTTCTTTCTCCTTCGAAATTCCTCTCTACTCGGTCTGGAAAATAAGCCTGCCGCCATCAGTAAGGCTGTTCTTTTCTCTTTTGGGATGTCAAAAATTTGATTGGTATCTAAATTCAATGTCTCCAAGATGGAGATGCATTGATCAATTTGTTCTTCACTGAAAGCGGTGGGATTGCTTTCTTCCTGAATTTCTGTCATATATCATTTTTGAAGCCACAAAAATAGTCATGAATATTCAGTTATTTTTATGTTTAGGTAAATATAATAATGGCAATATTTAAATCTCATCGAGTTGATAACCAAGTCTGAGGATAAAATCAAATAAGGAACCATCGGTGGCATAGAGTACACCCGTTTTATTCATAAAGGTTGATTCAGGATTATTAAGATGGAGTTGTTTTCCAAAACTATCGGCAACAATGAGTCCTAGTTCCTCAAAAAATAATCGGGTGGCTGCATAATCCCAGATACTACCCCCTCCTTTTTGTTCTTTAGGAAATTTGAAGTAACAAGCCGAAGCGGAATGCAATACGCCTATAGCGTTTCTTACGGCCCATAACCCTCTTGGTACGCAAGGTCTTTTTCTTCTCGCCTGCCCACTTTTGAAATTCTTTCTCTAGAAAGTCAAAATAGGGTGCTGATTGGAGACTAATATCCATATAAACGTGCAAAAGGTCAGTTTCAACCGATTTTCTTTTGAATTCTTCATTATTTAAATGCAAACCTTTTCCTTTAATGGAAGTATAAATGTCATCTAAGTTGGGTAAATATACCACTCCAATAAGCGGATCCCCGGATTTCGACAACAAAGCAATGGATACGGCATATCCCGACCTTCCTTCCGTAAAAGCTAAAGTTCCATCCATTGGATCAATGCACCAAAAATAGTCCTTTTCCAATCGAGAGGCATCGTCTTGGGCTTCCTCGGTCAATAAGCCCAAATCATATTGTTTGACACTGTCATTCAATTGCTGAAGAATGATTTCCTGAGCCTTATAATCCACCTCTGTTACAATTTGTGAGGCGATAGAATCACTTCCTATTTTCTGTTTCTTCTGATAATGTTGATCAAACTGAGATTGAATATATTCTCCAGCAGCTGTTGCCGCTCCTTCTGCAATCTTACAAAGTGAATATAAATCTTTATCTGTAAGCCTCATGCGATCTTTAATTCATTTAAAACTCTATCAGTTAGTTGTTTGCTGTACTTATGCATCTTCCAATGCCCTGGACTCCAACCATCCAGAAAGCGATACAAATCAGCCCAGGCAAAGCGATAAAGTGCACTCCATTCCTTTTTTACCGATTGATAATCAATTGTGTTATCTAAAGAATCTTTAAGTTGCCCAAAGTAGTACTGCAATAGCTCATCTTCATATTTTTCACAATCTTCGCCCTCAAAGCAGCTGCTGATAAAATAAGCAACATCTTTCATTCCACATCCCTTGCCAACATATTGAAAATCAACAGCTGCCACAGTGCCATCTTCAGCAAAACAGAAATTAGCTAATTTGGCATCTCCATGTATAATCGTTTGATATTGAGCATTTTGAAGCTTTTCATCTATAGCGTTTGCAGCATTTCTTAAGGAGTCATTTTCCATCCGCTCCCATTCATCAGGTCGAGTTTCTAAATGCCAATAAGTGCCTATCGTCCATAGACCATCGGCTTTAGTATTCATAAATTTGGCATGAAAATGCGCCAACCAACTTAGGCAACTTTTAGCATGACGTAGACTAACTTTATCATGATGCAAGCGAATGGGAAAACCACTTGCGTCCAAATCCTCCATGAGCAATAATAGCTCATTGGCCTCTTCTACAACATGATAACTTTGAGGAACTCTGCAATAGGCATTCGTTTTATGCGCAAATTCTTCATACCAATGCCGCTCTACCTGATATGATTTGAGCTTTCTCTTATGTGATATGGCAGTATTCCACCCCTTTGGATGCTGACTGGCATCTGGAAGTTTGATATGCTTAACAATTACACTAGGATATTTCCCTCCTTCTAAAACATAGCGTTTTATTTCTCCATAACCGCTCCAAAGCGTTTGTACAGATTCGCTTCTGATAATGCTTGAAGCCTTTGTGATAGCTAAAATTTCCTGATTTACATCCATAGTAATAGCTCAAAGTTGTGGTTTTTAAATGGTTTGGGCAAGTATTTCTTTATTTGGAAACCTTACACTTTTCACTTGCATTATTAGTAACAAATAATAGTGCCTATTGGCAACGCGAGTCCAAAAATGCTTATTAGTCTTCTCAATCATAGATAAATAAATAGTTGCTCCTGCCCTAATTTGTGGTTTTGATTGTAAATATGCTTTAAAAATTTAATTCTATTTTAAGTTCGCTACTGTATATGAGTTCGAATGTATGAAACACTAATAGTTAATCAGTATTTTTTTTTACTTTTGAAAAGCTTAGATTCAAATCAAATTTAAAACTTATAAATGAACAAGATAAAATACTTAATTATAGACGATGATCATATATTCAGTAAATGGCTCAAAACTAATATAGACGACATATTTCCCGAGTTTGAGCATATAAGTTCCCGAGTTGATACATTGGGCGGATTGATGGATATTCATAGAAATCAACCTGATTTGGTCTTTTTAGATCAATATATTGATGGTTTGAGTGGTTTTGATGTTCTGGATTTGATGAAACAGCAACCTAAAATTATTATGATATCATCTGAAAGTATTGATAAGACTAAATTAGATGAATATCCGAATGTAATTGGCTTTATTGATAAGCCTATTGACTTGGAGAAATTGAAAGCAATGCTGAATAAAAATGGGCTTATAGTATGATTTATAAAGTTTATTATCCCCCAAAAAACAACTTCAAATAAAACTTAGGCTTCACTAATTCCTTTTTCAAATCCACATTATCAAGCATGGAAGTTAAAAGGGTTCGAACAGAAGAATTTTTATTGGCTCTATTAACGACAAAATTGAAAAGTTTAGGATATCGAAGTAGCATCTGAATCCTTCGGCTGATCCGCAATTCATTCCACATTTTATGGTAAACCATTTGGTCATATTTCCTAAGATAATCAGCAGTAAAGTTTTGATTTTTAAATGCTTTAAAAATATATTCTGAAGCTATTCTTCCGCTTCTTAAGGCATTGCCAATTCCTTCTCCAGTGAAAGGGTCAATCAAGCTGGCTGCATCTCCTAATAGTAAAAAACGATCTCCTGAAATGGGCCTCTTTTTAGAACCTATGGGCAATCCAAATCCCTGTGGTTTTTCTAATGCTTTGGCATTTTTAAAACGCTCTTTTAAATCTGGTTTTGATTGAATAAGGTCAGATAAAGCCTTCTTCAAATCAATTTTCTTTTTACTTACTTCACTGGATAACATTCCTAATCCCACATTCGCTTGTCCGTTGGGAAGTGGAAAGATCCAGAAATAGCCAGGCAATAGTTCTTTATAAAAATGGAGTTCTATATGCTGATTAGCGTGAAAACCTGTAACTCCTTCAAAATACTGCCTGATTCCAGCACAATAATGGTCTTTTTCTACTTTGATGCTGCCTAACTTCCTATTCACTATGGAATGCGCACCATCCGCTCCAATCATCATTCTCGCAATCAGTTGTCTTTTATCAGTCTTTAGCTCAATTCCTTCTGCATTCCTTCTAATATCTAGTACTTTCTCAGACTGAAAAACTTCAATATTTGACTGGTTTTTAATTTGATGGAATAGAAAATGATCAAAATCTATCCTTTTACTGATGTAACCGGCTGCATTTCCGTGATTGGGGTTTTGGTAATTGATATCTAGAAAGGAATGGTTAGGTGCCACAAAGCGAACGCCATGAGAATCAATTTTTTGAGCAAAGCTTTCAAACTTTTCACCTAATGATTGATCCATTCTATAAAGCTGATTGACAACATCCGCACTTAAGGCATCGCCACAAATTTTATCACGAGGAAAAGTTGCCTGATCGATTATAGCAATTTTCAAATCTTGATTTCTTAACTGATAGGCACAAGCAAAGCCAGCTGGTCCTGCTCCTACTATTATGAGATCGAAATCATGATTTTTAGCATTCATTTTATCCTACCCTGCTTTCAGAATACAAATCATAAGCTGCCACCAAAGATTCACGGCCAGTGGAACTCTCATAGCGTTCATATTTATGAATGCTCTCACGTTCTTCAACATATACAGCCTGATAATCATCATCATAATTATCCCAGATAATAAGCATGTAATTATAGCCGATTTTACTTGCTCTACCTATTTCTAACCAGTCTTCAAAAACTGATTCTTCTAAGGCCTTGGGGAATGCTGCTCCATTAAACATAATACTTCTTAAAAATTGTAAAGTTTAAAATTAATGGGTTAAGCGGAGTTTTAACTATGATTTTACGTTTTCTTTAATAAAAACTTATTAGCACCTTATAAATAATCTAGGAATTTACTATTCAGTTAATAGACCGATAAAAATTTAAAGTCGAACAGCGTTTTAAGCTTTTAGGCTACTCAAAAAATCTAATGTATTACTGCCTTTACCATCTATAGGAAGTTGAACTATGAATTTGGTAACGGCAAATTTTTCATTATTTACTTTCACTTTTCCATTTAAAAGCTCTGCTGACTTTTGAACTATATACAAGCCTAAACCATTACCATCTGAATGCTCACTACCTACATAAAACATTTCAAATATTTTATGTTTTATCAAATCATCAATGCCAATTCCATTATCTAAGACAGAAATTTCTAGCTTCTCATCTTGAATTTTAATTTTTAAATCGACTCTACCCCCCTTATCATTATCCACCCAGCAAAAGAAAAACGCATTTTCCAAAAGGTGATACAAAATCACTTCAAATAGTTTCGGGATGCTCAATACTGAAATTCCATTTTCAATATGAATTGAAAATTGGATACCTCTCTCTTTAACGGTGTTTTTAAATGAAGCAATCACTTTATCTGATAGTGCTTTTACATCAAACTCCTCAAACTCTCCGGGCTGATGAATTTCACTGACTGTACTTAATTTTTTCAACAGCTTATCCATCCTTTTATTCGTTTTAAATAAAAGTCCTGTAAGCTCATCGTTATTAGTTTCCCTGTTAAGTAAATCGCTAATTCCAGCAATAGAACTGAGCGGTGCACGCAAATCATGAGAGGCCTTATACAATACTGTATCTAATTCTTTAAAAGTTTTATGTAGTAAAAAGGTTCGTTCTAATACAATGTTCTCTAGGTTTTCATTAGTAAGTTTCACGACTTTATTGGCTTCAATAAGTTTTGTCTTTTGCCTTTTTAATCTAGATCGGAAATAGAATAGCAATATGATTAAAACAGCAAATACCAAAGCCACTCCTAAAGTCAAAAACAACCGTTGTTGATAAATTTTCCTTTCTTTTAACCTTTCTCTCTCGCTTTCTGATAGTCGATTTTCCAACTCTTGCAAATCGAAAAAACGTCTCTTCAATTCATTAATAACAGTTAAATAAGTATTCAAATTCTCATTAAAAACATTTTTATTGGCTTGTAAAATATTTTCTAATTCTTCAATTTCCCTTAGTAAGTTGGCTTTAGATTCCTCTGACATATTTTCAAAACCCACATTTAGCTTATCTCTCACCAATTGTATCTTTTCTAGTACTTCTCTTTGTTGAGATACATTTTGATTACTTTTACGAGCTTGGAGTATTAAATTATCTATGTCTTCTTCCACCACTGTGCTATCGGAAATATTGTTGAGTAAATCACCAGAATCTGACAAATTCCCATTAATAATTTCACCATATAGATCATCAAATTTCTGATCAAGTAGAAGCTTGAGAACTTTTACTAAGCTTATCCCTTTGTATTTTATTAAGCAACTTATAAAACACTCTTAATGAAGTAATTGTGTCAAGTTGCTGAAGAATTAATCCTGTCTCATTTTTTTGTACAATTTGATTTGATTGTTTTTCAATAGGCTGAGTGTCTTCTTCTACTTCTGACTGAATTTTTTGAACCCTAATTAAAACAGAATCTTGATTTTTGAAATCTTTTATATCATATCCCGGAATTTTAAATTGATTAATACTTTTTATTTCCTCATTTAGTGCCAAGGGAATTGATAATATTCCTTCTCTATTGGTTCTTTTACTTATCTTTTTTTTACCTGTAAATTGAACCTGAATGTTTGAAATACCTACCCCATTTTCATTTACTATCTTTATTTCCTTATCTATATAGTTTTTTTTACGAATAATTACCTCTAAAATGCCTTTGCTTAAATTCCATGAGGCTACTTCCAGGGTCTCATCCTTTAGTTTAATGGATTGAATAGGAATGTCTGAAGATTTTAGGTTAGCAAATACTGCCCCATTTTCATTTAGGCTTATAAATTCTCCTTTATTGATGGATAGGCTAAGATTTGGGTATATGTTTAAGTTTTCTGAAAAGGCTTTTACCTGCACAACCTGATTATTCTGAGCATCAGAAACATAAGATTGAATAATGCAAGTAAATACAATTAGTGTAAATACAATTAATTTTTGGGGAGATATTCTAGATCCATCAAAATATAAATTACTCATTTTCTTCCCTCAAACTATTTTTAAAGTCATCATTCACCACCACTATTTCGTAACTTAAATCTTGTTTTGCAAACTTTGGAACCTCAAAACTTACGAAACCATCCAAATCTTTTCCTACAATTCTTATCTTATATTTGCTATAATAAGGTACTTTAAAATTAAAATTTCCTTCTGAATCTGTTCTAGTCTTAGCTACCACATTATTTCCTGTTCTGTCAATTAGCTCCATATTCACATAAGGAAGAACTTGAAGTTCAGATGAATCCATCCAATTATGTTCAATGAATTTAACAATACCTTCTACTGATAGCGGATAGACCTGCAAGTCTAAAGCAAATTCATAAATATCAAAATCAAAGCCTTTATTTAGCCTATTAGAGCTCAAAAAACCTTGTTGCCCCAGGCTGTCGATGTTAAAGGATAATTCATCGTAACTCGAATTAATGGGATAGCCTAAATTCTCAATTTCTTGTAAATTGTTATCCATAAGTTTTGCTTTGTATATATCAAACCCTCCCAATCCAGCATGTCCGTTAGAAGCAAAATATAAATTGGACTGATGAAAGAATGGAAATCGCTCATCCCTTTCTGTATTAATATTATTTCCAAGATTTTCAGGTTTGCTCCAGCCTTCTTCTGTTTTTACCGATATGAATAAATCATTTCCACCCATTCCATTGTCGAAATTGGCACTAAATATCAATGTATTCCCATCATTACTCATGCTTGGTTCTGAGATATCAAATTGTTTATTATTATGCTCATAATCTGCAATTTTAAACCATTTCTCTTTTTTCTTTTCCGCAAAATAGAGTTGTAAAGGATAATTCCCTTTTCCATTCTTTTGTTTTGAAGAAGCTGCAAAAACCATTTGATTTCCATCATTAAAAATACTAATAGCCGATAAGTGAAATGGGGTTTTTAAGGACTTTCCTATTGGTTTAGGGTTCTCATAATTTAAAGCTACTATTGAAAAAGGATCTTCATACGTTTCAATTTTTTTTACATTATAAAATGACGAATTCTCTTTAGAATCAATTTTCTTGATCATCTCTACTTGTGGTTGGTTGGATACCAAGTAAACCTCATTATCCGAAATATGCACCATCTGTAGCTCACTATGAATCGTATTCATTTTCGCATAATGAGCCATATTCTTAATAGAATCCTCATATAAATAAGAGAGATTGCTTAATCGCCATATTCTACTAGCATATAATTCATTATCAGGCTTTTTGTCTAAACAGATTTGATAATATTGTAGTGCACCTTCTATATTTCCGATGGAAGTCAGGGCCTCAGCAAAATAGAAATAGTCCTCAGTAGGAAATTCTAAATTAGTTTTCTCGTGTTGTTTATAATACTTTACTGCATCTTCATATTGAAATGTAAAATAATAACTCCTAGCCAGCCGTAAGTCAATATTCTCTGGTGCCTTATCATCTTGAGCCATTTCCTCATAAATACTTAATGCTTTACCGTAGTTTTTTGCAATGAAAGCTTTGTCAGCCTCCCCTATGGATTGATTTAAAGCCGAAAATACAGATTCCTGCCCCTTTAAATTTATGACAAAGGCAAAGAAAATAAATGCAAATAAAAACATAGTTTTATTGAGCATATTGGTTGTAGATGGCTGATTAATCAATTTCATTGAGGAGAATTCACATTTTCATATTTAAACTTGAAAATATAGCGAAGCATAATTTCATTGGAGGCTTGGGCCAACCTGCTTACATTTCCAATAGGATAATCATAGGCATATGCTACTTGGAATTGGGGTGTAAGGTTAAACCTAAGCAAAAAATCAACAGATTCTTGCTTTCTGTAGGAAACGCCTGCAGATAAAACACTTTTAAAGGTGGTTAAAATATTAAAATCATAACTTAGTGGCGTAGCTTGAAAATATTTCAGCAAAAAGCTGGGGCTTAATACGAAGTTATTTCCTAATGGAATATGGTATTGAGCGAATAGTAAATGATTAAGGTTTATGGGATCCAGGCTTACAGAGTCGTTAACATTTATCGATCTATTTATAATTGACGGAATGGAATAACCCGCTTCAAACTTTTTACTCTTATAATAGAAGCCAAAACCAGCATTAAAATCAGTTCCTGAAAAAAGCTCATCATTTACGGATGGATCAGGGTTACCATTTTGTAATGACTGATAATCCGATCTAACATTTAGCATACCCGCTTTTAATCCGAAAGAAAAATATCTTTGGTTTCCCAATGGTAAGTGGTAAGCTAAATTAGTAGCAAGCTGGATGTTTTGGTGCACCCCTATGCTTTCTCTATGAATAAAAAGACCTACTCCTACTTTCGGACTTTTGAAAGGTGTATGCAAAGAGAAAGTTTGAGATTGTGGTGCTCCCTCTAACCCATTCCATTGGTCCCTATGTAGCAAAGAAATACTCAAGGCATTATCTGCACCTGCATAAGCTGGATTAATCAAGGAGCCATCATACATATACTGCGTATATTGAATGCCTTGCTGAGCGAATAAATCAGTACTTAAACCACTTAATAATAAGAGCGGGAAAAGTAAATATTTAATATAGTTTATATATTTATTCAATTTTTATATATTATTGATTATTAAGAAGATATGATTTTTAGCTAAAGTAAATATCAAATTCTAATAATCCTATCTTAATATTTCTATAAAACCTTTTCTTTCTAATAAATCTTGTTCATTCTTCACTGAAATGAAATAGTAATATGTGCCTCTTGGAACTATCTCGCCACTTTTATTTTCACCTTTCCATACCACATCAATATTATTGTAGCCTTTTACAGAATAAATTTCAGCTCCCCATCTATCCACAATGGTTACTTGATTATCAGGAAATTGCTCTATGCCATAAATTTGCCAAGTATCATTATTACTATCTCCATTAGGCGTAATCAATTTATTGATTTCAATATCTAATATAAGTGGCTCCACGGTTATCTCAAATGAGCAGCTTTCACTTTGACCATTTTCCGTAATAAAAGTATAGTTAACTGTAGTTGTACCTACTTCAAATGAACTTCCTGAATTATGGTTTGAATTTACCGTAATTTCTGAACATTCTGCTGTTGCTGTAGGAGTTTCCCAGCTTACATTTGCTGTTCCATTGCTATTTTCAGCTTTAACGATTATATCATCAGGACAATTATTGACAATTATTTTAGATTCATCTACAACATTGATGTCAAAAGTACAATAGCTTAAATTACCCTCTTTGTCTGTAAATTCGTATTCAATTGTTGTTGTACCTACTGAGAAAATACTGCCAGATTCGAAATTTGAATTAACAACTACTGATGAACATAGATCTGTGGCAGTTGGCTCATCCCATTCAACTGTAGCCTCACAATTGTCTGATGTAGATATAGTTATGTCCTCTGGGCAATCTTCTACTTCTGGTGGTGTTTGATCTATTACTTCCACTTCAAATGAACATGAACTATTTAATCCATTATCATCTGTAGCTGTATATTCAATAATTGTAACCCCAATAGGAAGCTCATCTCCTACTTGGAAATTACTACTAATGCTAAGGTTCGAACAATCTTCAAAAACAGGCTCTTCCCATTCAGCAATTCCTATACAATTTGAATTTGCATTTATGGTTAGCTTTTCAGGACAAGATAATGCTACTGGAGCATTATTATCTTCAACAATAACATTAAAACTACAATTACTGGTATTTCCCGCATCATCGGTTGCGGTATAAGTAACTGTGGTTGTTCCTAAAGGAAAAACATCACCGGAGTTAAAATCACTTTCTAATGTAATATCGTTATCGCAATTATCGGTTACTTCGGGAGTAGTCCATTCGGCCATTTTTTCACAATCATCATTTGCAGATAATAAAATATCAGCTACACAAGTGGTAAAGTTAGGGGAATTATCATCCTCAACAATCACATTAAAGCTGCATAAAGTCTCATTTCCAGCATTGTCAGTGGCAGTATAAGTAACAAGGGTAGTTCCAAGTGAAAACTGAGTTCTAGGGTCATGGCTGGATGTAATGGTCAACTCAGTATCACAATTATCAGTAAACACAGGTGGAGTCCAATCTGCTAATGATTTACAATTACCCTTGGCTGAAACTGTTATATCAGATGGACAATTACTTACAATAGGAGCACTATTATCTTGTACTGTTATTTTAAAGGAAGAAGTACTTTCATTGCTTTCATCATCAGTTGCAATAATATCAACTGTAGTTTCACCTATTGGAAATAAATCTCCAGAATTGAAATTCGTTATTATATTAACTTGACCATTACAATTATCATTAGCAGTAATTTCATCCCAAGAAACAGCTGCTTCACAGTTTTCATCCACGTTAACGGTAATATCGGAAGGAATATTTATTAGTTCTGGGCCAGTATTATCAACCACAGTCACATCAAATGAGCAGCTAGCAATATTTCCACTTTCATCTGTAGCAGTATAAGTGACTGTTGTGGTTCCCAATGGGAAAGTACTTCCGCTATTGAAATTAGATGTCAGATCAGGTTCAGATCCACAATTATCGCTTACTGAGGGTTCATCCCAAGTTACAATAGCCTCACAATTTTCATCTGCATTTACAGTTATATCTGTGGGGCAAGTGTCAAAAACAGGTGGGAAATCATCAATAATAGTAACGGTAAAACTACATCGGTCTAAAATCTTATTATTGTAAATAGCTATATACTCGACCTCTGTAGTTCCAATTGGAAATTCATCGCCTGGAACATAAAATGGATCAACAAGCAACTGAATTTCATCACAAGGGACGCTTGGTTCTAGCCATGTTACTGCTCTATTACATGCCTGCGTGACTGTTTTAGTAATATCTCCATACGCACATTTTGAATCAGGAAAAACATAATTTTCAGTAACTTGTAATTTAACAGTAACGGTAAAACTACACTCCTCTATTACTTGCCCATCACTATTTTTGCCTTGGAGAGTAACAACAGTTTCACCTAAAGGAAAACTGGAGCCTGATGCAGGGATTGAAGATATTTCAGTTACATCGGGGTTACTACTAGAAGTGGGTTCAGGCCATGATACTATTTTTTCACAACCATCAGTTACCGTTTCTTCAATGTCAGCGGGACAGTCTAAGAAATAAAGTGAGTTAAGAGAATTTTCACTATTTGATACCACTGTATCTATAGCCTCAGCCACAAGAACATCATTACCTGCATCTGCCTTGTAGATAAAGAAACTAGAGAAAATGAAGTAAAATATTAGAATATTTATTTTTATGGACACTTCGAGACAAATTACAGCTTATTGATGTTAAAATTATTATAAAAAGTAATTTATGTAAAAGGAAATGAATAAAAAAGCCAATTCTATTTTAATTATAGGTGAATAATTAAAGTAATATCACTTAAAATTATACTTTTGGTTTAGTAGGTCGGTTTGTTAATGGGAATAACTGCTACATTTATCTTAAATCAAGATAAATTTTAGCATTAAGTGAGCTAAAAATAACTGACAAAACAACTAAAGCCATTCGTTCCGACTGTTTGTCAACCAAAGCCTTTAATTGTTCCCAAATGCATTGAGAACTCTAAGTTTTCATTGTTGGCTTAGTACATCGTCTTAATGATAGCCTTTGCCATAACCATTAAGAATTAGACAGATTAATCCGTCTAATCCCTTTATATCAAGGCCATAAAAAAGGCAGTACCCTAAAAGAGTTACTGCCTTAAAACCAATCTATAAAACTAAACTAACTATTGTCTTAGCAATTCCATGGCCCTATTCGGAGTCATTACTTTATTCACATTTTCGACTGTAATATCTTCTTTCACAGAAAATTCATCAGTCAATTTAATATCTTGAGAAGAGGCACCAATTCTGATGGTATATTCCCCACTTTCTACCAACCATCTTGAATTTGTTTCATCAAAGGATGCAAGGTCTTTTGCAGCTATTGTAAAGCTCAATTTTTCGCTAGCTTGAGGTTCCAATAATGAAGTTTTTCCAAAAGCAATTAATTGCGATTCTGGTTTCTCCAATTGATCGGAAGGAGCTTTCACATAAATTTGAACTACTTCTTTACCCGCAAGCTGTCCAGCATTCTTGATGTTAACGGTAATTTCCAGTTGATCTATAAAGGAATCAGTATTTAAAGTTAAGTTACTATACTCAAATGAAGTATATGATTTTCCATAACCGAATTCATAGGAAACAGGCACATCAAAAGTCTGGTAATATCGATAACCAACATATATATCTTCCTCATAAATCACTTCCCAAGGCACTCTTTTCATAAAAGAAAATCCTGATTCATCTTCTTTATCATCCGTTTCGCCTTTTACACTACTTCCAGGAAAGTTCTTAGCTGTAGAAGCGTCTTCATAAGTAGTTGGAAATGTAATAGCTAATTTTCCTGATGGATTTACTTTTCCGCTTAAAACATCTATCACCGAATTTCCAGCTTCTTGTCCGGGTAACCATGAGCATAACACAGCATCCGGAATATTTTTCCAGCTAGCCGTTTCTATTACACCTGCAATATTTAAAATTACAACTGCTTTTTTACCTTCGGCATGAAAAGCTTTAGTAACCATTTCAATCATTGATTTTTCTTTATCATTCAAATAGAAATCTCCAGCTTCCGCTTTTCTGTCATCTCCTTCACCAGCATTTCTGCCTATAGTAATCAAAGCAATATCTGACTTAGAAGCCATTTCTTTAGCGATTGATTCATCTAATTCCATTTCTGGAATGGGTTGTTTTCCTCCCAATAGTGCTGTTAAGAAATTTTCTGGTGGTGGCTGATTTGCTCGTGTCTTTTTGATATAATTATCATAGATTTCCTTTAATTCTTCATTAATCTGATAATCAGCTTTTTGCAAGCCCTCAATTAATGAAATTGTATAGGCTTCATTAACATCTCCACTTCCTGTACCACCTGATATAAAATCATAAGAGTTAGCTCCAAATGCTGCTATATTTTTAACAGAAGATTCAAATGGAAGCGTATTATTCTTATTTTCAAGTAGGATCATACCATCTGTAGCAGCTTGGCGTGTTATTGCAGCATGAGCCTCTAAATCAGGTTTGTTTGAATTCTCATAACCCCTGAAACGAGGAGTTTTTACCATAACTGATAATATTCTTTCAACATTGATGTCCAAAATACTCTCCTCCAATTCTCCATTTTCAACAGCCTTAACAACAGCCTGAATTTGCTCAGGTGAACCTGGTTGAATCATATCATTTCCTGCTTTTAATTGGGCTACAATATCACTTCCTCCGCCCCAATCGGTCATCACATATCCATCAAAACCCCATTCATCTCGTAATATGGTTGTCAATAATTCAGGGTCTTCTGAAGTGTATAGTCCGTTTACTTTATTATATGAAGACATGACAGTCCAGGGTTGACTTTCCTTAACCGCTATCTCAAAACCTTTTAAATACATTTCACGCAATGCTCGTTCACTTAAGATTGTATTTACAGATAAACGATTGGTTTCTTGATTGTTAACCGCAAAATGTTTAATCGAAGTCCCAACTCCATTAGATTGAATTCCATTGATCATGGCAGATGCCATTTTACCCGTAACCAGTGGATCTTCAGAATAATATTCGAAGTTTCTTCCATTAAGTGGGTCACGTTGCAGATTCAAACCTGGAGCTAATATAATATCAGCACCATATTCCAGAACTTCCTCCCCCATGGCTTGTCCAACATTTTCAATTAAGTCAGTATCCCAGGTAGATGCCAAAACAGTAGCAATTGGAAAAGCAGTAGCATAAAAAGTTCCTTCTTTCCCTTCTCTTACAGGAGATATCCTTAATCCTGCGGGACCGTCAGCCAGTGTCTGACTTGTAATTCCATATTTTGGGAATTCAGCCGTTACACCAGCAGTACCTGGCAAATATTGGCGTATTTTAGTCACCATTTTACCATAAGCAGTGGTGGTGTCCAATTCTTTTCTAAGGCCTTCTGGTATCATGGCCTTTATAGAATCTGGCAATGGAAGATACATACCCGTACCTACTACTAATTGAGCTTTCTCTTCCACAGTCATTTTTTCAATCACAGAAGAGATGTTAAATTCCTCTTTCTCATTCTGCTCTTCTGGAGTTGAACAAGAAAATGCAATACCGCTAAGCAATACAAAAATTAATATCTTGTAAGGTCTCAGATTTGGCTTAATGTTAAACAATTTTTTCTCCATAGTTATGATGTTAGATTACTGGATAAAATAATAATGATAAATTTGAGTTTATCATATGATTTTAAATCCTATTGTGTCATTATTACACAATAGTATGAAATTTTATTAAAGATTAAAAACAGTTTATATGGATTTTTCAGATTATGTGCCCTCAGTATCTGTTGATTGTGTAGTATTTGGATTTCATCAGAATCAGTTGAAAGTTTTAATGTTAAAATTAAAACACTTGAATTTATGGGCTTTGCCAGGTGGGTTTATTAAGATTAATCAAAGCGCAACAATAGCAGCTGATAAAGTGCTAAAAGATAGAACTGGTTTGGAGGGAATATACCAACAACAATTTCATGTATTTACTGACCCAGAAAGGTCTCAAACTTCTCATATTGAGCAATTAATTACAAATGATGTTTTAGATAAAGATGTGCTTGGATGGTTTAAAAATAGATTTATATCTATAGGATATTATGCATTAGTTGAATATTCAAAGGTAAATAAACCTGAACCTGATTTTCTTTCTGAAAAATGCCAATGGGTTTCCTTGGATGAACTACCTGAGCTGATGTTAGACCATGAGGAAATTATTAAGAGGGCTTACGTTAGACTTAAGCAGGATTTATATCAAAAACCTGTTGGTATAAATTTATTACCCGAAAAATTTACTATGCCTGAATTACAAGCTTTGTATGAAACCATATTGCAAAAGAAGATAGATAGAAGAAACTTCAGAAGGAAAATTCTAAGCCTGAATATTTTAATAGATACAAAAGAAAAAAGAATGGGTTCAAACAATCGTGCACCTATAGTTTATAAATTTGATAAAACTAAATATCATCAGGTGCTTAAAGAGGGCTATCATATCAATTTGTTTTAGTCTTAATTCAAATGAATTAACCAATTTAATGATTTTGGGAAAACAAGTTAAGACTTGATTGGAATTGAAGCTTTAAATTCAGTTTCTTTTTCTATTTCTGAATAGTTGAGATTAATATCTCCATTTAACTTATTGGTGATTATTTTACAGATGTAAAGCCCTAAACCAGGCCCTTTAGGAAGCTCTGAGCCAACATAAAAAAGCTCAAATATGCTATCTTTTTGTTCTTTCTTAATTCCGATACCATTATCTTTTACACTGATAACCAAATACTTATCAATTATTTCAATATTTACTTTAACCCACTTATTTAATTTTAAAGGATCCTGAAAACGTACTGCATTTCCAATTAAATTCTTTAAAATTAAATGTAATAGACTTGGGTCAATTTGAATTGGTTTATCGATAAGGTTATTAACTTCTATTGAAACGGAATCTAGATTTTCCTCTCCTTTTAATCTATCAAAGACGGTATCTAAAATTAATGAAATTTCAATTTTTTGGGGATTTATTGGTCTGGCACTTATTTCATAGACATTACTAAGTCTTTTCAACATGTTATCCATGTGATTAGCCGAATGATTTAAATGTTCTAAATGATCACTAATATCATTGTTTTGATCATACTCCATTTGAATAAGCTGGCTCAAACCTTTAAATCGAGCAATTGGACCTCGTAAATCATGGGCTGACTTATAAATAAACTCATCCAATTCCTTATTTTTCTCTAATAATAGGTTATTTGATCTTGATAATTCTTTGGTTCTATCCTGAACCTGTTGATCCAAATTACGAGCAATCCCCATTAATTTTGTGTTCTGAGCTTGAATGATCCTTTTGGCCTGTTCAAGTTTAGCTCTTTCATGGTCTAATAGCTCATTTTGAGATTGTATTTCCTCAAAAGCTTCAGTTAAATCTTTATTTTTATGCAATAAATCCTGTTGAGCTGTTTCAATCTCTTCTTTTTGGTCTTGAATTAATGAAAGAGCCTCTCTATAATCTTCATTTTGAGCTTTTAACTGATTATGTTTTTCCTCTAGTGTTCTGGTTCTATCTTTTACAAGCGTTTCTAAATAATCATTATGCCGCTTTATTCTTTTTGAACCCAAATTGATGAAACTAAAAGCGATTCCTACTATTCCAAAACTTAATAAAAATAAAGAAATTGACTGAATGGCATTGGTAAGGTTTGAGGTCGTATTAACAAATAAATAGCCTATCATATTTGCATCAGAACCTAATACAGAGGATTGATCAATTGATCCTTCAGCTGACTGAACAATCAATATAAGCAAGAGGCCTAATAGTGTAAGAAAAGTAAAATAGCTGAAATAGTTTTTCACAAGTACAGTCTAAATATAATGCTATTAATGATAAAAAGTTTAATAGATTTTAATTTTAAACAAAACACTTTAATTATCAGTGTTTTATATTAATTTAATTCAAGTGTCAATTTAATAAAATAATATCCTTAAAAACAAGAAATGGTTATATAAAGTTGTAAACTTTTCGACTAATAATAATTAACTAAACAATAAGTAACCGTGCGATTATAGGCTATTCTATTGAAAATTAGCTTATTACAAAATTCTAAACAAAAAAAAGCCTGATACTACAATAATTGTAATATCAGGCCAATTAAAAAAGATTATTAATTCAATGTAATAAATAGAAAACTAATGCATAATTATTTCCCAAATGGGTTAAAACCAGCTAAACCTCTTTTACTACCGCTCATTTTGTTCATTGTTTTCATCATCTTACGCATGTCTTTAAACTGCTTAAGTAAATTATTGATTTCTTGAACTGAAGTGCCGCTACCAGTCGCAATTCTTTGCTTCCTGCTGGCATTCATTAATTCAGGATTGGTTCTTTCGTCTATTGTCATAGAACGAATAATAGCTTCTACAGGCTTAAAAGCATCATCATCTATATCCAAATCTTTAATTTGTTTCCCCATGCCTGGTAACATTCCCAATAGGTCTTTAACATTCCCCATTTTCTTTATCTGTTGCAATTGAGAGAGGAAATCTTCAAAATCAAATTGATTTTTGCGAATTTTTTTAGACAGTCGGTTGGTTTCTTCCTGGTCAAATGTTTCCTGAGCCTTCTCCACTAAGGAAACCACATCTCCCATACCTAGAATCCTTTGCGCCATCCTATCAGGATAGAAAAGGTCTATGGCATCCATTTTCTCACCGCTACTGACAAACTTGATCGGCTTTTCTACTACGTTTCTAATGGACAAAGCAGCACCACCACGAGTGTCACCATCTAACTTGGTTAAGACTACCCCATCAAAATCTAACTGCTCATTAAAGGTCTTTGCAGTATTAACCGCATCCTGACCCGTCATGGAATCCACTACAAATAATGTTTCAGATGGTTTCAACTCTTTCTTCAAGCTTGAAATCTCTTTCATCATGGTTTCATCCACAGCCAAACGACCTGCAGTATCAACTATAACTACACTTTTACCATTGTCTTTGGCATATTTAATAGCATTATTAGCGATTTTAACAGCATCTTTATTATCAGGCTCAGCATATACTTCAACGCCTATTTGCTCCCCTAAAACCTTTAATTGGTCTATTGCGGCAGGTCTATAAATATCACAAGCAGCTAATAAGACCTGCTTGCCTTGTTTTTTAAGTCGATTTGCTAATTTCCCTGAGAAAGTTGTTTTACCAGAACCTTGCAAACCAGAAATTAATATAGTAGCAGGAGATCCTTCAATAGAGATATCCTCTTGCTTCTCTCCCATCATTTTGGCTAACTCTTCCTGAGTTATTTTCACCAAAAGCTGACCAGGAGAAACAGAGATTAAAACATCTCTACCTAGAGCTTCTTCTTTGATTCTGTCTGTAACTTCTTTAGCTACTTTGAAATTCACATCGGCATCAACTAATGCTCTTCTGATTTCTTTTACTGTAGTAGCTACGTTTACTTCAGTGATTTGTCCCTGACCTTTCAGGGTTTTAAAAGCGCGGTCTAATTTATAACTGAGATTATCGAACATATCTTAATGGATAAATTTTGGGCAAAAGTAAGGAATTTATTGTTTTATTCCGAAGGATTAACGGTTTTGAATATTAATCATTACAGTATTTCTTAAATGCTGCCATACCTTCTGGATCCTCTATTTCAACAGATTTTTGAAATGCATCACAAGCTTCTTGCATTTGGTTATTTAATCGGAAGGCCTCTCCTAAATAATAATGTGTAGAACTTAAGTCACTTTTCTTTTCAAGGGCATTTTCTAATTGTCTTATGGCTTCTTTATAATCGCCTTTTTTAAGCGCTAAAATGCCTAAATTTCTATAGACAAATGGATTTTTTTCATCTGAGACTATACTCTTTCTTAAATCAGCATAAGCTTTATCATATTCACCCAAAAATGTATAAATATACCCTCTATTGTTTAAGAAGTAAGGCTGCCCAGCTTGTAATGCTATTGCTTTATTCACTGATTCTAACGCCTCTTCAAAATCATCTTTCTCAGATTGAACCAATGCTAATAAATTCCATGCATTTGCCTCTTGAGGATCTAGCTTAAGGGCGTCATCTAAATATTTTAAAGAGGTTTCATATTCTTTTTGGTAATAAGCTGCTGCTGCAAGGTTGGTTTGAATTTCTGCATTAGCTGAATCAAGTTCTAATGCAGTTAAAAATGACTCTTCCGCTTCTTCATAATTTTTTAAGCCAACCAATGCCAAACCTTTCGCTAAATGAGCAAAAGCAGAATCTTGATAGGTTTCTAGAACTGGTTCTAAGTCATCTAGTGCTCTATAGTATTCTCCTGTTTGGTAAAATGCATTACTTCTGTTGTAATAAGCCCGAGTATAATCTTCTTTATATTGCAAAGCTTTTCCAAAAGCCTGGATAGCTTCATAGGGATGGCCGTTTTGATAATGAGTTACCCCTAAGCCATTCCATGCAGATGGATTCTCATTATTGATATCAATAGCACTTTGAAAATAATTTAGAGCCTGTTTTGTTTGGCCTTTATCCAGTGACTGATATCCCTTTTGAATCAAACTTTCTTGTCTTTGCTCTTCAGTGGAACATGAGAGGAAGCCAATTATAAATATGAATAGAATAAAATTTTTCATTTTTTAATTATACAATGTGAAATCCGTGCTTATGTCCGACATTGCAAATGTCGGACATTAATCTTTTTAACCATTAGCCTTTTTTTCAATCTACAATGTCAGACACAGACTAATCTCATCAATGAACCTAACTAATATATCTTAGCCAACAAATGTACTGACATTAAAATGCCCGACATATCTTAAGCAAAGCGGTTTGACGGTTCGATCCGTCAAATCGCTAAAGAGTCATCTATAAGAATATCGGTCGGACGGTAATCGAAAAGCCTACTATAACTTTATAATCAACTTTTAAGATTAACATCCTAATTAATAAGCCTAAGAACCAAACCGTCAGACCGAAAAGAAACCCATTAACCTAGTTTATCGGTCAGACGGTTATTGAACAAATGCCATGTTTCATATAAACTATCTTTCCAGTAATAACAAATTAGTACTAAAAATTAACCAAATCGTTAGACCGATACAAGATCAACCAAAAGGAACAGACTTTATTTTTATACCTAACTCTTGTTGGATTTTTTTGATTTGTGTGACTTCATTTTTTGTACACAAAGCCATACTTATTCCTGTTTTTCCAGCTCTGGCAGTTCTTCCGCTTCTGTGGATATAATAATCCACTTGCTTAGGAATTTCAAAATGAACCACAAACGCCAAATTAGCAACATCTATTCCTCTTGCTGCAACATCAGTTGCAATTAGTATATCAATTTTTTTACTTTTAAATGCACGCATTTCCTTGTCTCGATCTTTTTGGTGCATATCGCCTTCCAAAATTCCAGTTGAGATTTTTCTTGCATTCAATTGTTCGTGTAGCGCTCTGGCTGAATTTTTTGTATTGCAGAAAATAATACCCCTCTCCTTTTTCTGAGTTTTTAGAAAATAATCCAGCACCATCATTTTCTCATCAGCATCACATGGAACGTATTGATGCATAATTTTCTCATTCACCAATTCATTTCCTGAAGCTTGTATTTGCTTTGCTTTTGGATTTAAATATTGCTTAATAATGTATTTGATATCAGTCGGTATGGTAGCTGAAAACAACCAGATATCCTTTTTATGCTTCATGGTGTTCAAAATGAATTCCAAATCCTTCTTGAAACCCATGCTTAACATCTCATCCGCTTCATCCAATACCATCAATTTTGCATCACGTATATCTACCGCTTTTCTTCTAATTAAATCATTAAGCCTGCCTGGGGTAGCCACTAATATCTGAGTAGGCCGCTTTAAGTTTTGAATTTGCTTCTCTATTTTCTCCCCACCAAATACTACCTCCATAAATACTTTATCAGAGTATTTGGTGAATTTGAATAGCTGATGTTTGATCTGTTGTGCTAATTCTCTTGTAGGAGATAAAATTACTGCTTGTATTTTATCATCTTTAGGATTGATACGCTCTAAAATAGGTAATCCAAATGCAGCAGTCTTACCAGTACCAGTTTGTGCTTGAGCCACCAAATCCCCAGTATTCTGCATTAAATGACCAATAACTAACTCTTGAATCTTGGTCGGACTCTGTATATTCAATTCTGATAAACCTTTGATCAGTTTATCAGATATTCCTAATTCTTTAAATGTCATGATTTATATTACTGAAATTTTAATTTCTTCTTTTGAAAGACTTTTTCTTCTTAAATCCACCTGGCTTTCTTTTACGCGCATTTTCTTCGTATTCAGGACCTTGGCCAATCTGATTGGGTAGACTATTAGTTTTCATAATGGATTTTTCTATCAAGGCCTCAATGCGGTTGAATTTCTCCATATCCATTTCATTGATGAAGGTAATAGCTTCACCTTTAGTAGCTGCACGAGCAGTTCTACCAATTCTATGGACATAATCTTCCGGGTCACCAGGGACATCATAGTTCACCACTAAGCTGATGTTTTCGACATCTATACCACGAGAAATAATATCGGTTCCAATCAAAACCTGAACCTTTTTTGCTCTAAAATCGCGCATGATAATTTCTCTTTCCTTTTGATCTAAATCACTAGAAAAAGCCTTTACCGACATACCAATATCTTTTAATTCACGCTCTAAGGTTTTTACTTTATCTTTTTTACCTGCAAAAACAATTGCAGTTTCATAAATTCCTGATCCTAAAATGAATTTTAATAAAGGCGTTTTTTGATTATCATGAGCTAAAAATGCTTTTTGAGAGATCCCGGCAGCTGGTTTAGAAATTGACAAGCTGATTTCTTCAGGATTATTTAAAATAGCTCCTGCCAATTTTTTGATTTTGGGCGGCATAGTAGCCGAAAATAAGAGTGTTTGTCTTTTCTCTGGTAATTGTTTTACAATCCTCATGATATCATCATGAAAACCCATATCCAGCATTCTATCTGCTTCATCTAAAACAAGATGCTGAACATTATCCAATTGCGTTTCATTTGAGTTTAATAAGGCAATAAGTCTACCTGGGGTCGCTACAAGTATATCTACTCCTGCTCTAATGGCTTTTTTCTGTTGTTCCCAAGCAGCACCGTCTCCACCACCATAAATGGCAATACTACTGGCATTAGTGAAATAAGAAAAACCTTCAATTTGTTGATCTATTTGTTGTACAAGCTCACGAGTTGGTGCGATAATTAAGGTATTTACTCCTTTTGTTTCCCCACCTACTGCTATCTTATGTAAAACAGGTAGCACAAAGGCAGCTGTTTTCCCTGTGCCTGTTTGTGCGCAGGCTATTAAATCTTTGCCATCTAATATTTTAGGAATGGCTTCTGTTTGTATGGGGGTGGCTTTCAAAAAGCCCATCATTTCCAAGCCTTCGCTAAGCGTAGGATGAAAGTTTAATTCTTTAAATTCCAATTTCTTTGTTTTTATTAATTTTAAACCTTGCAGTTTGTATCAAAGGTAATGAATAGCAGGGATAAATAGCTAAAAATTAGGCACATTACCTTTATAAAATAGTATTTTCAGCTAATTCGGTTCTTCTCACTACATCGCGAATTATAATATCTAATTCCAAAGCACTATCTCGAAGAGATTGAATAACTCTAGTTTTACTTTCTTCACTGATGTTTTGATAATTATCCACCAAATCTAATAATCCTAAAAGTCTAGCTAATGGAGCCCTTACTTCATGGCTTTGAATCCAAGCTATTTCTCTTAATTTTTCATTTTGCTCTTTAATAGAATTAGTATAGTTTTTTCGAACTGAAATATCCCTTATGATTCCCAAAATCTGATTTTGAGCAGTAACTTTACAACTAATTTCAATGGGGATACTTTTGTTGTTTACAGATATAAGAATCCCTTCTTGTATTATAGTGCCTTTTTTATTTATCATCTCAATCAGATTTCCTTCGTTACTATCTTCAAATTTAATGAGATGATTAAGATTAAATTTTTCGTCTTGATCGAATGGTATTTCAGACATTTCATGACCAATTTCATTTAACTCTAATAAAACTCCATTTTTATCAGCCAAGAAAATGGCATCTGAGGCCTGAGATACTAAACTTTTATATTTTTGCTCACTTTTTGCAAGCTTTTCTTCATTCACTTTACTTTCGGTTACCTCTCGAACTACAGCTAAAACCTTTTCGGTATTAATGGCCATATATCTTGACTCAAAATATTTTCTCCCTTCCTTAAAATCTAAATAATAAGAATACTCTGTTATCATTTTAGACTCTAAAGCTATTTTAACAGCATTATGAATATTTTTTGCAAATTCTTCATCAAATAATTCATAAGTTGATTTTCCAATAAATTCTTTGGGCTGATAATATAAAAGTGATAACTGATAGGCATGAAAATCAAGGTATCTGGCATCCTTATCATATACAAAAATCAAATCAGGAATTGCCTGAACCATTGAAGATAGATATTCATTATTCTCTTTTATTTGATTAGTTTTTTCTGATAAAAGAGACTCCAACTCTTCCGGTTTTTTTAATAATTGGTAAGCAAAAAGACCACTTCCAAAAGAAGATGCGATTGCCAAAAAGATGAAAAGAGTAAGTATTACATAAACGATTGGATCTTGATGAAAAATAGCTATTATTTTCCATCCAGCCTTTTCAAAAGTGTAATCTAGTGATAATCTACTATTTACATTACTATTAGTAAAATATTCTTTTTTGCCTGTATTTGGGTTTGTTTTCGATAATTGAAAGCTTATATTTTTGTTATTGGAGTTCGTAATTCCTGAGGTTTCAAGAAAGTCTTCCATTTTAATTAATACTGCAGAGAACCCCCAAAATTTTGTTTTATAAAAAATAGGTAGTCTGCCAATAATACCCATCCCCCCTTGCTGGAATTCTAATGGTCCTGCATAATAAATCTCTCTAGTATCAATTGCCTTTTGGGCTTCTTCATTTGATAATTCATTTTCTAAAATATCAAAACCAATGACTGATTGATGTACATCATATGGATAAACATATTGAATCTCTCCTTTTCTTAGGATTTGAAGCCCGTAGATATAAGGATAGCGTTCAGCAATTTCTTTTGCCATTATCTCAAAATTAACTACAGTATCTTTTACTGGATCAATAGTTAAGCCTAGAGAAAATGCTGCAAGATTACTATTGTTCATAATCTTTCTTATATTTTCTGTTACCAGATTTAATTCTGATTGCAGTTGCTGAAATTTTTGCTTTTTAAAATATTGATAACTTATTAAAATGGTAATGGAAAAGATTATAGCCATTACTAGACTAACAGTAATAGCTATTATTCGTGTTTTATTCCTTAGAAATTTAAAAGGTTGATAGTTCATTAATAAAATTCAAATACATTAGTAAGTTAAACTATTTTAATATTAAATTTAAATATTTGACAATATATAATTTAATAGAGTCCAAAGGATAAATAAAAATGCAAAAAAAAAGCTTTGAAATTATCAAAGCTTTAACTTGAAATAATATTTAAATATTAGACTGCATCTGACAAACTCGTAAATGTAAAGTCACGGATTTTCATTACTGGAATTAAGTTCCCATTTATCCTTTGCTGTTGTCCTAATTCCTCCAAATTATTTAACATAATTATGGGGCTTTCATTAAAACGCATATTCTTAATAGGATGCTTTATTTTTCCATTTTCAATATAAAAAGTACCGTCACGAGTTAAACCCGTATAAAGCAAAGTCTGTGGATCTACTGCTCTAATATACCATAGACGCGTAACCAGTATCCCTCTCTTAGTACTTTTAATTAACTCTTCAGTAGTGGCATCTCCTCCTACCATAATGCCGTTCGCAGGTTCAGGAACAGGTTCAACTCCCTGTTTCTGTGCCCAATATCTTCCATAGGACATGTTTTTCACCACTCCATTTTCAATCCAACTTGTTCGTTCTCTTGCTAAGCCATCTCCTGACCATCCATTGGCTGGAACTAATTCGTTGAAAGGATCAGAATAAATATTAACTCTCTCATCGACTATCTTTTCACCAATTTTAGTACCACCGCCTTTTTTGGATAGAAAACTTCTTCCCTCATCCGCTTGACGTGCGCCCATATTATAAAGCATATTGCCTAAAAGCTGTGCTCCTGCTGCAGGCTCTAAGATAACCGTATATTTTCCAGGTTCAATTGCTTTAGCTTCACGACTTTTGATAGCTTTTTCCAGTGCAATGGATGAAGCTTCTTCAGCATTAAACTGATTTACATCGTTATAATCTCTAGTAACCCAACCAGACCCAGTACCATCATTCGTTCTCATGGTCACGGTAAATTCCAATTCGGATTCTTGTGAATAAGCGAATAGTCCTTTGGAATTCATTATACTTGAGAAGCCTGTTGAGTCCTCCAGATATCCCGCAGCAGTAACATCCTTATTCTTTGCAGGGCCAATGCTATTTTTAGCAACCTCAGCTCTATATTCTGGACTAATATCTGCAGTACTCTGAAAGTAGGTTTTTGATTCCTTATATTCTTGTGGCCCTAAAGGCTCCATAAATTCAGGATTCTCAGGAGCTAATTTAGCTAACTCTTCTGCTCTATTTACTACCTTTTTTAATGATTCATCATCGAATTCATTAATGGTAGATGACGCTGATTTTTTTCCGAAATTTGCAGTAACACCTAAGCTAATGTCATCATTAAAGCCACTGGTGGAAACTGAATTTCTAGCATAACGAATATTGCCCCTTCCACTACCCGAAAGGCTTGCTTCCAAGCTATCAGCGGTAGAAAAGCTGATTACTTTTTCTAATATTTGCTTTGCTTCTTCTTTTGATAATATTGCCATTTTTAATGATTTTAGATTTTAGACTAATAGATTTCAGACCTTTTATAGTCGAAAACCATTGAATTAGAATTAAATATTCCTTGCAGTATTGATAACATTAACTCCATCGAAACGAGTAGTAGCACTACCATGAGAAACTGCACTGATTTGTGATGGCTGTCCCTTTCCGTCAAAGAAAGAGCCGAAAGTTTTATAATCCCTTTCATCACAAATTTTTGAGCATGAATTCCAAAACTCCTGAGTATTGGATTGATATGCCACATCATTCACAGGTCCTTTAATTTTGCCGTTTTCAATTTCGAAAAATAAAGTACCACCAAATTGGAAATTATAACGTTGCTGGTCTATTGAGTATGAACCTCTACCCACTATATAAATTCCTTTTTCTACATCCTTAATCATATCATCTGGACTATATTGTTCTTTTCCAGGTTCTAATGATACATTTGGCATTCTTTGGAATTGAACATCGTTCCAGCTTTGAGAATAGCAACATCCGTGAGACTCATCCTCATTAATGATGTGAGCTTGGTCTCTAATAGCTTGATAATTCACTAAAACTCCATCTTTTATTAAATCCCATCGTTTGGTCTTAACACCTTCATCATCATATCCTACAGCGCCTAATGATCCTTGCTGTGTTTTATCAGCAAATACATTTACAATATCACTTCCGTATTTGAAGTCTTTGCTTTTCCATTTATCTAAGGTAGCAAAACTAGTTCCAGCATAATTTGCCTCATATCCTAAAACTCTATCTAATTCAGTTGCATGACCAATACTTTCATGTATGGTTAAGCCTAAGTGATTTGGATCTAATACTAAGTCATATTTGCCCGCTTTAATAGAATCTGCTTTTAGCATCTCTCTGGTTTGTTTTCCAGCTAAACCTGCATCTTCTATCATATCATATCGGTCGAAATAGTGCATAGTGCCTCCTGGCCCTTCTTTTTTGCTGGAAGCTCTTGGATCCATATATTCAAATCCCATTCCCATAGGAGAACTTAGTGCTTGTCTGGATTTATATTTTCCACTATCAGGATCAATAGCAGTTACGTTAAAGTTTGGCCATATTCTATGAACATCTTGATCAATATAAGAACCTTCAGTGCTGGCAAAATATTTTTGCTCATTGATCATGAACAATGCGCTGTTTACATAATTAGCTCCATTATTGATAGCTTCAGCATTTGCTGATAAAAGCAAATCAACTTTTTCTTTCAGTGGAACTGCTACAGCATTTTTTTCAAGTGGTGTTTTCCAACTAACTTCACCATAAGACTGTACCGGAGCTAATTGAACTGGCTCTGTTTGAATTTTACCATTTGCTTTTGCAATGGCGGTTGCGGTTTCAGCAGCTTTTTGAATTCCTGCATCGCTAACATCTAAAGTTGAAGCAAAACCCCAGGTGCCATTTGCTATTACCCTTACACCTACTCCAAAAGATTCAGTATTAACTGCATTTTGAAGTTTATCTTCTCTAGTGAAAATATATTGATTGAGGTATCTACCGATTCGGACATCAGCATATGTTGCTCCGTTAGCTTTAGCTGCATTTAAGCCAACATCAGCTAATCTTTTTTTCTCTAAGACATCTATTGGGTTTTCTAGAAGTCTGTCCATATCGACCGCATTTCCTATTAAAGGCACGGTTAATAATGCACCTCCTACTCCCATTCCTGCTAGTTGTAAAAACTCTCTTCTCTTCATTTGGTTATTATTAAAAATGAATTGATTTATTTTATGAGAAATAATATCCGTTTTATTTCATTATTTAGCTAACACAAAAGGATAAACGGCACTAGAAAACTTTAAGCGGACAAGCTTTGGAAAAGGAAAGAGAACGTAAAATAATTCATGTGGATATGGATGCTTTTTATGCATCAGTTGAGCAAATGGATTTCCCTGAGCTAAAAGGAAAACCTCTTGCCGTAGGCGGAAACAGGCAAAGAGGCGTTGTGGCTGCAGCAAGTTACGAAGCGAGGAAGTTTGGGGTTCATTCTGCAATGCCTTCCAAAATAGCTGCTTCAAAGTGTAAGGATTTGATTTTTGTAAAGCCTCGCTTTGAAAGGTACAGAGAATTGAGTCATCAGATTCGAGAAATTTTCTTTAGATATACTGACTTAGTAGAGCCGCTTTCCTTAGATGAGGCCTATTTAGATGTTACAGAGAATAAAATGGGAATTTCAACGGCTACTGATATTGCCTTGGAAATCAAAAAAGCAATTAAAGATGAAATTGGCTTAACTGCTTCTGCTGGTGTATCCATTAATAAATTTTTAGCTAAAATAGCTTCTGATTACCGAAAACCAGATGGCATTTTCATCATTAAACCTCATCAGGTAGTTCCTTTTATTGAAGAACTGCCAATTGAAAAATTCTTTGGCGTTGGTAAGAAGACCGCTGAAAAGATGCATTCCTTAAACATCAATACTGGAGCTGAATTACGAGAAAAAAGTATAAAAGAATTAGTAAAACATTTTGGCAAACAGGGACGCTACTTCTATTCCGTTAGTCGCGGTGAAGATTTTAGAAAAGTAAACCCTAACAGAATTAGAAAATCTGTAGGGGCTGAAAATACTTTTAACGAAAGTTTGAAAACAAAATCTGAAATTTGGGATGCTCTACAACCCATTGCAGAAAAGTGTTGGAAAAGATATAAACAAAGTGATGCAAATGCACATACCATCACTTTGAAAGTTAAATTTGATGATTTTAAGCAAATTACAAGAAGCAAAACCTTTGAAGAAGCTATTGAATCAGCTAATCTTTTTGATCAAGGTTTAAAAAGCCTGATGGAATCCTTTGAACTATCTCAATCTGTTAGATTGGTAGGTTGTTCACTGTCAAATTTTGAAATTGAAGAAAAAATTGGAGAGGATGGCCAGTTGACTATAGGGTTTTAACAGAACAAATCACTTTAAATCGTCAGCAAATAATCTCTTGATTTTATCAATTTTGGGTTTAATAACAAAAGTACAATATGGCATTCCTTCATTTCTGTTATAAAAATCTTGATGAACTTCTTCAGCAGGGTAAAAAGCTTCGAATCCTTTTATTTCAGTTACAATAGGATCATCAAATATCCCAGAATCATTTAATTGTTCCTTCATTTCATTGGCTATTTGCAGCTGTTCATCACTATGCGTCAAAATGATAGATCTATAATGCTCACCAACATCAGCTCCCTGTCTGTTTAAAGTGGTAGGATCATGAACTTGCCAGAATATCTCCAATAATTGTTTATATGAAATTACTTCAGGGTTAAATGAAATCTGGGCTACTTCTGCATGACCTGTTCTACCTTGAACAACCTCTCTGTAGGCTGGGTTTTTAATGTGACCGCCTGCAAAGCCAGACTCAACACTTTCAACTCCTTTTAGCTTTCTAAGTACAGCATCAATACACCAAAAACATCCCGCTCCAAAAGTAGCTTTTTCAATATTTATATTTTCACTCTTCATACTATCTAACTATTATTTTAAAAAAATTAAGCACAAAAAAAGGCTATCTGTTTAGATAACCTTTTTTTGAAAAATATGTTACTTGAGTTTTTTAATCGTTAGATTCAGCATCACTCTTGTCTGCACCCAATTCTTGAGCTTTCTTCATCATTTCTTGAGATTTCTCTTTCTCTCCCAATTGTGCATAAACCGTTTGAAGCGTTTCAATCACAGCTAACTCCTCTGGAGCTATTTCTAAAGCTTTTTCAAAATAAGGCTTAGATTTTTTAAGATATACTATTGCTTCTTCTTCTATTTTTTTACCTTCTTTTTTATAAGTTTGCAAGTCCATATCTCTAGCCTTGGCTAGTAAATCTGCCGCTTTGTTGTAGTAATAAACTGCATAGTTGAAATTAGCATCTAAATATTCCGGATCAATCTCAATAGCTTTTAGATAAGCTTTTTCAGCCTTCTCAGGCTCCTCTAATTGCTCATATAAATAGCCTAGATTGAAATAGAGATTGGCGTTTTCTGGATCTTTCTCAATAGCATCATTAATCCTATCCTTAGCTACGTCAACCTGGCCTGAATTAATTAATAAATTAATTTCTTGCTTTTCAAAAGTATCATTATCAGGAAACTTTTCTTTTGCCATTCTAGTAACCTCTAATGCTTTTTCTATATCTTCATTAGCATATCTTTCAATAGAAATAATACTTCCATAGATATCTTCAGAATAATAATCAAGATCAAGTAATCTGTAGTAATACTTCAATGCGTCTTGATTATTCTTTAGTTGCTGAGAGGCAACACCAGCATATAAAGTTGCGGTTGTATCATCTGGAATAACCATTAAAGCCTTTTCAAATGCAATTACTGCATCTTCAAATTTTTGTGCAGAGTAAGCTTCAGAACCTTCATTTATATAACCGCCCCATAATTCTTGAACTTTTAAGTCAGTCAGCATGAAATATTTATCACCCTCATCAACCATCTCAAATACTTTATCATAGCTTTCAGAAGCTTTTTTAACCATTTCCTCAGAATACCCTTCTTCATTCAGGATTGCTTGATAAATTGTTCCTCTGGTGTACCAAGTTTTTGGATCATCCATGGTCTTTTCATGCTCAACAGCCTCATTGATAAGCTCTTTTGCTTCTTTTAAATCGCCATTTTCTAAAGCTCTTTCTGCTTTACGAACATTAGAATTCTGCGCAAACGCTTGCCCTATTACTAAGAAAAAGGCGAAAAATAATGCAAGTCTTTTCATTTTTATCATATTTTGTTTAAACAATTATTAACCTATTATACTAATTTCACTTAATTATGATTCATTTTCGTTGTTTTCCTCAGGTTTTTCCGGGTTTTCAACATTTTCTTCTTCATCAACCTCATCTATTTCATCAATTTTCTCAACTTTCTCTACTGAAGAAATACTATCATTCTCATTAACTTTTATCAACCTTACACCTTGAGTAGCTCTTCCCATTACTCGAAGACTTTCTACTGCCATCCTTATGGTTATACCTGATTTATTGATAATCATCAAGTCATCTGAATCGATTACTTCTTTAATAGCTACTAATTCACCAGTTTTTTCGGTTACATTCAATGTTTTAACCCCTTTACCACCTCTTTTAGTAATTCTATAATCCTCTATGTCAGAACGCTTTCCGTAACCTTTCTCAGAAACAACCAATAAATTGGCATTTTCTCTGGTAATGGCTACCATTTCAACGACTATATCCTTTTCATCTTTTAAGGTAATACCTCTAACACCAGCTGCTGTTCTACCCATTGGCCTCACATTGCTTTCATGGAATCGAATAGCTCTACCTGATCTTGCCGCAATGATAATGTTATTATCTCCGTTAGTTAATTTAACATTCAATAATCTATCCCCTTCATTAATGGAGATGGCATTGATACCATTAGCTCTTGGTCTTGAATAGGCTTCTAAAGTAGTTTTCTTAATGGTACCTTTTTGCGTACACATCACTAAGAAATTATTGTTGATATAATCCGCATCATCTAGATTTTCAACATTAATAACAGCCCTTACAGAATCTTCTGATTCAATATTGATCAAGTTCTGGATCGCTCTACCTTTTGAAGTTTTGGAGCCTTCCGGTAATCTGTAAACTTTAATCCAATATACTTTACCTAATTCAGTGAAGATTAATAAGTAATTATGCGTCTTGGCTACAAATAGTAATTCTGTAAAGTCATCGTCTTTACTTCCAGCACCTTTAGAACCAACTCCACCCCTGCCTTGGGTTTTATATTCATTTAATAAAGTCCTTTTAATATATCCTTGATGAGAAAGTGTAATTACTACATCTTCATTAGGAATCATATCTTCATCAGTGAATTCTTCAGCACTATGGATGATTTCAGTTCTTCTTTCATCACCATACCTGTCCTGGATTTCCTGCATTTCATCCTTGATGATCTTCATTCTCAGCTCTTCATCAGCTAAAATAGATTCTAAATACTCAATGAGCTTTTTAATCTCTTCATATTCTGAAATAATTTTCTCTCTTTCAAGTCCAGTCAATCGCTGAAGTCTCATATCCAAAATAGCTTTCGCTTGAATTTCAGATAATTTAAATTTCTCCATTAATCCATTTCTGGCAATTTCAGGATCTCTAGATTCACGAATTAACTTAATTACTTCATCAAGATTATCTAAGGCAATTAAATAACCTTCCAAGATATGAGCTCTTTTTTGAGCTTCTTCTAATTCATACTTCGTTCTTCTGACAATAACATCATGTCTGTGATTGACATAATGTTTAATCATATCCTTTAAATTCAGTGTTTCAGGTCTACCTTTTACAAGGGCTACATTGTTTACACTAAATGAAGTTTGAAGTTGTGTATGTTTGTAAAGGTTATTTAAGACTACATTTGGAATTGCATCTTTACGAATTTCATATACGATTCTTAAGCCATTTCTATCTGACTCATCTCTTATGTCAGAAATACCCTCAATTTTCTTTTCATTTACAAAAGCCGCAGTCTTTTCAATCATATTGGCTTTATTAACCAAATATGGAATTTCAGTTACGATAATTCTCTCCCTACCTGATTTCAGAACCTCAATTTCGGCTTTTGCACGCATTACTATTCTACCTCTACCGGTTTCAAAAGCTGCTTTCACACCTTGATATCCATATATAGCGGCACCTGTAGGAAAATCAGGAGCAGTTATGTGCTCCATTAATTCTGCTACTGTAATATCATTATTGTCGATATAAGCTTTGATACCATTTACCACCTCCGTTAAATTATGAGGAGCCATATTGGTGGCCATACCAACTGCAATACCTGAAGCACCATTCAATAATAAATTAGGCACTTTAGCAGGTAACACTGTTGGTTCTTTTAATGAATCATCGAAGTTAAACTGAAAATCAACCGTATTTTTGTTGATATCAGTCAACATCTCTTCGGCAATTCTTTTCAATCTGGCTTCAGTATATCGCATAGCTGCGGGAGAATCACCATCCACAGAACCGAAATTACCTTGACCATCTACCATTTGATAGCGAAGTGACCATGGCTGAGCCATCCGCACCATGGAATCATATACTGCTGAATCACCATGCGGGTGATACTTACCCAGTACCTCACCAACAATTCTGGCTGATTTTTTATAGGGTCTATTGTGAGCAAGACCCAATTCTTGCATTCCAAAAAGTATTCTTCTGTGTACGGGTTTTAAGCCATCCCTAACGTCAGGCAAAGCCCTAGAAACTATAACCGACATTGAATAATCAATGTAGGCGCCTCTCATTTCATCCTCTATATTAATTGGGATGATTTTCTCATTTTCTCCTTCAGCCATAGATTTGTTTACTATCTAAAAATAAATAAAGTGCAATTTAAAGAATTTTATTAAGCGGTGACAAAAATAATCATTTCATTTACGTTTTAAAAACGGAAATGCTTCTCTTTTTTCATTAAGATTGTAAGGATCATTCTCACCAACTTTCGGGTTTTGCCACTTATAAATGGGTTGCCCTCTATATTTTTTGTCTACATGACGATGTTCTTTTTGTGCCTCGCAATTACTAATTGGACATTTCTTAAAAAGCGGGAAACTTACTCTTACTCCAACTTGAAATTGTAAATTCCACATATTAGTCTTTATGGATTGACCCGTAGGCATTAAAGTATTGATTGATTTCAAATCTACAGAAGGGCGCAAAACCAATCGGAAATATTCTGAAAAATTCTTTTCTATAGGCAAGCTTACATTCCAATAGTTACTTGTTGAAACACTTTCTCCTGGAAAGGCACTTTCGGAAATACGAAAGCTACCATACTCAATATCAGCAAAATAAGAAAAATCCCAAAAATCATAATAGCGGACTCCAGCCGTTAGATAATACTTTCGAGTGAAAAATCTTGAAAAATCAGATTCATAATTTGCAATAAAATTTGGGAAGCCTTTTAATTTTAAATTTGCTTTAGAATTGATCTCAAAAGTGGCCCCAGCTCCCAATCTGTACCTATCATAATTGAAATGAATTTTTAAATGAATAGGAATTGCATTCCCACCTCCTACTAACCTTTTTTCAAGGCTATCAATTACATAACTTCTATTTTGATCTGATTCATTTAAATTATTTTGATACATAATTGCTGAATTTGTATCCAGCGTATCTGTTACGAATGGTTTATTAAGCCAATTTCCAATTCCAACTGTATTAGCCATAGAGTCTTCCGCAAGTAAATACAGTCTTGAGTCATTACTATAAATTTGATAATCATCAAGATTTTGCCTGTATCGGGTAGATCCATAGCCTATTGCAACCTCAGCGGAAAAATGATTTGCTATTTTACGGAAAAAATTAGCATCAATATCCTTATCATTTGGAGGAGGCCCCCAAGGATTAAATACCTGTCCCATTGAAGGCATGCTAGCAAAACAGCCCAAAAATAGAATGATGTAGAATGATGATTTTATATTAAATTGGCTTCTCCCCAACGATTGATCATTTTAGTAGCACAAAAATACAAAAATTATGCTAAAGCGAGTTAAAACATTTATTTAACCTCAAAAGCTTCAATAAATTCGTTAAATAAATTTAAATCAGACAAGCCAGTTTTTTCTCCTATGGATTTGATTTTTTCAAATTCAATATTTCTTATTTTCCCAGGACTCAAGATATCTTCTTCCCTTTCCAAAAATAAAGATGAAATAAATCGAACCAAAATATAAGGCGCTTCCATTATTCTAATTTGATAAGGAACGGCTGTATTATTGGCTTTCCCTAATGTTTCTTCTTCAAAAAGTATATGAAAAATACTCTTAATTGATTTGTAAAATTCATCTTCCCATTGATCAAATTTCTTAATTAAGAATTTCATACAATCCGCTACTGGATCTTTTGATAAGAAGAAACCACCTTTTGATAATTTTCTCGCTTTCTTTTGCAATGACATTTCTTCTCTAAAACTAATATTATTGTTAGCCATTGCCTTCCCCACTACAGGACTTAATAAAATCAAGGATAAGAAATCATGGTTACTGATTTCAAAATAGGGAGCTTCTTTTTCAAGAAATTCTTTTTTAAGATTTTCTACTATTTTATCAATCTCCTCATTGTCAATGATTACGGCTATTTCTGCTTCAGTGAACATATTATTGATTCAGTTTATGAAAGGAAAAATACATTAAAAAATTGCAGAATACAATTTTAATAGATGTAGCATCAAAAAATTTAGATGGATATTACAAAAACGGTTGTTGAGCTATTTGATTTTGAGATTTAAACCTACTTTTTGTCTTATCATATTCCGATTTTGCTAAGTATTCAAAAGACCATTTCCTACTAAAGGTGTTTTCAGAATTCACAGCATATCTATATTCTAAAGATGTTATTTTATTTAGCTCATCGTTCCACATCAATACCAGTTGATCGGGTTTTTGCTTTAAATCAAAGGTCAATTTTATATCTTCTTCACTTACCTTCTGTTGCTTAATTTTAACTGAATCTGCTTCAATTTCAAACAATAATTCAGGGTTAATTAGAATAGGGCTATGTAAACTATCAATAATTAAATCAGCATCATTTAAACTAAATTTATTGCTTGATAAATCATAAATCCAATCGCTTTTCAAATATATGGAATGCAAATAGTTTGGCAGTTGGTTTTCCTCTAGCCCAAAATATGCAGATGAAATTCCACTGTCTGAATTTCTATTTAATGCAACAAAACCGTAAATGCTTGGATTATGAGATTCAACTCCGGGTTTATTGATAGTATATTCCACATTGTAATAAAAATGCCTCTGCTCTGATAAGGACTTATAAATTTCAGATAGATGGTTTTGTTTTTCAGGTTCTGAGCAGGAAATACCCGCAATAAGAAGGGAAATAAAAATTAAGGATTTATTCATGCTTATTTATATAAATTATTTCAGAACATTGACATTATACTTTTTCAATACTCCATTTAAATAGATTTAATAGTTTAAATATAAACATTTGTTATTTATCAAAAAATTAAAAACCCTTCATCTACTATGGCGTTTAGTTTTTGAAACAAAAATTAACTATGAAATCATTTGAATTTAAGAATCCTACAAAAATTATATTTGGAGAAGGTGAAATTAAAAAGCTAACGGATAATATTCCTGCTGGAAGCCATATTCTATTGGCTTATGGTGGCGGAAGCATCAAAAAAAATGGTATTTACGACCAAGTTATCGCAGCCAGCAAAGATTTTAAAGTAACTGAATTTTCTGGTATTGAACCTAATCCGCATTTTGAAACATTGATGAAAGCGGTGAAAATCATAAGAGATGAAAAAATTGATTTCATTTTAGCAGTGGGTGGAGGATCAGTAATTGATGGTTGTAAATTTCTTTCTGCTGCTGCCTTTTATGATGGAGACGAATGGGATTTGGTAGCCAAAGGATTATCTAGAAAGCAAGAAAGAGTATTGCCATTTGGAACGGTTTTGACTCTTCCGGCTACTGGTTCAGAAATGAATTCGGGTGCTGTAGTAACCAAAGCTTCCACTCAAGAAAAAAGAACATTCGGTGAACCTCAATACTTTCCAGTATTTTCTATTTGTGACCCTACTGTTATTCAATCTCTTCCTAAAAGACAAATCGCAAATGGAGTTGTAGATGCTTATACACATACTTTAGAGCAATATTTAACTTATCAGCATGATGCGTTATTGCAGGACAGAATTGCGGAAGGTATATTACAAACATTAATAGAGATTGGGCCTAAGGTGATGGAAGACCCTTCTGATTATAAAGCGGCTTCCAATTTTATGTGGTCAGCTACAATGGCTTTAAATGGTATTCTACGGTTAGGGGTTCCAACAGATTGGGCAACCCATATGATTGCACATGAGTTAACTGCATTACATGGAATTGACCATGCTAGAACGCTTGCCATTATTGCGCCAAATCTCTACAGAAAGCTTTTTGATGACAAAAAGGATAAACTTGTTCAATATGGTAAAAGAGTTTGGGGATTAACAGGCGAATCTGACACGGAGATTGCAGAGAAAGCCATAGAAATGACCGTTTCCTTTTTCCAGTCTTTAGGAATTGATACTAAATTATCTGAATATACCTCTGAACATCATAATACAGCTCAAACAGTCTTTGATAGATTTAAGGAGCGTAAATGGTTAGGTTTAGGTGAAAAACAAAAGGTAGGCCCGGAATTGGCAAAAGAAATAGTAGAAATGAGCATATAAGCTATTATGAAAGAAACTGAACATTTTAAGCCTTTTGAATTTTATACTTTAATTTTTCAAATTGTGAATGTTCGGTTTCTACTTCTTTCACTTTGTCATTAATAGTTTGATCAGTTTCCAATTTTAACCGAATTTCTTTTATAGTTATATCCAAAATTTTCACTTCATCCTTAACCTTATTAATTATCTCCTCTTTCTCCCTTAGTTCATCTGCGTAATCCAAAAGATTACATAACCCCAGCATTGTAGCAACTGGAGCTCTTAATTGATGGCCATTTATGAACGTATACTCAGCCAATTTTTCATTTTTAAGCTGTAATTCATTGGTCCGCTCCATCACTTTATCTTCTAAATGGTTATTTAATGATTTCAATGATTCATTTAAGGCTTGTAATTCTTCAGATTGTGTTATAATCTCTTTTTGTTGATTTATGACCTTTTGGTTTATTATCTGCACATTTTTAGAGAATCTATAACTAATATATGCAATTGAGATAAAATGAATGAAAGCATAAATTAAACTCAAATGAAGCATTACATCTGGTATATTGGTTTCATATTGAAAACCGTAGATTGGCAAAGTGAATAAGTAACCAATAGGTATAAATAATATTCTATAAAATTTATGAAATCCTCTTGAGGCAATATAGTTACTAATCAAACCTAAAATGAAGATAAAACTAGGGATATAAAGCAATTGTATTAGGCCTACAAACCAGCCCACCACAAAGAAATCGATCATATTTTGTCTGATTCCAATCCCTTTATCGTTATTATGTCGGACATAATAAAAAAAAACGAAATAAGGTAAAATTGCAGCAATTAAAAATGAAACATAATGCCATATGTCCAAAGGAATATTATAAAGATCTAAGAATATAATAAGATATATAGCATTAAATAGATAAGCAGCATATCGAAATAATAAGGAAGCTCTTCCAAAAAAGTCTCCTTTTTGCCAATAGTATTTAATGTTCAATAATTGCACATTCCAAAGTAAAGACCTAAAGCTAATTCACCAATTAAAATTTGTATTATTTTAGTATATGCATGATATATCCATAAATGATGAAAATTTTTAAAGCGTTCGAGTAGTATTTTTAAGATATAATCAGGATAAATTCTTTTAAAAAGGTACTTCTTTTGAACAAATAATAAAATGAGGAAGTTATTAAGCGATAATTAACTATTAATTATCAGATAACATTTTATTAACCAGCCATTCTACTTAATTTGAATAGCATCATATATAATAAATGCCCAAAATAGATAAAGAACAAAGATTCTTTGATTTTTCAGATTATGGAAGAGGTCCAGCTATTGCCCTTAGCAATTTAATAAAAGGAACCTCCATCACTCCTATTCAAGTAACCATTGCATTTGGAATGATAGGATTAATATCTGCCTACTTCATTCTAAATGAATATTATTTATTAGCTGGATTTGGCTTGATTTTAAAGTCAATAGTTGATGCTATGGATGGGGAATTGGCTAGAATTAAAGAGAGACCCTCCTATTCAGGTAGATATTTGGACTCCATTTTTGATAGTATATTAAATCTGATTTTTATCTTAGTGATCAGCTATAAAAGTTCTAGTCCTTTTTGGCTAGGGATCATTTGTTTTCTTTTCATACAGCTTCAAGGCACTCTTTACAATTATTATTATGTGATTTTAAGGCATAATTCCATTGGTGGAGATACTACCAGTAAAATTTTTGAAATGAAACCTCCAATGGCTTTTCCGATTGAAAGTCAAAGAACAGTAAATATTCTATTTAAAGTATTCCAAATTCTATATTTCCCATTCGATTGGATCATCTATAAATTTGATACTAAAGCCTATAAAATACGCCAATTTCCTAATTGGTTTATGACTATGATATCAATTTATGGATTAGGATTTCAGTTGATGTTAATAGCTATAATGCTTTCTTTAGGATTGATAAACTATATTATTCCTTTTTTTATTACCTACTCCACTTTAATTCTTATTTTCATAGGCGTTAGAAAGATATTTATTAAATAAAGCTTTAAATCGTATTTACCGATTCAATTTAATTCTTTAGTAGAGCTTCTATTTTTCTCTTTCTTGATGGTAGTAACAGGTTGATTTATTAAGTCCGCATAATTTTTAATAAACATTGCAACAAAATAAAAAATAAAAGAAACATAGAAGATAAAAAGCATAACCAAAACAATACTACTGGAAGCACCAAAAATGCCTTTAATATTACTATTTACTAAAATTTGCTCAATCAAAAGTTGCCCTATCTTAAATAAAATGGCTGACATTATACCACCTACTATGGCAGGCCGCCACGGTAATTTGGCATTAGGAAGTATTTTAAATAATAACGTAAACCAGGCAGAAAAAGTGACCAATGAAAAAGCTATACTAATAATTCTAACTATGTAAGATCTTATATTGGGTAGAATTTGGTTTATCTGATCTCCTATAAAGGCTAGCACAAGATCGGAAAGAATTGCCACTAAAATAATTACTCCACCAATAGAAACAAGTGCAATTGCAATAAGTCTTCCTTTTAAATGGGAGGTGAATTTTTGGTTACTTTTAGAAGGGACATCCCAAACCTGGTTAATATTTAACTGAACCAAAAAAAATAGATTGGTTCCAATAAACAATAGGAATAGAAAGACTAAAATAGAAGTAAGTAAATCATCAGGTAACTCCTGGAAATTTCTAAAAATTTGCTTTATCTCTTCTGTACCTGAATTTCCTAGGATATTACTTATTTGGCTAAAAATTTCATCGTTTAAAAATTCTGGTTTAATAAATAGACTTAAAGTATTTATTAAAATTACTAGAATTGGGGGTATGGCAAATAAACTAAAAAATGCAGTTGAAGAAGCTAGTTGCAAAGGATTTTTATCTTTAAGATCTTTTACAGATTTGGGTACTAATTTTAAAATTGCTACTAGCTGTTTTTTCATTTCCGATTAATTGCGCTCTACTTCAAGATTTAATAAATAAAAAAACCAGAGCATTAACTGCTCTGGTTCATATTATTATATGACTAAAATTAGTCTAATTCATTTTCTATTTTCTCTCCTAAAGCTTCTATTTCATTTTTCACGTCATCATAAGCATTTTTAACATCCTTTTTAACGTTTACCCAAGTATCTTCAGTTGAATCTTCAATCTTACTTAAATTTCGTTCTAGTTTACTTTGAGCTTCTTTCAAGTCCTTTTCTAAATCTGAATCAGCCTCAGCTTTTTCAATGCGCTTTTCAAGTTTATCGATTTCCGATTTCAACTTAGCCTCCCATTCACTTTTCTTTTTGCCAAAGTCTTGTTTTACTTCTTCTGTTCTTTCGCTTGCGGTAGTTTCTTCTTTTTCCTTTTTGTCAGATTGACACGCAATAGCTGTCGAAAATATAACTGCTATTGCTAATGTTTTAATTCCTAGTTTCATAATTAAAAATGTTAGTTTATTCCTTAAAAAATGGTCTCAATTACTAACGAACAAGACTAGGAAGGGTTATAATTGCTTCTTTCGAAGTCAATTCAACTTTAACACAAAAAAAGCCTCACTGCATAAAGCAATGAGGCTTGTATAATATTGATTCAAAGTATTTTATTTAACTGAATCGATCACGCTTTTGAAAGCTTCTGGATGATTCATAGCTAAATCAGCTAATACTTTTCTGTTTAATTCTATTCCTTTTTTGTTTACAGCTCCCATAAATTGAGAATAAGACATTCCATGTTCTCTGGCACCTGCATTAATTCTTTGAATCCACAATTTTCTGAATTCTCTTTTCTTTTGTTTCCTATCTCTGTAGGCGTACAACCAACCTTTTTCAACAGCATTCTTTGCTACTGTCCAAACGTTTTTCTTTCTACCCCAGTAGCCTTTCGCATACTTAAGGATTTTTTTTCTTCTAGCTCTTGAAGCTACATGATTTACTGATCTTGGCATAAATTTTAATTTTTTGGAAATTGGTGACCAACACTAAAGTTGATTCTTGACATTACCATATATCCCGGTTAAACATTGAACCTTCGTTCATTTAATTGTGCGAAATATTAAAGATTAAGCATGTCTTTCACTCTACCCATATCAGACTTATGAACAAGTCCCATATCAGTTAAGCGTCTTTTCTGCTTCGTTTCTTTTTTGGTTAAAATATGACTTTTAAAAGCGTGCTTTCTTTTGATTTTGCCGCTTCCAGTCAATTTAAACCTTTTTTTCGCGCCTGATTTTGTTTTTACTTTAGGCATTTATCTATTTATTTAAATTGGTTACTTATTTTCCTTGTTTAGGAGTTATGAAAAGTGTCATTCTTTTACCTTCTAACTTAGGCATTTGTTCAACTTTTCCTAAATCTTCCAGCTCAGAAGCAAAACGCAATAATAAAAGTTCTCCTCTGTCTTTAAAAACTATCGTTCTTCCCACAAAATGAACATAAGCTTTAACTTTTGCGCCATCCGTTAAGAATTTTTTAGCATGATTTAGTTTAAATTCGAAATCATGATCATCGGTATTCGGACCAAACCTTATTTCCTTAATAACAGTTTTTTGTGCTTTGGCTTTTATCTCCTTTTGCTTTTTCTTCTGTTCGTATTTAAATTTTGAATAATCTATTATCTTACAAACAGGCGGATCAGCTTTTGGAGAAATCTCAACCAAATCAAGGTTCTGCTCTTCAGCCATTCTGAGGGCTTCACCTATGGTATAGACGTCAACTTTTACATTTTCACCAACTACACGAACCTCTCTAGCTCTTATTTTACTATTTACCTTGTAGGGTTCTTCCTCCCTACCTCTAGGTCTGTAGCTGCCTTTTTTTCGCATTTTACTAATATTAACCTCCTTTTTTTAGTTTACAGTGTGCAAATATCGTTATAAATATTGGATTACAAAATTACAATCCAAAATCTAATGAGCAATATTATTTATTTTCTATACTATCTAACACTTTTTGATTGAAAAATGATTTGAAATCTTCCAAACTCATACTTCCAACATCCCCTTCTCCATGTTTACGAATCGAAACTTTACCTTCAGCTGCTTCCTGTTCGCCAACAATAAGCATATAAGGTATTTTCTTAACTTCAGCATCGCGAATCTTTCTTCCTATTTTTTCATCTCTATGATCGATAAATCCAGTGATATCATTAGACTCAAGCTCAGTATAAACTTTATTCGCATAGTCAGCATATTTCTCGGAAATAGGTAAAACAGCCACTTGCTCAGGAGATAACCACAATGGGAAATTACCAGCACAGTGCTCTATTAAAACCGCCACAAACCTTTCCATACTTCCAAAAGGTGCTCTATGAATCATTACGGGTCTGTGCTTGCTGTTATCCGCTCCCACATATTCTAATTTAAATCGCTCAGGAAGAGTATAATCTACTTGAATTGTACCTAATTGCCAACTTCTGCCTAAGGCATCCTTCACCATAAAATCAAGTTTAGGGCCATAAAAGGCTGCTTCTCCTAATTCTATCACTGTTTTCAGACCTTTCTCTTCAGCCGCTTCAATAATAGATTTTTCTGCCTTATCCCACAACTCATCAGAACCAATATACTTCTCCTTGTTTTCAGGATCTCTTAAGGATACTTGCGTTACGAAATCCTCAAATCCTAAGGAATTAAAAACGAATAACACAAGATCAATAACCTTTACAAATTCTTCTTTTACCTGATCAGGTCGACAGAAGATATGTGCATCATCTTGGGTGAAACTTCTCACACGCGTTAAGCCATGTAATTCACCACTTTGTTCATATCTATAAACTGTCCCAAACTCAGCCAAACGCAAAGGAAGATCCTTATAACTTCTTGGTTTGGTTTTATAAATCTCACAATGATGAGGACAGTTCATTGGCTTTAGCAAATATTCCTCATCACTTTTTGAGTCATCATCAGAAGGTGCCGCAATGGGCTGGAAAGAATCCTTTCCATATTTTTCATAATGACCAGAAGTGATGTATAATTCTTTATTACCAATATGCGGAGTAATAACCGGCTGATATCCTGCTTTTACTTGTGCTTTCTTTAAGAAATTCTCCAAACGATCTCTCAACATAGTTCCTTTAGGTAACCATAAAGGTAATCCTAATCCCACTTTTTCAGAAAAGGCAAATAACTCCATTTCCTTTCCTAGTTTTCTATGATCACGTTTTTTAGCTTCTTCTAAGAGCTCTAAGTATTCTTTTAACTCTTTTTGCTTAGGAAAAGTAATTCCATATATTCTGGTTAACTGCTTTCGCTTTTCATCACCTCTCCAATAAGCTCCAGCAATATTTAAAAGCTTTACCGCTTTAATATAACCAGTGTGCGGAATATGTGGCCCTCTACACAAATCAGTGAAATTTCCTTGTTGATAGAAGGTAATTTCTCCGTCATTTAAACCATCAATTAATTCTAACTTATATTCATCTCCCTTTTTCTGATAATAGTCAAGGGCATCTTGTTTAGATACTTCGGATCGTTGAAACTCATTTTTCTGACGAGCCAACTCAAGCATTTTCTGCTCTATTTTTTCTAACTCCTCCCCTTGTAGTTCTTTTTCCCCAAAATCAACATCATAATAAAAACCATTGGATATAGGAGGTCCAATACCAAATTTGATACCTGGGTAAAGCTCTTCTAAAGCTTCTGCCAATAAGTGGGCAGAAGAATGCCAGAAGGTATTTTGTCCTTCAGGATCATTCCATGTGAGTAATTGGATATGTGCATCATCATTAATTGGCCGGGTTGTATCCCAAACTTGTCCATTTACTTTTGTTGATAACACATTTCTAGCCAGGCCTTCACTTATGCTCATGGCAATATCGTGACCAGTTACTCCCTTATCAAATTCTTTTACACTGCCATCAGGCAAAGTAATTTTAATTTTATTACTCATATTATGTTGTAATTCTTACTTAAAATATTGTGTTCATGCATGGAAATGAATCCTAATTGCAAATATGCAATTTTTGATTCAATATGCGTAAAAGGAATGAAGGTAAAATATATTTAATCACCTATTTTTTCACCTTGTGAGTTTAAAGTACTTAATACTTTACCATTTTGGTCATATAAAAAGAAAATTCCAGCCTCAACTTTTGCGTCTCCTAAAGTACTATTGCTTTGATATTCAAACTTCCATAACTCTTGTAAATTAAGGGATAAATATTCAGCTCTATGTTGCTTCGTATCATCCAGTTCTGAATCAAAATTTATTAGAAGGTTATCATTTAACAACATCATATTACTAATAGATAAAGTACTATCCCGATATAATTTGAAGTTATTTATTTTCATGTCAAAGGTAGCGGAAGCTACAAATGGCGTTTTATCAAAAAGTCCTCCAATTAAAAGCATTGAATCTAACTCAATGGTTTTGATCACATACTTTTTACTATCATTTGTAGCAGCAATTAAGGGAGTTAAAAAGATTGAATCCTTTTCATGATTAAAAAACTGAATCTGATTAGCCATAAAATCACTTCTTTTTGAAACTGAATCAAGTTTTTGTTCAAGGATAGTTTTTTCAGTTTTTATATAAGATTCGATTGATGGTTGAAACTTATCTAAAAAGAGTTTAAAATCCAGGATTATTCTTTCATTAATATTTTCTTCAATGAATTCTATAAGCTCAAGTTGTGAGGCTAAGCTTTCCTTATAATCCTGTACTAAATTAGCTCTTTGATAAATATTAGTAGAATCTTTTAGAACTGGATAAATAGATTGGTTTACCAAAATTACTGATTGACTTTTACGTTTTTTATATTTTAAAAGATTTAGGATTACTTCACTTTTATCAAATGTATTTAATCCATTCTTCAACTCTTCAGAGATCATTATTTTTTTAATACTTGAAGAATCAGTTGCATTTTTGTTTTTTGAAATTGCTTCTGTTAGCTCAGCATCAGTTTTATATAGTAATTCTTTTAGAGGATTTACTTCAATTTCAATTTTTTGCTTCAAATCGGTTAAATATTTAGCATAGTCCTGTACTGTGATGGTAAAATCAGAAAAATCAGATTTTATAGGTTTTAGGCCTTCCCAATTGGTAATATCAACAATCTTCAACTCTGGATTGTAAGCTGGATGATTCAACGATTTCAATTCATCCACAAACTGATTGTAGGTTTCAATGAATTCCGAATAGGCAACTTCAACCTCTTGTAAAGCTTTTAAATTATCTGAATTGGATCTTAAAAGAAATGAAGATTCATCTGGATAGGATTGATAAAATTCTCTGGAAGTTTTTGTTAACTGATCATAAGCTTTAACAGAATTTTCTTTCAGCTCATATAAACTTGAAACTGTTTCTTTTTTCTTTGTAACAGTCTTGATTTTAGTTTCATAATCTAAATGAATATCCGACTTTTTAATTCCAAACTTGCCAGTTCTGAGGTCTCTACGATTGTAGGCTGCATAATATTCATCATTTTTTCTTACCTCACGATCATCAACCAACTCAATTGCTCTTTTGTATGCACTAATAGCCCTATTGGCCATTGAATCATACTTTTCAGTAGTTGGAAAAACTTCAATTGAATCTAGTTTAGAAACGATAATCTCACCTAAATAGAAATAGGCATTAGCTTCATTATCGTTATCCTCTAAAAATTTTAAAAGTTGAGGTTCGGCTGTTTTATAATCTTTACTTTGAAGAATTGGAAAAAGATTTTTATATCTGATTCTTTGAGCCTCTGCAGAAGTTACAAAGTACATTAAAAAGAAAAACGTAATTATAAAAATCCTCATTTGTTGATTTTAATTAAACATTTAGCATCGTAATCTAAACAAATTTAAATCATTCCAGATAAACTCCAAAACCTTCATCTGACCAATTAAAATTAATATGCTCTTGTATAGTCGTAGCAATTTCTATTCCTGTGTAATTAGCTGCTATGGGGAAAGAGCGATGTGCTCTATTCACCAGAAATGCAGTCTCAATTTTCTTAAGGTTCATTTCCATTAATGGTCTTAATGCATAAAAAACAGTTTTACCCGAATTCAATACATCATCAACCAATAAAACAACTGATTTTTCTGAATTCTGAACCTTATCACTGAGAACAACTTTAGAATCAGCTGGAGATGATTTATTAATTTCAACTGATAGAAAGTTAGGTTTTAGATCACTTATCAATTTTAATTCTTCGCTAATTTTTTTAGCTAAAATAGCCCCACCTCCATTTATTCCAAGAATATACAAGTTTTCTTCCTGGTAGTTGTTCTCTAAAATTTGAAAAGCTATCCGTTTTATCTTACTTTGGATAGCTTCTCTGTCTAAAATTTGATTGCTCCTATTAAGCATAAAATTTATTTATTTTCAGGTATCGGCATTTTCTTGCTGTCCTTAAAAGTAGATAAAATCACCATGGATTGCATACTATCTACTACTTCAATTTCACTTACTTTCTCAAGCATTAATTTCTGGTAAGATGGTATGTCTTTAGCAATCACCTTCAAAATAAAATCACTAGAACCTGTCACGTGATTACATTCAATAATTTCATCTACATCATCAATAGCTTCAATAAATTTATCAATATTTGATTTATTATGACCTTTTAAAGAAACCATTACATAGGTACTAACTCCTAAATTAATTTTTTCATTGTCAAGCTTAGCATGATAACTTTTGATGATACCAGCGTTCTCTAGTTTCTTAACTCGCTCTAAGGTTGGTGCAGGTGATAATCCAATATCTTTCGATAATTGTGCATTGGTAATTCTGCCGTCTACTTGCAGTATATCCAATATTTTTTTGTCAATTTTATCCAGTTTGAAAGGTAACATTTTAATTTTTTCGTGTTTTCAATTAGAATGTAAAATTAGTATATATTATTGACTTCACAGCCAAAACACTGCATTTTCACCAAATTTATTTTTGCTATTTAGTGAAAAGTATTGCATAAATATTGAATTATTAATATTGAACTTCCCTAATTACAATAATGATTCAATTAAGTATTAATTTCAACTTTTAAATTTGATTTGAAATAATTCATGACAGAGTCGAGATTTCAAAATAATTGGATTCATTTTGAGGGTACAAAATATACAATTAAGGATTTTATTGATAAACATCAATTCAGTTCAGAAGAATCGATTCGAACGATTGTGAATTTCATAAAAGATTGGCAGTCAGCTACTAGTTATATTTTACAAAAAACTTCAGGTTCAACTGGAAAGCCTAAAACAATTAAAATATCCAAAAGCCAAATTAAAGCCAGTGCTTTGGCGACTTTAGAAACATTGGATTTAAAAGTAGGAGAAAATGCTTTATTATGCATTAATCCAGAATATATAGGCGGAAAAATGATGATTGCACGATCTTTAATTGGTGAATTAAATTTAAGCATAGCCCCTATAATTGGAAACCCATTGAAGGATTATCCTACTCATGAAACCATAGATTTCTTTTCTTTTGTGCCCTATCAATTTGAAAAGATTTTGGAAGAAAGCCCAAGCAAAATTCCATTTCTAAATAATGCTAAAGCTATTATTTTAGGTGGTGCACCCGTTTCTGAAAGTTTGGCCGAAAGAATAAAAAAGAATTTCAATATAACTAAGGTTTACAGTACTTATGGCATGACAGAAACCGTATCTCATGTGGCATTGAAACTGATTAATTCCGATGAAAATGAAGCTTTTAAAGCTTTAAAAAACATTAGGTTCTCAACAGATGAAAGAAATTGCTTAATAATCCATGCTCCTGAAATTAGCGGTCAAAATCAGCTCATAACCAATGATGTGGTCAATTTAATATCTTCAACCGAATTCCATTGGTTGGGAAGATATGATTACGTCATTAATTCAGGCGGAATTAAACTTCATCCTGAGATTTTAGAGAAAGAAATTGAGGTTATATTTGAGAAAAACCATATCGATAAACAGTTTTTCGTTTTCGGTTTGCCAGATGAAAAATTAGGAGAAAGTTTAAACTTACTGGTAGAAGGAAGTATAGATAATGGCCAATTGCAAAAATTGTTTAAAGAGAATTTACCTGCTTTTCATGCCCCGAAAAAGATATTCTCAATTAAGCAATTTACAAAAACAGAAAGTGGGAAAATTAACAGATTGAGAACTATTGAAAAAATTGGAAAACTTAAATAAGCATTATGAAAAAATTCTTTAAGATTTTGGGAATTGGATTAGTCAGCTTAATTGGAATTCTGTTAATCATACTTTTAAGTTTTTATAAATCAGATATCCCTGCGAGTGAAAATAATGAAAGATACTTCACTGAAGAGTCCCAGTTTATCAAAATCGACAGCAATAAAATCCATATCCGAAAAATGGGTGAAGGTTCACCTGTTTTATTAATTCATGGTAGCTTTTCATCTTTACACACCTGGGAGATATGGCAAGAGAAATTGAGTGAAGACTTCACCACTATTGCTGTTGATTTACCAGGACATGGGTTAACTGGTCCAAATCCACAAGAAAAATATGACACAGATTTTAATGCTAGTCTTTTATGGAAATTGATGCAAAAATTGGGTTATGATACTATTGCAGTAGCAGGTAATTCAATGGGAGGACAGGTTGCCTACAAGATGGCACTTCAAAAGCCTGATCAAATTAAAAAATTAATTTTGATTAACTCTTCAGGAGCAAGTCTAAAGGCAGATACTGCAAAGTTTAAGGACCAAAATGCTTTTTCAGTATTTTCATTAATCAATCACCCCTTATTTTCTAAGTTAATGACCAGTATTACCCCTAAATTCTTATTTGAGATGAGTTTAGAGCAGGTTTATTATGATGAATCAAAAATTACAGCGGAAAAAATTCAAATGTATTATGATTTAATGCTTCACCAAGGAAACAGAGAAGCTACATTGAAAAGATTTAAGCAAAAAGCTCCATCGCAATTTGAGGAGCTAAAAACCATCTCCTCTCCCAGCCTGATCATATGGGGAGAACATGACAGTTGGATTCCAGTTTCGCATGCTCATCGTTTTGATAGTATTTTACCCAATAGTAAGCTCATAATTTATGATAACGCTGGGCATGTTCCTATGGAAGAAATTCCTATAAAAACTGCAAAAGATGCTGTGGAGTTTTTGAAAGCAACAGAAAATTAATCCAATAGCAAAATACTCGTACCTCCCTCATTGTGGTGTTTTCACCACAACTTTCTTATAATTCTAACTGATACATTTCAAATATTTTAGGTGAAAACACCTAAAAACGGGAGGTTGAATTATTCTCGATTCCTAGAGAAATCATTAATTAGGGTCTGTTTAAAAAGTCTCAAGTGCCTCATATACAATCGGGCTAAGTGAAGGAGTATTGTAATACTTCGAGCTTTAGCCCGAGAAGTAGATGAGGTGCTTGAGGCTAGAGCACTAGAAAATCAAATTTTGATTTTCTAGTGCATACAATTTGGTGATTTACCATAAAAAGGCCTTCACCTACTGAAAAACTATTACTCAATCATCACTAACAAAATAGGTTTAAAGTTCAATTTTATTCGATATTCTGTTTTTAAGCAAGCCTTAATTACGGAACCCCTTCCCCTTTAAATCTTCAAAAACTGCATGAGCAGCATATCTACCAGAAGCCATAGCTGCATTTATAGAACCATTTAATAAATAGTCACCAGCTAGGTAAATTCCATCCTGAATTTTTGATTGTGAAGGCTTCATTTTATTTTGAAAATCATTGATTTGTGGAAGCGCTTTATCAATGTAATAAGTCTTTAGATGGTCTATTGTGGCTTTTTCTAATTGAGGAAAAACTTGAAGAAGTTCTTTAAGAATACGCTGCTTCAATTGTTTATCATTCTCCTCATAGTTTTGAGTGACTGAGACGGATAACAAATAGCTTCCCAAAGGTGCATATTTAGATGAAGTATTATTCATTACGGTGATGTTATTAATTAACAATTCTTCATCCGGTACAAGAGCAATCAAAGCTTTACCTATCGGATCAATATCAGAGGTAAAGTATAAGTTTGTAACAAATTGGTCTTCAGCAAACTGACCTGCTAATTGCGGCAATAATTCATCAGGTTTAGTCGCTATGATGATTACATCTGCTTTCAATTCATCTCCATTATCTAAAGTAAGATTTTTCAAACCAACTTTATCCACTCTATGATTAAATAAAATCTCAGTTTGAGCTAAATTACTAGCTAAATTTTCCGGTATTTGTTTCATTCCATTTTCAGGAACTGCTGCAAAACCTTCACCAAACATTTTAAAAACAAATTCCAACATGCGGGAAGATGTATTTAACTCATTCTCCAGGAAGATCCCTCCAAAAAATGGTTTGAAAAACTGTTGTATAATTGTTTCGCTAAAACCTTTTCTTCTTAGGAAATCCAAGGATGACATTTCTGATTTTTTAAATATATCATCAATTGATAACTTCTTTAATTCTCTATTCCATTGAAATATTTTTAATTTATCTCCAAAACTACCTACAGGTGAAAATAACATAGCAAAGATAGAGGAAGGTTGTCTTAGAGGATCTGAAATGCCATAACTTCCTTTTTCAGAATCAATTATTAATGCTCCAGGAGAAAATTTTCTAAGATTTAATTTATCATAGTCTAGATAATGACTAGCTTCAGGATATGCGGTTAACAAAACTTGAAATCCATGATCCAATAAATGACCCTTAACTTTATCTGTTTTTACACGACCTCCAATGCTATCAGACCCTTCCAATATAGTAGGTTTGAATCCAGCTTTTTCTAATTCTATTGCAGCCGTCAAGCCAGCTATTCCAGCTCCAATTATGATAATTTTTTCGTTTTGCATGAACCTTCCTGTAGTGCTATTCTGATTATTTTAAATTTACTTCAAAGATGACTAATAAAATGATTCCTTAAAAACGGAAAACCCATAAGTTTTGATATAGTTTTTTAGAAAAGATTTAGAATTGAAAAAATTAAATATTTCTAAATGGCTTAATTGATAAGGTTTAATAGTGGTTTAGTTATAAAAGTAAAAAAACTTAAACTTCAGTTTTAAGATCAATTTTTAAGCCTTAATTCTTAAACCTATCATAGGCTATTTTTTTAAGTTTATTAGGCTCTAGTGGCTTGCTTACAAATCCTTTTATGGAAGGATTTCTTTCCGCTTTTTCTAAATCCATTGGGTTAATAGAAGAGGATGTTATGTAAATTTTTATTTCATTTACAATTTTTGAATCCTGTATGGCGTCCATAAATTCCCAACCATCCATCATAGGCATATTAATATCCAAAAATAGGATCTCAGGAAGCTCTTTTGCTGCAACCGTATTTAAATAATTTAATGCTTCTTTAGCATCTTCAAAATTGTGAATGTTTTCTGCAAAATCCTCGTCTTCCATTATCGATTTACTGACAAGTAAAAAAAGTTCGTCATCATCAATAATGCATATATTTTTAAATATTGCCATCTTTTAAAAGGACTTTAAAGTTTGAACCTACCCCTAATTCACTTGCCACTTCAATCTTCCCGCCCATTGATTCAACCTGGTTTTTTGTTAAAAATAAGCCCAAGCCACGTGAATCTTTATGACCATGAAAGGTTTTATACATTCCAAATAGTTTATCACCATGTTTATCTAAATCAATACCTAAACCATTATCTTCAATTTCAATTATTACAATACCATTAAAATTACGACTGCTTATCCTTACATAAGGATCTTTCTTCTCAGGATCACGATATTTAATAGCATTCGTCAGCAAATTGGTTAAAATACTCTCTAAAAAGGCTGGTACTGCTTCTACGATTACATTCTTTGATACTTCGTTTAAAAACCAAATTTTTGATTCTGAAATTAAATTTTCAAAGGTTTCATAAAAGGCTGATATTGAATCACTAAGGTTGATTTTTTGCATCTCCTCTGAGGAAGAAACTACAGAAACAACATTATTGAGGTGATGAAGCGTATCATCCAGCTTATTAGAGGCCTTATTAAGCATTTTAATGTATTCAATCTCAGCTATTTCCGGATGCTTTTTATTTATTAAATACATCAATCCTTGAATATTAGCTGAATGTGACCTTAGATTATGCGAAACTATATAAGTGAAATTTTTTAATCTATCATTTTGATCTTCAACAATCTCCAAATATTTTTTTAAAGAGTTTTCTTGATTTTTTTTATCCGTTATATCTGAAATATATCCATCTAACCTAGAAGGGACTCCATTCTCATTAATGATTTTACCTTTTATCAAAACCCATTTTAAAGCTCCATTTTTTGTACAAATTCTATACTCGGCTTCAAAACTTCCTTTTTCGTTTAAATCCATGTAAGCCTTTTCAAGTAATTGCTTATCATGGTGATATATTCTATTATCCCAAGTATCTTCTATAGGCTCATCTAGATAAAAAGATTGTGGTAATCCTGTTACTTTTTCAATAGAGGGCGTAATATAAATCATTTTAAAATCAGGCATAGCGACTGACCAAACGACATCATCCATCTCCTTTAAGATACTTTGCATTTGATTTTTAGTCTCATCCAATTGTTTTTGTATTTTAACCCTTTCCGTAATATTCGTCACTGAAAAAATAATATCCTCTATACCTTCATTTGTATAACTAAAAGGCCCTCCAGTCACTGAAATATATTTTTTAGTACCATCTTCCCATATAATGCCATGTTGAATATCTTGGATTGGCTTTTTACTTCGCATTACAATTGAAAAAGGAAGATCCTCTAATGGGTAAACTTCATCATCTAAAGTAATATGATGCCATTGAGGGTCATCATATACTTTTTCTTCAATCTTATTCTTTCTCAGTCCTAATATATATTCTGCTCCTCTATTAGCAAATTTAATTTTGCCTGATTTATTAATAACAATAAGTGATAAAGCATTAGCATTTATAACTTTATTTAAAAAATTTCTCTCCTCCTCCAGTTCAATCTCAAGTTTCTTTCGTTTGCTAATCTCCATATGCATTCCTGAAATTCTGGAAGGTTCCCCAAATTCATTTCGTTCAACCACTGCTCCCCTATCCAAAATCCATATGTAATGACCCTTTTTATGTTTAGCTCTAAGTTCAACATAAAACTCACTTTTACTTTTATCAGGAAAAACATTTTCCATGATATCATTTAGCTTCCTCATGTCCTCTGGATGAACTAAAGCATGCCAATTTTCAATAGTTGGTTTAAAATCTTTCCGGGTATATCCTAACATTTCATACCACCTATCATTCACCGTCATTTCTCCTGAATCAGCTTCCCAATCCCAATATCCTAATTCACTACCCTTTAAAACAAATTGAAGTCTTTCCTCACTTTCTTTTAACAGATTTTCTCTATGCTTTCTTTCGGTTATATCGCTTTCAATTGCTATAAAATTAGTCAGCTTTCCATTTTCATTAAAAACAGGATTAAAAGTGATGGAAACCCAGTATTTTTCGCCAAATTTTGAATAATTCAATATCTCTTGAGTAAATGGGTTTAATGCTTTTAACCCAGCTCTATTGGCTTTTATATGTTTAGGATTAGTTTCTTTCCCATGCAAGAACTTACCAGGTTTTCCTCCTAAAACTTCATCTAATAAATATCCGGTTTTAGATTCAAATGCGGGGTTTACATATTCAATTCTGCCTTTATCATCCGTGATAACTACCAAATTGGTGGTTTTTTCAGCAACTAGAGAAAGTCTTTTTAGCTTTTCCTCAATAGCTAGCTGATCAGTAATATCCTTAACAATTGCTACAAAATGTGGGTTGACATTTTCATTATGTATAAATTGTAAAAATACTTCAACTGGCATATCCACTCCATTTTTTGTTCTATGAAGTGTTCTGAATCGGTGACTTAATTTTTCCTGATTGATTAATGGAGCTACGAAATTTCGAAATATTTTTTCAGGAAATTCAGGTTTAATATCATATGGATGAAGCTGTAATAATTCTTCTTCAGAATAGCCCATCATCTCAATAGCTCCATGGTTAACATAGCTAAATTGTAAGGTACTTTGATTAAAAATAAAGACGCAATCCTCAGTTTGATCCAAAGTGTTTTTAAAGGTTGCTAAGTATTCTTGATTTTGTTTTTTTTCAGTTATGTCTGTTTGTATTGATATGTACTTAATTAATTCTCCACTCTCATTATAAATAGGATCAATATAACAAGAAACCCTATAAGCCTCGCCTGTTTTTTTATGATTTACAATTTCTTGAGTGAAGGATTTTCCAGTAGCAAGATTTTTTGAAAATGACTTAATATCATTAAGATCTGTTTTTTCTCCTTGTAAAATATCCCCTGGCCTTTTCCCTAAAACTTCCTGCTGTTTATAACCACTCATTTTCTCAAATGAATGATTGACAAAAATTATTTCTCCATTTGAATCTGCAATTATAACGCCATATAAAGTATAGAGCGGAACCAAGGCTAAGGTATCCATTTCGTTTTCATGAATTTTGCGCTCTGTAATATCAATATGAGAACCCGTTATCCATTCTACCTCACCATTTACAGTCCTGCTAACTATTTTCCCTTTACCTAATACCCACTTCCAGTAACCATTTTTATGAAGCATTCTAACCTCGCAACTATAGCTTTCAGCATCCCCAGCGATATAGTTATTTATTAACTTCATGGAATATTCAACATCATCTGGATGAGTTAAATCTTCATATGTTTTAATAGAAATTGGCTGAAGCTCGCTTAGTGTATAACCTAAAATGTTTGCCCATTTTTCATTTACTTTAAGCTCATTGGTTTGTAAATTCCATTGCCAAATGGCTATATCCAATATATCTGAAATCTCATCAATGCTTTTTTCATGATGAAAATTAGTTGTAGATTCAATTGCAAATAGGATATAATTATGATTATTATTTTCATTATGAAAACTTATAAATCTAGCCTTAGTAGTGTTTAATGGTTTATTTATAGAAACTTCTAAAACACAAGAATTTAATTTATCTTCAGGAAGGTTATTTTCGACCTCTTTTAGGATAGAGTCGAAAAAATCGTAATCTAATTTTTCTAAATCTTGTATTTCAATTTCAATAGATCTTTTATGGCCAAATCTTGATGCCATTTTTGCATCAAGAAGAATTTTATTTTTATTCTCTTTTTCCCAAAAACAATAACCCTCTACTGCATACTCATTCACCAACTGAAAAAAACTTTCATTAGTGGTGATACAGTTATAAAGCAGCTGTTTAAGGTTCTCCATTTATTTATAATAATTATTTAATATATATAATTTAATATTAAACTCAACATTTTCATTTTAATTAATTTTGAATTAAATTAAGAACGCTACTAATGGAAAAAGATATGAAAAATTTAATACAAATTACGCTCATCTTGGCAACTATATTTATGGTAGGTTCACCAATTTTTGCACAAGATCACCTTTCAAAACGATTAGAAAAATCTCCTCGCCATCACGAATGGGTGGAAATTTCAGCTGGTAATAAAACTTTAAAAGCTTTTGTGGTTTACCCTGAAGTTTCAGAAAAAGCAAAAACAGTTATTGTAATTCATGAAAATAGAGGATTAACCGAATGGGTAAGAAATGTTGCTGATCAATTAGCAGAAAAAGGTTTTATTGCTCTGGCACCAGATATGCTTTCCGATTTCAGTGAGGAATATAGTCAAACTTCAGAATTCCCTACTTCTGATGATGCCAGAAATGCCATTTATGAATTAGAACCTAGATTAGTTACTTCTTATCTCAATAACTCATTTAAATATCTAAAGAATCTTCCTGCAGGTAATGGAGAAGTTGCAGTTATAGGATTTTGTTGGGGAGGGTCACAATCATTCCGATATGCCACTGATAATCCTAATTTGAGTGAAGCTTTAGTATTTTATGGAACTGGACCAAAAGAAGCATTGGATTATGCCAAAATTAAGGCTCCAGTATATGGTTTTTATGGCGGAAATGATCAAAGAGTAAATGCTACGATTGAAGCCTCAAAAGAAGCCATGAAGGATTACCAACATATTTATGATGTACAGATATATGATGGGGCTGGCCATGCCTATATGCGCGCTGGGGATGATCCTGATGGTTCGGAGGCTAATATAGAAGCTAGAAATAAATCATGGGATAGATTGGTGAGAATTTTGGATAATTAGTTGAGCACTTATCCATGCTTTCTCTGTTTTAGATAATTGAAACTTCTTTTCAATAGAATAAGTCCATTTCTTCAAAGAGAAGATCATTTCTAACTCAATCACAGATTTTGAAATGAAATTAAGTCTCAATTTTACTACTTTCTCAGCTCGATCCGTCATCCTCACGAAGGTGAGGATCTTTTGATTTTAATCTCTGATTAAAATACCTACTGATAAGGATTTCAACCTAGGCAGATGTATCACCAACGATAAAAACAGAGTGTGCTTAGGCTTTCAGGCAATTGAAACTTCGTTTCAATAGTACAAGATTCCTTTCTTCAAAGGAATAGCCTGTCCCGTATTTTAATCGGGAACATTCTAATCTAATTTAGTGCTTAAATGCAACATCACTTATTTAAAATCATTAAAGAATTTTTAAAACAAAAAAAGGCTGGAATATACATCCCAGCCTTTTAAAAAAAATAATTTATTATATCAATTACATAGATTCAATTTTGTTATCAACAGGATCTCCATCCTCATCTACTTTTACTACTTCCTTGATATTTAGTGCCTTCACACCTTCCAATTGAGTTTCTGCATCTCCTACAATGATGTAGTTCATTTGATCAACATTCATATAAGTATCCATTATTCTCTGCATGTCCTCAACCGTATAAGCTTTTAACTCTTCCTGGTTTTGCTTTATGAAATCCTTAGGCAAGCCATAAGAAGAAATTTGCTGTAAAACATTTAGTTTTTGTCCTAATGTTTCATAATCTCTAGCTTCTTTTCTGATTAAAGCAGTTCTCGCTTTTTCCAATTCAGCTGAATCATAGTTTTGCTTATAATCTTCAATCACTTCTTTGAAAGTGGCTACAGATTGAGGCGTAGTATTAGTTTTAACACTTGAATAAGCTGCAAAAGGTGCTTTTTGAGTGCTTGAACTTATATTGGAATATGCTCCATAAGTATAACCTTTTTCTTCTCTTAAAACCTGGAAAAGTTTACCGCCTGAGTTTCCACCTAATCCGTAATTTGCAACGCTTAATGGATAATAATCAGGATGACTTCTTTCCACAGCCAATCTTTGCAATCTGATAACAGACTGCTTAGCATTAGGGAAATTGGCAAAATAGATTTTACCTTCCTCATCTACACCTTTCATTTCATATTCAGGGAAAGTTACTTCTCTTGCCTTCCATTTCTCATTCAAGCCAGATAATGCTTTTTTAACCTGAGCCTGTGTTACGCTACCTGCAATTTGCATACTTGCCACGCTAGGTGAAAAATTCTTTTCATAATAAGCTTTCAAATCATCCATTGTGATGGCTTCTACTGACTCCTCAGTCCCGCTCAATGGCTTAGCAAAGATGTGATCTTCTCCGTAAGTAATTTTATTTGCTACTGAGCCTGCTATTGCATTAGGATTAGCATTTCTTTGCTTGATATTGTTGATTTGAGCTTTTTGTAATCTGTCAAACTCATCAGCATCCCAACGAGGCTCCAACATCATTTCTTCAATGATGGCTACTGTCTCATCAAAATAACGAGCTAAGCAGTTACCATATATAACAATTTCCTCATTACCAGTGTACATACCAATATTAGCACCGATCTGACCAATTGCATCTTCTAATTCTTCAGGAGTCTTGTTTTTAGTACCTTCCTGCATGATGTCAGTAAATAAATTAGCCACACCTGGTTTGTTAGGATCATCTAATAATCCACCACCTTTTAATCTTATGCTGAAATTAACCAATGGTAATTCATCATTTTGAATACCTAAAATCTCCATTCCATTTGCTAATTCAGCTTCATAAATTGATGGAGGAGTTATTAAAGGCATTTCACCTAATTCCGGCTCTTTGCTTCTATCAATTTCACTTGGTGTTTTCTCATATTCAGCGTCTTTATCTAAATCAGCCATGTTCGCTTCATCCATTGGCTTAACTTCTTCAATTTTCACTGTAGCCTTCTCAGAACCTTCTACAATTAATTCTAATTGTCCCTGAGGAACAAAACTGGTAATAACTGCAGGCTTGTCTTTGATGTACTTGTTAAAAACACGCATTACATCCTCTTTCTCAACTGCTAAAATTTTATTGATATCCTCAGTAATATAACCAGGGTCTCCTTTAAATTCATTGTAATTACTTAATTGGAATGCTTTTCCTAAGATACTTGAAATCCCATTATAAAAATTTGTTTCTTGCTTTGCTTTAATTCTTTGCAAATCCTTATCAGAAAATCCATCTTTTTCGAATTCAGCTAAAGCTTCTTGAACTGCAGCATAAACAGAATCCAAATCTATTCCGTCTTTAGCACGTATCCCGATATTAAATTCACCAGCTAACTCGCTTGAATTATTGTAAGAAAATACACTTGGAGCATATTCAGTTTCCTCAACTAATTTTTTATACAAAACAGCTCTTTTTCCTTGGCTTAGTATTTCACCTAAAGCAGAAAGTGCCCAAGTATCAGGATGGTACTGCTCTACTGTTGGGAAAACAATTCTTAAATCTGGAACCTTAGCATAATCATCTTCATGATAAAGCTTTTTAGTTTCCTCTAAGGTTACTGGCTTAGGAGACATTACTTCATCATTTCCTCTTGATTCAATCTCACCAAAGTATTTTTCAATCCAAGCTTTCACTTGCTCTTTATCATAATCACCTGCCACCACAATAGTAGCATTGTTTGAACCGTACCAGTTGTTGTAAAATTCCTTTACATCACCTAAAGTAGCGGCTTGTAAATCTTCTAATTCACCAATCACTTCCCAGTTGTAAGGGTGACCTTCAGGATATAATGCCTTTTTGATTACATAACTTCTGTGTCCATAAGGCTGATTATCCACTCTTTGTCTTTTTTCATTTTGAACTACTGGTTTCTCGTCTTCCAAATCCTTTTTGGTAACAGCATTGATGAAAAAACCCATTCTATCTGCTTCCATCCAAAGAATTCTTTCTAATGCATCTTTAGGAACAACTTCATAATAAACCGTACCGTCAGTCCATGTACCTCCATTGAAAGTACCTCCTAAATCATTAATGTTTTTAAAGAATGCTCCTTCTTCTACATTTTCTGATTTTTGAAACAACATATGCTCAAAAAAATGAGCAAAACCTGTTCTACCTGGTTTTTCACGGCTAGACCCCACGTGCATTTGAATAGCAACAGCTGCAATAGGATCAGACTTATCCTCATGAAGTACCACTTCCAAACCATTAGGAAGCACATATTTCTCATAATCGATAGACAATTCTGCCTTATCTTCTGTCTTTTCGCTTGGTTGACAAGCTGCCATTATACCAATGAAAAGTAGTAATGACCAAGTTGATAATTTTCTCATATTTTGCATTAAGTTTTATTTGGTAGTTAATAAAGATAATTTTCAACTAAGAACCGAATTGATAGTATATCAGCGGAAAAGAAAACGGTTAAGTGGTAGGTACAAAAAAAGGGATTAGAATTTTGAAGGGCTACTAAAAAACAAAAGCACGGAATTATCTGTCTAGAAAGGCAATAATGCAAGCTTCCCAGCTCTTAACCTACATTTGTTAGATCAGAGCGTCATTGCAAATCCCTTTAGGGTGAAGCAATCTTTAGTTTGCATTTTTCTATCGAAAGATTGCTTCGTTCCTTGCAATGACGTTATGAGCAAAGTAATTTGAATATATTTTCCAATTAGCCATTTCTAGTTTGTTAAGGAAAAGCCATTAGATTATAGCCTATAAAAAACCTTAGACTGTAAAAAAATAGAATTTTAACTCAAATTTTATATATACCTAAACAGACTTAGAAAGCTCCTTCAATGGGTGATCTTCTGCAAGCTGAGAAAAGATATTTTTAGCACTTTCATAGCCAATTTCATAAATTTCCTTAGCCTTGGAAATAGAAAATACTTTAAAGTTTGATAATTCTTGAGGCTCAATAAAAATATCGCTTAACTTAGCTTGCTCTTTTGTCTGGTAATTAATGATCATCAACATTGTTCTCTCTAGCATATCTTTCATGCTATTATTTTGACCGGAAATCCCAACAGGGTTGCAATTGACGCCTACAATGAAATCAACATGCGGTTTGAGCAAGTTGACAGGAAGATTATTGGTGATTCCACCATCTACATAAGAATCCTCCCCTATAGTAATTGGTTTAAAAATAACCGGAATACTAGCAGAGGCGAGAAGTGGTCTAATTAATTCGCCCGATTCAAAATTTACATTTTCGCCTTTAGTGTAATTTGTTGTAGAAACAATCAAAGGAATTTTTAAATCACTGAAGGAATCTTCAGGAAAATATTCTAAAAGTAAGCCTGAAATCTTCTCTAAATTAACTAAACCTGACCAGGACATAGCTGGTCTGAAAAATTTCAGAAAATTAATATCGGATATAATTTCTAACGTTCTTTTGGGCTCATAGCCTGCAGCCAAAAATGCTCCTGCTATGGCGCCAGCACTTGTACCTGAGATCATATCAGGGCGAATATTTTGCTCATACATATATTGGGCAATGCCTAAATGAGCAAATCCTCTTGCCCCACCACCTGAAAGTGCCAGTCCTATTTTCATCTGTTTCTTTGTATAAAATTATAAAATTTGCAATGGCCCCACTAATAGTATCTATTTAAGAATTCTTCAGGCCACTATTATTCCGTTAAAGTGATAGTTTTAATCTAATTTTACTTCCTAATAGCAAATTTTATTTCACTTTGGTTTATGTTACTAACACTTAATAAGCTATCATGTTACATAAATTAAGATAAAGCAATAAAAGTATACATCAGAATGGACTCTCCAAAGTTTATAATATGCGAAACGTTTATATAGGTTTAGCTTATTTTATCCATAAAAAAAGGAAATGCAATACACATTCCCTTTAAATAATTTTTTGAATCATTCATCTATGGATATTGTAAATCCTATTCCACCACAAATTTCTTGATCACATCATCATCTAATTCATAAATATACTTTCCATCAGGCATTAAGAAGAGATGATAATCTTTATAAACTTCATTTTCCGTTTTACCTCCAGATGTAGTGGTGAATGTTCCGCTCTGCTTATTGAGTAAATATCCCTTCAGGGACCATCTTTCCAAATCAATGGCTATTATTCCTCGTGATCCTTCATCTGTTTCCAAGTCATACATAAAAAAGGTGTTACCCCGATAATCATAGTTTCTAAATGACTTAGGGATTTCCATTATATGGTTTACAGAGAAATCAGCAGGATTATGAGAGGCGAAATAAGATTTATTTGTAAATATTCCGTAATTAACCAATAAATCATTGCCATAAAGCCTAATTCTAAATGGATTTCTAGCAGGTACATCCAGTGAAATTTCTTTACCGTCTACAATATTAAAAGCTTTGAGATCCCATGGGTATAATTGCATGTAAAGTCGACCACTGGTAGGAATCACTTTGGCTACATCAGTGGCCTTATCTTCAATTTCATACAATTTTTCTCCAGTACCTGCATCAAAAGCCAGTATCAATGATTTAGGGATAAAACCGGTAGTAGTACCCATTACAAATAACTTACCTTCTGCTCCAAGGTAATAATTTACATTTAATTTCTCCACTTCCGTTTTCCAAATCTCCTCACCCGTGTTGATATCGTATTTACGCAATGATATTTTATTCTGCTTCATTGAATTTTCAAGCACTTCCGGATAAAATGCATAAATATGATTATCAAAAATAAGGTCATCCTGTTTACTTCTATCCCCTATTGTTAAGTCTATGCCAGTTAGCAAGCCTAAGGCCTTTAAACCTGATTCTGAGCTGAAACGATCTTGGTCAATATTTTGCCAAATTCTTTCCCCTGTATTTTTGTCATATACATTAAGAACCATGCCCATCATGACCAACTTATCATTATGAATGATCGGGTAATGGTCTCCAGTAGTATAAAATTCACTTCGGTTCATTAACTCACCTCTTTTCAAATCTACAAAAATGATGTCATCTTTTACCAGGCCACTTTCTGCAGCATTCATGACGGCATTTGCAGTGCTATTTTGTCTAAGAACAGATTTTGCAATATCATTTCCCAAACTTTCATTTTCGGGACCATAAAAAAGTGCTAAATCCTCTTCAAGGAAAAGGTCGGCATTGTCTAGTGACCCCATATCTGCGCCTTTTATTTCCCAAATATTTTGACCGGTTTTAGGATCAATGGCATATAAGTCTTCATTATGAGCAAAGAAAAACTGACTGGATTCATCAAAATATTGGTAACTCATATCTACATCATAATCTTTATCCCATAGTCCACCCGTCAACTCGGGTCTTGACCAAACTTCTTTCCCGCTCCTCATATCAAAAGCATAGAGCCCAGCATCAGTAGAAAGACAAAAGATTCCTTGAGAATGCAACATTATTACGCGTTCTTCCCAATCACCACCATAGTTTTCTGCATCGAAAGAATATAGCACATCTCCTGTGGTAATATCCAAAACGGAAACTCCGGGATTGTTATTAAAACCGGTATTGGTAAATACTAGCAGTATATTATTAGGCCAAGACCAAAATGAAGTTTCATATTGTCCCTTATTTGGCGATAATTCTTTTTTCTTTTTGACCCATTTGGTATCACCACCTTCCCCATCAATGACAAAAGCTGAAGGAGTTCCGAAGCCTTTTGGCTGTTCTTCAAAGCCTATAATATAACTCCCATCAGATTTGATACTTGCTGTAGCCGAGGCACTTTCGGGCATTTCCTTTTCATAAACCTTTCTGAAGGTTACTTCTTGAGATTTACAGGAAACAAAAAAGACGATGGAACACAGTAAGATTGAATAGAATAGTTGTTTAAGCATGATTTTTTCTGGTTTAGTTATAATTGATTTACTGATATTGGTTTCTTCATACTAATACATACATAAAAATTATTTGAAATGGCTCATTTCAACTTAAAAAACTTTTAATCTGTTAATTTAAATAAAAATAATCATAGAATATTGTAAAAATCGGACATTGAGTTTAGGGTATTATTTAATCTTAGCGTTAGCTAAATGGTAGGAATGAAATTAAGCTTTGTATAAAATCGAATCCTTTATTAAATTTCTGCTTTGTTTGAGTGATTTTATTTTTCTTTTTCAATGAAAAGAGGTCATAACTTAGGATGATGCCCTGTGTTATAAACAAACAACTCCAAAGCCCTGACGTAATATTAAGCCATTTTAGAGCTTTTGTATACCGATTTATTTATGTAGTATGTAGAGCTTCAACCTACATTATAAATTATACTACTTTAATCATTCGATACTACTTGTTCAAATCTTCCTTGAAGGTGTTTTCACCCTCATGTTTCTGTGAGACCTCAGAGGAGCTTCAGAGCTAAAGTTTAGGTGAAAATTCCCAAACTGGGGAGTGAGTGCTCAATAAATTTAAAAGGTTTTATGAGCACAAAGTTTATTTGGCTTTTTCATTTTATTCTTTCTACAATTAAGGGCAGCATTTAATGCTATTTTTTAGTAGATTAATAAAGAAAATCTTAATGCTTCCAAAGCCCAAATTCGATAAGATTCTAAAATTGAAATCACCTCCCCAGAATTTTAGATTGATCCTTTTTCTTGCTTTAGTGAAAATGAGCTATTAACCATAAAAATTAAAAGCCAACACTTAACCAGCTGGCTTCAAATATAAAACTCAAAAAAAAGAATAAGCATATTTCGATTTTTGCACTTGTTTTTATAAAACCTCTGACAATTTGAATGTTTGATCTAAACGCACCCCTTTTTCAGTATGCTTTACAGTACAGCATTCATTTTCAGCATCATGTTCTAAAAATATGATGTAATTGTTATCTGCAGCTTCTTTTAAGAACTTCTCTTTCTCATCTAAAGTCAAAAGTGGCCGAGTATCATAGCCCATCACATAGGGTAAGGGAATATGACCAACAGAGGGCAATAAATCGGCTGCAAAAACGATCGTTTTGTCTTTATACTTGATTTTTGGCACCATTTGCTTGTCTGTATGCCCATCCGCATAAATAATATCAAATTGAGAAAAAGGAGAAGCTTTGCCTTTATCAGCAAAGTGTAAATGACCACTTTCCTGCATAGGCAATATATTTTCTTTTAGGAAGCTAGCTTTTTCCCTTGCATTAGGTTCTGTTGCCCATTTCCAATGATCCTGATTAGACCAATATTTGGCATTTTTAAATTCAATATCCAATTTGGTTCGCTCATCATCCTGCCATTTTACACCACCACCACAGTGGTCGAAATGCAGATGGGTCAGGAACATATCGGTCACATCATCTTTCGAAAATCCAGCTTTTTTTAATGAGCCATCCAAGCTGGCATCTCCATGTAAATAGAAGTGACTAAAGAATTTTTCGTTTTGCTTATCTCCTATCCCATTGTCTATTAAAATCAATTGGTCGCCATCTTCAATAGCAAGGCAACGCATAGACCAGGTACACATATTATTCTCATCAGGTGGATTGGTTCTAGACCATAATGATTTGGGCACTACCCCAAACATGGCACCTCCATCTAACTTAAAAAACCCGGTTTCTATAATATGTAAATTCATAAAATGCTTCTTTTATTGAAATTTGAAGTTATAAAAAAAATGGCTTTTAAAAATGTAAATGATCACATTCTTAAAAGCCATTTTATAGGTGATGGTTACAGTTTACTTTACAACACCCATCCCGCTAAATTTATCGATTCTTTCTTCTATTCTTTTCTCTACTGATTTTTTATCCAATGCTTTGAAGTTTTTCAGAATCGTCCTTTTCACTTCATCAGCTACCGCTTTTAAATTGGTATGTGCACCTCCCAATGGCTCTGGAATAATCCCATCGATCAATTTGTTTTTCAACATATCAGGAGCGGTCAATTTAAGTGCCTCAGCTGCCTGTTCCTTATAATCCCAGCTTCTCCATAAAATAGATGAGCAAGATTCTGGAGAAATAACACTATACCAAGTGTTTTCCAGCATCAATACTTTATCACCTATGGCAATACCTAAAGCTCCTCCTGAAGCTCCTTCACCTATAATAATACAGATAACCGGTACCTTCAACATGAACATTTCCTTAAGGTTACGCGCTATGGCTTCCCCCTGCCCTCTTTCTTCCGCTTCCAAGCCTGGGAAAGCACCTGGAGTATCAATAAAGGTAACGATAGGTTTATTAAACTTCTCAGCCATTTTCATCAGCCTTAAAGCTTTTCTATAGCCTTCAGGATTGGCCATCCCAAAATTACGCATCTGGCGCTGTTTAGTATTCCTACCCTTTTGCTGACCAATAAACATGAAAGTTTGGTCATCAACAGAACCAAATCCACCTACCATGGCTTTATCATCCTTTACGGTTCTGTCACCATGTACTTCAACAAAATCATCGGTAATTTCATAAATGTAATCCAATGTGTACGGTCTGTCGGGATGACGAGACAACTGCACTCTTTGCCATCGGGTTAAATTTTGGAAAGTCTCTTTCTTTAAGGACACAATTTTATTTTCTAATTTTTTGATGGCATCAGATATATCAACATCGCTTTCTTCAGCTAATGATTTCATCCCCGCCAATTTATTTTCTAATTCAACTATAGGTTGTTCGAATTCCAAAAGCATTGTTTTATGTATTTTAAAAAACGTAAAATTAATATTTATTCTGGAAGCTTCATGAAATTTAGACAATTTCAATAAATCTTCCTAAAAGAACAAAGATAATAACAAACAGGCAAAACTAACTGAAAAGGATATAAACATAAAAAGGCCAGTTAATAAGTGAGCTTTTAGCAGTCTGGCCAGCCTGTCCCGATAATCGGGAAGACTCGAACTCGCGACCTTCCCGAGGACTCGGGACAGGCATTCTAATCAACTGAACCACCTTTATTTTTTATCAAGCTCTCAATAAACTCACTTGATTTTTGATTCTTTATAAAGTTTTCTCTTTTAATTGCCTCTGTTTTAGAATCATATTCCTCAGTATAAACAAGTTTCCAAGGTTGTTTTCTAGCAGTATAGCCTTTATGGGGTTTATTATGTTTAACTAACCGTTTTTCAGGATCTTTAGAACTGCCTATATAATAGGATTGATCTTTTTCGCTTTGGATAATATATGTGTAGTGTGGTTCCATTATTTGAAGATAATCAAAATGGATATAAACAAAAAAAGTCCTTAGAAATTAATCTAAAGGCTTAAAAGCGGTCTGGACAGCCTGTCCCGAGAATCGGGAAGACTCGAACTCGCGACCTTCCCGAGGACTCGGGACAGGCATCCTAATCAACTGAACTACCTTTATTTTTACCTAGCCGTTAAAAAGCGCACATAAAAAAAGCCCTTAGAAGTTATTCTAAGGGCTTAAAAGCGGTCTGGACGAGACTCGAACTCGCGACCTCCTGCGTGACAGGCAGGCATTCTAACCAACTGAACTACCAGACCAAAATGTCAAATATGTCTCGTTTTTATTAATGTCTGGACGAGACTCAAACTAGCGACCTTCCCGATGAAGTCGGGACATTCTAACCAACTGAACTACCAGACCAAAATGTGTTTTGCTTACCGTCTTTCCGATAAGGTGATGCAAATGTAGGCGCATAATTTTTAATTGCAAAACCTTCGGGTAAAATAATTTGAAAAATTTTGCAGAAAATCAGGCTACAAATAAAGATAAGGTTGAATATCAGTTCATTAGTTGATGAAAAATAATTTGAAAAAATATCAGTTTTTCTATTCTTATAACCTAAACGTCCTCTGCCTTTTTTTATTAGTTAACACAAAAGAAATTCCCGTGCTTATGTCAGACTTTGCAAAAGTCGGACATTAATCAGCTAGAAAAAACTGCAGTGTCGGACATTTTTCATGTCCGACATTTCTTTATAGCGATCCAAATTTTATTGGTTTCAATATATGGAAACATAGTAAACCTATATAGGTCAGTGCAAAAGAAACCTCACCCATTTCAGCAGTTATGTAAATAATACTAAGTAAGATCTCTTTAAACCTAATTCTTAATCCTTTGGCCCCATTTTAACATTGTCAATTACGAGAAGTAGGTCTTTATAATTAGATGAATTTGAAAATTCTATTTGTGCCCTGTAAACCCCTACATCATTATATTTTAGTACAAATGGAAATTTATAGAATCCATCTGTTGTGGCTCTTGCACCTGCAACACTATATGTTGAGGTTACTTTTACCCCAGTAGAACAAATATCCTGAAAAGATACCTTAGCATTAAACCCTTCTGTTGACTTTAATTCTTCAGTGACATTTTCACCTGATTTCGCATCTATCAGTTTAAATTCAAAATCTATTTCAATCCCATTCGTAACGGATACCGGAGGTGTATATAGTTTCCTCTCATTTTTTCCTTTAGGAAGATTCATTACAACAGCTTTAGAACCATCTATTCCCTTTTCAGTAATATTAATAGAATCTGGCAAATAACTATAATTCCATCCCTTTTCGGCAAAATCAGAATTTGATTCAATATCATCTAAATTAAATGTGTATGTTTTATCTTTCTCTAATGTTTCCGGATCAAATACTCGGTTAAGGTAAGTGACTTTATTATCAGACATGTCCGAATCTATGGGTTTCAATGACCTGTCTTTTTTATAGGTTTCTAAATCTATAAGATAAGACTCAACAGTTATTTCGTACAAACCGGGCTGCGATAAATCGATAGGTGCAAACCTGAAATTCATCCAGCCTGGTGTGAAGCCTCTAAAATCATAGACTGCTTCCTCCTTAAGTAAAACCTCTCCATCTGATAATCTTTTTATTTCAACAGATCCAAATTGTGGTTTACCAGCTTTATTAAAATTTTCACCTCGGTTTTCAACCCTAAACTGAAGCTTAGTAACCTGGCTTCTCGGACAATTACTAAATGGAACATAATCACCTCTCGGGTAATCCGGTATATCTATGGATTTAATACCAATATTTATTTCTTGGGCAAATACTGGCATAAAAGACATTATTATTAAAATCAGGCTTAAGTTTAATTTTTTCATGTTTATATTATAAAGTTCATCAATCAATGAAGATATAAAAAAACAATTAATAATTATTGAACCCTTAGCAGATTTATATAATATTTTCTAAAAATAATCTTGAAATGATTCAATTCCAATATCTCCTCAGACTGAAGATACTAGTGTGAAACTACTTCAGTTCTCCTCTTTTGTATGTCAGATTTTGCAAAAGCCGGACATTAACGCTCCAAATAAACTACTATGTCTGACATGAAAAATGTCCGACATTACCTTTTAATTAAACAAGTATAAATAGCAAGTTAAGACTACTCCAATTGTTTTTCTTTCTTAAAATAGCAAGTACCGTCTTGGCGAGGCACGAAGCCATCTCAAGTTAGATATAGCAACCCTCAGATTGCTTCACCCTAAAGGGATCAGCCTGAGTCGGATAAATTCGCAATGGCGATGTAGCAGACAGCTTCAGTTAACAAAAGACTTTGATAGAAAGAACGGCCTTTGCATAAGTCGGACATTAATTTGCTAGAAATAGCGACAATGTCTGACATGTCTTCAAAAAAGACGGAATAATCCTCCCCTACTCAGGAATTGTTAGTATTTCAAACATCCAATTTTTTTCTGCTATAAACTTTTTATGAAAATTGGGTTTTTGAAATCCTGCATAAATCAATCCTAAACCAGGTATTGTTAAATAAAAGATATTCGGATTCACTAATATACTTAAGGCCACACCCATTGTAGTAGTGACAATTCCTCCATAGACAAAAACAACAGATGTAAGAATAGAAGTAAAAGCAGGATTACGTTTCAAATAGTCGATGTCTGTTAATTCTATTTTTTCATCATCAATTATGAGCACATTTTGTTCTACACTATAGCGGCCAGAATACTCTTTACCATCCACTGTTTTAATGAAAATTCTTTTGTTTTCTTTAATAAGGACCTCTCTTTGCTTATTCTCTTTGGTAATTTGAATTGCTTTTTGCTCTTGAGCGCATAAAGTATTGGCAAAGAATATGCTGAGCAGTAGGATGATTGCTTTTTTCATAATTTAATTCGGTTCATTAATTTTAAAAGTAGGGGATTTTTGATAGAATAGCCTACTATTTTAGCTCTAAGCGTCATTGCGAGTGAAGCGAAGCAATCTCAAGCTATTTCCTTGCTCTTAAAACCTTCCCTATCGCCTCACCTATCGGCTTGAATTCTTCTGCATTAAATTCATCTGTTTTGGCGTTGTTGCACCAGTAGCAGGAATGTGCTAAATTACCTTTGACATATCCTTCATTTGGCTTTATCCGGTCAACTTCCATAAACCTACCGCGAGTGGCTAATCTTTTGGTATGAATCTTTTTGGAATCAATTAAAGAGGAAATTTCAGACTCTGTAATTTTACAATATTCACAGTATCGATCAACCTCGTCTTCTTTGTAAAATTTGATAAAGTCAGATTCTGAAATCAACTTTTTTTCTTTAAACTCATTTTTAAACTCAGGTATAAGTTTAGAATATTGCGTATACCACTCAGTAATAGCATTATCTAAATCTTCGATTGTGGCTGTTTCAGTAAAAATGTTTTCACCTTTTGATTCCTGATAAGCTCGAAGACAACTATCAAAATCTGAATCATCATATTCAAAAGCTTTAAAACTTGATAGATTTACATTCTGAAGTGAGGGGTCACTAAGAAAACATTTGATTAAATAAATATCAAAGAATCTGTCAAAAGCCCTATCTAAAATTGACTTAAACCTATTTTTTGCTAAACTTTTGCTCATGATTTTATTTAGTTTTGATCAATTTCCCTAATACAAAAAGATAATCATCTAATTTGTAATCAGCTTTAAACGTTAAATCCTTAGTTCTATACCAGCGAATATAGTCAGCAATCAGATCGGAATCTTTTTGCGTTACTGCTCCTCTATTTCTAATTTTTTCTAATTCCTGTATATCATCTCCCTTTTCTATTGCTAAATACGCTCTTAGAACATGCTGATCGATGATAGGCTGTTCTTCTGGATTACTAATATGACGAGCAAATTGCCTAAACACTAAGCCAGTTTCTGATGCCTTTTCTTTCTCAGTAATTGTCTCTATAAAACTTTTAATTTTACCATAATCACCTTGTTTCCAGATGATGGAAAGCAAAACTTTTTCTAAGGGTGTTTCAGCGCGAATTTTTTCTACTAAATATTCTGATAGTAATTTAGAATCCTCTTCAGAAATGGAAGAGAGAACATCAGGATACTTTTTATGCTTCTTCTCAATCAATTTCTCAAATTCTTCTTTCCAAAGAAAATCAGTAGGTTTTGAAGAGTCATTTAGCCAGCTTTTAAAATTTTTGATCAATCCAGCTACTTCTTCTGTTTTATCAACCCTATTCACCGTGATACTTGTAACTCTGCTTGATCAAACTCATTAAATAATCTAAATCAGTATCAGGAACTATCAAGGCTTCATAATCCCCTACTCCCCAATGACCGATATTCGAAACATCTCTGAATAACTTCTTATGATCATCAAGTGCTCCCTGCTTTAAGTTGATTCTCATTTTGATTTGCTTTTTCTGTACTTCAACATCGCAAACGAGCTTCTTCCCTGCCTTAAAACCGATATACTGCTTCACGGGATTAATCTCTACTTCATCTAAGGCGGTGATGCGCTCTTTTAATTCGAAATAAAGCTCTTTAGTAGCCTCGGATGCTTTGCTTAGGTGATCTTCTTCGGTGTAGACTTTAATCTCTTTACTGACCTGCTTTGCCCGTTCATCTTGATCACCGATGGTGTTTACACTCACCTGACTGTTGGATTTATGCTGATTAAGCATAATAAGATCATGCTCATACTTTTTAATTTCCCAGAGCTCAAAAGGTAGGTCTTTAAATTCAATGCTTTGTTTTTGGTAGGTAGTAAATTGAGGAGCAATAAATATTACTCTCGATTGACTCCAATCTACTGTATCTCTTTTGAGCGCTTTGCCACTTTGCTCTTGATACTCTAAGATGAAATCTGCTTTGTTATTCAACAATAAACTTAAATAAGAATAGCCCTGATCGACCACAGAAAAGCTTTTTCCCTTTTTGTATTCTATGATGACAAAAGCATTGCTTTGCTTATCAAAAGCCAGTGTATCAATTCTTAAGCTATTCAATTGAAACTCGTTTTTAACAAACTCCAATCCAAAAAGCATTTGCAGACTTTGTTCTACGAATTGCTGGATATCCTTTTCTAGTTTGAAAGGTTGGCTTTTGATTTCTTGTAGTTGGGATTTGTTGAGGTTGTAGAGGTTCATTTAACTTAAAATCAATGATTATCAATCATATCTAAAATTGCTTCAAATGCTTTTTTTAGATGTTCTAGTTTATCTTCATTCTTCTCTTTCCTTATCCTTTTAGTAATATTCCTATGAGTTTTCTTATCTCTCAAATTAATTTGTTCTCTATAATCAAGAATAATTTGATATCTGTACATGTTACAGGTTTCATAGGTATATGGTCCATTAGTATTAGGTTTAGGTCTTAAGAAAAAATCATCTTCAATCTCAAAGTGATCTGACCATTTCTCGAAATGAGGATTGAATATTCTATATTCATCTCCATTTGATGGACAATGTTCCTCTAAGTCGCCATAGTACGTATCTTCATTTACGAGAACATTTTTTGTTCCTTTCGATGAATTACAACCTATACATGAAACTACTAAATTATAATCTGAAAACATCCAACTAGGTTTTCTGTTCCTACAGGTTATATGTTCTATGGGGTGACCATAACCATCTATAGCAATTAATACTCTACAATATGCACATCTTCTATTTTGTCTTCTAGCATAATGTTTTCGAATATTTTGCTTCAGATTTTCATACTGATTTATTGTCGACCAATGGTCAGCTAAAACAGGAGGATTCAAGGATAATGTATTTTGGTCCGTTATAGTTCTCTTATAAGTTTTTCCTGAAATTGAATAATCCAGGATTCTATCCAATTTTCCCATATTTTGAAATTAATTTATCCACTATTTCTTTAAGAGGATCTTCTTCTGATAAGTTACCAATATTATTTTCTACAAGCTGATTAACCATGAGACTTATTAATCTTAACCTATCAACATTTTTAGGTTTTGCAATTTCATCTAATATCTCACCAATTTTCTCAGATATGTAGTAATTCCTAGTAGTAGGAACATTAAAAACTTTAAGTAAAACTTCCTCAGCAGACCAACCATATGTATCTGTATGCAAGTTATCAGCTATCAATTTTTCATTTTCTCTTTTTAAAGATATAACCGATGAACTATCTGGTCGGAGATCAGAGATCAAAAAATGGGAATGAGTAGCAATTATAAAATGTGAATCAGGAAATTTTCTAAACATCTTTTTCAATAGATGAATATATTTCATCTGCCAGTTTGGATGCAGGCTAATTTCTGGCTCGTCAATAAGTATGAGACTATTTTCTCGAATATTAGATAATATTCGTAATAATGACATAATAATTTGATTTTCCCCTGCACTTACTTGATCTAATGTGATATCACTGCCATCTTTCCTAATTTCAATATTATCAACATATAAAATATCTAGTTGTATTAAATCATTAATTATAGAATAATCTATACCGTAAGCTTCATTTTTAAAAAAATCAATTTTTAAAAACTTAGAGTCTGAATTTCTGATGTGCTGAAGCTTGTCTGACTTTACTAACTGATTAATAAAATTCAAGATAATATTTAATCTCGAGTCCTTGCCAGGATCTGAAATCTTCTGTTCTAGTAGCTGTTTAAATTTCCAAGCCCCCCATGGTTCTGTAGTTCTGATATGTTTTTCTTCATATCTTATATAGAAATCCTCTAAATCAGAGATTTCTAAAATGCCATTATAGAACCTAGGAGTGTATTTAGTTCTAAAATTTACTGTTAAGTATGGATCAAATTCCAAAAAATCAACTATTGTAGCTTCTAAAATTTCCTTGAAGTTAGGGTAACCAATTGCATCAAGAAGTGAATTCGTTATTTTTCTTTTAAATGCATTTGATGATATATTACGTGCTGTATGTTTAAGACCACAATATTTGTAAATATTGCTATCATCTTCCTTTTTAAATGTAAATCGATCATTTACTTGGGAAGTACTGGCAATAACCTTTGAAGGTAAAATTAACTGATCAAGACTAATTGAATATTGTTCAGTTGGTTGAAACTTAATATTGTCTTTAAAAAGACTGGTATCTGAAGGTCTGTTACATAATATATTAATTTTATTTACATCAGAAATAGACTTACGTGTACTTTTCTGTGTAAGCCATCTATTTGAATAGACCTCATAGCTATTTTGATAAAAAGAGTATTTCAAATAGAATGCATAACTAATGGTATCTCTTTTTTCACCATCCTGCATCTTTTCTAATTGATAAAAAATATCAGCTAAAGTTTTAAGAATAAAACTTTTACCAGTACCATTCATGCCTATTATCACGCTTGTATAAGGTTCTTCATGATCTGGTATAAACACCTCACTATCACGAAAATCGATATTTAGATGACCTAAAGTAGGGTGACCGAATAATTCTAAGTTATGTAGTCTAAACATACAATATCATTTAGTTAAAACATCCTTCTCCCCCATAATCCTCTCCAATAACACTCTTTCCGGTTCATCATTAACATTTTGAAGAACAAGATCGCCTTTAAAGACTTTTTGTAAAATATCTTTGCTTAAATGATCTGTCTTCATAATATCCGTTCTATTTTGGTTAAAACTCTCATAATCCTTAAGCCCTCATCCCTTCCACAAAAACCTGCACAAACTCTTTCATTTTGGCTATAATTCTTTCGCCTATGCTGCGGGCTTGTAGTACGCTGGGTCTGTTGTCCAGGCATTCAAATACTTCGTCTCGCAAGGGTTCTCTTTCATTGAAAATATAGGCATCTACCAAATTTTGGAATTGCTTTCTATCGAGCTTTTCTTCCTCGCATAATTGGTTCAATGCCTGAATTTTCTCCTTTTCCCAGAAATCATAAAATTCATCCGCTATTTTATCGGTATCTGCTATTTTGGGGAGGTGCTCATCAATAAATTTTTCTATCAGTTCTCGTTTTGAACGTAGCTCTACCTCACCAGCCAGCATATCAATGATTTGTTTCTTTTGAGCTTGGGCATCTTTCTCCTTCCCTTGCTTCATTTGAGCAATCAGCTTCAAAATGTAATCTACATTGATCTCATCACGATGGATCAACTCTAATTCAAAATCAACATCTTGGAGAATGGAGCTTTTTTCTTTTTGAGTATTAAAGCGCACCTGATCGTAAAGATCAAGGTATTTACTTTTATATTTCTCAAAATTCTGCTCGGTCAGTGGCAAATCATCCCATTCAAAATCGGTATAAGAGGTCAATACATTCTTTACCCTTAAAAGCTTTCTAAAGGCTTGCATAAACTCCATTTGCTTAGGTTCGGATATTAACTGATCCACACTATTAATAGTAGGAGCTGCTTTTAATAAATCAGCAAAAGCATTGGAAAATTGTTGTAAGATCTCCTCATAAGGCGGTAAAATAATCTCTTCCTTGGCTTCTTTATTGGAAAATAAGGTGATCGCTTCATCTGTAGACTTTTTCAGGTTTCTGAAAACTAAAATATTTCCCTGTGACTTGGTTTCATTAATGATACGATTGGTTCTGGAATAGGCCTGAATCAATCCATGATATTGCAAATTCTTATCGACATAGAGGGTATTGACCATCTTAGCATCAAAACCTGTCAAAAACATATTGACCACTAAAAGAATATCTAATCGGTCTTTTTGCTGAAAGCCTTTCTTCTCTCTTTTCTTTAAGCGATTGCTAATATCTTTAAAATAGTTCTCGAATTTTTTACTATCCTTGGTGGTATAATTGGTCTGATAAAGCTGATTATAATCCTGAATAAATGACTCTAATTTATCTCTGGTATGGCTGGATTGATACGCTATATCTGGTTCAGCTGCTATGCTTAATCCATCAGTGGATTCCTCTGCTGGAAGCATACCATCCGCTTCCTCCGATTCTTCATTTTGACCGTAAGTGAAAATAGTAGCTATCCGTAAATCATGCTTTCCTTCTTCTTTCTTTTTGCGAAAGAATTCATAATACTTGATGAGATTTTCAATACTACTCGTGGCAAAAATCGCTGAAAAAGCACGGTTATGCGTTTTTACATCATGGTAGTCAATAATATAATCCACTATTTTCTCCAGCCTTTCAGGGGCATTGATCACTTCTGTTTTATCAATATCCTCAACCTCTATATCGATTAAGGTATTCCCTTTTTGCTTATAACGACCAATATATTCAATGCTGAATTTCAATACGTTCTGGTCGCTAATCGCATTGGTAATCACATATTTATGCAAGCACTCATCAAATAAGTCTTTGGTGGTGCGTTTACCTAATTCATTTTTGGCTGCATTATCCGCAAAAATAGGCGTTCCGGTGAAGCCAAATAATTGGCTATTACTGAAATACTCTGTTATCCGGCCATGGGTTTCTCCAAACTGACTTCTATGGCATTCGTCAAATATGAATACAATTTTCTCATTTTTCAGTGACCGTAGTTTTTGCTCATATTTTTTATTCTTGATGGCGTTATTCAGCTTTTGAATAGTAGTGACTACCAACTTATCTTCTTTCACCAATTGATTGACCAATGTATTGGTATTGCTAGATTGATCAACACTGTCCGCTTTGAAGTTATTAAACTCCTTCATGGTTTGGTCGTCCAAATCCTTTCTGTCCACCACAAATACCACCTTATAGACTTCCGGCATATCCATAATAATCTGGCTCGCCTTAAAAGAGGTTAAGGTTTTACCTGAGCCAGTGGTATGCCAGATATAGCCATTCTTTACACTATTTTTGACGTGCTGAATAATAGCCTCAGTCGCATAATATTGATAAGGCCTTAGCACCATTATGACCCTATCTGTACTCAATACGATATATTGAGCAATCATTTTACCTAATTGATGAGGGTTCAGAAAGCTATTGGCGAATTGCTCTAATTTGTGGATGTTAACATTTCGCTCATCGGCCAAAAGAAAGTTTGTTTGAAGGATTGAAGTTCATTATTCGCCAGGTATTTGGTATTGACTCCATTACTGATGATAAATAACTGAACATATTGAAATAAGCCGTTATTACTCCAAAAAGATTGTTTTTGATACCGATTGATTTGATTGAAGGCTTCTTTCATTTCAAGCCCTATTCTTTTCAATTCAATTTGGGCTAAGGGTAGCCCATTGACCAGTAGCGTTACATCATATCGGTTTTTATAAGTACCTTCCTGACTTACTTGATTGGTAACCTGATATAAATTTCTAGACCAATTCTCACTATCAAAAAACTGGATGTATTCCGTAGTGCCATCTTCTTTGGTGAGTTGAAATCGGTCTCTTAGGGTTTTTGCTTTTTCAAAAACGGTTCCTTTTGCCAGATGATTGAGAATACTTGCAAACTCCTTTTGTGAAAGTTGACAATCATTAAATGCTTCTAATTGCTTCTTTAAGTTGGATTCTAACTGAATTCCATCTGAGACCCTAACACGCTCATAGCCAAGCGAGGCAAGCTGTTGGATTAGGTTTTCTTCTAGTTGTGCTTCTGGTTGAGTAGGCATAGTACGGTTTGAATATAGGGGAAATTTTAAAGAATTCTATCGTCCTTTAGGGTTTTTCGATGAATGGACGGGTTTTCACTACCTAAATAATGCATCAGGGAAGCATGCTTCGTCCTGCGTCCTCGCAATGACGATCTAACGAGCTACTTTCCGTGCGTCATTGCGAGGTACGAAGCAATCTTAAAGCAAGAATAGCAAACCGTAGATTGCTTCACCCTAAAGGGACTCGCAATGACGGTAATTAATGGCATTGCAGTTTATAATCAAGTATTGACTGCGAATTCCGTGCGTCATTGCGAGTGCAACGAAGCAATCTCATGGTAGAAGTAGCATACTGTGGATTGCTTCACCCTAAAGGGATTCGCAATGACGGTAATTAAAGACAAAGGAGATGGACTCCTACACAAACATCTTTTGCAACAATCCTTTTTTAAAGCGTTGGGCTTGACTGATTTGTTGCCCTACTTGAGCCACCTTTTCATCCAAAGACGATAAGAAATTGGCTATTATTTGTTGTTCAGCGAGAGAGGGATATGGAAGATTTATTTCTGAAAAGTATTTAAAACTAATCATTTTTCCATCTCTAATACCTTCCAAATTTCTTTGTAATTGTCTAATATACTTCTCTGTTTTAAGATAAAACTTATAAAAAGTCCTATCTACACTTTCGGAACTAGGTCGTAAAATTATATACGCAGGGCTACAAATCCCCTTGTAATTTGAATATTCAATACCTCCCTGAAAAGTTCTCAGACTTATTACAAAATCACCAACCTCAACCACTTTATATGAAGCAATACTTTTTTCAGTAACTGTCATTTGATAGTCAATCATATCTCTAGGAATTGCTCCTTGATCTTGAGTAATTGCTAAAATTGGTAAATCAGAATTATGATCCTTATTTGAAATATTATCAAATAATTTATTTCCACCAACCCACTCCCATTCCGGAAAGTCATTACCCTGATCATCTTTAAAGCGGATTTCCTGCGCAAACAGCTTTTGCATTATGCCTTTTTTGTATTGGGCCAAAAGCTCCTTTTTGCGATGCAGCTGCTGTATTTTCTGATCTACAGCACTTAAGAAATCCGCTATCTTTTGCTGTTCGGGGAAAGCAGGAATTTTAATTTTTCTATTTTCAATATTACCTTTCGTAATATGAAACATAGTTCCTCCTTGAGATTGAAGCTTTATTTTCTCAAGGTCAAATAAGAATAGCTGATATAAAAAATCTCTAGATATAGAATCCTTTGGAATAACTTTCCAAATATGATAATGATAAATTGTCTTTTCACCATTCCAGTAGTAGGAACCAAAGGATGCTGACCAAGCATACATTAAATCCCCTGCATCAATATATTTATCATCTTCTAATTCTAAATCAGAATAATACCATTCCTTATTGCTGAATAAATTCCCTACTCTTAGAACTTTATATTTACCTTTATCTAATAATTCACTCTGCTTATATGCTCGACCATTTATAAATCGTGAAATATCTCCAAAAGATTTAAAAAACCAATGTCCTTCAAACTCCCTAAACCTCAATTCAGGCACTAACATATCCTTTTTATCCATCACTTCGCTCATCTTAAAAAGGGCTTTCAATGCCTAATTCTTTACAATAATCGGCTATGCTTTGGTCGGTGCTTTGCATGTCTTTTTCTAGGCCTTTTAGCTCCTGGGCTACAGCTTGTATGTCCACCGGTTCTTCTTCTTCAAAGGTATCTACATAGCGCGGTATGTTGAGGTTATAATCATTTTCGGCTATTTCTTCCAGTTGGGCTACATGGCTGTATTTGTCTTCAGCTGTGCGCTCACGGTAGGTAGTGATTAGCTTTGCAATGTCTTCTTCTCTTAAATAATTCTGGGTTTTAATCTTTTCAAAATGCTGGCTGGCATCAATAAACAACACATTGTCTTGGTCCTTGCGCTGCTTCTTCAGCACTAAAATACAGGTTGGGATACTGGTTCCGTAAAAGATGTTAGCTGGTAGGCCTATTACGGCATCTAAATAGTTTTTTTCTCTGATCAGGTACTCTCTGATATGGCCTTCAGCTGCACCTCTGAATAATACGCCATGCGGTAATACACAAGCCATAGTGCCATCATCCGCTAATTGGTGTACCATGTGTTGCACAAAGGCGAAGTCGGCCTTACTGCTGGGCGCCAATTTGCCATAAGAAGCAAAGCGATCGTCACTCATAAACAAGTTGCTTGCACTCCAATTAGCCGAAAAAGGCGGATTGGCCACAATGGCCTCAAAGCGATCGTCTATATGTTGTGGCTGCTCCAGCGTATTTTCATTTTTAATATCGAATCTGCGGTAATGCACATCATGCATGATCATATTCATGCGGCAAAGGTTAAAAGTGGTAGGGTTCATCTCCTGTCCGTAGAACTTATTCACTTCTTTTACTTCCTTGGCTACGCGCAACAATAAAGAACCCGAACCACAGGTAGGGTCATAAACTGATTTCAGCTTTTCTTTGCCGGTAGTCACGATGCTGGCCAGTACTTTACTCACTTGCTGAGGAGTATAAAATTCTCCTGCCTTCTTCCCTGCCCCACTGGCAAACTTCCCGATCAGATATTCATAAGCATCGCCCAACATATCACTTTCGCTGTCTTCTATATTGAAGTCTATCTCATCAAGGTGTGCCATTACCTTCACAATGAGCTCATTTTTTGCATTTTCTGATTTACCTAATTTAGAACTGGTCAAGTCTAAGTCTTCGAAGAGATTCCCGAATTCCTCTTCACTTTCCGAGCCCATGGTACTTTGCTCAATGTTCACCAATACTTTGGAAAGGTCGTCTAAAATAAACTTGCTTTTGCCTTCCGCATTGCCACGCTTGGCCAGCCGACTAAAAAGCTCCGAAGGTTTCAGGAAATAACCCAATGCTTCCAAAGCTTCTGCTTTAATGGCTTCTAAATATTCTTGTCCCTGACTACTTTCCTCATCAATGTCATCATAGCTCAAGCCATCCGGTTTCAGAATCGCATTAGCATAGAGATCCATCTTTTTACTGAGGTATTTGTAGAAGATAAAACCGAGGATATAATCTCGAAAATCATCGGCATCCATTTTTCCTCTTAAAGTATTGGCAATATTCCAGAGTTGCTGTTCTAAGCGTTGTTTTTCTTCGGTCATGGTCTATGATTAAGCTAAGGATGGTGAAAATCCAATTGCAGGCTCTAATTTAAGGGAAAATGCTTGTTGAAAAAGCTAAAGGGGGATAAAAGTTGGTTATGAGTTTGATTTAAATTCAAGATATAAAAATTAACAAAGCACAATATTCAGCTTTAATTTGACTCTTGTTTTTCACTTTCGTTAAAAGCCATATATAAATCCATATCAAATTTAGAAAAAGTTCTAATTTCTTCTTTTTTGATAAGCAATTTCGAAAATCCAGCTTGATCCTGCAATTGGCTAGTTTGCTTTTCTTTTTCTGGATAAAAAGTTTCAAAAGTTTCAAATGCCTCCAAATAATCTGTCGTAAGTATTAACTTCCTCTCTTCATCTCTAAACCCACTGAATACGGGGTCTAAAGCAATATAAGTATTATCCAGTGAAGCTTTAAATTCGGTTATGAAGCCTATGTATACTTTTTCATTTTTTAATGAAACAGCTAAAAGCTCTTTCTGATAGAAGCATTCTTGAATCAATCTTTCAGCATCACCCCCATATTTTTCAACTAGTTTCTTAAAAATTTTCTCCTTTGACCTTATCTTATTTAAAATATGTGACGATGAAAGCCCAATCAAAAATGAGAGTAGACTAGTACCTATATGCTTCTCTTTAATGGGTAGTTTACTCAGAATCCAATAACTAAATTCAGGAAAGTAGTGCTTAAGTCCTGCTGAAATTAGAAAGGCAGGAACAAGAAGATAAAAAGCGAACAAAAAGGATGTGTAAATATATCTTTGCCTATCATGTAGGCTATATTTAACCTTAAAATAATGATTTACTTCAATAAAATAAAAAGCACCTAAAATGGGGAGGATGAGAAGGTTGAAATTTGGCATTAGAAAATGAAAATGTTATTTGACACTCGGCTCAGTTTTTCGTTTGTCAATTACAGCTTTCTTAAATTCTCGCAAAGCTTGAAACTTAGAACGCATTCCTTCTGAATTATAAAATTCATTTGCATCCATAGACATTGATAATCTGTTAAGATTGACCTGAATTCCTTTTTTTTCTGATACCTTAGCCATAATATAAAAGTATTACTTTTTCAGACTTATAACAAATGTATAAGTATTAAAATTCAAGATTGTTATCTAATTCGTAAATCATTTGCTCCTAAAAAACCTAAACCCCTTCCATCCTTTCCACCCAAAATCAGTGTCTATCTCCTACAGAAACAATCAACTTTAATGAAAAAGACCCTTTTTATTATCATTTTAACGTTCCTATTGATTAACCATAGCTTTTCGCAAGGGAATCCGCCTATCGACAATACTTTGAATTTTAAAGTGATGCCTGTGTCGCTTTTGGCCTATAATCCTCGTCACAGAGTTGGATTGGAATATATTGCTCAGAATAAATGGGCTTATAGTTTTGATTTCGGTTATGGTAATTATGCACTCAATAGAAAAAGAATTGATGGCTTAAAATGGGGAAAAGATTATGTATATTACGAACTGAGGCCTGAAATTAAATACCTTTTCCATAGAGGCAAAGAATACTTTATGTATGCTGCTATGGAATTTTTCCACATTAATGTGCGAGACAATTTCGGATCAGGAAGGTATCAACAAGAAGATCCTTATGTTGGCATTTCTTATGAAAGCGCAAGTTTTCGCAAACGCAAAACAGGTGCTCACCTAAAAGGAGGCGTTAATTTTATCGCATTAGATCGTATGCATTTTGATTTTTATGGAGGTATTGGTTTTGCTAAAAGAACCATTTCCTATACTGATGTAGTCAATCCTGTAGAGGGCGCTGAAGTTTGGGTAGAATGGATTCCAAAACCTGATTTATTTGAAGGGAAATCCTTTGTAACCCATTTAACTCTGGGCTTAAAAATAGGTTATACGCTTTGGGTGAGATGAGCAATAGCGTCAAAAGAAAATTCCTGTTATTCCCTCTGGAAACCAACCGTAGAAAAACTGGTTTAACCCGAAGGACAGACAATTTATAAAAAATTGATAATTTGATTATTAAATTATCAAATTCAACTGAAAATCTTGGTTTTGAAAGATCCAAATTCGAGCTAAAGGTTTTTATAAATTACCAAGGTCAACCCTAATTAATCAATTGATAATCTGTTTTTTAAATCGATAATCATCATTTTTCATAACATTCTTATGAATAATGCGGGTTAAAGTAAAAAATTTGATTCTAAAAAGAAGCACTGAAAAGAGAAAGTTTTCTAAAGTTACAGAAAATCGAAGAATTCATAGAATATATGAATACAGATATAGCAAATTTCAGTTTGCTTGCATACCCGATAATTTTAAACATAAATTGATTGAAATCAATTGAGCTAAAACTATTGACAGAATGTTAACGAATATACTCTGCAGAAATAACGGCATGCTTACAAATGTACTCATGGTCATTGCATCCATTTCTTCACTTACAAACATTTCGTTAAGCGCATTGCCATATGCAAGGGAGAGGCTGTTATCGATAGAATTTAAAATTACGGCCAGAACCAGGCAAAAAATAAGCGTGTAAAGGATAGACGATAGAATGAGTTTGATCTTGTTTATCCTGATAGAAGAAGATTGCCTCTCTTTTAAAACATAAGGATTTAGTAAGAAGAGGTTTCCGATTATTATACAAAGGAACAAGATCCCCGCCTGTGATATGGAAACAATAGAGACTTCCATTTCATTGAAACCTCCCCCACTTTGATAAAAGCTATTTACTAGTAATATATTCATCAGTATAGAAACTGATGAGATTATAAAAGCTATAATTGCAAGGTTTTTAAAAGCTGTTGTATTCATGTGTATAGTGTTTAATTTCAACGGTTATATGCCCCAAAAGGAATCTCTATTAGGGAATTTCTCAAATAATACTCATCTGTCGACTGTCCCACTATATGGGAGGCTTGGTATAAATCCATCATAGAATAAGCATACTCGTTTCATATAAAAATTATTTATTTTCTACTTCAATACCATTATTTACCCAACCATCATGCTCAAGATTATCAAATTTTATAGGCACACCCACCCCTAAATAGAAATTTGGGCTATCCTGCACGTGAAAATGAATATGAGGCTCAGTGGAATGTCCTGAATTACCACAAAGGCCAAGCAATTCTCCTCTTCTCACAAATTGTCCGGGCTTTACTTTTATGGAGTGGCGTTTAAAATGGGCAATAAAGGAGTATTCCTCATCATTATGCTCAATAATGACGAAATTGCCTCTAAAATCCTTTGCCCAATAATTTATAGCACCTGCTTTAGTGTAATCAGCCAAGCCATCCTTCACCTCGATTACTTTCCCGTCCGCTGGACATAAAACTTCAGCCTCAAAACAATAATAATCTTCTATATCATGAGGATTATTTTGATAGGACTTTCCTTCCATATCCTGTATTACAAAATCATAAGCATATCGCTGGTTATAGATATTCCAGGAATGAGATTTATCTTTAGTAATTCCTCCATTGTAAACAAACCACTTGCCTGCAAAGGGTAGATTGAAAGAAGCAACATTTTTATATGTTTTGGGCTCAAGAGATTTGAGGGGCTTATAGAATGTTCTCCATACAATACCTATCAGCTGAAAAAAAGACTGCAAGAATAAGTTGGGATGATAAATATCAGGCTCCCGCAAAACATCCTGTGACTTCTTTTTCCAAAAAGTCTCTGCTACCTCATATAACACATCTGCTACTATTAATACAATAACATATTTGAAAGGCTCGTAAAATGGATACAGGAATATAAGGAAATAAAATACCCTGTAAATTTTCAGCCTTAAGAAGCCTCTCAAATACGGTGTAATTTTCGTACTTTCCATTTTCTTGTAAACTTTTTCAATGATTTTATCCAGTGAATAATATTCTCCCACTCCTTATTGGTCAAAAACAAGCAGTAAGTCATGATGAAAACAAATTGAAAATCGTAGATCATCATTAAGGTAAAAATGCTTAAGTGTAAAAGAATTCCTGCTATTAAAAGTGGGTATCGAATTTTCTTAATCCAGATGAGCACTGGGAAATATAGCTCGAGAAAAAGTGTGCCATAAGTGCTAATCGTTACAAAATAGCCATTCTGAGCTAAAAATTCATTAAATGGAGTTCCCTGAAACCGCTCTAGCGATAAAGTGTAATAAGATGCAACTCCATTAAACCAAACATCAGCATGCATCTTAAAAATGCCTGAAACAAAGTATGCTAGGCATAGATGTATCATTATAGAATAAGCCGAAAGCCGGGTACATAGGTTATTCAACTTATTGAGTACAGTATTTTTGAAATTACTCTTATTTATAGTATAAAACTTAAAGGAATCTGCAAATACCAGATAGAGTAAAATAAATTTCATGAGATTATCTCCACCATTCAAAACTAAGCCATTCATTCTTTGGAATAGTTCGAATAGAAAAAAAACAAACAGAATTGTTAATCGTTTTCCAATCCCAAAAATCATGAGAACGCTCAGTATAGAAAAAATTAAGGTCAGTTCAGAATGAAAATTCCGAATCGATGAACTCAATTCAAAAAGACCCAGAAAATAGATTTCTTCATGAGCCACAAAGCTATCCAAACCATAAAGTATTTCTCCGCTAGTGATGTTAAAAAAGATTTTTCTAATCAAAAACACACCTATGATAACACGTAGAAGCGCTAAAGCATATGTTCTATCACTTTCTTTGTACAAGTCACTTAAAGGTAATTTCATGATCCCTGAATTAATGGTGATTCAAAAATTTTAGCCTGTTTTCTAATCACATCCTGAGTATTATTTCTTTCCGAAAAAACAGGTATAGATTCATTGACAATGTAGAATCGATAATGGTATTGTGTTAAATCAATATTATTTTTTAGTGCTACCACTTCTCCGTAATTAGCCAATGTCTGTACCGCCTTTAAATAATCTCGATTATCCCAGGTGAATTTCATTAATGGGGTAGTGAATTTATCTTCACTTGAATCCGGGTACTGGAACAAGATATTTTGGCGTTGATCGACCAGAAAATCATTGATCTGTATCATAGAGTTATTTAGCACATAATCGATTACTTCATACTTTGCATTAAATGGCGCATTTGATCTTTTTGAAAGGACTATTGGTTTAGCCACTTCAAGCACAATGGTGTCCTGCTCATTTTTATTATGAAAAGCATAATATAATCTATCGTTATGCTTTGGTGGAGGGGCAAAGAATGACCACTTCTGGAATAATACTGTATTAAAAAATTTCTCTGTAGCAATATGTTGGAGTTTAATATAGTTGTCCGGCAGATTAAAAAAAACTGTCATGAACCAATAGCAGAGGAAAACAGCTATAATAGGTATTGCCAATACGGTGGTTTTATTTACATTTTTCATCTTGGTTGACTTAAAAAATGGAAAAAATCAGGTGACAAAATGCCACCTGAAAATCACTTAATTTAACTGAGCAAGTCGCATGTCTCTTTCAACATGAATAGTTTGTGCAATTTCTTCTTGTGGTTCATTGCCACAGAAAGAACAAACTAAAGTGTAGGCCACAGCTGATCTAACAGCGGCTTTTGTCACTAAGGCTGCAGCTCTGGCAGTAAGTATAACAGCCGGAGTAGCCGCATAAGTGGCTCCATCAGCATCATACACGCTGCTTTCGTAAACTACATCTGCTACCCCTGATGTATCATTTTGCTCAGGTACATACTGTAGGGACACATTCATTACACAAACAGCAGCTACAGCTAAGGCTGCTAGTCCATTTTTTAACTTTGAGTTTAACATAACTTTATTTATTTGGTTTGAATATAAAGCTATTAGGGCTCAGTGCATTTACATTGCACTGTTAAAAAAAATATTTTGAAGTTGAAATTCACTTTCATAATAGTAAGTGTTTGACTTCCGACAATACTTAATTTTAGCACCCTGATCTCTAAAAATTTCAAGATAGAGAAATAGTGTTCTTCTGGAAATGTTCAGTTTATCACTTAATTCTACTGCTTTGCCTGTATTTCTTCTTTCGATTAGTTTATGTAATAGGTGGAGTCGTTGGAAGTAGTTTAAATATCTCATAGGGAACGATTTTGGTTTTATGAAACTAAAATAATTGAGAGAAATACTTATTGCAAGAAAAAATTAAAAAAATCTGAGTTAAACCTAGTTCAATACTGTATTAATACAATGAATAAAATGTTAATCGGACAATAGCTTTATTAAATTAAAAAAACACCTCTTATAGGTCACCATAATTTACAAACACTTCTCAAACCGCATCCGCCATGAGAAAAATCCTGTATCTTGAAGATTCGAAATCAATTATCTATGTTTCCAAATGATAAGCTTAAGAAAAATTCATCATTTTAAGATGATAACTCTTGAATTAAAAATCAGATTTATACTATGTATGAAGTAAAAAAAATTAAGTCACAGCTAGACAAGTTTTACTTTTAATCAGCATAATCGTATAATATTTAATCTTGTCGCATCAAAAATCGATTAAACTGATTCATGATAAAAAGGTGTCCTACCGCCTGGGTGTATTTATAAACCAGCCATGGTAAAGCTGGGACGAAACGGTGAATGGCGGAAATAATATGCTGGTTGTCCATAACTGAACGGAATTCAAGCCAGCCCATATCACTTCTTTTGCAAAGCACTCCGCCCGTAATAAAAAAGAGTCTGCGGTTTTCATCACTGCGATTGGGCATATAAGTCAACTCTAAAAGCATGATATTTAAAAGGTGAAAACGTACAATATTACCCTCCTGCTTAGCCGTTAAGATAAACTTAAAGTAGCGATCCAGCCATCTGGGATAAAGATCGGCTATTATACCTGCAGGCTTATTATGAGGATTATTTAATCGCTGCACACTTCTTACGGTATTTCGTTCTTCCTCTTTCTCATAGCTTCTCTGAATGCTAGGATGGCTTTCGTATAAAGCTGCATTTATGCTGTCTTCTATTTTCACTTTCCCTCTCCAATGGAAAGCTTGCGTTTCATCCGCACGCATATCGTGGCGCAGACTATCAATTAAAGGAGAAACAAACACATAGCTAGTCCCCGAAAATAGGGCCACCCAAAGTTTTGAAAACCCTAGTGTAAAGAAAGGAATAGAGAAAATCACTCTCTTTTTCTTCATCTTTTGTGAGGTTATTTTGAGCATCTCCATATAAGAGGTCTCTTCAGACCCTGCTACTTCAATGGCTTGGCCATAAACCTCTTGATTGCCCAATGATTTTTCAATGAAATGAAGTATATCTTTAATATCTACTGGTTCCGAAGGTGATTTACACCACTGCGGACAGGCCATTATGGGCAATCTTTTTACTAATTCTTCTACTACTCTAAAGGATGAACCACCTGGCCCAATTACTATGCCCGCTCTGATGGTGGTAAGGGGCACTGATCTTGCCCCTAGCGTTTTCTCGGTTTCATATCTACTTTTCAGATGCTTGGAATATTCATTGGTCTCTTTTGGTAAGATTCCTCCAATAAATAAGATTTGCTCCAGTCCACATGCTTCAGCTGATCTGGCGAAATTATCAGCTAAAAGTAAGTCTGTATTTTCAAATGAGCTTTGATTCATTCTGGTGCTTGGATTCATGCTGTGCACCAGATATAAAGCGTAATCAGCGCCTTGAAGGGCTTGAGTGGTACTGGAAAGTGAATATAAATCAGCTTTTCGCCATTCTACAGAAGGATATTGAGAATCCTTCACTTCTCCTCTGCTTAAAGCTATGATGTCATATTTTTCATGATATTTATCAATGAACCATTTCCCAATAAATCCAGTAGCCCCTGCAATAGCAACTCTTTTCTTCATTTCATATTAAGTCATATGAATGGAAATTGTTAGAGAATTTTATATTTATTATGAATTGCAAATTAAGATAGCCTAGAATTTTTCAATTTCACAAATACTAATTAATTTAGCTTTTACTAAATATATTAGTATTATGAGAAGCTTAGGAAGTTTATTAAAGGCGGGATATGTACCGCAAAAAGGACAGGAATTTTATCAGGCCTATAGCGATATTCCCAGTTTACGATTTGTAGATATTGAAAAGCGGAAACGCAGGCCAACTGAATATTTATTCCAGCCAGGCAGTCATGACAATTTAGATAAATACTATTTATGGCCTTATTTTCCAGGGAAACCTATTAAAGCCGTGCAATTAGTAAAAGTGATTCCCTTTTTCTCCACTGGAAAGAAGCATCAACTGGTAGATGGAGCGCTTCGGTATAAAGATATAATATGCTTTGATGAAGAAACTATTTATATGTTCCCTACTTTTTTTAAACCTGTTTATTAAGAATGAATTTAATTTTTTAAGTACCTAATCCTCAATATAGTTAAGATAAGCCTTGAAGCTTTATATTTAAATTCAAAATCAAAAAAAATCAGGCTATTTTCTTTTATATTCTTTTGTTCCTTTTCCCGAAAAATACGGTACAAATTGTCGTTGGAATTGCTGCCAGCGGTAGATACTCACAGTCATTACTTTTTTACCACAAAAGATTCAAAAGAAAACAAAAGTTTTTCGCTAAAGCGAAAAATCTGTCTTAACTTAATAGCAATGCCTGTCTCAATTTTGACTTTTTAGTCCTGAAAGGACGTCATATCACAACACAGGGTGGCGCCCTGTGTTATTAAACAAAAAACTACAAAGCCCTGAAAGGGCACAATATTACGCCCTTTCAGGGCTTTTGTATCCCGATTTATTTATGTAGGGCTTCACCCTACACTGTGATATATCAGCCCTTCGAGCCTAAAAGCAAACAGTAACTTACTATATATGACTAGAAAATTACGGGACAAGTCTACTGAAAATTCAGTAGTGCGTCCCCTGAAGGTGTTTTCACCTTCAGTTTGAAAGCTACAATGTTAGAGCTCAATGTTGCTTTTAAATTAGTAGCATTTTAATTACAAAGCATAACAAAATTTCCATTTAACTTCAGTGAAAATTTCAATCCCTTAAATCTTTCTTTATTTTTGGCGTTATTGTTTTAAATCCAATGCTTTATGAAAAAAGTCATTATTGTCATTACAATCATTGCAATTGTAATTGCATTCACTTTTATCTACTTTTTTTACCTGCAGCCCGTAAAGAAGAACAATCCTATGATGGCTGTTCCGCCCAGTGCGAGCATGATCTTTGAAATGGAAAACCCTTTTGAGGAATGGAATGAAATCACGGATAATAAAATATGGAATTATCTAAAAAGCAACCCCTACTTTGCAGAGATCGGACAGGAATTGGATAGCCTTACGGTGGATATGAAAAACAATGAAAGTCTGTGGGAATTGGTTATGGATCGGCCAATGGTGATGTCGGTACATAAAACCCGGCCAAAAGATTATGATTTTCTATATGTAATTGATTTACAGCGCGCCACACAATTCAACTTTATTAAAAACTACATTAAAGATTTTAGTGAGGATATTGAGAAAGTATACACGAGAACTTATCAGGATCAGGAAATCTTAGAAATTAATTTTATTGACTCCCCTACTACCTATTATCTTTTTATTTACGAAAATTTATTAAGCGTTTCTTCTACTCATATACTCGTTGAACAATCCATTGATCAATTGAAAAAGCCCATATTGGTACGCGATTTAGATTTTATTGATATCACCAAAGCCTTAGGCTCAAATGATATCAATATGTACATCAATTACCCTGAGCTTTCTGATTATTTAAAAATATGGATGGATGATACTGAAGATGATGATGACATGCTTAGTATTTTAAAATACAGCGGCATGTCGCTTGAAGCTACTGATGAAGTATTTTCTGTTAAAGGTTATTCCAATGTAAAAAAAGACAAACCCAATCTACTTACAGCCTTAATGAATTCCGGAGAAGGTGAAATTGGAGTGGGGACTATAGTTCCCGATAATGCCTCCTATTTTATGAGCTTAGGTTTTGATGATGCGAAAGAATTCTATGCCCAAATGGAGGAAGTACTAAAAGCCTCCGAAGATGGCGATTCTTATATTGAAAGCAAGCAAAAAATTGAAAGCTATCTTGATATTTCTATAGAAGATGATTTTTTGAGTTGGATCGATAATGAAATCGCTTTAATTCAGCTCAATTCCAATAGTAACAAAAATAAGGTGGAATTAGCAGTAGCGATCAAACATGATGGCATTGAAGATACGAAAGAACGATTAGACTACATAGAACAACAGATCCGAAAGAAAACGCCTGTGAAATTTAAGGGAATCAGTTATAAAGGCTATGACATACAGTTTCTTTCTATCAAAGGCTTCTTCAAGCTGATGTTTGGAAAGGCTTTTGAGGGAATTGACAAGCCTTACTACACCATTATGGAAGATTATGTGGTATTTAGCAATTCGCCACGAACTTTGGGTAAAATCATTTCCTCTGTGGAAGAAAAAAGCACTTTAGATCATACTAAAGAATATGCAGTTTTTATGGAGAATTTCGATTATGAATCTAGTCTTTTTATTTATCTCAGCGCCAATGAGTTATTAAGTGATACTGAAAGATTACTGGATCAGGAATCATGGAATGAACTAAAACCACATCAAACCTATTTTAAAAGCTTCCCGATGATAGGCATGCAACTAACTGCTGATGGGGATTTATTGAATCATCAGATTCAACTAAATTATTTAAATCATGAGCAAATCAGTAATTGGAATTCGTTGGTAGAAGAAAGTGAATTTAAGGTGGAAGAGGTAGATGATTCTACCGAAACGGAAGAGGAAGATTTAATCTCAGTGGAAAATATTTTACCTGAAGACCTTAATAGCAAAACCTTTATTGAACATTACGAAAATGATCAAGTGAAATTTGAGGTTTCCCTAAAAGATGGCTTGAAGCATGGCCGCTATTTCCAGTTTGACAGTCTGGGAAATATGGTGGTGAAAGGCCGTTACCGAAATGATGAAAAATCAGGCACCTGGCGATTTTATGATGAAGAGGGAGATTTGATACGCAAAGAACGGTTTTAACTTATTGTATTGATCCAGTCTAACAAGTAATTGACCATTATTTTTAAAATCCTGTAATTTTACAGGATGGGTATTTATATTTAGAATTTAATCAATATGCTTTTAAAGCTTTAAAGTAATTACCTATTTTATAGGGTCTAATGATTACTGGAATAACAAAACCTGTGATTCCTACTAAATATAAAGCAGTTATTCTGCCGATATTAATAGGGATTTCACCAAGAGCCTGATCATAGGTTTGCTTTACCCCTAAACCAATTAAAGCTGTACCTGCTACATATGAAGCTAACTGAAGTAAAGTTTGATTTCTTGCCCTGTTTAGGTAAGATTTGGATTCGATATTATCATTCAAATCTGACTTTAAATTTCTATAATTTATCCTCTTTGCACTTCCATTATCCTTTCGGTAGGCAATAATATTTTGTTCCGTAATAGTTGAATATGCGATAGGTTCCATGTAAAATTGATTGTTAATCGCACTGTTGAAAATACTAATACGTTCAGAAACCTTTTCCACTTGTGTCCAAAACCTAAAAGTTCTCCAAGGAATCACTTCATAACGTCTACTCTTTCCATTTTGAATGAAAGTTTCAACGTAATCTATTTCTTCCGCATATAGCCTATCCAATCCAAGTTGATCAGTTGCTACAAATGGACTTCCGAAAATGGCGCCATTACTAAATCTTATATAGTCCGTTTTCAGTGTTTTACTGTCTCTTAAATGAATATTAGCTTCTATATTTTGCGCAACTACAGCTGAATGAAAAATAAGGGAAATGAAAATTGTTACGATCGATTTCAATGGTAGTATAAATTGGGTGAACAATAACTATATCCTAATGTATTAAATAATAATTAAAGCTTTTACTTTAAATGTCGATTATTATATAAATATTTAATCATTTAGATTTGAACTGAATTACCTTCTTTAGCTGATTTATAAATGGCTTCCACTACCCTAATATCTTTCAAACCTTCTTCACCTGGTACTAAAACCGCCTTATCATTAAAGATTGCCTTTGCATCATTATCCATTTGTAAAGCTTGTTGATTGGGTATGCTGGCATTTAAAATATCGCCATTACTTGCACTGCCCTTAATACCACTATATGCCTGAAACGGATTGAGTTTATACCATCCATTCTTACAAGTAACGTGAAGGTCGTTCATACTCATTCCAAAACTAGTGGCACAATTTGCTACTGCCCCACTAGGAAATTCTAACTGAAAGAGCGTAGTTTCATCAACTTCATCGAAAATTTCTGGTCTATTGGTAAAATGCTGTGCCATAACACTTATAGGTTCTTCACCTGCTACATATCGAGTGGCATTGAGCGGATATACGCCCATGTCATACATAGCTCCCCCTCCCATTTCTTTTTCAAATTTCCAATGATCCGTTCTGCCATCATAATATCCAGCGGAAGCTTGTATCAAATTAATGGACCCGAAGATATTTTTTTTTCTGTAGTTAATGATTTTTCGTGTATTAGGTTCATGCTGCATTCTGTAGCCAATGCTCAATTTGACCTTATTTTTTTCACAAGCATCAATCATCTTTTGACAATCTGATGCGGTTACGGCCATGGGTTTCTCACACCAAACATGTTTGCCGGCATTAGCCGCCCTAATGGTATATTCGGCATGCATTGAAGTGGGTAATACTACATATACAACATCAATATCAGGATTATTGGCTATGGTGTCGAAATTCTGATAGTTATAAATATTTTTATCAGGTATATCGTATTTCTTTTGCCATTTTTCTGCTTTAGCAGGTGCCCCAGTTACTATGCCTGCGAGATAGCAATTATCTGTCATTTGAAGAGCAGGCGCTAATAAATCTGTGCTATAATAGCCTAAACCAACTAAGGCTACTCCTAATTTTTTCTTACTCTGAGCTGATAAATATGGACTTAAAACGGAGGCCGATAAACCTATTCCAGCAACTCCAATGATAGATTTCTTTACAAAGCTTCTCCTATTTTCCATCTTTTTTTTATTCAATTTAAGAAATTTGATGGGAAAAGATAAATTTAAAATAGTTGAGATTCTTATGGCTCAGTAATTTCAGTTCTTCAATATAAAATGAGTCAAAATTGTGGGTTAAAGCAACAATTGATTAAAAACAAAAAAAGCCCGATAACGGGCTTTTTGTTTTTCAAAATAATACTTTTTTAACAATGCTGTCCTAAATAATTTAAAATTGCGATAAAAGCCTACTTCTACTGCTGTTTAGTCCAGCTTTATCCATAATCAGGAAAAAGGTCCCCCTGTACGCCTTGATTTTGTACTTTGGGCGGATCCTCAAAGGGTTTGTCCAGCCATTTTTGAAGTTTTATTTTAACAAACACGTTAAGCCTGATAAATGCCACCAAATTAGAAAGGTACCAGTTGTATTTCGCTTGGTGCTTCATTACTTTAAGTAGAAGTATGGTAATAAGGGCAGTCCATATCTGTATCATAACAGCATTTTCAGAAGTACCAATGAAAGTTTTGATATGTAGCAACTGTTTAATATCCCTGAAAAACACCTCTATTTCCCATCTTGACTTGTAGAGGTCACCTATGGTTTGAGCCGCCCATTTAAAATTATTGGTGATGATCTCAATGGTTTGCTGATTTTCATCGTCCCATACTGCCACTCTTCTAAGCTTATCAGGGTATTTTTTCTTTGATTGGTAACCGGTGAGGATTATTTCTTCATCCTTTAAGATATGCTGTGCTGTGTTGTTGGGCAGTTCTCTTTCCTTCACCATTTCAAATTTAAGGTTCCCCTTGTGCCTGATCACGAAGTTTACCCCTTTGCTGTCCCAAATGTTGAGCATGGGGAAATCATTATAATATCTGTCAGCCACGATCACTGAGCCTTTCTCCAGAGGGATATCATAAGCCCCTTTGTTATCGCCCACGCTACCCTCGGTAATATTGACATAAACAGGCAGTTTACCGTCATAATCCAGTAATGTGTGCATTTTTACAGCCCCCTTTTTGGTGCGGAAAGTAGCCCAGTCAAATACTGACAGACATAGACTGATTACAGTGGAGTCCAACAGGTAAACCGGGACTTTTATTTTGAGCTTTGTTCGCTTTACACCTATCTGCTGTCCTAAAGAATTAAGCAAACTGTAATAGAGGTCTTTGAACAAACTAGCATCTCTACGCTTGTTTTGATAACTTATACTTGACTTTGAAGGGGCTTGTTCAACACCTAGATGATTCAGGTTACCTGTTGCCGAACGCATGCCGTTGGATATATCTCTGACCGAAGTAGCCTTGGCAAAATGACAGAACAACATAGAGACTAGATGTGTCCAACTGTTAAATCCTTTATTGGCTTTATCGGTCTGTTTTTCCCTAGCTAAATTATTGAATTTTGAACGGTCAATTTTTTTAATAATCTGTGCAAAAAGTGTAATATTGCTCATGAGGGGTTTTGTGGTTTTTGTGTCAACCCAAAATTAATATTTTGGGATAAAACTTAAACCCCTCTCTTTATTTAGGACGCTATTGCTTTTTTAATAAAGATAATCTAAAGCAACTTGATCATCTGAATTAAATGGCCTATCAGTTCCATCAGTACAAGCTAACATCCATGAAGCATCTGCAGCAGAAGCTCCAGTTGGTGTTCCAGGAATATGATTTGCTCCAACGCCACCATCACCTTCATTTGCAGTAGAACCACCACAGCTGATACTTCTATCAAAGTAATCAGTATGACGGAAACCAATACAATGTCCCATTTCATGGGCAATTATAGTAGCTATGCCATCCACACTTAAGCCATATTGTGATTCCAAAATACCACTCATTTTGATTTCATTATAAGGATCACATGAAGAGGTAGGGAATCCTGCTGAACCTAATACACCTCTTCTTTCATCACCTTTTTTCAATCTTGTCATTACAATATCTGCCTGACTTTGATTAAATACTCTTTGAAAACTAATGGTTAGATTAAGTGCGTTGTAACGACTTATGGCTTCTTCTAAACCATCAATCATAGCAGGGCTATATCCTTTTCTACCACCTTCTTCAGCATACATATTGATAGTACGAGGACCACAGACTAAGTTGTCTGTACTATACTGTTCTGAGTTTGGTAAGTAACTTGGCTTTTCCATTGCAGCAATAGAAGCATCTGTTAAATAGATATCACCTTCAACTAAATATCCGTCTTCAAAATTAATTGGTGCTTGGTCATTTACATTGAATCCAAGGTCTTTTAACTTTTCAATAACTACCGGATCAATTCCCGTATTATCAACAGTTAATGCCTCTTCTTCTTGACATGAAATGAAAAATGTTGCGCATAAAAATAGCGCAGTCGCGAGTAATCTTGACTTTGTCATCATAAATTTTAGATTTTGATTAAAACTGTCGCAAGCATATTGAAATATTCGTGAACATGCAATAATATTTTAATATAAAGTAAAAACTCGGATTAAAATATGGATATTCTTCAATTTTACATAAGATAAATTTAAGTGTTACAACACCTATTTTGATTGGAATTAGTTGATGATAAAATAAATTTTGCATAAAAAAAGCCACTTTAAATTAATAAAGTGGCTTTCGAATTTTAATGATTTAGATGAATTAAGCACCTGTATCAGCAGGAGCTATTCTAGTTGTAATTTCATCATATTTAGCTTTCAAGTCTGGGTCAACAGAAAGTGTTTGTTTGATGTTCTTATAATTTTGAACACCTACCATACTCTTAGCTAATAAATTTAATGCTTCTTTAATAGCATCAGTTCTTTTCTCTTTTTCTTTAATAATTAGGCCCATGAATTGTACTTCAAAATCATTTGCACCTAATTCTTTCAATTTTGCTTCATTATCTCCAGCACTTTGCAATTCACTATATCTCTTTGTGTCAAAACCTTCTTGCTCTTCAATTAATGCTTGGATAGCCGGACTTACCTCCGCTTTCATTTGTTCAATAACCTGCATTAATAATGCATAATTATATAAATCCTTGTCCGTAATTTCTGAATCTTGCGCCATTACAGCTGTAGAATTTAAAAAAACTATTGCAGCTAATGCCAACATCCCTTGTCTCACTATTCTTTTCATAATTGCTCTGATATTTGATTTTTTGAATTGATTACTATTTTCTAAAACCCGAATTAAAGCTTTTTGTTGTCATAAGGCAAATTTTTTCCTTATTTTATGACATAAATTGAATAAATATGAGAAAAGTAGTCTATTATTTAAGCACTTGCGATACTTGTAAGAAAATTATGGCGCAATTAAATATGGATGATTTTGATAAAATTGACATCAAAAACAACCCACTTACTGAGCCTCAGTTACTTGAATTGTATGTGATCACTGAATCTTATGAAGAGTTATTCAATAAAAGAGCTATCAAATTCCGACAGCAGGGTTTGAATAAAAAAAATCTTTCGGATAATGATTATAAAAAGTTAATTCTTGAAGAATATACTTTTCTGAAAAGACCAGTCTTTTTAATTAATGGTGATCTGTATGTGGGGAACGCTAAAAAGACGGTGGAGAATTTGAAAGAGCGGATTGGGAAATAAATGCATTAATCCTTAATATATTTCTTTATGGTTGTTTTATCCTCCCATTGGATTTCACCTTCTAGATTTTTCAGTTGAGCGGTAATCCTATAGTCAATATAATTTTGGCTTTCAGTAACAAATTCCTCTGCGTCAATTCTCCCACTAAGTTGATATTCAGGTAGTTTTTCCTTACTACCCTTAACTAAATTTACTGAGCCATCTGATTTTGCGTATTGTGTAAAATATTTGCTTAGCTTCTCTCCTCCATTTTTAAAATTACTTTCAAATTCCTGAATCTCTATTCTAGGCTCCAAATTATTCTCTGCCTGGTGGTTTTTCATCCAGCTTGAAGTAATTAAATTATTAAAAAGCTCGCTAGTAGCTATTTCAGCATCTGTATCATTCCATCTGCCACTTAAATCAATACTATCCTGAGTATCTGTTTTTAGAACTTTTTGAGTGCTACATGAGAAAATAAATAAGCTGATAAGGATGAAGAAAATGTTTTTCATTTTTTAGAATTTAATGATTCCTTTTAGGTTCAAAAATCTTGCCGATAACGAATTGGGGACTGCAAATGTTTCTGAATTCACATCTTCTATCCATGAATAAGAGATCGTATTGCTTACTCCTAATACATTTAAAACATCTAATCCAATCCAAAAGGATTCAATATACTTAAGATTTTGAATTTTATCACCTATAAATTGTTTTGAAAACCCAACATCCATTCGTCTATACCATTCTCCAGTGAAAATATTACGACTATCTAAACTATTCGGTGGCCCAAAGGAAGCCCTGACCCTATTTGTAATTTTAAATTTACTTTTAATGTTGGATCGTTTATGAAGTTATCCTGAAAGAAAATAGCAGCTGTCACTCTTTGATCCGTTGGCCTTCTGATATATCCGTTGTTATCCTCAGCTATATCCTCTCGCGTGGAAAGTAATCCCAAACTAAACCAGGACTCAATATCGGGAATAAACTCGCCACTAAAGCGGAAATCAGTGCCATAAGCATATCCATCAGCACTAAGCTCTGGCCGATAGCGCAACCTGATATTATCTACATCAAATGGAATGATGTTATAAAGGTGTTTATAATAGAGCGAAGAATTCAATTGAAAGGGTCTCTCCCATAATTCAATATTCTTGGTGTAATTCCCAACAAAATGAAGTGCTGATTGCGCACGTACATCAGGTGTGATATTCCCAAAGAAATCTCTTAATTCTCTGTAAAAAGGATATTGCCTGTAAAGCCCTGTTGAGAAATTGAATTGCCCACTCTTATCAGGATGCAAAATAACTTGATACTGAACTCTTGGACTCAACAACCATTCGCCCGTATTAGAGCCATAATTCAATCTTAAACCTGAATTTAATGAATGTCGGTTATTAATTTGCCATTCATGCTGAACATAGATATTGGCAAAAGTGGCTTCTAAATTATTTTCTTGCTTAACTACTCGATTAACTTGAGCAAAATCTGCAGAATCACGGAATTCATATTCATCCAGAAAATCATTTACATATTGTTTCTTAAACTCAATTCCGAAAGCAAGAAGCTGATCTTTTTGAAATTGCCAATCATTTCGGATGATGGCCTGAGCAACTTGCGCATAAAGGAAATTACGGGCATAATTATAATTGGCTCCTATGCCTTTTAGGCTAATGCACTCATCAAAAGTATCGGAGGACAAATCCCTATCCACATCACATAATCTGTAAAACCCTTCTGTATTATTGTATTCAAATTCAGAGGTTGAAAAAGCAGACAAAATCACAGAGGTTCGGAAATTTTCGGTAAATAAATGACGTAACCGTGCACCACCCTGGAAACTTCTATAGCTTAAAGATTCTGCTCCTTGAAATTCCACTAAAAATCTTAATTTTTGTTGAAAGGAACCAAAATCGGTTTCCCTTGAAGCAGGTTCTATTCTGTAATCATTTTGAGCAAAAACAGCTAATAAATCCAAAGTAGTTTTATCGGAAAAACGGTAGTTATAAAATGCCTGAAAATCGAGGAAACGTGGTAGGTATTCGCCTGCGGTTTCGAAAGTATTAAAGAGGTATTTTGCGTTTTTATACCTTAACCCAAGTAACAAATTATCCTTATCATTAAATTGAGTAGATAAATAACCAGAAGCTCCTAAAAGTCCTAAATTGACATTTCCTTCCGTTTCTTCGGTCCTTTTATAATCAATAAGCAAATTACTGGAGAGTTTATCACCATATTTTGCTTCCCAACCGCCCGCTGAGAATTCAATATTGCCCACCAAATCAGGATTGATAAAACTAAGCCCTTCTTGCTGCCCAGCCCTTACCAAAAAGGGTCTGTATATTTCCATGCCATTAACGTAAACCAGATTCTCATCAAAGTTCCCACCTCTAACAGCATATGAACTGCTTAATTCATTATTGGAAACCACACCAGGCAAAGTGGTGAGGAGCTGATTAAATTCATTAAATGGAGTGGCCGTTTCATTTACCGAAAGGGGCTTAATCTTTTGTAATCCATTTTTAGGTAAGTTTTCAGTTTGTCCGCTAACGTCTACTTGCTGGAGCAACAAATTATCTACTTGCAGCTGAATTAAAACGGAATCTGTAGATTGAAGGCTTACATTTTGATCAATATAACTAACATGAGTAATCCTTAATTGATATTCAGATGATTTTGGAACCTTTAAATCAAAAAAACCCAAACTGTCTGTTTGGGTATTGAGTTCTGTGTCTATTAGCTGGACACTTGCAGAACCAATCCCCTCATTATTTCTAGCATCTACTATTCTACCTTTTATACTTTGGTTTTGCCCCAAAGTCATAAATGGAATTAAGCATGATAAAATAAAAAAGAAAATTAGGCGCATGTACTGCAGGCTATTTATCAAATAGAAACGTCTTTAAGTTCCTGAATAGTATGAATGGGATTCTCTGATTTGAAGACAAAACTTCCAGCTACTAAAACATCTGCACCCGCCTCTAATAATTTAGGTGCATTATCGATATTTACTCCACCGTCTATTTCAATTAAAGTTGAAGCATTTTGATCTGCTATCAATTCCTTTAATTGGCGAACTTTAGTGTAAGTTTGTTCTATAAATTTTTGTCCTCCAAACCCAGGGTTTACGGACATCATACATACCAAATCAGTATCTTGAATTACATTTTCCAATAAAGAAACATTCGTATGCGGATTGATGGCTACACCGGCTCTTAAGCCCAAATCCCTAATGGCCTGTAATGTTCTGTGCAAATGCGGACTTGCTTCATAATGCACTGAAATGGTAGCTGCACCTGCATCATGAAAGGCTTGAATATAATTCTCAGGCTTTTCAATCATCAAGTGAACATCCAAAGGTTTTTTTGCGTGTTTATAGATTGCTTCACATACGGGCAATCCAAATGAAATATTAGGAACGAAAACGCCATCCATAATATCTATATGGATATAATCTGCTTGGCTTTCATTCAACATTTCCACATCTCTTTGCAAATTTGCAAAGTCTGCGGCTAATACGGAAGGGGCTATTAAATGACTCATTCGGCAAAGATATAAAATTTGATTTTACCGACCACCTATGCGGTTAAAAATGCAGCTCCAAAAACACCTGCACTATCACCTAATTTTGGTTTTACTATAGGTGTTTTCATATCAGGGTTAAAAGTAAATTGCTTTACAGCCTCAATCCCTTCTTCATAAAGATGAGGAATATTTCCAACTCCACCGCCTATAATGATTACATCGGGGTCAATTACATTGACAATCACTGACAATCCTTTACCAAAAAAATGAATTAATCTTTCATATGTTTTTTGGGCAAATTCATCATCCATTCTATCTGCCATTATATCTTTTAACTTCTTATCCGCTCCAGAAATTTTTTTATAATAACGTTCTAGTGCTTTTCCTGCTAAAATAGTCTCTACGCACCCATGATTTCCACAATAACAATCTTCACCTGCTTCATCCAGGAAAATATGCCCCCACTCTCCTGCTATACCGTGCTTTCCATTCCAAACTTTACCATTAATCACCAAACCACCACCAACTCCAGAGCCCATAATTACTCCGAAAACTACCTCTGCTTTTGGGAATTGATCTTTCACAATGCCCATTTGGGCTTCAGCAACAGCAAAACAATTGGCATCATTGGCCATGAAAACAGGAATATTGAGAAGTTTCTGAAGGTCTTTATGTAGTGGTTTATTATTCAGATTAGTTGAATTACTATTTTTGAGTAAGCCTGTTTCAGGATCTGTTGAACCAGGAGTACCAATACCAATTGATTTTGGCTGAAAACCAATCTCCTCTGCCATTTGACTTACCAACAATTTAATGCGCTGAGTTATATGGTCATATCCTTCTTCTGCTTCTGTAGCAATTCTCGTCCTCAATAAAACCTCAGGTTCGTCTTTTGATTTCAGAATTACCCCTTCAATTTTAGTGCCTCCTAAATCAATTCCCCATAATGCCGATTGTTCACTCATTTCTATCTGCTTTTTAAGGATAGCTAATATGGTGGATTATTCTAGTTTTTTGAAATGCATCTTGGAAAAAGTTAAGAAATAAAAAAAGGCACGAACATTAATCCGTGCCTAATTAAAACTAAACTATAACCAATATAAATTAGTATTCATCACCTCCGCCTTCATAATCTCCACCTTCTCTTTGTCCTTTTCTCTTATTAGAATTAATTCTATAATCAAATGAAAGCGTTACGGTAGTAGTTCTCCATTGAAATTCTGAATCATAGAAGAAATCTTCTCCTGTAGTGGTGGTTCTCCATTTTCTGGAGTTCAAAAGGTCTCTTACATTTAAAGCTAAGGTGCCTTTTTTCTGCAGTACATCTTTACTGAATCCTAAATCCACCATATAAAATGCTTTTCTAGTTCCTTGAGTAGTTTGTTGTGGAGCTCTATAAAAAGCACTCAATTGAACATTAAAATCATTACTAAAGCTCATTTGGGATGTTGCCCTACCAGAGGCAGTGAATGTTTCGGCTTCAAATACTTGTTCATTCACTACTCCATAAGTTTCAGAATAATAGAAGTTAACATTTCCATTCAATCTCCACCAGTCATTTAAGTCATGAGAATAGTTATTTTCTATACCAATTGAATTTCTTTCTGCTAAGTTTTGTGGCTGTGTATACGTTATCCCATCAATAACTGTATTAATTCTTTCGGTCACACCAGTTGTGCGTCTATAATACAATCCACTGTAAAGCGTAGCATCACTGAAATTATTGACCAAACCTACTTCATATGAATCTGTAAATTCGGGATCCAGGTTAGGATTACCAATTCTGATATTTCTATCATCATTGAAGTTAGAGAATGGGTTTAAGGAACGAAACCTCGGTCTGTCAAACCTTCTACTATAACTTGCCTGAATTGTATGTAACTTGCTGAACTCATATGTCATAAATACACTAGGGAAAAGATTTAAATAATCTCTAGCATTGGTGGTATCTACTGGTTGTTTCAGCTGAGTAGTAATATCTGTCAACTCAGTTCTTAATCCCAATTGATAAGTAAATTTTTCAAACTCACTATTATAAATGGCGTAAATAGCATGAATATTTTCATTGTAGATGAAATCATTTGTAAAATCACTTAAAACACTATCCTGCTCTTGTCCTTGAATATCTTGAGTTACCTCATATTCATTGGTAATAGTCCTTAATGTACTTCTCCAACCCGCTTCAAATGATCTAGATTCACCTAATGGCTTGACATAATTTGCTTGCATTAATATATTTTCAGCAAATTCATTTATAAATGATCGCTGCTGTATGCTGTCAACAAATTGATTGGTTGACATAAGAAACCTTTCATTTCTTAAATCTGAATCTTCAGTTTCCGAATTATTTCGATATTGAAAATCTGCGGTAAGTTTATGATCATCATCTGCATTGAAAGTTTTAGTGAAGTTCAGGTCATATTCCAGAACTTCTTCATCTTCCTTTTCATTCTGAATACGAACTGATCTTCTTATTAATTCTCTGGTACTTCTGTCTATTCCATTATAATCATCGTAATAATTATAACTTAGATTATTTTCATCAGATATTCTATATAGAAATGACCCTGTTAAATTGGTACTCTCATTAAAACTGTAATCCATACCAAACCTGGCATTTTGTGAAATACCACTTCTTTCCCTTTGTCTGTCCACATAAGTTGAATAAGTAGTATCCTCAGGTGTAAATTCTTGATCTATGTAACCACCTCCAAAATTTTCACGGTATGTAATGCCATAACTTCCAAAAAGATTAATATTTCCTTTTCTGTAGTTAATATTACTATTTACCCCTCCTATGATAGGATATCCTAAATTTGCACTTACACTTCCATTAACACCACCTTTTTTCTCTTTCTTCATGATGATATTAATGATACCTGCATTTCCTTCAGCTTCATATCTTGCTGAGGGGTTGGTAATTACTTCTACTCTCTCAATTTGATCTGCCTGGATTTGTCTTAATGCAGATCCACCACTGATACCCACCAAACCTGAAGGTCTACCATCAATAAGGATTCTAACATTTCCACTTCCTCTTAATGAAACATTTCCATCAATATCAACTGTAACGCTTGGTAGATTGTCTAATAATGACTCTGCGTTACTTCCTATATTACTAAGGTCTTCACTTACGTTAAAAACTCTTTTATCTAACTTCATCTCCATTTGAGGTCTTCTGGCCACTACCTCAACCTCAGATAATTGACTCACATCTTCACTTAGCTCAATAGTTCCTAATTCAACTTTGCTTTTATCAGCCTTAAGCTCTCTATTAATTGTCTTATATGAAATAAATTGTATTCTTAAAGTATATTCTCCCCTTTCCACTTGAAATTGAAAACTGCCTGATTCTGGGGTAACTGTTCCCGTCACTAACTCTTCATTAGCATCAAATACACTAATATTTGCATAAGCAAGAGGCTCCTTTGTTTTGCCATCAACTAGCTTACCGCTAACGGTTGTATTCTGTGCCCATACCTTTTGAGTACTTATACAAAGAAAAATTAAAAGGAATAATTTTAGAATTCTTGTACTTGTATTATACATATCTCTGATTTTCAATCTTTATTTAAAACAAAATTACCATCCAATTCTGAAGAAAATTTGAATTTCCATCAACTTGGATAAAAATTTAATGTAGCTACAAGTATTTTTTGATTCAAAATGTTATAAAGTATTGAACAAATAGTAAAAAGGAGTTTTTAAATGGTGATTATCAGCTTTCTATGGTAATTTGATGGAGTTGCTCTTTATTGATATAATTTATTTTTAATCCACTTACCAAACAGATTTTTTGAATAATGGCTAAACCTAATCCTAAAGAAGAGCTACTTTGATTTCCTTTTTTGAAACGGGCAAAAAGAAGTTTTGTATCATGATTTAAAGGTTTACCAGAGTTTTCTATTATTAATTGATTTGACTCTAAATATATCTTAATAAATCCTCCTTCAGTAAGATTATGCTTAATTGCATTATTCAAAAGATTGGTGATTAATATTTCTAGTAGTACTGGGTGAATATTCCATTCCACATCCGTTTCAATCTTTTTACTTAGACTAATACCCTTTAAATAAATGAGTTCTTCATATTCATCAATGAAATCTTCTAAAGTATTGCTAACATCGACACTTTGCTTATGCTCAAATTCCTGATTATCAATTTTAGCTAAAAGGGTTAAGGTATTGCCCAGTTTTGATAAATTTGTTAAACTTTTGGAGGCTTCAGAAACCAGTTTTTTTTGTTCCTCATCCAAATCTCCATCTTGCAATAATTCTAACTTGCCTTTCGCAATGCTGATTGGGGTTTGGATTTCATGACTGGCATTTTCAGTAAATTCTTTTAAGGATTGATAATCAGCCATTACTTTTTGTGACATCTGATCAATAAATGCATTCAATCTTTTAAACTCTTTCGTGCCCGTTTTAGGTAATTCAAATGCTTCATTTTCCTTAATATCAAATTTTTTGATAGCTGATAGCGTATCTTCAAAAGGCTTTAATAACCTTCTTGAAAGTAACCAACTACCCAGAAGAACTACTACTAGCAAAAGAATATAAGTTTTTACCAATGACTCAATTACCCCATCTGCTATATCATCCTGCTCAATAATAATATCGTATAGTGTGATTTTGTAAAATCTTCCTTCTATTTTCTTACCTACATCCAATTTATTATGTTGTTCGGGTCTTTCTAAAGTATTGTGATGTACAATAGTATCTGAGAAAACTATATTATCAATCTCTATAGAGTCTTCTTGTGGGAGAATGATTACTTTATCGCGAATAATATCTCTTGTAGGCTGTCTTCTTTCTATATAATGAATAGTGGATCTTAATCTTTCCTGGAGGAACCATTGCTCTTCTTTTTTCACTTCATTAGAAATGATTTGCACTGTCACTAGACCACCTATAATGAATACTATCAATGAAAGGCCAAGAAATATTAATACTATTTTAGTAATTAATCGCATGTTAAAAGTTTTTTAGCTTATAGCCCACACCGTAAACGGTTTCTAATATATCGTTCCCTGTAGCTTTTTGAATCTTTTTTCTAAGGTTTTTGATATGTTGATAAACAAAATCAAATGAATCACTCTGATCTATAAAATCACCCCAAAGATGCTCTGCAATGTTTTGTTTGGTCAATACACGTTTAGCATTATTAGCAAAAAACAAGAGCATTTCATATTCTTTTTTAGTTAAGTCTAAGATTTGATCCTCAACCTTAACTTCCTTTTTATCAGTATCAATTAAAATATTATCAAGCTCTATAGTATTACTACTCTCTTGCTTTCTAGTTCTATAAATTGCTTTTAATCTGGATGCTAATTCTAGCAGATGAAATGGCTTACCTAAATAATCATCTGCACCTGCATCTAATCCTCTGACCTTATCATCAATTGAATTTTTTGCGGATAAAATTAAGGTGCCAATATTTTTTCTATTGGCTCTTAGTGAATACAGCAAATCCATACCATTTCCATCTGGCAACATTAAATCTATTATTACCACATCATATTCATATGCTGCCATCTTATCTGTAGCTGTAAAAAAATCTGGTGCAACACTGATTTGAAAACCTTCTTTTTTAAGGTAATCCTCAATGTTTTTAGCCAGTTCTACTTGATCTTCAACAATTAAAACTTTCATTTTCTTGAATGTAGTTTTTTAAAACTACGCTAGTTTTTAAGCAGAAAAAAAAAAATCCAATTCTGCAAGATAAAATAAAAAAGTAAACACTTCTCATCTATAATAATGCAATTATATAACTAAATTCTGAAGCAAATTTGAAGATACGCATGTAACTAAGATTACATATTAATTAATAGTTCTAAAATTAAAGGTAAAAACTATTGAAATTATGGAAATAATGTTAGAATTTAATGCAAGAATAGGGGGAAATGAAAGTAAACTATCCATCAATTGCTCGTGAGCTTGAAGAAAGCAATCAAAGATTATTAGAAGCGCAGCAATTAGCTAAAATAGGAAATTGGGAAGCCAATGTAAATTCAGGGGAAATATTATGGTCTCCAGTTGTGTATGAAATATTTGAGTGCGATCCCAATTCTTACAAACCCACAATAAATTCATTTAAAGAGATGGTTCATCCTGAAGATGAATCCAAAGTATATGAAGAGGATGTAAAAGCTTTCAAAAATGGATATTTCAACCTTACCCATCGAATTATCACCCAAAAAGGAAATGTTAAGTATGTTCATGAGATTGCTTCTAAAATAGAACAAGGTGATGAGTTGATTTATAGAGGTACCATACAAGATATTACCCAACTGAAAGAAACTGAAGAAGCCTTAACACATGAAAAAAAGAAATTAGACTTAATTATTTCCAGTACTAATTTGGGTACATATGACTGGGATAAAGCACAAAAATGCTACTTTCTAAATGAGCAATACACTAAACTTTTAGGCTACGAAAAAAGTGAACTAAAATTTTTAAGCTTCCATCAGTGGATTGAAACCGTACACCCTGATGATATGAAGATTATGGTTGACTTCTTTCAAAGGCACAAAAATGAACCTATAATTTACTATGAGTTTGAAATACGACTAAAACATAAGCAAGGGCATTGGTTATGGGTTTATAACAATGGCAGAGTAGAAGATCTGGATCAAGACCTAATTCCAACCTATCAATCGGGTATTATCCTTGAAATTTCTGAAAGAAAGAAAGCTGAAATAGAACTAGATAGAATCAAGGCTTTATTGCTACAAACCAACTCTATAACCAAAACAGGTGGTTGGAGCTGGAATATGGATAATGGTGAAATCAATTGGACAGAAAACACAAAAAATATTTATGAAGTTGGTGATGATTACCAGCCTCATGTTGACAGTATTTTTGACTTTATTTTAGATAAGAATATAAAGGCTCAAGTAAAATCAAAAATTGAAAAATGTATAGAAGAACAGGAAAAGTTTGATATAGAATTACAATTACTTTCGGGAAACAATAATAAATTTTGGGCTAGGTTAATTGGAGTCCCTGAAGTTATAGATGGTAAAATAAAAAGACTTTACGATACTATCCAAAATATTGATGATCAGAAAAACAATGAATTTCAATTACAAGAAAAAACAAAACAATACAATGAACTGGTAGAAAATATACCTATAGGAGTTTATAAACTCAATAGAAATGGGGATTTAAATTATATGAGTCCTCCTTTCAAAAGCATGATTGGAGTTGATGGTAGGGATATCGACACCAATGATTTTGCTAATGAGGTAGTGCATCCTGGTGATTTGGAAATGTTCATTAAGGCGAATAATTATGCGCTGGATAACTATCAATATTTCAACCTTGAATTTCGAATCATTGTCAATTCACAAACAAAATGGGTTAAAGCAACTTCTCAGCCTAATAAAGATATAGATGGGAATTGGTATTGGTTTGGGACGCTCTCTGATATTACTTACAGGAAAAATACAGAGCTAAAAATACATGAAAATGAAAAGCAATTGCAAAACATTATTAGTTCCATGCAAGAAGCATTGCTTTTTTATGATGAGGAAGGAATAATCCGTTCGATGAATGATAGTGCTGCTCAGATTTTAAATCTTGATAAATCTGAAATAGTGGGTCATCGATTAACCAATACTATAATTAAGCTCTTAAAGGATAATGGTAATGAAATGGATGAGATGGAGCATCCCGTGGAAATTGCTCTCAAAGAGCGAAAATCGTTTAATGACATCAGAGTCCAATTATTAAATACAAAAACAGAAAAAGTAATATGGATTGCTGCTAATATCAAAATTATCGAAGAAGATCAAAAGCATTGGGCTTTGGTCACATTCAATGATATAAGTGATAGGGTTAAGTCTGAAAAACAACTTATTGAGGCTAAAAAAGCTGCTGAAGCTGCCAATCAAGCAAAATCAGCCTTTCTAGCCAATATGAGTCACGAAATCAGAACTCCTTTAAATGGTGTAATAGGTTTCTCAGATCTCTTAAGAAAGACTAATTTAAACGTTCTACAATCCGATTATACTCAACATATTTATAATTCAGCACATTCACTTCTCGGAATTATTAACGATATCCTTGATTTTTCTAAAATAGAAGCGGGCAAATTAAAGCTTCAGATGGAGCGGATTAATGGTCTACAATTGGCAGAATCTGCCATCAGTTTCATTACATTTCAAGCCTCACAAAAAAATCTAGAACTACTTATAGAATATGATCAAGATACTCCAATTTATTTTGAGGCCGATGAATTGAGACTAAGGCAAATCTTAATCAACCTATTGGGAAATGCCGTTAAATTCACTGAAAACGGAAGTATTGTCCTTAAAATCAGCTATAAAAGAAAGAGTAATAAAATACTTTTTGAAGTAATAGATACAGGTATAGGGATTTCCTCCAAGCAACAAAAGAATATTTTTAAAGCCTTTGAACAAGCAGATGTTTCCACTACTCGTAAATTTGGTGGTTCAGGATTAGGCCTTACCATTTCCAATAAATTATTGAAAATGATGAAGAGTAGATTGCATTTGGAAAGTGAAATTAATAAAGGCAGTAATTTTAGCTTTTCGATCGATCTTAAACATTCAGAAAATGAGTCTCTAGAAGATGTTATTGACATAAAATTTGAAAAAATTCATAATCTCTTGGTAGTTGATGATAATGTTAAACAAATCGAATCATTAAAAAACCTATTTGCTGGACTTGATCTAGAAATAGTCTTTTGTCAATCTGCTGTAGAAGCAAATAAAGTACTTTCAAATCAGAAGGATTTTGATTTACTCCTTATTGATGAAGAAATGCCTAATATTAACGGTATTGAATTATTGGGTATGCTTAAAGAGCGTGACCAATTGAAAAATAGTTATGTGATTATGCTACATAAACACATTGAAAGTGAGTTTTTCTATTCAGAATTTGTGGATGACCCTAAAGTATTCAAATTACCAAAGCCAATTCTACCTACCAAACTATTAGAATTAATTCAAAAAATAGATTCGGGAGATTTTAGTGAAAAACACAGTCTTGAAGAAGAATTAGATCAAGAAAACCAAAATGTAGAATTAGCTAAAATATTAATTGCTGAAGATAATGAAGTAAATAAATTTTTAATCATTAGAATTTTAGAAAATACATTGCCTGATTCTGAATTGATTCACGCTGAGAATGGGGAAATTGCTATTGAGGAATACAAAAAGCATCAGCCTGATTTAATATTAATGGATATTCAAATGCCGCTTATGAGTGGTATCGAGGCTACAGAAATTATTAGAACAATAGAAAACCCTAATCATAAGACGCCTATTATTGCGCTATCTGCAGGAGTATTGAAAGATGAAAAGGAAAAGGCTTTGGCAGCAGGAATAGATGAATTCTTAGAAAAACCTTTGATACAGGAAGACTTATTAAATGTTTTAGAAAAGCTTAGAATTGATGCTAAAATTAAGGAAAAAGGAAAAGCAATAGTTAAAAAACAAACACTAAAAACATTTCATAAAGAGGAGTTGTTGAAGCGACTCAATTACAATCAAAATCACTACACAAGCTTTATTTCTTTAGCTCAGGAAAATATGAAAACTTTTGAGCGTCAAATTAAAGAAACCATTGAAATTGAAAATATTCAAGCTTTACGAAATGTTTTGCACAAATTGAAGGGTACTGCCTTGGCTGCATGCTTTGAAAATCTGGGCCTATTAATTGATCAATTTGAAAGACCAAGTTTTTATAATAAGAAGGTAACTCAATATATGAAATCTAAAATAATACCAGAACTACAAAAGATTATTAAGATTTTAGAAGAAGAAAGATAAAGTAATTTTGATCATATAATTAGCATAGCGGAAGTGAAAAGCTACAAGCCACAACCTATTACCTATCAGTATGCACTAAATGAAATGAATATTGAAGCAGAAGGTAGTTTGATGGTGGCAGCCCATCCCTGGGATTTAGCCGGAGCAAAAGCTTTAGGAATGCAAACTGCCTTTATCCAAAGACCTTCTCAAATTTATTACCCCTTAAAGGAAAAAGCGGATATTAATGTAGTGAACTTAAATGGTTTAGTGGAGTCCCTATCTTAAATCCCCTATTTACCTTCTTTTAATATAATATTTCATACATCTAGATGTATATGTTATATACGTTTTGAATTCATTATATTTTACATACCTTTATATAATTAATCATTTATTTTTTTGTGTATTTCCTACAACTAAACTAAAATTAGCTATGTTGAAAAGAAAACTATTTATACAACTTTTAGTATTATTTATACCTATCATAAATGGATGCAGTGAAGGAGAACAAGTAACATTAGAGTATTTTATAAATAAAGATGGATCTGGTAAGGTTGAAATTGATTATGAATCTAGTTTATCAACCAAAGAAGAACTTCATAATATTGACGATGTAGATCATTTTATTAAAGAGGAAGCTGATGGATATAGTTTTCTATTAAATAAAGAAATCAAAAAGCTAGTTGAGGAATCTGAAGGAGTAAAAAGATGGGGTGAGCTCAATTATCAAATGATTGGTGAGGAAAATGAAAGTTTTATAAAAGTCAAAAATTCAGATTATCAAAAACAGTATAACCGATATAAAATTCAGGCTACAGCCTATTTTGAAGATATTACAAAACTAAATTTTGCAAAGCTCACAGATATTGATATTTACGAATTCAATAAAAATCATCTTAAATGGAGACTACCACGAAATAAGGAATTAGATGCTGAAATAAATAAACCTATGAAGAAGGAAAGACTTCAGAAGAATGATAAGTTTTTTGAAGTTGTTGCAGGATCATTAATGATGGCTCTTAAAAATGGGCTGGAAATTAACTATATCATAAACCTTCCAAAAAAAGTAGAATCAGCTGGTTCTTTTACTGTAGATCCTTCAAATAAAAGTACAGTCAAGTTTATCTTGAATGAAGAAAAAGGTGAAGAATTGGTAGCGTCCTTAGAACAAAATTTCAAAAATATTGATATTGAAGACAGTGTAGTTACTCCAATAGATATTATAACCAAAGCAATATTTGGCTCAGAAAATGAAAGGCAAATAGACATGTCATCTGGCCTATTCAGTGGAAAGACAAAAAAATATGTTTCTAAAGATGAAATAACTGCCTCTTCCAATTATGCTATTCAAGAGATAGAGTTGCCTAATGTTAAAAACTTAAGCGATTTATATGGGGGGTTAAGAAACTCTTACCAAAAACTGGGTAGCTATGAAAAAATACTTGAAGACACTTCTAGATTATATGCAGATAAAAATGGGACTTTATACACTGGAATTGTATATACAAAAGAGCCTAAGTCATACAGCAAAGTCAATAAGGTTTTTAAAGTAAAAAATGGTGAATTACAGGGTGATTATTGGGGTTTTGATAATGGTCAATTACGCTATAAAACATTATATAAGAATAATCATCCAACTTTTCAAACAGAACTTATTCACAGTAAGGATTCCGTAAACTATATTCAATCACAGCCCTTAAAAATAAAGGATAAATGGATACAAAAAGGCTATATAAAACATATACACGAGGATGAAGATTACATGTGGTTGTCAGGTGATGAAAAGCAATTTAAAATTTTAAGAATAGATAAAGAATCTGAGGAAATAAAGATTTTCAATGAATTAAATATCCCCATCAATGCCAAATATGCTAATTGTATGGTTGTGGATACTAAAGGTAAAAAGTGGGTTGGAACAGAAAACGGGTTATTCACCTTTTTTAATGATAATTGGCAAGAAATTTCCTTGAAGGAAATAACATCTAAAACACCGCATCTCAAAGACAGTAAGTTTATAAGTAATATTTATTTTAATCCTTATGATCAATCATCCTGGCTTTTGCTTTCGAAAGACAGAAATTCAAAAAAAGCTTTAATTCAAATCGATTCATCAGGAAATTTCTATAATCATAGCCAACATATAAAGAATGAGTTGGATCCTACATACAAAAAACGAAACGTCTCCTACAAATTTCATGAAAACAATTTAGGCTTTATTGATGATAGAAGTAATGCAGGTGTCTATCGATATGGCGAGAAGAAAAATGAAATAATAAAATTAGAAAATGAAAATCCATACCCTTATAGGTATAACAATTTTATTTTTGATAATGAAGGAGGGGTAATGTTAAGCAGAAGAAAGGGCTTAGTTAAATTTGATTCAAACTTAAAAATAGAAAAAGAAATAAGTAGAGATCAATTTGAAGGCTCCGATGTATTAGGGTCTTTAATTAAGGATAAAAATATTATATATTTTGACACAAGAGATTCCCGTACAAAAAAAATGAATAAAGAGAATATACCCTCCGAACATTATTTAGTGTCATATAATATGAATACGGGTGATACTAAAATCATGGATATTCCAGTTAAAAGTTTAAAATCTCTACATATAGACCAGAACAATAGATTTTGGTTTTTAGATACTGAAGACAACTTATTATTAAGTGATGAGCACTTAAATTCTTTCGAAAAGGTAAAATATTATGATACTGATAAGCTCCCTAGATTCTATGAAGTAATTAAAGATGAAGGAGGTAGTGTATTTATATCAGAAGATGGAAGAAAAAAGTATAAATACATTTCAAATTTGGAAAATTGGAAAGCTATTGATTTTCAGTTACCTAATTCATTAAAAGGTAAAGTACTTACCTTTGCAAATGACAAATGGTTTATACCTACTGGTAGAAATCATAATGAATCAGTTATATATTCTTGGAAAAACAGCAACTGGTCAAAGCAAGAATTACCAACTGAGGTAAGAAACCACATCTATGAAAATGGGGTCTTAAGCAAGGATGGTTTATATTTATTATACAAGCCAACAAAAGACACTGATCATTTTAAATTAATTCATTACAGTCATAACGGTTGGGAAACTATTAAACTTCCTTCAAAGGATATTAGAAAAATTGAATTAATTAGTACAAATGAAGGATTATGGATGCATATAAGAAAAAAAGGATTGTTCAATTATGGAAAAGATGAAAAATGGAATCAAATCTCGGGAAGTGAAAATTGGGGGTATGTCTATTCAATTATAGATGCTGGAGAGAATGAATTAATTGTATCTATACTAAACGGTTTAGTAATTAAAACGACTAACAATGATTGGAATAAATATACTCTTTCAAACACAGGAATAAATTTTGGATCTATTTCTGATGCAGTTCGTGATAAAGAGAATAGAATAATATTATCATCACGAAATCCAAATATAAGAAGATACCAAGATGAAAACGAAAGTCTGAATTTATGCAAATTGTTTATTTATGAAAAAGGTAATTGGCAAGTATTAGCAGGAGTTTCAAATAATGTAAAAAATGGTAATTATGATTATCAGTCTTTAATGATAAAAGATAAAAAGCTATTTCTTGCGACTCTTAGAAATGGTATTCTAGAAGCAGATTTAGATTAATTACCTATTTAATTATTTGCCAGTTGGTCTTGGTGCCTTACTAAGACCAACATTTTTCTAAATAAAAGGACACTCCAATTATAATCCTTTTTGAAAAGACAGATAATAACATACATCTTAACAGATCGAAATCATCTTTCTTAATCACATCATTTCTATCAAAACTATTGATGAAAGATTTTATAAAAATATTAAATCTATGAAAAGTTTAATTTATCTTAAAATTGCATCACATACTAAAATTTGATTCTACTCAAATATTACATCTTCAAAATTCTGAAATATTAAATCCTCTAAACAATACTCGAAATTAAATGTATCTACATACAAATAAATTTTTTAAGCTATGATAGAAAAAGTTACAGATCTTAATCTAGAGGATCATTTGAAGAAAAATGAAAAGGTAATCATAAAATTTTATGCTGATTGGTGTGGAGTATGTAAAGCTTTTGAACCTCAGTTCAAAAAAATGGCAGAAGATGCCAATACAGATGTGAAATTTCTTGAAATCAATGCACCAGATAATCCAAAAGCGAGATTATCAGCAGGTGTTTATAGTCTTCCATTTTTCGCCAGTTATGAAAATGGTGAATTAAAGGAAAAAATATCTAGTGCTGACAGAAAAGCAGTTCAAACATTAATAGATAATATCCAGTCAACTCCAGAATTAAACTAAAAAAGAAAGCCAGCTTAATTTAAGCTGGCTTTTCATTAATTTCTAATTGATTATAAATTAAATGCCTGAAAGATCAGATATTAATAACCTGTCAACTAGACAGCTAGACAACTTTCTAACTGGATTTATTCCTTATCAAACTTCTCTTTAAATTTCTTATATAATCTTTGTTGATGACCTTCTAAGGTTACTTCTCTGCCTTCTATAAACACATACTCTGGTTGATTGCCTTCCATATCCAAAATATCACCTTTAGATACCACAATGGAGGCAATTTTTCCCTTCTCTAAACTTCCAATTTTATCATCAACACCCATTATTTCGGCTGCATTTAAAGTCACCATTTTTAATGCTTCTTCTTTTCCTAATCCATAGGCCGCAGCAGTACCAACGCTAAAAGGGAGATTTCTCACTTGCATTACTTCACCCCATTGGCCAATGGCTACCTTAATACCAGCCTTATGCAGTAGATTCGGTAATTGATAAGGCATATCCACAGGATCAGCAGTTCTACTAGGCAATCTTAAAGTCTCTTCTAAGATAACAGCAATTTCGTTATCTTTTAAGAAGTCTTTAACATAATATGCTTCATCACCACCAACTAAAACAATTTTTTCAACACCCATTTCCATTGCAAACTGAATAGATTGTACAATTTCTTTGGCCCTGTCTGTATGAATATAAAGACTTTTTGAACCATCAAACAAACCTTTCATCGCTTCCAATTTCAAGTTTTTAGTTTCTGGGCTTGATATATCATTATATGAAACTGCATCTTTGAAGAATGTTTTCACTTCCTCATATTGCTTATCATAATCTTCATTCTCTCTCCATTCAGTTTCTCCTAACCACCATCTAGGATATTGCAGTTTAGAGGGCCAATTTAGATGAATTCCTTCATCATTCTTCAGTACGGCATCTTCCCAATTCCAGGCATCCAAGTCCATTACAGAACTACTTCCTGATATGCGTCCCCCCCTTGGAGTTGTTTGTGCATAAAGTACCCCATTGAATCGAGTAGTAGGGATAATTTCAGAATCGGTATTATAAGCAATAAGAGCCCTCACATTAGGATTAAAATCACCTGTTTCGTCCTGATCTCTAGTTGCTCGAACTGCTGCAATTTCCTCTAATCCTATTATAGTATTGCTAGCAATCAATCCAGGATAAACATGCATACCTTCTGCTTTTATCACCTTGAATTTGGATAAATCCATTCTGATAACTGTAGCATCAGCAACATTGGTGATAATTCCATCTTCAAAAGTAATCACCGAATTTTCGATAACCTCACCATTGCCAAGATGTGCATATGCATTCATAATAGCAATTGGTTTTGATTGCTCCTCTCCTGGTGCTGGTACCTGAGCCATAGCTATGAAGCTTAAAAAGCTCAGTATTATAATTCCTAAATATTTAAATATCTTCATTTCAGCTTATTTTAAAGATGAATAATTTTGAATTTCTGTTTCGCAATGGTAAATAATCTGTGATTTTGGCTTTGCCTTTTGAGTAGATTTACCATTTGATTTCTCGCCTTGCATTTTAGCTACTAAACGAGCTCTTTCAGCTTGAATAGCATCTAATTTATCGCCTTGCTCCTCCCTATCGAAGAATATTGCTCCTTCGATAATTGTTTTTTCAGCTTTTGCATAGATTGATAAAGGTTCATCACTCCAAAGTACAACATCTGCATCTTTACCCTCTTTTATGCTTCCCATGCGGTCATCTAAATGTAAAAGTTTTGCAGGGTTTAAGGTCACCATTTTCAAAGCTTCTTCAACTGGAACACCACCATATTTCATGGTTTTTCCAGCTTCCTGATTTAATCTTCTACCCATCTCTGCATCATCAGAATTAATAGCTGTAACCACTCCTTCTCCGTGCATCAATGCAGCATTATAAGGAATAGCATCATTTACCTCAAATTTATAAGCCCACCAGTCTGAGAAAGTAGAACCACCCACTCCATGTTCCTTCATTTTATCAGCTAATTTATAGCCCTCTAAAATATGAGTAAAGGTATTAATTCTAAAACCATAACGTTCAGCTACTTTCATTAGCATATTGATTTCAGACTGTACATAAGAATGACAAGAAATAAATCTTTCGCTATTTAAAATCTCAACTAATGTTTCTAACTCTAAATCTTTTCTTGGTGCTGTGGCATTCGCTTTATCTCTTTTAGATAAGTTATTATAAGCATTCCATTCAGCCTCATATTCTCTTGCTCTAGTGAAAGCATCCTCAAATACTTGCTCCACTCCCATTCTGGTTTGAGGAAATCTTACTGTATTTCTCTCACCCCAATTGGATTGCTTCACATTCTCTCCCAAAGCAAATTTTATGAACTTATCAGCCCAATCAATTTTCATTTCCTCTGGACTGTAGCCCCATTTCAACTTGATAATAGCAGAACGACCTCCAATTGGATTAGCAGAACCATGCAATAATTGAGATGCAACCACTCCACCTGAAAGTTGTCTATAGATATTGATATCTTCTGAGTTAACTACATCCTCAATATTCACCTCTGCCGTAACAGCTTCAGAACCTTCGTTTACTCCTCTACTTATGGCAATATGAGAATGCTCATCAATAATTCCAGAAGTTAAATGTTTACCTGTGCCATCAATTTCTCTAGCTCCATTGGCCGATAAATCTTTCCCTATTTTAGCAATTTTCCCATCTTCTAATAAAACATCTGTGTTTTCTAAAACCCCATCAGCTTCGTTAGTCCAAACTGTAGCATTCTTAATTAGAATAGTCTCTGCTTTTGGTTTTTCTGTATTCCCATGCGCTACAAAAGGATAAACCAAAGAACCTACCTGATCTTCGTCTTCTTCTTTATCTTCATCCTCTTTCTCCTCTTCTGACTCACTAGTATCTTGCTCATCATTCATAGTAGCATTCCATTTAGCCCAGCTTCCATCTGGTAATTTAGCGTTTCCACTTATTTCATTAGCTTTTAACCAGCCTGATAATCTTATTTTACCAGCTTCCTCTTTGCTTTCATCCTTAAATGATAAACTGATTAATTGCTTCGAAATTTCAGATTTCACGTCATAAGAAGTAGAATCATTTACCACTATTTTAAATTTCTCTTTACCAGGGTCACCACTCACTTCCATTTGGTAATCATCATTACCAATAGTTAAAGTGTAATCTCCAGCTAAATCTGGCAAAGTATAATCCTCATATTTATATGGATTCCCTTGTACCCAGTTTTCAAATATTTTGGTATCCTTTTTTACTGGACTACCATCAGTAATAATAAAATTGGCATATTTTCCTTTTGAAAGACTACCTAACTTGTCGCCCATTTTAATAAACTGTGCAGGATTATAAGTTAAAGCTTTTAAAGCCTGTTCTTCAGATAAACCTTTCTCTATAGATTGAGAAATCATAGCTGGAAGTTTGGAAGCATCTTTTAAACCATCAGAAGTAATGGAATAACTAATTCCATTATCAGCTAACATTTTCAGGTTATAAGGTGCCATTTCCCAATGCTTCATATCTTCAAGACTTACATTTAAGGCATCTAATGGATCATCCACGTCATAAGCTTCAGGATAATTTACTGGAAGGATTAATTGAGCATTAGTAGCTTTGATTTCATCCAATCTTTGATACTCATCTCCATTTCCTTTTATAATGTACTGTACTCCAAATTCATCTCCTAATTTATCAGCTCTCAGAACATATAACTTATCACCACCTGCTTCAAAAAATTGAGGATAGCTTTTATTAATATTAAATGCACTCAATGAAATATCAACCATTTCATCTTGTTTCGTATACCATTCAGCATCCAAATACGTTTGCTTGATTAAAGCAATAGCACCCATTAAAGAAGATGGGTTGTCTTGAGTAGAAGTTCCTTTATCAAAAGAAAAATGCTGAGATGCTGTTTCTTTTAACATCGTTTCATTTTGGCCATCATGCAATGCAATAACAGTACCTGTACCTCTTACTAGTCCATCCTGGCTATGGGTTAAAACAACACCAAATCCTGCTTTTCGCATTTTATCTGCATCAGAACTACTGTTCTCAAAAGCTTCATGTGCATTGAAATATGCTTTAATGGCATCATTTGCATTATAGGCACCGTCATTAATAGGCCCCAATTGACGGACCAGGGCTGCGGTTTTGTTGATTTTTAGGCATTCCAATATTACTCGATAATTCAATAAAGGAAGGATAAATATGCTTCCCTTTCAAATCATGAACAATCGCTCCATTTGGGATTTTAACATCTTTACCTGAAGCAATAACCTCTCCTTTTTGTATTACCAAAACAGCATTTTCAATCGTGGTTTGATAGTCAATATGTAATGTAGTGTTAATAAAGGCATGTAAGCCTGGTCTCTCGTCCTTTACACCATTCACTATAAAAGTTTCTTGTGCTTGGGAGGAAAAAAACCATAAGCTCATACAAGCTATAAGTAATTTTCTCATCATTTTATGTAGTTTTAGATTAAGAAATGAAAATAGTACTTTTTATATAATTAAGTAAAAATAATTGCATCTATTATTTCATTGGTATTTTTCGATTATCAATGGATATCAAGAATAAAACCAATACTGACATTAGATTAATTGACAAAAAAGCACATCTCAACTTGATTTTTAAATTAAGCAGCTCTTTGTTTTAAAGGAATTAAATTTTAATTTAATGTAGTTAATCTTATAAATTTTTTAAGAATTATGAGGAAATTTTTAAATAAACACTTGATATCCATTGCCATATATGCAGTTTCTGCACTAATTTTATTGAGTGTTACACTTTCCTTCTACAACAAAAAAGTAATGAGTGATGCTTTGGAAATCCAGGAACAGGCAGACATGGTTTTTAGAGTATCTGAAAACACATTACTTAACATTCGACAGATGGACATTAGCGCTAGAGGCTATGCCCTAATTAGAGAAGATGGCTTTTTATTTTGGAGTGTAGCGAATGCGCGGAAAGAAAACCGTGAAAACTTCAACAAACTTGATAGCCTTTTTGCCATACAAGGCTATTCTGATCCTGTCAATTACCCAAAATTGAAAGCAGGTTTTAAAAAGTATGCCGATATGTACGAGGAAATGGTTAAACATTTAAAAAATGATGACCTCGAAGCTTATAAGGATTTACTAAGAGCAGATTATGGTAGAACTTTTTGGCCAATAAATGATGCCTTTACTACCAAATTATATGAATTTGAAGAAAATCTAGTAGATAAAGCACAATCAAGATATGAAAGAGCTATTTTTCAAAATACCATTGTTCAACTACTATTACTATTAATTGGCTTACCAACCTTGATTTTTATCTTAATTAAATTAAGGAAGGATGAGAAAAACCGTACTGCTTTATTGATCAATCTCAGAGAAAATAATAAAAAGTACTTATTTAATGATGGCGATACACGTTTTAGAGGTGCTGCTAAAATACTAAATGGTTCTATTGATAACCTTAAAAAAGCGGCTCAATATGTTAGAAAAGTAGCTTCAGGAGAATTTGATGTTGAATGGGAAGGAATGACTGAAGAAAACAGAGAATTAAATAAAAAGAACCTTGCTGGCCAGTTAATTGAAATGAAAAAACAAATGCAATTAGCTGATGTAGAGAACAAAAAACGTATCTGGGCAACTGAAGGATTGTCCAAATTGAGCGAAATTATTCGAAATAGCGAACAAGATACTAAACAACTGACGTTTGAATCCACTAAATATCTAACACAATATCTGGGAGCACAGCAAGGCAGCCTCTTTATCTTAATTCAAGACGAAGATGATGAAAACCAAAAACATTTAGAATTATCTGCAGCCTATGCATTTGACAGACAAAAATTCTTAAATAAAAAGGTTGAAATTGGTCAAGGTTTAATAGGGCAAACTTATTTGGAAAGAGAAACACTTTTATTAACTGAAATACCACAAAATTATACTTTCATTAAATCTGGTTTAGGAGATTCCACTCCTACATGCTTAGCAATAGTGCCAATGCTATATAACGAAAATGTGCAAGCATTAATTGAATTGGCTTCTTTTAAGAAATTTGAAGAACATGAAGTCAAATTCTTAGAAAAAGCTGGTGAATATGTTGCGTCTGCTATTGCTACAACCCAAAACAATGAAAAGACCCGAATATTATTAGAACAAATGCAACAGCAAGCAGAGGAAATGAGGGCTCAAGAAGAGGAGTTAAGACAGAACATGGAAGAACTTGAGGCTACTCAGGAGGAAATGAGAAGAAAAGAAAAAATGATGGAGGAGAAAATGCAGAAGGCCAACTAAGATTTATTAAAATTCAATGCAGAAGGTATGCGAATCATTAATAAAAAGCCTATTCCAACTGCAAAGAAAAGCCCAAGTGCAATGGTACTGTTACGCATACTGCCGGTTCACTGTTCAATAAAACCATAAGAAAAGGTACCCACCACAACCGCTAGCTTTTCCGTGACATCATAAAAGCTAAAGTAAGAGGCCTCATCATATGATTGTTGAGGCATAATTTTAGAATAAGTACTTCTCGAAAGAGATTGAATACCACCCATTACCAAGCCCACTACAAAGGCCAAAACATAGAATTGATAATCTGTATAAACGAAATAGGCATAAATACAAATCCCAACCCAAATTGCCAACATATTTAACAAAGCGAATTTATTGGTTCTCTTTTTAGAGATATAAGCAAATGCATAGGAACCTATTATTGCAACAGCATTGATTATAATAATCGTTAAGATTAATTTATTGCCTGGGAGATTTAATTCTTTGCTTCCAAAAGATGCAGCCATGTACATTACAGTTTGAACTCCCATGCTATAAAAAAAGAAGGAGGTTAAAAAGTATTTAAGAATGGGTTGCGATTGTACTTCTTTAAAAACCTTTACTATTTCTTTATAACCACTTTTAATAATAGAATTACTATAATTTATAGTGATATTAGGTTCCTTTAATCTTCTAAAGGTAATTTGGGCAAAACCCATCCACCATATCCCTACCGTCAAAAATGAAAACCGAGCAATTAGGGCGGTGTTTTCTAATCCAAACCATTGAGGATTGGAGATACAAATTAAATTGATAATCAATAATATGATACTCCCTACATAACCCAATGAAAAGCCTTTTGCACTGATCATATCATGTCGGTCAGGAGTAGCAATAATCGGTAAAAAGGAATTATAAAAAACTAGGCTGCCTGTATATCCTATACTTGCAAAGACCGAACAAATAATAGCCCATTCAACATTTTCACCAGTGAAAAAGAAAAGACCAATACATGAAAATGCTCCCAAATACGTGAAGAATTTCATAAATGCTTTCTTATTGGAAGAATAGTCCGCAATACCTGAAAGAAGAGGTGATATTAGCGCAACCACAAGAAAGCTAAAGGAAATAGCAAAAGAATAAAGAGCAGTATTTACAAATTGAAAACCAAAAAAGTCAACTATATCACCATCAAAAGCTGTCTGTGTAGCTGTATTATAAAAAACAGGAAAAATAGATGATTTAATGACGATGGCATAAACAGAGTTAGCCCAATCATACATGCACCATGCATTAATGGTTTTGGATTGATTGATTTCCAATTGTAACGAAATTAGTTAGCCTACAGATTTTTGCAAAAAAAAACCTCATTCCAGTTTTTGAAATGAGGTTTTATAAATTATTTAACTATTAAAGCAAAGAATTATCTTTATCCTTACTAGTTAATTTTAAAGTGTTATACATTAACTTACGAGCATTTGCTTTTCTTAACTGTTGCTGAACATCAGAGATAATACCCATTTTAGCTTCGCTATCCACTTTCATGGCAATGGTAATTTTATCCCGTTCGACCTCAGATAATTTATCCTTTTCTTTAGCAACCCAAAGAAGTACATCTCTAGGTTCAATAAATACATCGTTAGCTTGAATTTTTGCTTCACCCCCAAATTTTTCAGTTTGTTTTGGTTTACCTATATATAGGTAGCTAACCAAAGACTTTCGTTCAATCTTTTTCATTTGTTCCGCTTTAGGTATTTTTTGTTCCACCTTAATTTCGGTTTCCCTCAATACGGTAGTCACCATGAAAAAGAACAGGAGCATAAAAATAATATCCGGTAATGCGGAAGTAGGGATTTCCTGACTCGCATTGGTTTTCTTTTTAAACTTTGACATAATTTAATCTCCTCCTATATTTGTTGGTTCTGCAATAGAAATCGCCATTGGAATATCTCCTTTACCTTTATCGTAAAGTGCTTTTTCTTTAGGGTTACTCGTATTTAATGCCCTAAATTCATCAATTGGAATTCCAGCTCTATCTGCATATATTTGATAGTAAGCTCCTTGCAATTGATCCAATACATTAATATATATCTCATAACTTGTTCCTCTATCTGTTTTAAAGGAAACAATTGCATCTTGTGGACTTTCTGCCAATTCAGGATTATTACCAGGATTGAGAACATGCTCAATTACCATGTCTTTAATCTCTGTATAATCATCTAAACGTTCACCTTCTACTAAAAGTCTATCAGCTGAGTTGATGGCTACTTTAAATAGATTTCTCTCTTTAATTTTAACATCAATTTCTTCAGCATCATCCTTTTCAGGCGGTAAGGTTAAAGATAATCCTTTATCAGATGCAATGGTAGTAGTTACAAGAAAGAATATTAACAATAAAAATGCTATGTCGGCCATAGAGCCTGCATTCACTTCTGCTTTTGATCTTCCTTTACTTCTAGCCATTATCTTATGATTTTTGCAATTTCAGAATACACAATAGATATTAACGCGATCCCCATCAACAAATATGTTGTGATCAATACACCACCAATAACTTTTGATGATGTGTTCGTAATATCAAATTCAATATACTTAGCAGTTACTTCATCACCTGAGATTCCCCAGCCGATTAAATAAACTACACCGATTACTACTACTCCCAAAACAGACTTCAATAAGCTCTTTGGGTTGCTTAATGCGCTTATTAGCGGTAGAACAATTGCACCTAAAGCTGCAATCAATACCAAAAAATAAGCTACATATAACATTACGTTAACTCCTACATCTTCCATATAGTAAATCTTTTAAGGTTAAACTTAATTTACTTAGTAAGGTTATGCTTTACTAAAATATCAACTAAAGCAATAGAAGCATCTTCCATTTGATTTACCAAAGAATCTACTTTAGAAACGCAATAGTTATAGAATAATTGTAAGATAACCGCAACAATCAAACCAGCAACTGTTGTTAATAAGGCAACCTTAATACCACCGGCAACCAATGAAGGAGAAATATCACCTGCTTCTTGAATTGAATCAAAAGCGTCAATCATACCAATTACAGTACCCATGAAACCTAACATCGGAGCAAGAGAGATAAATAATGAAATCCATACTAAACCTCTTTCTAAACGTCCCATTTCAACTGAACCATAAGAAATAACTGATTTTTCAACCATTTCAACACCTTCAGACATCCTCATTAAACCTTGCGTAAAGATTGACGCAACAGGACCTCTTGTGTTTTTAGTAACTTCTTTTGCAGCTTCAACACCACCTTGACTTAATGCATCTTCTACATTTGCCAATAATTTGTTAGTGTTTGTAGTTGCTAAGTTTAAAGTAATGATTCTTTCAATAGAAATAGCCAATCCTAATATTAAACAAATTAATACCACTGACATGAATTCCCATCCACCTTCGATAAATTTCTCTTTTACGACTTGGTGAAAACCTTGCTCTTCTTCAACTTCTTCTTCTTCTACAACAGCAGTGGCCGTTGTATCCACTTCTTCTACAGCAGCCGAGTCAGACACCTCCGCAGAGTCACCTTCCATAGCGGTTGTATCATTTTCCATTTCAGAGGTTGCTTCCTCATCCTGAGCAATTGCATTGCCATTGAAACCGAAAGCAAGAGCTCCGGCCATCATCATTAAAACAAATAGCTTTTTCATAGTTAAGTTGTTTGTAATTTTCCTTTTTTAGTTATTGTATAATAGTTTAAATGAAAACTAAGTCCAATTTTACACAAATATCAACAAACAGAAAATTTTTTTAGCAATTCTTTAAGCCAATACCTTAATATTTAATCATTAAAGTTTAAAAAATTGACAAAAATGCGGAGAAGGAGGGATTCGAACCCTCGGTACCCGTGAAGGCACACTCGCTTTCCAGGCGAGCCCGATCGACCACTCTGGCACCTCTCCTTTGTCTGTTTATATTTATTTATAGATTGAACTCTTTTCAAACGTGCACAAATAAATTAATAATTTATTCTTCATGCAAGCTCATTTTGTCAAATGGTAAATATTAATACAATATTAATACGCAAATGAGTTGCAAATAGAATGATTGTACTTAATAATTATACTATTCCATGTAAGACCACCATATCCTATTTGGTCAAAATAACACAAAGTAGTTCAATTCGAACTTTTCTCCGATTCCTTAGGACAAAAATGTAATTTAAAGATCATAATATATATTAATTCATTAAGTACTAAGAATGCTTTTATTACACCAGTGGCTTTTAATTATCTGTTAGCTTCAGTCATCTCCTTTTTTAAGTACAAATTTTCTGAAACCCCATTCATTTTCTATAATAGAATCACTTTTAGGATTATAAGTGCTTACATATAATCCATCTTCTTTAATAAAGGATAATTTTAAAATGATAATTAAGTATTACTCCATTTCGCCTCGAAGTGGCTTTATGAGATAATTATGCTGCATTTCAGCAGAATGTGCATGGGTTAATACATACATCATTTTAGTAATAGCTGCTTCGGTTGTAATATCACTACCGCTTATTACGCCAATGGATTGCAAATCTTTACTAGTTTGATATCTACCTTGAATCACCTTCCCTCCCATACACTGGGAAACATTCAAAATTAAAATCCCTTTTTCAATAGCTTTTTGCAAGGCATCAATAAACCATTTCTCAGTTGGCGCATTGCCTGAACCATAAGTTTCTATCACCAATCCCTTAAGGCCTTTAATGGATAAAATTCCTTCTACTAAGGCTTTTGAAATACCTGGAAATACTTTTAAAATGGCTACTTCTTGTTGTATATTTTTCCTCACTTTTAATTCTGCATCTGCTTGATATGGTCGTAATGCAGAAAAATTATACTCTATAATTACTCCTGCTTCAGCCAAAACAGGATAATTTTCACTTTGAAAGGCATCAAACTGAACACTTTCCACCTTTTTTGCACGATTTGCCCTAAGCAACAGGTTATCAAAATAAATAGAAACTTCTGATACAATTGGCCTGTGATTTAATTTCTGACTTGCAATTTCAATAGCGGTAATCAAATTTTCACGGGCATCAGAACGAGCAGCACCAATAGGCAATTGTGCTCCAGTAAATATCACTGGTTTATTGAGTCCTTCTAACATAAAACTGATAGCCGAAGCAGTATAAGCCATAGTATCTGTTCCATGGATCACAATAAAACCATCATACTCAGCATAGTGATCTTCTACTAGGCCTGCAATGTCATCCCAATGGCTGGGGTTTACATTAGAAGAATCAATTAATTTATTAAATGAAGCAACTGTTATTTTTAAATTGAAATTTCTTAAAGAAGGAACCTCATCCAGTATATTTTGAAAATCAAAAGGAACCAATGCCTGCTCTTCATTATACACCATTCCTAATGTACCACCTGTATATATAATCATCACTGCACTTTCTGGTGCTTTAGGTGTAGCGGTTTCAATATGTATTAATTCGTATGGCTTCATCAATTAAGCAAATAATTTATTGGCATTATTAGAAGTAATACTGATCAGTTCTTCCATCGGCATCTGTTTCAAATCTGCAATTTTCTGTGCAATTAATTCCAAGTAAGCAGGCTCATTTCTTTTGCCCCTTTTTGGAGTTGGTGCTAGATATGGAGAATCTGTTTCCAATACTATGCGATTGATGTCAATTTCGGGTATGTGTTCAGCTAATCCACCGTTTTTAAAAGTAACCACTCCTCCTATTCCAAGAAAAAAATCCAGATCAATTACTTTTTGCGCATCATCTGCATTACCCGTAAAACAATGAAAGACTCCTTTTAAGTTATCATCCTTCATTTCTTTCACTATTTCATAAGTTTCTTGAAATGAATCTCTGCAATGTAAAATAATCGGGATTTGATGTTGCTTGGCTAAATCTATTTGGATTCTTAGTGCTTCCTTTTGTTCTTTCATTAGGCTTTTATCCCAATAGAAATCAAGACCTATTTCCCCTACTGCAACAAATTTTCTTTTATTCAACCAATCTTCCACTTCATAAAGCTGCTTTTCAAAATGCTTTTCAACCGAACAAGGGTGAACGCCCATAGTTGCTACAGTATTGGAGAATTTATGTTCCACCTCCATCATTGGTTCGATGGATTCATGATCGATATTGGGCATATAAAACTTGGTGACTCCTGCCTGAGTCGCCCTATCCATCATTTCTGCTCTGTCCTCATCAAATTTTTCCGCATATAAATGCGCATGTGTTTCAATCATCCTTTAGCAAATTTTCTTCCTTTCCATTTTACTGGCAAAGGTAAGATATAAAAGAAAAGAAGTGCAATAGAAATGAAACCACTATAAAATTCGAATATAAAAAGGTTGCCTAAGGGCACATACTGATTGAGTCTCTCCAAAATTTTACTAATAAACAAACTTTGCAAAGTAATTTTTAAACCAAATAAAGGAATTGCCACTAAGGGATTAACAAAAATCATGGCAAGCATAGCAGGATAATATAATGCTTGAAATACCAAAAGAGCCACCACGAAAGGTGGTAGCTTTAATGCACCACTCATCCACCTTTTCCGCTGATTCATTAAATTCCAAAATCCTTTTATAGCGAAAGTCTTCACCAAACTATCTTCATTTGCCAATTGCTGATAGCGATAGCCTTGTTTAGCCACAGCTTGAAATAAGGCAAAATCTTCAGTGACAGAAAAAGGAATGTTTTTATAACCTCCAACTTTATTATAAGCCTCTTTGCTTATCATCATATTATTTCCAACAGCTGTAACGGGGATATTCCAGCCACTTACAATTTTCACCATACCTAAAGCTAAGCTCCAGTCTATCATTTGCATACTGGATAGGAAGTCCTTTGCCTTTATAATGGTAAAGCCACTTTGAATACCCGACCCCTCTTTCCAACATGCAAGCTGTTTCATGACCCAGCTTGGTGGGACTTCCACATCAGCATCGGTGATCATCATAAATTCTCCTTTTGCTCTTTCAGCCAATTGTTCTAATACATTTGCTTTAGCATCCAAATGTTCTACTTTATCATTAATGGGAATATAAAAAAAGTTGTTCTCTTCTTTATCCCATTCTTTTAAGATTTTGGTGCTACCATCTGTAGAGCCATCATCTCCCATTAAAACTTCATATTTATCATCAGGATAATCGAGTTTTTCAAGTGAGTTTAAGGCATAGTTTACAGTATGAACTTCATCACGGACAGCCATTAGAATGGAAATAAAAGGCAATTCACCTTCGTAAGGCTTTGGGTTCTCGGCTTTTGGTTTCCACGCCATCCACAATATTAAGTCCACGATGATTACGGTAAGAATAATCGTCAATAGGCCTAAAAATAGATAGGTCATAGTTTTTTAAATTTGTATCCAATATCGGAAAAATGTTTGAGATACAAAGGTAGGAATTGTAATATTTTATCTTTTGCTTTCAAATTATCGTGAAAAACTATAATACTACCGTCCTCTGATTTTTCAATACTTTTTTGAAGTATCCTTTCTGAAGAAATTGAAATATTGTAATCTTTTGATAGCACATCCCACATAATAAGATCATAATTCCTCTTTTTAAGTGCTCTAGCAAGCTTAAAATTGAATTGACCATATGGAAATCTAAATAATTTTCTATTTAACTGTAGATTTTTTTCAATTTCCAGTTGGCACAATTGTACATTTTTTAAATATTCATTATAATCAGTTTTCCATGCCTTTAAGTGGTTAAAAGTATGATTTCCAACTGAGTGTCCATCCTCAATAATTGCTTTAAAGATTTCAGGATGCTTTTTTATATTATCCCCTACACAAAAAAATGTGGCTTTAGCATTGAAATCTTTTAAAATCTTTAAAATTTCATGGGTTAGTTCCGGAATGGGGCCATCATCAAAAGTAGGATATATAACCTTTTCAGCTGCATTTACCTTCCATATAAAGCTAGAAAATAATTTTTGGATGATTAATGGTGTTTTATAAAATGCCCAATCAGACATGATACTGACAAGCTAATAAGGTGATATCATCTGACAAGGCTCTTTTGCCAATGAAAGTATCAATTTCACTTAGCAAACTCTTAAGGATTAAGCTCGGTTTAGCAGCAATGTTTTTGTTAAGAATATCCATTACCCGTTCTGGCCCAAACTCTTCTTCTTTTTCATTAAAAGCTTCCGTTAGACCATCTGTGTAAAGTAATAATGTTTGAGTTTTATCGATATTAGTAGTCCCAATTTCTAGAAATGGTATTTCTCTTAAGGCTCCTAAAACCAAAGTGCCTTTATCTAATTTCTCTATGGTTCCCTCGGATGACAACAAAAACGGGGGATTATGTCCAGCATTGACATAGGTTAGTTTTCTCTCTTTCAAGTCGATAAGTGCAATAAAAAAAGTAATGAAATTCTCTCCATCTGCACTTTCAAATACTTGATGATTTAAATCATGAATAACCTCTTCTAGATCCGTTGTTTTCCTTAATAATGTTCTTAAGGAAGCCTGAAAATTTGACATTAATAAGGCTGCAGGAACCCCTTTACCTGAAACATCCGCAATACATACAATTTTACGATGATCATCTATCGATAACCAATCATAATAATCTCCTCCTACCGTATGATGTGGTGAGTAATGCGCATCTATACTGAAATTATCATTTTCTGGTAATGATTTAGGGAAAAGTAATTGCTGAACCTTTTTGGCAATTTCCATTTCTTTTGCATAAACTTCTTGTTCGAGCTTTTCCCTTGCCATTTTTTTATTTTCAATGGCTACCATTATAATATTGGTTAGCGCTTGAATAAAATTCAAATGGTTTTCAATCAGTTCTTTTTCCTCAGTATTATTAACGCCACCCATAAAAACTATTGCCAAGAGTTCATTTTTATGAAAAACAGGAATTGCAACTTCAAATTCATCAAATGGAGAGTCTATCAAATCTGATGGAAATAATATCTTCTTTTTTTCAACTAATTGATAAGCGCTTTCATCAACTTTTGTATAATCTTTCTGTATTCCAAAAGATAATTTCAGCTCCCACTTTTCTTTGTCTTGAACCAAAAGCATCAGTTTACCGAGCTTTAAGTTAGCTCTTAAGGTAAAATTATATATTTTGTATAAAGAATCTTCGGGTAAATTCTCATTTATAGCTTGAGTAATTTCAAGCAATGCATTAAGCTCCAATTCTTTGAGCTCATATCGGTTCGCTATGTTTATGGCTGTATTCATATTTCAAATGTGAAGTTAAGGAATTGAAAGGAGAAATTTAATTATGAAAGGAGAAATGAATGATTACTCTATTGCAATAGTCATAGCGAAGCGAAGATCCCGAGAGTAACAATAGACAATAGACAATAGACAATAGACAATAGACAATAGACAATAGACAATAGACAATAGACAATAGACAATAGACAATAGACAATAGACAATAGACAATTGTCGATCCCTAAATAGCATTGACCGTTTTGGTTAAACATTCATTTTATAATCCCACGGGCAATTATGAGCCTGAGGTTCTTTTCTTGGGCAAACTTCTAAGGGGCTCGATGCCCCTTGGAAGTTTTTCCTTCCCTCGGTGTAAATAATCACCTTCGGTCTATCTTGGGCATTTAAAGTTAATAAATTCTCTTTAAATTCATTAGGAGAATGTTCCATTTTAAATGCTCTGTGTTTCCTAGATTGATTATAATGATCAACAGCATTTTTTGTTTTCCTTTTTAAATCGTTAAAACTCCTTATTTCCCATTTTTTCAAGTATTCATTTTTAATTGTTCCGTTGACCCTTTCAGCATAGGCATTATCGGTGGCATATTCACCCATGCTAATGTGCATGCCGTTTTTTCTCAGCTCACCGGTGTAGGTTAAGCTGCTGTATTGAGCCCCTCTGTCCGAATGGTGTATGCTATCTCTTAAATCAGCACCCGTTGATTTCAATACCATTTGCAGTGCCTTTAAGTTTGCCTCTTTTCTCATATGGTCACTGACCCTGTAACCTAATATTATTCTGGTATAGACATCTACGATAAATATCAAGTAGTAAAACCTTTCATGGAGATAAAAATAGGTTATATCGCTCTGAAGCACTTGATAGGGCCTTGTTATCTGCATGCCTTCTATTAAATTAGGATAGCTTATAACACCTCTTATCGTAGTTCTACGGTGGTTTCTCTCAGGATTTACTCCATAACCCAGTGAAATAAATATCTCGCAAAATTTATCCCTGCCCATAAACTTAGGTTTAAGCGTATAGTACATCTTTTCAACCCCACAACCCGGATGAACCTTCTTGATTTGATCCGCCAACTTTACCAACTCTTCCAGTTCTTTATCAAAAGAAAACTGTCTTTGCTTGGCTTGATGGACTGATTGCTTGCTTGTCCCAACTGCCCTGTAAAGTTTGTTTAGGCTATAGCTCATTCTTTCCCTGTTCTTTTGGAACCACCAGAGTGTGGGGTATTGAAGTTTTTTTTGATATCGATATCATATTGCTCTTTCGCCAACTCTATCATCTTCTCTAAATAGTCAATATTTATCTGCTTTTGACCTACTGCCTGCTCCAGCTCTTTAACTTTTTCTTCAAGCTCCTTGACCTTATTGAATTGACTGTCTTTCATCTCAACTATCCTGACATTTCTCTCATTATAAGAAGAAAATTTATAAATCCATTTGTAAATAGTGACATTTGATATATTATAATGTCTCTCCATTTGACAGACACTCATAATGCCTTTTTCAAAATCACCTACGATTTTACGCTTGAATTCCTCAGAAAATCTCTTCCTGGCTTTGATACGTTTTCCCGTTTTTATCATAACTTTATTCGATTAAAAACGGTCAACTTATTTCAGAGAATGACAAATAGACAATTTATTTTAATAATCGACCTTCCACAGAATTCCATCTAAATCTTTTCGGATAATTTTTTACCTTGGTGAAAATTTCTAAAAAATATTATGAAGCATTATTTCTATATTTTCATTCTGCTCTTTGCCGTTTCTTGCAATGCACTTAAAAGCAATAAAAGTACTGAGCCTGAATTATCTGAATTTGATAAACTCATATCAGGAAAGGAAAAATTCAGTGGATTCCTTAATTATTACTGGGATGCCGAAAAGGGTAAAATTTACCTTGAAATTGATAAACTCAATGAAGAGCTAATTTATGTGAGCTACCTATCTGCAGGTTTGGGATCCAATGATATTGGGCTTGATAGAGGGCAAATAGGAAATAGCAAAATCATTAAATTTGAGAAAATAGGAGACCAAATCATGGCTTTTGAGCCAAATTATAAATTCAGGGCTGATTCTGATAATGAAGCAGAAAAAAAAGCCGTGAAAGATGCTTTTGCCCATTCTATTATACATGGGTTTAAAATTGAAGCTTCCAATGATTGGTCGTATTTGGTAGATGCTACTGATTTCTTTTTGCGTGATGCTCATGGCGTAAGTAAACGATTGAAACAATCAAAGGAAGGAACTTATAGTCTGGAAAAAAGTCGTTCTGCATTTAACATGGAAGGTTCTGGCAATTTCCCTGAAAATACAGAATTGGATTTTTGGATTTCATTTAAAGGAGAAGCCAAAGGAAGAGAAATCTATTCCGTAAGCTCAGATGCAGATAATATTACAGTTCGTCAGCATCATTCATTTGTGCAATTACCTGACGATGGTTATACACCAAGAAAATTTGATCCAAGGGCTGGATATTTTGGCACTAGCTATAAAGATTATGCAGTGCCAATCAATGAGGATATCAACCAAAGATTGATTAATCGGCATAGATTGCAAAAGAAAGATCCAGAAGCAGAAAAAAGTGAAGCTGTGGAACCCATTATCTATTATTTAGATCCTGGAACGCCAGAGCCAGTTCGTTCAGCTTTATTAGATGGTGCAAAATGGTGGAATCAAGCTTTTGAGGCAGCTGGATATGAAAATGCATTTCAAGTGAAAATGTTGCCTGAAGATGCCGACCCTTTGGATATTCGTTATAATGTGATTCAATGGGTACACCGCTCATCTAGAGGATGGAGCTATGGAGCAAGCGTGACAGACCCAAGAACAGGGGAAATCATCAAAGGACATGTTAGCCTAGGCTCATTACGCGTAAGACAAGATTTCTTAATTGCTGAAGGATTGATTGCACCTTATGATAAAAGTGGTCAAAATAATGCTATGGAAGAAATGGCATTGGCTCGTTTGAGACAATTATCTGCACATGAAATTGGGCATACCATCGGCTTGGCTCATTCCTATGCATCCAGCACTGAAAATGATGCCTCTGTTATGGATTATCCGCATCCAAATATAGAGTTAGATGAAAAAGGAAAAATCAGCTTAGAGAATGCTTATGCTGAAAATATTGGTCTTTGGGATAAATACGCCATTCGCTACGGTTATGAGGAAATACCTTCAGGTGAAAATGAGGAAGAATATTTAAATAGTATTTTGAATGAAGCCAATGAAAAAAGATTGACTTTTATTTCAGATAGAGATGCCAGAGCTACTGGCGGAGCACATCCTTATGCCCATTTATGGGACAATGGAAAAGATGTAGCTGTTCAGCTTAATCATTTGCTAAATGTTAGACAAAAAGCTTTATCTAATTTTGGCGAAAATGTTATTCAGTATGACCGACCATTAGCCCAAATTCAAGAAGCACTTATTCCTGTGTATTTCCTTCACCGTTATCAAACAGAGGCGGCTGTAAAACTAATTGGCGGATTAGATTATTCATACAAAATAAGAGGTGATAATTTAAAAGAAATGAACATAGTTCCAGCTGAATGGCAAATAGAAGCCGCTAATAGCTTAGCAAATGCTGTAAAAGCAGAGAATTTAGCTCTACCTGAACAATTGCTGAATACTTTATATCCAAGACCATTAGGTTATTATGATAATAGAGAACTGCTTAAAGGCAGAACTGGAGTAACTTTTGATGCAATCGGTGCGGCAGAACAAGCAGCCTCTATGGTGTTTGAGTTAGTCATGCATCCTCAAAGGTTAAGCAGATTGGTAGAATATCATTCCCGAGATAAACAAAACCCTGGCGTTCAAGAGACATTAGAGGTTTTTGAAGAGATTTTATTTAATCAAAAGGTGAAAAATAACTACCATGAAGCAATTCAATTGAGCACTCAATCAGTTTTTGTAAATCAATTGATGAAAAGCATTCAAAACGGAAGCCTCTCTCCTTTGGCTCGAGCTCAATTGACTTCTACTTTAAATGGTATTTCTACTAAGTTAACAAAAACTAACTACAGAGACAGTGATTTAAAAAAGTCACATAATCAAATGATCATAAACCAAATAAAACTTTTTATGGAATCACCTGAGGAATATGATGTTAGTCCAATTCCTTCTTTACCTCCAGGAAGTCCGATTGGGAGTTGTGATTATTAAATTAATTTTCAAGAAAATATTTTAGCTTAGACAATCGTTTAGGCTAAGGTATTTTTACCAACCTTATAATTTGAACCAAAATGAAGTTTATTTTAACATTAGCTATAATTCTATTACCTTTTTTATCATTTTCTCAATCCATTGTGAGTTATCACCAGACTCCAAATCGCAGTGAGGTAGCCTACGCTTATGAGTTCAAAGATAAGTTCAGACCAGAAATAAGGCTTTACCCTAGTACCTCAATCGAGGATTTCTTCATAAAGCTGATGTTTAATTACGATTGGCTTGAAAAGGATAATTATGAATTCTATAGCGGAATATCGCTTATTGGTTCAACTCTTAGGGGATCAATTCTTGGCTTTCCTGTAGGATTCAATTTTTATCCTTTTGATAATAAAAATTTCGGTTTTCTAATGGAATTTTCTCCTAATTTCCCTGTAGGAGAAAATGGAGCAGCCTATTTCGGAGGTAGTTGGGGTATAAGATATAGATTTAATAAGAAAGAAAAATAATCACAAATTAACTATTTCGAGGGGCATACATGATTATCAGCATTCCAATTAAGGCTACTGCGCCCCCAATTAAATCATAGCGATCAGGAACAATACCATCCACTTTCCATCCCCAAAATATCGCCATTACAATAAATATTCCTCCATAAGCGGCATATACTCTACCAAAATTAGCTGGTTGCCATGTTGCTACCACTCCATAGCCAATTAAGATTATTCCTCCAATGACTCCTACCCACCAAGGCTTTTCTTCTCTTAAGGTTAACCACACTAAATAACCTCCTCCTATTTCGCAAAGCCCAGCTAAAATAAAAATTGAGATTGATTTAAATATTGCTAGCATCAAATTTAAGCTTTACCTAATATCTGTTTCAAATCTTCAGGTATTTCCATTGGTTTCAGAGGTGGTACATCTGCACCTCCCGTATTTCCAACAGGGATTTTTCCCACAAAAGATTTTACACCTCCAACCAATAATCTGGGGATCTGTCCTATTACTTCTTTAAAATTCTTGATCTTAAACCCAAATCTCAGCATTATCCAATGCACATATGAATGCTGTACAGGATAAGCCTGTCCAATTATATGAGCTCGCTCCAAATGACGCCAAGCAAGCTGAAAATCAGAAGATTTAAGTTTATTTCTGTAGTCTTCCAACTCCTTTTCGTAATAGGGTTGTAGGCCACTAGGAAATTTATAATTAAAATTCATAACTCATTTTCTGTTTAAAAACCATTATGCTCCAATAATCCTTTTTTAGTTGCTAAGAAATATAAATCTTTCCAAGGAATTGTATTCAAATCCATGTCTCCTTTATAATCCTCATCTTGATTAATTAAGACTTTTATATACTCTTTTTGATATAATGAAAACAATTGATTTTGTAGGTCTTTGTCCTCCCAAACTAAAGCTTCCTTCACTTCATTATAGGATTGTACAAAATATAGCTCATCTAAAAGGTCAATTTCCTGATCGTTCATTACTATTATAATTTCTTTCTTTCCATGTATAGCTACCAAAATTAGCTAATAAGCCAAATATCAGTACGTAAAAGCTATAAAACATTTGTAAAACGACAAATGGAATTAACTTAAACCGCTGATTTTGTGACTTTAAAATTAATGAAATAAAAATTCCCTCAGAAATAATCTTTAATAATACAACAGGAAGAAGGATAAGAAATAAAGATGTAATCAGGCTGAAGACAATTGCAGTAATATAAATGAAATGAAATGACCAAACTGCCAAAGCTGGCAAACTATCCATTAAGCTAGAATTCGCACTCCATTTTGCAGCCCATCTTTTCCTTTGTCGATAAAGTAATTTAAAATCCTTTGGAGCACTAGTTTGAACCACCGCCTCTTTTTGAAAAAAAACTCCATTTTGATAGTTAGCTTTTATCTTCTGTAAAAGGAAAACATCATCTCCTGATGGAATGGATAAATTATCCAAATATGGGTCAAGCTTTTCAAAAGTTGATTTCCTGAATGCTAAATTAGCCCCATTTGCCATGTTAGGATTTCCTAACTCAATACTTACTGCCCCTACTCCTATTAATGGCGCAAATTCCATTTGAAAAATACGAGATATAAATCCCTTCGCCTCAAATACTACACTACCACTTACTAATTGGATATGACTAATTTCAAAAGGCGCTTGCATTTTATGAACCCAATCCTTTGGGAAAATACAATCTGCATCAGAAGTTAATATGATTTCTGAGCTGCTGTGCTTAATTCCAGCTGAAATGGCTGATTTTTTACCCTTTAGCTCAACAGGAAGACTTAAAACTGTTATTTTAAATGGGAAACTCTTTTCATATGATTGAATGATTTCTTTAAAATTATCCTCTGAATGATCATTAATTAAAATGATCTCCAATAACTCACCAGGATATGCTAAAGCGGAAATACTTTTAAGCAAATCATCCAAATTGCTAGCCTCATTTCTAAACGGAATCAAAATGCTTACTGATTTTAATTCTCCGCTTTCAAATAGCTCAGGTAATTTACTCCAAATTTTTGAGGCAAAAAGCAGAGCTAATGCATAAAAAAGAATGATAATAGAGAAAAAGGCTAAAATCATGCGCTCTTTAATTTAAGTTTGGGAATATAGAACAATCCTATAAAAGCAGGTAGGGCAATGTTAATTAGCCATAATATTAAGCCTGAAGCAATAATTGGAGCAATATCTACTTCCAATGTTTCAAAAAATAAAGCCACACTAAATTCCCTTATACCCAAATCGCTTAGAAAATTAAAAGTGGGCAATATGGATTTGGCCAAAAACATAAAAGCCACTCCCATAAATTGCATGAATATATTGATTTTTAAACCCAAAACAGAAAGCAATAATAAAAATTGGGCACTAAATATAAGATACCTTAAAATTGACAATCCAGCTAAAAGGCTAATCAATTTTAATTTCATCATTCGAACTGGTTGAATATAATCAAGGACCTTCGGGTGATTTCTATTTAAAAAAAGTATTAAAAAAAGTACTGCTAATAATACCCCTAATAAACTTAAGATTGGATAAGAAAACGAAATGGGGATATCAAATTTTGCAATACTTTCACTAGAATAAATGTAAAAAGCAATTAAGCCGAAAAAAGCAGTGGGCAACATTTGCATCATCCTGGAAACTAGAATCAAACCCAGGGCTTTTTTCCTATCATTATGCGTCAAAGAAAACACTTTAGCAAAATAATCCCCAACTGCATGCGGAGTTACAAAGCCTAAGGCAACTCCAGCCAAAACTCCTACAGTTGCTTTTGAGATTGAAATATGAGTGATAGGCTCAATGGAGAATTTCCATTTTAATATCTCCATCAGCCAGTTTAAAGGCATTAAGAGAAGTACCAGGATTAAGATGGGTAGATTATCACTAAAAAGATAAAAAGCAGATACAAAACCAGATTTATCTTCACTGATTTTCTCATATAGAAACAATAACACCAGTATTGTTACAAATAGCTTAAGAATGATCAGTAAAGACTTTTTCAATATATTTTATCAAATAAAAAAACCACCTTACAATGATGCACATTAGCAGGTGGTTTTCAAAATTTGTATTATATTAAATTTTAACGTCTTTGTTCTTCTAGCTTATTTAGAGCTGTTTGTAATTCCCTTTTAATTTTTACTTGCTTATCGTGGGAACGCTTTCTTAAATCTTCGAGCTCTTGATCTACCAAGTCTTTGTCTTTTTTAGCTTGTCGAGTTGTTCTATAACTATTTAAGAACATCACATATACAATGACCAAACCTGCAATCAAAATCACGACTATGCTCCACATTACGATATTGTAAGTAGTTTTTGTCATTGGAATACCTAAAAATGGCATTTCATCTACAGCTTCTTGGGTTTCTTCTAATTCACTATTTAATCTATTCATTTGAGATTTTGCTGAATCCCTTTCAATCTCAGCTTTTTGCTTAGCACTTTTTGCTGAAGACACACTTTCTTTAAGTGTGTTAATTGAATCATTCATTATTCGACCAAATGAATTCACTTTTGTGATAGGAATAACTTTGTATTTTTCAAAAGTCTCACTACCCTCAATCATATTTTGATATTGTTCTGATAAATTGGCATCATCTTGCGCCTTTGCATCAAATTGATTTGCAAAAACAATTATTGAAAAAATAACCAAAACTTTAAATCTCATCATAATATATTTATCGTATAAATCACCGCATTAATTTGCTGTAAATATAGTTTGAACGAATGGAATTAAAAAAACTTATACCTAATTCAATTATAAAAATGATTAATTCCTTTAACATTTTCAAATCCTAAAAGTTGATGGGGCATGAAATCAGAATATCAAAAAATCATATTAAAGATTGCTGCAGTTTATAATGTATTATGGGGAGCTTGGGTGGTGCTTTTTCCTCAGCAATTCTTTGAATTGGTTGGGATGCAAAAAATAAACCACCCTATGGTTTGGCAGGGTATGGGAATGGTCATTGGTGTATATCGCATAGGTTATTGGTGGGCATCTTACAATCCCATTAGACATTGGCCAATTGTGATGGTAGGCTTTTTAGGTAAAATATTTGGCCCTATAGGTTTTCTTTTTAATTATTCACAAGGATATGTCCCATTTGAGTTTATTTATACTTTAATTACCAATGATTTTATATGGTGGATTCCATTTTTCTTAATTCTTAAAGATGTTCATGTTAAATCAAATTGGAAATTATCTTAAAAGTAAATGGTCAGTCAGGTTAATGACAGCTTTTTACCTATTGGCTGGCTTCAATCATTTCATTAATCCAGAATTTTATTTACCTCTCATCCCTCCCTTTTTCTCCAATCCAGAAAAGATTAATGTCTTAAGTGGAATTACCGAAATAATATTGGCTATAGGAATATTATTTTACCCGAGCAGAAAATATGCTGCATATAGTATAATTCTCATGTTGATTGCTTTTATTCCATCACATGTGTATTTCATTCAAATTGGTTCTTGTATCAATGATGGCTTGTGCGTCCCTGAATGGATTGGATGGATTAGGCTGTTACTGATTCACCCAGTCTTAATATATTGGGCTTATTGTGTTGGTAATTCTTCCTCTTGAGAATATTTATGTTGCAGTGTAAATGCAAGGGCTAAATCATTAAATTTTTTGGGCTGATCAATATTACAGATATGGCCAGCACCTTTAATCTCATTAATTAAAACGTTTTCATGTTTAGCAGCAAAAGACTTTGCAGATTTAAAAAAAATATAGTCTTCTTTTCCCATAATGGCTAAGGCAGGAAAGTTAATATCTTGATCGTAAAAGCGATTCAAAAGCCTGAAAAATTCGTTATACAGCCCTACCCACTTCATATATTCAACAGATGATAATTTTTGAGCTTGATTTTGATAAATTATCCTGGATTTTTGATGCTTTCTAAATGGCATGAGTAAATATGAAAAAATACTGTACATCCACTTATAAGGTAGAAAGAGATTGAAGAATCTAGCTAGTTGAACAAAAGATTTTATTAGGGCATTTGCCTTGAATATACCACCAGCTAAAATGGCACTTGCGACTAAATTGGGATATTTGATGCTCAAATCTTGCATGATTACACTACCAAAACTTAGGGTGATAAAATGGGCTTTATCAATTTTTTGGTTATTCAATACCTGCTTAATATCATCAGTAATCAAATCGAAATTATAGTGCTCAACCTCAGGTGCTATATTTTTGGATTTACCATGATCCCTTAAGTCAATTAAAAGGAGATTATAATGGTTTTTAAAAACATCTACTTGATATTTCCATGTTGCCGTACTTCCTCCTGCACCGTGAATAAAAACTATCCACTCTTTTGAGTTAAGATGAAGATAGGAAACAGCATTGAGAGATGTTTTTTTCATAATGATAAAACATCAACTATTAACTTTTGTTGTAGAAATTATTCAATTAAGATTAGATTTACAAAACCGTATAATAGCTAAAAAAATCTATCAACTTTAGAATACTAATTTAAAGAGTTACTCCACAAAAATGCTTCAACATATAAAAGAATTATCAGATTTTGGTTTAGTAGTATTGATTTGGCTGGTTCAACTCATTATCTATCCCTCATTTACATATATGGAAAAAGCCAATCTGATTGCCTGGCATCCTAAATATACTTTCATGATTTCAGTTGTAGTAATGCCCTTAATGTTAATACAATTGAGTAGCACATTCTATTTAACCTATATCAATTTCAACTATATTCTGTTAATTCAATGTATTCTGATTGCCCTACTATGGGCTTCAACATTCTTACAAGCAGTCCCATTACACAATCAGATTGAATCAGGAATTGAAATCAAAAAAGCTGCGAAAGATTTGGTTCAAGTTAACTGGAAGCGAACCATAATGTGGAGTATTATTGTGATTTTAAATTTTACAGCTAGATTCACAACATAAAGTAATTAATGTAGTTACATTTATCTGCATTAAACATTTTCAATGACCTCATCAGACGAATTTGGCACCAAGCCAATCAATTATTTACTACGAAAACAGGCTATTCCATCAGCAATAGGGATATTGACTTTATCTATTTATGGAATAGTAGATACAATTTTTGTTGGAAATTTTGTGGGATCTAATGGTATTGCAGCTATTACAGTTGTAATTCCTATAACCTTCCTGATTTCTTCCATTGGAATGGGAATCGGAATTGGTGGGGCTTCAATTATTTCTAGAGCCTTAGGATCAGGAAAACCTGAAAAGGCCAATAAAACATTTGGCAATCAGCTTACACTAACTTTTATTTTAGGAATATTTTTCAGCTTAAGTTGTTGGATTTTCATCGAACCAATACTCAAAGTTTTTGGCGCCAAAGGAGATATTTTACAACCAACCATTGATTACTTCAGCATAATTCTATTAGGAATCCCAGTATTGGCATTTGCGATGATGTCGAATAGTATTTTCAGAGCTGTTGGCTATCCAAAAGTAGCTATGGTGGTAATGATCGTTCCTGCAATAGTAAATGTCATTTTAGACCCAATTTTCATAGCTGTTTTGGATTGGGGTATAGAGGGAGCCGCATGGGCAACAACCTTTTCATATATTTTTAGTGCATCCTACGCTGCTTATTTTTTTCTAAGTGGTAAAACTGGTTTTAAAATTAGTAAGACAGACCTAATATTGAATTTGAAAATAACAGGTGAAATTTTCTCCATTGGTTCAGTTACCATTGCAAGACAAGGTGTTGTGAGTTTGTTATTTTTAGTACTTAATAACTCACTATTCAAATATGGAGGGGAAAGTGCCATAGCAACTTATGGAATTATCAATCGAATGATGATGCTTGTCAATGTCCCTGCCATTGGAATAACTCAAGGTTCTATGCCTATCATAGGCTATAATTATGGGGCAGAATTATTCAAAAGAGTAAGTTTAACTCTAAGAAATGCTATAATTTCTGCTACAGTACTTTCATCAATTATTTATGCTGGAATCTTAATTTTCACACCACAGATTGTAGGTATTTTTACAAAAGATCAAGATTTAATTCAACAAACTGCACCCGCATTGAGAATTACATTTTTAATGACGCCACTCATTGCTTTTCAGTTGATAAGTGCTGCATATTTTCAAGCTTTGGGCAAGGCACTGCCTGCTCTACTTTTAACGTTAACCAAACAAGGATTTTTTCTAATCCCTCTCCTACTAATATTGCCTAACTTTTATCAACTCGATGGAATTTGGATAGCATTTCCGATTGCAGATTTAGCTACTGCTATCGTTTGTATGAGTTATTTGGTTCACGATAGTAAAAAAATAGTATTAAATCCATCTTCAATATAACATAAAAAATATCTCCTTCTATCATCGCTGAGCCAATCTAAAGACTACAGAATGACCTTCGGTGTATTATAAATAACATTATCACTTTACAAGTGTCTAACTTTGTAGCATTAAAATTGAATTATGAAAACAAGAGTATTATTGGCATTATTATTTATCAGTAGCATATCGTTTGCACAACAAAGAGGTGGATATGGCGGAGGAGCAAATTCTCAAATTACAGGTAAAATCACAGGTACAATAGTAGATGGTGAAACATCTGAAGCAGTTTCTTATGCCACAGTGGTTATCAAATCGCCAAAAGATGGTGAAACCATTAATGGAGTAGTTACAGGTGATGATGGGAGTTTTAAACTGGTAGGACTGAAATTAGGGAAATATACAGTGGAAGTTTCATTTGTTGGTTATCAAAAATTTACTCAAGAAGTTGAATTAACTCCTAAGGAACCAGATTATGAATTTGAAAAAATATCGCTTTCTGCAGACACTGATCAATTAGATGAAGTGGTAGTTTCTGGACAAAGAGAAACTATTGAAAACAAAATAGATAGAATTGTTTATAATGCTGAACAAGATGTTGCCAATATGGGAGGCGATGCTTCAGATGTACTTAGAAGAGCTCCTTTATTATCTGTTGATCAAGATGGAAATGTATCTTTAAGAGGAAATCAAAACGTTCAAATCCTAATTAATGGCAAACCCAGCAGTATGTTTGGAGCCAATACTGGTGATGCATTAAAAATGATTCCTTCAGATCAAATCAAAAGTGTAGAAGTAATTACTTCACCATCTGCCAAATATGATGGAGAAGGCACTGCTGGTATCATTAATATTATCACAAAAAAACAAACACCGCAGGGATTTGCAGGAAATGTAGATTTAACGGCTGGCACACGAATCAATCGTGGTGTAGTTGGAATCAATGCGGGTAAAGGACGATTAGGCTTTAATGCCAATGGAAGTTCATTTTATTCATGGCCTCAATATGCTACAACTGATTTCTATCAAAAAACAGAAGTTAATGGTCAAACCAATATTAGAGAGCAAAATGGTGAGAATTTAAGCAATAGGTTGGGCTATTTTGGGAATATGGGTGCATTTTATGATTTCAATGCCTACCATAGTTTATCTACTAGTTTAAGATTAAGAGGGTTTAATAGTAAATCAGAAGGAACTAACGATGTTTTAGAAAACCTTGGGGGAACTGAAAATACTTATCAAAGATTTCAAGATAATAATTCTCAAAACTGGGGTTATGAATGGTCTTTGGATTATGTAATGAAATTTCCAGATCAAGAAGGAAGAGAGTTCTCAGCTTCTTATAAAATTGATGGCAATGTGAGAGATCAACAATTTGAGATTGACCAGGATGCTCCTGAAAATTATGAAGTAGCAAGAAATTTAAATGATGGAAACAATACGGAAAACACTGCTCAAATAGACTATGTTCATCCAATTGGTGAGAAATTCAAGATTGAATCAGGCTTTAAATCTATTATCAGAGACATTGACAGTGATTTCCAATATGAGTTTAAGCCTCAAGAATCTAATCAATATGAGGTAATCGATAATAGAACTGATATATTCTACTATAATCAAGATGTTTACGCAGGATATGTTTCTACACAAACCAATATAACCAAAAAGCTAGGTGTAATAGCAGGAGTAAGATATGAATATACTGGCTTGCAAGGGAGCTTTGAAGAAGCTACAGATCGTAATTTTGATCCTTTATCTTATGAAAATTGGTTACCAAGTGTGATAGTTAATCAAAAATTCGGAAAGTTTAATTCTATTAAATTATCATATAACAGAAGGATTCAGAGACCTAGTTTGAGAAATGTAAATCCTTATGAAGAAATTGGTAATATCAGAAATATTAGCTTTGGTAATCCTACCCTAAATCCTGAATTATCAGATAATTATGAATTAGGGTTTAGCACTTTCTTGAAAGGGACTTCTGTAAATCTTTCCTTCTTTTATAATGACATAAGTGAAGTTATACAATCTGTTATTTTTGAAGACGCTGAAAGAAATGCAACAGTCACGACATTCGAAAATGTGGGTACTCAGCAAAATGTGGGCTCCAACTTATTTATATCAACAGAATTATTTAAAATATGGACAATTCGCGGTGGCGTTAATGCCAATTATTTCATGTCAGAAGGTGTTATCCAAGGACAGGAAGTTGAAAATAATGCTTGGTTATTCAGTGGAAATATTAACTCTAACATCAAATTACCAAATGATTGGATGATTGATGCGTTTGGTTTTGCCAGACCAAGAAGACAGACTTTGCAAGGTTATAATCCATCCTTCTCAATTTTTGGGATGGGTATTAAAAAGCAAATTTGGGATAAAAGAGGAAGCATAGGATTATCCATTGTGGAGCCCTTTAAAGCAAGAAAACCATTTGAAACTGAGTTAGGAAGTGAAGATAGCGATTTTTATCAAAGAAACGTATTCGCTATTCCATTCCGATCTTTTGGAATCAACTTCAGCTATAAATTTGGTCAATTAGATTATAAAGCAAGACAAAAAAGAAGCAGAATCTCTAATGATGATCAAAAATCAGGTGGGAATGATGGCCAAACCTTCTAATTACAACAAAATTATATTTCAAGCTTTTCCAAAGTTTAGAACTTTGGAAAAGCTATTCATTTCTTAGTGCTCTTTTATTATTTAATTTCCAATAATACTTATCTATTCATAAGAATTAAGCATTTGTAAATTACCTTTGCAACATGCCAAAATTAGATTTATCTCAAATCAACTTACCAATAGTAGAAATTCTTCCTGAAGTAGTTCAAAAAATAAAGGAAGAACAAAATCTTATCCTTAATGCAGAGGCTGGGGCAGGTAAAAGCACCATAATACCCATTGCCCTTTTGGAAATTTTGCAAAATGAAAAGCAAAAAATTATTATGCTTGAACCAAGGCGTTTGGCGGCTAAATCCATTGCTCAAAGAATGGCTCAGCTAATTGGCGAGGAAGTCGGGAAGACAATAGGTTACAGAATCCGATTTGAAACCAGGATTTCCGATCAAACGAAAATTGAGGTAGTCACCGAGGGTATATTGAATAAAATGATGGATAGCGACCCTGAATTGAAAGATGTTGCGCTCATTATATTTGATGAATTTCATGAACGTAGCATACATGCAGATGTAGCTTTGGCTTTAGCCCGATATACCCAACAGAATTCAAGACCCGATCTAAAATTATTAATCATGTCAGCCACTTTGGATCAAGCACTTTTGGCTAAAGCACTCAATGCAAAGGTGGTTGCAAGTAAAGGAAGGCAATTTCCAGTCAATATTGATTATGCAGGTAACTTAGATCAAAGATTATTAGCCGAATTAACCGCTGAACAAGTGAAAAAGGCTTTGAAAGATGATGAAGGTGACATTTTGGTGTTTTTACCAGGACAAGGAGAAATTTTAGCTGTTCAGGATTTACTCAGAAAATCAAAGGCAAAAGCTGAAATTTACCCACTATATGGTCAATTGGCTTGGCATAAACAATGGGCAGCTATTCAACCTCATCCGCAAGGGAAAAGAAAGATAGTGTTAGCTACTTCAATAGCTGAAACCAGCTTAACGATTGAGGGTATAAAAGTAGTGATTGATACAGGCCTAAAAAAGAACTCCATTTTTGATCCTAACACTGCATTAAATAGCTTAAAAACGCAAAGTATCTCTCAAGATGAAGCCACACAACGTGCAGGCAGAGCAGGCAGGCTAGCTCCCGGCAAATGCTACAGAATGTGGACAAAGGAAGATCAAAATATTAAACCAAGCCACAGGCTAGCAGAAATTTTGTTTGCTGATTTGGCAAACCTTAAACTAGATTTAGCAGCTCGGAATATTCATCAAAGCAATCGACTTTTTTGGCTAACACCTCCCCCTTTGGACAAGCTCATATATGCAGAAAATCTACTAATACAGTTGGAAGCTTTAAATGAGGACAAAAGCATCACTGAAATAGGGAAACAGATGCATCAATTGCCTTGCCATCCGCGATTGGCACATATGCTAGTAAAATCCACAGAAAACCTTTCCTTAGCTATTGATTTAGCTTCTTTATTAGAAGAAAAAGATCCACTTTATAAAAAAGCTGGAGCTGATATAAGTGAGAGAATTCAATTATTAAGAACCTTAAGAAAAGAAAAAAGACTTGGAAGAAATTTTCAGAAAATTGAGAAAATAGCTCAATCTTATAGATCACTCTTTAAAATCGAAGAAGAAAATCAGGAAATTGATCCCTATGCAATAGGTTTTTTATTGGCAATGGCATATCCTGATAGAATAGCATCGGCTAAAAGAGGCAATAATGCACAATTTCAATTATCCAATGGAAGTATAGCGGCCATAGGTCATAAAGATGAATTAGCAGATGAAAGTTGGTTGACCGTAGCTAATATGGATGCTAGAGGTGGGATGGGTAAAATATTCTTAGCTGCCCCGCTGAATCCAAAAGATTTAATGCCATTAGTGAAAAATAAAAGAAACGTCACTTGGGATTTTGATGAAGATGAATTTGCAGTCAGCCAAGATTTAAGTATTGGGAATATCACTTTAAAAAGAGAAGAATTAGAGGATGAGCCTAGTCTTGAAGATAAACGGGCAGCAATTATAAAGGCCATTCAACTTCACTATGATGAAATCCTTAATGCTGATGATGAGTTTTTGAATTATATAGAGGAATTAAAAGAACAAAAAGAAGATTCTGAATATGCGAATTTCAATTTAGCTTATTTAGGGATAACAGCTGAAAAATGGTTACCAGAAGGAATTGAGAATGAAGTAGATATAGTAAAAAGCCTGCAGAAAATATCGCTCACATCTATTCTAAAAGAATTATTAAGGGATTGATTTTAAACTGACTTAACTACATGTCAAACATTTTAATGAAGGGACATTTGCTAGATATAAAATGCAATAAGCCTAGAAATTAATGCCTGACATAAGTAAAGAACTATATTTTGATTTATCAAAGCTAAATTAAATTATATAGTAATTTATTGTTCATCATCTTCAGGAAAAGAGGAATGAGTAAAACTTTCCATTAAGCTGTCCTCTTCAAAATAAGTGCTAATACTCAAGTTTTCAGGATTAAGATTATCTATTTGAAAAATAGCAGTATCGCTTCCTTCCCAAACAAAAATTAGTGTATCAATTGGGGTTTCAGGAGTTATGGTAGTTGGCACAAACCAAGAACCCTTTAAAGTATCATTGGAATTACCACAAGCTTCAGCAGGATTAACATAAAAAAGAGAATCCGAATCATCACTTGAAGATGTGAAATTAAATATCAATTGTCTTGGGGTTTGGCAGGAATCGAGCTGTACTTCCTCGTTAAAAAGAATGCGTTCCTCCAATAACCAACTTTTAGATTCACGATTCGACAACAATCGCTGAACCTCTACCCTTCTAAATGCATCGAATGTAGGTTCATCCGGTAAACAAGAAAAAAGTACTAAAATAAATGTAAGGGGAAACAAAAATTTCTTCATGTGGCAAAGATAATATTTTATAATCTGTATGGATTAAAAACTATGCCAAGATTTTAAGAAAATAGGTTTCCCCCTCATTTAAAAAATTCAAACAACCGGTAAAATCTAGTTTCCAATTCTATATAGTACAAGCAAAAGAATATGTGAATTGTAAGTTTATCAACTAATACGAATGTAAAAAAAGCAAACTATTTAGTAGCTATCCTTATTAAGTATTACTATATTTATTTTAAATATACTTTTTTAAATATATATTTCTGTATATTCGATGTATTGTTCGATGAACTAATGTTTTTTAAGCATAAAAGAAAGTATCTAATTTTGTGAAGTGAAGAAGGAAAGAAACTATATCATAAGTATTGCAGCTTTCATATTGTGTTTGATTGGTTCAATAAACCATTCATATGCTCAATGTGGGAGTAGTAGTGGAGTGGGTGGTTTTCAAACTTTAGAAGAAGATTTTTGTGGCGGTGAGAAAAAAGTTTGGGCTGGTAAAAGCTATTCTAGTGTTGATCTACCACCAGCAACTGATGTATACATTTTGGTAGATTGGGGATATGTTGGTGCTGGTGCCACTGAATACTACCCAACAGTTTTTGAATTTGGAAACTATGTAATTGACAACACACCTGCAACTGCTCCACCTCCAGGTGCTCTCTTTGCGAATGACAGATATGCTTACCACGAATATCCTACAAATCTTGAAAACTGTTCTTATGACGTTGATGTTTCTCTTGTCTTTGTTGATGCTGGTGAAACACCTGGAGGACACCCAAGTACTATTATCTGCCCTGGAACTTCAAATAGTGCTAGTACCATTTACTGGGAAAAAGATAATATATTACCGGGGAACCTAGAAATACAAGATGCACCTATCATTAGAATTTGTGAAGGTGAATCTGTTACTATTAATCCCCTCGAAAATGTTAGTAATTACAACTGTCCATTAACAAATAACACTACTGAAAGGTGGTTTCAGTGGATTTATAATATAGACGGAGGAAATCCAATACCGGATGTAGTAATAAATGGCCCTAATTTAGGAGGAAGTCAAACTTTTAATGTCGGAGGGACCAGCATCTAATTTGAATTTCGAAGAGCCTGTTCAACTTGATCCTGGACCAAACCTAGTTACTGGCGATATTGATATGGATCCTACAGGAACCATAACTATTGATGGAACCAGTACTGTGGCTGGCCAATATTTTGATATTCAATTAAATGCTTGGAACGTTTGTAATCCTTTTGATGACCCTAATGTTCCTGGTAGTCCCTCCTTAGCTCTTGCCGCAAATGCCGATTCAATTCCTGAATTTACAACAATTAGAATCTTAATAGTTGACGAACCAATTTTAGATCCAGTTGAAATAACGGATTTCTCCAATAACCCCAAACCAGGGAATCTTTTTTGTCCAGAAGAACCAATACGCATTACCAATGGTGGAACTGATCTCTGGCACCTTGGACGATCAATATTTATGATGGTGGAACCACCACTGACCCGCTAATCGCAAGTTATCCTTCACAAAATATAGATTTAGATACAGAAAACACTACCGGGCCTGATGCAACTGCCTTAAACACTCCTGGCGTTAAAACGGTGGAAGTTGTTAAAGTTAATAACAGCTCTGATATTACAGGTGGATGTAGTTCGAGTATTACAGCTCAATATGAAATAATTGGCACACCATCTGCCACTATTGGCTTTGATGATGGTACTTTTGGTTCACCAAATACGGCTGATAATACCTATGAACTATGTGCTGAAAGCCTGCCAATCAATCTTGAGCTTACAGATGAAACGTCAGGAAAAACGGCAAACCTGACTACGGAATGGAATATTGAAAAGATAGCACCTACAAGCTTTTTGGTGGATAACGTAGATGATGGTGGTGGTGGAGTAACCCCTTTTCCCTATCCTTCAAATCCTTTAGTAATCTCTGATACTGGTCACTACCGGATTGAATTGATAGTTTTGGATGGCTCAACAAATTGTACCTCTACTGATCAACTAGATATTTACGTTTATGATACTCCAGAACCCCTTTTCACAGCTACGGGGGTTTGTGAAGGTGAAGATACAGATTTCGATCCTTCTGGCTCCAATATTCCAACTGTAATTAATGGAGAAATTATTGATCAATGGCTATGGGATTTTTCTTATGATGGAACTACTTTCAACACCGAGCTAACCAGAACAAATGACAATGTATTTACAAGAAATCTTGGTGCTGCTGGAGATTATGATGTTGCCTTAATTACCCGTTCGGACAAGGGCTGTTACAGTGACACCATCGTAACCAATGTTAGTATTTATGCCAACCCTGACACAGACTTACAAGCTTTTTATGGGCAAGATTATGAAGCGTTTTTAGAAGATGACCCTTATGCAGGTGATCCTATTTGTCCTGGCACCTTGATAAAATTCTTTAATAATTCAGATGAATTCAATAACGATGCTTCAGTTATCGATGTGGATTACTATTTAGAGATAGATAGTTTAGGTACTATAATCACAAGAAATATTGGGGATTCGGGCTCTTTCTTAACTCCAGATATCTTTGATAATCAAAATGCAACAAATGAAGTTTATGAAATTAGATTAGTAGCTATTGCAAACCCTACTGATGGTAACGCTGACAATAACTGTCTCACAACATCTGCTCCCATTTTCGTGGATGTATTACCTGGTAGCGGCTCTGGATTTGATGTTTTTGAAAGCTTATCGCCTGATGTATCATACAATCCACCTTATTGTTCTCCTCAAGAATTCTTTTTCAGAATTGATAATACTACAAACAATAGATTGAATAGTAATGACTCTGTAGTTTGGACAGCTAAAAATGGTAGTACTGTTCTGGGTGGAGACACAATTATTTACTCAGGAGGTAATCGAGAAGATTATGATTTCAATTTTAATTTCGAAAATGATTACCCGAATGTCGGGCCAATAAATTATACTGTGGAGCTGCAACCTTATGCTCAAGGTGTCTGTATTAGTAGTTCTGAAAGAACGGTAACTGTACGACCTAAACCTATTAGCAACTTTGCTCCTGTAGATACAGTAGTGACTTGTGATTCAGTCACCTATTATTTTGAAGCGGAACAACCAGGTCTGCTTAATTATTTCTGGACTGCATCGCCAGTAGATAACGATGCAATAGCAGATACTTTAAGAGCAGAAAATAATAACGGTGCTGAATATTGGGTAAGCTTTGGAAGACCTGCAGATACTGACCCACCATTAACCATCAACGTTACATTACTAACAGAGAATCCTTTTGGTTGCCCAAGTGATCCTTCGGGGGCTTATACCACTACCATTCAACCTGAAGATAATTTCAATATAGACCTTGCCTCAGCTGGTAGTGTAAACTGTTTGCCCAATACTTATACATTTACAAACAATACCGTCCCCACTGACATCCCTGCTAATACCAATTGGGAGTTACATATCACCAATACTACCCTGGCTAGCACTACGATAATTGCAGGTGATACGCTTCCTGTAGGAAACCAAGACTTTTCTTTGGGTTATGACTATAACTTTACGCAAGCGGCTAATTATGAAATTAGGTTAATTGCTTTATTGGAAAGTACCTGCGATTTAACTTCAGACCCTCCCATCAGCTTAACTTTCAACAATAGTCCTCAAATGAACTTTCGTCCTGTGCAAGAAGAAGGATGTTCACCTCTAGAATTAGACATTATAGATTCCTCATTCAACCCTGATGGGACTGACCTTGATGTTGTGAGTATATCATGGGAAAATCTTGCATCAGGAGCAATAGATGACATAATAGTCAACAATGAACCAGCAAATTACTTTAATAGTATAAACCCGATCGCAACATTATTGTATACTACCGATGACGGGACAGGGTTCAACGATTACGAAATCACACTATCTGGAGAAAATGAATTTGGCTGTACGAATGACAGTACTTATAGAGTGAGAGTTTTTCAAGAACCTCAAATAGACTTTGACATTACCTCTACCAATCCTGCTTGTGAAGAAGACTATACTTTTGACTTTGAATTCACTACCAGTGTATTTCCAGCAGGCACTGAATTTACTTGGAATTGGGGTGATGGTCAGAGTTTAGTAACTGATCAGGATACTGCTGTTAGTCATACTTTTTCAAATAGATTGGCCTTCTTTGGTCAAGATAATTATAATGTTACTCTTACTGCTGAAACGTCTAATAATTGTATTGTCACAGTCGGCAAAACTGTTACACTAAACCCTAGAGTTGATGCCAGCTTCTTCAAAGATAGAATAGAAGGTTGCTCTCCTTTAAGTGTAAATTTTACGAGTACAGCTATAGGTACTGGTTTATCTGGAAATCACGTATACGAAAAAAGAATAAAAGGATCAGGTGATCCATGGGGCACTATTGATTCAGTAGAAAATAATGGTAGAGTTTCTGAATTACTCGAAAACACATCAGGTTCTGATATTATTTATGAAATACGGTATATTGCAGAATCTTCTTTGGGAGGGTGTTCAGACACTTCTGATATTCAAGAAATTATTATTTTTCCTGAATTTAGTAGTCCTGCCATTACAGGAACGAATGAAGTATGTGCATTCGAACAGTCCGTCCCTTATTCCGTCCCACTAAATCCTGGATCCACCTATTTATGGCAGATGCCTTTAGGCGCCTTTATAAGTAATCAAAATGCAGACGGTAATGAAATAGAAGTTAATTTCAGTAACTTTTCAGGTACGCTTCAAGTACAGGAAATTAATAGTAACGGATGTTTTGGAACTCCTAGTACAATACCCATAAATGTGTTATCGGTGCAAGTGCAAGCTTAAGTTTAAATGGTTCTAATGTCATTTGTCCTGGTGATGAAACAAGTCTAAGGTTTGATTTAAATGGCCCTCCTGGATCTACAAATTTTGATGTGATCTATAATAATGGTCAAGAAAATGATACCTTAAAAAACATTCAGGATGGTCACATTGAGACAGTATCTCCTACTAATTCAACCAATTATTTTTTAGTAGACGTTACTGATTTAGCAAATCCAAATTGTAACCCTTCAGGTTTAACAGGATCGGCTTTTGTAAACGTTAACACACCTCCTTCTGCAACCATGTCAGGTTCAACCACTATTTGTGAAGGTGAGAACACGAATTTAATCATTAATTTAACAGGAATTGGTCCATGGAATGTGGTTTATACTGATGGTAGCAATAACTTCGATATTAATAACACCAATAATCCTGTTACAATTGCTTCTGTTAGCCCAACTAGTGATACTGATTATGAGATAATTTCAGTAACAGACAATAATACTCCTGTTTGCTCAGGAACTTTCAGTGGTACTGCTGAAATTAAAGTGAATCCAAAGCCAACAGCCGAAATTTTCGGAAACGTTAATAATGTTTGTCAAAATGATCCTACTCAAATTGGCGTAAACTTAACTGGAACTGCTCCTTGGACAGTAAGATATACTGATGGTACCATTACATACACCCTTTCAAATATCACGCCAGATGCATCATATGATCCCGCGACAGATACTTATAATCATCTATTTGATGTGAATCCTGTTAGCGGAACTACTACTTATACTTTAACTGAGGTTTTAGATTCAAGCACTCCTATTCCATGCTCAGGAGACATTTCAGGCACAGCTACAGTTATGGCTTACGATAGACCAGAAGTAGAAATCACTGGAGACACCACACTTTGCATGGGGCAAACTACGCCTCTTTCTTTCAATTTTGATGGTGATGGGCCATTTTCCGGTAACTATACGGCTAATGAAGACACACTTGAATTTAATAATCTACACGATGGTGCTGAGATTAATGTAACTCCTGAAGCCAATACTATTTACAGAGTGGTTGAGTTATTTGATACAAGAGGTTGCCCTGGTTTGAATTTAGGTGGCCCTGTAAGTATAAATGTAAACCAATTGCCAACATCAGAAATTTCAGGGGCTGATACGACATGCTATGGTGAGCAAACAAACTTAATATTTGACCAGACAGGTGTTGGTTCACTCAACCATAACTTATACTGACGGGAGTAACAATATCACCTTTTCTACTTCCTTTAACAGACATTTTGAACCTATTAATCCAACCAAAACAACGAATTATTCTTTGGTTTCAGTAACTGATAGTAATAATCCAAATTCATGTTCTGGCCAAGTTTCAGGAAGTGTTCAGAAAATTGTTTATCCAAACTTAGAGGCAAGCTTTGAAGTTGATCCTCAAGATATGGTTTTACCTGAAAGTACGATCAATATTACTAACAACACTACTAACAAAGGAGAATGGAATTATTTTTGGGAATTTGGGGATGGGACAACCTCAGAGGAAGCTGATCCTGCACCCCATGATTATGGAACATTTGGAGAATTTACAGTTCGATTGACAGCCACAAATGGGCAATGCACTGATACTTACCAAACTATAGTGACAATTGGGGCAATCCCTCCTATTATCGATTTTGATGCAGACCCAAAAGAAGGATGTTTACCTCTTGTGGTTCAGTTTGAAAATTTATCACAATATGCTGATCCATCGACCTATCAATGGGAGTTTGGAGATGGGCAAAGAGCTGCCGCTGTTGAAAACCCTATTCATGTTTATACAAATCCAGGTACCTATAATGTGACATTATCTGCAACCAATATTACAGGCCAAAGGACCGAATTGGTTAAAGAGGATTTTATTATAGTAAACGCAACTCCACAAGCATCATTTACAATTCCTGATGAATACAGACAGGTATTTACAACTGAGGAAGTTAGGTTTGTAAATTTAAGTGAAGGTGCAGATGAATATATTTGGAAATTTGGCGATGGAAATGAGTCATTTGAAGAAGAGCCTGTCCATGCCTACCCAGATAGTGGCGTTTACGATATTACTCTTATAGCCATCAATAGCGAAACTGGCTGTACGGATTCTGTGCGTTTATCTTCACAAGTGAAAGTTATTTTAGGTGGTGAATCGGAGGTTCCTAATGCCTTTACGCCAAGTAGAGCTGGTCCAGGAACTGGAAGTACAAATCCACTACAGAATGATTTCTTCTTACCAAGAGTAGAAGGCGTATCACAGTTTAATATGAAAATTTATAATAGATGGGGAGAATTATTATTTGAATCCGATAGTAAGGATGAGGGTTGGGATGGATATTATAATGGTGTATTAATGCCCCAAGGTGTATATGTATATCGATTGGAATTGGTGTACGAGAATGGACGTAGAGAGACAAAAATAGGTGATATCACACTCATAAGGTAATATTTCTGAGTCAGTCATTTAGGTTATAATTTGTAAGTTTGAATAAGGGTATGAATGAATAAAATTAGTTTAAAAAATTTTCAGGGTGTTATAGGGTGTTTGCTTTGCTTTATTTTTCTTTTTGAAAAAGAAGTAAAAGCGCAAGATTTTCAATTTTCTCAATATCATGAATCCCCTTTATATTTAAATCCAGCCTTTACGGGCTTAGGAAAAATGCATAGGGTTGCACTCAATTCACGAGTTCAATGGCCTAGCTTACCTAAAGCTTATGTTTCTAATGCACTTTCCTATGATTACAACCTTGATTATTTAAGTAGTGGATTCGGACTAATGCTCACCAGAGATGTAGCGGGTTCTGGAAGCCTGGGTAATACTAATGCAAGTTTTCTATATTCATATAGGGTTGCCTTGGGAGACCAATTAGTACTCAGCACTGGTTTACAGTTTGCCTATAATTTTACCGGATTAAATCAAAATGGACTTACATTAGGAGACCAATTACTAGACAATCGTGCAGTTTCTTTCGATTCTGAATTATCAAATATTCAGAATATTCAATTTTTCGATTTCTCTGGTGGTATGTTACTTTATAGTAAAATGTTATGGGGAGGATTTGCACTTCATCATTTAACCCAACCTGAAATGTCATTAATAGGAGATTCCAATCCACTAAATATGAAAATTAGTGTTCATGGAGGAGTTAGGATTCCACTTTATAGAGGGCCTAAAAAGCTTGACAATATCTCAAGTATAGCACCATCATTCGTTTATAAAAGACAAGGCATAAATGATCAATTGGATGTGGGTATAAATTGGCATTATGACCCCATATCTGCAGGATTATGGTACAGAGGAGTTCCGTTTAACAGAACGGATGCAAATGAAAGTTTATATGATAGGGATGCCTTGATATTCAAATTCGGATTGATGTTCCCTGATTTTCAAGCAGGCTATAGTTATGACTTTACAATATCTGAATTTGGCGGAGCATCAGGTGGTGCTCATGAGATTTCTATTATTTTCGACTTTGAAGCACAACTCAAAAAGAAAAGGAAAAAAGAATTTATTCCCTGCCCTACTTTTTAAGAATTATCTCTTTGTTTTAAAGCTCTTCTCATCATGTAACGTTCTACCAAGACATCAATAGGCTTTAATAATACTGCAATTCCTAATTTGAAAAGGAAACCAATTTGAGGATTACCAACTTTTTGTTCCACAATAGGTTCCAAAAATCCCTCAGAAAGAATGAATAATAGAATAGCGATTAGAAGTACTATAGAGGATGCTTTTCTACCTACTTTAGCTTTCACTAACTGGTCAATCGTATCTTGTAAAAGCTGGTTATTAACTTTTAAATCATCATTGATTTTATTGATTTCGTCCGATTGCCTTTTAAGCTTTTCGTTCGCTTCATTCAATTTAGAATGTAACCGATCACTAACAGAAGTCAATAACTTAGCTTCTCCTATTAATCGATCATATTTATCGCATAATAATTTATAATTTTCCTTTACCTTTTCAGTAGGGATATTATTATCCTCTGCTAAAGCACGGACTTCATTTAAAAAGTCGATCTCAGATTGAAATACGTCTGATTGGGTAAAGTTTTTAGCCATATAAATTTATTCCTTTATCTCTACCATTCTAAATGGCACTTTGATGATCTGCTTGAAATCCTCACCAGATTCTTCCATGTCTTCATCTTCCTCTTCGTAATACCAATCAATTGTAATGGATTTTCCATCTGCATTGATTTTTTCAAGCTTTCGAAATATTTCAACCAAACATTTTGATGAACTTGTATTGAAGTACTCCAATTTAATCTCAAAAATAGTAGATTCCAGCGGATTCTGAATATATTTATCCAACCAATCGAGCAATGGCTTATAAAACTCGATGGAATTCTCAGGAATTGATCTTCCGGAGATTAAAAAAGTATCCGCATCAGGATTAAAATCAAGTTTAGGTGTCTTAGGTGTCGCCTCTAAGTAATAAGCATCCATAGTGTTTTTTCTTAATGTTTTATTTTCACTTGTAAACTGAAATAAGCATAATCATTGTTAATAGGTTTAAATCCGAATTCTAATGGTTGACCAGATTTCCTAACCATGTCCATTATACCAAGGCCAGCTCTTCCTTTATCAGAAAACACGCCCTCATCTAATTTACTTCTATACTTAGCTCTAAGTTCATCATTTGTCAACTGATTAATTTCTTCAATGCGTTTTTTAAGGAGGTCAGTATTTTTTTTGTTAATGTAATTACCAGAAATAATGTCATAAGAAGTAGTGCCTTTGACTACCATTATCAATATTTCCTTAAACTCATCTGTAGAATTTTTAATTTCATCTTGATTGTGATAAATATTTTGTAGAACCTCAACTAGAATATTAAAAACCTTTTTCTTGGTACGAGAATTATACTCTACCATAGCCAGTTTATTTTCAGCTAAATTTAATAAATTACTGGTCAGGCTATCAGTAATATTTCCTTGATAAGCCAGCAGCAATTCTTCGCTTTCCTGGAGGTTTTTAAACTTTTTTAAGGTATCTATCATTCTTACCAAATGAGAATTAATGATTCAAAAAATATTCTCTGGTCAAATTACAATTATTTTTTGATAAAATATAATAATAATATGATTTGATTATAATTATATTAATGAACATTTCCTGTTAACTTCCTTATTATGGGAGTAACTATCAAGGCTATAATTCCTGCACCAATAATAAATATTGTGATGAATTGAAATATATCAGGTAATAAGCTTGGAGTTTCTGCTATTGCATCCTGATCAAATTCACCAGCAACCAAGCCTGCAATTAAATTACCAAAAGCAACAGACATAAACCATGCACCCATCATTTGACCTACCAATCGTTTAGGAGCTAATTTAGTTACAGCACTCAATCCAACCGGACTTAAAAATAATTCACCAGTTGTGTGAAAGAAATAAGTAATTAATAACCATGTAGGTAAAACCTTGTCGGCAGATAATAACAAATAAGATGCGATAATCATAGTAGCAAATCCTAAACCTAAGAAGATTAATCCAAAGGCGAATTTTAGTGGAATACTTGGATTAAGATTTCTTTTTGCTAATTGTATCCAAAACCAACCAAAAACGGGAGATAATATGATAATAAAAGTTGGATTAATACTTTGCAAGAATGAAGCAGGCATTTCCCATCCGCCTATGAAACGATCCGTATATCGCTCAGCAAATAAATTTAAGGAAGAACCGGCTTGTTCAAAACCTGACCAAAAAATAGCTGAGAAAACTAATAAAACTGCAATTGCCCATATTTTTTTCCTTTCATCCTTATTTAATCCACCGAATAAAAAGATTGCTACAAAAAACAATACTAATACTGCTGCCACAACATAAAAAGCTACGTTTGCAACACTCACCACATTAATATCTAAGAAGCCAAAGGTGGTTAATAAAACAAGTAGTATAAGCAAACCTAAAAAACCAAACAATCCCAACTTTACTTTTTTCCTGAATCCTATTTGTTTCTCATTTGCGGGATCAAATCCTTCTGGTTCAGCCCCTATGCTTCCTAATGATTTTGATGAAACCTTATACTGAATTACACCTATCAACATTCCAAAACCTGCAGCTGCAAAACCTAAATGCCAGTTAATACCTTCACCTAAATAACCAGTGATTAAAGGAGCAATGACCGCACCTAGATTAATCCCCATATAAAAAATAGAAAAACCAGCATCTCTTCTGGCTGGTTCATCATCTTTATAAAGTCCTCCAACAATACTACTGATATTGGGTTTTAATAATCCTGTACCAATTACAATTAAAATTAATCCTATAAAAAAGAATTCTTGAGTGGGTATTGCCATGGAAAAATGACCGCAGGCTATAATAATACCTCCATACCATACTGCTTTTTGTAATCCGAAAAAACGATCTGCTAACCATCCGCCTGGTAAGGCAAGTAAGTAAACAAACATAGTGTAAAGACCATAAATTGCATTAGCCGATTTATCATCTAACCCAAAACCACCTGTTTCAATGGAGTCCACTAGAAATAGTACCAATAGGGCTCGCATTCCATAATAACTAAAGCGTTCCCAAAATTCTGTGAAAAACAAAGTTGCCAATCCTTTTGGGTGACCAAAAAAAGTTTTTTCGGAATTCATATTATCTATAAGTTAACTTTATTTTAAAAATTGAAATGCTAAATCTAATACGGGCATTTCATTAAAACAAATCGTAAGTAAAAATCGGCCTTATTTTAATGAGAAAGTGTATTTTGTACACTATGCTAACATTTGTAAATGATTGAAAAATTACTTTTTAAGCAAAGTAAATTCTTTAACTTTGCCAACCAAACCATGTTATACCTAGCAAAAACATACAAAAATGAAGGAATTTGGATTAAAATCCGCTAAATCCGGTTTAGAAAGCCTGGGTTTAAAAAATGTAGCAGAAGCTTATTGGAACCTCAGCCCTGCTGAATTGACTGAACATGCTTTGGCCAATAAAGAAGGAGTTCTTACGGACACAGGTGCTTTAATGTGCGATACTGGTAAATTTACAGGTCGTTCTCCTAAAGATAAATTCATTGTAAAAGATGATAAAACTAAAGACACTGTTTGGTGGGGAGATATCAACATTCCATTTGATGAAGCTAAATTTGATGCACTGCATGAAAAGATGCTCAAATTTCTAGAAAATAAAAAAGTATATGTTAGGGATGCTTATGCAGGAGCTGACAAAACTTATCGCCTAAATTTGAGAGTCGTTAATACACAAGCGTGGCATAATTTATTTTGCTACAATATGTTCCTAAGACCAGAAAAGTATAAGTTAGAAACTTTTGAGCCTACTTTTACTATTATAAATGCTCCAGAATTTGAAGCTGATCCAGAGGTAGATGGAACTCGTCAGAAAAATTTTGCTATTGTAAATTTCTCAAAAAATATCATATTAATTGGCGGTACTGGTTATGCAGGAGAAATGAAAAAAGGTATTTTCTCTGTTTTAAATTATACTTTACCTACTGATCATAATGTGCTATCTATGCACTGTTCAGCAAATATGAGTGAGAAAGCAGATGGTGATACTGCCATTTTCTTTGGTTTATCTGGAACAGGAAAAACGACCTTGTCAGCAGATGAAAATAGAGGATTAATTGGTGATGATGAGCATGGTTGGACTGAAAATGGAGTTTTCAATTTCGAAGGCGGTTGCTATGCGAAAACCATTGATTTAACAGAGGAGAAAGAGCCTCAAATCTACAGAGCCATTAAATTTGGTGCAATAGTAGAAAACACTCGCTTTTTCCCTGGTACTAGAACTGTGGATTATGAAAATATAGAAGTTACCCAAAATACTAGAACGGCCTACCCTATTCACCATATTGATAATGCCGTTTCTCCTTCAATAGGTGGAATTCCTAAAAACATTTTCTTTTTGACTTGTGATGCTTATGGAGTTTTGCCTCCAATTTCTAAACTTTCGAAAGGTCAGGCAATGTATCATTTCATTTCAGGATATACAGCCAAAGTTGCAGGTACGGAAGCTGGAATTACAGAACCTCAAACTGTATTCAGTGCATGTTTTGGCGCACCTTTCCTTCCATTACACCCAACACAATATGCTGAAATGTTAGGAAAGAAAATGGATGAGCAGAAAGTAACTGTATGGTTAATTAATACTGGTTGGTCTGGTGGCCCTTATGGAGTAGGTTCTAGAATGAAGCTGAAATACACAAGAGCTATGATTACAGCTGCTTTAAATGGCGGGCTTGATGAAGTAGGCTACAGAAACCACTCAATATTTGGATGTGCGATTCCAGCTACTTGTCCTGATGTTCCTTCTGAGGTATTAAGCCCAAGAGAAACTTGGAAGAATGATAAAGGATATTATGAAATGGCGAATAAATTAGCTGGTGAATTCAATGAGAATTTCAAGAAATTTGAAGATTTTGCCAATGAGGAAATAATGGCAGGAGCACCAAAACCAAATTTATCTAAGGTATAATAGTTTTTTTCAGTTAAGTTAAATTATACTGCCGTGGGAGTTATTGCTCACGGCAGTTTTGTTTTATATAGATTTCTTTATGAAAACACTCGACCAAAAAATAATTTTTCCAATTATGGGAGAATGGCTTAATCAGAAAAATAGCCTCTTATTAGATTTCTCTAATAAAAATGCTGATCTGTTAAAGCTTGACTTACAATCAACCCAAAACTTCAATGATTATGTCTTTGGCTTTCTAGAACAAAAAGAGAAGAAATATGGCCATGGTGGATATTTAGAGAATCGAATGATTTATCAAAGAAGCACTCATTTCCAGCAAGGAGAATCTCGTTGCATGCATTTGGGAGTAGATGTGTGGTGCGAAGCTTTTCATCCGCTTTATGCTCCATTAGACGCAAAAGTACACAGCTTTGCTGATAATAATAATTTTGGAGATTACGGCCCCACTATTATACTTGAACATGATTTAAATGAGGATAAATTCTATACGCTTTATGGTCATTTAAGCCGATCTAGTTTGAAAAACTTAGCAATTGGAGATAAAATTAAAAAAGGACAGAAATTTAGTGAATTGGGACCATTTCCTGAAAACGGAGATTGGCCACCACACCTTCATTTGCAGCTCATTTCTGAAATGAAAGATTTAAAAGGTGACTTCCCAGGTGTTTGTGCTCCTTCTGAATTAGAGCAATTTAAACTATTATGTCCGGATCCTAATGTTTTTATTATTAGAGATAACTAGAAATTCTGAAAATTTCTAGTTCCATTCCCTCTTAGCGGATTGTGTACGATAGCGATTAGACGGTAGAAACCGTCAAACCGCACAAACATCATAGTCAAAAGTTTATGATTACTTCATATTCAGAACCACTTTTCCTTTTGCATGTCCTTTTTTGACATATTCTAATGCGTCTATTGCTTCTGTAAAAGGATACTCCTTGTCAACGATAGCTGCAATATGATTACTTTCAATAAGCTCTTTAATATCATTTAACTGAGTACCATCCGCATGCATCATTACGAATTTATAATATGCATTTTTTTCCTTTGACAATTGATCCAATTTAAATCTCTTTAGCTTAAGTAAAAATCGAATCAATCCATTTAAACCTAACTCTTTAGCTGTTTCATTATCTGGGTCACCGGCTATACTGATTACACTACCGCCTTCTTTAAGAACTTTAAAAGCATCTTTGGTATAATCTCCACCTAAAGTATCATAAACAATATCAACTTCTTCAATAATTTTAAGGTAATCCTCTTTTTTATAATCGATTACCCTGTCAGCACCTAGATCTTTTACCCAATCAACGTTTTTAGTGCTTGTGGTAGTAAAAACATAGGCGCCCTTTGCCTTAGCATATTGAATAGCAAATGAACCCACACCACCTGATCCAGCATGAATCAATACTTTATCACCTGATTTAAGCTTTGCTTTTTGAAAAGATTGTACGGTAGTTAAACCAACTAAAGGAATACTTGCTGCCTCTGCATAAGACAGATTTGATGGTTTTTGACAAACTGCTTGCTGATCCACTGCTATCATTTCAGCAAAAGTCCCAGGTGAATCAGTAGGTACTCGTGCGAAAACCTCATCACCTAGATTAAAATTAGTGACATTTTCTCCTTTCTCTATCACTTTACCTGCAAGATCAAAACCAACTGGAGCGGGGAAAGACAGTTTATTAATGTTTTTCATTGCTCCCTCAATGATCTTATAATCTACTGGATTTATGCTTGCTGTATGTATTTCTATTAAAAGCTGATGATTTCCTATTTTTGGCTTTTCAACTTCTCTAAACTCAACGTTTTCTGCTATTTTTCCATAGCCCGTTATCTGTAATACCTTCATCTATTATCTCTGTATTTATTCAACTAAACAAAGGAAACGGAACTGAGTAAAAAGGTTGAGTTAAGTGCTTACAAATAGATAGAAATATTAATAAGATCTAAACTGGAATCTTATTCAACCTGCTCTAATACCCAGCTACTCATTAATTCTAAAGCATCTGGTGAAATAGTTTGCTCTATTTGGGCATATTCACTTGGAGAACCAGTTTCTGCTTCCTGAAAAAGATGATTAAGCCCTGGCAATTCCTTTACAGTAAATTGTGTATTCCCTCCAGCTTTTAAAGCTGATTCAATAGCTTCTAAATTAACCTTAGCTGGTACTTGCAAATCCTTTTCACCCACTATTGCTAAAACAGGACAATCTACTTTCTGTAATACTTTTGACGGATCATGTTTTAAAAAATATAGCATCCAAGGGGTAGTCAATTGCCCTAAAAATTGATCTACAAAAACCTCTTCTTTCAAACCATTTGCTGTGGCTAATTCTGGGTTTTTCGCCACTGATTCTTCTAAATACTTTTTTAAATCTTCTTTTACAGCAGTTTCGTTGACAGTATTCACTACAATATCATAAGCTCCTTGATTAAATTCTCTTTCGATCTTTAATTGGGCATCACTCATTCCAGAGGCTCTACCTATTAATTCACTTTGTCTTAAAAGTAAGTCATCACCTTTTATCCCTGTTCCTGCCATTAAAACTATAAATGCTACATCTTTTGATTCTACTGCCACCATTGGTGCAACTAGCCCTCCTTCACTATGACCTATCAATCCTATATTATCAGCATCAATTTCTTTTCTAGATTTCAAATATTCAACAGCTGCTGCAACATCTGTTTTAAAATCAGCTGAAGTAGCGGCACCAAAATCACCTTCCGATTCGGCAGTACCTCTATCATCGAATCGTAAAACTGCGATTCCTTGCTTGGTTAAATGGTCTGATAGCACCAAAAATGGCTTATGTCCCAGTAAAGCTTCATTTCTGTCCTGACGACCACTCCCACTTATCAAAACCACAGCAGGAAAGTTCTTGCCTTCGGAAGGCATGGTTAAAGTTCCAGCAAGTTTGATTCCTGCCGTTTTATTTTCAAAAGTTACATCTTGAGATTTGTAAGGAAAAGGCTCAACAGGATCTTGAGGTTTCTTTTTGTTAGATTTTTTAACTTCATTTTGAGAAAGTACTAATGGAATATCATTACCTGCTTGCTTAAATATTCCTTCAATTTCTCCAGTAGATTTAAGCGTGCCTTCATATTGAATTGGAGGGATATTCATTCCAATATTAAGTTCATTATCTTCAAAAGTAACCTCCTGAACATCTAAACCAAAAGCTCCTTGATCGGGGCTGTCCATAGTCGCAATTAAAGTGTCATTTTCTTTCGAAATATTAAACACAATAGTTAATTCCATTCCTTGGACTTTAAGTAAACCTTGCCATTTTCCTTCTATATTCTGAGCTAAAAGATTGAAACATAAAAAGGTTAAGAATAGAGTGGTTGATAGTTTTTTCATGATTGCTAAATTTAGGTAGCAATATAAAAACTAATTTGAATACAATAGCATTAAATATTGCTTATAATTCCTCGGCAAATATACCATGCTTACCACTTCTAGCCTCAATCAACTTAGTCTAGTCCACAATCTTCATGCAAATATCTCTCTGGTTAAGGGGCTATATTCCCTATTTGGAACTTTACTCAACCAAAGCCCCGGCAATTGTTGCCGTCATCATACAAGCCAAAGTGGCCGCTAAAAGTGCTCGCATACCTAATTTGGAAAGGTTTCCTTGTTGGTTGGGTGCCATACCTCCTATTCCGCCTACTTGTATGGCAATAGAACTAAAATTAGAGAACCCGCAAAGCGCGTAGGTGGCGATAATAATCGATTTGTCACTCAACATATTAGCCGTTTTCATTTCAGCTAATCCTAAATAGGCCACAAATTCATTAATAGCTGTTTTTTGGCCAAGCAAACTTCCTACTGCCAAAGTATCATTCCACTCCACTCCCATTGCAAAAGCAAAAAGCCTGAATGCTTGACCTAAAATATATTCTAAACTAAAACTATCGAAAGTGCCATTAGTAGAGCTAGCTACAAAAGCATTCAAACCAGTCCACTCTCCTATCAAATTACCTAAGAAATAATTGATGGCGGCTATTACTGCAATGAATGCCAACAACATACCACCAATATTAAGTGCTAATTTTAAGCCTTCAGCTGCACCATTAGATAAAGCGTCAATTAAATTTACTCCTAATTTATCTTGACTCACATGCAAAGTATCGTCAATTCCATCAGGATTGGTTTCTGGGATTAATATTTTGGAAATCACAATTGCTGCAGGTGCATTCATAATGGATGCACTTAGCAAATAAGAAGCAAAACGTGCTTTTTCAACTGGATCATCACCACCTAAAAATGCTACATAACCTGCTAAAACGCCTCCTGCTATGGTTGCCATACCGCCAGTCATCAAGCACATTAATTCTGAGCGCGTCATATTTGGAACAAAAGGCCTCACTAATAAAGGTGCTTCTGTTTGCCCTAAGAATATATTTCCAGCGGCAGATAAACTTTCAGCCCCAGATAATCGCATGGTGCGCGACATCACCCAGGCAATACCATAGACCAGCTTTTGTAAAATACCTAAGTAATATAAACCTGCAGTAACCGTAGAGAAGAAAATGACTGTAGGCAAAACTTGAAATGCGAAAATGAAACCGTAAGAATCTCCAGCTAAATCACCAAAAAGGAAACGTGCTCCATCTCCTGAAAAGCTCAAAAAGACTACAAAAGCTTCGGATACTTTCTTGAAAATTAATTCTACAAATTCAACTTGAGTGATCAGAAGTCCGAATATGATTTGTAATAGTAAGCCAGTTCCGACCAAACGCCAGTCAATTTTCTTTTTATTTACTGAAAATAGCCAGGCAAAGCTCACCAAAACTGCTAATCCAATAAGACCTCTGAGATAATCCATAGAATATTTTAAATAGAGCCTTTTAAGCTTTCACACTAGAAATTGTCTTAATTAACTGACAAACAGAATAAAACGATAGTAATAGTGTAAATAAATAATTTAGTTCTTGCAAAGAAGCGACAAAATTAAAGGAATGTATCTAATTAAAAAATCAATATGCATAATCAATTCACCTATCGTGTAATAGTTTATTTATTTAAAAGAAAACATCAGCTATTTAAGATTTTTTAAAATACTGTTCTATGATGAATATTGAAATACTAATAATTTGTTAGTGGAAGGTTAACCTTTCATTTCCTTAGGATCATCTCGACTATCAAAGAAATCTACCACATATATTGTATCATCTTCAACTCGGTAAATGATCTTAAAATTCCCCTCTATCAGTCTTCTGTGACCATGTTCTAAACTACTAAGATAAGGTTCAAATTGTCCTATATAAGGATTCTTTGCTAGGCTTTTGGCTTTTCCTATTAGGTTATTCTTAATTTTAACAATCTGGGCTTTTGGAATATCTAGCTCTTCAAGAAAAAATCGAAGGGACTTTTCTAAGCGACTTAAAGATTGCTCAGTAAGCACTACTTTCATAAATCTAACCTCTGACTAAGTTCAGATTCTGCTTCATCTATAGTGTAGACTTTTCCTTCTTTTATATCTTGCTCAGATTCAAGAGCCCTGGATATCATTTCCTTTTCAATGGAAGAGTGAAAGTCTCTTTGTTTAAATAAAGCCTTTACTGCCTTTAATAAGCTTAGATTTGTCTCCTGATCAATCAGGTTTTTTAGTTCCGCTTTGATTTCTATTGTTTTCATTGTCAACATAAAATTAACGATTTATTTCTACAATTGATTCATCTGAAAGATAGAATTGATGCATTATCACCTTAAGTCTCAATTTCTTCCATTCTGTACAAAGTATTGAGTACGACCCTGCCATCTTTAGTCTGGAGACTTAGAGTTAGATACATAGTGTCATTTATTCTTAGAGTATGGACACACGGGAAAATGCGTACGCCAGCTTGAGTATTTGGAGTTAAATACATAGTGTCTTTGATTTTATGTGAATGCTTGAATCAAAGTGGTATTTCATTTATTAAATAACATGGATACATACAAAAACGTTTGCACCAGTGCGGTGACATTAGTTTTCATTATCATTTAAAATTAGTAAAATCAACAGTATGACCACATTAGTATGAATCCAAAATGATAAATACAATTCAAAAATAATTAGATTTGCAGGATGCATTTATTTTATCAAGATCAACTTCCTGAAACCAATTATTTAGACCTCGAAGAATCTAAACATTGTGTAAAAGTGTTAAGACAGCAAGAAGGTGATGAAATCAATATAATAGATGGTAAAGGGACTTTTTATAAGGCCAAAATTACCAATGCAAACCATAAAAAGTGTGAATTCGAGATCTTAAATACTAACAAGGAAAAACCCTCCTTATTTCACAGACATTTGGCTATAGCTCCCACCAAAAATATGGATAAAATGGAATGGCTGGTTGAAAAAGCCACAGAATTTGGCATAGATGAAATCAGCTTTTTTCAGAGTTTCCATTCAGAAAGAAAAGTTATAAAAATTGATCGCTTGGAGAAAAAAGTCATAAGTGCTATGAAGCAATCTCTGAAAGCCAAAAAACCAATTTTAAATGAAATTATTTCATATCACAAGCTTTTAGAAAACATAAAAGCTAAAAACAAGCTTATTGCTTATGTAGATTTTGATAATAAAGTGCATATGAAAAATGAATTGAATACTCAACAAGACGCACTTATTTTGATTGGCCCCGAGGGTGATTTCACACCAGAGGAAGTTGATCTAGCCATTAGCAAAGGTTTTAAAAAAGTTAGTCTTGGGAATAGCCGATTGAGGACTGAAACAGCAGCCTTGGCGGCTGTGCATTTAATGAATTTAGCAATGGAATAACCAATTATTTTAAAACTGGAAAAGTTAGTTCTATTTTAGTACCCTCTCCAACTTGAGAATTTAAATTGAATTCCCCTTTTAATTTTACTAACATATTTTTAACTATATAAAGACCGAGCCCCGAGCCCTCCTTACTTTGGGCGCCTCTATAAAACATATCGAATACTTTCTCCTGCTGATCTTCTGGTATTCCTATTCCATTATCTGTTATTGTAATCACATATTCTTCTTTAAACTTCTTTGCTGTAATATCAATTATAGATTGATCTTTTTCCGGGTCTGAATATTTAATAGCATTTGAGATTAAATTATTCAATATCACTTCCATACGAGCTTTATCCGTAAATAAAGGTGAATCAAATTCGATATTTTTATTGAATTCTATTTTCTCCATCCCCTCTACATAATTGTTATTTTCAATTATTTCATCGAGCAAGGTCCCCAATTCAATAGGTTCGGCTTTAATCTCAGTTCTGGTATTCCTTGAGATTTCAATTACCTCCTTAATAAATAAGGTTAGGCGTTCAATTCTATTTTCAATTCGAACAAAATAATCCATAGTTTTGTCATCCTTAACCTCATATTTAGCAATATTAATAAGGCCTAAAATAGAAGATAAAGGTGCTTTTAAATCATGAGAAGCACTATAAACAAAATGATCTAATTCATCATTTGCCAGTTTAAGCTCTTCATTTTTTTGTTCCAATTCTTTTAATGTTTCTAATCGTACTTCGTCAATTTGCTTATTAATTACATCAATATTATACATAGAAAACACCATAGCAAATAGGGAAATCACCATATTCACATAAAATGAAGTATCTTCTGATTTACCTTCTGTCAGGTTGATTTCACCAAATGGTTGATATGAGGTAAGTTCAAGTATAAACAAAAGCGCTAAAACATACACCACTGAATAATATTTGTATTGCCTTTCCTCATTACTGAAAATCAAAAATATTACGGCCAAAATAGGATAAAAAATAAGGTACGCTCCTATAGATTTGGGTATAACAGAGGCATAAAAAAATATGAACCCAGTCCCAAGCACTATAAATATAAATTTAGCTATAAGATGTTTGCCCTTTTCGTTTACTATATAGGTTGTTAGGAAAATGAAGACAATAATGAAATCAAGGAAAACCGCAATAAAATTCAAATTCCATAGATCATTAACAACCTGAAAAAAAGCCGCAAAAACAGAAATAATTGAAAATTGAGACAACAAAATATTAGGTTTTTGCTCAAGGTTCTTTTCTAATCTCGACCATTTATTAAGGTTAAAAAATCTAAACACTAAATATAATTTTGAGTTGTGAAGATTAAAATATAAAATATTTATTTAATTATATCAATAAATCAAGTATTTGATTTACTCTATTCGATGAAAAGGAGTCATTTACCAGTTAAATAAAAGCATTTTATATTTTCATCAGCTTAAAATACATTTACAAAAGCTAAAAAATAACTTATGATGAAACTACTATTTACCATTACACTAAGTCTTTTCTTATTTCAAACTGAAGTAAATGCACAACTGTTTGGGAAGAAGAAAAAACAGGAGGAAAAAAATAAAACAGAGAAACCTCAAGGTGATTTAAAAAATTATAAAGATATCATCAAAGGGGATGTTAAGTCAGATGAAGGATTATTCACCACTCATGAATTGGATGGGAAATTGTATTATGAAATACCCTTTGATAAATTGGAAAAGGACTTGCTTTTAGTAAGTCGGATTGTAAAGCTACCTGATAACTTTGGAGGTGGGTACATCAACGCTGGTTCAAAAGTAAATGAGCAAGTTGTCCGTTGGTATAAAAGAGATAAAAATATTGATTTAAAGGTCATCAGTTTTCAAAATGAAAGTGATGAGGAATCGCCAATTTACAAATCTGTTGAAGCCAATAACTTCTTCCCTATTTTGTACAGCAGCAAAATTGAGGCTATTAATCCTGATTCTACTGCATATCTGGTAGATGTAAGCAGCTTGTTTGCAGAAGAGGTTAGTGCAATCAATGCAATGCCTGATAGGTTGAGAAAGGCTTATAAGGTGAAAAGATTGGATAAAAGCCGTTCTTATATTTCTTCTGCAAAATCGTTTCCTGAAAATGTGGAAGTGCAGCACTTAATGACTTATGATGCTGGTGATCCCCCAGGTAGAGATCAGGCTGGAACTATTAGCATGTTATTGAATCAATCCATGATTATGTTACCAGAAGATAAAATGCAGCCCAGATTAGCTGATGACAGAGTCGGATGGTTCACAATACAAAAATATGATTACAATTCGGATAAATTAAAATCAGATGATTATGAATTGATCAGAAGATGGAGGTTAGTTCCTAAAGATATTGAAGCTTATAAAAGAGGTGAATTGGTAGAACCAGTAAAACCAATTGTTTATTATTTGGATCCTGCCACTCCAGAGAAATGGAGACCATATTTCAAACAAGGAATCGAAGATTGGAATATTGCTTTTGAAGAGGCAGGTTTTAAAAATGCCATTATAGCAAAAGATCCACCTACAAAGGAAGAAGATCCGGAATTCAGTCCTGAAGATGTTCGCTATTCTGTCGTTAGATATGTGGCCACTACCACTAGAAATGCGGTAGGCCCATCAGTTTCAGATCCAAGGACAGGCGAAATCATTGAAAGTGATATTATTTGGTATCACAACCACTTAAGATCATACCGAAACCGATATATGATTGAGGCAGGAGCACAAAAAGAATCAGCTAGAACTTTGGAGACTCCTGAAGCAGAAATCGGTGAAATGATGAGAATGGTAATTGCCCATGAAGTAGGTCATGCATTGGGGTTGCCACATAATATGAAAGCAAGTTCTGCCTATCCTACCGATTCACTTAGATCAGCAACTTTCACTCAAGAGTATGGATTGACTCCATCCATTATGGATTATGCTAGAGTGAATTATGTTGCTCAGCCAGAAGATGAGGGAGTTCGCTACATTAGAATGATGGGGCCTTATGACAAATATGCCATCAATTGGGGCTATAGATTTATTCCTGATGCAGATAGCAAAGAGAAAGAAAAGCCAACTTTAGATCAATGGATATTAGAAAAAGCAGGTAATCCATGGTATGAATTCGGAAGCGGTTACGGAGTTGCTGACCCAAGAGCCAACAGGGAAAGTTTGGGAGATGATCACGTAAAAGCAAGCGAATATGGCTTGGCCAATTTGAAAAAAGTGGTTCCTAATTTAGTAAAATGGACTTCTGAAAAAGGGCAAGATTATAGTGAATTAGCTGAAGTTTATAGAGAGTTAGGCTATATGTGGAGTGGTTATATTCGCCACGTAACGGCCAATGTTGGCGGTATTTATGAAACTCGTAAAACTGCTGATCAAGAGGGTGCAGTTTATGAACATGTTCCATCTTCAATTCAAAAAGAAGCTGTTGCTTTTCTTAATGAGCATGCCTTCACCAATCATGAATGGTTATTAAACAAATCAATTCTTCAGAGAATAGAGGATGATGGTGCCATTGAACGCGTAAAATCATTACAAGTAAGAGCCTTAAATAGCTTACTTGATGAAGACCGAATTTTAAGAATGGTGGAAAATGAAAGCTTAAATGGATCAGATGCTTATACGGTGTTGGAAATGCTGGAAGATATTAGAACTGGTATTTTCTCTGAGCTGTATAGAGGTCAGGCAGTAGATGTATATAGAAGAAATTTGCAGAGAACCTTTGTAGAATTGGCTACTTCTCAACTTGCAGAACTGGATGCAGAGGAAAAGAGAAATGATGAGGTGATAATTTCAGATGTAATTCCGTTGATGAGAGCTGAACTGGAGCAACTAAAGTCAGACATTACAAGCCGAAGATACAGAACCTCAGATAAGATGAGCCGAATTCATTGGAATGATGTATTGGCTAGAATTGATAATAGTTTTTCTGAGTAAAAGAAAAAAAAGCCCCAGAATGAATTGGAATTCAACTCTGGGCCTTTTAATTCAATTTTTCAAATTGTAATATTATTCCATTATTCTTCTTCCTGTACCATATTCTACATCGCGATAGATTTCTTCTCCTGGTAATATTTCGATATCTGAACTTCCACTTATATTAAAGTAGTTTTCGCCACGATTTAAAAAATAAAGATAATTAGCACCTGGATTATTGATGGCTATTAATCCAGACCATTCATATTCACCTCTGTCATTATATGATCCACCTATTATTGAAACTTCTGCTCCTTCACCTGGTAAGCCTTCAATACTTGGTTTTATAGTCACTTCAAAAGGCTCGTTATACCCCCTCCCTTTATAATAATTTTCAACTCCTATAAGTTTTCCCGTCTCAAAATCTACTAGCAGCTTCAAACTTGCTTTCTTAGGTTGATCCTGTTCAATTATAACAATTGGTTCTTCATCACTGTAAAAATTTGTATAATAAGGTGAACCAGCTCTAAATTTCAATTCACCATTTTCATCAATTTCCAATTCTTCGTTCATTGTTTGTGAAGCGCCATAAGAATAGCCCAAAGAATCATTCGTCACATATGAAGTAGTCGATATGTTATTATATTTATTAATATATTGAAATCTAATATCTGGCTCTACAGTATAAGGTGTTGTAATATTGCTATTATCAAGCTTTATACCCCATCGGGCTCCATAAAAACTAAAGTTAAGTGCAGCTGGCGATGAAGTATCACCTCCTTCAAAGACAAATTCAGGATCTGTATAATTCTTACCTTTATTTTTTATATTCAAGCCCGTTATTTTGGCATTATATTCTAATTCTGCTTGGGCTTGCAAAGGGTCTGAGGCTGCAGTAGAATTACTAAAGTAAATAGTAAAATTATCGAACTCATTTACATCTCTATAACTATCTCCAAAACCAGAAGTCGAATAGTAATCTTCCAGACTTGGAAATACCGAATCAATTATATCCTGAGACACATGACCGTTAGCATCCGCATTTATACTAAATGATGCAAATAATCTTCCCAGACCATCTTTGTTAGCGTAAACTTCAGCTCTGACAAAACCATTTGCAGGGTATTTTCCAATTTCTGTCATAGTAATGCGCTGAACAGCTGCCTCCATTTCTATATCAGCACTGAAATCAGTTCCAGTAGGATCCTCAACTCGAATTGTAGGAGTGGATTGATAATTGCTACCTCCATAAAAAGAATAAATTGTGTTATCATCTATTTCTCTGGACTCGGTAGTGTATATATAAGATCTATCATTAAAAATCCTTCTTCCGACTTTTCTGAGATTATCAATTTGAAAACCTTCTCCAGCTACTGGGGGTGAACTTACCTCTCCAATTACGCCTGGTACATAAGGAACATAATTATAATCCACATTTTTTCCAAAATGTGCTTCCATTTCAGTATATTCATAACTTTCAATTTCATCATTAAACCATGCCAATCTTTGATCTTCTCGTATTTCTGGTGTTATTAATCTGACCGAAGTCCCATTAGCATTTGTAGGGATAATTAATTCATAAGAACCATCCTCCTGAACTTCACCACTACCAATATTTATCCCTTCTGATGAAATGGTATATTCATTAAAAGATACTCCCTCACTTGATTGTAGTATTTCTGAAGTAAAATCAGCTCTGATAATTTTCCCTGCAGGATATTCAGGTTCATCATTCGTCAAATCTTTTTCATAAGTTACTTTACCGGAAATTTTAGCCGTATTCTTATTTCCTTCCTGACTATAAAGTGGCAGTATTGCTGTTTCATTTCTCTCAATGGGAACTACCCTGCCATTCACTATTTCATAATTATAACCTTCTTCAAAACGAAAATTGATAATTCCATTAACTGAATAATATCCTTCTTTTGAAATTGTAATAAAATTTCCTCCTACAGAAAAATCAGTAAAGAAAATATCACCATTTGCGTCAGAGGTTGATCTGATTTCTTCAATTTGGCCTGATTTACTACTAGCCAAAACAACAGTAGCCCCCTCTATTGGGTCATTTCCGTCTAATATTTTTAAATTAAAATTGTAGAATTCTCCCTCATTATTCAGGATGTTTAATTGTTCTTCCAGTGTGGCCTCATTAGCTGCCATAAGTTCTTCAACTTGGCTTGTATCATCAGCACACGAAAGCAATAAAGCTGATAAAATAAATAGTAATAGTAGAGTGTTTTTCATAAATATTTGAACTGAATTGATATAGATAAACGCCAAAACTAACACTTAATCTCATATTATTCAAAGAGCGTCTGGATTAAATCATATATAAAAGAAGACCAATTCTAATCTAAATTTTGTAACAATCATTTTCAAGTTGCAAACTTTGGAAAAGCTTACTCCAATTCTCTTTCAAGCAAGCCAAATTTTCCTTTAATTTGCATCAAAATTCCAATGTCGTTTAATGAATACTATCCTCATTCTCCTTGAAGATAAATACAAAGGATAAAATCTAAAATCACAACTAAACGACATAGATTAAAATTTTACAAAATGGCATTAAAAACATTCGTTAAGATATCTGAAGTCAATAATCTAAGTGATGCGCGCTATTGTGCTGGCATGACTGTAAACTTAATGGGGTTTGACCTGAAAAAAGATAATCCAACTTACGTTAGCCCTGAAAACTTTATGGAGCTGACTGGTTGGGTTTCAGGCGTGGAATTCGTTGCGGAATACGGCAATTCTTCAGAAGATGCCATTAAAGAATCTATCAAAGAGTACGAGATCCATTACCTACAAACTGATAATCCTGCCATTATCCCACTATTTACGGATTTCAAAAGGATTTTGAGATTTGATATGGATAAAGTGACTGATGCCGAAGAAGTAAAAAACACCATGCAAAAGGTAGCAGAGGAGGTTGAATTTTTCCTTTTTGAATCTGGCAATGGAAATCATTATAAAGAAAATGTAGTCAATCAGGTATTAGATTTAGCCAAAGATTTCCCAGTAATTTTAGGCTTCAATATTGATGATAAAAATGTAATGGATTTGGTTGAAAATACTTCTATCAAAGGTATTTCCTTAAAAGGTGGTGAAGAAATTAGACCTGGTTATAAGGATTTTGATGAGTTGGCCGATATTTTGGAGACTTTGGAGATTGATGATACGGTGGAAGAATAAGGCTTGGTGGTAAGGACACACGCGGAAACGCGTTCGCCAACTGGAGTTGAGTGAATACATTATGTCCATTTTTCGGGATCATCTCGAGTACCTAACACAGCTAGTATAATTACTTTTTTTTGATCTACAAGAAAATGGATAGCATAAGGAAAATGCTCTATTAAGGCTAAGCGGATGTTTTTATATCTGATTTGATAATGAAGTGGATTTTGAGTAATTAGATGCAATTTCTCTTCAATCTCATCTAAAAAACGTATACCTAGATTTTCCTGCCTGTCCTCATACCATTGAGATGATTCTAAAATATCAAGCTCGGCTTCAGGCCTTACAATTAAGCGATAATTCACAATTGCTTTCTAATCCGGCTTTTAACTTCTTCCCAGCTTGATCCTTCAGAAGGATCAGTTTGATGTGCTGCTAATCTTTCATCTAGTACTTTTTTATGTGTTTCACTTAAACCAAAACCCTCTTCTTTCAGATCTGCCTGAACCATGGCATACATTAAATTGATCAGTCGTTCATCTGCTTGGTTAATGTATTCATGAAGTAGTTCCCTAATTTGACCTGTACCCATAACCATTATTTTCCTTTATGTAAAGATAACAATTTCATCTTCATTTTTAGTTTCATTTATTGACTTTTATCCTAATGGTTGGAACAGCAGTACTTTTATGTATTGAAATTCCTTCAAAGCCGTATTAGTGCATCTCTGCAAACAAGGAAGTTTGTCTTGATGCTTTTGACACACGCGAAAACGCGTGCGCCAACTGGGGTATTACTTGCAAACTGATATGGGATGAGAGTGCAAGATTTCTTCATTTCCAATAACAGTTCGTTCTACTCTCATATATTCAGTTTCTTTTCCATAACATGGTTCAATTACGTGTAAACTCTCTAATCTATCTTATTTATGTAGCACACGAGTTATAAGTATATCTTTATGGAAGATTGATTAACCTCAAGAAAATTTCTATTGATTTCATCAATAAGATTTTCATGAGTTATTGCCTTGTGGACTGTATCAAGTAATGATTTAGAATCTTTTACATAACCGCATATTAACCCTGAATTATAACCACTTAAACAAATTATTTGGAATACAAACCCTTCTTCATAACAATCTATATAATAATTCTACCATCTTTTATTTCATTATAATATCATGCTTCCTTGATGTATCTGCTCCTTTAGGCGGATTCATTCGTATCAGTAAAACCATTATTTCTTGGTTCTGAATTGAAAAATCAGGAACAGCGTGTTTCTATTAACTATTTTATCCTATGCTCAGATGGTGATATTACTAAAATAGATTCTAATTTATAATTTTCTAAGTCATCAGAAAGCCAACTTTCTCCATCTCTGACTTTATAAAAAGTTACATTAGCAAAACTCCCATCATAAGAAAAAATTACTCTAAAACTCTCAGTATAGCATTTTTCTAGTTTTTCAAACAGTAAAATCGAATATCCCACTCCCTGAATAAAAAAATCTAACTCATTCTCCAACTCCAAATAATCATCGATTTGTATTTTATTAAAAAAGGCTTCATTGCCAGTTCGATCTGTTAAATCTTTAGAAAAAGGACCATTTGGCGCCATAAAGCTATAATAATGACAACCATCTATTTTTATAAAGTCATCATTTAAAAGTTTCATTAAAGGAGGTTTAACTTTATTTTTAAATGATTCTATATTGTTCCCTTCTGTAAGTTTTAGAAACCTATTATTATAAGCAAATTCCATTTTTTAATTTGTTTCTTCTCCTAAATATTTTAACCCTTTATCTATTGCACTTTTTATCTTATCATCACCTAAAAGTTTATTAACGCTTTTAGGGGCTTCTACATCAAAATCTCCTGTTTCCGCATTTTTACCAAAAAATTTCTTCTTATCTACATCATAGAGATATTTTATATTGTTTTCATCTTGGTAATGAATTTGTCCTGCTCTTTTACCTGGGGCTGGATTTTCAACATCAATCCTTGCTTTAGAGCCCTTCTGCTTAAATAGGGTAATACTATGAAATTGAGTACCTCCAGCACCTAACAATTGCTTTCCCGCTCTTGCAACCTGATTACCTCCTGTTCGAGCAAAAAGACTACCTGTAACACTCTTACCTCCTGGTATTAGCGTTACAATGTTTAAAAGATCATGCCCAAAAGTAACAAAAGGATTTTGATCTGAAATATCTATCGATTCAATTTCATAAGTCTGATTACCATTTTCATCAAGCTTATATACCACACGAGTGTTATTACCTTGAGATGCTCTAGCAAAATTAATCGTTGCTAAAGTCACGTCATAGGCATATGTTTTAACTAATTTCGCTGTAAAATAAGGATCCTGCATTGCATCATATTCTTCCAGCCCATCTAAATCTATAAATCTAATAGGCTTATTCCCCGCAAATTGATAAGGAGTATACCAAGGATATTCAGCTGTCAACGGATCCACACTCAAAAACTTAGCAATCCTTGGATTATAAATCCTGAAGCCGTAATCATAAGTAGAGCCACCACCGCCCATGCCTTCAACATCTTTTTCCTTCCCGTTGAAACCGTAGCGGTAAGCAACAGAATCGTTAGCTGAAAACTCTGATGTTCTCCCTCCCATTGCCAAACCAAAGGGATAATAATCATTGGTTTTTACTAAGGTAGGCCATGCTTTGCTTTCGTACCATTGGCTGTTTTCCGTGCTGTTTACCATATTTACATTATCGGTAATGACAGCCAGTACATTGCCTAGGTGATTGCTTAGTTCATATTGCCTATGGCCTAATTTTAACTGACCTGGTTTTGCTTTATCTAATGCCAAGCCCAATCGGCTGCTTCCGTAGATATGGTGTTCCAATGTTAGGGTATCTTGATAAACTGCCATTACATTTCCGCTTGCATCACGAATATAGCGGTTGGTGGTGACTTCTCCATCCTTATCGACTATTTTAGCCACTCTATTGCCGGCTGCATCATATCGATAGTTGATGGTCAGGTTTTCAGCTGCTTTGGTAACAGTCCTTACTTTACCATAAGGCGTCCATTCAATGGTCGTTCCTTCCTGAACATCTTCCACTAAGTTGCCGATTTCATCATAAATATAGGCATCCGCTGCTCCTTCTTCCAATGCTCTCAGCTTATTGGTGTTCTCATAATATTGATAATCAAAATCATCCTGTATTTCACTGGCTTCATTGTTTCGCTGCAAGTTCAATAAATTACCATTAGCATCGTAGCTATACTGTGCATCATAAGGAGAAGCTGTTTCCGTATCTCTTGAAGCAAAACCACTTCCTTCCGTATAATTTGTTAAGCTTAGACCATGCGTTATGCGGTTTAGCTGATCGTAGTGATACTCCATGGCTTGCATCCTCAATGTTTAATTTTGACACAAGCGGATGCTTGCGCCATTGGGGGAACTGACCAAAATCACTAATCTCACCAGAGAGCTTAGCTATCATTATTTTTCTACCTAAATATTAATTAACTTTATGTATTTCGTAAAACAAAGTTTGATAAAGACCTATTTCGGCAATATATATTCTTTGAATTATTTCTAACACGGTCTGATCTTTGTTATTATTATTAAATATTTTATACCCACCTTCCTCAAGAAAATATCTCCTTAATAAACTTTCAAATCCTGAATTATTCTTTTGTTCTAAAAATACTTTTATTGATGAATTAAGTTTTTCTCTTGCGTTTTCGATTTCTATAGTTTCTATTTTATCACAAGGATTTAAAAAATATTTTGTATTTTGCTTGAAACCTCCGGAACTATAAATATAAATATCACTTATTGTAGACATCTCATCTAAGATTAGTAAATATTTAGTTAAAGAATCTACCTCGTTTAACTCAAGATTTTTTGAAAAACTTTTATATCCCTCCACTATATACATTAATTCAAGAACATCTTCTTGATTACAGTTTTTTTGCTGTTTCTCTCCATGGCAACTCCAAAGTAAGAGCAGTATTAGAATAAACAGAATATTTTTATTTAATATCATATTTAATTGAATCATCTTTATCTTTTACCTTTCTAGTTTTCGATACTCCACCTATTTCATTTTTACTGACCAAGCCAATACTCATGCTCTTTGGTCTCATAATTATATAATTGAAATTTACCGGTATCTCCAGTATAATCATATTTCGATCTGAATCCCTCATAACTATCTAAATTCTTTAGTCCCCCGCCAATCATGAATCCTTTACTATTTAAAAATTCTCCATAAAGTGAATTTTTCAAATCAAACCCATTCCCGAAAGCTTCACTAAGGTCATCCAGTGCATTTTGATCAACATTTCTTGCAATTAGGTTATCAAAATAATCAGCATCTCTTTCTTTATATTCACCTACCCCCATATCAAAAAAATCAAAGAAACTACTTTCCTCACTCATATTATTAATTGAACCTAAATAGACTTCATTATCATTTTCATCTTTGGCCCATATTTGAACGCCCTTAAATGACCCATCATAAGTAACTTCTGCAGCTTTTCCACTCTTTGGAAATTCTACATTTGGATACATTTTCAAATGATCGTCATTTTCATAAACCGCATCTACAGAATACCAAGCTATAAGCAAAGCAGCTTGCTTACCTACTTCACTTGATATATATTTTTCATTAGGATGAAAAAGTTTACTAATCCTTTTACGGTTATATTGACTATTTACAGTAATCTTGGCCTCCAAACCATCCAAATCGATAGCTTGAATAGGCGTATTACTCGCAAACTGATAAGGAGTCAACATAGGATAAGTCTTAGTCAAAGGATCAACACTTAAAAACTTAGCAATCCTTGGATTATAAATCCTGAAGCCGTAGTCATAGTGATTATTGAAATCTACGTCTTTTTCCTTACCATTGAAGCCGTAACGGTAAGCAACAGAATCGTTTGCTGAAAATTCTGATGTTCTTCCTCCCATTGCCAAACCAAAAGGATAATAATCATTGGTTTTTACTAAGGTCGGCCATGCTTTGCTTTCGTACCATTCGCTGTTTTCCGTGCTGTTTACCATATTTACATTATCGGTAATTACCGCTAAAACATTGCCTAAGTGGTTGCTTAGTTCATATTGTCTGTGGCCTAGTTTGAGTTGTCCTGGTCTTGATTTTTCCAATGCCAAACCTAAGCGGCTACTACCGTAGATGTGGTGTTCCAATGTGAGGGTATCTTGATAAACTGCCATTACATTTCCACTGGCATCACGAATATAGCGGTTGGTGGTGACTTCTCCATCTTTATCTACCATTTTAGCCACTCTATTTCCGGCCGCATCATATCGATAGTTGATGTTCAGGTTTTCAGCTGCTTTCGTAACCCTTCTCACTTTTCCGTAAGGCGTCCATTCTATGGTCGTTCCTTCTTCCACATCTTCCACCAAGTTGCCGATTTCATCATAAATATAAGCATCTGCTGCTCCTTCTTCCAGTGCACGCAGCTTATTGGTGCCCGCATAATATTGATAATCGAAATCATCTTGTATTTCGCTAGCTTCATTGTTTCGCTGCAGGTTCAATAAATTACCATTGGCATCATAGCTATACTGTGCATCATAAGGAGAGGCTGTTTCCGCATCTCTTGTAGCAAAACCACTTCCTTCCGTATAATTTGTTAAGCTTAGACCATGCGTTATGCGGTTTAGCTGATCGTAGTGATACTCCATGGCTTGCATACCGGCAGTTCGATCATCACTTTCTAGTCCTAAGCCTGGTAAGTACGTTGCCATCCAGCCAATGTTCCCATTGTAAAGCGCATTGGTATTGCCCCACAACACCACTAAAGAGACCAATTATAGTAATAATAAAGAAAAGCAAAAGTTATGACCAAAGTATAAATCAGGAAGTTTAGTATTATTATCTTAAATCTCAACCTCTTCATTAATTCATCTTCATCTTTGCACTTGATTATAAAAGGAAGAAATGAAAGTAAGAAAAACCCAACTTTAAAAGACTGGTTTTCTGCAGAATTTTCCCCAAATAAAAAATTATTAAGTCCAAAATCTAAATTATCATTACAATCATTCATATAACTTCTATGAAGAATTGATTTTTGAAATAACAAAATGGCTATTAGTAGATATAGTAAAATCATTGTTCAGTTGTTCCGCTATTAAAATAGTCCTTTTTCTATTTTTCAAATTATCAGTCGGATCGGGGAAGCCGTAATTACCGCTTAAACATTGCCTAAATGGTTACTCAATTCATATTGGCTGTGGTCGAATTTTTCATTCCACCATGCTAAGTATGGCGGGAACGGGTGGTTTAAAATACTTAATGAACTTATATTTTAAAATCGCTAAACAATAAGTATTCTTCATCATTCGAAAATTCCATAACCAAGTCATAATCACTCGTTGCCATTACTGCCCCCATTCCATTACTGGCTCTTACAAAATCCCAAATATAATTGATAAAATATTTGGTTTTCACCTCAATAATAGGACGACCTGGTGCCGTTTCAACTAACATATTTTGATGATTTACAAGTGGGGTATTCCCCAAAAATGCACTCAATTCACTTTCAATATTAACATAATCATAGGAAAGACTGTAAGAGGGAGTTATTTTATCCCAATTGAAAACTGTATCATGCCTTGTATTTGGTTCATAAAGGTCATAACCTTTTTTTTGAGCTATTTCCTTCCGAAAAGTATCTTCTCCTATTTCTAAGATTTTGATATGATTCACATGCTTATTGAAAAGCCAAAAATCTAGTTGCGTATTCATAATATTACTTCGGTAAATTATATGTATTAGTTAATTGCTGTTTCAATTGATCTACTTGATCTTTGGTGCCTTCAAACAATACTGCTCCCTGTTCTCCTGTTTCATGATTCCAATAGTTGTAATGCGTTCCCTTTTCAGAATCATAGTCAATCCTATAGCCTTTAGCCCCATCTTTTGATTGAACTCCAACTATAGTCTTATTTGCATTTGGAAATCTACCTGTAGATTTTCCAGGCAACCCAACCGCATCATCACCCAGATCACCAATAGCGCCTTTAGCCACTTTCAAAGCATCTGTCCTCTTACCCGTTTTTGTAGCTATAATTACTTCTCTCGATAGTTTTCCATCTGCTTTTTTTATTCTTCCGGAAGTCTTGACAAGATCTTTAATATCATCAGATCTTTTTACTAACTGTTTTAACGGCTTAGTAATAAAATCTGCACCTGGTATAAAAGAAAAAACACTTAATGTACCTAATAAATAATCTCCGTTACTAAAATCATTGATCGCATCATATCCATCAATTGGAATATCAATTAATGGAACGAAACTCAAAACTGTCTTATTATCTTCTGCCCTCTTCTCTATTTCCTCTTTTGACAAAGTATTCAAATATTCGACATTTGGAGCAGGAGTGTGTTGGTGGAAGTCGCTTGCCGGTACTATCATTTGAGTATATGGATCATAATATGCTCGTTCTAAACCATCCAAATCAATATACTTGATTGGGTCTAACCCAGCAAATTGATAAGGGCTAAAGTAGGGAAAATTATAAGCTAAGGGATCCACACTCAAAAACTTAGCAATCCTCGGGTTGTAAATCCTGAAGCCGTAGTCATAGGTAGAGCCTCCACCGCCCATTCCTTCTGGGTCTTTTTCCTTACCATTAAAGCCGTAGCGGTAAGCAACAGAATCGTTCTCTGAAAATCCTGAAGTTCTCCCTCCCATCGCTAAACCAAATGGATAATAATCATTGGTTTTTACTAAGGTTGGCCATGCTTTGCTTTCGTACCATTCGCTGTTTTCAGTGCTGTTTACCATATTCACATTATCGGTAATTACCGCTAAAACATTGCCTAAGTGGTTGCATAGTTCATATTGCCTGTGGCCTAATTTTAACTGGCCTGGTCTTGATTTTTCCAATGCCAAGCCTAGGCGGCTGCTTCCGTAGATATGATGTTCCAATGTGAGGGTATCTTGATAAACTGCCATTACATTTCCGCTTGCATCACGAAAATAGCGGTTGGTGGTGACTTCTCCATCCTTATCGACTATTTTAGCCACTCTATTTCCGGCCGCATCATATCGATAGTTGATGGTCAGGTTTTCAGCTGCTTTGGTTACAGTCCTTACTTTTCCGTAAGGCGTCCATTCTATGGTCGTTCCTTCTTCCACATCTTCCACCAAGTTGCCGATTTCATCATAGATGTAGGCATCTGGAGCACCTTCTGCCAATGCTCTCAGCTTATTGGTGCCCGCATAATATTGATAATCAAAATCATCCTGTATTTCGCTGGCTTCATTATTCCGCTGTAAGTTCAATAAATTGCCATTAGCATCATAGCTATATTGTGCATCATAAGGGGCAGCTGTTTCCGTATCTCTCGTAGCAAAACCACTTCCTTCCGTATAATTTGTTAAGCTTAGCCCTTTAGTGATTCGGTTCAACTGATCATAATTATACTCCATGGCTTGCATACCCAATATAAATTTTTGACACAAACAAACGCTTGCTCCATTGGGTAGGATTGTTATTTTAGTTTCGGATGTCTACTTGTATCAACTTCAATATTATTTGCTCGGACATCATTAATAAATTCTTGAAAATCATGCCCAAGGCTCATATAGAACCTCTTTTTTTTACGATTATTAATGGTGATTTTCAATGCCTCCTTATTGCCTCTTCCTCCCAAATAGATAATTTGTATCTTTGTAACATCACTAATAGGAAACCTAAATTTTATAAAAGGTACATATGTATGTTTTATCACAATATAAGTCGAGGACATAAATACATCTTTATTAATAATAAAAACAAATACAACAGAAATTGTCATTAATATAAAAAATACTTGATTAATACCATTATAAACAAAAACAAATACAAGTGGCAAATAAAAAACCAAAACCAAAAGTGGGCCTAACCAACTCGTCTTCGTATATTTTTTTAATTTAGACATCAAATTATCACTTTTTAGTTGTCAACAGACTCTTTATTATTTTGATTTTCATCACTTTCATAATATTTTTTATAATAATCAATAAATGAATCAATTTCCGCTGCAATAGCTTTCACCCCTTCATCGAGTGTATCCTCCCAGGTTTTTATATTCTTAACATCTCGTATTGATATACCTAGTCGAATACCTTTAATTGTCGTTTCAGCATAGTCATAATATTCTCCTCCAGTTTCTCCAGCATATTCTGTTATAAGGCTTCTTAAAGCACTAAAGCTACTTTCAAGTTCTCCATTAGCTGCTGCAGCTCCTGAACTTCCTACTTCATTTAATAGAATAATCATTTCTAAACCTGCCAAAACACTGGTACCTGCAGCAAGAGGTGCCGTTGCAATCCCAATGGTCATTCTTTTACCGATTCTATTACCTCTAGTATCTGCTGAAAGATAACCCCAACCACTTTTAAATCCTTCACCAATCGAAGCGACTGGATTAGCACTTGCCGGATTATACGATAGATTGAAAGTTCCACCCATATCTTCCCTAATTTCTAAAGTTCCAAAGCTATTTGGCCCTCCATTTTCTGAATACTCTTTATAGCCTTTTTCCCAATGATATTTAAAATTCTCCATCAAATCAGCTTGCTGAGTGAACATGTCATAGAATACATCCATTGCTGGCTCATTCGTAAACAAACTATTTTCGACAACTAATGCTGGTTTATCTTCGCCATACAGATAAATTGCAGCTTTTTCCTCCAAACCATCTATATCTATTGCCATAATCGGTTTATTACCTGCAAACTGATAAGGAGTATACCAAGGATATTCGCTAGTCAAAGGATCAACACTCAAAAACTTAGCAATCCTTGGATTATAAATCCTGAAGCCGTAATCATAAGTAGAGCCACCACCGCCCATGCCTTCAACATCTTTTTCCTTCCCGTTGAAACCGTAGCGGTAAGCAACAGAATCATTCTCCGAGAATTCTGAAGTTCTCCCTCCCATTGCCAATCCAAATGGATAATAATCATTGGTTTTCACCAAGGTTGGCCATGCTTTGCTTTCGTACCACTCGCTGTTTTGGGTATCAGAAGTCATGTTTACATTATCGGTAATCACTGCCAGCACATTACCCAAGTGGTTGCTTAGTTCATATTGCCTATGGCCTAATTTTAATTGTCCTGGTCTTGATTTTTCCAATGCCAAGCCCAATCGGCTGCTTCCGTAGATGTGGTGTTCCAATGTGAGGGTATCTTGATAAACTGCCATTACATTTCCGCTTGCATCACGAATATAGCGATTGGTGGTGACTTCTCCATCCTTATCGACTATTTTAGCCACTCTATTGCCGGCTGCATCATATCGATAGTTGATGGTCAGGTTTTCAGCTGCTTTGGTCACGGTCCTTATTTTGCCGTAAGGAATAATTTAGCTGGTGAGGTCTTAATTTTCTGAAGAAACTAATTCAATTGCCCAAGGAAGTATTGTGTAATCTACATTTGGTTCATATTTTAAACTAACAATCCCCTTAGTGATTGAGAATACCATTTCAGCAGTCGAAGCATTTTCTTCATGAACAGATTTCTTTATTCTAACACCATCAAGCGGCAACATATGGTATTTAATAGAAAAAACATCATGGAAATCATTTTTTGAGTTGATCTGATAAGTATATTCTTGAGCATAAATTGAACATTTCGTGTCCAACAAAAGAGCCTTACTAGAATATCTAGTCATCTCTTTATTTCTGTCAAGCATTATGTACGCTGGACAATTTAGTTGTTCAATTGGTTTGAAATAAATATTCCCCAAATTATTCATTCCCCAAAAACCTTTTAAATACTTATTGTCGATATTCTTAAAAACACTGTATCTAAACAGAATACCTTCCGAAAAGTAGAAATAATCTGATGTTTTAAAAAAACTTCTTTGATACTCTTCCATATTATTGCAATCAGAATATAATTCTGCCTCATTAAAAAGATTGAATTTATTCCCTATTTTTTCAGAATATATAATTTCACCTTCAGATATGTACTTTTCTAACTTTTCATCTGTACACGATTGTCTATTACAATTCAGACAACAAAAACAAACAAATATCAATATATATATATTACTTTTCATTTTTCCTTTTCTCCATTTTTTGTTGCGTACTCTTAAACCGTTTCCAAAGAATACCCATTTCACTTTCTGGAACTTCCCAAGCTTCTGCAGAATATCGAGATTTTGTGCCCAATCCCTCCAAATGATCAGCATCATTATCCGCTTCTTCAAACTTTCTTGTGTGAAGATAAAGCTCATGAAGTATTGCTTCAAAAGTTGCATCTGAACCAAAGTCATCTCTTTTTTTAACTGCTACAATTTGTACTTTAATCCCCTTTTCTATTTTAGATTTTAGTGCATATGGATCCAAATTAGCTTGACTAAAAAAAGCTTCATCTTGTCTTGCTTCAGTTTTAGTATATCCCACTTGATCAACTCCATTCTTGAAATTTATGTATTGATCTACCTTGACCGCTACGGAACTGAATTTATAATTTGCTCCTGCCGCATAAGTACCTAAACCTGCACCAAAGTTATCAACTTGTACCAAATAGATATGAATTTTGTCCTCAAGTTCTGGATTGCTGATAGGATCTTTAACTGTTTTTCTGAGTATTTCATCATTTTCTACGATAGTAAAAAATGCCGAGTATTCTTGAACAGATTCGTGGTTAACTATTAGTTTTTCTCCTCCTTCCAGATCAATACTTCTAATCACATCATTCTCTGCAAATGCATAAGGGCTATTCCAAGGATAACTCTTAGTCAAAGGATCCACACTCAAAAACTTGGCAATCCTTGGGTTGTAAATTCTGAAACCGTAGTCATAGTGATTATTGAAGTCAACATCTTTTTCCTTACCGTTAAAGCCGTAGCGGTAAGCAACAGAATCATTCTCAGAAAATTGTGAAGTTCTCCCTCCCATTGCTAAACCAAAAGGATAATAGTCATTGGTTTTTACTAAGGTTGGCCAGGCTTTGCTATCGTACCATTGGCTGTTTTCCGTGCTGTTTACCATATTGACATTATCGGTAATTACTGCTAAAACATTACCCAAGTGGTTGCTTAGTTCATATTGTCTGTGGCCTAGTTTGAGTTGTCCTGGTCTTGATTTTTCCAATGCCAAGCCTAGACAGCTACTTCCGTAAATATGGTGTTCCAATGTTGTGGTATCTTGATAAACTGCCATTACATTTCCGCTTGCATCACGAATATAGCGATTGGTGGTTACCGTTCCATTATCATCAATAATTTTAGCTATACGGTTTCCGGCTGCATCGTAACGATAATCAATTGTTAAATTCTCAGCTGCTTTGGTTACAGTCCTTACTTTTCCGTAAGGCGTCCATTCTATGGTCGTTCCTTCTGGCACATCTTCCACTAAGTTGCCAATTTCATTATATATTTAATCATTAATAGAGCTTTTCTTATGTCTTATCAAGAAATAAATAGCTAACCATATGATGATCGCTTCAATCGTTAATGACACATAATAAGCACTTTCTCCTTGACCAAAGCCAAATGCAAATGCTATTATAACGGGAATATAAAATATCATATCCAAAAATACTACGCCAACTAATTCATTATGATATACATATATATAATGACTAATTCCTATAAAACTAATAGTAAACATACCGCTAGTAAGCCAATGAATTACTTTTTTTTTAATCATTTTGAAAATTTATTCTACCACGTTGTTTTCCGTACTCTTTACAAAATTCACATTAAGCATTCTCAAAATTATAAATTCAGATTGTAAAAACTACAAAAGTAATTTGATATTAAAGTTACTGAATAGGTGTTTATTAATTCAAAAAGCAAATCATCATAGGTAATTCATATTTAAAATCTGCACAAATAACTTCACCTAGAATTATATTATTCCATTATTTCAACTGTGAGTCTATAGCCTAAAATAATATTACATTACATTTTTTTGCAATCGAAACCGCAAACGTTTTCGGAATTAATATCTGTACATTCCTTTTATAATAGCTATTTATTATAGTTATTAGACTTTCAACCAAATATTATACTTTATGAAACGATTAATTGCACAACTATTTAACGGATTATTGCTGATGGCAATAATTGTATCATGTTCAGATGATAGGCAGCTGGAAGAACAGCGAAAACATGCTAACAAAAAAGCCACTGACCCATTTTCGGATGTCACTCAAACTGATGAAAATATAAATGAAAGAAATCCTGGACCAGGTGGTGGCATTATCATGCAGGCTTTTTATTGGGATGTGACTGCTGGTGGTACTTGGTATGAAACCATTGAAAGTAAAATTCCTGATTGGGATGCTGCAGGCGTGAGCGCCTTATGGCTACCCCCTGTATCAAAAGCTATGAATGGTGGCTATTCCATGGGCTATGATCCCTTTGATTATTTCGACTTTGGGGATTATGACCAGCAAGGTTCAGTTGAAACCCGCTTTGGTTCTCGAACAGAACTCGAAAGTTTAATCAATACTGCCCACCAATATGACATGGAGGTTTATGCAGATATCGTATTAAACCATAATAGTGGAGCAGATTTAGAAGCCAACCCTTACACGGGTACTGATACCTATACGGATTTCAATCCTGCTTCAGGTAAATTTTATCGTTCTGCTAGTGATTTTCACCCAAATGCAGTGGTTGGAAGTGATGAAGGTGTATTCGGGGGCTTTCCTGACTTAAGTCATTCTGTTCCATATGTGCAAGATTGGCTTTGGAACCGTAGCGATGGTGTTGGAAAATATTATAGAGATGAACTCGGCTTCGATGGCTGGAGATTTGATTATGTCAAAGGTTTTGGCGGCTGGGTAGTCCGAGAATGGATGTACAATGTTGGCGGCTTTGCAGTTGGTGAATATTGGGATGGAAATGCCCAACTTTTACAAGATTGGGTAAATAGCACCAATAGAACCGCTTCTGCTTTCGATTTTGCTTGCTATTACCGGATGAACGAGGCTTTTGATGGAAATGACCTAACAAAACTTCAAGGCGATATGCTTTGGAAAAGAGATGCGGCTAAGGCCGTAACTTTCGTAGCCAATCATGATACGGATGAGATAACAGATAAATTGCATGCTTATGCTTATATATTCACGCATGAAGGCTATCCTACCCTATTTTATCAAGACTATGAAGAATGGTTAGATCAAGATAAGTTGGATAACTTAATGTGGATTCATCGAAATTTAGCAACTGGAGGAACTGATATTTTATATGCCGATAATGACGAATATGTAGCCAGAAGAAATGGAAATCCTGGCATTGTGGTTTACCTCAACGATTCCAATCAATGGTTGGAAAGATGGGTGCCAACTAATTGGGGTAATTCAGTGATAAAAGATTATACCGGAAATTCTAACTGGGAACCCACCACGCAAAATGACCAATGGGTTAAAATCCAATGTCCTCCTAACAGTTTTACTGTTTGGTCATTGAAATGATTTTATTTTTAGTCGTTCAAAAGTCATCTGCTTTTCTGCAGATGGCTTTTTTTACATTCATAGTTTTTCTTCCAAGGTCTTAATCAACTTCTCTAGCATTTCTTTAAATGCAAAAACTTCGGTTTCTGATATGGTTTCATCCTTAAAAGATCCAATAATTTTTTCAGGAATTTCAGATGCTTTTTGTTTAAGTAATTCTCCCTTTTCAGTAAGGGAAACTACCACAGTTCTTTCATCCGTTTCGGAGCGTTTTCTATAAATTAATTCCTTTTTTTCTAGTCGTTTTAACAAAGGCGTTAAAGTATTGGATTCTAATAATAAGCGCTCCCCTATTTTGTTTACCGTTTGTTCTTGATGTTGCCATAAGACTAACATCACTAGATATTGCGGATAAGTAATATCTAAATCATTTAAATATGGAGCATATAATTTAGTGGTTAATCTTGATGCTGCATACAAAGGGAAACACAACTGATTTTCTAAATATAAAGCGCTAAACTTTTCATCCATATTATATTATCTTTTTAATGGTCGCTTCCATTTTTACAGGTTTCGTGCTAGGTGAAAACCTCTTAACCGGAAGACCATTTTTATCAATGATAAATTTAGTGAAATTCCATTTAATTTTACTTCCTAAAATTCCACCTTTAAGTTGAGACTTAAGATATTTGAAAATAGGATGCGCTTTTGATCCATTTACATCGATTTTTTCAAACATAGGAAAACTCACTCCATAATTCAACTGGCAAAACTCCTGAATATCTTCAGAATCGCCCGTTTCTTGATTCGCAAATTGGTTACAAGGAAAACCTAAAACCACTAACCCTTGATCCTTATATTGCTTATAAAGTTTTTCTAATCCTTCATATTGTGGTGTTAAACCGCATTTACTGGCTGTATTGACAACAATAATGGTCTTTCTTTCGAAAACCTTCATGGAAATACTTTCACCAGTTAAGAGCTTAGCCTCAAAGTCATAAAAATTCATAATAACCTATTTTTTGAAGTTTGAAATCAAATATTTCCAACCACCAGTTGACCACAATGCCCATATCACTAATACAGGTTGGAAGAATAATCTTATCAATCGTTTTTGATCGGTATCTAAACCAAAAGCATCAATTCCATTTGTGTATTGAGAAATATTTCCAGGGAAAATCAGGATATAAAACAAGGCTAAAGCTATTCCTACTTTCGCTTTATGTTTAATTAGAATAATCATTTACAGACCTAATGAAATTTCTACAATTCCTGAGGATAAAACCACAAAATCCATAAAAGCAGGATCGGTAGGTAACCATCTCGGTACTTGTGCAAGGAATTCCTCTCGTTGAAAAGTAAGATGCCCTATTCCAGCTATTGTCATTATTACCCCTAATAAAATTCGGAGAGAATTCTTTATAAAATTCGTATTCATTATTAAATCTTTTGCGTTTTAATCGTGTACGATATAAAGGTAGGAAAATTTCTAGAAGTGAAAAAATATATTTCTTCAAAATTGAATTGAAATTAATCTGAGTTTGTCTTTAATTTTTAAATTCAGATTTTTCACCCAAGGGGTGACCAGCCTATGAATGGCATCCATTCAATAGACAAGGCGTCTTTTAGAAGATATGGCGTCTTAAATGGAGTGATGATAACCTAATATATTAGATCAATTGGAAAAATCTTTTCCATTCTACCTCTTTACAATGAATAATTCCATAATTAATATTTTGATTTTTAGTCCGGAACCAAAGTATACTCAAAGGTAGATTCTGTCTCTTTAAAATGTTCATCCTTCAGTAATAGAATAAGTTGATTCTCTTCTAAATTAACAATTATATACTCTCTGCTCTCTCCTTGATTGGGTGTTAATATCAATTGTGATTCGTTGGTAACTGTCCAACTGCCTTCTTCAATATCTCCATATATATCACGTAAATCATAGGACTCATCTTGAAAAAAAGACAATAAAAAATTGGAATAATTGGTAGCATTATCTTCAATTCCATCTATTAATACTTTCTCAACAACCCATTCATTAGGCAATTCCCCTAAATCTTCTTCGGAAGGTGAATCTCCTAGCTCACAGGAAAAACAAATAATCGTAAAAATAAACGGAAACAGTAGACTCTTATATTTACATTTTAGTGTCATTTCTTTATTACTTTAAAGGTTTTTTCAAATGATTCAAATCTCAACAGAATAAGGTAAACACCAGATTCCCATTTGCTAATATCAATTTTAGTAGGAGAATTATAATCTGATATTTCTTTCATTAATTCACCACTTAAAGAGAAAACTGAGATATCCACCTCCTCATCATACTTCTGAGGAATAAATATGGAAACTTCATTTTTAGCTGGATTGGGATATATCCTAGTATCCATAGAAGCAATTTCCTTTTCGGCTGTTACTAGCACGGTTACTTCCTCAGAATAACTAATGCAACCAGTTTCTGAAATGACTGCCACTTCATAAACCCCCATTCTTCTTGCAATGATAGACTGAGTAGAATCAGCTAAAAGTTCACCATCAAAATACCATTGATAATCTGAACCTTCACTTGCTGTTAAAATAAATCCATAACTATTCAGCTCAGCTTCTGATGTTTGATCTAAATTTACTTGAACAGTATCAGATTCAATACACCCTTGAGTAGAGGTCACGGAAACATAATATTCTCCTGAATTTACTACCTCTATTTGTCGCGTACTTTCTCCAGTAGACCAATTATAGGATTGGAAACCACTACCAGCATCAAGCGTAATCGTATCTCCTAAACAAGAGGTTATGTCATCTCCTAAGTTTACTGTAGGGTTTTCTACTGTCTCTATTTTGATACTATCTATAGCTAAACAATTGTCTTCATTGATTGCTTCAACTGAATAGACTCCTGCAGAATTGATAGTTATTACTCTTGAAGTATCTCCAGTAGACCAATTGTAACTAGTGAAACCATTACCTGCATCAAGTGTAATGGAGTTATCATTACATAATACCTCTGCTGATGGGTTTATTAAAACTTCACAATCACAGACATCTCCAATACCATTATCATTTTTATCTGCTTGATCGGGATTGAAGGTATTTGGACAGTTATCTTCACTGTCCGGAATTCCATCTCCGTCAGCGTCAGGCAGGTATATCACATCAATTTTAAAGGATCCCGAAATACTTAGGCCATCTCCAAAAACATCAACCGCTTTAACATCAAGTTCTAACTCTTCCCTGCTATCCAGCGCAAAGTCTTCTTTAGTATATACCTCATTTCCTTCAATTATAAAATCATTATTATCATTATCTCCTTCTATAAAATAGAACCTTATATCATCTAGCATATCTGGGTCTTCAGCTGATAATTGCCCCAATAATCCTCCACTATAATCACTTTTAATTTGAGAGGTGCTAAAATTGATAGCAGTGGGTGCTTCATTGACATTATTAACATTTATGACAAAAACATCTTCTAATGTCTCCCCCTCTTCTGTTTCTGCCTTCACTCGAACAGAATAACTATCTTTGTTTTCATAATCTGCGACCTCATTGATTATCAGTTGACCATTTTCAATACTAAATACTTCATTATCATCATCACCTTCACCTGAAACCAGCTCATAGAATGCATTTTCAGGATTGAAAGAGAAAAACTCACCTGTTGCTGTGCCTTCGGGTTCATTTTCTTCAAAATAATATGACTCAAAGCCAAATGAAAAATCATTAGCTCCTGGCGCTATTGTACTAAATTGATTTAAAGAATTTTGTCCACTAGTGTAAAGGAATCCACTATTATTATCTGTTATTAGTTTATTCGATTCTATAATATTTTGAGGCTCACCATAAACATCTACAATCACATCTCTTTTACTTTCATAGATCTCAAGTTTATTAGATTCTTGATCAAATTCGAATACATTTATAGCCTCTAATTGCCTGTCTGCATATTGGTTGGATATTATTTTAACAAAGACTTGTTCATCTGCTCCAACAGCTAATGCGGAAGCTTGTTGAGGAGAAAAAGTAATATTCTGAATAACTTCAATAGCTGTATTATTTACATTAAAAACCATCAAGGTTCCAAAAGTGCCAATACCATAAGCTCTATTACCATCCTTACTATATCGGATTTGAAAAGAAGGTTCTCGAACATTCTCACCTTCAAGCATAAAATCCTGATATGCATTAACAAAAGTAAGTTCACCAGTAGTACTGTTTCTTGAGAAACTTATAAGCCCATTATCTCCGGATTCCACAGCCCCAGTAGTTACAAGTATTTCTGAGCCATCTGGTTTAATGTCCATACTTTGACCCAATAAATAGATACTGGCCATATTTTCACCAGTAATAAATTTATCGATAAATTCTAGCTCTCCAGTTGTCTGGTTGATAGCAAATGCAGATACGTAGGTTTCACTTTGATCGTCTGAATAGCGACTTAGAACATAAAGATGTTTGTTGTCATTACTGCTAACAATTTCTACAATATTCTCTATACCCGTAATGGTATTCCCTAGATAATCATTACCATTAAAGCTTAAAGTTTCTAAAACACTTAAGGCTCCTGTGGTACTATTAATACTAAAACTAATGAGTTTGTCTAATCCACTTATTCCAGCATACAGATAGTTACCATCCTCACTTACTTCCAGAGAATTTATATTATCAGAATTTTTAAGACCCATTGCACTAAAAGATAAGTTCTGAACGACAGAAATTCCTTCCACCTGATTTTCAATGCTTACTATGCTTTTACTTCCTCCAGCATTAACTTCAGCAAAAATATATTCATCATTTGAACCCACAACTACTGAATTGGTTGAAATAGACGAACCTGAATAATTGTCTATCAAATCTTCAAAAATGAGCCTACTATCCACAGGGTTCGTTCTGAACTGCTCTACTAAACCATAACTTTCCCCTCTACTACTAATATTGTAGGGTCTGAAATAATATTCAGTGGCAGGTTCTAAATCATTGACAGTTAGTGTAAATTCAGTAGCTCCAGAAGGCAGAATATATACATCGTCACATAAAGTGGGCGTAGGATTAGTACTACTAACTACAAAGCCGCTTTCTTCTGAAAAATCAGTGAATTCTGGAACTGCATTTAGCTGTACTGAACTTGGCGAAATTAGGTCGGCATAGGTAGCGTCATAGGTTTGAAAGGTTTTTAAAGGTTCGCTCACGAAGGCTTGCTTTCCAAAAAATATGAGATCTCCAGAAACTGATTTTTCAGTAGTAAAATAGGCATTACTACCTACCACTAAGTCATTACCTCCATTAAAAGCATAGTCAGATCCAAAATGAGCATTAGCTGAAGGGGCAGCTTGTTTGAGCAGTTGAAAAAAATCAAATGAATCGAAAAGATAACCTTTATCTAATTTATACCAATAGATTACCCCTGCAGATGGCTGACATTCTAAACTTCGATTAATAAAATTGATGAAAATATTATTATTACGTAGTAGGACTTTTGAAATAGTACCTGGCTCATCTTCAAAAATTGGAATATCAATAAAACCACTATAACCCCAGTTATTTGTACCACTAGAGGATTCGTCCAAAACATAACAATTACCCCCTTCATATCTTTGTGAAAAACCTTGTAAAGATTTTTCACCAGGGCTTGCTACAAGCATGCGATTACCTTCAATAGAAACACTAGCACCAAAATTTCCATCAGTAGTATTTCTGGAATTGATACTGATTAAGTCGTCACGAACTAGGTCGAAATCTGTTTGCGCACCATTCAACTCATAAACATAAGCATTTCCTTCATTGGTGAACTCGCCATCGTGCAAGGGGGCTCCTATTACCAAAGTTTCACCATCAAAATCCATTGCTGCTCCAAAGTCGGCATCTGCTTGTCCGGTAATTTCTTTAATCAATCCCCAGTTATTTAATCCACCTTCGTCTTTTTTATAAATAAATACATTGGACTTTTGATCGGAAACCATCAAAAAGTCTCCTTTAGCGATGATTTCGTAACCAAAAAAATTTGAAGCAGCAGGTGAAGAATCTTTGATTACCTTCAGAAAATTCCAACTGTTGCTACTAGCCCCTCTTTGATAAACCCTTACTTCACCAGAATTATCACTGCTACTTTGAGCAACAAAAGCAAAATCTTCTACAATAGCCACTTCTGAACCAAAACTAGTACCATTGTCCGGATTCCCTATAATGGTAAAGAATTCCTGCCAATTCCCACTTTCATTTTCCCGCAAAAAACTAACAGCTCCAATATTATTATTATAACCCTTGGCGCTGGCAAGTACCAAGGTATCACCTAGCATGCTAATTTGTCCACCAAATAAATCATCCTCCTGACTGTTAATTGCTGACACTTTTTGTTGTTGAAAAAAGCCAGCATCTTGTGCATTTAAGGTTACACTTAAAAGAAAGGAACAAATGAATAATATATTATATTTGTTTAGAAGTTTCAGTGGTCTCATCTCTTAAAAATTAAAGTTATAATTCACACTTAACATATAATCGTTGTATTCGAAGCTTGTCCTATTTAAAATACTTTGTCCTCGAATAATGAAAGCATGTGCTGGCGATGGTATGTAGGAAATATTTAGTGTATTCGTTAAAATAAATCCATCTCCTTGACCATCAGCTCTAGAAATATTATACATGCCATTTAGGCCCAGTTTAACTTTCTCTTCCCAAAGTCCTTTTTCTGCTCCAGCTGAAAATCCGTATCTATTCAACTCCTGTGATACATTGTTTAACTTCAGGTAATTCAAACCGCCAGAAAGTGTATAAGCAAACTGATTATTTCTTAATTGGTAGTTGAAATTTGCATTGTTAGTAACTGATTCTGTATAATTTTCTGTAAAGCGATTCTTGTCTTGAAGGGTTTGTTTGCTCAATGCCAATACGAAGGTATGGTAAAACTGCTCTTTAGCTATAAAATATGAAGGTGTAATGCTAATTGAATGGTTTACCTGAAATACTCTTATAGTATCATTCAATTTAACTAGCCCTGATGATTGTTCTGTTGCATAATTGCTGTACTGCGCATTTACAGAAAATTGAGGGAATGGATTGACCTGCATATTTGTGGAGCTTATTACTCTTCTTGTGGTGGCGGCTTTATCTTTCAATAAGTTATCTTGTTGAATACCTATACTCCCACCCAATGTCAATTTTCCTTTCCAAAATGTGAAATTTGGAGCAATTGTATATCGCTCTATATCATTGTTAAAATAATAACTTCCCATAGTCTCATATTCGGGATCAATACGCATATATTGAGCCTTAACAGAATACCATGATTGTTGAAAATTTAGACTCACATCTCCAGCAAAATCAACACGTGAAGAAGCTTTTGGTTGGTAAAATTGCCTCAGGTTAAGTAAAGGTAAATCTTCATATGCACTCAATTCTCTAGCTGTAATATCTTCAGTGAATGCACTCACACCCAAATGTGTTTCAATTGAAAAATTTTTTAAGAAGGTTAGCTTACCACTCAATCCAACCGATAAGTTTTCTGCCGGACTAATATCTGTGAATGTCGGCTGTTCAATACTATTTACATCATCTTTCGCTTTCAAAAAACTAAATTCAATATGATTTTTATTGTCCCCATAGCCCAATTTAGCTGCATAACCTTTTCTTTTGTAGGAAGGCCCTAGTGGGTTGGATGCTGTGGTATCCTCCTCAATTGCATCTGTAAATCGACCATATACAAAACCAATCCTCCATTTACCTGGCTTCAATTCAAAACCACCTCCTAAGAAATTATGATTATTTAAAGTATAAGGTGAAAAAGATACATTTCTATAACCTGCATGAACTGTTACCCATTTGTAATAAGGACTCATGCCATAGCGATCGAACATATCAGTATTTGGTCCAGCCACTGAAAATTGCTGAGAAGCGAAAGTAAAGCTTAATGGCAGATCAAAACCATAAATGGAAAGTACCGGTGTTCCACTAATAATATAACTAAAAGGGTTTTGCTGCCCCCTATCAGCAGTAGTGTGATAGAAATTAGCACCTATAGTTAAGGAGCCTTTGAATTCCATAAATTTCCGCTTTGTGATTTCATCCAAATTTTCTAGGTTTTGCCCAAAGACTGGAGTCAAACACATGAAACAAATACCAATTTGTATAAGTAGTTTCATATCTTATAATTTTTTAAGTTCTCTGCCTATTCATTTTTTGTTATGGCTTTTGCCTCTTCCATTCTACCTTGCTTATGTAAGGCTTCAATCAAAGCATTTTTCAAAACATCATTACCTTTATTATTGCTATAAACCAACATCCAACGATCCGTTAATTGGCTTAATTCTCCCTTATTTCTGTAAAGTCTGATTAACCCATCATAAGCATCCGCATATTGATCATCAATAGAGATTGCTTTTTCATACCCCATGATTGCAGCTTCCTCTTGTTTTAATTTTTCGTTTAATCTTGCCCACTCATATTGAGCAGAAATGAGTTCTGGCTCCAGCTCTATGGCTTTTTTATATTGTTTTAAAGCCAGTTCCTTTTGGCGATGAAAGGCATAATGTTGGCCACTTAAGAACATTAAAAGTGCATTACCCTCAAAATCCTTATGAAGCATCTTGAACAAACCCTCCGTTTGGCTTAGATTAAAATGGCGACTTGCTAAATCAAGTAATTCTTCTAAACTTTCCTTCCTTCTTTCTAGACAAACCTTCATTTGTGGTACTTCTAACCATATAGGATTAAAAGGATTGTTGAGGGATAGTCCCTTGAATAATTTTTCGTCCATTTCAATGGTTTTCAGCAAACTGCTACTTGCAAGCTTGAGATACTTGTATGAACTATCTTGAAGGTTCTCATTATTTATGGAAATATGTGCTAATAATACGTATGCCTCAGGAGCTACTGAGTCCAGTTTATTAACTTTTTGAAGTAACTGATATGCTCTTTTTTCTTGGTCACAAGAAAGTAGAAGCTCTGCTTTTCGGGTAAGAACCTGACTATTGTCTTTTAATGAAATTTGCTCTATTCCTTCCAGTTTATGCTTACAACTCTTGGAATTCAATTTTTCCAGATAGGCTAAACTAAACACAGCCTCCTCAGGATATTGAAGATTAAGTTCCTTTATTCTGGATAATTCAATATCAAAACTGTCTGTTCTATTATATACTTTTACCAATTGCTTTAAAAAAAGAAGCGAATTATCAGAGTGAGTGGACAATGAATCATATAAGTCAATGGCTTTATCCCATTGTTGAGCTAATTGATAGGATTCTGCCAATTGCTTTACTGTTTCTTCAGAAGGCAAGTATCTCTTCTTGCGTTCTAAAATTGCAATGCGGCTTTCAAGATTTCTGTATTGACTACTTAATTGTAAAGCAGCTTCATACACACGTTGATTTTTTGGAAAAGTATTGAGTAAATAATCATAATGTTTCTGTGCGACTTTATAATCTTTATTAGCCATCATGACCTCTCCTAAAGTTAATGCTTTATCCATATTCTCTGGATCAGCCTGATATATTTTTACATATATCTCTTGTAATTTTTTATAATCCTCAGTTTTGAAATAGGCGTTGGCTAATAATCCCAATAAATCGGATTGTTCAGGATATTTTTCCAGTCCTTCCCTACTATAATCGATTAAGCTACTCCATTTTTCTTGTTCAAGAAGAGACAAACATAAACCTAAATAAACCTCTTGAGTCGCTTCATATTGTAAAGCTTTTAGGTATTGATCTTCACTTTTTTCAAAATTCTTATTTTGAAAAGCTTCTCTGCCCATTTTTTGATATATATAGGCAACCTTGCTGGTAAGTTCATCAAAGCCTATCCCCTTAGGGTGCTTTATACCTATCTTCTTTTCAATTCTATGAAACAGGGAAAGCATTTCAGTAAAATCTTCCTGGAAAAACAATACATCAGCTTTAATTACAGACAATCTAAGGCTATCTGGATATCGCTCTATGCCTTTATCAAGCCATTTTCCAGCTTCTTTTAACTGATCAGTGTGAAAGTTGGCTAGGCTCTTAAGCAAATATTTATCGTATACCTCAGGCATTTCTTCAGTTGTGGTGAGTACTTGCTTATATTTTTGATGCTGCAAATAGAAATAGGCATTTTTAACCATAGCTTTATCATCTTCCGACAATTGTGCTTGTACAGGAAATACCTGAATAATCAGGCTGATAATTAATAGCGATATGTGAAATACAAATCTCATTGATTACTACTTTCTACTGCTTGAACTCCATTTTTAACATAAGCCTCATTACCTGAAGTATCTATTGCCTTTACTTTGTACCAATCACCAGCAGTTCCGTTTGCATCTAAGTAGCTTTCCTTCATGATAGGCTTATCGATTACAGACTCATAGATACCTGTTGCTATTTCGCTTTTATAGATCATATATCCTGCTAGATCTTTATCTGCTACTTGTTCCCATTGAAGTTTCACGCCATCACTATCTGCAACTGCAAACAAATTACGTGTAGGGGATGGTGGATTAAAATCTTTCATATGGATAGTATCAGCTGCACTTTTGACACCTTCGTTTCCCAAAGAATCAACAGCAGCAACAGAGTAGATATAAGTTTTTCCAATTTGGACAGATTCATCTCTGTATAGTCGTTGACTATAATGATCTTCTGACAAAAGAGAGTCTTTCCCGTTCAAGCTTCTATAAACTTTATAAGCCACTACATCATAATCCGCAGAAGCAGTCCAGGTGACATTTACCCGATGACCATCTTCATTTATTGCTTTGATCTCAGGTGGCGCAGGTAGGTCTAAATCTGGGATTTGAAAAACAACAGAAGCAGTATCGCTTCCATTACTACTAGAATCAATTGCAATTACATAGTAATTATAAACGTACCCTGGAATAAAACCTTCATTTGTTGGCCCCATGTCAACAAAGTTTGTTCACGAAGCACTTTAGGATTCACTGTTTCAAAAGATGATTTGTTTTTTCTTTTAACGACCTGTCGTGATAATTGAAAAGTTCTGAAATCTTCTTGCTTGAATTCATATTCCCATTCAAGTTCAACATTCCCAGAGGTCTCATTATAAACAGCCTTTAAATTTAGTGGTGCATTAGGTTTTTCGTAATCCTCAATAAAGACTGTGGTACGACTCGTTTTTCTACTTTCATTTCCGGCAGAGTCTACTGCAGTAACTGAATAAGCATATTTTTTACCGGGTTTTACAGTTTCATCTTTATAAAAATTATTGTAAGGGCTCAGTAGCTCATCATTAATTTTTACAAATGAATCTATAGTGCGAGGTGCACGATATACATTATAACCTTTAAGGTCATTTTCTAAACTCACATCCCAGGTGATGACACTTGGTTCTCCTTTAACTGAATTAGCTACTAAACCAGAAACTGGATCAGGTGCTGTTTGATCTTTTAGGGTCACAGTCAACTCTTCAGATTTTTCACTTTTCTGACCTGTAATGTCTTGAGATTTCATAAAGAAATTATAGGTGGTATTATCAAATGGGAGGCTGAAGACAAACAGTTGATTTTCTGATCCTGTATGAAGTATTAATCGATCATTCAATTGAGTGACTTTACCATTTGGGTCTTCTGCATAAACATGAACGCCACTAGTGTATAACTCTTTGACATCCGGCTCCATTTCCCAGGTAATGCTGATTTTTTCTGCATCAAAAGACATACCCAGTTCTTTTGGCGCTTTAGGAAAAGAAGGTATGCTGTTGTGAGATACTTCCACTTCATCTACACTTTCACTGTCTTTATAGTAAACTATTTTATAGGTATAATCTCTATTGACTTCACTTCCTTTATCAATGAATAAAAACCCTAGTGCCTGAGCTACATCAGGGCTAGCAAAACTAAGTAGACGCTGTAATTCAGGATTGTTTATCAGATTTAGATAGGTCGCAATTTCATTATCTGTCTGCAAATCATTTTTGAGCTGTTGATACAGTTCTTCCCCAATTGCTGACCTAAATTCAACACCGTTTTTTATTCGTTCAACTGGCTGTTCATTTAGTTTTTTGTAGGAATCGCCCCCCTTCTTACGGTAAATATCCATCTTTAGACCATTCGATAATTCTCTTGACTGAAAGAGATAATTTGAACCTGATTTTTGAGTAATCAGAGTAGGTTCTTGTTGTGCCAAAGACTCTGTTACGAAGAATAAGCAATAAAATATTGTCAATATGTAAATTGTGTTCCTTACCATAAAGAATTAAATTGAAGATTACCTTGATAGCTATTATTGTTATTATTTAGGATCTGCAATGGAATAGATTTAGATGATCGGGTATACTCCCCTCTTCCATTATAAATCCAAACAACTACCTCAATTGACCCTGAATCATAATTTCCTAAATATTTATAAAAAGTGAAGTTGCGAGGACTACTAGAAGGACTACTAACTTCAAAACCAGTAATGTGATCAGTACTTTTATTTAAAGTGTTTCTGGTCCAATAAACCTTGTATACTACTTTAGATATACCTGACTCAGGATCATGGACATCATTTAACTCTATTTTAACTTTATTATCACTTGTCGTAGTAAGTGAAACGTCAGGTGTTTCCGGTGGTGTATCATCCAGGATGATGGGTCCACACGCTACAATTCCAGATTTCATCCCCTGTTGATTCACCGCTCTAAAAAACACATAGATAGGTTCACCTTTTGGTAGGTTATTTTTTTCTATATCAAAAGTAGGTTGTTCAGGCCCGCTACTTCCTTCAGTGAGTGAAAAATTAAAATTCACTCCTTTTAAAAGAGCATCATAATTAGAATACTCCCAATTGACCTCATCTCCATTAGCAAATCCTTGTAGATCAGCTGTATTGGTAGAAGTACCCAATGCATACTGATAACCTTTCAAACCTGATTCAGGATCAAAACTATTTTCAATAATATGAATTCTTAGTGCATTAGGACGCTCCGTAACTTGCATATCAGGTATATCCGGTGCTGTTGGATCTTTTGGTGTAAAAGGACCTAACTTAGCAACCTCACTTTTTGATGAGGCATTATTTATGGCTCGAACATAAAAGTAGTGCTGTCCATAATCTTCAATTTTACTTCCTGAATACCTAGAAACTAAAGGTTTGTCAGAACTTATGGCCCCAACTTCTTGGTTTGAATTAGCTCTAATTTTTTTACTTGTCTCTTCAGTATTTCGATAAGCTACAAAATTACTTTTATCCAAAACAGAGTCTTTTGATACGTAATATTCGTAAGTAAATATTCCTGATTCCTGATCAGTTGAAGCAGACCATTTAAAGTCAACCTCAGGCATATTGGTATTATTCTCCAACCTACTATAAATTTGTTCTATTTGTCCCGACAATGGTCTATAATCCGGTGCACTATTGGCTAATGGTTTTATCCTACTTGGATAAATAGAGTTTCCAAAAAATAAGGTTTGAAAACCTATTATTGTGTACTGTGGAGCAGGTTTACTAGGTGGAGTACCATCATACATCAATGGCTTTTGCATCGATACAGTAGTTGTCAAGCCTTCACCATTAGTCACTCGGACACTGAAGTAATATCTTTTATCCGGTTGAAGAGAAAGACTGTTAATACTACCCACAAATACATTCCTGAGTACATCTTCATTTTGACCATTCTGATACCTCGAGCTTAATTGTCTGTTTGTTGAACCAGTTAAAACGCCCCAATCCTGGATATCTGTTTGACCTTCATTACTTCCTACAGCATATTCAAATTTCACAATATCTGACTGATCATCTCCTGCTACTACTTGGAGAACCTGAGTTTGCTGTTCTTTAGTATAGAAGCATTCTTCATAAGGAGATAAATGATTATTTGTCTCATGGTAATCAGGATGAAACTCTACAAAATCAATTTTGGGAGGTGTATTATCTTCCTCCTTTATACTAGCCCATTGCACACTTGACTCATCACTATTGGCCCCTACTGCTACTCTGAAATTTGCTCTTCGAATTGCAGTTAGTCCGCCTTTTCCTCTCAATCGAAAACCTATGCTAAATTCTTTTGTCTCATAAAATTTAAGGTTGGTAGGAGTTGGAATACGTGGATAATAATTCTTGTAAGAATGAATGAATACCTTTTCTTTATTCCCTAATGTTCGATAATCATAAAATCCAGTAGCAATATTATTATCTCCTGATAGAACCTCCTCGAATTGGAAACTTGTTTCTACTGGGTTTTTATTAGCACTCCAATTTATTCTTGCCTTATTACGGTAAAATGTTCGGACAGAAAAGACATTAATATTATTAATAACAGGCGGTTGAAGAGATTCTTCTATATGGGAAAGCCTAGTTTCAATATCTTGTTGAAGGTTACTTAGGCTGTCAACCCCGCTTGTGGAAGTTGAATCTACCGCTTGCCGATATTTATCATATTGTGTATACAATCCATGTAACAAGGTTAATATCTCTGATTTTAATGTGTAGCTATCATCGATTTTGTCTGTGAGCAACTTGTAAGGTTCATCCACTATATTACTAACCTCAGCTTTATCATCAGCTAAACCAGGAGCCAATGTCCGTGCTATTTCATTGGCTCCTTTTTCCAATCCCAAATCATGCATATCATACCAAAGATACTCCAATGAGGTTTTAAAATTTGCTTCACTTAATTGTGTATTGTTCACTTCTGTTTGCCTAACTTGAGCACTTTCATTGGCTATTCTGTACAGTAGATCTACACGATCTTTCATATTGCTTTCTAGATAATTATCCGATTTACTTTGTGCTTCAGTCCATACATCATCGAAATCATTACTAATTCCGATAGAGTGCTGATTTACTAAACTCCTACGTGCATAGCTCATCCATAAATGTTGTCGAGCACGAAAAGATCCCTCATAGGCATAGTACTTGTCTATTTCTTCAATAGCTTTCCTTAAACTTGCGGTAACATCAGACACGCTAGGAGAGAAAATATTCAGATTCAAGTTTATATTAGATGTGTTATAATAATTACTATTATAAGTAGTATTAGCCACAGTAATTACATTATTGCCATTTTGCTGAAATGAATTCGAAAACCCACCTGAATTACTACTGTTCGTGCTTTGTGTAGTATTCTTTTGCAAAGGTTTTGAAAGCATTGAATCCAAAGCAGCTAAATTCTTTTCAGTTGCTAATATTGCTTCTTCAAATTGCTCTAATAGCTTATTATCAAGTGCATTAGAATTACTACTTTTCTCATTTTGATTTGCAGCAGTTTCCTCATCAATAGTAAAATTAGGAGAAGAGGTAATTTCACCATTTTGAGTTTGCTGAATAGTCAGATTTGTAGCAACCACAGGACTACTTTCTAATGCTGTGATCATTTCATCAAATGCTTCCTGTGCTTTCTCATTATATTCATATGCTGCGCCCTTCACCTGCTCCATTCTAACAATAGCCTCTTCTAAATATAAAGTGCTAGTGTCCATAGCTTTTTTCATTATATCTTTTTGGTCTTTTACAGCATTATACTCGTCTCCATATTCTGTTAAACGGTCCATCGGAAAATTACTGTTACTACCTGCAATTACTATATTATCATATACCCATTGCATATCAGGTGGCATGGGAGAAATCACCTCATTAATATTTTGCCTAATCATAACAGCACTTAAAAAGCGACTAAATTCATTTGTGTGAAAATTAAAACCTGCCTTAGCTAGGACCTCATTAGGTATTTCTAAATTAGGAACTTCAGGTTCAAGATTTTCAATGGCATCTTTGGTAGCGTTTACTTTTTCTTTCAATTCCGCTACCATATCCTCAAAACGTTTTTTCATCCCTTCAGCCTCATCAAATAGTCTAGCGTTCATTTTTCCGGTAGAAATATCCACATCAAAACCACTGCTAGAGCTAGCCTTCGCTATACCATGTAAACAGGCATCTCCAAAAGGTGTACCAACGCAAGCTTGTGCACCAACTACCAATTCAAAACCACCCCCGCTTAATGTGGCAAAAGCAGCTTTAGCAGTTGGTTCTACGCAAAAGCCAAGGCATATCTCCACCTTCATAGTCATGTAAGCTCCGAAAGGATACCGAAAAGAATCATCATTAGCATACCAAACAGAGCCCATCAATTTAGCATTAACCTTAATAGGCCAAACATCAATGATATCTGCCTTTACACTAGCATCCATGTACAAGCCGCTTGGGCAAGCTATGATTGTACCTTTCATAGTAAGAATACTGTAAACCTCTACCTCCAGATCACCATCAATGGCCCAAATCACTTCTCCTGCATTTCCCGGATCCTCAGCAAAGAAGAACATCAGCTCCATATTACCATCTAGAACTACAGGCATTTTTAAATCAACATATCCTCCACCATCAATGAAGAAATGTTCAAAACTAGATTGTACATAGGCACCGCCCTCCAATTTTAATTTAGTTGAGCCGGCACCATCCAAACCGAGCACTACACCTTGTGCATCGAGGTAAACACTTTTATCTGTAATTTGAATGAAAGTACTTCCCTCTAAAGAATAGGTACCAGCTGAACCTAAAATCCCTACTTGTGCGAAGAGCATTACAGCAAAATCTAGGTCGGTGGAAGGAGGTGAAACAGGGTTTTCTAATTCGTTTCTGACCATTTTGTGACCAAAAACTTTTAATGCACCTGTATTAGGATTCGTAATTAAATCTAAATCATCTGATGTGGGCTTATAGAAAAAACCTGCTCCACCACCTTTTAAATCAATAACTCCTGGGAATAAAGGAATACCAGTACTCACTTCAACCCCCACAAATAGGCCAAACTTAAGTTGATTATTCAAATTGGCGAAATAGCCAGCTAATGCTGCCTTGGCACTGGTATTACCAACTCCTAATTCAGCAGTAGCTGTGGCCCTCAAAATAAACCCTCCGTTTTCTTCTTTATACTCCATGAAAGCAGAGCAAGTCATCGTTCGACCTATTGCAAGATTTGCATTATCAATTTTGAGGTATTTATCTCCATTAGGAAGTTCGTAAAACATCACCTCATCTACACCTCCACCGAAGCCACCTGAGCCGTCCTCATCTGGGTTCTTGCCACCTAGAGTTAGCTCCAAGGCAGTTCCTGAACCACCACCAAATCGCACATAGCGTTTTACTTCTGTAGGGCTAAAAGCCACATCAGGGTTTTCTTGACTATCAAAAGATTCAGGGTCGTCATTACTTACTGGTAAATCTACTGTTACAGTAGACTCTCCTTCATTTGGTACTTCATATATGAATTCTCCGATTGTAAGAGAAGCATAATTCATTAGCGTTAGGGTTCCTCCTCCAGTCAAGTTACCTCTATTAATAATACCATCCTTACCAATGGTAAAACCCTCATATTCTAAGCTCCCCTCTACTCCATCAATATTTACCCCTGCATTTCCTCCTAACTCCACCTCAAAACGGCTTGCACTAGCCACTGACATATTAGCATTTACCGAGATGTCGAAAAATCCTTCATCTAAATTAAATGCAGCATTTCCAGTGGCATTATAACTTAAAGCTCTATTGGCATAGGCGATTCCAGGATTGGTTCGAATTGATGACTCATTACCAAAATAAATTCTTGGTTGGTCATCAATTAATAAATTGCCGGCTGCATAAATTCCAAAAGCATCCAAATTGGATGGATTAATATCGACCGTTACTTTAGATAGCTCAAACTCAGCAAAATCGCCTAAAGCATATCGCTTATCAATCTCAAAGTCAGGTCCATCCACATCCACATTTACCTGATTATTGCTTGAATTTCTGGAAATAGTAAAAATTGCACTAGCTGTGCTTTCAACTGGCACAGGAAGATTTATGTCAATGGTTGCAGATAGGCTTAATGTATTTTGCTCTTGAGAAATACCAAGTGCACTTAGATTAGCATAATTCCGAACTAATTCATATTCCTTGTCCATTTGAACAGTCCCTAAGTCAAAACCATCGTTGCTACTAATGCTTAGTCCGTTAAAATCAACGTCTTCTTCAAATATATCAATCTCTCCATCAGAATTGATGGTGATTTCCTGGCCTGAAATCTGTAGGTTTGGCTGAGAAAGTGTTAAAATTACTTCTCCAGAGAAAAGATCTATAACTTGATCTGGTAGAGTGACACTGCCTCCCCCCATTCCAAAAACTGGGCTAGGATTTGATTGAGAATAGTCCATACCTATTTGTAGGTCTTCGACTGAGACCCGTAAACTTTCACCTACTAACTCCTCAAAATCTATAATACCATCTACTTTAATTAAAAATTGCTGAGTGCTGATTTGTAATTCAAATGGTTGCTGTGGATCTGGCGTAAGGGTAAGTTTACCAATTTCAATTCCATTTGTTAAGTGGCTAGCATCCACACCTCCAGTCCAATTTTGATTATTATAATCTGCATAAAAGAAAAGTGGATCATTCGACTGATTTTCCGAAGATAAGAGATCACTTTCCAGCCCTCCTGCCAATTGCAAACTCGTGTTGACTCCTAAGTCTGCCTTAATTCCGTATAAATGCAATGACATATTTGTTTGCTGGTTGTCATTTGGTAAGGTTCCCTGAACAGACTGAGTGAATGCAGGCGAAACTGAAGAATTATAGGTTTGCGTATAGGTTCCCCACTCAAGTGAAGCTTGCTTAAAGCCATTATTATTTATTTTAAAAACACTGGTCACAGCTTCATCAGATAGACTTTCAGGTAAATTCACCTTTATTTCAGCCGATATTTCTGTTTGATTTTGAGCAATTAAGGAAAGTGAAGTGAGCTCAATTGGAAGTTGAAAATTAGGTTCTAGGTTAATAGCAGATTCTAAGGAAATATTTCCATTACTAGGATTAAAATTGCTGTCAGTGGTAAGTGAAAAACTAACCTGTGTTTCTGGTGCATTTCCTCCATTAGCTAAAGAAGGAATAACCAATGTTAAAGGCTGGTTAGTCTTGGTATTGATATCCCATCCATTCGTACTGTTTTGATTAGCATTAATGAGTGAGTTCCCCTGACTATCTTTCAAAATGATATAAGCAACATCTTTTGTAGGTAAACCAAGCGTATCAGGAAGCATAGACACTATACCACCTCCAATACTAAAGCCATTAGCATCTAAAATTGCTAAGGGATCTGTTGCTTGCTGATCGTTTTCATCTAAGTAAAATTCAGCTTTACCTTTGCTAACGGATAAGTTGTGGGGATTAAAGGCAAAGCTATTGAGAAATTCAGCACGCAATGATTGAAAATTTTCACCACCAAAACGAATAGCTGCTACACTTGATCCAGAATATCCAATGCCATCTTTTGTCAGAAGTACATCGGCATTGAAAGACATGCGTAAATGATCTGAAGCTGGTCTTTGGGCATTAATATCAGTTAGTGAAAGACCGAATGGGCTAAGGTTTAAATCTAAATTGAGATCACTACCCAAATTAGCACTTCCCGATTTTACAGAAAGGTCATTCAATGAAAGTTTTAATGCATTAAAGCTTACCGTATTAGATAAATTATCCATATTGAGAGCCCCAGATCCTTGCATAGTAAAACCAGTGGTATCCAATCGAGCATCATTTAAAGTAAAGCTCAACAAAGGATTACCTACTGGGTATTCAAAAGGAAAAGATTTGTTAATTTGAACATAGCCTCCCATCAATGAACCATTGAGCAAATTCAATTTCACATTGCCATTGGCAAGTCCATTTGGGCTTGGATTTTCCTTTAGATCTAATTGGATGGTTCCGTCTAATGAAACTTCCTGTTTACTGTTTTGATAGGCAAATAACAACTCACTGTTTTGCGGAGTCAGGGTGAAAGGTCCTATTTCCAGATTTCCACAAGGAGTAAAATTGGTAATTGTCCCCTCAAAACCACTGCCTTCAATAATAGATAAGCTGAATTCAGGATTAACACAGGCCTGAGCATCAGTATTTTTAAAACCTGGTAATTCAAGCAGTTTTCCTTCAAGGTCGAAATTAAATCCCTGTCCACCACTATTGGCATCTGGTAATAATTCTCCTCCAATTTGGGATATATTCAAATCTGGAGCATCTGGTAGATTACCTAACTTAATATTTAAACCATTAGGGGGTTGCAGTGTTGGCATAGTACCTGAAAAAACACCATCCTGAATTGACACATCGTAAAAAGACAACCCATCAGGAAGATTCAAGCCTTTTGCTGCGAGATTTGGCATCCTCACTGCCAAATCAAGAGAAGGGCTGAAGTTCCAGTCTGTTAGATTGTACCAATCAAAAACTGTTGATTGATCAGTTCGTAGTGCTAATAATTCTAATTCGAATCCAGCAATATCAACTGGAGGTATAGATAAGCCTGGTATGCTACTCAAGTTTATGTTTTGAGCAGGAATATGAAGTCCACTTGGTCGTATTTCCAGGCCATCCATTGGCAATTCAAATCGTTGACCATCTGCTAAATCTATGTACATCTCTAGATTTAACTCAGCTGCAAAGTCGAAACCACCAGCATCTGTATAATTGAAAACAGGTAAAGCTGGAATTTCCTTTATTTTAAGTCCAAAATTACCAAAGTCTAAATCTATTGGGTTATTTGCTATAGAAGAAGAAAAATGCGTTACCTGAAATGAGCCTGGTTCTAGATGCAAATCCAAATCTGCAGTTGCCACGGTTGTTTGTTGGTCATTAACCGAAAATTTACCGCTAAGATCAAGAGAAAAGGACTGTGCGGAAATATTATCCAGAAAAGATTCAAATCTGCCTGAAAGATTATTTAGTCGGTATGTGACTATATCTGAATTATGTACCAAAGGTATCAATAAGTCCTGACCTGAAATGTTAAAATTAGCTGTAGCATAACCTTTATTATCTACTTGAAGACTAACAGTTCCGGCATCAGGTAAAACTGTATCAAATAGGTTAAGATCACCACTTAAATGAAGGCCTTGAGTATTCGAACCGAACAGATTAGTACCAAAAGCGATTTGACTGATTTGTATGGGTAATTCAAGTCCTGTCAATGCCGGCATATTAGCTGGTACATCAATAGTAACAGTTCCTTGAGCAATTGATGGATTAGAGACATCTGCATTTAACTGCACATTATCCAACTGGACATTACCGAATACAGGCGGATTTGCCTGATCTATGGCTGGTAAATAAAATTCTAGGTTTTTTCCGGGAAGTGTTTCTATACTGATATTACCATTTGGCATATTTTGGGCATCGATCAATAAGTTGCCGTTTACGTCACGTATCTTAAGATATGCGACATCATTATCAGGTAGTGGTAGCTTATCTGGTAAAGCATCCAGTATAAAATCAGTAGGGTCTATTGTTAGCCCCTGATCATTTATATATGCAATCAGTTGCTCACCAACAAGTAGGTCTGCCTTACCTATAGAAACATTAAATGGATATAAACCAAAAGTAAAATCATCAGAAAAATGAACTGATAAATCTTCTGTAAAATTTTGGTCACCTAAAATCAGCCTTGCTTCAGCATCCCCACCAGTTTTGAGTCCTTTTGAATCAAGACTAACATTAGCACCAAGCGAGAAGTATAATGCAGGATTCAAACTTAAAGCTTTTCCTTGCTCAACAGCTTTATATTTTAAGGAATAATCTGTGGTATCGATTCCAGCTTCAAAAGCAAAAGACTCATCAAAAATTACTTGCCCCTTTTCAATCTGCATAGTATTGATATCTAAGGTCAGATTATCAAATGTGGCATCAATATCCTTACCACCTGGAAGCTTTAATGTATTTCTTCCATCAATCAAAAATCCATCCTGATTAATCAGTGCCTCTTCAATATAAAATGAAAGAACAGGTTCTTCTTCCGGGATATTCCAGGTAAATGGATCATCCAGTTCAAATTCAATCTCTATGAATTCACCTTCTACTAAATCATATAGGAAAGTACCTTCTACCTTACTTTTATCCGGTAAAATCAAGTCCGCACTGGCATCCAAAAGGACTTCTTGATCTCCATCAGAAACATCAAAGGTTAATTTAGAATTGGTTATTTCTGCTGCAAAAGGTCCTATGTTTATTGGACAGTTTGGTGTAAACTGCTCAATACTACCTCTTACAAACTCTTTATCTATGTTGAGGAAAACATTATCAAATGTTAAATCTTTCTCGCAGTCAAAAAGAAAATTATTATTTAAACTACCTGTAAGTTCTAAACTGGCTGATTTTACAGTGTTCTCATTTTTCACTTCAGCAAAAAGCTCCCCTTTCATTCTTGAAATTGTTAGGCTACTGCCCCTGGAAAAACCCCAATTGCAACCTTCCCCTTTACCTTCAAGTTCACCATTTATGCCATCTTCACTATTATAATAAAGACTAAAATCATAATCATATTCATCAAGACAAGGAATAATCGGCATATTTTGAATCGAAGCCTTACCTACAGCTGACATGTTCCATGGCCCTTGTCCTTTTAAGTCTTCATACCAAGGATAAGTGATGGCGTCAAATCGTAATTGATCTGGAGAAAGTGATACTATTGAATCCCAACCAATATTTTGAAGTCCTTGAAGTTCTGTTAATGACCAAATCTGTTCAGATATAGTAATTCCTTCCTTGTCTATAATGATATTTTCAACTTCAGGTGAAGTCCAGTTGTCAAACATGGGTAATATAAAATTGCCGTTCATAGCCAATTCAAAATCCCATATACCTTTTTGATATGAAATTTCTTCAAGAACCATATCTCTTAAATTCAACTGGACAAGACCTAATGAAAGGCTTCGGTCTGTAAATTGACAATTGTTGCCCAACACATTGAATTGAGGCGAACTTTCTGTGGTAAGCTTTGCGGCCAGATTGATATCACAATTGTGTGTTTCATCCTCATATTTTAAATCTAGGGCACCTAATAATTGTACATTGTAATCAAGCGTTCCTGTATTCCATTTTGCCACAATAGAGCCACTAGCACCTTCAAACTGAAGCATTACATTATCACTATTTTCTACAAGAGGTAGGGTGGAATTGTATGAACAGCTAACGCTGATTGCAGTTTGATCTTGCAGTAAATCAATATTGTTGATTTCACAGGATTTATTTTCTAAATCTTCATTATTACTCCCGAAAAATTCTAAATATCCTTTTCCTTCAACAGTATTTTCTGGAAAAGAGGCAACTACTTCAGTAATTTTTAAATTTATTTCTTCTTCATCAATTTCATAAATAGGTTCTTTATTTCCTCCCGCTCTTAATTGACCAATTGCTCCAGCTGGTGTTAGCTGGATTCCACCTTGAACTTGCATTTTGCTTCCATCACCAAGTTCTACACTACCTGTTAAATTTAATCCACTTTCATAATTCCAGTTCACAGCAGATGGTTGAATAAAGCCATCTAGATTTCCCAAAAGCTCAGGAAGTTCAGATAAATTACCATCTATTTCACCTCCCATAAATTCAGGATTTTGTCTATTTCCTTCCTTTAAGCTAAGATTATTAACATTTACGTTGACTACATCCCGCTTTTCAGTTAATGGATTGATAAATGCAATTTTTGCTAAGCCGTTAAACCTTTCTACACCTCCAGTTTTCGTATAATCCAACTCATCTAAATCAATAAGCTTAACATATCCTGGCACCAGATTAACGAAGTCCATATCAGATAAACCTGAACCATCATCATAACTATTTGCATAACGGAAGGTATTTATTTCACTATATCCATTGTTTTTGAAGTCAATTTCACCCAATGGATCATAGGATTGTACCCGAATAGCGTAAGTTTTCCCAACCGTCAATGGCGGTTTTCCTTGTCCATAAAAAACACTATTTGTTCTCAAATTATCCTCTCGATAATAAGCTACATTAGTCCTTTCCATCAAATCGTATGGATTAGCATTAATATCCGAAAGCTCAACTATTTTAATACGATAGCGAATTCTAGGAATTGATAATTGGACTGGTGCCCAGGAAATATTGAAACCTTGAGGACTGGTAGCAAGAATAACAGATTCATGGAATGGGTAGGCAATTACAGGTGGATCAGGGTTTGAAATTGTAATTGGTGCACTACATCCTAATGGTTGGGAACTGGACAAACTTTCCCCAGTCTGAAAATCAAATGCCTGAAAACAAATGCGGTAATTTCCTTCTGGCAGATTTCCTGTTCTTCTAATTTGTTCAGAATTAATACCTTCTGAATTGATATCAGCCTCAGTTAAGTTGCGGTTTATATTTGCTAAATCTCTACCAGATATAACTTTCATCTCACCTGCTGGTAATATTATGCGTTGGAATGGTTGAAAATTTTGGTTCATACTTGCTTCAACTCCATTATTTCCCAATACACTACCAATCAATTTTATCTCATAAGATCTACTAGGGTTTTGATTACGAAGAGTGACCAATATCTGCTCTTGAAAACTTCTAGATATTTTATCATCTGCACCTATATAATCATATATATTGTTTGAATATGGAGGTAGCACCTGAACATTTACACTGACTTCACTATTTTGAGCGCTAGACGTGAAAGAAACTGAGAATAATAAAATTATGAATGCTAATACTTGAACAGTATTGAAAAACTTTGGTAGGTATTCTTTAAAATAATAAAATATAGAAACTTTACTTGTAAAAAAATCCATTAACAGATAGTTTATTGTTTAGATCAACCTCTGACTTACATCGACATAGCTTTTGCTTTAATCGATAAAATGTCTTCTATTCAGTATCACACAAAAACTCATCTAAGTGGGTCATGCTTTTGAAATATTTCTAAAATATTTTTTTGCTAAGAATTAAAACACATTAATTATTTGAATATGATAAGATGATAAATTAGGATGTTGATTAAAGTCAAATGGGCAATAGGTAGTTAAATAAGCATGATTAGGGGGATTAATAGGATTTCCTAAATGAGAATGATTAAAGGCTGCAATCCATCAGGAATTTAAATGGACATACATAGTTTATTTACCATTGCTTCAACTTATTAATAGAACAATTGATCTCCATTCATAACTTTAATATAAATGGATTATCTAAACCTGTAAGCCAATGTTAATAAACCTTGATTTTTTTAAAATATTATGAAGAAAGTTAGATTTCCCTATAATGTTTATCAAAAACTATTTGATCCCCATTAATTTGTTGGGTAGGTATAAATCTAATAATGCTTTAGGGCGAGCAAAAAACTCCCTTATGGTGACTTTTGTAGAGGAATAAACAGGTACTTCTGCTGCAGAAAAAGCAATGGCATCCATTTCATAATATTGGCTAATATATAAGGCTCTAAAAGCATGGAATTCTTGCGTAATGATAGCTACATCCTGATGATGGAAAACTTCTTTACAACGAGCAACACTTTCGATTGTACGTAAACCCGCTGTATCAATTGAAATAACACTTTCGGGAACACCTTTACTCATTAAGGCTTTTTTCATATCGCTGGGCTCATTATAATAACGGGTCCTGTTATCTCCACTAAGTAACAAACCTTTAACTTTACCTTTATGAAAAAGCTCGGCCGCTGCATCCATTCTATTATCAAAAAAACTGTTGGCCTCCCCTTTCATATTTCGCTTACTAGTGCCCAAAACTAAGGCAATTTCTTTCGCAGGAATCTCATTAATATCCTCATAAATGTAAGCGCTAGTTTTCGAAATAATGAAAACATTGGAAAATATAGCAAATACAATGGCAGATATTAAAATAAATAAACCAAGACGGAGGAAGAACTTTATCATTATGTTTTTTCTGATTCAAAAGCCTTAACGAAGAATTTTTCGTAATCGTCAGGTCTAGCCATACATTTTTTATACCACTGCAAACGATAATCTGCTTTGGTTCGGTCATCAAATTGCCAATTTTTTACGAACTCCCGTATTTTACTGACTAAACTGTAAAATGTAATGCCCGAAGCGACAGACACATTATAACTTTCAGTAAATCCATGCATGGGTAGCCTTACAAACTCATTAGCCATAGCTTTTGCTTCTTCACTAATCCCATCTCGTTCATTTCCCATTACAATAGCTATGGGTTGATCTAAAGGCAACTCTTCAGGTGCACAAGCTTCTTCATTCGGACTAGTGACTACAATTTTATAGCCTTTGGATTTCAAATCTTTTAAAACATCCGCTGTTGGAGTTTCACTTTCTGGATATTGATGAACATCCACCCACTTAATCGCTCCCCTACTTACTCCTCTGCCTAGTTTAAATGCATTTTCATTTTCTATAATGTGATAATGCTGAATTCCCAAACATTCCCCTGAACGAATAATCGCATTGGCATTATGAGGATCACGGATATCTTCCAAAACCACTCTAATAAAATCAGTGCGATTCTCTAAAACAGATTCAATAAACTGTTTTCGTTCATCGGACAAAAATTCACCAAACTTTTGGGTAAGAAAATGGTTCAATTCAGCATTCATATCCTTTAGAATAAACCTAATTGCTCTTTATCATCATCCACGTCCAAATCAACTGAATCACCTGTTTTATATTCTTTTGCTTTCTCTTCTTTCTTGCTTTCCAATAATTTCACTTTAGTGACATCATATTGGGAAAGTTTATTTCCGATGGCTTTCCAACCTTTTACATCAATTAGCATATCAAAATCATAGGTAGCAGACTCTTTATCCCTGCCTTTTCCTTTACGAAATTCAACTTCCAATTGTGGGTCTTTATCAGTACTCACTACTGTTAAGGTTGATTTTTTATGCTCTGAAATAAATACAAATGGTTTGTTCATTGTGCGGGTTTCAATTTGGAAACGCTTTACAAAATAGTTTTTGGAAGCTCCATCATAATAAACACTCGAGATTACACAGTTTGGATCGAATTTCTCAATTAACTCCACCTTTTCACCATCAAATCGATTAGTCAATTCATAATTACTCAGTTCATAAGAGCCATCCTTATAAATCACCAAAATATTATCATCTCCATGGAAAGAGCCTATCAACTGACCTCTTTCGTCTGTATTTAATTTTCCCACAGATTGGTCATAGTAGATTTTTAATCCGCCAAAACTACTTTCACCCAGCAATTTGAATTCAATTTTCTTAACAGGATATTTAGTTAAGATATTTCCTCCTGCTCCCCTACCTTTGATTTCTAATTCCTCAAAATCAAAATCAAATACTTTCACTCTAGCTCGGCAAGAGTTCGATAATTTCACATTGATTACTTCTGACTCTCCATTTGGACGAGCCTCCAGATATAATACCTTAGAACCTTTAGCTCCTTTGGTAAGATCGTATTCTCTATCACGAGTTACGGATAAAACCTGAAATCTCTTGACCATGGTTCGACCCGTTTTCCCATCCAGATAAGCAGCATTATAAACCCTTCGCTCATCATTCTTCCGGAAAATATCAACATGAATAATATCCTTACCTACAAAAACCTTCTCCTCAATACGCACGACTTTATAAGTCCCATCACGCTTGAAGGCGATCACATCATCCAAATCCGAGCAATCGGTTACGAACTCATCTTTCTTCATTCCATAACCGATAAAGCCTTCTGCCCTATTGACATAAAGCTTTTGGTTATTGGCCGCAACGGTATGCGCTTGAATATTATCAAAACTCTTAATTTCCGTTTTACGCTCCCTTCCTTTTCCGTATTTTTCTAATAAGCCTTTATAATAATCAATGGCATATTCGGTCAAGTTTTTCAAGTGATGTTCAACTTGAGCCAACTCATCTTCCAGTTTGCGCATCAATTCATCTGCCTTGAACTTATCAAATTTCGAAATTCTCTTAATCTTGATTTCCGTCAAGCGGATGATGTCATCTTGGGTGATTTCTCTGTAGAATTGAGGTTTAAATGGCTCTAAACCTTTGTCTATTGTTTCTAAAACAGCTTCCCAGGTTTCACATTCTTCAATGTTGCGGTAAATTCTGTTTTCAATAAATATCTTTTCTAAAGAAGAGAATAGGATTTTCTCCATCAATTCTCCTCTTCGGATTTCCAATTCACGTTCTAAAAGCTGAAGAGTATCCTCTACATTCTTATTTAAAATTTCATTTACTGGTAAGAAAATAGGTTTATCCTCAATAATCACACAAGCATTAGGTGAAATGGAAATCTCACAGTCTGTAAAGGCATATAATGCATCTATGGTGATATCTGGAGATTGTCCTGCAGCGAGTTGAACTTCAATTTCAACATCTTTAGCAGTGTTATCCACCACCTTCTTCACCTTGATTTTACCTTTATCATTGGCTTTTATAATGGATTCAATCAATCCTGTGGTGGTGGTGCCAAAAGGAATATTTTTGATTAAAAGGGTGCGCTTCTCTCCTTCTTCAATTTTAGCCCTTACCCTAATTTTGCCTCCTCTTAAACCTTGGTTATATTCCGAGAAATCTGCCATTCCCCCCGTAGGAAAATCAGGATAGATTTCAACTTTTTTATTCTTTAAAACATCAATACAGGCTTTAATTAACTCGCAAAAGTTGTGAGGAAGAATTTTAGTGGAAAGTCCTACTGCAATACCTTCAACCCCTTGAGCCAAAAGTAATGGGAATTTTACAGGTAAAGTAACGGGCTCTTTTTTACGACCATCATAAGATAATTGCCATTCTGTAGTTTGTGGATTGAAAACCACATCCAAAGCAAATTTTGAAAGTCGAGCCTCTATATATCGAGGAGCAGCTGAACTATCTCCTGTTCTGATATCTCCCCAGTTTCCTTGGGTCTCAATCAGAATATCCTTTTGCCCCATATTCACCATGGCATCTCCAATGGAGGCATCACCATGCGGGTGATATTGCATAGTTTGCCCGATGATGTTGGCTACCTTATTAAAACGCCCATCATCCATTTCCTTCATAGCATGCATGATACGTCTCTGAACAGGCTTAAAACCATCTTCATTGGCAGGTACCGCTCGTTCTAGGATCACATAAGAAGCATAATCCAAAAACCAGTTTTCGTACATACCCGATACGGCAATCACATTATGTAATTTGTCCTTATCCTCTCCGTTTTGGTTGTTCTTAGATTCGTTATTTTCGTTGTTTTCTTCCATCTTATTCTGTTAAAAGAATATGTTGTTCAATCAGTAATGTGTATAAAATTGCTAGAGAAACTGAAACCAAATTTCCAATGAAATAATAATCATTGGAAATTTTAGACTCGTCCTTTATTCTAGTTGCAATTTTTAAAGCTGCAAATAAAGTTAAAACATGGGGATAGCCCACCAAAAGTGAAAAACAAATAAAAGCCCTTTCGAGCACACCTTTCGTTATACTGGAAAGGCTTATCTTATCCTTGTTGTATTTGGCTAGTAACCAAAAAAACAAAATGCTTCCCAATTCAGTAAGAATAATGATGCTTATGTAAATAAGGCTTAAGTTCACTTCAATAACAATTTAATTAGTTGTTTAGCAACTTTAAACTCCTCTAAATTCAAGCTTTTTTCCTTTCTCCACATAGTTGAGTTATCCTTTTGGAAAATTCCAGCCACTTCCTTATACTCCTTGCCCTCTAGAAATTCATAGGCTATTAATTTTTCCTTTTCAGACCAATTCATATAGAAAAAATCATAAAGCATAAATGCTTTATCTAGCTTTTCATTGAGTAAACCTTCATAACCTGAAATTGAAAACCTTTTATTTTCTTCTTTCCCATATTGCAAACTCTCTCTTGCCACAGTCAGCCCATTTCCTAACATGCCATAAGCAATGTTTTCATTTATTGGCGTTTCGATTTCACCTAGTTGTAAAGCATATCGTAATTGAAATTCAGATTTCAATAATTCCTGATCTAAATAAAAAACCACATCTATAGCTGAATTCAAATCCTTAATTACTGCTTGAAATTCATCTCCTAGCGTTATGGTCAAAGGAGAAATTATTTGCTTTTCAAATAACTTATTTGCTTTCTCTATTAATCTTTTAAAATCTTTCATCAATGCGCTACCCGAAAAAGTAGAACTATTGATAACATCTGCCATTATTATTTGATAGTCCATATTGTAAAAATATTACAATAATTATTATTTTGCAATATTTTTACAATAAATCAAACCTCAGCTAATTCCTCTTCCAAGTCCTTCTCTACCCTTAATTTATCAATTATAAATTGCTGTCTTTCCATTGTATTGGTACCCATATAGAAAGTCAAGAGGTCTTTAATCTTAGTTTGATTACTTAAGATAATGGGATCTAACTTGATATTTTCATTTATAAATTCACCAAATTCCTCTGGTGAAATCTCCCCTAATCCTTTAAATCGAGTAATTTCGGCAGCTTTTCCTATTTTTTCAATTGCTCTTCTTCTTTCTTCGTCCGAATAGCAATAGATGGTTTCCTTCTTATTTCTTACCCTAAATAAAGGCGTATCCAAAATATACAAATGTCCATCACGAACTAAATCAGGGAAAAACTGTAGGAAAAAAGTCATTAAAAGTAAGCGAATGTGCATTCCATCTACATCGGCATCCGTAGCAATAATCACTTTTCGATAACGCAATCCTTCTAAACCTTCTTCTATATTCAACGCATGTTGTAAAAGGTTAAATTCTTCATTTTCATAAACTAATTTTTTGGTCTTACCATAACAGTTTAAAGGCTTACCTCTTAAACTAAATACTGCTTGGGTTTGCACATCACGCGATTTGGTGATAGAACCAGAAGCAGAATCTCCCTCGGTAATGAAGATCATGGTATCATCCTTCCTATCGTGCTTATTATCATCATAATGAACACGACAATCCCTTAATTTCTTATTATGAAGGTTGGCTTTTTTTGCTCTTTCATTAGCCAATTTCTTGATTCCTGCCATGTCTTTACGTTCCCGCTCCGACTGCATAATTCTTTTTTGAATCGCTTCAGCCGTTTTAGGATTTCTATGTAGAAAATCATCTAATGCTTTCTTTACGAAATCATTGATGAATGTTCTCATAGTCGGACCATCAGGCGCCACATTTTGAGAACCTAATTTAGTTTTCGTTTGAGATTCAAAAACTGGTTCTTGTACACGAACAGCAACAGCTGCTACTATAGCCTGTCTGATATCCGAAGGATCGTAATTCTTTCCATAAAAATCACGAACGGTTTTTACTATTGCTTCTTTAAAAGCTACTAAGTGTGTTCCTCCTTGTGTAGTGTTTTGTCCGTTTACGAATGAATAATATTCTTCACCATATTGATTGGCGTGTGTCATTGCCATTTCAATGTCTTCACCTTTCAAATGAATAATTGGGTAACGATTCGTTTCCTCATCTGATTTTCTGTCTAATAAATCTTTTAAACCATTGGCTGAATGAAATTTTTCACCATTGAAGTTAATGGTTAATCCAGAGTTCAAGAAAGCATAATTCCACATTTGCTCTTCCAAAAAGCCAGGAATGAAATGATAGTTTTTAAAAACTGTTTCATCAGGCTCAAAAGCTATCAAAGTACCGTTTCTACCACTAGAGGAAGTAACTTCAGCATCATTAGATAATACACCCCTTTGAAACTCTGCTACTTTTGTTTGGCCTTCACGGTAAGCTTGAACTTTAAAATAATTGGAAAGGGCATTTACCGCTTTTGTACCGACTCCGTTAAGACCAACAGATTTTTGAAAAGCACCTGTATCGTATTTCCCCCCGGTATTGATTTTGGAGACACAATCCACTACTTTTCCAAGTGGTATACCTCTTCCATAATCTCTAACCTCAACCCTCTGGTCGGTTATTTTTATTTCTATCGTTTTACCAAACCCCATCATGTGTTCGTCAATGGAGTTATCAATCACTTCTTTTACCAATACGTATATTCCATCATCAGGAGAAGAACCATCTCCCAACTTACCAATATACATACCTGGTCGCATACGGATATGCTCCCGCCAATCCAGTGATTTTATACTATCCTCGTCATATTGAAATTCTGCCATCGCGTTTATTGGATTGAAAGTTTTAGCTACTCAAATTTTAAAATTACAAAGCTTTTTCTAATTGTAAAGCTTTTTGGATTTCAGTCTACCGTAAATTAGGCATAGAAATTCATAAAAACAGATGAAGTCATACATCAAGCAATACCTAGAAAATATTTGAATATGAGATAATTAAAGCCAGTAATATCCAGCTTTATTATTAAAGAAAAATATTTTAAAAAATTATTTATTTCTCCTCAGAATAAAAGGTAACCATAATACCCAGAAAAAGATAATCAAGAGACTTACGATAATTAATGGAAGGTAGCCACTTTGTGTAAGTCCTTCTTCATTGTTCACAAATATGAAAACTGTTAACAAGCTTGCAAAGAATAAATTGAATGTCCCTGCTAAACTTCTTGCCCAATTAGCAAGTGTATTTCTAGCTTTCTCGTTTTTGAAATAGAAGTTGGGGCCAATTGGCTGACTTTTAATGACCACTGCAAGCGCAACACAGATAAGTACAATTATGATTGGAATGATTAAGCCTGTGTAAAATAATGTATTATTGCTAAATTGAATTTGGTTATCTAACAACTTGATTTTCACAACTGATAACTCTGCAAAATATGCATAAGTATAAAATAAAACGGCTAAATAAGCGATGCTTGTACCGATCAAAAAAGCTCTTGAAATTCTGTCCATAATTACTATTTGCTCACAAAATTAATTTTATTCATGAGTATTTCAGCATTTTTTAGAGGAAGTTTTTATTCAAAATGTTATATTTCGAAACGAACACAAGATTCGTATTGTTAAAAGCTTAAATAATAAGAAATGGATTTTAACCCTATAATATTGTCAATTCCTATCTATTTTGCTCTCATAGGAATTGAATTGCTTATTCAAGCTGTAAAAAGATATAGAATTTACAGATTGAATGATGCCATTACTAATATCAGTTGCGGTATCACACAGCAGGTAACGGGCATATTTTTCAAAATTTTAAGCGTGGCAGCCTACCAATGGGTATTTGAAAATTATGCATTATTTTCCATAGCCCCTACTTGGTACAATCTAATCTTACTTTTCATCTTAGCAGATTTCTTCTATTATTGGGCACATAGAAAAAGTCACGAAATCAATTTGTTCTGGGGCGGCCATGTAGTGCATCACCAAAGTGAGGATTATAATTTCTCAGTGGCTTTAAGGCAAGGTTCATTTCAAATCATTTGGACATTTTTCTTTTATTTCCCTTTAGCAATTATTGGATTTGATACTTTAAGTTTTGTATTGATGTCTGGATTAGTAACAGTATATCAATTCTGGATTCATACAGAAACCATTGGTAAATTAGGACCTATTGAATGGATTTTCAATACTCCTTCTCACCACAGAGTCCATCACGGTCGAAATCCAAAATACATTGATAAAAATCATGCTGGGGTTTTCATTATATGGGACAAAATGTTTGGTACTTTTCAAGAGGAAGAGGAAAGACCTACTTATGGAATCACCAAACAAACTGCCAGCTGGAATCCTGTTTGGGTGAACCTGCAACACTATGTTGAAATGGGAAAAGGCATAAAGCAAATGAAAGGCTTTAAAAATAAACTCAAGTACATTTTCTATCCTCCTGGCTGGCAACCTAAGGAAATGGGCGGGCAGCTCCCAATTCCCGAAGTAGATCCTGAAAAGGATAGAAAGTATGATAAGCAAACATCAGGTGCATTCAGCTTATATGTTCTAATTCAATATATTATAATTCTAGCGGGTACAGCTTTTTTCTCTTTAGTGCTGACAAGTTTAATATATGGGAACAAGTTTTATCCGTATCATTAATCATTTTAGGCGTGACAGGTTCAGGTGTAATTTTAGAAGAAAAGAAATATTCCTTTGGTTTAGAGGTATTTAGAGTAATAATAACTCCCTTAGTGATAGTTTTTGTACTAATACCGAATGCTGGGTCTATTATTATTTCTGCAGTTTTAGCATATGGCTTAATTTCATTTGCTTCTTTAATTTTTATCAAAAAATCTTATTCAACATTAAATCAACCTTCTACAAAATCAATTTCATGAAAATAACTCGGATAATTCCTTTTGCCATTTTTCTAATTAGCATTGCATGCACTGAAGTACCTGAATTGGAAAACATCGATTTAAAAAAATGGAAAGAAGATAAAGATGCTTGTCAAGAGTACAGAATTGATGTTGTAGAAAATCTCCTATCGCAAAAGGATAAATTGAGAGGTTTATCTCAAAACGAGGTGATAAATATTTTAGGAACTGCAGATAAGCATCAATTATATGAGAGAAGTCAGAAATTTTTTATCTATTACCTGAACCCTAATGAAAATTGTGACCAATACACAGAGGGTTATGTAAAAGCTTTATATATTCGTTTTAATTCATTAGACCAAGCCATTGATTTCAATGTGCAAGAAGTTAAATAGAATAAGCATTTTTTAAACGCTATTTAAAATTATTATGGCAAACTGGAGAAGAAACCTATACGACTGGAAAATAAGAAACTTAGCCTACTCTATGGGAGTTGGAATATTTCTGCTTGCAATTGCTATTTATCTGGTAATTATGCAATCTGGAATAAATGAACAAAGTTTACTGAGAACTAAGACGCTAAGTAACCTAGACAAAATAAGTTTACCACTTGCTCCAGATTATATAGCTGATAATAAAGAAAATATTGGTTCAAATATAAGGGAAGTAGAAAGGATTCTATTTGCTTATTCTAAAGGAGGAAAGTTAGGAGAGGAAAAAATTGAGGTAAAACTAAATAGAAAATTAAAAGCTGAAGTAGAGGATTTGGTGGTCTATTGGACCCCCTTAAAAGAAGAGCTTTACAATATTCAGGATGGAGAAACTTCAGTTGAAGATGCTAAAGAAAATTTAACTAAAAAGTATAATGCTTTTATTAAAGAGCATAATAATGTAAAAAAATTAGTAGAAGAATTAAATCAAGAGGAAGAGGAAGCTGAGACTTTGTATACTATTCTTCTTTACATTTATATTTTATTATTAAGCTCATTTATCTACTGGATAGTTAAATACCTAATTCTTAATCCTATCTATAAAATCTCACTTTCAGCTAGAGAGTTAGCAAAAGGAAATTTGACCGAAAAAATTGATTATAAGAGTAAAAATGAATTGGGATATATTGCTCAGAACATTAATTCTATGGCTGAAATTCTGGAAAATGCTACAGATTTCACCACTAAAATTGGTGAAGGCAAATTAGACGCTGATTATAAAGGATTAGATGAAAATCACGATAATTCATTAGCTACTTCCCTTCTACAAATGCGAGAAAAAATGCAAGAATCTGCCAAGGCAGATAAGGAGCGCAGTTGGGTAAATGAGGGCTTAGCAAAATTTGCAGATATCCTTAGAAATAATAATGATAATATTGAGGAATTATCCTACCAAATCATTTCTAATTTGGTAAAATTCATGGATGCCAATCAAGGTGCTTTATTCGTACTTAATGAACCCGATGACAAAGATGAAGAACCAAAAATAATTTTAGAATCTGCCTATGCATATGAACGCAGAAAAAGGATAAAGAAGGAAATTGCGATAGGTGAAGGATTAGTAGGTCAATCTGTTCAGGAAGGGGATAAAATTTACTTGACAGAGGTTCCTGAAGACTATGTTGAAATCAAATCTGGCTTGGGTGAAACGCTTCCAAGATGTGTATTGATTGTTCCGCTTAAAATAAATGAAGAAATAAAAGGGGTAGTAGAAATAGCCTCTATCCAAAACATAGCTGAATACAAAATTGACTTTGTTGAAAAACTTGGTGAAAACATTGCTTCCACCATTGCTAATGCAAAGACCAATGAACGTACTAAAAAACTATTGGCTGAATCTCAAGAGATGACGGAGCAAATGCGCTCACAGGAAGAAGAAATGCGCCAAAATATGGAGGAAATGGAAGCTACCCAAGAAGAAATGGGAAGAGCGCAAACCGAAATGGCCGAAAAAGAAGCCAATCTTAATGCATTAATCAATAACACTACCGATTCCATTATACTAATTGATACTGATTATAAAATAATTTTGATGAATGATGTCATCAAAAAGAGATATAAAGGAACTCAGTATGAAAAAATGAAGGAAGGTAGTAATGCACTTGAGATGTTAGGTGACGTTCGAGATGAATGGAGAGGCTATTATGATAGAGTGTTTAGGGGAGAAATTCTTTCTTTTACAATAAAAAGCAGCGTTAAAGGTGAGGATACTTATCGTCATTATGATATTCATCCAATAAAGAAAAAAGACGGTACTATAACAGGTGCTTCGGTATTCTCACGTGATATCACGAAAGAAAAACAATTAGAAATACAAAGAGAAGAAAACGCCAAAAAATTAGAGCAAAGAGGTTATGTAATGGATGGTATGATTAATAATACTGAAGACACTTACTTTGCCATTAATACCAATTATGAAATATTGGTAGTAAATGATGTGTTAAAAAATCGCTTTAAAGAATCGGGTATTGATCTTAAACCAGGATTGAGTATCTTAAGTATCTTACCAAAAGACCAATTGGAAAAATGGAAAACAAGGTATGATAAAGCTTTAGCTGGTGAAAAATTGAAAATCGTTGAAGAAAGAGAACTTCAAAGCGGAAACCTCACTATTGAAACAAGATGTGAACCTATTCTTAATGATAAAGATGAGGTAATTGGGGTTTCTACCGTTTCTAAAGATATTACTGAACTTAAAAAGGCTCAAGAAGAAAAAGAGAAAATTCAGAAAGAACTAGAAAAGCTAAAAGGCAAAAAATAATTAGATTTTAAATTGAATTTTAAATATACGATATTGTATCGTGTATTTGTAATAGAAATCAAAATTTAAAGCTCTATGAAAGTTACAGCCTTAATTCCAGATGAATTAATAGAAAAAGTAAAGGCTAAAAGTGGTGGTAAAAATATAACCGAAAGCTTAATTATTGCTCTGAATGAATATTTGAATGAAAAAAAGGTGGATGACCTTATTGACCAGGTAAATGAAAAGCCTTTAGTTTGGAATGATAACTTTACTGCTGAAGGAATTCGCAAAATAAACAGGTCTAGATGATTATAGTAGACACATCTGTTTGGCTTGAGTATTTAAAGGGTAACGAACATTACAAAAATGTTTTGCCCAAATATTTAAAAGAGAAACATATAGTAGCCATTAGTCCAGTTTTTGGCGAATTGCTGCAAGGCGTAAAAAATAAAAGAGAATTTGAAATCATAACAGGTTTCTGGGAGAGTTTACCAAAAGTTAATGAAGAAGAATTATACATTGAGGCGGGTAAACTTTCTCATGAATTTAAACTTTATAATGCTAGTGTTGGTTTGATTGACACTTACATTTTGGCAGCAGCCTTAAAACATGATTATGCGCTTTGGTCTTTAGATAAGAAATTAAATAAAGCAATTGATATCATTGAAAACAAATGAACTTTATGATCAAAAACATTTCCCTCCTATTACTATTTTCTATTTTTCTATTTGCATGTCAGCCTGACGAAAAGAAAAATGCTCAAGAAAATGAATCAAATAAAAATAAAAATTCTAAACCAATTCCTAAGGTTGATATAGCGGATATTGAAACTGGAATAAAAAATTATATCGACAATAAAACCAAAGAGGCAGATGGTTATTTTCATGTAAAAGATGAGAATAAAGAATTGAGATTAAAACTTGTAAGAGTTCATACCGAATACCTTTCCAATTTAGGTTCCGAATCGTCATTTTGCTTGTGTTGATTTAGCAGACGAAAACGGTGATGTTTATGATGTAGATTTCTTTATGGAAGGAAAACCGGGCGCTATGGATGTGACCGAAACCACTGTTCATAAATTAAATGGGAAACCATTCTACAGCTGGAAACAGAAAGAAGATAAAACCTGGTACAGAGTGCCGATTGAATCAGCTTCTAATGAATTGCTTGGGGTAATTGAAGGAGAAGATGAGTTTGAATTTTATTATGAAACCACTTTACCTAAAATTCAAAAACACGGAAAGGTATGGATTCCCATCGCTCAATCTGATAAATTTCAAGATATCGAAATTAAAAGTATGAAAATTCACGGTGAAGATGAAATGCTAGAAGAGAAAGAATATGGTAATAAAATCTTATACTTAGAGCTTAAAGAAGAGCACAGCAATAAGCCAGTAAAAATCACCTATCATGTAAAAAGAAAAGAAAAAGGTGCTTATGAGGAAGAAAATCCAAATCTTGCTAAATACTTAAGTGGAAATGTGTTAATGCCTGTGGGTAATCAAAGATTTAAAGAAATAGTAACTGAAGCAACTGAAGGCAAAGAAAATGATAGTAAATTAATTCAAGCTAGAGCAATTTATGATTACATAATTGATAATATGCGCTATGCTAAAAATGAAAAATATGGGACTGGAGATGCAGTTTATGCATGTGACTCTAAAACTGGAAATTGCACTGAGTTTCACTCCCTATTTATTTCTTTAGCAAGGACAGCTAATATCCCAGCTCGTTTTGCTATTGGCGCAGCAATTCCGTCCAGCAGAGATGAAGGAGGAATCAATGGATACCACTGTTGGGCTGAATTTTATGCAGATAACAAATGGTGGCCTGTTGACATTAGCGAAGGGAATAAATATACTGCCTTAGCTACTTATTATTTTGGAAGACACCCTGCAAACAGAATTGAATTCACAAAAGGAAGAGATTTAAAGTTTGAACCTTCCCCACAATCAAGCCCAGTTAAATTTATGGCCTACCCTATTTTTGAAGTGGATGGTGATAGTAAAGTGAGTAATGCTAAGTTTAGCTTTCAAAGAATTACTAGCAAAGAGATTTAGTTTAATGTCTCTAAGGCAAAAAAAAACCTGAATTTCAAAATTCAGGTTTTTTTTAGTTAGACAATTTCTTTTGATTTAGTTGGCAGGATGTTCGCTTTCTCCTTCAGAAGGATGCTCTCCACCTTCTTCAGAAGGATGTTCTTCATGTTCACCTTCTTCATGCATTGTGCTGTCCATTTCCTCTTCCATTGGCATTTCTTCCTCCATGCTCTCATCTTCCATAATAACTTCCTCTGTTGTTTCATCTTCTGAAGAAGCTTCTTTTTTACCATCACCACATGAAATTAATGTAGCGGATAAAAAGAAAATTGCTGCTAATGCAACAAGACTTTGGGATTTAAATTTTTCTAAAATTTTCATAGTTAGTTAACTGGTTATGATTAATTGCCATGAAAGATAAGAAAATATGATTTTAATGCAATCAAATAAAGGGTAAATCTCTAATATAGAGAATCCTGACTAGTAATTAGTATTAATTTCTCTAATTGATCAAATTGTTTACGGTTCCAATATCTTAGGCTTCGCAAGCTTTTCTTTTGCTCTTCTAATGAGCTATTAATCAATTCAATATCCTTTATTAGTTCCGCTCGAACTTTGTCCTGCTGTTTTTCTTGATTTTGGATTTGAGTATTCAGTAATTCAATGTTTTGTGTTTGTTTCTCTAGATTAGCGCCAATTGCTTTTTGTTTTAGTTTCAAGTTATTATGATCCTCATATGATTGATAGCCGATAACACCTATGAATACAAATAACAAAAATAATATAAAGCTAGGAATAATGAAGTTAACCTTATTCTGCTTTGCAACTGCAGATGGATTAGCAGGAATCTGAAATTTTTCAGAAGCATTTGGTGCGATCACATACTTCTTAGCTGAATACTGAAACAATTGTATTAATAAATCTCCATCCGCAATAGTGTGTTGTTGATATTCTTCAAAATTACCATTGCCAAATTGAACCAAATTATCTTCTAGTGGAGTATATGGAATTGAAAAACAAGCTCCATTCTGTTCCAATTTTTTTATAAAAACCACTAATTGAAAATACTCAGACAATGCATTTTGCATATTATCCCCAACTTGAATATAAGCAGTCTGAGTATTAGTTGAAATTTGTAAACAACTTTTTGAAATGAAATACGGAGCAATATCCTTAAAATACAAAACATCCCCTGCCCTTTTTTCAAGTTCTTGAATAACGGTCTGTTCTTGTTTTGTAAAATCCATTTCGAAACTGCTTAGTATTATTTCACAATTGTTCTCGGTATTGCCGATGGCAATCTACTCAGCATTTCATTATTCAGAAGCTGAGTAGTATTAGTAAAACTGCTCACATTAATAACATTATTCTTTTGTCGCCCTATCAAAACCACCTCATCCCCAACTTTGGCTTCAGGAATATGGGATATGTCCACCATAAATAAGTTCATGTTGATTAAACCTACAATAGGTGCCTTTTTCCCTGCAATTAATACATATCCCCTATTAGATAGCGCCCTAGGATAACCATTAGAATAACCCAAAGGCATTACTGCTATTTTCATTTTATGACTGGCTTGAAATGCAGTACCATAACCTATGAAATCGCCCTCTGGTACATCTCGAATATCCATTATATCCGTTTTCCAGCTAAAAATCCGCTTTAGCGCACCGTCTGACTTTTTATCCGTCTCTTGTAAATGATGATAATAGATATCAGGACTAGGCCAAAACCCATATTGCGCTACACCTACCCTCACCAAATCATAGACCGTATCGGGCATAGCCAAAGCTGCTGCCGAACAAGCAATATGCCTTATATTAGGTTCAAATTTTTTATCCCTGCATATTTTTAGAAACTCTTTATATTTGGCTTTTTGCTTATCAATTTTAAATTGATTACTTAAGCTTTCTGCTCCTCCGAAATGAGTGCATAATCCTTGAAAGACAATATGTTCTTTATTTTTCTTTAAAAAGTTAATAGCCTTAGGAAATTCTTCAGCAGGCATACCTGTTCTGTTCGCTCCAGTTTCCACTTCTATGTGGACTTTGGCGGGCTTTCCTATCTTTTTAGCAGCTTCCAGTGTGATTGGTAAACGATCATAATTATATACGAAAAACTCAATGTTGTTCTCAATTGCCCATGGGATATCCTCTTCATAAATTATCCCCATGATCATAATTTGACTTTTCTCATGGCAAGCATTGAGTACTTCTTCAGCCTCAAATGATGAGGCTACCGAAAAATGGTGCACACCTGCTTTTTCTGCCATAGGCACAAAAGACTCAATACCATGACCATAAGCATTGGCTTTGACTACAGAAGAAAATATAGCTTTCTTCCCTATTTTCTTTTTTATAAAATTAATATTTGCTTTTAAGGCTGATTGTTTCAGCTCTATTCTCGAAGAGTGTTTTACCATTTTTTCTTTGTTTCCAGCCAAGTATATGATTTCCCCCAGCTATCTTTTGCTAATGTTTTAACTTTTTCTACTTCTGAGGCAGGTATATTATCTACCATATTTTCTGCTTCCAAATCATTAAAATGGAATGCATAAGTTCTTGCAGCAAATTGATACAATGGAAGAGATGATTCTCCATGATATTCTCCATTTCCAAATACGGAAGGTTTTATATTCTGTCCCCAATCCTGTCGCCCTTCATTATTGGGATTAAGAAAATAGGCTCTGTAATCGCCAGATGGATCCTTTTCTACTCTCAATAATGAGACTGCATGGAAACCTAACATTTCTCCTTTAGAACTTGTTATAAAAATCCCAACAGGATTTGGATAGATCAAACGGTGTCCACCATTATAATCTGGATGGCACATAGCATAAAATACTCTCACAAAGCCATCAAAATCAACTATTGCGTTTGAGAAATAATCATAAGCGGAAGCAAATCCAATCTGGATCCATTGCCCATAAAGTGCGGGATTCACCCATTTATGGGGGTCTTCTGCCCTACCTGAGCCACGTAGCATCATTTCATTATAAATTCTGTCCAACATTGGCACGAGTGTTACAGAAACAGCATCCAGATTATAATCCAGATTTTGCACTAAGCCTTGTCCAGTAACAGAAGCTTTGATTTCCTGACCTTCAAAACGGAAGGTAATATCATTCGTAACTGCAGCAGTTTGCACCATGTTGATCAGCTTTGCAGGAGCATGCTGACTCCACATACTTATCCCTCTAGCACTTTGGCATGTTGGATTATTTCCCTGACCTACCCCAAGTGGCTGTCCTAATATTCTGAAAAGAGCCCCAATCAAATATTGTCTGGCACTAACCGCCTGATGTGGGTTTCTAGTGGATTTCAAAATCCTTTCTTCCACTTTAGGATGAATTTTAATTCCACTTAAATTGGATAAGCCCGATCTTACTGCCTCACGAGCTATAGTACCATTTTCCAGCATTTTAGCCAAGCCGTAAATACATTGGGCATTATAAATATGGATAGTTTTTAATATTAAATCAGATAGATATTCTGTAAGCTCATTCCATCTGGTTTCGCCTACTGGTGTTAATCCCAATGCAACCGGAACTGTTTGAAAATACTCATTTTCAATCAAGAACTTTAAAAGGACAGCATGGTACTGACTAACCAATCCATATTTCAGCATTGACTTACCCATTCCCTCTGCCTCAACGTATAGTTCTGTATTATTTAGACCTTCTAATACCGCCTGATATTCCGTGACATTTTTATCGGCAGTATTATCAGTTGGTCTATAAATACATCGTTGGAAGCTCAATAATTTTTGATCCCCTTCTTTATTTGGGTCTAATTCAATCTTCTCCTTGACTAAAGCAATAATTTTTCTTTGCTTCTCGGTAACCACTGGTCTTTGTTCACAGATCAGCGTAAGTTCTTCTGCCAATGTTTCCTTCACATCATCTAAGTGGATGTGTTGAGAAAGAAAATTGAAGAGGTTGTGAACTTTATGCAACTCATGCTCGCTCATAGTAAGGCGAGTTTCTTCTACAGGATCATTGAAAACAAACTCTAAATTTGCCACTATCACTTCCTGTATGAAACTTTCAGCATCTTCTGCAGAAATAATATCCGTTTTGTAATCGCCTTTTGCTATTGCGAGTAATCTGAGTTCACTTAAAAGTTCAATTGTGGAATTGGGATGACCACTTTTTAAAGTTCCATTCACCAATCCCGCAACCAATTTGGATGGGTCAGCCCAAGGTGATTCATTAAAAATTCCACCTTCGGATATTTCTTCAATCAAATCGTATACTAAAGCTAATCCTTCCACAGAATCACTTAGAATATCGATTTGTCCCATTAGACGGTTCGCTTTCTCTGGTCTTGTTAAGGAAGTCGCAGAGGAGAACTCTTCTAACAGTTCTTGTAATTTTTGATTACTATTGTCAATTAATGTTTGATTCCCCATGGGATTCTAAAAATTTATAAGATTCATTGCCAAAGTTAAAAAATGACAAGCGTTAATAATATTCAATTTCGCATCAAATAATGCTTAGAATATGAAAGTAAAGAAAATTAGCACAAGTTGACGCTTGCGCTAATTTTTAATTCTATAGGCACAAGCGAGACGCTTGCGACAAGCATCTATTAATTAATGATAGAAATCTACATTCTCATAATGCAATAACAGTTCTGTCATTCTATCAGGGTCTTCTCCCTTAAAGTTTACAGTACCAAAATGGTTCCCGAAACCATCACGATCACTGATTTTCTGCGTGCTCATCGGTGGAACCAAGTTATGGTCTAAGAAATAAGGTTCCTCTTTCAACTCCTCAGGAATTTCTAATTTGGAAATAGAATTTTTGTGAGGATATATCATCACATTTCCATAGAAGTTCTTAGGCCTTGCATCTGGTGCTGGTAATATCTCATTCAACTCTTCTTCTGACAAATTAGGATCATGGCATAATACAAATGCTCCTAAAGCATCAAAATCATAAGCTTTTCCAGCTAATTCCAAAATATGACCACCTGGAATTCTGCAAGCTACCTCTCCAAAACTTAAGGTATCATCTTCAGTTAAGAACCACTCTGGGTGAATCATTCCGTATTCTATACCGAATAAATCAACCAACTTCTGCATTTCCTTCATGATTTTATCACGCTTGGTATGCAATAGATTTCCCTCAGGTATGAAATTGGAATATCCTAGTTTCACATATTCAGTGATGTTTAGGAATCTGATCTTGCCTTTATGCACAAAAGCCTCGCAAGAAAATTCTGTCCCTGGTAGATGGCTTTCTGCCAAGCAAGGAAAATCGTCCTCTTGACATTTCTCATCAACATCAGCCATTGAGCGTAATAAACGGTGCCCAACAGTACCTGCAGATGCAAATGGTTTAATATGTACCCAGCTATCTTCTTCTCCATCTACTTGGAGATTAGCCTGATTCAATCTTTTCATAAAGGCTTTAACCCCTTCTTTATTATAAACCTCTTCAAATAACCCTACACGTAAACCACCAATTAAAGCTTTACGCTTCATCATGGCCTTATTTCTAAATAAAAATGCTCGGTTTAACACACGAGGATCATCCCTGTAAATAGAATTCAAGGCGCCCGCCCATTCCACGGTTTCTTCAAAAAGCGGCACGGCCACATCCACATTAAAAGGTTTTAATTTCTCATGTAAATCCAAAGAGTTGGAAGTATCACTCCATTCATCAAATTGATAAGCAACAAAAGGGATATCATGCTCTTTGGCATAATCCTCGAAATCAGGAAATGATACCACAACATAAGGTTTATTGAGTTTTTGCATACTTTCGATCACGGGTAAACTCCAACCCATTAGTGCAAAACAATTTGCCATAGTTATTATAGTTTAGTTTAAAATTTTAGTAATTACTTAATATAAACTATAAAATTACCAAGTGCGATATAGTACTATGTTATCTATAAATATGAATAGGGTAATATATTGAAAATTAGAATCTTGATTGAGATTTTTCTAGGTGTTTTATGTTTGTTTAGAGATTAATTAATGGAGTCCATAAATTTACTTTTCATCATTTTTAAATAACTTTTTTCTGTTTTCCTAAGCAAATTTTGATAAGAGCGTTTTAATGTTCTGATGGTTATATTTTAATAAATCCGGGTGTCTCAGAGAGCAAATCCAAACAATAAACCCTAAATTTCTGAGTAAAATGCTAGCTTTCCCTTTCATACTTTTTCCATTGATGAAAAAGTATGTCGGCCAGAGGCTGACCAGCTATTGGCTGGCAATCCCGATAGCCATCGGGACTAGGTAAAATGATGCTACTTCCCACAAAGGCCAACGCCTGCCCGCCATTTTACCCTCCGGCCCGCTTTTCGCTTTAGGCGAAAGTGGGGGAGTTAGCTATTAATGAGTTTAACAAAAAACAACATAATTCATCCTTGTTTTAAGATCATTTAATATGTTTCTATTCATTCTTGCAATGGAGGACTAATATATGAATGATTTGATAAATTAATGTGTCCCACCTAGAAAAATAGGAGGATAATATATTAAATATTACAATCTTGATTGAGATTTTTCTAGGTGTTTTATGTTTGTTTAGAGATTAATTAATGGAGTCCATAAATTTACTTTTCATCATTTTTAAATAACTTTTTAATTCGTTTAAACAGCCCTTTCTTCTCTTTTCCATCTTCATCAAAGTCTTTACTCTTTTCTTTGTCAGGATTGGTGAAAAGCTTTTTAAAGAAACCATCTTCCTTTATTGGAGGACAATCCATTGATCTCATTGCTTTATCAGACAAAGCACTAAACTGACTTTTACTATACTGATTAAGACTTGGATCGCTATTCACTTTTTGCAACCACAAGCCAAAAATAGGCAATGCAGAATTAGCGCCCTGCCCGATGGAAGTACTTCTAAAGCCTATACTGCCATTATCGGAACCAGTCCAACTTACGGTAACCAAATTGGGCAATAAGCCCACAAACCAGCCATCTCTGTTGTTTTGAGTTGTGCCTGTTTTACCTGCTATGTCGTTCTTTAGCTTATATTTCCATCTTAAGCGAGATGCAGTACCCGTATTTACCACTTCCTCCATCATTTCAATCATTATTTCCTGATTAAGTGAAGAAAAAGCTTTCTCATATTGATTTTCAGGTTTAAATTCTGCTAATACATTTCCTGAGGCATCTATGATTTTTTTTATAAAATAAGGTTCTGATGCTTTTCCATCATTCAAAAAGGAAGAATAAGCAGTTGCCAATTCAAGCATTGTCATTTCAGCAGTACCTAAGGCCAATGATGCAACTCTGGGTAAATTTGATTTAATTCCCACCTCTTCTGCTAAATTGATAACAGAAGAAATACCTGTTTCTTCTAAAATCTTAACCGAAACCGTATTCATCGATTTCCTCAATGCTTCTTGCATGCTTACATTAATATGAGCATAATCCTCATCATCACTATTGGTTGGTTTCCAACCTTCCAAATTTTCATAGGATACTGCTCTTGCTGGGAAATAATCACATGGTTCTACCCCTCGTTCTAGTGCCGCCATATAAACCAGTGGTTTAAAAGTGGAGCCTACCTGCCTTTTACTTTGCGAAACATGGTCATATTTAAAATATTCGAAATCAATTCCACCTATCCATGTTTTAATAGCCCCTGATTTTGGATCCATTGCCAGAAATCCAGATTGTAGGGTTTTTAATGCATGCTGAATACTATCAATTACACTTAAAGTTTGCACATCACTTCCTGACCAATCAAAAAGTTGCATTTCCTTTTTCTCATTCAATATATTTTGAATCTCTTCTTCCGTTTTTCCTTGTGATTTAAGCGCTCTGTAATGGTGCGAACGACTAACATATTGTTGATAAACTGCTTTCTTTTTCCATGGAGCTAAATTTCCCCAATTATCCTCAAAGGCCTTTTGCAAACGCTGCATATGTGATTTCATGGAAGATTCAGCATACAATTGCATATTTTTATTAAGGGTAGTATGGATTTTTAAACCATCCCCATAAATATCAATTGATTTGCCCGTCTCTTTTTCATATTCATCCGCCCATTTTACCAATTCCTGTCGAACTTGTTCTCTAAAATAAGGTGCAATTCCTTTATCCGCTTTGATCGGTCGATAATCCAGTTCTATTTCTTTAGCAATTGCATTTTTGTAAGCTTCCTCTCCTATTTTATTGTATTTATGCATTTGAGACAGCACGACATTCCTCCGCTCGATACTATTTTCAGGGAATATTCGAGGATTATAAGTATAAGTAGCTTTCAAGCTTCCTACCAAAATGGCAGATTCATCCAAAGATAATTTATCTACTGGTTTATTGAAAAAAGTCTGTGAGGCCGCTTCTATACCGAATGTATTGTCGGGAAAGCTAACAGTATTAAGGTATAGGGTTAGTAATTCATCTTTTGTATAAATTTCCTCTAGTCTTTGTGCAATAATGGCTTCCTTTATTTTAATGACTAGTATTTCAAATTTATAGGAATACTCTCGGGGAAATAAATTCTTAACCAGCTGTTGAGAAAGTGTACTTCCTCCCCCTGCAGACCGATCTTGCAGCAAAATGGTTTTGACCAAAACCCTAAAAACACTTCTATAATCAACTCCTGAGTGTTCATAAAAACGAGCATCTTCAGTAGCCACTAAAGCATCTATCAAATGCTGTGGCAACTCATCGTAGCCTACATTAGAACGATAACTCCGATATAAAAAACCAATATTTTCACTTTTTTCATCTAAAATTTCTGTCGCTTGTGCATTTTTAATATTGGCCAATACTTCTTGCTCAGGTAGTTTGCCAAATAGACCTGCTTTTATACTATAAAAAAATAATACTAGTAGTAATATCCCTGCTCCAATACTCAAGGATAAGTATTTAATAAATTTATGTTTTAAAGTACTTCTTTTTTTCTTTTTTGGCATGCTATTGAATTATCCTGCGAAGAACGGAAAATCACATTAAAAAGTGTAACATAAATGTCATAATGAATGAAAATTTAAACAAAAGCTTAAATTTTCCATTAATCCAAATCAGAAAGATCGTATGTTTGTACACTCAAAAAAAGAATGACATTGTGAGTAAAACAATAAGAATTGGTGGCGTACCTGAGCACTATAATACCCCTATTCATTTAGCAATTGAATCAGGAGCAATTGACAATGAAGGGCTTAAGGTAGAATGGAAAACCTTTGAAGGTGGAACTGGAGAAATGAGGGAAGCGCTGATCAATAATGAAGTGGATATATGCGCTATTTTAACAGAAGGGATAGTCAGCGGCATTTTGCAAGGAGTACCAGCCAAAATCATTAGCGGTTATGTAAAAAGCCCTCTAATTTGGGGAATCCACAGTGGTACAGAAAACCCAATAAAAGACCATAAAGAAATTTATGACAAGCAATTTGCCATAAGTAGGATTGGCTCTGGCTCTCATTTAATGCCTATAGTGGATGCATTAAATAATGACAAAAAGATAGAGGAATCTCAATTCCACATTATTAATAACCTGAAAGGAGCATTAAGCTCACTTGAAAAGCAGGAAACGGATGTTTTTTACTGGGAAAAATATACTACTAAACCCTATGTAGAAAGAGGAGAACTGAAAAGAATAGGTGAATATGTGACCCCTTGGCCCTGTTTTGTATTAGCAGCCCATAATGACATTATTAATGAAAGACCAAAAGATATTTCAAGGGTACTAAGACAAATTCAACGAACATCAGCCCAGTTTATGGAAAATGAAGATGCAGTGGAAATCGTTAGTAAACGATTTGAAATTAAGAAAGAAGATGCCGCCAAATGGTATCATGCCACTGAATGGGCAACTGATGGTTGGGTAAGTAATAAAATGCTGAAGAATGTGGTTTACACATTGAAGGCTGCAAACATTATTAACGAAATGGCCGATACGCAGCAGTTGGTTTGGCAGCGAAATAGTATATAAAAATAGTTTAAAGTATTAAGTTCTAAGTTTTGGCCTATTTATATTAGTAAATTGAAAATAAATCTATAAATACTTAAAACATACAACTTATAGCAATAGTATAAATTTAAAAGAATGAGCAAAGCAGAAATTGTAACTAACAAAGGCACATTAAAAATAGAGTTTTATGATGATGCCACTCCCAATACAGTGAAAAACTTTCACGATTTGGCTAAAAAAGGATTTTATGACGGTTTAACATTCCATAGAGTTATTCCTGATTTCGTAGTGCAAGGCGGTTGCCCAGATGGAACAGGGGCTGGTGGCCCTGGCTATTCTATCGATTGCGAAACGGATGGTGATAAACAATACCACGATAGAGGGGTATTATCCATGGCGCATGCAGGTAGAAATACTGGTGGATCGCAGTTTTTTATCTGCCACAGCAGACAAAACACCCAGCATTTAGATGGGAAACATACTGCCTTTGGAAAAGTATATGAAGGCTTGGATATTATAGATGATATCCGTCAAGGAGATGTGATGGAGAAAGTGACGATTATAGATTAAGTAAGATTGATTTTAAATTAAAAAATGGCAGTTGGGTAAGCTGTCATTTTTCTTTTTTCTCATTAAATCCATAATACTCCAATATAATAGTTTAATGCTTCAAACTTTTTCTATTAATTAAATAGTATGACGGCCAGAGGCTGACAAGCTATTGGCTGGCAGTGCCATAGGCGTCAATATATGAAAAATCTAGTTAAAATGATGCTACTGCTCACTATTGCCAAAGCCTATTCTCCAATTTACACACCAACTAAATAGTTTTACTTTTCACTTAAAATTCAAGCTATAATAAACATTATGAAGCTTTTGAAATTATCATCTGATTAATTAATACCTTTGCTGCTTAATTTAATACGATATGATTTCAGTAGATGCAGTAGGCGTTGAATTTAGTGGCACTACCCTATTTAACAATATTACTTTTAATATTAATGAGAATGACCGTATTGCCCTGATGGGTAAAAATGGCGCAGGCAAATCGACCTTACTGAAAATAATTTCAGGGACTAACAAACCTACTTATGGTAAAATTTCAGCACCTGGAGATGCCATTATTGCCTATTTACCACAGCATTTATTAACTGAAGATGATTCTACCGTATTTGAAGAAGCTTCAAAAGCTTTTGCTGCCATTTTAGAAATGAAAAATCAGATGGAATGGTGTAATCAGCAGTTAGAAACACGTACTGATTACGAATCTGATGAATACAGCAAAATAATTGAGCAGGTTTCCGAATTAAGTGAAAAATACTACAGCATTGATGATATCAATGTAGATGCAGAGGTTGAGAAAACCTTGCTTGGTTTAGGATTTGTAAGATCTGATTTTAATCGTTCCACTGCTGAATTTAGTGGTGGTTGGCGAATGCGAATTGAATTGGCTAAAATTCTTTTGAAAAAACCTGATTTAATCCTTTTAGATGAGCCTACCAATCATTTGGATATCGAATCCGTGCAATGGTTGGAAGATTTTCTAACCAATAATGCTAAAGCTGTTATGGTGATTAGCCACGATAAAACCTTTGTGGACAATTTAACTAATCGCACTATTGAAATCACTCAAGGTAAAATTTACGATTATAAAACTAATTATTCACACTATTTAGAACTCCGTAAAGAAAGAAGAGAACAACAACAAAAGCATTTTGATGATCAGGCAAAGCAGATAGCCGAGATTCAACAATTTATTGATCGATTTAAAGGCACCTATTCCAAAACGCTCCAAGTACAATCACGGGTAAAAATGCTGGAAAAGATGGAGATTGTGGAAGTAGATGAAGTGGATACTGCTGCTTTGAATTTGAAGTTCCCTCCTGCTCCTCGTTCTGGTAATTATCCTGTTATTGCAGATGGTTTAAGTAAAGCTTATGGTGATCATGTAGTTTTCAAAGATGTTTCCCTGACCATAGCACGAGGTGAGAAAATCGCTTTTGTAGGCAAAAATGGTGAGGGTAAATCCACCCTAGTAAAAACCATAATGGGTGAAATTGAGTATGATGGTGAATTGCAAGTAGGTCATAATAGTATGATTGGTTACTTTGCACAGAATCAGGCAGCTTTGTTAGATGGCGAGCTTACCGTTTTCCAAACCATAGACAATGTTGCTAAAGGTGATGTAAGAACTAAAATCAAAGATATGTTAGGTGCTTTTATGTTTAGTGGCGATGCACTTGACAAAAAAGTGAAAGTGCTGTCAGGTGGCGAACGTACTCGATTGGCCATGATTAAACTATTGCTTCAACCCGTTAATTTATTGATACTGGATGAACCAACCAACCACCTTGATATCAAAACGAAAGAGATATTGAAAGATGCCTTGAAAGCTTTTGAAGGAACCATGATCTTGGTCTCTCACGACAGGGATTTCCTTGATGGCTTAGCCAACAAAGTATTTGAATTTGGTAATAAAAGAGTTAAAGAGCATTTTGAGGATATAAATGGCTTTTTACGAAATAAGATAATGGAGAATTTGAAGGAGATTGAAAGGAAGGTTTGAATGATTTAGTCTCATTTTTTTATTTCAACTGACTCTTTTTTCTAGTTTAATTCATTCATAAGATTCAAAAAACTACAAGGTGAGGGTTTCAATTTTAACTGAGCCAATATAGACGGTTGTTTTTATCAACATATTGGTTTAGAAGACTTCCTGTATTTGATTAATGCCTGAAGCTGAATCCTAATTGGTCACATGCGAAAACGCGTACGCCAACAGGGGAAGGAAAAATAAATTGCTCACTATCGTATTGCACCACTCTCGGCATCTGCCCCGCCCGTGCGGGATCAACTACTGACCTATCCTAGCTTCTGGACGGGCTGTTATGCACTTTCCTTCGTTACCCTTGACCTGATTGCTTCTGCAACAAGGTTGTTAAGCGAGGTCTTTGTTTCCATAGCTAAAAGTGCAGCCTTTTGATGCAATGTAGCTGGTATACGTACATTAAAGCTTCCTTTAAACGGTTTTTCAGGTGTTTTTCCCGAAGCTTTGCAATCAACTAAATAAACATCAATAGACTCTTTAAAATCAGCTTCTAAAAGCCGCCCTGTTTCTCCTTCATAAGAGATCAGCCCTTTAATACCTAATACCTTTCCATAAAGTAAATTATCTTCCTGACTGTACTCTATGCTTCCTGTATAACCTTTATATCCCAAATATTTCATGTGTTTAGTGTTTAATTTCAACGGTCACATGGAACTTCCTATATAATCATCTCCTAATGTAAGAAGACCTTTCATAAGGAAGTTTCATAACCCTAATATTTCTTTTACTTGTTTCATTTGATAATTTTTCATAATGCCACTTGGATGTGGTTTATGAAGCATAACAGGAACTCCTTCACTATTCTCGAACTTTACTCTCGAACCCGAGGTCTTTCCTATCTTTACTTCCTCAAAACCAAAATATCCAAGTAGTTTAGCCATCTCATCATAATGAAAATCAGCTGGCATACTTAAAAACCTGTCAATTAATTTCTGCTTTTTAGACACAACTCAAAGTAACTATATTTAGTTGCAATTTGCAAATTTATTTCCTCAGCGAAGCGGATGGAACTGCTATACTTCTTCATTTAACCCTTCCATTTTATTTTCTAAAAAACCTTCCTTGCTGTTAATTTAGCGATAGCCTGCACGTTCAGCCGTTGCGAAATAATTCTACCATCATTACATTTACAGCTTTTTATAAAAAAAAATACCCTTTCCAAAATCAATGAAGCATTCTTATCATTCCGATGTCATCATTTATTTTCAACTGGGCGTGCTACAGCCCGACATCCTCCAACAAGTACCATCAAGTACCCTGCACAATTGGAAGCACCGTGACCTTGCCAAACTGGTAGGCACAAAGCAGTGCCTCATCAATGAACAGCATATCCGTATGGTCAAGGATTTTCTCAAACACAAACAGGCACTGAAATTTGCCAAAGCTGCCTACCTGGCCTTTAGAATCCTTAAAACTTTCACCCATGCTTCCAATGCTTTCAGAAAATGGGCCATGAACAACAAAAAATTTCTGATGGAGAAAATACAGCACTTAGTGCTTTACCTCCCCTTAAACAAGTCTCTCAAACTCTTCGATATCTCACCCCAAGCCTACCACCGTTGGAAAAACCAAGTAAATTGTGAAAACTCATTGATGCGCTTGTGTCGCAAAACACATCCCTTTCAACTCTGCTCCAGTGAAGTTGCCAACATAAAGAAATACCTCTCCGACAAAAGCCTCTTGCATTGGCCTCTGGCCTCTATTTATTACCATATGCTCAGGCAAGCCGCAGGATATATGTCGCTGGCTACTTTCTACAAATACAGCCGTTGTATGTTGGACAAGGGCATGGTGCACTAGAGGAGCAAAGGCCAAAAGAAAAAATACAGCCCCATAGGGGCTTCCGCTCCCATGCAAATTCTTCACATGGACATCACCCTTCTCAAAACTTCAGGAAATCAAAGGCTGTACCTTTACATCCTACAAGACAATTTCTCTAGGGCTATTTTATCTTGGACCTTATCCACTGAATACGGGGCGGCCATTGCACTGCATAACCTTAAAAAAGGATTGTACAATAACCAAAACCTAAAAGAAAAGACGTTGATAGTCTGCGATGATGGTGCCGAAAACAAAGGAGTGGTCAATACTTACTTAGAAAAACATCCATTCATACAACAAGCAATTGCCCAAAAAGACATTGTCCAGTCCAACAGCATGGTGGAAGCACTCAACAAAAGATTGAAATATCATTTTATCTTCCACCATACCGTCAATGATGAAGAACATGCCCTTCAAGTGGTTCGGAATGCCGTGAATGATTATCACCGACAGCCATTGAGGGTACTCCACGGGCTTACAGCCTTGGAAGTACTTAAAGGAAAAATGCCTGATAACAAGCAATTTTCAGACGAAATCAAGGAAGCTGCATTAAAAAGACCACAAGCCAACAAACAAATTGCCTGCACAGCTTGCCGCTGATGCAAGATCATGACTATCTCAAGGAAACATACACCTAAGAGAGTCCTCCAAAAAAACAGCTCCCAAACCAACCCGACACAATAAGCTGTATATCAATTATTTACATTAATAATCCCAATATTAGGACATGCGAGTATCGTTTTTGCGTGGGTGGTGCAGTGCATCTGTAATGCTAAATATTTTCTTCCGCACCCCTACTTCCATTCTGTATTGCCAGCCAGCATCTGTATTGTACTGAAATTTCAAATGACCATATTTAGCCATTATCATTGAACTTGCCTCAGGATAAAAACTGCAAGACTTAATTGCCATATCATTTTTATCTACTTTACCGATTTTAAAGGGAAACTTCTGGCTCATAATTGTAAAAGGAACCAGAGTGAATAGTAGGAAAGCTAGGGTGTAATTTTTAAGCATGATTGTAGTTTTAAAAAATACTAAAGTAGCAGATATTTTTAAAAATTAAAAAAATGAAATGAATTATTTAATATAAATATGAGGTTAGTAAAAATAATATATGTGAATGAAAGGAGATTAGAATAACTGATGTTTTGATTCGAATAAGCTAATTTAATCAGTTAATCAATATAAATATCGAATTGTTTTTAAAAAATGTTGATGAAGAATTGTATTTCATCCCTAAACCTTCTGTCCAAGTCTGCTTGGTACATCCTTGCGCCAAAATCAAGCCAGCCCAAATTCAAATCGGATGGATTCCTTTCCGTTGTAGGTAAAGGGCTGTTCCTTGCTCAACTCCCCTTGGTAGCTGTAGTGTTACTACATGCCAAAATGATAATAGCTTTCTTCCTGTATGACAACTGAATGGTTGTGCTCTATGCTCACACATCGTCAAAATAGGTATATTGGTTTGCTCCTCTTCATTGCTGAAATAGATTAAAATATAGCCTTGTTTTGGCACTAAATAATCTCAAATACGGATATCAATATCTAATTATTATTTTTTTATAAACCTAAATTGTTTATTACCAATTACAAATAAATAAACCCCTGCTTGAAAGCTACTAATATTCAATTCTTCAGGAATGTACATATCTTTCATAACCATCTTCCCACTTATTGTATATATCCTAAATGATGATTTATCATTTAAGCCCTCAAAATATATCACATCATGAACGGGGTTTGGATAAATGCGAACTCCTTCTTGTTCTGATAGATTACTTAAAATTTTCTCTACAACCTCTATCTCAAATTCAGAGGACACTTCATATGTTGTATCAGAAACTGAAATAGAGATATTTGAAGTCCCTAATTTTAATGTTGTGAAATTGACTTGGATTGAATCTTCGATAAAATCAAAATCAATTTCATTTGTATTGATTATATCATTATTTGAAGAATTAATGCTAAAAGTTAATTCTTCATTAGAATTATCAACATCATATAGTAATATTTTAAATGAGTTGAGTTTCAATCCTTCCACTTGAATTGATGTAGATTCCTGAATCCTGGGCGGATCATTTACAGGATTTATAATTAGGTCCATTAAATAGTTTTCCTCTTGAAATTGATTTTCAACTATTATTTCTATTTGAGAATCTCCATAAAAATCATTGATAGCATCAATTTCTAAAACATTTGAATCGAAACTTAATACTAAATCTTGATTATCAGACGATGCAGAATAGGTATTGATCCCATCATCAAAAATATATTCTGATAAATCCAATATAGTAGAATTATCTTCATCAATTTCTAAAGTGGGTAAATCTTGTAATAGATAAATAGAGGGATTGGTAACAATATTTAGTGATACGTAATTATCTGTATAATCAATTAACGTATTATTTGGAGAATTACTATTGTAGGGAAATGCAAATAATTTATACGTTGAAGAAACATTTAATCCAGTAATTTCAAATGAAGCAGCATTGCCTGAATACACAACAAAAGCACCATCTAGCTCACCGCCAATACCGTAAGATGAATTTGATGCATAAAATGAATTATCCTCAGGAAGTTCATTTAATTTACTGCTACTGTCTTCTTTTAATAAAACAAAATAACCTGAAGCAGTCAAGCCTGAATGAGAAACACTTACACTTGAATAACTTGTATCTTGAATATTTAATTTAAATTCATCAAGTGAAGGTTTTGAAACAGAATTGTTGTAATGTATATACATATTACCGAAAGAAATATCTGTAGAGTAAAAATCTATTCTTCCATCATTGTCGATATCATCATAAAATCTATATACTTGACCTGGTAGATCTATATCAACAGAAACCGGTTCAAAAACCCCCTCTTTATTTTCAAACAATTCTTGAGCCAGGTACGAATAACTACTTATTAACAAATCGCTATCCCCATCGTTATCCAAATCATAAATATCTATGTTAAAGGGGTCATAAAAATCTAATTCAAATTCCTCAGAAAGACTGAAAGAAGAGTTTCCATCATTTAAATATATCTGTAAATTACCATTTCCAGTAACCACATCATTTATAATGATTATTAAATCATTATTTCCGTCAAAATTATAATCAAAAATCTTAACATTTTTAACCTCAGTACCGATTTCAATATTTGATTCTGAAAAATTCCCTGCACCATCATTCATCAATACTGAAATATTTTGAGATTCATAGTTTGCAGTTACAATATCCTCAGAGTCATTATTTGATAAGTTTCCTACATCTATTGCCCTTATTCCATTCCCATTTTGAATGCTAATAACATTTTCAGAATTATAATAATCATTGACATTTCCCGAGTTAGGATGTATAACAACAATTTCTTCATTAAAGGATCGAAAAGTGACAAATTCTTTAATATCATCGTTATTGATATCAGTCTCGAAAAGGGAATCACCATTCGGAACATATTTCCATTGAACTGGTTCTTCAAACTCCCTATTTCCCAATCCCTTCATTAGATATAGGAAAGAATTTCCACCAGATAAGTTTGCTTCAAAATAGATGATATCTAAAAATCCATCATTATCTACATCAAAAATATTCAAATTATCGCTATCTCGTTCGATAGGGTATTTGGTTGGCTCTTCATTAAGATTATTTTTATAATCATAAATTATATTTATGAAGCCGGACTTTGCTATAGATACTAAATCTTTATTGCCATCATTATCCATATCAAATGATGAGATACCATTGGAGTGATTATAAAATTCTCCTGTGAAAATTTCTTTAATTTCCTGATTTTGATCTGTATATATTAAATCATAAACCCCTAAATTATAAGTGAATATATCGATAAAGCCATCTTGATCAAAATCATCAAAAAGTAAATTATCCATAGATCTAATTCCAGTGTTCCCTATAGTTTCAAGTTGATTGAAATTGCCATTTTGATTCCTCAGGTAAACTAATCGGTCTTGTTGATCTCTAAACACTACATCTAAAGTATTATTTTGATCAATATCGATTAATTTGGGGGACCTGACATTGACAAAGCCAAGTGACTCCGTTAAATTATTTTCTATGAATTGTCCATCATTATAAATAAGGCTATAAATATCATCTTGTTTTCTATATATAAAATCAGTAAACCCATCTAAATTTATATCGCCGTATGAGATAGTGTTTGATGTATAATTAGTTGACGCAGAAAAGTTCAAATCAACTTCCAGAGCTTCGGAAATATTATAAATGTGAAAACTATTAAAACCAGATGATACTATTTCTAACTCACCATCATTATCGAAATCAATTGCCTCTATTCCATTCACTGACGCTTGTTGAAATTCCAAATCGAAGCCTTCAAATCCGTTTTTCCAATCGCTTACATAACCAAATTTTCCGTCCCCTGAATAAAAGAATTCAAAGGAACCATCTTGATTAATATCTATAAACTTGGCATAAAACAAGGAGTTTACTTCCAATCTGAAGTCTTCAACAAATCCATTTTCAGAACCTTTTACGAAAATAGCGTAAGGTAAAAATGTAGATTCATTATCAAAAGTTACAACGGCAAAATCTAAATACCCGTCATTATTATAATCTACGAAATTTGAAAAATTTCTAATGTTTATACCTTCAACCTCAAAAATTAAATTTTTATTGGCGGTTGAATTGTCTTGAAAATCTTTAATCGAATAAATTTTATTATCTAATTTATAAATTAATTCATTTTCACCATTCTGATCAGTATCCACTAATCTAGCATCAGTTAAATCTTCCGTATTAAATTGTACAGTATCTAAAGACTGGAAACTTATTTGGGCTTGTAAATCAATTGAAATACATAATAAAATGAATACGAGGAGAAATAGATATTTTTTCATAATGGGTATTTTTTTTAGTAATAATAAACGTAAAAATCAGTACCCCAAATTATATTTTTATCAAAATTAAAATTATCTAGATTAATTAATAATTTTCTTATAATAATGCAAAACAATTCAATTAGTAGTCATCGAATTATATAAAATAGAAGGATGAATAATTCACCCTTTAGTAAAATCTAAATAAAGATTTAATTCTTTCAGCCTTTATGCCAAAACAACTGGTAGCACAATATTAATACCTCCCCCTTCATATTCAGGATTTTTATGGTAGATAATGACCTGAGGGTAATCTTGAATATATCTATATTGGTTTCCTAAGTCAACACTATCATCAATTCTGATAAACAAGCATGAATTATTAACCAATATTAGCCATATACCTCTTTTCATAGTCTCAATGTAATTTAAAAATTAATCTAATTACGATCTTCATCCGTCAAAAAGAAAATCTCATTTACGGGCTTTTTAAAATATTCGGATATCTTCAAAGCTAACACTGTAGACAGCACATATTTATTACTTTCAATGGAATTGATCGTTTGGCGAGAAACGCCCACAATTTTAGCCAATTCTTCTTGGGTAATATTTTTAATAGCCCGTTCTACTCTTAGGTTATTGGTCATGGTTTTAACGGTTTTTCCATTTCAAATATTGAAAATTTAAAAATATGTAAGTGTTGAGTAGACAAACAACTGAGTAAGCACTCATAAAATCCGTAAAAATTGACCCTTGAGTAAATAACTGGATAATAGCAACTGCAGCAAGCCCCCATATCAAATAAAAAACTCCCATTGCAAATGCTTTCAACCTAAGTTGTTCAATCATTTCATCTTCTGTCGGTTGTCTAAGAAAATTTAGCATACCAAATCCTATCGCCCAACATAAATACACAAAATCGGCTACCGCTTCCTGTGGAAATTCAAAGGGATATGGTATAAAAATAAAGCTCAATAAGAAAACTATTGGGAAAGGAAAAAAAGCATAAGCAAGCCATTTCCATTTTCTGCTTAATAATGGATATTTTAATTCACGGTTCATAATTGTCATTTTGCTTTACATAAAGTAAAATAAACTGTACATTATATCCAAATATTTTTACATTAAAGTGTGAATTATGTATTTAAATATATAAAAGTCACACGCGGAAACGCGTGCGCCAACATGAGAGAATACCATAAGGTATGATTTGATAGAAATTAAAATGTTATTTGGTCTTAGTAATGCGGCTAAGACCAAATAACCTATTTTTTAATTACTTTCTTGGTGGTTTCACCTTGATTGGTTCTAAATCGAACAAAGTAAAGGCCGGAAGAAAGATCAGAAAGGTCAATTCTGTTATTTATTTTTATAGTTTTCAATACTTTCCCATTAACATTCATAATATCAACAGTATTAATTACAATATTACTGTTCAGCCTAAAATATAATTTACTATTAACAGGATTTGGATAAATACTGATCTCTGCATCTAAGTATGGGTTAACAGATAAAACTGCATTTTCTGTTGAGATGGTATCAGACGGTAATGAATGGTATGTATAATATTCGGTAGTATCCTCATACTCATTTTTTCCTTGATATTCTGCTAAAATATAATATTTGTACTGCTCGCTTAAATCTGCATCAGCATCTTTAAAGGAGATAGGATCTTCTTCCATAGAGTACACTTCAGTAGATATTGAATCTATTCTTACAAAGGCCGTATCAATTTCAGATTTCCTGAAAATGATATAATAATTTTCGTATTCAGATTTGTCCTCAAATAATAATTCATAGAAGCTTGCAGTTTCATGAATATTGATCTTACTAATTTCGGGACTATTTAAATAGGTTCTTGCTCTGTTACTCAACCCTAAACTTGCAGAACCATAATTATTTTCTACATATAAATTAATCGCTGGTTGTGTATTTTCATTTAAACCTGAATATATAAATGAGGTGTCGGAAATATTTAATACATATTCACCAGCATTATAATCTTGGAATACTAATGAATCTACGGGTATTTCAGTAGTATCTAAAGGATCCCAAGTATACAATATTTCGGAAGAAGAAATAGCCCTTGATTTAAAGTTCTGTGGGCTTGAAGGTCTACCGTTTTTTGTTCTAAAACTGGTAGAAATAGTAACTCCCTTATTTTCACCATTGATAGCTGTTAAATACGCATAGTACCTAGTATCTTGTTGTAGTCCATCTACGATATGCTCAATCCTGTCCTTTTCCAATGTATCAATTACATAAGTACTGTCCGTGATTTCAATTTTAATAATGTACCCATTATCGTTCGGTGAATCAATCCAACTTAACCTTGCTCCTTCAATTCCTGTGCTATCAGATCTAAAATAAGTAGCTTCCAAGGGTGCATCTTTATCTTGATAATATAACAAATCGGTTCTATAGTATCGATCTCCAGATTCATAATTAATTTCTCTATCTCCTTTTGAGAGACCATAGAACAGCTTATCATTGTGAGTGAAGGCATAACCCTGATCTTCTTGAACTACTGGCAAATAACCTTTTCGAGTTCTGTAGGGCCTATTTTCTAAATCCAACGTATATAAATATTGATGCGATAAATAAAGCAATTCATTATCATACTCAGCAATCCCCTGCTTATAGAATTTTTCATCATTATCAGGAATTTCATTTTCCATGTTGATTTCGCTGGAATTAAAACTGTAAGAAAGCTTTCCGTCATTTGAAGTAAAAATTAAAAGTGAATCAGAAGTATGAGAAATATAAGTAGGTACAACAAAATTCATATCATATTCAGTCTTACCCCAGGTCTTTGAAATAGTATCAAAATAAACAACTGCAAAGTTGCGAAATGAATTATGAAATGTCATATAGATTTTGTTTTCTACTCCATGTGCAAGAAAAAACCTATATTCATTATAAGGTATGGTGAGGCTTTTATCCCATTCATCTTCTATTACATCATACTGATAAATTGTTGATAAATTATTATAATCAATATCTTGAGCACCAATACCATAAATTATATTATTATGAAAGATAACCTCTTTAAATCTCAAAAGGTCATCATCCGGTAAATCATTAAGCTTGGTTATACTGCTGTCCGTCAAATTATATTTGTATAATTTTTTAGAAGATTCAGAAAGAAAATAAATATCATCATCATTAATGACTTTATGTTCAATTGATATTTTACCAATTGAATCTATAACCGATGCCAAACCATCACCATTAAACTTTTTCCAAACCCCCATATTAGATGCTGTTAATGATATGGCTGATGATCTATCAGAATTAGGCCCCTCGCCATAATTGTATACCCTATAAATATATTCTTTGTCGGCTTCAACATCATCATCATAATAGCTACTGACATATTTCCCCACAGAATCATACTTAATGAAATCTCCTCCATTAACTGCACGTTCTACTATAGACCCAGACCGTTTTGCACCCCAAAAAATATTACTAAAGCTAAAGGCAACTGCATTAACACTTGTATATTTTCTCCTTAAGCCTTGTGGGTGTATTAGTGGTGTTACGGTTTTTAAAATATTTGAAGTGTCAGCACCTAGTAAATTGCTTATAATCAATCTCGCTTCTATGGAATCATATTCATAGCTCTTTAACCTAAGCTTATTTGAATCAACAGTATCTCTCCTAAAAGTTGAATCGCTAGCTCTCTTATATTCTAAAACTGCCAAGTTTTGATTATAAACACTATCTACCTTATATTCAAGATATCCATAGCCAGAAAGTCCGTTTGGTTCAAAATTTGAAAACTCTAAATTTCCAACATAAGGAGATAAAGAATTAAGATTAAATTCAACTTCATTAGAGTAATCAGAAGGAGTCCTTTCTCCGTCCTCATCATATAATCTAACTCTGTATTTTAGAGAAGAGAAAATAGTATCGATAAGATCATTGAATGTAATTGTTTTAGTCTCTAAGGAACTGACAAAATTAGAACTATCAATTGCTTGAAAAGCACCATTATTTAAGCTTCTCTCGACTATCACTTTTTCAGTTCGATCAAAGTTGACAATTTCCAGTTGTCTCTCATTGAAATCTACTGTGCTTTCTACAGATAAAATATTGGGGGTATTGATTTTGCTACCAGGGATCACGGAAAGGAAACTAAACTCCTTAGATGTTGCTGTAGCTTTTCCTCTATAAGCGACAATTTTCACAAAATGCATGGTATTAGGATCCAAATTTTCCGTTCTGATACTGTAACTAGTACTATTGCTCCCTACAGTATCAATAACTCTGTACATACCATCACTTCCATTTTTGAGGTATATAATATTTCCATCAAAATTATTTATTTCATTTTTCGTCCAGTCGATATAATTGTAATCATATTCTTCACCTGTTTGCACATTTATTCCTGATCCTATACCATAGTACGTTATTGTAGGTGCCAAAGGCGGCTCAATAGTAACTAACTTTTGAAAGCTATTTTGATAAACTGGATCGAATATACTTCCTGTTGCACCTAAACCTGCTATTACTACATTATTTAAATAAAAAACGACAGGATCATCTCGATCATCTGTGAAGTAATAATCACCGCTACTTACAGAAAAATCTGAAAGATCAATAATCACTTCTTTAGGAGTTGAACCAGATTTTAATATGTGTACTAATCCATCCTCATCCATATAAGCAGTATTTGACATTAAGCTACTTAAGTTAATGCTGTAGCCTAACTCTTCAATCCAAGTATCAGTACTAGGATCGTAAGAAAGAATATCTTGATAAGCGAAAGTACCTCCATCAATTCTTTGCCCAGAAGAAATATACCCTTTACTATTAGCTGAAAAACCTACCGCTCCAGCCCTCTTAAATTCAGCACCAACACTTGCAATAGCCGTCCATTCGTCTAAAGTTGCATCATATTTATAAAAATCACTTAATTGATCGCTATTTCCAGTCCCCAAACCTACATAACCAGTATTATTAATCACAAAGGAAGAAGCAGCATTTCGGGCATTTGGTATACTTGCGATACTTTGCCAAGTATCTGTAGATGGATCATATTCGTAAAAGTCAGCAAAGCTATTATCGGCATCATAACCAGTACCCACATATGCTTTATTATTAGCTACAAATGCGACAGCTGAAGTCCTTGCACTACCTGGGAAATCCGCAATTTGCGTCCATTCATCGTTTTCATAATCATATTTGTAAAAATCTTTGAGGTATGTGGTATAAGTGTCATAAATATTACCTAATCCAACATATGCAATATCATCAATTACAAAGCTTACCACACCATCTCGACCTGCAGCAGGAAAATCAGAAACAGATTGCCATTCTTGAACTTGTGCATGGCTTAGAAAACTAAAAAATAATCCAAAAAATAAGGGGAATAGTAAATTTTTTCTCATAAGTAAACATTATCCAACCACAATAATAGTTAATATATTTAGTGGGAAAATATTTTTTCGATAAAAAACTCCATTTTTATCGAAAAAAAATCAGTTTAATATAATTAATAAGTTAAGTCAATATTAACATTCAGCATTTGAAGGCTTCAGGAATTTCTCAACTCCAAAATGGTAATCTCAGGCGGAATCCCTATCCTTCCAGGATAGCCAATATAACCATATCCCCTATTGACATATAAACTTTGATTGCCTTCTTGGTAAAGTCCTGCCCATTGTTTGTATACATACTGAGACGGGCTCCATTTGAAGCCGGGAATTTCTATTCCGAATTGAAAACCGTGGGTATGGCCAGCAAGCATTAAATCGATATCTTGATAATCCTTTCTGATTTGGGCATCCCAATGGCTTGGGTCATGGGAAAGCAATATTTTTGCTGGTAAATCCTCAGTTCCTGCATAAGCTTTGCTAATATCACCATATTTAGCGAATCTTCCCGCTCCCCAGTTTTCTACTCCTAAAACTGCTAAAGGCTCATTGTCTACTGTCAGAATTCGGTTTTCATTGGTCAGCAAATCCCAACCCATAATTTTATGAGCCTCTTTTAAATCTTGCAAATTTTGGGCTTTGGCTTTTTCACTACTCCAGTTTTTATAATCGCCATAATCATGATTTCCTAGGGTAGAATAAACTCCTAAATCAGCTTTCAGCTTAGAAAAAATTGGGATGTACTTTTCAACCTCCTTAGCTTCATTATTCACCAAATCACCTGTAAAGAAAACCATATCAGGCTTTTCTGCCATCAGCATATCTATACCGCCTTCAACCGCAATTTTGTTCCAAAAACTACCGCTATGAATATCTGAGAGCTGGGCCACTTTTACTCCATGCCAGGCTTTGGGTAAATTGGGTATTACAATCGATTTTCTTCGAATACGGTAATCATGTGCTCCTGAAATTATACCAAAACTCATAGCAGCTAATGGTAAACTTCCGGCCACAAGAGCGGATTTAGCAAAAAACTCTGATCTGCTTATTTTTTCTCCCTCAATACCACTTTTTGAATTATTTAAAAGATCAGTAATCTTATAAAAACTCCACTGTCCGAATCGAATTACATCCCCAATCAATAGCACCAATAAGGCAATGGTTTTTGAAAGGTAATTCATAAATACCAATACCAGCATAAACTGTCGAGCCACGCGTGAAAAGAAATCTAGATTTCCAAAATGATAAAGGAAAAAGCCCAAAAGCGTGATAGCCGTAAATCCCCAATAAATACCATAAGCAATGTTTTTCCCTAATTGAGAGAAATTTTGAACTCCTATTTTCAGTGCTTGAAAGACATATAGGTCAATCAAAATGAAAATAAGTGCAACCAGTTGTATGAGAATGATTTTGGACATGTGGTAGAGTTGGAAGTCGGAAGTTAGAAGTATGAAGTTGAGAGCGTGTCGATCCCTAAATAGCATTGACCGTTTTGGTTAAACATTCATTTTATAATCCCACGGGCAATTATGAGCCTGAGGTTCTTTTCTTGGGCAAACTTCTAAGGGGCTCGATGCCCCTTGGAAGTTTTTCCTTCCCTCGGTGTAAATAATCACCTTCGGTCTATCTTGGGCATTTAAAGTTAATAAATTCTCTTTAAATTCATTAGGAGAATGTTCCATTTTAAATGCTCTGTGTTTCCTAGATTGATTATAATGATCAACAGCATTTTTTGTTTTCCTTTTTAAATCGTTAAAACTCCTTATTTCCCATTTTTTCAAGTATTCATTTTTAATTGTTCCGTTGACCCTTTCAGCATAGGCATTATCGGTGGCATATTCACCCATGCTAATGTGCATGCCGTTTTTTCTCAGCTCACCGGTGTAGGTTAAGCTGCTGTATTGAGCCCCTCTGTCCGAATGGTGTATGCTATCTCTTAAATCAGCACCCGTTGATTTCAATACCATTTGCAGTGCCTTTAAGTTTGCCTCTTTTCTCATATGGTCACTGACCCTGTAACCTAATATTATTCTGGTATAGACATCTACGATAAATATCAAGTAGTAAAACCTTTCATGGAGATAAAAATAGGTTATATCGCTCTGAAGCACTTGATAGGGCCTTGTTATCTGCATGCCTTCTATTAAATTAGGATAGCTTATAACACCTCTTATCGTAGTTCTACGGTGGTTTCTCTCAGGATTTACTCCATAACCCAGTGAAATAAATATCTCGCAAAATTTATCCCTGCCCATAAACTTAGGTTTAAGCGTATAGTACATCTTTTCAACCCCACAACCCGGATGAACCTTCTTGATTTGATCCGCCAACTTTACCAACTCTTCCAGTTCTTTATCAAAAGAAAACTGTCTTTGCTTGGCTTGATGGACTGATTGCTTGCTTGTCCCAACTGCCCTGTAAAGTTTGTTTAGGCTATAGCTCATTCTTTCCCTGTTCTTTTGGAACCACCAGAGTGTGGGGTATTGAAGTTTTTTTTGATATCGATATCATATTGCTCTTTCGCCAACTCTATCATCTTCTCTAAATAGTCAATATTTATCTGCTTTTGACCTACTGCCTGCTCCAGCTCTTTAACTTTTTCTTCAAGCTCCTTGACCTTATTGAATTGACTGTCTTTCATCTCAACTATCCTGACATTTCTCTCATTATAAGAAGAAAATTTATAAATCCATTTGTAAATAGTGACATTTGATATATTATAATGTCTCTCCATTTGACAGACACTCATAATGCCTTTTTCAAAATCACCTACGATTTTACGCTTGAATTCCTCAGAAAATCTCTTCCTGGCTTTGATACGTTTTCCCGTTTTTATCATAACTTTATTCGATTAAAAACGGTCAACTTATTTCAGAGAATGACAGCGGAAACTTCGAGCTTCCTACCCCCAACATCAAGCTTTCTTATCTGCCTATACCAAATTTTGCATTTAATTGATTTGCAATAAGATACATAACAGGTACGATTACCAATGTTAAAAAGGTTGCGAATGTCAAACCAAAAATAATAGTCCAACAAATTGGCTCCCAGAACATAACGGAATCTCCGCCTAAGTAGAAATCCGGATCGTAGCTTGTAAACAATTGAATAAAGTCAAAGTTGAATCCAATTGCCAAAGGAATTAAACCTAGAATGGTGGTGATGGCAGTTAACAATACAGGTCTTAAACGAGTCTTACCTGCTAACATCACCGCTTCTTTAACCATTTCATAAGTTAAACTTTCGCCTTCTTCCAAATTCAACTTCTTATTGGCTTTACTAATTTCTATAAAGTCAATTAGTACAATAGCATTGTTTACTACAATTCCAGCTAATGAAATAATTCCGATCATGGTCATCACAATGATAAAATCCATTTGAAAAACAACCAATCCTAAGAACACACCAATTGTACTGAAAATAACCGAACTCATAATAATAAACGGAGCAGTCAGTTTATTGAATTGTGCTACTATTATCAAGAATATTAAAAATACTGCCAGTAAAAGTGCGACACTCAAAAACTCTAATTCCTCAGCTTGCTCCTCTTGCTCACCTGTAAATTTCACTTCATAACCTGTGGGCACCTCAAAATCTTTCATTGCAGCTTTCAGTTGGTTATTGACGTTGGTCGCATTATAACCATCTAAAATATTAGAGTACACAGTTACTACCCTATCCAATTCTTTACGATTGATAGAACCATAAGTACTGGTATATTCAACATCTGCCACAGCACTAATCGGCACCTGATTAACTTTACCAGAGGATTGATCTCTGTAAGTAATCTTTTTATTAATCAAAGCATTGACATCATAACGATATTCATCATTATAGCGCAATTGGATTTCATAGTCGTCCTCGCCCTCTTTGTACTTAGATATTTCCTTACCAAACAAACCAGTTCGAATCTCATTGGCAATAGTTGCAGTGCTTAATCCAAACCTTCTCGCACTTTCTCTATCTATATTGATGGTTAATTCCGGTTTTCCAGTTTCTAAATCAGTTTTTAAATCTTCTATCCCTCCAACATTCTGATTATTGATAAATACCTTCAAATCCTCGGTTATTTGAATCAATTTATCATAATCTTCTCCGCTAATTTCAATATTTAATGGTTTCCCAGTTGGTGGTCCCGCCTGGTCTTTATCAACTGTGATGGAAACCCCTGCATATTTATCTGAAACAGCATCTCTAATTTCATTCATCACTTTTGTGGTAGATATTCCATCTCTAAATTTAAATTCCACAAAATTTACAGTAATCCTGGCTTTATTTGGAGTGTCTGATTGCCCCATTGCAGTAGGGTCACTTGGGTCACTAGCTCCTCTTCCCACATTAGCCACGACAGACTCAACTATATTTTGATAGGGTTCTATTACATTTTTTACCTCTTGTTCAATCTTGGTAGAAAATTTATTAGTATGTTCCACATCAGTCCCTACTGGAAATTCAACAAAAACATTTACATATTTCGGCTCATTTTCAGGGAAGAATAAAACATTTGGAGTAAAAGCACCCATTAGCATAACCGAGCCAATCAAAGCTAGGACAGTGCCACCTAAAAAGAAGTAAGGGTTCCTACCTCTTATCGCAAAGCTTAATGTCCTTGAATATATGGTTTCTAATGCAGGTAAAAATACTTTTTGAAACTTCCTTGAAAGAGGGGTCAAAACATAAGTATTTAACAATCCTAAGGCACCAAATAAAATGGCTATATTACCTATAGCATATACTTTAAGTAAAATGAAAATTGTTCCTATTACGAATGAGATTCCTGCTATTTTCCAAATTCTTCGGTAATCCATTTTTCCGCCTTCATCCAATCTCATGAAAGAAGCAATGAATACTGGATTGATTACTAATGCCACAAATAGAGAAGAACCCAGAGTGATGATTAATGTAATAGGCAAATATTTCATGAACTCCCCTATTATACCAGGCCAAAAAGCCAGTGGTAAGAAAGCTGCCAAAGTGGTAGCTGTAGAAGAAATAATTGGCAAAGCTACTTCCCCTACTCCGATTTTAGTCGCTTTAATAGGAGAATATCCTTCTTCCATTAAGCGATATACATTTTCCACCACTACAATTCCATTATCCACTAACATACCCAAAGCCATGATAAGGGAGAACAATACAATCATATTAATGGTAATTCCTAAGGCTCCAAGAATCATAAATGCCATAAACATGGACATAGGAATTGCAATACCCACAAAAAGTGCATTTCGAGTTCCTAAAAAGAATAAAAGCACTAAAACAACCAATATCACACCGGATATTATATTATTCTCAAGGCTGCTTACTTGATCACGCGTTTGTTGTGATTGATCATTTGTAATCGTAACTACCAAATCTTCAGGAAAAACTTCTGCTTTAGCTTTATCAACTACTTCATAAATCTTTTCAGTAAGAATTAATAAGTTTTCACCACTTCTTTTCACTGCATCCACCATTACTACAGCCTCATTATTCAATCGAGCATAGCTTTGCTTTTCTTTATAATCAAATTCAATTTCCGCTATATCTTTAAGGTAAACAATGTCGGCATTCTCATTCTTAATAATCAGGTTTTCCAATTCTGAAGGATCTTCATATTCACCTGAAATCGCTACCGTTCTTCTAATTTTACCCATTTTAATATTACCACCTGACATGGTCATATTTTCTTGTTGAATGGCTGTTTCTATGTCATTGAAACTAATTTTTCGAGCCTCCATTTGCAATGGATCCACCATAATGCGAACTTCCTTTTCATCCACTCCTCTAATTTCAGCCTTAGACATTTCAGGGAATTTTTCCATTTCCTCCTCTAAGTATTCAGCATAAGAATTTAAGGTCTCCACACTATAATTTCCTGAAAGATTAATATTCATAATTGGAAATTCAGCCACATTCAACTCAAATACATTCGGATCATCCTGTAAATCTGATGGAAGCTCGGATTTAGCTTGATCTACCGCATCCTTTACTTCTTGTAATGCTTCGTCTACATCCGTTTCAGTGGTGAATTCAATGATGATTGTTGAAAAATCTTGTACGGAAGTGGATTTGATATTATCCACAGAAGAAATAGTATTGATTTCCTTTTCTAGTGGACGAGTTATCAATTTTTCCATATCTGCAGGAGAGTTTCCTGGATGTGGAGTACCCACATAAATTGTTGGCTGTGAAATTTCAGGGAAGTTTTCCTTAGGTAAATTTACATAAGAAAATACTCCTAAAATCACTATTAGTAAAGCCAACACATAAACGGTAGTTCTGTTATTGACCGACAAAGAAGTAAGCCCAAACTCCTTCTCTACTTTCTTTTTATTTTGATCGCTCATAAATATCTTTTTTCGAAATTATTGTGCTAAACGAACGGCTATACCACTCACTGCTTCCCTATAACCCTCAGAGATAATTTTATCACCTGCTTTTAAGCCTTTTAGGATTTCGGTCATTCCTTCATATGATTTGCCTCTCTCAATTCTTACTTTTTGTGCTTTGTTTTGATTATTTTCTGATTTCACTACGTAGATGAAATCGCCAATATTATCTTGTTGAACAACATCAGAAGGCACTACAATAGCATTTTCATTTTCATAATCAACTAAGGTTAACTTAGCAAATTGATTAGGTTTAAGCTTATCCACAAACTCGTTTACTTTCACTTCTAATTGGAATGTTCTATTAGCTGGATTTATAACATAACTTACAGAACTTACCACTGTGGAAAATGACCTTTTGATGGATGGTAAATATACTTCTACAGAATCTCCTTGATTAAAGTCATTGATATAATCTTCCGATACAGCTGCCTTTAAATACATTTCTTCCTGACTCACCATGTTCAAAATAGGCATTCCTGGTTGTACTAATTCACCAGTATTGACACTTACGTCATTAATTCTTCCATTGAAGGGTGCTCTAATATAGGCCATAGCCAATTGGGATTCTGCAGTAGCTAACTGTCTTTCAAGAGATTCCTTCCTATTTTTGGCTTCTAAATATTGAACTTCTGTTCCTATTTTCTGATCCCACAGATTTTTTTGCTTTTCAAAAATAGTCTTTGCTAAATCCAATGCAGTTTGCAGTTCTTTGATGCTATTTTCAGTAGTAGGAGCATCTAATTTCACTAAGAGTTGATTCCGCTTTACCATATCACCCGGTGACACATTGACTTGAGTAACTCTACCCATGGTTTCGGCTCCCATAGTTATATTTTTGCGCGAAGCCACTTCAGCTTGAACTTGTATTTTGTGTTTAAAATCCTGTTGTTTAATAGTTTCTGATTTAATTAAAACCGATTGATCAGTTACTTTCGAAAATTCTGGATCTAGCTCGGCTATTTTTTCTTTTAATTCGGCAGCTTCAATAGTTTTAGCTTGAATATCCTTTTCTAATCTTTCAAGTTTTGATTTTAGCTTTTCTGTATTTGAACCTCCATTACAGGCTCCTATCAAAGCGGTAAGTGCAAGTAGTAAAATTATATTTTTCATTATTATAGTTGGTCTCATATTTATCAAATCAATAAAGTATTCCTAATGCTTTTTCTAATTCTATTTTAGCAATCACAGCATCATACAAAGAGCTGTAATAATTGGTTTCTGCCTCTTTTTTTGAGGTTTCAGCATCCAATAACTCTCGGCTGCTTGCTATTCCATTTTTATATTTGGTTTCAACTTGTTCATAAACCGATAATGCCAATTCCATATTTTGCTTTTGTACATCCAAACTTTCCTTGGCAGATTTTAAATCATTTTCAGCTTGGGTAATTTCCATATTAATAGAGCTTTTCAATTGCTCTTTCTGGATTTCAATCTGTTCTATTTGAATGCGATTTTTCTCCATTTTGCTAGAGCGGTTCAGACCTGTAAATAAATCCCACTGAAGGCTAAGACCAACTGCTCCAAAACTCAACCATCTGTCGTTGAACTGGAATAGTTCAGAGGTTCGGTTTGTACCTGTATTCCAGCCGTAGTTAGCATTAGCATATAATTTTGGCAATAGAGTGGCTTTGTTATTTCTAAGATCTAAATTAGCCAAATCCTGATTGGTTTGTAAAACAGAGTATTCAACTCTTTCTCTGAAATCGAAGGTCTCCGTTTTATTTAAATACTCTCCTACCTCCAAATTCAAACCTGAAATACTTCCAGAAAGCTCTAATGGTGAATTTAATGACATTCCCATCTGAAATTTGAGCATGTTCATAGAAACATTGTAGTTTCTTTTCGCCTTATTGTTTTCTGTTTGAATGTTATTATAATTAACAGTAATCCTGTCGACATCGATTTTTTCAGCAAATCCATTTTCATATAATGCTTTGGTTTCTTCCAATACTCTTTCTAACTGTCCTTGGTTTGCATCTAATAATTCTAAGCGTTCCTGTGATATCAATACCAAATAATATGCCTTAGTAATAGCCTCAACTACTTCAACTTCAGATTGATTGGATTCTTTTTGCCTAAGTTCTCTCAAGGTTTTTGCTGCTTGTAAACCCACAAAATAAGAACCGTCAAAAAGTAACTGAGAAATTGAAAAATTGGCATTTCCATCATAATTAACTCCAAAAGGTGCAGCAATTGAATTTTCAGGATCACCTTGAGGATTTACAAAAGTTTCAGGTAAGAAAGCCTTTTGAACCTCATAATTATAATTCATCCCTGTCTGAAATTTAACCTGTGGCAATCCCATTGAGCGAGTTTCTCCTACCTGAGTCTCTGCTATGGCCTCCTCCAATCTGGTAGATTTTAAATTTCTGTTGTTTTCTAATGCGTAATTCACACATTCTTCCAAACTCATGGGTTTAGTAATTTCCTCTTGTGCCATTATGCCTAAAGGCAATAAAATAGCGACTGCACAAAAAAAACTGATTTTGTTAAGCATCCTGCTCTTCATTTAAATATTGATTATATTTCTGTTTTCCTTTTACTGTTAAAATACCATGTAAAAAATGGTCAAATAATTGTTCGTGTATTTCTTTAAAATCAAATTTATCTCTAGGGAAAATATCATTATTAAAGGCCAATTGAACTTGTTCAATTCGTTGAATAATAAGAATCTCAGGATTAATTTCCTTTCTAAAGTAACCTGATTCAATCCCATCTTCCAGAATCTTAACCATTCTATCTTTGATGAAAGTGTTTTTAAATTCTAAAAATCTTTTGTGAGCTTTAGGAAAATAACGCTGTAAATCATATAAAACAGTAGGATTTATAGCTTCAACTTGTACCTTCATACATTTTGAGATACGATAGATGGACTCAATGGCATCTTTACTATTATCAAGTACATTTTCAATCTCCATTCTATGCTCTGAAAAATGTTCATGCACTGACTTAAAAACTATACTGTTTTTATCACTAAAAAATTGATAAATAGTTTTTTTGCTTACCCCTACCTTTCTGGCAATGTCATCCATCGTAATAGATTTCAAGCCAAATTGCATGAATAAATTTTTTGCTCCTTCTAATATGTTTTTCTCTGTACTCAAATTCTTATATTGCGGCTAATACTAAAGAAACTTAAAATAGATTGAAAGTTTCCTCGGTTTCCAACGCGCAAAGGTAGTTTATGTTTATAAATTTTCTGAAAATTCATGAATATATTTTAACCTACTGAATATTAAGGAGTTGAGTATATTTTGTGATTTACTATATTATAACTTTAAATTTGGCTTTTGCTAAGTAAACAATCAATTAGTTTTTTCTAAATGAAGTATAACCACATAAAATTTGGAGAGAATATTTTATATTATTCTATAGCTGGAAATGGAAAAACCCCTCTTTTGGCCTTTCATGGGTTTGGGCAATCAAAAGAAGTATATCTTCCCTTTTCTGAATTATTAGGGGATGAATATACTGTTTATGCATTTGACATCTATTATCATGGGAATAGTGAATGGAAGGACAGAAACCAAGCCTTGGAAAAGCAAGATTGGGAAGTAATATTAAAATCTCTTTTGGAAAAACATCAAATTGAAAAATTTGCAGTTGTAGGTTATAGCATGGGAGGAAAATTTGCTTTAGCTAGTTTAGAGCTATTTCCAAGAAAAATAAAAGAGTTTTTATTAATTGCACCAGATGGAATAAAAACTTCATTTTGGTACAGTTTGGCAACCTACCCTAATTCTTTTAGAAGATTTTTTAGGGCAATGATAGTGAAGCCGAAATACTTCTATCAGATTTTAACTTTCACAAAAAAAATGGGCTTGGTTGATAAAAGTTTACTGAAATTTGCCAATACCCAAATGAACACTAGAGAAAAAAGAAGAAGAGTTTATTTAACTTGGGTAGTTTTCAGGCATTTGAAATTTGATTTAAAATTGATTGCCTTCCTTATCAACCAGAATAAGATCCCCATGATGATGTTCACAGGCAAATATGATAAAATCATTACAGCAGAAAATATGATGGATTTATTACAACATGTAAAAGAATATGAGCATGTGATTTTAGAAGCTGGGCATAATACCTTGATAGCTGATACGGCTAAGCACCTAGCCCCTTAATCCCAAAAGGGGAAATTTGAGCCCATTAATAGATAGTTATAACCACATACGACAGTCCAGAAATACTTTAGATTTTAAATCCTTAATCCACTAAAACATTCGAAATATAAGTCGATTTGGTAAACATCCAGAACAGGAATAAGACTATAGCCCATTTCAGATAGACATCATAATAGTCCTTAGTATCTTTATAACGGGTTTCTTTTATTTCAGCTTTTTCATATTCATCAATTATGCTAAAAACTTCTTCTAAGGCTTGATTATCCGTTGCTCTATAAAACTTTCCCTCTCCTATCTCTGCTATATTTTGAAGACCTGTCACGTCCATAGAGTTTTCAATATATCGGGTTCTTCCAAAGAAATCTTTCCCGTAAGGCACTTTACCTTCTTTCCCGATGGCAATGGTATAGATTTTAATATCATAAGCATTGGCCAGTTTTGCAGCCGTTTCAGGATCTATATTTCCTGCATTATTATCCCCATCACTCAATAAGATCAATACTTTGGATTTTGAATCTGACTCCCGCATTCTGTTGGTGCCTACTGCTAAGGCACTTCCAATGGCAGTTCCAGAAGCTTCCATCATTTTGAAATCTATATCAGTGATTTGATTTTTGAGCATTTTATAATCTGTAGTCAATGGAGATAAGGAATAAGCTTCTCCGCTAAAAATGGTCAACCCTATTCTGTCCTGAAATCTGCCATCTATAAAATCATTGGCTACCTGCTTAGCGGCCTCAAGTCGATTAGGAGTGAAATCCTGAATCTTCATGGATTCTGATATATCCATCACCAGCATGATGTCAATTCCCTCTGTCCATTGCTCCACGCGCTCATTGGTTTGTTGTGGTCGGGCTAAAGCCAGCAACATCAAAAGAGCTGAAAACAATAAAAGAACTAAGGGAATAAATCTCAAGATAGAAGAAAACTGAAACCCAATTCCCTCACCTCTAAATGCAACTGGCACTTTAGGGCTAAACCTGGATTTCAACCATTCTACCAACAAATAAATGATAGGCAAAGCAATCATGGCATAGAAAGCCATAGGAAACTCATATTCAAAAGCTTTAAGCCTTTCAGGTGAAAACCAATCTAAACTAAACCAATTATTACTTTCCATCTGCGATTGCTTTAATTCTTTCTTCTAAAATAACATCGGTATAATTCAATAGGAATTGAAAAGCCTCTGTAGCATTCTGTCTTCCTTTTGAAGAATAAATTGTTTTGTCTATTGACTTCAGATTTTCATACAATTCTTCATCCTGTTGTAATTGATTTATCTCTTTACTGGTCAGCTTGGCATAAGGAGTTTTGGAAATAAATTCAGCGTGCTTCTTCCAGGTATAAAGTAATTTCTCAATTTTTTCTACAGGCATCTCTCCTACTGAAGATAATTTTTCTTCAAAGGAAATTCTAAATTTCTTATGGCGTTTGTTTAGTCTCCAGATTCGCCATTTCTTTCTTAATTTCTTACCAAAAATTATAATCACTAATAAAATGACAATTCCAAGCGCAATCAGAAAAGCGATCAAATAAGGATAATTAAAATCTCTATCCAGTTTTGAAATGATGGTATCTGTTTTCATTTGTAAACTATCACTCACTACTGGAATTTGCTCTTCTAAATAAATTGAATCCATTTCCGCATATACCGCTGTACTATCTTCACCCTGAATTATAAAAACGGGAAGCTTTAAATTCTGGACTTTATCAATTTCAAAAGATGTTAAAGTATAAACTACACTATCGAAACTTTGAATACTATCTGTTCTTGTGGGAAAAAACTGCTTTCTCGTATATTCAAATGGAGCATAGTCATATAGAGAATCAGGCATTAATATTTGAAAATCGGCAGGATAGCGGATACTTAAGCTATATTGTATAGGCTCACCAATTGCCATACTGTCCTGAAGGAATTTTCCTTTAGGCTCAATTTTTTGCCCTAATAAATTTATAATACATGCAAGACTGAAAATTAAGCTCAACCCGTATTTCTTCATGCTTTTTTCTTGCTTAAATTCCTGATTTTAAATAGTTTAATTAATTTGGAGGTATAATCTTCCTGCGTATCGATCAATAAATAATCAGCTTGATTCCGTTTGCAAATATCTTTTAATTCAGCCGAATGATCTTTATTTTTTTGCTGAAAATGCTTTTTAAAAGTAGCACTTGAAGTATTCACCCATCTGGTTTTGCCTGTCTCTTTATCTTTAATAGGAACTATACCCAACATTGGTAAATCAGTTTCCAATTTATCTTTAATATGGATGACTATTAAATCATGCTTACGAGCCAAGGCTTTCAAATGATGTTCATAGCCTTCATCTACAAAATCACTGATCAAAAATATAACACTTCTTCTTTTAACCAAGCCTAATAAATAAGAAAGTGCTTTATCTAAACTAGTTTTTAAAGATTTTGGAGTTAAATCAAATAATCTCGTTATCGCATAATAGCCATGCTTTTGTCCTTTCCCTGGCTTTACATACAATTCTCTTTGATCAGAATAACCAACCATACCGACTTGGCTACCTTCCTTTAAAGCAGAAATACACAAAATGCCAGCAATCTCTTTTGCAATATCTGATTTTTGTTTGCCTTCTAAGCCAATTTCCTGAGATGCACTTACATCTATCAGAAAATAAACATTCTGTTCCTTATCTTCCTTAAATGTTTTGACGAAAGTACCATGTCCTTTAGCGGAAACATTCCAATCGATGGTTCGCACATCATCTCCATATTGATATGGGCGCACATCATCAAATTCCAAACCCGAGCCCTTAAATACAGAATGAAAATCACCCTGCATTTGATTATTGACGGCTTTCCGAATTTTTATTTCATATTTTCGAAGCTTTTTAAAGAGCTCCCTCATAATAGGTCTTTTAAATTGTTAATTTTGCATCGCATAGAACTCAAACGAAAAAGATAACGATAATTGTCAATATCAGTTTACAAAAATATAATTGGCAACGAATTTGATGAAGCCAATTGTAATATTACTATAAAAATGAGAAAACTTATCTACATCATCGCAATATTAACAATAGTTTCCTGTAGTGGAAAAGAAGAGCGACCAAAAGGTGTTATTGCTCCTGAAAAAATGGCCGTGATCCTCTCTGATATTTACCTGGCTGAACACAAAGCAGCAAATATTGGTTTAACACAGGATTCTGCAAAGGTGGTTTTAAGGCATTATGAGTTGAAAATATTCGAAGATCATAATACTAATGATTCTATCTATAAGGAAAGTTTTAAATACTACTTGGATCACCCAGCTACCTTAGAAGCTGTTTATGATATAGTTATAGATACTGTCAGCCTTAGAGAACAGGTCGAAAATGCAAAAAAAGATAAAAAGTAAAGCCTCAGTAAATTTATGATTTTACCCCTCGATTTTGAGCAAAGGATTGGTTTTGATAAAATAAGAGAACTGATATCTGCTGAATGTAGTAGCAATTTGGGTCAAGCCATAGTGGACAAAATGGGCTTTATCAGAAAATTCGAAAAACTCGAACCCTTATTACTGCAAACAAACGAGTTTCTGAAAATATTTCAATCAGGAGAATATTTCCCTTCAAGCAATTTCATTGATGTCAGTCATTTCATTAAAAGAGCAAAAGTAGATGGTACTTTTTTTACAGAAGATGAATTTTTCGATTTAAAACTAAGTCTAAAAACCATTTTGGATTGTATTTCTTTCTTCGATGAATTTGAAGAAGAATATCCAAACCTATTCAATTTAAGAAAAGCGGTAAATTTAGAGGCTACACTCTATAAATCCATAGATGCTAAAATAGATGAGAGAGGTGCTTTAAGAAATAATGCCAGTCCAGCTTTGCAGCAGATTAGAACTGACATTTTTAAAGCCCAGGCACAACTTAGAAAGCAAGTTGAAAAAATATATAAACAAGCTTCGGCTAATAAATACACTCCTGAAGATGCTTCCATTACCGTCCGGGATGGAAGAATTGTAATACCTGTTTTAGCAGAGTATAAGAAAAGAGTGAAAGGATTTATCCATGATCAGTCTGGGACGGGGCAAACGGTTTATATTGAGCCTACAGAAGCTCTAGAGTTGAATAATGAGGTTCGAGAACTTCAATATGCCGAACGCAGGGAAATAGTGAAGATTCTTACCCAATTGACTGCTTTGGTAAAACCAGAGTTAGAAAATCTTGAAAAAGCATATCGATTTTTAGCCATAGTGGATTTCATTAGAGCCAAGGCTAGATTTGCTCAAAAAATTGGGGCTGTACTCCCTCAATTGGAAAACTCCAGGATAATTGAATACAGAAATGCTGAGCATCCATTATTAAAATTGAGCCTGGCTGAGCAAAATAAAAAAGTAATACCGCTTTCCATTCAGTTGAAAGGTGATAAACGAATATTGATTATTTCAGGACCAAATGCGGGTGGTAAATCAGTAGCGCTAAAAACGGTTGGGCTTTTGCAATTTATGCTGCAGTGTGGATTGTTAATCCCTGTCCATCCCGATAGTAATTGTGGTATTTTTTCTAATTTATTTATAGATATAGGTGATCAGCAAAGTATTGAAAATGATTTAAGTACTTATAGTTCCCATCTTCAAAACATGAAGAATTTCTTATTGAATTCGAATAAGCAAACTTTGTTTTTGATAGATGAATTTGGAACAGGAACAGAACCCAGATTCGGTGGAGCGATTGCTGAATCTATTTTGGAGGAATTGTACAGCCAAAAAGCATTTGGAGTAATCACCACTCACTATGACAATATCAAAAATTTTGCAGTAAAGAACCAAAATGTCATCAATGGTGCCATGAAATTTGATGAGCGTAATCTAGAACCGCTATATGAACTGGAAATTGGGAAGCCAGGAAGTTCATTTGCCATAGAAGTGGCTGAAAAAATGGGCATCCCTCCTGCTATTTTGAATAAAGCAAAAGGCAAAATTGGTACAGAGCGGGTAAATTATGATAAGCTTCTTAATCAACTAGGTAAAGAGAAAAGGGAACTAGAAGGCAAGATTAAAGAAATTCAGAAAAGAGAAGGCCATCTGGAAAAAAGTGCTCAGGATTATGATGAGCTTAATGAGTTTCTCAAGACCCAAAAGAAACAAATCATTATAGAAGCCAAGCAAGAAGCGAAATCCATTATTAAAGAGGCCAATAAAAGAGTTGAGCAGGCGATTAGAGAAATAAAAGAATCACAAGCAGATAAGGAGCGTACTAAAAAAGCCCGTAAGCAACTCACTGATTATGATCAAAAGATGGAGCCCCCTGTCGAGAACAAACCAGCTAAGCCTTCTCAACCAATTTTCAAATCAGCAGACGGTGAAATCAAGGTTGGGGATTATGTAAAAATAAAAGGCCAAGATACCATAGGTGAAGTTTTAGCATTGGGACAAAAAGAAGCTGAAATCATGTTGGGAGAGCTAAAATCCAAAATTAAGCTGAACCGACTGGAGCGTATGTCCAAAACTGCTATCAAAAAAGAGAAAAAGAAAAGTTTCTCGGGCACTTCAACAGGCATGATAGAACGAAGTACCAATTTCAAGCATCAAATTGATGTTAGGGGAATGCGAGCAGAAGAAGCCATTCAGGCAGTGGATCGCTTTATAGATGATGCTATGGTGTTAGGCTATAATGAAGTCAGCATCTTGCACGGAAGAGGTGACGGAATTCTAAGAAAATTTATCAGGGATTACCTGAGACAGTATAATTACATCAAGTCATTGAAAAACGAACATGAAGAAAGAGGCGGTGATGGGATTACTTTGGTGGGCTTAGCATAAAATTTTCTTTCAATTAAGTTATTCATCTACAGCCTTTAATAGATTTTAAGAAATATTTTTATGAGAATTCATGAGAAAAGCTTTGTATAAAAAAATAGAATTGCTTTTCTTTGCACTCGCTTAAGGGAAAAGCGGTTAATTTTCCCAACTTTGATATAGATTTAGTCCTTTAGCTCAACTTGATTGGGCATCCCGATTTTTAATTCAGGAAGGTCTCAGGTTCGAATCCCTCACCTGTAAATAAAAAGGGTTTTTCTAGGTTCGGTTAGCTCAGCTGGATAGAGCAACTGCCTTCTAAGCAGTAGGTCTCAGGTTCGAATCCTGAACGGATCACCACTACAAAGCCTATTCAAACTTTTTGGATAGGCTTTTTTTATGTCTGAATTTTTGTCCGTTAGAACATGGTTGAAAATAAATCAAATCTGCTCTTTCACCCACTCAATGTACGCTTTCTTTTTAAAATCAAACCAGTCTTGTCGATACTCAGAAGAATCAATTAAAAACTTAAAATGTTGAAAGGGTTTTCTTTTTGAAAGGCGGGCTAAGATTTGATCTCTAAAATCAATATCTGTTAAAGACCAGGCAAAATTCTCCATTACTCGAAATGCCTGATTGGAATCCATTTTTTCAAACCTGATGTAATTATTCCTATCTGCTTGAATCTTATCCAAGATGTCGTGCCAAGGTTCTGGTACGGAATAAAATTCCTCTGAGTCAGGATGGTATTCAATTGATTTGGTTATTTTATGATAAAAGCAAACCAATCCACAATCGAGGAGTCCAGCTATTTCTTCTATATGTTCTTCTGATAAAGCCATCTTTTACCTAAAAAGTGGTGTTAGTTAAAATATTCCTGTAGAAATTTACTGATATAATCGTTAAAAGTAAAACCAAATTTTGATACTTATAAACCTGACAGGTACTGCTAATGTTATCTATTCATCTTGGACTAGTGGGCTAATGACTCAATTCATTTCTTCCAATTTTTTCGATAAGCCATACCAAAGAGTCAGGATTTTAGCTGATGATAAACTCTTTCAAGTTTTTTCCAATAATCCTTTTGCATCCATTTAAAAGTCAAAAAAGAACTTTCAATTCCTATCTTTTTAACTGCATTTCTATCAGTTAAGGAATCAATTATGTTGTTAATAAGCCACTTTTCGTCAAAGGCTGCCCATTCACCCGCAACACTCAAAAGATTGGACTGCAAAACAGGAAAAACTTCATATTTATTGATTTCCCTCGCTTCATCAAAAGAGTATGGACTTTCAATAATTTTGAAAGCAATAGCTCTGAAATCCGATTCTTTCAATTCAGTATCAAGATAGAACTCAGATAAAGCTATCCATATTTGCTTCCTTTCTTCTATATTTATTGTATTCTTCATTCAAATGGTATAGCACCGTGCCGCTAAAAAGTATTGCCATCCCGAAAGGCTACTATGATTTTTTAGCTATTGCTGTATGATCGCTTTTTATTCCCAGTCATATTTAAACCCTCTTTTTCTGAAGTAAATATTTCCCTGGTGTTCAAATTTTTTGTCATCAATCGTAAAATTACCCATTTCGCATCCCCATCCCTCCCCTGTCATTGTAAATTGGCCCACATAATCATTTCCATATTATCGAGAACATAGGGAGTGTCTGTTCCAAGATAAAATTCGTAAGTATGATTTACATTGAATTGAACATCTGCAGATCCCCAGTATTTCTGCTGTTGTTCATCGTATTTGCTTCTTTTTTGAGCGGGATAAATGAATAACGTATCTAAATTTGTTGAGCTATCCTTTTCAATTACTGTTACAGTATCTATTTCTTCAAATAAAAAGCCAGTAAAACAAATCGGGTCAGGATCAAAGTAAATTTGATTTTCACATTTCTTTTTAAACGTTTCCCTTTCTTCTTCAGTCCACTTCCTAGAAATCGGACACCCAGTTAAAGCTATCAGTATACTTAAGAATACTATATTTCTTATTTTAACTTTCATATTAAATGACGAATGGTCAAAGACACAAAATGTAAGGCTCTACTATGTGATTAATTGACCCCAGTAGTAAAATTAACTACAAGAACTGAACTAACCAACGACACAAGCCACTCTATATTTTTATAGCTACTGACAGGAAGCATTTCTTATTTGCGGATTGTCTTCAAATACGTAATTGGATTTAGAAAGAACATCTTCTTCCACCCTTGCTGTTCTGAATCAATTCTCCAGAAGTAGGGAATTAATGTTACTATTGAATAATGCAGATGTGGCTGTTTTCCTTTTGCATTACCACTATCACCTACAGTTCCTATTATCTTGTTTTTATTAATCCAGCCTACGGAAGATTTTATTTCGTCTAAATGCGCATAATAGTGAATCCGCCATTTTGGACCTAGTATAATTATTACTTTGCCCCCCATTTCAATCTCACCTTCATAAAGTATCAATCCAGATGTTGAGGAATTTAAAGTTGTCCCTTTCTTAGCAAAAATATCGACACCTTTATGTGTTCCTGATTTTCCCCAAGGGTAGTACCAAAATGAGTTTTTATTATAATCTCTACTTGTTGCACCTTCTACAGGCATTGAAAAATTCTGTGGAACGAATAGTCCAATTACTATAATGCCTATTAATCCAATTAAAAATTTAGCCCTTCGTCTCAATTTCGCTAATTGTTCTAAGAAATGCTTTCAGGTTCTGGCTAAAAAATGTTGCGGAGACCCCACTTTCTAAACCTGAATAATAAAGATAGCAAAAAGAGAGAATATTTCAATTCCCTGCAAACTCTTGATTATTTTTAATCTGAGTTTTAAGAGCCTATGATCCAGTAAATGGTAGGGAGGAAATAGTAGATACTGCTTTCCAATTTTGTACCACCCTACCATTTGCTCCTGTAATTAGAATGCTTTTATTCATTTTTTATTATTATATATAGGTAATCAATTGTTTAATGCAAATCCCGCAGATTTGCAGGATTTGCACGAACTATTATTTTGAGGGTTGAACAACGGCCACTTCTCTTGTGACTTGCCAACGGTCATCCTCCCATATTAACTCTATATTGAATACAAATTGTTGTTCAATACCAGTTAGGTTAACTTTGCGAATTACAATAACATGGCCTAAATTTCCATCTGCCTCGATATGACTAAATTCTGCCCAATTATTTAATGGAGCATCTCCATTTTCCCGTTTCGACTGAAACATGCTTTTAACAGTCTTTTTGTTTAACTTAGAACTCTGCCCTATCTCATCTACCATAAAAACTTTAAGGTTTTCATGATAAATTAATTCCAGTTGTTCGACATCAAAAGCTGTTCCTGCCTTAATTAAACTTTCAATTGCTTGTTTTAAAGTTCTTTCTGATTGTGCTACCATTTTTATTTTTTTTATATCAAATTTTACTTGATACAAATATCATGTAGCGTAGTCTTTGGTTGATTATCAATGTGATTTTTTAGATAGTCAATCTCTAATTGAGGGAGTTTTTTTCAGTTTTTCCTGAAATTGAAGCGGGGTGATTTTAGTATGCTTTTTAAAAAAGCGAATAAAGTTAGAAGGTTCATTAAACCCCATTTTAAACGCAATTTCCTGAGATGTGTATTTCTGTTCTGAAATGTTTCGTTTTATTTCCAATAATAACCAGTTGTCTATAAATTCTTTGGCTGTTTTCTGACTAATTTCTTTACAAATTTCATTTAAATAATTGTAAGATACATTTAGCTTATCTGCATAATCTTTAGCATTATGTATCTCACTATAGTGTTTATTAATTAATTGTTTAAATAGATGGAAGTCCTTAAATCTTTGGGTATCAAAAAATTTATGTTGATTACAGGCAAGTCGTTTGATTTGGAAGAGCAGGGTCAAAAAAGCAGAATGAACAACTTCTGATTTCAAATTATCATCTATGTCTGTTAGTAAGCTTTCAATTAACTGCAATATAGGTTTCAAGCTAACAAAGTTTTCTTTACCGATTAGAATATTTGAGGTATGAAAAATTTGAAGAAAGTGAAATAAGTTTTTGTCGCTTGTATTTTGAATGATGAAGCTTTCTTCAAATAAAATCACATAGCCACTTATGGTAAGTTCTTTGTTAAATGAATGAACCTGTCCTTTGGTTAATGGAAGAATTACACCAGGTGATAATACCTCTTCTTTAAAATCCACGAAGTGGCTACTTTCTCCCTCTAAAACAATAATTAATGCATTAAAAGCTATTCGGTGTGGTTTAGATAAATCATAGTTACTTTCCGAAACGCGTTTGTATACCTCCTGAATTGAAACAAACTCAAAAGGTATGGCTTGTTTTACAAAACGTGAAAAAAGAATATTATCTATTTCATTTTTCATGAATCATTTCTTTTTTTTTATTGGTCATAAATAGTGGCTTCTTTCTGTCAACTTTCACCATTTTCGAAACCATCAATCCACCAATCGGAGGAAAGTTATCAAAGTCAGTTTTCTTAAATGTTGAGTGGAGTACTTTTCTCATTTCCACTTGTTTACGTGTTCTATTTCATCATCAAATTGTGCTGCTAAGGATTTTACTCTTGACCTTAAAAGTAATTTTCTACCCTCAAGCGACCTTGTAAAAACCAAGTCGCAAGAACCAACGAGTCGTTCCCATTGGTTTTTAAAATATTCTGCTAAGTTCTTGTTTCTTCCGAGTATTTCTGGAACGGAGTGATAATCCTTTTGCTTAACAAAAAGCATAAAAATGTTCTTTCTGATAATCACATATCTTGGATTGTTAATTGGTGAAATTACTTCTTGAAGTGCAGATATAAAAGTTGATTTGTCAAAAGTCGTCCCACCTTCTAAATGGCAGTAAATCGCACCCCAATTATCTACTGAGGTTTCTACCTTTAATTTTGAGTAGTCTGTATTTATGGCTCCTGCTTTGATTAAGGAGTTTAAGAGTGCATCCCCAATTTGCTGAATGTCTTTTGAAATATCTCGGTACTTGAAATATAATCTTAAGGTTTTAAAAGTAAGTCTTCCAAAAATAACCATTCCCATTGCTCCAAAAATTGCAAGGAATACATACAAATCTTGAGTAGTTTCTATGTCTCTTGCTGCTCTACTAAGTCCTTGTAGACTTTCCAAACCAAAACCGATCAATCCTGAACCCAAAGTCGCTAGAAGGTTTCGAATTGTTTTATTCAAATACATTGACTTAACGGCTTTGTATTCTTTTTCTTCTGAAAATGGAATTTTGATTTCTTCAACAAGTGTAACGCCTGTTTCAAGTGCCGTTTTCCATCTATGCTTTAAATTCTCTCTGTTTCCTGCATAAATGAACATTTCCACATTCTTTTTCTTTACTTCTTTACTGTGGTGTATGTTTTCTGATAAGTTCAAGCGTCCAATTCCGTTTTCAATTCCTGGCACTTCTTCGAATGAAACGCCCACAAAACTTCTAAATCGCCTTTTTAGTAAATCAAAATCGTCTCCACCTGTTGGCGAGGTTGGATCGATGCATGCCAAGTGCCAAATATTTCCTGTTTTATCTCCATTTCCATTTTGAGTTCTAATGGCTCTGCCACGCATTTGATTTGAAAGCACAAAAGAACCAACAAAACTTGCCAAGATTAATGAATTGATAGCTGGGGCATCCCATCCTTCTCCTAGCAAGGATTTTGTGCCTATCAAAACTTCTATTTCTCCACGTTGAAAAATTTGAGTTATAATATGAACAATATCGTGTTTTAGTTGCTCGGTTTGGTTTATTAATACGTAACTGTCGTCAAAAGGAACTGGACTTGAATTGATTTGAGTTATTCCATATTTTGCTGCCTTCGCTTCAAATGCAGCATAAGCACTAACTGGAATAATAATCATAGAACCCGTGAGGACTGCAATTCTTTTATTGTCCTTGTTTTCTCTTCTTAATTTTTCAAAGATTGGAATGATCCCAATTTTGTTCAATTCGAGATTGTTTTCAGACGCATTGATGAAAAATTCTTTTCGGATAAAGTCAGAAAGTATCACCAATCGCAAGTCTTTTCTCAATTGGTTATATTCAAAATCAACAATCTCTTTGATGCCGTTTAATTTGCTAATACTTGAAGTCAAAAATCCTGTTAGACGTTTGTTGTGCGAAAAGTTGATTTGTCGCCTTTCAATTGCTCCATATCTTCGTAGTCGGTTTTCAAGTGTTTTTTGATGCTCTTCAAATTCATTGAAATGCTCCTTTTCTTTGTATAGATAGAAATCTAAAAGCGTTTCAATCCATTCGTAATCAAGTTTGGGGATTTCAAACTTTTTATCGCCAATGACTTCTAGATGTGTTTCAGGTATTTCCTTTTCGTTCGATTCCAGATAAATCAAGCAAGCCGAATAATAGGAAAGATTGCTATAAATCCAATCCAAATGCTCCGTAGGATGTTGCCAAATAGGATGTTGCTCGATTGCCTGAATAATGGTTTCGTCACTTTTTATTTCCTCAAAAAGCTTTTCAATGTTCTGCCTGAATTCAACAATTTTTAGGCTTTCTTTTTCTGTTGGTAAAGTAAAATGAACGTAATCTTGATGCGGGCATAAATCCCCTTCAATCACTAATTCTGGTACTGAAATTTCTGTATCAACTGGCCCATTTAAGTCAATATAGCGTTGCCATTCTGTAGCTGTTACGTCATAAGGAGGTGTAGCGGTTAGGCCAACAATAATCGGGTCTAATCTATCTTTGACTTTTGTAAGCGTTTGCCACCAATCATTTTTTAAATGGTGAGCTTCGTCCACAACAATAGTTTTGATATTTTGAGATTTTAATCCACTTACAATACTTTCTAGTTCTGAGTTAGTGGATTTGCCATTTCCATTTTCTTCGTTTTCTTCTTCTTCATCTATTTCTTCTTCTTCAACTCTCCAATTATTACAAGCTGCGTGAAGTCCTTGATAGGTTACAACAGTCATAAATTTTGGATTGCGAATATCTCTCGAAATCCAATCAGGCGTCATGTTGGTTTGAAGAAAAAGTTCACAAAACCTTTGTATCCATTGGTTGCGAATTGCAATTGTCGGAGCAAGTATTAAAGTCGGTTTATTAAGTCGGATAGCAACTTCAAGTCCTAAAACGGTCTTGCCAGAGCCGGGCGGTGCAATTACGTGTAAGTGTCGGTCAGATAAGTGGTCTTGTAATTCGTCAAGCACTCGTTGTTGGTATTTTCTCCAACTATATTTGAATTTTATGTCTTTAGGATATTCTGTCAATCTGTAGTATGTTGTTTTAACTTAGGCAAAAAATTAAGCTCCTAAAAACTTTGGAGGATTAAAAGCTTCTTCTTAACCAATCTGATAAAAGTAGCAAAAAGAGAAAATTTTTCAATTACATGCAAGTCCTATATTGTTTGTAGCCTCGTGTTAGAAGCTTTTTTTTTATGTCCTTATACTTATTGTCCCGCTTATATTCCTTCCTGATTTTTTCTTCAAGTTGATCTGGGTTGAATCCCTTTTCAACTGCCTTTTCCAAAGATTTGAAGAAGTTGTCTTTATCATTTAAGTAGAAATAAACTTCCGCCATTGTTCCTTCAGCATAGTAAAACTCGGGATTCGTCTTAGTTGCTTTTATTGCATATTTCAGTGCTAATTCGAATTTGCCCTGTTTCTTGTAAATTTCAGCAAATCCATTGTAGAAAAATTCTTTTTGTTCAGCTTTTCCAATTGCAATTGCAGAATCTAAGTCTTTTAAGGCATTTTCAAAATTTGATTGTCGAGAAAAAATCATAGCTCTGGTATAAAAAGCGCCTGCATTCTGAGGGTTAAGCTCTAATGAAGTTTGAAGGTCTTCAAGTGCTCCTGTAAGATTGTTTTGATTTTTCAGAATTATTGCTCGTTGATGATATTGTTCTGAATCTTCTTCTAGATTTTTAAATGCCTTGTCAACATATTTCAGAGCTTTTTTATGCTTACCCATCACCCTCAAAACTCTTCCTTTATTGTATTGGGCATCTGAATTATTCTTGTCAATTTTTAAACATCTATTCAAATCTTTTAGAGCTTCCTTAAACCGATTTTGATCCATCAATATTGATGCTCTTTGGTAATAAGCAATAGAGTTTTTCTTGTCAATTTCTAAAGCTTTGTTTAAATTATTTAAGGAAGAGTCAAAATCATTTTTTTTGTAGTAAAGCGCACCTCTCATACTAAGAGCCAGAGAGTTTTCAGGATTCTTCGAGATTATGCTATCATAAATCTGTGAGGCTTCATCTAGTTCTTCTAAATCATATAGACAATTTGCCTTATGAAGGAGGATATCCAAATTATCAGGATCAATTTTTAATAGTTCTTCAACGAAATTCAAGGAGCTTTCCAAGTCTTCTTGTTCAGCATAAATTACTAAAAGTGCCTCGATAACTACCTTGTTCCCCTTTCAAGGACATAAGCATTTTTAAGAAGCCTCTCAGCCTTTTCAAATTGATTTTGTTCAATATGAACCATTGCTTCGGCTATAAGTTCAGATACTCTGTCCATTTGGTTTTGCTTCTAACGTTCCGTGTATGGTGTCGTAGCATCCCGCAGGGTGCTATGCACTATACACATTGTGTGTGCCTAGCATGGCACGAGTTGAAAGATACTCAGATTATCTTGAGGGTGCAAGTCCCTTGTATGCGAGCAGCGAAGCATACTAGCAAGTGGCAAGGTCGGTTGAAGCGATTCATTGACTGAAGGAAGCCAAACGGCAAATCCCTGTTCTGACGAACAGAAACTACATACGGAGGCTCAACAACCGTGGTCGAGCAAGCACATCATTGCAAAGGCCGTGCTGTCAGTGGTATTGAGTAGATGTAGCAGAAATAGGGAGAAAGATAAGTGCCTTACCTAGGGAGGTCTCTAGATGTCTGGAACATCAAAGAGAAGTCAGCAGAGGTCATAGTAATTGACAGCAACGAGCCTTGCAAAGCAGGGAAGCCTCACAAGTCAATGAAGGACCGAACATTGAATGCTGTTTTAATTCGGATAGGAGTCCGCTAATTGTGGGTAGCCTATCCTTAAGCAAACAGCTTGTAACAGATTAACGCATATGATAGAACAAGTACTTAAGCGTAAGAATCTGCTCAAAGCGTACCGCCAAGTGGTGCGCAATAAAGGAGCATCAGGAGTAGATGGCATGCCAGTCCAGGAATTAACCTCACATATTGAGGCTAATCGGGACAGGATATTGACCGACATCCTGAACCATCGCTATGTACCGCAAGCTATCAGAGGTGTTGAGATTCCCAAAAGCAATGGTAAAGTAAGACTGTTGGGAGTTCCCACAGTAACAGACAGGTGGCTGCAACAATCCGTTAGCCAAGTGTTGATGAGCAAGTATGAACTTGACTTTGCAGACCACAGCTACGGGTTTAGACCAGAGAAGAATATCCATAAGGCAGTGACACAAGCCTTGAAGTACATCAATGATGGATATCAGGACATAGTGGACATAGACCTTAAGGGATTTTTCGATGAAGTAGACCATGCTGTCCTACTGGAACTCCTCTACCAAAAGGTCAAATGCCGTACTACCTTGAGGTTAATCCGCAAATGGCTTAGAGCCCCGATATTAATTAACGGGAAGCTAATGAAGCGTAGGAAAGGAATGCCGCAAGGTTCACCCCTTAGTCCATTACTATCCAATATTATGTTGGATGTGCTGGACAAGGAATTTGTAAGAAAAGGATACAGATACGTCCGCTATGCAGATGATTTCAGTATATACACGAAATCAAAAGCAGAAGCCAAGAGGATAGGGAATGAGGTTTATTTGTTTTTACAAAGTAAGCTAAAACTACCTATCAATAGGGAGAAAAGCGGAATCAGAAGACCGAGCAACTTTGAGTTGCTTGGTCACGGGTTTGTACCTACTTACAAGAAAGGTGATAAAGGCAAGTACCAATTGGTAGCAAAGAAAAGCAGTTGGGGTTCGCTCAAGCGTAAACTCAAAGGGATTACCAAGAAAACCAGACCCTACAAATTTGAAGAACGTCTCAAGAAATTGGCAGAAATATGCAGGGGGTGGGTAAACAATTACCGCCTAGCGAGCATACAAGTCAAGCTCAAAGCCCTCGATGAGTGGCTAAGGAACCGACTTCGATATTGTATTTGGCACGACTGGAAAAAGCCAGAGAGAAAACGTAAAAACTTAATTCGCTTAGGGATTGATAAAGGCCAGGCATACGCATGGAGCAGGACGAGAAAAGGAGGCTGGGCAGTAGCCCAAAGTCCAATCTTGATCACCACTATCACTTTGTCAAGACTTAGGAGAAAAGGGTATGAATCAATGCTTTCCTATTACTTAAGGACGCAAGTAGTCATTCAATGAACCGCTGTATACGAGACCCGTACGTACAGTGGTGTGAGAGGCGCACCGTGGGCTTATGGCTCACGGCCGTCTACTCGATTGTGTTTTCGTGCTTTATTTTCTTTTTGTTTCAGCGTTGGCGAGAAAGCTCTTTGCAACCGCAGGAACGAGGATTGCAATGTGCTTGAACTTGTGTTGGCTAATCATTAATTTTCGAGCTTCCAGCCACCTCTCCAATCGCTTTCACCAAATACGGATTTGATTTTAAACTCTCTAAATATGGGGCTTTTAAAAAGCCCAGTTGATCATCAGAATCATCCTCTATTATGTCATCAAATGCATTTTCCACTGAGTAATCATTAATCTTTTCTTTATATTTTCTGTAGTGTTTGTCAACTTTAGTAAACCAACTAATTCGATTACTACTTATTCTTTCAAAGTATCTTGATTTGATGTCAAATATTCTATCCCACGATTCAGTTTTATCATCTTTCAGGTTAAAATCTACTTTGATTTCTGATTTAGTGATTTTGTTTTTTAGACCATCCGTTGGTTCAATCAGTTTTTTTAGGGCTTTTTTATCCACATCAACAGTTACTTCAATACTTGGATGAGTTTTAGCAAAGGGATAATAAACAGGCTTGCCCTCCTTGAGCACATCCACTTCTCCTTTTTCATCTGAATTACAAGTTGTACAGATTGGAACCAGATTGTTAAAGTTGGTTGAAGAGAAGGGGTAGTGTTTTTGTGGAAGATAATGGTCAAATGCTGATCGTCCTTTTGAATAAATTGTTTTTAGGTCTCCGAAACCACAGCAAGGACAATCAATGAAACCATTTTTCAAGTTCAATTCATCATAATAAGTTTTCTTTTCTCCATATGTATCTCGAATCACTTTCCAACCTAAAAATCTTGTGTATAATTCTTTGAAGAATGGTTTGACCACTTTAACTAAGTCTTTATTTAAAGTGCTCAGTGCTATTGGAGTAATTGTTCCATCACAGAGTTCTTCAATCTTATTATTATTAGCAAACGCTTTTTTAAAACCCCCTTTTTCCTGAGTTGTTAGTGATTTACAAACTTTGTAAATGGCCTTAACCTGTTCTTGAAACCAAGGTTGATCTTCGTACAAGGCTTTTAGTTCGTCATTGAGTTTGCTTTTACATTGCTTTTTATCTGCCTTACACCATACTTCATTAACCAAATACTCAATCAAGTTATGAACTTTGTAGATATCGTGTGATATGGGCTTATAGACTTTAAGCATCAGTATCTTCTAATTCATTTAGTCGTGTGAACAATAGTATCTTCTCCATAGAATCTCCTAGATGATTTGTGCGCATTTTGTATTCCTGAACTTCTTTTGCAGATAATTTCTTTCTTTTCGAAATTTCCTTCTGGATGTCTTCTATTTCTTTTCTTGAAAGGTCGCCAATAGTGTTTCGTTTTTTGAATATGTTTTCCATGATGATATCAACAGAAGTACCATAAGTTCTAAAGTTCATATCCCTGGCATTTATGGGTTGTTTTCCCTTTTCAAAAGCAATTACCTTATCAGGATAACAATCTGAAATAATGAAAGGCGAGTGAGATGTAATCAGGATATCCGTCATTAGGTTGTTGCTTTGTGAGTGATCTAAACTCCTCTTTACGGTTCGGATAAATTTTGAACGTCAATTTGGGTTAAAATGTGTTTCAGGCTCATCCAATAATAGTAAAGCACTCTTATCTTTCAACATTAAACAAATTCCCAAAGTGTGCAAAAACTGTTGTTCTCCATCTGACAGGTTCTTCATGAGTAATGGAACGACCTCTTCTGAATCAGGATATTTTTTCTTGATATAGTAATCTAGAAAATAAAAGACTTTTTCTTGAGGTTCTGGATTTGGCACCTTTCCATCCGTATAAAATCCTTTTGATTGATATACATCAGATTTAATTTCAGGCTTTACAGTTCGATAGTTTAAGGTGTAAAGAATTTGAAAAGCCTGAAATAGTTTAAACGGGTTGTTTGAAAAGTTGGCTTTGAAAGCTTCTTTGCTTGCTGAATTAATCCAGAAATCTAAAGTTAGTTTGTTTTTCTCCTCGTAACATGTCGTTGCGCAACGTTTAAAAGCATCTAAAACCTCTTTGTATTGCTCAAGAATTTCTTTGTTTTCATGGGTGTGCAGATTTAGATTCATTCGGAAACGAATAATATCAGCAATTCCTAATTCTTTGTGCAAAGGTTCTAGGACTTCTTTTTTCTGAAAGACTAAATTGGCTAAAAGAACCGCCTGACTCATTTCGTAATCAACGTATAGCAAGCTGCTTTCGGGTTCTTTATATTCTGCTTTCTTTTCTAGAGCAACTCGGTATTCATCAAAGTGAAGAAGTCGAGTTTTCAAAAAAGGAATACTTAAAATTTCATTTTCACCCGAAGAATACCCTATCACTAAATCTGGTAAGTAACGTTTTGCAGGTGCAGGCTTTGTGGCGAACTTTTCTGCAACGACAGAAACAGGAATAGGCTCTTTCTCAAAAGGAAAGGGCTGATAAGTCATTACTGGAAGACCATCTTCCTTTTTACTTTTTTCTTTCTTACTAATACAAACCTTGATTAAATTTTCAATTTTATATTCTTTATCCTGACAGATATAATATTCCAATTCAAAGGCATTGGGTTTGCAAATTTCAGGTTTAAAATTGTCTTGAAAGTTTTCGGGTTGATTGACATTTGCGCAACTCTCGATATGATAGAAAATATTAGCAAGTGCTTCTAAAACATTTGATTTTCCGCTTCCATTTAATCCCGCAAAACAAAAAGGGTGAAAATCTGACCAATCTATTTGATCAGGGATTTGATCTTCATATGGTGCTCTGAATTGAAGTTTGAATCCTTTTTTAATACTTCCATAATCTGAGTTGATATGTAATTTTAGAAGCTTCATTCTGCAACTTTGAGTTTTATTTCATTTTCATCCAATACCTGTTCAATACTTCCATCTTCTAGCAATTCTCTTAACCTGTCCCAAGCAAGATCATAAGATTCAAACTTGTCAAATCGAGGCTCTTTGCAATTAATCCAATTCAACAAATACTTTAATCGGTTGCCTTGCTTCAAATCTTCTTTAGTGAAGTTATGCAAGAGTGTTTCAAAGACTTCGTCTTCATCTATTTCTTCATCCTTAAAAGAACTTTGCAAATAAGCTAGAAAAAGCGTCTGTAGAAATTCTTGTTGTTTTTCTAGTTGAGATCGGATTTCTTGAAATTTCAGATAGGTTTCTTCATATTTTATTTGTAATTCAATTGGAGGAAGTAAAATAAGCTGTTCAAGAAACTTAGACCCACTTATGTTAGCAAGGTTTCCCGATAATCGTGCTTTATTTCTTAAGACCATTTTCCCAAAATCAGAATTAAAAAAGCCTGATAGATAATAAGGGTTAAGAATGTCTTCGTTTAATTCTAGTTTTACTAAGTATCCCGCAAACGTGTATCCAGTTCCTTGATTCCATACCGCAATTTTCCCAACTAATTCAGGGCTATTCGTTCTGTTGAACAAAACATTGCGATTTTCTAAGCGAAACGTTTTTTCTTCTTTTTCTGATAGCTCAATCCATTTTAAATCGTTAAGATCAGTTTCACCAGAATATGTTAGGTTATTCATACGAAGCATAGGTTTTCCCCTCCCGCTAGAGTTCGATTTTTTTCCTATACCTTGAATTCTATTCTTAACACCTTTGGATTCTTTTAAAGATTTGTATTTCCATTTTGCTGATTTTTCAAGAAACATCTCTAAAAAAACAGATCGGATGTAATTGTCTAGTAATTTAATTGTATCGACTCGTTTATCAATAAGCTCTTGAATTCGATTGAGTCGACCGACGATCTTGTATTGATCTTCAAAGTCTTTTGGGAAAACAACTTTAATTCGTTTGATGAGTTTGTTGTTAAGCATAGATAAAACAGAGGTATTGGCCTTGTTTTCCAAAATCCTTTTATTCAATCTAATCCAGTAGTAAAATAATTCAGGAAGAATGATGTCTTCATTTACAAGTATTCCCGTCAACTGCTGATTTGATGCAACAGGCTTTTTTACAATTGCTGTTTTCCCTATATCTCCTATCGTAGAAATAAGAACAGTTCCTGGTTGATATAGAAAAGCCTTTCTATCTTCAAGAGCTAATTCAGAAATTTTTCTTTCGGAGTCCTCAGCAAGTTTTTGTCCCTTTAAATCTGAGGGGCCAATCCAAGCAATGTCTCCATCAAAATATTCAGGATTGGAGGTGGGGGGGGGTTTTACCTGTTTTTAATTCTAATGCTAGTTCACCGATAGTATATTCTACAAACTCCATAGCATTAAAAATTTCTTAACTCTTCTAGTCCTTGGTTGATATCTAATTCCAGTTCAGAAATTTTTTTTAGAATCTTTTCAGAGGGTTCAAACTCTTGTGGTTCATAGACAAAGTCCTTGTACAAGTTGAAGTTCAATTCAAAACCATTGTCTTTAATTTCTTCGAAAGGAATGCTAAAATGAACCAATTTTCTATCAGACTGATTTTCTTGTGTTCTGTTTTTCCAATGATCTATTACATTAGGTAATGGTGATTCTTTCAGTCTTTTTCTGTTAGAATCTAAAGTGTAACCATCTGAGTCCATTCCATAAAACCATACCTCTGTGTTTTGTGGCTTGTCAGAACCGTTTCTCCATTTACGTTTTGTAAATAATAGGATAGAAGTTTTGACTCCTGTATAAGGCTGAAATACCCCACTTGGCATAGAAATTACACCATCCAAATTACAGTCAGTCATTAGAATTTCACGAACCGCTTTGTGTGCTTTTCCAGAGTTGAATAAAACTCCTTCCGGTACAATAACAGCGGCTCGTCCGCCTTCTTCCAACATGTAAACCATCCTTTCCAAGAATAGTAATTCAGACTGTACTGTTTGTTTTTTGCGTTTAGTCTCTTCTCTGTCTTCATACGCAGGAGGATAAATACGATCTAAATTTTCGCTTACTCTTGGACTATCAATTTTTCCTGTGAATGGAGGGTTTGCCATTATGTACTTAAACTGTCCAAGCAAAGCTGGGTTAGCAAGTGATTTTTTGTCTTTTGGATCTAAAGTCACGGATAGACGTTCTGCTTCCCATTTTTCATAAGCAGTAGATAGAGAGTCTAAGTAAACAATATGAGGTTTTGAGATGCCGTGCATCATTAAGTTCATAACTCCAATGCGAACCATAGTTCTATCAATATCAAAACCGTAGAAAGTATCTTCCTCTAATTTTTTTCTTTGGTTTTTGGTCAGTTTATCTCCGTCAATTCCTTTCATTAAACCATCATCATCTGGTTTAACAGTTTTAGAATACTTGGTGATTAGGTACTGATAAACTCCAACTAAAAATCCTCCCGAACCAGATGCTAAATCCAAAATTTTACCATCCAAATCTGGATCAAGCAATTCAGCCATCATATGAATGATATGCCGAGGAGTTCGGAATTGTCCATTTTTACCAGCTTCGGATGTGTGTTTTAGAAGATGCTCATAAACGTCACCTTGTATATCATGAAAATGCTGATTCTTGTTTTTTATTTCATTATCGATATCCTCGTATATAGAATCGATAAATTCAATGGCATTCCTAAGCAAGTTTGGATTATCTATGTCAAATGCAGCGTTAGACATTGCTTGAGCAAAAGGTTCATCTTCCTTACTTAACTCAGTTTTAATGAACTGAAAGACATTTTTAACTCTATTAACTAATTCTTTGTCATTTTTGAGTTTACTGTAATTACTCCATTTATAATTATCATCAACAGAAGAATTAAAATTTTCCAATCGTTTCATGAATAACAAATAGGAAATTTGCTCAATGGCTGCTATTGGATTTGAGAATCCTGACGACCAGAGCCGATCCCATAAGTTTTGAACTTTATTTTGTATTTCTTTCGAAAGCATAATTACTTCTCTTTATTTGATATTATTAATTCGCGTACATCAACGTTTAAAATGTCAGCTATCTCATTTAGGATTTCAAGTCTAGGTTGTTGTCTGTTTTGTACATAGCCATTAACCATATTGTAACTCTTTCCGAGTTTTTCAGCCAACCAAGTTTGCTTAATTCCTTTCTCTTCAAGCACTTCCTTTATTCGGTTCATTTCCGTCTAAAATTATCCTTCCAAGATAATATTTAATTTTCAACTATCTCGTATTTCAATATAAAAACCGTTCGAATTATTATCATCCTCCGAGCGTGGGGAGATTTTAGCTCTTTTGGTTTCTCAGAGTGGCAAAGAGCGTTGGAAAAAACCAAATGTGCTAAAATGTGCGGCTGGCTTTTTTTCGCATGAAACACAACATTATAGCGTTTTATTCATCGTTCTCTAAAAGTAAATAAAAAAAGATAAAATCCCCATTTCTGTTAATGTGATTTAAGAGCATTAAGAATGATGAATAAAACGTTGTTGGACTGAGCCGATGGGACTATGGGCATTGTATGTGTGTACTAGCTGCCGAAGCCTCACCCTGCCAATAGATAGCAGGGTTTTTGCCAGTTGGATGCTGATTTTGAGGGCTCGGTTTCATGCTAAGCTTTATTTATTAGACGTAGTTTTCCTGTTGAAGCTTTTCTCGCTTCTTGTAAAAGCTACAATCTTTCAAAGAACTGTCGGTTAGTTTAATACTAGCCAGGTGTTTTCTGTTTTGGCAACGGTACTGCCTTCATACTTTTTGTCTTGCATTTAGGACATTCAGCAGGGTCGTTCCCTGTTATTTGCCTGTACACTTCCAGGCCGTTGAGCCCTTCCAGCACAGGAAAGTAGGTGACCTTATTAATGATAAGGTTACAGTCTTCCCTGGCCTGTTTAAGGTTGGACAAGGACATAAAACCAAAATACCTGATTTTGCAAAACCCGTCAGGCAGGACATGCTGCATGAACCTTCTTATAAATTCTTTCGCCTCTAGGCTCATCACTTTTTTCAAGCCACCACAACGGTAGTCTTTATACCAAAAGCTCACCTTTCCATTTTGATGGCTTTTGATCCTTTGGTTACTTATGGCGACCCTATGGGTGTAATTACCTAAGTAATTAATGAGATTTTCCGAGCATTTAAAAGGCTTTTCGCTGTAAACCACCCATTTGGTCTTATAACACTGCTGTTTTAATTGTTCAAAGTGGGTGCCTGTAGGTATTTTGAGCCGGTCATTCTTGAAGGATGCTTCTAACAGCTTGAGTAAAAGACCCCTAAACACAGCACTTAGCACCTTCACGGGCAAGAAATAGTTGGGGTTGGAAGGAATCCATTCCCTTCCATCTTCGGTCAATCCTCCCGCAGGCACTATCATATGGATATGCGGGTGATAATCCAGGTTTTGTCCCCAGGTATGTAATATTGATACCGCACCTGCCTTTGCCCCCAGATACTTGGGGGTTTTGGCGCACTGCATCAAGGATTGGCCAGCTGCTTTAAAAAGTGCGCCATAAGTCAATTTTTGATTAATATAAAACAGCTTGTTCAAGCAGTGAGGCACGGTAAAGACCAAATGAAAATACTTGGTGGCAGGCAGGTTTGAAGCCAGTTTGTCGACCCATTTGGCCTTTCTTATAAATTGGCATTTTGGACAATGTCGGTTTCTGCACGAGTTGTAGGCCTGCTGATTGTACCCACAATTATCACAGCTGTTAATATGCCCTCCCATAGAGGCACTCCTGCATTGGGTGATGGCCTGATAGGCTTTCTTTTGTACGGGGCAGAGTTTTGCGGTATTCAAATAATCCGCTGCGTGTTCAATGAAGATATCAGCCAGTTCTGTTTTCTGTCTTTTGTTTTCCATCGCACCATTTTTAAACTTTCATATTGTCTAGAGGGGAGCAAACACTAGCTGGGTCTAGCTTAGTAAGATGCAGGTAGGCCGTAGTGGTCTTTAGCGAGGTATGCCCCATAAATTGCTGTATCAGCCGTAAGTTCACGCCTTGCTCCAACAGGTGTGTGGCAAAAGTGTGGCGCAGGGTATGGAAGGACACCGCTTTTTTAATACCGGCAAGTTCGAGCTTGTTCTTTACGATTTTAGCCAGAGTGGTTTCTGACAGAGGCTTCCCTTTGCTGTTTTGAGGTTCAAACAGGTACTTCTCGGGACGTGCAAATTTATAATAAATACGCAGTACCTCAAGTGTCTTGCGTGAGAGTAATGTGTAACGGTCTTTCTTGCCTTTACCCTGCATGACCCGAACCTGCATTCTTTGAGAGTCGATATGATTAGGCAGCAGGTTCAAAAGCTCATTTCTCCGCAAGCCTGATGAATAGGCCAACATAATAATAGCCTTATGTTTTAAGTTGCGGTTCACGTTGATCAGCCTTTCCATTTCCTCAATGGAGAGGACGATCGGAAGCCTTTTAGATTTTCTAGGACGTCTAATCTTAAAATCTTCCCACTCCCTTCCCAAAACATCGGTCTGCACTATTTTAAATGCACTGATGTACTGGTTCACAGTAGAGGCTGACAGGCCTTTTTCTATCACTACCTTGTGAAGGTAGTCTTTAAACTGTGAAAGGGTGATGGTCTCGAGCGGTAAACTGCTCACTTTGGCCATGTGGGACATCAGTGAACAATAGGTGTTTACTGTGCGAAAACTGTAATTCCGGAATTCCAGCTCTCTTTTGAGATGCTCTAAGGCATTGCTTTTTGTTTGAGTTTTCATAATGGTAACTTGTTTGTTTACCATTACAATTTAATCATACCTCATTTTACCGTTTCCAGGAAGAAACGGTTTAGTTCAACGTTTCGCTAAATACACCATAAGGTACACTTACCTGCCAATATCAGCAGATATATGCACCTAGTACACTTATTTGCTTTATATTTTCAAGCAATCTACTGAAAATAATAGTCAATAAAAAAGCCTTATAAATTGGGCTACGCCAGTATATAAGGCCTTATACTTTTAATAACGATTAAATCAAGCAGGTCTGTGTACCAATCTACTTTGAAAAATCCTGATTAAAAGCATTCCCATTTTTCGGAACTTCTATTTTAATAAACTGATGCTCCGTGGTCTGATGACATGCATTACATGATTGTACTAATAATTTATAAGAGTCAGCAAAAGCTTTGGCATCCTGATCGTGGATCGATTGCTCCACTTTTTCAAATGAGGGGTTCGTCATAGTACCTACCAATTTAGAAATATCATAGCCTTCATCTACTACTTTCGCTTTTTCTATTTCTTCTATGGTTTCTTCAATTTCATGAGCATAAAATTCAGATAGCTCCCAATTTTCATTGCTTCCTGCCAGATATAACTTATGGCTATATCGCTGCATATAGGTCATAGCTTTAGCTAATTCATAATGTTCCTCTTCCTCTCCTTCTTCCATACTGCTCTGTACAGTTTCACTTCGTTCATTTTCTATAGAAGTATTTAACTCTGCAATACTGATATAATTCATAATGCCAATTACTAGGGCTATAATGGCTAAACCACCACTTAATACATTTTTATTCATGTGTATATTATTTGATTTCAACGGTCACATGGAATTCGCGATAAATATTCATCAGGCGGTTGGTATAAATTCGCCCTCGAATATTTATGCTCATTTCATGTTTATTTGATTTTATAATGAATGACTAGCCAAATTTAGAATTGTTTTAAATAAGAACGAAATAATCAAGAATTTTTTTATACCTAATTTGCTTATGCATAGGATAATTTTGTATACTTGCATTATGGCAAATCAGCAATTGATCAAAGGGAGTCTGTCCACCATCGTTTTGCATTTATTGCAAAGCTCGGGTGAAATGTACGGTTATGAAATTACGCAGAAAGTAAAACAACTAACTTCGGATGAAATCAAGCTGACGGAAGGTGCCCTCTATCCTACCCTGCATAAGCTAGAAGCTGAAGGTACGCTTACTACAGAAAGCAGAAAAGTAGATGGTAGGGTAAGGAAATATTACCGACTTACAGAAGATGGAAAGAAAGCCACTGCTGAAAGAATGGAAGAATTGGAGGCTTTCCTAATGAATATGCAACGCGTTCTAGGACTTAACTTAAAATTAAGCTGATGAGAACCTTATCAATCGAACAAAAAGAGAAGTTGGCTCAGCACATTGCTAAAAAGCCAATTGAATACATTGAGCTTTACAATGAATTATTTGATCATTATGCCTCTGCTTACGAGAATGGCGAAGAAACTCTTGAAAAAACCATAAAAAGACTGGATGAGCATTTTCACTACCAAAGAGTGAAAAGAATCAATGCCAATTTATTGAAAAAGACTAAAAAGACTGTCAATGAGATTTACTGGAAAGAATTTAAGAACTTTTGGAGGTGGCCTCAGATCATAAGTACATTAAGTATTTTATTTTTAGGATTCATGTTATTAGAATTCTTATCAATTAAATTTATTTTGTGGTATGTCATAATTCCACTATTGGTCTTTAATGTGGGTTTAATTGTATATGGGCAAATTTTAAGACAAAGAAAAAAACACGGAAATAAAAAGTTTGAGTCTGCTCATTTTCAGGCTACTCAGCATTATTTAAACTTACCAACTAATATTTTTAATTTATCTATATTTCTACCCATTTTGACTTTAGAATCTTCTTTTTCAAGGATTCAATTCTTCGAGAAATATTCTTTAATAGTATTAATACTAATGATAACGTTTTTCACTGCAGCATACATTGGGTTTAAAGTATTTAGTAGCAAAATAAGAGTACAATACCTATGAAATCATCGTCTTTTAAAATGATTTTTAAACTAAAATAAGGCTTATGAAAACTTTAACTTCAGAGCAAAAAACTCAATTGGCTGAACATATTGCAAATAAACCTATTCAGTACATTGAACTTTACAATGAATTATATGATCATTATGCCTCCACTTATGAAAAAGGTGAAAATGATTTCAAAACCACTTTAGAAAATTTAGACCAAGAGTTTGATTATTTTAAGCTTGTGAGTATCAATATGAATTTAGTGGGTAAAACCATGAAAACAGCAAATAAACTCTATCTCTCAGAGTTTAAAAAGTTCTGGAGATGGCCACAAATCATATCAACTCTAGTCGTTATTTTATTAGGATACACACTTATAGAAATACTTCCTATGAATTTCATTTTTTGGTGTATTCTAATACCTCTTTCAGCGTTTACTGTGGGAATCCCTGCTTACGGTTATATCTTATCTAGATTAAAAAAATATGGAAATAAAAGACTTAATTCTGCTCATTTAAGTGCAACTACTCATTTTCTGATTCTACCGACCTCAATCTTCAATATGTCAGCAATGTTCCCTGTCTTGATTTTAGAACCTTATCAACCTAGACAAGATTTTTATGTGCAATATCCATTAGTACCTCTGTTTATGATCTTATTATTCTTTTCATTAGCCTACATTGGCTTCAAATTATTCAGAACTAAAATCAAAGTACAATATCTATGAAACTATCAGCAGAACAAATTGACCAAATAAAATCATGGATCTCAAAGAGAGGATTTACGCATACCGATGTTCAATATGAAATAATTGACCATGTAGCTTCTGCTATTGAAGATAAAATGGAAGGAAAACCTGAATTAGACTTAGAAACAGCTTTTTCTGAAGTCCATAAATCATTTGGGATTTTCGGTTTTCAAAGTTTTGAAGAGTCGATTGCGAATCGATTGAATAAAGAACTTTTACGCTCCTACTGGACTGCCACTAAAAACATTCTGTTTTCCTCTAAAATTATTATTCCAATACTCATCTTTATCATCATAAATCTAATTTCACAAAAAATCCCACAGTATTTTGATCAAATCATACTTAGCTCTCTTTTTGGATTCTGTATTTTTACACTGGTTTACATTTTTATAGTCAGAAGATTAAAAAAACACTTAAAATCCTATCTAAGTTTTAAAATGGCTTCTGGTATTATACCAATACTAGCCGTCACTATTTTCAACTTAAGGTTTCTCCTGCTAGATTTAGTGAATCCTATTTGGACAGCTAGCATGATAGGGATTTTAGTCATTGCTATATGGTCTGTTTTTTTAGGAAGCAAACAAATGATTCGCAAAACAGAAAAATTACATAAGCTTTATCAATGATATCGATTTGAACTGCATCTATATTTAAGAAGGTTATTACAAAACCTTAGATTTAATATATCCTTTATAATCTCAATAAATTATTATATTGTGACATAAATAAAACATGTTTATGGAGCATTATGACTTGGTGATTATTGGAGCAGGCCCTTCTGGCTATGCTGCTGCAATGCGGGCAATCGATCTAAAAAAGAAAACTTTATTGATTGAAAAAAACATCCTGGGTGGGGCTGGCATTACCAATGGTGCTTTATCTTCCAAAACCCTTTGGGAACTTTCAAGAGATATGCTGGCTTTCCGTAAAAATTTAGATCGCTATAATCTGGAGCCACCAAAAGCAGTTTGGAAAGAAATTCAAACCGAGGTTCAAAATGCTGTTAAAGAAAGAGTACATTTACTAAATAGTCATCTTCACGAGCTCGAAAACAGTTCAAAATATTCTCCTTACATCAATTTTATAGAAGGTGAAGCTTCCATTATCAGTGAGCATTTGCTAGAGGTAGAGACCTCAAATGAGCGAGTAGCAGTTGAAACTGACTATATCATTATCGCAACGGGTAGCAGACCGAGATACCTACCCAATATTCCGATCGATGAGGAGCACATTCTGACCAGTGATGGAATCGAACAAATGAATGATTTCCCTGAAAGCATGGTGATAGTCGGTGCAGGGGTCATTGGCTGTGAATACGCCACCATATTCTCCAGTTTTGGCCAAACGAAAGTCTATTTAATTGATAAAGGAGATAGCATACTTCCTTTTGAGGATCCTGATGTGGTGGCTGTAATTGAGAAAAACCTTGAAGCTCAAGGTGTACATATCCATCGAAATTCTTCCTTATCCCATATGGAAAGAAAGGATGGAAAGGTTCATTATACCCTAGATTTTTCGGATGGCCACCAGGAAACTTTCGAGGTGGATAAGGCTTTGGTCTCTGTTGGCAGAGTGCCAAACTATGAAAACTTGTGGAAGGAAGCCGTTCCAGTTAAAATGGGACAAAGAGGTGTGGAAGATGATGATACCAAAACCTCTGTTAAGAATATTTTTGCAGTGGGTGACATAACCGCTGATATCAATTTAGTGAATGTAGGTGAGCTGGAAGGAAGATATGCAGTAGAGAAAATCTTTGGTTCGCCTAAGAAAAAATTGGTTTATGAGAATATCAGCACCATTATGTTTTTGAACCCTGAAGTGGCTGGAGTTGGCTATAATGAAAAAACGGCTCAAGAAAAAGGACTGAATTATAAAGTGGTGACTACTGATTACTCAACTATTGCCAGAGCAGTTGCCAAGCGAAATACGCAGGGCTTTATAAAACTATTGGTTACTGATGATGAGGAAATGCAAATATTAGGAATGCGGGTAGTGGGCGAACAAGCTTCTGCTGCCATTCAAACTGTAGCCTTGCTCATTAGCATGGAAAAGGGAATTGAAGAATTAGCAGAATGTGTACACCCCCACCCAAGCATAACAGAAGGAATTCAAGAATCAGTGAGGGCATTATTAGGAAAATCAATTCTTAAATCTGGTTTACTGCAAGATAAAGTTAATTGTTATTGTTACGATTGCAGTAAACAAGAAAGAGTAATGATATAAATATGATAAGCGGTTTAACAATAAGCTCTTGAGAAGAGTTTGAAAAAGAAAAAATTATGAAAAATCTATTACTCATCGTTCTGGTACTATTTAGCACTAGCTTATTTGGTCAAGATGTCATTAAAACTAAAAAGGGCAAAATTAAAATTCATCCTATAGTTCACGGTACTTTAGCTATTGAGCATGAAGGACTCACTATTTATGTAGATCCTTATGGAGGAGCAGATGGATTTGAAGGATTAAAGGATGCTGATTTAATCTTGATTACAGACATTCATGGAGATCATCTGAATAAAGAAACACTCAAAGCACTCAATACTACTAACTCTCATTTCATTGTTCCTGAAGCCGTTGCCCAGCAAATGGAAGGAATTGACCATGCAGAAATTGAAATCTTAAATAATGATAAAAGCACTGCATTTAAAGGGATAGAAATTACTGCATTACCCATGTATAATCTGCCCGAATCAGAAGATTCAAGACACCCAAAAGGTAGAGGAAATGGGTATTTACTCAATATTGCTGGCAAAGTGATATACATTTCAGGAGATACAGAAGACATTCCAGAAATGAGAGAGCTGGAGAATGTGGATATTGCATTCGTTTGTATGAATATTCCTTACACTATGACCATTGACCAAGCTGCTGATGCTGTTTTAGCCTTTAAACCAGCAATTGTTTACCCATTTCACTTTAGAGGTCAGGGTGGATTGGCAGATGTAGAAAAATTCAAAACTATGGTGAATGCAGAAAATAATAATATAGAAGTGAGAATAAGAGATTGGTATCCAGAGAATTAGTATTCACCGAGGAGAATAATCGATCAATCTAATTTTTCTAAAAAAGCCTCATCATTAACATTATATAATTGTTTTGGAAATGAAATTAGAATAAATTGAAGCTCATTAGCTTGAAAAACTAATATATGCGAGTGAAAATATTATTTTTCTTATTTTTCATTTTCTCTATTCCTTTATTGGGAAATCAGAAAACCGATAGTCTTCAAAATCTATTAAATAAAGACATTGAAGACAGCACCCGCCTTAATATTTACAAAAACTTACTTTATAACTTAAGTACATCAGAGCCTTCTCAAGCTATATTCTATGGTCAGCTTGGATTAGAATTATCTAGAAAAATAGAAGATGATTATTCCGAAATTCAGCTTTTAAATAATCTTGGCATTGCCTATTACGGCTTGGGAGATTATGAAAATACTCTTGATTATTTTCTGCTTGTATTAGATTTAGAAAAGGATTTGGATAATCCTCAATCCCTTTCAAGAGCCATGAATAATGTGGGTATTATCTATGATGAAATTGGGAGATTAGATAAATCAGTCTATTACTATAAAGAATCATTAAAGATTAAAGAATCATTCCAGGATTCTTCAGGCATTTCCAATACCATGAGCAATTTAGGATTGCTTTATATGAAAATGAAAAAGCCTGAAAAAGCAATCAATTATTTCAGACAATGCTATAAAATTGACAAAAAATCAAATAATGTAGTCGGCATATACAATTCATTACATAATATTGGCATTTTTCATAAAGATTACGGCACAACGGATTCCGCTATTTATTATATAGAAAAGGCATTATTAGCGGTTCCAAAAGGAGAAAATCATTATGATAAAACCTATATTATAAAAAGTTTGGCTGAGAGTTACCTTGCTTTAAGTAATTATAGAAATGCTCAAAATTATTTTGAAAAAGCAATCCAATCTGCCAATGAAGTACAGGCTCTGGATGTTTTAAAAGATTCATATAAAGGACTTTCAGAAATCTACGAACATAATAGACAATTTGAAAAATCATTAATTGCCTACAAGAATTATAAAGCCCTAAATGATTCCATATTTAATCAGGACTTCAATAGCAAGGTATCTCAGTTAGAAAAGAATTTTGAAATTGAATCAAAAGAGAAAGAGATACAAATTTTGACGAACAAGGCTGAAATCACAAACTTACAATTAGCAAGAAGGAAAAATTCTAATTACTTTCTCACTGGCTTAGGGATTTTGTTAGCAATAGTGGCCTTCATTAGCTACAATAGATATATAATTAAAAATAAATCTAACCGACTCCTCAAACAGAAAAATGAAGAAATAAATCTTCAAAAATCCGAAATCAAGGATAATAGAGATGAAATAGAAGCGCAAAGAGACAGTATACTAGAACAAAAGCTTGCACTGGAAGAAGCCAGTTCTGAGATTATGAAAAGTATATTGTATGCACAGCATATTCAGCAGGCTATACTTCCAGATTTAAATCAGATTAAAACAGTTTTTCATGAATTCTTTTTGCTTTATCTACCAAAATCAATAGTAAGTGGTGATTTCTATTGGTTTACGATGAAGGATGGGAAAATATTCTTTGCCTTGGCAGACTGCACAGGTCATGGAATTCCAGGTGCATTTATGACAGTAATGGCGAATGATCTTTTGAACAGCATTGTCATACAGCAGGATGAAAACGATTGTGCTAAAATTTTGAACCTATTAGATGAGGCTGTTTTAAATAGTCTACAGTATAAAGAAAACTCTTCTAATGATGGATTGGATATTGCGCTTTTATGTATAGACCTTAAAAATCATCAACTAACATTTTCTGGCGCCAGCATGGATTTACTTGTCTATCAACAAAATGATTGGAAAACGTTTAAAGGTGAGAGATTTTCAATTGGTGGATTTAAAGAACCAGACTTAAAACAGGCGAAAAATATTAATATCGATCTAAAAGAAGATACTCAAATCTATATACATTCTGATGGTTATGTGGATCAGTTTGGAGGGAAAGATGACAAGAAATTTATGCGTAAAAGATTAAAAATATTGTTGGATGAGATCAAACTTCTTCCACTTGAAAAGCAAAAAAATAAATTAGAAAAAGCATTGATTGAATGGAAAGGTGACCAACAACAAACAGATGACATATCCTTTGTTGGAATTAGGATTTAAGGCCTCTTCTCGAACGCATTTTGCTTCACAACGCGCTCGGTTGATGAATATGTCTTGTCCTAAAATTACTTTTTACTAAAAAAATTAATCAAGTTTTTAATTGAAATGAATAAAAATATAACTCCAATTATAAAAAAAATAAGAGGGGTAGTGTATCCACCGGTTCCACGTAGATAATACAATTCATTAAACAAACTTTTATAATTACCTGTAAAAATATCATGTAATGATAATGAACAAGCCAAAATACCAAATAAAAAATGAAAATATTTTTAACAAGTGGACTATTTAAAAATGACCTTAATTTTTCTTGGAAATTCATTAATCTGTTATTCTTACTTTAGATTGTAAATCAGACCTATAATTATCTAATATAATATGCCCATAGCGCGCGTTGTGAAGCAAAACGCGTGCTTAGCACAATAGTTCAATTTCCAACAATCCTTTCCTTATTCCAGCATACTCCTTTGCTGAACTGTATTTATAATCCACCGCTTCTTCAACTATCTCTGATTCTACAGGGTTATTATGGATATAATCTAGTTTCTGTTGCAGAAGAAAATTATTATCTAATTCAATAGGTCGATTTCCATCCTGCCACATCTTATTAGATTTAATTCTTTTCAATTTTTTTCCTGCATTTTGAAAAGCCCTTAATAGCCATTCTTTTCTACTTTCATTTATATTACTAATTTCCTCAAGTATTTTCTTATTACTTAATTTCTTAAAATCTCTCATGATACCTCCTAGGCTTTCATTTGAATCTTTTGAACTTATAATTAAATGTAAATGGCTCGGCATTATACAAAATGCATGAATGATTAAATTACGCTTTTCTTGATATTTTTTTAAAGTATCAATGATGATGTGATTATATTCTTTTCTAGTAAATAAATCTATCCAATAAACTATAGTGCATGTTACAAAATATATTCCTTCTGGATTGTTGAATTTATATTTCTCTGACATGGTTTTGGTTTTAATTTTTGATAAGTGAACATATAAAAACAAATTCTATTATACAATTCTTATCATTCCTAAAAAGATGGTGCTAATTGCAAACAGTACGCGCAAAATAGCAAACAGCACGCGTTTTGCTTCGCAACGCGCGCTATTATAAGAAAATAAAAAGTTTTTCGCTGAAGCGAAAAACTAGTTAGGGAAATTTTCTTAGGTTAAAAACATTGGATCACCTCGAACGCGTTTTGCTTCGCAACTCGCTTGATTGGGAGGGAGAATATGCACGGTTTTTAATTTGAAAGAGTATTCTACAAAAAACACCTATCCTCCTTTTTAGAAGATAGGTGTTATTGAACCTACATCATCCAAATTTACCTTTAAGTGCCGCCAGTTTAGCTTGTAAATCACCTTCAGGAGCTTTTTCTTCAGATTGTTTTTTAAATTTTCCTTTTGGCTTTTCTTCTTTTGACTGTTGTTTGAAAGGATCTTTCTTAAGAGAAAATGAAATTCGCTTTCTAGCTTCATCTACTTCTAAAACAGTAACCTCAACCTTTTGCGCTACATTCACTACATCTGCAGGATTACTGACAAATTTATCTGCTATATGGCTTACATGGACTAAACCATCCTGATGAACACCCACATCCACGAAAGCACCAAAATTGGTAATATTGGTAATAATACCTGGCAATTTCATGCCCACTTTCAAATCCTTGATTTCATTAACTCCTTCGGTAAAAGAAAAAGCTTCAAATTGCTCACGAGGGTCACGACCCGGCTTAGCCAATTCCTGCATGATATCCTGCAAAGTTGGGAGTCCTACAGATTCTGTTACATATTTCTTCATGTCCAACTTCTCGCGCAATTCTTTGCTACTCATCAAATCAGTAATAGAAGCTTGAACATCCTTGGCCATTTTATTTACTAATTCATATCGCTCAGGATGGACAGAACTGCTATCCAATGGATTTTTAGCATCACTGATACGCAAGAAACCTGCTGCTTGCTCAAAAGCTTTATCTCCCAATCGAGGGACTTTTTTCAAATCCTCTTTACTTTTGAAAGCACCATTTTCATTTCTGTAATTCACTATGTTTTCTGCTATGGAAGGACCCAATCCAGAAACATAAGTTAATAATTGTTTGCTGGCTGTATTTAATTCAACTCCAACATTATTCACACAACTTACCACAGTATCATCCAATCCAGCTTTTAGTAAATTCTGATCTACATCATGCTGGTATTGCCCTACTCCTATTGATTTGGCATCAATTTTCACCAATTCCGCCAATGGATCCATCAATCTTCTGCCGATAGATACTGCTCCACGGACAGTTAAATCGTAATCCTTAAATTCTTCCCTTGCCACTTCAGATGCCGAGTAAACAGAAGCTCCACTTTCATTAACCATCACCACCATTACAGATTTAGGCAATCCAATGGAGTTAATAAATTTCTCAGTTTCTCTCCCAGCTGTACCATTTCCGATAGCTATGGCTTCAACATTATATTTCTCTACCAACTGTAATATTAAAGCTGCTGCTTTAGTAGTTTGCAATTGAGGTTCATTTGGATAGATAGCTTCATTAAACAATAATTTACCTTGTCTATCCAGACAAACTAATTTACATCCTGTTCTGAAGCCTGGATCAACTGCCATCACATTTTTCTGTCCCATTGGAGCAGCTAAAAGCAATTGTCTCAAGTTATCTGAGAAAACTTTGATAGCTTCTTCATCCGCTTTTTTCTTGGTGAAAATACGGATTTCAGTTTCCATACTTGGCTTCAATAATCTTTTGTAAGCATCTGCTAAAGCCATTTTCACTTGCTGAGCTGCTTCATTATCTGCTTTCACAAAATGCTTTTCCATAATGAATAGAGCATCTTCTTCCTCCGGACTGATATCCAGCATTAAGATCATCTCCTTCTCTCCTCTTCTCATCGCCAGTATCCTGTGAGATGGAGCTGTTTTTACATTTTCTTCCCACTCGAAATAATCCTTATACTTCTGCCCTTCCGTTTCTTTTCCGCTTAAAACTTTCGAACGGAATTTTCCTTTTTCCAGAAATAATTCGCGGATATCTTCTCTAAGCTCAGCATTTTCATTCGCCCATTCGGCAATTATATCTCTGGCTCCATGCAGTGCAGATTCTATATCGGCCACTTCTTTTTCTTCGTCAATATACTTTCCTGCCTCAAGCTCTAAGTCAATACTTCCTTGTTCGTAAATTAGCTTGGCTAATGGCTCCAAACCTTTTTCTCTGGCAATGGTCGCTTTTGTTCTTCTCTTTGGCTTATACGGAAGGTAAATATCTTCCAGTTTAGCCATAGTTTCGGCTGCATTAATTTCCTTTTCAAGCTCATGAGTCAGCTTCTCCTGCTCTTTTATAGATTTCAGGATAGCTTCTCTCCTCTTATCCAAATCGCGTAATTGTTGCACACGATCTCGAACATCAGCAACAGCTACCTCATCCAAGCTACCTGTCATTTCCTTTCTATAGCGGGATATAAAAGGCACAGTGGCACCACCATCTAATAATTCTACTACCGATTTTACTTGTTGGGGACGCACATTTAATTCCCCTGCAATTTTAATTATGTGATCCATTTGTATGATTAAAGATTCAAGAGTCTAGATTCAAGAATCTAGACTTTGGATTTATGATTTTAAAAAAGATTAATTTCAAACCCCTTGTTTTATACTTGTTAAATATTGAAAATAAAAAATATCTAGACTCTAGGTTCTCATTTCAATATCCCAACACTTTCCGCACCCTACCCAAAGTCTTACTTGCTATTTCGGCTGCTTTTTCTTCGCCTTTTTCCAATTTTTTATGGAGCTCATCTAAGTTTTCCATGTAGTGGTTATAAAGCTCTCTTTCTTTGGAGTATTTATTAACTATTAATTCATAAAGGGCTTGCTTTGCATGACCGTAACCATAGTTACCACCTTCATAATTTTTACGCATTTCGGCTACTTGTTCATCAGAAGCCAATAGTTTATAGATATTAAAGACATTACAGTTATCCGGATTCTTTGGTTCTTCCATTGGCGTACTGTCAGTGATGATTTGCATCACATTTTTTCTCAGCTTTTTATCGGTCTGGAAAATATCGATGGTATTGCCATAAGATTTACTCATTTTCTGACCATCCGTACCCGGAATCGTCATGATTTGCTCATCAATTCTGGCTTCTGGCAATACAAAAACATCTCCATATCTATGATTGAATGCACTGGCAATATCACGGGTCATCTCCAAATGTTGCTTTTGGTCTTTACCTACTGGCACTAAATCCGCATCATATAAAATAATATCACAAGCCATTAACACAGGATAAGTAAATAGCCCAGCATTTACATCTGCCAAGCGATCCGATTTATCCTTGAAAGAATGGGCATTCGCCAACATAGGAAATGGTGTGTAGCAACTCATATACCAGTTCAATTCCGTTACTTGAGGTACCATGGATTGTCGGTAGAACAAATTTTTATCCGTATCAAAGCCAAAAGCCAACCAAGCAGCTGCCACCGCATTTACATTTTCTTTTCTTACCTCAGCATCTTTAATAGTAGTTAAGGAATGCAAATCAGCTATAAAAAAAAAGCTTTCATTTTTCGGGTCTTGGGATAATTTTATGGCTGGAATAATAGCTCCTAATAAATTCCCTAAATGTGGTTTACCTGAACTTTGGATACCGGTTAAAATTCTTGACATTTTATATGTTTTTCTTTCTAATGATCTTATCTAAACTATAATTTCCACCTCCATTAAGGGCCGTAACCGCAAAAACGGCAGCATATAATAATCCTAGCTCTTGCCTGCCAAAAGGATCACCACTATGGACTACCAAAGCAGCTATCAACATCGTGAACAAAATAGGCACACTTGCCAAACGGGTGTAAAGCCCTAAAGCTACTAAAATTGAACAAATAAATTCTGCAAAAACAGTAGCAACTAGGCTGACTTCTTCGCCTATTCCAATGGGGTCAGCAAAACTGAAATCACCTGACAACAATTTCATGAATTTAGGATAGCCATGGGTGAGCATCATTAGCCCACCAGCTAATCGTAATATCAATAAACTTAAATTTCTAAATGGCATTTTAAATAATACTTTAGATAGTTGAAAAACTAAACAAACACCCTATTTCTTACTTGACATGAAATCAAAGTAAAATATAAGGATCAAAAAATGAAGAAATGTGTATCTTCGTTTATAATAAAAAAACGAATTTATGAAGAATATTCATTTGCTTAAAAGCACCCTTGCGATTGTTTTTGTATTTTTTTTCCACATTGCTGTATATGCACAAAATAATACCGCTAAAATTACATTCTTGGAAGAAAACCATAATTTCGGAACAATAGAAGAAGCAAGCGGTACTGCACAATATACCTTCAAATTTATTAATTCAGGAACTGATTCAATTAAATTAACTTCCGTAAGGGCTTCATGTGGTTGCACTACCCCTTTTTGGGAAAAAGATGCTTTAATGCCAGGCGATACTGGTAAAATTGAAGTAGCCTATAACCCTTTGAACAGACCTGGGAAATTTGCTAAAACAGTTACTGTCAGGACTTCTGGAGAACCAGAAACCAAAATTCTGAGAATATCAGGTTATGTTGAGCCAAAGCCTAAAACTATTGAAGATGAGTTTAATACAGAATTAGGTGGAGTTAGACTTAAAAGTAAGTTTATTAATTTTGGAAATATCACTACTGAAAAACCAGTGAGTAAATTCATAGAGGTTTACAATCAAACGGAAGATACTATTACCGTCTTGGATAGATTTGTTTCAGCAGATTTCATTAAAGTAACCAAGCTACCAGCTATCATACCTCCTAAAAAATCAGCGGAAATTGAGATTAATTATCTACCTAAAATAAAAAATGATTTAGGATTTATGAATGATCCTTTAACGATTTTTACAGATGAAGTGGAAAATAGTAACAAGGCTTTAAATGTAATAGCCACCATCAATGAGTATTTTCCTCCAATGACGGAAGAAGAGCTAGCCAATGCTCCTCATATTGTATTTGAAACCTTGGAATATGATTTTGGGCATATTGATGAAGGTGAAAAACTAAGTCATGCTTTTAAATTTACCAATACAGGAAAGGATACCTTAAACATCAGGAAAACCAAATCTACTTGCGGTTGCACAGTTTCAGAACTGAAAAAAATGGATTATAAATCAAATGAAACAGGTGAAATCAATGTGACATTTAATTCAAATGGAAGAAGAGGCACGCAAATTAAAAGAATAACTTTATTTACAAATGATCCGACATCACCTACTCAGGACTTGATAATTAAGGCTTATGTGAGGGATTAGAAGTTGGAAGTTGGAAGATGGATGTAGGAATTTTGTCCATTGTTAATCCCTAAATAGCATTGACTGTTTTGGTTAAAAATTCATTTTATAATTCCCTCGGGCAATTTTATGAGCCTGAGGTTCTTTTCTTGGGCATTCAATTTTAATGATTGGCCAAATCCTCAATATTTTCTAACTCAAGTTCTTCTGCTTGGTCAGATCGCATCAAAATCGCAAAAGTGTTATTAAAGCCTAATGTAGGAAGCCACTCAAATTGGAATTGAGATTGTGACTCTCTGTTTACAAAATCATACACTTTATCAGGGTTTGCAAACAAATCTTCTCTTTCCTTATCATTTGTTTCTAGCAATAATAATAGTGCAGTGCCTGTGTATTCAGGATAGATATCTATTTCATCATTTTTCATGGCATCCATCAAAAGCTTAGTGCCTCCAAATCCTAATTTTAACTCCACATTCAAATGAGTATTTTCCTCAATTATCAATTTAAATAGATGAGCCAAAATATAATTCTCCGTGAAGGCTTTACTACCTATTTTGATGGTTCTAGATTTACGTGAAGATTTAGTCTCCTTTCCCAATAACCCTTTGAACTTTAAGAATTCTAAAGCTACTTCCTCTGGTTGTTTCTTTTCCTCGTCTACCTTAAAATTCATATCAGTCATTTCTTCATTAGTGATCTGGTTTTCCAAAAGCGCAAGACTTTGTCGAATTTCAGGATACTTATCTAAAATTGCTTGTCTGGCAACGGGTGCTGCCTGATAGGGTGGAAAATAATTAAGATTATCCTCCAGCGTTTTTAAATTATAAGCTTTAATTCTGCCATCAGTAGAAAAACCGCTTATGACATCTACCTCTTTATTAGCTAAAGCCTGATACATCAGACCAATTTCCATTTCAACATAATCCAATTCGAAATCATAGACCTTAAATAAACCTTTTAAACCGTCTTCCCGGTAAACAAATTCAGAAGGAAATCCACCTAAAAGCTCTGCTTTATCTGATCCCGATTTAAGCTTTTGAAAACCTAATATCATCAAATAAATAAACATTCCACCAAAAAGAATAATTGAAAACCAACGGATAATTTTCAAACTACTCTTTTGAATTCGGCCTAATATAGCATCAAAAAATAATGCTAACAATGAGGCTGGTATAGCCCCAGCTAAAATCATATTAGTATTATTCAACTGAATTCCCTGAAGAATAAATTTACCTAGACCACCTGCTGCTATAAAAGCACTTAAAGTAGCCACTCCTACATTAATTACAGAAGCAGTCCTTATACCAGCCATTATGTAGGGCAAAGCCAAAGGCAACTCCACTTTAAATAAAACCTGAGAACGTTTCATCCCCATTGCAATAGCAGATTCTTTAATTGAAGTATCCACTTCCGTAATACCGGTATAGGTATTTCGCACTATGGGTAGCAAGGCATAAAGAAACAAAGCTATAATTGCTGGAACTACTCCTATACCAAAAAAAGGCAACAGAAAGCCTAAAAGAGCCAAACTGGGGATAGTCTGTATGGTATTGACAATGAAAAGAACCGTTTGTGTGGATTTATTGTAAACGGCAATGAATACACCAATTGTAATCCCTAATAAAACTGCAATGCATAAAGAAACTAAAGTCAGTTCAACATGCTCAAACAGTTGCTGAAAAACTTCTGCCTTATTATTAATTAAGAAATCATAAAATGAGCTCATGATTTCTCCTCCTTCCATTTATAAAACGCTTCTAAGACAATAGAGTGAAATTGACTATTTGAATTCTGTAGAAAATCAAGAACAGATGAATTTTCATCATAATCAGGAAGAGTTACCACTTGCACAAATGATTGGATTTCACTTAAGGTTACCGATGCTAAAGATGCTTGAAACTGATCACCTTTCACAAAGTTATTTACTAATTCGTTTTTAGGGTTAAACAATATTTCCTGTGGAGTGCCTACTTGCTGAATTTCTCCATTCGCCAGTAAACAAATTCTATCTGCCATACTCACTGCTTCCAGTACATCATGGGTAACCATTACGGCCGTTAGACTTTCTTCTTGTTGTATTTTTCGAAATTCATTTCGAATCTCTACCCTTGAAATGGGATCCAAAGCACTAAAAGGTTCATCCAATAAAATCATTTTTGGCTGTGCCACTAATGCTCTTGCAAGCCCAATTCTTTGTGCTTCTCCCCCACTAAGCTCAGCAGGGAACTTATTCGCATAAACTGAAGCAGGCATTCCGATTTTATCTAGCCAATTATGAACTTTTTGTTTAAGTAGTTCTTCCTTTTCATTCTTTAACCTTAAAATTATAGCCACATTGTCAAAAACAGAATAATGAGGAAATAGTCCAACTTTTTGAATTACATAACCAATTTTCTTTCTTAAATCAAACAAATTATGTTTCTCGAAATTCTTATTTGCAATCAGAATTGAACCTGAATCAGGTTTTACTAATGCATTGATCATCCGCAGCATGGTGGTTTTACCACTTCCACTGGCTCCCAATAGCACCATTAATTCTCCGTCCTTTATTTCAAGATTAATTTTTTTCAGCACCAACTGCTCATTGAATGATTTTTCAATATTTTGGAACGATATCATAATTGTCAATTTACAGTCATAAATGAATTCAGGAAAGAAAAGCAGCTTTATTTTCAATTAAAGCAAACAAAAAGATTCTAAAAATGTATTAATCTCATTAAAAATTAAATATGAAACACATAAACATTGAGTCCATTGAACAGATGGGCAGTAGATATAGAGCAAATTTTTTCAACACAATTTCAGGCTTCAAGAGCGCTAATTTAATTGGGACAAACGATAATTTTGGGAATACAAATTTAGCAGTCTTCAACTCCGTAGTTCACATAGGGGCAAATCCTCCATATTTAGGTTTTATTTTAAGGCCAACTACAGTAGAAAGACACACTTATGAAAATATTAAAGAAAATGGCTTATATACTTTCAATCATATTAATGAAAATATAATAGAAAAAGCGCATCAAACATCCGCAAAGTATCAAAAGAACGTATCTGAATTTGAGGCCTGTGGTTTTGAAGAAGAATATTTGAATAATTTCGACTCACCATATGTGAAGGAATCAAAGATAAAGATGGGGTTGCAATTTGAAGAAGAACATTTTATAAAGGCTAATCATACCATATTAGTAATAGGAAAGCTGTTACATGCATATTTAGATGAAAAGTTAATTTCTAATGATGGTTCAATTGATCTTACTGAAGCAGGAACTGTAACGATTTCTGGATTATATGAATATCTAAAACCAACTAAGTTAAAAAAACTTGATTATGCGAAACCATAATTTAAAAAGTACAAAACTTTATAGTCCTAAAAGAGTATAACAAGCAACAAGTAAACAATATTACAAAAATGAAAGGTATTAAAATAGGGAAATTAGTCAGCATTTTGGGATTGGCTACAATCATTAGTTTTCAATCTTGTGCTCAACAAAATAGTAGCTCCGAAAATAAAAGTAGTTTAAAAGGTCACACTTTTGAAGTACAAAAAACTGAAGCTGAATGGAAAAAAATATTAGGACCGACAGAATATAAAGTTTTACGGGAAGCTGGAACCGAAAGGGCTTTTACTGGAAAATATAATGATTTTAAAAAAGAAGGAATATTCATTTGTAATGGTTGTAAAACAGAACTATTCAGTTCCGAAACAAAATATGAAAGTGGAACAGGATGGCCTAGCTTTTACAAACCATTGAATGAGGAAAATGTATTAGAAGTAGAGGATCGATCATTAGGCATGGTTCGTACTGAAGTTGTATGCGGTAGTTGTGGTGGTCATTTGGGTCATGTTTTTGAAGATGGACCAAAACCAACGGGATTAAGGTATTGTTTAAACTCAGCAGCTTTAGATTTTAAGGAAAAATAAAGTTTAACGTATCCCCTTTTCTGGATATTTCCCTTTAATAGGTCTATAAAAATCTTTTATCTTTTCGATATTTTCATGCATGTCTCCTATTGCCTCAAAACTTGGGCCTACACCTGCAATTTTGTTTTCATAATCTAAATAACCACAAAGAATAGGAACTCCAGCTCCTTCTGCTATTCTGTAAAATCCTGTCTTCCAATCAGGTTGATAACTACGAGTGCCCTCAGGGGTTACTAAAATTACTAACTCTTCTCTTTCATTAAAAAGTTGAATCATAGCATCTGTCATAGATTGTTTTTTACCACCCTTGTGAGTACGATCAATGCCGATAGCACCTAATCCATTTAGAACCCATTTTAAAGGTCCTTTAAGTAATTCTTTTTTGACGGTAAAACGGACAGGGATTTTAAGGATATAAAATGCGGCTCTTGCCCAGACTAAATCCCAGTTTGAGGTATGAGGTGCAGCAATCATAACTGCTTTTTTGGTGTTCTCAGGGATTTTGGCAGAAACTTTCCAGCCTCCGATCCATAGTATAAAACGAGCAAAATAATAAGCCATATAGAACTACTATTAAATTGCTTCAAATATACTTAAGAAATATTGTTTTTAAATGTTAATTAGGGAAACTAACATAAAGAGTATTTCTCTTAGATTGGTAAACATCTGCTTCGGTAATATCAATAGATTTTTGGAAATCACTTGATTTTTGAGCTGACAATTGTGAATTGCCTTGCTTGTAATAGCTATTACTCAACACCAAACTTGATGCTACTGCTGTTAATAATAAAAATGTTGAAAAAAATCTTCTCATGCTTATAGATGTCCTATTGTCTCGTATTTAGTGACACAGTAATTATCTATAAGGTTGGTGTAATTTTTAAAATAAATTAAATACTTGAAAAAATTCTATTTAATGAATTAGCTAAAAATTTAATAAAACATAACTTAAAATTGATTTTACCTACATTATCTAGATGTTAACTTTAGGAAATAATTTTAAAGAATATTAGAAAAGTTAAAAATATTTTTTTTATAAAAAAGCCTGTCAACCATAATTTTATGACAAACTATGCTTGACAGGCTCTTAAATATCATCGATTCCGAAAATTAAGATTCGATTTTACCATATTTTTCAGCCCAAATTCCTTCTTAATCTTTAGACTTTTCCTTAGGAAAATAGAGTATTAAAAATAATTTGTTTAAGCTAATTTTTTATCATCTTCAAGTTGCTCCCGAGACATATCCTCTAAGGTTCTTCCTTTGGTTTCTTTAATAAAAAATTTGACAAAGAAGTAAGCTACGATTCCAAAGAATGCATATACTCCATAAGAAGCTCCCAATCCCATGTTTTTAAGCATTATTGGAAAGGACATTGTGATACCAAAGTTAGCTAACCATTGTGCTAAACCACATAAAGCTAAAGCAGCGCCTCTAAATTGATTAGGAAACATCTCACCAAGCATTACCCACATTACAGGCCCCCATGAAAATGCAAAAAACGCAATATAAGCATTAGCAGAAATCAAAGCATAGACTCCCACAGAATCTGAAAGGATCAGATTTCCATTTGTGTCTAAAGATGCTGTACTAAAAATATAAGCTAAAATACCTAGCATTACGGCTTGTCCAAGAGAACCTATTAATAATAAAGGTTTTCTACCCAACTTATCAACCAAAATAATAGCGATTATTGTAAAAAAGATATTAACAGAACCACTTATCACATTAGTCAATAAGGCATCAGCTTCGGTAAATCCAGCCGCTTTCCATAGTGTTGCACCATAATAGAAAATCACATTTATCCCCGTAAGTTGCTGTAATACAGCCAAACCTAGTCCTGCCCAAACTAATGGATGAACTTTTCCTGAGTACTTACTTATAATATCTTTTAACTTAGGCTTACTGTCTTCTCTTAATGTTGATTGAATATCCAATACCTTTGCAGCTGCTGCTTTAACATTGGATATTTTTGAAAGAACTTTATTCGCTAAATCTGATTTTCCAGCTGCCACTAGATATCTTGGTGATTCAGGAATAAAAAATAACACTATCAAAAATATTGATGCAGGAACAATTTCCATCCAAAACATCCATTGCCAGGTTTGAAAATCCCCCCACAAAACTTCAGAAGCACCTCCCGATAAACCAACTAACCAATAATTACTCATAAATGCAGCAAAAAGCCCTATTACGATCATTAATTGTTGAAGAGTTGCTAAACTACCTCTAATTTTTGCAGGTGCAATTTCACTTATATATGCTGGAGCTAGAATACTTGCAGCTCCTACAGCAAAACCTCCCAATAAGCGATATATCACAAATTCTATTGAGCCAGTAGACAAACCCGAACCTAATGCACTGATTATAAAAAGAAGAGCAGTAACAACCATCATTGGTTTTCTTCCATATTTATCTGCTAGCGTACCCGCAAAGAAAGCACCTATTGCACAACCTAATAAGACTGAAGCTACATTAAAACCAGTGGTTGCTGCATCTGAGTTAAAAGACAATTGAAGGGCATCTACTGTCCCATTAATAACGCCACTATCAAATCCGAAAAGGAAACCACCTATGGCCGCAACAGTAGCTAGAAAAATAACTTTAGGTAAATTATACTCTTCTTTTTCAATTTCTTTTGTATCGTTCTTTGACATTTTTCAATAGTAGTTTTAAGTGAAAAGCTATATTACCAAAAAAAATTGATGTAAAGACATCATTAGGCAGTAAATTTTATAGGTGGTTAAATTTTTCATTTTTTGGCGAACATATTATTTGGCAAAATCTGGCTTTTGAGCATATAATCTAACATAGTCTATCACGAACTCCTGAGGGAAGCTATCTTCATCAATACCATATTTACCGCCCCAGTTTCCACCTACAGCTAAATTTAAAATTAAATGAAATTTTGTACCAAATGGCCAACCAGCTTTTCCATCTCCATTTTTGTAAACTGCATGATATGGCACATTATCTACAAACCATTCGATTTTTTGATCCGTCCAATGGATGGCATAGGTATGAAAGTTTTCGTGAGCATCCTCTATCTGAACAGAATCCGACTTTTCTGTGCCCTTAGTATGATTATAACTTTCAGTGTGAATGGTGCCATAAACTGTCCCTGGATTATAGCCAACATATTCCATTATATCAATTTCGCCATCTCTAGGCCATTTCATATCTTTTTCCAATGAAGGTAACATCCAGATAGCTGGCCAGGAACCTCTGCCCTTTGGAAGTTTAGCTCTTACTTCTATATAGCCATATTTCCAGTCCTGCTTATCTTTAGTTGAGATTTTTGCTGAAGTATAATTTTTGTCCTCGTCTTTTAATGCCTTAATAATTAAGTTACCTCCTGCCTGACGGATGTTTTCAAGGTTTTTAGAATAAAACTGCTTTTCATTATTACCAAATCCACATAAGTCAGGACATCCATTCCCTTCTATAATGTTCCATTTTTCTGTATCTGGCAAGCCTTCTCCTTCAAATTCATCAGACCAGATTAAATTATCTTGTTTTGAATTGCATTGAACAAAAATTATAAGAAAACAAAGCAAATATAAATATCTCATTTTAGTACAAATTCTTTATGGTTGTTAACTGCAGAGTTTTTCCCTATAAAAACCTTGAAACCACCTTTCTCTAAAGATATTTCACCATTGGATTTGTAATAAGATAACATATCTTTTTCAATTGTAAACTTAACTTCAACAGATTGTCCTGATTTAATCATTATCTTTTTAAAAGCTTTTAAGGATTTCACCATTGGAGTCTCTTCAGCTACTAAATCTTGAATATAAAGTTGAACCACTTCTTGTCCATCCATATCACTTGTATTCTTAACTGAAACTGATGCTTCAATACTACCTGATTCTGTCATTGAATTATCTGATAATTCAATCTCTCCATATTCAAAAGAGGAGTAACTTAATCCATAACCAAATGGATAAAGTGGGGAATTATCAACATCCGTATGATGGCTATAAAAAACTTGACCAGGAGCTGTAGAAGGCCTCCCCGTAACCTTATGATTATAGTAAATTGGTAATTGTCCTACATGACGAGGAAAACTCATGGTCAATTTTCCAGAAGAATTATTTTTACCTATCAGCGTTTCGGCTATGGCTGTTCCAGCCCTTTGTCCTAAATGCCAAGCCTCTACTATGGCTGGTATATTTTCATCTTCCCAACTTAATTCCAATGGTCTGCCATTCATTAATACCAAGATAATATTAGGATTTATGGCATGTATTTCCTTCAATAGTTCTTTTTGTAAACCTGGTAAGCCAATATCAGCTCTACTTCTCCCCTCTCCTGACATATAAGCAGTTTCGCCTAGTGCCATAATAACTAAGTCTGAATTTTTAGCTAGATTCTTTGCTTTTTCAAAGCCTGATCGGTCTTCTTTATTTATCTCTTGCTCCTGGAAGAAGTTATTTGGACCTACAGACAATTCAACACCTTGAGCATATTTTAAATTGGTAGATTTAGGCAAAACATTTTCTAAACCTTCATAAAGTGAAACAGCAGAATTCTCAATTGCTTGAGCTCTCCAATTCCCCAAGGGGGTATCTTTATCCTTAGCTAAAGGACCTATAACAGCAATGTTTTTTATGTTTTTTAATGGTAATAAATTCTTGTCATTTTTCAATAAAACAATTGATTCTTTAGCTATTTTCTCAGCTAAATCATGATGGATCTGATTGCCAACAATTTCTTTTTCTCTATCTAAATCAGAATATTTATAAGGATCATCAAATAAACCTAAATCAAATTTTAATTGCAGTACATTTCTTACTGCTATATCTATTTTTGCTTCTTCAATTTCCCCTTCATTTATAAGTTCAGCTAGAAATTGAACGTAAGCAGTAGCCTCCATATCAATTTCACTTCCTGCCATAATAGCTTTCTTGGCAGCATCTTTTAAATCTGGGCTCACTCCGTGGTTCACTAATTCACCAATGGAATTCCAATCGGATACCACAACACCATCATAATTCCATTTATCTCTAAGAATATCTTGCAATAAATATTCATTGGCAGTGGCCGGAACTGCATTGATATCATTAAAAGCATTCATAAAACTCGCTGCATTTGCTTCAACAGCTGCTTTGAATGGAGGCAAAATATGATTGTGAAGAATATATTGATTGATATTAACTGAATTATAATCTTTTCCACTCTCAGCATATCCATAACCCGCAAAATGTTTGGCAGTTGCTGCTATTGATTTATTATGGGCTAAATCTTCTCCTTGAAAGCCATTAATTCTAGCTTTGGCTATTTCTGCTTGTAAATAAGGATCTTCCCCAGCACCTTCCATTACCCGGCCCCAACGAGCATCAACGGTTACGTCTATCATCGGTGCAAAAGTCCAATGTAAACCTGAAGCTGCGGCTTCTGCTCCGGCTGCCTGAGCAGTTTTCTGCATTAATTCCAAATTCCATGAACTGCTTTCTGCTAAAGGAACTGGGAACATTGTTTGATAACCATGAATTACATCATACGCAAATAATAAAGGAATACCTAGTCTGGATTTTTCCACTACCAATTCCTGCATTTTTCGAGTATCCTCAGCACCCAATAGATTGAGTACTGAACCGACTTGCCCAGAAATTAACTGTTGGTAGCGAACACTGTCCTGTCCATTTTTATTACTTGAACCAGTAAACTCACTGCCTAAACTATATTGATTTAATTGGCCTATTTTTTCTTCAAGCGTCATTAAGGCGAGTAATGAATCTACTCTTGAGTCCTTTTGACTTTTAGTGGATTTTCCTTCATCAGGATTTGAGCATGAAGTAAGAATAGCAAAGGCAAAAGAAACCCCTATTAATTTCTTAAGAAATATTGTCATGGTTATTAAAAGTTTTATGGTTGTAGGCTAATAAATTATGGTTATTGAAAAACTCTAATATAATCAATCCACATTTCTTGCGGAAATTCTGTAGAATCATCTGGATAACCTGGCCAATTACCACCTACAGCTACATTAAAAATAAAGAAAAACTCTTCTCTAAATTCATCGAGATGAGATGGGGTTGTATCAATAGACCCGTAGGGTTCATTATCAATTAACCATTGAATAGAATTTTCATCCCAAATAATGGAAAACACATGAAATTTCTCTGATAAAGTAGCATCAGATAAATCTTTACTATGACCGAAATTTGCATAACCCTCATTACTTTGCCAATGCACAGTTCCGTGAACAGTATTTTCCCTACCTTGACCACCAATCATTTCCATTATATCAATTTCACCGCAAAAAGGCCAACCAACGTCTCTAAAATTTGCGCCTAACATCCATAATGCAGGCCATATTCCTTGACCATAAGGCATCCGAGCTCTTATATCAACTCTTCCGTATTGAAATTCTTTTTTTCCTTCCGTGATAATTCTAGATGATGTATATTCCTGACCTTGAAAATTCTCTTTTTTAGCTTGAATAACTAAGAACCCATCTTCTAAACGAGTATTTTCTTCTCTGTAATATTGGGATTCATTGTTTCCCCATCCATTACTTCCTGTTCCAATTTCAAAAGTATAATCATCAGAAAGTTCGTCAGCCTCAAATTCATCTTGCCACACTAGTTCATAATCATCATATTCTAAAGGAGATTCATAACCGTCAAATGAAGGAGGGTCAATTGTTTCATCATCATCACCATCATCTTCAGGCAAAACTATGCTCACATCTTTGTTTTCAGATATAAAATCATCAGCTGTGGCATGAGCCTGAACTTTGATTTCATAATCACCTTCATTTTCATAAGTATATGATACTGAGTTATCCTGAGTTTCTTGATAATCATCATTCTCTCCAAAATAGTATCTATAAAAATTAACTAAGCTGGCTGAGGCCTCAATAGTAACTTTTTGAGGTTCATCATCAGACTGAATTACCTCAACTTGGAGATTCTCGGGTAACTTTACAAGCTCCTCACTAGAAGTATCCTCACAAGAAGTGAGGATACTAATAATGAAAAAACAAATTAAATTAAACTTAAACATAAACTAAATTTATTCAGCAGGAACTAAAAGGAAATTCCAAAAAGCACCGCCTACGTCAATTGTAATAAATAACTCTTGAGTTTCAGCATTATATGAATAAACATCATAGGTTACGGAACTACTCTCAGTAGGTGCTGCATCATATTCTCCGCCATTATATGCTTTAGGTAATGCAATAAATGCGCCTGTACCAGTTACAGTAATTTGGGCTGGGTTATCAGCATCCTCAAAAGCAGAAAATGTAAATTCATGAGTTGCAGAAGACCAAACTTCAGCAGGAGTACCATCTAATACACTGATATCATAGCAATCATCCTCTGTGTATTCATCGAATCCGTAATATGCCTCTCCAAAGAAATCTCCTTGGGCGTCATATTCATAAGTACCATCTTGATTGAAGATAAATAAATCATTAAATAGACATGGTCTGTCACCTGATATGTTATCTCCATTAGGGAAGAAGTTATCAGATCCAGCAGCATCACCTACTCCAAAAGCACCAGCTGATTCTTTCAATTTCCAACTTTTAGCTGCTTCTCCAGTTAATAATTCTGCCGTAAGACCTTCTCCTCCATTAAATTCAATATTTGGAGCTTCTTCATCTCCACCACCATCATCATCACCTGGATTTTCTCCATCAGAACTATCAAATCCTTCAGGTACTAGTCTAATATACCAAACTAAATCTGGATTTTCAGTATCCTCCATTTGTATAAACAACTCATTCTCTTCAATAGTCACAACTTTATAAGATCTTGTTCCAGTCCAATATCCGATAAATCCATCTGAACTTATCGTTAAAGTAGTATCTCCATCATCAGGTGCAGCCAAACTCCAAGACAAATCTTCAGAAGGAGTAAAAGGAGCAATAAAATCTGCCACCTCTGTTTCTTCAGCACCTGGGAAATCATCTTGATGTTCAGCATTTACATAAATATCTCCATTGGTTACCATATCGAATCCAAAACCTTCTAATGTAAAGGTATATCTATCATCATACATTCCTGCACCAGTTTTTTCTACTGCCTGTGCAGCATAATATTCTGGAAAGTCTCCGCTGTAGTCACCATTTTCAGGACTTGGCCCAACACCAAAATGGCCAGCTGAAGCTGAATCAACAGCCCAAGTTTTGGAACCTCCATTTTCAATACCACCTGTTAAAATGTTATAAAGTTCGTTATCCAAAAGTGTAGGATCAGTCTCTTCAATCTCAATTTCTTGAGTACTTGAGGCACTACCTCCATCATTAAAAACAGTTAATGTAACTTCATAAGTTCCTGCATTAGGATATGTTCCTGTTACAGATTGGTTTTCAGGAGCATCTTCTCCGTTACCTAAATCCCAAGCATATCTGTTAAAACCATCTACAGAAGCTGTAAACTCAAGTATATTATCGCTTTCAGCTGTAGCTTCAAATGTGAAGGCTGCATCTTCCTCAGTAGGAGGATCAACTAGTTCATTTTCCGGGTCTTCCTCGCAGCTCGCAAATATAAATAGGGCTGCGATAATCATAAATTTTCGAAATAAATTCTCCATAGTCATTAATTGTTTTGTTTTAAATTAAGATTAGTTATAGTTAGGGTTTTGTTTCCATGTTCCTCCAGATAGATCAATTTCAACTTGCGGTAATGGGAAAAGCTCGTTTTTACCTTCTTCAAAGCCATCAATTTGATTTGCGGCTCTTCCTGTACGAACTAAATCCCAAAATCTATAGCCTTCACCTGAAAGTTCAAGCCTTCTTTCATTCCAGATAGCTTGGGTCAAAGCTTGACCACTCACTGAAACCTCTGGCATGTTTACTCTTGTTCTAACTTGATTTAAGTAGTTTAATGCAGTAGCATCATTAGCACCTGCTTTCCTATTGTGGGCTTCTGCTGCCATTAAGTAAACATCAGCTAGTCGAATTACTCTATAGTTCACAGGACTAGTTAGATCATTATCTGGCAAGCCTAATTCTGCATCACGTTTTATGTATTTATTATTATAGTAACCGGTGTGACCTCCCCCACCGACAGCATAAGAGATATCTTGTGAATTTGGTTGTTCTGCAATGAATGCATCAAGGTCTAATACCGTACCATTTCGTCTTATATCATTTGCGTCATAGGAATCATATAGTGATTGAGTAGGTAAATTATAACTGTTTCCGTCATTGTAAACAGGCCCATCATACTGTCTTATTCCATTAAAACCTACAGCGGCATTTCCTTCTAAACAAACTAAACAATCATATGAACCACCTTCCAAACCTGAATATTGAATTTCAAAAACTGATTCTGAATTACCTTCCTCAGCTACACTAAATAAATCTGCATAATCCTCTGAGGTTGAAAAGGTTTGCAATGAATAAGGACCTTCATTGATAACCCTATCTAAAACTGTAGCAGCTTCGGTGAATTTATCCTGATACAAATATGCTTTTCCCAACAAGGCCAATGCAGCACCCTTCGTAACGCGTCCCTTTTGGGGGTTTGTCCATTCTAATACTTCAAAAGCGGATTGTAAATCGCTTTCAATCTGAGCATATACATCAGCTGCTGGATCTCTATCAATTGAAGTGGCTTCCTCAATTCCAATTCTTCTATCAATAATCAGAGGAACATCACCAAAGAACTTTACCAATTCAAAATAGTAGTATGCTCTCAAGAAATGAGCTTCTGCTAAAATAGTTTCTTTCCCTTCAAAATCAGTTTTATCTCTGTTTTCAAAAATATAATTTGTACGAGTAATACCGGCATAATTATATCTTAGAACACTTCTTAACTCTTCATTTACTCCACCGTGCGTCATACTTTCAATCTCATGAAGACCTCTAGTATCATTTACACTTTCACCACCTGCTATTGCATTATCTGATGCAATTTCACCAATCCATTGAGTTAAATATGAAGTCTGAAGCAAATCATATGCTCCTACTAATGCTCTTTCATAATCTTCTTGAGTATTGAAAAATGATTCAGCATCTTGAGTATATAAAGGATCAATTTCTAATTGATTATCACATGCAAGGCCTAAAAAAATCAGGCTTATTAACATATATCGATTAAGTATTTTTTTCATGACTTTTATTAATTAAAAATTTAATGAAACACCTCCCATAATCACCCTTGCTTGGGGATAAATACCATTATCTATACCAGCTGCAAATGGTGAAGGCGATCCAACATCAGGATCAAATCCCATGTATTTAGTGATAGTGAGTAAATTATTTGCGGACAGATAAATTCTGAAATTTGAAATTTTTGCAGGTTCTGTCCATTTCTCAGGAAAAGTATAACCCAATTGTAGGTTTCTAAGCCTTGCGAATGAACCATCTTCTACAAAAAAATCAGAAAACACAGTATTTTGAGAAAGACCAGTAGTTACTCTGGGTACCTCATTGGTACTTCCAGGCTGTGTCCATCTGTCAAGAACATAAGACAATTGATTAGCGAAAGGCTGTTGTCTTTCATAGTTTCTTATAATTTCCTGACCTAAAGCAGCGAACAGATTTGCTGAAAGATCAAATCCTTTAAATGAAGCTGAAAGGTTTAATCCCATTGTAAAATCAGGAAGAGGACTTCCAATTTGAGTTTTATCTGTATCCCCACCAAAATCTATAACATCATCCCCATTTTGATCTATAAATTTCAAATCCCCAGGCTGAGCATTTCTTTGTTCAGCTGCTGCATTTATTTCTTCCTGTGATTGGAAAATACCATCGGTTTCATACCCAATAAAATAACCAATAGGAAACCCAGGTTCTAATCGAGTAGCGATTGCACCACCTACCCCAAAACCAGCCCCATTTTGAAAATCAAGGCCATCAGGTACACTAAGCACCTCGTTTTTTAGATAAGTAACATTGTAACCGACATTAAATTGAAACCCAGATGAAAGTTTTTTTCCATAATCAATTTCAAATTCAACTCCAGTATTTCTAACATCACCTCCATTTATTATTGGAGGTTGTCCAGCCGCTCCGTAAGTACCCAAAATTGCAGGTGCTGGAGGTTGGAATAATAAATCACGTGTATCTTTTATAAAATAGTTTGTGCTTATGTCAACCGCATCAAAAAGACTTAAATCAAGACCAATATTGGTTTGTTGGGTGGTCTCCCATTTTAAATCTGGATTAGCAGCTCTACCTATAGCGGCACCATTTACTAAAATATCATCAAAACCATAAACACCTTCTCCATCTAGTAATCCCCTATAACCAAATGGTAATATTTTATCATTACCCACTACACCAAAGCTGGTTCTAAGTTTCATGAAGTCGATAAAGGGCAAATTGTAGAAATCCTCATCCGATAAAACCCATGCACCTGAAATTGAACCGAAATAACCTATCCTGTTATTCAGCCAAACCTAGTAGAGCCATCTCTTCTTAATATTCCTGATATTAGATATCGCTTCTGATAATCATACTCAGCACGTAAAAATTGTGAACTAATTCTTTGAAAACCCTGATCGGAGCCAACATTATTTAAATAGCCATTTGCAGCTAAATTCGTTTTAATATCAGCCAGTTCTAGATCATTATTTGGAATATTAAAAGCAGTTCCATTTAGTCCGCTAAAAGATTCTTCATTATAAGAAATCCCAAAGGTTCCTTTAACGGTATGGATATCATTGAATTTTCTTTCGTAATTAATAAACCCTTCTAATATATAATCCAAATATGTTGTCCGTGATTCTGTTACACTTGCACCTCTTTCCAATTCTATACCACCTTCTTCTTCACCTACTTGAACAATAACTGGATCTAAATTTGCATTAGCAGCGGTATTTGCAAATTTTCCAGGGCCATACCATACCAATGGATTAAACCCTTTAAAATCTACAATTGAATAGTTATAACCAACTCTACCATTTATGGTGAGATGTTCGTTAATGTCATAAGCCAATTCTTGTTTACCCGTAATTTTGTTAACTAAAGTTTCATTATATGAATTCTCCATTTGAGCTAATGGATTAATAATATCTGATACTTCTTCCAAATAAGAGTATCTACCATCAGTCCTCACTGCTTCTGTAGGATAGGCATTGATAGTATTAAATAATACAGAACCTATTCCATTTTCAGGAAGCCCACTACTGATCTCATGTGTAAATAAGAGTACATTTGTTAACCTTAGATTATCAGATAAATCAGTTGTGAAATTTAACCTACCGTTATATCGCTCGAAGTTTGCTTTATCTCCTCCTACTATTCCTTGTTGACCGAAATAGGATGCACCAATATTGTAAGTTGAATTTTCAGTACCTCCAGTTAAGGATAAATTATAATTCTGTATAGGTGCCTCTCCAAAAACTTCATCTTGCCAATTTGTCCCTTCTCCCAATTGAGTGTTGGCAAATGGTAGGGATTGTCCATTTGCTGAAAAAGCTTCATTTTTAATTACAGCAAACTCTCTAGCATTTAATAAATCTAACTTTCTTGCCGTTTGTTGAATTCCATAATAACTATCAAAACTTAAAGTAGGCTTATTATTCTTTTTACCTTGTTTAGTTTCAATTAGTACTACTCCATTCGCAGCCCTTACACCATAAATACCTGCTGTAGCATCCTTAAGTATATTAACTGACTCGATATCATTAGGATTAAGTGCATTTAAACCTGCTTGATCATAAATAACTCCATCTACTAAAATTAAAGGGTTATTATCACCATTTGTAGAAATACCTCTAATTCGAATATTTGAAGTTCCACCAGGCGAACCAGAGTTTGTTGAAATATTAACACCAGAAACAGCTCCTTGCAAGGCTTGATCTAATCTAGGAACTTTTCTTTCCGCTATTTTCTCAGCATTTACTTTTGAAGTTGCTCCAGTAAGTTCCTTTTTGGTAGAAGTTCCGTATCCTACTACAACTACTTCACTTAAAGAACCAAAATCAGGTTCCATTTTTAAATTGATAGTAGATCTCCCATTGACATTTTCCTCAACACTGGTATAACCAATAAAGCTAAATTTTAATACAGCATCATTGCTTACAGATAATTTATAATTACCATCTAAATCAGTAGTGGTTCCAGAGGAAGTTCCTACAATCATTATATTAACACCAGGAAGAGGCTCATCATTTTCATCAGTTATCTTTCCAGATAAATTGCTCTCCTGTGCGATACTTACAAAGCTGAATATAAATAGTACAGCCAAGGTTAAAATGTGCTTCATTGTCATTTAGTTTTCATTAATTAAATGTTTCCAAAGCTTTCCGTTAAAAGCCTGAACCAAATGACCATTATTTTAAATGTTAACCAAATTTTAACAATACATCATAAATACATCAACTCCTATATTTGGATATCTCAAAAACTCATCATATCAGTTGAAAAATATGCCTATTTTGAATATAATAAGCATTTTTAAAGAATTGGAAATAGCAGTTTTTTACTACACTATTTTTACCATTAATACTACAATATTATCTTATTTTACTAAATTGTGATTAATTAATAATTAGGAAATGAAAGCATTAATCATAATATATTTTACTTTAATCCCCCTTATTCTCCTTCCAAAATTTAGCTCTGGGCAAAACTTGGGCTATCCCTTTTATAAGTACTTTTCTAGCCAAGATTATCAAGGCGGAATTCAAAATTGGAAAATTACTCAAAGCCAGGATGGTTTACTGTATGTAGCCAATAATTTTGGCTTACTTGAGTTTGACGGAACAAGTTGGAATAAATACTCCTTGGAAAGCGGTACTAAATGCCGTGATGTTTTTGTAGATACAGATGGTAAGATTTATATAGCTGCTCAAGGTGATTTTGGTTATTACATTCCTGATGAGCTTGGCAAATTAACATTTGTAAGTCTGGCTGACAGTATTAAAAGTGAAAAAAGAGATTTTGATGAAGCCTGGAGGGTTTTTAAACAGAATGATAGGTTACTGTTCTGCACTTTTGATGATATATTCATATTTAATGAAAAAGGAAAACTGCTTGATATAGTTGATCCTGAGAATGATCCTGATAATTTTTTCTTAGTAAACCATCAACTTTACCTCAACCAGGGTGGACAAGGATTATCTATCATGGAAAATGGGAGTGTAAAAAAGACTGAAATTGGTGACTTTTTTAAAAACATGAACATTAGTGGCATTCTGGAAGTCAATAATAATCAACTTCTAATTAGTACTTTAAAAAACGGGATTTTTCTTAAAAATGGACGTTCCATTTCTAAATGGAATTCGAAAAATCAAAATATATTTAAAGCCTCGATTATTAATCAGATGATCAGGCTAAAAAATGGAGGAATAGCTATAGGGACTCAAAATGAAGGGCTGTACATCCTAAATATAAGGGGAGAAATAGAAATGCAGCTGAATAAAGGCAGAGGTATTGAAAACAGAACAGTACTTTCATTATATGAGGATATTCAAGGTAATCTATGGCTAGGCCATAATAATGGAATATCATCTGTTGCCCTAAATTCACCTTTTCAACATCTTAATGAACAAACAGGATTACCAGGAACAGGATATGATGCATTACTTTTAAGAGATACATTGTATTTAGGCACTAATAACGGGCTATATTTTAAAAACATTACTTTCGAAAATTCGACCTTTCAAAAGGTCAAAAACACATCAGGACAGGTTTATAACATCGAGCAAGTTCATAATACCATAGTAATGGGTCATCACTCAGGTACTTTTAAAATAGAAGATGGTGAGGCCGAAATTATGGCCAATATTCCAGGTACATGGACATTTATTGACTTAAATAAGCATCCAAAATATGTATTACAAGGAAATTATAAAGGATTATCCTTACTTGAAAAATCAAATGATGGACTAAAATTTCTCCATCAAATTGAGGGCTTCGAGGAATCTTCTCGGGTGATGGAGGAAGATGAGAATGGAGATATTTGGATGACCCATGGTTATAAAGGTGTCTATAAAATCACATTATCAGAAGATTTAAAATCTGTAGAAGTAAAATACTATGGAAAAGATGAAGGCTTGCCATCAAATGTTTTAATCAATGTTTGGAGATTAAATAACAATTTAATTTTCTCAACTGAAAGAGGTTTGTATGAATATAGTGAAAAGGAGGATCGTTTTATTAAATCCTCATTTTTATCTGATTACTTTCAAAAAGACGAGCAATTTGTAAGCTTTGCTGAAGATGCGCTTGGAAATATTTATTTCGTAAGCACAAATGAAACTGGAGTATTAGAGAAAAGCACAAATGGCAATTACAAAAAACATACTGCTGTTTTTAATCAATTAAGAAACGTGTTAAATGATGACCTTCACAATATTTCTACATTAGAAGCCAATAAAGTCTTATTTGCAGCAAAAGAAGGTTTTATTCATTTTGACAATGCTATTCCAAAATTACAAGACATCAATTTTGATGTAATATTCACAAAAGTGAGTATTTTAAACTCAACAGATTCGATCATAACCTATGGGAGACAAATGGATGGTGAAAAAGTGACCTTTAACCAGCTTAACACAGAAATTGAAATCCCATTTAAAGAAAATTCAATCCGAATTGAATATAGTGCTCCCTACATGAATGGGCAATTTGAAAATGAATATCAATTTTGGTTGGAAAATAATGAATATGGATATAGTAATTGGTCTATTAGAACTGCTAAAGAATACACCAATTTAAAAGAGGGCACCTATATTTTCCATGTAAGGGCAAAAAATATCCATGGTCAATTAAGTAATGTTGCAACATTTGAATTTACCATTTTACCACCATGGTATCGTACAAATTGGGCTTATGGAGCTTACATCCTTATTGGATTAGTTTCATCCGTTTTAATCTTTCTATTTTTTGAGCTACGCTATAAAAAGAAAACTGAAATTATTACAGAAGAAAAAGAAAAAGAAATCACAAGAATTGATAGTGAGCTAAAAACCTCGGAACAAAAACTAGAGCACTTAAAAAATGAAAAGCTGAAATCAGAAATAAAATTAAAGAACAAAGAATTAGCTACTTCTACTATGCACCTGATTAATAAAAACAGCTTTATTAACAGTATCAAATCTAACCTAAATAATATTTCTAAGAGAAGTAAAAATCAAGAAGTAAAGCATGAAATCAGCAGAGTAATCCAAAATATTGATAAAAATATATCAGCTGATAATGATTGGGAACATTTTTCAATTCATTTTGATCAGGTTCATGGAGATTTTATTACAAGATGGCAAAAGGATTATCCAGATTTAAGTCCTCAGGAAATGAAATTAAGTGCTTATTTAAGAATGAACCTAAGCACTAAGGAAATTGCTCACCTTTTGAATATTTCGGTGAGGGGTGTCGAAATAGCACGCTACAGGTTACGGAAAAAGCTTGAACTAGAACGTAGTGATAATTTACAGGAATTTATATTGAAGTATTAAAGAAGCCTGCATAAAGATAATTATGCAGGCTTTATTCTCCTATTTTATAAAATCTTTTTACTGCCCTAAAACAATTGCAAAAATCAATGGTGCCACTATAGTAGCATCGGATTCCACAATGAATTTAGGTGTATCGATATCTAATTTACCCCAAGTGATTTTCTCATTTGGCACAGCCCCTGAATAAGAACCATAACTAGTGGTAGAATCTGAAATTTGACAGAAATAGCTCCAAAAAGGAACATCAGTGTACTCCAAATCTTGATAAAGCATTGGGACAACGCATATAGGGAAATCTCCCGCTATACCCCCTCCTATTTGAAAGAAACCAACGCCTTCAGTTCCTGCATTTTCCTTATACCAATCCGCCAAGAAAGTCATGTATTCAATTCCTGATTTCATGGTGGAAGGCTTCAGCTCTCCTTTCACACAATAGCTAGCAAAAATATTACCCATTGTGCTATCTTCCCATCCTGGAACGATGATAGGCAAGTTCTTTTCAGCAGCTGCTAGCATCCAACTGTTTTTAGGATCAATTTCATAGTATTGCTCCAATACACCTGATCGGATCAACTTATACATGAATTCATGTGGGAAATATCGTTCTCCCTTTTCTTCAGCATCTTTCCAAATTTCAAAGATGTGCTGTTGTAATCTTCGGAAAGCTTCATCTTCTGGGATACAGGTATCTGTAACTCTATTTAAGCCCTTTTCTAATAAATCCCATTCTTGTTGCGGGGTTAAATCTCTATAATTTGGAACCCTTTTATAGTGACTATGTGCCACAAGATTCATTAAATCCTCTTCTAAATTAGCGCCTGTACAGCTTATAATTTGCACCTTATCCTGACGTATCATTTCGGCAAATGATATGCCCAATTCTGCTGTAGACATTGCCCCAGCTAATGACACTAACATTTTTTTACCTGATTCTACATGGCTTTTATAAGCTTCAGCAGCATCAATAAGTGCAGCAGCATTAAAATGACGATAGTTATGTTTTAAAAATTCTGTAATTTTCATATTTAATTATTTGCTGTAAAAATAATCAAAATTGATGAAGAGCTATGAATTATAATGGATAATTCAAAAAGTTTCCAATACAGCGGTAATATTCTTTTTTAGAGTAGCCTTTACAGGGGTTTGCTTCATTTTAGCTACCAAAATAGATCCATAAGTTGTGGTTAACAGCATGCTTACTAAATCAGTAACATCTGAACTTTTAGTAATCTCAGTTTGAAATATAGCTTCAAGCATATACTTTTCTAACAACTTATCAAAGGCTAGAACTTCCATTTGATCCACTCCTTCCAACTTTGGAAATAGAAGTTGCTTTTCAGCTTTTTTTATACTAATTGGTTTCAATACCAAAGGAGAAATTGCATGATACTTAATTAAATGCAGAATAACAGAATGATAATTTTCGCATAAATCACCGTATCTGTCAAAAATAAATTTTACTGCTTTAAGTCCTTTGATTTCATGCTTTTGCATTTCAATACTAAGCTCAAAGGCCCATACTCTCATAAAATATAATAGAATATCTTCTTTTTGAGGGAAGTATCGGAAGAATGTGACTTTTGAGATGCCTGCTCTTTCACATAAGTCTGTTACATGTATATCTTGGAAGTTTTGCTGGCGCAACATAGTTTTGGCGATAGATAATATCAGTAATTTTAATTTAGCTGATTTTCTTTCCCTTAAACTAGTCCCCTCAGTACCCATTTATCTTTATTAAATTTTGATGATGGTAAATTCAACTCTGCGGTTCAGTTTTCTCGTAGCCTCTGATTTATTACTTGCAATTGGCCTTGCTCCACCATAGCCTTTACTTTCCAATCTCTTGGAATCAACACCCTTTTCAACCAAATATTCTTTAATTCTATCAGAACGCTCTTGTGATAATTCTATATTTAATTTTGCGCTTCCTGTATTATCAGTATGGCCAGAAAGCTCAATTTCAATAGTTGGATTCTTTTTCAGCATGGTGTAAACTCTGTCTAATTCTTCGAAAGAACCGTCTAAAATTTCAGCAGTTCCTCTTCTAAATAAAACACTTTTAAGCTGAATGGTAGTACCTTCTTCTAAACTCAAAAGCTCCAATCTGATCTTATCGTTATTGCTTATGGTATCGGTTTTAATAGTTTTTAAATCATCAATATAACCTTCAACAGAAATATCTACAGTATAAATAGAATCTTTAAAAAGTTTTGTTTTATAAGAGGAATTTTTACCCATTACTATTTCCGAATAAGAGCTCTTACTCATTTCATTCACTCCTTTAATAAGCATTTGAGGTTTTAGTGCATTTCCTGTAAATCCATCAACTACTTCAAACTGAACTTGAATTTTCTCCCTTAAAGGTTGTTTCTCCTTACTACTGCTATTATTTAATGCTAATACTGATTGAGAAGAGGCCGTCATGCTTTTTTCAACTTCAGGCTCAATTTCAACTTCTTCAGGAGTAACGGTTTGCATTATGTTGCCCAATCCAACACTATTAACTGTATTCACCATCAATGCATTTTCTCCATCATTGATTAAGTTGAAATACCAATCAGCCCCTTCAGAATTTATGTTTTCCAAATTAGTTACCTCTGACCATGTGGTCCAGGTAGCATCTAATCTCTTTGAATAAAAAATATCTCGACTCCCTTTACCACCTCTACCATTGGAGCTAAAGAATAATGTTTTATTATCAGCGGCTAAATAAGGAGTTAGTTCCTGTGCTTCGGTATTGATATCAACGCCTAAATTTCTTAATTCTGTCCATTCATCAATTGATTTTCTAAAAGTATAATAGATATCCTCATTTCCTCTCGAACTAAAACTTTCTAAACTCAGAACCATAATTTTACCATCTTTACTTAGACTTCCGGAAAGATGCTCTGACTTATTTTTATAATATGGAATATCTATCGGCTGAGGCTCGCTCCAGTTATCACCAATTTTTCGGGAATAGGAAATCCCTCCTTTTCGTGGACTTTTATAATTACCAACTACATACATTATAAAATCATCGGGAGTAATTCCAATAACTGCATTGAAATTCAGATTATTCACTGGCCCTCTTAACCTTTGAGCTTTTGTCCATTCACCATTTACTTTTTTACTATACCATATATCTCCCTTGTCTTTTTCACCACCGGCATTTTCTGGATGATTCTTTTTTGTGAAATACAATGTATTCTCATCAGCTGAAAGTACTGGCGAAATATCATCATATATGCTTTCTAAAGAATCTATGATAAATGGTTTATCTTGACCATTACTCATGGAGCCTATAAAAAATAACAATATGAAAAATATCACCCTTAATCGCATTCCTTCATAATTTATAATGATACAATTTAAAGTAAATCATTAAATGTTACAATTATCAATTATCTTAAATCTTACCTCTATATTCATTGTAAAATTTAATAAAAATAACAATAGTATTGAAAAACTTAAATGCTAATCTAATACATTTTTTACTAAAATCAACTTAAAGTTATAAAATAATTAAAGATACCTTTTATCTTGTTTATCAGACACTTATGATAAAATAAATTTACTAATTTTAAAATCTGATCAAAATTATTAAAATCAAGGAATCTAAAACCAAGAGGTTCAAATAATCAAATTCATGAAAAAGCTGTACATGATTCAATTATAATTAGCTTTCTTAATTAAATCATGAATTATTCTTTTTCATGATAAATTAAAAGTGGATGAGTGCTTAGGTAGGTAATTTCTGTAGATACGCTACTCCCTATAAGTTTCTCAAAGAAATTTCTTTTTCGTTTCAGCAAGACCAATAGATCGCCTTGCTGTTCATTCACAAACTCCTCTATACCACTGCTAATGTCCTTTTTATATTCTTTTAAATAGTAACTTATTTTATCATAACCCAGAAAGCTAGATAATTCAGTTTTAAACTTTTCATAGCTTTTTGCACTCATCACATTGTTGAACTAAACCGTTTCTTCCTGGAAACGGTAAAATGAGGTATGATTAAATTGTAATGGTAAACAAACAAGTTACCATTATGAAAACTCAAACAAAAAGCAATGCCTTAGAGCATCTCAAAAGAGAGCTGGAATTCCGGAATTACAGTTTTCGCACAGTAAACACCTATTGTTCACTGATGTCCCACATGGCCAAAGTGAGCAGTTTACCGCTCGAGACCATCACCCTTTCACAGTTTAAAGACTACCTTCACAAGGTAGTGATAGAAAAAGGCCTGTCAGCCTCTACTGTGAACCAGTACATCAGTGCATTTAAAATAGTGCAGACCGATGTTTTGGGAAGGGAGTGGGAAGATTTTAAGATTAGACGTCCTAGAAAATCTAAAAGGCTTCCGATCGTCCTCTCCATTGAGGAAATGGAAAGGCTGATCAACGTGAACCGCAACTTAAAACATAAGGCTATTATTATGTTGGCCTATTCATCAGGCTTGCGGAGAAATGAGCTTTTGAACCTGCTGCCTAATCATATCGACTCTCAAAGAATGCAGGTTCGGGTCATGCAGGGTAAAGGCAAGAAAGACCGTTACACATTACTCTCACGCAAGACACTTGAGGTACTGCGTATTTATTATAAATTTGCACGTCCCGAGAAGTACCTGTTTGAACCTCAAAACAGCAAAGGGAAGCCTCTGTCAGAAACCACTCTGGCTAAAATCGTAAAGAACAAGCTCGAACTTGCCGGTATTAAAAAAGCGGTGTCCTTCCATACCCTGCGCCACACTTTTGCCACACACCTGTTGGAGCAAGGCGTGAACTTACGGCTGATACAGCAATTTATGGGGCATACCTCGCTAAAGACCACTACGGCCTACCTGCATCTTACTAAGCTAGACCCAGCTAGTGTTTGCTCCCCTCTAGACAATATGAAAGTTTAAAAATGGTGCGATGGAAAACAAAAGACAGAAAACAGAACTGGCTGATATCTTCATTGAACACGCAGCGGATTATTTGAATACCGCAAAACTCTGCCCCGTACAAAAGAAAGCCTATCAGGCCATCACCCAATGCAGGAGTGCCTCTATGGGAGGGCATATTAACAGCTGTGATAATTGTGGGTACAATCAGCAGGCCTACAACTCGTGCAGAAACCGACATTGTCCAAAATGCCAATTTATAAGAAAGGCCAAATGGGTCGACAAACTGGCTTCAAACCTGCCTGCCACCAAGTATTTTCATTTGGTCTTTACCGTGCCTCACTGCTTGAACAAGCTGTTTTATATTAATCAAAAATTGACTTATGGCGCACTTTTTAAAGCAGCTGGCCAATCCTTGATGCAGTGCGCCAAAACCCCCAAGTATCTGGGGGCAAAGGCAGGTGCGGTATCAATATTACATACCTGGGGACAAAACCTGGATTATCACCCGCATATCCATATGATAGTGCCTGCGGGAGGATTGACCGAAGATGGAAGGGAATGGATTCCTTCCAACCCCAACTATTTCTTGCCCGTGAAGGTGCTAAGTGCTGTGTTTAGGGGTCTTTTACTCAAGCTGTTAGAAGCATCCTTCAAGAATGACCGGCTCAAAATACCTACAGGCACCCACTTTGAACAATTAAAACAGCAGTGTTATAAGACCAAATGGGTGGTTTACAGCGAAAAGCCTTTTAAATGCTCGGAAAATCTCATTAATTACTTAGGTAATTACACCCATAGGGTCGCCATAAGTAACCAAAGGATCAAAAGCCATCAAAATGGAAAGGTGAGCTTTTGGTATAAAGACTACCGTTGTGGTGGCTTGAAAAAAGTGATGAGCCTAGAGGCGAAAGAATTTATAAGAAGGTTCATGCAGCATGTCCTGCCTGACGGGTTTTGCAAAATCAGGTATTTTGGTTTTATGTCCTTGTCCAACCTTAAACAGGCCAGGGAAGACTGTAACCTTATCATTAATAAGGTCACCTACTTTCCTGTGCTGGAAGGGCTCAACGGCCTGGAAGTGTACAGGCAAATAACAGGGAACGACCCTGCTGAATGTCCTAAATGCAAGACAAAAAGTATGAAGGCAGTACCGTTGCCAAAACAGAAAACACCTGGCTAGTATTAAACTAACCGACAGTTCTTTGAAAGATTGTAGCTTTTACAAGAAGCGAGAAAAGCTTCAACAGGAAAACTACGTCTAATAAATAAAGCTTAGCATGAAACCGAGCCCTCAAAATCAGCATCCAACTGGCAAAAACCCTGCTATCTATTGGCAGGGTGAGGCCTCGGCAGCTAGTACACACATACAATGCCCATAGTCCCATCGGCTCAGTCCAACAACGTTTTATTCATCATTCTTAATGCTCTTAAATCACATTAACAGAAATGGGGATTTTATCTTTTTTTATTTACTTTTAGAGAACGATGAATAAAACGCTATAATGTTAGAGTGACTTACATGGACAAATCTTATCCTGCTTCTAAAAGGATAAATAAAGCTAACCAGTTTTTGCATGGTAATTTTATCTTGGTCAGAATAATCTGAAGCATAAACAACCGAATTCCAGTTTTTAAAATCAGCATCGAGGGGTACTGTTAAGACTGGTAGCGTGGCATTTTGAACAGTTCTTAAAGTCCTACTTCCAATAATAGTTTTCCTACTATAGCCATTTCCCTGTGTACCCATCACAATTAAATCAAATTCATTTTTAATTGCATATTGGCTAATAGAGTTATTTACTTCACCTATAGATAGGACAAAATCGCATTCAAAACCATATTCACTTTCAATTTCATCGGCCAGGCTGCTCAGCTTTTCTTTTGCATGATCTTTCAAATCATTAAAATCTGATTTTTGTCCTTCCAAAGCATGAAGAAACTCTTTTTCAGAAAAAATATGGATGAGTGTCATACTTCCCTTTCTAATCTGTAGAAGTTTTGCCGCATACTCCAATGCATTAAGAGAATATGCTGAAAAATCTATTGGGCATAAGAATTTATCCATTCTGTTATTATTAATTAATATCTAATTTATAAAAAAAACGCATTATTAAGGCTGACTAATAAATTTATTTCCAGAAATATAAAATCTCCAAGGGAGTAATGCATCCTCTTCTGCATAATCAATTCCTATTCGAGTAGTACTAACTATAGTATCAACAAAAATATTAGAATCAGCTATATATAAATCTTCACTATTTACGAGGTCTAAAGCATTTTGAGATTTATCTATACCTAATGCTTTTGTAAGCTTTCCTGGGCCTGAGAAGATATTAGGCTTTATCTTATTTACATTTCTTCTTTGTAACATAATTTCCTCACCTAAAATCGGCTCTATAGCTCTTATTAAAACTGCATCAGCATTACCTTTTGTATTTGTTACTATATTAAAAAGATGATGAATTCCATAGCACAAATAAATATAAGCTACTCCTCCTTTTTCGTACATAGTTGCTGTTCTTTTAGTAAACCGCCCCAAGTGTGCATGACAAGCTTTATCGTTCTTTCCTGCATAAGCTTCGGTTTCTGTGATCATTGCTTCACAGTAATTACCCTCAATATTAGCACATATTACTTTACCTAATAAACTTTTTGCCACATGAACTACATCTGGATTTTGAAAAAATGTTCTTCCTAATCTTTTTTTTGTAACTTTCATTCAGAAAAGTAGTTTTTGATTGCTAATTACTCTTTAATTTAACTAAAAAACATAATCATTATGAAAAAATCAGTATTACTATTTGGCTTATCTATTTTAATAATAGGTTCGCTTGAGCTAAAAGCTCAGATTAACATCCCTCAACCTTCACCAAAAGCGAAGGTAGAAACAACTGTTGGGTTAACTGATGTATCTATCAGCTATTTTAGACCAAGCTTAAAAGGACGACAGGTTTTTGGAGAAGGAGATGATTATTTACAACCATATGGCGTTTTATGGAGAGCAGGAGCAAATAGTGGAACAGTATTAAATTTAAATACAGAAGCTATAATTGCAGGAAATAAAGTGGAAGCGGGAGAATATTTAATTTTCATGACCCCAGGGGAAAATGAATGGGAATTCAAATTATATAGCGACCTGTCCTTAGGTGGTAATGTTGGCAACTATGATGAATCGAAAGAGGTAATATCTGTAATTCAAGAAGCGGAAGAATTAGATAAACCAGTGGAGACTTTAACGTACCAGATTTCAGATATTAGCCCTGATAACAAAACCGCTAATATACACTTCGAATGGGAAAATGTTAGTTTAAAGATTCCTTTTGAAGTTGCTTATGACGATTTAGTAATGACACAAATAGAGCAAAACACGAAGGTTGATCCTAGAAACCTTATTACGGCTGCAAACTATTATTATACTACTGACAAAGATTTAAAGCAAGCTTTAAAATGGATTGATGCTTATTTAGCAGAAGGTAATAATAGTGCTCAATTCTGGAACTTACATTTAAAGGCTCAAATTTTAGCTAAAATGGGTCAGAAAAAGCAGGCTAAAGAAGTTGCTGAAAAATCTATTGAATTAGCTAAAAAGAACAGTTCAGGTGATTTTGGATATGTAAAAAGAAATCAAGATCTAATTGATTCATTGTAAAATAAAATAGTAGGGAAACAAACCTCTATTCTATTCTTCAAATTTCGAAAGGTCGAGGATTTTCACTTCGGCTTTTCGAGATTTATCCTCCGCTCCCCCAGAAAGTACTCCAAAACCTCTGGCCGCCAATCTATCTTCTTCAATACCTTGTTCAATAAAGAAAGCTAATACAGATTGTGCCCTTTTATTTGATAATTCATAGTTGTATCTAGGATTACCATCAGAAGACGCAAAGGCCGATATTTGTACACCAAGATTATAATGAGCTTTTAAAAATTTAGCCATGTCTTTCAGTTTTGGTTCATGTCTTTCCAGAATATCAGTTGAATTTACCTCAAAATAGACCTGGTAAGCAGAAATACTAAGTACAGAATCTATCAACTTTTTTGTGTCTAGTTCCTCATCAGTTACAAATTCATTTTCTGATTTCTTAAGATTTGCAATTCTTTCTTTAGCCGTTATTCCTAAATCTCCCACGTGTTTCACCATATAGATATCCGTAAAACCTAAGCCTTCTTCTCGTACTGAAGCTAAATAACCTCTTTCGCCATCGGAAGTAGGATGGAAATAAACTTCGTCATCTACCGTATTTACAGGATAACCTAAATTTTCAGGTTTACCCCATTTTTCTGTTTTACTGTTATATTTTGTGGTGAAAACATCAAAACCGCCAAAGCCTTTATGACCTTTACTACTAAAATATATTGTCACACCATCTTTAGCCATATAGGGGCCATCTTCATCTTGCTTGGTATTGATTTCTGGCCCCATGTTAAAGGGTCTTTTCCACTGACCATCTTCTTTATAACAACCATAAATATCAAAACCACCGTATCCACCTGGCCTATTGGAGGCAAAGAGCATAAACTCACCATCTTCAGAAACCCAAATTGATTGCTCCGCAAAGCCTTGAGAATTAATTCTACCTTCTAAGGGAACTGGTTTAGACCATTCTTCATTGGCATTTTCGGTTGAGTAATATATATCACCATTCCCCTCATCAGAATAAATATATAAGGTTTTACCATCACTGCTCAAAAACAAATTTGAATCATGATAAGGAGTATTAACATTTTGACCTATATTTTTTGCTGTAGTCCAAGTAACTCCTTTTCGTTTAGAAATATAGATATCCTCAAAATAAAAATTGTCTTTATCCACATTTTCATTTGTATTATCTTCCTGTCTTCGTGATGTAAAAATCATAACAGTTTCATCCTCATTTAAAACAGGCGCATAATCTGGCCAGGTTGAATTCACATCCTCTCCAACATTTTCAATGGTATAAGAAGAAGGCATATTAATGATTTCTTTTGCATTCTGACATTCTTCAATTCTATCATTTACGTCATAAATAGAGGTCTTATCACCTCCTCTATAACTTTTATTTGCCATTAACCTTTTTTTGTAGGCATTGAAATGCTTGATGGCTTTTTCGAATTCCAAACCATATTGATATCCTCTTCCTAATAAATAGTCAATATTAAAACGGTATTTTGAGTCTAAACTTTTCACTCTTTCAAAATACTTAGTGGAATAGTCTCTGTTAACTGTTTCTAAGAATAGTTTACCTGCCATATAATTGGCCCGGATGTTCATAGTGTCTGCCTCTGCTGACTGAATATATATATCCTTTGCAATTTCAATTGCATCTTTAGCCTCTGCATATACCTGATCAGCCTGATCCATATAAATCTTGGATAATTCAGGATCTTGAGCTGAGATTTCTAAGCTTGGCAGGATGAATAAGAACAGAAATGATAAAAGTATTTTCGACTTCATATAGATTAGAAAAATACAACTAGAGAATGAAACCTCCAAATAAATCAGGAAAATAGATACTACACTATCATTGATTTAAGGAATTCTTCTCCATAAAAGCGAAATTACCTATTCTTGAAATATTGATAAAATAAACCTACTAAAATCACTATTCCACAGCCTAATAAATTGAACCATAGGTAAGCCGTATCGGTAAAGAAATAAAAGTATAAAACGATTATTTGTGCTACTATTGCTCCAGCGAATACAGCATTTCCTTTGATGTATTTAATAAAAAATCCTGATAAGAAAATACCTAATATGGTGCCATAAAATATTGACCCTAAAATATTTACGGCTTGGATAAGGTTATCCAACAAACCAGCAAAAGTGGCAAAAAACACGGCTACCAATCCCCAGAAAAGCGTAAAAAGCTTAGAAGCTATTAAATAATGTTTTTCACTACCTTTTTTGTATATATTTCTTTTATAAATATCGATTATACTGGTGGAAGCCAACGCATTTAGCTCGGAAGCTGTTGAGGACATAGCGGCAGAGAAAATTACGGCCAATAATAGCCCGATAATTCCTTTGGGTAAGTTGTCCATTACAAAAGTGATGAAAACGTAATCAGTATCAGTGGTTTCTAGATCGTCATTTGTAGCTTTTATTATAGCTTTAGCCTCATCTCTTAATTGCTCTTCATTCTTATGAATAACTGCTATCGACTCTTTTAAATCATCAATTTGCCCCCCTTCAGCATTTGACAATAATTGGATTTGCCTTCTTTTCTCTTCAAATAAATTGGAGTACTCCTGTTCTACTGCTTGATACTTTTCTTTTTGTTCTTCATTCAAGTAGACTTCATCTTTTGCTGCTTCATTAAAGAATACAGGAGCCTGATTAAATTGATAAAACACGAATACCAAGGCACCAATAAACAAAATAACAAACTGCATAGGTATTTTCAATAAACCATTGAACATTAATCCCAGCCTACTTTCTGTTAAGGTTTTACCTGATAAATATCTTGCTACTTGCGATTGGTCAGTTCCGAAATAGGATAAAGCCACAAACAAGCCTCCCAATAAACCTGTCCATAAAGTATAGCGATTTTCTAAATCCACTTCAGTATTAATCAATTCTAATTTTCCTAGATGACCTGCTAGTTTTGTGGCCTCCACTATTCCTATATCCTCAGGAAGCAATTTCACCACAAAAAGCCCAGCCACTATCATCCCTCCCATCATGATAATCATCTGATGCTTTTGGGTTTGACTTACCGCTTTTGTACCTCCACTTACCGTGTAAATGATTACTAATGAGCCTATGATAACTGTAGTATAAACCAAAGGCCAACCTAAAATAGAAGATAGAATAATAGCTGGAGCATAAATGGTGATTCCTGCCGCTAAACCTCTTTGAATTAAGAATAGAAATGCACCTAAAATTCTGGTTTTTAAATCGAAACGTGATTCTAAATATTCATAAGCAGTATAAACTTTTAATTTATAATAGATTGGTAAAACCCAGATGCTCAGAATGATCATGGCAATCGGCAATCCAAAATAAAACTGAATAAAACCCATACCACTTTCATAAGCCTGGCCTGGAGTGGATAAAAAAGTAATGGCACTGGCTTGAGTCGCCATGATAGACAACCCAATTGTCCACCATTTCATGCTATTATCTCCTTTTAGATAGGATTCTATGTTTTTGCTACCTCTGGTTTTATAAACACCATAGCTTACAATCATTATAAGGGTTCCGAAAAGGACAATCCAATCTAAAGCGCTCATGCAAAATATCGGGTTATGGCGTAAAAAATACCTATTAAACTAATAAGCACGATAATCAATAACCAGTAGAAATTCTTCCACTTCCCTAAAACGGGCGGTTCATTATTTTCCAACTCTTTATCGTTTTCCATTAGCGGAAATTAGAGGGATTTTTTGAAAATAAAAAATGAGTTTTGCTGAATGGTATATAGAAATGCTTGATATGCTCAGATGAACAACATCAATCAAGTGCTATCGCATCCTTCTCCTCCAATATCTTCTTCATCGCTACAGCTACTCCGTTAGTCCATCCAAAGCCATCTTGTAATGGATATTCTCCCCCTCCTGCTTGCAGACTAGTATCTGCAACATTGTATTTCTCCATCATCTTACCAGTCTGTTGGTATACTTTTTCATTTAAGCTCAGCCATCTATCCATTACATCCAAGCCTAAATCATGCTCTCCATAATTAAATAGTGCTTGAATCCCAATCCATTGTAAAGGAGCCCAGGCATTGGGATAATCCCATTGCTGTCCACTTTCAATTGTAGTACTTACAAAGCCACCATCTAGTAATAAATTATTTTTCATTTGTTTGATAACCGAGCGTGCTTTGTCTTTAGGGGCAATTTTGGCAAAAAGCGGATAGGCAGTGGCCATACTTAAAATATTGGTATGGTCATTTTTAGCAAAGTTAAAATCCGAATAGCGCTTAGCCTTTTCATCCCATAGTAAGCTGTTGATTGCATTTTTTCTCTTATTAGCTTTTTCGAGGTAAATGTCAGCACTATCAAGTTGTTCCTTCCAGTTATAAGCTTGAGCAATTTTAATTTCAAGAAAATATAAAAGCACATTTAAATCAATAGGGATAATATCAGTGGTTTGAATTGTTTTCATTTCCTGAGAATTTTCAAACCATCTACTGCTGTAATCCCAACCAGATTCAGCCCCAGCTCTTAAATGAAGATACGTTTTCTCCTCATCCAATCCATTTTCATGCACCAATTCATAATCTTCTTTGAATGATTCAGGCCTAGCTTTGGCATACTCATCAAAATATCTGTTCAGCACGATATCATCTTCCAATAAAACTACTCTTTTTATAGCAGGATTAGCTTCAGATAATTTTTTACTTCCACTCATCCAAAATTCATATTCTTTCAATAATTGAGGTTGATATGAAATAAATTTTGAACGATTATTAGAGGTCAGTTCATCCACCATTAAAGCAAAGAAAGGCGGCTGACTCCTTCCCGTATAATAAGCCCTATTTCCATTGGGGATAAAACCCAAATCATCAATTAAATAGGCGAAATTATCCAACATATTGATTGCCAAGTCTTCTTTCCCAGAAGCTTTGAGGCCAAGCATAGTAAAATAGGAATCCCAATAATAAATCTCTCTAAAACGACCTCCAGGAACTACATAAGCATTTGGTAGTGGAATTAAGGAAGCATTTTGAATAGAATCTTTCGGACGGGTTAATATTGGCCAAAGACTTTCGATATGTTCATACATATCCTTTTCCTTATCGGATTCAAAATCAGTTTTGGGATTTTCTGGTAGTTCAAAATGCTCTAAAACGAAAGCTTTTAAATCAAAATCCTGTTTATTTCTTTCTGCTAAAAAGCTAATCTGGATTTTTTTTAAACCCATTTTAGGTTTACAATCCACAAAGGTTTTAGAATCTTCAAACACCCCTTCTAATTGAACTGTTCTAAATAACTCAGAATCATAAAACGCTGTGAAATCTTCTAGCTGATTTTCGCTTTGAAGATTTCTTTCTTCTGCTACTTCTGCGCAGGAAGAAAAAATCAATACTAAAAAAAAGAAGAAATAGATTCTAAACTTATTGAACAGCTTTTTCATGATTAATTTTCCGCAATTGCATTATTATTTTTGAATTCTATATTTTTTCTTATCAAATCTCCAACTTTTTGACCTTGCCAAATTCCTTCCTCTATTGCTCTTCTATAATGAATACCTCCATACAATCTGCTGATAGCCGCTTCTTGTGAGGCTTCCATAAATGAATTAAATTCTCGAGAAGGAAGTCCAAATTTAACCTCTGTGCTATCGACAAAACTAAAGTTGTCACCATAAACATCAGTTAAGGCATTGGCAGCAGCAGTAGAAATCACACTATGCCCACTGGTGTATTCTGGAAAAGGTGGAGTTTGCAATGTAGGCGTCCAATCATCATCTATTTTTCTATTAATGATAGTTTCTGGTCTAATTAAATTAGACCGATATTTTTCATCCCAACAAGAAATAAAACCATCGGCTAAAGCAATTGAGGTCTTAGTATAAGCATAACTACTTTTCATTAAATCTGCAGAATCTAAAACAGAAGCAATTTTTGTAATTCCCATCCAATGACCACCAGGTGTAATTTTCTTGGTAGCAAACATCACATGGCCTGTGATATTCATCACATAAGGATTACAATCCCAAAATGAAGCTATTTCCTTCTTTTCTTTATCCACACCTTTCACGACTTCATAAACTTCCATTAGTTCTTTATAAAAGGGGCTGCTTTCTTCCATGCTAAATTCATAAGGAGGTTGTGGAATAAATTGGTTGGCACTATCCAACACAAAAGGCCTGATTTTATTCCAATGAGGTTCTATTGCAGCCATGTAAGCAGGCGGTGTAGGCTCCCAATGATGAGGTTTGTCACTCAAAGGATGCTTGGACATGGTTCGGGTTTCCTTGTAATTATCTTCATCTGCCCAAGCCACTATATGTTGATGGACTGTTTTAGCATAATTAACTGATGCTTCCCATTCATCATCTGACATCCCCCTTTTTTCCAGATCAGACTTCCATTCTGTCAGCCATTCCTCCATTTTCTCTTCTGAAAAAATCAGCATTTTAGAAGTCAGATAATTAGCATAAAGAGCTGCTATTTTAAAATTCACATTAGCCTCTTTAGGAGCAGGAATGGGCTGTAAACCATTTAATTGCCCAGCCAAAGGGCGAAACGATGAGTCTTCCAAGGCTAATACTTCATAAGTAGCTATAGAAGGGTAAACATAAACCCTACTGGCCACTGGAGGAGAAAAAATATCATGAACTGTCACATCAGTTACTTTTTGCATCAATGAATGCAAATCTTTCGCTTCTACTACAGTTTTATGATTTTCAGATGGGCTACAAGAAAAAAAGAACCCAAAAAACACTAAAAAATAAAATACTGTACCCTTCATTTATTACTTATTTATATTTTCAAAAGCTATCAATTTCAAACTATTATCATTTCTGGCAACCAATACATATTGTTTACCATTCACCTTAATAGATCTCAATTTCCTAATCTGACCATCAAGCCTCAAGCCTTTCACTCTCTTTATGTTAAAGCTAGAATCTTGAATTTGAAAAAGTGTTCCATACTGGGCATCATATTTACCCATTTCAATATTATTCTCATAAAAATTTCCAGCCCCTAATAGTTCCCTATTATCATTATCAATAAACGCTATCGCATTTAAAGTAGAAATTTGAAGCTCCATTGGCAAGGCAATAGCTTCAAAAGTACCATCTCCATTATTTTTATAAAAATAACTTGAAAAATCATTTGCAGATAACTTTTTAGCAGAGTTTAATGCGTCTGCTCCAAATATTTCATTTAAATCAGCTCTGGAAAAATCCTGAGCATATTTCCACTCCTTTTTAAGATTAGGCAATTGCTTCAATATTTCAGAATGATTAGCAAAAGGAATTTCCTTTCCATTCAGAAAATAAGTCAATAATGGGTCAGTTTGACCATTATCATCAAAATCTTTGATGTATAAATTGACTGGCTCATTATCCGTTGGTTTAAATCTAGCGTTTTCTCCTATGTTGCCTGCTAAGATATCCATATTGCCATCCCCATCAAAATCTCCAGTTTTTACATGCTTCCACCACCCTTTTTCATTCCCTACTTCTTGCACCGAAAATTTATCACCTTCATTGATCATGACTTTGATAGATTCCCATTCGACTGCCAAAATAATATCAGGTTTACCATCGTCATTTATGTCTGCTACTGAGGCATCCGTCACCATTCCCATTTCATTTAAAAATGGAGCGAAATCCTCATTAGCCAAAGTAAAAGTTCCATCTTGATTATTGAGGTAAAGTTTAGAACCTGGTGCCAAACCATAACCATAAGGAACCGCTCGCCCACCAAAAAACACATCCTGAAAACCATCACCATTAAAATCTGCAATAATAACCGATGATGCTGTCATATGGCTGTCCTCAAAAACATATTTTTCACTAAAATTGCCTTCACCATCATTCAAATAAATTCGTTGGGTAAGGTATTCAGAATCTCCCCTGTATTCATTACCACCTGAAGCAATGATTAAGTCTAGGTCTCCATCATTATCTACATCCGCAAAAACAGCGTCCACGTCCTCGAAATTATTATCACTTTTGATTAATGCTTGTTCCATTAATTCGAACTCCTCACTTTCAGTTTGTAACCAGATTTGACTTTCCTCACGCTTAGCAGAACCAATAAAGAAATCTTCTCTCCCATCTCCATTAATATCTGCAACAGCAAGTGCTGGGCCTTCTGAGGATACCATGTGAGGCATTAAAGGCTCTCTTATGAATTCTACAAATTGATTTTCTTCATGAACTATATCTAAACCTAATGAGTCCTGCATTTCAACTGCTCTGTAATCAAATTTACTTGGTTGAAGTGTAGTATAATCAAAAGCGGATAATCCTCCTTGATATTCAATTTTATGAGCTTTATTGTAGTCTAGGTTATTCAGATTTTGAGTTTTCCCATCTGGCCAAATCAATTGGATATTTTCAACTAGACTGCTATCTCCTATTGCGACATGGAATTTATCTTGTGCCGAACTCTGAAATCCTTTTACAGGAAAATATTCATAATTTAGTTTTTTGTTATTTGTCAACTCTACAATTACACGGCTTCCAATTGCATTTCGGTTCTTTTCAGTGCCTTCTAATTCCAATTGCAAATACTTACCACTTCTATCCTCTTCAACAGCCTTATTTTTATAAATGAAGGGTTTGTCTTCCAAATTATTGACTACTATATCCAAATCCCCATCATTATCCAGGTCAACATAGATTGCTCCGTTGGAATAGGAATTTTGATTATTATTGATTTGAGTACTAACATCATCAAAACTTAAGTCTGCATTATTGGAGAAAAAACGATTCGGCAATTTGATTTTTGGCATACGTTCCACAATTTCCAAATCCTCTTTGTCGACTACCCCCATCTCGGTTTTTTTTCGCTGATCTTCATTAGAACTCATGTAATTGATATAATCGATATCATTCATCCTACGAGGAATTCCATTGGAAACGAATAAATCCTTTTGGCCATTATTATTGAAATCCATGAAAAGCGGTGCCCATGACCAATCAGTGGCATAAATATCTGCATAAAGCGCAATTTCGCTAAAGGTGCCATTTTGATTATTAAGTTGGAGATTATTACGGGCAAATTGATCATTATACCCAAAGTCTTTTTTGAAACGGTAAACGTCAAAAGCCTCCTCTCCCAAACTGCTTTTTAATATTTGAGGATCATAGGCCAACATATCCAGTGAAATGATGTCATTAAAACCATCATTATTGATATCTGCCATATCTACCCCCATGGAAAACCGACTGGTATGCTGCATTTGTTCAGTCAGCATTTCTTTGAAAGTACCATCTTGCTGATTAATGTAGAGATAATCGTTTTCATGAAAATCGTTGCCTACATAAATATCAGGATAGCCGTCATTATTCACATCACCAACGACTACTCCAAGGCCATATCCAATAACAGAGCTGTTAATCCCACTTTCTTGAGTAGCATTTACAAATGTTTCATTATCATTTCTGAAATATCGATCCCCTGAAACATTACTGGTCTCCCCCTGAAATGATTCTCGCTTTCCAAATGTTCCATTTTGATGAACACTATGGTTCAGTTGAAACATATCCAAATCGCCATCTTTATCAAAATCAGCAAAAACAGCCTGAGTTCCAAAACCGGCTAAATCTAAATCGTAAGCAATGGCTTCATCTTCAAAAATCGGAATACCATTTTCAATTTTTTTACAAATAAAGAGTTGATTAGATCCTTTTAAAATCTCATGATCACCCACCACATTAACATAAATATCAAGCATTCCATCCTGATTGATATCTACCACTGAAGCACCCGTTGACCAATAACCATCTCCTTTTATACCAGCCTCTTCACTTATATCTTTGAATTTAAAATCCCCTTGATTTAAGAACATTTTATTTTCCCCCATATTGGAAGTGAAAAATAAATCTACCAAGCCATCATTATTGAAATCCCCTGCAGCAACACCACCTCCATTATAAAAATACATATAATCAAAAAAGGAAAACTCAGTTGTCTGCTCCAATGTATTCTCAAAATGTAAGCCTGTTTTTTCAGCTTCTAATAGTTCAAAATAAGACTCTTTTGAATCGCTGCAAGCTGAGAATATACTTAAAAAAGTAAAAAGTGCTAAGCAGCCTTTTAAATAGGAAATGATATGATTTGAATGTGTTCTACTCACTTTATTTATTATCATTTTTTATTTTCTGATTTGTAATAAAACAGCCTCTTTATTATTAATTCCTACAATTAAATGTTTTTGATCCTGAATTTGAATAGGATTTATAGATCGAATATTCCCACTTAACCCTAAGCTTTTGTATTCAGAAATGATATCAAAATTACCTTTTCCATCTCCAAACAAAACTAATCCATCATTTGCATCCAACTTACCGAATTGTGGTTTAAAATCTCCTTCATTCCCAGCTAAAATCAAATCCAAATTGCCATCTTCATCTATATCCATTATTTCAATGGCGTGAACAGCTGAAAACTGCACCTCGTAAGGTAAATTAGCTTTTTTAAACTCTCCATTGCCTTTATTGAGCAAGACAGTCGTCTGGAAAGTATTGACAGATTTAAAGGACGCTCCTTCAATTTTTTCAGGCCCAAATAAATCCTGAATTGATTTGGTACCATAATCCTTATATTTCAGACTTTGCTTTTTCAGGCTTGGGATTTGACTTATCATTTCTCCTTTTTGCTGAATCGGCATATCCTCCCCTTCAACTGTTCTGGTTAAAATTTTATCTTTGTCCCCATTAGAATCGAAATCTTCTAACCATATTTTGACAGGCATTTCATCTGTTGCAGAAAAGTAAAAATTATCCCCTCTATTGCCTAAAACCAAATCAGGCAAACCGTCATTGTTTAAATCAGCTATTTCAACAGCATTCCACCAGCCTTTAGAATTCTTTAAAGGATTATCTTCCAATCTTTTTAACTGCTTACCTGCTATTTCGAAAATCTCAACACCCATCCATTCACCTGAAATGATTAAGTTTTGATTACCATTCTGATCAATATCCACAATTTTGGCATCTGTAATCATTCCCAATCCATCCAATTCTTTTGCTCTTCTGACGGTCATGTCTTTAAAGTTGCCATTTCCATCATTTTCAAGTAGAAAGCTCTTAGGGCTTTCTCCATATTCTTGTGGAACTGAACGGCTGCCTACAAATAAATCCATATCACCATCTTCATCATAGTCGAAACTTAAGACAACTGAAGTATTAAATCCCGTTTCAGGAATGGCGTTTTCTTGTATTTCAAAATTTCCAGAAGCGGTTTGTAAAAACAGCTTATCATTAAAAACAGGAGTAGCTTGAGCCTTATGATTTCCACCGTAACCGAAATAAATATCCAATAAATCATCTTCATTTGCATCAAATGCATGAATAGCAGTTACTTCCTTATCAACATCATCAAATTGTATTGATTTAAATTCGCCATTGGATCGCTGAAAATAAATACTGCTAGCTTGCCCTACTGCACCAGCTATAATCACATCCTCTAATCCATCATTATTTAAATCGATTACTTCCACTACAGGACCTTCCTTGGACAACATTCTCATAATTAAGCCTTCATAATAAAAGTCCACATGATTATCTTCTTTATGTTTCTGAAAGCCATTATCGACTTGCTTGAAGAATTGATCTTCCGTTTCCTTTAGAAATGGTGTTTCAAATCTCCCTTTTTCTTTGGATATACTTTTGTAACTGATGGTCAATAATGAATCAATTTTTGGCTCTTGAATAACACTAATCATCTTATTAGGCCAAATGACTTTGAGTGAATCAATTTTTGTAATATTTCCTAAACCAAAGTGAAGGTTATAATCTACAGAAGATTGAAACCCTCTGCTTGGCATCATTTGCCTATAAAACTGATTTCCTTCTGCGAAAACCTGCACTTTGGCCCCAATAGCATCACGATTAGGCTTTTCGAAGTCCAGTGCTACTTTAAGATAGTGCGTACTGTCTGTTTTAGCATTGCTCTTATAAATTGAAGAAGGATGATTTAAATTATTCACTATTAAATCCAGACTTCCATCATTGTTTAAGTCGGCATAGGCTGCACCATTAGAGAATGTTTCTTGTCCTAAGCCCATCTCTTTTTCTTGGCTGCTAAATTGCAAATCCCCTTGGTTGATAAACATTTTATTAGCTTGAGGATTACTTGGCATTTTCGCTAAAACATCCTCCATTTTATCCTTTTTACCAGTCAAGACCATTCTTTGCACCACATCGTTAGCAAAGAAATCCATAAAATCAGCATCCGTTACATCTTGGTAGACCCCATTACAAACAAAAATATCATTATAACCACTCATGTTGGCATCAAACATTAGGGCTCCCCAGCTCCAATCGGATTGAGCAACACCAGCATACCAGGCTATTTCATGAAAGCTTCCGTTTCCAGTATTTAGCTGTAAAGCATTGTGCATGTATTGATGATAAAAGTCCCTTCTGAGTTTGAGTTGATAGGTATTATAATCTTCAAACTGTAATTTCTGCTTGATCAGTTGATCTGTTTCAGGGATCATTTCAGTGGTGAATATTTCAGGATAGCCATCGTTATTGATATCGGCTAAATCAGCTCCCATGGAAGCCAAACTCATATGCCCCATCCATTTTTTGCTATCTTCGGAAAATGTGCCATCTCCTTGGTTGATATAGAGATAATCCCTCTCAAAGAAATCATTGGAAACGTATATATCTTGCAGATGATCTCCATTAACATCTCCAACCGTAACACCTAGGCCAAATCCAATTAATGAACCGTAAATTCCTGCTTCTCTACTTACATCTACAAACTTTCCATCATCATTTCGGAGCAATTTATCTCCACCGCCTTTTACAAAATCTTTTACGTCCCAATCTTCGGCATATAAATCTCTTTTATTGCTATTATTGAGTGTGTTTACTGGTATAAATGAATTATTAAGAATATAAACATCCAAATCTCCATCCCCATCATAATCAAAAAAGGCTGCATGGGTGGTATAGCCTGGTTCATCTAAACCATATTCAGCTGCTTTTTCGGTGAAAGTATTGTCACCATTATTGATGAATAATTCATTTACAGGTTCACTGCCTTCTTGATAACCTGCATTACTAATATAAATATCTTTAAAACCATCTTGATTGAGGTCAATGATACTTACCCCTGTGCTCCAACCACCATAACCTTTTAAGCCAGCACTTTCCGTAATGTCCTCAAACTGAAAATTGCCTTTATTGAGGTAGAGTTTATTATTGACTTGGTTTCCTGTAAAAATAATATCTTGGAGGCCATCATTATTAATATCGATGATGCCTACTCCTCCTCCATTATAGAAATTACGATAGGAAAAAATATTGAATTTATCTTTATTCTCTACTTGATTAAGAAAGGTAATACCCGTTTGGGTAGAATCAAGTAATTCAAAAGTGGTATTTATATTATCAGTCTTTTCACTTTCAGGGCTACTTTCACAAGCTAAAAGTGACATAAAAATAAGACTTAAGCAATAAAAAAAGGAATATCTTACAGACATGATTATTTAGGCTTTTTGTAAGCATAAATGTATAAAAAAGGATAATGGAAAATAATCCATTACCCTTTTTTAGTTGTTAATTAAATTTAATAACCTGGATTTTGCTCCAAATTAGGATTGGTACTCACTGCTGTAATTGGAATTGGGTATAATAATCTTTCCTCTCCTGATTGTGGTTTATACAACCAAGGCTCCAAGAAATCCCCAAATCTAATTAAGTCTTGTCTTCTCCAGAATTCTATATACAATTCACGGCCTCTTTCATCAATGATGTCATCATCCGAAAGGCTAGCTAAAGGAGTTGCTTCACGTAAATCACGTAACTCATTAATCATAATTAATGCTTGTCCTGAATTACCTGATCTGTGTAAGGCTTCTGCTTTCATTAACCAAGCATCTGCATATCTCATAAAAATTTGGAATGGAGGTCCAACACCTGGTTCACCCCCATCAGTTAACTGAGGTGGGTATTTGATCATTCTAATACCAGTTGCTTCACCATGCCCAGTAATTTCTTCTGGCATTTCTCTTGTAAAGAACAATGGAGAACCACCTCTAGTTTCTAATGCTTCACCATCGAAATTATATTGCTGCCCGTACAACATTCCTCTACCTAAATTATCATTTGGTACAAATCCTCTTCTTTCTTCTTGTCCACTTGCAGGTGCATTTGTGTCATCAGGCCCTTCAAACAAAGAGTAAAATTCAGAAGTTGTAGCAAAACCATTCCATCCACCACCATTCAAGATAAAGTTATGATTATAATGCAAAGTATTTGCTATCCTAGGAGTTGAACCATCACCACCAGTTATGATGTATATCGCTTCTGAACTCATTGATGGGTCTTCAAATATACCAAAATAGTCATCTTGGATAGAAAACCCTTCCGCAGTAATTGCATCAACATCAGCAATCACTTGTTGCATATCAGCATTTTCAGCAGTAGCACCACTATTTCCACCATTTAATAAAATATGCTTATTTAAATGGAATTTAGCTCTTAAAAATAAAGCAGATGCTTTTGAAGCAACTCTTAAACCATCTGGATTTCCAGGGCCAGCTGACGGAAGATTACTAATTTGACCATCCGCTAGATCTTCAGTTATTCTAGCAACCGCTTCCTCTCTAGATAATATAACTGGATCTTCTAAAACTGAAGCCGATGGATCTCTATCCGGAACCTTACCCCAAAGATCTAAAATCAAGAAAGTTGCCAATGCTCTCATGTATCTGGCCTCAGCCTCTTCTTGAGCATCTGGATCTGATAATAAGATTTGATTTGCTGAAAAAGTCATTCCATTGAGTCCATTCCATGAGTTCAATATTTGTGGATGGCTTGAATTCCAAGAATGTTGATGAATTTGTCTCCAAACTCCACCATCTCCCCAGTCAGTACCTCTAGTAGGAATTAAGTGTTCATCACCACTTAAAGACATTAATGCGTAAGTATTATCTTGGTAAATCATAAATCCACCAAACGTATTATACAATCCTGTTAGGTTTTCACCTACATTCACCGTACTAAAATCTTGCTCAATTACTTCTGAGTCAATTTCCTCTACTTCTAAGTCGGTACAGCTAAAAGCTGTTACCGCTAAAGATGTTAATAATATATTTTTAAAATTTTTCATTTTAATATTTTTTTAAAATGTAACATTAAGACCTACTGTTAAAGTTCGCGGTCTTGGAAATGGAGTATAGTCAATACCAAATGATGGTATTCCATTTCTGCTCGCAGTATTGGATACTTCAGGATCAATTCCACTATAATTAGTCAAAACAAATAGATTTTGAGCATTTGCTGAAACTCTCATTGCCTTAATGAAACTGTTTTCTCCTAAGTCAAAATTATATCCTACTGAAAGGTTTTGCAATCTTAAAAAATCCGCTTTTTCTAAAAAGTTTGTAGAAACAATTGGTGTATTTCCTTGAGCTTCACCACTTTCTAAAACATCTTCCGTAACGTTTCTACCACTACCTAAACTACCTGCAGTAAAGAAGGCATTGGCAGTATTGTTGTAGATATGGTGACCACCTTGACCATTTAAATACAAGGCGAAATCAAAGTTTTTTAAGTTGCAGTGGTGTTAAATCCAAAGTTCCAAACAGGAATAGGAAATTGACCTGTCAATTCTGGAGTTTCATCTTCCACATCATTCAAACCATCTTCGTCAAAACCATCGGATTCTACCATATAGTAGGCAAAAAGTGGTTGGTTATTGGCAATTCTTTGAGCAAAAGCTCCAGAAAGACCTTGACCAAATATATTTCCAGTATCAAAGAAGAAAGCACCTAAGTTTCTTACTTTATTATCATTTCTAGAAAGATTAAATCCTACATTCCATGTAAAGTCTCCATTATCAATGGCTACGAAATCCATCATCAATTCAAAACCTTGATTGATTACATTAGCATCTAGGTTTCTCCAAGTAAAGTCTGTTGCTGCAGGCTGTGGAGAGAAAATTTGAATTAACAAATCAGTAGTGTTTTTATAATAATAATCGATACTACCTGTTAATCTGTTATTTAGGATACCAAAATCAAAACCACCATTGTACATTGCAGTTTGCTCCCATCTTAAATCAGGGTTCTCAAATGCCACATTAGTTCTTCCTGGTTGCTGGATGGTACCATCATTATTGATGTCTATGCCTCCAAAAGATTGTCTTCTTTGGTGTAAGTTATGTGGAATCTCTTGATTTCCAGTTACACCATAGCCTAATCTTAATTTTAGGTTATCAAAAGCACTTGAAGCCCAATCTTCATCAGAAATTCTCCAGGCAAATGCTCCTGAAGGGAAAACACCGTATTTATTATTACCACCAAAACGAGTAGAACCATCAGTTCTAATTGTAGCAGTAAACAGGAATTTATCTAATAGATTGTAATTAACTCTACCGAAGAATGATTGTAACTCATTATAGTTCCCGTAATTGTTTTCTACAATAGCATTTACTGGAATATTTCCTGGATTACCTAAAGTAGGAGCATTACCAAATTGATTAGTAAAGAATGTATTATTACCAGGATTGTATCCATATTGCTGATAATCACCATTAATAGCGTCTCTTACAGTATTACCCGCTTGAATAGTTTGATCAACCATGGCATCCAAATCTGAAGTACCATAACCAAAACCTGAGACGCTGCGACCTGTAAACCTAAAGTCTTGGTATGAATAACCTGCTAAAATATCTAAGTTACCCTCTCCAACTTTTTTATTGTAGTTCAATAGCGCTTCGAATAATGTACTTCTATTAACATTTTCTACATTACTTCCTCTACCATTATTGGTAATCCCTCTTGTATCAATTACTAAGTCTCTAGAAGTTACGGAATTACGAACTGAATTTGCAAAATCCAAACCTCCATTAATTCTAAAGTTAAAACTTTCAGTTATATCATAATCGGCAGAAATATTTATTAAAGCCCTATTAGTCTCAGCCAAATCTTGATTATACTCTAAAAGGTTATTTGGATTTAGGAAACCTAATGTTTGGAAATCAGGATTTAATGTTGGTGGCGCAATTAAGGCCGCACCCAATAAATCTCCTTGGAAACCGGCATTGTTCGTAATAGGTGCAAAGCTATCGTTTACTCTAGAAACATTGGCAGAAGTATTAAATGTTAATTTATCATCCATCAATCTCTGATTCCAATTTAATCTAGCGTTAAACCTTTCTAATGATGCACTTTGCACAATACCGTTTTGATTTTCATAACCAATAGATGCTCTGTAGCTTCCAGATTCATAAGAATCAGCATAAGAAACATCATGCTTATTTGAAACTGCAGTTCTAAATATTTCATCTTGCCAATCTGTGTCAGCATTATCGAAACGAACATCATCAGGATTTGAGCCTAAACTTGCAACTCCTTCTAAGTATTGATCTCTATTTAATAAGTTATAACGATTAGCAGGAGCAGATATACTTACGTTGGCATTGTATGTAATTTGCTTTCCTAAGCCTTTTCCACTTTTGGTAGTAATTAAGATTACACCATTAGCACCCCTAGCACCATATATAGCAGTAGCAGAAGCATCTTTTAAGATGTCCATACTTTCTATATCATTAGGATTCAAGAAGTTTAATGGGTTTCTAGGACTAGAAGTTCCTAATCCACCATCTGGTTCACCAGCCGTAACATCATTACCAGATAAAGGAATACCATCTACTACGAATAATGGATTATTACCATTTCTTACGGATGAGCTACCCCTTACACGGATATTTACCCCAGCGCCTGGTTCACCAGAAGCTGAAGTAATTTGAACCCCTGCTGATTTACCTTGAATCAATTGCTCTGGAGAAGAAATAACACCCGCATTGAATTCTTTAGAAGTAACACGCTCCACAGCACCAGTAGCATCTCTAGATTCTACTTGACCGTAACCGACTACTACTACTTCAGATAGTTGTTCAACATCCTCTTGCAATTTAACATCGATAACGCTTTTACTTCCAACTTCTTTAGTTTGAGATTTATAGCCAATGTAAGAAAATTTCAAGCTTACGTTTCCTGAAACAGAAAGCTTGTATTTACCATCAAAATCAGTAGTCGCACCATTTGAAGTACCTACTACCAATACGTTTACACCCGGAAGACCCTCTCCGGTTTTTGAGTCTGTCACGGTTCCTGTGACTGTCCTGTCTTGTGCATAAAGGCTTCCTAAGGATAACCAAAACACACTCGTCATAATTAGTAAAAAGTGTCTCATGAATTTTTGAATTTTAGCCGTTTAATAGTTCCATAATTTAATTTTAATTTTTCTGATTTTACATTTTAATCATACATTCTAATTCATAACTGTTTATATTATATTTGGTTTTTAACTTAAACTTAACAACAATGTAAATATTACATAATTTCCTTGCAAGGCTTTGTGTGTATTTTGTACACTTACTATTCCACGTAAACGATTACGTAAATATTTTTGCCGTTTATTTATAATTATTCTAAATAAATAGAAGCGTTTTTATCAAAATAACATCAGAATGGGTAAACATAATATTAGATTGAAAGATTTGGCGAAGGAATTAGGATTAAGTATACCTTCCGTTTCTAGGGCTTTAAATGATAAACCTGACATTAGCTTTGAGACTAAAAGGAAGGTATTTGAGTTAGCTGAAAAACTTCATTATCAAAGAAACCAATTTGCTATAAATTTTAAAAATCAGCAATCTTTTATAATTGGTGTGATCATTCCAAAGATTGTACACCACTTTTTCTCCAATATCATCAGCGGAATTATCAACGAGGCGGAGAAATATGGTTATAATGTTATGTTATTCCAAAGTAATGAATCTTTTGAATCTGAATTAAAGGGCGTTAAAACTTTCCAAAAAAGTATGATTGATGGCTTAATCATTTCTCTTTCGGATAACACACAAGATGTTGAGCATTTAAAACATTTGCAAGACCATGATGTTCCCGTCATTTTAATTGATAGAATTACTCAAGAAATAGATGCTGCAAAGATAATATGTGATGATTATAACGGTGCCTACATAGCTACTGAACATTTAATTAGCATTGGGAAAAGTAAAATAGCGCATATTACCGGCTCACTCACTCCCCATACTACAAAGGAGCGGCTAAGAGGATATCAAAAAGCCCTAACAGACCATCAAAAAACTTTCAATGAGCATTATGTTATAAATTGTAATCTTGAATCAAGATCGGAAGGATATAAAGCCACAATAAAATTACTTTCGGAAAAGGAAATTCCAGATGGTATTTTTTGTGCGACTGACATCACTGCAGTTGGAGCTATAGAGGCCATAAAAGAAAATGGCTTGCTCATACCAGATGATATTGCTGTGATTGGCTTTAGCAATTGGGAAATTTCCTCAGTGGTGGAACCTGCATTATCTTCTATTTCCCAACCTGATTATGAAATGGGAAAAAAAGCTATTGAGCTATTAATTGAAGAATTAAGTTTGAAAAGAGAAAACAAGACTATAAAGCATAAAACTCACATTATGAAAACAGCCTTGATTAAGCGTGAATCAACTATTGGTAAGCAATAAAAGTACTTTTTCAGTTAGGTACTTTTATCATTTCTAAATCAATCAATTTCGACTCCTCATAGCCTATAGATAAATAACCGAAAACCCCACCAGCTGCTTCGGCAACTTTCTTAGCAAGATCTTTCATTGAACTTACGAATTGAAGTGCCCAATATCTATCGACTTTGGATAAAATATCGTTTAGTCTTTCTATTTCCTCTATCACCTGCTTGCTTCTAATTTCAGCATCGCTTGGATAAGAAGCCAATAAGTCATTTAAACTTTTCTCAAAATCTGGCGCTATTTCTTGATAATAACTTAATAATTCCTTTCTGGCTTTACTTTGTTTTATATTAGTAACATTTACAGCTTTTTTTAATTCACTCCTACTAATCTGCTCATCAGCTCCTGCAATTAAAATGGTTACCATTGCGGGTATTTTCTTTAGAAGGTTAATTTCTGAATCTGATAAATTCTTTAGTTCTGGTATCATAGTTTATGGATTATGTTAATTTTCCACCAATATAAATAAAGCGATAAATAATCATGGTAGAATAATAAAGAAAAATTTAATTTTAGATTAACTGAATCCAATCTTCTTTTAATTTTATTATGAATAGCAATTATAGTTTAAATATTGGCTAATTGATAAATAGGCTAAATGTGGGTCTATTTACTGAATCAATAAGTTGAGCGTCTGCTTTGATTGTTAATAAATTATGAGCAGCTATAGCTAAAGCAGCCTCTTCAGAAAGTGAAATTGCTGCATCAGTTGATTTATTGCTACTTACACTTACACTAACTGTGCTTGTACTGCCAGAAAAAGCCAGCAGCTGCCCTAAAGCACTTAGTATAATAAAGAATATCAGTAAAGTTTTTTTCATGTTTCAGTACCTTAATTTAATATTTTTGGTTGAGGTAAATTAGTATATTGTTTATTCACCGTTTAAAAATCTATTATTTTTTTTCATTTTTATTATCTTCCATATCCTTAAAACCATTGACCAAATACTTAAAACCTTTTATTTTACTCAATACAGAATTTGGAAGGCTTGGGAAAGAACCTGTTTCTTTATAAGTCTTATAGGTCTGAGAAAATGCAATGATTGTCAATAACAAAGCTCCAAGTCCTACAATAAAAAATACAACACTTAATACATAAAGTGATATATGTCTTACCCATGGAGAATTCCCTATAAGATATTCATCATTCGCTCGCAACCATTCCATTTGACCATCATCTTCTATCTTAGTGTTAAGATTCATTCCAATGTTTAATATTTCTGTTTTGTTTAATTCCAAGGGTATTTGTTTATTCCAGTTATCCATAGAAAGAATTCCATATTCAGCTAAATAGCTGATCAATTCAATATGCTCATTTTCTGGTATATATAGGTTTACCTTCACTAATTGATCATTTGAAGTGAATAGCCGTAAGCCGAGGTAGTCTTTCGAATCAAAAGCGTAATCGATACTCAACCGTACAATCTTGACATCGGCAGTTGATGGATGCTGCGATTTAGCATTCCGATAGAATGTAGGTGCAATTGCTAGGATAAGTGCAAAACTTAGCCCTAACATAAATCCAAATTTTAATATGTATTCAAAAACTTTCATTCAATTGAGGATACAAAGTATTTAATTATAATCATGTGTACGCTTTTTGCTCGAAACTTACATAAAATTCATCTTCCCTCTTTTTCCAAAATCGAGAGCCATTGAATAATTAATTCCTTAAAGTCCGATGTAGGCAATTCTAAATCAGAGTAACCAACATTACTTCCAATTAACTTGGTTGCATTAGATTCAATATAAGCTAAACCAACCACATCAGCACCTATATCATAAAACTCCATTTCTCCATTTACTACTGCATTTAACTCTGGTAGTAAATCTTCTTTTATATCTTTAGACCTATTCCACAAGTCTAAAAACTGGGCAAGTATTTGAAAACTTTCAATATCAGTCACAAAATGGCTTCTATCCAAAATAGTCTTTAACTCCAGATTATATTTCTCAAACACGTTCATATTTTATATAATTGTTAATCTTTCCTAACCTAACAGGATCACGTTTCAGAACTCCTAGCACGTGGGCATCATCTAGCATTCTCCACCAGTCGACCAAGGGCAAAAATGCTATAAATCATAACAGTCCGACCTTCTTGATAGCTTTTTAACCTTCTATCCTCCCTTCAATAAACGAACCTGGCTTTCTATTCTCCTTATCAAAGCCGAAGGGCTCTCTAAAAAATTTCGAACAAGAAATTCATCGTGCTCTACCGCTTCTGGTTGATTATTAGGCAATGTCAAAACTAATTTACTATCTCTACTATCCAGTAGAACAAATATTCTGAAGTTCCTATCTGCAATGGAAAACTTGAGAAAAGGAACTAGCAACTCCACACTGTCTGGGTTAAGATCTTTAATCACGTCACTAGATTTTTCCAAAACCTGTTGTGCTTCTTTTATTTCATTCTCAACATACTCCCTGCCTGATTCGGTAATTTCAAATGACTCCATCTGATCATTTCCAGGTACAATCTTTTCAATATGGCCAGAGTCAAGAAATGCCCTTAAAAAATCGCTAGGAGGAATGTCTGTTTTAAAATTATAGACTATCATTCGGTCAAACTTGTAATAAGATAGCCTGCCACCAATTGACACTAGGTAGCATAACACCATTTTTTTTATTTGTTCTGATATTTTCATTGTAGTTAAGGTGCATCAGGGTGATAAATTGGAGAAGTGCCTTCATGAATAGCATAATCCTCCAAACTTGCGGCATGAGTATTATCCCAAACGCCCGAAGGGTTTTGCCCATCCGGTACTCCTAAGTTTTTGTACCTCTGATATTCAGTTAATTCGTGAGTATAAAACCCCGCTGGCGCACGCGTCTCGCGTGTGTCCATCTCCACTGTTGGCATCATATTCAATAAGCTTGCCACTTAAATCTACACTATCGGTTCTTGCACTGCCAGAAAAAGCCAGCAGCTGCCCCAAAGTGCATAGTGTAATAAAGAATATCAGTAAAGTTTTTTTCATATTTCAGTACCTTAATTTAATTTTTTTGGTTGAGGTGAAAGGGGTTAGTCTTTCACCTCTTGTTTTTTACTTTTTATCTGACTTAATCCTTTTTTTCCATATTCAAACTCACAACCATTTAAGCATTTTTTAATATCCGATTCCGAAGGGTAGAAATCATATTTTATAATTGTAGAACGACAGGTGGGAGAGAACAAAACCAGCACTGTATCCCCTTCAGTTTTACTCCTAAAATCCTCATCGTGTACTTCCATGAATCTGTCAAAGGAATTACCCTGATAATTATATAAGACAGTAAAGTGACATCTTCCCTTTTTAGAAGAATGTTTTGACAAAATTTTCGAAGAAATCACTACGCCACCATTTTCTTTTAAATCATCAATTTCAGTTTTATTTTCCATCTTTAAAATTATAGCGAAATAGACTAGTGTTAATAAAAGAAACAACTGGACTATACGATCTTTATTCAATTTCACAAATACTGAAAAAAGGAATCTATGTAAAAAAATCACAGTAAAAATTATTATTAACCATGACTCTAAACCATCAAGAGGTAATGACCTTTCACAAACAAAGAGTGAATCAAATTTCATGGTAGCATAAATTGAGGCACATAATAGTAAAAGCCAGAAACTACTTCTTATCCATCTATTATTCATCATCAGAAACTAATTCTTGAATGTAACCAGTAGTCATAGCTCCCCCCGCTGGCGCACGCGTCTCGTGTGTGTCCATCTCCACCGTTGGCATCATATCCCTCAAGCTTGCCACTTAAATCTACACTATCGGTGCTTGTACTGCCAGTAAAAGCCAGCAACTGCCCCAAAGCGCTTAGTGTAATAAAGAATATCAGTAAAGTTTTTTTCATGTTTCAGTACCTTAATTTAATTTTTTTGGTTGAGGTGAAAGTGGTTAGTCTTTTGCCTTTTGTTATTTAAACTTATATACTATTCATCAAAGAATACTCCGTTCCTAAAATCAAAAATTAGTAGTTTATCATTTTGCATTAACTGCTCTAATAGATACATGTGGTCGTTAATAAAATCCCCATCTGAGTCTTCGTCTCCCCAAAACTCAACACGACTTTTGCACGAAGCTATAATAGTTTTGTCCTTGCTGCCAATGTAATTCTTAGCTATCTCTTCGGATTCCTTTAAAACACCCTCGCTCGTATCTAGCTGAAAATGAAAATAGTAATCACCTTCCATATTTACCAACAGGTGTTGTTCATTATGGAAATAAACCCTATCCCCTGAACCCTTCTTAGCATAATAAGCTTTTAATGCTTGCTCTATCTCCTTTAAATCGAAAGATTCATCCTTGACCAGAATAAAATACTGATAGCTAAAACCTCCTTTGCCAGGGATTCTACTATCTGAAGACGCTTCAACTAATTTATCCTTTACATATGCCTTCTTTAATTGAAATAAAGCATAAATCTTATCACTTTCTTTTGAGTAAAGAATATTGGGGACACATGAATTAAATGGATTAAATGCCCCAAAATTCCCATCAACATTAAAATAGAAATTATACACTTCTTTTTTTACCGGAGCATCAGAGATAATCCATTTATTGTCTCCAGATATATTTTTTATGAAAACTTCACCTATATAGAATGAAATTGCATCAATTTCTTTCGGGTTTTCTGTTTTTAATATTGCATTTGGGGTATCATATCTATTAATTATGTACTCGCCTAATTTCAATAATGAATCAACTCCAAAATCCATTGATATTGAATACTCTTTTGGCAAACTCTTAATCCATTCACCTAAAAATAAATCTTTATTAGTCAGCCACTCTTGTAAATTATCTTCTCTTTGCTTAAGCTCTTTTACTGTTACTTTATTCATTTCTATTTCATTAAAATCAGTACTTTCCCATCAGCTCTAGCAACTGGTGTTTTTAACAATTGCTCAAGGCTGACTTGGCCTTTGTCTAGGAAAATCCAGTCCATATCATCAATCTCACCTGCTTTAAAAAGTTCGATATCCATTAACGCTTCCTTTTCAATCTCCAATAGCGCGCGTTGCGAAGCATAACGCGTGCCCACTGCTGGCATCATATTCAATAAGCTTGCCACTTAAATCTACACTATCTGTGCTTTTACTGCCAGAAAAAGCCAACAACTGCCCCAAAGCGCTTAGTGTAATAAAGAATATCACTAAAGTTTTTTTCATATTTCAGTACCTTAATTTAATTTTTTTGGTTGAGGTAGATTTGTAGGCTTCTTATTTTTCAGCCTTGAATAATCATTTGTTTTTTTTTAAAATGTTTTTACGAAACCTCATAAAAAAGAGCATGATCTTATCATAATCATCATCATTTACTTTTTTTCTTAATTTTTTGTAACCAAAGTAAAAGCATAGTAACCCTTGCAAAATAAAGTAAATCAAAATGCATTCAGCACCATATCCGTCTGTAACCCGTTCCGAGGTTCTGCCCATTGCTAGTAATAATCTTCCAGTACTTGATATTTCACTAGGATCTCTGTATGATAAGTAATCAAACCTTACGTAGCCGTAGATCCCGCCGATTAATGAAATGGGGAGACCCATCATAAATAAAAACCAGTCATACCAACTTTCTTTATCTCTAGACATTTATTCATTTATTAACACTAATAATTCTTGCTTAGTAATTGCAATACCGTATTTGGTACAAATTGACAAAATATTTTATCACTAAAAAAAACTAATTCTTTAATGTACCCAGTTGTCATTGTACCAAATGCACCTTGATCTACCGATATTAACGTATTGGTTGTTTTATCTTTTATCATTTCTATGGCTAAATGACTTTGTTCTTAAATTATTGAAATATTTCCGATTCAGGCATTAATCTGCCTCAATAATTTGCCATACAGCAAAACTCCAATAGCGCGCGTTGCGAAGCATAACGCGTGCCCACCGTTGGCATCATATCCCTCAAGCTTGCCACTTAAATCTACACTATCGGTGCTTGCACTGCTAGAAAAAGCCAACAGCTGCCCTAAAGCGCTTAGTGTAATTAAGAATATCAGTAAAGTTTTTTTCATGTTATAGTACTTCAATTAATATTTTGGTTGTCTTTCTCGGCTGTTAATTATTGATTCACTGACTTTAATTTTCCTGCTCATTTAGTTCATTTTAATTTTTCTATCAGGCACGCGTGCGCTAGCGGGGAGGCTAAAAGTATCTTTTTTATTCTTTAACCCGCCAAAAATCTTCTCCCCAGTTCTTATAAAGCTTTTTTTTGGAGTCACTATACTCAAACGTAAATTTTAAGTTTCTTAAAAAGGAATAGATATTTTCTTCTATTAAAACCAGTCCCCTCTCATATTCAAAGTATAGTTTATCTAAATTATTTTCTTTAATCCCTAGCAAGATTGTTCCTCCATGAGAATGCTCTGTTATAGGAGCAACTCCATGTTCAACCCATGAATCACTATTTGATTGATATTTAAAAATATTGTCAACGGGTAAAAAATCCTCAAAAAATAAATTCTCTCCCTCTTCAGAATAATACTCATAGTAAGTAAGTGTCTGAAGCTCTTCTTGACTATCTATATAAATATCTCCAAAAACACCTTCAAATTGAGTTATAAAAGATTTATATACAGGAGGTAATTTAAAGCCATACTCATCTTCCAAGTTTTGGACAGAAAATGCCTCTGACCTATACTTTAAAAAATCTGCAAAATTTTTACGTATTGATTCCATGTTCTATTCATTAAAATGTTGGGTCATTAAATATACCTATTAAATTATCTTCATCCCCTCTAAGTATTGAATCTCCTCCAGAATGCGCAAAACCACCATCACTAGCATTATGAATTTTAGAAGGTACAGGAAATAAATCCTTTCCATTCTGATGGTGGTGCCAAGTGTGTGTTATCCACTCACCACTTTCGTCTTTTATATCAATTGTAGTTTTCTTTCGCTTACCAGGAGCGGAAGGAGTTCTTCGAACTTTATCAGCAGGAAAATTTTGCAAAGCCCAATCTGTAGCATTACCCAAATCCCCTCCATTTGTTCCTTTTAAAGGTCCTGGAAACCTTGGTATAACTTCTTGACCAGCATTATTAAATACTTTACGGTTTTTCATAAAGTCGTCAAACTTTGGAAACCCAAACTTGTCATAAGTTATTGTTACATCACCAAAACCATCTATAGTTTTTGAAAATGTAAATGAAGGTGCAGAAGGTCTTCCATTTGGCAAAGGCATATTTTGATAAAGTTCCTTAAGTCTAGTCTTTTGAACAGAAGTTAATCCATCCAATAGCGCGCGTTGCGAAGCATAACGCGTGCCCACTGCTGGCATCATATCCCTCAAGCTTGCCACTTAAATCTACACTATCTGTGCTTTTACTGCCAGAAAAAGCCAACAGCTGCCCTAAAGCGCTTAGTGTAATAAAAAATGTGAGTAAAGTTTTTTTCATATTTCAGTACCTTAATTTAATTTTTTTGGTTGAGGTGAAAGTGGTTAGTCTTTTGCCTTTTGCTTTTTACTTTTTATCTGACTTAATCCTTTTTTACCGTACTCAAACTCACAACCATTCAGGCATTTTTTAATTTCAGCCTTTGACGGATATAGGTCATAAGCTATGCTAGTGGAGCGACATGTGGGTGAATACAATAGCAATACGGTATCACCTTTCTTTTTTCTTCTAAAATCTTCATCACTGACTTCAATCCACTTTTCAAAGGAATTATTTTCATAATTGTACAAGACATTTAATTTAGAATCTCTTTTCTTAATCGACATTTTATCGACAATTTCCGAAGAGATCACAATTCCACCATTTTCTTTCAAATCATCAATTTTATTTTTATTACTTATCTTCAAAAATATGGCAAAATAAGCTAAGGTTACTATACCAAACAGACCAAAAACATGGTCTTTATTTAAATTTAAGAATACTGAGAAAAAGAATTTGTACAAGAAAAACACAGTAAAAATTATTATTAGCCATGACTCTAAACCATCAAGTGGTAATGACCTTTCACAAATAAAGAATGAATCAAATTTTATGGTAGCATAAATTGACCCACTTAATAATAAAAGCCAGAAGCCACTTTTTATCCATCTATTCTTCATCATCTGAAACTAATTCTTTAATGTACCTAGTTGTCATAGCCCCAAATGCACCTTGATCTACCGATATTAATGTATTTGTTACCTTATCTACTACCATTTCAATTGCAATATCGCTTTGTTCTTAAATTATTGAAATATTTCCGATTCAGGCATTAATCTGCCTCAATAATTTGCCATACAGCAAAACTCCTAAATTACCCTAATTATCTGATTACTCAAATTCACCACCTTAGCCTCTTGTTTCTGCCTTATTATTTCCTGCTCCTCAGGTGTAGCGGCATGCAATAAATCTTGAGTGACTTTCCACACATTGCCCCTCCAGCCTGTAATCAATCTTGAGAGTAACCATTCATCCATGCGTCCCATTAATTTGTCAAGTACGGCCATAGCTGGTGACATAGGAGCAATCACATCATCCTGAACAGCATCAATGGTTTCGCCTATTATGATGTTTACGATTTGGTGATCCCTTTTCCTACTGGCCCTGACTAATTCATCTGAAGTATGCCATTCTTTTTCTAAACAATCATATAAAGCTAAAGGCAAATCATAATTGATATGGGCATTTACGCCAATAAGTAGATTTTGAAGCACATGTAATTTTTGTTGGCATGTACAATCATGTACTTGTTTCCATACTTTGGGGGTTTCAAGAGAAACTTGATCATAATGATCCAGCGCTTCAAAATAGTATTCAGAAAACCTAACCAGCAATTGTGTCACCCATTCGGAATCCGTAAACTTCCCTTGCTTTACGGCCTCATACATATTGGCACTCATCATATTGTAGCACCTTAAAAAAACATAACGATTATCTCTGGTCTTCTCCCAGCTTTCAATATGATCATCCATACGGCTGAGAAGTGTTTCAACTGATTGCATAATTCAAATATAAAGAATCTTAAAATATTATATTCTATATATTAAAATTAATATTTACAATAAATTTTATTGATATTTTTAGATTAACATTACCAGAGTCAAAATCATACTTTTATTTAGGGAAATCTTTATGATGATTGATTGACTCTATCTGATATTGATGGTGCTTCAAATGTGCCACAAAAAATTGCAGTGTTTGTAAAACATTGAGTTTACCTACTGCAGGATGCACAAAGATAAAGTGATTCACTTTTTCCTTTGGAAATTCATTTAGGAAACTGAACATATCATTTCTTAAATTTTCCCATTGATGAGTAAACTCATGTGCATCACGGCTTATGCCTAAACTGTCTTTCTTTTCCGATAAAACTTTAGGGGCTTTGTATTTCTTTTTTGAATTTAAACGGTTGACCAATAGAATAGTCTTGATTTTTGACTTCAATCCTACTTTCTCATTTTTCCTGTTAAAATCAAAATTTTGCATAAACTGCAAACTGATATTTTCTGATGTGTATAGATGTTGCATAACATCCAGCATTGACCAAGATCCTTCTTCAGGATGAAAGTTTAATTGCTCATCTGAAAAAACCTGAAGCAAGGCATCGTAATATGCTTTTGCTTCTTCCAATCTAGTCCAATGCTTTTGAATTTCTGGATTCATATTTTTTAAGAATTATAGAAATCTGAAATTAGGAATAATAATTGAAATTAAAATAGTAGACTACTATACAATCCGAAGCCACTAGAAAAAATAAGGACAGCCAAAGGCTGTTTTCTTTTAACCACAAAGCGACACTAAGTTATACTCAAAGTTTCACAAAGAATGGTAAGCCAATGTCAGACATTCTACACAACCAGCCATTTTTAGCAATCTCTAATTTCCAATCTCATAGAATAGGATTTATTGATAAAGTTAGTCTATGTCGGACATTCTATTGATAAAGATAGAATCTTTAAGATAGTATGCGATATTCTAACTGATAAATGTTCACTTAACCACAAAAGGAAATGACAGCCAAAGGCTGTTTGCTTTTAACCACAAAGCGACACTAAGTTTTACTCAAAGTTTCACAAAGAAAGGTAAATCCGTGTCTGACATAAGAACGGTTAATCCAGACCCCGAGAGAAGAGAAAAAAGAGGATACAAAAATTGACTCTTTATATGCTATTTTAGTTTAGAAAGTATCAATCAACTAAGGTAAATTTCATCCAGACTGGAAGGTGATCTGATATATCTTTGGCGGCTCTTAACACATCTGCATCAATCTTCCGAATCTTATTTTTATTATAAAATATATAATCTAATCTTTCATAAGGTTTGTCAGTATTAAAAGTAAAATAGTGAGACTCATCTTGGAGATATTGATCTTTAGAAATTGCCTCTTCTATTAAAGGATCATTTAGAAATATTTCAATTGTTTTTTCTTTCTCTATAACTTCGGAAGCAAAAGGAGGACGGCTGTTAAAATCACCCATCAAAATTACAGGATAATCTTTTGACCACTTATTAAATTCAGCCAAAACCTTTTCGGCTTGAAGCTCTCTGGTCTCCTTATCGAAAGCCTCTAAATGAACGTTCATAAAAATAATAGTATCTGAATTATATTGTACTTTAACGGTTTGTAAAATTCTATTCAAATAAAAAGCATTATAGTAAAAAGGGGCATTGATAGGCATATCCAAAATAAACAAATCATTCGAAACTATTTGCATTTTACTAAGAACACCTTGTCCAGACAATATTCTTCCAAAATGATTTTGGATAGGGAAATATGGAAAGGGTACATATGATTTATCCCAGTTTACTGCATAAGCACCTTGAGTAAAATTTAGATGATTAGCTAAGCTGTCAAATTGATTATAACCAAAACTTCTAGCAGAATTAAAATCCACTTCTTGCAATCCAATTAGATCAAAATTATAGGTCTCTAATAATTGAATTGATCTAGATAAATTATTAGCAAATAAAGATTCGTCTCAATCAACAGCTAGGTTGTTTGTCATTCCAGATAAGTACCCAATATTATAAGTCATTACCGAGAGAGTATCGGATGTCTTCTTAACATTGGAATCATAAGTTATTATTTTATCATAAGCTTCACTGTTGTTGAAACTTGAACTTCCCCAAAAGTAAAAAGTGATAAGGCCAGCAATAAAAACAAATACAATTGTTAAGATTATCTTTTTCATAAAAGCATATTAATAAAATTACTTCAAATTAATTTCGAAAGGCCAATTAAAATAAAAATTACAAGAAAAGAGTAAATTATATTATTCCAATACAGATACTTTTTGACAAAACAATTGGTAATCCAATCTAATCTTGGCAATCGTCAAACACAAATAAACTTACTAAATCATCGAAATTGAATAAATAGGAATAACACAAAATTCAAACGTATTTAAAATAATTAATATATTTATTATTCCTTACAATTATTGCTTCAAAATAAGAAAATAGTGGTATAAAAATAACAGAATAATATTTGGCAGTAAGAATGTAGGGTAAAATTTAACCCAAGTAACTAATTAAACCTATACTTTATTAAAATTTCATTACCATCACATTTTTAGCAAGATATATATCTTTAACAATTTATAACTTTAAGTAAAAAAATATGACCAAATAAAATATGGAGAACTGAAAAATTAGGAAAATAGCTAAAAACCATCTTAAAACTAAAAGAAAAGTTTTAAAAACGATAATCCCATTAAAATACAATATAGAAAATAGGGGTTTTAAATGAATTTTAGAAAAATGAGTAGTTTATGACTGTAAATGATCTTGAGAATGAAGACTAATGAAAATATATAAATTGCATTTTATTGAGCTCCCCTATCCCATAACTTGAGTTAAGAAAACTATAAGCTTTTACTTAAGTTTGTGTTCCCAAGAACAGATTTATATAAATGAAAAGGTTTCAAGATATAGCTCAATACAAAAAGTACTTTTCAAGCTTAATCCAAAAAGAGAGAAAAGCTGAAATGGAATTTCACTTAAATGAAATTCAACTCTTATCGGCTCGACAAAGAGAAGCTAAAGGTAGAGCGATTTTAACGCTTACTGGTAGAGATGCCGGCACTGGAATTGGAGGTGTATATTTAGTTAAATTAGTAAGAGGATCTGGCCTACCGGATAATGAAATTTCAAATGGTGATGTTGTAATTATTTCCAAGGAAAAACCTATTGGAAATGAAGAGCAAGCCACGGTGGTAAGTAAGACCAAAAGAAGCATTACCATTGCTTATAATAAGGTGCCTCCCTATCTTGTTTTTGGAAGAAATTTAAGACTTGATCTTTACTCCAATGATATCACTTTTCAAAGAATGCTTGATGCCATTAGCAGCTTAGAAAAGTTACCCAAATTGCAAGATTTCATAAAATCTAATATTGACTTATTCTTAGAAGAACAAAATCTTAAAACTCCTATCAATTATACAAAAGTTTTAAATACCAAACAGGAGTTAATTGTTCAAAAAGCTTTGAACTCAAATGATATTTTTCTAATACACGGCCCACCAGGAACTGGTAAAACAACTACCCTCTCCTATTTAATAAAATCCTTTTTTAAGGAGGATAAAAAAGTTTTGGTTACGGCACCTTCCAATACAGCAGTAGATAATATTTTAGAAAAATTACAATCTTTGGAAGTCCCTTCTACTCGAATTGGTAACCCGGTCAGGATGGATGAAAATCTGCTCAACTTAAGCTTGGATGTTCAACTTCAAGACCACCCAGATTACCAACAAGCAAACGGAATATGGAACAAAATTCAACTCTTAAAAAAGGAGCAAGAAGACTATGTTCCCGCTACTGGTCAAAATAGAAGAGGGCTCAGCGATCAAAAAATAATACAATTAGCAAGTTCTAAAAAACCATACCGAGGAATACAATCTGGCAAGCTGAGAAAGATGGCTAAATGGATAAAAATACAACAAGATATAAATAAAAATTTTGAAGAAGCTCAAGCCTTACAAGAAGCCGCAATAGAAAGTATTTTAGAGAAAAGTGCTATCATTTGCACTACCAATTCTTCAGCTGGAAGTGAACTTTTAAAAGACATTATTTTTGATGTTGTGTGTATAGATGAGGCTACACAATCCACCGAACCAGAAGCTTTAATCCCCTTAGTAAAAGGTAGGAAATGGATACTGGCAGGTGATCACCAGCAGCTTCCTCCTACCGTAAAAGCAAAAGAAGCAAGTGATTTGAGCATTAGTCTTTTTGAAAGGTTTCAGGCAGAATTACCAGAAAATAGGATTGATATCTTAACTATACAGTATAGAATGCACCAAGATATTATGAGGTTTTCTAATGAAAATTTTTATCAGAATCAACTGAAAGCACACCCAAGTGTAGCTCACCATACCTTAAAAGATTTACCAGGCTTTGAGCCTTTCCCTTATATTAATCCTGCGATAGAGGCAGTGGTTCAATCTTCAAAACCAGTAGTATTTATTCCCTGCTTTGAAGGTAAGGAAGAGCAATTAGCAGATAGCCATTCGTGGTTTAATAGGGAAGAAATTGCTTTAACTAAAGAAATTACGGATGCATTATTATCTTCCAGATTGTTTCCTGAGGATATCGGAATCATCTCTCCCTATGACCAACAGGTAAGCCGTTTAAAATCTACTTTAAAGGACTATCATGTAGAAATAAAATCTATTGACGGCTTTCAAGGAAGAGAAAAAGAAGTGATTATCATCAGTTTGGTACGTTCCAATTTAGAAGGCAATATTGGCTTTTTGCGAGATTACAGGAGATTGAATGTCGCCTTAACAAGAGCCAAAAGAAAATTGATCATTATAGGTAACCCCTCTACCCTTCAATCTAACCCTGTATATAAGTCATTTATCGAAAATCTACAAAATCAGTAGAAGATGCGCGTTTTAAACTTAAATTAGTATTTTAACTGTTAAATAAGACTACTCATTAATGAAGTTGACTTACACATTTTTTTTAATTCTTTTGATAAGTCTTACTCATGGCATCTATGCAGAGGATTTACCCAATAAAGAGGACAGTATAATAAATGCAATCAATAAAATCAGGTATAATTATCCCGATTCAGCATTTGTCATTACAGATAAATACATAAATGATGCTACAGAAAAAGAGCTTTTTTATGCGGAATTGCTCTTTATAAAATCTGCCATTCAATATATAAAAAGCAATTATGTGGAATCCCGGAATTCCTATGAAGAGCTTTACAAAGTCTCAAAAGAACTGAATTATGATATTGGAATTGCCAGGGCTTTAAATGGCCGTGGATTAATCTATCTGGGGCGAGAACTTTATGAAGAGGCTTTAAAAGAATTTGAGAAAGCATTGGAAGTCAATACTAAAATAGAAAACCCTAAAAATATTGCAACTAACTTACTGAATATTGGAATATGCTCTCAAGAACTAAAATATTGGGATAGAGCCTACAATTCTTTGAAAAAATCATATAAAATCTCTTTAAATAATAATCTTGAACTATATGCTTTAATGAATATGAACCGATTGGGTTCATTATTCTTAGATAAAAACCAATTGGATTCTGCAGAACACTATTTAATAAAAGCCAATAAACGAAATCTTAATCAATGGGAGAAAAGCTATAATCTAAGTGGTTTAACAGAGCTAGAGATCAAAAAAGGGAACTATAATAAAGCAATAGAATATGGTTCAAAGTCTTATGCAATTGCAAAAGAATTAGGTGCCAAATGGGATATATCTCAAGTAGTATTAAGGCTAAGCAAAGCTTACGAAGGATTAGAGGCATATGATAAGGCTCTTGAATATCATAAATTATATAAAACCTATAGCGATAGTCTGTTAAATGAGGAAATGAATCGAGAAATCAACTGGGCAGAATTACAGCAAACCAAAGCTGAAAATGAACAACTCGTGATTCAAAGAAATTTGCTATCATCAGTAAGAGACCGAAATCAATTGATCATCGCACTTCTTTCCACTATTGTTTTATTCTTAATAGTATTAGCCCTTTTATATCGAAGACATATCAATCAAAAAGAAAAATACAATCAGAATTTAGGAAGCATTAATAGGCAATTAGCTGAAAAAAAGGTGTTGATTGAAAAGCAAAATGAAGATTTGAAACAGATCAACAACACTAAAAATCGCCTATTCTCCATTCTTTCACATGATTTAAGATCTCCCATCAATTCCATTAAGCAGTTATTGGATATCAGGGGAAGCATATCTGAGAAAGACGTCCAAAGGTATATGGAACAATTGACTCAAGAAGTAGGCAATGTAAATCAACAAATTAATCGTTTATTAAAATGGTCAAATAAACAAATAGACGGATTCAAAACGGATCCTATAAATGTTCAGTTAAATGATATAGTGGAGCAAAATTTAGAATCAATAAAATACATAGCTCAAGAAAAGGGAATAGCACTTAAGCATAATCCTTCAAAAAACTTAATCTATATTGATCCTGAACAACTCAATATTATCATCAATAATCTCTTCAATAATTCCATAAAATACACTTCTAAAGGAGATTCAATAGAGATTAATTACTCACAAAATGAGAATTTCGTGTTTTTGAGCATAGAGGACAGTGGGATTGGTATGGATAATGAAACTTTGAGTAATTTGAATGGTGAAGTAAATGAACGCTCATTTTCCAGGAAAGGAACCGAAATGGAAACAGGAACAGGCTTGGGAATGTTGCTGGTGAAGCAATTTTTAACTTTCAACCATTCCAGTATAGAAATTAAAAGCGAAGAAGGAAAAGGAACCCGTTTCATCCTAACTTTCCCCAGAGCAAAAGAGGTCTTATAATGATTGCAAGCATAATCCACTATAGCCTTCATTTTATAGCGCCTTTGGGCATTGCACGTCTCTATAGCAAAAACTGGAAAAATGCTTACTATGTTTTATTAGGAACCATGTTGGTTGATTTAGACCACCTTTTAGCCAGTCCAATATTTGATCCTGATAGATGCAGTATTGGTTTTCATCCTCTGCACTCCTATTATGCCATTCTGATCTATTTCTTTCTACTATTCCCAAAAAGAAGCCGTTTGGTTGCTATTGGCCTTCTTTTTCATATGTTCACGGATAGCTTGGATTGTTGGCTTCAGGGGACTATTTAAAGCGATTGAAAAGGAAAAATCATCGGTAAAAATATAGTAGCTAATAGCCAGAAAAGTAAATTTAACATCACTCCTACTTTAGTAAAATCTGTGAATTTATAGCTTCCTGCTGTATAAACCATAGTGTTGGTCTGATATCCAATAGGCGTCATAAAGCTAGCGGAGGCAGCAAAAGTAACGGCCATTAAAAAAGGCGTAGGAACCAATCCTAATTGAGTACTAATGGCTATTGCTATTGGTGCCATTAAAGCAGCAGTAGCATTATTGGACATTAATTCTGTAAGAATAGAAGTGGCTAAATAGAGACCGCTCAACACAATAACAGGGCCAAAGGCTCCCAATTGATTCAGTAGTCCGCCCGCTATAGTTTGATCGAGTCCAGTATTACTTAATGCCACTCCAAAGCTCAAAACCCCAGCTAGTAGAAACACTATTTTCCAATTAATAGCTTTATAGACTTCCCTCATATTCATGATATTCAGTAAAACTAAAGCTACCACTCCCGCCATTACTGAAATAACAATATCCAAAATACCAAAAGTAGCCAAGGCAATAACCAAGGATAAAATTCCCGTAACTATAAGAAACTGTTTTTTATTGAAATCAATCACATTATCGGATGATAGCAATGCAAATGGAGCATTTTGGCTCATCTCTTTTTTACGTAATTCTTTTACATAGTGAGATTTGACTTCCGCCAATAATACATCTCCTGCCTTCAATTTTATATCATACAAATCTTCATGCAAGACCTCCTCTCTATGCCGAATGGCTAGAGGAGAAGCTCTAAAACGTCTTCTAAAGTCAACTTCTTGCAGGTTTTTTCCATCAAATTCAGAATTGGCACTGATCACCATTTCTACCAAAGAAGTGCCTGTACCTTGTAAATTATCACCTGCCATTTTAAGGGAGGAGCCTTCTAAAACCTTTGCCCTACTTTTTAATTCCTTGATGTTGGATAGGTTACAACGAACTTTCAAAATATCACCAGCATGCAAAATAAAATCCCCTTGCGGTAAATTATATCGTGTGCCCTGCCTATTAATTTCAAGAATATCAATTTTCAAATCTTTTACAAGGGGGCTTTGCATAATAGTCTTGCCAATAGAATCTGTGCTATCTTGCAATTCTATTTCTGTAAGGTATTCCCGCATGCCAAATTTCTCCTCTAAATCTTCATCATTCTTGCGGTTTTTAGGTAAAATTCTAGAACCTATAAGCATCATATAAAGCGTGCCCACTCCAACTAATATTAAGCCAAAAGGCATTAATTGAAACATACTAAAGCCATCATAGCCAAAATCCTGTGCTATACCGCTTACCAAAACATTAGTAGAGGTACCAATATAAGTGCAAGTCCCACCAAAAATGGAAGCAAAGGAAAGCGGGATTAATAATTGAGATGGACTTTTACCAGTGCTTTTAGCTATCTGTATCACAACAGGAATGAAAACTGCCACTACAGGAGTATTATTAATAAAAGCTGAGATGATTGCTATCAAAAGCATCATCATGACTAAGCCAAGTCTGAAATTTTTCTTGAAAATATCAGACAATTTATAGGCTACAAATTGAAGTGCGCCTGTTTTTAAGAGTGCTGCACTCATCACAAACATAAAAGCCACTGTGATGGTAGCAGTATTACTAAAGCCCTGAATTCCTTCCACTGGACTGATGACACCCGTTATTACTAAGGCGCAAATAATCACCAACCCGATAAGGTCAACCGAAAGCTTTTCGGAAATAAATAGAATGATTGCTAATACAATTACTCCTAAGGTTGCAATAGTTTGAAAGTCCATAAATTAGGTTTAACAATCACAAATATAGGATGGAAAAACCATATAAATCTACTAATCCTATAGAGAATTAGAAAAAGTAGAAAGTCAAGAGATATAAATTGACATATTGAATTGGATAATTATTGATAACACATAAAAAAAGGCCTTTTAAAGGCCTTTTTATTAAATATATTGAATTAATATTCTTAATTATTGACATTCAGAAAATTGAACCACATGCTCGCTTAAGTCTTTCCAAGCACGATCGTCAGAACTTATCAAGGCTTCACAACCTTCCCACATTATTTCGTATTCATCGTCATAATCTTTCTTTTTTAACTTATAGGCTGCTTCATCTCCCTCTGTCATCACAAAATATGATTTTTCCAGACCTCCAGCTAAAGTTACGCCACCAACACCAACAGACATAGTTTGCTTAGCCATAGGGTCATGATAAACTTTTACCTCTTTACTAAAAGAAGGATTCAACAATTGCATAAGCAATTCCATTTTCTTTTTCTTCTTATAATAGACTTGAGCATTTTCGAAATATACATATCCATCGTCTAGCAAGTCTTGATCCATCTGCTCATTAGTCCACTTTTGAGCATCGGTTGCAGCATCCATAGCTTGGGAAACCTTGTCCAGACCACTCTGAGGTAAATACATTTCTTTTATATCCTCAGGTTTTAATTTTACTTTTTTGCCTTCCTCATTTTCAATTTTTATTTCCTTAATCAAGCCCTTTTTTCGTTTTACATTTTTAAGTTCTCCAGTTATTTCTGAACCATCCTTTAAAGTAATGTAAGAGGGTTTTTTATGTGAATAAGTAAATGATGGACTTAATAGTTTTTGTCCACTTACCTGTATCACGATGATAAAGGCTAATAATGATAGTGTTAGTTTTTTAATCATAATTTTGTTTTTTTAAATGATCTTATCATTACAAATGTACTGGTTTTGAAATGCTATCCTACAAATAGTTAAATTAAATGCATGCAAGGAGTAAGGTGCGCTATAAACAAAGAATGTACACTGTTAGATATTTCTAAAATGATCTAGACCGTTTTTAGTTGACTCAACTAAATCTAGAGATTGGATTAAAAGGACAATCTTAGTGTATTTTAAAAATCAAGTATCGAGCTGTGTTAAAAATTTAAATGGAACGTTCTGAGAATTACGCTCACCAAACTGCTTTTTCAGCTTTCTGAATTCTTTTTGGTGATTGGTGGGAAATACATTTCTGATGGGATTAAGGTTTTTGATATTGCTTATCAAATCTACCTCCAGATTATCGTAAGGCAATCCAATCATTTGGCAAATATCTTCCCCTAAAAGATATGCCATCATGGTTTCAGTGGGGAAAGTAAAGGGCAATGGTTGATTTTTAATGTAGCCCTGTAAATTAACCGCTAGCATCTCCCCTTCTTTTGAATTACGGAAATTGCGGTTTTTGATTTTTTGTTCCAGTATAAAAGCATCTTGATTGCTTTCAGGTAACCACTCTTCTTGCACACCTAGCAACTCTCCTATCATATTCCAATAGCGGATATAATTTTGAGATTGTCCTGCTGAAATACTATAGCCCAATTTTCTCAATCCTCGGATTGCAATCAATGAAAACGACAGATTTGTTCCTGCCATATCTTCCTGATTAACGGGAGTTCCTAATTCATCACTCCATTTATCACTTTTGAGTAAATGGTATCGAATGGCAGCATGCATTAACCTGACTTTAGCAATACTGATAAAGCCTTTTCCTTGTGGAGTAAAAGCTTCAGGACTACAAATATCAAATACGAATTCAGCCGTTTCGGTTAAGCGCTTTTCAGGTTGCTCATATATTCTTTTAGAAAAGCTCAACACCTTGGCGCCTTCTGCAGCTGCATAGCAATAAGGCAAGGAGAGCATTCCCAAACAAAGCATTATAGCTGAGGCATGTTCTACATAGAATTCAGAACCTTTTTCTGCTAGCTTTTCATCTATTTGGTAGGATTTAATCTCTTTGAGATATTGTTTTAAGTTTTCAGGAAACTCATTTGGAATCGGCTGATGATTAAAAACCAATTCATTGTAGGCATTATTGGATAAAGGATTAAATCCACTGTCAAATAATTCTTTGACTGTTTTATCGGCTAAAGCATCTCCTGTTTTACGAGCTAAATCGAGTGCTTTATTGGGATATTTTATTTCTTGAGTTTGCACATTATAGTTAACTCAGATGTGGGTAAATTGATTTGATAATTTAACAGAAAGTTATAATGGAATACATTTTATTTAATAAAGTCTTAGCGCTAAGACTAGTTTAGATGCTAAGAATTTGCATGTCTTAGCGAGACGCTAAGACTAGGTTATCATATAAATCCCTACTTCTCAATATCCCCCATCTGGATATTTAGGGCTTTTACGCTGATTTGGATTTCGATTATAGAAAGTAATAAGGAAATCATTAACAGCACTAAAGAAAAACCAAAAATGATACTCCCCACCATTTGATATTCCTGATAAATGGTGAACATGCTCACTACACAGAAGAACAAAGAGGAAATCCCTAATAATTGCATATTGCGAATGAGAATAACTCTCTTTTTTAAGTTAGAAATCTGGGCTTTAATTTTCACATCCTTTTCTGTCATATATCGGGCATGCAAACTTCTAATCAAATTAGCTAGAGCTAAAAATCGATTAGTATAAGCCAACAACAATAATGAAATAGCTGGAAAGAGTAAAGCCGGTGTGGTTAAAGAAATTTCCATTTAATTAAATTATAACTGAAAGTTAACTAATAATATAAAACAAGATTTAAATACTTCCTAAAAAGCTAAAAAATACCAAATCATAACAGAAGCAAAGGCAAAAATCGGAGCCAAAATGATAAAAAATATTCCTCCTCTTCTGAAATCCTTTTGCTCCATCATTCCTGTAGAATAGGCAATTGCATTGGATGGAGTTGAAACAGGTAAAAGAAGGGCACAAGAACAACTTAATGCGACAATAATTGGAACAGTGATTCCAAATGGAGCGGATAAACTCACGGCCAAAGGAACCAAAATTGAAGCAGCAGCCGTATTGCTCATCACATTTGAAATTAAAACACCTAGTATACTGAATATAACAGCCACTAAAATAACAGATATTGGCAAAGCATTTATTTGGTTGATTACAATTTCTGCCAAACCAACACTAACGATGGCAATACCCAAAGCCAAGCCACCAGCCACTAGCATTAAAGTATCCCAAGGTAATTTCCTAACATGTTCTGCTGCAATAACTTGGGTTACCGTTAAAAATAATATAGGAATTGCTGAGGTAGCTGCAACAGGCAATCCATGGAAATATTCTGTTAGCCACATGCCAATCGTAACAATTACAGTAACAACAACAGCCTTTTTTTTAAATGAATTTACCACCACATTTGTTTGCAAAATTTCATCCAAATTTACAGAAGAGCCTTTTAACTTTAACCTACTTTTCAAAAAATACCAAAATAAATACACCAAGATCAATGCCATTGGAAAGCCTATTAACATCCAATCTGTAAAGGAAATGTAAACGCCCATTTCTTGAAGCGCCCCGACTGCTATGGCATTAGGTGTGCTCCCAATTATCGTTCCTACCCCACCGACAGATGCGGCTGCTGGAATGCCAGTTAATATAGCTTTAGAAAAAGCGGAAGTTTTCCCAATTGCATGGACTAAGGGTAAGACAGATGTTATCATCATAGCCGTAGTGGCGGTGTTCGACATTACCATGCTTGCTAAGGCAGTCGTGAACATCAATCCCAACAATAATTTATCTTCCTGATTCCCAAATCTCCTTACCGTAAAGCGAAACAATGCTTTATCCAGACCCGCAATTCGCATACCTTCTGCCAGGAAAAAACCTCCTAATAACAACCAAATCACATTACTTGTCCATGTACCTGTAAAAAGTTCAACTGGAAACTTTGTGTCTAATAAGTAATCTGTTCCAAATCCAAAAGAGAGAATGGAGATAATAAGAATCCCCACAGCAAAGGGTGGAATGGCTTCTGTTACCCATAAGCCGATGGATAAAATACTAATAAAAAAAACGAAATCCACTGCTTCACCATAGCCTAGCTTTCTAAAGAAATAAGAAATGATTAACGCAATCACTAAATTTCCAATAAAAGTAGAAGTATTGAAAAGCCAGTTTAAATGCAGTTTATTATAAATTCTTCTGGCTGTTTTGCGTGAATCATTAAAGAATGTCATGGCTGATGAATATTAAAAATGAAAATTTGGCTATGCTTTTTTATGTTTATTCTACTATAAACTAAAGAAGTTTTACGATTTTATATTCCTTTAGGCCATATCTTTTGTTTTCATTTTCCTTCCTTTCTTTTTGCATGAACAAAAAGAAATAAAAATTCTAGAAAGTTTAATGTCAGCGAGAGGCTGACCAGCCTGGCTGGCTTCTACCCTCAAGGCCTACGCTAGCTCGATAAACTTTCCTCCCTCCCGCTTTTCCGAGTTCCTCGGAAGTGGTCGGGTTAATTCTTTTAATAATTTGTCACAAATTTCTCATAATCCCTCCTGTGAAATTTGGTATAAAAACCTCAAATACTTGGTATCAGTTTAAAAGATCATAATAATCAAAAATCATTATTTAGTTCTACAAATTCATTTTCTTTAATTCTGAAACCGCAAAATCCACTGCCCTTGCAGTCAATGCCATATAAGTTAAACTTGGATTTTGACATGCCGAAGAAGTCATAGCAGAGCCATCTGTTACAAAAACATTAGGTACTTCATGTAATTGGTTATGCTTATTCAACATGGAGGTTTTGGGGTCTCTTCCCATTCTTGCTGTTCCCATTTCATGGATACCAAAACCAGGAACGGCTGGCAAGTTCACGGCTTCAATATTTTTACCACCAGCAACTTCCAGCATTTCTTTACCCGTTTTCATCATATCTTTTCGCATTTGATGTTCATTTTCTTTGAACTCACAATCAATATGCAAAGTCGGCAAGCCCCATTTATCTCTTACATTTTCATTTAGGGTAACTTGGTTATCTTCATAAGGTAAAGTTTCGCCAAAAGGCATAAAAGACATTTCCCAAGGACCTGGCTTCAGCAAAGCGTCTTTAAATTCAGCTCCAAATCCAGCTAATCTGTTGCCGTAGCCCCAGCCTACTCTATTTCCTCCTCCTTGGAATCCATATCCTCGAATAAAGTCTGGATGCTGGGACTTGATATTCTGAAAACGTGGTATGTAAATACCATTCGGCCTGTAGCCTGTATGATATTTATCCTTAAAATCATCAAATTCAGCTTTCACATAAACCTCAAAATGGTGATCCATCAAATATTTGCCTAAAGTACCACTCGTATTCCCCAATCCATCAGGAAAACGGTCACTTTTGGAATTCAGCATAATCCAGGTGGAACCTAAGGTAGAAGCACATAAGAAAATGACTTTTGCATAATACTCATGGTATTCATTGGTTTCAGCGTCAATTATCCGTACTCCCTTGGCTTTATTCGTTTTTTCATCTAAAATAACAGACTCTACAATGGAATTGGGTCTTAAGGTCATATTGCCCGTTGCAGATGCTGCTGGCAAAGTAGAAGCTTGACTGCTGAAATATCCTCCAAAAGGACAGCCTCTGCTGCATAAATTTCTGTATTGGCATTTTGTACGATTGTGTTTGTTTTGAGTCAGGTTTGCAGTCCTTCCAATTGTCATAAATCGGTCATCCCAATTTTTTTCGATTGCCCCTTTCACTTTTTCCTCCACACAATACATATCCATAGGAGGCTGAAATTTACCATCAGGTAATTGTGCATAGCCTTCATTTCTACCCGAAATACCTACAAACTCCTCTACCTTATCATACCAGGGCGCTAAATCCTCATATCGAATGGGCCAGTCAACTGCAATACCATCTTTTACATTAGCTTCAAAATCCATAGGGGCTAATCGATAACTTTGACGACCCCAAGTTAATGATCTTCCCCCCACATGATTTCCCCTTAACCATCTAAACTCTTTATCTTCTGGATGTGTATAGGGGTTTTCCTTGTCATTAACCCAGAAATGCTTAGAGCCTTCATCAAAGGCATAGGTTTTACTTTGTACATAATATTTTTCTTGCACTTCCTGAGATTCTTTTCCCCTATGCTCAAATTCCCAGGGGGCTTTATTCATGGTAGGATAATCTTTGATATGCTCTACATTTCTACCTCGCTCCAGCACTAAAGTTTTCAATCCTTTCTCGCACAATTCCTTTGCTGCCCATCCGCCCGAAATTCCTGACCCGACTACGATGGCATCATACTGATTTTTCTCCTTACTCATTCTTAAAAATAATTTCCTACTCTTAGTTTTTGATTTGATTTCATGGGTTCGCAGCCTACTAATTGTGCAGGCACGGGTTGATAATCTAAATGCTTGGTCATAATTTCCTCTGAAGTAAAATAACCTAAAAGTACCAGCTCTTTAAGCATTAAAAAGAAAGGTTTTTCCTGAGGGGTGGAATCGAAAGACAAATGTTGAATTTCGCTCTCCAATCCGTATAAAAAATCATATTGTTGTTGACTTTCAAGGTCTGTAAACAACTTGCCATTTTTTGATTCACTATTTTTTTCAAGTTCTTCAAGACCCTTTAAAAATTGCTTTTGTTCATTTTTACTGTAGACTTCCCCAACCATTTTATCTACAAATACATCTACACCAACATCTAGTGCTCCTGGAGTATCTGTTTTGGGCAATATCTGATTGGCTAAGGCCGCAACTAATAATGCTTGTTTCTCATTAAAAAATTGAGGTTTCCAGCCTAGCGGTTTCTTACTATCACATGATTGAATTAAATGCATCAATAATGGTGAAGTGGCTGCAAAACCTAAAGCTAAACCCGTTTTTTTAATCGCTTCTCTTCTGTTCATTCCCTAAATTTTCGTAATCAAATTTAATAATAAGTAAGTTATTGATTAGTTTCAAGCAATAAGAAATTAAATAAAAGAAAGTTTATATAAAAGGAAGTATTTCAATGTGATTTTTGTCTTTATAATGACAAAATAACCTCCGAAAATAGAATTTAAGATCAAAGGTAATCATGGATAAAATATTAAAAATGGGAATGATTGGAGGCGGGCCTGGCTCCATGATTGGCGACATTCATAGAATTACTGCCACTGCTTCTGGAAAAGCAGAATTGGTTTGTGGTGCATTCAGTTCTTCGAAGGAAAAATCCTTAGAAAAAGGAAAAGAACTTGGTCTTGATGAAAGCAGAATTTATGGCAGTTATGCCGAAATGATTGAGAAAGAAGCTCACTTAAGTGAAAAGGATAGAATGGATTTCGTTGCCATTGTAACACCCAATCATTTACATTTCGAAACAGCAAAATTAGCCTTAGAAGCAGGTTTCCATGTGATTTGCGATAAACCGCTTGCTTTTGATTATGCAGAAGCCTTGGAATTCCAAAAGGCTGTAGAAAAAGCCAAAGGACATTTTGCTATGACTTACACCTACAGAGGTTATCCTTTATTGGAAAAAGCTAAAGAGATAATTGATTCAGGTCATTTGGGTGAAATAAGAAAAGTAAAAGTAGATTATTCTCAAGGATGGCTATCACAATTAATAGAGGCAGAAGGTCATAAGCAAGCCAGTTGGCGGACAAATCCTGAAAAATCAGGGAAAGGCGGCACCATAGCTGATATTGGTACTCATGCTTTTAATCTGCTTGAATCTGTAAGCGGATTAAAAGTGAAATCACTTATGGCGGATGTTTCCATATTGGTGGATGGACGAAAAATTGATGATGACACCAATATTTTATTAGAGATGGAAAGTGGTGCCAAAGGTTATTTATCAGCCAGTCAGATCTGTACAGGAGAAGATCAAGATTTGAGCTTACATATTTATGGCAGCAAAGCAGGATTAGTATGGAATCATAATCAACCGAATTTGCTCACGATAAAATATCCAGATTTTAGAGAAGAATCGATTAAAGGATTAGATCATGAAATTGGAGACAGCAGTGAAGTGAATATACCAGGACACTCACCTTATTTCACTGAAGCTTTTCAAAGGATATATGAGGGGTTTTTTGACACTATTTTAAATGAAAATGTTAAAAAGGATTTCGTAAAAGCTGGAATTGAAGATGGGGTTAGAGGAATGTTGTTTATTGAGAAGGCGATTCAGTCTTCTGATGAGAGGAAGTGGGTAGTGATGTGATCATTTTTAATATTTTAACCAAAAGTTAAAATCAACAGATCCCTTTCTTCAAAGGGATGACGTTCTAATCATATTTTTCAGCTTAATTGAAAAGTCAGCTTTCTGAATTTTACAGCATACAATTAAATTGACCTACTCTATAAATTCTATGCGTCATCGTAAGTTAGCTCTTTCAATTGAATAGGTTGAAAATGAGAATTATATTTGGTTGTTAAAGTTAGCAAAAGAGAAGGAACAAGACTATTAAGCGTCATTGGTCATCTAGACCCTGCGGAATGCAAGTCCCTTCTCTTACCTTACTTAACCTTGGACAGTTCATTAGGCACGAAGCCTGTTTTTACGATTGATAAGTGAAAAGTAAGTCGCTAACAATTTTCCAACTAAACAAATTTAAAAAGATGATTGTAGGAATCGACACTTCAAATGATTTTTTTGATGCTACCGCCTTAGAAGATGATAGCGTTATTTTTCAAAGACAATTTGCCAACAATGTAAAAGGATTTAGATTATTTTTAAATGCCGTTAAGGATTATACCGTAGAATTGGTCTGTATTGAGGCCACAGGGCCTTATCATTTGCGTTTTGCCATGTTCTTGAATGAGCATAAATTTAACATATCTGTTGTAAATCCATTGGTGATTAAAAGATATGCTCAAATGAAAATGTCCCGAGCTAAAACAGATAAAAAAGATGCCTATTTAATTGCATTTTATGCCAAGGAACAAAAGCCTGAATTATGGGAAGCCCCTTCTGAAGCATCATTGGAGATTAGGCAATTGGATACACATCTTGAACTGCTTATGAAGCATAAAAGAGCTTTAGCTAATCAATTACATGCATTTAAATCCACAGGCACTATGGTCAAAGGACTGGAAAAGCAAATGGAAGAACAAATCAATCAATTAAATGATGATATTAAAAAGATTGAAAGAAAAATAGAATCCCTTGTTCGATCCTCCTATCAGAAGATGGCAGATCAATTACAAAGCATACCTGGCATTGGTAAAAAGAGTGCTTATATGATGATTGTGTGTACAAATGGATTTTCCACATTTGATAATTACAAACAGGTTATTTCATTTTTTGGTCTGGCACCCAGACATTACCAATCAGGCACCAGCGTTAAGGGTAAAACCAGGATATGTAAAATGGGTATGTCAAGGGTTCGTAAAATTCTTTATATGGCAGGTGTAACAGCTATTAAGTGCAACAAAACTTGTGAAGACCTTTATGATAGGCTCAGAGCAAAAGGCAAAAGTCATAATTTAGCTATTATTGCAGTGGTCAATAAATTGATAAAACAATCATTCGCTATTGCTAAAAACAATACTTATTATCAAGCTGACTACATTTTGCAATCTGCATGAAAGACAAAATTTTATTGTAAATGAATTTATTAAAAACTTGACTTTTATCACAGTTCATTCCTGCGAAGGCAGGAATCTTGCCCTATTGAAACTTCGTTTCAATACTATTCTCAAAGAATTAAAGTTATTGATTACTCAATAAGGTAGGTTGATAGCCTGCTTTCTTAATATTTTAACCAAAGGTTAAAATCAATAGATTCTTGCCTCCACAGGAATGACGCGGAAAAAATAAGCAGAAAACATGCAAACAGGAGTTTCCATATAGATTTTGAATTTAACTATTTATAACAATTCCATTTATAATATTGAATACAATCCAATTTCCTACTCAATTTCACCCTCCTCTAAATTTTAAATCGTAATTTCGCTTTTCAATAAAATAATGATAATGAAACCAACAATAGATCCCAATAATTTTAAATTTTCAGAAGAAATACAAGTACGCTGGACGGATTTAGATCCTTTGGCGCATGTTAATAATTCCATTTACATCCAATATTTTGAAATTGCTAGAGGTAGATATATGCTCCAAGCATCTCCAAGCTGGGATTGGCATAAAAATATGTTTTTGCTCGCCAATATTAATTGTAGCTATTTACAAGAATTAAAAATCGGAATGGCCAACACCAAATGCTGGGTGCGTACCAAAGAAATGGGTAAGAAAAGCTTTGTTTTGGAATATATGATTACCACTGATGATAACACAGTTCATACCGTTGGAACATCCATACAAGTGATGTTTGACACTAAGAATAAAACCACTATTGAAATTCCAGATTGGCTAAGAAATGAGCTAATGGCTTATGAAAAAGAAGGCAGCATAGAAATAAAATAGGTTTTAGCCGACAAATAGGCTTTAAATTAAAACTAAACAGCCCTTCAAGTCGTTCTTTGTGAAAATTAATTAATACCATGATAAGAAATACCGCAATTGTAATATTAAGCATACTTTTCTTTGCTTGTGCCGCAGAAAACAAAAAAACTGAAGAGAGTACTACCGAAACTGACCCAATCCAAAATACCGCAGCTTTAGATACTGCCTATTTTGCTGGTGGCTGTTTTTGGTGTGTAGAAGCTTCTTTTGAGCAAATCAAAGGAGTTAAAGAAGCAGTCTCGGGCTATTCAGGAGGCGAAGAAAAAGACCCTTCATATAAAGAAGTTAGTTATGGAAGAACTAATCACGCAGAGGCAGTAATGGTTTTATACGATACTTCGATAATAAATTATGAAACGCTCTTGGATATATTCTTTGTAGCACATGATCCTACTCAACTCAACAGACAAGGACCTGATGTGGGTAAGCAATACCGTTCTGCCATTTTCTATCGCAATTCAACTGAAAAGAATTTAGCTTTAAAGAAAATGAATGAACTGGCTTCAAAATTTGATGATGAAATCGTGACTGAATTAACGGCTTTCACAAAATTTTGGGAGGCTGAAGATTATCATCAGGATTATGAAAAGAAAAATCCTAATGACCGCTATATAGTGAATGTATCTAAACCAAAAATTGATAAGGTGGCTAAGACTTTTAAAGACCTATTGAAATAAATTTTTTTCACGAATTCACGGTTATTTACCGTAACTAAAAAAGGCACAAACTTTACGCTTGTGCCTTTTTATGTTTCTAGATTATAGTTTTTATCAAGCCAGTTTATTCAAGCAATTCAATTCTTTAAAAGCTTGCTTCAAACGAACTACCATGCTTTCTTCTCCTTTTCTTAACCAAGCTCTAGGGTCATAGAACTTCTTATTTGGTGCATCAGGATCATCAGGAGTTCCAATTTGCTGTTGCAATCTATCTTCATTTTCATTGTAGTAATTTCTTACTCCATTCCAGAATGACCATTGCATATCAGTATCAATGTTCATTTTTATAGCACCATAACCAATAGCTTCCTCGATTTTCTCTGGCTCAGAACCTGATCCACCATGGAATACAAATAATACTGGCTTGTCTCCCGTGCTGTGCTTCTTTTGGATATGATCTTGAGAATTTTTCAAGATATCAGGGCGTAATTCTACATTCCCTGGCTTATAAACGCCATGTACATTACCAAATGATGCAGCAATAGTGAAGTTATCACTTACTTCTTTCAATTGCTCATAAGCATAAGCTACTTCTTCAGGCTGAGTATATAATCTGCTGCTGTCTACTCCTGTATTATCCACACCATCTTCTTCACCACCCGTGATTCCTAATTCGATTTCCAAGTGCATACCCATTTCAGCCATTGGCTTCAAATATTTTTTACAAATTTCAATATTTTCTTCCAAAGGCTCTTCTGACAAGTCAATCATGTGTGAGCTAAACAATGGCTTACCATGCGTTTTATAAAACTCTTTACCAGCTTCTAATAAGCCATCAATCCAAGGCAATAATTTCTTAGCACAATGGTCAGTATGTAAAATCACTGGCACACCATATTCTTTTGACATTAAGTGCACATGGTGAGCACCCGCAACAGCTCCTGCAATAGCAGCTTTTTGATTTTCATTAGAAAGTCCTTTACCCGCATTAAATACGGCACCACCATTTGAAAACTGAATAAAAACTGGTGAATTCACATCTCTTGCCGTTTCTAAAACTGCATTAATGGAATTGTTACCAATTACGTTGACTGCAGGCATTGCATATTTATTGTCTTTAGCATGATGAAGTAGGTTCATCATTTCATCTCCGGATAATACTCCTGGTTTAGCCATGTTTTTATATTTAATATTTGTTAAAAATCTTTCAGAACTCAAAAATGCCAATAATGGTAGAATAATAAAAGTTTGTAGTCAAGTAATTAGAGGTATAAGTTAAACATTTGTAAGAATGGGGTAATCAAGTGTTACAAGAAATGATCATAATCTTAATATAAAAAAACAGGAAGCAAAGCCTCCTGTGTTTTCGTTTTATAGTTGTATGTATGAAGAAGCTTTTTATGGATTAATAACCTGAGTCCGACTCTAATTTGTAAATTCAGATTTTTCACCCAAGGGGTGACCAGCCTATGGCTGGCATCCATTCAATAGACAAGGCGTCTTTTAGAAGATATAGCGGGCTATATCGAAGGAAGACAACGCAGTATATTGAATTATATGGAAAAGCTTTTCCTATTCCACCTCTAAAAAGCGATTTTCTTCCTAAAAATTCTTTACAATAGCCCGCTATTGCTTCAGAATTTTTAGTTGAAACTCACTATTTATAGGCGGTCTGAATCCTAAATTAGAATCGAGTTTGTATGTTTGAAAAATAAGCCAAGAGGTTTAAATTGATATAGGAAATAAAATTTAACAACTAACCTCTAGGCTTATGAATTATTATAAAGATACAACAAATCATGAAGATCCGGAAAACATTTATATCGGAATTGATGTGCACAAGAAAAGTTGGAGTATTTCAATTATGAGCGATTACCTAGAGCTAAAATCATTTTCGCAGCCACCTGAACCAGAAATTTTGGTTAATTACTTGCATAGGCACTTTCCTAATGCAAGATATAAGAGTGCTTATGAATCAGGTTTTAGTGGCTTCTGGACACATCGTTCTTTACAGAAGCTAGGTATTGAAAACATTGTCGTCAACCCGAGTGACATACCTACAACCGATAAGGAAAAAAAGAGTAAGCGTGACTCGGTGGATTGCAGGAAGATTGCCCGTTCTTTGCGGGGCAACGAATTGACGGGGATTCATGTGCCTGATGAAATAGTTGACCAGGACAAAGCGTTGGTTCGTTGTCGGAACAAACTAGTTCGTGACATTAAGCGGTGCAAGAACCGTATCAAGTCGCAACTTTTATACTGGGGGATTAAAATACCAGAGGAATTGGACAACTCTTATTGGAGCAAACGTTTGCGCCAATGGATCAAGGGGCTTTCTTTTGACAATCCTTCTGCCGGGCTAATAATGGAAGTCTACCTTGAAGAACTGGAGTCCATTGAGGCGCAAAAAAAGAAAGTAGAGAAGCAATTGGTGGAGCTCTCTAAAGGTCGTTACAGGGAAATAGTAGGTTGGTTGAGAAGCCTGCCGGGCATAGGACTTTTAGGCGCAATCACCTTGATTACAGAAGTGAAAGATATCAATAGGTTTAGTAGTTTGGATAAGCTCCATAGTTTTGTGGGTTTAGTACCAAATGTAAATAGTAGTGCAGAAACAGAAAAGGTAGGGGGCATCACACAGCGACACAATAAATATTTGCGCACGATAATAGTCCAATGCGCATGGAAAGCCGCCTACCAAGACCCTGGCTTGTTTAGAACCTACAATAAATTATGTAAAAAAATGAAAGCCAATAAAGCCATTATCAGAATAGCAAAAAAACTACTTAACAGGGTAAGCTACGTCTGGAAGAATGAATGTGAATATAAAGTACAACTATAAAACTTGAAGGAAAGTATGAGGCCCGTTTACCTGAGTTGCAGCTGCCCTATTAGTAGTCTGTTCTAATCGAGTTTACGGCCTCTTTCCTATAAAATATAACACAAAGTTGCAGCTAGTAAGATAGTCTGCTGATAGAAGTCTGGTTTTATAGTCTAAAAGAGAGAAAAGTGGGCGATAATAGCATTTTGCTTTTTTAGCTCCGAAAGAAATGTAAAATTTTAAGCTAGTAAAGGGCAGGTAAATGGCCGCACAAAACAGCCCACAAACCTAAGCCACCCTTGACAAACTTAAAATTTTATCATGAGATAACTACGCCTAAAAAAGGCAAAAAAAAGAAAAAAAATACCTTTTGTGTGGTTTTTCAACATAGAAACTCAGGTTAATAACCATCGTTTTGGTCTAATTCAGGATTGGCCGCTAAGTCAGTTGCTGGAATTGGAAATATTTCCAAATGTTCACTTATTGAAGCACCATCAATATTATTTCCTTTCCAAGGCCAAGTATAATTTCCACCAGTATATAAGTCATAGCGAATTAAATCTGCTCTTCTATGACCTTCCCAATAAAGCTCTCTGGCTCTTTCATCTAAAATAAAATCAAGCGTTAATTCTCCAGCTGTAATATTTCCAGAATTATCCCCATATGCTCTTTCACGAAGTTGGTTAATAAAATTAACGGCAGTGGCCTCACTTCCGCCCCCACCTCTTAAAACAGCCTCGGCATACATTAAATATGCATCAGCCAATCGGAACATAGGATAATCAGCATCAGAAAATTCAGCATTACTTCCTTGTTCCCCGTCTGTGGTCAAGTTAGTATATTTTGGAACTGCATAACCTTCCGTAAATACTGTTAAATCAGCTATATCTAAATTTTGTCCATCAGTGAAGAATATTGCTCTATTATCAATATCTCCTGTTTCATCAGGGAACAATTCAACCAAATTTCTAGTAGTTCTCAAACCTGCCCAAGCACCGCTTGTTCCATAATCAGTAGAAGTCATATTTCCTCCGATTGAACCATTAGTCAAGAAAGTAGTACTTCCATATCCTTGGGTTTGAATACCATCAGATGGCAAAGTAAAAATCAATTCATTACTTGTATGGTTATCTGCTCTAAAATTCAATTGATAGTCATTTTCAATTGAATAAGGCCCATTTAATACTTTTTCTAAAGCAACTACCGCTTCCGAATAGTAATTATTTCCCGTATAAACTTCACCATTTAAAAACAATTTAGCTTGCAACATCCAAAGTGCTGCTTTATCAGCTCTTCCATATTCATTTTGCTGTGGATTAGGCAAATCACCTTCAATTGCTTCTAACTCATCAGTAATAAAATTAAATACTTCCTCTGGTGAATTTTGTACTGGGAAATCAGTTGTAATCTCTGTTACAATAGGAATATTTCTAAATAAATCTAAGGCATGCCAATAGGCCAAAGCTCGAAGAAATCTCACTTCACTTCTATAAGCTTGAGCATTTGCCATTTCCTCTTCATTATATCCGTAATCAGATAGTAAATCATCACTGCTTTGTTCTAAAAAATCATTGCTGTAAGATATAATTAAGAATAATCTGTAATACAAAACCCTTACAAACTGATTATCAGATGACCAGGTATGCGTATTTAAATCCTGAATACCTGCATCTTGCCAAGCAATAACCGCCTCGTCTGTGGTAAGTTCTTGCGCTTTCCAATAGGCTCTAATATAGGAAGTAAACCCTTCATCATTTACTAATTGTAAATCAGCATCACCTGCAGGGCCTTGTTGACCTGTTAGACTATAGGCAGCATAGATTTTAGCCATATAGCGCTCTAGATTTTTTACATCTTGAAATGCAATGTTTGCTGTTTCTCCAAACTCTGGCCTTAAATCTAAATCTGTACAAGAAATGATAAAGCCCGCTAGAATAATATATATAAATTTCTTCATTTTCCTTTAATTAAAATTTTGCGTTTATACCGAAAATAAATGCCGTTGATGGAGGATAAATATTATTATCGATCTGAACTTCTGGGTCTAAACCGCTATAACCTGAGATTGGCAACATATTTTGCACAGTACCATATAACCTCAATCTGAAATCTTGAATTTGATTGAAATTATAGCCTATGGTTAGGTTATCTAGTTTCAAGAAACTACTATTTTCTATGTAGTGATTAGATAATAATTGTCTATTCTGAAATCCTGTTTCAATTACAGATTCATGCAAATTATTTAAAATTTGGGCTTCTGTTAACCTTCCATACCAACCGTTTGCTGAGGCAGTATTATTATAAGTTTGACCTCCTAATTTTGCCCTTAAGGTGAAATTAAGATCAAAATTCCCATATCGCATATTGGAGCTTAAATTTGTAAATATTGGATGAATAGCTACACCTTGCGTTTGCAGATCATTTTCATTAATCTGACCATCCTCATTGATATCTTCATAAATACTGTTGGTTCCACCAGTTAATGGATTTCCAGCATCATCATATAAATGATTATATGAATAGAATGTTGAAATTGGCTCTCCCACTTGTAAAACCTGAATAGTTCTTCCAATATCTCCTGTAATTCCTCCTACTTGAATTCCTGGGCTATCTTCGTCTATCTCATTATTAAGTTTTACAATTCTATTTTGATTATATGTGAAATTATAGCCTAAATCCCAGCCAAACTGATCATTATCAATTACAATGTAATTTAAACCTAATTCAATTCCTCTATTGTTCATCTCTCCAATGTTGGTCGTAACTCTATCTCCAACATTGGTAGCAGCTGCAACCGGCACATTAAACAATAATTGATCAGTAGTTTTATCATACAAATCCAATGTACCTGATAATCTGCCTTTCATCAATGAGAAGTCAATTCCAATATTGGTTGATATCAATCTTTCCCATTGAATGTTAGGATCTACAGCAGTAGGCCTTAACAATTGAATATATTCATCACCAAATTGATAGGTAGCACTAGCATCACTCAAAAAGTAGAATTTATCATATAGATAATCACCAATATTTTGGTTTCCTGTAATTCCCCATCCTACTCTAAACTTTAAATCATTAAATGTATCAGTTAATCCTTGAAAGAAATCTTCTTCAATTATTCTCCAGCCTAAAGCTGCAGAAGGGAAAAATCCATATTTATTTCCAAAACCAAATCGAGTAGAACCATCTAATCTTCCTGTGAAAGTTGCTAAATATTTATCGTCTAATGAATAGTTTACTCTACCAAAATAAGATTGCAACTGGTTTGTAATTGGCCTAGCTCCATACAAATCAATAAATTCTCTTGGAATAACAGTAGGGTCATTGAAGCTTTTACTATCATCAGTTAAATTGATGCCTTCATAACCAGTGGTTTCTCTAAATACTTCTTGAAATTCATATCCTCCTAAAACATCGATACTATGTTGATCAAAAGTCCTATTATAATTTAAAGTGGAGAATAAAGTGGTTGTATAGGCATTATTAGTAGAACGCCTCATATAACCGTCTCTATTGTCATTTCTAAGCGTGAATGGTTCAAAAACTTTATTTAGACCATTCCTTAAATCATAAGAACCCGTAGCACTAAAAGTTAATCCTTCAACACCAGGAATTTTCAAATCAAAATTGATGGAGCTAAAAGACCTTCTATTTTCTCCAACACTTTGGGTTTGTTCTAAAGTTGATACTGGATTTATCGGGTCTATTGAAGAAACATTCCATTCATAGTAACCTCCAAACTGTTCGGCTTCTGGATCATAAACCGGTTTTGTTGGATCAAAAGAAACTGCTGTCCCGATAACATTTGGCTTATATTCATCATTGGTTAAAGCATTTTTTGTATTAAAGGTAATATCCAAATGATCATTTAAAACAGTGGTTTTTAATCTCATGCTTAAACGAGTAACCTGATTTCTATCACCTCTTATTACTTCCTTGTTATCCATGTGATTAACTGAAACCAGGTAGTTTAATTTTTCCGTGGCACCAGAAAAAGATAAGTTATGATTTTGACTTAAAGTACTTCTCGTTACTTCATTGAACCAATCTGTATCTTCTTCACCTAACCTATTTTGATTTTGAGGACTGAACTGTCGAACAGCATTTCTAAAGTTTTGAGTACTTAAAAAATCAGGCTCTCTTAAAACTTCTGAGAAGGTAAAAGAACCGTCATAAGTAACAGTATTTTCTCCTTTTTTACCTGATTTAGTAGTATACAAAATTACACCTGCAGCACCCCTTGATCCATAAATAGCCGTAGCAGAAGCATCTTTCAAGACAGTAACACTCTCAATATCAGATGGGTTTATGAAGTTATTGGCATTTCTTGTTCCTGAACTTCCATCATTATTAATCGGTACTCCATCCACTACAATTAGCGGTTGGGCTTGAGCATTGATCGACCCTACACCTCTAATGGTGATATCACCTCCACCAGCTCTGGTGTTTCCTGGTGTCACATCAACCCCAGCTATTTTACCAGTGATCAATCGCTCTGGGCTGGCAATTTGTCCTCTGTTAAAGGACTCCTCTTTGACAGTACTTACCACACCCGTTACGTCTTTCTCCTCTTGCTGTCCGTAACCTACAACTACTACTTCCCCAAGTTGAGAAATGTCTTCTTCCATCTGAACATTAATAGTTGACCTTGCTCCTACCTCAATTTCTTGCTTTTTGTATCCTATAAAGGAAAAAACTAATACATCCTCAGCATTTGCCTGAAGTTTAAATTCCCCTTCTAAAGAAGTTGTTGTCCCTTGCGAAGTTCCCTTAATCATAACGCTTGTTCCTGGTAAAGTCTCTCCTGTATTGGCATCGGTAACAGTACCAGAAACCGTTCTTTCCTGCGCCTGGATTTGCAATCCAGCAATTACAAAAAGGAAAGCCATAAAAACCCTTGAAAAGGATATCAGCCTATTTCCTTTTGGAACTCCCTTTATCGAGCTTGTATATTTTTGATTCATATTGATATATTTAAAAAATTAAAACTTTATGATTTTGTGTTGTCTTTGAGTGTTTTGCTCCTGATAATTCACCATATAAACCCCTGATTCTAAACCAGATAAATCAAGGATAAATTGATTATTTGATTGCTCTATTTGAACAGCTATAGTCTTTCCGTTCAAATCCGTAAGAAAAATATTATTGATTTGTCCATCTGACTCGATCTGGATTTTATTTTGGGTAGGATTTGGATAAACCCTAGTATTTGAGCTGATTTCAGGGGTCTCATTAGCTAAAACTATTTCAGACTGTTCTTGATCATCAATATAGTTTTCAATTGGCTCACTCGTTAATATTCTAAATTCACCAGCAATCAAGTTTATATCCACTTCATTTCCTACTTCGAATTCTTCTCCTGTTAAATAATTGTACCAAGTGCCTGATTGAAGGATTTGCTGTTCGAATGTCTGGGTACTTTTACTAAAGTTGCCCATCATTACGATTTTCACTTCATCGTTATTATACCTAACCCATTTTAATTCACCACTACCCGACCATTGGAAGTTGTCTTTATTCAAATAATCAGTGCGTGTTTTTAATTTAATTAGGCTTTGATAAACTTGAAATAGTTTATTTCGCTCAGGATCATCCAAATATTCCCAGCGAGTTGGTTTCACACCCAATCTGTCGTTATTGAGTTCTTCATCGTATCCGAATTCACCAAATTGCCAAATCATTTTTGGTCCCGGTACTAAGAAAAAAAGTGCCGCATTTAATTTCAGTCTTTGCATTTGTTGGGCAAGCCCTTGACTAGTACTATTTTTTAAATCCCAAGCGACTCTTTCTTCATCATGACTTTCCATATAGCCAATTACATGCGGCTGATTCCAACCTTTGGTCTGATAGCTTAATCCGCTAACATTGGCATTATTACCTTTTGCAAGACTTCTGAAATTATGATTCTCATTACCCCACAGCATCATACCATAGTCTGCCAATTCACGTTCTTCTTCATTTTCTGCAAAGTGCTCCAAAATCACATATGAATTAGGATCAACAGACCATTGAAAATCCGCTAACCTTTTAAGTAATTGAACCCTAGAAGCATCATATTGTCCCCAAGCCCCAACATCTCCTAAAGTGTTTTTCTGAGTAAAGCCTTTTGACAAATCGTATCTATAGCCATCCACATGATATTCCTCTAACCAATAGGCTACTACCCTATCCACATAGTTTTGTGTGTATTCACTTTCATGATTCATATCATAGCCTACATTAAAGTCGTGTTTTGGGCTAGTATTAAACCAGGGATTTTCAGAAGTTGGATTTCCATAATCCCCTTCATTATATAGTCTTGCTAAAGTGTTTCTACCAAACTGATGATTTAAAGCAATATCTAAGATTATGGCTATTCCTCTGTTATGGGCTTCATTCACCAATGTTTTGAAATCGTATTCAGTACCGTAATACTTATCTAAAGCCAACATGACATAAGGATTATAGCCCCAGCTTAAATTGCCTTCAAATTCCATGACAGGCATAAACTCAATTGCATTGATTCCTAGTTCTTCTAAATAATCCAGCCTTTCTGTTACGGCATCATAAGTTCGCAATTCAGTAAAATCTCGTACCAATAATTCATAAATCACTAAATCTTCATTGGCTGGTTTTTGAAAACTTTCGTCCGTCCAGTCAAATTGCGTTTTATTGGTTTGAATATAGCTTACAGCATGAGCAGTTTTTCCTGAAGGATAAGGCATCAAATCAGGGTAACGATTATCATTTATGATTTCAGGATCATCATATTCAGAACCAATTTTTTCAGTGTAAGGATCAGCTATTGTAATTTCTCCATCTACTAAATACTGGAATTGGTATTCCTGACCAGGCGTTAAACCAGTGACTTCAATCCAAAACTGATCTCCATCTTTTTTCATTAAATACTCATCAGAAAGGCTCCAATCATTAAAAGTACCTATCACAAATACATTCTCTTTATTAGGAGCAGTCAATACTAGGTTTACAGAAGTGTCGTCCTCTCCATAATTTATTCCATTTTGCAAACCAGCTGGAAGAGGTTCATTTGAGACGGTAGGATTAACTATATATGAATAATTGAAGGTTTCTTCGTCAGTCCCGTTGCTGACTACAATTTGAAGATCATGTGCCTGTCCATCATCAATTACAGTATGTTGATAAGAAAATTGAGTAATATCAGATTCTTCATGTTCTAAATTACCATCCACAAAGAATTGGTATACTGCTATTTCAGAAGAAGATAATTCAATATCTATAACTTCATCGGTTTGGTAAAAACCATAATTTCCAGATGGTGAGGAAATATTAACTGAAAAGCCCTGGCTAATTTCAGTTGTAAAATCGGATGTTTGTCCATCAGACCAGTCATTGCCTTTTAAAAGCATACCTATTTCCGTAATGTTTTCAGCGCTTTGGTTGTAAAATGTCGTGGGAGTTAATGAAATACGGAAAAGGGTTTGTCCGTTTTCGTTTAGTTTTTCAAGTTTTGCTTGATCTGTTGCAGCTGGGTCTGAATCAGCAGGGTTAATATTGGAAGGAGCGTCAGTACTGCCATTAGGTAACCACATCCACATATAAGCATCATCCAAGGAAGCTAAACTGGTGCCTGTTACATTATAAGTAATGGTGATTTCTTCATCCGCAGAAAAGAATTCAGGCTCTATGATAGGTTGTATTTCTACACTTTGAGCAAAAGCTGCGAATTGCAAAAATAGAAGGGATAGTATGGTTAAGAATTTATGCATAAATAAGATTTGAGATAAAAAGAATGAGACCGGCTAGTCTCATTCTTTTAGGATTATGGAACTTTATTCTATTGTTGCAGTATAATTTTCACCATCAAATGCCAATGTTACGGTATAAGTACCTGCAGCATCAACACTTAAATTGTCACCACCAGCGTTCAATGCAGTTGGATCACCACCTAAGTTGAAATCCCAGCTATCGCCAGCTCTAAATTTATACTCTCCTGTGAATTCTCCTGTTAGAGTGTAAGTTGTAACACCATCAGCAAAACCTTCAGCAGTCATATCTAAATCCTCATCCCAACTTTCAGATGGAGATCCTTCACCAATTACACCCCATCCAGTAGCGCTCATTGTTGAAACCCATGTATCACCTTCATCCGCTGTAGATAATGTGATGTAATAAGCTCCGGCTGCAGGTGCTTCGATATCGTCTCCATTCACAGCTAGTGTAGCTTCTGAACCGTCAGCAGGTAATGTTCCTCCAAGATTGAAATCCCAATCATCATTGGTTCTGAACTTAAATCTTCTACCTTGATCATCAACACTTGTTTCACCAAAGTAAACTACACCAACCCATTTATGGACTCCTTCATTTTCACCTGTATAATGTAAATTTCTGTCGGCATCAAATCCGTTAGCATTTGTACTTCCAATAATTCCAAATTGGTATTCTTCAGGGTCAAATGTGATTTCAGGAGCATCACCTGTTCTATCCTGAGAAAAAGCAAAACCTTCATCAGTTGTAAATGTTATTTCAACATCATAAGTACCTTCATTTTCAGCAGTCATTTCAAAGTTACCACCTACATTTCCTGCCTCAAGATTATCTATAGAGCCACCAAAATTAGTAAACATCAAATAACCATTATCTGCACTAAGTCCGCCCTCAGGATCTATTCTTCTGTCAATGTTCCAACTAGAATTAAATCTAAACTTATACCAACCGGCTCTTAAAAGAATGTCTGAGCCTGTCCAAGTACCACCATTTTCATCTACAGAACCTGAAAGTGGAGTGTCATCATTCCCTCCATTAGGAGTAGCTGCACCAATCAAACCCACTGATTCGATATTGAAAACCACAACTTCACTTGTCATTTCATCATATGCAATTTTATACAAACCAGCTTCAAGGGTGAAAGCTTGACCACCGTCAGTAGCATCCGCAACCAAATCATAAGTCAATGGGGAATCTTCAGTTCCATAATTAATAGTTTCTGCAGAACCTCCTAAGGTTGCTGAAACTTCACGATCAACGGTTTCGACTATGTTATAATTACCAGCAGTTAAGTTGAAATATCCAGTTACAAACCCACTTCTTTCCTGAGCCCCAAATCCATCTGCTTCTACTTGTTCAGGAGTTAATTGCATTGTAGCCTCTGGATCCTCACCTTCAGCTACGATGTATAACCCATCTGAAACCGTTAAACCATCTTCATCCACATCAATGGTTGGTTCGTCTTCTTCACATGAGACCATAAACAGAGTTGCGGTCAGCAACAATGCCAGGCTCAATAATTTTGTTAAGTTTTTCATAATTTAATTGTTTTAAGTTTACTTAATATTTTGGTCATATAGCTGCACTATATTTGTTGCGCAACTTCATTTTCCATATCTCAAGTTTAGTGCAACATATAGCCTCATAACAGATTATTCGCATATTTTTTACCGCAATCGGTTGCGCAATCGTTTGCATAAAAGCATATTTTTTTTGAAGTTTGTTGATGTTTAGGATTTGGGCTAAAAGAATTAAAGATGGCAGTCCCTTTTCTTCTAGATTAATGTGCTAATTGGAAGAGAAATCCTTATGAAATTTGAAATCAATCGAATAAAAAAACAGAGATGAAATAGTCATAAACCTGACACACTAACCGAAATGAATATAACAGATCATTAAAGGTTGGCTAAGTAGGCTTTTGAACTTTGACTATTCCATGTGACCGTTGAAAATAAACATATACACATGAAAAAGGCTAACATTACTATAAAAGATATTGCAAAAGAATTAGGAGTATCACCCTCCACAGTCTCTCGTGCCTTAAAAGATCATCCTGATATCAGCCAAGAAACTAAAAATCAAATTAATGACTTGGCTAAAAAGTTGAATTATCAACCCAATACGGTTGCATTAAGCCTTAGACAAAGCAAAACCAATACCATAGGAGTAATCATACCTGAGATTGCTCACTTTTTCTTTTCGGCAGTCATCAGCGGAATAGAGGATATCGCACATGATGCCGGATACCACGTTATCATCACCCAATCAAATGAATCATTTGAACGAGAAGTGATGAACACAAAAGCTTTATTTAATTCCCGTGTAGATGGTATTTTAATGTCTGTTTCTAGGGAAACAGAAAATTACGAACATTTGCAAAGCCTATTAGATTATGATATTCCTTTGGTCTTTTTTGATAGAATTATCGATTCACTTAATGCTTGTAAGGTAATAGTGAATGACGAACAGGGTGCTTATGAAGCCACTACTCATCTTATTGAGCAAGGCTGCTATAGAATTGCACATTTAGCAGGACCACAAAATTTAGCAATTAGCAAAAATAGATTGAATGGGTATAAGGCCGCATTGGCAGATAACCGTTATATGATTGATGATAATCTGATTAAAGTCTGTGGATTAGGCACTTTTGAAGAAGCAGAATCTATAACCAATGAAATCTTAGATTATCGCTTTCCTCCAGATGCCTTATTTGCAAATAATGATGTGGCCGCATACGGTGCTATGATGGCCATTCGAAAGAAAAAATTAAGGATTCCAGAAGATATTGCCATAGTAGGTTTTAGCAACTGGCGATTCTCAAGCCTTATTCAGCCGGCTCTCTCCTCTGTTACTCAACCTGGTTTTAAAATGGGTCAAGAAGCTACTCGTTTATTGATGAAACAAATTAATAAAGCAGAAGATGAGGAGAGTATAACAGAAACTATCTCTTTGAAAACTAATTTGGTGGTGAGGGAGTCTTCTAAGAAGATTTGAAAAACATAATAATAAACTATTAATACTTAAAATCTAAAACTCGCTAGTAGTCCCATGAACATAAATTTTCAATAAAATAGGGTCTTATCTATTTATTGACTCAAAAACAAACCTCTTTGCTTCGATTTTTCTTTTTTTCTTTTTGCTTAATCAAAAAGAAACAAAAAATCAAGAAAGTTTAATGTCAGCCAGAGGCTGACCAGCCTCTGGCTGGCTTCATCCCTCAATCCCTATGCTGGCCCGCTAAACTTTCATCCATCCCGCTTTTCCGAGTTCCTCGGAAGTGGGCGAGGTAGTTCTAATCTAATGGATTCAATTTAATAGCCATAAATCTACGATCTAATTTTTCTTTCTAAACTTTACAAATCGTAAACCTGCAGTACTCCAACACATTTTTGGTTTTCGACCACCAAAAGCGTGTTGATTTTACGTTCCATCATCAATTCTTCAGCATTTTTCAACTTCATATCCTTATCAATGGAAATAGGCGATATTGTCATGATATCCTTTGCTTTAAGACTTAAAAAGGATTCCTTTTTAGCATTCATCCCCCTTCTTAAATCACCATCAGTAATAACCCCTATTAATTCGTCATTTTCCTCCACTATGGCGAGGCCTAACCTACCATTTGAAATAGTATGAATCACCACATCCATATCACTTTGAGAATCAATTAAAGGTAAATCTGATGAACGCATGACATCCTTTACAGTCATCAATAACCTTCTCCCCAATGACCCACCAGGATGGAAAAGTGCAAAATGTTCGGGTTTAAAATCACGCTCTTTCATTAGCGCCACAGCCAATGCATCACCCATCACTAAAGTGGCTGTGGTTGATGAAGTAGGTGCTAAATCTAATGGACAAGCTTCTTGTTCAACATGTACATTCAAATGGTAATGTGTGTTTTTAGCCAATGTAGACTCAGGATTTCCACTTACACCTATTATTTTGTTACCATTTCGTAAGAAAAAGGGGATGATTTTTAGTAATTCGTCCGTTTCTCCTGAATTTGATATCGCCATTACAATATCATCTTCTTGGATTAAACCTAAATCACCATGATAGGCCTCTCCCGGATGTAAGAAGTAACTAGGTGTTCCTGTGCTTGAAAAAGTAGCTGCAATCTTCTTCCCAATTATACCGGATTTACCCATGCCCGTAACTATGAGTTTGCCCTTACTATCCATAATAGCATGTACTGCTTGCTCAAAGTCGGAGGTAAGTAAGCCTTCTAAATCTTTAATAGATTTAGCTTCTATAGCAATGGTTTCTTTGGCTGATTCTATAATCCGACTCATTGAATTAATTTTTTAATTAAACCTTTTAAATCTTTTAAATACAATTGGTTGGGTCCATCACTCCATGCTTCTTCAGGATTAGGATGAGACTCTATGAAATACCCATTAGCACCAAATGCTTTTGCTGCCAATGCCATATTAGGTACAAATTCTCTATTTCCTCCAGTTTTACCTCCTGCTCCTCCAGGGCGTTGCACTGAGTGAGTACAGTCCATAATAACAGGAAAACCATGCTGCAACATATCTGGAATATTTCTGAAATCCACTACTAAATTATTGTAGCCATACATATTGCCGCGTTCGGTCAACATCACCTGTTTGTTTCCAGCTTGCACTACTTTCTGACATGGGTAAAGCATATCTTCACCAGATAAAAATTGCGCTTTTTTAATATTTACAATTTTACCTGTTTCTGCTGCAGCTAGTAGCAAATCAGTTTGGCGACACAAAAAAGCAGGAATTTGCATGATGTCGACTACTTCTTGTAGTAATTTTGGTTGATAAGATTCATGCACATCAGTCGTCACTGGAAGATTGTATGCAGTTTTAATCTCTTGTAACCATTCTTTTCCTTCTTCCAAACCAGGCCCACGCTTAGCTGAAGCTGAGGTGCGATTGGCTTTATCAAATGAAGATTTAAAGATAATTTCTACACCTAATTCATCTTTGATAGCGACCAATTCTTTGGCAACTGTATGAAGTAAATCCATACTTTCCATCACGCATGGCCCCACAATAAAAAAAGGTTTATCTGAAGTTAGTTTTTGATATAATTCTTGCGACATGTATATAATTATAAAAAGGTGTAGCCTTAAAAGGTAATTGTAAATGCAAAGTTGCTACTTTAAATTACAAAACTGAAATAAATAACTTGCTTTTATTGGCTGTTCGATCCTTTGATTGTAACACAAAATTAAATATTATCTCAGTAATTCAAAGCTTACTTTATATTGCAATTTTTCGATGGTCGGTGTGCCACCAAACACTGACTCAGTGTCGTTAAGCCAAGCTATGTATAATATCAACTCCTTTTTTAAGTACTTGTCTTGCTATTATTTTTCATTTTTTTTAGTCCTGAAAGGGCGTCATATCATAACACAGGGTGGTGCCCTGTGTTAAAAAACAGCTCAAAAGCCCTGAAAGGGCGTAATATTGCGCCCTTTCAGGGCTTTTGTATCCGGATTTATTTATGTAGGGCTTCACCCTACATTATGATATATCAGCCCTTTGGGCCTAAAAGTAAGCAGTTATCTTGCTAAATTTGAATGGAAGATACCTTAAACTTTTTTTTGAATTTACCCCTCAATTTATCAGCTACTTGTCTAGTGTTAATTCTTAACTTAACGACATTGAATACAAGCTAGTAATCAAGAAGAACACAATTTTCCATTCCATTAATTCAACATCTTTAAAAAGCCATACTTATAAATTTTTAAATACAAAAAGTTAAATTGCAAACGAAATCGCAAACGATTGCATTAAATTTATGTTAGAATCAATATTGTTCGATTTTAATATTCAATAGCTTAGCGGTTCTTAAAAGGCATTACAAATGATTAATTCACAAACCATAAATAAATCAAACCTTAACCTCCATTGTGGAAAAATTGATAGCTATAAGCGCAATGCTTATGGTATTTCAGGTAAAACTGAAAACGCATTTTTCAGGATATCTGTGGTTCAAAAAGGTATTTTTAAAATTCATTTGAGCCGTACGGAAGAATTCGATGAGCATTCCTATGCCGTGATTTCAAAATCTGTAGGCATAGATTTTTCAATTATTGATGCAAATGGTCATTTAGAACTGAAAACCGAATCTTTAACATTAGAGATCAAGAAGGATCCTTTTACAGTTATATTTAAGGATGTAAAAGGGAATATCATCAATGAGGATGACCTAGCTTTAGGGACTTCCTGGATAGGTGAGCAAGTAACCACTTACAAAAAACTGCAAGAAGGAGAAAGATTTATTGGATTAGGTGAAAAAACAGGCCCATTGGATAGAAAAGGCAATGGTTACCAAAACTGGAATACCGATCATTTCGGATATCCGCCTGATAGTGACCCATTATATTGCACCACTCCATTTTATATAGGAATCCACCAAGGACTTTCTTATGGAATCTATTTAGATAATTCCCATAAAACGCATTTCAATTTTGGTGCTTCTAACAGAAGGTTTTCAAGCTTTTCTGCTGATCAGGGTGATATGGCTTATTATTTTATCCATGAAGAAAGCATAGAAGAAATCATCAGTTCTTATACGGATTTGACTGGTAGAATGGAACTCCCTCCTATTTGGAGTTTGGGTTACCAACAATGTAGATATAGTTACAAACCTGACAAGGAAGTATTAAGTATAGCAAAGTTCTTTAGAGAGAAGGAAATCCCTGCTGATGTGATTGTATTGGACATTCATCATATGGAGCAGTATAAAATCTTCACCTGGGATGGTAAAGATTTCCCAAATCCGCAGCAAATGATTAAAAAGCTGGAGGAAATGGGCTTTAAAGTAGTCGTAATCTGTGATCCTGGGATTAAAATAGAAGAAGGTTATGAAGCCTATGATTCTGGTAAAAAGGAAGACGTTTTCATAAAATATCCTGATGGGGAATATTATGAAGGCGAAGTATGGCCAGGATGGTGTCATTTCCCTGATTTCACTAAACCTACCGTAAGAAATTGGTGGCAAGAAAAACTAAAAGCTTATACCGATTTGGGCATTTTAGGATTATGGAATGACATGAACGAAATTGCTACCTGGGGTCAGCATTTGCCTGAATTAATGGAATTTGATTATGAAGGTGAAAAAGCTTCCACTCGCAAAGCAAGAAACGTTTACGGAATGCAAATGGCCAGAAGTACCTATGAAGGAGCCAAACAAAATTCCCCCAATAAAAGGGTGTTTAATTTAACCAGAGCTGGTTTTTCGGGTATTCAACGATATGCAGCTGTTTGGACAGGCGATAATGTGGCAGATGATGAACATATGCTTTTGGGTGTTCGCTTAGTTAATAGTTTGGGCTTGGCAGGAGTTGCATTTTCAGGTTATGATATTGGTGGTTTTGCAGGAGATGCTGATAGCCAACTCTTTGCGAGATGGATTTCCATTGGTGCTTTTGCGCCTTTTTTCAGAGGCCACAGCATGATTAATAGTCGTGATTCAGAGCCTTGGGCTTATGGAGAGGAAGTGGAAGAAATTTCCAGAAATTATATTAACCTGCGTTATAAAATGATGCCTTATATTTATTCAGCATTTTATAAAGCGCATGAAAAAGGAATACCTGTTGCCAGAAGTTTGGCCATCTACCATCCACATGATGCCAAGATTTACAATTCATTGTATGAAAACCAGTATTTCTTTGGGCCTGATATTATGGTGGCACCAGTTGCCAGTAAGGTCAATTTAGCAAAGGTTTATTTTCCTGAAGGGGAATGGTACGATTTATTTGATGATACTTTTTACAGAGGAAATCAGGAGGTAATTGTAGAATGCCCTATTGAGCGATTACCTGTTTTTGTAAGGGCTTCAGCAATCATTCCGATGCAGGATAAGCTCGAAAATTTAAGTAACAACCATAATGATTGCCTTCATTTGCATATTTATGGTGGGAAAGAAGATAATAGCTATGAATATTATGAGGATGATGGTGAATCTTTCAATCATGTGAACGGAGAGTATTATAAAAGATTGATTGAGTTTATTCCTGAGAAAAGGCAATTGATTTTACATCCTAAAACAGGGAACTATAATTCTCAATACCATAAAATTCAACTATTCTTTCATGGTTTTGAAGGCAAGATAAATGGTAAAATTCAAATTAATCAACAAACCATACCGTTAGAAAAAGTGGACTTTAATTTTATAGATCAAATTTCTAATTTCGATCCATTACCTGAAAACGAAAGGATTAACCTTAAGGTCAACGATTTACCAAATGCAACTTTCAATTTGGAGGATGACAAAATTGAGGTAAACTGGTGATACAATTTAGATTACTTATTATTTCCCAATAACCCTATGAGAATACATTTTTTTATAGTATTAATTGCGCTATCAGCACTGAATTACTCATGCGAATCTGTTCAAGATGAAATGCAGAAAGATATAATCCTTACCTATCCTGAAAAAGCTAAGGATATGAATATTTATGAGGTGAATATCAGGCAGTATACTCCAGAAGGGACTATTAATTCATTTATTCCTCATATTGACCGATTAAAAAATATGGGGGTAGATATTTTATGGATTATGCCGGTACAACCCATAGGTGAGAAAAACAGAAAAGAGCCGCTAGGGAGTTATTATTCAATCAAAAACTTCACTGAGGTCAATTCAAATTTCGGAAGCTTGGATGATTTCAAAAAACTAGTTAAAAAAGCCCATGAAAAGGATATGGTAGTACTTTTAGATTGGGTGGCCAATCATACTGCCTATGATCACCATTGGGCAGAAGAACACCCTGAATATTACAATTTGGATTCTGTGGGAAATCTACAATCTCCAGTTGAAGACTGGACCGATGTGGCAGATCTGAATTATGAAAATGAAGACTTGCACCAAGCCATGATCCAGGATATGAAATTCTGGATAAGTGAAGCTAATATTGATGGATTTAGATGTGATATGGCTGGCATGGTCCCCAATGAATTCTGGAAAAAAGCAATTGATAGTTTAGAAGCACAAAAAGATATTTTCATGCTAGCAGAATGGGAAGGACCTAAAATGCATAATGCTGGCTTTGACATGACGTATGGATGGGAATTACACCATATGTTAAATGATATAGCTAATGGAAAAGCAAATGCAGATTCTGTAGTGGCTTATTTAGAAAAAGATGCTGAAAAATATGATTCAACAGCCTTCAGAATGTATTTTACTTCTAATCATGATGAAAATAGCTGGGCTGGAACTGTTTTCGAAAGAATGGGAGATGCATATAAAGCAATGGCTGTCTTAACGGCTACTATTCCAGGCATGCCATTAATCTATAGCGGGCAAGAAGCTGGATTAGACAAAAGATTACCCTTTTTCGAGAAAGACAGCATTGATTGGTCAAATCTAGCCTATGAAGATTTCTACAGTCAATTATTGATGCTAAAGAAGAATAATCCTGCTCTATGGAATGGTGCATTCGGGGGCCTTTTGAAGAAATCAACACCGAACAAAAATCTTCATATATATTGGCTTTCAGCCGTAAAAAAGATAAAAATGAGGTGCTTGTAATTTTAAATTTATCAGACAGTACCCAAAACTTGAAAATAGATCGTAGATATGAAGGGAAAAGCTATCAGAAAGCCAGTAATCCACAACTAAATGTTACTTTTTCTGAAAATCAAGAACCTTTAGCATTTGATCCTTGGTCATATATGATTCTAACTAAAAATAGCTTGAACACTAAATAATGGATAATATATCAATCGAATCCAAGAAGCCAAAATTAAACTTTTGGGAAATTTGGAACATGAGTTTTGGTTTTTTAGGTATTCAATTTGGCTTTGCCTTACAAAATGCAAACGTCAGTAGAATATTCGAAACCTTGGGAGCGGAAAAAGACAGCTTACCTATTTTATGGTTAGCAGCTCCTGTGACTGGACTAATTGTTCAACCTATCATTGGTTATTATTCCGATAGGACTTGGATTCCCAAATGGGGAAGAAGAAGACCGTTCTTTGCAATTGGTGCTATTTTAGCTACGATTGCTCTATTCATTATGCCAAACTCCCCTAGTTTGTGGATTGCAGCTGGTTTGCTTTGGATTATGGATGGGTCAATTAATGTCAGCATGGAGCCATTCAGGGCATTTGTTGGTGATGTACTGCCTAATGAACAGCGAACCAAAGGATTTGCCATGCAAGCCTTTTTTATCGGTATTGGAGCAGTTATAGCCTCTATCCTTCCCTATGTACTGACTAATTGGCTTGGATTTGATAATACTGCTCCCGATGGACAAATCCCTGATTCGGTAAAATGGTCTTTTTACATTGGTGGAGTTGCTTTTTTCTCTGCCGTAATGTGGACTGTTTTCAACTCCAAAGAATATCCACCTGATGATATAGAAAAACTCAAACTGGAAAACAGTGAAAGAGGAGTATTTACTGGCTTGGCGGAATCCTTCATAGGCATATTTAAAATGCCTAAAACCATGGTTCAGTTGGCTTTCGTTCAGTTTTTTTCCTGGTTTGCATTATTTGCGATGTGGATTTATACCACCCCTGCCGTAACAGAGCATGTTTACGGTACAATCGATACAAAATCAGCACTTTATAATGAAGGAGCCAATTGGGTAGGCATTATGTTTGGCGTATATAATGGGGTTGCCGCATTAGCAGCATTTTTATTACCTCAACTAGCAAAATATTTCGGTAGAAAGGGAACTCACCTGATTGCTTTATTTTGTGGAGCAGCAGGTTTAATTTCAATATTCTACATTACTGAACCGAATATACTTATTCTTAGCATGATAGGTGTAGGGATCGCCTGGGCAAGTATCCTATCAGTACCCTATGCAATGTTGAGCAGTGCTTTACCTGCCAATAAAATGGGGTATTATATGGGTGTATTCAACTTCTTTATTGTAATCCCTCAAATTGTAGCTGCTGGTATTTTAGGTTTCATTCTGAAAAATTATTTCAATAATGATGCTATTTATGCACTTATTATTGGCGGTGTTTCCATGATTTTGGCAGGACTTTTAAGCCTAGCCGTGAATGATCATGATCAAGAAAAGAAGGTTTAAACCGACTATTAACTACTTTATTTTGCCCTAGGATGAAATTCTTGTAAAGTCTGGCTTAGAAAGTCCCTATCCAAGTGCGTATAAATTTCCGTAGTGGTAATGGATTCATGCCCTAACATTTCTTGAACTGCCCTTAAATCTGCTCCACCTTCAATCAAATGGGTGGCAAATGAATGACGGAAAGTATGTGGGCTCACTTTCTTTTTCAAGCCTGATAGTGCAACTTGTTTTTTTATCATAGTAAAAACAGAAATTCGGCTTATCGAGCCTCCAAATCGATTTAAGAATACAAAATCCTTAGCTTCAGGTTTTGCATTTTGATGAACCCGTACTTCATTAATATAAATTTTCAATTGCTTGGCTGCAGATTTCCCCATAGGAACCAGTCTTTCCTTACTCCCCTTACCTATTACCCTTAAAAAGCCTATGTCAAAATAAGTATTTGAAATTTTAAGATTGACCAGTTCGCTCACACGTAAACCAGAAGAATACAAAACTTCCAACATCGTCATATCTCGTTGTCCATTTGCTGTGCTTCTGTCTATAGATGAAATTATTTGTTCGATCTCTTCAAAACTTAATACATCCGGCAACTTTCTACCTAATTTTGGAGCCTCCAATATTTCAGCAGGATTATCGCTAATAATATCCTCAAATACTAAATACTTAAAAAACCCCTTAATTCCTGAAACCACCCTTGCTTGAGTATGAACCGTCATCCCCAATTCATTCACATATTCTAGGAAATTATGTAAATCTGTAGCAGAAACTTCCAAAGGACCTACATTTCGATTGGAGATATCCAAAAACTGTTTTAGCTTTAACACATCATGTACATAAGCCGCAACAGAGTTTTCCGCTAAGGATCGCTCTAGCTGCAAATAATTTTTGTATTCAGTTAAAAATATGTCCCAAGCCATAATCGAAAGTAATGGATAAAAAGAGAATCATTATTATTAATGGCCCAAATTTAAACCTTTTAGGCAAAAGAGAACCAGAAATATACGGATCGGATTCTTTTGAAGAGTTTTTCAAGAAATTGCAAAACAAAAATCCAGGGTTACAATTGGAATATTATCAATCCAATATTGAAGGTAAATTAGTAAGTAAAATCCAACAAGCAGATGATGAATTTGATGGCATTTTACTGAATGCTGCTGCTTATACCCACACTTCTGTAGCCATTCATGATGCTATTGGTGCTATTGCAGTTCCAGTAGTTGAAATCCATATTTCTAATATTTATAAGAGGGAAGAATTCAGACATAAAAGCCTAATTTCATCCAAATGTGTGGGGATGATCTCGGGATTAGGATTAAAAGGATATCAATTAGGTTTAGAATATTTTAAAAACAATTAAAAGAATAAATGAAAATTGCAATTATAGCCCACGATGGGAAAAAGCCAGAAATGGTATCTTTTCTCAATAAAAACAAAGATAAGCTTGGTGAAATTTCTTTAGTAGCCACTGGCACTACAGGTAAGTATGTAGAAAACACAGGACTATCAGTTGAAAAATTACTTTCCGGCCCAATTGGTGGAGATGCACAAATAGCAGCCCTTTCAGCTGAAAAGAAATTGGAAATGGTGCTCTTTTTCAGAGATCCATTAGGCAAGCACCCGCATGAACCGGATGTTCAAATGTTGATGCGTATTTGTGATGTTCACAATATTCCAATCGCCACAAATCCGGCCACCGCGCAATTACTAATTGATGCTTTTTGGAATAAGCAGATGGGGTGATAAATTATTTAATATACACTTTCAAATAGTCCAACTACTACTCATTGAAGGTGTTCCCACCTTTTACTACTCCTCTTTGAAGGTGTTTTCACCTTCAAATTTCAGTGAGGTTTCAACGTATCAACAGGAATTTTGAGTGAAAACACCCAAACGAGGGTGTTGGTGAGCCAAGGAAGATTAATTTTAATTATTCGACCAATGCTATTGCTAAAGCTTATAGATTGTACTATATTACCAATAACTATAAACTTTTCATGCTATGGCAGAACGTGAATTTATTCAATCAGGCACAACCGGTCCCCGCTTAAAGTACATTTTCAAAATCTTTAATAGCTATACAAGTGGCTGGATAATTTCCGCTCTTATTTTAACCGCTGCTTATGGCTATTTTTTTCAGTACGAATTTTTACAAGAATCGGGTCCAGTAAAATTAGCTCTTACATTAGGTGGCGAATTTCTTCTATCCCTTCTCATCACGGGACTGATCACCTTATATATCTATGATAAAAGACAGACTGATACGCCTATACAACGTGTTTTCCCAGTAGTGATTTGGGGTAGAAAATTTTTAGTAAAAGTGGGGCCCCTATTAAGGCAGTATTTATTCTCCAATGACCAAGAAGAAACGCCTTACAATAGAATCACCAGAAATTGGATTTATGCCACTTCTGCAGGAGTGAGCAACACCATTGGCTTTGGTAGCCAAATCGATATGGATAAAGTAGGCACTACGCTCATTATGCCCGCTACATTTACCAATACTAAAACCAAAACAGGAGATGAAACAGGGCACTTTTATAAAAAAGTAATAGGCGAACATACGGGAGTTCAAACATACACTTTAAATCATTTTGTACACATCAGTGCCATGTCATACGGAGCACTTTCTTATAATGCACATGCTGCACTTAGTAAAGGAGCTAAAATGGCGGGAATTTTACATAATACAGGTGAAGGTTCGCTCGCACCATGTCATGAATACGGTGGTGCTGATCTAGTTTTTCAAATTGGAACAGCCAAATATGGGATTAGGACAGAAGACGGTGATTTGGATGAAAGTTTACTAAAAGAAATGGCCGATCATCTTCAAGTGAAGATGTTTGAAATCAAATTGGCGCAAGGAGCTAAACCAGGTAAAGGGGGTATGTTGCTGAAGGAAAAGATCACAGCCGAAATAGCCCAGATAAGAAAAATTCCAATGGGAAAAGATGCCTATGCCCCAGCAAGACACAAAGAATTCTCTGATGTGGCAGGATTATTTGATTTTATCGATAAAGTCAGGAAGATTACCAATAAACCAGTAGGGATTAAAATGGTAATCGGGCATACCGTAGAGATTGAAGACATCGCCAAGAAAATGAAAGATGAGCCTGGTAGAGGCCCTGATTATATAGTAATAGATGGTGGAGACGGAGGAACAGGAGCCTCACCTCATGTCTTAAGTTCTTATGCCGGTTTACCTATGAAGCAAGCATTGGCTGTGGCAGATTGGGCTTTAAGACACAATGGCGTAAGAGATAAAGTAGTGTTGTTTGCCAGCGGTAAAATCGCTACTACTATTGACATAGCCGTAGCCATGGCATTAGGTGCAGATGCGGTTTACATTGCCAGAGGATTTATGTTATCACTAGGCTGTATTCAAGCTTTGGAATGTCATACCAATGCTTGTCCAACAGGAATTGCTACTCAAAATAAGAAATTACAAAAAGCATTGGATATAGAAGCTGCAGCCAAAAGAATTGCTACCTATGCTGATGCGCTCTATAAAGAAACCCAGATGTTAGCAGAATCATGCGGCTATGAAAGCCCTAATCAAATTACAGCGGATGATATTATGGTCGTTACCTCTCCAGGTCACTTAGATTATCTATCTGAATTACAAGGTATTTCTGCCTTTGAAGCCAGCCAAGAGAGAAGATTGGCTAAAGAAAGAAATATGAGTGTTGGAGAGATGAAGATGAGGCGGGAGGAGGTTTGATAAAAAATTGTTTAAGCGTACTTTATCATGAGATTTATGGTTTTCAAAGTTTTTGGTACGTTTTCCACTCAGCTTTAAGCTAGGTTAAGATTGGTAATGAAAATTTATTGTTGTATTTACATAGAGTTTTTACTTCTCATAATTTTATATTTTGACCGATTTTTCTTGAGAATATTAAAGCATAAGACAAATTACAATAATTAAAGCTACTTTTTACATGGAAAAAATTATTATTAATTCAATAGAAGATTTCATAGATAAGCTAACTTTCTTAGATGAAACAGATATATTTAGAGGTCAGCCTGATGTAAATTATAATTTAATTCCATCAATCGGAAGGATTCCATTTAAAAACCCAGAAAAGATTTTGGTTCAATTTGAAAAAGAAATCTTTAATGGTTTCAAAAGAAAAGCCCCACTTTTCATTGATAAAATCCCTAAGAATGAATACGAATGGTTAATACTTGCTCAACATTACGGTTTACCTACTCGACTATTAGATTGGACTTACAACCCATTAGTAGCTTTGTATTTTGCAATAGAAAATGAAAATAAGACTGATGCATGTATTTACCAAGGAATGTTCAGTTCATACATCACCTCTGAACAAATGAAGAATCAGAATCCATTTGAAGTTAAAATGTCAATGGGAGTAATACCAACTCTAGATAATAAGCGTTATTTATCACAGAATGGGCTTTTCTCTATTCATGCAAATCCTTACCAAGAAGATGTGAAGTTTGTAATTAACAAGTATATCATACCACTTAAAAGCAAAATTACAATGCGATGGAAACTAAGAAAACTTGGAATTACAAGGACTTCGATATTTCCACAATTGGACTCAATAGGATATGATATTTTACAAACTTATAACTCTAGATATGATGTTTATTTTAAATAATAATTCAGAGACACGCGCTTACTTAATCCTTCAATTTTTTGAATTGATTTAGTTGTAAATAAATACTTATTATAGTAAAACTAGATTCTTTTATCTCAGAAATATATTTTATGGTATTTTCAAAAGAATTTAAAGTTCCTGAATTCAGTTTTTGCTTTTGAAGTTCCTCAAAAATATAATTTAAAGAATAAATATCTGGTAATAGAAAAATTACCTTTATTAAATCATTAGGAATACTGGTATAAATAGTATTAAATACATCTTTATTTTTGATTATATTTTTGATCAAAGATATCTGATTATTTACATTAATGATATTCTCTGAGAAATCCCTGAAATTTTGCTACCCAAACCTTTCAAACAATTTTAACCAATGTTTAGCTTTTTCATTTAATTTCAGATTTCTTTTATTAATTATTTCCGTTAATATATTTCTCAACTCATCGATATGAATTGTATCTATTTTTGAAATTTCGTTATCAATTTTTTGTTTCTCATATAGAATTAATTGTATTTCAATTGCCTTATTATTTGATTCACTAATCTTATTAAATTCAATTTGGCTTTGTCTGTAGTTATGATATAATAATAAAATTGTAATAACTGAAACTACAAACCCTAATAGTCCATATACATGTGTTAAATCTTTAAGATTACCATTTGAAATAACATTGTCAACAATCCAATCTTCAATAAGGAAAAATGATGCAATACCTCCAACTACAATTAATATGATATATAATATTAGTATTTTGGTTGAAATAGGTTTGTGATTGTCCATATACTAAATTAAAGATTATTCTCAGTAAGTATACACATGTCCCAACTTAGTTCACACGTGTGTCCATACATACTGCTAATTTACATAATCAATAACTAAAAAATTGTATCGTCTAAAATAACTTTACAATAATAATTCACTAATAATTCACTAATAATCACACCCCAGCTGGTGCGTTCCGCATGTGTCTAATAGTTATTATCTAACACCCCCAAGCTGGCGCACGCGTTTTCGCGTGTGTCCATTTACAACCTCTAATCAACATAATCAATCTCCAAAACACCCTTCCCTCCACTATAATCAATTGCACTACTATATTTCCAATGATGAGCCTCATTTACAAATCCTGCAACTACTGGGTTCTGATGGATATAATTAACTTTTTGGTCGATTACTGCATTACTGTATAGTTCTATCGGTTTATTATTATGTTGCCATAATTGACTGCCTTTTACATTACTACTCTTTGAGCCTGCCCTCTTTAGCATCCAAAGTATCCCTGCCAGAGGCAGGCAGGCATTCCTTTCTACTTTCCTGTACATTTTCTTTTATGGATGCTTGCAATTGCTTGGAGGTAAATTCTTTAAACCTACCTAAAACTTTTTCCGGATTATTTTCTTTAGCTCTGAAAATCAAATGTAGATGACTTGGCATTATGCAATAACAATAAATTTCCATTCCTTTATTTTTTCGGCAGTAATCGAGGCTATCAATAAGGATTGAAAAATACTGTTCCCGTACCATCAAATCAATCCAATACACGGTTGCGAAACTGACGAAATATAGACCTTCTTTATTGTGGAATTTATATTTTCTGCTCATATACAAGCTAGGTTAAGGTTGATAATAGACAATTTTTCTTTTATTGGCTGACTTTTGATTAGGCGCATAGACACACGCGAAAACGCGTGCGCCAGCGCGCTAGCTTTATCTACCAGTTCTACATTTATTATAAATACTAAAGTAATTATACAGTAGGGATTAGCAAATTACTTTAACTAAAAGTTTATTGAAAGAATTAAGAAAATTTTAATAATCTGTAGAATTCCCTAACTACTGGCAGCAGCTGATGCGCTGGCGCACGCGTTTTCGCGTGTGTCCGATAGTTATTAACACACTCGGCTATTTAAAGCTCATCACTCCCCAAAACGCATAAATTCGCTATACTTATCCTTAATAAAAACCATAATTTCATAATCAGTGGATGATTTAATGAATTCCTCCTTAACATCCATAAAGCTTATAAAATCAGTGAGCAAATCTCCCTCTAAACCGACTATTCCTTTGACAATTTCACGGTTAAATCTCTTATTATTTATTATTCGCTCATCTTTTTCAGCTTTAAGCGCATAGTACTTCATTTTGGATTTATACTTACGATTGAACATTTTGGGAATTACATAAATGTCAATGGCATGAGGAGGAAGAATCCTTCCATTTTCCCAAAATCTCAGACTGTTATCTTCCTGAAACAAAGGTGGAATCTCAGCCATAGGTTTGGCCTGTGGAACACCATAGATTCTAAACTCCTTATCATCTTGATTTTCCATATTTTTCAACTTCTCACTAAAAACACTTGAATTTTTAGGCATATTGCTTACTTCCACCTCATCCAACTCAATGATTAATGGGCTCATATAAATCACAACTGGATTGATCTCATTTATAATGAATTCTTTACGATGATAATTAATATTGGAGATTAGTAAAGTATCAAAAGTTTGGGCTCGAATGCTAAATTGTCCTTTTTGGTTACTTATAGCAAAGGTTTTTTTGCTAAGGTTTATAATATGACTTCCTTCAATGGGTTCATTTGTATCCTCGTCAATTAAAAGTCCTTTTAGTTGCTTTTGAGCTTTCAAATGGGAAAAGCTTAATACCGAAAAGACAACAATTAATATTAATTTGAGGTGGTTCATCAAGGTTAATTTACTAAAATTAACGTAACAACTACCTTTTAAGTATGTTCTTAGCTAAGGAGATAATGCTACATTTATTCAATAGAAACACAAGAAACGCTTATGCTCTATGTTATTGATTTAAGGCAATCTTACTTCACCTGCAGAACTAAGGTTAAATCTGAGGCTTAATAAGGGCTGGATAAAAGGACATTAAAGTAAGCTAGCTTGTAAAATAAAAGTCTCTTAAAAACTAACACCCAGACTAAAGTAAATAGATTCAGGATAGCTTAAACCTGCTCTGAAAACAAAGCCTCCATCAGTGGGCTGATAACGATAACCTACTCCACCTGCTATGCTGTTGTCAATAAAATCTGATTTAGAAAGTGATTCACTATTACCATTTGGATTATATAAATAATTATCCTCGTAACTTTTCTTATCGTACATGCTTACAAATCCTATATTAAGTTCTAAATGATGATTACCTGATCCTGTTAAACTTGTTAAGCCAGCAAAAAAATGTGGCCCACCTACAGCCCAAGCCTCCCAAAGTCCACCAGATACCTTTAACCAAAAAGACCGTAAAAACTTATTATCATTTGCAGCTATACATCTTTCATAGGAAATATTAGCAACTGCATATATAGGAACAAAGCCAACTGTTCCATATATAACATTTTTACTTTCATCTGTTTTTAAGGTATCTTTTTCTAATTCCTGACCGTAACTATAATTTAAAGCCATGTAGAATGATATAATCAGAATAGAAAATTGCTTAAGGAATTTCATAATATCTATTATCAGAATTACTAACTAAAATATAATTTAAGAATTATATTTTATTAATACAATTTAATATTCGATTAATCCTTAAAATAGCAGCTATTTAGAAATCTCACCTACATTAAAATTAACCATTATAATTGCACGTCAACCAATAGTAAATCATCTATATCTTCTGAAATAGTACCAGATGGTCTCGCAGCATTGGCATTTACTATTTTACCTTCTTGGTCAATCAAAATAAAACGAGGGATTCCACTAATTCCATATTTTTGCATAATAGTTGCATCCCAGGCACCCTCAGCATATAAATGAATCCCTCCTAACTCTTTTTTCTTAACCATCTTTTGCCATGGCTCAGGTGATGAATCAACACTTATCGCAATAAAGGCAACATCTTCATCTTCATATTGCTTTTGTAATTCCTCCATATAAGGATGTTCTGCAATGCATGGGGCACACCAGGTAGCCCAAACATCAATATAAACTACTTTACCTTTAAAATCAGCCATAGTCATACTATCTCCTTCAAGATTGACATATTTAAAATCTGGAGCTGGGTTACCTTTTTCCACTGATGCTAAAATTTCAAGCTTATCTTCTATGTTCTTTAAACGTTGCTTAGAGGAATTCAATGCCTTCCACTCCACAATCAAAGAATCTCTATCTTCTTTGTTCAACCTATTTAGATGTACATTTAATACTTCGTATAATAATTCTTCTCTAATGGGATCGCTCGGAATAGAACGTATTTCTTCTACTGATGTCATTACGTATTCACTTACATCTTGGGGGACTTTATCTTTAAACTTTTCACGTACTTTAAATGTAATTTGCCTTTGAATATAGGGGATAAAAAACTCATAATCTAAATTGCTTGAATCGTAAAGATCCAATGAATCCTGAAAAGCATAAAAGTTCTCAGAAGGCTCGAATTCTTCTTTTGTCAATCTGAATTTATAGCTTGGATAATTTAATAGATTGAAATAAAACTCCCAATCATTATTTTTAAGATACCACTCTTTAAATTCTTGATCCTTAACCCCTGACTTTTCTAAAGCATCTTCTTTCATTAAATAGTTTTTACGGAATGCTACTAGAAAACTATCTTCCGAAAGAGCCGCTAATTGTGCTATTCCTTTTAAAGTATCTTCCATTAAAACCGTGGACGCCAAAAAGTTATTGATGGCTGCTCCTTTACCCTCATACTTTATAGATTCATCAAATTCTGTTGGATCAATTGTTAGGCTTAATTGATCCCCTGGCCTTAGATATAGGTTAGATATTTCTTCTCCATGAGCAAAGACTATTTTCTCAACTTTATTAATAGGTATATTAGTTTGGAAATTACCAACTGAATCTAATGTAGCTGTTAAAGTTGTATCCTGAAGTCTTAAAGAAATATTATCACCTTTTGGATTTATAACTTTCCCTTTTAAAGAAGTTACAATAGCTTCTTTTTCAGAAGAACATGAAGCTAAGAGTCCTAAAATAAGTAATGAGATTAGTTTGATAGTTTTCATTTGAATTAAATTGATGGTTTGTCGAAAACTAAATTATAAGTTATGTTTGAAATTTAAAAGGTTTTGTTAAAATTTTAACAGAAACTAATTTAGTATTACTTAAATAGAAAATAACAATCCTCTGCGAATGTGTCTCGACTGTTAACATCTCCAAAACCCCTTTTTAACTTCTAATTAACATAATCAAAATACAACACTCTTCGCATTGTGCTTCTTTCAATTAGGTGTCTTAAAACCCAATTAAAGCATTATGACATCAAGGTGACACCACTATGTCGTAACAAAGTCCATCATTTAAAAATAGTTTTGTACTTTAACAAATCGAAAAATGATGGAAAAAGAAAGTATCGCAAAAAACTTAGTTTACTATCGTAAGCAACAAGGACTATCACAAGAAAAGCTATCGGAAAAGTCGAGTGTCACGGTCAGGACAATCCAAAGAATAGAGAAAGCTTCTGTTAACCCTCATCTTGACACACTTAAATTATTGGCGGTCGGATTGGGTATTCAAATAAAAGATTTAAAGCCTTTAGATAACCCCAAAGAAGAAAGTATTCAGACAAAATGGTTATTACTCTTTCATGGTTTGCCATTATTAGGAGTTGTAATCCCTTTCTTCAACATCCTTACTATATTATTCCTTTGGGTGCATAAACGGGAGGATAATCCTATCTATGATTTACATGGCAGGAAAATCATAAATTATAATATTTCAATGCTGTCCTAAATAATTTAAAATTGCGATAAAAGCCTACTTCTACTGCTGTTTAGTCCAGCTTTATCCATAATCAGGAAAAAGGTCCCCCTGTACGCCTTGATTTTGTACTTTGGGCGGATCCTCAAAGGGTTTGCCCAGCCATTTTTGAAGTTTTATTTTAACAAACACGTTAAGCCTGATAAATGCCACCAAATTAGAAAGGTACCAGTTGTATTTCGCTTGGTGCTTCATTACTTTAAGTAGAAGTATGGTAATAAGGGCAGTCCATATCTGTATCATAACAGCATTTTCAGAAGTACCAATGAAAGTTTTGATATGTAGCAACTGTTTAATATCCCTGAAAAACACCTCTATTTCCCATCTTGACTTGTAGAGGTCACCTATGGTTTGAGCCGCCCATTTAAAATTATTGGTGATGATCTCAATGGTTTGCTGATTTTCATCGTCCCATACTGCCACTCTTCTAAGCTTATCAGGGTATTTTTTCTTTGATTGGTAACCGGTGAGGATTATTTCTTCATCCTTTAAGATATGCTGTGCTGTGTTGTTGGGCAGTTCTCTTTCCTTCACCATTTCAAATTTAAGGTTCCCCTTGTGCCTGATCACGAAGTTTACCCCTTTGCTGTCCCAAATGTTGAGCATGGGGAAATCATTATAATATCTGTCAGCCACGATCACTGAGCCTTTCTCCAGAGGGATATCATAAGCCCCTTTGTTATCGCCCACGCTACCCTCGGTAATATTGACATAAACAGGCAGTTTACCGTCATAATCCAGTAATGTGTGCATTTTTACAGCCCCCTTTTTGGTGCGGAAAGTAGCCCAGTCAAATACTGACAGACATAGACTGATTACAGTGGAGTCCAACAGGTAAACCGGGACTTTTATTTTGAGCTTTGTTCGCTTTACACCTATCTGCTGTCCTAAAGAATTAAGCAAACTGTAATAGAGGTCTTTGAACAAACTAGCATCTCTACGCTTGTTTTGATAACTTATACTTGACTTTGAAGGGGCTTGTTCAACACCTAGATGATTCAGGTTACCTGTTGCCGAACGCATGCCGTTGGATATATCTCTGACCGAAGTAGCCTTGGAAAAATGACAGAACAACATAGAGACTAGATGTGTCCAACTGTTAAATCCTTTATTGGCTTTATCGGTCTGTTTTTCCCTAGCTAAATTATTGAATTTTGAACGGTCAATTTTTTTAATAATCTGTGCAAAAAGTGTAATATTGCTCATGAGGGGTTTTGTGGTTTTTGTGTCAACCCAAAATTAATATTTTGGGATAAAACTTAAACCCCTCTCTTTATTTAGGACGCTATTGATAATATTTCAATTTCCATAATTTTTATCATGGCATTTATTGCACTCCTAACAGTAGAAGGTTATGGTTTCCTTTTCTTTATAAGCGTTGTGCCTATAAATTTCGCCATCATAATTTTCAATATGTTTTATGTAGTGAATAAACAAAAATGCTACTATCCTCTTGCATTTTCCTTTCTTTCACTTAAAAAACAAGGCAAACATATTCTAATCGCGCTGGCAGTTATATTTTCTTCCTGTTCAACTCCTAATGAGCATTCAATAACTCGGCTAGACGGTAGTAAACTTATGCTTGACTCACTTAAGCAAAAAGTAAATCTCCTTATGAGCAAAGCTGATGTTCATGGATTAAATATGACTATTTTAGAAAACAATCAGGTTTCTTATCAAAATTCATTTGGCTACAAGAACTTTCAGGATAAAAAAGTTTTAACAGACACCACCAGCATTTACGGGGCTTCACTCAGTAAAGCAGTTTTTAGTGTCTTGGTAATGAAATTAGTGGATGAAGGCTTATTAGATTTGGACACTCCTTTAGAATCCTATCTTCCAAAAAAAATATATCAATATGAGCCTCAAACCCGTTGGCACGATGACTACTCAGATTTAAAAAATGACACGCTCTATCATAAAATTACTGCGAGAATGTGCTTGTCACATACCTCTGGCTTCCCAAATTGGAGATGGTTTGAAGCTGATCAAAAGCTGAGAGTAAAATTTGAACCTGGCGAAAAATACCTTTACTCAGGAGAAGGAATGGTATATCTGCAAGTAGTAATTGAAAAACTAACAGGAAAAGGGCTAGAGGAATTGGCTCAAGAGAAAATCTTTAAGCCTTTAAAAATGTACAATTCCAGCTTTCAGTGGCAACCTCAATATGAATCAGATTTTGCTTATGGTCATAACAAAAATGGCGAATTATATAAAAAAGACAAGGATAATGAACCAAGAGGTCCCAGTACCTTAGAAACTACAGCATCTGACTACGCTCTATTTCTAGAAGCAGTATTGAATAAAAAACTACTGAGCAAACAAAGCTGGGATGAAATTTTAAAACCTCAAATTAGGATTAAGTCTAAAAGGCAATTCGGCCACTCTCAAATGAGATAACGGATGAATACGATGAAATACAGCTTTCCTATGGACTTGGCTTTGGATTAATTAAAACGCCTTATGGATGGGCTGCTTTTAAAGAGGGGCATGGCAATGGTTTTCAACACTATTTTATTCTATTTCCTTCCGAGAAAACTGGGGTTATGATTATGACTAATAGTGATAATGGGGAGAGTATTTTTAAATATCTGTTAGATTTAGCAATTAAAGATACTTATACTCCTTGGCAGTGGGAGAACTATATTCCATATGATTATGGAATTTAAACTTTCTGCTCATATAAAAGCTAGGTTAAGGTTGATAATAAATAATTTCTCATATTGGCGTACGCGTTTTTGCGTGTGCCAATTTGAAAAAAACATTTGATTTTATTTCGAACCGAGCGGTTCTCATCCACAGGAAAGTTTGTGCATAAAAAAACCTCCTCCGCTTTTGACACGAAGGAGGTAAAAAAAAGAGGTCACGAGCGGATTCGAACCGCTGTGGATGGTTTTGCAGACCACTGCCTAGCCACTCGGCCACGTGACCTTATTCGCTTTTGCGATTGCAAAAATAGACATATTATTGCGCTTGTCAAATAGAGAACAAGAATAATTATTAAATAATTTGACCCTAATCCCAAAAGGATTCTAAATCAATGAGTTTAATGACCTAAATAAAAAAGCCATCTACTTTTCAGCAGATGGCTTTCACATATATTTAATAAGATTTAGAGATTACTCTTTATCTTCTTTTTTCTCTTCAGCTTTAGCCTCTTTCTCATCCGCTTTAGCTTCTTCCTTTTTGGCTTCTGCTTTCACTTCATCAGCTTTTGGCTCTTCTTTCTTAGCTGCTTTCTTCGCTTCAGCTTTTGGCTCTTCCTCTTTCTTAGGAGCAGCTTTTTTCTTGCTTCCGCCTTTAGCATCATCTTCCATTTGTGATTTCAATGCAGATAATGCATCTAAATCACCTAATGTAGATGAAGAAGCTTGTTGCTTAGGAGCTGATTTCTTCTTACCACTTCCAGTAGCTGGCTTCTTCTTAGGAGCTGCCTCTTCTACTTTAGAGTGTGTATGTAAGTGAGACAATACAATACGCTTGTCATCTTTTGAGAATTCTAATACTTGGAATTCTACAGACTCCCCTACTTCTGCCATAGAGTCATCTGCTTTCTTCAAATGCTTAGTTGCAGCAAAACCTTCGATTCCATAAGGAAGCTCAAGGATAGCACCTTTTTCGTTTTTGTTCAACACAGTACATTTGTGCTTAGAACCAACAGTAAATACTGTTTCGAAAGTATCCCAAGGATTTTCTTCCAATTGTTTATGTCCTAATGCTAATCTTCTGTTATCAACATCTAGTTCTAAAACAACTACATTCAATTCCTCTCCTACTTTCACGAATTCAGATGGGTGCTTGATTTTCTTAGTCCAGCTTAAATCAGAAACGTGAACCAATCCGTCAATACCTTCTTCCAATTCGATGAACAATCCGAAGTTAGTCATATTTCTAACTACTCCTTTATGCTCAGTACCAACGGCATACTTTGTTAATACTTCTTTCTTGTTCCAAGGGTCTTCAGTCAATTGCTTAATGCCTAATGACATCTTACGCTCTTCTTTGTCTAAAGTAAGGACAACAGCTTCTAACTCATCACCAACATTGATGAAATCTTGTGGATTTCTCAAGTGCTGTGACCAGCTCATTTCAGAAACGTGTATCAAACCTTCAACACCTGGAGCGATTTCCAAGAATGCACCGTAATCAGCAACATTAACAATTTTACCTTTCACTTTAGAACCTACATCAAGGCCTTCAGCCAATGAGTCCCAAGGGTGAGAAGTCAATTGTTTCATACCTAAAGAAATACGTTTTTTACCTTCGTCAAAGTCAAGTACTACTACTTTCACTTTTTCGTCAAGCTTCAATACTTCTTCTGGGTGATTGATTCTACCCCAAGAGATATCAGTAATGTGCAATAGACCATCAACACCACCAAGGTCTATAAATACACCAAAGTTGGTCATGTTTTTGATCACACCTTCTAGAACTTGACCTTTTTCAAGGTTGTTCAAGATTTCAGCTTTTTGCTTCTCTAGATCTTTCTCTATTAATACTTTGTGGGAAACTACTACGTTATCGTTGCTGTAGTTAATTTTCACCACTTTTACTTCCATTTTCTTTCCAACAAATACATCGAAGTCGCGAATTGGCTTCACGTCAATTTGAGAGCCTGGTAAGAAGGCTTCAACACCGTGTACATCCACGATTAAACCACCTTTAGTTCTTCTTTTTACTAATCCTTCGATAATTGAATCTTCGTCAAGCGCTTTTTGGATTTTATCCCAAGCACCTACAATTTTTGCTTTTCTTCTGGATAAAACTAATTCCCCATTTTGATCTTCACGCTCTTCAACGTAAACTTCCACTTCGTCACCAATTTTTAAATCAGGAGTATCACGGAATTCATTGGTAGGAACCAATCCATCAGACTTGTACCCAACATTTAATACCACGTCACGATCATTAATCGCTACCACAATACCTTTTACTACTTCCTGCTCAGCCAAGTCAGTAGCAACATTGTCGTACATTGCTGCTAATTCTTCTCTTTTTGATTTTGAGTAGCCTTCACCAAATCCTTTGGTTTCAAATGCTTCCCAGTCGAACTCTTCGTTCTTTACGTTTTCTTGATTTTCTGCCATAATGTGTCAGGGCTCTTTAATTACAATGTCAATCCGAGCCAAGATTGCCATCGTTTTGGTTTACAAATACTTATCTGTTCAGATAAGCCCATTCACTCGAACGGATTGCAAAGGTACGATTTATTTGGAAAGTCACAATATGTTGGGGCTCAGATAATAAAAAATCTATTTTTTTAACCACTAAGTTTCTCTGAGGCTTTCATGAAGATCACTAAGGTTTCTCTTTGTGAAACAAGACCAGTCTGACCTTCGGTACTGACCTAATCGAGTGCTTTTATCTGAAAAATTGATACACAATATCAGATCAAAGTCAGAATTGGGAGTTTTCAATAAGATATACAAAAGTAAATTATAAAAAAAACTAAGGTTTCTCTTTGTGAAACTTGGTGAAAAATCTCAGTACTCTTTGTGGTTATATCGCCTTCTTTGTAGTTAAATATGGTTAAAATCTATCTTCTTTTAATTCGAATAGATGGGATTCAGGGAAAACAACATTGTAGCTCTCCCCTACTTTATATTCTGATTGAATTGATTTCACAATTAGTAATTGGTCTTTAGATAATTGAAACTGATAACGATAGTAATTACCTATAAACAGCTTTTCAGTCAACTTTAAATTTAGCCGATATTTTGATTCATTATCAGCAACGATCAAAATATTTTCACTCCAGATCCCTAGTAATTTTGACTGTCCTTTCCCAAATGTGCTTTTTGGAATAAGGTTTACTTCTCCTAAGATATTGGCAACTGAGATAAACTCAGGGTTTTCATAAATGGCTTTTGGCTTATCGCTCTTAATAATATCGCCATTCTTAAGGATATGAATAATATCAGCGAGGTAGAATGCTTCATAAAGGTTATGACTAACAAGCATGACGCTAGTATCCAATTCATTTTTGACTTCCTTAATGGCATCAAGCAAAATTTGGCGAGTTGGAAAATCAAGCTGTGTAAAAGGTTCATCGAGCAGTAAAACAGCCGGTTGGGTAGCCAATGCCCGAGCAATTGCCAATCTTTGTTTTTCTCCTCCTGATAATAATTCAATCTTATGGGATTTCACTTCTTCTAGGCGCATCAACTGGAGCAGTTGATTAATTTGTTGCGCTGCAAAATCATCTTTAAAAGCTAAAAGTGCATCCTTTAAATTTTCAAGAACAGTTCGGTTGTGCAGTAGATTAAAATTTTGAGCCACATAAGCTAGTTCTTCATGACCTGCAACCAACACCTCCTCAGGATTATCTAGTTCTTCTCCTTCAAAAATGACTTCCCCACTATCAGAAGCAGTCAGTCCGGCTAAAATTTTAAGCAAAGTCGATTTGCCTTCGCCACTCTTCCCCATTACCACATGCGTTTCGCCTTGCTTAATTTTCAAATTTACTTTTGAAAGAATAGGCTTATCAAATGATTTGGAAATACTTACAGCTTTTAAAATAACTTTAGCCATATGGAGAAAATAAGTAAAGCGATGGATTAGATTGGTATAAACAAAAAAAGCGAACTGATGTTCGCTTAATTTTTTTATATTTGCAAAAAGAAAAGGTATTAATCCTCTTTCTTATCTTCTTTCTTTTTTGTTGCCTTAGGCTTGTCTTCAGTTTTAGCTTCCTCTTTCTTAGGGGCTGCTTTCTTCTTTGGAGCTGCTTTTTTTGCTTTAGTAGCTTCCTCTTTTTTCTCAGCCTTAGGAGCTTCAGTTTTCTTTTCAGCTTTAGCAGTTTCTTCTTTCTTAGCAGCAGGTTTTTTCTTATCTGCTTTAGCGAATTCTGCTTTTATTGCTTCTACATCAACATTTTTGATAACAGGCTGTTGCTGTAATTTTTGGATACTATCCACTCTCTTCTTTGCTACTACCCTGTTTCTTCTTGCTTTTCTTTTAAGACTTGTTCCTGCCATGATTAGTTCTTTGTCAAAATTGGATTGCAAATGTAGGCTTATTGTTCTTTTAATCAAAATATAAGTGGAATATATTTTTAATTAGATAATCTAAAAAGCATTGATATCATTCCTTGCCTAAAATTATTGTCACCTAATTGAAGCGTTATTGGATTAATTTTAAATTCTAGATTCTCATAAAGTTTTATCTTAAATTCTAAACCAAATTCCAGCCCGTAGATGGCTTCATTTCTATATCCTTCGTCAAAAAACAGGTCTGAATCTCTATAAGCGAATAACCAACCTGCAAAAGGAGAAGCAAAAGGACTAATTGAAATTCTATTGCCCTCCACTAATTTATAAGCAATACTTGGACTGAAGATAAAATTATTTGCATAAAAAGGATTCGTTTGCCGAAAAACGTTGGAGTGCAACACACTTAAATGCACTGTTGGTATAAAAATCAACTTTGATGTTTTATAGGTAAATTCTTTCTGAATATCAATCCCGAAACCAGTAACATCATCTAATCCACTCTCAGAAAGAGAGGTATAAACAAAACCACCACCCGCATAAACTTGGGCTTTAAGAGGCTTTACTGATATTAAAAATAGAGGTAATAAGGCTAGAAATACAGATAATTTCTTCATTTTATGAGCTTAAGGGTTGATAGAAGAATAAATACAGACTAAAGACCTAATTTTCATCAAATAGGTTGGAATCAAATCAAAAAAAAGCCTGTAGAAAAAATCCACAGGCTTTGATCATCTAAAAACATATTCAAGCTTTACTTGGAATTACCACTTTCGGATTCCGTTTTCTCTTCTTCTTTATTTTTAACATATTTCTCTAACCACTCATGCTGCTCCCAAAGCATATGCAAAATACTTTCTTTAGCACTGTAGCCATGACTTTCTTTAGGTAACATGACTAATCTGGCTGTAGCTCCTAATCCTTTTAAGGCATTGAAATAACGCTCACTTTGCAATGGATATGTCCCTGAATTATTATCCGCCTGACCATGAATTAATAATAAAGGCGTTTTCATTTTTTCAGCATGCATGAAAGGAGACATATTATAATAAGTCTCTGGTGAATCCCAGTAAGATCTTTCTTCACTTTGAAAGCCAAATGGTGTAAGTGTTCTATTGTAAGCACCACTCCTAGCAATACCAGCAGCAAACAAATCAGAATGAGAAAGCAAATTAGCGACCATAAAAGCTCCATAGGAATGACCGCCCACTGCTACTCTGGTTCTATCGATATAGCCCATTTCATCCACTGCATCAATAGCGGCTTTGGCATTATCCACCAATTGCTTTCTAAATGTATCATTTGGTTCTTCTTCACCCTCTCCTACTATTGGGAAAGCTGCACCATCCAACACCACATAACCTTGCGTTACCCAATAAATCGGACTTCCATAATATGGATAAATAAATTCATTTGGATTAGAGGTGTTTTGCCCTGCACTGCTCTTGTCCTTATATTCACGAGGATAAGCCCATAAAATCATCGGCTTTTTCTCTTTCTTAGACTTATCATAATCTACTGGTAAGTAAAGTGTCCCATCCAAGGAAAGTCCATCTTCTCTTTCATAGCTAATCACTTCTTTATGCACATTTTGCATGCTTTTAAAAGGATTCTCAAAAGATGTAATTTGCTTTAAATCATTCTTCTTTCTGATATTCCGGAAGTAATAATTTGGATAATCTGTTTGGGACTCTATCCTTACCAAAATAGTCCCTTTCTTCATATCAACCGAAGAATATAAATTTTCTAGTTTATCGGTGTATTCAGACCTATAAAGTCTATTTGTCTTTTTGGTTTTCAAATTAATCTCATCAACAAATGGAAATTGTCCTTCGGGAGTATAACCATCACCCATTAAAAAGGCTCTATTACCATCCATTTCCAGAACGTACTCATTAAATTCATTTTTAGTGGTCACAAAGCTACCAGGATCATTATATTGATCTTGATAATTTCTATCAAAAAGGATTTCAGGCTCTTGCTCACTATCCGATGGATTGAAGATATAAGCTTTCATATTTCTTGTATTCCACCAATAATCATGGGCAATTGCTATATCATGATTTCCCCATTGGATATATCGATAACGATTGATTGTCTTTAATAATGGCTTTCCGTCACCTTCAAAAGGTGCTTCCAATTGGTAAACTTCATCTCTATATTCCACTTCATTTTCAGGATCACCTTCATCTAAAGCTTTGGCATAAATCAAGCTTGCAGGCTTATCATTTCTCCAGTTCATACTTCTTCTGCCCGTTCTAACAGACATAAAGCCTTTCGGTAAAACCTCCTGTAATGGAACATCATTGACCTGACTTATCAAGTTCCCGTCCAAATCAAACACATTAGTTTCATTGGGAAATCTGTAGTAAGGCACTATATAAGAAAATGGCGTTTTAATCTTGCTTACCATTACATATTCTCCATTTGGGGAAATAGAAATATTAGAATACATCGCAGCAGGCAAGAAATCAGTAGCATTACCATTCAAATCCAAAGAAACAATTTTGGACAAAGCCAATTGCTGAAAGTTGAATTCATCATTTGGGTTGCTCAATAAATCTTGGTAAGTCCTGTTCTGAGCTTTTTCTCCATCACTAACAGAAACCACAGGGCCACTTGGTATAGCTTCATCAGTATCAATCAATTCTTTTCTATCATCAGGCAATACATTGACTAAAAGTCCAGAATTATCCTTTTTCCACTCTATAGGATTTCCCATATTGGCATTTGCAATGCCTTCCATCAATCGATTTGCTTTACTTTCATTGATATTTAAAACCCAAATCTCAACACCAGTTAATGTTGTATGAGTAAATGCAATCATTTTTTGGTCGGGTGACCAATTAAAATTTGCCAATCTAGGGTTTTCAGGCAAGCCTTCGACTTCTGTAATTTTATCCTTTAAAGCTTTTTTGGTTTTAATATCATTGTAATAGCGTGTTCTGCTCCCAATATTAGTTTTTGGATTTATACGCAAACCTCCAAGCCTCAATTCTTCTTCTGAAAGTTCCGCTATTGATTTATAAGGGTCTCTGTAAAGTAAAACTACATTTTCTCCCTTTTTATCGATCAAAACGGAAGGAGCTAAAGGAGCATCCACTAACTCTAATATTTCCTTAGGAGGCTTCTGGTAATCTAAATTTTCTTGGGCTTTTAAATTCCAGCTGACTGATATCAGCAGAAATAGGAATAATAATTTTTTCATAATGATTAGTTTTAGGTTAAAATTATGGATTTCAATTTTGAACCTGAGGTTTATGCCAAAAATCAAATCCAATCACAATTGAAATTATATAAACCATTTCAAATTAACTAATCAGAAATACGCTAATGGGGAAACTAAATGTTTAATGGTAGTTCATATACTAAACCTTATTAAATAGATTGATTTCAAATAATTACTGATAATTATTTTCCAGGTAACCAGAAAAGCTTCTTTTAACTATAGGTAAAAGTGTTTCCTCATAAGGATAGGGTTGCAATGCCACCACTCGAAATGCAGAATAATTACTTACCAGTTTGATATTTTTCAAAACTTGAATTTTCAATTGCTCCAATGTTGTCCCAATGGACTTTTTAATTCTATCAATAAAAACGGTTTGTAGCCCTCTCACTTTTTCTTCTGCTGCTTCAAAGATTGAAATTCGGTACTGATAAATGTGATAAAAAGGATCGTATTGAGGATCGATTAACAGTAACCCTTCATTCTCCTCTAAAGCTTTTACACCCACTGGCTCAATAATCAATTGTTTCTCTACCTCATCAAAAATGTTTTTGCCTACAGCAATATGCCCTGTTAACTTATTCATCGCAAAATCAACAATATCTTCCAGCTCTTTCAGCTGATTATCTTCTGCTACTTTTGATTCAAAAAACATTCTAAAATTCTTCAAATCCAGTTGAGTTAATTCTTTCGGAAAAGACTTCCATAATTTTTGCTTTCCATCCTTTAGCTGTGCAGCATTTTTATAATGCATAATCAAGTCAGCAAAAGAAGGGTAAAGCTTATGTTGTTCAAAAGACTTGCCCACATGCTGTAAATAGGCTAATAAAATATACTTTTTATATTCAAAATCTAAAGTGCCTTTCGTGATCCAATCATCTGCTAGTTTTTCCATATTCATTTAAATTTTACTTAAACTGACATAGAAATATAATCATAATCTGTCAAAAGTTCACAAACAATTATGTCAATAATCTTACATGACATTAGCGACCTCAAAAAACCTGCAATTTTGACACGCTTTTACAAGTGGCACATTTAATGTAATCAGCATTGCAGATTATTAAAAATCAAAACATAAATTATATTAAAATGTCAAACGTATCATTTAAACCAAACGAGGATAGGGTTCTAGTAGAACCAGCTCCTGTAGAAGAAAAAACAGCATCTGGTATTATTATTCCTGACACTGCAAAGGAAAAACCACAACAAGGTAAAATCGTTGCTGTGGGACCAGGTAAAGATGATGCTCCCGTAACCGTTAAGGTTGGTGATTCTGTATTATACGGCAAGTATTCAGGTACAGAATTTACACTTGAAGGTAAAGAGTATTTAATCATGAGAAATTCCGACATTTTCGGTACTATTTAATTAAAAAATTAACTAAAACATTATATAACTATGGCAAAGGATATTTCATTTGACCTAAAAGCTAGAGACGGCTTAAGAAAAGGCGTTGACAAATTAGCAAACGCAGTAAAAGTAACCTTAGGACCAAAAGGTAGAAACGTTATCATCGATAAAAAATTCGGTGCTCCTACTGTTACCAAAGATGGTGTTTCTGTAGCGAAAGAAATCGAATTAAAAGATGCAATTGAAAACATGGGCGCTCAGCTTGTGAAAGAAGTTGCTTCTAAAACTGCTGATGAAGCGGGTGACGGTACTACAACTGCAACCGTTTTAGCCCAGTCTATTTTCAGACACGGTTTGAAAAACGTAACTGCTGGTGCTAATCCAATGGACTTGAAAAGAGGTATTGAAAAAGCAGTGAAATTAGTTGTTGCAGACTTGAAAAAACAGTCTAAAGACATTTCTAACAGCAACGAAATTGAGCAAGTAGGTACTATTTCTGCTAACAACGATGCTACTATCGGTAAAATGATTGCCGAAGCAATGGACAAAGTTGGAAAAGACGGTGTAATCACTGTTGAAGAAGCTAGAGGTACTGAAACTGAAGTAAAAACTGTAGAAGGTATGCAGTTTGACAGAGGATATCAGTCTCCATATTTCGTGACCAACACGGAGAAAATGGAAGCTGAATTAGACAATCCTTATGTTTTAATTTACGATAAGAAAATTGGCAGTATGAAAGAATTGCTTCCAATCTTAGAAGCAGTTTCTCAAACAGGTAAGCCTTTATTGATTATCTCTGAAGAAGTAGAAGGTGAAGCTTTAGCTACTTTAGTGGTAAACAAAATCAGAGGTTCTTTAAAAATTGCTGCTGTTAAAGCTCCAGGCTTTGGTGACAGAAGAAAAGCAATGTTAGAAGACATCGCTATCTTAACTGGTGGTACTGTTATTTCTGAAGAAAGAGGCTACAAATTAGATGGTGCTACTTTAGAGTATTTAGGTACTGCTGAGAAAATCACTATCGACAAAGACAATACTACTATTGTTAATGGTGCTGGTAAAAAAGAAGATATCCAAGCGAGAGTGAGTCAAATCAAATCTCAAATGGAGAACACTACTTCTGATTATGACAAAGAAAAATTACAAGAGCGTTTGGCTAAATTGTCTGGCGGTGTAGCTATTCTTTACATAGGTGCTGCTACGGAAGTAGAAATGAAAGAGAAGAAAGATAGAGTTGATGATGCTTTACATGCTACAAGAGCTGCAGTTCAAGAAGGAATTGTTGCCGGTGGTGGTATTGCTTTATTAAGAGCTATCAAAGCTTTGGATAAAGTAGATGTTGAAAACGAAGATCAAGAAACTGGTGTAAACATCATCAGATTAGCTCTTGAGTCTCCTTTAAGAACTATTGTTGAAAATGCAGGTCAAGAAGGTTCTGTAATCATCAACAAAGTATTAGAAGGAAAAGATGATTATGGATATAATGCACGAACTGGTAAATTTGAGAATTTATTCAAAGTAGGTGTTATTGACCCAACTAAAGTAACACGTTTAGCCCTAGAGAATGCGGCTTCTATCTCAGGATTGTTGTTAACTACCGAATGTGTAGTAGCAGACGAAGAGGAAGAAGATGCTGGTGGCGGAATGCAAGGTGGCGGAATGCCAGGCGGCATGGGCGGAATGGGTGGAATGATGTAATTCTCCCATATTCAAAGAAGAAAAGTAAGGCTTTGTCGATTGACAAAGCCTTTTTTGTTTTTTTATTTCAAAAAAGTATAGCTTTACAATAAACATACTAAGAAATGGACAAGCATCATATTTTTAAGAATTACGAAAGCTTTATTTTATTTCTACTGATTCATGTAGGAAGTTCAGATTACAGCCTTAAAGGTTCTGAAATTGAAGTGATCCTCTCAAAGATGGAAGATTATTTTCCTGATATAGAAGATATGGATCAACTCCGCTCAAAATTCGTGGCATTGAAAGATGAATATGAAGAGTTATCTGATTCTGATATCAATCATATTATATACCATAATTACCTGCATTATAGAAATGATAGAATTAATGCTAATAGAATCATGAATGATTTACAAGAAGTAATTATGGCAGATGGTTTTATTCATGACATGGAAACCAAAACCATGGAAGCTATAAAAAAATTATTAAACATCAGAGAATCTGATTTCTAATTTTATAATAAATACATCACTGCTATAAAATGTGTAATAGTGCCAATCAGTACAAAAATATGCCAAATGGAATGAGCATAATGCATTTTATGATTGGTATAAAAAATAGTACCAAGTGTATAGCTTAAACCACCCCCAATTAAAAGCAGAAGTACTGTAGTGGACAATTCTTCATATAAGGGTTTAGCAATAAAGACTGCTATCCAACCCATTCCAAGATAAAGAAAGAGTGATAGCTTTGGAAAACGATGGGTGAAAAATATTTTAAACACAGTTCCAAAAACGGCTATCCCCCAAACAATACCAAACATAAGCCAGCCCATAGTACCTCCAATTCCTAAAATTAAAAAAGGAGTATAAGTTCCTGCTATCAAAAAATAGATACTGATATGGTCAAAAATCCTGAGAATTGATTTAGTTTTTTGATGTTGTATGGCATGGTAAAGGGTTGAAAAGGTATACATCAACAAAAATGCTCCACCAAAAAAGCTACTGCTGATAATATGCAGAACACTCCCTTCCAAAACAGAGAATGTGATAAGTAGTGATATTGCCACCACACTAAATAAAATCCCAAATCCGTGCGTAAGGCTATTAGCTAATTCTTCTTCTATAGTCTGGGCTCTCTTCAAATTTTTTCCTTTAAAATTGAACCAAAAGTATAACTTATCACTTAACAATACAAGAATATAAGTTATCAGATCTTTTCAAATAATAGTTATTTTGAATGCTTTTTGGTAGCTTTGTTGTCTTTCAAAGCAAGTTTGGCCATTTGTACTTATCTTTTCAGATACCTTCCCATGGTTATTCTCCTTTGAGCCCCTCTCAAAAGGGATTTTTACATTCAAGTAAAATACTTGTCTTACACTACTAATTTAAACCCTACTTTATGGCAAGATCACAAAATAGCTTTATCAAGAAACAAAAAGAGAAAAAGCGCATGAAGAAAAAAGAAGAGAAACAAGAGAAGAAAGAATTGCGCAAAGAACAATCCAAGGGTGGAGACTTGGATGACATGATTGCTTATGTAGACCAATATGGTAATATCCTTGATAGCCCTCCCGAAGAACCCAAAAAAGATAAGAAAAAGGATAAGGAAGATGATTCCGAAAAAAAAGAGTGACAAAAGCTCTAGAAATTACTACCCCGTAAATACCAAAAGGCGAGCTTTAACTCGCCTTTGGGGTGATAATGACGGTATTTCGTCATTAATCCTGCCTCTTTATAACGTTTGGGAGAAAAATCCTCCCTACTCGTTGATATGAATGTAGAAAATATATTCAATATTTACAAGCGTATTCAACATTATCTTTTGAATATTTAGCCGCCTATTTTTTTGAAATTCAATAGTAGATGCATTAAATAGCATGAATTATAGAATTGAATATTAAAAAATGAAAAAAGAATGCCCTTCTTGCGCCATGATGATTGAAAAAGATGCTCAAATTTGCCCTATTTGTCAGTATGAATTCCCTAGAAGGAGTTATCAAAACAATTTAAAATGGATTGCCATTTTACTGGCAATACTTTTCTTATTGGTAATTTTACTTTAAAATAAACATTATGTCTTCAGAATTTCCATTTGCTATTATCAACGTATTTTCAAACTCAAAAATCAAGGCATTAGGGAATCCATCCGCTGTAATTTTACTTGATAGAGATTTACCAGATGAAAAATTACAATCGATAGCTGCTGAACTCCATCAACCCGCCACTACCTTCCTTTGGAAAACAGAAAAAGAAGATGAATTTCTAATAAGATGGTTTGCTCCTGATGCAGAAATTGGTTTATGCGGACATGGTGCTATGGCAGCTTCTGTATTTTTATCTGATACTTTTCCAGATATAACTGGTTTCAAATTGAAAAAGAATACAACAATAATTGAAGCAGGAAAAAATCCCGAAAATCAGCATTATATTATACTTGACAACATTAAAAGAAGCAATATTAAAAATCCGCCTGAAGGATTGGAAAGTGCACTGGGACAAAAAATAGTGGGATATTATACTACAGATAATAAACAGATAGTGCTCTTAGAAAATGAAGAAAGCCTAGCCAATATGAAGCCTGATTTTAGTGCTTTAAGGAAAATAAATGTCTTCGGATACTCTGTTACTGCTCCTTCTTCTCAACAGGATGATTTCGTATGTAGAACTTTGGTTCCGCATGTGCAACAATTGGAAGATCATGCAACAGGTTCTACTCAAGCTATCTTAGTAGATTTCTGGGCAAGTCAATTAGGGAAATCAAAATTAGAATCTCGGCAATTAAGCCCAAGAGGTGGTTATTTCAATGCCATCCATAATGCAGATAATTTCAAACTAATTGCAAACTCTTATTATACAATAAAAGGAACTTTTTATTTAAATTAGAGATTTAAAACTTATATAAATCATAAGCCAAAACATTTATTACAATGAAAAAGACACTTTCATATTTTTTACTTTTCAGCATAATCATATTCTCTTCATGTAAGGATGAAGAACCGGAACCAGAAACTTTTGAAAATGGCACCAATGAATATGTAAATAATTGGATTTATGATAATATGAATCTTTACTATTATTGGACTAATGACCTACCTGATAAAAATATAAATGGAGAAGATCCAGAAGATTATTTCTATAGCTTAATCTCTAATAATGACCGTTTCTCTTGGATACAACCCAATTTTCGAGAATTACTCAATTCATTGCAAGGAATTACTTTAGAATCAGGATATGAATTTGTTCTTTATCGAGATCAGGATAATGAAAACGGAGTGATTGGCCAGATAGCATATGTAAAAAAAGGTTCCCCTGCAGAAGATACTGGACTAAAAAGAGGTGATTTATTTACAGCGATTAACGGGACTAACTTAACAATAGATAATTATAACAGTTTGTTGGGTAACATCAGCGACAATCATAAACTAACAATTAGAAGATACAACTTTGAATCTGAAGTATTTGATGAAATTGGTGATTTTGAATTAAGCGCCATCCAATTTGCAGAAAATCCAAATCATTTAGATACGGTCTATTCCCGAAATGGTAAAAAAATCGGGTATTATGTTTACAATTTATTCTCAGTGGGAATTGATTCTGACAGTGCAAAGTATGCTGAAGAAATGGATCAAATTTTTGAAGGGTTCAAAGCAGAAGGAATCGACCATTTAGTTTTAGATTTGAGGTATAATAGCGGAGGAGCTGAAAGAGCTACAATTAACCTCGCTAGTTTGATTGGTTCCAATATTTCCGATCAGGACATATTCGTGAAAAGAGATTATAATGAAGGCTTAAAACAAGCTTACATTGACGAATATGGTGAAGAATCCTTAAACAGAAGGTTTGTCACTAAGGCTGAAAATATTGGAAACAATTTACAAAGTCCTCAATTAACGGTATTAACCTCTTCTAGAACTGCATCAGCTTCTGAGCTTTTAATTAACGGGCTAGATCCTTTTATGGAAACCTTCATTATAGGTGATACAACTGTTGGTAAAAATGTTGGTTCAACAAGCTTTTTTGAAGAAGATAATCCAGATAATAATTGGGGAATGCAGCCCATCATTACAAAATCATTTAATAGCTTAAATCAATCAGATTATGATTTAGGTTTTTATCCTGATATTCCTTTAAGAGATAACTCGCTTATTAAACTTGAATTAGGAGATGTAAATGAAAAACTACTGAGAGAAGCATTAATTTATTTAGCAGGATCTGATGAGGTAAGCAGAAAAATCAGCTATAAAGAAATACCTTCTAGGGATATATTAGGTAGTATGGAATTAAAAAGAAGATATGGTATTTATGATATTGATTTAGAAAACATAAAAAATCAATAAAACTAAAAGTACCTAAGCTAAAACATCATTAGTCTAGTAATATTTGTGCAAAGCTTTTGGTTCAAAGGTTAGCTTCAAATATACAGGATTGACTTTTTTTCATATTTAAATAGAGAGCCTTATATATAGGTTATATGAAAAAATAGTTAAGTAATCAGACAGAATATTAAAACAAAAAAATGGTCGGCAAATCACCGACCATTTTTATTTATAAAAATTTTTCAACTCAAAGTTTACTGATAATCAGCAGGAATCTCCCTCGCTTTAGTTTCCTTTTCAAAAGCAAAAGCAATCTTCAATAATTTTTCCTCTGAATAAGGCTCTGCAATGAATGTCATACCTTTTGGCTGACCGTTTTTCTCATACCCCATAGGGACAGTCAAAGCCGGATGATGAGCCACTGCTGCATAACCTGCACTCCAGTTGTTGATGGACAACACCGCATCCAAATCATTTTCAGTCATCATCGTTTCAAAATATCTTCTTCCCTCACTCATTAATCGAGTTTTCAAACTGTCAAATTCCACTGCTGAAGTGGTATCATTTATTATACCTTCAAATCTGGCTTGACCATAAGGGATTCTAGTAGCTGAATCCTCTAAATTAAATTGAATTACATCCTGAACTGAACGCAATTCAACACTTGGGCCAGCATAATTCTTAAAGTAGTGCGGTAGATCTGCTTTCATATCTAAATTTAATAAAGTAAGAAAACCAGATAAATCTACTTCTGGAGCTTCTACTTCAACTATTTCTGCACCTAATTCCTCCAGATGTTTAATATTGACTTTATATAAAGAATCCTCCAAAAATCCTTTCATTACACCCAATCGCATACCTTCTAGGTTACTTTCTTCTAATGATTTCCAGTATTTCTTATCTGGGGAATTTCCAATAGTGACTTTATCTTCACTGTCTTCACCTGTCAAGGCTGAAAGCATTATGGCATTATCCATTACACTCTTTGTCATAGGACCAGGTGTATCCAATGTACTTGAAATAGGAACAATACCTCCCCTACTCAATAAACCGACAGTTGGCTTCAATCCTACAATAGAATTAGAGCTTGAAGGAGAAAGAATTGAACCCGAAGTTTCAGTTCCAATTGCACCAGCGGCATAATTTGCTGATATGGAAGAACCACTACCTGAACTGGAACCGCCTGTATCAAACTCCCCTCTTCCATAAGGATTTAAAGTTTGCCCACCAATGGCGTTGTATCCATTCGGACAACCATCACAAAGAAAATTAGCCCATTCGCTTAAACTAGATTTACCTAATATTATGGCTCCGCTATTCTCCAAACGACTTACAATATGTGCATCAGCAGTTTGATTATTTTGCAAAGCAGCTGCTCCTGCAGTGGTAGGAATCCCTTCGAAATTGATATTATCTTTCAACAAAATAGGCATTCCATAGATTGGATGATTTTCGTCTGACTTCTTTTCATCTCTTGCAATTGCTTCTTCAACGGCAGTAGGGTTAATAGAAATGATATTATTTAAAGTGCTCAAACTATCATTTTCAAAAAGGACAATTCTATATAAATACCATTGTGTTAATTCTTTATAGCTCAGTTTATCTTCCGAGATAGCATTTTGCATGCTCATCATATCTTGTTCCAAAATAAGTGGTTTCAAACGCTCATAATCCTCAGCTGTAAAATCACTTATCTGAGGCTCAATTTGCTTCCATAAATCGTTTCTATCGCTCACTTTTGATTGAATCAATTTATATCGCATGTATTCTGATTCGTGCTCAGCATTTTCTTCTATAATTGCACTTTCATCATACGGAAACCATGTATCAATTTTTGTTTCTGGTTTATCCTCACATGCCCAAAGGCCTAAAATCAGTAAGTAAAATATTCTTTTCATAGTATAATGTTTTGGTGTTTAAATCAATAAACCTACAATATAATCAATTTACCAGCCTTTTGAATAGGGCAATTTTAATTTTACAGGATTGGTAAATTAATGGTATGGTTAATAAAAATTAGGGCTATTTAGAAAAACACCCCAATAAAACTTCCCTTCACGTAACTTTTGATTTTCTTTATAGAGAAATGCATTACCATCCTGATCCACCATAGGAACATGACGGCTTTTTGCAGTATTCCATTTTTTGGGCCATATTGGTAAATCGTGCATAAATTTATTCTGAATTGCATTTCTGATTTTTTCATGATCATAACCAGTTGAAAATCTTATTTGATTGGCAAAAGGCAATTGTCGAGTATAATCAATTGCTAAAATTCCATGAGAGTATTTCCCGAAAGGTGTATCACTTAAATCGAAATAGCCGTATCGAGAAAAATCAGAGGAATTAATTCTTTTTGTATTAGGATCATCCTTATTACCTGTCCAGAAAATAAATGATGTAGCAATACTCTGAACTGAATCCTGATACCCAATTCGCATTGCAGCTGTCCTAAATCTATCGACTGATTTTGCAGCCAATAAATCATTCTCGTGCTGCAGAAAAAAATGACCAAAATTTAGACCTATTTCACCAGTAGGTTGATTGGTATTCCATTTATTAAAATAGTAGCGATAGAAATAATGGATCTCATAAAAAAAGTCATTACTAAAAGGTGAATTAGCAAAAGGGCGATAATTATCCATAGACTTTTCCTGAAAAGCAGTTGAAAGCTTTAAGCCTGCTATATGCTGAAATGACTTTTCATAATAACCTAAATCTTTGAGGGTATAAAGAAGATCAAATCGAAGTGTAATATTAGCATATGATTGTCCTAGGGAAGTGGAGATATTTAATCCTACCCTATTTTGATGAGAACCAAATTGCAAACTTAGCCCACCACGGATGTAGTAATTTAAATAATTGCGCTGAATATATTGCTCTTGAGCATTTACTTTACTAGCACAAAGGCTTAAAAATAAAAATCCAAAATAAAAGATGAGCATAGGCACTGACCCTCCTTTTCTGATAAAGGATTTTAAATTATTAAATATCATCTTCTTTTATGGATTGAATATATCGGCTATTTTCTATTGTTTCTTTATAATAAGAAATTTCACTAAAACTTATAATTAATACCTGCGGTAAAGTTATAAATTGTTTGCGTTATGGGTACTATAGGTTCATCTTCATAGGATAAAGTAAAACTATTATTAATGCCTAATCGCTCTGTGATTTTAGAATTGACATTGATTTCAATGCTATAACGATTTCTCCAAAGTTCGGCATTACTATCATAAGTAGTTTGATAATAGTTAATGGTATTAATATCAAGATAGTCATTTACATCCCATCTAAAACCGATATAATTTGTAGATTTCAAAAAGCTAACTTTGACTTGTTCCTCACTTCCCGGGATCATCCATGCTTCATATTCCCACATAATTCCAGGGCTAAAAAAGAAGCTAAAATCTTCCGTTTTAACTAAATCATGTCTGAGCCCTACACCAGTAATCCAGCGCGGAAACAACCCTCTAAAATTATCATACTGAAATTGTACAAAAGCTTCCGGATGGACTCTCCTATCTTCAAACATGCTGAAGCGTAAATGCTGAAAACCTGTATTAAGGAAAGGATCTTCATTAACCCTTAAGTAAGAAAAATCGTTGATAAAAGCGAGTCGTGAATTCTTAAGAAATAAAGCAATACTAGATTTTAAATTGTAGCCAAAAAATTCTACTGGTTCATTTGCGGCTGCACTTCTATTATACATTGAAAAACTAGCTGTCACATTTCCTTTGATCAAACTACTGTCTTTTTCAATTTTTGAGTTTTGTAGATTTAAGATTTGAGTAAACCCAAGATGTGAAAAGCATAAAAAAAATGTTAATATTAAATACCTCATTGAAATTCTTTATCTAATTATTTAAGACAAAGGTTAATATAAAATTAGCAGCTACAAAGTATTTAAGTGATAGATATCACATAAAACAAATAACTTTTTAGATTGAAATATTTTAAATTTCACAAAATATTATTTGGTTATTTTTCGAACTATAGTGATTTATCAAAAAAGTATTTATACATTTGTGCAACAATTACAATCCTAGGCTACTCGAAAGGTTCGAAAATGGCTTGGGTTAAGCCAGGGAATAATCGAGAGTCGCTTAATGCAATAGGCTGCTTAGCAGTCATGTCACAACATATCCCTGATATTGTATTAAATTTTAAAACAACACATGTTAACATTTGAAGAATTAGGCCTGAAGCCTGACATCCTAAAAGCAATTTTAGAAATTGGCTTTGTGGAGCCAACTGCTATTCAGCAAAAAACTATTCCACATTTATTAAACACTAAGCAAGATTTAATTGCCTTAGCTCAAACGGGTTCTGGTAAAACAGCTGCTTTTGGATTACCTGTTATCAATCAAATTGATAGCGATTCCAAAAAAACGCAATCATTAGTATTGTGTCCAACTAGAGAATTGGCAATTCAAATTGCAAATGATTTTAACTCTTACACTAAATATTCTAAAAAATTAGATGTAGTCCCTGTTTATGGTGGTGCAAGTATAGAAACGCAAATCAAAGCCTTGAATAAAGGAGCTCAGATTGTGGTAGGTACGCCTGGTCGTGTAGTGGATTTGATCAAAAGAAAGAAATTAAAATTAGAAGACATTGAATGGGTAGTGCTGGATGAAGCCGATGAAATGTTAAATATGGGCTTTAAAGATGATTTAGATTTTATCTTATCTCATACGCCTGACCAAAGACAGACTTTACTATTCTCTGCGACTATGTCGAAAGAGGTATTAAGGATTTCTAATAACTATATGAACAATCCTGAGGAAATATCTTCAGGAAAAAGAAATCAAGGTGCTGATAAAGTAGAGCATTTCTACTTCGTGGTAAACGGAAGAGATAAATACTTAGCTTTAAAGAGAATTGCTGATATCAATCCTGATATTTATGCCATCATTTTCTGTAGAACTAAGAGAGAAACACAAGAAATTTCTGATCAATTAATGGCTGATGGTTATAATGCAGATTGTTTGCACGGTGATTTATCACAAGCGCAAAGAGATGCGGTAATGGGTCGTTACAGAAAAAAGAATTTACAAATGTTGGTTGCAACTGATGTTGCAGCTAGAGGTTTGGATGTAAATGAAATTACCCACGTAATCAACTACAATATTCCAGATGATTTGGAAACTTATACGCACCGTAGTGGTCGTACAGGCCGTGCTGGTAAAGCAGGTATTTCAATGGCGATTATTGGCCCAAGAGATATCAATAAAATCAAGCAATTAGAGAGAATTTTAGGTAAAACTTTCACTAAAGCGGAAGTTCCTGCCGGTGATGCCGTAATTGAAAAGCAATTGATGGCTTTTATTGAAAAAGTAAAAGCTTCAGAGGTTGATGAAAAACAAATCGAGCCATTTATCAATAATATAGCTGCTGAATTTGAAGATTTAAGCCGTGAAGACTTAATCAAGAAATTCGTTTCATTGGAATTCAATAAGTTTTTGGATTACTACAAAAACTCTGCTGACTTAAATCAGAATGCTAAGGCTGGAAGAGACAGAGATTCAAACAGAGGCGAAAGAAATGATAGAGGAAAAAAAGGTGGAGATTTCACTAAATTATTCTTGAACATAGGTGAAAAGGATAATTTGAATGCTGGAACTCTACTAGGTTGGATCAATGGTTTACAAAGTGTTCCAAATGGAATTGAATTCGGTAAAATTGATGTTCAAAGAAGCTTTACATTTATGGAAGTAGAAAGTCAGCATGAACAAACGATTTTAGGCGCATTGAACGTTAGTGAATTTGACGGACGTAAAGTGGTAGCCGAACCAAAAATGGGCGGTGAGCCAAGAACATCCAATAGATCAGATAGATCTGACAGACCAGATAAGAAAAGAGGAAGCGGTTTCAAGAAGCGCCCTAGTGCTGGTGGTGACAGAAAATCTGGTGGAAGAGCTAGAGTGAAAGCGGGCTCTGGTGGAAGAAGGAAATAATTTTTTGGAGTAATAAGTTTTAGGTTTTAAGTCGTAAGTTTTAGGACTGACAGATTAAAGACTAAAAGATATTAGAAAAGCCTTTTTGCAGTGATGTAGAAAGGCTTTTTTTGTTATACAATTGAGCTATCGCTTGCGTCTTGTAGTGACTTTTACTTGTTCCTCGGGAAGATATTTATTGAATAATAACGAAATTTTCAGAAAAACTGTCACAAAGTAAATACTCAACTACCTAAGTGTAAAAATTACACTATCTTTTTTACCAAATTACCTCCTGTTTTTCAGGTAGTTAACATATTTTTAACACACTCTCCTCAACCTTTCACCAAATATTTTTATGTTTTATTCAATAGATTTCCTAATTTCATTCCACTTAAACCATTACAAAAATATTTAATATGGACGACTCTAATAAAGACAATCATTTAAACAGGCGTAAATTCCTACGCAACATGGGTCTAGCTGCGGCTGGAATCACCATCGTACCAAGCAATGTCATTGCTGGTTTAGGACATACGGCACCTAGTGATAAACTAAATATCGCAGGTATAGGTGTTGGCGGCATGGGACGCTCAAATTTGAGAAACATGAAATCTCAAAACATTGTAGCCCTAGCTGATGTAGATTGGAAGTATGCTGATAGAACTTTCAAAGACTATCCTAAAGCCAAAAAGTATAAGGACTACCGCAAAATGCTGGAAGAAATGGATAAGGACATTGATGCAGTAATGATCAGTACTCCTGACCATACGCATTATGTTTCAGCTAAAGATTCCATGACTGCAGGTAAGCACATTTACCTTCAAAAGCCATTAACTCACTCTGTTTACGAATCAAGGAAATTAAGAGAGTTGGCTGACAAAACTGGAGTAGCAACTCAAATGGGTAACCAAGGAAATTCATCTGACGATATGCGCAAAGTTTGCGAATGGATTTGGAATGGCGAAATTGGTGAAGTAAAAAAAGTAGACGCATGGACTGACCGTCCAATATGGCCACAAGGATTAGAAAGACCAACTGAAAAAATGTCGGTACCTAGTACTTTAGATTGGGATTTATTTTTAGGCCCTGCAGCTGAAAGACCTTACCATGAAGCTTATACTCCTTGGAACTGGAGAGCTTGGTGGGACTTCGGGACAGGTGCTTTAGGAGATATGGCTTGCCACATCATGGACCCTGTTTACAAAGCATTGGAATTAGGTTATCCATATGCATTTGAAGCAAGTTCTTCTCAGGTAAACACTGAGAGTGCTCCAATGGCTGAAAAAGTAACTTACTACTTTGGCGAAAGACCTAAAAAAGGCAAAATCAATATGCCGGCTGTTGAATTTACCTGGTATGATGGCGGATTAAAACCTGACAGACCAGAAGGATTGAAAGATGGCTGGTACCCTGGCGATCAAATGGGCTGGGGTGGTGCCATTTTCTATGGAACTAAAGGAACTCTAATTTGTGGTACCTATGCTATGGAACCATTTATTATTGGTAGAGAAGATAACCCACCACCAGTGACTAATGAACTAAGAAGAATTCCTAATGCTATGGAAGGTGGTCATGAAATGGACTGGGTAAGAGCTGCGAAAGAAAACAAAAAATCTAGAGTTGAATGTAGCTCTAATTTTGCTTATGCTGGGCCATTAAATGAAGTAGTGGTAGCTGGTAATTTAGCAGTAAGATTACAAGACTTAAGAAGAAAACTGGATTGGGATGCAGAGAACATGAAAATCACAAATATTGGTGATGATGAGGAAATTAGAGTTGTATCTTCTGATGAGTTCACTGTAATTGACGGAGATCCGAAATTTAATACACAATACGAAACCATTAATGCGAAACAGGCCGCTGAAGAATACATTAAGAGGACTTACCGTAAGGGATGGGAGTACTAATTAGTAATTAATAATTTTATAATTAATAATTTAGAACCTGTTGGATTAGATTAAACCCAACAGGTTTTAACTTTAAATAATCAAGAATATTTTTTAAAATTATAAATATAGAGAACTATGAAAAAATCATTATTTATCGGTTTTATTGCTTTAATGGCAATTTATGGTTGCGATAGTAGTAAAAAGTCAAATTCTGAAGACAGTGAAAGTGCTGCTGAAGAAATTGAAGAGACTGTACAAGAAGAAATAGTAGAAGAAATTGCCGGTCCAAATAGCTTAACTGAAAAGGAAAAAGAAGACGGTTGGAAGCTTTTATTTGACGGGAAAACCACTGATGGATGGCGTGGATATCAAAAAGAAAGTTTTCCAGTAGCTTGGAACATTGATAAAAATGCTCTTCATATCCAAGGTTCAGGCCGAGGTGAAGCTGGAGCTCAAGATGGCGGTGACATTGTGTACGATCAAGAATTTGCGGATTTCCACCTTAAAGTTGAGTGGATGGTAGATAGTGCTGCTAATTCAGGTATTTTATACCGAGGTAAGGAAAAGTATGATTACATCTGGAAATCTGGACCTGAGATGCAAGTTTTAGACAATAAGCACCATCCTGATGCAAAATTAGGAAAAAATGGAAACAGAAAAGCAGGATCATTATATGATCTTATTCCTGCAGAGCCTCAGAATTTCAAAGGACACGGAACTTGGAACACATCTGAAATTATTGCAAAAGGCAATGATATTGTTCATATCCAAAATGGAGATACTGTAGTTCAATACACTATTGGTTCTGATGAAATGGCTAAGCTTGTTGCAGATAGTAAATGGGCAGAATTAGAAGAAAATAAAGATTGGGGTAATATTGCTCCTAAAGGCTTTATTGCTCTTCAGGATCATGGTGATGATGTATGGTTCAGAAATATTAAGATTAAAGAAATGAAATAAGTTAGAAGCCAGAAGTTGGAAGCTCGAAGTAACTTCCAGCTTCTGACTTCCTACTTTTAACTCCTCTTGATCCCCTTCAAATACTTATAACTCTTTGTAATTTCTTCAAAAGGTTTACCACTTTTCGTATCATCTTGTTCTACAAAGAATTGCTTTAAACCTGCAGTGGATGCATGATTAAAGATTTTTTGCCAGTCGATTACACCCTCTCCTACTGCTGAAAAGAATTGCTCCTCTCCTGCTCCCATATCTTTTACATGCCATAAAGGGAATCTTCCTTCATTATTTTTAAAGTATTCCACTGGATCTACTCCTGCTCTAGCTGTCCAATATAAATCCAATTCAAATTTAACCAGATTTACATCACATTGAGACAATAATAGATCATAAGGAATTTTACCATCTAATGCTTGAAATTCAAAATCATGGTTATGATAGGCCATTTGTACTCCATATTCTTTAGCAGTTTCTCCACATGAATTCATAAGGTCAGATAATTTTTTATAATCATCTATACTTTCTCGTTCCGAATCAAAAAGATAAGCACAAGCTATGTGTGTTTGTCCTAACTCAGCTGCATCCGCTACTGTTCTTTCCCAATCGTTGGTCATAGTCCCAATATTTTTAGGCATTGCCCAACCTGTTAAAACATGACTACTTTTAGCTTTTAAGCCAAATTCATCCAAAATGGACTTCACTTCTTTAATGCTGTTTCCAAAATATTTACCATCAGAATAATTGAAAAATTCCAGGTTTTTATACCCAATATTCGCTGCTTTTTCAATAGTACCTTTAAAATCTTTCTCTAAGGCTTCTCTTAAAGTATATAATTGCAAACCTGCTTCTTTTGCAACCCCTTGAGCTTGTGGTGCACAAGATGAGAGTATAGAAGGTGAAATAAATGCTAAAGCCGAGGTCATTCCTGCCTGCTGTATAAATTTTCGTCTGTTCATAGTGTATATGTTTTGATAATGGAATTTAGCAATTATTGTACATACATGGAAGTAAGTCAAGAAAAAACTAGCGTTGATTCTTTTCTTTCAGCAAATCTCTAATTTCAGATAATAGCTCAATATTTTTAGGCGTTGCTACTGTGCTATCTTGTTCATTTTCAGATTTCTTTCTTAGCTTATTGAACATCCTAACGACTAGATAAATACAAAAAGCTATAATCAAGAAATCTATTGTAGTCTGAATCAAATTCCCATAATTTATAGTGATAGCAGCATTGATTACGTTTCCCTTATCATCGACCTCCGCTTCCTGAAACACATAAGCCAAATCCTTAAAGTTAATTTGTCCAATAAAAATACTTAAAACAGGCATAATAAAATCAGCCACTATAGAATTCACAACTTTGGTGAAAGCTGAGCCAATGATGATACCAACCGCCATATCGAACACATTTCCTTTTATGGCAAATTCCTTAAACTCTTTGAAGAAAGTCATAGTGTATAATTATTGAGTGAGATTATATTTGATTCAAATTAGCATAAAACAGAAAAAGCTACAAGGTTTTGTGTCCTTATAGCTTTTCAATTAGTTTAAAGAAATATTCTTTCTAAAATTCAATCGGAATACTCACCATTGTATTAGCCCAAATCATTTGCATACTTACTTCCCCGCCTGATTGATCAAACCGAATAGTAAAAGGCTCATACATTTCATCTGATTTATTAACTGGAACTTCGAATTTAACTAAATCCTGCTCTTCATCATATTTATAAGCACCCCATTGTCCTACATCCTTATTTAAAATGATCGTCCAACTTTTAGCTCCTGGAATAGTGAAAACAGAGTAAGTCCCTGCTGGAACGGTTTCTCCAGCCATTTTGATTTCATCTGTAACCGTTATTTCGGTGGCTTCATTTGCACCTGTTCTCCAAATTTTACCTAAGGGTGCTAATTCCGCAGTTTCAGTAAACGCTTCTCTCCCTCTTAAATGAGGTCTTCCGTAGGTTACTTTCACATAAGTGTCTTCAAAAGTGTAAGTTACCATACCTAATGGACTTGGTTTTTGTTTTAAAGCCTCTTGAGCCTGCGCATCAAAACTAAATAATATAATCAATGCAAAGCAAGCGAAAATAGATGTGATTAATTTTTTCATAATTTCCCGTTTTTATTTTAAAAGCAATTTACAATTTTATTAATGATAGCACCATAATCCATTATATTTGTTTTATGGAAAAACCACAATTTGACGATATTTTCATGGAACTGGCTGTTAATCTGGCCAAACGCTCGCATTGTATTAAACGGCATGTGGGTGCAGTATTAACTAAAGAAACCAGAATTATTTCTATTGGTTATAATGGACCTCCAGCAGGTACTCATAATTGCGATGAAGAATTTCCTGGTAAAGGCTGTGGCTTGGACTCTAAAGGCAGTTGTATGCTAGCCATTCATGCTGAGCAAAATGCCATTATGTATGCAGTGAAAAATAATGCCTCGGTTGAAAATTCCACGCTTTATGTAACGCTGTCCCCTTGCCTATCTTGTGCCCGTATAATTTTCAGTATGGGAATTAAAAAAGTAATTTATTTAAATTCTTACGCTCATTACAAAGGCTTGGAAAGAGATGAAGGATTAGACTTTTTGGAGAAATTTGGTGTGGCAGTAGAACATTATGAAGGAAACTTACAAAATGTAACGCATATGATTTAAATAATCTTTAAAATAAGTTATTTTATTACTTGCTGTAAAGCAAACCTTCCTACTGACCATATTTTTATTTACTTTTGTTCTGAACTTAATTATATATACATGAAAAATTTTAAATTATTACTAGTATTAGTTGTCGGAATGTTAGCTTTCCAAGCATGTAACAATGATGACGAAGAAAACCTAGCAAACAAAGCAGATTTAGTAGGTCTTTGGACTTCCACGGAGGTAGAAACAACCTTTCTAGTAGATGGCGAACCTTATACTGATCAGGACTTAGGACCACAATTTGAAGGCGATGGGCAAACGCTTGTATTTAGAGAGGATGATACATTTACATCAAACGAAGGAACAAGCGATGAAGACGCAGGAACCTATTCTTTAAATTCAGATGGTAGTGTTATCACTTTTAACAGCAATAGCGGTGAAACCTATGATTTTGAAATTTTATCTGCTTCTGCCGATCAGCTAAAAATTAAACATGAAGAAGACATTACTGCCTTAGCAGCATTATTCGGAGTAGAGATTGAAGAAGATTTTATTATTTCAAGTGAGGTTACTTTTGTAAAATAAAGATTTACAATAAACCTAAATAAAATTCACTTCAGGGCTTAATTCAACTCCAAATTTAGATTGAATTGAGTCCTGAATTTTTTTGGCCAAATTCAATATGTCTTTCCCTTTGCCCTCTCCATAGTTTACTAATACCAAAGCCTGTTTTTGATGCACCCCAACACCATTTTCTTGATACCCCTTCCACCCTGCCTTTTCAATCAACCAACCCGCTGCTAATTTCACTTGCCCTTTCCCCAGATCATAAGATGGGATCTCTGGGAATTCATTTTGTAACTTTTTAAATTCTGCTACATCAATAATTGGATTTTTGAAGAAACTACCTGAATTTCCGATTTCTGCAGGATCCGGAAGCTTTGATTGCCTAATTTTGATAATTGCATCACTTACATCTTGAATAGAAGGATGTTCAATATTCTTTTCAGCCATCACATTTTTAATGACACCATAATCAAGTTTTAATTGATGAAAATTAGCTTTATCAAGTTGAAAGCTTACGGATGCAATTAGATACTGACCTTTCAATTTATGCTTAAAAACACTTTCTCGATAACCAAACTTACATTGTTCTGAAAAGAACACCTCTAACTTTCCTGTATTTAAATTGATAGCTTCAAGGGATTGAAAAGTATCTTTGATTTCCACACCATAAGCCCCAATATTTTGCATGGGTGCAGCACCTACTGTCCCAGGGATTAAAGATAAATTCTCCAATCCACCCCAGTTATGCTTAAGGGTATAAAGCACAAATTGATGCCAGTTTTCACCCCCTCCACATTTTACAGTAACTGATTTATTATTCTCTTCTATTATTTCAATTCCTGAAATTCTATTAACCACCACCAAACCATGAAAATCATCTGTAAGCAATATATTGCTACCGCCCCCCAATAATAATCGTGGATTGCTTTTCCATTCTGTAGTATTCAGTAATTCTTTAAACTCCTCAGTAGAATTAATTTCAATAAATAAATCTGCTTTCACATCAAATCCAAAAGTATTATAAGTACTTAATGATTTAGAATTAATGAATTTCAACATACAGCTGCAAGAGTTAAAATAAGGTTGCGATTAAAAAAAATCAAAAATGAGTTTCAATATAAAAACTATTCCATTAGTTTAGTGTATCAACTCTTAAAATTACTATGAAAAAATTATTCATCATAAGCTTAAGCACTATCATTTTATTAGCCTGCACTGATCACAAGGAAAAAGGAAGTCAGTATTTTGATTCTGGTGATTATCAAAATGCACTATATCATTTTGAGGAAGCATTAAATTTGGATCCCAGAAATGAAATGATGCTATACAATACAGCCCGTTGCTATGAGGAAATGAAACAATATAGTCAAGCAATAGAAATGTATGATAAATCCATTTATAATAAAAGAGATTTAACCATTGCGTATTTAGGAAGGGGCCGTTCATATTATAAAAAAGGAGAATATAAAAGCGCAGTTATTGATTTTGGTAATGCACTCTATTACGATAATAAAAATGAGGATGCTTTATATTATGCTGCCCTAAGTTTTATGAAAGATTCTAGTTATCGAAAAGCACAAAAAGCCTTTACTTCACTCTTGAAATTAAATCCAGAGCATTTTAAAGCTCGATTTAATAGAGGAGTTTTATATGCAATTCAAGCAAACACTTTATTTGCATTATCGGATTTTAATAATTTGATAAGAAACGAAAGGTTACTTGAGAATGCATATTACAACAGGGGAATAATATATCAACATATGGAAAATTATGATGGTGCCATTCATGATTTTTCTAAAGCGATAAGCCTGGGATATAAAAATGAAAAAATACTTTTAAAGCGGGCTGAATGTTATTTAAACCTTAAACGTAATCAAAAGGCTTGTAAAGATTATCAGGAATTGGCTCAGTTTAATAAACAAAAAGGACAGGAATTATTACTTAAGTATTGCGACTCTTACAATTTGTAATTTTAATCCTCCATTTCATTGAAGGCATCTTCCACCCTTTTTTCTGTTCCTTTCAGCATGGATTTACAATTTTTTAATAACTCCATGGATTCATTCACTAATTCTGTAAGTTGATCAATCGGAATTTCCTCATGCTCGACTTTATTTAATATCTCTTCTAATTTTTGAAGAGATTCTTCATAACCTAACTGTTTCTTTTTTGCCATTCTTAATCAATTTTAATATCCCATTCATCATTAAGCATACTGATGGTATGATGTGCCGTTAAATCAAATTGGCAAGGAACAACAGAAACATAATTATTGGCAATTGCCCACTCGTCATTATCCTCACCCTTATCAAAATTCACAAAATTACCTGCCATCCAGAAATATCTTCTGCCATTGGGGTCAAACCTTTGATCAAATTCTTCTTCCCATTTAGCTCTGGCTTGCCTACAAATTTTTATGCCTTTAATGCGTTCATTCCTCTTTGGAGGGAAGTTTACATTTAAAGTAGTGTATCTTGGAAGACCTGTATCAAGAACTTGTTTAGCTATTGCTTTTACATACTCTAATGCATGTTCAAACTCAGCATCTTGCGCATAATCACATAATGAAAAACCTATTGATGGACAACCTTCAATAGCACCTTCAATAGCGGCCGACATAGTGCCAGAATATAGCACACTTATGGATGTATTACTACCGTGATTAATACCACTAACAATTAAATCAGGCGTTCTATCTTTAAGGACATGATGTTTAGCTAGTTTCACACAATCAGCTGGTGTTCCTGAAGATTCATAAGCTGTTATATCATCACCAAAAATATCCGTTTTATCTAACCGAAGCGTATTTCCTATAGTAATAGCGTGTCCCATTCCAGATTGAGGGCTATTTGGAGCCACTACAACTACTTCTCCTAAATCCTTCATACATTCCACCAAATGACGAATTCCTTTACTAGTTACTCCGTCATCATTACTCACTAAAATCAAAGGTCTTTCCATATATAAATTTAACTTCTAGCGAGATGAAACCAATCCATTATAGTATTTCATAATGGTTACCAAATCACCTTGCTTATCTACTTTTAATCTTCTTTCTTTAATATAATCAATCATTTGCTGCTCAAATCTCCCAAAGAAAGGATATAGATCTTTTCTCTTTTCCGAAAACCTATGGATTGTTCCGTCATCGGTCAACAGGAAATAATCATAGGTTAATATTTCTCTGCTTCCAAATCCTCTGGTTCTATACATGGGGTTTCCAAACCTATTATTATTTTCAATAATCACATATTCCCTTGTCATTAAGGTAATCTTACCTTCCTCCAATATTTCAAAAAATATAGGTGCTTTTACGGTTCCTTTAAGATCAAAAGGTATTGAATAAACTGATCTTACTCTTTTGAAAAATTGACAGTGAAAGCTGAAAAAAAGAATATTCTGTGAGGTAAAAGTTTTTACTCTTTCATCAGAGGTGAATTGCAACAAATTTGATTCAAAGTCATATTGAATCTTCCCTTGTAATGTATCTTCAGAATCTAATACAACATAGCCAGGATGCCACATTTCTTGCGGTAAATCTTGAGCAAAAGATGTGGAGACATACACAAAAAGCGATATCGTAAAGATGAAAATACTTTTCACATTAGCTATTTTTAAGGATACTGTGCCCCATTTTGTCCCTTTTGGTTCGTAGATAGTTTTCATTATGCTTATTTGGTGGAATTTCTAAAGCTACATTCTCCACAATTTCCAAGCCATAACCAAGCAAACCAGCTCTTTTTGTAGGGTTATTAGAAACTAGTCTGATTTTTCTAACACCTAATTTTCTTAAAATTTGAGCTCCAACACCGTAATCACGCTGATCCATTTTAAAGCCTAAGGCAACATTCGCCTCTACGGTATCCATACCTTGTTCTTGCAATTTATAAGCCTTCAACTTATTCATCAGCCCAATTCCTCTCCCTTCTTGATTCATATAGACAATCACGCCTTTCCCTTCTTTCTCAATCATTTCCATAGCTTGGTGAAGCTGAGGGCCACAATCGCATCGGCATGAACCAAAAATATCTCCCGTTAAACAAGAGGAATGCACACGAACCAAAACCGGCTCATCTTCTTTCCACTCTCCTTTTACTAAGGCTAAATGATTATCTTTAGTAGTAGTTTGTTCAAAAGCTACTAATTTAAAATCACCATAATCCGTTGGCATTTCTACATCTACCTTTTCTTCCACCAATGACTCATTATTTAATCTGTATTCGATTAAATCTTTTATCGCCACTAATTTCAGATTAAATTTATCTGCAACTATTCTCAAGTCAGGAAGGCGAGCCATCGTACCGTCTTCATTCATAATTTCAACTAAAACGCCACCAGGAGTTAAACCAGCTAATCTTGAAAAATCAACAGCAGCTTCCGTATGCCCAGTTCTCCTTAAAACACCACCTTGCCTAGCTTTTAAAGGAAAAATGTGACCCGGTTTACCCAAAACTTCTGGTTTAGTATTTGGATTAACTAAAGCCTGAATGGTTTTTGATCTGTCACTAGCGGAAATCCCTGTAGTAGTGCCCTCCCCTATTAAATCAACAGAAACAGTGAATGGGGTTTCAAATTGAGCAGTATTTTTACCTACCATCAATTCTAAACCTAATTCATTACATCTATCTTCTGGTAGAGATGCACAAATCAAGCCTCTTCCGTGCTTGGACATGAAATTTATAATTTCAGGAGTTACTTTTTCGGCAGCACAAATGAAATCACCTTCATTTTCTCTATCTTCATCATCCACAACAATGATGATTTCTCCGTTTTTAATAGCTTCAATAGCTGATTCTATAGTATCTAATTGAATTCTTTCTGACGACATAAATCTTTGAAAAATAATAAATCACAAAGGTAGCCAATATTTAATGATTACCCGACAAAAATTAAAACGAATACGTGCTCCAAGTGTTTGAATATTGGACTAATCACAAAGTTGCGCTAAGTTTTACACTAAGATCACTGAGAAATATACAGCTAAAGCTGTAATGATTTGAATCAAAGGCTAAACAAGAAAACACAAATTACAGTTTAAGACATCAAAAGCTTAAACACTAGCTATTCCGATTCATAGGGTTAATATTATTTCACTACAACCATTCCCAATAAATTACCAATTTCCATTTTAGCTTGATTAAGTTGCATTAAATACTGCAACACAATCTGTTCATCTTCTTGAGTATCAGTATTTTTCAATTTCTCTGTATTTTTTTCCATTAAATGAAGAATGGAACGATGCTTTAGTCTTAGAACATGAATATAAATCGAGTCATTTAGTATATGGCGCTCATGAGGAGTATAAATTTCAAATTTCTTTTCCCAGTTTTCACTTAACTCATAACGATCAGTGTAAAGTGAAAAAATTACTTTACGTACCTCTTCAGATCCGTTTTTAATGAAATAGGATTCATTCAAAATAACTCCATCCTTTAAGTTAGAAACAAAGTCTTTAAGTATTTCAGCATAAACAGGATGTATAAATTCTGTATCAGCCAACTCCTGTAACAAATAATCTATGACCAATTTATCATCTGCCAAGGGTAATTCTGCATAAGTAAGCAACAAGCGTATACTTTCTCTTTCTTGCAATGCCACAACATCAAAAGGAGTATATTGCTTTTGAATTTGTTCAGGAGCTTGATTATAACTTTCGCTTAAATAATTAGCCTGACGTTTGGTAATATCTCCTTTGCTCTGCTTTTCCCTAAGAATGACTTTATTTTGTTCCGCAATTAAAAGGGCTTCATCAATTTCAAGTATATCGCTACATTCCTTAATGTAGATAGCTCTTTTAACAGGATCAGGAATTTTGGAAATGGAGCGTACAATATCCTGAATGGTTTCTGCCTTTTTGATCGGATCCTGTTTGGTTTCTTCCAAAAGTAAATCCGATTTGAAGCGAATGAAATCCTTAGCATTTTCATCTAAAAAGCTTTTGAAAGCTTCATCTCCCATTTTTTGTGAATAACTATCCGGATCTTCACCATCTGGAAAAATGACCACCTTTACATTTAGGCCACCTTCTAAAATCAGATCGATACCTCGCATGGCGGCTTTTAAACCAGCTGCATCACCATCGAATAAAACAGTGACATTCTGAGCATATCTTCCAATCAACTTAATCTGTTGAGTTGTCAGAGAGGTTCCTGAAGAAGCCACCACATTCTCCACTCCGGATTGATGCAGAGATATTACATCCGTATAGCCTTCAACCAAAAAGCAATTCTCCTCATCTCTAATGCTTTTTTTAGCCTGAGCTATTCCATAAAGCACTTCACTTTTATGGTAAACATCCGTTTCGGGAGAATTTATATATTTCGGTTGCTTTTTATCATTGATAAGTATTCTGGCACCAAAGGCTATAGGCTTTCCAGAAATAGAATGAATAGGGAAAATTACTCTGTTCCTGAATCTATCGTAAGTTTTATCTTCTTTTTTGATGATCAAACCTGCTTTTTCAAGCAATTCTTCAGAATGACCTGCTGTTTTAGCAGCTTTTATTAAACCATCCCACTGATCTAAAGTAAATCCCAAATCAAACTTATCAATAGTAGCATTTGAAAAACCTCTTTCTTTAAAATAACTTAAGCCAATGGACTTTCCTTGTGGATGATTATGCAATAAATCTTTAAAATACTCAGCTGCAAAATTAAGCACAATGTAAAGGCTTTCTCTTTCATTATATGCTTCTTGTTGCTCTGGGGAAGATTCCGTTTCTTCAATTTCAATTCCATATTTATCGGCTAATTGACGAATAGCTTCTGGGAAATTAAGTCCTTCCAAATCCATGATAAATTGTATGGAATCACCAGCTTTACCGCAACCAAAGCATTTGTAAATCCCTTTATTGGGTGCTACAGAAAAAGAAGGCGTTTTCTCATCATGAAAAGGACAACACGCCCACATGTTTTGCCCTTTCTTTTTGAGTGGCACATAATCGCCTACTACCTCTTCTATTTCGGCTCTATCCTGTACTTCCTGTATGGTTTTTGGACTTAATCCCACTGGTTTGTCAAAATTTTTACTTTTATTTAAACTAATTCCAACTAATTTCACGTATGAATTGTTAGCTAAATTGATAAAGTTTAACTTGCAACAATTTCAAAGCAAAACTACGATTTTTTTAATTATAATAGATATATATGGCTGTTACTAAAGATAGCATAATTAAAGCATTAAGTACTGTAGATGATCCAGATTTCAAAAAAGATTTGGTGACACTTAATATGATTCAAGATGTGAGCATTGATGGGAATGCGGTATATTTCACTGTGGTGTTGACAACACCTGCCTGTCCACTTAAAGAAATCATCAAAAATGATTGTATCAATGCCATTCATAAACATGTAGATAAAGATTTACAAGTATTCCCAAATATGACTTCAAATGTTACCTCAACAAGAAGTTCAGCACCCTTATTACCTAATGTAAGAAACATCATTGCCATTGGTTCAGGAAAAGGTGGTGTAGGGAAATCTACTGTCACAGCTAATTTAGCCGTTTCTTTAGCACAAGAAGGGGCAAAAGTAGGATTAATTGATGCCGATATATTTGGCCCTTCAATCCCAACTATGTTCAATTGTGAGGCAGAGCAACCTGAAGTTAAGCAAGTAGATGGTAAAAATGTAATTGTTCCAATTGAGCAATACGGAATAAAATTAATATCCATTGGATTCTTAACTCCACCAGATAATGCAGTGGTTTGGAGAGGGCCAATGGCTAGTTCTGCTTTAAAGCAGTTCATAGGTGATACGGATTGGGGAGAATTAGATTATTTACTAATTGATCTACCTCCAGGTACTAGTGATATTCATTTGACTTTAGTACAAACCATACCAGTTACAGGTGCAGTAGTTGTTACTACTCCTCAAAAGGTGGCCTTAGCTGATGCTAAAAAAGCAATTGGGATGTTCAAGCAACCACAAATTAATGTTCCTATTCTGGGATTGGTTGAAAATATGGCTTATTTCACACCTGCAGAATTACCTGATAATAAATATTTTATCTTTGGTGAAGGCGGAGGCTATAAAATGAGTGAAGAATATGACATCCCATTTTTAGGTCAAATGCCATTAGTACAATCCATTCGTGAAAGTGGGGATTCAGGTTATCCTACCGCAATGAAAGATGGTCCATCTGCTGATGCGTTTAAGGATTTAGCCCAAAAATTAGCCCGACAAGTAGCCATTAGAAATGCAAGCATGGCGGGTACAAAAACAGTTGAAATGACGAGTTGAAATCAATAAATTATGGATATTTTAAATAGAGTAGAAAAAGCATTGGATTCCATAAGACCCTATTTAGAGGCAGATGGAGGTAATGTAAGAGTATTGGACTTTAACGATGGCCTTTTACGTTTAGAATTATTGGGCGCCTGTGGCAATTGCCCTATGTCAACTATGACGTTAAAAGCGGGTGTTGAAGAAGCCGTTAAAAAAGCCGTTCCTGAAGTTACTTCTGTAGAAGCTATTAACATCACTTCTGCAGATGACCCAAATGCTGAACTACCTCAAACCATGAAGTAATATAATTTTGAATTACTATTATCTTCAAAAGATAATTTTGCGTTCAACTTAGTTTGAACTTAACTTTTGGTTTTAACTTAGAGTCTAATTAAATTTAGACAAAACTATTTGAGCCCAATGAAAAAACTACATCACTCTAATTTGATATTCTTCATTAGGAGTGGTGTATTTATTCTAATAAGCCTCCTTTCCATTAACATCAAGGCACAGGAGCGATGTGCTGTACCACAATTATTAGAAGAAAGGGAAAATAGAAAACCTGAATTAAGTACAGAGAAATTCGAAAAATGGATAGAGGATAAAAAAAATCTACAATCACCATTTTCTCAAAGGACGCAAGCTGTTACAGTTGAAATCCCTGTCGTATTTCACATTATCCATAATGGAGAACCCGTTGGAACTGGGGGTAACTTACTGAAAAGTAGAATTGATCGTCAACTTGAAATCTTAAATGAAGATTTTAATAGACTCAATAGCGATTCTAGCGAAACCTTAGATGATTTTAAATCAATAGCAGCTTCTTTTGAAATCGAATTTGTCTATGCCAGACAAGACCCTGATGGTCAAGAAACGAATGGTATTGTCAGGATTCCAGGAAGCCAATCTACTTATAGCTATCAAGAAAGAACAATATTAAGTGCCGAGAGCTATTGGCCTGCTGAAGATTACCTCAATATTTGGGTGGCCGATTTAGCTGGTGGAAGTTTAGGCTGGGCAGAATTTCCTGTTTCAAATCTAGCAGGATTGGATGAGGCTAGTAATAACCGACTGATCGATGGGGTTAGCTTAGATTATGTATATTTTGGCGAAAATCCAGACAGTCCTACATTCGAAAGTAAGGGCAGAACTGCTACTCATGAAATGGGACATTTTTTTGGGTTAAGACATATCTGGGGAGATGGAGGATGTTCTGTTGATGATTTTTGTGATGACACTCCCGAAGCAAGCAGCTCCAGCACTGGTTGTAATCTATCTAAAACCACTTGTGGGAGTTTGGATATGGTTCAAAACTTCATGGATTATACAAATGATGAATGCATGAATGTCTTTACATTGGATCAAAAAACAAGGGTTCGGACAGTGGTTGAAAACAGTCCAAGGAGATTAAGCCTTACCGAATCAAGAGGGTTGGAGAATCCGCCTGTCTTCAATCGCGATTTAGGATTAACGGAATTAAATTCAAGGTTTACAGGAAGTTGTAGTGGAAATTTTAATCCTCAGACTACCATAAAAAACCAAGGAATGCTTCCCATAGGAGAATATAGTGTTCAAATGTTTATAGATGGGATATTGGAAGAAACAATTGAATTTAACGATACGCTTCAGAGCGGTCAAGAAAAAACCGTTTATTTTTCACTTTTAAATTTTGAAGAGACTGGTCAATATTCCATTTTTTATCGAGTTAACCTGACTAATGGTTTCGAAGATGAGCGCATGGAAAATAATCAAAAGCTTGAATACTATCAAAAGCTTGCAGAAGGAACCCTCCCTTATGAAAAGAAATTTCAAAACAATATCGCTCCTTGGTTTATTCGAAATATTGATGAAGAGGAAACCTGGACACTTTATGACAATGCTATTGGAATTCCCTTTTATGAAAATCGCCAGAATTTCGGTCAAAAAGAGGAAATAATTTCTCCTATTTTCGATTTCACGACCATTGAGGTGCCAGAATTAAGTTTCGTATTTGCACAAGCAGAAGATTCCATCCCGAATAGAGTCAGTATTTATGCTTCTTATGATTGTGGGAGAACCTTCAACGATTTGGTTTTTTCCAATTCCATTACTGATTTATCTACAGCCTATGAGGTTGACTCTATTTTCAGTCCAGAATTCCGTTTAGATTGGGATACGGTAAAAATAGATCTTAACCGCTTGAAAGATGAGGAATCGGTTTGCTTTAATATTGTTGCTGAAAACAGGCTCTCCAATAATTTTTATATAAGCGAATTTAACGTAAAGGAATCCGATAAGAAAAATAAAGAAATTGAGATTATACGATGGGAAGATATAAATCCTCTTTTTTGTGATGAAGGCTTTGAAGGGATTTTGACTATCAAAAATGTAGGTAGAGAGAACATAAGTAATTATAAAATACAAGTATTAAATAATAATGAACTTACAAAAGAATATATTATAAATGACGAGGTTTTAGTTTCAGGACAGGAAACTCAAGTAGAAATAATAATTCCTCAGCCCGAGCAAAACATTGGAGAATATGAAATAAGGGTTATCACAAATAATACGGAAGAAGAAGTTATTAATACTTTCTATCTGCCATTTCAGAATAATTGTTTTGAAGAACTCCCTCCCTTGAGATTAAGTTTGCGTGAAAACGATAACGATAACTGGTTCGAATTTAATCCTGATAAAGATCAAGGTTGGGTCTTTAGCACGGATAACAGAGCGGTCAATAGTAATTCATCTAATATTACAAAAGAATCATCTGAAGACTGGTTGATAAGTCCGTTATTAGATGTCAGTAATACCAATTATTTAGGACTAATATTTGACCTCTCTTATAGAAAACCATTTAGGCAAGCTGAAAAATTTGAAATTTACCTTTCCGATGATAATGGAAAGAATTTCAATTCCTTGATATACAGTAAATCAGGAGACTCATTGGCTACCTCTTTCGGCAATGATGTTCCTAATCAATTAATTTGGAGGAATGAATTTGTAGATTTATCACCCTATGTTTTCAAAGAAAAAATAAGATTAGCTTTTAAAGTTACGCATGATAATGGGCAGAATATCTACTTAAAAAACATCACCTTTTTTGTAGGGCAATCACCACCACCTCCTTATCCAAATACAAGAAAGCCCTTTGTAATTTATCCTAATCCAGCTAAAAACGATCTTAATTTACATTTGAATTTGGAAATTGCTGAAGAAGGTTTCTTTCAAGTTTTAGATATGACGGGCAAAGTGATGCTAGAATTTACAGAACCTAAAATCTTGAATCAATTCATTAGTTTTAATGTCTCTCAATTAGCAGAGGGCATGTATATTCTAAGATTGAATACCAAAAGAATTACCGCTACGGAAAGATTTATGATTCAGAAATAAAGTCAAGCTAATTTATTCCACTTTTTAAATTACAAAAATCAAATCATGGGTTGAATTCTTAATTGATATGTTATTTTTACATTTTAATAAATTGAATCATCTTGATTTGGATTCAACAATGATCTGTAAGGTTTTGAACATTAACCGGCTTCATATTCAAGTGATAAAATTTTAAAATCCATATAAATCGAATAAATGAAAATCGGAATATTTTTTGGAGGTCAGTCAAGAGAAAGAGAAATATCCTTTGCAGGTGGAAGAACGGTTTATGACAATCTTAATAAATCAATTTTTGAAGCTGTTCCTATTTTTATAGATAGCAAAGGGCATTTCATAATATTGGATTGGCAATATATCTACAAGGGCACCATTCGCGATTTCTATCCTCCCGTTAATTTTTTACCCAAATCAGATTTACCTGTTCAGATTTATGCTGAATCACTGAAAAATTTATCAGATGAGGATTGGGACAAACTAATTGCCGAAGTTGGGCAAAAAATCAATCCTTCTGACTTCAAAAAACATATAGATTTTGCATTCCTAGCACTACATGGCCCATATGGTGAGGATGGAAATATTCAAGGCATTTTAGAATGGAATGGTATCCCATTTAGCGGAGCAGGTATTTTACCATCAGCCATAGGGATCAGTAAAATTGCACAAAGACAATTGCTTCAACAGGCTAATTTTGATGGGCCAAAAAGCATTGTTCTTAATCAAGCTGATTGGAATAACCAACCTCATGAAAATATCTTTGAAAGCTTAAAAAAAGAACTGAATCTCCCTCTAGTTATTAAAGCTCCGCATCAAGGATCTTCCATAGGAGTGAGTATTTTAACTGAAAATGATTTAGCAAAATTTGAAAGTTTAATTCAGAAAAGCTTTTTTGAATTAGAGATCAATAAAAGTGATTGGGACAAATACAATTACGAAGAAAAAATCAGCTTCATAGCCAGATTAGTTGACATTAGAGAAGGTATAGGGCTTCCAGTAATTATAGAAGAAGACTTAATATACACACCTGAAGAATTATTGAACTTCCTTGATAAAACATTTTCTACACAAAAAGAAGTTATAAAACTTAAAGCAATTGATTCAGAAGATTCACTCCTGATTGAATCATTTATTGAAGGCAAAGAATTTTCATGTATTGTAATTCAGGATGAAAATGGACGACCAATTGCCTTACCTCCTACCGAAATTAGGAAAGGTAAAGACGTTTTTGATTATCGTTCGAAGTACCTGCCTGGAATTAGTAGGAAAATCACACCTATAGATGCTCCTCAAGATATCATAGAAAAGATAAGAACCCAATGTTCTGATTTGTTTAAAGCACTTCAGATTGATGTATATGCAAGAATAGATGGTTTTATCACTAAAGAAGGAAAGGTTTTCTTAAATGATCCCAATACAACTTCCGGTATGTTACCGTCATCATTTTTCTTTCATCAGGCAGCTGAAATTGGGCTTAATCCTTCTCAGTTTTTGAGCTATATCATCAGAACATCCTTAAAAGCAAGATTAAAATCAGGAAAGCATCATTTTGAATTTCATAAGATGATCAAGCAACTGGATAGGGATTTAGAAGGATTAAAAAAGAAAGCACAAAAGAAAATTAATGTTGGCGTAATCATGGGTGGATTTTCTACTGAACGACATATTTCAGTAGAAAGCGGAAGGAATATTTATGAAAAATTATCTTCATCAGAAAAATATTTACCTATCCCGATTTTCTTAAGCGGAAATGAAGATCAACACGAATTGTATACATTACCCATCAACATTATGTTGAAAGATAATGCTGACGATATCAAGGATAAAATTAAAAATTACCAGATACACCCGATCATCTCGCAAATTAAATTTGAAAGCAGTGAGATAACAGAAAAGTATGCGAGCATTACCAATACAGCATTAAAAAAGATATCCTATAATGATTTGCCTGAATTAATTGATGTGGCTTTTATAGCTCTTCACGGAAGACCAGGAGAAGACGGGGCTGTTCAAACCGAATTGGAAAAATTGAATATCCCTTATAATGGCTCAGATGTGGAAAGTTCTAAAATCACAATTAATAAATATGATACAAATGAAATCCTTAAAGCTGCTGGAATATCAGTAGCCGATCATCGATTGGTGTATGAAGATAAATGGCAAAGCAATAGAGAAGCAGAAATTAAGGCTATTGAACAGCAATTGAGCTATCCATTGATTGCAAAGCCAGCAGATGACGGATGTAGTTCAGCAGTTAAAAAAATAAAAAATAGAGCTGAATTAGAGGCTTTTGCTGGAATGATGTTTAGACCCCAAGCTGAATTTATTGAAGATTTAGCCACTATTCTGAAACTTAAAAAGAATGAAGAATTTCCTCAGAAGAATTTTTTTCTATTAGAAGAATTAATAGAAAAAAAGGATGCAAAGCACTTTTTAGAGATAACGGGTGGACTTTTAACGCATTTCACTGAAGATGGAAGTATCAATTATGAAATATTTGAGCCTTCAGAAGCGTTAGCAGTTGGTGAAGTTTTAAGTTTGGAAGAAAAATTCCTGGCTGGTGAAGGTCAAAACATAACACCTGCGAGATATACTCCTGAATCGGAGAATTATAAAAAAGTAGCGGAACAAGTAAAGTCCACACTGAAAAAAACCGCAGAAGTACTCAATATCACTGGTTACGCCAGAATTGATGCTTTTGTTAGGGTATATGAGGATTTAAGTGCAGAAACTATTATAATTGAAGTGAACTCTTTGCCGGGTATGACACCAGCAACTTGTATTTTTCATCAAACCGCAATCAATGGCTATAAGCCTTATGATTTCATTGATAAAATACTCTCGTTCGGAACTGAAAAAATGAAAAAACAAACCATTGCAAAATGAAGCTAAAAGCTAATTCTTTAAAAGATTTATTCATACATCTAGGTATAATAATTGGACTATCTATTATTCTCGTATTGAGTTTTTTCTACATCTATTTACCTGTAACAACACACCACGGGGAAAGCATAACTGTTCCTCAATTGGAAGGCGTTCATTTGGATGAATTAGATGAATTTTTATTGGAAAGAGATTTAAGGTATGAGGTAACGGCAGATTCTGGCTTTTCTGCTGAACAGCCCGCTTTAACTGTTTTAAGTCAAGATCCTAAAGAAGGAAAAAAGGTGAAAGAAAATAGGAAGATTTATGTCTCTCTAAATGCCACCAGTCCACCTGATGTGAAAATGCCAAAATTAGTGGATGGCTCATTAAAAAATGCACAGATGGTTTTAGAGAGTTATGGTCTATTGTTAGGGAAAATTACCTATGAGCCTCACGAGTTTCAAAATGCAGTCTTAAAACAAAAAGTAAACGGTGAAGAAATAGAAGCTGGGGCTGATGTAGCCAAAGGCTCAACCATCGATTTAGTTATAGGAAATGGATTAGGAAGACCATTTTCAATGCCAGAATTAGTTGGTAATAATAAAGAGGATGCAGAATTTATCATTATTGGTAGTGGTCTACAAGTTGGCAAAGTAAAAACGCGTGAAGATGATGAAAAAGCTGCTGGAATCGTCTTGCAACAATATCCTGAGTCTGGCACATCAGTTAGAACTGGAAATACTGTTGATATCTGGGTAGTAGCACCAAAGAATGAAGATGAATTATTGACTCCTGATGAAATATGAAACCCAATTGGCTTCTAAAACTCCATATTGTCATTTTATTGTTCATTTCTTTTTTTAATGTTCATGGTCAAATTAGCGAAAAAGCTATATCCCATAATCCTAGATCATTTAATTCAAGTCAAGAACGAAAAGTTTTAGAAGCAGACACTTTGTCTATCCCAATTTGGGATGACTTTTCATATAAAGGATTGAAGCCGGATAGCAGTATCTGGCTTTACGGTGAAAATATATTCGTCAATAATAGTTATGCCTACCTCCCACCCTCATTAAAAGTAGCTTCATTAGATGGTTTTGATGGTCATGGATTGCCGTATGATAATGATGCAAGTAACAATGGCATTGGAGATAGTTTAGTATCTCAACCCATAGATTTATCTGACTATAACGAAAACTCTAATATTAATTTAAGCTTTTTTTGGCAACAAGGTTTTGGAGGTTTCGCCCCTGACTTACAAGATTCATTAAAATTAAGTTTTAAAAATTCAGAAGGAAACTGGGTTCCAGTCCATGGATTTGGAGGTACGGGAAATATAGAACCCACCTTATTTTCACAACATTTTGAAAGGGTAAATGAAGCAAGGTTTTTGCATGCTGGTTTTCAATTTAAGTTTGAAGTATCAGGCAATTTGGCTGGTGATTTTGATGTATGGAATATTGATTACATTTATTTGAATGAAGGAAATACGCCAGTTAGTACACAAGATAATGCATATGATTCCTATGAGGACAGGACATTTTCTACAAGGGCAGGAACGCCTTTTAAAGATTACTATGCAATACCGCTCCATCATTTGCAAGAAGAATGGCTTGAGCAGAATTTACAATCTTCAGATTTTATTTACAATAACTTGTGGGCTGGTAATGCAAACAATTTCTCTTTCGGTACAGAATTTTTCAGCATAGTATACGATACGCTAAAGCCACAAAGCATAATAGATTCTTTGGAAGTGGATGGTATATTTTTAACTGATTTACAGGACACTGCCCAGTTTACTTATCAAGTAAAAAACAAAACCAAATTTATTGATCATTTGATGAGTGAGAAAAATACTGAAGATTCAGTTTATTTAAATTTTCAATTCAATTTGGGTACTAATGATAGCTTGTTTTTTGAAACTATAGATGGTGTGACACAATATTATCCCGACTTAAGTTTCAGGCAAAACGACACCATATCTACTATTATTCCATTACATGATTTTTATGCCTATGATGATGGAACAGCTGAATCGAGAGTTCAACTAAACTCAAGAAACTATCTGCTAGCTCAAGGTTTTGAGATGATTGGGGAGCAGTACTTAACTGGAATTGAAATATATGTTCCTAATATTGGTCAAAATTCGTCTACTCAAAACATTACTTTGTTAGTCTGGGATGAGCTGACTGCAAATACAGATGATATCATAAGAGCACAAAATGTTTTAATTAATGAAAGTTCTGGAATTAATGAATTTCAAAGATTTTCATTCGATAGACCTGTATTACTTAGCGGAGAATTCTATATAGGATACAGAGAAGAGAATGATGATCCTTTGTCTGTTGGTTTTGATAAAAATACCAATAGTGCCGATAATTTATTTTACAATCAAAGCGGGACATGGGAACCCAATACTATATTGGAAGGCAGTGTGATGATCCGGCCTGTTTTTGATGAGGCTAGAATAACGGTCTCCAATAAAGAAGCTATCAATTCAGAGTGGAATATTAAAGCTTATCCTAACCCAAATAAAGGGAGATTAAGACTTACAGACAGTTGGGATATGATTAAGATTTATGATCTTCAAGGTAGATTAAGATTAGAAATGAGCAATTCAGAAAACCGAAATGAGGTCAACATTAGCAATTTGGATAATAATTTATACTTACTCAAAATCACCAAAGATAATAAGCAAAGCACCTTGAAGTTGATGTTAAAGAAGTAGGTTGAACTATCACAGCTTTAATTGAAGCTTCTAGCCCCCTATCATTTACCATGAATTTGAGCCGAGATCGTAGATAGACCTCAAGGTCGGTTCCACCGACCTTCTGAGACTATATTTCTAAATTTTAAGCAAACTTAATTCTAATTTTTAGTTTTCTCAGTCTACTTTCTCATGACTACCCATCAAGTAAGCTTTGATGTAATCATTCAAATCACCATCCAAAACGTTTTGGACATCGGTTCGCTCTACTCCTGTTCTGGCATCTTTAATTAATTTATAAGGATGCAAAACATAGTTTCTAATCTGAGAGCCAAAGTCGATTTTCTTCTTGCCTGCTTCCACTTCATTTCTCTCAGCACTTCTCTTCTCTACCTCAATTTGGTATAATTGAGATTTCAACATTTTCATGGCTTCTTCCCTATTTCCGAGCTGTGTACGATTGGCTTGGCAAACTACCACTATCCCTGTTGGTTTGTGGGTTAACTGTACCTTAGTCTCTACCTTGTTCACATTCTGACCACCAGCACCACCAGAACGAGAGGTGTGTAACTCCACATCGTTGGGATGGATGTCTATCTCAATCGTATCATCCACTACAGGATAAACATAAACCGAAGCAAAAGAAGTATGTCTTCTTCCTCCACTATCGAATGGTGAAATACGAACTAATCGGTGTACGCCATTTTCAGATTTCAAGAAGCCATAAGCTTGTGGCCCATCAAATTCCAAGGTAACAGATTTTACACCTGCCACATCACCTTCCTGAAAATCTACTTCACGTACTTTATAGCCATTAGCTTCTCCCCACATGATGTACATCCTCATTAGGATTCCAGCCCAGTCGTTACTTTCCGTACCGCCCGCACCAGGGGTAATTTGCAGCATAGCTGAAAGTTGGTCTTCCTCAGAAGAAAGCATTTTTTTCAGCTCTAGTTCCTCGGTTTTGGTCAAGGCTTTTTTATAGGCTTTAGCTACTTCTTCCTCAGTGGACTCACCCATCTCCAGAAATTCATAGTAAGTCTCTACTTCTCCGTATAATTCATTTAGCTCTTCGAAATGTTTTGTCCATTCCTTTAGGCCTTGAATCACCTTCATGGTCTTTTCTGCCTCATCTGAATCATTCCAAAAATCAGGTTGGGCAGATACCAATTCCAATTCTTTTATTTCTTCTACTTTCTTTTCGTAGTCAAAGATACCCCCGAAGTGCTTCCACTCGGGCCTTTAAGTCTTTTAAATCGTCACTAGTCATTAGGACTTTGTTTTATGTTGTTTTATAAATAATAATCTATGCTATTGTATATTATTTCTACTTTTTAACTTAATCCTATCTGAAGCAAGCAACACACCTGTGGTCCCCCCTCAAGGGGACAGCTACACAGATTTAGCTGAGCAGAAGTCAAACAGTTTTATCACTATTTTTCAATTCTTACACAAAAAGTATAATAGGTGATTATGAATCAAATTAAAAATCAAAAGTATTTCAATGCGACTCCCCCCTTGAGCAGGGCGAAGGGGGGTGTATCAAAAGAATTAAATAACCCCCATAAAAAAAGCCGCACAATCACTCATCATACGGCAAATTCAATATTTTGATATAAGTTAAAGCTTAAAAATCCAATCGAATTTATCTTCTGCTTCACCTAATTTAATAGCATCCATTGCTTTTAATACTTTATTCGAGAAATCTCTTCCTTCAACCGGAGGTAATTTATAATCCACTCCATCATGACCAATTAATTCTATATGGGCAATAGTGGCTGCAGTACCAGCACCAAAAGCATCTTGCAAAGTACCGTTTTTAGCTGCTTCTACTACTTCTTCTACACTAATTCTTCTTTCCTCCACTTTCATTCCCCATTCTCTTGCCAAGGTCAATACAGAATCACGTGTAATTCCTCTCAAAATAGTAGAACTTGCTTCAGGAGTGATTAAAGTATCGTTGATCACGAACATAATGTTCATGGTACCTGATTCTTCAATATATTTATGCTCTTTAGCATCTGTCCACACTAATTGATGATAACCTTGCTTCTGTGCTAATTTTGCAGGATATAATGAACCCGCATAATTACCAGCTGCTTTGGCATAACCTGTTCCGCCCTTAGCTGCTCGGGTAAATTCAGTTTCTATTTTCACTTTCACTGGTTCGCTATAATAAGCGCCCACAGGACAAGTGATAATCATAAATCTATATTTTTCAGATGGCTTGATGCCGATATAATCATCCATAGCAAAAACGAATGGACGAATATATAAAGCGGTATGCTCCCTGTTTGGAATCCAGTCTTTATCTAAATTCAACAATTCAGTCATAGCCTGCATGAAAAGCTCTTCCGGTACTTCCGGTATGCACATTCTTTCAGCTGACTTATTCAATCTTTTGGCATTTGCCTCAGGTCGGAAAACTACAGCCTCTCCATTGCTATTTTTATAAGCTTTTAAGCCTTCAAAAACAGACTGCCCATAATGTATAACACTTGAAGCCGGAGCCATGGAAAGATTTTCATAAGGTACAATTCTTAAATCGCTCCACTGACCATCTTCATAGTCCGCTATAAACATATGGTCAGAATAAACTTTCCCAAAAGGGATATTACTAAAATCCACCTCACTAATGCGGGAATTTTGAACTTTCTGAATAGAAATATCTAAAGTATCTAACATGATGGTCGGTTTAATTTAAAATTGCACGAAAGTACAAAAAAAAGGGCTTATTTCCAATTACTTTTTTGGTATCCAAGGCACTTCATTCGCATCCAATTCCTGCGTTAATTTGCGACTAAGCATGAATAAGTAGTCAGACAATCTATTTAAATAAGTGATTATCAAATCATTGACTTCTTCATGTTCTTTCAAGGCCACTACTCCCCTTTCGGCACGTCTGCAAACAGTACGGGCTACATGGGTAAAAGAAACCAGCTGATGACCGCCCGGTAAAATGAAATTTTTCATGGGCGGTAAGCTTTCGGTCATTTCATCTATGGTAGCTTCCAATCGCTCTACATCCGATTCTGAGATATCAGGAATAGGAAATTTGCTCTCCCCTGGCTCCTTTGCCAACTGCGAACCAATGGTAAATAATCTATCCTGTATTTCAATAAAAAGCAGGTTACGGGAAGTGTTTTCTTTATGGTCACGTAATACGCCCATCCAAGAATTCAGCTCGTCCACATTGCCGTAAGCATCAATGCGTAAATGCGCCTTAGATACCCGTGAACCACCCAATAAAGAGGTTTTACCTTTGTCTCCGCCTTTGGTATATATTTTCATATTTTATATAGTCTATATTCGTTACGCAAATATAGGAGAAAAGGGTGGAAGAAATTAGAGGTTTGGGTTTAGAAGTTGATAGATGGGATGATAAGATAGGGAAATATTATTTTGTTCGTTAAGGCAGTGTTCGTTATGGTTGCTAACGCCTGTATAAGACCCGTTTGCTAAACTAGGTTATGAAATACTGAAAGTAGTAGTTTATGCTTTTTTCTCCACAAACTGATACACTTTATAAATTGCAAAAGCTTAGAATAATTAAGCACTTTACTTGACCAGCGCAATCTCTGGTTGCCAGCTATGAAAAGCAAGCATAAATTACGGGCTATAAAGCAGTCGCCTATCTACAAGATGTTGAACAAATGGGTTTTATATTATTGGCATTTCGTTGTTTTTTTAAGCCATCAAATTACAAAAAAGTCATAAATTTTTAATCAGACTAACTTTTAGATTTCTTTGATATTCCTGCTACCAGCACTCCAACTCCCCCTCCCATTAGGAGGCTCCCAATAAAGTCGGCATTCTTATTTTCTACAACGAATGTTATTATAATTCCGATAATTAATACTACTAATCCCATTACTTGAATTTTGCTCATATAATTTCCTGTTTTTTGCGATGTTTTGAATGATGCCAACACTATGGCTATGGCTAGTGCGGGGTTTGATACCACTTACTTACCTGACTTTATGAACTTTATTAATTGCAATATGTTAATTTTTACCGACTAAAACCCGCATTGGCTATAGCTAATGTTGGTGGTAGTAATAACTCTTTTCTTAATTCTGCATTGAGATTTTCTTTTGTCAATCCAACATCATTTAGTAAGTACCAAAGATTGTATTCTCCTTTTAGAAGTTTTAACAGTTTTTCTTTACTATGTAAGCGGTATGTTCTTTCACATATCAATGCCCCGATCATATAAGGGATGGAGGTTTCACCAGCAAAGAATCGTTCGAAGGGTTCCAAATGCTTTGTAAAATCTATTTCGGGATTGTTTTCAAGATGACTCCTTAAGTTCTCTTTATGCCATGTATAGCTGAAGGCTCCACTTCCACCCACGTATGTTGCCATACCTTCGTTGATCAGTTGAGCTCTTGAAGGATATAATTCAATGATATAAAGGTGCATAATTTCATGTGTGTAAAACTCAGAACTGTTTCCTGAAAAAACAATATTGTGATGCGAAGATAAACCACCCCCACCTTCTCTATACATTATTGGATTATAGTCGAAGCCCTTAATTCTGAATAATTCCTTCAAGTTAGTGCAGGAATAATATGTTATTTCCAAGGGATCAATATTAAAAAACTCGGAGATTTCTTCAATATCTTCAAGTTGCTTTTGCGCTTCTCTGTCATTGAATTTTTTCTGAGGAGAGACAACATATTGCAAACTGCCTTTCTTAATTTTTGTCCAGTCTTTGGTGAGGTAATGAAGCGGATTACTAAGAACTATTCCATTTTCAGTTTCGGTAGCTACTATATTATATATACTTTTTATAGTATTTTCATTTGTAGAATCCTTGTGACCAATAAAGGCCAATTTCAGTAGTTTCTTTTTCTCTTCATCGGTCTTAACAATTTCCATTAAACTGGGCTGATAGTAATTTAGAATACTGTCGTTGTGCTCTATTTCGTAAATATCGTAATAAGGGTACAAAAAGGTTTCGAAGTCTTCTTGCGACCAAATTTCATTTTCTATATATGAATCATTCTTGGTTTCAAGGAATTTCTTAAGAGTGCTGATGATCTCTTGATTTTTGAGATTTGTTTGATCAACACTTGATGAGATAGTTAATTGAAGTCCGCCTAGTTTTTCCTCCTTTTCTTCTGTGCTACAGGAAACTATAATTGTTAATAAGATGATTCTTAAAAGTCTGTTCATACTACTTCCATTTTGTCTGACTAACGTCCTATAATACATTTAAAAATGAGCATCTTGTATCCCTCGCTTTTTTATTATTTTTTTAATTTTTCTGCTCTACCGTTAGCTTGCGAAGTCAGTGGCTTGGCAATATTGTGAATTACAACAATTAAATAATTACAATATTAACACTATCCCCAATATTCCACGGATAATAACATAAAATTTGTCATTATTTCACTTATAATTACTCAAACACACTTCAAAACAAAAAAACCATCAACAGACAGCCTTGCAGGTTTTGATAGTATGTTTGAACTGCTAATATAGGTGAAAAAGGAAGACTTTGAACATCTATATTATACTATTCCATCGAAATACTTGTCTAAAACTTATAAAAAGGTTTAATATAAGTTTAAACGGACGTTTGAACCTAACCACTTACGGAACTAAGTTCGAAGTGGTTATTTCCAAATTTATTATTGATACTATTCTTTTCTAACTACTTAGAATCTTTTCTTTTAGCGAAAAAAATCCAAAGAACCATCGCACTTAAAATTGCAGCGAAAAAACACCAGACTGAAACAACATATTGCGAATAGAATATTTCTGTGAAAATATAGGCCAGAAAAATTGCTCCCCCAAGAATCCACATTTTTCTATTTGAGGAGATAAGCGGAGGTATAACTATAACTGCCAAATACAAAATCCCGCCAATTACACCAAATTGCTGAAGATATGCTTGGTCATATGAAACATGATGACCAAGAATTTCTGCTTCTATATGTTGCGTAAACAGAAAATATGCCAATACAGTGGCAATAAGCACTCCTATCCCTACTAAAACTTTGCCTAAAATATTTTTTATTCCTTCTTGTTTTTCAAATTTATAAATAGAAAAAGGCACCCAGAAAGGCCAAAGCACTTGTGCAAAGAAAATAAAAGCATGTGCAGAAATACCCTCCATAAATGCATAGTCGGGATTGGTCAGCGATAGCCAAACAAAGCCTTCTGTAATTTGCTGTAAACCAAAAAAAAGTGGAATGCTTGCAAACGGAATCTCTGAAGGTTTCTTGGTTTTATGAAGGGAAGCTGCTCCAACAGAAGTTAAAACTGCTCCTGCTGCAAAACTGGCACTTGCTGAAAAACACATATACAATAATTTATATTCCGAAATAGCAATATCACTATATCGGTCATAAAATTTTCATTGAGAATTGACGATTTTCAGTGTTTTAACAAGAAAATGTTATTACTCAAAGGTAACAATAATTTCACAAGTGAATTTTGGGTTTTTATTAGACCCTCTAGGCACTAAAGCTTTAAAAATAAAATTTCAAAACACCTAAAATGTCACATACTTATTCAGGTAATGAAAAATAGTATTTGAAGCTATTATTACGTATATTAAGCTAATACCTAATTATACTTGTAAAAAATAAGTACATGTTAATTATGTATCATTTTTTCTTTAAATGCCTATAATTCATTCAGTATTAATATTCAATCAAAATACTCAAATGATCACGCACTATAACTTATAACACTCATTTTTTTTAAGGTATGCAACTCAATCCTATTCATATAGCCCTTCTATCTCCAGTAGCTAAAGAGAAACTGTATATAAAATACATGGTCAGCCTCCGCTGTAAATTAATGGTGCAGGAAGAACTCAAAAAACTAGATCTAAAACATTTGGTTGTGGAATTAGGTGCAGTTGAACTCCTTCAGGATATTTCTCAAGAACAACGTCAATTACTCAAGCAAAACCTGCTTAAATCAGGTTTGGAATTATTGGATAATAAAAAAAGCATCATAGTTGAAAAAATTAAGAATAGTATAATAGAGTTGATACATTTCACTGAAGAACAACCCAAGATAAATTATTCGGATTATATTAGTGAAAAACTAGGCTATGATTACACTTATCTTTCAAATCTATTTTCAGAAGTGAAAGGGATTACAATACAACAGTTTATTATTATTCATAAAATCGAAAAAGCCAAAGAGCTTATACTTTATGAAGAACTTAACACTTCCGAAATATCCTACAGGCTTAATTATAGTAGTGTTGCACACTTTTCCAATCAGTTTAAAAAAATTACCGGTCTAACTCCATCCTTCTACAGAAAATTAAAAGAAAAAAGACAAGGAAATCTAGAAGATGTTTAAAAACAAATCTTAATTAACCCATCATTTAAATTTTACCTCCATTTAATACCCCATTATTCTCCCTAATCAGTAACATCAGTGATTTATGTAAATCTCTTGTTTTATTGTGTAATACTCTTCGATGCTTAACCACCTAATATTGTATCACCATAAAACAAATGGTGAGCCCAATTGAAATAGGTTTAATACAAGGGTGGCACCTAAAAGCCAAAAGAGTTGATAAAACAAAATTGATATGATAAAAAAAATTAGCATTACGATTCTAATAACATTTTTAGCATTTGCCTATGGCCATGCACAAGATTACAATACAGGTATAGGTCTAAGAGGAGGATTTGCAAATGGAGTAACCATTAAGCATTTTGTTTCTCAAAAAGCAGCTTTTGAAGGTATCATTGCAAGTCGATGGAGAGGAATTGAACTAACAGGTCTTTATGAAATCCATGGCAGAGCTTTTAACACTGACAGACTAAACTGGTATGTTGGTTTTGGTGGCCACATTGGATTTTGGGATGGTAGAGATACAAGATGGGGAGATGATAGATCTTATACAGTTATTGGTCTGGATGGAATCTTAGGCTTAGAATATAACTTCACAGAACTTCCTATAAACTTAAGTGCTGACTGGAAACCTTCCTTTAACTTCTATGGACACTCTGGCTTTTGGGGTGACGGGGGAGCATTATCTATTCGTTACATTTTTTAATTCAGAACGAATTCTTAACGATTAATTGCACCAAATAATAAATACACTTTTTAAACACAATAAAATGAATCAATTTAAAACAATTCCAATTTTAGCGATGATGTTTTTCATGCTTATGGTAAGCTGTAAAGATAAGGACAAAGATGATCCAACACCAGTTGAAGATGCAGCGCCAACTGTTGAGTCAACTTCACCTGTAAGTGATGATATTAACGTTGCCCGAAATAATAATGTAGTTATTACATTCAGTGAGGACATGGATCCTTCTACTATCAATAGTTCGACCTTCACGGTTGAGCAAGGCACTACAGATATTAATGGGGATGTAGTATATTCAGAAACAAAGGCAACTTTTACGCCATCCGGTTCATTTGATGCGGCAAGCGAGTATACTGCAACAATTAATACTGATGCGAAAAGTCAAAAAGGTGTTAATTTAGAAGATAATTATGAATGGAAATTCACTACTAGTGGCTCAGACGAAAATATTGAAGGCGTTGATCTTGGAGCTTCAGGAAACTATGTGATACTCTCTAAAACGGCAATTAACAATGCAGGTACTTCAATAATAACAGGTGATTTAGGCCTTAGCCCAGCAGCTACATCTTTTATCACTGGTTTATCTTTAACTGATTTTACAGCATATGCTACCTCTGCACAAGTTACAGGAGAAGTTTATGCTGCAGACATGGCAGATCCAACTCCTATTGATCTTACTACGGCAGTAGAAAATATGATAACAGCTTATAATAATGCTGCAGGTAGATCAGAGACAGATTTCTTAGAACTTGGAGCTGGAAATATTGGCGGAAAAACATTATCACCAGGTGTCTATAAATGGACTAATACAGTTACTATTCCTGCTGATGTTACCATCTCTGGAAGTTCAACTGATGTTTGGATATTCCAAATTGCAGAAAATCTTAGCATGAGTTCTGCAACAAATATCATCTTAACAGGTGATGCAAATGCTAATAATATTTATTGGCAAGTCGCTGGTGAAGCAACTTTAGGAACAACTGCTCATATGGAAGGAATCATCTTATCCATGACTGGCATTACCTTTCAAACAGGTGCATCAATCAATGGACGTGCATTAGCTCAGACCGCAGTTATACTTGATGGAAATGCGGTAACTCAGCCTGCTGAGTAATATTTATCTCACCTTACTAAATAGAAGTTGCTCCCGCAGCTTCTATTTTTTTTGTATAAATTTAAGGAAATCACCCTTTCTTATGCAGCATAATAAATTGCATTAAAATAATTGGTTTACTCAAACCGAAACACATAAATTAAACTCCATTCTTAATTATTATTTTACAAGTAGTCTAAAAATAAATACTCTTTCAATATAAACTTATGTAGGCAAATAATCCTATTTATTATCTACAATATTTAATTTATTGTTCATTTATTACATGTATAGATGTAACTTATACAGCCATACCACTATAAGATTAATTTAAGCGCATTTCGAAAAAACTTAAATATTTTTTTAAATTAAAACTAGCGTTTTCGCACAAAATATAATTTAATTCACTCCAATCAAAGATTTACTTATCAACCTATAAAGCCACTCTCAATTGAGAAATCGCATTATTTCAGAAATCCCTTCTACTCAAATTCAAAATTATATTTTAATAAGTCAGTTTTTATACAAAATATTACGTTGAAGAAAGTAAACCTAAAATAGGCTAAAGTTTAGAAGTATATTAAACGTTAGTGTCATGAAAAAGCTATATATAAAATACATGGTCAGTTTGCGATGCAAAATGATGGTAAAAGAAGAATTAAATAAACTAGGACTAAATTGTGTTATTTTAAATTTAGGAATGGTAGAAATTTTGGAAGATATAACTGAATCACAACGTGAAGAATTGAAGGAGAACTTGAAAAAATCAGGATTAGAATTAATGGATGACAAAAAAAGCATTCTGATTGAAAAAATAAAAAATGTAATTATTGAGATGATTCATTATTGTGATGAACTACCAAAAGAAAACTACTCCTCTTACATTAGTAATAAATTAGGATATGATTATACCTATTTAGCAAATATTTTTCAGAAGTTAAAGGCATAACCATTCAACAATTTATTATCAATCATAAAATTGAAAGGATTAAAGAACTCTTGTTATATGATGAACTTAGTCTGTCAGAAATTTCCTTTCAGATGCATTATAGCAGTGTAGCACACCTTTCGAATCAGTTCAAAAAAACCACAGGTCTTTGTCCTTCCTATTACAAACAACTGAAACAAAAGAGAAGTGAAAACCTTGAAAACGTGTGATTTATGTATGTTTAAGTTTTGATTGTGTAAATCATTCTGGGCTTTAATAGGTCATCTTTGTAAAGTAATAACTCAGTTACAAATAAATTGTAAAGCTTATGAACTCAAAACAAAGTAAAAGCAACGGTGATTTTAAAATGAATGGTGATTGGGATACTCAATCTAAACAATTGAAATCAGACTACCCGGAACTTACTGATTCAGATTTAAGATATGAAAAAGGTAAGGAAAATGAATTATGCGGTAGAGTGGAAAACAGATTGAATAAAGATAGAAATACCGTTATGGGTATTCTTAATGAAAACCAATCTAAAAAGCCTAATCAATCTGAAAAACGTAATCAACCGATAAAATAAGGCTTTAAAAAGCTTAGTGAGAAAGGCAGGATAAAACCCTGTCTTTTTTTTATCCATCCTAAAAAGTGTGAAACATGTAATCTTCATCATGAAATGTGTAACAACTCTCTTCATGATATTTCTCAACTTTACTTAAACTTAATATAGTAAAAACGTAAAATGAAAAATCTTAAAATTTTAGCCACAGCAGCTTTTATGACCATATCTAGCTTTGCAATAGCACAAGAAAAAAGTAATGATTATAGAGAAAACATTTATTTTGGCCTGAAGGCAGGACTAAATGTATCCAACATATATGATTCTAATGAGGATGATTTTAATGCAGATGGAAAATTAGGCATGGTCGGTGGAGCAGTTTTAAATATGCCAATTAGTAAGTATTTCGGTATACAGCCAGAGTTCTTGTTCTCTCAAAAAGGATTTAAAGGTTCTGGAACTTTTCTGGGAAGCGAATATAATTTCACAAGAACAACTTCCTATATCGACATCCCTTTACAACTTACATTTAAAGCATCTGAATTTGCCACATTTGTTGCAGGTCCTCAATTTTCTTACCTAATAAACCAGAAAGATGTTTTCGATAATTCAGCTGGGAGTTTCACGCATGAAGAGGATTTTAAAAATGACAACATCCGCAAGAATATTCTTGGTTTTGTAGCAGGGATGGATTTATACTTAGATGGCTTTATAATTGGAGGCCGAGTGGGCTGGGATTTTCAAGACAATCATGGAGACGGAACATCAGACACTCCCAGATATAAAAATGCATGGTTACAGGGTACAATAGGTTATACATTATTTAAATAATAAAAACATGGGTAATATTCTTTACATTATCGCAGTAGTATTAATAATTCTTTGGCTAGTTGGATATCTGGGCTATGGCGCAGGTGGCTTGATTCACATATTAATTGTAATTGCAGTGGTCGCAGTTTTGCTTAGGGTAATTGGGGGTGGTAGATTCTTAAGATAATCGTTGGACTCTCTTATTAACTTTAATTTAACAACAGTAAATATTCCATATGTATAAAACATTCAAAATTGGATGCAATACTTTATACATAAACTATCAATACACATGAATACTAATAATCATCTTTAAAATTTTAAAAGCACTCAAATGAACATACCATTTAAGAATATTAAAATAAGCACAATAAAAACTTTCGCCATTACATTGGCCATAGGTGCGACATTACTTTTCACTAGTTGTAATTCCTCATCTGAAAAATTACAAAACGCAAAAGAAGATGTAAATGAAGCAAATGCAGATTTAAAAGAAGCAAAGCAAGAATACGCTGAGGAAGTAAGATTATTCAGGATCGAAGTAGGTAAAAAAATAACTGAAAACGATAAAAAAATTGACGAGATAAATGCCAAAATAAAAAACAGTAAAAATGAATTAAGAGCAGAATACGAAAAGCAAGTTGCTACTTTGGAGCAAAACAACGAAGAACTCAAAATAAAAATGGGGGATTACAAAGCAACCTCCAAAGAGAATTGGAAATCATTCAAATCTGAGTTCAATAAGGACATGAATAGACTGGGAAGTGCTTTAAAAAACTTCACAGTAGAAAATTAAAAAGAAAATATTTCAAAATTGAAAAAGGCTGGATTTTCCAGCCTTTTTCGTTTAATCAAATTATGATATGAAAACTGTTGAATTAGAAAAATCTGTAACACATATAACGGTGGAAATAATAGAGTATATCCCAAATTCAGTTGTAATCCAAACGGTATTAAAAAAATCAACAGGAAGCATCAGCGTTATGTCATTCGATAGTGGAGAGGGATTAACTGAAAAAATTTCTCCATTTGATTGCTATGCTCAAATCATTGATGGCCAGGCTGAAATCGTAATTGAAGGTAAATCTTCTATTCTTAAAACGGGGCAGTCCATCATTATCCCCGCCCATAAACCTAATTATATTAAAGCAAATGAACGATTTAAAATGATTTCAACCATTATCAAAAGTGGTTATGATTTATAAATGATGTAGATAGATGATTCTGTAAATATAGAATTTATGAACTCAACTTATTTCATCACTTTCTACTCAATTAAAGTAAAAACCCAATTAATGAATTTGAATCTCAATTACTGCTTCTTTAAATGTTTTAGCATTATATAATTTTCTCTAACTTGTTGTGGATATGGCTTAATCATAAAGTCATTTCAATCAGCAATCACAAAGCAAGACAAGATGAGGATAGCTCTATTTATAATTATTATAATCCATGGTCTATTGCATATACTTGGATTTGTAAAAGGATTTAGTTTAAAGGAAATAAAGGAATTGACAATCCCTATCTCTAAATCGATGGGATTAATCTGGTTAATCACAAGCATTCTTTATATAGCGTATGGAATATTGTTTCTGCTAAATCATAAAAACGCATGGCTTATTGGTTTTATAGCAGTTTTGCTTTCACAAATCCTGATTATTATCTTTTGGAAAGATGCTAAATTTGGCACTCTGCCTAATATCATCGTTTTGATTGTATCCTTGATATCTTATGGTCATTTCAACTTTCATAAATTGACATTATTAGAAACTAACACTATACTAAACCAAAGCAAAACCTCAAAAGTAAACCTGTTAACTGAAACCAGAATTAGTGAATTACCCAAACCAGTAAAAAGGTGGTTGAAAAATTCGGGTGCAATCGGAAAACCTATCATTACAAAAGGAAAAGTTATTCAAGAAGCCAAAATGAAAATGAATACAGATCAAAAAAACTGGCTTGAGGCCAAGGCTGTACAATATTCAATTATGGATACACCTTCTTTTATATGGATAGTTGACGTTAAAATGAACAAACTGGTGAATTTCCAAGGTAGAGACAAATTTTATGATGGAAAGGGAGAAATGTTAATTAAGTTAAATGCTTTAGTTAAGGTAGTAAATGAGAAAGGTGAGAAACTAAATGAAGGAACTATGCAACGATACTTAGGAGAAATGGTATGGTTTCCTTCCTTAGCTGTAAGTGAATATATTACCTGGGAACAAATTAATGATAGCACTGCAAAAGCAACTATGGATTACCAAGGAACTAAGGCTACTGGAACTTTCTTTTTTAATTCGAATGGAGACTTTATCAAATTTTCTGCTGACCGTTTTAAAGGAAACGAAGCTGATTCTAAACGTTATGAATGGGTGTTAACGGTAGATGATTATAAAACTTTTGAAGGAATAAAAGTACCCTCAAAAATGAAGGCAACTTGGAAACTAGAGAATATGGATTGGAATTGGTTGAAATTAGAAATCAAAGACATAAAGTACAATGAGAATGTTTTGCCTTAAAATAAATTGTCATGCAGAATCACCTATCAAAATAATTTTGTAATGAAACAAAATAGATTTAAAATTTGAGATTCAAGCAAAAGAAAAGCCGGGTCACTACTCCCGGCTTTCTTAACCTAAACCAAAACTACTCACTATGAAAAAAACTAAACTTTATCAACCACCAATTTATAATTAGGGTCTTCTATTACATTAACATCAATAATTTTATCTGCATTCTTAAGCAATCTCCTGCAATCAGGGCTTAAGTGCTTTAAGTGAACCTTCTTCCCTACTTTCATATATCGCTCAGTAATTTTATTCAATGCCTCAATGGCTGACATATCCACTACCCTGCTTTCCTGAAAATCAATTATCACCTCTTCAGGATCATTCAAAATGTCAAATTTTTCATTAAAAGCTGCAACTGATCCGAAAAACAAAGGGCCATAAATTTCATAATGCTTTACACCTTCATCATCAACACTTTTTCTTGCACGAATTCTTTTAGCATTATCCCAAGCAAATACTAATGCCGCAATAATCACACCTACGATTACGGCTAAAGCCAAATTATGAAGGATAATAGTCACCAAAGTCACCAATACCATTACTAAAATATCTGACTTTGGCATTTTATTAAGCGTCTTTAGACTCGCCCACTCGAATGTTCCAATAGCCACCATGATCATCAAACCAGTTAATGCTGCCATTGGAACCAATTCAATTAATGAAGATCCAAACATGATGAAAACCAATAACATCACAGCTGCAACTATACCAGATAATCTAGCACGAGCTCCATTTGAAATGTTAATCAAACTTTGTCCTAACATGGCACAACCACCCATTCCTGAAAATAAGCCAGATAAAATATTGGCTGTACCTTGGGCTACTGCTTCCTTATTTCCTCTACCTCTTGTTTCAGTGATCTCATCAATAATGTTAAGCGTCAAAAGACTTTCAATCAAGCCAACTGCTGCCATAATCGCTGAATATGGTAAGATGATCATTAGGGTTTCCCACTTTAAAGGAATGTTAGGTATATGAAATGGTGGGAATCCGCCTTTAATTGAAGCTACATCCCCAACAGTTCTGGTATCAATACCAAAATAGACTACGATTCCAAATATCACCAAAATAGCTACTAATGATGATGGGACAGCCTTTGTTATCTTAGGTAATCCCCAAACAATTAGCATAGTACCTAAAACTAAAGCTAAAAGTATATAAAGTGGCTCTCCTGTTAACCAATTCCCAGCATCGTCTTGAAATTGCTTGAATTGCGAACTAAAAATTATAAATGCTAAGCCATTTACAAAACCAAAAATCACAGGGTGAGGTACCAAACGCATGAATTTTCCTAACTTCAAAAATCCAGCTAACACTTGAATCAAACCTGATAAAATCACAGCTGCAAGTACATATTCAACTCCAAATTTTTGTGATAAAGCAACAATCACCACGGCAATAGCTCCTGTTGCACCTGATATCATACCAGGTCGACCACCTAAAATAGCGGTCACCAAACCCATCACAAAAGCAGCATAAAGACCCGTTAAAGGAGATAAATCGGCCATAAAAGCAAAAGCAACAGCTTCAGGAATTAAAGCCAATGCAACAGTGACTCCTGAAAGCACTTCTGTTTTGTAATCTACCTTTTGTGTGAGGTCAAATAATTTGAAATATTGTTTCATGCGCCCAATTTGGATTTTTCTTATAAATTCGAGTGGCCGTCTCCCAAATGAGCGCGCAAAGGTAGGGATTTATTTTTAAAAATAAACCAAAATAAGAAAATACTCAAAAATTTTAATGATATAACTACCTAACGATATTATATAGACAGTTGACAATATTCAATTGACAAAAAGATCAACTCTTAATCATAAAAGGTAAAAACATCAAGAGTCTAGAATCTAGGTAATAGACTCTTGATTCTTAAAAATCAAACTTTTTCCAAAGCCTGCTCAATATCCCAAATCAAATCTTTGGCATCCTCCACTCCTACTGATATTCTTACCAGCTTGGAAGTGATATTTATCTTATTTCTTAATTCTTCATTAACATCAGAGTGAGTCATGGTTGCAGGGTGTTCAGCCAAGGATTCCGTACTTCCTAAACTAACCGCCCGTTTTATCAATTTAGTACTATTTAAAAATTTAAATGCTTCCTTTTCTCCTCCTTTAATATCAAAAGCTAACATGGCACCATTGGAACTACATTGTTTTTTGAAAATTTCATACTGTCTGCCATCTTCAGGCCTTAGATTCCCTAGATAATAAACTTTCTCTACTTTAGGATGTGTATTTAAGAAATTAGCAACTTCTTCAGCATTAGCAGCTTGCTTCTCCATTCTTACTTTCAAAGTCTCTAAACTTCTCATCAACAACCAGCCTGTGTGAGGCCCAGCCATATTCCCCATGAAGGTTCTGAAACCTTTCACTCTTTTAATCAAATCTGCTGCGCCTAAGCATGCTCCAGCCACTAAATCACTATGGCCACCTATGTATTTGGTAGCAGAATAAATCACCAAATCAGCTCCTAATTGCAATGGATGTTGCCATACTGGCCCCATATAAGTATTATCTACTCCTATGTAAACTGGCTCTTCTTCAGTTTGAATTTCATTAGCGATCTCCCTAAACATCCCAATATCCACCAATGCATTAGTTGGGTTGGCAGGTGTTTCCAAATAAATGAAACGAACTTTATCTTTCAATCCGCTGGCTTCAAGCTCCTGCATTACTTCTTCCATATCCTGATAAGGGTTCACCCCTACAGATTGAATGCCCCATTTTGGCAAAACATGATTGATGAAATGGTCTGTTCCACCGTAAACAGGAACTGAATGCAAAAGCACATCTCCAGGATTCAAAAATTCCATTAACATACTACTAATGGCTCCCATCCCACTTTCAAAAATAGCGGCATCTTGGGCTCCATCCCAAAGACATAATCTGTCTTCAGTAATTTGAAGATTAGGGTTATTCAAACGGCTGTAAATTAATCCTAATTCCTCTTCATCAGTTTTTTCACGCTTACCGTAAGCAACCTCAAAAAATGCTTTACCGTCTTCTGCCTTTTTAAAAGCGAAGGTCGAAGTCTGAAAAATAGGACATTTAATAGCTCCTTCTGATAATTCTGGCTTGTAGCCAAAGGACATCATTAGACTCTCAGGTGAAAAAGAATGCTCGCTCATAATTTCTTTAATTTTTTATAAATTTAGAAAATAATTCTTGATCTGTATATATTTAAGAAAATAAAACTATATTTATCACATATTATTGATATAAAATCTTTTCGAAGGCAATTAAAAGTATCATAATGGAAAATAATTCTACTATCCGATTAGATGCAACCGATATTCAAATTATCAAGCTTCTACAAAGGAATGCTCGCATCACAAATAAAGAACTAGCCGCGCAGCTTGATCTGACCATTACACCAGTTTATGAAAGGGTAAAAAGGTTGGAAAAAACGGGTGTAATCGGGCAATATGTAGCATTGATTGATGCGGATAAAACTGGTAAAGGTTTAATGGCGCTTTGCATGTTGAGGCTAGAAAAACACACTAAAGACAAACTGGCTCAGTTTGAAGCTCATGTTGCAAAAATCCCTGAGGTTACGGAATGTTATCACCTTGCTGGGCAATATGATTATCATTTGAAAATATTGGTAAAAGACATGAATGCTTTTCAGGACTTTATAGTCAATAAGCTCTCGACCAATGAGAATCTGGCTAATATTCAAAGCTCATTTGTGATGAAAAAGATTACGGATACAACTGCTGTTCCTTTGGGTTGATATGGTATATAACAAAATGTAATTTGAGCTAAGAAGATTGCACTAGCTTTCCAGAATAAGGCCGCTCCTACAGAGCTAAGGTTTTTGTTTTTCCTTTTAAGCTACCATAAGATCACACCTACGGTGCTTTGGCAGAGCAGACCTGGTGCATTATTGTAGATTTCTATTTCATTGATACCTGCTTAAAAAAGTAGTGTTCTTTAATCTTAAAAGTTTTTTCAGACATTATTTGAACAGCAGGTCAATTTATTAACCTCAATCTTTGATCAGAAAATAAGTCCCGGAGGGACGATCTTATGGTAACTATACAATAAACTGATAACCAAAGCTCCGTAGGAGCGACCTTATCTTTAGACCCAGACTATTCAAACATCCTCTTTCTCCATTAGTTACCAATACTATGAGACAAATATTACTTTTAACAATCTTAATCTTTCAGATGAGTTGCGCTCAAGCTCAAATTACAAACTTGGATGATTTCCAGTGGAAAAACAGACTTTTGATCATTTACGCAGACGATCAGAAATCTTCACAATTAGAAGAGCAGCTAGCTAAAATCAGCATAAATAAAGAGGGATATAAAGAACGTGAGTTGAAAGTAATCCTTCTAAAAAAAGAAAAGGTTGACATCTGGAATTTAAATGAAAATCACCAATTAGATTTCCACCAAATCATAAAAGAGTTGAAAATTGAAGAAAACCAACCCTATGAAAACTTATTGATTGGCAAAGATGGTGGGGTGAAATTAAGAAGCAACTCTCCTTTCTCAAATGAAAAATTATTTAATACTATTGATGCTATGCCGATGAGGCAACGGGAAATGAAGGATAAAAACTGACATTTTTAGAAATACCGGTCAGACGCAAAATACGTCAGACCGGGAACAACCTTTATTTTAATCTTTCTTTAATATCTAATTTATGTTTTCTTGCAGTATCTGTAGCGATATCGTATCCTGCATCCGCATGACGAATCACTCCCATTCCCGGATCATTGCGTAAGACTCTTTTCAATCTCTTTTCTGCATCATCTGTGCCATCTGCCACGATTACCATTCCGGCATGAATGGAATAGCCCATCCCTACTCCACCGCCATGATGCAAAGAAACCCAGCTGGCGCCACCTGCAGTGTTTACTAAGGCGTTTAGCAATGGCCAGTCCGCCACTGCATCCGAACCATCCAACATGGCTTCAGTCTCTCTATTTGGAGATGCTACAGAACCTGTATCCAAATGATCTCTGCCAATCACAATTGGTGCTTTCACTTTTCCTTCTTTCACTAATTTATTGAATGCCAAGCCCGCTTTTTCTCTTTCTCCTTGTCCTAGCCAGCAAATTCTTGAAGGCAAGCCTTGAAAAGCAATTCTTTCTTGCGCCATATCCATCCAGCGCATTAAAGATTCATTTTCTGGAAATAATTCTTTTATCACTCTATCAGTTTCCGCTATATCAGCAAGATCACCTGAAAGTGCTGCCCAACGGAATGGTCCTTTTCCTTCGCAAAATAGTGGACGAATATATGCCGGTACAAATCCAGGGAAATCAAAAGCATTTTTCAAGCCTTTCTCCTGTGCCCTTGCTCTTAGATTATTTCCATAGTCAAAAGTGATAGCTCCAGCTTTTTGCAATTCCAACATCAGTTCTACATGTCGATACATAGATTCATAAGATAGCTCCTCATATTTATCAGGATCTTGCTCTCTTAAAACATTGGATTCTTCTAAACTGATTTGGTGAGGCACATAACCTATCAATGGATCATGTGCAGAAGTTTGATCAGTTAAAACATCAGGAATGACATTTCTTTCTTTTAATCTTTCTAATAAATGAACAGCATTGCATGGAACCCCAATTGAAACTCTTTCCTGATTCTTTTTAGCCTCCAAAGCTCTATCGATGGCAGCATCCATATCCTCTATGGATTCATCCAAATATTTGGTTTTTATTCTTTTATCTATTCTCCATTGCTCTACTTCGGCAACCACACAAACACCATCATTCATGGTAACGGCTAGAGGTTGAGCACCACCCATTCCGCCTAATCCCGCAGTAACAGTTAAGGTTCCTTTCAAGCTCCCATCAAAATCTTTATTGGCAATCGCAGAAAATGTCTCATAAGTTCCTTGAACGATCCCCTGAGAACCAATGTAGATCCAACTTCCAGCTGTCATCTGACCATACATCATTAACCCTTTTTTCTCAAGCTCGTCAAAATGTTTCCAGTTTGCCCAGTTCGGTACCAGTTGAGAATTTGATATTAATACCTTTGGTGCATCCTTATGAGTTGGAAGTATTCCAACCGGCTTACCTGATTGAACGACTAAAGTTTCATCTTCCTCCAAATCCTTCAGAGCTTTTATAATCAAATCAAGAGATTCAAAATTCCTGGCGGCTTTACCTCTTCCACCGTACACAATTAAATCCTCTGGCCTTTCAGCTACTTCAGGATCAAGATTATTTAACAACATTCGCAATGCTGCTTCTTGCACCCAGCCTTTGCAGTTCAATTGGCTTCCAGTAGGCGTTTTATAAGTTTCGGGATTATATTTCTTTGTCGTTTCCATAGCTAATTTTCTGTTCAATCTTTCCGAATGTGAAATAGCAGTAATTTCAACAAAAAGGCAAATTTCAACATAAATAACAGTGGAATTCAAAAATTCACTAACTACTTTTATGGTTTAACAGTGATTTTTATTTCTTTTGGAACAAAAATTGTTTCAATTCAATAGAACCAAATAGAAGAACCATGCTATTTAAGAAAATATTAATCCCACTTCTACTCTTTATAATTATTTGCTCCTGCAACAGCAAAAAGAAATATTACAATAATTTCCTCGATCAATTAGCAGGGAATTATGAAATAGCCGAGCTCAATTACATTTCAAGTCAAGGAGCTGATTCAACTATTTATGATGCTGGTACCTTTTATTTTGATAATTGTGGATATCATAAAACCACATCCGAATCAATTTGCGATGGTGAACTATACATAGAGCCAATCAATACTGATGGTACTTTTGAATATCATATTTTTGACGAAAGAACGATGTACATAACAATAAAGTGGTCTCCTGAATATTATGAAAACGAAAATAAAGATCCATTAGGATTGAATGTTCACAATTGCGAAGTCTTTTTTGATGGAAATAAAACAATACTAGAATTCAAGGATAAAGAATCTGCTCAAAAGAGCAACTTTAACATATATCCGTATTCCATAGTACTATCAAAATATTGAAAGTCAGCCAAAACAAAGTAAACGTAAATTAGATCAATCAAATGCGTCTCATATTTATTCTTTTCTTTTTAATCTTTAGTCTTAAAGCTTTCAGCCAAATTCAAACAAAAAATGAAATTTATGTGAAATCAGGTTTAAGCATAGCTAATTATGCTACTGAAGTAGCACAAGGTATGTTTATAGGTGAAAAATACGGTTTCCATGGTGGTATTGGGAGAAAACTCCTTTCTTATAAATCTTTCTCAATAAATGGAGAACTTTTATTTAATCAAAAGGGATGGAAATATGAAGATATCCCAGTTCCGCAATATGGAAATTTAGATTTTATTTTCACCTTAAATTATCTTGATTTAGCGCTATTTTTAGATTATCAGTTGATTAACAAACTATATATCGAAGGTGGAGGTCAATTAAGCTATATGTTGAATTATGATATAAACGACAGCAACCAATCGATTACGTATTCAAACCCAAATGAGTTAGAATTCTCCCCTATCATTGGCCTAAGGTTTGAATGGAATAAATATTTCAGTAATTATTTTCGATTCACCTATGGCACCTGGTCTCAACAAGGTCTATTTGTAGATAAAAATATGGTAATAATGGTAGGTGCCTATGTATCACTTAATGAATTGGTAACTAAATTATGGGATTAAATTCGATCAGCTTGTTTCTTTCGATTATATAATGTTTTTCCTACCCTATCGATATGTTGAATTAATTCCTGGGATGTGATTTGATGATAAATGGATAAATCTAAAGTGTAAGGGGAATTCAGCTCATCTATTTCCCAAAATATCTGATTTCGAATCTCTTCAGTTAGTAGTTTGCCTTTTAAAACCATATCAATATCAGAGCCTTCTCTGTAGTTTCCTTTTGCTCTTGAGCCATAGATTAGAGCTTCTTCCACTTCTGAATGACTTTGGAGGATATTTGTAATTTTCTCTATTAAGCTATCGGGCAAACCAAAACTCATAACAATGATTTCATTTTTGTTTGTAAGTCAATAAATAATGGAAAGTATTGATTTATGATTTTATCGTATTCGACCTTTAATATATTTTCATTATAGGTGTGAACTGTATTATTTCGGCTTTCTATCATTTCCATCCATTTCTGACCATCTGATATCAGACCCATTTTAAATGCTTCACGAGTTGCGGAACGGGAACCTGTTACATTTTGGATGCCTTCATATAAAAGGTAATCCTTTAAAACCTTCCAGGCTAATTCGTGAGTGAATTCAAATCTTAAAATGACTCCATTTTTGATTATCGATTCAGGATTAATTCCATAATCAAGTACACCTTCTTTTAAAAGTAATAAGGCTTTTTCAAAGTTAGAGAAAGTATTTTGCCAGATTTGATTTTCTGCTAGCATATGGTTCTAGATGTATTGACTATTAACCAGACTTTTATCATTCTATTGTCTTTGGTTCATATTTTAACCTAAGGTTAAAATCAATAGATCCCTTTCTTCAAAGGGATGACGTTCTAATCTAATTCTGTAGAAAAACGAAATGTAGCTCTGTTAAAAAATATCTCCCCTATCCACCTCTAATTCCACATAAGCCTTATCACACAAAGCGCCAATGGGCGGTTGCATCTTATTCACACGAACCATTACTTTTACAGCAGATTTATTTTCGGTCAGGATTTTCTTTCCGATATGAAAAGCAAGGGTTTCCAGTAATTTGAGGGGCTTTTTCATTACCTCCTCGGTGGTTTTGTAAAGTGTTTCGTAATTTAATGTGCTTTCCAAATTATCATCCATTTGTTCAAATTCAGTTTCCACTACCAAATCAACCGTATAATGATTACCCAGTTTATTCTCCTCCACATAATAGCCGTGATAGCCGTAAAAAGCCATTCCGGATAGTGCTACTTTTCCTTTCATAAAATGATTATTGAAAATTTTTAATCAGCAGTTATTTCATCAAAGAAGGAAGTATCTTCTCCTCCATCCTCTTTCTTATCCTTTTTTTCTTTAGCTGGCTGTTCTTTCTTGGATGGTGTTTCCACTTTTGGAGGTTTTGCTGCCTCATGTTCTATGGGCTTGGATTTAAGTTCTTCCAATTCATAGCCATCTGCATTTTGGATTTTCTTAACCGCTTTTCTGGCTCTTTTGAGGTGGGTTTCTATATCCACATGCTGCATGCGTTCCTCAATCTTCTTTACTTTATCATTTAAGCCCGTACTTAAATTTTTAAGCTCTTCCGCTACATTATCTCGATGATTCTCCAATAGTTTAAATCCATCTGCTACTTCCTTTAGCTCATCTTCCATTTCTTCCAAAATAGTTTGAGCTTTATGATTAGCATCTTCTACAATATCTTTGGCTCTCTGCTGTGCATCTGACAATAATTTATCTGCTTTCATTTGGGTTTCTTTCAAATGCAATTCGGCAGTTCTATTGGCTTGAGTGATAACATTCGCACCCGTATCTTCTGCAGTTTTTAAAGTTTTATAAAGTGAACTTTCCACCTGACGAAGCTTTTCCACTTCCTTCTCTGCCGCTTCAAGTTTCAGCTTCAACTCCTTTTGCATATCCATCTCCCGCTCCCACTCTTGGGAAAGGGAAGCCAAAAATGCCTTGACATCATCTTTATCGTAGCCCCTAAAGCCTTTTTCAAATTCTTTTTGTCGTATTTCTAAAGGAGTAATCTTCATGTTGTTATACTATTATTTTATTAAATAACGCATTCGACTGGGAATTGTCTTAATGCTAAGAAAAGTATTTCACTTTTTCAAGATATAAATATACAGCCTTATTTTTTATTATGCATTTGTATGTCCCAAATTGATAAAGTATGATCGTCACTAGCACTTACCAATCGGTCTTGATAATTAGTCCAAAGTAATTTATTTACGGAAGTGGCATGACCAGCATGCCGTGCCTTATCAATTACTTTCAATAATCTAAAAGTTTGAGCATCCCATATCTTTATGCTTTTATCCATACTACAAGTAGCAAAGTACTTCCCATCAGGTCTGAAACTAATATTATTGATGGCATACATATGTGCCACTATAGTTTCCAATAAAAGATAGTCACTTTTCACATCCCAAATTTTTAAATGAGCATCCCTGCCTGAGCTTAGCAAAATATTGCCATCAAATGAATATTGCAGCGTAAATACTGAATTATCATGTGCCTTAATCTCTTTTTTCAAACGCCAATCAGAGGTAGAAAGTATTTTAATCGTATTATCACTAAATCCTAGGGCTACTTCTTTTCCGTCAGGATGAACCGCAATAGTTCGGGCACTTTTATCGCTTAACTGTAATTTGGCTATAGTGCTCAAATCTTTCAAATCTGATAAAATCAATTGCCCATCTGCGCAAGCGGTTAAAATAATATTCTCGACAAGTTTTATATCAAAAATAGCACTTTCCGTAATTTTAGCAGATCTTAGTTCTTGCTTTTCAGCTACATCAACCAGATGAATGCCTTCATAATTATGCCCAACTATCAATTGATTATTCTCCTTTAAATAGTGAAGTGCATAAACCGAATTCTGTACCTTAGCCACCATAGTTCCCAATTCAGGATCTTTTAAATCCCAGAGAGCAACGATTCCATCCCCACCAGCGGAAAAAAAGAGGTGACTTTCGCTTGCAGGTTCCACTACATATAAGCAATCTTTGTGTCCCGTTAGGCTTTGAATTTTTTCTACATTAATTTTAGGCATATTGTAAAGTTAAGCGATGGCACTAGAATACATAAAGCAAATCAACGAGAATATTCATTTGGCTGTTTGGAAAATTGAAGAGGATTTGGAATTCTACCTCAAAAATGTTCGATTAAGCCTTATTGATGAGAAAATTTTATTGGAAACCACTCATCCAGAAAAGAAATTGGAATTTATGGCAGGCAGAATGCTTTGCAAAACTGTTTTAAATGAACTAAAAATCTCTGATCAACCTATTTTTCGCAACGAATATGGTAAGCCACAAATACCCGATTCAGAATATGATATCTCACTATCGCATACCGAAAACTACATTGCACTTACCATTGGTTATCAACTAGATGTAGGCATAGACATTGAAAAGCCTAAACCAAAAATGGCAAAAATTGCTCCTAGGCTTTATACCGAGGAAGAAATGTCCTATTGCAAGGATAATTTAGTCTACTTTTCTAAAGTTTGGTCTGCCAAAGAGGTTTTGTATAAGCTTTTTATGAAAAGAGAATTGGACTTTAGGGAACATTTAAGCGTTAAGCCAGAAAATAAAGATTGGACATTAATGACGGGTAAAATCCAAAAAGAAAACTTCAACCAAAGCTATCAATTGGCTTTTTATGAGCTGGGAGAATATTTTATTTGTTTGAATGTGACTTGATGAAAAACCCCTCAAAAACAGTAAAGATTTAAGGTTTTTTCTTCCACCTGCCTCGTATGTTTACAATTCTTAAAAGTAATTAGTATTTTTAATAAAGCAATTGGACAAGGTGGAGAGTAACGCGCTTGCCTAAACAAGCCATGAGCTATGTTGAGCCGGAGATAATCCTCGCCTTGTTTTTACTCTTTGTAAAATCCGAACTAGAATCTAAAGAATTTCATCAATTGAAATATCTTGCATTAACACGAGACAGGATCCATAAGAGTATCTTATTGCTGATGTTTAACTAAATTTTAAAGCCATGAAAGTACTTAGACAATGCTCGTATGTTTACAATTCTTAAAAGTAATTAGTATTTTTAATAAAGCAATTGGACAAGGTGGAGAGTAACGCGCTTGCCTAAACAAGCCATGAGCTATGTTGAGCCGGAGATAATCCTCGCCTTGTTTTTACTCTTTGTAAAATCCGAACTAGAATCTAAAGAATTTCATCAATTGAAATATCTTGCATTAACACGAGACAGGATCCATAAGAGTATCTTATTGCTGATGTTTAACTAAATTTTAAAGCCATGAAAGTACTTAGACAATGCTGTGGAATCGATGTTTCAATGGATACGCTGGATATCGTTCTGATGACCCTGCAAGAGGATTTTGAATTTAAAACTGTATCAAGTGGTCAGTTTGCCAATACCAAAAAGGATATCAAGAAATTGATGAATTGGGTTAAAAGACATCAACTTAATGATCTCCCACTTCAAGTTGTCATGGAAGCAACCGGTGTTTATCATGAGCAATTGGCTTACACGCTTTACGATAATGGTTTTGAACTTGCTGTTGTTCTGCCGAACAAAGTAGCTAATTATTGCCGTAGTACCGATGTGAGGCGCATAGACGATAAAATCAGTGCTAGACACATTGCTGAATTTGGTTTATTAAAAAAGATTGACAACTGGACAAAACCGGATGTCTCTTTATTGAAATTAAAAGGCCTGAGCAGAGAAAGAGAGCAATTACTCAATGAAAGAACCAGGGCCAAGAACCAACAACATGCCAAAGAACACATGGCAGAAGTCGATAAGTTTACATTAAAGAGAGCCAAGCAACACATTAAGTTCTTGGATAAGCTGATTGACCAAGTAGAAACTCAGATGAAAGAAATAGTCGGTCAAACCCCATGGTTAAAAAAGAAAATTGAATACATATGCTCCCTAAAAGGAGTTGGTTTTATTACAGCAACCATTGTAATAGCAGAAACAAATGGCTTTAACCTTATCAGAAACAGTCGTCAATTGGTATGTTATGCCGGTTATGATGTCAACAACAAACAATCAGGCACATCAGTTAACACTAAACCTCGCATCTCTCACAAAGGAAATAAACATATTAGAAAAGCACTTTACTTCCCAGCTTTAACGGCAGTTCAAAATGACGAACAATCAAGTAATTTTTATAATCGCTTATTTGAAAGGCAAAAAATTAAAATGAAAAGTTATGTGGCCGTGCAAAGGAAATTGCTGATACTAATTTATACGCTATGGAAAAAAGAAGAAAGATATAATCCAGAATATTACAAGGATAAATTTTTATTAGAGCAGCCCCGAGAGGCCGCCCTAACCGAGCTGGATCAAGTCCGCTCTTGATTTGTTTTCCTAATTGTAAATTTAATGAAAAATCATTTGGTTTTCAACACAGAATCTCCGGCTGGTGGAATCTAATTCCGCCTCTGGCAGACTTTAGCTTTGAAATGCTGAACTTTAATCTTAACGCAACCAGTTAGTTATTACGTGCCAGAGGCACCATTAATTATCACCAGCGAGACGCTGGCGATAGGTTTAGCTCATATCTACTATTGAAAAATCACATGAATCAGCAAAACCATTAAAAAGCCTGAAACAGCTATAATTCCGGTCATAATAGTCCAGGTTTTAAAAGTTTGTTTTTCAGTTATTCCCAATAATTCCTTAACTAACCAAAATCCGCTATCATTTACATGCGACATGAAGGTACCTCCTGCTGCAATTGCAATTACAAGACATGCCAAAGTAAAACCACTGGTATCAGCCATTATCAATGGGGATACCAAACCTGCAGCGGTAATCATGGCTACTGTTGACGAGCCTTGCATTACTCGAATCAATAGTGCTACAAAAAAGGCAAATACTATCACTGGAAACCCTATATCAGACAAAGAATTAGCCAACATTTCACCTGCTCCCGTATTCACTAAAACCTGCTTAAAAACCCCACCAGCACCAGTAATCAAAATAATCATACCTGCCGGCCCCATTGATTTGGTGCTGATATCTAGTAATTCCTTTTTTGTAAAACCTAATCTAATTCCCAAAACATACCAGGCTATAATATTGGCAATAATTAAAGCAGCAAATGGATGCCCTATTAAAGTAATTGCTTCACTTAATATTTGATTAGAGATGGGAAGCAATCCACTGTCATTGAAAGTACTTAGAAGAATTAGGAGTATTGGAATGGCTATTATTGCCAATATGGTATAAATATGAGGTTGTTTCTTATTGTTTTCCTCTGTATCTGTTTCACTTTTAGAAGATAGAGCAGGTAAATCAACAAATATTTTATTACCTATATATTTTCCATATAAAATACCTCCTATAATTGCTGAAGGTAAACCTACAATGCCACCAATTAAAATAACCCAACCTAAGTCAGCACCGATTATATCGGCTACTGCAATAGGGCCTGGTGTAGGCGGCATAAAAGCATGAGTTACGGCTAAACCTGCCAAGAGTGGTAATGCAAAAATCAAAAGAGATTTGCCCGTCTGCTTATGCAAAGCATAAATCATCGGAACCAATAAAATAAAACCTACCTCAAAAAATACAGGAATAGCAATGATAAAGCCTGCCACAGCCATGGCACTGGAAGCTTTTTTGACACCAAACTTTTTTAATAAGAAATCAGCTACTATTCTGGCGCCTCCAGAGTGCTCCAAAATGGCACCAAACATAGCTCCCAATCCTACTACCGTGGCTACGAAACCAAGGGTATTTGCCATTCCTTCCTTAACGGTATCCATAATAGCAATTGGTTCAAGTCCTGCCAATATACCAACACTTATACTGGAAATTAATAAGGAAGCAAATGCATGTAGTTTAACTTTAAGAATTAAAATCAATAAAACTGCAATCCCAGTAAAAACTGCTAAAAGTAAACTATAGTCCATAATCAAATTATTTTAACCATTCGGTATGATGAAACTTGCCAGATTTATCGTCCACTCTTTGATAAGTATGTGCTCCAAAATAATCTCTTTGCGCCTGAATCAGATTAGCTGGGGAATCAGCTTGAGAAATACCATTTAAAAAATTGATTGCTTCACTCAAACAAGGAACCGCTATGTTACTTTCAATGCATTTGGCAACAACTTTAGACAGCGCGGGTTTTAGTTTTTTGATAGAAGAACTGATTTCTGTATGTAAAATCAAATCATCTCCACTTTTGAGCATATCAACTAATTTCTCCATAAGCTCTGATCGAATAATACAGCCATTTGTCCAGATCCTGGCAATTTCACTTAAATTAAGCGACCACTTATAGGTTTCTGAAGCCTCTTTTAAAAATTTAAATCCCTGAATATGGTTAATAATTCTTGCTAGTTGGTAAGCCTCCAATATATGATCAATAGAAACTTCAATGGCACTTAATTCACTAGGCAAAATATTTTGCACTCGATCTCTATCATCTTTGAAGGCAGATAGATACCTAGCAAATAACGATCCTGCGATGAGTGTTGAAGGCACTCCTAATTGGGCAGAAGCAATGGTAGTCCAGTTACCCGTTCCTTTATTACCTGCTTTATCTAGTATTTTATGGATTAGCCAATCATTACCTTCTCTTTTCTTTAAAATATCAATTGTGATTTCCAGTAAATAACTTTGTGTATCCACGTCTGATTTAGATAGGATTTCAGCAATCTCATCTGGATTATTACCCTTAGTCTTAAATATTTGATAGAATTCTGCCAATAATTGCATTTCTGCATATTCAATACCATTATGCAACATTTTAGTGAAATGACCGCTTCCTGATTTTCCTATGTAGGTACAGCAAGCATTGTCATTTTTATCTCTAGCCGCTATTTTTTCAAGATATGGTTTTATCAAATCATAAGCTTGCAAATCACCACCTGGCATAATAGATGGACCTTTTAATGCACCTTCCTCACCTCCAGAGACTCCACAACCTATAAAAAAGAGTCCTTTTTCAGATAATAAGCTTTCTCTTCTAGCTGTATCTTCATAATGTGAGTTACCACCATCAATGATTATATCATTTTTTGATAGAAGTGGAGCTAATTCTTCAATAACAGCATCTATCGCTGAACCTGCATTAACCATCAAAAATATTTTTCGTGGTTGTTGCAGGGAACTTACGAACTTATGTAGTTCATCAAAAGCCAGAGCATTTTCAAGTTCTTTATGTTGTTGTTTAAAATCACTGGCTATATTTTCTTCCTTTCCGGGCACATGTCGGTTAAACATGGATATTTTCACACCTTTTGAAGCAAGGTTTCTACATAGACTTTTGCCCATAACACCTAAACCAATCAACCCAAATTCAGCCTGATCATTTAATTTTTGGACTATCATTTCAACAATTTCTTCTGCGGGATTTTCTACGTTAAATGTAAGTGCATTATCAGGTATTTCCAGCGTATCAAACTGAGAATGAAGTAAATTTGAAGGCATATAATGGCCTTTTCGATTCTTTAAACGGCTAGAAATAAGGTCAAAGCTTCCTTCAAGATAAATCCAATGAGGAGATTGATTTAGGTCGTCCTCTAGTAAATTTCTGTAGTTTTCTTTTAAGGCGGAGCATGCAATAACACAACCTGATTCTTTTGCATGATCTTTGGCTAGTTTATTTAAACTCTTAAGCCATTCCAGACGATCTTCATCACTCAAGGGATGGCCACCAGCCATTTTCTTTATATTATACTCTGGATGAAAATCATCTCCGTCAAAAAAAGGAATATTGAAATTTTGGGCTAAAAGTTTACCTACTGTTGTTTTACCAACGCCTGATACACCCATGATGAAAAAGATCCTTGAATCTGAATTATTCATATTTAACAGTTAAGAATTAAATATAAATAAAAAACTTTATGATCCTTAATTTAGGGCTAACCTATAAGCCCAGTGCATCAAAATCAATTCCGCCAGAAACCTCAATTAAAAGCTCTTTAACTTCCTCAGATTTATGATGTTCTCCTAATTTCTCAAAAGCCATAATGAGGTTTCTCAACACTCTTTTGATGATGTCTTCATTTGAGCAAGGCTCATAATAAATTGGTTTGGGAGTTAAATTTAGATTGGCTAAGTAGTTATCGATGTCTTTGTTAGAAAAGATTAAACCTCTATTGAAAGCATTGACATAAAACTGAACTTCTTCACTTTTATAAGTGATAATAAATAAATTCGGCAAATTTACTCCGTAAATTGGCAAACCTAACTTTTCAGCCACCAACATATAGACTACTGATAGTGAAATAGGATTTCCCTTTTTGCTTTCCAAAACTGATTTCAAAAAGGAATTATTGGGTGAATGGAAATTCTTTGTATTCGCCCTGAATTTTAATTTGGTGAAAAGCGCACCATTTATGATTTTGATTTGGTCGTAAGGATGTAAATCTTCCTTTAATTCCACCCAAATATCATAATAGATTTGCTCTATTTCTTTATTCAAATCATTGAGTTCAGTATCTGGATATTGATACAAAGAAACCAACCACATTCCCTCTAGCAGACTTTCCCCACCTTTTTCTTTCCAGGCTCTAAATCGCTCTTTAAGTTGAGAAAACTGAAGGGTATGGATCATATCCTCAATTTTTCGCTGAATATTCGGGTCAAAGCTATTCTCCCATTGTTCTTCCAAAAAAGGAATAATATCGCTGCCTAAAGACATTATTTTCCCTTCCACATGACGATTTACTTCTTCATCCTCATCCTCCAAAAGGGAAACTAAAGCTTTAAATTCGTTTTTATCCAATTCCAATTTTCAGTGATTTAGGTTTGAATTACGCCTACATTAAAAGGCTTTTCAATAGGAGCATGATCTGCTGCCTCTATTCCCATAGAAATTACCTTTCTAGTTTCTAATGGATCAATGATTCCGTCCACCCATAATCTTGAAGCGGCATAATAAGGAGAAAGTTCCTCGTTATATTTATCAGTAATGTCTTTTAACATTTTCTCCTGATCTTCATCGGAAATTACTTCTCCTTTTGCTTTTAAAGTAGCTACTTTAATTTGCAATAAGGTTTTAGCTGCTGCTGCTCCACTCATAACTGCGATTTGAGCTGTAGGCCAAGCATAGATCAAACGAGGATCGTAAGCCTTTCCACACATAGCATAGTTTCCAGCACCATAGGAATTACCAATTACAATAGTGAATTTTGGCACTACTGAATTTGCCATGGCGTTTACCATTTTAGCACCATCCTTGATAATTCCTCCATGTTCAGATTTACTACCAATCATAAAACCACTTACATCCTGTAGGAATACCAAAGGGATCTTACGCTGATTACAATTCATGATAAATCGAGCTGCTTTATCAGCAGAATCAGAGTAAATTACTCCCCCCATCTGCATTTCACCTTTTTTGGTTTTTACTACCTTTCTTTGATTGGCTACAATTCCTACTGCCCAACCATCAATTCTGGCTGTTCCGCAGATAATGGATTTTCCATAAAGCGCTTTATACTCATCAAATTCTGAGTTATCTACCAATCTTTCGATGATATCTTTAGTATCATATGGTTTTACCCTATCATTAGGAAGGATACCGTATATTTCTTTTTCATCTTTAGCAGGTGCAGCTGGCTCTTCTCTATTAAACCCTGCTTTTTCGAAACTTCCAATTTTATTAAATATTCTACGGATGTCATCTAAACAATCCTGATCTGTTTCGTGTTTATTATCCGTAACGCCAGAGATTTCGCAATGTGTGCTAGCTCCACCTAATGTCTCATTATCAATAGTCTCTCCTATTGCGGCTTTCACCAAATAAGAACCTGCTAAAAAGATGGATCCGGTTTTATTCACTATCATAGCTTCATCCGCCATAATAGGTAAATAGGCACCACCTGCAACACAGCTTCCCATGATGGCCGCTACTTGTATGATTCCCATGGAAGACATTTTAGCATTATTTCTAAACTGTCTTCCAAAGTGTTCTTTATCAGGGAAAATTTCGTTTTGCATTGGAAGAAAAACTCCTGCGCTATCTACCAGATAAATTACTGGCAAGCGGTTTTCCATTGCTATTTCCTGAGCCCGTAAATTCTTTTTGGCTGTCATTGGAAACCAGGCTCCAGCTTTTACAGTGGCGTCATTTGCTACTATCATTACTTGCCTTCCCTCTACATAGCCTATTCCTGTCACTACTCCAGCAGAAGGACATCCACCGACATCCTCATACATTCCATCAGCAGCAAAAGCACCAACCTCCAAAAATTCAGAATCATCATCTACTAAATAATCGATGCGTTCTCTAGCAGTGAGTTTACCTTTCTCATGTTGAGAAGCAATTTTTTTCTCGCCTCCACCTAAATAAACTTTTTCTAATTTGTGTTTGAGTTTGTCTACCTCTTGTTTGTTGAGGTCTTCGTTTTTATTAAATGCGATATCCATTGAGTCGTTTCCTGATATATTTAATAATTATTTGAGTGTTTCCTTTAGTCTTTCTTCTTGTCTTTGTCTTTTCTTCCGAATAATGAGAAGTGTACATATTTTTTAGGTTGATCTTTCATGTCTATTAAAAGGGCATCCAAATCAACCAACGTTTGATTCAAATTTGTATATAAAGAATCATCATTGAGTAATTTATCAACTGTTCCTTCTCCATCTTGCATAGCAGCAACAGTATTATTAATATTAATTAATGTAGTGTCTAATCTGTTGACTACTTTAGCTAGTTCCAAATTATTTACAGAATCTGCTATTCCGTTGGTTTTTTGCAATAGTGCTTTTAATCCATCCTTTTCATCTGCTAAAGTGGCTGATATCTTTTTAAAATCATCAATGACGGAATTAATAGTAGCTTGTTTTTCAGATATCTTAGCTAAATTTTGAGTGGTTATCTCTACATTAAGCATTATATTTTGAATAGCTTCTTCATTCCTTGAGATATTTGATAAAATTGCATTCAAATGTTGGCCTACTGAATCTACGGTTTTTAATACAGGGTAAGCCTGTTCTTGAATTTGGGAAGTTAAGGATGGTTCAATACCGCCTTTTATCTCACTCCCATCTGGTAATGGATTTGTCACCTTATTTCTTTGGATTACAATGGTTTGAGAGCCCAAAATATCAGTCGCAAGCATTGCAACAGACTCTTCTCCTAAAGTGATATCTTCTCTCACCTCAAAGTATACTTTAAGATGATTATCCTTTTCTTGCAATATTTCTATTTTACTAACTCTACCCACAGATAAGCCACTTAACAGAACTGGGTTAGAAGCTGTAAGTCCATTTACATGATCATAAACAGCATAATACTCATTAGTAGGATTGAAAAAATCTATCCCTTTTAGGAAATTAAATCCAAAATAAAATATTACGATTGATACAATTGCCAGTACGGCAACTTTAATTTCTTTAGCTATTTTCAAAGTTGTATAATTTTAGTTCATTGATTCTATTTCGACTTTGTAATCTCTTATTGCACGGAAGATGCCAGATGCTATATACGTCTTTCCCAAGTCATCGTTCAAATATCTTTCTTCTTGAGGATTACTTAAAAATCCTGTTTCTATTAAAACGCTAGGCATCGAACTTTTAAATAAAACTACAAATCCTGCTTGTTTTACTCCTCTACTGTGCCGCCCAACTCTTTTATCAAATTGATATTCAACCTTTTCAGCTAATTTCAAACTATTAGACAAATATGCATTTTGATATAAAGAAAAAAGAATATGGGAAGCAGGATCATTAGGGTCAAAGCCTTCATATCTTTCTTCATAATTTTCCTCCATCAAGATTACTGAGTTTTCTCTTTTGGCAACATTTAGATTAGTTTCAGATTTATGCAGTCCCATTATCCAAGTTTCTGTTCCGTGAACTTTATCACTGTAATCTACTGCATTGCAGTGGATGGAAACAAACAGGTCGGCACCATTTTTGTTTGCGATGTTCGAGCGTTCATCAAGCTCAATAAAATTATCATCAGTTCTAGTGTAAATGACTTCAACATCTGGCAAATATTCTTTAATAATTTCACCTAATTCTAAGGCAATATCTAAAGCTATGTCTTTTTCCTTTGACATTACACCTCTTGTTCCACTATCTTTGCCGCCATGTCCAGCATCAATCACAACCTTATCAATTTTGTATGAGGGTTTGTTAAGATTTGTGAATGAGCCAAGGACCATCAAAATAGTAAGTGTAGAAAGGATGGTAATATTTTTCACAATCTTTCGGTTGTTAAATTTGAATAGTATAATTTTACACAAAGATTGCAAAAATTCATCAAATCGGAAAAATCCACAGAATAATTTGAGGCGGTATATTTTAAGTATTTTCATAATTGTTGCACCATTTTTAGGTTTTGCTCAGGAATCAGATTCTGTCAAGCAGAAATCTGATTCATTAATTAGCAATTCAATAAAAACCGATTCTTCCCTTTTTCTTTCAGATTCTATTTTAACTAACCTACCTGATTCTTCAATCACAAGCTCTGATTCTATTAACGTGGCAGCTAGTGATTCTGTTAAAAGAAAAAAGAAAGGTGATATTGCCACCACTGTCAATTACAGTGCCAAGGACTCTATGAACTTTAACTTGAAAACGCAGGACATTATTATGTATAAAGAATCTCATGTAGATTATGGAGATATTGAACTGGACGCAGATAAAATAAAAGTTAATTATAATACTAAAATTTTAGATGCCAGTGGCTTAAAAGACTCTGCAGACAAAGTTACAGGAAAGCCTGTTTTTACGGACAAAGGGCAGGTTTATCAAACAGATCAAATCACCTACAATTTTGATACAAAAAAAGCGGTAATTAAAGGAGTGGTTACACAGCAAGGAGAGGCTTTTATGCACTCGAACTGGACAAAAAAGAATGAAAAAGATGAAATGTTCAGTGATCATGCCCTTTATACTACTTGTAATTTGGAACATCCTCACTTTGGAATTTCTGCAAATAAAATCAAACTTATTCCAGGGGATAAGATTTTGGCAGGTCCTTTTAATCTAGAAATTACAGAATTGCCAACTCCTTTCGTATTTCCATTTGGAATGTTTCCGATGCCCAACAATAAAACTTCAGGGATTTTATTCCCTACTTATGGAGAAGAAAATAGAAGAGGATTTTTCTTGAGAGATGGTGGTTATTATTGGGCTATCAATGAATATGCTGATATGGCTTTAAGAGGTGAAATTTATTCTAAAGGAAGTTATGGGGTTTCCGTTGCCTCAAACTATAAAAAAAGATATAGCTATAATGGTAATTTAAATATTCGTTTCAACCAACAACGATTAGGTGAAACTGAAGCTGACACAGCCATATCTAGGGATTTTTGGGTACAATGGTCTCACAGGCCTGAATCAAAAGGTACTGGTCGTTTTTCAGCCTCAGTAAATGGTGGTACTTCTTCTTTTAATCAAAACAACCCAACTCAAAATTATCAGCAACAGGTTACAGCTAATTTCAACTCTAATATTTCATACTCAAATGTAATTGAGGGTACTCCATTTAATTATGCTATTAGCGCCCGACACGATCAGGATGTTAGGACTAATGAAATCAACTTATTACTTCCTGAGGTGGCTTTGAATATGAACAGACAATACCCTTTTAAATCGGTAAATGTCACAGGGCTAGATTGGCTTCAAAAAGTGAATTATTCCTATAATTTTACTTCTACCAATAGAATAACCAACAATATAGGAAGAGTTGGGCCAGATGCTACTAAAGATAGTATAGCAGATTTTAGTCAAGAAAACTTACCCTACTTACTGGAAAGAGCTAACAACGGTGGACGTCATAGAATACCTGTATCAACTTCTTTTAACCTCTTAAAATTCATCACGGCCAGTCCTAGCTTTAATTATGATGAAACTTGGTATTTAAGAGAATTAAACCATCGTTACAGTGACTCTTTAAATAGAGTGGTAATTGACACTGTAAATACTTTTAGTAGGGCTTCTTCCTATAATGCAGGTATAGGCTTTACCACCAGACTTTATGGTACCATTTACCCTAAAAACGGCCCTGTAAAAGCAGTACGCCATATTATGACCCCATCAGTAAATTTAAATTGGAGACCTGATTTCGGAGAAGAACAATATGGTATCTACAAAGAAGTACAAACTGACTCTTTAGGAAACACTAGAATATTCTCAAAATATGAAGGCTTTGCATATGGAAGCCCTGGAAGAGGGGAATCTGGAACAATCGGTATCTCATTAGCCAATACAATTGAAATGAAGGTTAAAAAAGAAAGTGACACCTCAGACCTACCTAAGAAAGTTAAAATATTTGATAACCTTTCATTTTCTACAAGTTACAATATGCTGGCAGACTCTTTCAGATTGGCTCCTATTTCAATTAACGCACGTACCAATTTATTTAATAAGAAACTTGATATTAATATTCAAACAGGAATTGATCCTTACGTAATGGTTCTAGATAGCATTACAACTAGAGAAAATGGAACGGAAGAGGTGTTCCAAAGGAGAATTGATCAATATGCTTGGGAAGGAGGACAAGGCATTGGAAGATTAACTACCGCTAATGTTGCCTTATCAACAAATTTAAATCCTGCAGGAAAAAAGAGTGATGATGAAAATAGAAATAATCTGGAAGATCAAGCTCGGGAGGCAGGTGCTACAGAAGACCAAGTTCAAGCCTTATCCAATAATCCAGATATGTATGTAGATTTTGATGTGCCTTGGAATTTAAGAGTTCGATATAATATTAGATGGAGCAGGCAAGGGTTTGAGGAAGCCACTGTTCAACAAACCATGAATTTTAGCGGAGATGTGAATTTTACAGAAAATTGGAAAGTTGGATTTACTTCTGGATATGATTTTCAAAGGAAGGACTTTACTCAAACTTCAATCAATATTTTTAGAAATCTTCACTGTTGGCAGATAAATGCTAACTGGGTGCCATTTGGTAGATTCCAGTCCTTTAGTGTAGATATAGGAGTTAAAGCATCAATTCTTCAGGATTTAAAATTGAACAGAAGAAGAAGCTGGTGGGATAACTAGTTTAATTAATAATTAGTAATTTTTTAATTAAAAATTAATTCAATTTTTATCATTAAAATGAATTGTAAAAGTCCCATAGAACTAAGATAATTAGTTTTCGATCGCCTGAAGGTGATAATTCAATAGATTATCCGTACATCGATCTAATATGTTAAATACCTTTTGAAAACCCTCGTCACCTCCGTAATACGGATCTGGTACGTCAGTACCTTGCATATCAACTTCTGTTTCAAAATCTCGCATTAACTGCACTTTTTGTAAATGCTCTTCAGAAGTAGCCAATCCAATAATTTTCATTTTATTGGCATTATCCATTACCAAAATATGATCGAAACGATTGAAATCTGCAGGCTCAAATTGTCTTGCTCTCTGTTTTAATTCTAAACCATTTTTAAGTGCATTTTCACGTGTTCTTTCATCTGGCAATTCCCCAATGTGATAATCTGCTGTTCCGCATGAATCTATCTTGAACTGTTTTTCAATATTTGACTTGATTATTTTACCAGACATTAATCCCTCTGCCAGTGGTGATCGACAGATGTTTCCTAAACACACAAAAAGTATTTTCTTCATTTTTGCAAAATGGTTTTAACCTCTAAATTAATAAATGCTACGAACAATAAGAACCTTTTATGAATAAATGCTTGTTTGCTTTCATAAGCTACTCTTCTTAAAAATGCTTTTTTCTCTCTTTTGTTTTGAAGCAATTGGAATGTTTTCTTACAAATATTCAAAGTTGATTCTAATTGTCTACTTCCTTTTTTATACTGTTTTGAAGACATCGAAGCACTTAAAACTCTTTTCTCCACCAAAATTCTATCTGTATAACTAAAGGGATGATTTCTAGAAAGTCTGAGCATAATATCAAAATCTTCATAAGCTAAGGTTTCATCATAACCGCCAATCTCCTTAAAAAAACTAGCTCGATACATCATAGTTGGAGAACATATAAAGTATCGTTCCAATATATGATGAAACAAATTTCCTTGGGGAACTTTCACCATAGCATCACCTGCTTTATTTATTTCATAATGAGATTTTATAAATTCGCCCTCTTCATTTATATAATTTGCATTGGTAAAATTGATAGCTATGCTTTGGTTTAACTCCATATTTTTCACACCCTCTTCCACCCTATCCGCTAACAGAATATCATCAGCTGCTAAATCAATTATATAATCTGCATTTGTTAACTCCAAAGCTGTATTGAAAGCCTTACAATTCCCGGCATTTCTTTCAAAGAATAGAGTTTGAATAGTTCGATCACTATGCAGTTTCACAAATTCTGTAATTATCCTCACACTATCATCACTAGAAGCATCGTCTACAACAATTAATTCCGTTGGATATGTTTGAGCCAAAACAGAACTCAATGCTTCTTCCACATACTTTTCATGATTGTAGCACAAACAAATAACGACAACTTTAGCGGTCATGACTTAAACTTTTTATTCCAAGTGAAGAAACCATTAAAAAATAACAAATAAATCGAATGATATGTGCATAAACTAAAATTTCAATTCCGATATCAGTTTTTATTACAATTAAAGCTACAAATATAAGTGCACTTAGTAGTTCTATGATGATATAAGATTTAGTTTTAACTGAAGCAATGAAGAAAATGGAGAATGGAAAGGCTAAAAATGCAAAGAGATCTCCTATAATCTGAAATTGAAAAAGATTGCTCGCTTGCTGATATTGAGCATCATAAAGAGTTTTCAAAATAAATTCATTAAACTGGAAAACTAAAAAGAGGAAAAAAAGGGAAGTTAGAAAGTATAGTAAATAATACCTTCTCAGAGTATTTATTTGTAACTTATTTGCTGCTAATTTTTGAGATAGCATAGGATACAAACTTAAAAATAAAAAACTTATGACGAGTCCTCTATATGCCTCTGAAATTCTAACTACAGATTGCCATAAACCTGTTTGAATTGTCCCAAATTCTTGAATTGCAAATTCTCTAACATAATAATCCACCCATTTACTGCTCAACCAAATGGTTAAAGCCATAATCAGAAATTGTTTAAAATGACTCTTTACCTCTTTATTAATCTTAAAATTGAATTTCAGGAAAGGTCGAATTGGAATAATTAGAATTATTGAAAAGACAGATTGATTGCCTAACCAAAAAATTAAAAAGTGATTAAGCGCTAAATCAAGATAAAATACTGATAGAAAAAATAAAGACCACTGCATTATTATAATAATTGAATACAGCTTCAATCTCTTTTGAATAACATAAATCGCAGAAACTATTAGCCCAAAGCAAAAAAGAAGAATCGAAGGAATAATAAACAACCAATTCTCCAAACTAAATGAGAAATAGCTTTGTCTAAATTGATTACTCACAAATAAAATCAATCCGCTTGATAAAGTTAAAAGAACTACAATAATGATTGAAGCGCCAACTATCTGAGTTTTCTGAAATGACTTTTTAGGAAAAGCATTGATCAATCCATTGGCAACTGCATCTTGAATGGGCTGAGTAAACAAAGCTACAAAATTTTGAAAATGGCTAAAAAGAGTAGTTCCTGCGGGGCCATAGAAAATAGCAACTACTTTTTGGACTCCAAAACCAGCTATCATTCTTATCAATAGTAGGATTCCACTCCAAATGCTATGATAATATTTTGTCCAATACTTTAGCATTCAAAAGTGTATTTCTTATAATATGAACCGCCTATAAATTGTTTATAACGAGCCAAATCCTTATTTATATTTCCATCAGGAAACATAGAAGTTCCCATATCAACAGTTGAAATATTATCATTTTTAGCATAATCATAAATTGCTTTCCACAATAAAAGTGAAGGTTCTTCAGAATCAATAGAAGGAGAAGTTATAAGAGAGTAAACATAAATCATATTCTGGTCAACTTTCAAAAAATAGGCAGTTCCAATTAAATCTTGATCTTTTTTCAATTGAAAAGCATGATATGACTGAGGAAATTCAATTTTAGCTTTCAACATTTCATCTTGATTCATAAAATTTTGATGTCCTTTTTCTATCCTCCAGCTTAAATTTTGTTCATATACTTCTTCCCATTCATTTATGCGTACTTCCTGAATTTCAAAAGTTTTCTCTGCTAGAAGAGCCTTTAACCTTCTTCTTTTACGCTTTTTCTTGATCTGTTTTATAAAACTATCACTAATAATATCCCATTGGCTCCCTATCTCAACTTTCTTGATATTTAAAGTTGAAATTGAATTCTGAAATTTATAAAAGTCCAAATCAGATTTCACTGTCATTTGAACAGGAAGATTATATATGGTTTTGCAATAGTTGATCATTTCGGATACTAAAAATACCTTTTCATGATTTCCAGTCGAGTATAATGAAAAAAAAGGGGCATTAAATGGTGTGATCAACCTATTTTTTACCTGACCAAAACAACAAAATGCCATTATTTCATCTTGATGATTTCTTATTGTTAGCGGAACTAAAACATCTTCCTTCAAATGAAGCAGCCAATATTCTTTTCGAGCAAAAAGAGGAAAACTCAGTGCTTCTTCCTCTTCTGGGGAAGGGAATTGCTCAGAAATTTGATAGTTTTGCCTCATAGGGGTAAAAATACTTTTTATGGCGCAATAAATGCTATTTTTAACTCAAAATTGCTTAAAAACCTCTAATTTGAGCATTCTTTTGATAAAATTCTAAAGACTAAATGAAGGACTATTTCAATACAATTTCTAAAGGTGGCGAGGGTTTTTACAAAGAAAAAGGCAGTAAATTCATTGGATTGGCTTTTCGTGTAAGAGATGAGGATGAAGTGAAAGAAAGATTGGATGAAGTGAAAAAACAGTATCATGATGGTCGCCATCATTGTTATGCTTACATTTTAACACAAGATAAATTGAGAGCCAATGATGATGGAGAACCCAATCATTCGGCTGGTGACCCCATTTTAGGACAAATTAAATCCAAGAACTTGACGGAAGTTTTGATAGTGGTGGTTCGTTATTTTGGAGGTACAAAATTAGGAGTTCCTGGATTAATCAATGCTTATAAAACTGCTGCATTTGAAGCATTAGAAGCCTCAAAACTTATTGAAGTTACCATCGAAGAGATTTATGATATTGAATATGGTTACGAAATCACTAATGAAGTAATGCGTCTGATTTCAGATTTCGAAGCAGATATTAAGAATCAAGAATTTACAGAGACTTGCTCAGCCACTTTAGGAATAAAACAATCACTTAAAGATAAATTTGAAGAAGAAGCTGAAAAAATTGAGGGACTTAAATTAATTTCTGAATGAGTCCCCTACGAACTTTAATCCCAAATCCAATCCAGTTCTCCAATATTCCCATGTATGTCCACCATCTCTCACTCTGAGCTCGAAAGGGATTTTCTTTTCTTTCATAATATGGGTTAAATTGGTATTCTGCTTTAACAAAAAGTCATCATCACCACAATCCAATGTGATGGCTGGCAATGCAATTTCATCATCATTATAAGGGTTAGGAGCCTTATAGGTATCCATGGATTTGATAATCTCCTGAACCGAATGCTTTTTAAAATTTTCAGGTACACCTGCTTCGTTGTCTGGCCCCCATAATTTGCGGTTAAAATCACTATTCCTTGGGGCTCCATCATTAGGATCAACTTCCAGAACAGCAGCACTCATAGCATAGCAGGCTTTGAAAAGATCCTTATGAGTAATCGCATGGTACAAAGCCCCATAACCTCCCATAGATAGTCCTGCTATAGCTCTATTACTTCGGTTTTTAACAATTCTATACTTGTCCTCAATAGCTGGAATGAATTCTTCATAAAAGAAATCTTCCCATTTTACTGATTCATCATAATTATTGATGTAAAAAGCATCTGTCAAACCATCTGGCATGATAATAATCATCTCAGGAATATCCCCACTTTTAATCAAAGTACTAGCTATTCTATTAACTTCTCCTTTAATGACCCAATCCGTATGATCTCCCCACATTCCATGCAATAAATATAAAACGGGGTAACTTCGGTTCGATTTCTCATAACTATCAGGTAAATAAAACGAATAAGGCATTTCTCTAACTAAAATTTCACTTTTTAAAACTGGAGAAGAATCAACTACGCCTTTTTGGCTCCATAAAGTATTAACAATAAGAATATTCAGCCCTAAAAACAGCGCAACAGTAAATCTTTTCATAAAAGTATAATTCAAAATTTTAATTAAAATCAGTGTAAAGAGTGATGTTATGTATTTAATTCTTAATACTTCACTCCCATTTTCTTATAAATAAAATGCATCAACCAGGCTGGGCCTATTAATAAAAACTGTAAATCTTTAAGGAAGGATGGTTTTTTACCTTCAATTTTATGCCCCCAGAATTGGCCTACCCAGGCTAGAAAAAATACGATCAAGGCGATTCCCCATAAAGGCAAGAAATTCAATTGGTCTGCCCAACGGGCTACAGCAATACATAAAATGGCAAAAGCTACTAATCCAAAGGAAAGTGGAATTGAAAGACTGATATAATAAATGAGCACAAGCCCTAACACAACTACTGCCCAATTATTAAAATAGCCAACTCCAAATGCATACGTTAGCATATCATTAGGAATGGAATACAATAGTGCGACTACACTCCAAAAAATTAAGGGCACGCAAATCCAGTGAACCATTTTATTGGTTTCATTTTTATGACTTGCTCCATATTCTTCTAATAATGCATCTATTCTTCTCATGTTTCTAAAATAGATAATTTTATTTTATGAATCAATAAGTGTTTGATAACAGGATACATTTTGATGAAAATTTTTAAAACCAATTAAAAAATAGTAGCATTTTAAAAAAAGCTTGTTACATTTGCCTCCACATGAACAACAACCATTTACATATCAATCTAATGCAAAATGCTTCCCAGGCATTTCATGCTGTTCATGTATTCCATCATTCCTCGTTTTAAGAGGAATAAATTCACCATATCGCCAAAAGCAGGGTTCTGCACGTATAATTTATTAAGGAAAATGATCAAACAATTCCTTAGAAAATCTCTTAGTTAAATAGAGCCTATTAGGCAATTACACGAGAAAAATTGTAACTATTTGATATTTAGTACCAAATAGTGAACTTTAGTGAAATTAATTATTAGATTCTAAATAAATACTATTTTTAAATCTCAAATAATAAAGATGAATACATTAAAAATTGCTATACAAAAGTCAGGTCGTTTAAGCGATGACTCACTCAAATTAATTAAAGAATGTGGAATAAAATTCAGCAATGGAAAAGGCAAATTAAAAGCCAGCGCTGATAATTTCCCCATAGAATTTCTATTCTTAAGAGATGATGACATTCCAGGATATGTACAAGATGGAGTTGCGGATTTAGGAATAGTGGGTGAAAACGTATTAGTTGAATATGATAATGACGTTAGGCTTGTTAAGAAATTAGGATTCTCAAAATGTAGACTTTCCATTGGTGTTGACCGAAATTGGGATTATAAAGGCATTAAAGAACTTGATGGTAAAAGCATAGCAACCTCCTACCCTAAAATTTTAGGTAACTACTTAAAAGAAAATAATATCAATGCAGAAATCCATGAAATAAGTGGATCTGTGGAAATTGCTCCAAGCATAGGTTTGGCAGATGCAGTTTGTGATATTGTAAGTTCTGGAAGCACCTTATTAAGTAATGGTTTAAAGGAAGCAGATGTTATCATGCGTTCTGAAGCGGTGCTTATTTCAGGTAAAAACTTATCAGAAGAACAAGAGAAAACTTTAAACCAACTGTTATTCAGAATGGAATCTGTTCAGGCTGGTAAAAACAATAAATATATTTTGTTAAACGCGCCTAACGATTCCATAGATGAAATCATCAGTTTACTGCCTGGTATGAAAAGCCCTACGGTTTTACCTTTGGCAATGGAAGGCTGGAGTTCTTTACACTCTGTAGTGAAAGAAGATGAATTCTGGGAGGTGATTGAAAAGCTTAAAGAAGCAGGAGCTCAGGGAATATTAGTTGCACCAATTGAGAAAATGATTGTTTGAGTTTCTGAAAACTGAAGAAATCTATCAGGTTTAACGCAATTGAACATAAATTGCTTGACTAAAAAAATTATGAAGGATTATACATACCCCAAAAGAGAAAGCTGGGAGAAATTATTAAAACGACCTACTGAATCTCTATCTGATATCAGAAAAGTGGTTCAGCCCATCATGGATGAGGTTCAATCCACAGGCGATCAGGCTTTGAAAGTCTATACCAAAAAATTTGATGGAATAGACTTAGGTAAATTATTGGTGACTCAGACGGAAATTAAAACGGCTTCCTCACAAGTTTCAAATGAGCTAAAAGAAGCTATTAAAGTTGCCCATGATAATATCTCTAAGTTTCACAAAGCACAAAAAATAACTCCACTGAAAATTGAGACCATGACAGGGGTATTCTGTGAAAGAAAATCTGTGGCTATTCCAAAAGTAGGTCTTTACATTCCGGGTGGAACTGCTCCACTTTTCAGTACGGTTTTAATGCTGGCAATTCCTGCAAAAATAGCGGGCTGTAAAGAGATAGTTTTATGTAGTCCTCCCGACAAGGAAGGTAACATCCATCCTGCCATTTTATATGCAGCAGAAGTAGCAGGAATCACGCAAATTTTCAAAGTGGGTGGAGCGCAGGCCATAGCAGGGTTGGCTTATGGAACAGAAAGCATTCCTAAAGTGGATAAGATATTTGGTCCTGGAAATCAGTATGTTACTGCAGCCAAGCAATTAGCTAGTTTAGAAGCAGTAGCAATTGACATGCCGGCAGGCCCATCTGAAGTTTTAGTTTATGCAGATGAGGAAGCAGATCCTGCATTTATTTCGGCTGATTTATTATCTCAGGCAGAACATGGAGTGGACAGCCAAGTGATTTTTGTCACGACTTCCACCAATATGTTGAGTGCTTTGCAAAAAGAAATTTATCACCAGTTGAGTGAATTGCCAAGATGGGAAATAGCCGATAGATGCTTACAAAATAGTGCAGTTATCATCCTGAAAGATGAAAAGGAATGCATTGATTTAATTAATCAATATGCACCTGAACATTTAATCCTTTTGGCGAAAAATGCACGGAAAATTTCTGAGCAAATAGAAAATGCTGGTTCTGTGTTTATAGGATATTACACTCCTGAATCTGCTGGTGATTATGCTTCGGGCACCAATCATACTTTACCTACAAATGGAGCTGCAAGAGCATATAGTGGGGTTTCATTAGATAGTTTTGTGAAAAACATTACGTATCAGGAAATAACACCTGAAGGTTTGCAGAATTTAGGGCCACATGTGGAAGTAATGGCAGAGGCAGAATCTTTAATCGCGCATAAAAATGCGGTGACCGTTCGATTGGATAGTTTAAAAAAATAAATGATTTGCTAGAATGAGCAATACTGTAAATTGGAAAGATTTAGTCCTTCCTCATATATTAAGTTTGCAAGCCTATTCATCTGCTCGCGATGAATTCTCAGGCGATGCTAAGGTGTTTTTGGATGCAAATGAAAATCCATTTGATGAAGAGCAACACAACTGGAATCGTTATCCTGACCCTTTGCAAAAGGATATTAAAAATCAATTATCTGAAATTAAAGGGATAGCTTCAGAAAATATTTTCTTAGGAAATGGAAGTGATGAAGCAATCGATTTATTGTTCAGGGTTTTCTGTAAAGCTGAGGAATCGAATGTTATTACCTGCCCTCCTACTTATGGGATGTATAAGGTATCAGCAGCTATTCATAATGTAGAAAATATTGAAATTTCACTAAGGGATGATTTTCAATTAGATGTTGAAGCTATTTTAAATGCAGCCAATGAAGAAAGCAAAATGCTATTCATTTGCTCCCCCAATAATCCTACAGGAAATAGCTTGAGAAAAGATAGTATTCAGAACTTGCTTGAAAAGTTTAAAGGAGTTGTCGTTATAGATGAGGCTTATATAGACTTTTCAGCCCAAAAATCATGGATGCATCAATTAAAGATCTATCCGAATTTGGTGGTTTTACAGACCTTAAGCAAGGCTTGGGGATTGGCTTCAGCTAGATTGGGAATGGCCTTTGCAAATCAAGATTTAATCAAGATTTTAAATAAAGTGAAACCTCCTTATAATATTAGTGGGCCTAGCCAAAAGTTAGTTTCTGATTCGCTAAAAAATAAGGAAGGATTTAATAAACAAATCAAGTTAATTTTAGCGGAAAGAGATAAGCTAAATCAGGAACTTCAAGATGTTCCAGGAATTAAAAAGGTTTATGCCTCAGATGCTAATTTCATTTTAGTAAAATTAAATGAGGCTAAATCCATCTACCAAAAATTGATCGAAAAAGGAATTGTTGTGCGAGATAGATCGAATGTGAAACTATGTGATGATTGCTTGAGAATCACTGTTGGGACTGAATTGGAGAATAAAAAATTGATTTCGGCACTTGCAAAAATTTCAAGTTAATTTAAATATTAACCTATTGAGTTAAGGAAACTTTTAACTTCAAAAGTGCTGCCATACTGATACTATCCGTAATTTCACCCTTCATTACCATTTGAAAGGCTTCCTCTAACGGAAGCTTTTTAATTTTTAGGTCTTCTGTTTCTTCAAACTGAGTTTCACCTTGCTTTAAGTTTTTTGCTAAAAAAACCACTCCTCTTTCATCAGACACGGAATTACTTGTGTGTATTCTTAAAAATTCTTCCCAATGCTCAGCAATTAAACCCGTTTCTTCCTTTAATTCCCTTTTAGCAGCATCCAATTCCTTTTCTCCAATAGGGCAACCGCCTTCTGGAATCTCCCAACTGTATTCATCTAAAGGATAGCGATACTGCCCAACTAACCAAGTATTCCCTTCTTCATCAATTGGAATAACCCCAACTGCTACATTTTTAAAATGAACCCTTCCATATATACCTTTTCCTCCATTTGGATTGATCACATTATCTTCTTCAACTTTGATCCAAGGATTATCGTATTGAATTTTCGTATTTAAAAGTTTCCAAGGGTTATTTGCCATAGTATTTTTATTACCGTTTATAGATAATATCTACTTAAAAAAACAAATTTTTAATTTATATCATCTAATAACTTAATATTATCGAAATTTAATTTAACTTATTTAATATATTGATTTGATTATATGATTGAATTACGATATTATAATATCAAATAGAGCAATTGTTAAAAAGAAAAGCAAATAACGCCCTTTTTTTAGTATTACTATCTCTTAGTATATCGATATTAGTTCTATCTCCTATAAAAGGACAGGTAAATGCTATTGATTCAGCTAAGCATTATATTAAAATAGCGAAAGACAATTGGCATAATGATTTGCAAAAATCACATGATGCTGCAAAAATTGCTTATCAGCTTATTCCTAAATTAGACAATAAAGAAACAATAGCCGATGCATTTGCACAATATGGAGTTTCATTTTATACAAGGTTAGAATATGATAGTGCCATTACATATTATAAAAAAGCCGTAAGCACGATAAAAGACACTGAAGTAAATAATTATCGTTTTATTTCTTATTTATGTTCTGCTTTGGAAAAGAAAGGACAGTACAAAGAGGTTTTTGACATAATTAAAAAAGAATTAGAAACAACTGAAGGAAATGTAGTGGAGCAATATGGTTTGCTATTGATAAAACTATCCTCTGCTATTGAAATTGGTTTTACTGAAGATGCTATATCCATTACTGACCAGATAGAAGAAATTATCCCTAAATTAAATACTGAAACTAATCTAGATGAATTCTTAAAACTAAAAGGGAAGTATTACCAATTGATCGCTTCATTTCAAAAATCTGATTCAATATTCAATCAATTAATCATCTATTATGATAGCACTAATAATAAAATGGATAAAGCAGAGTCGCTTTTATTCCTAGCTCAAAATGCCATGGAAGTTAGTAGATATAAAGAAAGCTCCAGATATTTGATTCAATCTCAATCCATATATGATAGTCTTAATTATGAGTATGGTATAGCTAATATTAATCTTCATACGGGCACCTTATTATCATGGATGCAAAGATATAATGAAGCAAGCAATTATATTTTCAAAGCTTTAAAAGTATTTGAAAAGAATAATAATTTAAATGAAATCCAAAAGTCATATTATGAATTAGGATGGATATTCTATTCATTAGAAATGGAAAATAGAGCTAAAAAATATCTCAACCAATCATTAGAAATAGCCAGAGAAATTCAAAATTACCAATACCTGGGTAATGATCATAATGCCTTAGGATCACTTTATACTGATTTAGAGGAATATGATTCCGCCATTTTTTATTTTGATTCTTCCATTTACTATCAAAAAATAACTAAAAGTATAAAGGGCATATCTGCTGCAAAGTTTAACAAGGCTGTAGTTTTGGAAAAATTAGGTAAAGATGAAAAAGCCCTGGAATTGTACAAAGAAAGTTACAAAGTTGATTTAAAATTAAAAAATTACACTGGATTAATAGAAGGAGAATGGGTTTTAGGCGAGTATTTTATGAAAAAGAACCAATTAGACTCTGCTCTTTATTATTTTAATTTAGGTGAAAAACATGCAATTGAATTAGGTGAAAAGTATTTTCTTCTTAAAATCTATCAAGCTCAAGCTAAATTAAATGACAAAGTCAAAAACTTTGAATTACAAGCAAGCTACTTGGAAAAAGCATTAAAAACTCAAAAAGAATTATCAGAAGAAAATAAAACCTTAGAATTAGCAACATTAGAAACTACTTATGACCTTAAGAACAAGGAAAAAGAATTAGCCTTATTAAACCTACAAAAAGAGAATAATGAACAAACTATTGCCCTAAATCAAAAAACAATCCAATCTCAAAGAAACACACTTATTTTGCTCGCAGCAGGCATCTTCTTATTATTAATCATAAGTTATATTATTTTCAGATATTTAAAAGTAAGGACCAGAACGAACCATCAATTAAGAGAACTAAATAATGAAATTCAGGAAAAGCAAGAAGAAATCATGGCGCAATCGGAAGAGCTTAAGGAGGCCAATGATCAGGTGCATGAACTTAATCAGTTTCTTGAAAAACGAGTTAAAGAAAGAACTTTAGCTTTAGAAGATGCACTTTCTGAACTAGACCATTTTTTCTACAGAGCATCTCATGATTTTAGAGGCCCCCTAACAACCCTAATGGGCTTAGTAGGTATTTCTAAAAGCTACCAACTTTCAGAGGAAGCCTCGGATCTTTTTAATCAGGTTAATCTGACTGTTAAAAAATTAGATACTATGGTGAAGAAGCTTCAAGCAGTTAGTTTTTTGGGTGATTTTCAAAATTTAAAATCTCCACAAGAAATAAATTTAAAAAATGAAATAGACCTTATTGCTAATGAAGTAATTAAAAACAAATCTGATAAAGCAATCAATTACAATTATGAATTAAATATCAATACAGCTGTTGAAGCTGTTTTTTTCTATCCAGTAATACTTAATATATGTTTAAGCAATTTAATTGAAAACAGTTTCATTTTTAATTACTCAAGCAAAATAAAAATTCTAATTAATGCAAAAGTAGAAGAAAATCAACTTATTCTAAGCGTGAAAGATAATGGAGTAGGTATTTCCGAAGATGTGCAAAAAGAAATTTACAGTATGTTTAAGCGAACCTCCCAAACTTCAACTGGTAACGGATTAGGACTTTACATAGTAAAAAAAGCTATAGATATACTTAATGGTCAAATTCAACTTGAAAGTGAGACCGGAAATGGAAGTACTTTTACTTTAAAATTTCCTCTATCAAATATTAATCATGACTCAAATAGATCAAATGATAAGGTTCTTCTATCTCAGAAGGAATTAGGTTGAATACTTATCCAAATTTAAATTATTCGAATCCCAATTTATATTATTTCTATTTTCAATTTCATTACTTTAATGAACATAAAATAAAAGTAACTTTAAATTATTAATACAGTATTTAATCTTTATTTTTAGAATTGATTTAATCAGAATTCTTACAAATGATAGAATTAGCAAGCATTTTAGTATTAGGCGTTTTTGCTCAGTGGCTAGCATGGAAAATAAAACAACCAGCTATCCTTCCCCTAATTTTATTTGGGCTAATTGTTGGTCCAATATCTACCTTCTTTACTCCTGAAGGCACGAAGTTAATTGATGGGGATAATATATTTTCTGGTGATCTTTTATTTTCTTTTGTATCCCTTTCTGTTGGAGTCATTCTTTTTGAAGGAGGGTTAACACTGAATCTAAAAGAAGTAAGAACTGTAGCTAGTACAGTACGAAATTTGTTAATAGTTGGAGTAATTATAACTTTTATTGGGGGTACTATTGCAGCGGTAGCCATTCTTGATTTGAGTCTTTCAATGGCATTATTATTCGGTGGTTTAATAATAGTATCAGGGCCAACCGTTGTATTACCAATTTTAAGAAATGTCCGGCCAAATGCTAAAATTAATACTATCTTGAAATGGGAAGGTATATTAATAGATCCTTTAGGCGCACTAATAGCCGTTTTAGTATATGAATTTATTAAAAGTTCATCGAATGGAGAATACTACACAGTAGAGGCTTTAAAAGATTTCTTTACCACTATTTCAGTCGGATTCTTTATTGGCGGTTTCGGAGCAGTATTAATTTGGTATATAATTAGTAAAAATAAAATTCCAGATTATTTAAGAAATGTCATCACATTAGGAACAGTGATTTTAGTATTCTCAGTTTCTGATTTATTACAAAAAGAAGCAGGCTTACTAGCAACCACCATCATGGGAATTGTATTAGCCAATATGAAATTAGATGATTTCAAAAAAATATTATCTTTCAAGGAAGATATCAGTCTTATTTTAGTCACCCTCCTATTTATCCTACTTTCTAGTAGAATTGATATAGCCCAGATAGAACAGCTAGGTACTAGAAGTTTGGTATTATTTGCAGTCGTAATTTTTATTTTAAGACCATTAGGGGTCTGGTTGAGCTCAATAGGCTCCACTTTACGTTGGCAAGAAAAGGTTTTTGTTGCATGGATAGGCCCTAGAGGTATTGTAGCTGCTGCAGTTGCTTCCCTATTCTCTCTGGATTTGCTTAGTTCTGATACTACTAGTGCTGCCCTAAAATCAGAAGCAGAATTACTCTTACCTCTTGTGTTTCTTGTAATTGTAGGAACAGTAGTTATACAAGGAACCAGTGCAAAATATGTAGGGAAATGGTTAGGAGTATTAAGAAAGGAACCGCAGGGCGTTTTGTTTGTAGGCGCAAATGAAATAGCCAAAAAATTAGCACTTTTCCTTAAGAAGGAAGGTTTTTATGTTCTTTTGGCCGATACTGCTAAGCATAATGTAAATGAAGCAAGAAAACTTAACTTACCAGTATACGAAGGAAATATTTTATCGGAAGAAATATTTGAAGAAATAGACCTCTCTCAGATTGGCAAAATGATGGCCGTAACAAGTAACTCTGGCATAAACTCACTTGCTTTAAGCTGGTTCGATAATGAACTGGGTATGGAAAACACCTATAGAATAGTAAGTAAAGAAGAGGCGGATAATGAGAATTTACCATTGCCTAAAAATGTACTTTTCAAATCTAGATTAGACTACCTAAGTCTTAATCATCTCTTAAGACAGAATAGTGAAATTTCGGAAGTGAAGTTTTATGGTGAATCAGAATATGAAGAATTCTTGGAGGAAAAAGGCAAGACCATAATTCCATTATTTATTATAACTTCTGAGAAAAAACTCCATATCATTTCTGGTTATCCTGAGGAAGTCAATAAAGATGATCGTTTAATCTTCCTAAAGAATAAAAATTATAATATGGTTAGTAATAAAAATGACTGATTAAATTAGTATTTACGGCCATTACCCTTAAGTTTTAAAATTATTTTTAATTTTTTTAATAAAAATATGAAAATTCCTTTCAAAACTAACCAGTTAGTTTTATATTGGGGTTTTAAACAAAACAATAGGGAAAAAATTATGCAAACATTAACAAGAGCAGAAGAACAAATCATGCATAAGCTTTGGGATTTAAAGAAAGCTTATGTGAAGGAAGTTTTGGAAACTTTACCAGAACCGAAACCAGCCTACAACACTGTAAGTACAATTATTCGAATTTTAGAAAGAAAAGGAGTAGTTGGACATGAAAAAACAGGGAAAAGTTATTTGTACTACCCCCTTATAAAAAAAGACGAGTACAAAAAATTCAGCTTGAAAAAGCTTTTACACGGTTATTTTGAAGGCTCATTTGCCAATATGGCATCCTTCTTCGCTAAAGAAGAAAACCTCAGCACATCCGAACTAGATGAGGTAATGAAGCATTTGAAAGATCAAAAGTAAACCGTCATGGATACCTTAATTTACATACTAAAAGCCCATTTGTTATTTTTGATTTTAGGTGGAATTTATCATTATGTATTAAAAAATGAGAAAAGCTTCACCTTTAATCGGTTTTACCTTCTAGCAATTTACGGGGCAAGTATTCTTGCCCCTTTGTTAGAATTCAAGCTTTTCAAAAACGTCACTTTTATAAATCCAGAATTTTTAAATAATAGTCAAACACAAACTAGTTTAAATAATGGTTCTAAAATAATAGAGTCAAATATATTTACATTTGAAGTATTAATGCCATGGATTTATGGTATACTTGTTAGCATTTCAGCAATAATCTTTATCATAAAATTTTCTAAAAGTTGCTATAAATTCAATTTACTTCACCGATTTGCCAAGTTTGATTATAAAAGAAATGTGTATTGGGTTGAGGATGATATACCACCCTTTACTTTCTTGAATAAGACCATACTACCCAAAAAGCTGGAGGAAAATGAAAATAAAGAAGTGATCATACAACATGAAAAAGCCCATAGAGAAACATTGCATTTCTTTGATATTATATGGGTAGAGCTTTTATCCTCAATATTAGTTTTTAATCCTCTGAATAAGAAAATAAAAAAATATGTGGTAGAAAATCATGAGTTTTTAGCTGACCAATATGCCTGTGAAGCTACGCAAAAATCCAATTATGCTCAGATTCTAATTCACCAGACCTTAAATCAGAATCAACTTCAATTTGTAAGTTATTTTGCAAAGCCAACAATTTTAAACAGGCTAGAAATGCTTAAAAATGATAAAAAATCAAAATCCAAGCCATTTTTAGTTGCTTTTTGCTTTGTATTAATAAGTATAGCATTTTCTTGCGACTTAAATCCAACAGAAGAAGTTATTTTAAAGGAAGAAAACAAAGCTGTTGCAGATGAAAAGACCACGCAAAATACTGTTGTAGATGAGAGCACAATATTTTCTGTAGTTGACACTCAAGCAGAACCGAAAAGAGGTATCCAAGGGTTTTATGATGCCTTAAGCGAAGCTATGGAAGGTAGATATCCGAAAGAAGCAATTCAGAGAGGTATAGAAGGGGTAGTATATGTCCAGTTTGTAATTGAGAAGGATGGAAGTTTAAGCAATATTCAAGCTGTAAAGGGAATTGGTGGGGGCTGTGATGAATTGGCAGTGGAGATCCTTAGAAATAATGGCAATTGGATCCCAGGAAAACATAATGGTAAAAATGTACGATCTCAAAGGGTTATTCCAATTCGATTTGTTTTAGGTTAATTAGTACAATAAAAATCACTTACCTCATATTTAGGCTAGTAATCCATATTCACTTTCAATAGTTTTAATTATATTTAGAAGTATAATTAAATTATTATGATGAATTACTTACTAAGCCTATTTTTTATTTTGACCATTGCTCCAACTGTAAAAGTTAATAATGAAAGCGAGCAAAAGGAGGTTTTGCAAAGCATTTTTGATATTGAGGAATTCCAAAACTATCTTACCTATTCGCCTAGATTTGTTGGCACAAACACACGACTAGAAGTACTCATGATAGAATTCCCTGAGTTAATTAAAAACGATATAGATCTTAAAGTAAGGAATAAATCTATTAGAATAATTTCTGAACAGCAAATTAAAGAGCTCGAACATAACTTTTTTATCCGAATCAATGCTTTTGATTTAAAGAAATCAAAAGCTAAGGTGACTTTATCTTATCAGAATTCAAGAATGTATTATGAAAGTGAGCAAAAGTTAATGCTAGAAGCTAAACTAGAGAAAAATAAAATGGATAAATGGGTAGTGGAAAATTACGAATTAAAAGAAGTAAAGATCAATACTTCCGATTAAGAATTTCTGCATAAACTATTGCTTTTTTAGCACTTTCAGGATCGGATAAACCTTCTCTAATTTCTCTTGCAAATTGATTTTCCTCTTTCTCATCCTCAAATTCTTTAAATCTGTTACTTTGAATTGCAACTTCATCAATGTCTACTAATTCATCTATGCTTTTTAATCTTTCTCCCTTTTTATAAAGTTCTTTTAATGTTTCATCTGCATTTTCGTAATCCTCTTGGCTTACTTCCTGATGCATAGGTCTTTCATCAACTTGATCTGACAGAGACTTGATTTCTTTCTTGTCTTTTAGAATCTCATCATCATCTTCATATTTGGAAGCTTCTTCCTTTTCTTGATTTTCTCCACTTAACTCAGCAAGAAGTTCTTCAAAAGACTTCGGACGTTTCTTCTCTCCTGAATTTTGTTCCGTTTGTTGTGGTTGGGTATTTTTCCTAGTTACAGGCTTTTTCTTTTTACCCCTACCTTTAAATAGGAAATATAAAATTGAGAGAACTATGTAGATGAGGATTTTGTAGTCTTCCATAAAATAAAATTACGAAAACTTTAGATAAAATAACCACCTAGGTCAAAGGAAAAATAAAATAGTGAATTAATTAACTTTAAATCCTATTAAAAGAACATCATCTGTTTGGTTGTAGCCTTTTTTCCATTCCTCAAATCGCTTATTTAAGACAAAGAATTGATCATTCATATCTTTCTTAGATACCTCTTGAAGCAACTTCCTTAACTTTCCTACCATAAATTTCTTATCCTTAGGGCCTCCAAATTGATCTTGATAACCATCAGAAAAAATATAATAAGTATGATTTGGATTATATTCAATAGATTTTGAAGTAAACGTATCTTCTATATTGATTTTACGCTTTCCCCCTATCGAAATTTTGTCCCCTTTAACTACCTCAATTTCTTCCTCTTCTTTTATAATTACTAAAGGATTTTTGGCTCCAGCAAATTGAAAAGTTTTTTCTTTCTCATCAATAACCGCAATAGCTGCATCCATTCCATCCTGATTTTCATTTTCAGACTGTTTTAGATAACTGCTAACCCCCAGATGCAATTTATTAAGGATATCTGCTGGATTGGTTACTCCTTCTTGAAGAACTATTTGATTTAAATTAGTATCACCCACTAAAGACATAAAAGCGCCAGGTACCCCATGACCAGTACAATCTATAGCGGCTATAATTTTCTTTCCTCCTAAATCTGCTGCCCAATAAAAATCTCCAGAAACAATATCTCTAGGAAGAAATAAAACAAATGATTTGGGAAACATATTTTTTATGTAAGCATCTGTTGGAAGCATTGCAGATTGTATTCTTTGAGCATACCTGATACTTCCGATTATATCTCTATTTTGCTTTTCAATAAATTCTTTCTGAGACTGCATAGCATCCCTTTGTGAAAGAATCTCCTCCTTTTGCATTTTTAGCTCTTCATTCTGCTCAGAAATCTGATCACTTTTAAACCTTAAGTCTTTTTGAGCTTTAATTAAACTTTGATTTCTTTCTTGCAATTCAAAATGGGCTTCTTGCAATGCTACACGGTGCATGAAATTATTTTTCATGATATAATAGCGGAAAGCCGCCATAGAAAAGGCAGCAATTCCTACTACAATCAAAATATTAACGCCTTTCATCATGAAATAATCTATTATTCCAGCATCACAGAAAAAGGTATGGACTAAAATTTGAATTAAGAAAACCGCAAAGAAGTTAATGACGAAATAAAATGGTCTAAGTATAACCAAAACCGCACTGGTGATAAATACTGTCACCATTGAAATTAAGTAAGTCATCCAGTCTGAACAATCTACCATATAAGCGGCAGAAGTAAACAGACAGAAAGCAATGATCTCAAACAGTAATTCGTGACTAAATTTGAATTTTTGATGAAGTAAAAATACTATTCCCACAACAACTGAAGGTCCATACCTAAATGCATACCATATATTTAAGTTTGGCTTATCAATAGAAAGTTCGGGAATGGTACTTAGAGGAAACAGAAAAATAACTAAAAGAGCACCCCACCTAGCATAGATATGCCCTATCCGCTTATATTCTTCCTTCCAAGCTTCATTCAAATTTATACCAAAACTGTCTGCTATATTGAGCTTCATGTATTTTTCTAAAAAATTTCAATGCGAAATTGACACAGAATACTTAAAAATAAAAATCGTTTATCGAAAATGAGGATAAACATGATCCTTCATTAAAGATTGTACTTTTTTACGTAACCACCTACGTTTAATGTGTTTTATCTGCTCATCATAATCTTGTTTTATGTCAATTTTATAATCAGGAACACTGACCTCTGCTGCTTTTTCAACCCAAACGGAATGAATAGTGAATGCAAACTGTAATTCATCATGATGTAGCTTAGTAACAGGCCCTTTCTTTAAATTTGATGCATCAAATATCCATATTTCTGAGAAGTAAGAACTTGTTTGATGAACATTTTTCTCTTCACCTATTACCGTACATAAAATATAACCATTTAAAGATTCAGGAATATCATTATTTTTAGACTTACTAGGTATAAACTGCAAAGACCACATAAAAGTATCTTTAGGAAAACTATAGTGATCTGTTGCTTTCATCGAATCAGTTTCAACCGTTTCTAGAACAAATGGAGCCCCTTTTTTGGTGAAGTCAAGCATCTGTTCTGCACTATATACACGATTTCTTTTCGGATCTTGATAAAGTCTATACATAAAATCAGTTAATAGCTGATCATCTAAACCATATGCCTGCCAGAAAATATGTTTTATCTCTCCAACGTTTTTATCTGGAGAAAGCATATCACGATAGGTATAAAGCCCAACTCCCCAAGTATGAGGACCAGGATCTTTTTCTCCAGGTTTCCCTTCAAGATGCAAGAATACTGTCTTATCTTCAAGATTATCCCGATTTTTAACATCAATAACAATCTTCCCGATTTTACCAATATCCATCTCTCCTACTGCCAACATTCCAACTCTTTGAGGATCGATTGGCTTATTGTGCAATTTACATTCATCATAATAGCGAACCCATTCTGCAGGGCAAGCGCTACAATTATGTGCCGCATGTAAAGTCACTACCCCATTAGGATTTTCATAATTGGCTGAAAAGTGAACCGTTTCTACTGGAAGTACTACCTTATGCGCTTTTACTTCCTTATTCTCTGGCAATAAATCCTTCCTATGAACAATGTAAAGTGTGGAATAATCATTTTGAGCACCATCCAACAGTTCCCTTAAAAAGGAATCAATCCTTTGGTTATTAGGAAACGGATTATTCAACATTACATCTAATGTAAATTTAAAATTGGTATCCGCTAAGAGAACATAATCTTTAGTGAATCCAATTTGATGCATATTATGCTGAATTTGAATATTAGAGCCATTTTCGTTCACAATTTTATAAGACTTAGGGTTTTTAGCTCCAGTCCACTGTACTAAATATACAGCGTCTTCATTTGAAAAATGTCGGCCAATCAATTTCCAATACCAACCCCTTATTTTATCCCAGATAGTTTCTGTCTCTTTTTCGGTGGCTTCTTCATAAAAGAAATCATTCACTTCTTTTACTACTTGCTCTTTATCATCAATCTGCTCCCACCTGCTTATTCTCTCTTCTAACCTTCTTTCAATTTCTTCCTCACTACTAAATATCAAATGAAAAATTTCAGTAGCACTTAGTAAATTTCTTGTAGTTTTAGTGAAATTAACACTAAAGACTTCCTTTGTTTCTGGATCATATACAGGATGTGCTGTGGTCAGCACCATTGGAAAAGGATTATTTAAAAATGGTGGCGTTCCAGCTCTCCAAAATTTATTCTCACCTATTGGAGTGATTAAATCAAGACTCTTAGGATCGAATTCAAAAGGTCTACCTGCATCGAAAGTGGCTAATAATCTAGAATGGTCATCTCCCGCTTTGCGAAAAGGAGTAATTGCGGTATTAATCTGGTTTCTTGTACCTAATTTCATGGACATCCTTGCTAGACCTCTATTTTTAAAAGCAATATCAGCATAAGGATTATTAGGATTTAAAATTGGGCTAGAAGCTATATCTGCATAAAAACATGGCGTTTTTAATAATCGAGTTTTTAGCTTTACTTTTCCCTCTTCAGTGAAATCAAAACGGTACATATAACCATCTCCATTAATAACAGGTGAACCAAATTCCTGATTGAATTCTCCATTTGGAAGTTTCCTTTCATAAGGTAATCCTCCACTATTAATTGTACCGGCTCCTGAATTGATAAATACAAATCCAGATAAATCATCCGGAATTTTTCCTTCTTTAATTTTTAATTCAACATCCAGAGGTTCTCGGGTGGAGGTGAGCAAATTAGGGTGACTCATAGTTTTGGTGATTTTTTTATGGTTTTCTGCCACATAAATAATAAAATTTCAATTAAAAATTGAGTAATTACAATATTATTTACGATTAATTCTTTTGTTACCAACAAATAATGATTGGAATTTAGAATTTTATTTCAACCGTTTAAGCATTTTTTAAAGAGAACATCCTTTATCATTACCCACTTCTCCAAATAAATTATAAATTTGTTATCCGCTTTTTTAGAGCGTAGATTTTTTGAGTAAGAATTATGCAGCTAACCAAACTTGAAATTAAAGGATTTAAGAGTTTTGGTGACCGAATGGTCATTAATTTTGATAAAGGAATCACAGGCATTGTGGGACCTAACGGATGTGGTAAATCCAATGTAGTAGATGCTATTAGATGGGTTTTAGGTGAACAAAAATCCCGTATGCTCCGCTCTGACAAAATGGAGAATGTCATTTTTAATGGCACCAAAAAGCGTAAACAAAGTAATTTAGCTGAAGTATCCCTAACTTTCAATAATACCAAAAACCTTCTCCCTACTGAATATTCCAATGTAACCATCACCAGAAGATATTATAGAACTGGAGAAAGTGAGTATTTATTAAATGGTGTAAGTTGTCGATTGAAAGATATCACGAACCTTTTCATGGACACCGGAATTAGTTCTAATAGCTATGCTATTATTGAATTGAAGATGGTAGATGATATCTTAACCGATAAAGATAATTCCAGAAGGGGGCTATTTGAAGAGGCCGCAGGAATCAGCAAATTCAAAATCAGAAAGAAGGAAACGCTCAAAAAATTAACCGATACGGATGCCGATTTGGAAAGAGTGGAAGATTTGCTCTTTGAAATTGAGAAAAACCTAAAATCACTAGAGAAACAAGCTAAACAAGCCGAAAGATATTATCAATACAAAGGCGAATACAAAGAAAAAAGTATTCTTCTAGCTAAGAAAACGGTTGCTGATAAAAGAGAGATTTTTCTCAACTTAACAAAACAAGTTGAAGCGGAAAATGATAAAAAATTAAGCCTCAACAGACAATTAGCCGAGCAGGAAGCTGCTTTGGAAAAAGGCAAATCTGAATTATTGCAAAAAGAGAAGTTATTGGCTAGCCGTCAGAAAGCACTTAACGAGCATGTCAATAAAATCAGGCAATATGAAAGTGAAAAGAAAATCAAAAATGAAAGATTACGCTTTTTGCAGGATAAAAGTGACAGTCTAAAAAATCAAATTGAGCAGGACAAACAAAGTAATGAACGTGCGTCTTTTAGTATTAAAAGCTTAGAGCAAGAAAAAACATCTGCTGAAAAGATTTTCTTCGAGACCGAGCAAAGAGTTGAGGTTCTTAAAGCTGAGTTTGAGGAGCAGAAAAATAAAACCGCTGCGATTCGAGAAGAGGTAAACACCTTAAACCAGCAACAAAAATCTTTGCAAAATGAAGTTTACCAGCTAAATAAATCACTGGAAATCAAAGAGATTCAGCTTTCATCTGTAAAGCAAGAATTAGAGAAAAGCAGCACAGATACTACTGAGCAATCTGCTAGTTTGGAAGAGTTTGATGCTAAATTGGAAGAGCTTTCAAAAATCTTAAAAGAGAAGAACGAATATCTAACTAATCTTAAAAACAAAGAAGATCATCTCAATCAACAAATTGAAGATCATAAAAATACTATTGAACTAATCAGAGAGGAATTAACACAGTCTTCTCGTAAGCTGGATGCTAGAGAAAACGAATACAACTTGACCAAATCTTTGGTTGATAACTTAGAAGGATTTCCTGAAGCTATTAAATTCTTAAAAAAGAGTTCGAAATGGGGGAAAAATGCCCCACTCTTATCCGATGTTTTGACTTGTTCGGAAGATTACCGCATTACTATTGAAAATTTCCTAGAGCCCTATATGAACTATTATATAGTGGAAACCGAGGCTCAAGCTTTTGAAGCAGTAAACTTGTTGAGTGATGCCAGCAAAGGAAAAGCTCACTTTTTCATTTTGGACAATTTTGAAAAGTTCAAACCAACTGATTCCAAACTATATGATCAAGCCATTGCCGCTACGGAAATTGTGGAATATGATGCCAAATACAAAAAGCTAATCGGCTTTATACTAGATAATGTTTATGTAGTAAAAGGTGACTATAATTCTATTCCAGATGATAAGGACAGCATCTTTATCACACAAAGTGGAAAGGTTACCAAAAGGAAATTCAGCATGTCAGGAGGTTCGGTAGGGCTTTTTGAAGGGAAAAGAATTGGTAGAGCCAAAAACCTGGAGAAACTTCAGGTTGAAATAAAAGATTTAAACAAAAAAATAAGCCAAATCAAAGAAAGCTTGGAAAGCCGCCAGAATGATTTGGACAACTTAAAGGAACATAGCTACAGAGAAAATATTGAAATTCTACAATCGGAAATCAATGAAGTAAACTCTGAATATGTTTCAGTTCGAACTAAACAAGAGCAATTTTCTCAGATGCTTAATAGTGCTGCCAATAAGCGCGAGGGCATGGAACAGCAGCGAGAAACATTAATGGAGGAAATTGAAGCCATTAAACCTGATGCCGGAGAAAAATCTGAAAAACTTAAAGAAATTGAGCAGAGGCTTAGCATCATTAGTGAAGACCTTAGTGTTCAGGATGAAATTTTAAGCCAAAAATCATCTGCTTTCAATCAGGAAAATATTGAATTCCACCAGCAGCAAAACAGGGTCAACAGCCTTGAACAAGAAATAAGCTATAAACAAACTGCTTTTGAAAGCAGTAAAGAACGATTAGAGAAAAATCAGCAGGAATTAAAAGAAAATGATGAGGCCATAAAGGGCATCATTGATACGGCTGAAACCAATGATGACGAATTATTGGGAATGTATGATGAAAAAGAGCAGATTGAGATTGGCGTTAATGATGTAGAGAAAGATTATTATGCTTCCCGTGGACATATTGATGAAATTGAGAAAGAAAGCCGGAATATTCAGCGAAATAAAGAGCAAGTAGATGAGCTTTTGATGCAAATCCAGAATAACTTGAATGAAACCAAACTAGAGCTCAATAGTGTGAAAGAACGACTTTCTGTTGAATTCGACATAGATTTAGATAAAATCATGAATTCTGAAGAAGAGGAAGTGGAAACCGATGAAACAGCTGATGATTTAAGAAATGCCGTAAGTAAATTAAAGGAAAGAATGGACCGAATTGGACCAATCAATCCTATGGCAATGGAGGCTTATGAAGAGATTAAAGAGCGTAATGATTTCATCTTAACTCAACGAGAGGATTTACGAAATGCTAAAGAGTCATTGCTCAACACCATTAGTGAAATTGATGAAGTAGCCCGAACCAATTTTATTGAAGCTTACGAAAAAATTAAAGAGAACTTCCAAAAAGTATTCCGTACGCTTTTCACCCATGAAGATGAGTGTGATTTACAATTATCCGATCCAGATAATCCTTTAGAGTCCAAAATTGAGATCATGGCAAAGCCAAAAGGCAAACGACCATTGACCATCAATCAATTGTCAGGAGGGGAAAAAACTTTAACGGCTACTTCCCTACTCTTTGCGATTTATCTTTTGAAGCCAGCACCTTTCTGTATTTTTGATGAGGTAGATGCTCCTTTGGATGATGCCAACATTGATAAATTCAATAATATAATCAGAGAATTCTCGAAAGAATCACAGTTTATTATTGTGACACACAACAAAAGAACCATGTCCAGCACCGATGTGATTTATGGAGTAACCATGGTAGAATTAGGGATTTCAAGAGTAGTCCCAGTGGATTTAAGAGAATTGGAAGACACACTGGAGTAATTAGTAATTCAGAGTTATGAATAAAACATTTCTGATAAGGATTAGCATTACGGCTTTGGTATTTTGGATATTAGATTCTTTCTTAATGTATTTAATTGGAGATGAAACAACACTTACTGATCAAATACAGGAATCATTTTTCAAAGCTGTACTGTTTTCTATTGTCTTTGGCTTAATTATGCGGAAAAAGTGGATAAAGAAGGATGAGTAATATTATATTGAGTCGTTTTTAGCTCAATAAATAACAAGACATTTTACATTTTCATTAATTATTAAAATGTATTTTTAGCTAGAAATAAAAAAAGGCTGCCAATTCTGACAGCCTTTGTAGCCCGTAGGGGAATCCCAGCCAGAGGCTGGTCAGCCTCCGGCTGAGAACCCTTTTATCATTCATCAAATATCCTTGAAAACAACTCCTTCTTGGCCGCACTATTCTTTTTTAAAAAACGCTCCCTTTTAATCGCAAATGTTTTACTTCTATAGGCTTCACAGTATACTAACTTCATGGGGATTTTATGCCTAATAGATTTTGTCTTACCACCATTATGTTCCTTGAGTCGTTTTTTTAAGTTATCTTTTGAGCCTATATAGGTCGTTTTATCTATTGTACTTTCCAATACATAACAATAATACCACATAGAAAATGATTTTAATTACTAATGTAGTAAATCATACTTAAACAAAAAAAGCTGTCATTTCTGACAGCCTTTGTAGCCCGTAGGGGAATCCCAGCCAGAGGCTGGTCAGCCTCCGGCTGAGAACCCTTTTATCATTCATCAAATATCCTTGAAAACAACTCCTTCTTGGCCGCACTATTCTTTTTTAAAAAACGCTCCCTTTTAATCGCTAATGCTTTACTTCTATAGGCTTCACAGTATACTAACTTCATGGGGATTTTATGCCTAATAGATTTTGTCTTACCACCATTATGTTCCTTGAGTCGTTTTTTTAAGTTATCTGTTGAGCCTATATAGGTCGTTTTATCTATTGTACTTTCCAATACATAACAATAATACCACATAGAAAATAATTTTAATTACTAATGTAGTAAATCATACTTAAACAAAAAAAACTGTCATTTCTGACAGCCTTTGTAGCCCGTAGGGGAATCCCAGCCAGAGGCTGGTCAGCCTCCGGCTGAGAACCCTTTTATCATTCATCAAATATCCTTGAAAACAACTCCTTCTTGGCCGCACTATTCTTTTTTAAAAAACGCTCCCTTTTAATCGCTAATGTTTTACTTCTATAGGCTTCACAGTATACTAACTTCATGGGGATTTTATGCCTAATAGATTTTGTCTTACCACCATTATGTTCCTTGAGTCGTTTTTTTAAGTTATCTGTTGAGCCTATATAGGTCGTTTTATCTATTGTACTTTCCAATACATAACAATAATACCACATAGAAAATGATTTTAATTACTAATGTAGTAAATCATACTTAAACAAAAAAAGCTGTCATTTCTGACAGCCTTTGTAGCCCGTAGGGGAATCCCAGCCAGAGGCTGGTCAGCCTCCGGCTGAGAACCCTTTTATCATTCATCAAATATCCTTGAAAACAACTCCTTCTTGGCCGCACTATTCTTTTTTAAAAAACGCTCCCTTTTAATCGCTAATGTTTTACTTCTATAGGCTTCACAGTATACTAACTTCATGGGGATTTTATGCCTAATAGATTTTGTCTTACCACCATTATGTTCCTTGAGTCGTTTTTTTAAGTTATCTGTTGAGCCTATATAGGTCGTTTTATCTATTGTACTTTCCAATACATAACAATAATACCACATAGAAAATGATTTTAATTACTAATGTAGTAAATCATACTTAAACAAAAAAAGCTGTCATTTCTGACAGCCTTTGTAGCCCGTAGGGGAATCCCAGCCAGAGGCTGGTCAGCCTCCGGCTGAGAACCCTTTTATCATTCATCAAATATCCTTGAAAACAACTCCTTCTTGGCCGCACTATTCTTTTTTAAAAAACGCTCCCTTTTAATCGCTAATGTTTTACTTCTATAGGCTTCACAGTATACTAACTTCATGGGGATTTTATGCCTAATAGATTTTGTCTTACCACCATTATGTTCCTTGAGTCGTTTTTTTAAGTTATCTGTTGAGCCTATATAGGTCGTTTTATCTATTGTACTTTCCAATACATAACAATAATACCACATAGAAAATGATTTTAATTACTAATGTAGTAAATCATACTTAAACAAAAAAAGCTGTCATTTCTGACAGCCTTTGTAGCCCGTAGGGGAATCGAACCCCTGTTTCCAGGATGAAAACCTGATATCCTAACCCCTAGATGAACGGGCCATACTAAAATTCTAATCAAACAAAAGTATGATTAAAAAGTAACTAAATCCATTAAAATCAATGACTTAATAACGACTTTATTAAGTACTTTAAAGTAGCCCGTAGGGGAATCGAACCCCTGTTTCCAGGATGAAAACCTGATATCCTAACCCCTAGATGAACGGGCCATTTGCAAATGGAGATGCAAATATAGAAGGCTGTTTTTTAATTACAAACCCTTACCCTAAAAAAAAAGAAAATAATTTTCAAAGCTAAAGCTTTAGGGTTCTAATTTGATAATGCTGGCAAGTAGGTTTATATTTACGCCTTAATTTAACTTAACTAAAATAAATTATATCAACATGTCAAACGTAAAAGTTGGAATTAACGGATTCGGGCGTATTGGAAGATTAACTTTCAGAGCCCTGCTGCAAAAAAATAATGTTGAAGTAGTCGGTATCAATGACCTTACTGATACCAAAACTTTAGCACACTTATTAAAGTACGATTCAGTTCATGGTAAATTTCCAGGAGATGTTTCGCATACGGACAATTCTATTATTGTTAATGGAAAAAGCATTGCTGTTTCAGCTGAAAGAGACCCAGCCAACCTTCCTTGGGGAAAAATGGGTGTAGAAATCGTTTTAGAATCTACTGGGCTTTTTGTGGATGAAGAAAATGCTGGAAAACATATTAAGGCAGGTGCTAAAAAAGTAGTAATTTCTGCACCAGCAAAAGGAAACGTTCCTACTGTTGTATTAGGTGTTAATGACGATACAATGACAGGAGATGAAACCATCCTTTCAAATGCTTCTTGTACTACCAACTGCCTTGCTCCTATGGCTAAGGTTTTAGATGACACTTTTGGAATTGAAAAAGGTTATATCACTACTGTTCATGCTTACACTGCTGATCAGAATTTACAGGATGGACCACATAAGGATTTAAGAAGAGCTAGAGCTGCTGCTTACTCTATCGTTCCTACTTCAACTGGAGCTGCAAAAGCTGTTGGTTTGGTTTTACCTCACTTACAAGGTAAATTGGATGGTATTGCTATGAGGGTTCCAATTCCTGATGGTTCTTTAACTGACTTCACTTTAGAATTGAAAAAAGAAGCCACTAAAGAAGAAGTAAATGCCGCAATGAAAAAAGCTTCTGAAGGAAGCATGAAAGGAATTTTAGAATACACTGAAGATCCAATTGTTTCTATTGACATCGTTGGAAATACTCATTCTTGTATCTTTGATTCTGCTTTAACTTCAGTTTCTGGTAAATTAGCTAAAGTTGTAGGATGGTATGATAATGAAGCAGGTTACTCAAACAGAGCTGCTGATTTAATAGAAAGAATATCAAAATAAAATATTGCACTCTTGAATTTAGAGTGAATACTAAGAAAGAGGCTGCCAGAATTGACAGCCTCTTTTTTTATATTCTAGTTCAGGATCCTTAATCCTGAGTATCTCTAATAATTGTTTTAAGTTCATTGCCTGAAACTTCCTCTACGGTTTCCCATTCTCCATTTTCATTTAATCGCTGGATTACATATTTTTTCACACCTTCTTCCCAACCTTCAAATGCATTCCATTTCAATTCATACTTTCTGAATTGAACATCTTTTTTTAGTAAAACCGTATTACTTTCTCCACTGGCATCGGTATCAATTGAACAATCATTAATAACCTTTACTTGATAAGTATAAGTGTTATTTTCAGTATCACTTTCTTCATCAATATAGAATTGTTCATGAGGCTCAACTGAATCGAAATATTCAAATTCACCGCCATTTTCACTTCTATAAATTTCGAAAGCTGTAATCTTACCTTTTCCTTCTTCAGGTATGCTCCATTCAGTGAATACTTCTCCAGTTTCCAATACAGTAGTGTTTTGAATTTTAGCTACCTGATTATTATAAATCTCATCTGTCACTTCTATCTCCACATAATTACTTATGGATCTTAAAGTATTTTTCTCGAAAGCACCCACCCTATATTCATAAAATCCTGGGCATAGATCTTCTTTATCCTGAAAATTTAAAGCATCGCTCTCCATCACTGCAATCTCCTGCCATTGAGCTTCTCCTTTTGCTTTTCTGAAAACACGCTGATTATCGATTGAAAAACCTTTTGATTGGTTCCAACTGATCTCTTTTACATTTTCCTCAAAAGATTTTCTTTGAAGAAGAAGTGTATTGAATACCGTCAATTGTTCTCTTCTAACAGTATCTTCACAAAAAGGAACTGCCTGGAAAATGTATTCATGAGACATATCCTGAGGACGACAATTCTGGTCATCATACATTATTCTCTGATTACTTTGCCCTGCCATTTCGATAGTATGCATTAGAAAAAATCCATCAGGGCTGTCTCGAAAGACATTGTAATGAGAAATATTATTGTAGTTATATGGTTCCAGTTCAAAATGAACTTTATTATTCTCTACTAATATTTGATTCAACTTAGCCTCTTTATGTTCTACCGTATCACGAACTAAAACCTGATCCTCGTGAGTAAAGGTAATAGGACAACCATCATCATTTTTCACAGTTAATGATACATTAAATTCACCAGTTTTTTCCATAAGAATGGTTGGACTTTCTTCAGATGAAGTTTGCCCATCACCAAACTCCCATAAATAGGACGGTTTTAATAAATTACTGCTTTTGTTAGTCAACTTGACCTCTACAGGATAACACTCCCCTGAAACATTCATTTCAAATTTAACATCAGGCGTTGGTAACACTTTTACATCCTCCATTTTATAAAATTGCTCACATCCTTTCTCATTTTCAGCAATTAAAGTGACTTCGTAAATACCTGGCGCTTCATAAAAATGCTCTGGATTTTGTTCGGTAGAAGTATTACCATCTCCAAATACCCATTTCCATTTTACGGCACTGACAGAAGTATCTGTGAACTTCGCCTTATTAGGTAAGCAAATTACTTTTTCATTTATTTCGAAAGCAGTTTCTGGCCCACTTACATTTATGAACTGTTTTTTAATTAATGTGTCCTGACACCCCAATTCATTAGCAATTATCAGAGTGACATCAAAATCACCAACTTTATTATAAACATGAATAGGATTTGCTACTTTAGAAGTTGTTCCATCTCCAAAATCCCAGAAATAACTTTTCGCTCCTTTAGTTAAATCTTTAAAGGCTACTTGAACAGGAACGCAGCTGGATTCAATTGATTCAGCTAATTGAAAATCTGCCTCAGCAGGAATTACCTTAATAAATTTTTCAACCATTATAGTATCTGCACACCCTTCTTTATTATCAGCTATCAACTTAACATCATAAACACCTGCTGATTCATAAACATGTTTTGGATTTTTATCTGTACTGATATTCCCATCACCAAAATCCCATCTCCAGCTTACGGCTTCATTATTTAAAGCAGAGAATTGCACACTGTTACCTAAACAAACTTCTTGTATGTCAGACTTAAAGCTTGCAATAAAAATAAAGTCCATTGATTTTTTCTCAGTCACTTTGCAGCCCTTTTCATTTTCTACAGTTAGTTTAACTTTAGATTGCGGCACCTCATAGAAAGTATGAGTAGGGTTCTGCATAGTAGAAGTATTTCCATCTCCAAAATCCCAAAACCAACTGATCGCATTCCTACTTTCATCGGAAAATTGAACCTCTACAGGCAAACATGGCTGATTGTAATCAAAACTAAACTCGCTGGTCAAATCTTGAATTTCTATAAGATCTGATTTAATAGTAGTTTCACTACAATCACCATTTGAAGCAGTTAAAGTGATAGAATAAGTACCTGGTAAAAACTTAACAGTTGGATTTTTATCAGTACTTGTAGCTCCATTTCCAAAATCCCAAAACCATTCTGTTGCACCTTCAGATTGATTTTGAAAGCGAATAGCAGTTTCACCACATCCTGTGGTTTTATTAGCTTTGAATTCTGGTATTGGATTCTTAATTAGGATTTCTTGAGGTAACTCAAATATAGATTCACAACCTTCAAAATCAGTAGTTATAGCTTTTACTTGGTATTCTCCTCCAGTAGCATATACATAAGATTCATCGAAATTATCAATAATTTCACCATTGCCCATATCCCATTTAATATCCTGAAAACCAATTAACCCATGATCAATAATTAAACCTTCCCCAAGACAAAGGGAATTTGGATTTGTAAATTGGTTTTCCTGATTGCCGACATAAATATTTTTAATTTTTGTAGTGGCGCAATTGTTCTGACCACTGGCAGAAAGACTAATTGAATGTAAACCCTCCTTCTCAATTATAAAACTGCCATTATCTGATAATTCTATTGACTTATTATTTATCTTCCATCTATAATTTTCAAATTCTGGATTTTCAGGAGTTAGAAAAACCTCAAACCCATCACAAATTTTCTTTAATTCATATTCGAAATCAATATCGGATTGATTAATGGTTACCGTAATATAATCCTCTATAAAAATCACACTATCATCACTAAACTGGCCCCAATAGCCAATTTTATGTTCACCAGCTTCTTCAAACACCTCTGTAAAACTCTGCTTAGAATGCTTTTTTCCACTGCTAAATCTCCATTGAAATTTATTGATACCAGGAATAGGATTTACCAAATCGATTGAATAAGGTGCATTACAACTCTCAAACTTAAATTTGCCAATAGGACTATCTCCATCCGTTTCCTCCTCTTCCTCTTCAATCTCAGGGTTTTCACAATCCGACCATGGGTTTGGGATCATTAAGGCTTTAGATTTAGTACATTCACCGTCACTCCCTACACTAAAAGTTAATCCAATATCTCCTAAGGTGATAAAAGAAACATTTAATTGTGCATCAGTGCCAATTAAACTTTCATTATAAAACCATTTTACATTTTGCCACTCTTCTAAATCAGCCTTAGCTGAAACACTAAAATACCCACACTCTTCTCCTTTTGTTACTTCAAAATTAGTTTCTACATCTAAATCAGGGATTTCAATTACGTTATATTTTTCTATTGTAGTCTGGCATCCATTTTTATTGTTGGTGGTTAAACTTACCTCATAGGTGCCTTCTTTACTGTAACTGTGGATTGGATTTTGGTCTGAAGAAGTATGACCATCACCAAAATCCCATTCCCAAGAATCATACCCCATACCACCACTAAAATGAACTTCAGTGAATGTACAAGATTCAATTACTTCTGGTTCATCCAATGGGATCTCTCTATCTAAAACTGTTATGGGAGATTCAAACTCATATATAACTTCGCAGCCATTATTATTGACATAGGTAACTTTAGGATAATAAACTCCTGGATTTTGAAACTCAAAATCAACCTTTTTTCCGCTAAATTCCTGATCATCCAATAGCCAATTTATGTTTGATGCTCCTCCATTAAGAAGGCTTAATTCTACATTAAAAGGAGCACAACCTTGCCAACTGCTTACATTAACCTCAGTTTCTCTTTTAAAAACCTGAACTCTATCCTCAATTTCCTCTTCAATTTTACATCCAGTTTCATATTCCGTTATAGCAATTATTTTATAATTTCCGTGTTTTTTAAATGTATAGCTTAAATCCGCTCCCTGAATAGTTTTTCCGTTTACTTTCCAAGAATAACTTTTTGCACCTGATGTGTTATTTGAAGCTTCAAAAACAAATGGTTCGCAGCCAGTGGTTTCAGTATACTCAATAGTTGTTGGTTCTACTTTCTGAACATTAAACACAGCATCTTCAGATACTAAAATGGAACAGCCTGAATCATTAATATAGTTTAAACTAATATCTACATCACCTTCTTTTTCTGTAATAAAGGTAATCTGTTTCCCTTCATATTGTTGTCCATTAATACTCCATTCAAATCCATTTTCTGAAGTATGTAAAGCTTCTAATGTAACTTCTTCCCCCAGGCATACAGAAGTTTCACTTACTTTAATTTCTGGTGCTTCTATTTCTTTAACGGTAATTAAATTACTTAATTGATCCGTAATTGAACATCCGAATTCATTCAAATAATTTACTTTTACCACATATTCCCCAACCGCATCATATAAATGTTCAACGGTTACTCCACTTTTTGTAGTTCCATCACCGAAATCCCATTCAACTTGGTTTGCATCACCTACTAATGAAAAAACTATTGCTTGATCATCAGATATACATTGCTCATTTTTACTAGAAGAAATAGCAACTTCAGTGGCTTCTTTAATTTCAACCGCATTTTCTATTACCAGCATCTCCTGACAGGCTCCATCAACTTTTGCTGTTAGAGTAACTGTATAAAACCCTGCTTCTTCATATTGATAAATAGGATTCTCTTCATTTGATTGATGCCCATCTCCAAATGACCAATTGTAAGCGTCTGCGTTTTCAGTTAAATTATTAAAGGAAATACTTTCTCCTAAACATTTTACATTATCTTCTATTGAAAAATCAACTTGGGGCTTTTCACTTACAGAAATAAGTGTTTCATAAGTTAATGTTTCTACTTCACCAGATTCAAGAGTCAAAATAGCTTTTACTTCCCATTCACCTGCTTCTTCAAAAATGAAAGTCGGCTTATTTGCCGTAGAGCTTTGCTCATCTTCAGTTTGCCAAATAACAGATTCGAAATCATGATCTTCAATTTCGAATACAACTACTAAAGGCAAACATCCAGAATCCTTATCAGCTTGAATTTGACCTAATGATTGAAAAACCACTGCAGTCATACTGAAGAAAAATAGTAATACTGATTTAAAAAATATAGTTTTCATGATGATGATGATTTAATTATTTAATGAGCATTACTTTACCTGACTTATCAACTCCATGGCCTTCGTGTCCTTCTGCATAAACTTGATATACATATCCACCTGACGGAGCAATATTGCCATTTACAGTTCCATCCCATTTATTATCGATACTTGTAGAAGTAAAAACCACATCGCCAAAACGATTATAAACTACCATCTTGTATTCCTTCACACCTTTTGCAACTGCGCCAAAATCATCGTTTAAACCATCTCCATTAGGTGTAAAAGCTGTTGGTAATTCAAGGGAAAAAGGCTGAAATAACGTTATTATATTAGATGCACTCATAATAGAATCATTTGAAGCGCTTATAGCTAATATACGAAATTTGGTGGGTTTTTTATCAGGATCAGCGGTTGCTAATCCTGCGTTAAAGCCTAGAAATATTATTCCGATTATGATGATGATGTTTTTCATGATGAATTCTGATTAATGATATATCAAAATTCGACATATTAACACTCTTATAAATCAGAGAGATTCTTAATTAAAAAAATAAGGATAAACCGCATTAAATTAAGGGATTGTACTAAAGTGGGTTAAGTGAATCACTTAATGATTAGAGAGATTTAAAATTGGTCACAAACCGATTGCCTAGCGACTGATGGTTAGAATGATCTGACGCATATATCATAAAATATACGACACAAAATTACATCATTTGCCTATAAAATGGACTGAGTTATCGAAATACTTTAGTCGACTTAATGTTGTTTCCACAATGACATTTTTATCCGTCAGACCGTTAATCACAAATTCTCTAACATTTCTTCCACAGCCTCATAAACTTTATCAATTTCTTCCTTTTTGATGATATATGGTGGCAAAATGTAAATTACATTTCCTAAAGGCCGAAGAAGAATATCCCGTTTTAAAAAAAACGGGTAAAGTTTATGGCGAACTTCATTGACATAAGAAGTATCAGAATCTGTTTTTAATTCCAATGCGAAAATTGTCCCCAAAACTCTACTGTTTGTAACCTTAGGATGTTTTAAAATCCTCTCATGAAATTCCTTTTGCCATTGGCTGATTTCTCTAATCTGAGCTTGCGTTTCTTCTGCTATTAATAAATCAAAACTTGCAATAGATGCAGCACATGCAATTGGATTAGCTGTAAAACTATGACCATGAAAGAAGGTTTTCATGATATCATTACTTTTATAAGCCTCCATAATTTCTGATGTGCATGAAGTAACGCCTAGTGCCATAGTTCCTCCTGTTAAACCTTTGGAAAGACAGAATATATCTGGTTTATTCTCTAAATAATCGGAAGCAAAATGTTTTCCAGTCCTGCCAAAACCAGTGAATACTTCATCCGCTATGCAAATTACATCATTATCCTGAGCAATGTTGATCAACTTATCCAGAAATTCAGCATCATACATTTTCATTCCAGCTGACCCTAAGACCAAAGGTTCAAAAATAAAGGCTGCTACTTGATCGGACTCAACCAACTGATAGAATTTCTGAATGATCTCATCTTCATTCCCATTAAGTGGCATTGGCAGAAATTCTACATCAAAAAGGAAAGGGGAAAATGGTGCAGAGAAAGGCCCTCTATCCCCTACTGACATGGCTCCAAAAGTATCTCCATGGTAAGCACCATCAAAAGCAATTACTTTCTTTCTATCTTCATTTCCTTTATTGTACCAATACTGAAAAGCCATTTTCAAAGCCACTTCATTGGCTGTGCTTCCATTATCTGAATAAAAAATCTTTGATTGATTTTCAGGCAAAATGGATAATAGCTTTTCTGCCAGTTCAATTGCAGGAGCATGAGTAAATCCAGCAAAAATAACATGCTCTAAATTTTGCGCCTGTTTTGCCACTGCCTCTGCAATTTTTGGGTGACTATGACCGTGTAAATTCACCCACCAACTAGATATGGCATCCATGATTTTTCGCCCATCGGAAGTATGCAGATACATTCCCTCTGCCTTCTCGACCATTATATGTTCAAACCCATCTACCAATTGTGTAAATGGATGCCAAATACTCTCACTATCTCTTTCTAACCAGTTCATAAATTTCTTTTTAACTCATCAGCATATTTTCGAACCACTGCATGATTAATTTCTTTTTCATCTGCTATCCTTAACAAACAAGTATAGCCGCTATGTTTCAAAATAATTTCCTCACTAGCAGGATTTGAAGCACCATTAAAAACAATTCCTTTTACCTCCACGCCTCTTCTTTTTAATTCGTTTATTGTTAGTAAGGTGTGATTTATACTTCCCAAATAAAGATTAGCAACCAAAATCAATGGAACACCCCATTTTTGTGGAAAATCAATAACAAATTCCTTTTCATTTATAGGGACTAAAACTCCTCCAGCCCCTTCAATAATTAGGTTTTGATTATCGGTTTTCGGAATATCAAAATCCTCCACTTCCAATTTTACATTATCAATTTCTGCTGCATAATGTGGAGATGCTGGCGTATTAAGCACGTATTTTTCTGGTATCAAATCTGATTTTAAATTGCTCAATAATCCTCCTACGAAATCAGTATCACGAGGATAACCTGCTTGTATTGGCTTCCAATAATCTGCCTCTAATGCTTCACAAATTATAGCACTGAATAGTGATTTTCCGCTATCCGTGCCTATTGCCGTTATAAAATAGTTCATTGAAAATACTGATTGATATGTTGACACAAATTTGTTATTTCTTCTTCAGAATTGAAAGCATGAAGACATATCCTTACTCTTTCTTTTCCTTTTGGAACTGTTGGGCTTAATATTGGTCGAATATCGAAGCCTGATTGATTTAAATAATCAGCAAATTCTACAGTAGATTTTGCATCCTCTGAAATAATGCCTTGTATAGGATGACTGCTATCCAAGCTTGTTACGTTTTGACTCAATTGACTTTGAAATAATTGAATTTTAAGCTTTAAATCCTCCCATAATTCAGGATTATCACGCCTATACTTCAAGCCATTTTTAATTGTATTAACGCTGTGAAAAGGTAGTGCCGTGGTGTAAATAAATTGTCGACTATAGTTTATTAAATACTCTTTTAAGGTTCTACTTCCACAAACAGCTGCTCCATGGGCTCCAGCTGCTTTTCCAAAAGTATATATTCTAGCGAATATTTTATTTTCTAAACCCAAATCACAACTCAAGCCAAAACCAGCTTTTCCATACAAAGCTGTGGAATGTGCTTCATCTACTATAACTGCAGCTTCATATTTCTCAGCTATTTCTACAATATCCCTTAATGGCGCTTGATCTCCATCCATAGAATAAACTGATTCTACCACTATGAATACATTGCCATCAGCTTTCTGAATTTTAATTTCTAAGTCCTTTATATCGTTGTGCTTAAAATTAAAATATTTAGCCCTCCCAAGACGAACGCCTTCTTTTATACAAACATGAGATAGCTCATCCATCAAAACGGTATCCCCTTTCTGAGGGACAGAAGACAGCACTCCTAAATTTGCTACATAACCAGAATTAAATAAAAGAGCTGAATCAGCCTTAAAAAAATCAGCTAAATAAGCTTCTAATTCCTCATGGTAATTTTTATTCCCACTTAATAATCTTGATCCAGCGGCCCCATTATCAATAAAATTAACAGAATGATTATGTATTTCTTTAATTTTAGCCAAACCCAAATAGTCGTTAGAACTAAAATCAATCATTCTATTATCCGATTTTTTCAGATAACGATAACCGCCTTTCTCTTTTCTGTTTTTTAATTGTAATTCTAATTCAATATCTGCCTTCATCTACTTTTTCATGTATTTAATCGCTGAAAGTATAACATTTATCATTAAAAACGTTATAGAATTCCAAACACTAAAATTAATCAAGATGAAAAAGCTTTTTACATTATTAGGACTATTATTTTTTATAGTAACAGCAGTTGAGGCCCAGGTATTTACTGTCGGCCCAAAATTAGGGATTAGTAATACTACATTAAGTCTTAAAGACAATATTGATGCATATGAAGCTGGTGATTCAAAATTCAGTTATCATGGTGGATTGTTTGCAAGGGTTAAAATAGCTGGATTTTATGTTCAGCCGGAGGCTTATTTTAATTCAGTTAGAGGAGAATATACTGATGCAACAGACCCAAATGATGTTAAAACTCTAGAATTCAATCAAAATAAAATTGATATGCCCGTATTAATTGGTTGGAAAATGGGGCCATTTAGAATCAATGCTGGTTCAGTTGCAAGCTTCAATTTAGATGATGAAGTGGATTTTGATAATTCAGTTTCAGAATATAGAAGTGCAGTATTTGCCTATCAAGCAGGAATTGGTTTAGATATCTCAAAATTAATAGTTGACTTAAGATATGAAGGTAACTTAAGCAATCAAGCTATTCTAGGTAATGATGAAGGAAAAGTTAGGGTTAATCAAATTATGTTAAGCGTAGGATTAAAGCTCTTGTAAAAAAGCATATGAATTTATAAAATTAAAGCAGGTTAGAACTTCTAGCCTGCTTTTTTATTGATTCAAAATTTTGTAATCAGGTAATCTTAATTATGATTTATTATGGCTTAAAGAGCACATGATCATCTACTATTTCCAATATTATATTCCCTCATTCAATATCGGGATATCAGAGTAGCGTAATTCCAGATCATCATTAAACACAAAGTGTCCTTTACCATTCTTGCTTAAAAGATGTAAACTTTCTTCACTAAGCTGATAATAATAATTGATCTCAAATGGATTTGAAAAAGTGAAACTATTCTTCTTCAAAGGATTAAATTCGTAATCAAGAAGTGTGGCATTAAGGCTCTGTTGATCTTCAGAAGATGATAAAATAATAATTCCAGCATCAGTTTGAAAAACACCCTCATACTTTCCATTTATATCAATTTCCTTTATAGTATAATCTGCACTATCTGGATGAAATTTAACTGCTGTAATGAAATTAGGCCATACTGCATTTCCTAGTCCATCCCCTTGATATAATGCCAATTGCAAACTACTATTTCTTAAAGCAATCAACTCAACTGGTTTTTCTTGGGTATCAATTTCAATATCATTTTTGATTTCCCCTTTTTCATTTGAAATCACTATATGATTTATAAAATCTAAAGAATCAATATGGCTTTCGTATAGTAAATAGTTAAGATCTCCACCCCCAACAACATTTATCGCTGCAACATTTTGCCAAGCTTTATTCGATTTATAATTAGAGGGCACTGCATTATACCATGATACTTTCGTTCCATTTTTAGCTCCATAAAATGCTTGAGGGATACTATCCGCATTTAAATAATAGCCACTGAAATATTCAAGATCGTTTACATTAGTTTTAGAGAAATTGATATACGCTATATTTTTAGACAGTGAATCATTTTTATTTTCAGGATTTTGCCATTCAAAATTTATCCCTCTATAGCTTGGTATTTCTTGACCGAAAGGTTTTTCTATTTGTTCAATGATTTGTGATTTCAACCTATTGGCAGTCTCACTTCTAATTTTTAACAACTCTCCTTCCTCTGATTTGAAATAGTTTTTGAATTCATCGATACCACCATAGTACTCTTCATAAAAATCTTTATTCTTATTTAGATTACTAATCTCAATTTCATTGTTATACTTCTTTAATTCATTTTCAAGCGCTATGGTTTGCTGAAAGACACGGTTTATAGTATATAATTTAACTTGAAATGAAATTTCTTCAGCAGTATCATAAACAGCCAAACTTTTTTGCTCATTTATTAAATCAAGTTTGTCATCTTTATATTGAAATACATTGGCCACTGGTGAATTCAAATCATATTTACGTATTTTGTAAATAGATTTTTTTTCAATCGGATCTACATCTATAGAGTCATTTGGCACCCAATTATCCATTTTTAAAAAACTACTTTCTAGCTTAGATTCTATTTGTGTTATATCCTTTCTAAGTTGATCTATTTCAGTTTCAATTAAATTCTGTACTTGATTTACCCAAGCAGTATAATCCCAAAGCTCAATTTCATCAACCAGAAAATCAGTTTGGATTACCAGTCCATCAAGTCTGTAAGTTTGGATATCTTTAAATGTCAATTGTTGATTTAAAGTGAATGGCGGATAATCTTTTACGGTTTCTTTATATTTCTTGAAATAAAAAAGAGTAGAATCATAACTATTTTTCACCAAATCAAAACGTTTGTTTAATTTATCATCATAGAGCAAATAGATATCTTTTAAGGAATTATAACCTCCATTTATCCTTACAAAGTTTTTTGAAGCTAAATCATACTGCTCTACCATTTTCATGAAATTCTGATGAATTGGCGGCATATAAGTTAAAAATGAGTCTGCCTCTTTTAAGCCTTTTTCATGAACCAATCTAACAGAATCAAATTCCACCTCTGGTTTACCATTTCTCTTAAATTGGTTAGTAAAATTAGAATAATACCAAGCATTTCTTCGAACTTCTCGCTCGTCTATTAGATCTCGGGCTCGACCAAAAAATAGTTTTGCTCTTTCTGCATTGGTAATGGCCGCATCATAATCAGAAATTGGATGAGCATTTCTGTAACGACCTTCAAAAATTAAGGCCAATTGTATATTTGCAGCTGGATGTTCATTATTACTCTTAAAAAAATCAAATAATTGTGGGAAAACTAAATCTATGCTATCTCCCAAAATATATGGATTAATGTCATCCTCATAATCCAATTCTACCTGCGCATAATTTACATTCGGCAATAAGATTAAAAGCGATATGATGAATATAATTTTTTTCATTTTTCTTAATCGTTTTGAGCCAATTTAATATCCAATATTTTCAATTCCACCCTTCTATTCTTACTTCTGTTTTCTTCAGAATCATTAGGAACCACTGGCATAGATTCGCCATATCCTTGTGAAATTAATCGATCTTCATCAATGTTATCACTGGTTATATAGTTGATTACACTATTTGCCCTTTCTTTAGACAAACGCACATTATAAGCAGCCGCCCCAATATCATCAGTGTGAGCAGCTATTTCTATCTTCATACTAGGATAGGATTTCATTAATTTGATAACCCTATCCAATTCCACAAAACTACTTTCAAATAAATCAGATGAATTAGATTCGAAATAAATATCCTTTAAGGTTAAATTAGCATCTTTGGAAAGTGGCTGTAATTTCAATTCCACTCCTTTGCTATCTTCTTTAATCTCGCCTGTTTCTTCATCCACTGTTTGTAATTTACCATCATCGGAGATACCAATTTCAGTAGAGTTAAAGGCATACCCTCTATCACTTGATGCTTCTACCATATAACGATCTCCTACTCTCAGGTTAATAGTTTGATTTCCTGAAATTACAATTTCCTCATTTCTAGTTTTGTTTCTTATGATTAATTGAGAGGAAGAAACGGAACCACCACTTAATAAATCATTCACATTTATAGGTACTCCTACCTTTTCTGGAATCAACTCTATATCTTGTTCATATTCTCTATAAAGAATCAGACCCCTTAAATCAATTGAAAAACTCTTAGATTTAAAATTCTCACTTTCAACTTCAATTGTATAAGCATTTCCTATAGGTAAGTCTACTTTTGTTTTCCAGTTTTCACCATCAGATCCCACCACATCTATGGTTCGGCCAATATCATTTTTTACTGTAATAGTAGCTTTTAACGGATCGTATAATTCAATATCGTAGATGTTAACATTCAAATGAGCGGTTGTAAATAAATCTATATTTTGTTCATATTCCTGATAACTTTCAATATCTCGGAGATCATAATAATAAAGAGCACTACTATACTCATCTTTTCTAACTTCCAAATTATAGGTCCTACCAGCAGACAGGACTATAGAATAATAACCATCTGAGGGATTGTTTTCGAAACTTGTAATTAATTCTGAAGTATTGGCATCAGTTATTCTTAAGGAAGCTGAAAGCCCCTCCTGACTATCAGCATCTCTAATTAAGCCTTGAATAGTAACATTTTGAAATTGTCTATATTCTTGGGGGATTTCAACACTATAAATGTCATCCTTTTTTGAAAAATACATAATCTCTCCTGAAGCTGATATACATGAAAATAAGTCATTGTCCGTGGTGTTTACATATTCCAAAGGAACTGGACTGACCCAGTCCCCATCAGCATTAAGTTGGGTTTGATATAAGTCAAATCCACCAATACCACCTTCCCTAAGGGAGGCAAAAATCAATGTTCTGTTATCCGCCATAATTTTAGGTGCCTTTTCACATCCTAAATTAACTGGGTAAGGCAAAACTGTTGGTTCTGTCCATCCACTATCTGTTTTTTGAGTGGCATAAATTTCGTAACAAAACTCAGTTACTCCTTCGGGTGTGTTCTTGCTATTCCTAGCAAAATAAAGCGTTTTACCGTCAGTGGTAATAGTTGGAAATCCGTCAAAACTTCTACTATTCACATCAGGGCCAAGATTTTTTGGTTTCGACCAAGTATCGCCAATTCTTTCAGAGTAAAAAATATCTTCAGCACCGTAACCACCATCAAAAGAAGCATGAAAGTATATTCTATTTCCATCATAGCTAAAATTCGGTTCACTGATTACATCAATTGAATCACCATAATTATTAATGCTATCTAAGGAGATTTCATCACCCCAACTACCATTCTCATCTTTAGTTAAATATAATTTCCAGGAACCATCCTTATTGGATTCATAAATCAATGTTCTTCCATTTGCACTAATACTGGGTGCATATTCGGTGAAATTGGGCGTACTGATCTCACTCACTATTTGTTTCGGATAAATAGAATCCAGCACCTGTTCAATAGAATCTTTTTGGGATTGTCCGAATCCTAAGAAGCACCAAAAAGTAATAATGATGGGTAAAAATATTCTACTAAAATACTTCATAGTTTTTCTCATTCTCCAATAATAGTAAATGCCGCCCAATAATAAGGCTGTGGAAACTCTTCTTTAATTTTCATTTGTGCTTTCCTGAAAGCAGTAAATTTATCATCTCCCTCAGTCCAATGTTTATAAAATTCAGTCATCAAAAGCTGGGTTGTATAATCATTTACTGTCCACAAACTCATGATAAGATTATCCGCACCAGCCACTAAAAATGCTCTTTGTAAACCATATACCCCTTCCCCATTTTTGACATCTCCCAAGCCCGTTTCACATGCCGAAAGCACTACCAACTCAGTTCCATCCAGATTTAGATTCATAGTTTCATAAGCTGTCAATAAACCGTCTTCAAAGCTATTCTCATATGGCAAACCACCCGCTAAACCTATTGAGGCACCAGAAAGTAAAATTCCAGATCTTAATAAAGGATTTTCCTCTTTCCCTTGATTTTCTACTCCTGATATTTTCTTATCTGCATCATAGGTCTTAAAAAAACCATGGGATGCTATATGCAAAATATTTGGTGCAGTAATGCTGTCTATTAAAATTTCATTAGCCTCAGCTTCCATGTATTTACTGACTTTCCAGTTATTGGCTGTTGTCATAGAATCTATAGCATTGATTTCCACTTTTGTTCCTGGCAAAGCTGGAATTCCACCACTAAAGCTTCTCATTAAGCCTATGTTTTCAGCAGTTAACGTCAATTCATCATCTGCCCTGCCCAAAGAAAAATCAGGCGACCCTATTAAAACTAATGAAGGATATTCATTTTTAGAAAGTGAATTCTTCTCTGTCATCGAAGGATGATTTGAAGAATCATTAGGAGATAATTTCGTATCGTTTTTTATTAAATCCCTTGCACTGGTGATTATTCTTATGTTTTCTTTTTCTAATAAATACTGTTCTAAATTTTCACTGAATAATGTATTGATATTAATCTTATTATATATGCCATCAGGACTAATATAAAGTTTATCTAAACCTTCAGGTATTTTTTGATCCACCCATTCCCATAGATTTTCATAAGAAATATTGTCCATTAATTTGAACTTTATCAAGTTTTGATATGCATTAAAATATTGTTGTTCTATCCGTCTTCCTTCCTGCAAAACTGCTATTTCAGGCTCATCCATCTCTGCAGTTAAAATAAGACCAGCATAAATTATAGAATCATTTTTCAAACTCTTTTTAACCCTAACCAACTCCACAACTCCCGTATTTGGCGCTAAGCTCTCTTTCAATTTTCTCCAATTTATACTGTCTGTACCAAAACCCTCATTAAATAAACTTGATTTTAAACTTAGCTCCTTTTCCCTACTATTGATTGAAGCTTCTAATTCATTTAAATTAATATTTTTAGCTTTAAGCTCTTCTTTAGTATAAGAATAATATTGAATTGCTTTTTCCTTTTCATCCAGCCAGGCATTAAACAATGAAATTAAACCCTCATCATCACTATTGAGAATCTGATTGCGCATCTTAGCTGATGCATTTAATAACATGGCTTTGGTTGTTAATTGTAAATCGAATAAATCTTCCTTCAGCTTAGGTATACTTTGATAATTTTCAATTGCAAAGTCTTTATAACCTTCAAATACAGGGTTTACTTTATGGTAAAAAGCAGATTTCTCGCTTTCACTCATGGAGGGAAAATACTCCTTAAATAAAAACAAATAACTATTAACGGATGAATTAAGTAAAGCATAGGCAGAATCGATTTCGTTTTCTACTTGCTTTAAAATCCCCCAACCATAGAGTGTAAAAATATAATCTGGATGGTTTTCTCCTAACACCTCTTTTCTCAGCTTTGTGACTTTAGAAAATAATGAATCTGCTTTTTCATGTTGTTCTTGCTTTTGATAAAGAACAGCTAAATTATATTGAGTACTAGCAAATACAGGATTCCCCACACCATATACTGCTTCATCTATTACCAAGGATTTCTCATAATAGTCCTCAGCCTTTTCAAAATCTCCATTTGAAAGGTATAATGAAGCAAGATTGTGTAAAGTAGTAGCATATTTCGGATGACGAACTCCATAAATAATAGAATCCATTTCCAAAGCTTCATTTAACAATGGTAAAGCTTTTTCAACATTTCCTTCGCTTTGATATATGGAGGATAAATTTTCAATGGAAGTCACATAAGAAGGATGAAGTTTACCTAATTTTTCAGTGTAGATATTTATGGCCTTTTCTAAATTACTTTTAGCTTCTTTTAGGTTCCCTGTACTTTGATAATACAATCCCATTCCCGAAAGTGCGTCTGCATATGCTACACTTTGATTTCCAAAAATTGTTCTTGAAAGCTCCAATGTCTTTCGAAAATAGCGCTCAGCTTTTGGGTATTCCGCTTCCGCTAACTTAACCAATGCTAATTTTGAATTTACATTTAATAAGGCTGGATGTGATTCTCCTAAACTATTGATATAAGTTTTCTCCGCCAATTGATATAGAGAATCTGCTTTTCTGTATTGCGATCTACTTTGTGCGACTGCTCCTAAATTTTCATATGTTCTAGCATTATTTTCATGATCTTTATCAAATATAGAATTAAAAATAAAGGCTGCATCTTTAAAATAGGATTCTGCCAAATCATAATCACCATCCTCCAATCTCAAAGAACCTAGATTATTTAAAGTATTTGCATATTCAACTGTTTGCTTCCCTAATGCTTCCTCTATCAACTTAAGGTTTTCAGTAAAATAGGAAGCCGCTTTTTCTATATTGGTTCGGTTTTGTTCCAAAACTCCCAAGCTATTGCGAGTTTGAATCTCAATCTCTGTCTTAAACTTATTCTCCCCTTTAAATTGATCCAAGGATTTGTTCAAATACATTTCAGCAGAATCAAAATTAGCCAACTCCAAAAATATATCTCCAGTATTTTTAAATGTTATGGCCTTTTCCTCTTTCTTCCCCTCAATGTTTTGCAATATTTCATTTTCCACTGTTAATAATAACTGCAAAGCTGAATCCAATTGACCCATCGATTTATAAACCAATGCCTTTTGAGCAAGAATTTTAGAGGATTGCAAACTGTCAGACTGAGTTTTAATCTGAAGTGAATCATTAGCTGTGGAATATAAAGCTAAAGCGGAGGTATAATCCCCCTTATTAAAGGCTATTGCTGCACTGTTAAGTTGACTTTGCACATCATCACCACTTAATGCCAATAAGGATTCACCTTTTTGAGATTGACCTGTTTTCTGGTATAAAACCCCAAGATTATTCTTGGCACTTACATATAATTCTCTGTCAGTTTGCTCATCATCTTCCAATTGTGATTTTAATATTTCATAAAATGAAATTGCTTGGTCATTTTGGCTATTTTCTTGATAGATTAGAGCTCTTTGATAAGCTGATATTTTCCATAATTCACTATTCTGAAGATTATTATCTTGGGTAATACCGATTACTTTATCATAATATGTTGCTGCTTTATCCAATTCATCCGATTCTTGCAAAAGCGTAGCAACATAATAAAGAGAATTCAAATACTGAGATCCTGCTTGGGCCACAAATTGATTTAAAATTGATAATGCTTCTTGAAAATATTTTAAAGCATCTTCTTCCTGATTTTGATACAATAATGAAGCGTAATCATATATGGCCAAGGCATGATTTAAAGAGTTTTTATCTTCCTTTTGAAGAACCTCCATGTAGTCTTTGGAAAACTTCAAGGCCTCAGGAATATTTTCAGTTTGCAAATAAAGCTGAGACAAGTAATTTAATAATTGAATATAGAATTGGGTCTGCTGATCAAAAGTCACCTCATTCATCAACTCCAATTCCTCTTTAGCCAACCCTAAACCCTCATCAAAATCTTCAGTTTTAAAAGATAACTTAACCCCTAAATGTAAAGTAAGTACATAAGCTTGATGCTTTTTTCCATAAGTATTTTCTGCTTGTTCAAGAGTTTTATCAAGTAAAGATTCGGCAAGCTCTAATTTATTTTCTTTCTCTGCTTTTTGTAAAGCCGTAAATGACTCATCCCATGAGTTTTGAGAATATCCTGCTATTGAACTGAGGATGAGACTTAAGAAAAATATATACTTCCAAAATAGTTTTACCATACCTATGCAAGATGATAATTTCAATAGAATAATGAAAAAAATTCATCGAAATACCTAGTTTTAGGTATAATGTTTATTTTAAATACAATGCTGTCCTAAATAATTTAAAATTGCGATAAAAGCCTACTTCTACTGCTGTTTAGTCCAGCTTTATCCATAATCAGGAAAAAGGTCCCCCTGTACGCCTTGATTTTGTACTTTGGGCGGATCCTCAAAGGGTTTGTCCAGCCATTTTTGAAGTTTTATTTTAACAAACACGTTAAGCCTGATAAATGCCACCAAATTAGAAAGGTACCAGTTGTATTTCGCTTGGTGCTTCATTACTTTAAGTAGAAGTATGGTAATAAGGGCAGTCCATATCTGTATCATAACAGCATTTTCAGAAGTACCAATGAAAGTTTTGATATGTAGCAACTGTTTAATATCCCTGAAAAACACCTCTATTTCCCATCTTGACTTGTAGAGGTCACCTATGGTTTGAGCCGCCCATTTAAAATTATTGGTGATGATCTCAATGGTTTGCTGATTTTCATCGTCCCATACTGCCACTCTTCTAAGCTTATCAGGGTATTTTTTCTTTGATTGGTAACCGGTGAGGATTATTTCTTCATCCTTTAAGATATGCTGTGCTGTGTTGTTGGGCAGTTCTCTTTCCTTCACCATTTCAAATTTAAGGTTCCCCTTGTGCCTGATCACGAAGTTTACCCCTTTGCTGTCCCAAATGTTGAGCATGGGGAAATCATTATAATATCTGTCAGCCACGATCACTGAGCCTTTCTCCAGAGGGATATCATAAGCCCCTTTGTTATCGCCCACGCTACCCTCGGTAATATTGACATAAACAGGCAGTTTACCGTCATAATCCAGTAATGTGTGCATTTTTACAGCCCCCTTTTTGGTGCGGAAAGTAGCCCAGTCAAATACTGACAGACATAGACTGATTACAGTGGAGTCCAACAGGTAAACCGGGACTTTTATTTTGAGCTTTGTTCGCTTTACACCTATCTGCTGTCCTAAAGAATTAAGCAAACTGTAATAGAGGTCTTTGAACAAACTAGCATCTCTACGCTTGTTTTGATAACTTATACTTGACTTTGAAGGGGCTTGTTCAACACCTAGATGATTCAGGTTACCTGTTGCCGAACGCATGCCGTTGGATATATCTCTGACCGAAGTAGCCTTGGCAAAATGACAGAACAACATAGAGACTAGATGTGTCCAACTGTTAAATCCTTTATTGGCTTTATCGGTCTGTTTTCCCCTAGCTAAATTATTGAATTTTGAACGGTCAATTTTTTTAATAATCTGTGCAAAAAGTGTAATATTGCTCATGAGGGGTTTTGTGGTTTTTGTGTCAACCCAAAATTAATATTTTGGGATAAAACTTAAACCCCTCTCTTTATTTAGGACGCTATTGTTTTAAATATTAGAATGTATTACCTTTCAGAAATCTTTAATTCGCATAAATTTTCATTTAACATGCCCCAAATAGGATCCAAATTGCTATTTATAGTATTTCTAACGCTAGGAACTAATGAGCTATTCGCCCAAAAAGAATTCAGCAGAGCCGATAGCTTGAACGGTGGGCTTACAAAAGAAAGAACTTGGTGGGATTTGAAATATTACCACCTTCAGACTAAGGTAAATCCTGATGAAAAATATATTTCTGGAAGTAATGTAGTACAATACGAAGTTTTAGAACCCTATCAAATCATGCAAATCGATTTGAAAAAACCTATGCAAATTGATAGTATTATTCAAAATGGAGAGCAACTTGAATTCTCCACAGAATTTAATGCTCATTTTATTAAGTTACAAGAAAAACAAAAAGAAGGTTCTCTCAATGAATTAACCATCTACTATTCTGGTAATCCGAGGGTAGCAAAAAATGCTCCTTGGGATGGAGGTTTTACTTGGAAGAAAGATGAAAATGACCAGCATTTTATCGCTACAGCCAATCAAGGAATTGGCGCCAGTGTGTGGTGGCCATGCAAAGAACACCCCGCTGACGAACCTGATAGCATGTTTATTAGTGTAAATGTACCAAAACCTTTAGTGGATGTATCCAATGGAAGGTTAAAAGAAGTAGAGGAGCATGAAAACAGCCGAACTTATCATTGGTTTGTGAGCAATCCTATCAATAATTATGGAGTGAATTTGAATATTGGCGATTATGTAAATTTTACTGAAAAATATAAAGGTGAGAAAGGTCTATTGGATTGCAGTTACTGGGTTTTGAGCTATAATTTGGAAAAAGCTAAAAAGCAATTTCAAGAAGTGCCTCGAATGTTGGAAGCTTTCGAATATTGGTTTGGCCCCTACCCTTTTTATGAAGATAGTTACAAATTAGTAGAAGCTCCTTATTTGGGAATGGAGCATCAAAGCTCAGTTACTTACGGAAATGAATTTAAAAATGGCTACAGAGGCAGAGATTTAAGCCAAACTGGGTGGGGTTTAAAATTTGATTTTATCATCATACATGAATCTGGCCATGAGTGGTTTGCCAATAACATCACTAATCAGGATGTGGCAGATATGTGGATCCACGAAGGGTTTACCCACTATTCTGAAAACCTATTTTTAGATTATCATTATGATTCTATGGCAGCCAATGCTTATGTGCAGGGTGTTCGTTCTTCCATTCAAAATGACAGACCTATAATAGGTGAATATGGGGTTTCTCATGAAGGTTCAAGCGATATGTATTATAAAGCTGGAAATATGCTGCATCTCATTAGGCAATTATTCGATAATGATGAAAAATGGAGACAAACTTTAAGGGGATTGAACAAAAAATTCTATCATCAGACTGTAACTACCCAAGAAATTGAAAATTATATCTCAGAAGCTTATGGGAAACCTTTGGATAAGATATTTGACCAATATCTTCGCACTACTCAAATCCCTACCTTCACTTACAGAGTTTTGGGTAACCAGTTACTCTACAAATGGGAAAATACAGTTGATGGATTTGATATGCCAATTCGGATATTTATAAATGGTGAAGCTGAATGGCTTAAACCGAATTCAAAAGCCTTTAAAACCTTAGAAAACTTGCCTGAAAATGTTGACATCTTAGTCGATCGTAATTTTTATGTGGGTGATTTTAATTTGACGGAGTAGCTTTTTAGTCCTTAGGGGGAAATTTGGTCAGTACCTGTAATTTAGCAATTGATAAAATATAGTCGAAGAAAGATGCAGCTTATAGTAGGAATTAAGTCAGTACCGAAGGTCAGACAAGAACCATCATCAACATAAATATACAATCTGTGACTCTTATCTATTGTAAACTGTCAATAATTCCGAAGTGCATCAATCAACTCCTCTTTATTCATTTTAGAACGCCCTTCAACACCTACTTTTTGAGCTTGTTCTTGTAATTCTTCAACTGTCCATTCTTCAAAGGGAGGTGCTTGTCCTCCTTTTTTGCCTGAGTCTGGCGTATTGGCAATGCGAGCAGCTTTTTCTTTGCTCATTCCTTTATCTATTAAAGCTTCATATTGCTCTTCATTTTTGACAGAAGGTATGTCATTTTTTTTATCCATTTCTTAATTGGTTTTACTTAATACAACCGATATAAAATGGAAATGTTACTAATTCAGTTTGCTGAATCCGCTTCTAAATATTCCTCTCCCGTCATAGTAGGCTCTAAATTCTCCATTTCTTCCATAGTGAAAATGCGAGAGCGGATGATAAAACGAATTCCCATAGGAATCTCCAGAGAAAAGCTTGAGCCTCTTCCTTCAGTTACATCTAAGGTGAGGTGGGTATGCTTCCAATATTCGAATTGATCCTTACTCATGAAGAAGTCGCAGCCATACACTTGGCCCATCCAGACATCTCCACCTCCTACTTTGAAATCACCTTTTTCGAAACACATGGGGGAAGAACCATCGCAGCAGCCTCCACTTTGATGAAACATCAAATCACCAAATCTATCTCTTAATTCATCTATTACTTCTATTGCCCGATCGCTTATTGTTACTCGTTCCATTTTTAACAGTTTTAAGTTTTAGGTTCTAAGTTTTAAGTAAAAAAAAGTTACAGGTTGTAAATAAGATTTATCCTACTTACAACCTATAACTTACTACTTAAAACAATCTACTAAAAGAAACCTAATTTATTCTTATCATAAGAAATCAACATGTTTTTGGTTTGTCTGTAGTGATCTAACATCATTTTATGATTCTCTCTACCGAAACCTGATTTCTTATAGCCACCAAATGGAGCATGTGCAGGATAAGCATGATAGTTATTCACCCAAACACGTCCGGCTTTCACAGCCCTCGGTACCTGATATAATTCGTGAGCATCTCTACTCCATAATCCAGCACCTAATCCGTACATGGTATCATTGGCTATTTCAATAGCTTCTTCTGTGGTTTTGAAAGTACAAACAGAGGTAACAGGGCCGAAAATTTCTTCCTGGAATACTCTCATTTTATTGTGACCTTTGAAAATTGTAGGCTCAATGTAATAGCCATTTTCCAAACCCGAATTTAAATTTGCTTTTACGCCACCGCAAAGCACCTCTGCTCCTTCTTGTTTTCCAATATCCAGATAAGATAGAATCTTTTCGAATTGATCGTTAGAAGCTTGTGCACCCATCATGGTATCTTCCGCTAAAGGATGTCCCATTTTGATAGCTTTTGTTCTTTCCACCACTCTTTTCATAAATTCATCTGCTATATCCTCGTGAACCAATATTCTGGAAGGACAAGTACAAACCTCTCCTTGGTTTAAGGCAAACATTACAGCTCCTTCAATACATTTATCCAAGAATTCATCATCCTTATCCATTACAGATTTCATGAAAATGTTAGGAGATTTACCACCTAATTCCATGGTAACAGGAATTAAGTTTTCAGAAGCATATTGCATAATTAAACGACCGGTAGTTGTCTCTCCAGTGAATGCTACTTTTGAAATTCTGTCGGATTGAGCTAATGGCTTACCCGCTTCTGGACCAAAACCAGTTACTACATTCAGTACACCAGCTGGTACTACATCCTGAATCAATTCCATTAAGACCATAAGAGAAGTTGGCGTTTGTTCCGCTGGTTTAACTACAGTACAGCAACCTGCTGCTAATGCTGGAGCTATTTTCCATGTGGCCATTAAAAGAGGGAAGTTCCAAGGAATAATTTGCCCCACAACGCCTAAAGGCTCTTGTAAATTAATACTAACAGTATGCTCATCATGCTCTGAAATACTACTTTCATCTGCTCTGATAGCTCCTGCAAAATAACGGAAGTGATCCACGCAAAGTGGTAAATCTGCTGCTCTACATTCTCTTAAAGCTTTACCATTGTCAATGGTTTCTACTCTTGCCAGCATTTCAAGGTTTTCCTCAATAATATCGGCAATCTTCAAAAGTACATTGGCACGAGCTGCCGCAGATGTTTTCGACCAGGTTTGAAATGCTTTATGTGCTGCATCAATTGCTCTATCTACATCCTCCTTTGTTCCTCTGGCTGCTTTGGTAAAGGCTTTTCCATCCACAGGACTGATATTATCAAAATATTCTCCTTTTGCGGGCTTTACCCATTCTCCACCAATAAAGTGGTCGTATTGCGCCTTAAAAGTAGGACGATCTACTGTTTTGTGAGTTTTTTCTAAAGTTTCCATAGTAATTTTTTAATTTTTAATATAGTGTAATTTCCTACTTATAATTCTTAATTATTTTGTTAAGCGTATTAAACATTTTGCTTTCCATCTGATTTTTAGAATATCATAAAAATTACTAAATTGTAAGACTGCTTTCTTCGCTTTATGCGAGTAGTTCTGTCAGGTTTTAGAAACCTAACAAATCTGTAATTAGAAAGCAGGAAAACAAATAGCTATGAACAATGCCATCCGACCATACCAAGTACCATTAGGAAATGAGAATTCGCTTTTCACTTTAGTAGAGAACCGAACTGCCTATACCTATGACAGCTGCGAATTAAATGTTTTCGAAACGCATCAACAGGCAAAAGATGTAAAATTGGTTTTTAATGACTTTGTTTTCACTTCTATGTTAAGAGGTAAAAAGGTGATGCATCTAGAAAATAAAGAAGCATTTGACTATTTACCAGGTGAATCTGTAATAGTTGGTCCAAATGAAGTGATGGAAATAGATTTTCCGGAAGCCAAAAAAGGACAGCCTACTCAATGTATTGCACTAGCAATTTCTCAACAATTGATAGATTTTACTTTAGAGATGCTGAATGAAAAGCACCCGAAAGTGATGGAGCAAGAGCAATGGAAAATTGATCCTAGTATCCATCATATTATCAATAATCAGGAGTTGATCAATACGGTAGATAGAATCATTAAAATCTCCAGAACTGAGGATAGCACCACCAAGGATTTATATGTGGATTTGGCGATGAAGGAAATGATAATCCGATTAATGCAAACGCAGGCCAGACATGTTTTTACCTCCTCCCCTAAAACGTTGGCTTCTCATCATCCTTTAGCTTATGCTATTCATATTATTCAAAATAAAATTAATGAAAAAATAGATTTTGACCGCTTGGCCAATGCTGCTTGTATGAGCAGGGCGACTTTCTTTAAGAAATTCAAAGAAGCATTTGGTTTTACACCAGGGCAATATGTGCTTTCGGAAAGAATAAAATTGGCTAAAAAATGGTTGAAAAAACCCAATTGTAGTATTTCAGAGGCTTGTTATAATTCTGGTTTTGAAAACCTCTCGCATTTTACAAGTGCCTTTAAGAAAGAGGAAGGGGTCTCTCCTTCTGCTTTTAAAAAGAATAACCAAGAGAGTGGTTCATTTTTGAATTAAGGATTAAAACTAGCTTTAGTCCCAGTTATGGTAAAACGCCAAAAAGAGGTTTAATAATAGATGAAATGAATTTAAAAAATCACTTAACAAGCTTTAGATACAATATCTCTTTAATATCTCCATAAATTGGACAGCTGAGAGAAAGAAATTCATTAAATTTCCTTTTCTGCATCTCATAAACATTCCTGCCGTAAGAAGGAGAAAACAAAAACATTAATTTGGAAGACTATAACAGAATACTTGATGATATTTTACACACAGTAAATTCAGTAGACACACCGGGGAAAGTGGCTACCTACATTCCTGAATTGGCGAAAATTGATCCATATAAATTCGGAGTATCATTGCAATTTGCAAATGGCGAAACCTACAATGCCGGGGATTATGATGAGCGTTTTTCCATTCAGAGTATTTCGAAAGTCTTTACCTTAAGCATGGCTATTCAATGCATAGGCGATAAAGTTTGGGATCGAGTGGATGTAGAGCCATCTGGTGATCCATTTAATTCACTTGTGCAATTGGAGCATGAAGAGGGGATTCCCAGAAATCCATTCATTAACTCCGGTGCTATTGTAATATGCGATATTTTACTATCAGAATTGGAGAATCCAAAAGATGATTACTTGCAGTTTATGCATGATTTGCAAGGGACAGATAAAATTCAGTATAATGAAGAAGTATTTACATCTGAAAAAAGTATGGGTTATAGAAATGTAGCCATGGCTAATTTCATCAAGAGCTTTAAAAACATTCACAACAAGCCGGAAGATGTACTGGATTTCTATTTTTACACCTGTTCTATAGATATGAGCTGTGTTGAATTGGCCTGGTCTTTTCAGTTATTTGCTCAGCATGGAAAGTGCGCTCCGGATGGTACTTTATTCTTAGAACCCAATCAAATCAAAAGGATTAATGCACTAATGCTGACTTGTGGTTTTTATGATGAATCAGGTGAGTTTGCATTTCGAGTTGGCTTGCCCGGTAAAAGTGGTGTGGGCGGGGGCATTGCGGCTGTCTTGCCTGGCGAATTCAGCATAGCGGTATGGAGTCCAAAGCTCAATGAAAAAGGTAATTCTGCAAAAGGCATGCATGCACTTGAATTGTTTACTACCCATACAGAAATGTCAATTTTTTGACCACAATAGATTCAAAAGAAAACAAAAGGACAGCCTAAAGCTGTTTGACTTTAACCACAAAGGACACAGAAAATCAGAAATGTTAAAATAAAGAAGAAATAGTCGGTGTTCCACACGACCATGGGAGATTTAACATAAAAAAGCAGTCCATTTGCCATTTATTAAAAATGCCGTAGGCATGACCTTATGGTAACTAAAAAAGTAAAAGGCAACCTAAGCTCCGTAGGAGCGACCTTTCTCAACAGATATTCTAAATCCTCAAACCTTCTTCAACCTAAAGCTCAATACAATTGCCAATACCAACAAGCTCATAAAAAAGATAATCTGTGCAGGTAAACCAAAGAGCTCAGCTACTACACCAAAACCAGCTGCCACTAAAGTAAACAAACCTATGAAAGTATTTGCCACCGAAACATAAGTTGGTCGCTCATCATCTGGAGCATAATCAACCAAATAGGTTTTTCGACTTAACCTTGCCCCACTATAGGCAATACCGTTGATAAAAAAGACAGGCAAAAAAGCAAAGAATCCTAAATTCCAATCAGAAGCATAATAAAACAATAAAGCAAAAACCCCTCCTCCTATTGCAATAAAAGAAGAAATTCGCATCAAACGAGTAGCCGACTGATCTGCTATTTTACCCCAAAATGGACTGCTCAATACATTAGCTAATCCATTTACTATGATCAAATATCCTAGCAAACTCCAGTTAGGATTGCCGATATCCTTGGCTACTAAAACATAGAAAGGTTGTAAGAGTGGAACTGCCATTAACAATGCCCTGGTAAAAAGAAAATTTCTAAAATTCGTTTCTTCTTTTATCAGTTTTATCCCAGCTTTCACTTCTTGTAAAGGATTTCTACCTCCATCTGTAGCTCCTTTTTCTTCTTGAATTAGGAAAAACAGAATAGCCGCTATAAACCAGAGGACAGCAGCAAACAAAAACATAAATCCGTAAATGGATTTATCAGCTTCCTCTTGTATAAAAATGACTAAAACGACCCCCGCAATCAAACTTAATATTCCGCCAAAAGTAGAACGATAGCTCAACATCTGACCTCTGGTATTTTTCGGAATGGTTTTGCCTATCACATCTTTATAGGCAACAGAAGCTACGCCACTTGCTACACTAAAAACAGCTAAAAGCACTAGCATTGCAATTGGAAATGTTTTTTCATCCCCAAAGAAAATATGACCTGCGGCAGCCAACCAGCATAATCCTTGAACCAAAGCGCTGATTGCCCAGAAATTTTTCCTAATGGAGAAAGAGCGAATTTTACCCGAAACTGCCAGCTGAGGCAATAAAGAACCTGCATCTTTAACCGGAACCAATGCACCAATCATAGTTGAAGAAGCTCCGAAGAAATCCATTATCCAGGCTAGGGTCAAATTCGGACTGATGATTTTCTCTGCCAGTTTAGTCAAAGTTCCATTGGAAATATTAAGTGTGAAATTCTTGGGAACATTAGTGCAAGCCTCCTCAGGAATGGCTTTGCATGCCCGAGGCTCATCTTCTTCTATTAAAAAATCATAAAATCTTTCTTTTAACTCAGGCATAATTTTCTGGACTTAGACATCCAAAACTATAAATTTTTATCCTTTCTATAGCAGTAAATATTTTTTACCGGCACAAAAAATAAACTACTTGAAAAAGATTTATCGTATGTAGTTTGACATTCCCTTTATATTTTACTTACATTTGAATCAAACTTTAGGGGTGCCCGCTTGGGCTGAGATTATACCCTCAAAACCTGATGCAGTTAATGCTGCCGTAGGGAAAAGAGTTATTACACTCATGTTATACACATGGGTGTAATGCGTGCATTCCTGAAGTTTAATCACAAAAAGGACTCAGGAATGGAAATCAAGCTTAACAATCAGACTCAGATTTTACAGGAAAAATGCTCACTGCAGCAATTAATGGATGAATTTATGCCTCAAAAGCAAAAAGGCATTGCCATTGCTGTCAATCAAACTGTAATTCCCAAAGCAAATTGGCAAGAGCATTTTCTACATTCCCATGATGATGTCCTAATCATTAGAGCCACCCAAGGTGGATAATTAACTAAGAATCAAAAAAACAAATTACTATGAAAAAGGAACATGCACCACAGGAAAATGGGATCAGTCGGGCGCCGCTGCCCGGTTCACGCAAAATTTATGTAAAAGGAGAGCTCCATGATATTAATGTTGCCATGCGAGAGATTATGCTCTCCCCTACAAAATTATCCAATGGTAAAATTGAGGAGAATCCATCTGCGGTAATTTATGACACAAGCGGCCCCTACACAGATCCTAATTTTGAAATAGACCTTAAAAAAGGTTTGCCCCGAATAAGAGAGGAATGGATTCTAAAAAGAGGTGATGTTGAACAACTTGAGAATTTTTCTTCTGAATACTTTAGCGAAAGATTAGCGGATGAAAAATTAGACCATTTACGTTTTGAGCACCTTAAAAAGCCTTTAAAAGCCAAAAAAGGAGCGAATGTCACTCAACTTCATTATGCAAAAAAAGGAATTATCACTCCAGAAATGGAATACATTGCTATTCGTGAAAATCAGAGGATTGATTTGATGAAAGAGCAGCATGCAGGGAAACAAAGCTACTTGACCGAGCAACATCCTGGTGAAAGTTTTGGAGCCAATACACCAAAGAGTTTCATTACCCCCGAATTTGTTAGAGATGAAGTTGCAGCAGGACGAGCAATTATTCCATCAAATATCAACCATCCTGAAAGCGAACCAATGATTATTGGTAGAAATTTCCTGGTGAAAATCAATACCAATATTGGCAATAGTGCAGTCACCTCCAGTATTGAAGAGGAAGTGGAGAAAGCCGTTTGGAGTTGCCGTTGGGGCGGAGATACCCTGATGGATTTGTCAACCGGAAAAAACATCCATGAAACCAGGGAATGGATCATTCGCAACTGTCCTGTACCGGTAGGAACAGTTCCTATTTATCAGGCATTGGAAAAAGTAAACGGTAAAGCAGAAGATTTAACCTGGGAATTATTCCGTGATACTTTAATAGAGCAGGCTGAACAAGGTGTGGATTATTTCACTATTCATGCTGCAGCTTTATTGCGCTATGTACCCTTAACTGCCAAGCGAGTGACCGGTATTGTTTCTCGTGGAGGTTCTATTATGGCTAAATGGTGCTTAGCTCATCATAAAGAGAATTTCCTTTATACTCATTTTGAAGAAATTTGCGAGATCATGAAAGCTTATGATGTTGCTTTCTCTTTAGGCGATGGCCTGCGACCAGGAAGTATTGCAGATGCCAATGACGAAGCACAATATGCCGAACTGAAAACTCAAGGCGAACTCAATAAAATTGCCTGGAAACATGATGTGCAGGTAATGAATGAAGGGCCGGGACATGTACCAATGCATATGATTAAAGACAATATGGAGAAGCAATTAGAGTATTGCAACGAAGCTCCATTTTATACCTTAGGCCCATTAACCACTGACATTGCTCCTGGCTATGATCATATTACTTCCGCAATTGGAGCTGCCATGATCGGATGGTATGGAACTGCTATGCTTTGCTATGTTACGCCAAAAGAGCATTTAGGATTGCCTAATAAAAAAGATGTGAAAGATGGCGTGATTACTTATAAAATAGCGGCTCATGCTGCCGATTTAGCCAAAGGACATCCCGGGGCGCAGTATAGAGATAATGCATTAAGCAAAGCCCGATTTGAATTCCGTTGGGAAGATCAGTTTAATCTAGCCCTCGATCCGGATACAGCAAGGGAATTTCATGATGAAACCTTGCCAGCAGATGGTGCCAAAGTAGCACATTTTTGCTCTATGTGTGGTCCAAATTTCTGTTCAATGAAGATTACACAGGAAGTACGGGATTTTGCCGCTAAAAAAGAATTGTCGGAAAAAGAAGCCTTGGAAAAAGGAATGAAGGAGAAATCCGAGGAGTTTAAAGAAAAAGGGAAACAGCTATATCTGTAAGATGATTGTGGTCATTTCTCATCCTACTCCAATAGAGGGAGAATTTCAAACCCTGCATCAATTATTTGATGCGGGACTGGAATTCTTCCATCTCTATAAGCCAGGCTTTTCAAGCAAAGAAATTGAAGCCTATTGGGCACAAATTCCTGAGAAATATCGGCAAAAAGTGAGTATGCATTCGGATCATTTGAAATTCCATAGTTTGCAAGAGCTTGAGAAATGTTCAGTGGATTATGAGTATGCCATGCTTTCTCCAATTTTTGATAGCATTTCCAAACGGGGATATAAAAGCTCTTTTGATTTAAAAGAATTAAGGAATTTTTTAAAAGGAAGGAAAGAGAAAATCATTGCTTTAGGCGGAATTGATGAGGATAAAATTGAAAAGATAAAAGAAGCAGGTTTCTCTGGAATAGCATTACTAGGAGCGGTTTGGCACAGTGAGAATCCGATCAGGAAATACAAAGTAATTAAAGAGAAATGGATGAAGTGAAAAATCATGTATTGAGCATAGCAGGCTTCGATCCAAGCGGAGGTGCGGGAGTACTAGCTGATGTCAAAACTTTTGAAGCCAATAAAATGCAAGGAATGGGAATAATAAGTGCCCTGACCTTTCAAAATGACAGAGAATTTGACCGAGTACAGTGGATAGCTGTAGATGAAATTCTCCAACAGTACGAGGTGCTCAACAGAAGATTTAAATTTTCGGTAGTCAAGATTGGCTTGGTGGAAAATTTTGAAGTTTTAGAGGCTATTTTGGCTTACCTAAAAGCCTCGACTTCCGATTGCCTTTTTATATGGGATCCTATTCTGAAGGCAAGCGCAGGCTTTGAATTTCATAAAAATATTGACCACCACAGAATCATCAAACTTCTAAAAAACTTCTCTCTAATAACACCTAATACAGATGAAATAAAGCTTTTAACTAGAATAGACAATGAGATGGAAGCTGCAAAAGAATTGACAAACTATTGCCCAGTATTACTAAAAGGTGGGCACAGTAAAAAAGAGCCGGGAACAGATTATTTGTTTATGGACGACAAAATAGAACAATTAAAACCTTATGGAATTGATGCAAGTCCCAAACATGGATCAGGTTGTGTTTTGTCATCAGCAATAACTGCCCAATTGGCAAAAGGAGAAAACTTATTGAACTCATGTCTTCAAGCAAAAAAATACACAGAACTATTTTTATCCAGCAACACTACATTATTAGGAACTCACAATGGCAAATAAACTGCAATATATCTCACAAGGCGAAACAGCACAGGAGCAAATCACCAACATTCACAAATCATTGGATGCAGGCTGTGAATGGGTGCAATTACGCTTTAAAAATGCCAATAAAAAGGATTTTGAAGAGGTGGCTACTGAAGTTAAAAAAATATGCGATAGTTATAATGCAAAGCTAATTATAAACGATCAGGTGGACATAGTACATAAGGTAGATGCTTGCGGAGTACATTTAGGACTTCAGGATATGCCCATTAAGCAGGCAAGACATATTCTGGGTAATGATAAAATCATTGGGGGCACTTCCAATTCATTAGAAGATGTGCTAATGAGAGTCAAAGAAGAGTGTGATTATATCGGTTTAGGTCCATTTCGATTTACATCTACTAAGAAAAAATTAAGCCCGATCTTAGGTGTTGAGGGTATTAATAAAATTATGCAGGAACTGGCTTCACAGTCAATTCAAATACCAGTTTATGCCATCGGAGGAATTACATATAGTGATGTAAAGGAAATTATGGAAACAGGAGTTGCCGGAATAGCCATATCAGGTGAAATCACCATGCACCCCAACAAAAAAGAATTATTGGAAAACTTTAATCAAATACTCAATGGACAAATTAATCATAGCTGAAAAAGAATTTCAATCTCGCCTATTTTTAGGGACAGGGAAGTTTGGAACCCCAAAAATTATGGAGGATGCCGTATTGGCTTCAGGTTCTGAATTAGTAACTGTTGCGCTTAAACGCATTGATTTTGAAACGCAAACTGATAATTTACTTGAACATCTACACCATCCGCAAATCAATTTATTGCCTAACACCTCAGGTGCTCGCAACGCAAAAGAGGCAGTATTTGCGGCTCAGCTGGCAAGGGAGGCTATGGAAACCAATTGGGTAAAACTTGAAATCCATCCCGATCCAAAGCATCTGATGCCTGATCCTATTGAAACCTTAAAAGCTACGGAAGAACTAGCAAAATTGGGATTTATCGTGATGCCTTATATTCATGCTGACCCGGTTTTGTGCAAAAGACTGGAAGATGCTGGCACTGATGCAGTTATGCCACTGGGATCACCAATCGGCAGCAACAAAGGCTTAAGAACTAGTGATTTTCTGGAAATTATTATTGAGCAAAGTAAGGTACCTGTAGTCATCGATGCCGGAATTGGGGCTCCTTCCGATGCGGCAAAGGCTATGGAAATGGGAGCTGATGCAGTCTTGGTCAATACCGCCATAGCAGTTTCAGAAAACCCTGTAGAGATGGCAAAGGCTTTTAAACTGGCAGTGGAAGCAGGAAGAATGGCTTTTGAAGCTAAGCTTGGAAGAGAAAACAAGACAGCCAAAGCAAGTAGCCCGTTAACAGCATTTTTAGATTAAACAGAGCCTGTTAGGTAATTACTCGAGAGCCATTGAAGCTATTTGAAAATAAAAATCAAATGATCAGCCTCTGTGTAATTTAATTTTAGAATCCATATAATTATCAATACATCTTATGAGCTTTAAGAATATTTTTGATGCCCAAAATTGGGATGAAACGAAAGATTCCATTTACCACAAAACTTCAGCAGATGTTGAAAAAGCGCTTACCACTAAGCACAGGACATTAGAGGATTTTAAAGCCTTGATTTCACCTGCAGCAGTACCTTATTTAGAAGAAATGGCGCAAATAAGCCGTCAGATTACACAAAAGCGGTTCGGAAAGACGGTGCAGCTTTTTGTTCCCATGTACTTAAGTAATGAGTGCCATAATATCTGTACTTATTGTGGTTTTAGCTTTAATAATAAGATCAAGCGTAAAACCTTGACAAAGGCTGAAATTTTAGAGGAGGTAACCGAAATTAAGAAACAAGGATTTGACCATATCCTGTTAGTCACAGGAGAGGCTAATCATACTGTCCATGTTGATTATTTTATTAAAGCAATGGAGGTCATAAAACCTCATTTTTCTAACATCTCCATTGAGGTGCAGCCTTTAGATGAGGATGAATACCAGAAATTGCAACAGGCAGGCTTGAATGCAGTCTTGGTCTATCAAGAAACTTATCATAGAGCAAAATATAAGGACTACCATCCCAAAGGTAAAAAATCAAATTTTGATTACCGATTGGAAACCCCGGACAGGATTGGCAGAGCAGGCATGCATAAAATTGGATTGGGAGTGCTGTTGGGTTTGGAAGATTGGCGTACAGATTCGTTCTTTTGCGCCATGCATCTTCAGTATTTGGAGCAAACTTATTGGCAAACTAAATACTCTCTTTCATTCCCAAGAATACGCCCTGCAGAAGGCGTGGTACCGGAAGAACAAAGTATTACAGACAAAGAGTTAGTACAATTAATCTGTGCTTATCGCCTGCTGAATGAAGAAGTGGAACTATCCATTAGTACGCGCGAATCGGAAAGCTTCCGCAATAATATTTTCAAATTGGGCATAACAAGCATGAGTGCTGGGTCCAAAACCAATCCTGGAGGCTATAGCGTGGAAGAAGGATCATTGGAGCAGTTTGAAATATCGGATGAACGCACCGCAAAACAGATTGCTGAACTTATTAGCAATAATAGTTATGAGCCTGTCTGGAAAGATTGGGACAAAACATTTCAATAATGGCAGAGATTTCTAAAACAGAAATAGGGCGCTACAGCCGACAGCTAATGCTAGCTGAAGTAGGTTTTAAGGGACAGAAAAAACTGAAAGAAGCGAAAGTGCTTATGATCGGGGCAGGAGGTTTAGGTTGTCCTGCCCTGCAATATTTAGCAGCTGCTGGTGTGGGGCATATTGGAATAGTCGATTTTGACAAAGTAGAACTGCATAATCTGCAACGACAGATTCTATTTACTACAGAAGATATTGGCAAAGCAAAAGCGGAGACTGCTGCGGAAAAATTAAAAGCACTTAATCCAGAAATTTCTTATCAGGTTTTTAATGAAATGATCAAGGAGGAAAACGTTGAAGAAATCATTTCTCAATTTGATATTATTGTGGATGGTTCTGATAATTTCTTGACACGCTATCTGGTGAATGATAGTTGTGTAAAGCTTAATAAACCACTTGTTTATGGATCTATTTTGAAATTCGAAGCGCAATTGGCTGTTTTTAATTATAAAGGAGGCAAAAACCTGAGAGATCTCTATCCCGAAGCTCCCAATCCTGAAGATGTGCCAAGTTGTGATGCCAATGGTGTTTTGGGAACTGTACCAGGTATTTTGGGCGTCTCTATGGCGAATACGGTAATCCAATTAGTTTTAGGAAGTTATTCTGGAGAGCACTTGATGTTGTTCAATTTTGAAAACTTATCTTTACAAAAATTTAAATTGTAGAAAATGAAAGTAATAGGTGAGCTTCCGAATGATTTTTGTAAAATCAGTTTATTTCAATGGAATGAGAAATACCTGGTAAAATTTGAATTAGGCTTGTATGAACAAACTTTTAAGATTGATGAATATGAGGTGGCAGATGTGGAGGAATTGAAAAGCCTAATTTCCGAAGATTTTATCAAAAAAGTGATGAAACGTTTTGATGAAATGCATGCAGATTGGGGTGAAATTGCTTTGGGTTAACTATTGAAGATGGCATAATAAAAAAGTCTCCAATTCTATTAAACTTAGTATTGGAGACTTAATTTTTTTAATTAATTGTAATACTTCCTGTCATTCCAGAATGTATTGTACAAACATAATTATTGAGTTCATCCGCTAAGGTTTGAGTTAAAGTAAAACTGAAGCTAGAACCACTTGATTGAAAGTCAACTTCTGAGTCTCCTTCAAAGCTTCCGTCTACACTATTCATGCTTAATAAAATGTTGTTTTCGCTGTCCCGCAATGCAAATGGATGAACACTTGCATTTGTAATTGTTAGCTCATAGCGTGTGCCAACAGTCAAATCCCAAGTGCTATTATCTTCATTCAAAGTTGTGGCATCTTCATCGCCATTAATTGCACTGACGAAATATGCTGATGACCCTGAGTTATCTACCGTCATTTCTACAATATTAATGTCATTATCATCTTGATTATCGTCATCATCATTCACAACATCTTCAACATCATCTTGACAAGAAAATGCCAAAAATAAAATCGGAAGAAATAATAATAATTTTCTAAAATTAATCATAATCCTTATTTCAATATTTAAATACTATCGACAATAAATTATACTATATTTTGAGATATAGTTATTAACTAAGTTAAGCTTATTCAATCAAATTCACAAAGCCATCTTCATAATTCTCTCCAATTAAATCAGCTTCGTTATTGAACTGGAAGTCACTTAAAACTTCAAAATCTATGGTATTTGGGTTTTGAAATGCTTCTAATAAATCTAATTCAAATACCAATTTATTATTTTCTCCTGCAAAATTTATACTTTGATCAAATTGAAAAACTTGTGCCTTTAAATTCACTTCTGTTCCTATATGAACTACTACACCTCTTCTATTTTCTTCTTTATCTTGAAATTCACCATCCATTCTGACAAACTTATAACCTGTAGTCCAGTTCCATGCCATATTGTTGGAAGGGTCTAAATCGCCTACTATTTCCCCTGACAAATTTTCGTCACCTACAACACCTAAATAAAAACGAATGGCCTTATAATCCCCAGATGGTACCTGATCTAGGTTTAAACTAAATTTATTTGCATTAGTAGGTTCAATTAAATGATAACTTTCAGGAATTGCATAAACTTCTTCATCAGATTTTATCAATCTGATTTCACTAAAATAAGTCCTCCAAAGTCGAAGTGAAAATTCATTCCCAGCTTTATTTGTATAAGTCTTTCCATATTCAAAATCCTCATTTCCAGCCTTATGAATAAATTCCAATTCTAAAGTGGTGATTTCTTCTACATCTTCTTTACAAGCAGAAAACAAGAGTGGGGACAGTAATAATAGGTATTTAATTGTTTTCATTTTCAAATGGGTTAGAGAATTGTGGGTTATTTATAAATTCTTCATCAGTTAACATATGTAGAAATGCCAGTATATCTTCTTTTTCTTGGTCTGTAAGGAATAATTGAGGTCTTTCTCCTGACTCCTGATTTTCATTACTCCCTTCTATAATTAAAATATCGAGCGTACTGCTTTGATGGATACCATTATCATAATGCTCAATCACCTCTTCAAGCGTTTCAAACCTTCCATCATGCATATAAGGTGCTGTTAATGCGATATTTCGTAAGCTTGGAGTTTTAAACCTTCCTTTATCTGAGGGATTTCCTGTTACTGACATAAGGCCTTCATCCATGTTTTCGTCATTGTCCAGCCCATTATTATGAAAACCTTGAAACTCATCAATAGCCCCAGAAGTTAACGGCCCTAAATGACAATCTCCACAATTCCCTCCTCTAAGCTGTCCAGGAATAGGATGCGTAAAAAATAATTGCTCTCCCCTTCTCTCTGACTGCGTTGGTTCATATTCCCCTCTTAAATATTGATCGTATTTTGAATTGGAGGAAATCAATGCTCTCTGAAATTGAGCCAAGGCTTTCCCAATTAACTCTTCTGTGATTTCATCCGTTTCAAAAGCTTCTTGAAATAATGCATTATAACCTGCATCCTCTAGTTTTTGAATGGCATTATCAAAATTTTCATGCATTTCAATAGGGTTCCTGATTGGCTCAGTAGATTGCTCTTCCACACTTTGCATCTTTCCATTCCATGTAAATTTTTCTGCCCAAAGTAAATTTACCAATGACATGCTGCTCACCTCGCCATTTTGCCCGTCTATGCCAGAGCTAAATGGTTTACCATCTGTAAAAGCTTTGCTTTGTTCATGGCAACTCGCGCATGACATACTATTATCCCCAGATAATTTCTTTTCATAAAAAAGCATTCTCCCAAGTTCAAAGCCTTTGGTAGTGGTGGGATTATCTGCAGGTATTCGTTCGTTGAAACTTCCAAAATATGAAGGTGCACTTAATTCAAAATCATCTTCAGGTTCATACTCCTTCACTTTGGGATCACAGCCGAAGGAAATAATTATGAATAGAACAGAAGAAAACAAAATTAATCGCATTTTAAAAGATAGAAGAAATATTAATTGATCAAAAACATAAAACGTATTTTATATGAGAAAAAGTTTATATATTTTGAATTTAATTATTTAATAAAGAAATAAAATCCTAATTTTTTAGATTATTTAACCACTAATATAAAATTTCATATATGTAGTTTAATATTTTCCTAAATTCCAAAAAATCTAAATTATGAAAATCGTACACACACTTTTAATATCAATTTTTATTTCAACTGCAGTTTTTGGTCAGGGTCAAAAACCACAAGACTTTTTATCAAGTGACTTTCATAAAGAAAGAAGGGAGATTTTAAGAAATAAAATGCCAGGAAATTCAGTTGCTGTTTTCTTTTCAAACCCTATTCGCAACCGTGCCAATGATGTGAATTTCAAATACCATCAAGATCCTAATTTTTATTATCTGACTGGTCACCGACAACCACATGGATTGCTTATGATCTTTTCAGAAGAGCAAAACATAAATGGTAAAGTCATGAATGAAATCATATTTGTAAGGGGTAGAAATGCTTTGGCTGAGTTATATGATGGGGGTAGAATTAGTACTGCAGAAGCGGTGAATGACCTAAAACTAGAGGTAGCTTTTGAAACACCAGATTTCGAATCTTTCCCAATCGATTTTTCAAAATTCTATCAAGTTTTATTTTATGATTTCGAGAATGATGTTAGGGAAACACAAGAAGAAGGAGATTTATATGATTTAATTTCTCAATTTAAGAAAAAGGTAAATTATCCTGATGATAGTAATTTAGACATCACACCTGAGCCGCAGGAGAATAATTTAAACACCACACTCTTAGATGAATTGTTACGCCCAATGCGCGGCATCAAAACCAAAGAAGAATTGGATTTACTGAGAAAAGCAGTAAAGATTTCAGCCTTAGGTCAAGCGGAAGTTATGCGTGCTATGAAGCCTGGCATGTCTGAATTGGAAGTACAAGGAATGCATGAGTTTATTTATAAAAAATACAAGGCTGAGTATGAAGGTTATCCAAGCATTGTAGGTGCAGGTCATAATGGTTGTGTATTGCATTATATTGACAATTATAAACCAGAAATTGAGGATGGAGAATTAATTTTGATGGATTTAGGTGCTGAATATCATGGTTATACCGCAGATGTTACTAGAACTATTCCAGTAAATGGTAAATTTACAAAAGAACAAAAAGCAATTTATGATTTGGTTTATGAAGCACAGGAGGCTGGTATGTCCGTAGCCAAAGCTGGTGTACCCTTTTCAGCTGTTTTTGATACAACACTGGCTGTAATTAATAAAGGTTTGTTGGAATTGGGTATAGTAAAGAGTCTGAATGAAGAAGATTTAATTGATCCAGCCACTGGTAGGCATCGATACTACCCACATGGATGTTGCCATCATATTGGGCTTGATGTGCATGACTTAGGAGAATATGGTACACTGGAAGAAAATATGGTCATCACAATAGAACCTGGCATTTACATTCCAGAAGGTAGTCCTTGCGATGAAAAATGGTGGGACATTCCAGTAAGGATAGAAGATGATTATTTAATTAAAAAAGATGGGATAGAATTGCTGTCAGATGATGCGCCAAGAAAAAGTAGTGAAATTGAGGAATTGATGCAAGAAGAAAGTGCTTTCGGACAGTTTAACTTACCCGATATTGAAGAAAAATAAAAGTAGCTTACTCAACCACCAAAAAGTACAATTGTAACCGAAAATATTTTTATAAAAAATAAAAATCATCTAGATTGCCATAATTATTAACAACAGTCTGTGTACAGATATGAGTACTCAACTAATAGTATAATTATACCAATTATTATAATGAAATCACTGTCAAAGTCAAAAAAAGGCGAGCATGAGATTCAAGAATTATCCCACGATGAATTCTTTAATCAACTTCGGCAAAAAGAGTATGATAGATTAGACAAGGAAAAGCATGTTTACCTTGATTACACAGGTGGGAATTTGTACTCAAAATCTCAGCTGGAACAGCATTTTAAAATGCTTAGTGAACATACTTTTGGAAATCCACATTCAACCAATCCCACCTCTAAAATCTCCACAGCATTAGTAGAAGAAGCGCGAGAATCGGTTCTTAAATTCTTTAATGCCTCTGACTATTATTGCATTTTCACACAAAATGCATCCATGGCTTTGCAGATTGTTGGTGAAAGTTACCCATTCGAGAAAAACGGACATTTCCTCCATTGTGTAGACAACCACAATTCAGTTATCGGAATAAGAGAATATTGTACTAGAAATGGCGGATCACACGAATTCTTCCCAATAAACTTCGATGACCTTTCTATTTCCGATGAAGCATTATTAGAGAAACTAACGAAATCAAAAGGTGATAACAAATTATTAGCCTATCCTGCTCAATCCAACGTCTCAGGAGTAAAGCATGACTTAAATTATATTAAGATAGCCCAAGAACTTGGCTGGGATGTCCTGCTAGATGCAGCGGCATTTGTTCCCACATCAGTTTTAGATTTAAGTAACTATAAACCAGATTATGTTACCGCATCATTTTATAAAATATTTGGTTTTCCTACAGGGATTGGTTGTTTACTAGTAAAGAAATCATCCTTTGAAAAACTTCAAAAGAAATGGTTTGCTGGTGGTACGGTAAGGTTATCCTCAGCTCAGACTCCCTTCTTCTTTCTGATTGATAATCACGAACGATTTGAAAATGGTACAATCAACTATTTAGGAATACCCGCAGTAAAAACAGGCCTTGAGTATATTCAAGATATTGGCATGAATAGAATAAACGACCGTGTTGATTCGCTAATGAAATACCTCCACAAAAATTTAAAATCATTAAAACACTCAAATGGTACAAATCAATTGAATATTTATGGGCCAGATAAGCGAGAAAATTGTGGAGGAACTATTATCATGAATTTCCATAACCCTGATGGATCCAAAATTTGGTTCGAGAAAATTGAAGAGATTGCCAATTCTAAAAAAATATCAGTTCGAACAGGTTGCTTTTGCAATCCAGGTATAGATGAAATAAATTATCATTTAACAATTGATGAATTGAGCGATTGCTATACAAGCGTAAATAAGGACAACGTTAAGGATTTACGTGATTCTTTAGAAAAAATGAGAGGTGCCATAAGAGTTTCCGTAGGTTTGGCTACAAATCAAAAGGATCTTGACACTTTTATTTCTTTTGTAAAAGAATTAAAAGATAAAACAATTGTTAATACGGAATCTTAGAACTTAAGATCAAGTTATTAATAAAATCTTTTACTTCATCTAAATTTATTTATTGACTGTAAATACTTCAAAAATCATCAGGAGAACTTACTACCAAATACATTTCAATAACATAAGAATAACATAAATATTTTATTATTTAGATAATAAATTGTCTTTTTCTATGGAAATAATTTTATTTTGTTTACAAATGAAACCTAAAAATTAAACAATCCTTATAAGTACATGTACCAACACCAAATACCAAAATGAATCGAACAATACCACTTTTCCCATTGAATTTAGTGGCATTTCCGTATCAAAATTTAAATCTTCATGTATTTGAGCCACGCTACAAGGAGCTTGTATCTGATTGTATCAAGGAAAGTACCACTTTTGCAATCCCATCATATGTGAAAAATAGAGTTGAATACGGAACTGAAATGGAAATCCGTGAAGTCACCAAAGAATATGATGATGGACGTTATGATATCAAAACTAGGGGAAAGAGAATTGTAAAAGTATTGGATATGGAAAATCCATATCAAGATAAAAAATATGCCATTGGAGCAATTGAAGAAATCCCTAATAAAAATAATGGTGATATATTACTAAAAGAGGAAATCTATGAAGCTGTTCAGGAAATGTATGATTTAGTAGAGGTGGATAATAGACAACTTTCCATGGATTTTCAGGTTTTTGACATTGCTCATCAAATAGGACTCTCCACTGAAGCTGAATATGAACTGATACAATTAACTGAAGAAAGACAACGACAGCGATTTGTTTTAAACCATTTGAAGGTATTGTTACCTAAATTAAGAGACATTCAAAGATCCAAAGAATTAATTCAAATGAATGGGCATTTTAGAAAATATAATCCTCCTCAAGAATTTTAGTATTAAGCCAACTCCAAAGTTGGCTTTTTTATTTTTTGATTATTCGTTGTTGATATGAGTTATTATCATTAAAAATCTTCAATAGAAAAACACCCTTTTGTAAATCATTAATCCTCAATACCTTACTGTAATTCAGTTCTCCTTCAAGTATTACTTCACCACTCAATTCCATTAATTGATATTGATACCCTTCTAGTGTTAACACCTCGATCTTAAGGTCAGATTCAACAGGATTCGGGTAAATCAAAAATTTTCTGTTAAGTTCAGAATCATTTGAAGTAATTATTTCTTCAACACCTTTCAGTGCTATTGTGTGCTCTTCTCCTCCAGAAACATGAACTATCTTTCCTGAAATCTCACCTCCCCTTGCAGCAATAGGTGTAAAGCGAACATAAACTTTAATTTCTGGTATATCCCCTCTTTCATTAATTGGCAGTTCTAAATCATTTGTGAAATTGGAGTTTTCCAGCAAACTGATATCAAAATTCTCACCTATTGAAATACTGAGGTTTTCTGATAAATTTTCGGCTTGAATGCTATAAGATTGAGGTGCTGAATATTCATCAAAAAGGATATTACTAAAACTTAAACCATCTTTAGGCACGTCTATTGTCAATATTGTGTCTCTTGGTATGATTTCTAAATCTTGAGTAAATTCTGGGTAAATTTGAAATGTATCATTATTAGTGCCGATAAAACCGTTCACATTAACTTTCCCATATGGGATTTCAATTCCTACCAAAGGATGATTTTCTTTATTTAATTTGAGCATTAAAGAGTCAGAATTTTCATCTTTTAAAAAATACTCCCCCTCGGTAAATGAGCCTTCACCTAAAATATCTAAGTTCTCAATTCTTACTAGCTGTGATTCCACAGATTTATTAATCTCAGCGATAGATTTTAAAGTAGGTTCAATCACTATAGAATCAGATGAAAGTATACTGATTTCCTTTTCAGGAAGAATGGTTAACCAATCGGATTCCTTTTTCAAAATACCTTCAACCTCTATACTGTCTCCAAAATTTAGACTAGCAGAATTAAGTCCCTCAATTGCTATTCCCGCAGTTTCATCTTGAATTATCCTTTGAGATTCGAAATAATTCTCTCCTCCAATTACTACTCCTTGAACTCTTACTCTATCTCCTATTGATTTATTTCTTGCAACTGCTATGGTGGATAGATTCAAAGTTCCCTCTTGTCCGTATATAGCTAAATAGGCAGTATCAGCAGCTTGACTGATATGCAAAATATTACCTGTATAAGATTCTCCTAAAGAGTTATCAGGTGAAAATCTAACAAAAATTTCTTCCTGAATAGCGTTGTCCCTTAAAATAATAAGACTATCATTTTGATTAGTAAATTCAGAATTCAATGAAATTTGAAAACCTTCAGGAGCTTTAATAAATAAAGTGTCTTTTAAACTATTTGCCAAAAGTTGATAAGACTGATAATCAGATTGATTAGGAAAAGAAATGATTCCAAAATCAGATTTAAAACCAATGCTATCAATATTGATTTGAGGTTTAATGAAATTAATCTTTTTCTGCTCACTCAAAGTTCCATCATCAACTGTTAAAATAACTTCTTCTGAAACATCATAATTTAGTTTATCAAATTTCGTTTCCCCGTCAATTAAATCTTTTTGTAAAATTCCTGATAAGGTTCCTGATCCATTTGCAGAAATATTTACTGTCCGAACAGATAGGTCAATATTATCATGAGAATCTAATGCTGAAACCAAAATACTAAAATTATCCTCTATGAAATATTCCTGATAATCACTGGTTACACTTAATTGAGTGGCAACCACATTTATATAAGATCTATTTGAGGTAATGGGTAATGAAATGGGATTAACAAAAGATGAACCGTCTACATCAGCTCCAAAACTATGATTTTTAGGGATTTCAAAGCCTAAGGTTTCTCCATCTGTTTGAGTTTCATTCAACCATATAGCAAGAGTTAATGTTTCTGTAGATCCATCTGCAACAGCATACTCATTTGCTGTAAGGTCAAACTCAATATTATCTGGATTGATGGATAAATTTGTAATGCTCAAGTCAGCAGCACCATCATTTAATTTTGCTCCTTTAATAACTGATGACCAATCTTCCACTTCATTTTCGGTACTTTTTTCAATTTTAATAGTATTGAGCAAAGTAGGTTCTCCATCACCACTGCCTTGATCGGAAACATCAAATCTGAAAACCTCTACTGCATCTTCTTTAGTATTGACCAAGGAAGAAATATCAGTGGAAGGAATTTGAGTTATGGGAACATTAATTTCACTATCATCATCAAAAGAATTAGTAGTCGTTATTACAATCGTTTCACTGTTGGCTAAGTAGCATTGGTCATTAGTATGATATTCAAAAATAGCAAAATGATATTCAGTGCCTTGGGTCAGTCCAGAAATTTGAACTGAAGAAGCATTACCATCATAAACCACAAAATTGCCTGATCCTATTTCATCAGCGGACCCACTGCTAAAATTTGCATCAGAAGTATAGCGAATACCATTTTGAGGAGTTTCATTTACAGCACTATTTTCTTTTGCCAAAATTACAACTCCATCACCATCTCCACTAGTCCAATTTAAGGTGATTTGATTATCATCTATTTCAGCAGAAGAGGGTGTAGAAAAACTTGCTTGCGTAGTAGGAGAAGTACAGGCAGTTCCAAAAGTTTGAACTGCATTCAAACTTCCTTGAGTAGCTTCAGTAGGACTTTGCCATGCAAAATCTGTATAAGTTGTTCCACTTCCAGATAATTGTATAGAGTATCCTATTGGTGTTGTACCAGTTTCTTCAAAACCCACATCTTCTGAATCAACTCCATCTGCTGGTTCACCTACTCCACTAAAAGAACCACCATAGCTTATAAATAGAATTAAAGTGCCATTATAATCTAATGATAATCCATCTGGTCCATTTTGTATTCCTGATATATCTTTAGAATAAAATGTGAATCCATTTTCTGTGTTTCCTTCGGTAAATGTAGCTAAAGAATGAGATTCGTATGATTCACCACCATTCCCATTATAAAAGTTTAAAGTAAATAAATCTAAATCATAAGAGCTGGTATCTTCAATTACAACTTCAACAAATTCTCCCTCATCTGTACTTGTATTATCATAATGAAATTCATTGATCCAGACATTTTGGGCTTGAAGATTAAATATGCAAAATAGTATTACTAGAAAGGATAAAATAGGTTTTGGCGAAAATGACATCATTTTGAATACAATAGTTCCTATTCAAAAATGATAATTTACCTTTAAAATTCATAAAATATTGAAGAATTTCTGAACATCTATTTCTTCAAACTTTTGACATAAAGCCGTTCAACTTTTTCTCTGGCCCAAGGTGTTTTCCTTAAAAAAGTCAAGCTTGAATTTATGGAAGGGTCATGATTAAAACTGTTAATTTTAATTCTTTCCCCTAATTCCTCCCAGCCATAAACTTCTACTAAATGCTCTAAAATAGCTTTAAGTGTTATCCCATGAAGTGGATTATTGGGTTGTTGTTCAGGCATAATAAACTATTTTTATCAATTCGGTAATCGTTATAAATATTTGCTTTCCCCGTTTGGGGTGTTTTCACTCAAACTTTTCACTACTATAAATTAAACGTCCGCAGACGTCCTTGACGCTAAAAAGGTCTCGCAAAGCCGCAGAGACGCAAAGTTTTCGCAAAGAGAATAAGTTTGTTATCTAATTTGAAGTTCAGTTCAAAAGACTGCGAGAAATTAAACTGAATATCACAGAAATTTAAAGTTAAAAACATCTTATAATCTGAAGTATTAATTCAGAGGAGTGATTAAGCTATTAAATAAAAAAAGCATCTGCCACAAAAACAGATGCTTTCAATATATCTTAAATCAAATTACTTCTTACAATAAACCATTAGTTTTTCTTACTGCTTCAGCACTTTCATTCAATTTTGCTTTTTCAGCATCATCTAATTCAATTTCAACAATTTCTTCAATTCCATTTCTACCAATGATGGCTGGAACACCTATAGAAATGTCTTTCAATCCATATTCCCCATCTAATAAACATGAGCAAGGGAACATTTTCTTAGAATCATTTGCGATAGCATGAACCATTGCAGAAACTGCAGCACCTGGTGCATACCAAGCAGAAGTTCCTAATAATTTGGTCAAGGTAGCTCCACCTACTTTAGTTTCTTCTTTTACGTTTTCTAATTTATCGTTAGAAATGAATTTAGAAACCGGTACACTATTTCTAGTTGCCAATCTTGTCAAAGGAATCATTCCAGTATCACTATGACCACCGATTACCATTCCGTCAACATCAGAAGCAGGACATCCTAAGGCTTCAGCCAATCTATATTTGAAACGAGCTGAATCTAAAGCTCCACCCATACCAATGATTTTGTTTTTTGGTAAACTAGTTGCTTTGTGAGCCAAATAAGCCATAGTATCCATTGGATTAGAAACCACAATGATGGTCACATTTGGTGAATTCTTAATTAAATTTTCAGCTACTTGTTTCACGATTCCAGCATTGGTTGAAATCAATTCTTCTCTAGTCATCCCTGGTTTTCTTGGGATACCGGAAGTGATTACAGCTACATCACTATCAGCTGTTTTGCTATAGTCATTTGTAACTCCAGTGATTTTAGTATCGAATCCATTTAATGAAGCGCATTGCATTAAATCCATGGCTTTGCCTTCAGCAAAACCTTCTTTAATATCAACCAATACTACTTCCTCTGCAAAATTTTTGATGGCAATGTATTCGGCACAACTTGCACCCACTGCACCAGCTCCTACTACGGTAACTTTCATTTTATTTATTTTATAAGTTAAACAATCTTAATTTCGCTCACAAAAGTACAAAAAATAATGCTATTCTTTTGGAGATTCCTGAAGTGTTTCACAGGCTAGAATAGCATAAATTGATAAAAAGTTATTTACATTTTCCCATATACATGACCTAAATCGAAAAAGCCGAAATTGGTCTTATAAGTTGAAAATAAACGAGCCATATAATCATTTTGTTGCTGTGTATAAGACTCTAATACTTTCGCTTTAATTTTAGGATAATGATCAAATATTTCAAAAATATTAATTTGGGGAATTACGTAAATTTGAGCTTTTTCAGAAGCCACTACGGCATTATAAATTCTTCTTGCATCAGGAATTAAGGCATTATCTCCAAAGGATTTATTCTCTGTTAATATACCCAAACTTTCAAATCTATCTTGAATGTCAATAGTCAATGATATTTCTCCCCTTTGCGTTAAATATAATGCATGGCTTGGATCGTCTCGAAAAAAAACAACCTCATCCTTTTTATAAACCCTCATATGCATGAAAGGTATAAAGTGAGATAGTTGTTCGAAGCTCAACTGTTCGAAAAGTTTGATCTCCTTCAAAAACTTAAAAAGCACCATTTGCTTATGGTCATATGTCTTTTTAAATGGATTAAGAACCTTCATATTCTATTCGTAAAATTTTTGTAGTGTCTTTTTTAACTTTAAATGGGTCGGAAAATTTATGTCCAATAACCCAAACAATTTCTCCACCTGACTTTAAAACCATTACTCGTTTTTTATCGGGTAAAGGAATCTTTTGATCAATCAATATATCACTAATTTTTTTCTTACCCTTCATTCCTATCGGTTGAATTTTATCGCCTTCTTTCCACAAATCAATTTCAATAGGCTCTTTCAAACTTTCGGAAGCAATAAATGCTACATTTTGATTTTCATCAAAACACATCTCTTTATTATTATTTATTAATTTTAGTTTCAAAGTTCCAAAAGGTGTTTCTACTTTTTTCTCTTCAATCTCAATTTTCTTCGAAAAGAATTTAAAATGCTCATCATCACTTATTTTAGAAAGCAAAATATTGTTCCTATCAATGCTTAAAACGCAAGTTGGGCTAAATAATTGAGCACCCACTCTATTAAAATCAAATGATTGCAATTGCGATAAACCAAAACCATAAGTTGACAATAATTCCGAAAAGTAAACTACTGCATATGGTATGCTTAATATTGATTTATCTATTTCAACAACTTGATCTTTAAAAGTGAAATACTTTTTAGAAATTCCCCCTAATTTCTCTTCCCATGCTAATTCAGTTGCACGAAGCCGTAAAACTGTTTGTTGAAAACCAGACAACAAATTGGGATTGAGCTCCAATAATTGAGGCATTATATGATGCCTAATTTTATTTCTGCTATAATTTTCAGATGCATTTGAGCTATCTTCTCTCCAAATGATTGAATTTTCTTTTGCAAAGTACAGCAAATCGGACTTCTCCGCAAAAAGTAAAGGTCTTGCTATTCCGTTCTGTATTGGTAAAATACTTCTCAATCCTTTTATACCCGTCCCTCTGCTTAAATTCAAGAGTGCTGTTTCTAATAAGTCATTGGCATGGTGTGCAGTCAGAAGCTTATCAAATGAATGTTTAGCCATTAATTCATTGAACCATGTATAGCGCAAATTTCTGGCCTGAATTTGTGTAGAACCAGAATCTTTGTTTATCTCAACTTTCTTGACAAAAACTGTGACACCTAATTGGGTTGCCAATTCCCTAACAAATTCTTCATCTTTATTGGAATCTTCTCCTCGTAATTGAAAATTCATATGCGCCAATGAAAAACGGAAATTATTTTGGCTTAATAAGTGCGCTAAAACAACAGAATCAACCCCACCACTAATTGCTAATAGCAAATGTTCGTTCTTCTCAAAAAGGTTTTCTGATTTAATAAATTCTAAAAATGACGCGCTTAACATATTTCTTTATGAAATTACTTAGATTTGCACAGAATTTGCTATTAAAAAGCAATCAAAAGTAAATGTATGAACTTCCAACGAATTTTAATCCTTTGTTTCTTTCTAATCTTATCATTCAGTGTCAATGCACAGAAAAATGGCGTGAAATATGGCTCCGAAGGATATTCCGAAACAATCAATAAAGGAAAAGATAGTTTTACCCGATTGGTTGAAAAAGTCTGGTTCGATATTGAAAAGGAAAATGTAAGAATAAAAGGTGATTCTGCACTTTATTATGACAAAAAAGGGATTATGATTGTTTTTGGAGATGTAGTGATCACTAAGAATGACACCATTGACATCACCTCTAAAAGACTGAATTATTATATTGACGAAAATAAAGCGGAACTAAGAAATGACGTGGTTTATGATGACGGAGACATGCGTATGACCACAAATTATCTAGACTACTTTATGACATCTGAAGACGGTCATTTTTTCAACGGAGGAAAACTAGTGGATGATGAAACTACTTTGATTGCTGATGAGGGATTTGTTGTAAATGCAGAAGACCTAATCAAATTCTACAAGGATGTTGATTTGACGAACCCCGAATATCAATTATTAACAGATACACTTTTTTATCATAGAACCACTAAAATCGCTACCACATATGGACCAACAAAAACTATTATGAAAAATGGCGAAGTGGTTGATGCAAAAAAGGGAGGTAAATTTTACACAGATAAAAAAAATGCACAATATACTTTAGGTAAGATCACTACAGAATCATATGAAATATTTGGAGATGATCTCTACTTTGACGATTTAACTCAAGAATCTAAAGCAAAAGGAAATGTAAAAGTTATTTCAGAAGAAAATGACATCATTATTTTGGGTGACGAGGCTGCTACTAAAAAAGAGGAAGGGATTACCAAAATTTGGGGAAACCCTGTACTAAAACAGGCGGTGGATAACGATACGCTATACCTTACAGCTGATACATTAATTTCAATTGATTCAGAATATGATTCACTTAGTAGATTATTAGCATATAATAATGTTAAAATTTACAAATCTGATATGCAGGGAGTTTCCGATTCTATGGCCTATATCATGCAAGATTCCATGATTTTCTTTTATAATGACCCTATTTTATGGAATGAAGGAAATCAAATTGTTGCTGATACTATCTCCATGGAAATCAAAAATGGAAAGATGGATAAATTAAACATGAGAAATAAGGCTTTTACCATAAATCAAGATACTGTAAAAAACTATAATCAGATTAAAGGCCGAAATATGACCGCCTATCTGAAGAATGATCAAATGGATAAAATATTGGTGGAAGGAAATGGAGAAAGTATCTATTTTGCAGTAGATGAAGAAACCTTAGAATTAATAGGAATGAATAAAGTTTTGTGTAGCTCAATGAAAATTCAATTTCTAAATGGCGAAATGAATGATATTACTTTCTATACTGATCCTGAAGGTAGGTTTATACCTCCCCATGAAATAGCTGAACCAGAAACTAGACTGAAAGATTTTAAATGGCAAATCGAAAAAAAACCTGAAATGATAGATGTTTTAGGCAAATATACCCCTACCGAAAAAGTAGTTTCTGAAAAAGAAGAACCTGTGTTACCAGATGAAACGAAACTTGAAAAAGAAAACTAAATTTCGCTGAACGCCAGATGTAATAATTTATTACATTTAGACTTTATTTTTTTAGTAAATCATTAGACTTTATAATAATTAAATCCTATTTTTACTAGTCAAATTACTAAAGTCTAATGAAAGTATTTTTAACCCTATTATTTTCAATAATCTTTACCACTACTTTGTGGTCACAGGATATATTGGTTAAAGATTTAGACGATGAAATTATTACAAGCTTTCAAAAAACTACTACAAAAACGTTTAAAATTCAAAATTTTAGTAACACTGAAAAATCTATACGCATCAAACAAAATATTGATAAGATTCAAGGTGGAACAACGTTCGTAATTTGTTATGATGATAATTGTAGCAAAAAAAATCAACCAATAATCATTAAGCTCCCAGCAAATAGTATTTCAAACGAAATAAAAATCATGCTTAATGGTGGACTCTCTAATTTCAACTCTACTGCTTATTTAGAATTTATAGATTTGAATATAGACAATACAGTGAAGAAAGAAATATCATTAAAAGTAACTGAAAAAAACACTAAAGATATATTTTTCGAAAAAGGTGATATCGTTGTAAATAGCTTTTTTCCAAATCCTGCAGTAAAGAATGCTATAATGGAATATAAAATATCTTCTTATGAGTCTGAAGCTAAAATAACACTTCAAAACGTATTAGGAAGCATTGTAAGTACTTATGAATTAAGTCCTGATCAAAATAAATTAAATATAAACACTGAAGATCTTAACCCAGGTGTTTACTTTTATACTCTATCCATAAAAGATGAAGGATTAGCCACAAGAAAATTAATAGTAAAAAAATAATCTCTCATCCAATCTCTGCTAAATCGTTTCGTTAGCAATAAAAATTGTTCATTCCACAAAACAAATGTATATTTGCACCCTTATGCGAAATTCGTACAGAAATTTAATACTACTTACTCTTTTAACAGTACTAATCACGGCTTGTAGCGACTTTAGAAAGCTACGAAAAAGTGATGACTGGGAAAAAAAATATGATGCTGCTATAAATTATTATGAGCAAGGTGAATATTATAGAGCCAATGTTCTTCTGGAACAGATATTGCCTATTATTAAAGGTTCTGAAAAAGCAGAAATTGCTAATTTCTATTATGGTTATACATACTATTACCAAGAACAATATTTATTAGCCTCTCATTATTTCAAAACTTTTTATGATACTTTTAACAGAAGTCAATTTGCTGAAGAAGCTAGATTTATGTTTGGTTATTCTTTATTTCAAGACTCTCCAAGATATAACCTTGACCAAGCTTCTTCAAAAGAAGCCATTACAGCTTTACAAGGGTTTATAAACCTTTTCCCAAATTCTGAGTTCGTCCCTAAGGCAGATGCAGCGTTAAGTCAATTGCGATCAAAATTGGAACGAAAAGCTTATGAAAAAGCTTTACTATATTATGATTTGAAGAAATTCATGACTGGAGAATATCTTAAAGCTGCTTTGGTAGAATTTGATAATTTTCAAGATGATTTCCCTGGATCTCAGTTTACTGAAGAAATCCAGTATTTAGAAATTGAAGCAATGTTTAATTTAGCAGAAGTAAGTATTTACTCTGTTAAGAAAGAAAGATACTTAGAAGCAATAGCGTTTTACGAAAATTTTATAGAAACTTACCAAGACAGTAAGTATTCAAAAAAAGCAGAAGACATTTACGAAAAATGTTTAGATCAAATTAGAAAATTAAATTCATAAATAAATATGGCAAATCCATCAATAACAACTAGAGACACTGCTGAATTGGTAAAAGATACAGATAATATCTATCAAACAGTTGTGGTAGCTTCAAAAAGAGCTCGTCAAATTTCAAGTACTGTGAAAGAGGAGTTGAGCAATAAGCTAGCTGAATTTGCTTCAACTGTTGACAATCTTGAAGAAATATTTGAAAACAGAGAGCAAATTGAAATCTCTAAATTCTATGAAAGAATGCCTAAGCCAACAATTATGGCAATGGAAGAATTCTTAGAAGGTAAAGTTTACTACCGAAAAAGAGAAGAAGAGGATAAATAAGCCTGGAAATGCTCCAAGGTAAAAAAATAATTTTAGGAATAACGGGTAGTATTGCAGCTTATAAAACTGCAATATTAACCCGTTTGTTGCTTAAAGCAGGTGCTGAAGTTCAAATCATCATGACTGATGATGCGAAAGAATTTATCACACCACTTACTTTAAGTACTCTAAGCCAAAAGCCAGTTCTTTCAAGATTTGTTAAAAACGAAACTGGTGAATGGAATAATCATGTTAATTTAGGTTTATGGGCAGATTTAATAATAATCGCTCCAGCCTCAGCAAATACAATTGCAAAATGTGCAAATGGTATATGCGATAACCTATTGTTAGCAACCTATCTTTCAGCTAAATGTCCAATCGCTTTTGCTCCTGCTATGGATTTGGACATGTATCAGCATCCTACCACTATTGAAAATCTCAAAAAGCTTGAATCCTTTGGTAATACCATTATCCAGGCTGCTTCTGGAGAATTAGCTAGTGGGTTAGAAGGACAAGGCAGAATGCAAGAGCCTGAAGTTTTAGTAAAAGAAATTGAAAGTATCTTGTCTTTAAAAAAAAACTTTAAAGATAAAAAAGTAATCATTACAGCTGGTCCAACACATGAAGCTATAGACCCAGTACGATTTATAGGCAATCACTCATCTGGAAAAATGGGATATGCAATTGCAAAAGAATTTGTAAATCAGGGAGCAGATGTCACACTTATTTCTGGCCCGTCTTCACTCGAGCCTCCTTCAGGTATTTCAAATTTGATTAAAGTTAAGTCAGCTCAAGAAATGTATGAAGAAGCTAAAAAACATTATAATAGTGCAGAAATTGCCGTATTTGCAGCAGCCGTTGCTGATTATAGACCAAAATCAATAGCTAAAGAAAAAATAAAAAAGAAAGACGAAGACATGACGATAGAGATGGAAAAGACCATTGATATAGCCAAGTCTTTAGGAAAAAAGAAACAAAAACACCAACTCAACATAGGCTTTGCATTAGAAACTGAAAACGAAGAAGCCAATGCAATTAAGAAACTGGAAAATAAAAACTTCGATTTAGTCGTTCTTAATAGTCTTAGAGATAAAAATGCTGCTTTTGGACATAATACAAATAAGGTGAAAATCTATAGTCAAAAAGGACTAGTAGAAGAATCAGAATTATTAGCTAAAACAGAAGTAGCAAAAATTATATTGAATCAAATCCATAACTTGAGAAATGAATAAAATCATTCTAACCCTTTTTATATCAATTTTTGCCTTCAATTCTCTTAGTGCTCAAGATTTATTTTTTCAAATTAAGGTAGATGCATCTTCTGCAAACACTTCTGAAACCAGAGTATTCAGAGATATGGAAAATGCTTTTAGACAATTCATTAATGAAACTAAATGGATAGAAGAAGACCTTGAGCTTTTCGAAAGGCTAAAGGGTGTAATGGCAATCAACATAAGGGATATCCCAAGGACTGGTAGATATAAGGCACAAATGCAAATACAGTTATTTAGGCCAGTCTATAATAGTAATTATGAGTCCATCATGATTGAAATAGCGGAATCAGAAAATAATTTACTCTTTGATTATACTGAATCTCAACCCCTAATTTATACCCAAAATAGTTTTAATGAAAACTTGGTAAGTATTTTAGCCTTTTATGCAAATTTCTTATTGGGAATGGATTATGACTCCTATTCTGAATTAGGAGGACAGCGATATTATGAAGAAGCTTTAAACATTGCAAGATCAGCACAACAGCAAGGTTTTAAACCAGGATGGGAGCAATTTGGTAGTATGGAAAGCAGGTATTCTTTGGTTCAATCTGCCCTGAACTCTCAACTAGAACCAGTAAGAAAAGGTCTCTATTTGTACTATAGAAAGGGATTAGATAAGATGGAAAAAGATCCAGCAGAGGCTCGGAAAGCTATTGTAGAAGCATTAGAAAATATACAAAAAGCCTACAAACTTAATCCCAATTCACAATTTATAACGCTTTTAATTAGATCAAAAGCAGATGAAATTGTTCAGATTTTTACTGAAGGCGATTTAGCTTTAAGGAGAAAAGCTTATGAAATCATGAGAGATATTTCTCCTGCAAATTCTGACCGATATGAGGTCATGATCAAATAAACGGTGTAAATCCCCTACTAGTTAACATTTTTAATATTTAGTAAAATTTTTCTTAATGCTGAATGAGAAAGAATTTACTATCCACAAATTTTAAGTAAATTAGCCCTGCGATAAAAACCTAGTGCCAATATGCTTCAAAAGCTTTTGATTAAAAATTACGCCTTAATCCAAGAACTTAATATAAACCCATCTCCAAACCTTAACACCATTACAGGTGAAACAGGGGCAGGAAAGTCTATTATGTTAGGAGCCGTAGGTTTATTATTGGGAAAAAGAGCAGACACAAAAGTACTTTACTCTTCCGATACTAAATGTGTTGTTGAGGGAATATTTGATATTGGAGAGTATAACCTAAATTCCTTTTTTGAGTCAGAAGATTTAGATTATGATAAGGAATGTTTCATTAGAAGGGAAATAAGTGCTAGCGGAAAATCAAGAGCCTTTATAAACGATACGCCAGTTACTCTAGATATTCTAAAGAATCTTGGGAATCATCTGATGGATGTACACTCTCAGCATGAAACTTTATTAATAGGTGACCAAGATTTCCAATTAAGAATTATTGATGCTTATTCGGGAACAATTGAAGCCCTTAAAAATTATCAATCCGCATTTTCGGCTTATGTAAAAGCTAAAAATAGCTTACAAAGTTTTAAAGAAAGTGCTGCTCAGATGCAACAAGAAAAGGATTTCAATCAATTCCTTTTTGATGAATTAGACAAAGCACAAATTAAAAATGGCGAACAGGAGGAATTAGAGGAGAAATTAGAAGTCTTAGAAAATGGCGAGTTGATTAAACTTAAATTAACTGAAGCCTACCAGCTTGTAGACGGGCAGGAACTTGCCGCCATTCATAACTTACATCAGGCAACTGAAAGCCTTAAAGCCATTCAATCTTATGGTAAGAATTTTCAAGAATTATCCGAAAGATTAAATAGCAGTTTTATTGAAATTCAGGATATAGCAAAAGAACTGGAAATAACAGCTAATGAATTTGAACACCAACCTGAAGAATTACAACAAACACAAGAACGACTAAGTCTTATTTATTCTTTGCAACAAAAGCATCATGTTGACTCAGTTGAGGATTTACTTAAAATAAAAACAGATTTAGAAGATAAATTATTAGCCGTTCAAGATGCTGAGGGGAGTGAATTGAAATTGCAAAAAGCAGTTGATGAAGCTTATGCAGAAACGGATAAAAAAGCAAAGGAGATAAGCAAGCAAAGAATAAAACACTTTGAAAAACTTGAAAACGAATTGCGTGCTTTATTAGCAGGCCTTGGAATGGAAGATGCCGTAGTTAAAATTGATAATAAAGCAAAACCACATGACAAAAGCGGTATAGACGATATCAAAATTTTATTTAGTGCCAATAAAGGTGTGGCTCCTCAGAATTTGAAAAATGTAGCTTCAGGGGGTGAATTTTCACGTTTAATGTTTGCCATTAAATATATAATGGCAGATAAAATTGCGATGCCTACCATCATTTTCGATGAAATTGATACTGGTATTTCTGGGGAAGTTGCCATTAAAATGGTAAACATGATGCAGAAAATGGCTGAAAACCACCAGGTTATCACCATTAGTCATTTACCGCAAATTGCAGCCAAAGGACACCAACATTATTTTGTTTACAAAGATAATTCTGCAGATAAATCCGTCAGCAAAATCAAGTTGTTGGATGAAAACGAAAGATCCTTAGAAATTGCCAAAATGATTGGGGGTGAAAACCCTAGTGAATCAGCTATTCAAAGTGCTAAGGAGTTGTTGGGTTTATAGGTTTTGAGGTTTGGAAATTTTGGGGTGTTGAGGTAATTTTCTAGATACTTGCTACTTGATACTGACTAGACTCAAAACATCATCAAATTGCATCCCCTGATATCCGAATTATCGAAACGACCTAACACTTTAAAGCTTCCATCTTCATTCACCAATCCGACATCCTGAGTTTCGATAAAAGCACAACTATCAATATTGGCTAAGTCGATTACATTCAAACCCCCGCTCCTTTTATCTGCATATTTGACATCGAAAGGATCATTTACCTCTCTGACCATTATTTTCATACTTTTAGAAGGTGTAAATAAACCTTTACCCTTACTATAGCTTTGAGATAATAATTCCGTCATTCCATACTCTGAGTGAATTGTATTAACATTTAAGCCTTCACATAAAATCCCATGCAATTCTTCTCTCGTAATTTCCTTCCGCCTTCCTTTCATCCCTCCCGTTTCCATTACTATACAATCAGAAAAATCAACTTTATAATTTTCCGCTAAATCCAAAAGAGCAAAACTCACACCCCATATTATTACTTTCTTCTTATTAGAATTAGCTTTAAGTTTCTCCACTTTTTTAATCAATTCTTTTAAATCATACAAATAAAAACCTGAATCTGGAGATTTGGTTTTTTTGATAAAATCATCAACCATAGCTACTAAAGAAGAGCCTTTACGCTCTAAATAAGAAGGTAAAAGTGCTAATATTACATAATCCTCAAGCTTAGCATAATGACTTTCAAAAATATTCTGAGCATGATTTAAATAATGATTTAAATCGGGAACATAATGTTTACTGCTTATTCCTGAACCCGTTCCGCTACTTTCGAAAATCGCTGCATGATTTATAAAATCTTTAAATTGGGTGATCACTTTGTGTTGCTTAAAAAATTCAATAGGAAGAAAAGGAATAGCCCTTAAATCATCAATTGAACTGCAATTGATATTTAAGGCATCAATATATTTTTTATAAACTAAATTGTATTTACTTTGGTACTGGAAAAGCGCTAAAGCAAAATCCTGAAAATTTTCAACATTTAGGGCATCAAATTGCTTTAAAAAGCGTTCTCTTTCTGACATTCTGAATATAATTATGCACTACAATATTAAAAATAAGGCACGGCATCTCATATTTAATTCTATTATAATTATAGGATTTTTGACAATCCTTACGGCATGTCCAACTCCACCAGAGTTTCAAGATGTGCCTTCAATCGAATTTGAAGACATCCAATTCAGTCAAATAACTGATACATCAGCCAGTGGACAGCCATTAAATCAAGATGTAATCAGTGTGAGTATTTCATTTGAAGATGGTGATGGCGATTTAGGATTGAGAAACAGTGAAATTGATCAACCATACAATCTATTTGATATTCCATTAAATGAGGAAAGGGAGTTAATATATTTTGGCAGCTCTCCAGAATTACCAGAATTTAATTTTTATGATTATTACATAGCCTCCGACTCTGTTATAATAAACAATACATTATTGGTGAATGATACTATCTTAGTTCGTTTTAATGAACGCCACTTTAATATATATGTAGATTTTTATTACCAACCACCTGGAAGAAATGATTTTATACAATTTGAATGGGAAACAGAACCAGGCTTTTATCAATCTTTTCATGGTAGGTTTCCTATCCTAAATACAGAAAGCTATGAGCGACCTTTAAACGGTTCTTTAACTTATGAAATGAAAAGTGTTGGCTTTCAAGCCATATTTAGGGATTATCCTATGTATTTGGAAGTCTATATTTTAGATAGAGCAGGAAATAAAAGTAACACTATTCAAACAGACCCCATTCGCTTAGTCAATTAGATTTGTTACGATAGTTAAATAATAAAGGCACAACTAACTAGATGTGCCTTTATTATTAGAATCAGAATTTTGTTCCATATTAATTTCCAATTTTCATTTTCAATTTCTTTTTATCTTCACTTTTTTCAGTAGTTGAAGTAGAGATATTACTTAGATTTGGAATAACATTATTTGTCGCTTTATTGCTTTTGGCATAATACTTATTAGCTTCAGGAAGTAATTTATTTAAATCCTTAATTCGAGTATCACTGCTAGGGTGAGTACTTAAAAATTCTGGTGGAGCTCCCCCTGATTGTGCTTTCATTCTTTTCCAAAATTTTGGAGCTTCGGCAGGATCATAACCTGCTAATGCCATAAATTTTATACCCAATTCATCAGCTTCGGATTCGTGTAATCTACTAAATGGTAAAACACCCAAAACTGTGCTCCCTCCTGTATAAGCTGCCATAGCTAAAGCTTGAGTTTGTTCTGGTTGTTGCTGAAGGGCAATACTTAATGCCATTCCACCTGCTTGTTGGGCTAATGCTTGACTCATACGCTCTCCACCATGTTTAGCAATAGCATGCGCAACTTCGTGGCCCATCACTACTGCTATTCCTGCTTCATCTTTACAAACAGGTAAAATACCTTCATAAAAAGCTACTTTACCTCCAGGCATACACCATGCATTCACTATATTTTCAGCTAATAAATTAAATTCCCATTTAAAGCCTTCAGTGGCGTCTTCTAATTTATTTTCCTTTAGATAAACTTCCACCGCATTCTTGATTCTATTTCCAACATTTCGAACCATCTCAGTTTGACCAGTATTTGATGATAATTTACTTTCCTTCAGAACTTGATCATATGAAGAAAAACTGGAGGAATTCAATTGACTATTGGGAATTACATTAAATTGATTTCTATCAGTCAATGGAACCTTCTTGCAGGCCAATAAGACAGTTACAAGAATTAATAAGCTCAATATTTTTTTCATAACCAGTTTGTTTAAAATTTGAATGGTAAAATTACAGTTTAAAACCTCTTAAATACAATCTAAAAGATTTTCTTTAATATTTAACGTTGCTTTCATTTTTATAGTTAAAAGAAAACATATTTTTGCATAAAATTTCCTCATATGAAGATATTGGCTATTGGTAGAAATTATGTAGAACACATTAAAGAGCTTGAAAATGAGCGCCCTAATGAGCCTGTAATTTTCACCAAGCCAGATACTGCTCTTCTAAAAAACAACGATCCATTCTATTATCCTCCTTTCAGTAATGATATTCATTATGAGGTAGAGTTAGTTATTAGAATTTGTAAAGAAGGTAAATTCGTAAAAGAAGAACATGCTCACAAATACTATGACAAAATTGGGTTAGGAATAGATTTTACTGCTAGGGATTTACAATCAAAAGCCAAAGAAAAAGGCTTACCTTGGGACATTGCCAAAGGCTTTAATGGTTCTGCCCCTGTTTCAAAGTGGATTGAGAAAGAAGAGTTTGAGGATTTGAAAGATATTAGATTCTCATTGAAGCTAAATAATCAACTTAAACAAGAAGGAAATTCATCTATGATGATTTTCTCAATAGATTATATAGTTTCTTATTTATCCAAATTCTTCACTTTAAAGACTGGAGATATTATTTTTACAGGTACGCCAAAAGGTGTAGGGCCAGTTTCTATTGGTGACAAATTGGAAGGATTCATAGAAAACCAAAAATTATTAGATTTTGAGATTAAATAAAAACAAAATAACATTACTTATATTTTTCCTCAGCTTACCTCTAGGGGTGCTAGCTCAAAACTCTGACCCTTATACTTTTCCAATCCGACCAAATAAAAGCAACTTCCTTTCAGGTACTATGGGCGAATTAAGGTCTTCTCATTTTCATGCAGGAATTGATATAAAAACAGGTGGTAAAATTGGAGAACCTGTTCACGCTACTAAAAGAGGTTATATTACAAGAATTAAAGTTTCATCCTCAGGTTATGGAAATGCACTTTATATGTTACATCCCGATGGGAATACCTCGGTATATGCTCATTTAGAAGAATTTGCTCCAGATATTCAAGAATTTGTTAAAAAAGAACAATATAAAAATCAAAAGTTTGAAATAGAGTTATTCCCAAAGCCCTACCAATTCGCTTTTAAGTCGCAAGAAGTGATAGGATTGTCAGGAAATACAGGCGGATCATTGGGACCTCATCTTCATTTTGAAATTAGAGATTCTCAGCAAAGAGTATTAAACCCCCTGCATTACGGTTTTGATGAAGTAAGAGATAATATCCCTCCTATTTTACAAGGTTTTGCCATAAGACCCATGAATATTAACGCTAGGGTATTCAATAAATATGACTGGGCCGATATCAGAATAAATAGAAATGGCTTTAATTATAAGGCCATAGACACTGTTAAAGCAATTGGAAACATTGGGCTTGAACTATGGGGACATGACAAACTGAATGGTTCAGCTAATAAAAATGGGATTAGTATTATTGAAATGAAAGTAAATGGTGAAACTCATTTCAAGCAAGATATTGATGTAATGAGTTTTAGTTTACAAAGACATATTTTGGTTCATTACCCATATGATGTGAAGAAGGTGAAAGGCCCCAGATATCATAAATTATACATAGATGATGGTAATAGGCTGAAATTTTACGAGACCCTAAATGAAGATGGAACACTTAAAATTGAAAATGGAAAAACATACAACATAGAAATTAATATGTACGACCCTTATGAAAATATGAGTACATTAGAATTAATAATTCAAGGAAAAGAAGGCGATAAATTCATTAAGGAGTCAATAGATTTTGAATTAGATGAGATCGATTATAAAATAGAAGGTGATATCCTTAAAGTATTTACAAATTACAATTGCGAAGATGAAAGTGAAGAACTAAACCTAAACCTTAATGGAGAGATAGAATCATTAAAGCCTAATTATTTCTTAAATACCACGGCAATATATTTATGGGATTTAAAAAAAGGTATACCAGAATCAGTGTTAAATTGTGATAAAGGCATGAACTTGCAATCAATTCATGAAATAATACCTAAGGAAAGTAAAGCTATATCAACTGAAAAAATGAACATTGAATTTAGCCCATATTCTTTATTTGACACACTTTACTTGGAAACAGCTTATGAAATTAAATCAACAGACTCACTTGAAGTTTTTTCCTTAGGGCCTATCACTTCCCCACTGAAAAGTTCAATAGAAATTGAATTAATGCCTAGCAAAAAGCACTACAATCAAGATAAAAGTCATGTTTACAAAACAGATGATTCAGGTAATTTTTCATTCACTGGTGGTGAATGGAAAAATGAAAAATTGATATTCAGCACAAGAGATTTAGCTGATTATACCATTTTAACAGATACAACTCCTCCATTAGTAAAAGAGAGTAAAAAGAAATATGGTTATATAATTGATGATAAATTATCAGGTATTAAATCATTTGAAGCATTCTTAAATGGTGAATGGATTCTAATGAAATATGAACCAAAAGATAATTTGATTTGGATAGATTGGCCTATTGAAGAAATTACCAAGACTGGTAATTTAATAATAACAGTCAAGGATAATGCTGGAAACGAAACCAATTATAACACTAAATTATAAATAATATGGAACTGAATATAGGAGATAAGGCACCTGATTTCAATGCTAAGAACCAAGATGGTAATGAAATAAAATTGAGTGACTTTAAAGGTAAAAAAGTAGTGCTATACTTTTATCCTAAAGATAATACTCCTGGTTGCACTGCTCAGGCTTGTAATTTAAGAGACAATTACGAAGAGCTTCAAAAACAAGGATATGTAGTTTTGGGAGTGAGTCAGGACTCAGAAAAATCACATCAAAAATTTATTGAGAAGCAAAAATTACCTTTTCCTTTAATTGCAGATGAAGACCATACCGTCCATAATTTATATGGTACATGGGGTGAGAAAAAAATGTACGGAAAAACCTATATGGGAACACTTCGCACTACCTTTGTTATTGATAAAGAAGGTAAGATTGAGGATATCATTCAGAAAGTAAAAACAAAAGAACATACAGCACAAATTTTAAATTCATAATCAATGGCAAGTCAGGCAAACATTCAAGAGCTTGAAAAAATAGCTTCTCAAGTAAGGAGAGACATCGTTAGGATGGTTCATGCAGTTAATTCTGGTCATCCAGGAGGCTCTTTAGGATGCACAGATTTTTTTGTAGCATTATATTTTCACATTCTTAAGCATAATGTTGAATTCAACATGGATGCCAAAAACGAGGACTTATTCTTCTTATCCAACGGTCATATTTCTCCTGTTTGGTATAGTGTTTTAGCTAGAAGTGGATATTTCGAAACATCAGAATTAAACACTTTCAGAAAAATCGATAGTCGTTTGCAAGGACATCCAACTACTGAAGAAAACCTTCCTGGTATTAGAATTGCATCTGGTTCATTAGGTCAAGGTTTATCTGCCGCATTAGGCGCTGCACAAACCAAAAAACTAAATAATGAAGATAATTTAGTTTATGTTCTAATGGGTGATGGTGAATTACAAGAAGGTCAAATCTGGGAGGCCGCCATGTATGGAGCCCATCATAAAGTGGATAATATTATTGCTACTGTTGATTATAATGGACAACAAATTGACGGTCCTATAACAGAAGTAATGGATCTGAAAGACTTAAAAGCTAAATGGCAGGCTTTTGGATGGGAAGTTATTGAAAGCAATGGAAATAACATGGAGGAGATCGTGAAATCTTTAGAACATGCAAAAAGCTTAACTGGAAAAGGAAAACCAATTTTAAATTTAATGAAAACTGAAATGGGCTTTGGAGTTGACTTCATGGTTGGTACTCATAAATGGCATGGTGTTGCACCAAATGACGATCAATTAGCTGATGCCCTTTCTCAGTTGGAAGAAACATTAGGGGATTATTAAAGTACAATTAAAAGCGTCAAGAATACACTTGACGCTTACATTGACTGAATGAAAAATAAAATTATCATATCATTTCTGCTTCTATTCTTTGCTTTGCACAGTGCAAAATCGCAAAGAGTGGAACAAAGTATCCCTGAAAAAACAAGGATCCTATTTTTGTTTGATGCTTCGGGTAGCATGCTGGCACCATGGGGAAATGAACTAAGAATAGATGCTGCTAAAAGAGTATTGACTGATTTGGTAGATTCTTTAAGAGTAAATGATAAAATTGAACTAGCATTACGGCCTTATGGACACTTAACACCGGCCAAAGAGCGCAATTGTAAGGATACCAAATTAGAGATCCCATTTGCACCAAATAATAATGATCGCATCATCGATCGATTAAAATATATCTACCCAAAAGGGACTACCCCGATTGCTTATTCATTGGAACAGTCTGCAAATGACTTTCCCAGAGACAATAATTACCGAAACATCATCATCATTATTACTGATGGTATAGAATCCTGTGATGGCAACCCCTGTGCAGTTTCTTTGGCGCTACAGAAAAAAGATATCTTCTTACGACCATTTGTAATTGGTTTAGGTATGGAAGAAAAATTTGCGTCCGAATTCGATTGTATGGGGGAATATTTTAACGCAAAAAATATTAATGCATTCAGAACTGTCCTGAATGGAATTTTAAATCAATCATTAAGTGAAACCACGGCCAGTGTCGAACTATTAGATCAGAGAGGTAGACCAGTGGAGACAGATGTAAATGTTTCCTTTATCAATACATTCACTGGGATATCAGAATTTGATTTTATACACTACAGAGATCAAAATGGCCAACCTGACACAGTAGAAGTAGATCCTGTCTTAAGCTATGATGTTGTGGTTAACACTGTCCCACCAGTTGCTAAACGGGATGTCTTTCTCAAGGGTGGCACTCATAATATCATTAAAATCCGAACACCTCAAGGCGCTTTAAAAGTAATACAGGAAAACACGTCCGAATATGATAAAGACGTACAAGTTCTTGTTAGAAAATCATCCCAAGCCGAGATACTTAATACACAGTCATTAAGATCGGAAGACAAATATTTAATCGGAAACTACGATATTGAAATTCTTACGCTACCAAAAATCAAAATCAATAATATTACTATAATGCAAGGGAAAACTCAAAATATTGAGATCCCAGCTCCAGGAAGAGTTAATATTAATTACAGTAGCAAAGGAATCGGGAGTCTATATTCGATTGATTCAGATGGAAAACAAACTTGGATCAAAAAATTGGATTTAAGAGGTGGGAAAGCCAGTTTTGGTATACAACCTGGAAAATATAAATATGTTTTTCGCTCAGATAGAGCAATGGGAAGTAAATACACCCAAATAAAAGAATTTAACATACAGTCAGGGCAAACCCTAAATATTAAAATTTACTAATTAGAGCAAGATGGCAGAAACTAAATTTACATTTACAGAAAAAAAAGATACGCGTTCAGGTTTTGGCGATGGGCTACTAGAAGCAGGGAGAAAAAATGATCAGGTAGTTGGACTATGCGCTGATTTAATCGGTTCATTAAAGATGGGCGCATTTCAGAAAGAATTTCCAGATAGATTCTTTCAAACAGGAATTGCTGAAGCTAATATGATGGGATTGGCAGCAGGAATGACCATCGGAGGTAAAATTCCTTTTACGGGGACATTCGCCAATTTCTCAACAGGAAGGGTTTATGACCAAATTCGTCAATCAATCGCTTATTCTGAAAAAAATGTGAAGATTTGTGCTTCTCATGCAGGAGTTACATTAGGAGAAGATGGAGCCACTCATCAGATACTAGAAGACATAGGTATGATGAGAATGCTTCCTAATATGACGGTAATCAATCCGTGTGACTATAATCAAACAAAAGCTGCTACTCTTGCTATCGCGGAGCACGAGGGGCCAGTCTATTTAAGATTTGGTAGACCAAAAGTTCCAGTTTTTACAGCTGACGATCAGAAGTTCGAAATAGGAAAAGCGATCAATATGATCGAAGGAACTGATGTCACCATTTTTGCCACCGGCCATTTAGTATGGGAAGCAATTGAAGCAGAGGCTATCTTAAGAGAAAAAGGAATCAGTGTGGAGCTTATCAATATCCATACTATCAAACCTATTGATGAAGAAGCAATTTTGCAGTCAGTAGCAAAAACCGGCTGTGTGGTAACTGCTGAGGAGCATCAGCGAAATGGTGGATTAGGAGATGCAGTGGCGCAAGTATTAGCCCAACATAACCCTTCTCCTCAAGAGTATGTTGCCGTAAATGACAAGTTTGGTGAGAGTGGAAAACCAGATGAGTTAATGAAAAAATATGGCCTTGATGCTGCTCATATCATTGCAGCAGTTGAAAAAGTGATTAAAAGAAAATAATCAAAAGAATAATAATCTGTCCCAGATAATTAAGAACCTAGAAATAAACTAAAGGTCGCTTAATTATTTGGGGCAATTTTAAATTGATAAGCTGCTTATGTTAATTCGAATAGTAAAAATGACTTTTCAAGAAGATAAAATTGAAGATTTCGTAAAAATATTCGAGGAGAATAAAGAAGCGATTCGAAACCAGACTGGGTGCAAGCACCTAGAACTTTGGCAGGACAAAGATCATCCTTGTATATTCAGCACATACAGTATATGGGAAAATGAAGATTGCCTAAATCATTACAGACATTCCGAAACTTTTGGAAAAGTATGGCCCGCCACAAAATCGCTTTTTTCTGAAAAACCTCAAGCGAATTCTCACACTCAGCGATTTAAATTAAACTAATCTACTACTTTTTACGCTCAATCGTATACTTCACTAAATCAATTAATGATTGCCTATATTCAGACTTAGGAAAGTCTTGAATTATCTTCATTGCATCATCATAGTAATTATGCATTACTTCCTCTGCATAAGCAATACCCTTCTTCCTTCTCACAAAGTCAACCACTGTTTTAACCGTTGAATTCTTATCGCTTTTATTTTTAATTAATTTAATGATATGCTTTTGCTCAGACTTATCTGAATTATTTAACGCATAGATTAAGGGCAATGTCATTTTCTTCTCTTTGATATCGATTCCTAGAGGCTTTCCAATGTCATTAGTACCATAATCAAATAGGTCATCTTTAATTTGAAAAGCCATCCCCACCTTTTCTCCAAAGAGCTTCATTTTATCACTAACTTCATCATCCTTGGTAACAGATCGGCTACCTACAGCACAGCATGATGCAATTAATGACGCGGTCTTTTGCTTAATAATATCATAGTAAATATCCTCTGTGATATTAAGCTTTCTTGCTTTTTCAATTTGAAGTAACTCGCCTTCACTCATCTCTCGAACTGCCTCCGAAACAATCTTGAGTAAATCAAAATCTTCATTGTCTATAGAAAGTAACAAGCCTCTGGAAAGCAAATAATCGCCAACGAGAATTGCAATCTTATTCTTCCATAAGGCATTGATAGAAAAGAAGCCTCTCCTATAATTGGCATCATCTACAACATCATCATGGACTAGTGTGGCGGTGTGCAACAGTTCAATTAAAGCAGCACCTCTGTAAGTAGCTTCATTAATCTGGCCATGAATACCTGCTGATAGAAATACAAACATAGGTCGCATTTGTTTCCCCTTCCGTTTGACAATGTAGCCCATGATCTTGTCAAGCAAATAAACTTTACTTTTCATGAATTGACGGAATTTTATTTCAAATTCTGCCATTTCATTGGCAATTGGTCTTTGTATTTCTTTAATTTTACTGGCCATGCGTGTGCAATATTACTACCAAATGAATATCTAAGCAATGCAATCAAACAAAATGATTCAAGAAAATATAATTATTACAAGTACGGTCCATAATAAGCCAATTACGGCAGACATAAAGTACCTTCCTAATCAAAATAAGAAATCGTTAATCCTTTTTGTTCACGGTTTTAAAGGATTTAAAGATTGGGGCGTATTTAACTTGATGGCAGAAGAATTTGCAAGGAAAGGCTTCATCTTTATGAAAATAAATTTGAGCCACAATGGTACTACTCAAGAACAATTAACTGATTTTGCAGATTTAGAAGCATTCGGAAATAATAATTTCACTATTGAATTAGATGATTTAGCGGACAGTATAGATTACTTGTTTTCTGAAAAGTCTGTATTGCCTCCAGAGGAAATTGATCTAGATCAAATTAATCTTATGGGCCACAGCAGAGGAGGTGGATTAGTCTTATTAAAAGCTAGAGAAGACATTAGAATAAAAAAGGTGATAACACTTGCTGCAATTAGTGATCTGGCTAAAAGATGGCCTAAGAGCTTTTTAGAGGAATGGAAAAAGGAAGGAGTACAGTTTATAGAAAATAAGAGAACTAATCAGCAAATGCCACTATATGTACAATTATACCATGATGTTATTGAAAATAAGGACAGATTATCTATCCCTAATGCCATTAGGGAAATAACACAACCCTTATTAGCTTTTCATGGAACTAAAGATGAGACGCTGCCAGTTTCCATGGCGCACCAAATTAAACAATGGAAAAAAGATACAAACCTGATTATTTTCGAAAATGAAAACCATGTATTTGGAGCTAAACATCCTTGGGAAATGGAAACTCTCCCTCCTACCTTCCTAAAAATTATTCAGGAAACAAGCCAGTTTTTAAAATAGCGAAAAACAGCTGATCAAAAACGATCAGCTGTTTTTTTTGATTCTTTACCTGTTTTTACGTTGAGGATTGTAGTGTAATCTTCTAAAGTCTCAGCATCATCTTTCATAATACCAGGGGGATCAATAATCTCAATTTCGTACGTTGAAACCCATTTCACATTCCCACCTACAACACTATTCTTAACCACAATTGACTCATTTTCCACATCAAGAACAACATACTTCGTTGTCAATGGCTTACTAGAAGATTCGTCTACCTTATAAATCCCTAAAACGTAACTTTGATCATCATTATAAATAAAGTCTACCGCATCAATATTTAAAGATGCATAGGCCATTTTGTAAATACTTAAATCGATACTACGGGAATCCATTTTTGGTTTCGTACAAGCCGCTAAGGATAACAAAACTATACCCAGTATATAATATATCTTCATTATTCTTTAATTATCCTTTTGGTTAATAGTTTTCCTTTATCGTCTTGGAGTTGTAACAAGTAAACTCCAGCTTCCAAAGACTTTAATCTAATCACATTACTGTCATCTGTTAAGGAATGCTTCTGAACCAACTGGCCATTCGAGTTATAAATAGTTAAATTACGTATATCACCACTGAGATTGTTAATATTCAAAATATCACTTGTGGGATTAGGATATATCGCTATCAGCTCATTACTCGCATCAGGAGCTGAAGTAACTAAAGTGGTTTGACTAAGAGTTGAAAAAACAGTATCCTTGATGTAGCCTTTAATTTCCAACGAATTCTTGTTCACTTCAGAATAATCAAACTGTATAATCCTGTTTTCATCTTCCACCGATAGTTGTTGTTCATCAGTGAAGACTAATGCGTCATTAAATAAAACTTCTATTTTATCAAAGGGCTCATTATTCTCCAATATTAACTTCACCTTATAATCTCCATTAGCACCAAAACTCTCTTGCGAAACAATTACAGTGCAATTCAAGATTAGGGGTATTAAAGTTTCTTGATTCAATCAACTCACCATTTAGTGTACCCACAATTTTAACATTTGCCCCAGCAAATTCATGAAAATCAGACAATTCAAAAGTGGTTTCCCCTGCGTTCACATTAGTTAAACTTTCCACCTCCTGATTGTTTATCATCAACTGAACCTCTTCATACTCTACTGGAAAGTCAAAAGTCATTTTAGCATTTCCATACCCTTCATAATTGAACTCTGCGAATTTAATATTAGAGTAAAACAAAGGTTCGAGGGTAGCAGTCCAAATTCCTCTACCATGCGTACCTATTACTATTTCATCATCAACAATTTTCATTGACCAAACTGAAACAGAAGGAAAATCACTTCGAATATTCCAAGACTGTCCTCCATTCATTGATTCGTAAATTCCAATTTCAGTTCCCACCCAAATAATATCAGTATCAAATGGCATTACAAGTAGACTATGTGCAATCACATCAGGAAATCCCCTACTACTACCATTTTCATTCCCTTCAAAACCAGAGATATCTTCCCAAGTTTGCCCAAGATCAGTAGTTTTTAATACTTTAGGGAAATTCGGCTTGCCAAATAAAGCATAAGCTGTATTCTCATCTTTGGGATGTGTGTAAATACCAGTGTAATTAGCCCTTGGGTCTGGGGAATAATTATTTACTGCTGTATATGTCTCACCAGCATCTTTTGAAACAAAAAGATTTAAAATACCATTTGCCATACCGGCACCGGCCCAAACTATTTTACTATTTGCCAAAGACACTTCAACATCACTAGCACTAGCAAGGCCACCCCAGGTTTCGTCTGGAATAACTTTCATATTCCAACTACCACCAAAATCGTTACTTTTATATACTCCAGTTGGTCCAATCGCATATATCACATCCGGACTTGAATAAGAACCTGCTAATCTAGTAATAAAAGGACCATCTGTGATCCCAGAAGTAGCAGCTGTAAAAGATCTACCGCCATTTATGGATCTTTGGATTCCGTTGAACTGGTAACCAGCGATTACTTTTTCTGGATGTTCTGAGTGCCAGATTACTTCAAAGCCATCTCCTCCAATTACAGCATTATAATTATTAGATTCATCAACACTTATTCCAGTGGACACCCAGGTACCATTATCCTGCATTCCACCTATATATTTTTCTTCGCCAGGTTTCTTATCTGCACCATAAAACTGTGTAGTAACATAGCCATTCGTGATTTGATCTATTCTCTCTCCATTATTCGTTGATATCCCTAAGCCTCCATCGTTACCATTGACAATCATAAAAGTCTTAGAAGCTTCGTCTGTTTTAATTAATGTAAGGTGATGATGATCTGGATGAAGATTACTCGTATTTTGTCCTTCATAGTCTCCGTACGCATCATAAACAGCCGTAGCATCAGCCATTGCAATAAACTTAGATCCAAAATTAATACGCATTACAGAATTGACTAAGGCAGTTGGGTTCCAAGATGCTGCTTCTGCCAACACAGGCCAGAAGAAATACATATTAGCATATTCAATTGCCCCATCTTCGGCTATATTTTCATCTGCAGCAGAAGCATTATATTCAACATCATGAATATAAACGTATTCTCTTGCTGTTGACAGTTGATCATCGGTTTCGCTTCTTTTATTTAGATTGAATTCACCATCATTTTGTTGGTCTCTAAAAGACACCATCAATTGCCTATCATTTTCAATGTCCCATATTTCGAATGGAACTTCGACATAGTCTTGATAAATATAGTCTGAAATAGGAACCCCTGATGTTTCTCCATTAGGCACGGTATAACGATGCGCCATTTGCTGCACACCTTCTCCGAATCTAATCTCAACGGTGACTGGGTTTTGTGAAGGACTATCAGTTCCACTTGCTATGTCAAGAGACCCTCCATTAAAATCTGCTTCAAAACTAACCAGCTCAAATAAAGTGCTTTCTTCAAAGTCTACACCATTAAATTGCCTAGGAGTTTCTCCTATATTATTTGGATCAACGGTGAATTTACCAACACTAACACCTCCCACAAACACCTCATAAGGGTTATAAGGATTTACAGCAATAGTATTATCATACCAGCCCTGTGCACCCAAGAAGTTCGTATCATAATCAGGATCATCTACTAAAACCCAATTCTCACCACTGTCTTCTGAGAGATACAACAATGTATTTTCCCCAGAAAAAGTAGAAGTATAAATAATTTCCGGATTACTTGGTGCCACACCAATCTCGAAACGAACACCTTCTGAAATACCAGTAGATGAAACATTCCAGGTGTTTCCAGCATCTGTAGACTTAATAATACCTAAGCTATTCACACCTGCATATTGAATACTGAAATCAACTGGATCGACTTGCAGATCCTGAACAGAACCACCTGCAGGCGCATCGTAGGTTTTACTCCAGCTAGCTCCTCCATCGGTGGACTTGAAAACACCAGTGTTAGTGGCTATAACTACTACTTGATCATCCTTGGGATCTACAGCAATTCTGTTGACCGATAGGTAGTCAACATTTGAAATAGTAGAGGGAAGCAACTCCCACGTAAGACCTCTATCTGTACTTTTATAAATTCCATTTCCTCTTACAAAGGTACTGTTACCAGCAAACACTTCACCAGTACCAACATAAATTACATCCGGACTTGACTGCGACTGCGCAATAGAATTAGTTGACAAATTAGGCAAATCAGGAGATATGTTTACCCAAGAATCTCCACAATCTGTAGTTTTCCATATCCCTCCACTAGCTGCTCCTGCAAACCAAGTACAGTTGGAATCATCATCAGGATCAACAGCTATTGCTCTTGTTCTGCCACCAACATTACCAGGGCCTCTTGATTCAAATTCAGCAGGCAAGGATTGAGAGCGTGCCAAAGCCTTATTAGTTAAAGACTTTTGAAGCTCCTGAAACTGGTATCCAGGTTTATACAAACTGCTTGTTTCATCAATTGATTTGGTAATAGAATTAAAATACTCAATATATCCATCCGGCTTCATATAAGCATCTTTTCCAGACTTAATTTTAGTTTTTTTTGTTGACCAAATGTTAGCTACAGTCTTTTCCTCTTGAGCAGCTTCAAATCTAAATGAATCAGTATATAAATGCACAGAAAGGAGTAAAAGCAGTGCAAATAATGCGGGGTAGTAATTCTTCATAATATAATATTTTGCATAAAAGTAGTATGAAAAATTACATTTAAAAAATTTAAGACATTAAGAAAATGACATAAAAAAAAGGCTGCCTTCAAAAAGACAGCCTTTAAACCTAAATTACTTAGGATATAGAAATTTAATTTACATCCCAGAAAATCTGAGTAGTAACTTCGTCTCCACCTATAGCGCTAGCTGCGGCTTGCTTGTTTTGACCATTCAACTGATCTTCTTCCAAAGGATAAATTAACCTCATTGGAACTGAAACTTGCGCATCACCTGGTAAAGGCTGAAGTACACCAAAATCAAGTCTTCTATAAGAAGCCCAAGCTTCTAAACCTTGATTAAATAATGCGATCCATAATTGCTTACCAATTTTTTCTTGATAAGTTCCTGGTGCAGTAAGGTATGCAACTTCAGGCTGCAATATATAATCGTCAAATCCTTCAGCTCCCCAGAAATCGAAAGATGCTTCAATACCTGCATTATAGTAAGCTGCAGCAGTTCCACCAACTGCGAAACCTCTCTCAACGGCTTCAGCTAATAAGAACTGAGTTTCAGAATACCCTATCAAAGTACCAGGGAAAGTAGGTTGATTATAAAGTTGGCTACTTAGTTTTGAATTCGAAACAAAAGAATTTGCTGTTCCGTAAGTACCACCTTTATATACTTTTAATCTACCACTATACTCTGCTTCTACCGTAGTATTTGCAGGTAAATAAGTCTCAACTGAATCTTCACCATCCACATTAGTATAGGTAGCAAAAACACCGTAAGCTAATGTTGAATCCATTGGGAAATCATCATCTGCATCGTCTTCTGTACCATTATCATTAATTGGAAATGGAAAATTAACTGGCGCTCTAGAATACGTCTTCAATCTTGGATCTTCCAAACTATTTAACGTTTCATCTAATACATCAGAAATCACAAAGTCATTTCTACCACTCAATACAATCGCTGCATAAACAGGATTAGTATTAGGAGCAGCAGTCATGTATTGCACAGACGCATTATCTGCAGCTGATGTGAATACACCATCACTCACTGCATCAGTCACTAAGTCTTCAGCATAAACAGGATCATAATCAGCAAATCTCATACCTATTCTAAGTTTTAGAGTATTTGCAAATAAAGTCCAAGAACTAACATCTCCATTATACATAGGATCTTGAGCACCCGCAAATGCAACTGCTGAATTATCAAAAGCAGCAACAGCAGCATCAAGTCTTTCAACTAAATCTCTGTACACAGTTTCCGCATCATCATAAGCTGGGTTGATATTCTCAACATCCAAAGCTTCTGAATAAGGGATATTACCGTAAGTATCTACTAATAAAGTGTAGTTGTAAACTGATAATATTTCAATACAAGAAATTTGATTTCTGAACACCGCTTCAGGTGTATTTGCGAAATTCCCTGCTTCAATTTCCATATTGATCAGTCTTTTCGACTCATCTAAATCAGATAATACATCTCTGTAGATATTTTCCCAGAAATTAGCTGGAATACTTCGTGAAGTTAAGTTATACTGACTTTCTTCAGGATAAGTAGTTTGAGACCAGTATTGTGCATATAATCTAAAAGGATTATCATTCACACTAGCACTTTCTACATTATCGAAAGTCTCTTTCATTCCACGCGCAAATAAGGAAGACGGATCTACTTCAGAAGGATTCTTCTTGTCCGTATTTAATTCTTCCAGACGATCGTCACAACTATAAAACGCAATAGTTGTGAAGCTTATAAATAATAAAAATAATTTCTTCATAATATTGTTCATTAAAATGTTATATCAAGTTTTAAACCAGTAGTTCTAACAGTTGGGTAAGAACCTACTAAAAATCCTTGTGCAGCTCCAGCTCCTAAACCAGATTCCGGATCAGCATAAGGTACATTTTTATGAATTATCCATAGGTTACGACCAACGAAAGAGATATTCACACTTTGAGCAAAACTATCTACAAAGCTTTTCGGCAAAGTATAAGTTAAAGATGCTTCTCTAAGTCTTACTGAAGATGCATCATAAACAGTCATTTGATTTGGCTGTCTTGAAGAATTACCCCAATAGAAAGCTCCAGAATAGTCAGTAGCAGGTGCGTAAACTTCATTAGGTTCTCCACTTTCAGTAACTCCTTCATACTTGAAACCACCGCCATCAGCAACAGGCTCTCTTACTTGAACACCTCTATCGTTCAATGCAGCAGTTTCAGGATATAATCCTGTACCTCTACCATAGTGCATATCTAAAGAGTACACATCACCACCTTTTTGTATATCAACTAAGAATCCTAAGCTTAATCCTTTGTAGCTCAAAGTATTGTTAATACCCATTGTCCAATCTGGATTAGGGTCGCCAATAATTTGATCTGGTACTGCCACAGGATAACCGCTTGAATTAATCACTTTTTGTCCATCTATATACTGGTAACCAGTACCTTTCAAGACACCAAATGGCTCACCTACCGTTGCGTTAGAGGTAACTCCAGACTGGTAAGAAGCAAATACATAATTCTCAGTATCACCTATTAAACTCAATACTTCACTTCTATTTAAAGTGAAATTAGCAGTTGAATTAAACGTTAAGTCATTATTTTTGATAATGTCACCGCCTAATACAATTTCAACTCCTTGATTCTGGATTGCACCTGAGTTGATAAATGTAGAAGAGAAACCAGTAGCTCTTGAAAGCTGAACACTTAACAATTGGTTTGCAGTTTCTCTGTTATAATACGCTACATCAAAGTTCAATCGTCTGTTTAAAGCAGTTAATTCTAACCCTATCTCATACTCAGTTGTCAATTCCGGCTGCAAATTCTTGTTGTTTTTTACAGAAGGCAATGTGGTTAAAATACCACCTTGGAAATTGTTTACTCTATTATAAACATCGTTTACTCTGAGTGCTCTTGTATCGTTACCAGAAGTACCGTAACTAGCTCTCAATTTACCAAAGTCAATACCTGGAAGATCAACGATTTCACTAAATACAAAACCTAAACCAAGAGCATAATAATCATATTGGTTATTTTGTACTGGCAAAGATGAAGATACATCCGTTCTATAGTTAGCATCGAAATACAAGAAATCTCTGAATCCTAAATTTACGTTTCCGAAATATCCGTAAACTTCTTTTTCCCATAAGTATTCAAAAGGGAATGGATTAGGATTAACTGAATTAGATAATGCATAAAGATCTGCTACAGCTAAGCCACCACTAGTTGATTGCTGACTGTAATCATATCTTTCTTTTCTCATATTGAAACCTAACAATCCTGCAATATTCAAATCATCAGAGATATCTTTATTAGCATTTAACACACCGTTAAAGTTATACTCAGTGTTTTGAATGTTAGTTACTTGGTAACCAGAAGATTCATCATTTCTTTGAACACCAAAAGCTGTTGGCACACTACCTACTGCTCTTCTTTCTTCTCTAGTTTCAAAGTAAGTGTCTATTGAAGCTCTACCAGCAAATGATAACCAGTCGTTAATTTTATAGTTAACACCCACTTTAGACAAAATTCTATCTCTCACATCTGAGTTATAGTTTTCATATCTAGTCCAATACGGATTATCCCAGTAAATAGGAGTCAACGGATCAGTGAATGGATCTGCTGCATTCCAAGTATAATTCTTACCTGTTTTGTTGTAAATATCACGTTGTTTATAAACATCTACGTTTGTTTCCCACCACTGTCTATATTGAGACATTAAGTTATCACTGTAACCAGTAGAGTATCTACCTACAACATCTTGTCTGTTATATTGAAAAAGAACATCAGTACTCAATTTTTCTGACAATTTCGTACCACCAGTAAAATTAATTGTGTTTTTGTTAAGCGTACTGTTAGGAAGAATTCCTTTTTCGTTCACATTCGTATAACTCAATCTAAAATTAGTGTTTTCATTACCACCAGATAATGAAACAGAGTTATTCCAAGTATTTTGCGTTTCAAAGAAATCTACAGGAGTATTCTCTGCTGCTACCCATGGTCTTGCTTGTCCAAAGTTATCAGACTCAGGAACAAATGCATCCCAGTGATAAACGTTCAATGAAGGATCAAATGCCCCACCATATGAACCATCCTCAGTAGTAGGTACTACTAAATCTGGAGTACCATCTCCGTCAACATCTCCATCGTTGAAGTAGCCTGTAGAACCATAGTAAGGACCGTATCCAGCACCATATTTATCTTGGTACTCAGCAAAAGTACTTTTATCAATACTTCCAACAGTCAATCCGCTACTAACAGATATTCCAAGACCTTTTACATTCTTTCCTTTCTTAGTTTCAATTAGAATTACTCCATTTTGTCCACGAACACCATATAGTGCAGTCGCTGCAGCACCTTTCAGTACTGACATTGACTTGATGTCCTCAGGATTAATATCTGCTGCAGGGTTACCGTAGTCATATCCATAACCACCAGCTTGCTGTGCATCAGAGTTGTTAGTTTCGTTACTAATTGGAACTCCATCCACTACAAAAAGAGGTTGGTTATTAGTAAAAGATGAATTACCTCTAATCGTGATATTAGTAGATCCACCCATCGTATTATTCTGACGTACATTCACACCAGATACTTTACCAGAAAGGGAATTAATAAAGTTAGTTTCCTTCACTTTACTTACTTGGTCCCCGTCTAAGGTCTGCTGTGAGTAACCTAAAGAGGCTTTGTCACGAGTAATGTTCATTGCAGTTACAACAACTTCACCTAATTGCTGAACATCAGGTTGCAATGTCACATCAATCACCGATCTTGAACCAATTTCAATTTCGGTTTTCTCATAACCGATATAAGTAAATACAAGTGTTTTGGCATCCGCAGGAATTGAAAACTTGTAATTACCATCTAGATCTGTGGTAGTACCATTGGTAGTACCCTTCACAATTACGTTCACACCTGGTAAGGAACCGTCTTTATCAGTCACTGTACCAGAAACCGTTCTATCCTGTGCCCACGAATAAGAGGCAATCAGGAAGAAACTTAGCATTAGTAATAGTTTCTTCATCATATTTTGTTTAGGTTATAAAATTGTTAAATGTCTAATATAAGGTATATTTATGTTAATTGACAAAAATGAATTGAACAAATTACTTTATATTTAGTTATTAATTTTTTTATTATAATTTTTATACAAAAAATCCTATTTGAATGATTTTAAGAGCTATATAAATTTCATTTATAGCCCCTATCCGTTAATTAATCGAAAAACCTTACTTTTGATTTAAAAGCATATGTACACAAACACTACCTGCTAACCTTCAAATAATTGCAACATACTAAGCCCTAGAGCCTAAAAAACATATGTAGTGTTATTTAGAAAAAGAGAATAATTCCTTCAAAATAACAATCTCCATAAAAGATTTCTTACGTGATGCGCCTTCAATCAACCCAAATTAGGTGGGAACTGTAGAATTTGAGTCTATAGGTTCAAGAAAAGAATTAAAAAAAGTCAGTTAACCTTGTTTTAACGTGGATTTCACAATTATCTAACGTGAATATGAATATCTTAAAGATTACTTAACAATATGCTATTAATCACTACCCACAGAAGAGCTCTTGCTGATTCAGATCTACTTTAGTTCTTCTTCAGTCTCTGGGTTTACAAATATAAAGCCTCTAGCGTCATTACCTTCATGGAATTGAACTTCCATTCCAATTATATACATGACATGGCTTTTGTCAATATAAACTGGTATACCTTCCGCTTCAAAGGTTTTATCAGTTTCCTTCGGTTTATCAAACCCCAACATATAATTCATACCAGCAGCACTACAACCACCACCTCCTCGAACTCCGACACGTAAGCCGTATCCCTCAGGAATATTCTTATTTTCCATGATGTTTTTAACTTCCTTTATTGCTTCTTCTGAGATCTTAACCGGAATCATATAATGTGAATTTTATTCAAGAACGAATGACACAAAACAAAAGTTTGCCTTATCTGCCCCCTTTTATTTACTGCGAAATTAACTAAATTTGAGAATCATAATAGAAAAAATAGCTATATGGAACCAATTTGGGACTTAATTAAAATTATCATACCTGCAGGAATCGTTTTATACGCAATGTATTTAACAGTAAAAACGATGCTTCAAAAGCAAAATGAAGGCAAATTCATTGAAATTAAAGCCAAGAACAAAGAAATAGTGTTGCCCATAAGATTGCAAGCCTATGAACGAATGAGTCTCTTTTTGGAAAGAATTTCACCAGATCAAATCATAAAGCGAGTTCAAAAAAATGACATGAATGTTGCAGAACTACAATATTTACTCCTTAATGAAATTCGTGAAGAATTCAATCACAATTTATCGCAGCAGGTTTATATGAGCGATGAAGCATGGAAAATCATCAAGAACGCCAAAGAAGAATTAATTATGGTCGTGAACCAAGCTGCAAAGGGATTAGACCCGGAAGCCAAAAGCATAGAATTGGTGAAAAAGATTTACAAAGACTCTCTCGACAAAAAGGTCGACACTATTGAATACGGATTAAGTTTCCTTAAAAATGAGATTCAAAGGGAATTTTAAAATAGGAAGTTATAAGTTTTAAGTATTAGGTAGATTAATATTACAGTTCTATTTAATAGACCTCATTAATTCTTATAAACAAATCAAAAATCATTCTCCCAAATTCATTTTTCTTTAATGAGCTCTAGAAACTGATCTATTTTGTCATTATCTATAGTTACAGATAAATCGTAAAGGGCTATTTTCCACCCTTCAGCCTTTAAAACCAATACAGCAGTACCTTTACAAACACCCATCCAAGTATCCAGTTTTTCATTGAGCCATGCAGTTTTTTCATCTTCTGAAAAATAAATATCCCTAGCAGTAGCAGTGAATGACCAGGCTGATTCTTCTTGAAAGTATTCATTTGCCCATTCAGCCATTTCATCTCTTGTCCATTTTTCTGTTTTATCTGTTCCCAAATAGATGCCTTCTTTCGTCATACTTCCAAAAAACACTTCTTCATCTGCAGTGGCTGCTGCTTTATGCCAATTATCCATGAATTGGTTGATTGTTTCTTTAGGGGTTTGGGCTAATAATAAAATTGGGGAGAGTGTAAGAATTATTGTAGTTAAAAATTTCATAAAATTCATTAATTTAAATATTTATAATTTAACTGTTATTGCTATAAATGGAATACCAAAGGGAATAAACTCGGTGATTTCTTGATTATAGAAAAATCCCAAATCATAACTTGCTGTCTCGGTTAAATATCTTCCACCGTAAAACAGGAAACTTATATTCCCATCAAATTCTGTAGGTATATAAAAACCCTCAGAAACTACCATTAACTTTTTTGATATACGAGCCATTCCAGCTAAAGAATAAAAAGGATCTATTCTCTGAACATCGCTTATAGCTCCATAATAAATGGTTCCAGTTAAATTTAAATCTGGTTCTCCAAAAGTTACTCCAGTATTTAATATAGCAGCACCAGCAGCCTCTGCAGATTCTAAAGATGCCCCAGCAAAAGCATCAAGTCCAATTTTATAGTGTATATTTTTACCAAGCTGTTTAGTGAATTGAGGATTCACATATATAATAGGTACTCTCAATACCATGCCCCAAATGCTTGTACCAACTCCTATAGAAAAATTATCACTAATTCCTCTATGATAAGTCATAGGATTATTTCGCAGATAATTACCACCTTTTTCATAGTTAAAGGCACTGGTACCTATCATATATCTAACTGGGTTAATTTGTTCTAATCTCTCGTCTTCATCAGTCTCTTGAAGCTGGTCATCCTCATTTAAGGATTCAATATTTTTAATTCTTTGTGTAGGTATTTTGATAGTACCAACGCTATTTGTCTCTATTTCAAGAAAATCTTTATTTTGGCTAATAAAAAACCCTTTATAAATCTCTCCCGTCTTGGTGTAAACTATTATTTTGGCTTTAGATTTATTATTAGTTTCCTCAATTTTCGGGTCTTCAATTTGAGCTTGTACTATAACACTCATCAAAAATAAGAATATGAAGTAGAGTTTTTTCATATGGAAAAGCAAAATCGATTCAAATAATGTAAATTTACCGAACGTTTAAATATCAAAAAGTATTATGATTCATCCACATAAAAGTAGTCAAATAAAAGCTAACAATATAAGATTATGGGTTGGCATTGTAAGTCTGGTAATTGCTTGGTCTTTATTTATTTATAAAAATCTACTGCACGACTTATATTTAATCTTGATTGGTGCATTTACCTTATATACTTTATTTGCGTATATATGGATGCCACTTCAAAAAAATAAAAAATTGAGAGAATCGGAGGATGAGTAAAAGATTGAACTATAAAAATGCATTTAAGAGAGCTTCCAGAGTGTTAGCTGATAGGCGTCTTAGCAATAAACTCATAACTGAGGCTAAAGAAACATTAACTAGTCGGGCTAAAGCATCTGAAAAGATTTCTCAGCTAAAGAATAAAATATTTACCTTAATTAGATTAGTAAAAGCATACACAAAAGGAAAATATAGAGATATTTCACTTAAAAGCATGCTTTACACAGTTGGTGTTTTAATTTATTTCATCACGCCTACCGATATTATTCCTGATTTCATACCTGTTTCAGGCTATTTAGATGATGCTTCCCTTATTCTCTGGCTTTACAATCATTTAGGTCAAGAATTGCAACAATTCATGGCTTGGGAGAGTAATCAAGAAGAAAAGCAAATAAATGACAGAAATTTCGATTGACTCTACAAAAATTAATGCCTTCTCTAAAGGACTTGATTATCCTTCGTATAGGAATTTAATTAAATCACTGCTAGGTGAAAATAAGACAACAGGTTCAAATCATTCAGAAGCAATGATAAATTATACTTTTATGAATGATAGAAGGATGGACAGGTGGGATAAAAAAATAAATCTTGACGATGAACTACTAAAATTAATAAATTCCATACCAAAAATGAATTGGCTGGTAATCACAGAAGCTTGGTGTGGAGATGCTGCCCAAAACATACCATTCATTGCAAAATTAGCTAATGAAAATTCAACAATTGATTTGAAATTTATTATGCGAGATGAGCACCCAGAACTTATGGATCAATATCTTACCAATGGTGCCCGTTCAATTCCAATTCTCATAATGATGGATGAAAATTTTAATGATATAGCTACATGGGGACCAAGGCCAGAACCAGTTCAAAATATGGTAATGGAGGCAAAAGAAAAGCCTGATCTTGACCAACCTAAATTTATTGAAAGCATCCATAAATGGTATGCGGTTGATAAAAATCAAACGATTTCTCAAGAATTTAAGCAGTTGATAAAAAACATAAAATAATGGCAAAAACAGCACTTATCGCAGGAGCAACTGGATTGGTTGGAGGTCATCTTTTAGATTTGTTATTAGAAGATGAAAATTACACTGAAGTAAAAGTATTAAGCAGAAGAAGTTTAGGGGGTAATGACGGAAAATTAAAAGAAATTATCATTGAAAATTTCGACAATCTGGAAAAAGAAACCTCCTTATTAGGAGCTGATGATTATTTCTGTTGCTTGGGCACCACCATTAGAAAAGCAGGCAGTAAAGCAGCATTCAAAAAGGTTGACTTCGAATATCCTGCTAGTTTAGCAGCTATTGCAAGAGAGAATAATGCCAATTCTTATCATATTATTTCTGCTATGGGAGCTGATTCCAAATCCTTCATATTTTATAATAAAGTAAAGGGCGAAGTTGAGGAGGCTATAAAAGCCATGAAATTAAATAAAGCTTTTATATACAGACCTTCTTTTATAGAAGGAGAAAGAGCAGAAAAGAGAGCAGGGGAAAAAGCAGCATTATGGTTTGCCGATAAATTTGATTTCATTTTCTCAGGTTCGATTAAAGAAATATGCTGCAGTTCATGCTAAAACAATTGCAAATGCAATGCTTGAAACGGCAAATAATGGCAAAGACACATTCAAAGTTATTCCATCAGATGAAATAGAAAAGATAGGACAATGATAGCAGTACTTCAGAGAGTATCAGAAGCTTCCGTGACTATTGAAAATGAGGTTAAAGGAGAAATCCAAAATGGTCTAATGATTTTACTGGGAATAGAAGAAGCAGACAATGAGGAAGATATTGAATGGCTAAATCGCAAAATCATTAATATGCGCATTTTTAATGATGAAAATGGCGTAATGAATAAAAGTTTATTAGATGTAGAAGGAGAAATTCTGCTTATAAGCCAATTTACTTTGCATGCGAGCACCAAAAAAGGAAACAGACCATCATATATCAAAGCTGCAAAACCAGATATTGCCATTCCGCTTTATGAAAAAATGCTAAGATCTTTAGATATGGAGATTCCTACCAAACTACGAAGCGGGGAATTTGGTGCTGATATGAAAGTTAGCTTAGTGAATGATGGTCCTGTCACTATCATTTTGGATAGTAAGGACAAGAAATAGGCTGTTCTTACTTCATCACCATATTAAAATTAATCAAATTAATAAATCATTTATTAGAATTTAAGGTACTGGTTTACAATTAATACGGCCAGAAATCTGGTTTAGTATCTGTAGCACCTTCAACCAATAAACAATCACAACAAAATGGTGGTGGTGGAGGTGGGTCTTCAATTGGGAAAGCATTTACACAAGCCATTCTATTAAGAGGGTCTCTTATTGGATCCCTTAACACCTGATTATCAATAAAAATCCTCTTACTAGTGGAATTTACAGCAGTAAAAAACCCTAGAACTCGATTCTCATCATTTCCATTTTCATGAATATTACCCACTATGGCCGTTGGAGGTGGTGCAAAAAGATCCCCTCCATAACTGTTTTGTTCCTTAATGTCGTCCAAATAATTAAAATAGCTTTCTGTTAAACTATATTTTCTGACCACCATACTGTAGCCAAAATAAAATACTCGACTAGGGGAAATCGATAAGATTTTCTGGTTAATATTTTCCCCAGATTCCAAATCAACACTAGAATATATGTTTAATGGAAGGGAAACATCTTGATTTTTGAAACATCTCCTTTCATCTGTCAATGGAAGTATTTCAGAAGGAGCCATTTCAATACTATCCCAACATGATGATGAACCTTGCAAAAAAGATCTCAGTTCGTACACTCCTTCATAATCATAACTTAAATAATCAGCTTGCTCACCAACATTGACATTTGTGTATACATTTAGTAACTCTCCTTCAGTGACTACACTTCCAGCCAGATAGGGTTCTCTTTCACCTCTAACCCAAAGTCTGTCAATTGGAGTCACTGGTTTTAATTCTTGATAATCAGAAATATATTCAACACCATCCTCTAAAACAATAGTTAATTGATAGGAACGCCCAACTTTAGATTCAAATTCGGTAGTATCAGTGATATAAACTCCTGCTCTCGATTCAAATAATTGAAAACAGTTACCTTTATCATCCTTAATTGAAACACTTGCACCTTCAACCTGTTCATAACCACTGAATCCTCCAACTGGTGCTGACCTATTTATCCTAATTATTTGTACGTTTTGTTTATTAGTTATAATTCCTTCAACCACCAATTGACCACCTGCATTTTCATCGTAAATATCGACTTCAAATGGATCAATACATGAATAGATTGTTGAAACAAACACTAAAACAAGAATCTTTTTTATCATACTTATAAGAGAAACTTAGTAATACATCACTAATCAACTATAATAGTATTTTTATGATGATAAATATTTCCAAATTGATCAATACCGTGCATCTCAATTAAAAAACTTCCAATATCATCAGAAGTAGAAAAATTGATTTCATTTTCTTCATCAGAAATTATTTTATAATTACTATTCCAATAAAGAACATCTCGAAAATCGGGCAACTTATCATTTTCATTAATTTCTGTAAAATCAGGATTTAATTTATTTGTTTCCTTGTAAAATCCCTGCAAAGTAAACCAATGATGATTGGTATTATTCATTTTATAATAATCTGAATCACGAGTACCCAATTCTAGAATTCCATCTTGAAAAACACCATTAATAAAGTATCTTTTATTAATCAGACTTAAAAACTTAATTTTCGCTGTACTATAATTTAGAATAAAATTATTATTGAATACAGGTAACCCATCTATCAAAAACAAAGGCTCATTTTCAAATCTACCTATAAAGGAATTACGACCTGAATCATCTATTTCTCTCAAGTAGATTTTTTCTACCCCTTTTTCATTCTTAATTGCTAATCCAGGTAAAAGTTCTCTAGATAGCTGCTGGAAGTTTTTTAGAAATTCATATTCTGTCAAATCCTTAGAATCCGAATAATTTGGGAAAAATCCTGTTGCTCTTTTCTGATTTTCCAATTCCAATACCTGTGTGGATGAAGCATTATAAACTCTTGAAATCAATTCATTTTGTTTATGATAAGTTAGATAATCTTCCAACTTATCCTCATTAATGGAAAAATCATCATCCAAACCAAATTGCTCAACCTTGATGATATTATTATCAAGTTCATATTTAAGATTATTTTGCTTCTCATCAACATTCGCTACTTTCAATACGACATCTGATTCTCCGAAAAAAGATCTTAATTGAAAGTAAAATCTTCCCTGATCATCTGTTTTACTTGCATAAAATTGAGGTATTTGCCCCAGAACAGAACAATAAATAACCGAATCTTGAATAGGGATATTCGAATTTTTATCTGTTACCGTCCCCGAAACTGTAAAATAATCTTTACTATTATAAGTGGAAACACTTTCCTCTTGCCCCATTAATTCATTAACTTTTTTAATTCCCGTTGATTTTGTCTTCAAATAGATATCAGTAAAAAGATTATCTTGAGATAATTCTTCTAATTCAGAACTCGGGTCTAGAATATTTAAAAAAGAAAACATATTAAAATACATATTCATATCATTATTCTGAGTTGTATCAAAATAATCTAAATTTTTAATACTGAAGGAAGCATTGGAAACTAATGCTTGAGTCCTTAATGTGTCTAATTTTATTTTAAGTGAAATTTTTTCGTTCTTTTTAAATTCATTAGGGTTTATTTTAAGTTCAATATTGCTTTTTCTCTTTTCATTTTTATAATAATTACGTTCTGATAGAATTTCTTGGTCTTCATTATAGAGATATAATGTATTTAATCCTTTTCTTAGCAACTTTTTAGGAACTTTAAAAATCATTCTTCTTCCTCTTACAATTTGCTTTGTTCCAAGAATGACTTCTCCATTATTGTAAACTAACATTCCTATTTGATTTCCTGAAAAATCTATTCCTATGTTAGTGATTAGAGTCAAAGTATCGGATTCAAAATTGACTATTCTGCCAGTTACCTTATCATTTTGAACTTTAGGTAATCCAAATTCATATTGCCCTTCATTTGTTTCAATTTTTGCTCTATAACTTGAATTCTTATTCACAAATAAAGAAAAATGCCCATAGCCCAATTTATATGGTTCTATTAAGGCTACTGTATCCCCTGAATTAGATACAACTACCCCTTTCCAATCATTATCTAATTTGTTAATTTTAAAAGCAACAGAATTAAGATGGCCGCCAATTAATTGCCCCCCTTCTGGATAAAAATCAGCTTTAAAGTTATTTTGAATAGATGATGAAATTTCATCTTTTGGATTTACAATCCTTACTTTTTGTTTAAAGGAATTTTTATAATTATTGTTATCACTATATCTGGTGTAAGCTATTAACAAATAATTAGCTGTTGGGATTGATTTTTCCAATTCCAGTTTTCCCGCTGACTTCCCATTCTTTAATAGCACTTTTTGAGATGCAACAACATTATTATCTAAATCAATTATTTGAACATCTAACACACTACTAGAATTTGAGGGCTTGTGTGTCTTTTCATCCACCACATAAGCACTATATCTTATCACTGTCCCACTGAAATAATAATTCTTATCTAAATGCAAAAAGACTTTTTCATGTTTTTGATTTTCAGTTTGTGGCTGATTAAAAGATGCAAAAGAAAATGTTGATGATAAACATATCAAAGAAATTATAAGGTAAGTAAAATTTTGTATTTTCATCTTATTGATATTTTCAATTATCTTGGTTTAAAGGAGGGAAATATTCAGGTATCTGATCCGTAGCGCCAGGATATAACCTACAATCACAACAAATGGGATCTGGTCTTCTAATATTTTGTTCAAGGATAATAGCATCTGGGTCAAATGGGTTAAAAAACTCTTCAAAATTATCACTGCAATTTTCAAAGCTAAATCGATTGATTTCTGTTCTAAGTATCTCTTTAGAAATAAATATTCTCTTATTTGTTTCTGATATGAGTGTGAAAAAACCTAAGGCTTTAACATTATCGTCAAGTTGATTACTGATATTTCCAATTATAGGAGTCGGAGGAGGATCAAATAAACTGCCATTTACTTCATTCTGAGTTTTAATTTCGTCCAAATAGTTGAAATAGTTTTCCGATAGTCTTTTTTTCTTAATCAATAAACTATAACCGATAAAAAACCTCCTATCGGGCAAAATACTTAGTATATTTTGAGTTAATATATTGTCATCCTTTAAATTATCTGTTGATAGAATATTCAGTGGTAAATCTACTTTCTCGCTTCTAAAACAAACGAGTTCTTCTCTTGCAGAATGTAATATTGGTCCAAATTCATCACATACCTCACTACCCTGGTAAATAGACTCAAATCCAAAGGTGCCTTCATATTCATATTGATTAAAAATACTTTCATCTTTGGTGGTAATATTGGTATATATATTTATGACATCTCCTTCTGTTACATTACTTCCTGCTAAAAAAGATGTTTTTTCAGGCAATACCCATACAGAATCAATAGGTTCTACTTCTTTTAGTTCCTCTTCTTCTGATTTATATACCAAACCATTTGGCAATTCAATTTTCAATGAATATTGAACACCTAATATTGGTTTAAACATGGAAGAATCAATACTATATCTTCCATTTGAAGTTTCTGTAAATTCAAAACATGCATTATTTGAGTCAATAATCTCAACAATTGCTTTTGATACTCTCTTGTAACCTGAATTTTGATTAATGGAAGAAGGCCTGTTTAAGATAATAGAATGAACTGCTGATTCCTGGTTTAAAACAGCATCTACTACGATCAATTCATCTGCATTTGGTTGTTGAACTTTAACATCAAAAGGATCAATACATGAAATTAACAAAGAAGAAAATACGTAGATTATAAATAATAGCTTTCCATTCATCAATTCAGAATTTAAAATTATATGTAAGTGCTGGTACAATCTGACCTATAATGGAAAGCCTGTAAGAATTAAGTACCCTTAAGGACTCTGAACTTCGGAAAAACACTGAATAGGCGTTTCTTCTACTATATACATTGTAAAGTGTCAGTGTCCAATCAGCCTCTACATTCTTTTTCTTTTTCAAAGAAGTTGCCATATGAAATGACAAATCTAATCGATGGTAATCAGGAATTCTATATTGATTACGATCTGAATAATTTGCAACTCTAATTCCATTAAAATCAAAAGTTGACTCAGGATATGTAATTGGTCTTCCAGTATTGTACTGGAAATTTGCAGAGATATCAAATCTTCTACTTAAATCAATGTTACCAAAAAAAGTAAGGTTATGAGGTTGGTCGAAATTAGTCGGAAATGGTCTTCCATTATTAATAGTCTGATCATTTGTTTCGCCATCCACAATGATCAATGACCTAGAATAGGTATAACTTAACCATCCTGTTAATTTTCCGGAATTTTTCTTTACATAGAATTCAGCTCCATATGCTATTCCTTTTCCTTGAACTAATTCATTCTCAATTTCATCATTAGCAAATAAATTTGCTCCATTTTTATATTCAATAAGATTATCAATATCTCTGTAATATAACTCAGCAGAAGTTTCAAAGTTATTGTAATCAAAATTTCGAAAATACCCTATGCTAAATTGATCAGCCACAGTTGGCAATATTTCTTGATTACTTAATTTCCAAATATCCACTGGGGTAACGGAAGCGGTATTAGATATCAAATGAATATATTGTCTCATTTTACTGTAACCAGCTTTTATAGAACTTTTTGAATTAATTCTATAATTTAAGGAAACTCTGGGTTCAAGACCTCCGAAGTTGGTGGATAGTGAATCCATTCCACCTGTATAATATGAATAACGAATTCCAACAGAGGCTGAAATATCGTTACTAAATTTAACCTCATCACTTAAATAAACGGCTGATTCAATAGCTTCTTCATTAGTTAAATCATTAACTATCAGTATAGAATTAATATCCTCATTATTAAATTTCCCTGGCTGAATATTATACAACACACTATTAAATCCAAATTCTATAAAATTATTATCAAAGCCTAAGTATTCAAATTCATAATTCAACTTATTATTTTCAATTTCAGAATACAATCCATAAGATATTTGATCTTCTGTTTCCTCATTAAGAGTATAATTATATTGGCTATAATTGTAGTTAAGCTTAGAACTCAAATTTTCGTTGATATTTTGATTCCATTGGATACTACCCACAATATTATTGTATTCATAACTCACGTCATTGCTTACTGTAAATTCATCTCTACTGGTATAAGCTGTTAAAAGTATTTTATTATTCTCATTAATTGAATGATCATATTTCAAACTCCAATCGCCAAAAAAAGTACTACTACGTTTTAAATCAAAATTATTAATAGAGTTAATTAGATAATTCGGATAAGCAACTCTAAAACCTGTCAGGATCGAGCTTTTATCTTTTATGATAGGTGTTTCAATATTAAATCTTGATGAAATGACTCCTACGCCACCGTTACCACTTACTTTTTGCTTACTACCGCTTTTCATCTCCATATTTAGCACTGATGAAATTCTACCTCCAAATCGGGCGGGTACGGCTCCTTTAAATAATTCAATAGAACCTAAATTATCAGCACTAAAAGCCGAGAATACGCCAAATAAATGAGAAGAATTATAAAGTGTGCCATTATCCAATAAAACCAAATTTTCCCCAACACCACTACCTCTCACATTAAAACCAGCCGATGCTTCTCCTGTAAGACTTACTCCAGGTAAAGAAGTTATACTTTTAATTACATCTGATTCTCCCAAAAAGGCTGGCATTCTTTCAATCTCCTCTAAAGTCATGCGCTCTACACCTGTAACAGTTTGAGAAATATTTTCATCCATTGCTTTTGCCGTAACCACTACCTCATTTAATTGTACAAAATCTTTATACAATTTAACATCTAAGCTACTCGATGAATTTAAAATTAAGGATATTTCAAAAGTACCAGTTTCTAATGATTGGAATTTTAGGGTATGAAAACCAACAGGTAATTTTAAATTATACTTACCATTGCTACTAGATACTGTTCCTTTATTTTCTTCTACAGAAAAAATAGTGATTCCTGGAAGAGATTCACCAGACTCAGCAGATTTGACTGTTCCATACAAAGTTGCTTCTGTAGTTTCAGCTTCAATATTCCCTAAAGTAATTACCTCCAATTTTTCGCTTGAAGATTCAGAATCAACTTCAATCTTCTTAGGACTATCTTTCAAAAAAATAAAATAGTTTGGTTCCCTAAACATTATAGAAATTCCTATTTCAGAAAAATAGTTCTTAAAAAATTCTCTGATTGGCATTTGGTTAGTATCCACAGTAAGATTTATATCTTTTAACCAATCATATTTATACCTAAATTCTATTCCGTGTTGCTTTTCTAATTCATTAAGTAAATCAATGGCAGGAACTTTATCTTTTGTTATAGATATTTTAACCTCATTAAGTTTTTGCGCATTTAATTGATTAAAAGCACAAAAAAGAAAAGCAAATAGAAAGAGATGTATAGTAATTTTTTTCAATAGCTTAAATTTTCCTGATAAAATAACTCCTATCAAACTATTCTCTATTGAAAACAATTTTCGTCTAAATAATATATAGTTGATAGCATTTTAAAAATAGGTATTTAATTCAAAATATTCAACTAATAAACAAATTGTTTATAAATAGAGTGGAAAAAGTTACTTTAACAACAAAGGCAACAAAATTAAATCTGTTAATAAGGCAAAAAGCATAGCCAAAGACAAGAATAGACCTAAGTAAAAGGTTGTTGCAAAGGAAGATAAAGTGAAGAGAATAAACCCTCCAACTATTAAAACTGAAGTTATCAAAATTGCCAAACCTGCTGATTTAAAAGTTTTGATAATACGCCAGATTGGACTTTTGGCCTTTTGCTTTTTATAGGCACCTAAGAAATGAATAGTATCATCTACTGCAATTCCAAAAGCTACTACAAAAATAATAGCAGTTGTTAATTTTAAAGGGACTCCCATAAAACCCATAATTCCAGCTGTGAATAGCAATGGAATGAAATTGGGAAACAGACTAATCAACAACATTTTAAATGACTTAAAATAAATAGCCAAAGCAATTGCTATCATAAAAACTGCCAATATCAATCCTTTCAAAAGCTCTAAGGAAAGACTTTCATTACTTTTATCTATCAAAAAAGTAGTCCCCGTAATTTGAGCTTTCAAAATATTCTCATTTATCTCATTATCAATAAATGATTCTAATTCTTGATTCCGGTTTTGCGTATCATCTGATCCCCACTCTGGAATAAACCCTGCAAACCGGCCATATTTTCTACTAGAATCCATCACTCCATCTGCTACTCCCCTATTGATTAATTGATTTCGAATGGATTTTTGTAGTTCAAAATCCTCCTTATTTGGAAATTCGTAAAATTGATTTGCTCCGCCTTTATCAATTTGGTTAGCGTATTTCACTATATCTAAAGGCGAAAGTAACTTCTCAATCCCAAAGGAATCTTTCAAATACAACTCGATTTTTAAAGCTTCTTTTAGAAAATTAAAATCAAAGATATCTTCCGATTCTTCCATAGTTAAAACTGCCATTTCCCAGGGTTTAGAACCGCCAAAAGATTTATCCAAATACTCAAAGTCATTTCTGACTTGAGAATCATCTGGTAAATCCTTTAGAAGATAGGCATCCGTTTTAAGCTGTAATAAACCAAAAATAGAAACGATTATGAGTGCAAAGTAAACTATAAATACTGCTCGTCTATTCTTGATTAAATTTACGGTCCATTGCTTGTAAGGCAATTTAATGCTTTGACTCCTGTAATTTCTTCTAATCAAAAGTGGGCCAAATAAGAAATTTACAAAAAAAGCTATCAAAACTCCTAAGCCTGCAAAAACACCTAATTCTTGGATGGGTTGAGTTGGCAAAATCAACAAACTAAAAAAACCTAAAGCTGTGGTAATGGAAGTCAAAAAGGTGGGCGAGAGCACCTTTTTTATAGCACCTTTTAATCTTTTTAAGAAATTCCTTTCTTCATTTTGCCGATAGGCATTGACTAAATGAATGGCATCAGAAGTAGAAACAAAAAGGATAATAGGCGGGATTAATACACTTAGAATACTTAATTCTATCTTCAGCATAGCCATAAATCCCAACAAATAAATCAAGGATGATATACTCATCAAAAGAGGCAATAGCATGATGTTAAAAGAGCGGAAAATAAACAGAAGCAAAATGATAGTTACGGCAATTCCTAGCCCTAAAAACACACTGAAATCCGAACGGATGTGATCGATAAAACTTTTCTGTGCAACTAATTTTCCTACTAATCGGAAATCCTTTATATCAGATTGCTTCAAACTCACTTTTAAAGAATTGAAAAAATCCTGCTCAGTTTGAGGTGACTTAAAATGTTTATGGTTGATCTGAATAATAAGTGAGGCTGCATCCTTTGAAATAAAATTGCTGTAAAGTGGATGCCTCATTATTCTAGAGCTATCACTGCTGAGTTTATCTGAATCTTGAGTATGCAGTAAAGGAATTGCTGTGATTCCATATGGAGATTTGATTAAATGCTTTAAATCAAAAACTGATTGAGTGCTAACTAATCCAGAAATAGTATTGAGCTCATTTTCCCACTCTTCTATTTTAGTTAAGAAATTAGTATCAAAAACAGTAGGCTGATGTTCAATGGCCACTAATAAGTAATCATTGTCATAACCGAATTTCTCCACATGCTTTTCAAAGAAAATTTTATCTTCATTATCATCCGCAAAGAATTTTTCAAATTCAAAAGCCACCGAAAGCTTAGGGAATTGAGCAATAAAAAAAGCAATGCTAATGAGCCAAACGGCATAAAGCATAAAGCGAAATTCCTTCTCATTAAAGTTATCGTAAAATTGTTTGGCTAATTTTTTCAATAGCGAATGAGGTTATAAATCCTAAAGTTAAATAAACGAATGTAACCAGCTGTTCGGATTGCCAATAAATTATGGTTTTCGGTTCGCAACTGTATGTTTAGCCAAAATTCTTTTAGATTCTTTTTTTACCTCTGGAGCTTTACGCATATCCCAAATGACTTTTCTAGCCTTCTTTCCTGCATCTTCTAAATCAATTATAGGACTGGGATAGTTTCTCCCTAGTTCAAAATTCAATTCCTTCTGCTCTATAAAGTTCAATTTCCAGGGTTCATGTATAAAAGCTGCAGGAAGATTTTTCAATTCTGGCACCCAAGTTTTAGTAAATACACCGTCTGGGTCATGTTCAATGGATTGTTTTACAGGATTATACATTCTGATAGTATTAATACCTGTCACACCAGCCTGCATTTGAAATTGAGGATAATGTATTCCTGGTTCGAAATCAAGAAATTGTTTTCCAAGATGCAATGAGCCTCTTTTCCAGGGTTGCCACAAATGATACACTAAAAATGAAACCAGCATAGCCCGCATCCTGAAATTGAGATAACCTGTTTCGATTACGCATCGCATGCAGGCATCAACCAACGGGAAGCCAGTTTCTCCTTTCTCCCAAGCTTCGTATAAAATATCATTTTCATTTTGGCGGATGCTATCATATCCCCTATTGATATTTTCAAATTCGTAGCGATCTTCCATTTCAAATTTTTGAATGAAATGACAATGCCATCGCAAGCGAGATCCAAAATTATTTAAAGCACTTTTGTTACCATGTTCTTTTGCACTAATCATGGATTGAAAAACCACTCGCATACTAATATTTCCATAAGCTAAATAAGGAGATAAGCGACTGCAGGATTTTCTTGCTTCAGCCGGCTTACTAATATTTTTATTATAACCAAAATGCCTGTCCGATAAAAAGCTGTTTAAATATTTATAGGCTTGGGCAGTCCCACCAGTTTGCGCAATACCTTTTTCTTTATAAATATTTAGTTCTTTAGAATCATTAATGAGTTTAATTCCAGGTAGTTCATTTAAATGAATGGTTTTTATATCATTAAGATCAATATTGATAATTGGCTTTGACATAAATTCATACCAGGATTTTGACCAATCCTGTCTATTTTTCCTACCCCTTTGTAAACCAAATTGCTGAAATTCTTGCCATTCTATATTTTGATTTTCACAAAAGAATTTGACTGCATTATCTCGCTCATAAGTTATTTTTAATCCAGTTTCCTCATGAGAGAATAAATAGTTAATATCAAACTTTTCTTGTACGGCTTTCAAAAAGTCAATGACTTCAGTATGAACTTGAATAAGTGACATTTCAAGTTGTGATAATTTACTTTGCATTTCTATTAAGGATTCAGCGATAAAATTCCAATGCCGATTGCTGAAATCAGAGGATGCTAATAAACTTGGTTCCCAAGCATAAAATATAATAGTTGGTAAACCGATATTTGATGCTTTTTGAAGTGGTGCATGGTCTTCCAGCCTTAAATCTCTTTTTAGCCAGACCAAGGCGATCGGTTTCTTGATTTCATTTGGGCTTGTCATAGGTTAAAGGAAAACCTAATGGAAGTCCCATTGTTTGGAATGGTTTATAAAAACTACTGTATAAAAAAAACCGATTTGATAAATAACTCATCAAATCGGTTTTACTTAATACTTACTACTTAAAACTCAATTATTTTCTTAAAAAATCTCTCAATACATACTGCAGAATACCTTTATTTTTATAGTATTCCACCTCAATTTGAGAATCTAGTCTAGCCAATACTTCAAACTTTACTTCCGTACCATCTGATTTTTTGGCTACTGCCGAGAGCTTTTTAGAAGGAGATAAGCCTTCACTTATTCCACTAATTGAAAATTTCTCAGAACCGTCCAAACCTAAGGATTCAGCGGTTTCTCCATCAGCATATTGCAATGGCAATACCCCCATCCCAACTAAATTGCTTCGGTGGATTCGTTCATAGCTCTCTGCTATTACTGCTTTAATTCCCAAGAGGTATGTACCTTTAGCGGCCCAGTCACGGGAAGAACCACTTCCATATTCCTTACCTCCTAAAACAACTAATTGAGTATTCTCTTCTTTGTATTTCTCAGCTGCGTCAAATACCGTCATTTCCTCGCCACTTGGGATATGCTTCGTATAACCGCCTTCTTTTTCAGCCAACTGATTCTTAATTCTCACATTCGCGAAAGTTCCTCGTGTCATCACTTCGTCATTTCCTCTTCTAGACCCATAGGAGTTAAAGTCTTTTTTCTCTACTCCCCTACCTTTTAGGTATTTACCGGCAGGGCTATCTTCCGCAAATGCTCCAGCTGGTGAAATATGGTCAGTAGTAATGGAATGACCTAGTTTTAATAAAACATGAGCTTCCTTAATATCTTCAAAGTCTTCTGCATCTGCACTTATCCCTTTGAAAAATGGAGCTTCTTTGATATAAGTACTTTTATCATCCCATTCATAATCTTCAGTTTCAGGCGCTGTCATGCTTCTCCATTGCTCATTACCATCGAAAATCTCGCCATAATTCTTTTTATAAGAATCAGGCGAAAGCACTTTTCGCATCACTTCAAAAATCTCATCTTGAGATGGCCATAAATCTTTCAGGTAAACTGGTTCTCCATTAACATCATAACTTAATGGATCATTATTTAAATCTATATCTACTCTACCTGCTATGGCATAAGCCACAACCAACATAGGAGACATCAAGAAATTCATCTTTACATCTGGGTGAACTCTGGCTTCAAAGTTTCTGTTTCCTGAAAGTACGGAAGATACCACTAAATCATTTTCTTTTACGGCTTTGGCAATATGCGGTGGCAAAGGACCTGAATTTCCAATACAAGAAGTACAACCATAACCTACCACATGGAATTTCAATGCTTCCAAATCATCTAATAAACCAGCAGCTTCCAGATAATCGGTTACCACCTTAGAACCCGGTGCTAAACTAGTTTTCACCCAAGGCTTCACATCAACACCTCTTTCTATAGCTTTTTGGGCAACCAATCCTGCGCCTAACATTACGCTTGGATTAGAAGTATTGGTACAACTCGTAATGGCGGCAATCACAATAGAACCATCACTTAAGCTAAACTCATCATTATGAGTCCTAATTTTTACTGTTTTCAAGCCATTGCTATCGCCTTCTTCAATAGCAACATCATCATCCACTTTTTCAGGTTGCTGAACGGGTTGAGAACCTCCTTCAGAATACCATCTGCTTACTGGTCTTTCAAAAACATCTATGTATTGGCGACCATGCTCCTCTTTAAGTAAATCTTTAAATTTATCTTCAAATTCCCTTACCAATATTTTATCCTGTGGTCTTTTTGGACCGGAAACTGTTGGCTCAACTGTACTTAAATCAAGTTCAAGGACTGTTGAGTAATTGATTTTATCTTCATTCTCCCTCCACAGCATATTGGATTTTGCATATTTCTCTACCAAATCAATTTGTTCTTGAGAACGATTGGTTTTATCCATGTAGGAAAGTGTTTGGTCGTCAATTGGGAAATAAGTAACTGTGCAACCAAACTCAGGCGACATATTGGAAATAGTAGCTCTATCAGGAATAGTTAATTTATCCAGACCTGGACCAAATACCTCCACAAACTTCCCTACCACTCCATGGCTTCTTAATAAATGCGTAATGGTTAAAACCAAATCCGTGGCAGTAGTACCCAATGGCAACTCTCCGGTTAACTTCAAACCGATTACTTCAGGCATGATGAAATAAATAGGCTGACCTAAAATTGCTGCTTCTGCTTCAATTCCGCCTACACCCCAGCCTACAACTCCAATTCCATTGACCATGGGAGTGTGAGAATCTGTACCGACTAATGTATCGGGAAATACGTATCCATCCCTGTCAATTACGCCTTTTGCTAGATATTCTAAGTTTACTTGGTGGCAAATTCCCATGCCTGGAGGGACAACAGAGAAATTATCAAAAGCTTTTTGAGCCCATTTCAAGAATTGATAACGCTCGCCATTTCTTTCATATTCTTTATCCACATTTTTTGCATAAGAATAATTGGTTCCAAAATAATCCACTTGAACTGAATGGTCAATCACCAAATCAACCGGAATCAATGGATTGATTTTTTTCGGATCTTTTCCTTTTCTAACTGCCTCTGCTCTTAAGGAAGCAATGTCCACAACTGCGGGAACTCCGGTAAAATCCTGCATCAAAACACGAGCAGGCTTATAAGGGATGTCTTTATCACTGGGTTCGGGTTTCCAATTGAGCAGGGTTTCTACATTTTCTTTGGTGATGGCAAAATCATCAAAGTTTCTTACCGCATTTTCCAATAGAATTCTAATGGAAAAAGGTAGTTTATCGATAGCATGACCTTGCTTTTGTAATTCCTCAAGGCTATAATATTTAAGCTTTCCTTTCTTACTGTCAAGCTCTTTTACAATTTTATATGGGTCTTTGTGCATGGTGAAAAAGTTTTAGTTCTAGTTTTGTAATTAGTAAATAGGTCAATTCAATATCAAACACATACTAAATATAGTTGCACAAGCGAGACGCTTGCGCAAGCAAAGTATAAATTAAAAAGGAGGAAGCTTTTTTTAAACCACCTCCTCTATTATACCTATATTTCAAGAAATTGTTACTCCAAGCTCACCACCAAATCATCTTGTTGCACCATATCACCTGATTTTAAGTGGACTTCTTTTACTTTACCTGCCCTTGGAGCCGTTATGGAAGACTCCATTTTCATGGCTTCAATTACAAATAATGCCGTGTTCTCAGTAACTTCATCTCCAGGCTTCACTTTGATAGATGCCAATTTTCCTTGAAGCGGTGCTCCAATTTCATTTTCACTTGAAATCTTTTTGTTGGTTACTTTATCGACCTTAGCAGCATTATCCTTTATTTGAATCCTTCTAGTTTGCCCATTTAATTCAAAAGAAACGGTTCTCAGCCCTTCTTCATTAGGTTCTGAGATATAAAGCAATTTGATGATAATGGTTTTTCCTTCGGATATTTCTACCAAAATCTCTTCCCCATTTTTCATACCATAGAAAAATGCTAAAGTCGGGATGTAGCCTACTTCACCAAATTTCTGTTGATGATTATAGAAATCTTCATATACTTTTGGGTAAAGTAAGTATGCCAATAAATCAGCTTCATCATCATGCCCGTCAAATTTCTTTTTGAAGGCTTCCATTTCCTTTTTGAAATCTATTGGCTCTAGGTGCTTATTTGGCTTATCGGTAAATGGCTTTTCACCTTTTAAAATGATTTTACTTAATTTTTCAGGGAAACCACCCACTGGCTGGCCTAATTCACCACGGAATAAATCTACCACTGAATCAGGGAATGAAAGTGTATGCCCTTTTTCAAAAATATCATCAGGTGTTAAATTATTAGAAGTCATATAAAGCGCCATATCTCCTACTACTTTAGAAGATGGTGTTACTTTTACCAAATCTCCAAACATATGGTTAACAAGAGCATAATTTTTCTTAACCGTTTCAAATTTATTGCCCAAGCCTAAAGCATTGGCTTGTGGACGTAAATTTGAATACTGTCCACCAGGGATTTCATTATCGTAAATCTCGGCAGTTCCGGCTTTTAAGCCAGATTCAAATGGATAATAATATTCTCTTACATATTCCCAATAAGTAGAATAATCATTTAATGAATTGATATTCAATTTCTGCTCGCGTTCATGCCCTTGCATGTAGCTGGCAACAGAATTGAAATTAGGCTGAGAAGTTAATCCTGACATGCTGCCCAATGCTACATCCACTACATCTACTCCAGCTTCAATAGCTTGCAAATAAGTAGCCGATTGCACAGATGATGTATCGTGGGTATGCAAATGAATCGGTAAATTGATTTCAGATTTCAATGCGGAAATCAATTCTTTTGCTGCATAAGGTTTCAATAAACCTGCCATATCTTTTATAGCAATAATATGCGCTCCTTCACCTTCAAGTTGCTTTGCAAAGTCTATATAGTAGTCAAGTGTGTATTTCTTTTGCTCAGGATCTAGAATATCACCAGTATAGCAAATGGCTGCTTCCGCAATGGAATTCGTTCTTTCCCTTACTGTTTTGATGCTGACTTTCATTGCCTCCAACCAGTTGAGAGAATCAAAAATCCTGAAAATATCTATTCCCGTTTCAGCAGATTTCTCTATAAATCTTTCAATCAAATTGTCAGGATAGGCTTTATATCCCACAGCATTCGAGCCTCTCAGCAACATTTGCAGTAAAACATTAGGCATTGCCCTTCTGAACTTCGCTAAACGCTCCCACGGATTTTCATGTAAAAAGCGCATGCAAACATCAAATGTGGCACCTCCCCAAACTTCCATAGAGAAAATTTCAGGATTATTTTTGGCATAGCCTTCTGCTACTTTCATCATATCCAGACCACGCATTCGAGTTGCCAATAAAGACTGATGTGCATCTCTAAAAGTAGTATCCGTGTAGTGGATAGCCTTTTCCTTTTTCAACCATTCAGCAAATTTCTCTGGACCAAGTTCAGTAAGAATATTTTTTGTCCCTTTAGGATAGGTTCCGTATTTATCATAATCAGGGATGCTTGGATGACGGAAAGTTTTATTAGCTTCTTTCACTTTAACATCAGGATGTCCATTTACACTTACATCCGCTAAAAACCGAAGTGTTTTTGTCCCTCTATCGAACTTTTGCGTGATGATAAATAAGTCTGGATTCTCATCTATAAATTTAACTGTACATTCCCCATTATAAAAAGTAGGATGAGAAATTACATTTTCTAAGAATCCGATATTGGTTTTCACCCCTCTAATTCGGAATTCACGTAATGCCCTATTTAATCTTTGTGCTGCCCCTTTCAACGTCCTACCATGAGAGGAAACTTTCACTAGCATGGAATCAAAGAAAGGTGAAATATTAACTCCTGCATAGGAGCTACCTTCATCTATTCTGATACCAAAACCTCCAGCATTTCTGTAGGCTATGATAGTTCCATAATCTGGTTTAAATCCATTTTCAGGGTCCTCAGTCGTAATTCTACATTGAATAGCAAAACCATTGCATGTCACATCTTCCTGACTTTGAATATAAATTCTAGGGTCGTCTAATGCATGGCCTTTTGCAATTAAAATTTGAGATCTTACAATATCAACTCCTGTAATTTCTTCTGTAATGGTATGTTCTACTTGAATTCTTGGATTTACCTCAATAAAGAAGATATTCTCGTCTTTATCCACCAAAAATTCAACTGTACCAACATTATTGTAATTTACCTCTCGTGTTATGGCTAAAGCATATTCATAAAGCTTATTTCGTGTTGCTTCAGAGAGATTTGCAGATGGCGCGACCTCTACTACCTTTTGAAATCTTCTTTGTACCGAGCAATCTCGCTCGTACAAATGAACAATATTACCATAATTATCACCCATGATTTGCACCTCTATGTGCTTAGGATGGTCAATATATTTCTCCAAGAAAATAGTATCATCACCAAAAGCATTTCCTGCTTCACTTTTAGAATCTGAGAAAGCGGTTTTTAATTGGTCTTTATTTTGGACAACCCGCATCCCACGGCCCCCACCACCGGCAGCAGCTTTCACCATAATCGGATAGCCAATTCTTTCCGCCTCTTGCAAAGCGGTTTCCGTATCTACCAAATCAATTTTACTATCTTCAATGATTGGTACATTGGCTTTTATAGCGATATCTTTAGCTCTTACTTTATCACCTAAAGCATTCATTACCTCAGGCTCAGGACCTACGAAAATGATTCCTTCCTCTTTACATCTTCTGGCTAATTTTACATTTTCTGAAAGGAATCCATAACCTGGGTGAATGGCATCCACGCCTTTATGCTTGGCAAGTTTGATGATTTCTTCAATATCCAAATAAGGTTTAAGCGGATCATCATCTTTCCCAATTTGATAAGCTTCATCTGATTTATATCTATGGAGTGAATAGCGATCTTCGTAAGTATAAACGGCTACCGTTCGAATTCGAAGTTCCGATGCAGCACGGAGCACACGTATTGCAATTTCACCTCTGTTCGCTACTAATAGTTTATTTATTTCAAATAATTTCGTTGTCATATCGATGTTTTGTATTGTCTTTATTTAAGCTTTTTTATTAAGGATGCTGAATTTAAAAAGGTATTCTGAAAAAGGGAAAGAAATTGAAGGGAAATTAAGTATTTAAGTCAATATAGAAGTAATTCCTAATAAAATATTCCCGCAGCAAGTCAAAAGTCTTAATCAGTTCATTTTGAAAATTAAATTTCAAAAAAGTAATGAGCCTAACCTTCAAGACCTTCATTCTGTTGTTCTAAATCCTCCTAACTTTCCTATATTTGCCACAAATTACAAGCAATGCAAAAATTGAATAATAGATATACCATTACTGCGGCATTACCTTATGCCAATGAGACCTTTACATATTGGACATATAGCAGGCGCTTATTTGCCGGCTGATATTTTCGTGCGCTACTTAAGATTGCGCAAAAAAGAAGTGGCTTTTATGTGTGGAAGTGATGAGCACGGTGCTGCCATCACCATTCGAGCTAAGAAAGAAGGCATTACGCCCAATGCCATTATTGATAAATACCACGAACTCAATAAAAAGACTTTTGAAAAATTCGGGATTGCTTTTGATATGTATCATAGGACATCAGAACCTTCTCATCATGAGCTTTCACAAGAATTTTTTACCAAACTTTATGAGAAAGGTGAGTTTGAGGAGCGAGAAAGTGAACAATATTACGATGAAGAATTCAATCAGTTTTTAGCTGATAGATATATCACAGGAACTTGCCCAAAATGTAATAATCCTGGAGCTTATGGCGATCAATGTGAAAAATGTGGAAGTTCTTTGAACCCTACCGATTTGATTAATCCGGTTTCTACCCTGAGTGGAAAAACACCTATATTAAAGAAAACGACCCACTGGTTTCTGCCATTAGACAAATATCAGGAATGGATGGAAAAATGGTTGGTTGAAGGCAAAAAAGGAAAATGGAAATCAAATGTTTACGGACAATGTAGTTCTTGGCTAAATCAAGGTTTGCAAGCCAGAGCCATGACACGAGATTTGGACTGGGGAGTTGATGTACCACTTAAAGGAGCTGAAGGAAAGAAATTATATGTTTGGTTAGATGCTCCAATCGGATACATTTCTGCCACAAAACAATGGGCAAAAGATACTGGGAACGATTGGGAGAAATTCTGGAAGAAACAAGCTGATCCAAAAGATGACAGCACCTTAATTCATTTTATTGGTAAAGATAATATTGTATTTCACTGCATTATCTTCCCAGTGATTTTGCATGCGCATGGTGATTATATTTTACCGGAAAACGTACCTGCCAATGAGTTCTTGAATCTGGAAGGGGATAAATTATCTACTAGTAGAAACTGGGCGGTTTGGTTGCATGAGTATTTGGAAGCATTCCCAGGCAAAGAGGATGTTTTGAGATATGCTTTAGCTGCTACTCTACCAGAAACAAAAGACAGTGAATTCACTTGGAAAGATTTTCAAACTCGCAATAATAGTGAGTTAGTGGCTATTTTCGGTAATTTCATCAACAGAGCCGTAGTATTGACGCATAAATATTATGATGGAAAAGTACCAGAAAGAGGCGAATGGTTTGATTACGACCAAGAAATTCTGGATGAATTGAAAGGTTATCCCGACCTGATTGAAGAGAAAATCGTAAATTATAAATTTAGAGAAGCATTAGCGCACATGATGGAATTTGCCCGTTTGGGAAATAAGTACTTAGCAGAAACTGAGCCTTGGAAACTGCAAAAAGAAAATCCAGAAAGGGTTAAAACTATTATGAATCTGGCTTTACAGATTGCTGCTAATTTGAGTATAGTTTGTGAGCCATTCTTGCCATTTACGGCAACTAAGCTGAGGAAGATGTTGAACATTGAAGCTTATGAATGGGATTTGGCAGGAAGTGCTGATTTACTGGAAGCCGGACATCAGATCAACAAAGCAGAATTATTATTTGAAAAAATTGAAGACAATACAGTGGAAGAGCAAGTAAATAAATTAGAAGAAGCTAAAAAAGCCAATGCTGGCGGAAGTCCTAATGTAGAACCCATGAAAGAGGAAATTAAGTTTGATGATTTCATGAAAATGGATTTAAGAGTCGGTACTATTTTGGAAGCTGAGAAAGTAAAAAAATCAAACAAGCTTCTTAAGCTTACCATTGATACTGGAATAGATAAACGTACTATTTTAAGTGGAATAGCAAAGCATTTCAAAGCAGAAGAAGTAGTAGGAAAGCAAGTAACTATTTTAGTGAACTTAGCACCTCGACCTATGATGGGAGAAGTTTCTGAAGGTATGGTTTTAATGGCAGAAGATTCGGAAGGGAATTTGCAGTTTGTGCAGCCGGGAGCGGAAGTAAATCCTGGAAGTACGATTGCTTGATAGTACTGGGTACAAAGAACAAGGTACAAAGATTTTGGAGTATGAATTATTGAACTTAAGGGCTATAGTTTTAAGTTATAAGTATTAAGTATTCAGTTTTTTTACTCAAAACTAGATACCAAAATAGATTTTGTATTTTAGATAAAAAACTATGATTTCAAAAGTTAAGCTTAAAGAACATATAGATAAATTTCCTGAAGACTAAATTTCTATAGATGATCTAATTGACAGACTTGAATCCATAGAAAAACTGTAGTACAGAATCTCTTTATCAGAAGAAGGAGCCACAACTTTATCAGAGGAACAAATGAAAGTCGAGATTGAAAACTATCCTAGTTAATTACTAGATACTAGCTTCTCGATACTAAATACTAATAAATGACTTTTAAGGAATTAGAACATAAAATCAAGCAATACCAATCAGAAGGGAAGAAGTATTTCACTACTTCTTCTTTTCAGTCTCATAGTTTGGTACTGTTACATATGCTAAGCAAGATAGATTCAGATATTCCTGTTTATTTTATTAATACTGGTTATCATTTCCCTGATACTGTTGCTTTTCGGGATAAAATCATGGCTGATTTTGGCTTGAATAATTTAGTAGACTTAAAGCCTTTGACTCCAAAAAATATGCAGCGAGATGCAAACGGAAAAATGTTCTTCACCTCTGACCCTGACTATTGCTGCTATCTCAATAAAACTCAACCGATGGATGCAGTATTAATGCAACATGATATTTGGATCAATGGTGTACGTGCAGATCAAAGCAAAACCCGCTCTGCCATGAAAGAAGAGCAAGCTGCTCCTCATGGTTCTATCCGATTACACCCTATGTTGGATTGGAATTCCAAGATGATTCATGATTACAGAAAAGAACATCAATTACCTGATCATCCACTTGAAGCTAAAGGCTATTTCAGTATCGGCTGCGAACCTTGCACCCGGAAATTTGATTTGGATATGCAAGAGCGAGAAAGCCGTTGGTATGGAATGAATAAGACTGAATGTGGCTTACATACTGATTTAGTTAAATAAAAAATAGAATTATTTTTTTCTAATTATAATCATTAATTTATCATCTTGTCCATTAAAAATACACAATTAAAAACTAATTACTGTAGCTACATCTAAATCTTACAGGGGTGATATTTATTATGTATGCATAACTTTCTGAATAAATTTAGTGCATTTAATAATTTTTGGGCTACTTTATAATATAGCACAGGAGGTAAACTGAAATTCTGGATTCCTACATATAATTATTTTTATTAAGAGTTCATCTATGAAATCATGAAGTTGATTTTAACATTCCATAAGTTCATAGATTTATAAATAAATATTCGCAATATTTAAAAGCTCTATAATTTTCAAACGTATATGTTTTATCCTAAAACTAACACTATACCTATGTCTTGTACTTTTTGAAGTGAAAAACAAACTGATATCTTTGTAACAAGCCTTAAATTTGCACTCTAACTATTGGTAAAATAAGCTATGGAGGCTAGGAAATTATGTGGAAAAAGGTATTATCCATTTTTATAATTATTTTATTTACTGTGATCTCTACAGGTCATGGGCAGCAATCTACTTTTGATTTGCGAAAAAAAGACTTGAATAAAGAAATTGCATTTCTTCAAGGCAGTTGGCAATTCGAATATGGAAAACTACTTACCTCACAAGAAATGAGGGATTTGGATTCTGCTGTTTTTACGGAAGTTCCCCACACTTGGACAGGAATGGAGTTCAGAGGAAAGGAGCTCCCTTCTACTGGATATGCCACATACTACGCTAAAATAATTATCGATCCAAAATATAAAAACCTAGCGATTAATGGAAAGATTCAAAGTACTAATTACAAGATTTTCATTAATGGAAAAGAAATTGGAGAGGTAGGTAAACTAGGTACTTCTGTGGAAACAGCCAAGCCAGATTATCGCAATAAAATATACCGGATACCTAATTCAGATACATTAGATGTGGTTATTCAAATTTCAAATTTCCATTACCGTAAAGGCGGAATGTCTAGACCACCTGAAATAGGAGAAAATGACCTACTACTTGAGGACAGAGGACAAAATATATCATTATCATTCTTCTTAATTGGCTCCATATTCTTTATGGGCTTATATCATTTAGGTTCTAACCTTTTTAGAACTAGAAATAAAATGAATACTTATTTTGCACTAGTTTGCTTATTTACAATTCTCAGAGCTTTAAGTGTAAATGAATATTTATTAATTGACTATTTAAATTTTCCGTGGTGGCTAAGCACTAGAATAGAATTAATCAGCTTTTACCTTATTTTTGCTTTTACTATTCGTTTTATATACTATCTTTTTCCAGAAGATATACCTAAATTTTTTGCTAATATTCCTTATTATATAGGAGTATCAGCGACCATCATTACACTTTTCACTCCTATTGTTTATAATTCTAACTTAGTGCCAATTATGCAAATTGTGACTGTAATAACAGGAACAGCAATATTGTATTATATTTTTAAAGGAAGTTTAACAGGAGATAAAGAATTAATAATAGCACTTATTGGTTTTATTTTGCTTTTTACTGTTACTGTAATCGAAATACTTATCCATCAATCTCATATTGTTGGTGATATGGTTTTTGCTTTGGGTATATTCTTTTATTTATTTAGTCATGTGATTATATTGGCCAATCGACAAAATCAAACCTATATTAAAAATCAGGATTTGAGTCTGGCACTGCAACAATCAAATCAGCGATTAGAAAAGACCGTAGATGAAAGAACAAAAGAACTAAATGAGCGAAATAAAGAATTAATTCAAAACAATGAAGAGTTAAAAAAAATACATGATGAAAAGAATGGATTAATACATGTATTAGCTCATGATCTGAAATCACCTCTAAATAATAATAAAGGATTGATTCAATTAGTAAAAATGCCTAATAATCTGACTGACGATCAAAAAGATTATTTAGATAAATTAGAAAAATCTAATCAGCAGGGGGTTCAATTAATTGAGGATTTATTACAACTTTATAGAATTGAATCTCAACAAAAGGCTGAAATAGAGAAAATAGACATCCAATTTTATTTTGACGAACTGATTCAGAAATATGAAGATACCGCCAAACTGAAAAGTATAAAGATTGAGAAAGAAATTAATGTAGAAAACAATGCATTTAATACTGATCCTGACAAGTTGCAACGCATAATGGATAACCTCCTATCAAATGCCTTGAAATTCTCTTATGAAAACAGTACTGTATATCTTAAAGCAGTACAAAAAGGAAATGAGCTTCAAATAGAAATAAAAGATGAGGGAATGGGGATTTTGAAGGAGGAACAGCCAAAAATATTTCAAAAATTCCAGAAAATGAGTAATAAACCAACAGCCGGGGAAAGCACCTCAGGTCTTGGTTTATCCATAGTGAAGACACTAGTGGAGCAATTGGAGGGTACTATTGAATTTGAAAGTGCTCCAAGAAAAGGAACTACTTTTAAAGTTAACTTAGCAGACCTGAAATCTAATCATTGAATTTTCGACTCCACTAAAATCAATTGTTCCTTTTCAGTATCATTTGGTGAAAGTAAAAAGTATATTTTGCCATCGTAAATCTGTGGAATCATTCTTTTGGTAGTCCCCACCAGATTATTTCCACCGATCTTAAATGTGTTTAAAGATTTTTTCGCTAAATCTAATACTCCCAATTTGAATTCCAGTGTTTCATAACCCTCTGGTGGATTTTCATTATCATAACGTTGGTAGGAAAAGTAAATCAAAGAATCTCCTCTTACTACATCCCTCCCAATTTGAGTAATCTGATCATTGATTTTGGAATCGAAAGGACTATTTTCAAAGTAATAAATCTGTTCGTTAAAATCATCTAGTTTAAATCTATATGAATTCTGCAAACTTCCAGTTACATCATATTGTCTAAGTCGTGGCACACCAACCGAATTTAATGTAAAAACCATTTTCTTATCCAGCATATAATTGTAAAACTTACTGAGAACGATGCCACCTCTATGATAGCTTTCTGGAAAATCACCAAAGGACTTTAAAGCATTTCCAGTATTACGATATACTCCAATTGTTTTAGTATTCTGAAATAAGGATTGTAAAGATTTATAGCCATCCATCTCTTGATTGATGATAAAATTACCTTCTTCTGTAATCTCAAAAAATTCTCTTCCTTCCGCATTAGAACCCTTATTGGGCTGTTCAATAGTTATTTTTTGGACAAAATCTCCATCTATAGTGAATTGATATACCTTATAAATACTCTTGTAAAAAAGGTAAATATAACCCTTGTGGAAAATGTAATCATGTAATGATATATTAGGTAGGCGTGTCCCACTTATAAAATCATTATCCCAAATAATTAATCGAGCTGTTTTGAGATTATACATAAACAAATCCTGATATGCCCCATCCATAGTGAATAAAAGACTGTCACCATATAGTTTAGGATTTAAAGCCGATAGCGCTATACTTTGATTTTTAATTTCAATCGTATCAGTAAAAACTATATCTTGATTTTTTATAAAAGTTTCATGAATTACCTTTTCACTTGAGCAGCCTATGAATACTAAAATTAAAGAAAGAAATATAATCCTCATATTAGTCCCAATATTGTAATAATATTTAAACTATTAAAATCGTTTATAACAATTTTTCAGTTGAACACTCATTATATTAAAATCATTAATCAAACTTCCCTATCTCCGCATTTTCACAACTACCAATAATACCTTATTTTCGCATTCTTTAAATTAAATACCCCATGAAGAAAATATTGATAACAGGAGGAGCCGGGTATATTGGTTCTGCTTTGATTAAAAAATTATTGCCTTTGCAGGAAGTAGAGCAAATTGTGATTTATGATAATTTGAGCCGCAATAATTATCATTTCTTTTTAGGTGATAAGCTCCCCAATCAGGAAAAGATTAATTTTATTCAAGGGGAACTATTGGATACAAGAAAGCTTAAAAAAGCTTTAAATGGCATAGATACAGTCATCCATTTGGCGGCAAAAGTAACCACGCCTTTTGCGGATGCTGATCCCCACTATTTTGAGCAGAGCAATCATTGGGGTACGGCAGAATTGGTTTATGCTGTGGAAGAATCTGAAGTAGAGCATTTTGTTTTTGCCAGTAGTGTTTCTGTATTTGGTTCTTCTAAAGATATTATAGATGAAAACCATCACCCTAATCCCAGAACGATTTATGGCATCTCAAAATTAAGAGGTGAAGAGCATGTAGCGCGTTTGATGGATAAAATCAATACGCAAATTCTAAGGTTAGGCAATGTTTATGGTTATGCCAATGCAGTTCGCTTTGATGCTGTGATTAATCGTTTTATGTTTGATGCCAATTTCAATAAGCATATTGCCATTCATGGAGATGGGAAACAGCATCGCCCCTTTATCTCCATTCAAAAAGCTTCTGAAATTTTAAAGCAGGTAACCATCAAGGATGACATCCCTTCAGCTTATTATAATGTCGTTGATAAAAATTTACAGGTTTTGGATATAGTAGATGCTTTAAAAGCCATTTATCCAGATATGGAATTTACTTTCATCAATCAGCATTTAAAATTAAGGGAATTACTTGTGAGCCCCGAAACTAAACTTCAAAACCATATTGACTTCCCTAAAGGCACCACAAAGCTGAAAGATGATTTAATGGTTTTTAAAGAGGCTTTGCGGTTTTGAGAAGTTGGGTGTTGGATGATGGAAGTTGGATAAAATGAGCGACAAACTATGTCAGTACCGAAGGCCGGAAATTGGAGTGTGTGGAATGAAAAGTTGGAAGCTCTAGTGCTCAACACCCTACACCCTCCAATCTAGCTAAATTAAGAATTAATGCTCCAATACTTCCGTCTCCACTTCTGTCACTTCCATTAAACCCTCAGCAGTCAAATTAGTCAGTTTCACTTTTTTCAATTCGTTGATTAGAATGGGATCATATTTGGCTACCACTCTTACATAATTATCAGTGAAGCCTTCCATCAAGCCATCATGTATATCTTTCTCGAATAAAACTACTTCTTCCCTACCTAGATTTTCTTCATAAAAAGCTCTCTTTTTCTTTTCAGATAAGCTTCTTAGCATTTTTGAACGCTCATTTCGGACTTTCATCGGTACCACTTCATCCATTTCATCCGCATCGGTATTTGGTCTTTCGGAATAGGTAAAAACATGCAGATACGATATGGGTAAATCTTTTAAAAAGTGATAAGTCTCTAAGAAATCCTCTTCTGTTTCTCCAGGAAACCCTACAATCACATCCACTCCTATACAACATTGCGGCATCAATTGCTTAATTTTTGCTACTCTATCTTCATAAAGCTCTCGCAGATAGCGCCTTCTCATTTTGCGCAAAACCTTATTGCTACCACTTTGAAGCGGAACATGGAAATGAGGCACAAATCTTTTGGACTGACTTACAAACTCGATGATTTCATTAGTCAACAGATTGGGTTCTATACTTGAAATACGAAATCTTTCTATTCCTTCTACATTATCCAGTTCTTTGACCAAATCGACAAATCGCTCTTTTCTTTTCCCATCCTGAATACCAAAATCACCAGTATTTACACCAGTCAAAACTATTTCTTTTACATCTTCGCTAGCAATTTGCTGAGCACTTTTCACAATATTTTCTATAGTATCACTCCTACTCTTTCCTCTAGCTAATGGGATGGTGCAAAATGCACAATGATAATTACAGCCATCCTGAACTTTTAAAAAGGTTCGAGTCCTGTCATTTATAGAGAAAGCATTATTAAAACTCTTAGCTTCTTTTATATCCGAAGCAATAACTTGTGTTTCATCTTTTTTGGTGAAGCCATCCAACTTATCAATCAACTGGAATTTCTCTGCTGCACCCAAAACGGCATCTACTCCTTTAATTTCAGAAATCTCCTTAGGCTTCAGCTGGGCATAACAACCTATAATAGTCACAAATGCATCAGGATTAATTTTTTTGGCTTCTTTTACAACCTTCTTGCATTTTTTATCAGCATTTTCTGTTACTGAGCAGGTATTGATAATGAATATATCAGGATTAGCCTGAAAATCGACTTTCTCATAACCTCTGTTTTCAAACATTCTTGAAATAGAAGATGTCTCTGAGAAATTCAATTTACAGCCGAGTGTATAAAAAGCAACTTTTTTGTTCATGCCGAGAATTTTGCAAAATGAACCGCAAAGTTAAGGCTAAAATTCCTGAATCTAAATTTTTTTGAGTTTAAGGAAAGATTAAGATAAGAATTTCACTCCTTTTCTTTATTTAAAACCATAAGAAAAGCTAACTAACATGTTTTCAGGTATTTTCCTCATTTTCTCCATAAAAAGAGCTGAATTTCATTAAAAAGTTGTGATCAGTTAAAAAATTAGGCTCAAATACAGTGATTTTTATCATTTTTTATGTTTTTAAAATATTTTTTAGACCTAAAATCAATTATTTCACAAATATTTATCTAAATTTGGTTCGAATTTAAACCAAAAAACATAAAAATGGCTAATTTAAGATTCAACGCACTCGATATCGTTTCAAGAAGAAAAACTGAAAGAATCGAAGCCCCATCTAATAAAATTTCAGATTATTTTGGAAAGGATGTATTCACTTTGAACGAAATGAAAGCTTCATTGGCGCCCGATGTTTTTAAAAAAGTAAGTAGTGCCATCGATAAAGGCAAAAAAATAGATATGGAAACTGCAGACCAAATTGCTTCTGCAGTAAAAGCTTGGGCAATCACAAAAGGTGTAACTCACTATACGCACTGGTTTCAGCCCTTAACTGGATCAACTGCCGAAAAGCATGATTCATTTTTTAATGCACAGAAAGGGATCGAAGTATTTGCAGGCTCTATGTTGGTTCAACAAGAACCTGATGCCTCCTCTTTTCCAAACGGAGGATTAAGAACTACATTTGAAGCAAGAGGTTATACTGCATGGGACCCTTCTTCTCCAATGTTTATATTCGGAAGAACCTTGTGTATCCCAACTATATTTGTTGCTTATACAGGTGAAGCATTAGACCATAAAGCTCCTTTGCTTAAAGCAGTAGAAGCAGTGGATAACGCAGCCACTAAAGTGGTACAATTATTCGATAGAAATGTTAATAAAGTAAATGCTTCTTTAGGCTGTGAGCAAGAATATTTTGTTGTAGATAAAGCATTATTTTCGGCACGTCCTGATCTTTTATTATCTGGAAGAACGCTTTTTGGTCATAATCCTGCAAGAGGCCAGCAATTAGATGATCATTATTTTGGCTCTATTCCAAGTAGAATTTACAACTACATGAAAGATTTTGAAATTGAATGTTTAAAATTAGGTATTCCAATTTCTACTCGACATAATGAAGTTGCCCCAAGTCAGTTTGAAGCGGCTCCATTATTTGAAGATATAAATGTGGCTACTGATCATAATAGCTTGATGATGGACGTTATGAGACGTGTAGCAGCTAGACATGATTTAGAAGTTCTTTTCCATGAAAAACCATTTGCGGGATTAAATGGAAGTGGAAAGCACAATAACTGGTCATTGATTACTAACACAGGCGTTAATTTATTTCAACCAAGTAATAGTGCAAGGGAAAATCTATTGTTCTTGGTTTTTTTAGTGAATACTATCAAAGCGGTTGCTGATAATGGAGAGTTATTAAGAGCTTCTATCGCTTCTGCAAGTAATGACCACAGATTGGGGGCAAATGAAGCTCCACCAGCAGTGATGTCTGTTTTTATTGGCTCTCAGTTAACTGCTGTTTTAGACGAATTAGAAGAAAAAGGTAATATCAAGATTGATAAGGGAGATAATATGTACATGAAATTGGGCATAGACAAAATCCCACAAATTATTTTAGATAATACCGACCGAAACAGAACTTCTCCTTTTGCCTTTACAGGAAATAAATTCGAGTTCAGAGCTGTTGGTTCCGATCAGAACGTAGCACAACCAATGTCTATTTTAAATTTGATAATGGCTGAGCAATTATCTGAGTTCCACAAAGAAGTAAAAGCTGAAATGGGCAAAGGAACAGACAAGAAAATTGCCATTGTTAATATTTTAAGACAATACATTAAAGATTCCAAAAAAGTAAGATTTGAAGGTGATGGTTACTCAGAAGAATGGGAGAAAGAAGCTGAAAAAAGAGGCCTGGCCAATGTAAAAAATACTCCTAGAGCTTTAGAAGCATTTGTTACAGATAAAGCTAAAAAGCTTTTCGCCAAGCATAATGTGATGACTGCAGAAGAATTAGAAGCTCGTAATGAAATCTATCTGGAGAATTACATGATGAAAATCCAGATCGAATCACGTTTAATGGGAGACATTGCATTAAATCAAATCATTCCAACTGCGGTAAAATACCAAAATACTCTGGCTCAAAATGCTAAAAACTTAAGCGCTTTAAAACTGGACAATTCAGAAATATTGAAGAATATTGAATTGATTTCTGGTTATACTAAAGACTTGAGAAGCTTGGTGCATGAAATGATTGAAAAGAGAAAAGAACTCAATAAAGTTGAAGACATAGTAGAAATGGCTACTAGATATTGTGATGAAGTGAAAGAAGCTTATTTTGACAAAATCAGATACGCTGCTGATAAACTTGAGTTATATGTAGATGATGAGCTTTGGCCTTTGCCAAAATACAGAGAATTATTGTTTTTGAGATAGTACATAACCATAACCAACTATTCACTTAAACCAAAAACCGTTCTGATCTTACAGAACGGTTTTTTTATTTAAGCACTCATCTGTTTCGTTTTCAAAAACGGCATCCACTTTTCATCTATCTCACCTGAAAAATCTCTAATGAACATTACATAACTAGGTTTGAAAGGTGGACGCTTGAGCTTTAAATCACTTTCTTCTGGTGTATTATTTCCTTTTCTGGCATTACATCTTTTACAAGCGGTTACCAGATTATTCCAAATCGACTTCCCTCCTTTTGAGCGAGGTATCAAATGATCTAGTGTCAAATCTTTTGAGGTTCCACAATATTGACATTCATGTCCATCCCGCTTGAATACATTTTGCCGAGTTAGCATAACTCCCTTATAAGGCATATTAACATAATTGGTTAATCGGATGACAGAGGGAAAAGGAAATGAGCGATCAACTGAACGAAGCTTACGCTTTTCATCATTTTCAATTAGTTCAGCTTTTTGTAAGTACAGTAATAAAAAGGCTTTAGGGATACTACAAACCGTAACAGGACTATAATCCTGATTAAGAACTAATGCGCGTCTGGAACCAATCTTCATGCTTTAAAATTTTAATCAAGCATAAAAATCAGTCTAGATTTTCATGCTAATATTCTTTTTATATCGGTCAAATAATGTGTGTAACCTTTTTGTTCAGCATTGAAGATACCATTTTCATCTAAAAAATCAATCTTTACTTTGCCAGAAGCATGAATAATCTCCTGATTATCAAGTAAAATGCCCACATGCGTAACTTTTTTATGTTCATTTCTGAAAAAAGCCAAGTCTCCAGCTAAAGCATTTTCCAGATTATCAATTGTCTTGCCTTGCTCTACTTGCTGCGAGGCATCACGTTTTAAATTGTAACCACATATTTTAAACACGATCTGAGTAAAACCAGAGCAATCAATACCAAAAGGAGATTTTCCTCCCCACAGATAAGGCGCATTCATATATTTTTTGGATATATTTTTCAAGAAATCAAAATCTCGCCTTGCACTCAATGATTTTGCTTCTCCATTAAAACCTAAATGTTCCTCTATTGCAAAAATTTCATTGGTTGAAATAGGGATAATTGCACCCATAGTAACTGGCAATAAATTCTTGTGATATAAAATACTTGCAGTTAGATCAGTACAAATTTTATAATCAGAATTATTAATTTGCTCGAAATACTCATCAGTTATTTTATGATTTTGTTTAGCATCAATCCAGCCTTCATATCCATCAAAATAGATCTTAATTTTTATCCATTTTTTGTCTTTTGAAACGTCTGTGACTTCATAATGGTCACCAAACAATAATTGGGTGACCATCTCAGCAGAATCAGAAGCATCTGCCCGCACAGGAACAATACTCAATCTACAAATACCTTTTTCCCCTATTGAAATCATAGATTAAAATTTCATTTTAGACAATTCCCGCTTCATATCTTTTTCTTTGATACTGTCTCTCTTATCGTGTATTTTTTTACCTTTTGCCAATGCTATTTCTAATTTAGCCAAACCTCTATTATTTATAAAAAGCTTAGTGGGTATCAAGGTTAAACCTTTCTCTTCCATCCGCTTTCTAATCTTCTCTATCTCTTGCTTTTTAAGAAGCAATTTGCGTTCCCTTTTTTCTTCATGATTATAATGAGTACCTAATTCATAATGCCCAATGTGCATTCCTTTCACAAATACTTCTCCTCTATGAATATAGCAATAAGCTTCTTGTAAGCCCACTTTATGCAAGCGAATAGCTTTAATTTCAGTACCTTGTAATACTATACCCGTTTGAAAGGTATCCAACCACTCATATTCAAATCTAGCTTTCTTATTTTTTACTGTAACTGAAGTACTAAACTCTTTTTTATCACTCATATTTCACAATTCTAACAAAAATTAATACTTTATTTTGATAAACTATCAAAAAATCGGGCTAATTTTTCTTTTCTAAGTATTTTTTGGCCAGTTGTTCCTACTGCAACAATTCTATTTTCAACTTTTGCCCTATAATCACAAATTATTTCCCTTTCTTTAATCCCACTATATTTTGCCTCTATTTCCACCGTATCTCCTACCAAAGCAGGTGATTGATGTTCGATATTTAAATGAGTACCAATTCCTTCTTCTCCTTCTTCCAGCATTTCCAATACAAATAGTCGAGTTGCCCATTCAATTTCTCTGGCTAAAGTAAAGGTAGCACAAACATCATGTACGGCTTGTTGCTCAAAATGTGCCACATCTTGAGCTTTTACTTTAAAATTGTGAAGTTTTTTATCTCCTATTTTGAAAATATCTTTCATTTATCTTTTTCAACTGAAAATTTCATTCTTGGTATTGGAGCAGCATCCATGCCCAAAAATTCTTGCTTTTGATATTTGAAATGTGCCGTCATAGCAATCATTCCAGCATTATCAGTGCAATATTCAAATTTTGGAATATAAGTATTCCAGTTCAACTCCTCTCCAGTTTCTGCTAACATTTTTCTCAAATAAGAATTAGCAGATACCCCTCCCGCTATAGCTATTTCTTTAATTCCTGTATGTTTAGATGCCTTTTTTAATTTCTGCAATAGCGTCATAATTAACCGGTGCTGAACGCTAGCACATATATCATCCAAATTATCGCTAACGAAATCAGGATCTTTTTGACTATTATTTTGCAAAAAATATAATACTGCTGTTTTAATTCCGCTAAAAGAATAATTAAATCCTGGCATTTCAGTTTCAGGAAATTGAAATGCTTCATGATTTCCTTTTTTAGCATGCTTATCTATCATTGGCCCACCAGGATAAGGTAAACCAATAATTTTTGCAATCTTATCAAAAGCTTCACCTACAGCATCATCTCTGGTTTCTCCCAATATTTCCATATCGAGATAATCATTAACTTTCACAATCTGTGTATGGCCGCCACTAACCGTAAGACATAGAAAAGGAAATTTTGGTTTTGGTTCTTCAATAAAATGGGCTAAAATATGGGCTTGCATGTGATTTACGCCTATTAATGGTATTTGCAAAGCAGATGCTAATGACTTCGCAAAACTACTTCCTACTAATAAAGCACCTAACAGGCCAGGTCCTTGAGTAAAAGCTACTGCTTTTAAATCCTTCTTGCTTATATTTGCAGCGGAAAGTGCTTGTTCAACCACAGGTACTATATGTTGTTGGTGAGCACGCGATGCCAATTCGGGAACTACTCCTCCGTATTTTTCGTGAACCGACTGAGTAGCAATAATATTATTAAGTACTTTCCCGTTTTGTACAACTGCCGCAGAAGTTTCATCACAGGAAGATTCGATGGCTAAAATATTGATATCCATAAAATTTGAAAGAGGAGCAAAATATAACGCAAGGTATTAAAAAAGGTATTGCAAAAGCAATATTATGGGTATTCCTTATACTTTTTTTTTCGATGAGTGTTTTGGTTTTAGCCATGCAATCTTCCTCTGTTCAAACCAAAGTTGCCCAATATGGCAGTGACTATTTAAGTGAAAAATTAGGTTTTGATATTAGTATTGAAAAAATAAATATTGAATGGTTTGACCAAATCACGCTTTCAGGACTTTATGTAAAAAATAAAGACCAAAGTACTTTCATTGACCTGAAATCAATATGGATTGATTATGACATAAAGCAACTTATAGATGATGAAAGTATACTTTTAGATAATTTAAGATTAAGTGATGGTAGGGTAATGCTTATCAGAGAAAAAGGAGATGATTATTTTAATATAGATTATTTGGTCGAAGCCATACGGAATTTATCTGCTCCCAAAAAAGACAGCACTGTAAAAAAGGCTATAAACCTACTGATTAGAGAAGCTTCATTATCTAATATCAATTTAGGGGTAATTAATTTGGATGTAGACAGCATTCAGGAAGGATTTAATTACAACCAATTTGTTTTACATGATTTAAATGCTGATCTAAATAATTTTTCAAGCAGAGCAGACACCATTCAAATTGAGGTAAATCAATTATCTGCCATTGATTCTGCAACAGACTTAAGCATTCATCACCTGAATACCAATTTTGAAATTTCTCAAAGTAGACTCTCTTTAACAGAATTGAATTTAGAACTGAATAAAAGTTTAATTACTGATTCCATTGTTTTCACCTATAATAGCATCAGTGATCTTTCCTATTTAATAGATTCAGTGAATATAAATGCCAATTTTAAGAATTCAATAATTTACTCGGAGGATCTTGCGCTCTTTGCTCCCTTTGTTAATAATTACGATGAAAAAATAAATCTAACAGGGAAATTCGATGGTAAAATCAAAAGGTTTAAAGCTAAAGATCTTGATATGCAATTTGGAAATTCCAGTTTTATTAAAGGAGATTTAAGCATAGATGGACTCCCAAATATAAGTGAAGCATTTATTGATGTAGACTTAATAAACTCTTCTCTGGTTCCTTCAGATCTCAAACAATATGTGAATGATAGTATAGCCTACCAAAGAATTCAGAATTTTGGGATCACTAATTTTAGGGGCAGTTTTATGGGCTTCCCTACTGATTTCGTGGCCGATGGAGTTTTTACATCACCATTAGGACGAGTAGAATCTGATCTAAACCTTAAAATCGCTCAAGATTCTAGAAAATCTACTTATAAAGGTAGTGTTTCAACCTATAATTTCAATTTAGGTAAATTTTTAGATGCTGATTCTATTTTTCAAAAAGTACAAATGACTGGCAATATTCAAGGCTCAGGATTCACTTTAGAAACAGCCAAGCTTAATTTGAATGCTAACATCAACTTAATTGGAATTAATGGGTATGAATATCAGAATATTACTACCAACGCAGAATTAGCTTCAGAATTTTTTAATGGAAAATTAAATATTAATGATCCATTATTAAAGTTTCAAATGGATGGATCAATTGATTTGAGAAATAATAAAAATTTAATCAATGTGACTGCTGATCTGGATACCATTAATTTGAAAAAACTAAATATTACAAAAGAAGATTTAATCATTAAGGCCAAAGGAAATCTTAATGGTAGTGGCATTACGCTGGATAGTATTGAAGGCAACACCTCATTACAAAAAATATATGCAGCTTATAGGGGAAATTCCATTCAATTAGATTCTTTAACTGTCAATACATCTAACAATAATGGTTTTAGAAAATTAAATATAAACTCTGATCTATTTAGAGCAAATATAGATGGGGAATATCAATTCACACAGTTGCAGAAGGATTTGTTTAGAACAGCTAAAGAATATCGACTTAACATTGAGAATGATAAAAACAAGATTGAAAATTATTATAGCGCAATTGACTCGTCCGCAAATTTAGAAGAGTACGCTCTCAACTTTAATTTCCTGATTAAAGAGATTAACCCTTTAATTAATCTGTTCATACCTAAATTATATATTGAGGAAGGAGCTTTGATATCCGGTCAATTTCAAAATGGAGAAAGTAGTAGTATTTATATAGAATCTTCCTTTGACTCAATTAATTATGATAATTATGTGTTCTCAAAAAATAATATTGATCTGAATTTCAGCAAATATCATTTAAGTCAAGATGTGCTCGGAATAGGTTTTATAAATTCAGCCAATCAACAATTAAATAATAATATACAAAGCGAAAACCTGAATATGGAGCTTTATTGGACTGGAAGAGAAATAAATTTCACTACTTTTCTTGACCAAGTTCAAAGTGACAATCACCTTAACCTAAGTGGAAGTTTAGAATTTCTGGAGGATAGTATAAATCTTTCAATAACTCAATCCGATATTGAGTTCTTTTCAAAAAACTGGAATTTTGTTGAGGGCAATAATCTTAAAATTAGCCGCAATAATTACTTATTTAAGAATTTTGGTATCTCTTCTGAGGATGAGAGGATAATTGCAAATGGTGAACTATCCATGGATTCTACCAAATCTTTAATGATCAATATCGACAGTTTCAAAATTGAAAACATAAATGAACTTGTTGAGCAACATGATTTTAAAGGTACTGCCAATGGGTTTATTAACATTCAAAATTTTCAAAATAAATTTCTGCTTTCAACCGAATTAAGCTTACTCGATATCTACCTGGACGAATTTTTAATTGGAGACATTAATGGCTATTCCAATTGGGAACCAAAAGAGGAAAAATTAATGATGGATTACATTGTTAAGCGACAAGAACAAGACATCATAAAATTGGAAGGAAGTTACGCGCCAGCTAACGAAAGAAGCCCTTTAGATTTAAATGCAAATTTACGAAAAACTAATTTAGTTATAGTTGAACCCTTCATTAACACCATCTTTTCTGATATGAGCGGTGAGGTGGATGGTGAGTTTAAGATATCAGGTAATTTAAACCGGCCAGTGGTTAATGGAACAGGAAAAATCACCAATGGAGGAATTAGAGTTAATTATTTAAACACCTTTTATGATTACACTGGAAATATCAATTTCAACCAAGAAAAAGTAACCTTTGAGAATATTCAGCTCACAGATAATCAAGGAAACAGAGGGTTTCTTAATGGTGATCTTTTGCATGACGGATTCACTGATTTAAGATTAGATTTAAAGGGGCAAATGGATAATTTAAAAGTGCTCAACACTTCCGCTAAAGACAACCAATTGTATTATGGTACGGCATTTACCAGTGGAGATATTTCTTTTACAGGCAGCGTTGGAAACCTAACAATAGATGCAAACGCAAAATCAGAAAAAGGTACAAGAATATTTATTCCAGTGGAAAGTACTTCTTCAGTGGAACAAGAAGACTTTATTAATTTCATAAATGTTAAAGACACAGCAGATAGTGAAACCAAGGTTATCAATAAATCAGAAGGTGTGGATATAAGAGGAGTAACCATGAATTTAGATTTGGAGCTCACACCTGATGCATATGCAGAAATAATTTTTGATATAAAATCTGGGGATATCATAAGAGGAAGGGGCAATGGTAAATTAAGTATGAATATAGATACAAATGGCGCTTTTTCTATGATTGGAGATTATACGCTTACGGAGGGCGGTTATAATTTTACACTCTATAATATTATTAATAAAGAATTCAGTATTCAATCAGGCAGCCATATCACATGGGATGGAGATCCCTATCGAGCCAATTTGGATATTCAAGCGGTCTATGAACAAAACGTTTCTTTATTGCCCATAATTGATATGGGCCAAGATTCTACGATTGCTAATTCTCCAGAATTAAAAAGAAGGTATCCAGCAAAAGTGATTTTGGATTTGCAGGGTGATTTATTACAGCCTCAAGTCGCTTTTGATATCAACTTTTCCGAATATCCAGATCAAATATATACATCAACACAATCAGTTTTCCCATTGAGAACTAGTGTAATTGCCTTTGAATCAGAGTTGGAGGTAGATGAGCAAGAACTTAAAAGACAAGTATTTAGTTTAATTATTCTGCGAAGATTATCGCCACGTGCTTCCTTTGCAGTAAGTGGGTCAGTAGGTAGTTCCGTAAGCGAATTCCTCTCAAATCAATTGAGTTATTGGGTAACTCAGATAGATGAAAATCTTGAAATCGATGTGGATTTAGGTTCATTTGATGAAGATCAATTTAATACTTTCCAGTTAAGACTTTCTTATAGCTTTCTTGGTGGGAGATTAAGAGTCACTAGAGATGGAGGGTTTACTCAAGGCGAAACTGACAATGTAAACCAAGAAATTTTAGGAATTTTAGGAGATTGGTCAGTAGAATATTTATTGACACCTGATGGAAAGCTTAGGGCTAAAATTTATAATAGAACTAATTTCAATACATTGATCACTTCTCAATTATCGAATTCAGCAACGACTAGTACTGGGGTTAGTTTAGTATATGTGACCAGCTTTGATCAGTTACGTGATATTTTTAATAAAAATCAAAAAAAGAAAAGTATAGAAAAAAAATCCGAACCTACTGAAAAAGAATCTGACAATGATTTAAACCACATTAAAAATGATATTATCAAGAGGGAAGAGAATGATGTGAAAGTTCAAAAACAATTTCACTAAAAATTTTCCAATTTAACTTTTTAAAAAATGGTTGTGAGTTCAAAAATTCTATTTAAAAAAAGAAAAAAACAGTGCTATGAACACATAATATTCGGAAATTGTGTCAAAAATAACTTATGACTTTTACTTAAATAATACAACTATTTTGAAACGGTAAATCAAAAAAGTAGGAAGTAGAATTAGCTGAGAAGCTGCCTTTAGGCAAAAAAACTTAGTTTATTTAATGAACACATCTTTAATGAGTTTTTTAGCTTTCACTTTGATTGTATATAACTAAAGGTAATGATCCCAAATAAGTAGTTGATAATTTTGGAATCATTTTACTTAGTCCCTAAAATAATAACTCATAAAATAGACTTTTTTATCTCTTTTATAAATAAAAATGCTCATTGAAACAAAGTTCAATGAGCTTTAAAAGCTAATTAATAAGTATTTTGTATATCAAGTTAACAACAAATTACAATTCATTTTATATAATTCTACAAATTAATTTGACATTTAAATCATATCTATTGTTTAACTATTTTGAAATAAGAACCATTCGCAGGGGAAGAATACAAATATTTATAACCATAACTCACAATACTATTTCCAAGCCAAACAGGTTGTTGTCCAGAGTATAAATATACATCTGAAGACAACTTAGCATTACCACTTAAGGAATAGGTTTTACCAGTATCTGGATGTACAACTGTGGAAAAAGTTTTCTTCGAATGTGCCCAATCCCTTTCAAAAAAATTAATAGCTGAAAACCAAAAACTTTCTCCTTTATCTGGATTATCATAATCTTCTGCTCTATACATCACAGTAGGCAAATCGCCAGTAACTTGAAGATTTTTTCCAATATCATCTTTATCCACCTTAAATACTTTCTGATCTCTATTTATTGCAGATGTACCATACCCATAAAGATAGGTAATATATGATATACCCAATTCAGAATTTCCTACTCCTTCATATCTGTCGTGCATTTTAAAATTCTTTAATCTATATTTATTATCCCATGAACTACTACCTGTCGAACCTCCACCTGAACTAGATCCGCCACCATCATATATAGGCATTACGATATCTGCTCCAGCCAAATTTTGAGACATAACCATAACTGGGTTTGATGTATTCAAGGCTTCATCTTCACTTAACATAATCAAATCCCATTCACCAGTGACTTCATTATTAATATACGCTGCAATACAATCTTCACAATCATCAGTGTCCTCCAATTCAAAAGCTGGTGAAATTATCAATTCTTTAGAAAAATCTGCTGAAGCACGATTAACCAGAAATAATTCTGATTGGTAAGTTTTATTATGAATATTTATTTGACTAGCGCGATTTAATAAAGACCTAGTTCTTGCGTTGTTATTTATTACACTATTATCGAAAATTTTAGTAACTACTACCGCATCATTTTTTGATTTATTAAACTCAAAGTTGATTTTTTTTCGAATTCTTGTTCCAGAAGCAACATATTTTTTAAATTCTTCACATAATTCATATGAAATATCGTTTAACCGTCTAATTTCTTCATCTTTCTCATTATGAACTAGCTGTTTTATATCTGAAATATCTAAACGTCTAAATTCATTGATATCTCTCGTTTCAATAATTTCCATTTCATTTTCTGAACATGATACAGAAATAATTGTTAAGATTCCCATACATACTTTTGTTAACTTTCTCATAAGGTTTCAGTTTAAATTTATACTTTCATTTGAATTTAATTTTTTTAAAAATAAAACTAAATCTATAATAAAACAAAATTAAAATGAATATAATTATTTTCTGGTTTAGAAGGGATTTAAGACTATATGATAATACTGCATTATATTATGCACTGCAAGATAATCAACCCGTACTCCCTATTTTCATTTTTGATTCTGAGATTTTGGATGATCTCAAAGATAAGTCTGATGCTAGAGTAAATTTTATCCATAATCAGTTAACAGAAATAGATAAACAACTCCAAGAAATCGGTTCAGGAGTGTTAGTTAAACATGGTAAACCAGAGGAAGTCTATAAATCATTAATTGAAGAATATAACATTCAATCCGTATTCACCAATAGAGATTATGAACCTTACGCTTTAGAAAGAGATCAGAAAATAGATCATATTTTACAACAAAAAGGTATTGGCTTCTATGATTTTAAGGATCATGTGATTTTCGAGAAAGATGAAATTTTGACTGGTGGTAACGAGCCTTATAAGGTGTTCACACCATTCAAAAATAAATGGCTCGAAAAGCTGGAGTCAGGACATATTCATCCTTATAAGATCTCCTTTAAGAAAGAAAATTTTCATCAATTCAATCCAACACTACCCAGTCTGGAAGATATTGGATTCGTCAAATCAGATATACCTATTCCTGCAAGGGAATATGATAAAAGCATAATTAAAAAATACGATGAGCATCGTGATTTCCCAGCTAAAAACGGCACGAGCAGGTTAGGAATTCATTTGAGATTTGGTACTATAAGCATAAGAGAAGCCGTTTCTTATGCTCAAAAACTGAACGATACCTGGCTTAATGAATTAATTTGGAGAGATTTTTATAGTATGATTCTAGCTAACTTCCCTCATGTGGTGAATAATGCTTTCAAGTCAAAATATGATGCCATTCCATGGCGAAATAGTAAAGAAGATTTTAAAAAATGGTGCGAGGGGAAAACAGGGTACCCCATTGTGGATGCTGGCATGCGGGAGTTAAATCAAACCGGTTATATGCATAATAGGGTAAGAATGATTACCGCTAGTTTTTTAACCAAGCACCTACTCATCGATTGGAGATGGGGAGAAGCCTATTTTGCAGAAAAACTATTAGATTATGAATTAGCATCCAACAATGGTGGATGGCAATGGGCTGCGGGGACTGGAACGGATGCTCAGCCCTATTTCCGAATCTTCAATCCATACAGCCAAACCGATAAATTCGATAAAAATAAAGCTTACATCAAAAAATGGGTACCAGAAGTGAATACTTCAGATTATCCTGAACCAATGGTTGTCCATAAAGAAGCAAGACAACGTGCTTTGGACACCTACAAATCTGCCTTAGATAATGCTTAATAGCTAAATATCCCTAATTTTGAATTATGAGGATATTGCTACTTATCTTTTCTGCCTTAATATTATTCCAGAATCTAGTCCATGCCCAAATTCAAAAAGATAGCATTGACCAAAAAAAGCTAAGAAATCTTATTATAGCTGAAAGTGCAGTTTATGCCAGCGGAATGACGGGATTGGGCTTTTTATGGTATAAGGATAGCGAGTCACAATCTTTCCAATTCTTCAACGACAATAAGCAATGGCTGCAGATGGATAAATTAGGACATATTTATACGGCCTACCATCTCACAGATATCAATTTTGAATTGTTGAAAAACACTGGAATGAATCCCAAAAAAGCTATGCTATACAGCAGCATAAGTTCTACATTAATGATGCTTCCTATTGAAGTTTTTGACGGTTTTTCCACAAGTTATGGAGCCTCTTGGGGAGATGCTTTAGCTAATACTATTGGCGCATTCCTCCCCTACCAACAATTTCTATTTAAACAGAATTACATATATCCAAAGTTTTCATTTTCACCAAGCCCTTATGCTGACTTAAGACCCAATACACTTGGGAATAATTATTTTGAACAACTCATTAAAGATTATAATGGGCAAACATATTGGTTAAGTACTGATTTTAATATTTTTAGTGAAAGCAATAGATTCCCTGATTGGCTACAATTTTCAGTTGGCTACAGTGGCAATCAAATGATTTACGGAAGTCCTGAAGAGAACATAGAAAATGGATATACTGCAAACAGACAATGGCTGCTGAGTTTGGATATGAACCTAAGCAAATTCGAGGTAGAGCAAAAGTGGTTAAAAATTATATTCAAGCTAATCAATAAGGTTAAAATTCCGTTCCCAACAGTAGAATGGGATGGAAAAGGCGTAGTTTTGCATCCTTTATATTTTTAAAAATTGAATAATCATGCAAATAGGCGATAGAGTTAGATTAATGAAAGGAACCGAAGAAGGCATAGTAGTTAAAATGCTAGATAAATCTTTGGTGGAAGTTGAAATAGAAGATGGATTTGCTATTCCTGTTTTGGAATCTGAATTGGTAGTCGTTTCTTCTGATGAAAGTACAGCATTTGATACTCAAAAATATGAAAGCCAAAAGCCTACTAAACAAAAAACAGTTTACGAGCAGCCAAATCAATTAAAGGGTTTTCATTTAGCAATTATCCCTTTAAATGATCATCTGAACAGCATATACTTCCTCAATCCATCAAAAGAAGATATTTTGATAATGGCTAATGAGATAAATGGCAAAAATGAAGAAAAGACCATCCTGTCTGAAAAAATATTTGCTGAGAAATTCAGTAAAATCACAGAAAGAAATATGGATCATCTCAATACTTGGGCTCCACTTTCTTTCACAATTCTTACCGAAAACAGTAAGTGGTCAATCCCAATGAGACCAGAAAAAATCACTGTGAAAATAAAAGCCAAACATTTTCAGAAAGACAAAACCGACATCCCATACTTAAATAAGAAAGGCTATCTAATCCCATTAAATCAATCTTCAAAAGAATCAGTTGAACCTGAAAAGATTGATATAGATAAATTAAAAGACAGCTTTTTTAAAGGAAAAGAAGAAAGCGAAAGCTATAAAAACATTGGGAAAAGCAATAATCAAATTCCTGAAATAGATCTACATATTGAAACTATTGATCCCTATTATGAAAATTTACCAAAAGAGGATATTCTCAAAATTCAGCTTTCAAAATTTGAAGAAAAACTTAATGAAGCCTTTATGGCAGGTTTAGATGAAATTATTTTTATACACGGGGTTGGAAATGGCGTTTTAAAAAATAACATCCATAAACAATTGTCTCAACATGATAATATTCAATTTTTTAAGGATACGCACAAAGAAAAATTTGGCTATGGGGCGACATTGGTAAAGATTAAATAAAATTATTTCTAAATTTATTACAATAATTTACTAAATTTGTTACTATATACATCTTCTTACTTGAAGAATCATATAAAACGTGACTAAGAAAACTTTTTAATGACAGCCTTATGAATTTTAATGAATTTATGGAATCCTACGCCAATGAGATTGGTGGTCAATTCCAAGAATATGATACCAATAAGTCAGTGGTTATTTATCCCTTAGGCGGTAATAGATACCAAGCAGTACTAGGCACTTTAAAAAAGAGTGATATCACCAATAAACCAAGTATAGAATTTACTTCCAAAGTATGTGAATTTAGTACTGCTATTAATCTAGAAAACCTTATTCGAGCTAATGCTACTTTTTGTACTGCACGCTTTGTTTTGGTAGACGACTTCATAAGAGTTGAAGCAGCAATATTAGAGGAAAGTGCTACCGAAGCGGTTTTAAAAGACATTATAGAAGAAGTAGCTACTGTAGCTGATGCTTGGGAACACAAATTAACAGGACAAGATGTGCATTAAAGGCACATCTATAACATTTTAATAATTTCAACTAATTCACCTATTCTCACTTCCAAATCCATTTTTTGGTCTTATTTTTGTCAATAAGATTTAATAATAAAAATTGCAAGCCGTCTTATCGCTCTTCGATTTATCGGGGGGAGGAAAGTCCGAGCAACACAGAGCACCGTACCTTGAGAAACCAAGGGTCTTGATGTGAAAATCAAGAACAGATAGTGCCACAGAAAACAGGTAGCCTTAACGCTAGTCGTTAAGGTCATAGTGAAAAGGTGGGGTAAGAGCCCACCGTCTCGGATAGTAATATTCGAGTGCACGGTAAACCTTTCGGGTTGTAAGGTCACATACATTTTTGCTCCCGAAGTTTTCGAACTTCGGGATAAGGGCTGCTCGTCCTAAAATCCTATTTGGATGGTAAAAAGGGGTAGACTGCGTTAGATAAATGATAAGAGTCCGTCTTTTGACGGAAACAGAACTCGGCTTATAGGCTTGCAATTTTTTATTTATATTGAACTTTGCAAAACCCAATAACTATGTCCAAAATACTATTGATAGATGATGAAGCTAGTATTCGCCAAACTTTAAAGGAGATACTAGAATATGAAAAATATGAGGTAGAAGAAGTAGCAAATGGTGCTGAAGGCTTAAAAAAAATCGAAAACGAACATTACGATCTAGTCCTTTGTGATATCAAAATGCCGAAAATGGACGGCATGGAATTACTCAATGCAGTATATGAAAAAGGGATTGAAATTCCTTTCATTATGATTTCTGCTCATGGCACTATTGACAATGCTGTGGAAGCCACCAAAAAAGGCGCTTTCGATTTTATTTCCAAACCGCCTGATTTAAATAGATTATTAGTTTCTGTCCGAAATGCTTTAGACAAGTCAACACTGATGGCAGAAACTAAAACACTCAGAAAGAAAGTCTCTAAAAAATATGAAATGATTGGCTCCTCCAAAGAATTGGAGGAAGTAAAAGATACGATCGCTAAAGTAGCCCCTACCGATGCAAGGGTATTGATCATTGGAGAAAATGGGACAGGAAAAGAATTGGTGGCAAGACAAATTCACGAGCAAAGTGAAAGAGCAAAATCACCAATGGTAGAAGTAAACTGCGCTGCAATTCCTTCTGAATTAATTGAAAGTGAGTTATTTGGACATGAAAAGGGATCTTTCACATCTGCTGTAAAACAAAGAATAGGAAAATTCGAACAAGCTTCAGGAGGTACTTTATTTTTAGATGAAATAGGAGATATGCCTTTATCTGCTCAAGCTAAGGTTTTGCGAGCTTTACAGGAGAGTAAAATCAATAGAGTGGGTGGAGATAAAGATATTAAAGTGGATGTCAGAATTATTGCGGCCACCAATAAAAACTTAAAGGAAGCTATTGATAATGGTGAATTTCGAGAGGATCTATTCCACAGATTAAGTGTCATTAGAATTAATGTTCCCCCATTGAAAAACAGAAAGGATGATATACCTGAATTAGTTGAAAGATTTTTAGGTGATATTGCGGAAGAGCACGGTGCCAAGAAAAAATCTATAGACAAAGATGCATTGAATCAATTAAAGGAATATAATTGGAGTGGCAATATACGTGAACTTCGAAATGTAGTGGAGAGACTTATAATCTTAGGTGCAGAAAAAATTACAGCTCAGGATGTGAAGAAATATATTGAATAAAAAGAATTGAAGATCAAACAGATTGTTCTTCAGAATTAGATTCTTGTTCAGTGTTCAAATCAGTTGAAGCATAAGTTGGACATGTTTTTTGGGCACATGCTCCAAGAAATAATGCTGAAATAATAACTAGTAAAAGTCTTTTCATGTCGAAAGCGTTTAAATATCTTACATTCAAATATAAGTCCATTAATCTAAAATTTAAAATCTATTATTAAATTAATTACATTATTTAATAACTTTTTACATTAAACTAAAATGTTTATTTGAAACAAAATCTTCAAAATCATCAATTATGATCATTAAAGGCTGTTTCTAACTCAGAAATTATTAAGATTATTTATTTCAAAAAATCTTAATTTTTATCTAAAAAACACTTAATCTAATACTTACTATCAATATTTTTTTGCTTAATTTGATATTTAATGTCAATTCATAATGCTTAGAAAAGCGATATTATTCATTACAATTTTTTCGATCTCAATCTTTAGTCTGGAAGCACAAAAGAAAGACCTTGCTTCGGAATGGGAATGGTTTAGAGCCCTGGAAACACGTATTTCTACTGCTGACACAGAGGATTTATTAGAAAATAAAAAGGAGGAATTACAGTCGGCTAAAGATATTGATAGAAATGATATTGAAAGCAAGGTTTCTAAAGAATTAGCTTTTATTCACATTAACAAAACCAATGATTTAGAAAAGGCAATGTCTTTGCTAATTAGAGCTTTAGATATTGATGAAAAAACAGAAAATGAGATTGCTCTAATTTTTACCTATATTGGCTTTTATCAGCTTTTTGACCAAGTAGAAGATTACTATTATGGCAAAGAGTTTTTAGAAAAAGCTTCTAACTTACTCAGAAATTACGATCTCCCCCCTCTTAGACTTTATATCAATCAAAAATTGGGTTATACCTATTACGCTACAGGAGAAACGGGCAAATCTATAGAACAACACCAAAACATCCTTCATTATGCCAACTCCGAACGAATTCCTAAGGTAGAGGCAGATGCAAATACTGATTTAGCAGATATATATGCAAATGAAAATGAATACGAAAAAGCTTTAAGTTATTATAAAAAAGCTTTAAAAACGTACAGAAGGATTAAGTCTCCTATACAAGAAGCTGAATGTTTAAATGCTGTAGGGAATATCTATTTACTTCAAAATAAATCTAATCAAGCATACGACAATTATGTAGCAGCCCTCGATATTTTGCAAAATAACAAAAATGCAGAAGCGCAATTAGCCTCTTTATATAATTCGGTTGGAAGATATTATTTAAAAGAGGACAATCCTGAAAGAGCACTGGCAAATTTAAAATTAGCAAATCCTCTAGCTCAAAGTTCTCAAAATCAGGAACTGGTTCAGGAAACTTATGCCTTATTAAGTAAAGCATATAAAGCCATAGGAGATTATAAGAATGCCTTAGAATATAGCGAATTATTTAAAGCGTTAGAAGACTTTCTACAAAAAGAGAAGAATGACAGAAGTATCTTAAAAATGCAAAGCCGTTATTCTATCAATCAAAAACAAAGCTTAATTGATCAATTAGAATTAAATAGAATTCAAAAGGAATTCGAATTAGAAGAAGAGAAAAGGTTTAAAAATTTCTTAATTATAATGGTGGCCTTAATCGCCATCATCCTTGTTTTGATCTTCACCCTTTTTCTTGTGCAAAGGAGAAGTAATTCCAAATTGAAAACAGCTAACCTGAAAGTGAAGGCTCAAAATGATGAGCTAGAGGATTTAAATGCAACCAAAGATAAATTCTTCTCTATTATCAGCCATGATTTAAAGGGGCCTTTAAATTCACTGACTTCATTTTCTGGTCTATTAATGAATCATACCAGCAGTTTAAGTACGGAAGAGATACAGATGTTAGCCAAGGACTTAGATAAATCTTTGAAAAATTTATTTGCACTATTGGAAAATCTCCTTCAATGGTCTCGTTCTCAAACAGGAAACATAGAATTTAAAGCTGAGGAAGTTGATCTTACGGAAATGCTAAGTGAAAATAAAAAGCTTCTTGAGAAGCAAGCAGAAAATAAAAACATTGAGATTGAGGTGAAAAACACTAAGCCTGTAAGTGCTTTTGCTCATCCTAATTCCATTACAACTGTGATTAGAAATTTATTATCTAATGCCATAAAATTCACCGAGGATGGAGGGAAAATTAAAATGGGTGTAATAGAAGAAAACAAAAGATATGTTGTGAAAATAGCAGATAATGGAGTGGGGATGCCAAAAGATGTTGCTAGTAAAATCTTTAGGATAGACACTAAGCACTCCACTCAAGGAACAGCAAAAGAAAAAGGTACTGGTTTAGGCTTAATATTATGCAAGGAATTTGTTGAGAAAAATGGTGGTGAAATTTGGGTGAAAAGCGAAGAAGGAAAAGGTACTATTTTCTCTTTTTCCATTCCCAAATAATCTAATTAAGCCTCTCTTGATTAATACTACCAATCTTCAAAACCAAATAATATCCCGATAAATGCGGGAAAGGTCTTGCTCGAAGAGGGCGGGCAGGAGGACAAAAGGCGGGCCAGCGATGGTATGTAGCGATGAAGCATCTTTTTGTCTTGATTTTTTCTTTCTTTTTGATCAAGTCATCGCAGTCTTATAAACTGAACATCAAAGTAGATAACAAAAGTATTCTCTGCGAAAACTTTGCGGCTTAGCGACTTTGCGAGACATTTTAGCGTCAAAGACGCCTGCGGACAATTCTTGTTATATAGTAGCAAAAAGGAAAAGTAGAAACTTCAAGATATAATTTTGGGTATAAATCTAGATTTAATATCTAAAACCTCAGATTTCCTCTAAATCAAAGCTTTTTGAGGTTTTAGATATGATAAAATTTCAAAAAATGAGACTTTATATTTGCTTTGAATGATAATTAGAGTCACGTTTTAATTTTCAAGAGAACCCTAATTATAATTCAAATTCTCAGCTAGTTGCCTAACGGGCAATATCACTTCTATAGTTGTACCCGTTTCAATTTCACTTTTTAGATTTAATTCTCCTCCAAGTCTTGAAACTACTTTTTTTGCCATGTAAAGCCCCATCCCTACATTTATATCACTTCGCTTCCCTTTAAAGAACACTTCAAAAACCTTTTTCTGTAAATTTTCAGGTATTCCTATTCCATTATCTTTAAAATACATCCTATAATGAGATGAATTTTCTTTTTCGAATGTGATTTTCAATTCAGTATCATAATAATTATTATGCTCAAATACATTTTCAATTATTTGATAGACCAATCTTTTAAGTAAAGCTCTATCAGAAGTCATATATTGAGAATCTGTTAATACCTCTACATCAATTAATGCTTTATTAATATCTTTATTTCTCTTCCTGAAGACTGAAATGGATACCTCTTCTATTAATTCCTTTATATCAAATGTGGTTATATTCAATTCACCATGCAGGATAAAACTTACTTCTTTAAAATCATTAAAGATGTGCTCAAGTTTTTGAACACTTTTTTCTATCAATCCAAAATAGCTTTGGATTTCTTTATCTTTTGAGGTCATATTACCCAAATTCACTAATCCTAAAACATTGGCTATAGGCCCCTTACATCATGGGAGGTCTTATACATAAAGTTAGCCAATTCAGCATTCAAATCTTTTAAATTGATATTTGCTTGTTTTAATGGAGTAATATCCCTTAAAAATTGTTTAAATCCCTTTATCCGTTTCTTTTCATCATAAAGTAATGAGGTGCTACTTTCCATCCATACGGGAATATTTGAACTAGTCTTGAATTCATATTCAGCATCTAAATATGGAAATTCCTTATTCATTAAAACACTTTTAATTTCTTTATCCTTAGAAACTGATTTAGCATTTATTAGCTGATGAATATTAACTCCTAAGATATCTTCTTCATTAAATCCTAAGGTGGAATAAAACAATTTAGGTGCCTGGGTAATATTATGCTCTAAGTCAGTTTCAACAAGCATTACAGAAGTAAAAACCTCCATTTTCTTTCTTAAATTCTCACTTTCCAGCAGTTCCCATTCTGTTTCAGCCCTGGTTTGAATTTCTTTTTTAATGACTTGTGATTTTTTTTGAACCAACTTTCTTAGTGAATAAATATATACCAAAGCCGTTACTGATAATAAAAATAAAATGGCTAAAATCATGATTACTAGTTCCTGATTTTGAGACCACCATCCCTTTTTAGGTGTCAACCACTTTTGAAATAATTGATCATACTCTCCTGATGCTTTTACTAATCTTAATCCCCAGTTTAAAGAATCAAGAATAGCCGAATCTTCTTTATTCACTACAAAACAGTATTCCGTAATAAAAACTGGATCACTTGAAGATTGAATATTTTTAATATTTTCGACTTCCATTTTATAATTTGTCGTCATAAAGGAAGTGATAGCACAATCTGCCTCTCCTCTTACTACAGCATTAATAGCATCAGATTCTGAGGAATAAGTCTGAAGGTCTCTTAAATCTAAAAATCCAAGTTGATCAAAATATTCTTCTACTATTGTAGCTTCTTGAATGGCTACCTTTTTACCAGAAAGACTAAACAAATCCTCGACAGGCTCTTTGTCCGATCGAGTGAATATGGAATAATAAACCAAACTTATAGGACGGGAAAACAAGATGCTATCTTCACGAGCTGCAGACTTAAAATAGGCTGCAACATCCAATTCATTTGTGTCTTCTAACTTTTTTCTGATTACTTTCCAATCATCAGGATAAATCTCAATATTCCAATTAAGTTCTTCTCCAATTGCTTTTATAATTTCCACATTAAAGCCGTCTGCCTTACCGTCCTTATTTATAAACTCATAGGGTTCATAAGTTTTATCTATTCCATAATTAATTGATTTTTCAGGCAAAGTATTATTACTTTTAGCTTGTCCAAATAAGCTAAAGGGGATAAGAAATGGTAGAAGTAAAGCTCTGGTCAGTAATTTCACTTAGTTAAAGTTAGATATGATTAATTATTTCAATTTTAGTTAAAGTTAACTTAATTTATAAATATTATAGATAAAACACAAAAATGGTATTATAGTTTGAACAATTTAAAAAGTAATAAGATTAAATTTTTGATGAAAAAGCGATATTGATGGATGAACAAGCAAATACAAATGCGAAATGGAAAGAGAAAACATTTGAAATTATTTTCAAAGCAGATACATTCTGGGGGAAACTATTTGATGCTATTTTATTAGTCGCCATTTTCCTAAGTGTATTAGCTGTTATTTTAGAAAGTGTTGGTAGATTCCGGTTGAATTATGGCATTTACTTTTTATGGGCCGAATGGATATTTACAGGGCTATTTGTTATAGAATATATATTGAGAATTATAGTGGTTAAAAAACCCTGGCACTACATTAAAAGCTTTTTTGGAATAGTTGATTTACTCTCAATTTTACCTTCGCTATTAGCTTTTGTATTTGCAGGAGCTCAATCTTTAATGATTATCAGGGGACTTAGATTATTAAGAATCTTTCGAATTTTCAAACTCACTCAATATTTAGGAGAAGCCTCTCAACTTTCTACGGCTCTACTTGCAAGTAGAAAGAAAATCACATTATTTATTGCTACTGTATTAATTTTAGTTTCCATAATGGGTGCAGTTATGTATTTAATTGAACCACCCGAAAGTGGGTTTACTGATATTCCGAGAGGAATTTATTGGTCAATAGTAACGCTCACTACTGTTGGTTATGGAGATATTGCTCCTATCACTCCCTTAGGTCAAATTGTCGCCTCCTTTATTATGATCATGGGATATGGAATCATTGCAGTACCCACTGGAATTGTAACCTCTGAAATGAATAAGAGTAGATTTAAGGTAGACAGTAGAAGCTGCGAAAATTGCGGAGCTAAGCAACATGGCGATTTTGCAAAGTTTTGTCATAATTGCGGTGAAAAATTACCTCCTATTTCTTAAATCGATTCATTTTTCATCAACATAATTAGCGCTAAAATCGTTGTACCTACATGGAAAATTCAGGAATCAATAAAATAGAAAAATTAAGCTTCCCTTGGCAAACACAAGACCCCTTTTTGTTTTGTGTTCATCATGAGGATTTTTTCCCAAAAGGAAACAAAGAGTTGGAACCTGCCGCTTCTTTAGAGGGTAGAATGATAGGACAAGATTTCACCATTAAAGATGGTTGGAGAATGTATCACGGAAGTAAAGTACCAGGTTTCCCAGCACACCCACATTGTGGATTTGAGACAGTTACAGCCGTAAGAAAAGGTTTGGTTGACCATTCTGATTCATTAGGTGCTGCAGGAAGGTTTGGTAACGGAGATGTGCAATGGATGACTGCTGGAAAAGGAGTACAACACTCAGAAATGTTTCCATTATTAAAAGAGAATGAGGAAAACCCACTAGAGCTTTTTCAGATTTGGTTAAATTTACCAAGAGACAGTAAAAAGGTTGATCCTCACTTTGCCATGCTTTGGAAAGATACTATTCCAGTTTACAAACATGAAGACGTAAATGGAAAATCAACTGAGATCGAAGTAATGGCAGGTAAAGTAGGTGATGAATCAGCTCCAAAACCAGCACCAGATTCATGGGCAGCTAATCCTGATAATGAAGTGGCAATTTGGCATATTAAAATGGAACCTAATGCAGAGTTCACATTACCAACAAGCGAAAATAAAATCAATAGAAATATATATTTCTTCCAAGGAAAAGATTTTAAATTAAATGACACTGACTTACCACATTATCACGGTGCCTATATTGATGCCAGAGCAGAAATCACATTAAAAAATGGTGATGAGGAAGCAAGATTATTATTATTGCAAGGTAAACCAATTAACGAACCTGTAGTTCAACATGGACCGTTTGTATTGAATTACCCTGCAGAAGTCAGAGAAACCATAATGGAATTTCAAAAAACTGAATTCGGGGGTTGGCCATGGCCTTCATACGAAAATGTTCATGAGAAAAGCAGAGGGAGATTTGCTATTCATGCAGACGGAAGAGAAGAGATTAAAGATTGATTCATGCAAGAAGAATTTTTAGAAAGTATTTATAAAGAACATCAAAATGCAATGGGCTGTCCTTCACCAGACAGCATCATTTCCTTTTATGAAGCTTTGTTGGGTTTTATTTTTCCTGATTATGGTAATGAAAAAATTTCCAGTAAAGCTGAATTAGAAAAAAGATACATAGAGCTAAAAAATGAATGGCATGATCTTTTAGAAAAGAGATGTAAAAATCTTCAGAAAGAATATCCAGGTGAAGAAGGAGTACTTTTCAATGATTTAATAAAAATCAAAATTGCATTAGAAAAAGATATAAGTGCTATCTATGAAGGCGACCCTGCAGCAAAAAGTAGATTGGAGGTAGTGAAGACTTATCCTGGATTTAAGGCTATTGCTGCATACAGAATCGCACACTGTATCTACAATGCTGGATATGTATTAATAGCACGCATAATAAGTGAACATGCTCATAGCAGAACTGGTGTTGACATCCATCCTGCAGCTAATATTGGATCGCATTTCTGCATTGACCACGGGACAGGAATTGTAATTGGAGAAACGACTGATATAGGTGATTATGTGAAAATCTATCAGGGGGTTACCTTAGGTGCAACCAGCGTCAGAAAAGAAAATGCCAGCCAAAAGAGACATCCTACAATTGGAAATTATGTCGTGATTTATGCAAATGTCACAATTCTAGGCGGAAAAACATTCATTGGTGACCATTGTATAATTGGCGGAAACAGTTGGATAACCAAAAGCCTGGAGCCTCATTCAAGACTTTATTATGATTCAGAAAATAAGCATTTACATAAAAGTAGCCTAAAATAATATGTTTGTAGAAGATTTAGTAGGCAATACGCCTATAGTGGAACTTAAAAATATTCCAACCAATAAAAAAGTAAAAATTTACTGCAAGCTTGAGGGGCAAAATCCTGGAGGTAGCGTAAAAGATCGTGCTGCTTTAGGAATGATTGGGGCTGCTTTGGAAAGAGGAGATATAAAAGCAGGAGATAAACTTGTCGAGGCCACTAGTGGGAACACAGGTATTGCTTTAGCCATGATTGCCAAATTAAAAGGTTTGCATATGACCTTAATTATGCCTGAAAACTCCACTGCTGAAAGAATTCAATCTATGGAGGCTTATGGAGCAGAAGTTATCTTGACCAAAGCTGAAGGCACTATAGAATATTCAAGGACTGTAGCTGAAGAAATGGCAGCAACAGGTGAATATTATATGCTCAATCAATTTGGCAACCCCGATAATTACAAACAGCATTACAAAACCACAGGCCCTGAAATTTGGAACGATACAAAGGGTGAAATCACACATTTTGTTTCGGCTATGGGGACAACTGGTACTATCATGGGCGTTTCTCGATATTTAAAAGAGCAAAACCCTTCTATTCAAATCGTGGGCACTCAGCCTACTGATGGCTCTAGAATTCCTGGAATCAGAAGATGGTCACCAGAGTTTTTACCCAAAATATTTGAAGCTGAAAGGGTGGATAGAACTATCGATATAAGCGAAGAAAATGCTACCAAGATGACCCAAAGAATGGCAAAGGAAGAAGGAATATTAGCTGGAATGAGCAGTGGTGGTGCTTTATACGCAGCACTGCAAATCGCTCAGGAAATAGAATCAGGCGTGATCGTATGCATAACTTGTGATCGAGGAGATAGATATTTGAGTTCTGATTTGTTTAAATCTTAAACTCTACATTTTTCACCATAAGTCCCGAAGCAGCAGCATTCAATTTATCAAAACTGGGTAGATTTCCTTGCAAAGCATTTTCCAAATCTTGCAAGGAAATTTCATTTCGCCCTATTCTGATCAATGCTCCCATCATCAAGCGGATTTGGTAGCGCATAAACCCCTTTCCCTTTACTTTAAAAACAAAACTTTCTTTAGGGAAGAAACTGGCTGTTAATTCGGTATTCTCTTCTATTCTACTCTCTTTAATATTGCGAACTGTGTCTTTATTTTTAGATTCACCTACCATGAAATATTTAAAATCATGCTCTCCTTCAAAGAGTTTTGCTGCTTCTTTCATTTTAGATAAATCCAAAGGAAATTGAATACAATTCATGAAGGGAGATGCAAAGGGGTATTTTTCTTCAACTGATGCAAAATAATAATGATAGGTTTTCAAGCTTACATCCTGAATAACATTGAATTGACTGTTGACTTTTTTTATATCAATTACTTTAATATCAGCAGGTAAGTTTTCATCTAACTCTTTTTGAAAAGCTTCCATTTCTAATTCGTGATTAACGAATAATTCAAAATAGGCAGATTGAGCTGATACCATTGCATCTGTACGTCCAGCTCCCAAAATCTTGAATTTCTCATCTTTAAAAAGGAAAGTGAATGTTTTTTCAAGCATCCCTTGGAGTGTTTTCAATCCATGCTGGAATTGCCAACCGTGGTAGCGAAAACCTAGATACTGAATCTCTATTAAATAGAAGTAATCGAAACGAGAAGCCATTGGTTTTTATTTACAAACTTCAGCATTCACTTCGCTATGTCCTCTGTTAGCTTTGCAATTCCAGGCTTTTTTGACATCCATCACTTGCCATATGCTTCCGCCTAGTTTTAATTCGATTCGATAATATTGGTCATTTACCGAATCATCCTGTAAATTCTTCTTTTCAATCATGACAACTGCATGGGTAATCAACTCATTCCCAGACTTACTTTTAGCTAGAACTTTCACCTCTGGACTAATCATTTGTTGTCCAGCTACTCTTATAGCAATAGTAATCGGACTGTAAGCCCAACTCAAGCGCATAGTGGTGGCTTTCTCTATTGATTTATTGATTTCTTCTATTTCTATATTTTCCCCTTTTTCAAAAACTTGCTTTTCTAATTCCCAAAGGGGGTCATTTGTCTCATTATTTTGAGCTTTTTGATCACAAGAATTAAAGAAAAATGGTAATAAAATCAATATCAGAATTGTACGCATAGTTTGGTTTAATAAAATATCTTCAATTTTAAGGATTTCTTTTCGCCTTCCAAAAGGAATTTTGCTTCCTTGTATTTTGGAGCACTGAAAGTATTGACCGCATCATTGCTTGCACCATAACCTTCTTCTGGTGCACCTACAAAATTGGTATCCATTTCTTCATTATCATTCTCATCATGAAGAAATACTACGGCATATTCACCTTGAGGCAAATCCTCAATGGTTATTGTATGAGTCTTTTGCGTTACCTTGACTTTTTTGTTTGCAATGGCTTTACCCTCATTATCAGGATAATCATTTGCATTATCAAATACGGAGATCAAAACATGTCCCTTAGTATTTCTAAACTCTCCTATTTCTAATTCAAGAGTAGAAGATGAAGGCGGTGCAAAAAATGAAAATAGAATAATTAAATATTGACTTAAAATCATGATTAAGGTTTTATTGTTAATAACAGCTTGTCCATGTCAATGTTTACTTTACCAAAACGTTCTAAAACGTCCATACTAATTAACATTGACCTTGAGATGTCTTCCGAAATAACGGCTTCAAGGCTGGTTAATTGTCCTTCGCCCAATGCTAAAGAATTAAGATTAAATATATGAGGTGGTTCAAAAGCTTTCTTTTCATCAATAAATTGATAGTAATTGCCTTCTTTCCATTCTTTATAACCTAATGTTTTGGTTTGAATCAGTGTTTTAGCAATATCTTTTGAAACAATTACTTCTGTTGAAGTTTTCTCCAATCCAACATAAATCTTTAATACATCATTAACCATTACTGGAATTTCAACTGAACCTGAATCACTTAATTGGATAGGAATAGAGATCACCTCTCTTTTAAAAGCATAATCCATAATGACTTTATCCATATCAGTAGGTTCTTTGGCTTCTTCAGGATAAGTCATTTTAAATTCATCAATTGACCAATCTGACCAATACAGTATAAACTTTTTGTTACCAAAGACTATCTTAACATCCTCCAAATTAGGTTTAGTAGGTTTTCCAGCATTCCATCTGCCTTCATACATTTCCTCAGATTTTGCAATCATTCCTTTCAGATCGCCATACACCCAATTATCTAGCCCTCCTTCAAGATAAACTAATTTATAAACATCTTCCTCTTTTGCTAAAGCCACTGAGTAAGATCTGCTATTTCCTGAAAGAGAATAAACTCCTTCTATGGATTCACGACCAATAGTAGTCCATTTTTGCTTTAAGCTATCTAATTCAAATTGAGCTTGGCTTATAAAAGAGAATAGAAAGAGGTATAAAATAAAAGATAATTGCTTCATGGGTTCATTATATAATTTTAAGATTAGTTCAAATATAGACTCAATTAAGCGAATTAGAAAATATGATTATTAACACGAAAAATTCACTTGATTTTTTCATCCGAATGACGGATAATTTTAAAAATATGATTGCTAAATAATAAATTGGGAGATTCAAATAAAAACATGAATTTCAAAACACACATATTTGAACTTTAAGGATTTAATAATTTATCGGAGTTAATCAACTGAAGATCAGTTATTTTAAATTGATTAGCATCATTTATTATAACCTTTTCATAAATAATACGGCTTAAAATGCATTTGTGGAAAAACTAATACTGTAGGCTAGGCAAAATGCTCTAAACTTATCATTTCTTTTCGCCAATCATAAAAACTGTGGAATCAAATCAATTATGTTATGTAATTTTTCTTAGTTTTGTCTCCATTCACAAAAAAATTGACTGATTGAACTATAAGCTTTATGCAAGAAGTAAATAATTTCCTGATTTTTATTGATAGTTTTATAGGGAGTGCCACTTGGTTTCCATACGCCCTTTTAGGTACGGGTTTATTTTTCACTATCTATTTAAAATTCCCGCAAATACGATTTTTCAAACATGCGCTGAAAATAGTTAGTGGGAAATTTGATAGAAAAGATTTACCTGGAGACACTTCTCATTTTCAAGCATTAGCCACTGCATTATCAGGAACAGTAGGAACTGGAAATATTGCTGGTGTTGCATTCGCTATTCACTTAGGAGGTCCTGCCGCTTTATTTTGGATGTTAGTAACTGCGGCTATTGGTATGTGTACCAAATTCGTGGAAGTATCGCTTTCACATAAATACAGAACCAAATTGAGTGATGGTACTATGGCAGGTGGGCCAATGTACTACATGAAAAATGCTAACTTCAAATTCAATGGCAAAAAAGTAAACCTTAAATGGTTGGCCGCTATCTTTGCTTTTGCAACCGTTTTATCCTCTTTCGGAACTGGAAGCTTACCCCAAATTAATAGTATTTCAAGTACTTTATTAGCCACTTTTGGTATTGATCAGGTGATTACAGGAGCAGTTTTGGCTGTTTGTTTGGCTTTAGTAATCATTGGAGGTATTAAAAGAATTGCGGCAGTTACTTCGAAATTGGTTCCAGGTATGGCAATCATTTATTTTATAGGTGCATTTGCAGTAATCCTTTTTAATTACGAAAACATCATTCCTTCTCTTATTGCAATTTTTGGTGATGTATTTACTGGATCTGCTGCAACTGGTGGTTTTATTGGTGCTAACATTGCTTATGCATTTAATAGAGGTGTAAATAGAGGCTTGTTTTCCAATGAAGCTGGCCAGGGTTCTGCTCCAATCGCTCACGCATCTGCAAAAGCTAATGAGCCACTTTCAGAAGGTATGGTGGCTATCTTAGAACCATTTATCGATACTATTATAATCTGTACGGTTACAGGATTAGTGCTTCTTTCATCAGGAGCGTGGAACGAAAAGCACGTCAACAATTTTGAATATTCAGAAATTGAAATTTTAGAGAAGCAATATGTTGAATCTAATGAAGACCATAAAAATAAAATTTATCTTCATATTAATGATGAGGAAAAATTACCTACTTATACTGGCAAAATAGAAGTTGTTGATGGTGAAATCCAAAATAATGAGAATTTCACTTTTATTCATAGTAGAAGTTTTGCTGATAACATTATGGTTTATAAGGATGAAGACTTATTAACTGATGAATTATTTACAGGTTCAATAGCCATTAAGGGTGGTAAAGTTTCCGATGAAAGAGATATTAAATTCATAGGAGAATCATTGGTTCATAGTGCACCTTTAACTGCTTTAGCATTTAATAGAGGATTTTTTGGAGACTATGGTCAATATATTGTTTCTATTGGTTTATTATTATTTGCATTTAGTACGGCCATCAGCTGGTCATACTATGGAGATAGAGCCATGACTTATTTATTCGGGCCTAAATCAGTTATTTATTACAGAATAGTATATGTAGTGGCATTCTTCTTTGCTGCTTTCCAGGACACTACAATCATCTGGACACTATCTGCTATCACCATTGCCTTGATGACTATACCAAACTTAATAGGTATACTCTGGCTAAGAAAAGACATGAAGAAAACGATTGGTGAATATGGTGATTTCTTTGAGGAGAACTTTCCTGGTCAAGATCATCCTAAGTTTAAGTAAGTTGAAAGATTTTAGAGGAAATATTAAAGGCTGTCCTTTTTGGGGCAGCCTTTTTTATAGATCTTCCATAAAATCAATATTTAGTGATGAAGTTTATATTAGAATACTTTGTAGAAATTTTTGCCTCCTGAAGACATGATGAAATCAGCTTTAGTTAAGAGCCTGGTTAAAAAAGCATTGCTTTCATCTTCCATTTGGTGACTTCCTTGATAAACAATTTCATCTTCTTGACCTAAAACAACTATAATTTCAGTATTCTCACATTCTAATACACCTGCCTCTCTCATTTCAGATTCAAATTGATTAAAGTCAGCTTCTGTTTCTAATAAGTTGATCATTTCAGCATCCGAAAAAAACGGATTATTGTGCGGTTCAGTTGAACTCGCAAAGGCAGTTACAGTAATTGCTAATCCCATTATTAATGTTAAAACAATCATTTTGGCGGTGGTCTTAATAGTTTTCATTTTTTTAGATTTTTTGTTAAAATTTTGTTTTGTTATTGTTTCTATAGCTAAGACGCTGCCAAAAATTGAATAGTTGCAGATATGCGTTTAAATGAAATAGGACGGGTTTTTAATTCTTCAAAATAATAAATATGTTCATTTCCGTACACATAAAATCCCAAGTGCGGACATCTATCTTACATATTGATTAAGGTTACTCATCACAGAACCATAATATCCACGGCCAAATAAATTCAAATGAACCAATAAGGGATAAATATTATAAAGTGATATTCTTTCTTGAAATTCAGGCTCCAAAGGAAAGTGGTGATTGTAGCTTTCATAAAACTTGACATCAAAGCCTCCGAATAGATGAGTAAAAGCAATATCCGTTTCTCTGAAATTGAAATGGACGGAAGGGTCAATCAAATATGGAGTATCCTTCTCTCCTATCATAAAATTACCACTCCATAAATCACCATGTACTAAAGAAGGACTTGTAGCGGGCAGAATTTCATTAAGTTTTTTAAATAGTTTTTCAAACTGATTGATTTCTTCAACTGAAAAATAGTGTTGTTTTTCAGCTAATTTAATTTGAGGCCTTAATCTCTGATGAATAAAAAAATCAATAAAATCAGTAGTCCTTTCATTGCTTTGATATAGACTACCGATAAAATTACTTTGGTGCCAACCGTAATGTTGCGCTGGCTTTTTATGCATTTCTGCCAAGTGTTCTCCAAAATTCTCCCATGACTTTGGCGTTTTTAAACCTCCTTTAATATAAGGCAAAATCAATACTTCATAATTATCAATTTTTTCAAAGGCTATTACTTCTGGTGTGGCAATACAATTCAATTTGGCTATTGCATTGAGTCCATCTACCTCTTTTGCAATTATGCCTTCAACTTCATCATTGTACTTTATAAAAAACTCTTTCCCATCTATCGAGTATCGATAAGCATCATGAATACTACCTCCACCCACAGGAGAAAATTGAGTTATTTCTTTTTGAAGAAATGAATTCAAAAAATGTTTAATCGATTCTGGAATCATAAATAAGGCTTTATTACTATGATTAATTACTCAAATTAATTTACTTACAAATGAGTTAAGAAGTCGCTAAAAAAATGCGTAATTCACACAAATTTTAAACATATAGACCACACTTTAATTTCTTAAGTTAAAGTTTCTAAAATTAAAACAAAATGAAAATATCAATGATAGTGGCAAAGGCAAATGACAATGCCATTGGAAAAGACAATGACATGATTTGGCACTTGCCAGATGATTTAAAATATTTTAAAGACAAGACTAGAAACCATCATATCTTGATGGGGAGAAAAAACTTTGATTCTCTAGGCGAGAAATATCAGCCTTTACCCAAAAGAGTGAACATCGTCATCACCCGAAATAAAGATTGGGAGCATAATGGCGTAAAAGTATTTCATGACATTAAAGATGGAATTGAATTTGCCAAATCCAATAATGAAGAGGAGTTGTTTATAATAGGAGGTGGTCAAATCTATAAACAAGGTTTAAAATATGCGGATAGGATGTATATCACAGAGGTTAATGCAGAATTCCCCGATGCAGAAGCTTATTTTCCCGAATTTGACAAATCAGACTGGAAAGAATTAAGTAGAGAACACCACCCTAAGGATGATAGGCATGCTTTTGAATTTGACTATGTAGTGTATGACCGCAAATAGCTTTTTTCCCTAGCTTAAAATTCGTTCCCTTTGTAAAAGAATTTACTTATAACTATATTTATTAACTTATGTAATTACATCATAATAATTTTATAGTTTATTTTTTTTAACAAAAGAGCATGTCCAACCAAATCCAGATATCCTTAGATGAATTCATGGAATTAAGTCTGGATATCCTATGTACTATTGATAAGAAAGGTTATTTCATTTCAGTAAGCAAAGCAAGCAAAAAAATATGGGGCTATGAACCCCAAGAATTAGAAGGCAAATTATTTTTGGATTTTGTAGCCCCACAGGATTTCAAAAAGACTGCTAATATCCACCAAGAAATAAAAAGTGGAAAAGAAGTTGCTTTTTTTGAAAACCACTTTGTTCATAAAAAAGGATTTTCAGTGCCAATAGTTTGGTCTGCTAAATATGACAAGAAAAAGGAATTACTCTATTGTGTTGCAAAAGAATCTACTTCAATTAAAAATAAGGAAAGTGAACGTGAAAAAATTCTTAAATCCTCTCATGCGTTAATTAATGGGACGCAAAACCTTATCTGGAGCATAGACAAAGATTACAATTTATTGGCAAGTAATCAGGCCATGACAAAGCGCTTTATGGATGATTTAGGTTTTGATCTACAAGTAGGCCAAAATATGCTTCAAATCCCCATATTGCCTGCTGATTATATTGATAGATGGAAAGCTTTATATGATGAATGTTTTAAAGGAAATGAAATAAATATAGAAATCCCTCCATCAGAAAATGACCATCTTAAACCAGCTTGGATTCAAGCCAACCTAACTCCTATCTATGATAATGAAAAGATAATCGGATTAGTTTGCCATAGTACCGACATTACTGAGAAAAAATTAATTGAACTTGAACTCAATAAACAAAAAGAACTTGTTGAAAATATACTAGAACACATCCCGATGGGGGTAGCTGTAAATGAAATCAGTTCTGGTAAACTTGCCTTAATGAATAGCGAATTTAGCTCCGTTTACGGTTGGCCAGAAAGCAAATTAACCGATGTGAGCTCTTTTTTTAACAATGTATATAGTGATCCCGAATATCGAAAAGAAATCAAGGAACGAATATTTGCTGATATCGAAAGTGGGGATTTAGAAAGGATGAAGTGGAGTGAATTAAAAATTCAAACAGAAGATGGAAGAAACAAGTATGTAGATGCCAAAAACATTCCAGTTATTGAGCAAGACCTCATGATCTCCACCGTGATAGATGTTACAGATAAAGTTTTGAACAGAAGAGGTATAGTTGAAACATTGGAAGAAAAGAAAAATATACTGGAAAGCATTACAGATGCTTTTTATGCTTTAGATAAGGACTATAATTTCACTTATGTAAATAAAAGTGCCCTTAAAACCATGAGGAAAGATCAAAACGACCTCATAGGAAAAAATGCTTTTGAAGCATTCCCACAGCTTAAAAAATCAGTTTTTAAAAATTATTTAGATGAAGTAAAAAGGACTGGTAAACCAGCTCAATTTGAATTTTATTATGAATTTTATGATCTATGGTTTGATGAAAGTATCTACCCAAGCGAAGATGGATTTTCAGTATATTATAAAGATATAACCAAAAGGAAAATAATCACCCAAGCCTTAGAGGAAGCTTATGAAAAAGAAAGTGAAATATTAGAAAGTATATCTGATGCGTTTTTGGCAGTGGACAAAGATTATAACTTCATCTACTTTAACAAAAAGGCGGAAAAATTATTGAATATAAAAAAGGAAGATGCAATAGGTAAAAATAAATGGGATTTGTTTCGCTATGCAAAAGGGACCATAGCAGAAGAAGAATATGATAAAGCCTTAAAATATAATGAGACCAGAACCTTCGATTTTTATAATGAACCCTTGGAGAAATGGTTTAATATCAGAAGTTATCCCTCAAAGAGAGGCCTCTCCATCTATTTCAGGGATATAACTTTAGAGAAAAAACAGCAGGAGGAATTGGAGAAATTAAATCAAGAACTTCAAGAATACACACAAAAGCTGGAGAACAGCAATAAAGAACTAGAACAATTTGCCTATATAGCTTCCCACGATTTGCAAGAACCCTTGAGAATGGTGTCCAGCTTTATGACCCAATTAAAGAATAAATATGAAAGTCAATTAGATGACAAAGCCCAAACTTACATCAATTTTGCGGTAGATGGTGCTCATAGAATGCGACAAATTATCATAGATTTATTGGAATACTCTAGAGCAGGGAGCCAAAAAGAAGAACTTCAAAAGTTAGATTTAAATGAAGAATTAGCAGAAGTATTGAGCTTGCTTCATTCTAGTTTGAATATCAAAAATGTTGATTTAGATATAGTTGAATTACCTGAAATATATTATTCCAGAACTGCCATAAGGCAACTTTTCCACAACTTAATTGGCAATGCCATTAAGTATTCTTCAAATGATAGCAAGCCAAAAATTGAGATTGGTTTGAAAGAATCTAAACATGACTACCAATTTAAAATAGCGGATAATGGAATAGGGATAGACCCGAAGCATCAAGATAAAATATTCCAGATATTTCAAAGACTGCATTCCAAATCTGAATATACTGGGACTGGATTAGGCTTAGCAATTTGTAAAAAGATAGTAGAAAAATACGGAGGTACTATTTGGGTAGGGTCTCAATTTGGAAAAGGAAGTAATTTTTATTTTACTATCCCAAAGAAATAAAATTATGTTAACAAACCGAACACCAATCATAGGCATCGGTGCTTCTGCGGGGGGTCTAGAGCCTTTAGAAGTATTTTTTAATTATGCTAATCATATTGCTGGTTATGCTTATGTAGTCATTCAGCATTTAGCCCCCAACCATAAAAGCCTGATGGATGAGTTGTTGGCAAGGCACACTAATTTGCCCATCAAAGTTATTGAAGATGGAATGGACATTGAACCCAATTCCATTTTTCTTAATCCACCCAAAAAATTCGTTACTCTTTCAGGAAATAAATTAAAACTAAGCGATAAGGAAGATAAAAAGTTGAGCTTTCCTATTACCACCTTTTTCCAATCTTTGGCAGAGCATAACCAAGAACTCTCCGCAGCCATTGTTTTATCTGGCACTGGTAGTGATGGTTCGGAAGGAATTAAATTTATAAAAGAAAAAGGAGGAATTGTATTAGTCCAAGATCCGGAATCATCAAAATTTGATGGAATGCCCAAAAATGCCATCCATACTGGTTCTGTTGATAAAGTATGTGCCGTTGAAGACTTACCAAAAGAACTTGATATATTCTTTAATAGCAATAAAAAGTTAACATTACTTGATTTTCAGACCGAAGAAAACAGTAAGCAAATCAAGAATATCCTAAAAGAAGTTGAAAATCAAACCCAAATTGATTTCTCAGGATACAAATTCTCCACTATGTACAGGAGAACGGTCAGAAGAATGGGTATTCAAGGCTTCACCAATTTGGATAAATATTTAGAATATCTCAAAAAGAATAATTCTGAAGGGGCATTATTGGCAAAAGAATTACTAATAGGAGTTACCCGTTTTTTCAGAGATACGGAAACTTTTGATGCCATCAAGGATAGACTCATTCCAGAATTAATTAATCAAACATCAGAAACCAAAAATATTAGAGTATGGGTTCCCGCTTGTTCTAGCGGGGAAGAAGCCTACTCTATAGCCATTTTAATAAAAGATTATCTAAGGAAAAATAATCTTCAATATGATGTAAAAATCTTTGCAACGGATTTGGATGTTGAGGCCATTAAAGCTGCTAGTAATCCCTTTTTTCCGGAAAATATTGCCAATGAAATAGAACCCAACATTTTAGGAGCATATTTTATCCATCAAAAAGAAGGCTACAAGATTGCGAATGAAATCCGGGATATGATTGTCTTTACGGTTCACAACATCATTCAGGATCCTCCATTTAGTAAAATTGATTTAGTCAGTTGTAGAAATTTTTTAATTTATCTGAATCCTAATATTCAAAAACAGCTTTTTTCGCTCTTTCAATTCACCTTGAAATCAAATGGATTCCTAGTATTAGGCTCAAGTGAATCAGTTGGGGAGAAAGATACTGCATTTCAAGAGTTCGATAAAAAACATAAAATATTTCAAAATAAGAAGAATCAAAAGGTCTTAAAAGCAATGGATCAAGGAGCCAATAAGAAACCCATTAGGATGAAAATGACTCCTTCAACAGACCAAAATCAAATCAGCTCGGCAAACAGTAAATTTACAATCTCTCCTAAAAAAATGTTGGAAAACATCAGAGACTTTTTAATTCAAGAATATGTCCCTGATGCAGTCATATTTAATCAGAATTTTGATTTGGTTCATACCACAGGAAGAACTAATCAATGGCTCAAATTACCTTTAGGCGTAGTCAGCATCAATATCCTTAGAATGTTGCCTGAAAATTTAAGTTTAACTTTTGAGGTCGCTGCCAATAAAATTATTCAAGAAGACAAGGAAGTAAGCTTAAAAAATGCGGAGCTCACTCCGGAAATGGAAAAAATATATGACACAAAATTCCTCAATATTTATTTCAAAAAAATAGAAAGTGATGATGGGTCTGTATTGATTATTGCATTGTTTGAAGGGAATAAAAGCATACAAAAGAAAGGTAAAACCTCTCCTATCAACTTAGATTTAGCCTCCAAAGAAAAAATCGAGCTACTGGAAAGAGAATTAAAGGTAAATAAAGAAAACCTTCAAACAACCATTGAAGAACTTGAATCAAGCAACGAGGAACTACAAGCATCCAATGAAGAACTGCAAAGTTCAAATGAAGAATTAGAGTCGGTAAATGAAGAATTATATACTGTAAATGCAGAGTTTCAAGAAAAAGTAGAAGAACTGACCGCTTCCAATAATGATTTAAACAACCTTATTTACAGCACCAATATTGCGATACTTTTTTTAGATGAAGAACTCAATATTAGGAAGTTTACCCCTGCAATTAAAGATATACTTAATCTGATGGTACATGATGAGGGCAGACATATCAGTCATTTTAGGTCACGCTTTCAAATAGAAAATTTCACGGATAAAATAGAGGAAGTTCACAGAGATTTACAGCCTTTTGAAACGACCATTCAAGACCCGAATGATAGGCAGTTTATGATGAGGGTATCTCCATTTAGAACCAATAAAAATGAGATTAAAGGTGTTGTAATATCTTTTGTGGAAATCACATCCTATTCTCAAGCCAATAATTCGGTACAACTTCCTGAAAATGCTATAAACCAAATTAATCAAGATTTCGAAAATCAAATTGAGCTATTCAAATTGATTATAAATCAATCAAGTGAGATGATTTGTTTGCTCGATATGAATGGGGAAATAGAATATATTTCACCTGCTGCAAAAGAAATTTTAGGTGTGAATCCTGAAAATTTACTTACTATAAATCCTAATAAATTTATAAAAGACAAAGACCATCAAAACTTATGGAAAAGCACATTTAATAAAATAAAGCAAGGGGAAAACACAGCTACAATCCAAATTGAACTCAAAACAGGAAGGAACGAATCAAAATGGTTGGAAACTCGATTTAAGGCTGTAAACAATGAAAAAGGCGAATTATTTAAAATTTTAGCCATTAGTAAGGACGTTAGTAGAAGGATTTATTTCGAGGAAGAAATTCAAAAACTATCTTTAATTGCTAAACAGACTAAATATGCTATAATCATTACCGATTTAGAAGGAAAAATTAATTATGTTAATGAATCCTTTTTAAAATTAACAGGCTATAAGGAGTCTTATGTTTTAGGCAAAAAGCCAGGAGATTTCCTACAAGGAAAGGAGACAGACCCTAAAACTGTGAAAATAATGAGTGATGCCATAAAAGAAAGAAAAGGTTTTCAAGTGGATATCATTAATTATACTGACAAAGGACATAAATATTGGACTAATATTCAATGTGAACTTTTACATGACCGATTCAGAAAACCTATTGGTTTCTTTTCCATTCAGGCAGAAATAAGTCGTGAAAAAGAATTTGAAAACCAAATTGAGTCGTTAAACCAAATACTTAAATCCCGAAATAATAAGCTCACAGAGCTGAACAAGTCATTAGAGGAATTTGCATATGTGGCTTCTCATGATTTAAAAGAGCCTGCACGAAACATTAAAAGCATTCTAGAACTGATTTTGAAAAAATCTGAAGGCGAATTGGATGAAAAACTGGTAAAATACATGGACATGGCAGTTTCTGCTGGAGATAAAATGAATCAGCTGATCAATTCATTATTAGAGTTTTCAAGATCAGGAGTTCTTAATGAAGACTTAAAGACTATTAAAGTTGAAGAGGCTATTAAGGAATTAAAATTTTCGTTAAATTCTTTAATTGTAGAGCATAATGCAGAAATTATAGTGGAAGATAATATTGAGAAATTTCAAGCCTATCCTATATTGTTTGGAAGGTTATTACAAAACCTTGTACAAAATGCAATAAAATATCGTTCTAAAGCAAAGCCTAAAATTATTATTACTGCAGATGAAAATGAATTATATTATTTGTTTTCAGTTGCAGATAATGGAATTGGTATTTCGGAAAGAGATTTTGAAAGAGTATTTAAAGTCTTCCAAAAAGTTCATGACAAAGATTCACAAAGTCATGGAATAGGTTTAGCAGTTTGTAAAAAGATAGTAGAAACTCATTTTGGAGAAATTGATATTGAAAGCCAGGAAGGGCTAGGTTCCACTTTTCATTTTACAATTAGTAAACAATTATAATAAGCCTGATTTATAAAGATCAGAATAGATTACATAATTGTAATGTATTGGAGTATTTTAATTACTCCACATTTTTATTAAAAGAAAACTTTATGCCAATACCCGAAAATAAAGGACTGAATATACTATTAATAGAGGATAATCCTGGAGATCAAGTATTAGTTTCTGATTATCTAAGAGAGGAATTTCCTAGATTAATATTAGAAACAGCTAGTGATTTTAATGAAGCTAAGAACTTTCTACATAAGGATACTATTCAGTATAAATTAATTTTATTGGATTTAAGCTTACCAGATATTGACCATCATAGTCTGTTAAAAGAAATTATTACTTTAGCACCAAATACTCCTATCATTATCCTAACAGGCCATGATGATATCAATATAGCAATTGAATCATTGACTTTAGGCTACACGGATTACTTGTTAAAAGATGATCTTACCAGTAAAAGATTAAGGAAAAGTATTACATATGCTTTTGAACGAAAACACATTGATAAACAACTTGAAACATCCGTAAAAAGATATCATCAACTTTTTCAAGTGAATCCTCAACCTATTTGGGTCATCAATAGCCATACGGGTAATTTTATCGAAGTCAATAATTCAGCATTAGAAAAATATGGCTATACGAAGGATGAATTCTTAAAAATGAAAATCCAGAATATAGATAAGGATTATGATGAAGAAAAATTAAGGAATCATCATACTGAAGGTGAAATATTAAAAAACGAGAACCTTCATAAACACAAACTAAAAAACGGTCATGAAATTCAAGTTAAGCTTTACAGTAATTTCATAGATTATCAAGGCATTGACGCCATTTTACTAATGGCAATTGATTTAAGTGAAACAGAATCCTATATAAGCCAGATAGAAAATCAAAATCAGCAATTAAAAGATATAGCTTGGGAACAATCTCATCTGGTTCGTGAACCTTTAACCAGGATGATGGGGATCATCAGCAGACTAGAAGAAAAACATTTAGATCAGTTAAAAAATTTAGATAATGAAGCTGCTTTTCTATTGAAAAATGCATTACGATCTGCCCATGAAATTGACGATGTAATTAGAAGTATAGTAAATAGGGCTAGTAATAGAAAAGAATAAATCCACTTATAAAAATTATCTAAGAATACAGCTTTACTTTTAGTAGTATTGCAACTAATGAAAGCAGCTCTACAATATTTAGGATTTATAATATTTAGTATCAGTTTTTTTCAAATTGCCAACGCTCAAAATAAGGCTCAGCAAACCCAATACAATCTCCAAAAAACAAAGGAAAATATAGTTTTAGATGGGGAATTGAATGAAACTGTTTGGAAAAATTCAGAAGTAGCAACTGACTTCTTTATGACTATTCCCAATGATGACCGTCCTGCTTCTTTGGAGTCAGAAGTGAGAATGACTTATGATGAAGAAAATTTTTATTTCGCCATTACATGTTTTGATGGAGAAGATGGTTATGTAGTACAATCTTTAAGAAGAGACTGGGATGGGCCATTAAATGAAAATTTTACCGTTTTTATTGACCCCTATAATGACTTCACTAACGGGTTTTCATTTGGAATAACTCCTTTTGGAGTACAACGTGAAGCCACTATAGATGAAGGATCCAATACTAATGCAGACTGGGACAATAAGTGGTATTCTAATGTCAAAACCTACCAAGACCGATGGGTAGCTGAGATTGCAATTCCTTTTAAATCCATACGATATAGCCATGAAAATAAGGTTTGGAACATTCAATTTACGCGGAACCAATTAAAAAGAAACGAGCAAAGTAGTTGGATTGCCGTTCCTCAGCAATTTAATGCAAATGCCCTAACTTTTTCAGGCCAAGTAAGGTGGCCTGAAAACCCTCCAGAAGCTGGTACAAATATCTCTTTTATACCTTATGCCTTGGGGGATTATAGTAGAAATTTTCAGGAACCCGATTTGGATGAAGGATTGGGTGGAAATGTTGGTTTCGATGCAAAAATCGGGCTTTCTCCTTCCCTTAACTTAGATTTAACCGTAAATCCTGATTTCTCTCAAGTGGAAGTAGATCGACAGGTTATTAACCTAAGCAGATTTGAAGTGCAATTCCCAGAGAGAAGACAATTCTTCCTTGAAAATGCCGATCTCTTTAGCAAATTTGGTTTCCCTCAGTCAAGGGCCTTTTTCTCTAGAAGAATCGGAATTACAACCGATACCTTAGGTCGATCGGAACAAGTTCCCATTTTAGGCGGTGCCAGAATGAGTGGAAAACTTAATGAAAAGCTGAGAATAGGTGTTTTAAATATGTTGACTGATAAACGTGATGACCTACAACTCCCCTATCAAAATTATAGTGTAGTTGCACTTCAGCAAAATATTTTGAAACGATCTAATTTGGCTTTTGTATTTGCTAACAAAGAAAACTTAGGGGTAGAGAAAGGAAAAGATATCAGTGAATATAATCCACAGGTGGCCCGAAGAGAAATTCAAGACAATGATACTACAACGAGTTATAAACTTTTCAACAGAGTATTAGGAGCAGAATTTAATCTTTTTACTGAAGATACTCGTTGGGCAGGAGATTTCTACTATCAACGTTCATTTGATAACTGGAATAAAAACGGCACCTATAATCACGGAGCTTTTTTACGTTATCAAAGAAGAAACTATTCTGTTAGATGGGTCCATACTGCCATTGGTGATGGCTTTAATGCTGAAATGGGATTTGTACCAAGAGTGGGCTATAATCAAGGTTCCTTAAGCCCAAGCTATATTTTCTATCCTGAAAATGATAAAATCATTAATCATAGCGTAAGTTTAGATGTATCCTATACCACCAATTCGGATTTTAGCAGAATAACCGATCGCTCTTTCAGTCTGTCGCATGATTTTAATTTTACTAATACTTCTTCTGCTTCTGTTAATTTGAGTAGAAATTATGAATATATGTTTTTTGACTTCAGCCCTATAGCTCCATTTAATGACAGCTTGCTCTTGCAAGGGACAGATTATGAATGGAATGTTTTGCAAGCCAATTACACCTCAGACAGAAGATCATTGTTAAACTATGATATTAGCACCAGCTACGGTGGTTTTTATAATGGTAGCAGATTTAACGTCAATGGAAATGTGGGCTACCGTTTCCAGCCATATGGATCTTTTTCAATTCGATACGATTTCAATTCAATCGAATTAGCAGAAGGCTTTGGAGAAGCCAAATTTTACTTAATCGGGCCAAGGTTAGATCTGACCATGACCGATGCTGTATTTTTCACAGGCTTTGCTCAATACAATAATCGGTTTGATAATGTAAATTACAACTTACGTTTTCAATGGAGATTTGCGCCAGCCTCTGATATCTTTCTAGTCTACACTGAAAATTTTGCTCCAAATGGCCCAGTTGATTTCATTCCTGGTGATAACACTAAGAACAGGGCACTGGTTTTAAAACTCACCTATTGGTTGAATCTGTAAACTTCTCCACTTTCTCACTCGACCACTTCAACACTTGGCCACCTCAAAACTTAATCAGCACATATCCATCTGCTACATTTTTGGTAATAGTAGTTAAAGCAGAAGTGGCAACATGGGTTTTTTCCCATATCTCATTTCTTCCTAAATCTCTCATGATTAATGACTGTCCGCAGATTATGATAGCAGCACCAGCTTGATCAAGTGCTTCTAAAACAGGAATATTTGGGTTTTTTGGGATTCTAAACTGCTCAAAATAATTGCCATGGGACAGCAAATCATAAACTGCAGGACCATGAACAATGACTTTCATATCTAAATCAGCAGGTGAAACTCCCTCAATGCCATGCAAATTCATTAGTCGCGCAATATTATTCACCCAAAAAGAATGATCTTCAGGTTTTTCATTTCCTGAAACCAATTCAACTATAATTTTCACTTGCTTGCCTTCCTTTAATTGTTCTACTGCATTCTCAATTTCATAAATGCCTCCATAGCCTTTCACTATAGGAAATTGAGCCTCTTGTGCATATACTGAAGTGCTGAATATTGTAATCAGGATTAAAATAAAATAGATATTTTTCATTTTTAAGCTGTTTAAATAAGAGAGTACAAATTACATCAAAAATCGGATTTTAACTTATTGAATTACATTTAAGGCAAATTTTATCCATTAACACTATATTTTATCAAGATTAGCTTAATTAATTGCTTAGATAATAGTTAATTTGCAACTTTTTAAATTGAACTTTATCATTAATGGCATTACAGGAAGAATTTGAACAACAAGGCGTTTGGCTTTTTAAATATAGAGGTACTTTACCTGTTATTATTTTATTTATCGGAATGGCAATTTATGTTTATGCGGCCTTAAATCCTGAATTATTTATCATTCAAGACCCCCAAATAAAAAATTACTTCCTGATTTTTTGTATTGCCGTAAGTTTATTTGGACAATACATTAGAGCATATACCGTAGGGCACACTCCAAAAAACACCTCTGGTAGAAATACAGGCGAACAAGTGGCTGACAGCCTGAATACAACAGGGATTTATTCCACTGTAAGACACCCTCTTTATGTAGGGAATTTTTTCATGTGGTTGGGGCCAGCATTGGTGACAGAGAACATTTGGTTCATAGTAGCCTTTATTTTATTTTATTGGGTATATTATGAAAGAATCATGTTTGCTGAAGAGCAATTCTTAAGAAGAAAATTTAAGGAAGTATATACTTCTTGGGCTGAAAAAACTCCTGCCTTCATCCCATCTTTTAAGAATTTTGTGAAGCCGAATTTAGCTTTTAGTTGGAAGAAAGTTTTGAAGAAAGAAAAGAATGGTTTTGCTGCCATTTTCATCATTTTCTGTGCATTTGATGTGACAGCAGAACTTTTAAAAGGAACACAAAACTTTAATGTTTATTTAATTATTGCGGCTGCTATTTCTGTGTTGCTTTATTTAATATTAAAAGCCTTGAAAAAATCTTCCCTTTTAAGATTGGATGCAGATAGATAAATGAGTGATCTGATTATTAATTGTTAAAATTAATTTAAAGCTGTTTCAATATGAAATAGCTTTTTTTTATTCTTGCTCTTCTTCTGAATTCTGCTCTTCTGGTTTTTCGCTTTCGGAATTTTCGCTTTTTTCTTTCCCTCCAAAAAGTCTTTTCATAAAGCCTTTTTTCTTATTTGAAGTTGAATCACTAGCGTTTTCAACTTCTTTTCTTTCTGCTTTTGCTGCAGCTGAATCCCTTTGGGCTGCTTGTTCTTTTAAGACATCATTACCTACAAGCAACATATAATTCACAAAATCTACATTGTAATTAAATCTTTTGGTATTATCCCAGGCATCTTGACCTTGTGCCACCTGAGCTGAATCAAGTTCTGGGGTAAAAGGAGACTTTTCTTTTACCTCACCACCTTCAGCCTTTTCAGGAAGGCCATTTTTTCGAACGTCTAATAAAGAATCTACCTCTTCGCTATATACTTCCTTTTGTTTTACTTTCAGTAATTCTTGCTCTCTCCAATAACCATATTTCTTTTCTGAAATACCGTAAATATTTGTTTTGAAATTATTATTAGATGCTGAAGCCGTTAAAACAAGTGAGTCACCTTCAAATAAGGAAAATCTTTTCTTTTGCTCTTCCTCATCTAAAATATAACTACTCTGAAAAGCAGCACATACCATTTTGTCTTTACAGCCCGTAAAAACAAGTAAAATAAGAAGGTAAAAATGGATGTGCTTTTTCATTAATCATTCAGTAATTGAAAAACTCCTGCTTCCATGTATTCTGCCCATTCAGCATACATTTTGGCCGAAGGATGCAGTTTATCTTCAGCAATATAAGCTGTATCCCAAATTGCTTTTAAAGAAATTGGAGTAATATCGAAAAATCTAACACCATACTCGTCCGATAAGTTTTTAGCGATTCGATTATATACTTTCAATTCCTTAGTAATGATTGCAGAATTCTTATCATTTTCTTTTGCAAAAGGAGTTACTCCATAATCTGGAATACTGACAACAAATACTTTATTGGTCTTTTTTCCTGCCAAATTTATGGCCTTTTGTAAAATAATTTCAAATTCTTCCTCATACTGCTTAATTCCATATCCTCTATATTGATTATTTACTCCAATCAATATACTTACAATATCATATTTAGTACTTTGTAGAGATGAATCATTATTAATGGCATTTAATAATTCATCTGTCGTCCAACCTGTAGTAGCGACAACCTTATCTAGTTTAATTTCAATTCCTCTTTGATTAAGCTTATCTGATAATACTTTTGACCAAGTTTCATTACTACCAACAGCCTCTCCTATTGTATAAGAATCTCCTAATGCTAAATATGTTTTTGAATCTTGTGCCATAGTTTTATTGGATGCATTCCAAAATAAAAACAAAATTAAGAGAGATTTTAGGATTTTCATAATTGGTATTATAAATAAAATGCAATTTAAAATAAACTAATTGAAATAAAAACAATCTTTTCATATAGTTCAGCAGAAGAATTCCTGTAAATAAAATAAAAAGATAAAGATAATAACATAAGAATTATCCAAAAGCATAAAAAACGACATAATTACATTATATTATTAAGATTCATGTAAATTCATATACAATAATATGCCCTTAATCGAAAAACCTTATTTCATCTCGATATTTTTCGTTTTTTTTATTATTTGAAATTTTTAGTCACTTTTTCATTCAAATACCCAAAATAACGTCTTAATTGAGAACATTTTTACTATTTATATATTTTTTAGTACCTCATTTAGCAAATGCTCAAGAAAAAGTAACTACAGAGGGGATTCCAGGAGATGTAAATAGCACCTCACAGGACGTAAGGCCTATTATCTCAGATGATGGCAAAAAACTGTATATAAACAGAAGGTTTCATCCTGGAAATATAAAAGGTGAAAAAGATTTTCAAGATGTTTGGGTTAGTCAATATGATGCCAGAGGAATTTGGACTAAACCAAAGAACCTTGGAAAAAATTATAATGACAAAAAAGCCAATGATTTAGTAAGAGCTAGTAAAAATGATGATTCTTTAATATTTGTAAATGCCAGATATAGAGGTGTAGGATCTGAATTAGCCCTTTTCACTAAAGGAAGTAAAGACCCCAAGGAATTACCTATTGATGGTTATTACAACAACAGCCCCTATGTAGATTTCGACTATAATTTTAAGCATAAGGTGATTTTGATGGCTGTAGAAAGAAAAGATTCTGAAGGGGATCAGGATTTGTACTACAGTGTTTATCAAGATGATGCCAAAACATTCAGTACTCCTATGTACATGGGGAAATCTATAAACTCCCCTAAGGCAGATTTCGCCCCATTCTTAACTAATGATGGTAACACACTATTTTTCGCAAGTTACGGTCATAAAGGACGTGGTGCTGCTGATATTTTTATGGCTCATCGAAAAGGAGATGGATGGGATGAGTGGACAGAACCAGAGAATTTAGGAAATGTGATTAACACAAAGTTTGAAGAGACATTCGTTTCTATAGATCCAAGCTTTAATTACTTATATTATGATTCTTACCCTTCTGGTGCAGGGAATCGTAATATTTGGAGAGCTACGCTTTCAGATGAAATAAAAGAAAAAATTATAGCTGCAAGAGACCGAAATAAGAAAAAGAAAACAGAAGAAACGCAAGAACCTGAACCTGAACCTGAACCTGAGAAATTAATCACTAAAAAGGAAATCGACCAAGGAAATGATAGTGATAAGGAAGAGGTGAATAAGCCATCTGACAATAAGCAATCGATTGCACAAAACACCAATCCTGATGCCATTAAAATTGACCAGGAAATGGATTACGCGAAAGAACAAGAAAGGAATAATCAAGGATTTTTATCCCAACTTGGAGCTAAGCTTGGTTTAGGAGAAGAAGAAAATATAGACTTAATAGATGCAGGATCAAAAGGTAAAAAAATTAATAGAAATATTTACTTTAAATTTAATTCAGACAAGCTACAAGGTAAATTTGATATCCTTTTGGATAAGATTAGTGAAGAATTAGAAAATAATCCACAAATAAAAATACTTTTGGAAGGACATACTGACGCCATAGGTGGGGAAGATATAAATATTGACCTCTCATGTAATCGAGCAGATAATGTAAAGGATGCCTTAATTAATCGAGGTGTAAATCAATACAGAATAGAAATCAGCTGTGAAGGTAAAGAGCGCCCTATTGCCACTAATGATGATGAATTTGAAGGGAGGGAACTTAACAGGAGAGTGGAATTCTATTTATTCTGATTCACTTCGATCCTAATTTTTTTAGGTAATTTTGATACTACCAAATCATAGCTATGATTTACCCAATGAAAAATTTCCTTATCAGACATATTCCCATTAAATTCAATGGTATTCCAATGCTTTTTGTTCATATGATATCCAGGTTTTACAGCATCATACTTTTCTCTAAGCTTAATAGCCTCCTCAGGATCACATTTTACATTAACACTTTCAAATAAATCAATATCAATTAAAGCAAACATTTTTCCCATCACTTTAAAAACTAAAGTGCTTTCATCAAATGGGAGTTCTTCCGTTACTCCGTATTTATTTATACAAAAACTTCTAAATTCTTCAATGTTCATTTGGAGTAGTTTTACGTTTTTAAGGCAAAAGAATTAGTTTTAGATTATACTTTTCTCTTAAATTTATTCAAAATTATAATTACCATAAGCCATAAAAATGGCATATATGCCACTTCATATCGGATTAAAGTCCCGAAGTTTGGAGTAGCTAAAGTAATAACCGAAGATAATACACTCACATAAATTAAAATGGCTATCCCCCACCATTTTTCAGAACGATTAAATTTCAGTTTAAAAGATAAGATTATAGCGATAACGACTAAGAGCGTAAAAATTATTTTTTCAATAGCCCAGATTAAGGAAAAAAAGCTGAATGCTTCCCAAATAAAGGGACGAAATATTCCTGTGAACCAAGCTAAAGGAAGGTTTTGAATAACAAATAAAAAATCATTCTTGGCTAGTTGAAATTGTATTATAGAATCAACAGTGTTTTGAGCTATAACATCATGGCTAATTCGAATCAACTCAAAAAAGCGACCGCTGTGGAAAACCGGATGAATAAAAGCTATGCCAGTTCCCCCAACAATCAATAATCCAACATAAAGCATTAGCTTTTTAGGGAAAGGAAATTCTCTTAAAAATTTTGTTTGATTAAAAAGGAGGGTTAAAACTAGAATTGGTAATAAAGCAATAGGAACATAGTACTTCACTTTCCATAAGACAAATACACTTAATATAGCAAGAATTGCATATAACCAATTTGAGGGTTTAGCTACCCATTTTAAAACCGAAAAACCTAAAGCATAAATAGCAATAGTCATTAGGCTTTCTTTCATTAAACCTGAACTCCAAAAAGTAATTGAAGGAATAAAAAGCAAGGCAATATAGATTACAAACTTATTTTCCTTGGAAATTTTCACCAATTCACGAGCAAATGACCATGTAGCTAATCCTGAAAAAAAGCTTAAATAAATGCTCATGCTGAAATAATTTCCTTGAGTTAGAGCATAAAGAAAACTCATCAGTCTGACGAAAAAGTAAGTTCTTGGCTCTGACTGGGCTGAAAATTCAGCTTGGGATAAACTTAAAGGAGCAAATCCAATCCATTCTGAAAATGAAATTCTATCGGTCTGAAAATATTGAAATAAGGCTTGAGCTTGCTCATAAAAGTATATAGTATCACCAATTCCACCGTAATAAGACCAGTATAGAAAACCCATAAGGACACCACAACTGATTTTAAGAAGCATAAAAGCACTGAAGATTATCTTATCATCCACTTCTGATATTTTTCGAATGACTGCACTAAAAATTACAGTCAAAATCAGAATATGGACAATGATAGAAATCATGCTTTCAAAATGGATAAGCCTATACTGCAATCCAGACACTTTTTAGGTTGACAATATTCATTATGAAGTTGAATCATAGCTTGTGAATCAAATGCAGATTTTAGATCTTCTCCCAAATCCTCAAATTTTTTGGTAATATAATTCTTTTCTGCTTTTAAGTCATTCAATAAGCCAATGGCTTTATCCATATATTTCTCCTCTCCTACGCTATTGGCGTAAAGTGCCAAAAGTGGCGGAATACAATTTATGATCAAGGTTTTAATGGAATTCTGTCCAAATTGTTTATTCCTGAATTTGCTTTCCTTATCAAACTGATAATGATTGAGCCAGTAATCAGAGACCTTCACCTTGAATCTTTTTTGAAGTATTTTCAAATTCAGATCGATTACAAAAGTATCAAACAAAGAAGGGAATACATTTAAAATTTGAGCTAATTCCGCTAATCTGATGGTCGGAAAATTAGCAGGTCGTAGGCGAAGAAATCTCCATTCATGCAGATGCATTCCACTTCCTAAAGTGGCTATATGCTTATGTTTTAGAAACTCCCATTCTTTTTTTAACTTAGTCGGATATTCATCTTCAAAATCCTGAACTAGGAATCCCGAAGCTCCAAATAACAGGGCTTCCAATTGAAAAATAGATGAACTGTATTTTTTAATCAATTGATAAGGAAGAATTTCAGCTAAGTGCTCAAATGGATGTTGGTTTACTTTAAAACCCATAGCAGATAACAACATAAAATAAGATGCCTGATCCCAGTTTTGGGATCCCTGCTCAAAATGGCTTTTAGCCTTTTCAGATTTTTGATGAAGTCTTTCTACTAAAGCTTTCTCCAGCATTTCAGATTTATACAAATCACTTATTTCAGTCCACTGCCCAGCACAGGGGATTTCATCTGGTGAACTTTGTAGCTTTTGATACTTTTTAATCAGATCATAATTTACCCGGTCTTTCAATTCGACTGTAGGGATTCTACTTCCATCAAGATGCTTTATTGGCTCATCATTTTTCCAGACCACATGCAAAACCACATTTTCATAATTGGGATCTGTTTGATGATGGTGTCTATTCCAGTCGGATGACTTGATATGGATTTCTACTGCGCCATTCCATTCCATTTCATCAATCAATATTTTAGCTTGCTGAAAATCAGGGCCAGAATTGGAATGCGCAAAACCAGTTTTGATGGTTTTTATTGAAGCCCCATCGGAAGTTTCTAACTCATTTTTATCAAATTTCTGATAGCGCCAGACATAATGCAAAAAATCTTCTTTCATTGATTGATAGTTTGGTTGAAAAAATGAATATCTGAAAACTATGAATTTATTACAAATTGGGGATTATGTAATGTTTAAATTATTGCTCTTAGATATATCAAGGGAAGGTTATTTTTCATTTAATAAGTCTTCAACCTCAGATTTTAAGTTTACTATATCTCTAATTACGATAGACCAAATAATTTCATCTGAAACACTATCATAACCATGACTTATTCTATTTCTGGTATCTACAATCTTTCTTGCATTTTTAATTGGAAATTCAGGTTTAACTTTAAGGATTCTATTAACGGCTTCCCCTATAATTTCGAGATTTCTTTCTATTGCTCTTCTACCTTTTAAGTCATTTAAGAATTCAAAATAATCTCTTTTTTCGGGTAAGAATGAGTAAATCTCTTTAATAGCCTGATGAATATCTTCTAGCCATGTATTGATTTCATTCTCCATATACAGGAAGTTTCGTTTTCTCGATTTCTTGTTTTAGGAATTTGTTTTTTATGGCTTTCATTTCCAGTAAATCAATTTTTCTTTTGAATATGTCTTCGAGATTAAATTTTATATTGAAATATTTATCAGAATACGAAAGTGGATCATTATCATCAATATCAATAACAAAATCAATATCGCTATCGGCTCTTAATTTATCATTTATTACAGAGCCGAATGCAAATAATGACTTAACATTATTATCAATGCAAAGCTTTTTAATTTTCTCTATATATTTATTTACCTCTTTCATTATCAAGTAGTAAATTAACTAAAATCTAATTAAAAGTAAGTAAATATTAGGAATAGGTTTCAAAAATTGAAAATATTTTCTTTCCACAAATTTTATCTTCAATATTGTAAAATCCTGTTTTTAGTGATTAATTGCGCCTATGGTTCTCAATTACATCTGGATTGCATTTTTTCTAATTGCCTTTGTCTTTGCCTTAGTCCAATGGATTTTCATGGGCGATATGGAAATATTTCCAGCTCTCACTCAAGCTACTTTCGATAATGCCAAATTGGGATTTGAAATTTCATTATGGCTAACAGGTGTGATGTCTCTTTGGCTAGGTATAATGAAAATAGGCGAAAAAGGAGGAATGGTATCCATTTTAGCTAAAATTACTTCTCCCTTGTTTTCAAGACTTTTTCCAGAGGTTCCAAAAAATCATCCTGCCATGGGCGCCATGTTGATGAACATTTCAGCCAACATGTTGGGCTTAGATAATGCTGCCACACCATTGGGATTAAAAGCTATGCATAGTTTGCAGGAATTAAATCCTGTTAAAGACACAGCAAGTAATGCGCAAATTATGTTTTTGGTACTGAACACCTCAGGATTAACCATTATTCCCATCAGTATAATGGTCTATCGCTCTCAGTTAGGTGCAGCTGATCCTTCTGATGTATTTATCCCCATTTTACTTACTACATTTTTCTCTACTTTGAGTGGATTAATAGCTGTTTCTTTGGTTCAGAAAATCAACCTTTTCCATAAAAATATATTACTTTCTTTAGGCCTATTGAGTCTTATAATTGCAGGCATCATCTGGTTTTTCAGTAGCCTTAGCCAATCAGAACTAGGGCCTATTTCGTCTAATATTGCCAATTTCATTTTATTCTCTATCATCATAGCTTTTATTGTACTGGCTGTTCGCAAAAAAGTGAATGTATATGATTCTTTTGTGGAAGGTGCTAAGGAAGGCTTTAATTATGCTATAATGATTATTCCGTATTTGATTGCCATTTTGGTGGCTGTGGGCGTATTTAGAGCATCAGGGGCAATGATGGTTTTAAAAGACGGCTTAGAAGCAATAGTTGCTTTTGTAGGCTTAAATACTGATTTCGTACCTAGTATCCCAACTGCTTTAATGAAACCACTCAGTGGCAGCGGTGCCAGAGGTATGATGGTCGATGCCATGGAAGTTCATGGAGCTGATTCCTTTGTAGGAAGACTAGTGAGTGTAATGCAAGGGTCAACAGAAACCACTTTTTATGTTTTAGCAGTATATTTTGGATCAGTCAATATCCGAAATTCACGTTATGCTTTAACTTGCGGCTTGATAGCCGATGCAGTTGGGATTGTAGCAGCTATTTTGATTAGCTATATGTTTTTCTATTAATCCATATACCTACCCCTCTGTTTGGTGTTTTCACCAAACATTTTTAATGTGATGGTTCAAAACAATCAATCTTCTCACCTGTTCATCATACATGAAAAGAATTAAGGATTTAAAGCCTGAAGAGATTGACAGAATAGTTGAAATGGGCTGGGAAGACCGAACCACTTTTGATGCTATTTATAATCAGTTTGGTATGTCTGAAAAGCAAACCATTAAAATCATGCGCAAGGAAATGAAACCTTCAAGTTTTAGGATGTGGCGTAAGCGTGTTCAAGGAAGAAAAACCAAGCATGAAGCTTTAAGAAAGGATGAGGTAAAACGTTTTAAATCAACTCGTCAAAAGACTATAAGCTTGAATAAGTTTAAATGAAATAAATGGTTTGAGTTAAATAGACTATTTTAAGTTGAAGTTGTTCTTGAAAATGCTCCAGAGGAGCTAGTAGTTTCCACCAGCCGGAGATTCTGTGTTGAAAACCAAATGATTTTTCATTAAATTTACAATTAGGAAAACAAATCAAGAGCGGACTTGATCCAGCTCGGTTAGGGCGGCCTCTCGGGGCTGCTCTAATAAAAATTTATCCTTGTAATATTCTGGATTATATCTTTCTTCTTTTTTCCATAGCGTATAAATTAGTATCAGCAATTTCCTTTGCACGGCCACATAACTTTTCATTTTAATTTTTTGCCTTTCAAATAAGCGATTATAAAAATTACTTGATTGTTCGTCATTTTGAACTGCCGTTAAAGCTGGGAAGTAAAGTGCTTTTCTAATATGTTTATTTCCTTTGTGAGAGATGCGAGGTTTAGTGTTAACTGATGTGCCTGATTGTTTGTTGTTGACATCATAACCGGCATAACATACCAATTGACGACTGTTTCTGATAAGGTTAAAGCCATTTGTTTCTGCTATTACAATGGTTGCTGTAATAAAACCAACTCCTTTTAGGGAGCATATGTATTCAATTTTCTTTTTTAACCATGGGGTTTGACCGACTATTTCTTTCATCTGAGTTTCTACTTGGTCAATCAGCTTATCCAAGAACTTAATGTGTTGCTTGGCTCTCTTTAATGTAAACTTATCGACTTCTGCCATGTGTTCTTTGGCATGTTGTTGGTTCTTGGCCCTGGTTCTTTCATTGAGTAATTGCTCTCTTTCTCTGCTCAGGCCTTTTAATTTCAATAAAGAGACATCCGGTTTTGTCCAGTTGTCAATCTTTTTTAATAAACCAAATTCAGCAATGTGTCTAGCACTGATTTTATCGTCTATGCGCCTCACATCGGTACTACGGCAATAATTAGCTACTTTGTTCGGCAGAACAACAGCAAGTTCAAAACCATTATCGTAAAGCGTGTAAGCCAATTGCTCATGATAAACACCGGTTGCTTCCATGACAACTTGAAGTGGGAGATCATTAAGTTGATGTCTTTTAACCCAATTCATCAATTTCTTGATATCCTTTTTGGTATTGGCAAACTGACCACTTGATACAGTTTTAAATTCAAAATCCTCTTGCAGGGTCATCAGAACGATATCCAGCGTATCCATTGAAACATCGATTCCACAGCATTGTCTAAGTACTTTCATGGCTTTAAAATTTAGTTAAACATCAGCAATAAGATACTCTTATGGATCCTGTCTCGTGTTAATGCAAGATATTTCAATTGATGAAATTCTTTAGATTCTAGTTCGGATTTTACAAAGAGTAAAAACAAGGCGAGGATTATCTCCGGCTCAACATAGCTCATGGCTTGTTTAGGCAAGCGCGTTACTCTCCACCTTGTCCAATTGCTTTATTAAAAATACTAATTACTTTTAAGAATTGTAAACATACGAGGCAGGAGGAAGTTGGGGTGTTCCAAAGTCTAGAGGTCTGATAGCTTTGAACCTTAAGCTTTCAACTATCGCCAGCATCTTGCTGGTGATGTTTACTAGGTGCCTCTGGCACGGAACGTCAGCTAGCCTTAAGAATAAAATTAGGCTTTTAGTGCATAAAATCCGCTAGGTGGTAGTAGTTTTCACCATCCGGAGACAAATAGAGAGCAATTATTTCTATTAATGCAACCTGTCTTCCCTTACTTCCAAATTCTTCATGATTTCGGCTTCGGCTTCTAATAATTCTGCCCAACGTTTTCTTACTTCTTCCTTTGGTTGGTAACTTTCTGCTAGCTTCAAGAAGTTTTTATAATGTCCTGCTTCTGAAACCATTAATTCGTAATAAAACTTCTTTAATTCCTCATCCTGAATATGGAGATGCAATTGTTTAAACCTTTCACAGCTCCTGGCTTCAATCAAAGCATTGATCAACAGCTTCTCCATTAATTGAAATTTTCGGCTCCCTCCTTTAATTTCCAATTTCATCAATTGGGAAACGTATTCATCTTTTCTTTGAAAACCGAGCTTATAACCTCTCTTTTCTAATTGTTCTAACACTCTTTCAAAATGCGACCATTCTTCGGCCACCACTGGTGTCATCACTTTCACCATTTCATCCATTTCAGGGAAATTAATTATCAAACTCATGCATGAGCTGGCAGCTTTTTGTTCACAATAAGCATGATCAACTAAAATATCCTTAATATTTTTTTCAGCTATATTGATCCATCTCGGGTCGGTAGGTAATTCTAATCCTAAAGTGAATTTCTCTTTTTCCATTTCTAATTTTAGGAACTAATTTTAATCGAAAAATGACCAGGTTAACCCAAAATCAAGTATTCTTTCTTGTCCTGTGTAGTAAGGTGTAGTAAAATATCCACCTGCAGTAATATCCTGATTCAAATGTCTGAATTTAACAAACAATTGTGCTGTATTGATTTTTGCACTTGCATAAAAATCAAAAAACATATAACCCGGTACTTCAAAATAATTTTGTAAATGGAATTGCTGTGTGACAGGATCATAATCATCAGCATAATAAGTGGATTTTAAATGACCTTCAATTCCTATCCTTGCTTCTAGTTTCCCTTCAAACACTTTGTGATAATATAAATCTACTGTTAAGAAATGTTCTGGAATTCTAAATAAATCGGCATCAGCTCCTTCTTTTAGTGTATAAATATAATTTGCATCCAAGTTCATAGAACCATATTTAGCATTAGCTTCAATTCCTGGATGAAGCAAGGTGGCTGTTCCATTAGATTGCTGTGGCATAGCCAGTGTATCAAAATACATATGATTGCTCACTATTTTCAAATCAAGTTTAGGCTGAATCCTAAAATAGTCTCTCCACTTTATATCTAATTTTCCGCCTAATTGCTGCACCTGCTCACTTCCAAAACTATTTTGCCAATAATCATGGTTCCCTAAATGCTGTTCATAGAAAAATGGTGATGCGAATTGCCTACTAGAAGCATTTACGGTAAGAAATGGCACTTTTAACGATGCTCCAATCCTATAATTACCGTTTAATTCATATTCTGCATTAGCATTTAATTGCCAATTTACTTTAGGTGCAAATCTAGCGTATCCACCAGCATAATTTTCTGTCAGTGGATTTACTGAATAAAGATATTTTCCTGTATACCGAATATCTTTTCTTTTACCATAAAACCTATAAAACACATCTCCAATACTTCCCTTAAAGCCAGCTTCATTTTGAAAATAGACGTATCGGCTCACATCAACAGTAGAATCAGTCCTTACTAAAAATTGATCAAAAAAATCTTCATCCGTTTCAGCTGAAGGATTAGTATTTAAAAAGGAATTCATTCTGTTTGATCTATCAAAAACATGGTAGAATTGTAGTTGCTTATTTAATTTATATTGCTGGTAGAGATGATATTGTTGTCTTAATTCTCCCCCTTGAGCATTTCTAAGATTGATATCTTCATCATCATAATCAAATAATTCCTCAAAAATTATAACTTCTGCAGTATCTTTAATTCCACCTGTTTCATTTACTGCATGAAAAGTTCTAGCAAAATTAAACATCACGTGGTATTTTCTGTCTGGTGACCTATAATCAGTTTGTATATCGTAAGAATGGCTCAAAACATTTAAATCTCCCCTACTCTGAAGCGGCCCTATTTGTTTATCTACAGTCCATCTTCTAAAGCTGAATCCTACGTTCCAGTTTTCGTTTACGTTTCTTGAGAAATCTATTCCAATATATGCTCTGTAATTACCCCCAAAAACTGATCTTAATTGGGTGTATGGTGACTTCGTATCGAAGTACTTAAACTTATCAGGTGTTTTGACATAATAATCATAAACTCCGAAACCGCTTCTTTTACCAATTACATCAGGAGCTTCATAAAAAACCGGGCGCATAGCAGTAGCTACAGTTCCAAGATTTTGATAGTAATAATCCTTAATGTTAACCGGATCCCAATTATGGGTATTTGAAATGCCCGTATCTAAAACCTGATAGGCCTCAACATTATTCTTTATATTCTCTTCCGTTGTAAATAATGTAGTTTTGGCACCATATACGTTTTTTGTGGAATCATCAGTAACCTGGGCGAAAAGAGGACCTATTCCACAACTAAAAATCGATATGAACAATAAAAATTTCTTCAAAACAGATGCAAAATTAAGTAAAGTCATGGATTTATTAAGTTCTTATTATAGAATCTTCCAAGATATGATGAAAAGATTTTTCATCATCCAAAAACTGTACCATGATGGGGATATAAAATAGCTTATTTTGAAATGAATCGTTTATTTCAGGAATAGATATTATTCTCACCCAATCTTTTTCAGTCGTTATGATATCGGCATCTAGATCATTAGCAATCATTTCAATTTCTCCAATTTCTTTTAAAGTAAAATTATGATGGTCAGCAAAATTGAAATGTTTTATGATATCAAAATCTTGATCTATTAAGTATTCCTTAAATTTTTGAGCCTGTGCAATTCCTGTTACTAAAATAATTTTTCTTCTTGCTTCTCGATCTGCTTGGGTTGCCACAGTCTTTTCATATTTAACAGTGGTAAAAAACACATCTTTATCTGAATATTTCTTAATACTCTCCTGTATCTTTTCTTGTTCAGTTTTCCCTAAATCTATTGGACATTTGGTCACAACCACAACATCAGCTCTTTGGGCTCCCTTTCTACTTTCTCTCAAAGTACCTGATGGCAACACATAATCTTCATAAAAAAGAGAATTATAATCAGTTAGTAGTACTGAAAAATTAGGTTTCACACTTCTATGTTGATAAGCATCATCTAAAACAATGATTTCATTTTTAGGATGTTCGTAAATAATGCTTGGGATAGCCAAAACCCTATCTTCTCCTACCGAAACGGCTGCATCATTTTTAAATTTCTGATAAATTTGAAATGGTTCATCTCCTATTGTTTTGGGATTGTCCTTATCATTGGCGATTCTAAATCCTTTTGTTTTTCTTCCATAGCCTCTTGATAAAGTGGCTAATTGATTGGAATATCCTTTTTCAATCAAAAATCTCAAAATATATTCAACAAAAGGTGTCTTCCCTGTTCCGCCCATGGAAAGGTTTCCTACTGAAATAACTTTGGTATCAAATCGGAAAACAGCTTTGTGTTCGATATCGTATAAATGATTTCGTAATTGCATTACCAATTTGTATAAAATACTTAAGGGTGACATGACTAATTGCCAATACTTATTTTTAAATAATTGCAAGGGCTGTAAAACTTTTTAACTTTGACCGAATTGAAATAAAAACAAATATGAGCAAAATAAAGGATATCGTCCAACATTTGGAAAGCATTGCGCCTTTAGCTTATCAAGAATCTTATGATAATGCAGGCTTGATAGTAGGTGATGCTAATAAAAATGTAAGTAATGTTCTCATCACCTTAGATGTAACCGAAGAAGTTATAGAAGAAGCCATATCCAAAAGTTGTGAGCTCATAGTTGCTCATCATCCTATAATTTTCAAAGGCCTAAAAAAATTAACAGGAAGCAATTACGTTGAAAGAACTGTGATTAAAGCCATAAAAAATGATATAGCAATCTATGCATCTCATACCAATTTGGATAATATTAAAAATGGAGTGAATGCCAAGATTGCAGAAAAACTAAAATTAAGAAATACAGAAATTTTAAGTCCGAAAAATGGTTTCTTGGGTAAATTAAGTGTTTTTGTTCCTAAAGAGAATGCAGCAGAATTAAAATCAGCTTTACATCAAGCCGGAGCAGGTCAAATTGGCGAATATAAAGATTGTGCTTTCGAAACGGCAGGAATAGGTAGTTTCTTACCAACGGACAAAGCCAACCCAAGCATAGGAAAAAAAGGTGAGTTAGAAAGTGTAGATGAACATAAGATAGAAGTTATTTTTCCGATGCATTTAAAAAATAAAATCTTGAGTGCTATGAAAAAGGCACATCCTTATGAAGAAGTAGCCTATTATCTGCATCAATTAGAAAATACATATGATGATTTAGGCTCAGGAATGATAGGAGAAATAGCGGAGCCTATGGAGGCCAAAGAGTTTTTCGACTATCTGAAAGATAAAATGGGCTTATCGGTTATAAAACATACTAAGGAACTAAACCGTAAAATAAAAAGAGTTGCAATATGCGGGGGTGCAGGTTCATTCCTGATTTCGCAAGCAAAAAATAAACAAGCAGACATTTATATCTCATCTGACATTAAATATCATGAGTTTTTTGATGCTGATGGAAGGCTAATTATAGCCGACATAGGGCATTATGAGAGCGAACGTTTTACAAATGAGATATTTTATGCAATTTTGAAAGAAAATTTTGCTAATATTGCACTCCATTTAGGACAGACTGTCACGAATCCGATAAAATATTATTAACTGCATGGAAAGTACTGTAGCACAAAAGCTTGATGCCTTGAAAAAATTACAAGGTATCGATTCAAAATTAGACGATATTAAAAAAGTGAGGGGAGCCCTACCTGACGAGGTAGCTGATTTAGAAGATGAGATTGCAGGCTATGAAACCCGTATTCAAAAATTCGATGATAGCGTAAAAGCAATCAAAGATGAAATTGAAGCCGCTAAACAAGGCATGAAGGAATCAGAAAAGTTGATTGCCAAATATGGCGAACAACAAATGAGCGTTAGAAATAATCGCGAATATGATGCCATCACTAAAGAGGTTGAATTACAGCAATTGGATATTCAAATCCATGAGAAAAAAATAAAAGAAGCTGAAGCTAAAATTGAAGATAAGGTAAAAGGCATCGAGGAAACTAAAGCTATGCACGAAGACCGTGTAAAAGATTTAGAAAGCAAACGTGCTGAATTAGAAAATATCGAGTCTGAAACAACAGAGGAAGTTAGCAAACTTGAGAAAGATAGAGAAAAAGCGCTTAAGAAAATTGAAGATAGATTAGCTGCTTCTTATGAAAGATTAAGAGGAAATGTTAGAAATGGTCTTGCTGTGGTTCCTGTTAAAAGAGGAGCTTGTGGTGGATGTTTCAATACTGTGCCTCCACAGAGACAAGCTGATATCAGAGATAGAAAGAAATTAATCGTTTGTGAGCATTGCGGTAGAATCCTAACTGATGTTGAGGATGAAATCGTAGAAGAGAAGCCAAAAAAGAAACGTACTACAAGAAAGACTACTGCAAAGAAGAAAGCAGAAAAGTAAATTGTAGAAATAACCAAAATACAGAAAGGCCTGTCAGATTCAAATTTGACAGGTTTTTTTATTTCAAAGTTTCCTGAAAATCCGTTGCCTTAAATCAAAGTATTCAAATTTCTCTTCATCTAAATAGCTAAGCATGCTGTCGAGAAAGCCGATAATCAAGAAACCTCCTGGCTTTAATGCTTTGTAAATTTTTTTAATCACTTTTTCCTTGGCACTGACCATCAAAATAGATTAATACATTTCTGCAAAAGATAATATCATATTGGTTTTCACCATATTCCTCCATTATCAAATTAGAATTTTTAAAAGTTACTTTCTCGAGAAATTTAGGTTTGAATATAATTTCATCCTTTCCTTCCGCAAAATACTTATCTAGTCTCGCGCTTTGATTATATAGCTTTAGATTCCTTTCATATTCTGGTAATTTCGCTTGAATAATTTTACCACTTTCAGCAGTTTTTAAGGCATTTGAGGATATATCAGTTGCAATACTCTTTACTTTTCCTGTAAATCCTAAATCATCCCAGACTATGGCTGAAGTGTAAATTTCTTCCCCTGAAGAACATCCTGCATGCCATATATTTATTCTGTATTGATCTGAAAAATTTTCTTTACAAACGCCTTTGAAAGTATGCCAGAATTCAGGATCTCTAAAAAGCGAAGTTAGTCCTACTGAAACCTCATTAATGAAATCATGAACAAAATCTTTATCCTTTAACGTCCTGCTCCATAAATCAAAACTGGAAGTAAAATTGAATTTACGGTAAATTCGCTGCAACCTACGTTTGAAAGATTTGGGCTCATAATTAAAGAAATCAATGCCATATCTTTTCATAATGGCATCTTGAATGGCACGCATTTCTTCGTCCGTAATTTCAATAGCAGATGAAATAAAAGGATCAGTTGACATTTTTTAACTTTAATTGTTGTTCCACCATTCCAGTGAATAAAATAATAATTTTGTCCAACTCTAAATCGAGATTTTGAACCCCTGCTATGCTTACTTTAGAACCAATCCAGTCGCCATCATTTGTTTTGAATTCCAAATAAGTTTCAACTCGCTTCCCATTTTCTAAGTCAGTCAGTACAGTATTTTGAGTCACCCCTTTTTCTAACTTAAAATGATTAGCAAAATCAACAGCCTTTAAAGTCATACGACTAAAACCTGAAGCTTCAAAAAATAATGGATTGGCATTTTTCAAGCTAAAATCTGTATTCAACTCTAAAATAGGGATTACGCCTTTCATAGCCGTAACGGAACCACCTAGTTCATTTAGTTTTTGCTTTGATTTGGTAGTAAACTGAGCCAATAAAAGTACTTTCTCCAAATTTTGTGCACTGTCATAAATCGGATTGATGGTTCCTGAAAGCCATACCTCATGACCATTTTTATCGACTTGCTTGAATTCCCCAGAAAAGAATTTACCATTTTGCAAACTTTCCCACATCAATTGGTATTGAGGTTTGAAGCGATCTTTTTCAGGCAATAAATCAAAATAAGATTTGCCTGCTATATCTTCCAATTTGAAGCCTGTGATACTTAAATAAATTTCATTGGCTTTAACAATTTTTCCTTTTTTATCGAATTCCAGTGAACCAATGGTTTTATTGATAGCTTCCATATGGTTCATTAATTCTGCTTGTTGCCTTTCATTTTCTCGCTCCAAGGTTTTTTCTTGTGTGATATCCGTTGCAAATTTCACAACCTTAATTGCTTTGCCATTGATGTCAAAAATAGGATTGAAGACACCTTTAAGTATTACTTTACTACCAGATTTAGTATACCGCTCAAACTCTCCTGAAACGAACTCACCCTTAGCTAATCGATCCCAGAGGTCTTTGTACTCCTTTGATTGAGAAGTATGTTGATCAACCATCATTTCATGATGCTTACCAATCAATTCTTCCTTTTCATAGCCAATGATATCAAGATAATTTTGATTGACATCCAAAACTATTCCCTTGGTATCAAATTCCATCACGGCATTGGCTCTTCCGATTGCTTCCAACTTATATTTTGCATCCAAAGCTGATTTTTTGGTGGCTGTAATATCTGCCTGAACTGCAATGTAATTTTTCAAATCCCCATTTTCGTCTCTAACAGGGTTAATAGCTAAAGAAACCCAGTAAGTTCTTCCATCTTTGGTATAATTCAGGATTTCCTCATAAATAGGTTTTTGTTCTTTCAATAATTGGCTGATTTTTTTCTTTGTTTCCTGATTGGTTTCAGGCCCTGCAAGAATTCACCAGGTTTTCTACCCTGGATTTCATCCAGCTTATATCCTGTCATATTTTCAAAACCTGAATTCACATATTCAATCATCCCATCCTTATCGGTAATGATTACGGAATTATCGGTATTGTCCGCAACTAGAGATAATCTTCTTTGCTCCTCCTCATTGGCTATTCTTTCAGAAATATCTTGTCCCAACATCAAGATTTTGTTGAGGTTTCCATTTACATCCAAAACAGGAGAATAAGAAGCTTCTATCCATACTTTTTCCTTTTTGGAAGTTCTGGTTTCATATTCTGCTATATGGTTATTTCCAGCTCTTACTTTTCTCCAAATTTCACTACATTGCTCTGGATTCTTGCAAATATTTTCATGCTTTTTATGTTTAATATCAGCATCTTCCCACTTCAAAAATTCTTTAAATTTCTGGTTGGCTGTAATAACATTGCCTTCCACATCAAATTCGGCTTTCAATAACGTATTATTGATTGCACTGAATACACCATCCAATTCTAATTGATTACGAGCCATTTCTTCCTGAGTGGCCTCCATCTCTTCCATGTTTTGGCGCATCTCCTCCTCATTAGCCTGCAATTCACTAGACATCTTTTGTGATGCTTCTAATAATTGCTGTGTATTTTCATTGACTTGAATTACAGCCACCGAAGCTGCAATATTCTTAGCCAAATCTTTTAAGAATTCAATCTGGTAATCTTCTAATATTTTAAAGGAAGCTAATTCCATTGCTCCCACCATTTTCTCATCACTGACCAAGGGGATAATCAAAATATGGCGTGGTGTGGCATGACCTAAACCAGAAGTGATTTTGACATATTGCTCTGGAACATCGGTTATGTAAATCAAGTCCTTTTCCTGCATACACTGCCCCACTAAGCCCTCTCCTTTTGTAATTCTTTTGTTGGCTAGTTTTCTTCTTTCATAAGCATAGCAACCAATCATTTCCAAATATTCCTCCTCATCTTCCTTTCCTGCCAAGAAGATAGCACCTTGATTTCCCTCAACATATTTTACGGTTTCACTAATTATGTGAAAACCAAAATCTTTCATGTTTTCATTATAGGTACGTAATAGCTCAGAAAATTTAGCTAAACCCTCAGCTTGCCAGGTACGCTTTTCTTCTTTACTTCTGAATTTTATGAGCTCAGATTGAAGGTTGACAACTGCTTTTGATAGGTGATTATCATTATCTTCTGTCAATTCAATTTTCTCTCCTTCTGCAATGGCATTAATCCATTCTGTGGCTTGCTTGATTTTTTGTCTGTTGGCGAGTATGTCCTGATAGAAATTTCGAGTCCATTTATTGGAAGAATTTATTTCAAATTTGGAATCATCAACATTGAGGTCAGTACCTAAATCAGAAATTTGTTTGATGCCTTTTCGTTCTCTGACATAATTAAAAACCATTAGTATAAAGAAACCAAATGCAATGACATAAATACTAAGGTGGTAGTAAAGATTCAAGCTTTTAAATACCAGGGTTAGCAAAATGCTGGCTATAAAAGCCAACAGCATTCCCGCAAACCCTACAATTAAAAACCTATGGGCTCTATCAATTCGCATGACTAAGCTTTTTTTGGTTAAAAACAGAATAAAATTGTTTATCTAAAATCCAGATAAAATAGGGACATATTTTCAGATTATCTTCAAAAGCAAAATTGGCAGATGAAAGTATGGCAAACATATTTTCATTATGTTCAATTTCTTCCTCCAACCATTCTTTATTAGCTTCATCCGGAAAAATCATTTTAGGAACATCTCCATAAATTTTTAAATCCAATTGATTAGACAGTTCTGTAATAACTGCAGCGGAAACCATATTATCTACTTCTTTTAAAATGATTTCTGCAAAATCAGGATTGGACTGCAGACTTTTCATTTTTTGAATTAACATCTCAGGAACTGCTTGAGCATCTTTCTCACTAAAAACTAAATAGCTTTTTCCTTTTGCATCTCCAATGATATCGGTTATCAAAACAGATGGGTTCTTGGTTTTGATAATTTTTCGCAATAAATCAGGAGCCTCTCCAAAAAATAGCTCAAAGTTTTTGATGCTTACCTTTTCGCCAGACAAACTAGAAAATGACTGACTCGCTTTTTCGTATCCTTTTAGGAATATCTCGTTTGCAACTACTTTTAATTCTTTACTGATTTTTTCCATTTTTCTATAATAATTACCTGAAAGGTTCTATTTAAGCTACTGCAGTAGCATTTACATTTACTGCATGATTGAATAATTTTTGAATGATTTGAGGGATATTAATCACCAAACAAACTTTACCATTTCCCAAAATGGTGACACCGCTTACAAAGCGTACAAAATCAACTGGCTTTTTTAATGGCTTTTCCACTATCTCTTTTTGCTGTAGCAGTTTATCCACTATCAATGCTAACCTTTTACCATTATAAGTCACCAAAATCACATTCCATTTTCCCTCAGATTTCAGCGCCTCCTCCCGTGCTGATTTCTCCTCTGGAAAGAATAAATCCTTTAAGAAAATCGCCTCTATAGTTTGGTCTTGATGATTCACCATTAAGCGGTTTTGAATTTTATAAATTTCCTTTCTTTCTAAGGAAAGCACTGCATCTGTATAGGTAAGCGGAACTGCATACTGGCTATGTCCTACTTCAAATAAAAGGGTGGATTTCACTGCCATGGAAGAAGGCAAAATCAAGGAAAAAACTGAGCCCTTTCCAGCTTCCGTTTGCACTTTTATATTTCCTCCCACTGAATCAATGGCTTTTTTCACGACATCCATTCCTACTCCTCGACCTGAAATGCTGTTTACTGCATCATTGGTAGAAAAACCAGGTTCAAAAATGAAAGAAATGATTTCTTCCTGAGACATTTTATCCAAAACTGAAGGTTCCACCCAGCCTTTTTGAGCAACTTTCTTCTTGATTTTCTCTACATCAATGCCTTTTCCGTCATCTTTTATATCAATGACTACGCCCTCACTTTCATTCCTTGCGGATAGCGTTAATTTACCAACTGCATCTTTTCCTTCTCCTTTTCTATCCGTCTCATTTTCAATTCCATGACCAATTGCATTGCGAATTAAATGAATTAGAGAATCCGATATGATTTGCAAGATATTTCGGTCTATTTCCGTTTCGCTTCCCTCTATTACCAAATCCACTTGCTTTTTCTCCGTGGAAGCCGCATCTCGAACCACTCTGTGGAATTTATTGAACAGAAAACCTACTTGCACCAATCGAACATCCATTACGGAATATTGTAAATCAGAAGATACTCGTTTTAGACTGTTGAATTCATTTCTTGAAACATTCGCTTCATGAGTGGTGATTAAGCGGTCACGCTCAATAATTAACTCCCCTACTAAGTTTAAAAGATTATCTAACTTCTCAACAGGTACTTGTACCATATCCGAGAAACTGATTTTCTTGGCATCCTTTTCCTCAGCGGTTATCATTTCTATATCTTCCTCAACTGCCATTGGTTTCTTCGGCTGATTAGCTTGATACTGTTCAACTTGCGCTTGCAATTCTTTCAACTGCTGTTTTTCTTCCTTTTCAGACGATGAACCAGCTTTTTTAGCTTTGGTAGTAGATTTCTTCGCAACCACTTTTTTAGCAGGCGCAGGTTCTTTTTGAGGCTTTTCAGTCTTTCGGCTATTTTCCACTATAACTTCCAATTTTCGTTGAATCCCCCTATATCTAACATTCAATTTATCATCTGAAAGTGATTCCACTAGTTCCTTAAGTGTATCTGCCGCTTTGAAAAGTGTGGTGAAAATCTCCTCTTCAATTTTAATATTGGATTGTTTGATTTCAGAAAATAAATCTTCTAATGCATGCGCAAATTTTGAAATCACTTCAAATCCCATTCCAGCTGCATTCCCTTTTAAAGTATGGGTGATTCGGAAAATGGAATCAATAGTCTTTTGGTCAGCAGGAGATTTTTCCAATTGCGTTAAGAGTGTTTCCAGCTCCCCCACATTTGAATCTGCTTCCGAAATAAATAACTTTTTATATTCTTGTTCTTTGTTAGACATCTCTGAATATTTTTATAAACAACTTACCAAATAGCCACCCATTTGATCTAGTGGCACTAATCGATCGGTAGCGCCCGAGTCAAAGGCACTTTTTGGCATTCCATAGACCACAGAAGTATCTTCATCCTGTGCTATCGTAATCCCGCCTTTTGCTTTTATTTTTTTTAATCCTTCCGTCCCATCTTTTCCCATTCCTGTCAGGATTAAACCAATCATTCTATCGCCATACACTTCTGCAGCGGACTCCATCAAACAATCAATCGAAGGATTATTGAATTCAGTGAAAACCTTATCCGTAAAATGAACCACAACGCCACCTGTGTTCGGATTTTTTCTTAACCGCATGTTGGCATGACCTGGTGCCAAATAGATATAACCCGGTCTGATTTCCTCACCCGATTCAGCTACTTTTACCTTTAACTCCGTTAAAATATCCAGTCTTTTGGCAAAAGATTGAATGAAACTGTCAGGCATGTGCTGAGCAATAATGACGGGCAAAATCAAATTATTAGGCAACTGCTTCAATAAATTTTCGATTGCGCCAGGACCACCCGTAGAGGCTCCAATCACAATGGCAGTATAAGCTGCAGTTCCATGAAAAGCATGACTGTTTTTATTTTCCTTTACCTCTATCTTTTTAATTTTAGATTCGGCTGCAGCTTTCACTAAAGCAGTTAAAGGATAATTTTTTGCTTTGATGGAATTGGTGATATCATCCTTAGGCTTATCCAGAAAATCGAAAGCTCCCTTTTGCAAAGCATCGAATACCAAACCATCATTTTTCTCTAATGAACTTAGTAAAATGACAGGAGTCGGTATTTCTTTCATGATGTGCTCAACCAAATACACCCCATCGAAATCGGGCATAATCATATCCGAGATAATTACGTCCGGCTCTAACAGTCTTGCTTTTTCCACTCCTTCTTTTCCATTTTTGGCAGTCCCCAGTAATTCTATGTTAGGATCTGCTTTTAGGATGTCAGAAAGTAGAATTCGCATTAATGCTGAATCCTCCACGATTAAGGTTGATATGGTTTTGGAGGAGCTCATTAGGCTTTAGCAATGGCTTGCACCAATTGTGCTGAGGTAAATGGTTTTACTATATAATCCTCAGCTCCAAGGCTCATTCCTTCTTCAATTACGGAGTTTTGACCTACTGCGCTAATCATATAAACTTTTGAAGGCAAGCCCTCATCTTTATAAACCTTAAGAATATCAGTACCAATCATATCCGGTAAAATATTATCCAAAGTGATGATGTCCGGCTGCAATTCAAAAGCTAAATCAATAGCTTCTTCTCCATTGGCAGCTTGTCCCACAATTTCATAACCACCTTCTTCAAGTGCATCTTTTATGAGTGTTCGCATATAAAGCGAATCATCTACGATTAAAACTTTCTTTCCCATTATCATAATTTTTTAAATAGCATAATTTGTATTTTGTGAGGAAACTGACAAGTCTCCATTTAATGTATTAAAGCGAGCAGTTCGGCTTTTATTCCCACCTACATCCTGCCCAGCCAAAAAGATTTTATTGTCTAAAATCAATTTTCTTAGGGTGCTTACATTGCGTTCCCCTGTATTGAAGCCAGAATTAAAAAGATTGGCACCGCCCACTATTTTGGCTCGAAGGGCATTTCTGTTACCTCCAATTTTTTCAATCTCCTCTATCAATTTTTCAAAAGCTGTTTTGGCATTGTAAGTCGTATGCTTTTCGAATTCATCCGATAAAACCACATGAGCAGCTGCTGATATTTTATTGATTCTATCATAAATAAACAGCCCTACACATGAACCTAAACCATAACAGGCAATATTAGTCGGGTCTTTTGTGACAATGAAATCACCCAAATTTAATGCGTGCTCAGACATTTTCAGTTACTTTATTATTCTTGAAGACACCATTCAACTCACTTTCGCTCATGGTTTTGAACACGTCCAACATGATGATTAATCTATCCTCTAACTTTACAATTCCTTTGATGTAGGATTGATCTGCACCACCATCTTGAATGATATTGGCTGAATCTTCAATTTGAGATTGCTTTACGTTTAAAGTGTTGGGTAACTCTCTTACCAAAACCCCCATTTTCACTTCATCACTTTCTACTACCAGAGTGTAATTATTGGCCGCTTCATCTGATTCATTTTTCAAACCAAATTTCTCCTCCAAATCTACCACTGCGATAATATTTCCTCTGATATTAGCTACACCTTTCACATAAGGAGGTGTTTGAGGCAAGCGTGTGATGTGGGGAGTTGGTACCACTTCCTTGATTTGGCCAATCTGCAAACCGTATTCCTCATCGCCCAAGCGAAACACAATCAATTGTGATTTCTGCTCGTTTTCTTTTATTCCCTTTTCTTTTACGGCTTCCATCTTAGGCTTTAGTTAAAGTGAATTTCTTGATACCTGATTTCAATTCTTCTGCAATTTTGCTTAATTGATTGCTAGCATCTGTTACTTCTACCATACCTGCGTTCAATTCTTGAGAAGAACTTGCCACTTGTTGTGTTCCTGCCGCAGTTTCTTCCGCAACTACTACAATCTGCTCGATGTTTTTCACTACCGCTTCAATAGCTTCTCTCTGCCCATTTGATGCAGATAGAATTTCTTTTGAATGTTGGAAAGTCGTATCACTAGAGCCAGCTATTTCTACGAAAATATTTTCAGCGTCTTTTGTAGCATTTCCACCTTCTTTCACACTTGTTTTCATGCTTTCAATTGCCTTCCCAGCGGAAACTGTATCTTTTTGAACATCGCTAATGATTTTCTCAATATCTACAGCTGATTTTCTTGAATCTTCAGCTAGTTTTCTGATTTCTTCCGCCACAACTGCAAAACCTCTACCTGCATCGCCAGCTCTTGCTGCTTCGATAGCTGCATTAAGTGCCAATAAATTAGTTTGTGATGCGATATCCGTAATTACATTTAATGTTCTTCCGATTTCTTCCGCTCTTTCCGTAAGAATGGCGATAGATTCAGAAGTTTTCATAGCAGAACTATCGATTCCAGTCATGTTCTCAACCAAATTCTTGATGATTTTCAAGCCTTCTTCAGATCGTTTTTGACCATCTTGAGCAGTTTTATTAATGAAATCAGCTTTAGATTGCATTTCCTGAGAAGATTTCATCACACCATCAACTAATTTTGAAGATTCATCTGTTCTTAAGGCTTGATCTTGAGCACCTTTTGCCATTTGAGAAATGGCAGAAGCCACTTCATTAGAACTGTTTTTGATCCCTTCACTTCTTTTCAAAAGATTTCCAGAAGAGGTAGAAACTACTTCTGCTCCATTGTTGATGCTGTTCAGAACCTCATTCAAATTATCAAGTGCACTATTCACCTCATCAGCCACTTCAGAATCATTTTGCACTCTCTGGGTTAAATCACCTTTTGCCATAGCACGGATTACTTCAATCACATCTGATTGTTCTTCCATAGCTTGCTGGATTTCTTGTTCTCTTAATTTTTGCTCCGTAATGTCATATCGGACACCAATATATTTAACTGGCTTACCATTTGGCCCTAAAACTGGTGCGATTATGGCATCAACAAAATATGGATCGCCATTTTTCTTTCTGTTTTTAATTTCACCTCGGAAAATATTTCCTTTTCCAATTGTAGACCACATTTCCTTAAATAAAGATTTTGGGGAATCTGCATGACGGAACATACTGTGTGGTTGACCCATACATTCTTGGCGGGTATAGCCTGTTACTTCTAACAATTTATCATTCACATAAGTGATGTTTCCTTTTAAGTCAGACTCAGAAACCAAACAAGCAACATTTATTTGGTCCATTCGAGTTTGCAACTCCACTTTTACTTTTTCATATTCCTGAGCTGTCTCGATAGCTTCTTGTTCTACTCTTTTCTTTTCTGTTACATCAAAAGCATATTTAATCACTTTTACAATTTTTCCATTATCATCAGGAATTGGAGTATATGAAGCCTGCAACCAAATTTCATTGCCATTTTTGTCAAATCTTAAAAATTCACCATTTTGATGATCTCCTGATCCTAAAGCTTTCCAAAAGCTTTTGTAGTCATTACTTTGAGCATAATCATCAGATACAAAAATACTGTGATGCTCACCTTTTATTTCATTTAAATTATAGCCAACAGTTTTAAGAAACTGACCATTAGCATTAATAATGAATCCTTTAGGATCAAATTCAATGGAAGCGAATGCATTATTCACCGCATTGATGTGATTTTCTAAGTCTTTTCCGTTTGAATTGGAGGACGAAGCCGCCTTTGATTTAGGGGCAATATTTTCTTCTAGTTTTGTGGCTGCTTTTACCATGTCTTTTTTAGATTTTTATGATGATATAAAGGTATGGCAACACAAAAATGTAATCAATAAAGAAATTTATGTATTTTTTAATGGCAAATAATACCTATTGGTTTCTAAGTATATATACTTAGAAAGTGTATTTAATTTAAATCAGTATACTTTTTCAAGATTTAAGTCAAAATATTATTGAAATAATATCAACTTAAATTTTGTTGTAAATAAGAAAAATACCTATTATTAAATTCCCAATATTAAATAAGGGCAAACCAATAGATCATCATGCCTAAAAGCATTTTAATAATTGAAGATTCGGAGATAGTTAGTATGCATTTGCAAAAAGTATTGCAAAGAGCCAATTATTATGTTCTAAAAATCCTAACATCTGGGGAAGAGGCTATTGAATTCATAAAAAAACAAACTCCAGACCTAATAATAATGGATGTGGTGCTTGAGGGTAAATTTGATGGTATTGAAACCTCTATAGAAATTAATAAAATAAAGGATATCCCAGTAATTTACCTAACTGCATTAAACGATAGAAAAACCTTTGACCGGGCTAAACTTACCTTCCCTAATACTTTCTTAAGTAAGCCTTTTGCTGAAGCAGAATTATTAAGTAATGTTGAATTAAGTTTATTCAAACATCAAGCGGAAAAAGAAAAGAAAGAGTCACAAAAACTTTTATCCACTATATTAGAAAATATCAAGAGTTGTTTGATCGTAATTGATTCAGAATACAAAATCCAATATTTAAACAAATTTACAGCGGATTTACTTAAAACTCTACCAGAAATACTACTGGAATTTAAATTAGGTGATGATATAAAAATATCAAATCTTAAAGATGAACCACTCTCTATTTCCCTTTTAAAAGAAAATAATCAAGACAACTTAAGTACTCAAGAAATAATCTACATCAATTTTGCAGGCAGAAAATTTCCAGTCAATAATATTAATATAACCAAAGCTAAGTTCTTCAATAAGGATAATGAACAATACCTGATCATGTTTAATGATGCAAGTGAAAGTTTGGAAAGATTAAAGAAAGTAACGGAACAGAAAAGACTAAAATTAGCAGCTCAAATAGAAGGGGCGGAGGCCGAAAGAGCAAGAGTAAGTAGAGAATTGCATGATGGATTAGGGCAAATGCTAAATGTGGTTAAAATGAATACTAAAAGTCTAATTGAAGACAAATCGATAAAAGAAAAGCTAGTAGAATTGATAGAGGCTTCTATAGATGAATCTCATAAGATTTCAGAAAACTTAATGCCTTCAAAATTACAAATATTTGATTTGAAATCGAGTTTAGAGTATTTATGTAACTCTTATGATTCACAAAAATTTAAAATCGATTTCATAAATAACTTAAATGAAGGAGATTTAGAAGCTATAAAAATCAATATTTACAGAATAGTACAAGAAGCTTTAAATAACATCATTAAACACGCTAATGCTAAAAATATTTCTATTCAGCTCTACAAAGATTTGAACGAAGTCAGGTTGAGCATAGAAGATGACGGAAACGGTTTTGATTTGCAAAAAGTACAATATGAAACAGGAATTAATAAAAGTCATGGACTAATAAATATGATAGATAGGGTTAAGTCTATGGAAGGAGTTATAGATATTGACAGTAACTCAAAATTTGGCACCAATATCATGATACACATTAACACTAAAAACTATGCTTAAAATATTATTGGCCGATGATCATCAACTATTAAGAAACGGAATAAAAATTTTTCTAGAATCTGAGGAAGGTTTCGAAGTAATTGGAGAAGCCAAAAATGGAATTGAAGCTATTGAAAAAAACGAGGAATTATGTCCAGATTTGGTCAGTTCTTGACATTTCTATGCCAGAGAAAAATGGGCTGGATGTTGCACCAGAAATTTTATCTTCTTCAAATGAACCAAAGATTATCATGCTTAGTATGTATTTAGATGAGCAATATATCAATTCTTGCATGGAGGCTGGAGTACATGGCTACATTCACAAAGGAGCCGATAAAGAAGAGTTGATAAATGGTGTGAAAAAAGTAATGGAAGGCACTAACTTTTATAGTAAAGATGTTCGAGATGTAATGGTCAATAATTACATCACTAGCTTAAAAAAGAAGAAGCAAAAATTGGCTCAACCTAAAATCAATCTTACTAAGAGAGAACTAGAAATAGTTAAATTAATAATGAAAGGTTATACTAGCAATCAGATTGCCGAAGAATTATTTATAAGTAACCGTACCGTAGACACCCATAGGGCAAACTTGATGCAAAAACTTGATGTTAAGAACTCAATTGAACTGATTAATAAAGTAACTGAAGAGAATTTATTAACATCATAGATTTTAAAAAATCAAAAATAAACCTCTTAGGTTAGGTATTGAATTGAAACTTTTATAAAAATCCAATAAACTTTTTGAAATCCACACAAAACCAAAATCATCATATTTTTATTTGCACCGGAAAAGATTGCAAGAAAAATGGTTGCGAAGAAGTGAAAGCAGAGTTGAAACAATCACTTAAAGCAAATAAAATTAAAAATGTGAAGCTCATCAAAACCAAATGTATGGACTACTGTAAATTAGGTCCAAATTTGGTCGTTAATGGCGAGTTGCTGCATGATTGTAAGCCTGAAGATATCCCAACTATTATAGAAAAACTAAGGAATTCAAGCTCAGAAAGTTAAAATCAACTTTAATTTCCTTAATTTCCTACCTGAAAAAGAAACCAAGAAGCCTTTACAGCAGTTAGCAATATTCATGAGGGTGTCCGAAAAGTCGAGACACCCTTTTTTGTTTGTTGATTTTCTCTAAAAATATTATTTTAGAGTCGTACAAAATACAACGATGGCTAAGATAGTTTTTAAAAATCAAACAGGCAATTGCCCAGAATTATTTCCAGTAAACATTTTTGATAAAATCCCTGAAAATCATCCTGTCCGTTTAATTGACTCGGTGGTCAATTCATTGGATATCAGCGACATTCTTAAGAAGTACAAAGGAGGTGGGACATCGGCCTATCATCCCAGGATGATGATCAAGGTTTTATTTTACAGTTATCTCTCCAATGTGTATTCCTGTAGAAAAATAGCCAAGGCACTCCATGAGAATATTCATTTTATGTTTATATCGGGAAATTCAACTCCTGATTTCAGGACGATCAATGATTTTCGTGGTAAAATTTTAAAAGACTCGATCAAGACCTTATTTGCAGAGGTAGTGAAAATGCTGGTGGAAATGGGGTATGTCAGCCTTGATGTCCAGTACATTGACGGAACAAAAATAGAGGCTAAATCGAATAAATACACCTTTGTTTGGCGGGGCTCGGTTGAAAAGTACAAAGACAAGCTGGAAACAAAAATCAATAGCGTTCTATCGGATATTGAAAGGAGTATTTTATCAGACAATCAAGAAGTCAATAAGGAGGAATTGCCCCAAAAAATTGATTCGAAGGAGTTAAAGGAAAGACTTTCGCTACTCAACAAAAAACTAAAGGAGCCATCAAAGAAAGTTGCCAAAGAACTGCAAAAGCTTCAAGAGGAGCATCTTCCAAAGTTAGAGAAGTATGAAAAGGACTTGGAAATATTGGACAAGCGAAAATCCTACAGCAAAACCGATAAGGGTGCCACATTCATGAGAATGAAAGACGACCACATGAAAAACGGCCAATTAAAGCCTGCTTATAACTCCCAAATATCAACAGAAAATCAGTTTATCACCCATGTTTCCATCCATCAAACACCTGGTGACACCACTACTTTAAAATCACATTTGACCGGTTTTGAAGAACTCTACCATAAACAGAGTAAAGAAATAGTGGCCGATGCAGGATACGGCAGCGAAGAAAATTATGAAATGCTTGAAGAAAAAGGTGTTGAAGCCTATGTGAAGTATAATTACTTCCATAAAGAGCAAAAGAAAAAGATGAAGAACAACCCGTTTCTTCCACAAAACCTCTTCTATAATGCCGAGCAAGATTTTCACGTATGCCCCATGGGGCAAAGAATGGAAAAAATTGGAGAGGGGAAACGCACTTCAACTAACGGTTATGAGTCTAAAGTCGCTTACTACCAAGCAAAAAGATGCGAGCAATGTCCATTGAGAACATCTTGCCATAAGGCTATAGGTAACAGAAGAATAGAGGTAAACCACAGATTAAACCTTCTAAAACGGCAGGCCAGAGAAAACTTAACAAGCAAAAAAGGACTTGAGCACAGAAGTAAAAGACCAATAGAGCCAGAGGCTGTGTTTGGTCAATTAAAAAGCAACAATAAATTTAACCGTTTTACATTTTCAGGATTAGAAAAAGTAGAATTAGAGTTTTTGTTGATGGCAATAGGTCACAACTTCAGGAAAATGATAGCCAATAATGTGATTTTAACATCAAAATCAGATGCCGAATTACCAAGAGTTGGTAAAAATGCCCCTTATCATAAAATGTCCACAGAAATTAAGTCGAAAATCCATGGACAGCAAAAAATAAGTGAAAATGGATGTGGGTATCTGAAAATAGCGGCATAAAAAAAACTGTCCTTTTTGGACAGCCTCATTCAATTAACTATTCTAGTAACTTCATCATGACTAAAGCCCCATTATACACTAAAGATTTCCTGCTGCATTGCTTCAGCTACCTTTTAATGGCTGTATCATTTTATTTTTTACTACCCACCCTACCCACCTTTGTAACCGATGTTTTAGGAGAAAATGCAGATAAAGTAGGGTATATCATTGGAATTTATGCCTTATCGGCTTTAATCGTAAGACCTTTAAGTGGCTATGCTTTTGACAAATACGGACGAAGAAATTTATTCCTTTTTGCCATGATTTGTTATGCAATAGTGATGGCAACCTACGGATTAGCTGAATCATTTATTTTCCTACTTTTCTTAAGGCTGGTCAATGGTGGATTCTGGGGTATTGTGACTACCGGAGGTGGTACGATTACCTCTGACCTGGTTCCCAATAGCAGAAGAGGTGAAGGTATAGGGATTTTTGGTTTATCCATGACTTTAAGCATGGCAATTGGTCCACTCATCGGTTTGCAAATATTGAGAGAAACTGGCAGTTATCAAGTGTTATTCATTACCTCAGGAGTACTTTGCTCTTTGGCAGTAGTGATGTCCTTTTTTGTAAACCACCCAAAAATCAGTAATAGAAACAATAAATTAAATTGGGAAAATGTATTTGAGCCTAAAGTTTTAAAGGTGTCCATGGTGATGTTACTTTTGGCCTTTCCATTCGCAGGAATCATGTCTTTTATTACACTATTTGCTAAAGAACTTTCTATTGAAAGCACAGGGATGTTCTTTTTGATTTACGCCATTGGGGTAAGTATTATTCGTCCGACCACAGGAAAAATGATGGATAAAAAGGGCCAGCATTTGTGATGCTACTAAGTTTTCTTGGCACTATCTCAGGATTAGTTTTACTATCCCAAAGTTCAGCTGAACCCAGCTTTTTAGTAGCTGCTTTTGTTTTAGGACTGGGTAATGGCATAGTAATGCCCACTTTGCAAACCATGGTGATCAATATGGTGAAGCCAGAAAAAAGAGGAGTAGCTACCAGTACTTTCTTTTCTTCCATTGATTTAGGGATAGGAATTGGGGCTTTTTTCTTAGGAAACATAGCAGAAATTTTTTCTCTATCTCAGATGTACTTATTTTGCGCTATCGGTATGATTATTCCAGCCGCTTTGTTTTTTGGAATAACATTATCCGATTATAAGAAAAAGTCAAAAATAAGTATAGAAACCGCCAATGTCTGAATTATTCTTTACACCAGGACCATCAGCTTTGTATTTCACGGCTGAAGAGCATATTAAAACTGCTTTGAAAAAAGGAGTTTGCAGTACTTCTCATAGAGGTCAGCAATTCAAGGATATCTACAAGGAATGCCAGCAAAAGTTAAGAAAGTTAATGGATATTCCAGATGAATATCATATTCTGATTACCTCCTCTGCCAATGAAGCCTGGGAAAGAATTATAGAAAATTGCGTAGAAAGAGAAAGTTATCATGTGAGTATGGGAGCTTTCTCTCAGCGTTTTGCTAAAATAGCTACCCAATTGGGTCGAACTGTCCATGAATTGGTGGTGGAAGACGGAACTGTTCCAGACTTTGATGTATTAGATGTACCTGAAAATGCTGAAATCATCACCCTTTGCTTGAATGAATCTGCTTGTGGCACTACATTTCCATTGGATACTATCAATGCCTTAAGAGAAAAATATCCTGATAAATTGATAGCTATCGATGGTGTTTCAGGCGTTCCAGTTATTCCAATTGATTTCAGAAATATAGATACTTTGTATTTTTCTGTACAAAAGGCTTTTGGACTACCCGCTGGATTAGGAATTTGGATAGTAAATAACCGATGCCTTGAAAAAGCTGAAAAAATGGAAGCGGATGGAAGATCAATTGGTTCTTATCACCGATTACCTGATATGGTAGAAAAAGCACAAGCGTTTCAAACTGCTGAGACTCCTAATATTCTAGGAATATATACATTAGCCAAAGTAGCTTCTGATATGATTGAAAAGGGAATTTTACCAATCAGAAGAGAAATCGATTATAAATCCGCCATACTAAATCAAGTGATAGAGGCTCACCCACAGCTTCATCATTTTGTTGAAAATGAAAAGTATAGGTCTAAAACGGTAAAGGTGATAAAAACTGATTTTAATAGCAGTTTGCTTATCGACCATCTCAAACAGAAAAAAATTCATGTAGGAACTGGTTATGGAGGCTATAAAAAAGAGCAAATTCGAATAGCTAATTTCCCGACCCATTCTAAAGAACAAACAGAAATGCTTGTGGATTTGATTGAGGCTTTCAGGGTTTAGATTTTTATATTAAATTTATTGAAATCATCAAAAACTATCAACCAATGAATAAATTAATTCTTCTATTATTTTTATTTATCGCTCAAATAGGATTTAGTCAAAATGATGCGCCCTTAATCGAACGAAAAGGAAATCTTGTTCAAAATCGATATTTCATTTTAGGGCAAGAAGTAACTGGAAGGCAAGTTGTAAAGAAAATGAAACCTTATGAGCCTGCTCATAAAATGATGAAATCATCAAGGAGATGGGCTTTGACCTCATCAATCATTTTAGGATTTGGTGTAGGGTCTTTTATGCCCACATTTTTCGATCCTAGTCCCGAAATCACTGTCCCATTACTTATCACTGGAGTTAGTTTAATTGCAATTGCTGTTCCTATAAAAACAAAGGCGAACCGAAAAGCAGATGAAGCTATTGAGCTTTATAATTCCAGACAACTAATGGGTAATTTAAAACCAAAACCATCTTTGAATTTAACTTTTAACCAATCAGGATTAGGAGTTGCCTTAAAATTCTGAAGGAAGTGGATAAGTGGATTAAAGTGTTTGATTATTCCTCTTTAGGTTTATACATCACAATTATTTGAACTACAATGGCAAGCACAATCAATATGTATATTTCAATCTGAGTAAATAGTTCAACTGAGTCCATTGCTCTTCTGCTAATTTGTAATTGCCTTCCCCCTTCTTTCAATTGGATTGCAGCTAGGTTTTCAAGATCAGTTTTAACATCTGGAAATTGATTTAGAAGTTTAGAATTTTGGATGTAATTGGATTCTATAAAATTCAATTCATGTTTCTTTAAATCTTGAAAATCATTTTCAAAATTAGTTAACAACTCCTTTTCTTTGGTTGTTAATTTAGTTTGATTATATCTCAAAAGATAACTTTCTACTTCATTATTGATTTGATTATTTTGATCGGAGTAAAAAACAGAATCAGATTTTATTGCCGCTATTTCTTTTTTGTGTATTAAAGTGGAAATTTTAAGAATTAAATCTTTAGCTACAAGCCTATCTTCATATATGGTTTCTATAGCATCATTAATTTTTAAAAAATTATTTCTATCTACCAAATTTGTAGTGATAACTAGTGTGATAATCATTAGCACTCCTAATATCCATTTAACCTTATCGTAAAGCCTCATTATTCATATACTTGTTTTGTTTCATTTCTTAAAGCAACAATAAAAAAACTGATTTGAATTCATCAAATCAGTTTTTTTAGGAAAAATTTATTATAATCAATCTTCTATTTCGACTTCTTCAGCTTCTTTTATTTTTTTCTTTTTATTTTTTCTCGATTCCATCATCTTATCATGCACCTGATTATGTTGGGCTTTTAATTTATTTTTGGCTTCCTCTACTTTTTCCTCCGCCATCTTAATTTTTTCTTTTTTTTCAGCTATCTCTTCTTCTGTCATTTCTCCATTCTCCTCAGCTTTCATTAATCTTTCCTTTGCTTTTGCAATTTTTTCTTCCGAGCGTTTAATTGCCTCCTGAGCTTTCTGCATGTTTTCATGAGTTTCCATCATTTTACTCTTCGCTTCTTCTGAACGGATATGTGCAAATTCTTTACCCGTCATATCACCTTTCATTTTACCATGATGTTTCCCCTTTTCACCCTTCATTTGGCTACTTTTACCTTTTTGCTTTGGTCTATCTGAATTATTACTGACCGTATCCTGATCTACTTCAGAATTTTTAATCGAATCTGCTTTTTCGCCTCTATTCTTTTTAGCCTCAGCTGGCTTTCCTTTTTGTTTTTGCTCCTTTTTCTCCTGTGAATTACCCTGAGCCAGAACTTCACTTTGGTATCCTACAATAAAGATAAAAGCTAGAGCAAAAAGAATCGATTCTTTTATTAGTCGTTTCATATTCTTTATAGTTTTTAAATTCCTTCTAACAATTCATCTACTTCTTTTTCTACCTCTTCTGCATCCTCTTTAGCCTGATCAGAAGATTTTTTTACCTCATCTGCTATTTTTTCTTCCTGCTTAACTTCTTCATCAATTGAATCTTTATTTGATTCTGATCCTCCACAAGAAGCCATGAAGAGAATTACTCCTAAACTTAATAATGAAATGTAGTGCTTCATAATGATTTTTATTTCGATATCAGGTTGAATATATGAAATAATCTATCAAAAGGGAATCAATAAAATTAAATTATTTCTCTTGAAAGAGTGTGGCAGCCAGGTCATCTTCACAAATTTCCAAAAGCTCCAATTGCGTTTTATTATATAAGGGATGAATAAAATCAGGACTAATTTCCACCATAGGAACTAAAGTAAATCTTCTATAAGGAATGCCAGCATGTGGAATCTCTAAATCTTCATGCTTTATTTTACTATCGTGATAGTATAAAATATCGATATCTATTAAACGCTCTCCCCATTTTACTTTTCTTATCCTACCCAAGTCATGTTCAATCTGTAAAATTAACTTTAATAATTCATGAGCATCCAAACTTGTTTCAACTTGCAAAACCTGATTTAAAAAATCTTGCTGATCGGTTTTACCCCATGCTGCAGTTTCATAAACAGAGGATTTTTTAACAATTTCAATTCCATTTTTTTCAAGCGAATCAATTGCTTTAAGCAACACTTTTGTTCGATTTCCTAAATTACTGCCGAGTAGCAAGAATATTCCTTCCATAATTAAGTTTCGCCATCAATAGAATTATACTTTCAAATCAAATAATTTTATAGCTTATTTGTAAATTGTTTACAATTATACTTGAATTAGAATAACATTAAAATTTAATTGATTATCAATCTTTATTATTATGAAAAGTTTCTTTAAAATATTCTTTGCAAGCTTACTTGCATTAGTAATCTTCTTTGTAGGTTTTTTTCTCATTTTTGCTGGAATAGCCTCCCAAGATAGTGAGGTGAAAATTTCTGAAAACTCATTTTTGGAAATTAAGCTAAACCGTCCAATCGTTGAAATGACTTCGGACGATCCGTTTGCTGAATTTAGTCAAACACTTACAAACGAACCTACTCCAATTAGCTTGAAAGATATACTGGAATCTATTGAACATGCTAAAACAGATGATAAAATAAAAGGGATTTATTTGGATGTACCATATGTAATGGCTGGTTTTGCTCAAATAGAAGAAATCAGGAATGCTTTAATCGATTTTAAAGAATCAGGAAAGCCGATTTTAGCTTATAGTGAAACCTTTACTGAAACTGGTTATTATGTGGCTTCAGTTGCAAATGATATCGTTTTGAACCCTGCTGGAATGCTGGATATGAGTGGACTGACATCTGAAGTTACCTTCTTTAAAGGAACACTTGAAAAATTGAATGTAGAACCGCAAATTTTTAGAGTAGGTACTTTCAAAAGTGCTGTTGAGCCATTCATTAGAAAAGATATGAGTGAAGCCAGCAAGGAGCAGATCAGTGTACTACTAAATTCTGTATATGGTGTTTTTATCAAGAATATTGCGGAATCAAGAGGAATTGAAGCATCGGAATTAAGAGCTATTTCAGATGAACTTAAAGTGAGAACCACTGAGGATGCTTTAAATTATAAATTAGTTACCCAACTAGGATACTACGATGAGGTTCTAACTAAAATGAGAGAAATAACAGGACTAGAAGAAGGTGCGAAGATCCCTGTAAATTCTGTCAAAAAATATAGTAAATCATTTGTTGCAGATAAATACAATACCAATAGAATTGCCGTAATTGTTGCCGAAGGAAATATCGTTTCTGGTAAAGGTGGTGAAGGTTCAATTGGTTCTGATGTTTTTGCAAAAGAAATTCGCAAGGCTAGATTAGATGATAAGATCAAGGCCATTGTATTAAGAATTAATAGTCCAGGCGGAAGTGCATTGGCTTCTGATGTAATGTGGAGGGAGGTTAAATTAGCTAAAAAAGTGAAGCCAGTAATTGCTTCTATGTCTAGTGTTGCCGCTTCAGGTGGATATTATATGGCGATGGCTTGCGATACAATAGTTGCTCAGCCTAATACCATTACGGGTTCAATAGGAATTTTCGCCATTATTCCGGATTTGTCAAAATTTATGGATACAAAATTAGGAATAACATTCGATAGAGTAAGCACTGGAGAATATTCTGATTTATATACTATCAGTAGAAGTTTGAATGATTCCGAAAAGCAAATTATCCAAAATTCCGTAGAAAGAGGATATGAAGACTTCACTTCCAAAGCTGCTGAAGGTAGAAATATGTCAATAGATGAGTTATTAAATGTAGCTTCAGGAAGGGTTTGGTCTGGTATTGAAGCTAAAGATAATGGCTTAGTTGACGTTTTAGGTGGTTTTGATGATGCTGTAAATATTGCTGCCAATTCAGCTGGACTGGAAGAAGGTGACTATATGAGAGTATATTACCCGGAAAAGAAACCTTTTTTCCAACAATTGTTGAGTGAAATGGGTACTTCTGCTAAAATTCTTCATAAAAAATATACTTATGGAGAAATGGCAAATTATGTTGAAGAATTAGAATATGTTATGGAAAATAAAGGATTGCAAACAAGAATGCCATTTGATTTGGAAATCAAATAATTTGCTCCTTTTTTTACATTATAGTTAGAATTTCAGTTTAGCTGATATCAAAATAAAAAACTAAAATGACAGAGATTAGGAACGATTGGACAAAGGAAGAAATTGAAAAAATATATAATCAACCTATATTAGAACTTATCTATCAAGCGGCTACCGTACATAGAAAGTTTAATGATCCTTCTGAGGTGCAGGTTTGTACATTATTGAGTGTTAAAACAGGCGGTTGCCCAGAAGATTGTGCATACTGTCCGCAAGCGGCTCGTTATCACACAGATGTAAAGGTTCATAAATTATTACCTACCGAGCAAGTATTAGAAAGTGCGAGAATTGCGAAGGAAAATGGCAGCACCAGATTCTGTATGGGCGCAGCTTGGAGAGAAGTACGAGATAATCGGGACTTCGACAGAGTGCTAGACATGGTGAAAGGAATTAATGAGTTGGATATGGAAGTATGCTGTACATTGGGTATGCTAACAGAACCTCAAGCTCAGAAATTAAAAGAAGCTGGTCTTTATGCTTATAATCATAATTTAGATACTTCAGAAGAGCATTATGATGATATCATCAGCACCAGGACTTATGATGACAGATTAGATACCATAGGCAATGTTAGAAAAGCAAAAATCTCTGTTTGCTCAGGTGGAATTATAGGATTAGGTGAACAACATAAAGACAGAGTGGGCATGTTGCACACTTTGGCCACTATGGAAGAGCACCCTGAGTCGGTTCCGGTAAATGCATTAGTGCCTGTTGAAGGGACTCCTTTAGAAAAGCAACCAAAAGTTTCCGTTTGGGAAATGGTTAGAATGATTGCTACAGCAAGAATTACTATGCCAAAAGCCATGGTAAGATTATCTGCCGGAAGAGTAAGAATGAATCAAGAAGAACAAGCTTTATGCTTTATGGCAGGAGCCAATTCCATTTTTGCAGGAGACAAATTATTGACTACTCCAAATCCGGAAGTGAATGAGGATGCGGAATTGTTTCAAACGCTTAATTTAAAGCCAAGAAAAGCTTTCAAAAACGGAGAACCTGCTGTTGAATTTCAGCAAATACCTGGTTAATTAGTAATTAATAATTAGAGAATTAATAATTGAGGGTAGCTTTTTGCTGCCCTTTTTTTTTTGCTAAGTTCTGAATATATGGATTGATATTTTAATCGGAGATTAAAATGGATAGATTCCTTTCTTCAAAGGAATTACCTGCCCCGTACTTTATGTCGGGGACGAACTTTTCTAGCTTTTGAGTATAAGTCCATACCATTTATCTGTGCATTTAAATTCTACCTTGATTAGCTAACTGAATAAGCCAAATCCGTGCGTCATTCCTGTGAAGACAGGAATCTAGTCTAATTGAAACAGCGTTTCAATTAACCCATATCAGCAACTTCATCATATAAATCCTTGAATGTAGGATTAAGCTCCTTGATGAGCTGTATTTTCCACTCCCTTTTCCATTTCTTTATTTGCTTCTCTCTGGTAATAGCCTCCTCAATTGATTCATAAAATTCATAATATACTAGATCTGTGCATTTGTATTTGCTTGTGAATTTTGAACCTTCACCGATCTTATGTTGATGTGATCTGACTGATAAGGTGGCAGTAACACCTATATATAAAGTTGAGCGGGAAATATTAATTTGAATATAAAGATACTCTCCTTTTGCTTTCATGGGTTAAATTCTTGGTTGAATAATTACTAAAGTATAAAACCTAAGAATGAATCACAATTCTTATCTCAATATTTTAATCTTCGATTAAAATGGATAGATTCCTGCCTTCGCAGGAATGACGGTCTTTTCTAGCTTTTGAGTAAAGTCTATCTAATTTAGTTGTGCAGTAGGATTCTACAATAATTAATTAACCAAATAAGTCCAATCAGTGCATCATCATGTTAAGAAAGTAATTTGGTGTTTCTTGCTTTTTACTAATTTTCTATACTGCTTATCAGTTCAGTTAAATTCTACAATAGTGAATTAACTCAATAAGGCTAATCTATGCGTCATTCCTGTGAAAACAGGAATCTAGTCTAATTGAAACAGCGTTTCAATTAACCCATATCAGCAACTTCATCATATAAATCCTTAAATGTAGGATTCATCTCCTTGATTAACCTTACTTTCCAATCTCTTTTCCATTTCTTAATTTGCTTCTCCCTGAGAATAGCTTCCTCAATAGATTCAAAAAACTCATAATAAACAAGATCTGTGCATTTATATTTGCTAGTGAATTTTGAACCTTCACCTGTTTTATGTTGATGTGATCTAACAGATAAATTAGCAGTAACGCCTGTATATAAGGTTGAGCGAGAGAAATTACTTTCGATGTAAAGATAACCTCCTTTTGCTTTCATAAGGTTCGATGTACGGTTGAATAATTACTAAAGTATAAAATATAAGAATGAACCACAATTCATAGGTTGATATTTTAATCAGAGATTAAAATGGATAGATTCCTTTCTTCAAAGGAATGACGGACTTTTCTGGCTTTTGACTTAATCCCAACGAATTTTTTTGTACTAAATCCCCTTCATGAATTTACTAACTGCATCTAACTTAACAGGCCTAATCCGTGCGTCATTCCTGTGAAAACAGGAATCTAGTCAAATTGAAACTCTGTTTCAATTAATCAAAGTGTCTTATTAATTGCCAAAATCAATTATTATTAGCAATTTCAATCTTTCATTCTATAATAAAATACTACAACAATGAAAAGCACACCTCTACTACTTTTATTTATTCTGATTTTTAGTTGCAAGGCTCCAGAAAAACAAAGCACAACCATAAAAGAAGCCCCTTTTATGTGGGAGAATGCCACCGTTTACTTCCTTTTAGCGGATCGCTTTAATAATGGCAATCCTGATAATGACTATAATTTTGGAAGAAAACAAGATGGTGCAACACTTCGAAGCTTTATGGGTGGAGACATTAAAGGCATCACTCAAAAAATAAAAGAAGGCTATTTTAATGATTTAGGGGTTAATGCTATCTGGGTTAATCCATTGGTAGAACAAATTCATGGCTCAGTAGATGAAGGAACCGGAAAAACCTATGGCTTCCATGGCTACTGGACTAAAGACTGGACAGCATTAGACCCTAATTTCGGAACTATGGATGATCTAGCCGAATTGGTAAAAACAGCCCATGAAAATGGAATAAGAATTCTTTTAGATGTAGTAATGAATCATACTGGACCTGTAACTGAGCAAGATCCTCTTTGGGATGGTTGGGTAAGGACTGATCCAAATTGTACTTATCAAGATTGGGAAAGTACTGTAAAATGCACATTGGTGGACAATCTACCAGATATTTTAACCGAATCTGAAGAAGAAATAGAGCTTCCTCAGCATTTATTAGACAAATGGGAAAAAGAAGGCAGACTGGAAAAAGAACTAGCTGAATTAGACGAATTCTTTGAACGCACCGGTTACCCAAGAGCACCAAAATACTTCCTGATTAAATGGATTACAGATTATATCAGAGAATTTGGAGTTGATGGTTTTAGAGTAGATACTGTAAAGCATACGGAAGCCGGAATATGGGGCGAATTATATGCAGAAGCCTTAAAAGCTTTAAGAGATTGGAAAAATGAAAATCCAGAAGAAAAGCTAGATGATTTGGATTTTTATATGGTAGGCGAAATTTATAATTACTCTATTTATGATGGATTAAACTATACTTATGATGGAGACACAGCTGTCAATTTCTTCGATGAAGGCTTCCACAGTATGATCAATTTCTCATTGAAATGGGAGTTGAAGGACAAACATCCTGATGAGGTTTTTACTACGTATGACAGTCTTTTAAATCAAGGTGAATTGAAAGAAAAATCAGTTTTAAATTATCTTTCTTCTCATGACGATGGCAATCCTTATGATGCGGATAGAACCAATGTTTTTAATACTGCTAACTATTTGATGCTAGCACCAGGAGCCGCACAGATTTATTATGGAGATGAAACTGCTCGACTGCTCAATGCTGATGCAGAGGGAGATGCCAAATTACGTTCCTTAATGAATTGGGATGAGCTTGAAATTGATGCCAAAAGAGATGGCTACAGCATAAAGGAAATCCATAATCATTGGCAAAAATTAGGGCAGTTTAGAAAAAACCACCCGTCAATTGGCGCAGGACATCATCAAAAAATTTCGGATGCACCCTATTCGTTTAGCCGAACCTTAAATCAAAATGATTTTAAGGATACGGTTATGGTGGTAATGTCAGAAAACGTAAAAGAAATAGTGGTTGAAAATGTATTTATCGAAAATCAAGAAGTGAAGAACTTCTATACTGGTGAAAGTTCAACCGTTAAAAATGGGAAGTTAACTTTTGAAAAAGACAGTAAGTTATTGCTTTTAGAAGGGGTATAAAAAATAAAACCCGCAAGGTTTTGAATCTTGCGGGTTTAAATATTTCAAAATCAGAAAGTTTTTACTCCTGATGCATCCATTCTTTTTTCGCCATTAACTCCCCATCCGATTCTTCATTGTCAGGGTCATCTACGCAGCAATCAACCGGACAAACAGCTGCACATTGAGGCTCTTCATGGAAACCTGTACATTCAGTACATTTTCCTGTTACTATATAATAGAACTCATCAGAAACTGGCTCTTGCATTTCTTCTGCATCAACCTCCGTACCGTCTATTAATTTGGCTTTTCCGGAAAGGGAAGTCCCTCCCGACCAATTCCATTCAACGCCACCTTCATATATTGCTGTATTAGGGCACTCAGGTTCACAAGCACCGCAGTTAATACATTCGTCTGTTATCATTATTGCCATAACTGAAAAAATTTAAGCTTTGAGCTAATTTAGTTAGTATAACAACAAATTTAGAGACAATAAGTTTACCGAACAAAATATTTTGAATGCATTAATTTAACAAGGCAGTAATTTAAATAGGTTCTATATTGAAATGCTGTGTGAGATCACTTTATCAAGCCTGGGCAGAAAAACTAAATAGCTCGCTTTTAATAATAACAAAGAATAACAGAATCATTTATTCAAAAATCGTTTCTTACATATTTTCCCCAAAAAGCCTCTTTCCATGTTTCTCCATCATCAGTAGATATTTCCCAGATTTGAAGTACACTCTCATCTTCTTGAGGCACCCAACTAATCTTGTCTATTTTTCCGTTTAGTGGTTCTGATTGCATTTGCATTTTGCCATTGGAAAAACCTCCACTCATCATTAATGCATTACCTGAACTGGAAATCCAGCTTTGATGCCATTTCTCAGTTTTTACATCATAAAAATTATAACTTGTTCCTGCTCCCCCCATTTTGGAAGTCCAGTTTTCTTGAATGCCACATCCATTTTGAATTAGATAGATATTGTTGGTGCCTATATGATCTCCGTTTTTATTATAAACTTCCCAATTGCCTAACCAAAAATCAAAGGCTCTATGATTCTCAGAATTGCAATTTTTATTTTGAGAACTAGGCTTTGAGAAATTTGCATTATTATAAACTGTTTCATTCTTTACATTCTTTCGAAAGTCATTTGGTTTTAATTCATTCAATAAATTAGTACCAGGATTTCTTTCGAACCAGTTTTTATAATGCTTTTCAATATTGTTTAGTTGAATAGTATCTGTGTATTGAGTTTCCAGAATTATATCATATTCATCACTCTCAGATTTCATCATTCTAAAACCTGAAATGAAACCATTAGCTAAGGCGTATCTGCGAAATTCAGCCCAATTATTTTCATAGAAATGATATACTTCCTGATTTTTTCCATCAAGTATTTTGACATAATCAAAAACCGAAACCGAATTGTAGGATTTATACGTTTCAGCCAATGGTAATATTAGAATAACTGGCTTAATGCCTTTCTCATTTTTAATTTTTCCATTCTCATTTAATTCCCAGAAACTAGTAGCTATATAAACCAATGAATCGTTTTGAAGATAGCCCAAAGTCGGTTCGCCCATAGCAGGATGATTTTTCTCTAAGTACTTAAAGCTTTTAACTTTATTATACTCTTCATCGAATTTTAAATAGACAATACGATGTGGAATCACTCCATTTTGAATAACAATTAATCCATTTTTATAGGCATATAATCCGTCTATTCCTTTTAAAGCTAAATCGGGTGATTTTTGTATCTTTTTCATGGATTGCTGCACCGTATCAAATACAAAAAGACCTTGACTATAATCAGCCAAAAACACCTTTTTACCAATCAGATCCACTCCTTGTAAGGAAAGAATTTCATCAGAACTAATCCACTCTTTCAATTTTCCATTCTCAAGCCTATAAACTGTATTGGTCTTACTATCAGAAACTAAAACTTTGCCGCTCTCAGACAAAATCACATCACCAAAAACATTCGTTTCACTATCTTCAACTGAGAAACTATCTAACACAATATCTGTCTTCAAATCTGCTTTATACAATTTGGAAGTTTCTAAATTAGGATCATTCTCATCTAACCCTGCTTGTGAAAAACCTGCCCCTGTAAACCAAAGAATAGTGTCCTGAATTGCCATTCCAGTAATGGCTAAGGGAAAAGGATTTTCAAAAAGCGGTTTTAATTCTCCAATCTTAAATGAGTAAATATTGCGTTTATTGATACTGCTCAATAAATATCTATTTTCAAATGGGTTGTAAGCCACATCCTCTATGTGAAGCTCTTCGTCTGGAATCACAATTGCTGTATCTGAGTTGATAATAGGTTTAAGCAATTCAGCCTGGTAAGCTGATAAATCTTTATAAGCTTGTGTACTTTTTAGATTCTCAAAATCATCTATATCTATATCATAATTTTTAGCGTCAATGCTCAAGACTTCTCTTAGCCAATAATTGGCTGAATCGATATTACTATTAAGTGAATGTGCTATAGCTAAGTAATAAATAAGGGTTTGATGGTGAGGTCGTAGCTTATGAGAATTCTTTATTTCCACTAACATTTGAGAATAGTCTCCTGCTTTGTAGGCTGATGAAGCTTCCTGAAAATGGGATTGATACGTTTGTGCATTAACTGTAAGGACACTGAGAATAAAAAGAAAAGACAAAAAGCTGCGCATAAAATATTTTTTTTGCTAAAATGCTAATAATGAATCAATATACTTTCACCTAATTTGGGGGATAAATATTTTTTACACTTCAATTAATTAGTAAGCTCTAGCGATTCAAATATAATTTTAGCAGCTGATTTGCTGCCTTTTACGGATGGATGAAAACCATCTTCACTTAAAAATGAGAAATCATCTGTTTGCTCAAAATATGTTTTCCACTCTTCACCAACGGGGCAAAGAATGGCATCAGTTTGTTCTGAAGCAAATCTATAATTATCGATGACTCCCTCAAAGCTGGAATAATGTTTCATTGAGGGCCACACCATAAAAAAAGCTAGTTGACTTCCATTCTGCTCACATAATTCTTTTATTTTCTTGCCATAATTAATAAGCATGTCCTTCCCATCTTGTTGAGATGGAGCTTGCTGCAGAATGATATAATCATATTTTCCTTTTGCAATTTCCATTTGCAGTGAGCCTTCTAGCCAATGATCCTCCAATGCATAATTGGGTTTGGCTAAAGTTTTCACTTTCACTTTAATATCATTTTCCTTTGCCACTTGTTTAAAAAGGGCTGGCATGTCATGAGTGTATGTAAGGCTGTTTCCGACAAAAAGTATGTGAAATGGCTTTACCTTTTCTAAGTTTTGAATATCTGCGCAAAATATTGCCTGCCAAATGACAAATAAAAAGCTATATAGAGTTACCATCATACTTAATAGTATTTATATGTAGAAGTTATAGTAAAATGAGGAATATTAGTTTTCAATTGAGAATTTAATAAAACTATAAAAATTAGCTTATTAATAGTTGGCTATAGATATAATTGCTTAGCAGATTTTACGAGTATGAGTAAATTAATCCATACTAAATAGCAGAATTCAAAATCTAATTTTTTGTAATCAAAAAAAGCAAGGAAATTGGTTCTCCTTGCTTTTCAATATGGTTATATAATAAATTAATAGCCAGCGTTATTTGGAGCTAAGTTAGGATTCAAGTCAATTTCTCTTTGAGGAATTGGAAGGATAGTTTTATTGGCACCAAATGCTGCTGCTGGTAGTCCAGTTCTTAAGTCAGCACCAATTCTTAATAAATCCATTCTTCTATGTCCTTCAAAAGCCAACTCCAATCTTCTTTCCGTTCGGATGGCATCTACTAAAGCATCAGCACTTGCAAAATCTGCAACTGTCCAGGCATCTAAACCAGCTCTTTCTCTAATAGGATTAACCAATGCAATTGCTTCAGCTGCTGAAGTTAAACCACCTGTTACTACAAGTGCTTCTGCTCTAGTCAAATGCATTTCCGATATTCTGATAGCTAAATAATCAGAAGTATTATTTACTGCATCATTGTACTTCAATGTAAATATTCTTCCATTCGGAGCAACAGCACTTAATTCGGTAACTCTAAGATCATTAGCATCATAAGCAGCTAAAAGATCATCGCTAAAAGGAGCATCACCTCTACCACCGTCTTCAGCTGGGCTGAAATAAGAATCCCAACCACCTGAACCAGTACGTCCATTATCAATAGCAGAATTTATAATTCCAAAAATCACCTCGGAACTAGCAACACTAGGATAGAAACTTAAATCAGATGCTGTTGCATAGTCACCTTGATTGATAACTTCACCAGCTAAAGTAGCCGCTTCAGTGTATTCACCTCTGTATAAATGCAGTCTAGACTTTAAAGCCTTGGCTGCACCAGAAGAAGCTAAACCTCTATTAGCATTAATACCTGGTAAATTAGCAATAGCAAAATCTAAATCTTCAATGATAAGATTGTGTATATCTGCAACTGAAGATCTTGAATACTCGATGATTTCACCATCAAATGGTTCAGTTACTAAAGGTAAAGCAGGACTTGAACCATTATTAAGATTATAAGGCTGTGCAAAAAGATTTACCATATTAAAGTAAACAATTGCACGAATAAATCTTGCTTCTGCAATATTTTGAACTTTATTTTCCTCTGAAAATAAAGGATCTTCAACAGAAGCTGTATTAGCAATGACAAGATTTGCATCTGTAATTACTTCAAAATTATCCTCATATAATTGATCTATTGATCCATTATCAGATAATGTATTATACAGATTGATTTCCTGTAAAGTAGGGAATGAACCTATAAAATCTACATTATCAGCCATGTATTCATTAATCATTTGCGGCATAGATCCCAGAACTTCTAAATCTTGCAGACCACTGTATACACCAACAAGTGCACCGTTCGCAGCCTGACCATTTGCAAATGCAAGGTCTGTATCTAATGATTGCTGCGGATCGAACTCTAATTGCTCCTCACAACCTAAAAAGGTTGCTATTGCAAATAGAAAGAATATATATTTTAAATTTTTCATCTTCATAATTGTTAAAATTAAAATCCTAGAGAAATACCAGCTGTAAATGACTTGGCTTGTGGTAAAGTAAAGAATGATTCACCTGCTCCAAGGTTATTACCTCCCAGTCCGTTAATTTCAGGCTCCAATTCATCCTCAACTTGGGTGAAAGTAACTAGGTTTTGAGCTTGACCATATATTCTGGCAGACCTTAATCCTAATCTTTCAATTACTGATTTAGGTAAGGCATACGATAAAGAAACATTTCTTAATCTCAAATAAGATGCATCACGCAATTGTAGAGTTGATCTTTGACCAAAAGTACCAAATGTTGGTGAAGTCAAAGAAGGAGAATACGATTGATCGCCTGCTTGTTCCCAGTAATCAAGTAACCTTGGATTTAAATTAAACCCCCCAGCGTTGTTTGGATTGTCAGTAAATCTTAGATCATCATACATCACACTATTACCTTGCACAAAGGTTAATTGAGCACTTAAAGCTATTCCTTTATAAGAGAAGGTGTTAGTCAGACCACCAGTTAAATCAGGAATTGCACTTCCTACGATTACTCTATCGGCAGCAGTTGGAGAAGTTGTTATCTCACCATCTTTAGTTAACCATTCAGCATCACCAGTTTCTGGATTAACTCCAGAATATCTAATCAAGTAGAATGTATTCACTGAATGTCCAACAATAGCTCGTTGTGAGGCTGTTCCAGCAACAAACTGTCTGCCATCTGCATCTTCTGTTGCCCCAGGAAGTGCAGTTACTTCATTATTCAATAATCCTAAGTTAAAACTAGTCTCCCATTTGAAGTCACCATCCAAGTTTTTGGTATTTAATAAAATATCAAGCCCTGTGTTCTTCATTTCACCTGCATTTTGGGTAATTGAAACGAAACCAGTTGTGTAAGGAACTGGTACATTCAATAATAACCCATTAGTAGTTTTATCATAAAATGAAGTTTCTAAAGTGATTCTGTCGTTAAATAAACCCAAGTTCATGGTGATGTCTAATTGAGCTGTTTCTTCCCATGATAATTGAGGGTTAGATGCTTGAAAAGGTACAATACCTGGTACATTATTATAATCATTTCCTGCTTGATAAAGACCTAATGATGGGAAATTTCCAATCTGGTCATTACCTGTAGTCCCATAACTAGTACTTAATTTCAAGAAACTAATCGCATCAATATCTTTTAAGAAAGCTTCTTCTGAAAGAATGTAGCCTAAAGACCCAGCATAGAACACACCGAACTTATTACCTTCACCAAATCTTGAAGAACCGTCCCTACGTAATGAAAACTCCGCTAAATATTTGGTAGCATATCTATATGAGGCTCTTCCAAACAAGGAGTTTAACCTCCAACCACTAGCATTATTATTAGTAATTGTTGGGGTTGAAGCTGAAGCTGTGTTTGGCAAATCATCACTTAAAAAACCAGACCCAGCAACCGCAATGTTTGAGAAATTAGATTGTTCATAAGAATATCCTCCTATTACGTTAACATAATGATTACTAAAAGTTTTATCTAGATTTAAAGTAGTAGTGTTCAACCACTTATTATCTTGTGTAATTTGATAAAAGGCGGTTCCACCTGGTGATACTATTTCTACGCTTCTAGCATTTTCTTCTACTTGAATTTGATCTGTACCAAAATCTGTTTTAAAAGTTAATCCAGGCACAATATCATATTCAAAATAAGCATTCCCTGTTAACCTTCTGTTGACATTGAGATTTTTATCCAAATCTTCAATAGCTAAAACATTAGCCACAAAACCTGTATTAGTATAAGCACCATTTTCATCGTACGGCAGTACCCATGGCAATTGCAAATAGGAAGAAGTTAATGGAGCAAAAGTGTTGTTATCAGCACCAATTCTATCATTCTCTACTTTAGCTATTCCAATGTTTGTTCCAACCCTGAGTTTATCAGTAATGTTATGAAGGATGTTTAATCTAGTATTTAATCTTTCTATCTCATTGCCAATTGCATATGCATCTTGAGTAAAACGTGTCCCAGATAAGAAATATTGAGTTTTCTCATCCCCACCGCTAATACTGAAGTTAGCATTCGAGACAGAACCTTGTTGAATAACAGCATCTGGCCAATCAAAAGATCCTTCTGTTGCTAATCCGTCATCAATAACATCTTGAACAGTATAATCAATACCATTTTGAGCACTAACAATATCTGCAATGTATTGCCTATGCTGGTCTGCAGTCATAGTAGGTCTTCGATTGTTAATATCTTGAACCCCAGTATAGAAATCGAAATTTACTCTCGTCTTACCTGCTTTGCCTTTTTTAGTTGTAATAACTATAACACCATTTGATCCTCTTGAGCCATAAATTGCTGTTGCTGAAGCATCTTTCAATACAGTAATTGATTCGATTTCATTAGGATTTAATTCCTGCAAAGGATTAAGCGCCACAGCACCTTGGGCAGTAGAATAAGGATTATTTGGATCATTAGCATCATTCATTGGAACTCCATCCACAACGAATAATGGCTGGCCCCAGCATTTATAGAAGATACACCTCTAATACGAATATTCTGTTGTGAACCAGCAACCCCTGATGAACTTGTCATTTGAACACCTGCAGCTTGACCTTGTAATGCTTCTTGAGCACTTAGGATTGGCATGTTTTCAAATGATTTTGAATCGACTTTTGAAATAGATTGAGTCGATAATTTAGTATTTTGAGTACCATAACCTACAACCACCACTTCGCTCAATTCAGCAATATCAGTTTCCATCTGTATATCAACTACTGACCTTGAACCGATCTGTACTTCTTGTTTAGCCATACCAATAAATGTATAGACCAAAACACCTCCATCAGATGGGATTAATATTTTATAATTTCCATCCAAATCGGTGTTGACACCATTTCCAGTACCCTTCAATAATACGTTCACACCTGGTAAGCCTTCGCCTGTATCAGCGTCAGTGACTGTACCGCTGACGGTGCGATCTTGCGCCCATGCATGTAGCACGAACACAAACATGAAACATGTTAGTAGAATCTTTCTCATACTTTCATTTATTTAAGTTAAAAATTGAATTGAAGAATATTATTCTGTTAACCTTGACGATTACAGAGAAACATTCATTACTCAAATGTGGTGATTAATGAAAGTATTTCAGCCACTCATAATTTGGTGTATTTTGCACCATTTTTTAACCTAATTTGGGTGATTTGGAGATTTAGAAGCTTAAAAGCAGATAATTCGAATGTAGGAAGAATAAGGATAGGGTCTGTTGTTGTTTAGCTTATGGAAGTTCAGTTTATGGGAAAATGATTAACCTCAATCACTTATTGGAAAAAAGAAGTCTTGTTTTATTCTCCACTCACCATTTACCTTTACCCAAATAAGAGTAAACTTAGATGCTGAAGTCATATTTTTTCCCTCAGCATTTTTGTAATACATTCTTGAAATTCCGATCTGATTCACAACGTCTGCTGAAAGGACCTCGACTGACAAACTTTCTAATTTCCAATTATCCACTCCTCCAAACTTTGGCCAATAGGATTTAATTTCTTCTCCTTTTACAGAGGTTTTTGGGCCAATCACAGCTGCGTCTGAAGTATAAAAATCAGCCACCTCATTTAGATTACCTTGATTGAATTCTTCAGCCATTAATTGAAGGCGATCTTCAATTAAATTATGTGTAACTGTTGAATTACTTTGAGCATAGCTTGAATAATACACTGAAGAAAGCACTATTGAAAAAATAAAATATAGCTTCATATCATTGAATTTTAACTGAATCCATAAAATCATAAATCAAATCGAAATAAACATCAGGTCTATCTAACCAACCATAGTGAGCACATCTATCTAAAAGCTCCAATTGAGAATTTGGCAAAATATTATGAGCTGTTTCAGCAACTGAGGTCTCTAATAAATCATTCTTACCATGAAAGATTAATACTGGTTGTTCGAATGATTTCATGGATTCCTTTGTATCATAATTTATCCTTCTGAGATCCGACCATACCAAACCATTAAGCTGCATATTACCTTGAGTCATTCTTTCTGCTAAAACAGGGATGTATTCTCTGTTATACAAATAAGCAGGAGCCATAAATTCTCCTCTCTTCAATAAAGTGGCATAAGTGGTATCTCCTTCATTTATTTTGTTTCCATAATACTGAAGTGAATCCCATTCCATTTTTGTCAGTTTTTCACGTATATTTATTAAGGATAATAAGGCTAAATCCATTCCTCCTGAAGAGGATTGAATCATGGCTTTAACTCTTTCAGGATGCTTAGATGCATAATAATAGCCTAATATTCCACCGAAGGAATGCCCTAGCAATGTCCACTTTTCAATCTTGAGATGTTCCCTTAAGGCTTCAATATCCTTAACCATTAAGTCCATTGTGACTGTATTATTATGGACTTGATCTAAAGTGGACTTTCCTGTTCCTCTTTGGTCATAAATAATAGTTTGATATTTTTTAGCTAGTTCTTTCGCCAAATCGCCAAATCCATTACTATTCATTCCAGGTTCACCATTAATTATGAGGATGGTTTCTCCAGTTCCGTAAACTTTATAATGAAGTTTAGCTCCATTAGCTATTATGGTATTTTCTTGAGAAAATGCACTATTTAAAATAGTGAAAACAATAAATGCAGAGAGGAATATTTTCATAATGTATTTTAAAATTGAAATGTAGCTGCTAAAAATAGAAAGGCTATCCCCCAAAATGAGGGAATTAATCTTTATATTAAATCAAATGATCTTTTCTGGCTTTAGATATGGCTTCAGATTTTGAATTTACATTTAGCTTTAAGTAGATATTCTTTATATGAGAGCGTGCAGTTTCTTTGCTTATAAAAAGGTCTTCTGAAATTTGAGTGTAGCTTTTCCCTTCAGCAATCAACTTGAGTACGTCTGTTTCTCTATTAGAAAGTGGTGAATTAGGGTTAACATGAAAGTTCTGAATAACCATTCTTGCAATTTGTGAGCTCATTGGTGCACCTCCTTTGCTAATTTCTTCCAATGCTCTTATAATTTCTAAGTAATTAGCATTCTTAATAATATAGCCTCCAGCACCTGCTTTTAGTCCTTCAAATACCAAATCTGAGTCTTCATAAACCGTTACAATCACACATTCAGTTTTTGGGTTTTGTTCCTTTATTTGCTTAATGGCCTCAATTCCATTTATTCCTGGTAATTCCAAATCAACCATGGCAATATCTGGCTTTGTCTTATGTATTTCCTTTATGGCATCTTCTGCATTTTCATAAGTTTTATGCACAAAAAACTGGTCCGCTCCATTAATAATCAGCTCGAAGCTATACCTCAAATCTTCCTGATCCTCAATTATGATTACTTTCTTTTTAAACATGGGCTTGCTTTTTATGGTGGTTAATACGGATTTTTATTTCACATCCAGAATCTTTCGAGGCTATTTGATCTAAAAGAAAATCGGACCTTAATGCTCTTTGTTTCATGTTTTTGAGTCCATTGCCAGTTTTCTTACCAAAATCAAGGCAGCCACATCCATCATCTGATATTGTAATTTCTGCTTGATTGTTCAATGATATTTCAAAATTCAAATTCACATTTTTTGCTTTTGAATGTTTATAAACATTGGTCAGGGCTTCTTTTATCATCAAACTTAAATCACGGGCAGCTTTAGGGTTTAAAATTATGTGCTCAGCATTATTATTTTTATAAGTCCTAAAATTAATATCCGCTTTATCCAATAGGTTTTCTGCAAAGTCTTTAGCATTAAAGTAAACTTCCTCAAGGTTATTATTCTCTTTCCGCAAGCTCCAAATCAAATCCTTTGTAGAAACAAATAAGGAATTTGCCGCATTTTCAATCTTATTGACCACATTTTTTTGCTCATTTTGTAGGCCCCACATTTTAAGCACACCGCTTAAATTTATAATTTTAGCTAAGTGATTCCCCATTTCATCATGAAAATCTATAGCCATTTCCTTTCGCAATTCACTTTGTGCTTGTTCACGAATTTTAATAGTTTCAACTGCTCTGGCTGCCTTTGTTCTTGCCCTAATGATAAAGAATAATATAATTACAGCTAAGATGAAGGCAATAGTTATAGCACGAAACCAATCTGTTCTATAAAATGGAGTCGTAATAACAAAGCTTAATATTGCAGGATCACCTACCTTTTGATTATTGAATGATCGCCATACCTTAAAAGTATATTCTCCAGCAGGCAATTGTTTATAAATTGCAAACTTCTCATCTGATGCTGTTGAGATTGTCTCATCATAGCCTTCCAATTGATAGATAAATTTTAATCTTTCAGCTCCAAAATGAGCCACATTAAAATGGAATTTAAGGCTTCCGTGTCCAAAAGGTATTTCTAAAGACTTATCATCTTGCTGTTTTAACCCCAAAAAATCATCAACAGGCTCAAAAGATAAAGGCTCAACTCTTTCAATTACAATTGGATTAAAATTGCTAAGCGTCTCAGATTTTTTCTCTAAAATATTGTAAGGCACCACTACTGTTCCAGCAATGGTACTGGCAATTACCTTATTTCTGTAGTGGACAATTCCATTCATGAATGTCTCTGCACCACCTAATTTGTTTACATCTTGCAATTGAAAAACATTGAATGGTGCTTCATAATCCACTATATCGATCCCTAAACTACTTCCAACCCAAAGCTTTTCATTGATCAGTTTTAAAAAATAGATATAGCTACTACTTAAACCATTCGAATCATGAAAAAAATGTAGAATTTGATTTTGATTTAAATCATAAATAATAACTCCATATTGAGCATATCCTACAGCAAAAATCGAATCATTAATTTTTTCGATAGCCGTTACTGGTGCATTATTTAAAGTTTTATTGATGCTGAATTTATGAATTGAATCTTCTTCTAGAGTAAATAAACCACGCTCTGTTCCGATAAATATTTTGGAACCTAATGCTTTCATAGTCCAAATGGCCCCCTCACTTAAACCATTATTATGATCAAAATGCTTTATTTCTGAATCATTGAATATCCAAAATCCTTGAGATGAAGTTCCTACAGCAATACTATTATTTACTTTATTCAAAGAGATTACTCTTGAATTGACATCCTCAATCTTTTTTAGTTGATCAGTTTCTAGATTTAATTTAAACAATCCAGCTGCAGTCCCTATCCAAACGGAATCACCATCCTGTAAAATAGAACGAATCTCATTCATGCCTTCAACCTTAAAATCAATTTTATCAATCAATTCTTCTCCATCATAAATGTGAACCCCTGAATTATAGCTGCCTGCCCATAACTTTCCATTGATAGAATCAAATGCAAAATATCCGTTGATATTTTCATTTTCTGTTTCCTTTTCCAACAAATGCAATTTAGGCGCAGTAAAATGAAAAATTCCATTTAAAGTACCAGTCCATAATCCTTCTTTGGTTTTCAACAATCTGTAAACTTGAGTGGTCATTTCCTTAGAAATAATTTTCAAGTGATTACCCTCCTCAATAGTCCGAAATAGCCCTTCTTCAGTAGAAAACCAAATATTCTCATTCCATTTCTCTATTGAATATATATGATCTGAAAACGGTAAATGAACTTCCTTTATGAAATAGAAATTTTGATCATAAGCCATCATACTTTTCTCTCTCTGAACCCAAAATTGGCCATCAACTATATGAGTGGTGTTTCGATTGCTATACCCTTCTATTTGATCATCAACAAAAACATCATCAAATTGCTGTGTTTGTATATGGTTGTCCGTAATTGAAATTTTAAAAACTTTATTGTCGAAGAAAAAAACTAAAGAATCTTCATAAATTTCCGATTTCAGATACCAGTAATCTAAATCTGTTTCATCTACCAATCCTCCTTTCTCATTGATCAGTATTAATTTACCACTAAGGCTTTGAAGCAAATATTTCTGATTGGATACAGGAAATATTTTAAAGAATTGATCATCACTATTTTTAGAAATCGTATCTAACTTAGAATTGAAATCCGAGGTGTAGGACTTAACTTTATGTTGATTATTAACTTTAAATATTTTCCCCACACTTAGAACCCATGTACCAGTAGGAGTTTGTAAAACATCTCGAACAACCTCATATTTTAAACTATCATGCAGTGGTTTTAGATTTTTTCCATCCCATCGATAAACTCCACCACCTTGAGTCCCCACCCAAATATATCCAAGACTATCTTGCTTAAGAGCCGATATTTGGCTGTTTGATAAGCCAAAAGCATAGTTTATATGCTTCCTTTCAAATTTTTGGGCAGAAATTGATTGACCACATATAATGCTAAAGGCTAGAATTAAGATAGTAAATTGCTTTTGAAGCATGGACTTTCTCTATTTTTTAATGAATATCGTACAAAACTGTCATAATTCACAATATTCTATATCCCTCATATTGAGTGATATTAAGAAATAATCACTTTATCTATAATCTACATTTAACTTTAATATTCAGTCATTAAATCCTTCATCATTACAATTGCAGTGATGAACCGTAAGAAATATTTCCCCGACAAAGGGGGATTTTTGACATGAAAACAGGGTGTATGTTTGTAATGTTTAGGAAACAAAATGAAGCCCCGTAAAAAAGTAGAACCTTCTTCAATTCACTTCTTTGGGGCTTTTTTTATTCTAGTGCTCTCACATGCCCCAGTACAAAGCATTCCTTAAAAACTATTAATAGCTACTTTTTTACCCAACCCATAATTCATAGACCTACAAAATGAATCCACTAAACATTTATGACTGGTAAAAAAACAAAGTCAGAATGGTTAACTGACATCTTGTAAATCAATATTTATTATAAAAAACATGGCTCAAACTCAACTGATTTGAATTCTTTTGAGTACAATAGAACAGTCGTTGATATTCTATGATAAAAAAGTACCTCCAAAAGATTCAAAATTTCCTGAAAAGTTCAGATTTCCTTAAATCTGTTTTAGTTACATTTGGTATAGTTGTTCCGGTCTTGATAGGAATTCAACTCGACCTTCTCCCCTATTTTCTTAGCATTTCAATTGGGATGTTTTTAACCTCAAGTAGTGATGTCCCTGGAAGTCGAAAACATAAAAGTATAGGGATTTTAATAGCTTCCGTTATTGCCGTTTTGGCTACCATTATTATCGCAGCTACTGCATCCAATCTTTATCTATTAATTCCCATAATGGCATTGCTCATTTTTGGGATATCCTATATTTCAGTTTATGGCTTTCGTGCATCCTTAATTTCTTTTGCAGGATTATTGGCTATAGTATTAAGCTTTGCTAATCAACAAATAGGTTCAGAAATTTTTATCAATGCCATGTTTATCGGAATAGGTGGACTTTGGTCATTTTTGCTATCTTTCCTTTTTCATCCTTTTCTACAAAAGCGTCAAATCAATAATGAATTGACTGAATGCCTTCAATTAACGGCACAATATATTCGCATAAGGGGGAGATTGTCTATCACCATCCAAAATGAAGAAGAACTAAAGAATGAATTATTCGATTTACAGGTGAAAATTAATGCTTCACATGAGTCATTAAGAGAATTATTACTTAGCGAGAGACAAAACTCAGGTTTCTCCAATTACAAGAGAAAGCAATTGCTCATTTTCATTGAATTGATTGATATACTGGAGCTTTCAATGGCTAATCCGGCCAACTATGAAAAAATCAATGCCCTTTTTAAAAATCAACTTCCACTCATTAATCCTTTTATCGATCTGGTTTTTGAATTATCCAATAGACTGGAACAAATGGCGGAAGCCATGCATAAAAGCAGAAAACTCAAGCATAGAGATGACTTGGGGCCTATGTTTGAAAAATGCCGGGACAATATTCAAGCCTATGTGAATGAAGTAAAACTACCCAAAGCCAGAGAAGGAGCTTTGCTCTTGCATAATTTATTGGATTATGAAGAAAATCAGCTTCAAAAAATTCAATCCATAGAAAGAATTTTCCATGACTTTGAAAATCAAAATGATGTTGGTTTAAAAAGTAAAGAGGGCAAGCAATTCATCACCCAACAGGATTACGACCTTAATATCCTTAAGGAAAATTTCAGCTTTAAATCTCCGATTTTCAAGCACTCAGTACGCCTAACGATTGCCATGCTATTGGGCTTTGGAATAGGGACTTATTTTTCCTTACAAAACACTTATTGGATATTATTGACCATAGTGGTCATCATGCGCCCCGGCTATACATTAACCAAGGAACGATCGAAGCATAGGCTATATGGAACTTTTATTGGCGCAGCCATAGCTGGTGTCATTGTATTAATTACTCAAAACAGTTATGTATATGCCGTTCTCTCTATATTTTCTCTCACCTTGGCCTTGAGTTTTATACAGAAAAACTATAGAACCTCCTCTATTTTTGTAACGACCAGTATAGTTTTTATTTATGCCCTCATCAATCCTGATGCTTTTGAAGTCATTCAGTATAGAATCGTAGATACCATTATAGGAGCTTCTATTGCCTTTACAGCTGGTTCATTGCTTTGGCCTGCTTGGGAATCTTACAGCATCAATACCACCATCATACAAGCCTTAAGAGCCAACCAGAAATACTTGGCTGAAATCAATCGCTACTATCATCAGTCAGATGGTTTAACCGAATACAAATTAGCCAGAAAGGATGCCTTTTTGGAAATGGGAAACTTAAATGCTGCTTTTCAGCGGATGAGTCAGGAACCTAAATCACATCAGGATAATTTAGGGAAGATCAATGAGATAGTGGGCTTAAATCACACTATCTTGACTGCTATGGCCGCTTTAGGCACTTATATTTTAAATCATAAACATGAAAGCGTTTCGGAAGATTTTGAGGTTATCATCAAAACAGTGGATACCAATCTGAGACAAGCATTGCAATCTTTACTAAAGAAAGCCAAAACTGAAAATGTCGCAAAAGAAAAACTAGAAGAAGCCTACCAACATTTAGAAGAGAAATTTGAAAATTTGGTAGCTATCCGCACAAAAGAATTGGAAAAAGAAGAATCTAAACCTATTGATCCCGACTTTAGAAAAAGTTTGCAAGCTACAAGATTAATTACCGATCAATTGAAATGGTTGGTGACTATTTCTGGAAATTTGAAGAAGGTGGTAGGTGCTTTGGATAAGTAACAAACTAACATAGAAAACCCTGGAAATTCACTTCCTGTACTTATCATTCAGCCCCACTCCTTCCAAAATCATAGGCTTAATTTTCTCCAATCTGCTCATTTTTGTAACTTCTCTTTTGGCTGAATCTATGTGTTCAATATATTCTTTTTGCTTAAATGATGTTAGTTCTTCAAAGGCATCCTTGAATGATTTATCAGAAGTAAAAGCCTCTTGCAAAATTTCAGGGATTTCAATTTCATCTGATTTTTCTGGTTTCCATTTCAATCCTTTTTTCTCGTTTTCAATAGCTTCCTGGATATATTCCATGATTTTATCTTCATCCATTTCTTCCACAGAGGTGAATTGCCAATGGCGTAAAGCTTTGGTTTTTCCATCCTGGGAATTTACCAAAACCTGATAAGGATCTTTCAAAAACACTCCATTGAAAAACCATATACTGACATAATTTTTAAAAGCCCCTATCATTAATACATTTCCATTATTTAGGGTATAAACCTCTCCTCCCCATTTTTTGGTTTTCTCCAGTTCTGTTTTAATGATTATGGCTCTTAAAAATTCTAGCTCGTTTTGCCATTTTTTATTGTTGTTCATGAGTGTATTAGGTTAAAAAGTAATTCAATTTACTAAAATTTTAAAAATGGTGTTTCAAACTTAAAATAGGATTAGATTTTAATTAAATTTATGAAATCCTGAACTAGTAAATTAATTATATGAAATACTACCTACTTTTCTTTAAAACCATTGAAAATTATGTTGAAAAAAGAGCTCCCTATCGTGCTGAGCATTTAAAAATGGCAGAAACAGCCCATCAAAATGGCGATTTAATTATGGCAGGTGCGATGGCAGAACCAGCAGATGGAGCAGTTTTGATTTTTAAAGGTGAAAGCCCTAAAATAGCGGAGGATTTTGCCAAAAATGATCCATATTTGAAAAATGGTTTAATTGAAAGTTGGGAAGTTAGACCTTGGACGGTAGTTGTGGGAGAATTATAGTAATTATATAATCTTTATATTTGTAATAGAAATTATGAGTTTCAGTGTTATATATATTGATTGATTATTTCAAACAAGAAGTTAATGAAATCAGATAAATTAAATAAACCTAAAATCACGAAATACAACAGCTTCGAAGAGTTAAAATCCACTTCAAAAAAAAGTAGGAGATTAACGGATGAGGAAGCTTTGGAAAAAGCACTGGAACTTTTAGATTTTTTCAACAGTATCAAAAATGCTAAATCCCTGAATTAAAGATTATTATCATATGAAATCCCACGAATATCAATCCTTGATCAAATGGACAGGCAACAAAGGAAAGGGCACTAAATCCTATACTTCCTACGAAAGATCGTATGACATTATAATTGAAAATAAACCTACTCTAAAAGGAAGTGCCGACCCAGCATTTAGAGGCAATGCTGAGCTCTATAATCCTGAAGATTTATTTTTAGCTTCTATCTCCTCTTGCCATATGTTGTGGTATCTGCATTTCTGTTCAGTGAACAAAATTACAGTAATTGATTATCAGGATAAAGCAACTGCAACTATGGAAGAAACAGCTGAGGGAAAAGGTCATTTTACTAAAGCTATTTTATATCCTGAAGTAGTGATTTTAGAAAAAGATAAAATTGAATTAGCGGAATCACTCCATCAAAAAGCAAATGAGTTTTGCTTTATCGCCAATTCTTGCAATTTTCCAATTCAGCATAAGTCTAAGGTGACTACTCAAGAAAAAGATTACTAAGGTTAAACATCTTTTCTATATTTTACCTGAAGACCATTCAAAAAATTTCTTAAATATTGATCCAAAAAAGGACGGTATTGAGATTGTTTAGGGTTTCTTAGAAATGCGGTTACCTCATGCGGACTAATCGGTTTACCTGCCAATTTAAAAACCTCTGTTATATCCTCCGTTTTTAATTTCAACGCAATTTTAAGTTTCTTAAGGATGGTATTATTATCCAGTATTTTTTCAGGCTTAGGTTGCTCTCCCTCTCTTTTACCTCTTTTTTCGTTTATTAAGCCATTTAAAAAAACAGCTAGTTGATCATCATGAATTTCTTTATACTCTGCATGATCATCGCTTTTTAGCCAATCCGTAACCAATGACCTTGTGACTTTATAATCTGCACTTTCAAAAATAGCTATCATCTGTTCATCACTATAATCAAAAATATAGCGGATCCTTTTTATAATATCATTGTTGGTCATCTCTACTATTTAAAGTGCTATAAATAAAAAAGACTGTTTCAAATTTGATATCAATCTTATAGATCTAATATCTTAAACTCTGAAACAGTCTCTGAATGAAGTATTTTGTCTAATTTTAGACCTTATTTTATGATAATGCTTTTTTCATAGTCTCACCAATATCAGCTGGAGACTGAACAACATATATACCGCATTCGTCCATAATTTTCATTTTAGCTTCTGCAGTATCGTCTTTTCCACCAATGATAGCACCGGCATGTCCCATTCTTCTTCCAGCTGGGGCAGTTTTACCGGCAATAAATCCAACAACAGGTTTTTTGTTACCATTTTCTTTTATCCATCGAGCAGCTTCTGCTTCATAATTTCCACCGATTTCACCTATCATTACAATAGCATCAGTTTCATCATCTTCCATCAACATTTGTACAGCCTCTTTGGTAGGAGTTCCAATGATTGGGTCACCACCAATACCAATGGCAGTCGAAATACCTAAACCAGCTTTTACGATTTGGTCAGCAGCTTCATAAGTTAAAGTTCCTGATTTAGAAACAACCCCTATTCTTCCTTTCTTGAAAACGAATCCTGGCATGATACCTACTTTAGCCTCACCTGGAGTAATAACACCTGGGCAATTTGGACCTATTAGGGTTAAATCTTTATCTTGAATATAAGTTTTTGCTTTCATCATATCCTTCACAGGAATTCCTTCCGTAATGGTGATGATAACTTTGATTCCTGCATCGGCAGCCTCCATAATGGCGTCTGCGGCAAAAGCAGGTGGAACAAAAATGATGGATACATTTGCGCCAGCTTCTTTAACAGCATCTTCGACAGTATTGAAAACTGGTCTATCTAAATGTTTTTGACCTCCTTTTCCTGGAGTGACGCCACCTACTACATTGGTGCCGTATTCTATCATTTGCTCAGCGTGGAATGTTCCTTCTGAACCTGTGAAACCTTGGACAATTACTTTAGAATCTTTATTTACTAAAACGCTCATTATGCTCTGTTTAAAGTTTTTGCAAAAATAGAAGAAAAGGCTTCATTCACAAAGTAATTTCGTGCTTGTTTCGGAATAAATTACACATTGATAATTTAAACAATCATTAAACTCATTGATTTAGCATTATTGATAACTAAATTTCATCTATGCCAAAAATGCTTAGAAAAAGTGAATTGCCTTCCAAAATATGTCCAATGTGTAATAGACCATTTACCTGGAGGAAGAAATGGAAAAAGGATTGGGAGACTGTAAAATATTGTAGCCAAAAATGTGGTAGAATGGCAAAAAAAACAATAGTAAGAGCAAAATTCTGGATATTAAACTCATTTTCCCTATCTTACTTTTATGAAAATTCTTAACGTTCAACAAATACGAGAAGCTGATCAATACACCATCAAAAACGAGCCTATCGAAAGTATTGATTTGATGGAAAGAGCTAGTCGAGCAGTGGCGAATTGGATTTCTAAACATTTCTCAAATGAATATGCAGTTATCATTTTAGCTGGTTCTGGGAATAATGGTGGAGACGGATTGGCAATAGCAAGATTGCTTGCGAATCAAAGGTATAAGGTAAATGTCGTTTTAGTGATGAGCGAATCTGGTTCAGATGATTTTGAACAAAATTTAGACAGATTAAGGTCAATTCATGAGGTTGAAATAGTTGATGATTTAGAACCATTAAATCCTACAGATAAAACTATTTTTATTGATGCCATCTTCGGTTCAGGACTCTCCCGCCCTATTGAAGGAAAAATTGCCACTTATATAGAAAAAGTAAATTCGGTGAAAGGAATAAAAATAGCAGTAGATATCCCTTCCGGTATTTTTGCAGATGAACCTAGTCCAGGAAATACAATTTTTAAAGCTGATTATACATTAAGTTTTCAAGTGCCGAAACTTGCTTTTATGATGGCCGAAAATCAGCAATATATTGGAAAATTTGTAATTTTGGACATAGGATTATTGCCAGATTTTATAGATAGTTGCGTAAGCGAGTATTCAATTTTTGAATTAACAGATGAGGTTAAGTCACTTTTAAAAGTAGAAAGTACTGCTCATAAAGGCATAAGAGGTCGAGCTACTATCATAGCGGGTGGACATGCTAAAATGGGAGCCTCAATTATAGCAGCAAAAGGTGCACTGCATTCGGGAATTGGCTTGTTATCTGTTCAATCTTGTCCGCATTGTATCAACATCATTCAGATTCAAATTCCAGAAGCCTTGATTTTAGAGGATGAAAATGAATATGTATTAGGAAGCTTCCTGAATTATGCGAATCAAGATGTTATAGTTTTTGGTCCTGCTGTAGGTTTTGCCAATAAAACAGTAAAGCTTTTAGAGGAATTATTAAAGAACTATAAAGGTCAACTAATATTGGATGCAGATGCTATTTCTATTTTATCAGAATACAGGGAATTATTGCAACTATTACCAAAAGGAGCAATTTTAACTCCCCATCATGGAGAGTTTAAAAGGCTAGTTGGAAATTATTCTAATAATTTTGAAGCATTGGTGCAACTAAAGTCCTTTTGTAAGCATCATAAGGTTGTAGTCGTATTAAAAGGGAAACATACTGCTGTTTGTAATGAAAAGGGAGAAGTAAGTTTCAATACTACAGGAAATTCAGGCATGGCAAAAGGTGGAAGTGGAGATTTATTATGTGGAATAATGGCTGGAATTGCTCCAAGAGTAAAAAATACTTTTATAACGGCAAAATTGGCAGTATATTTGCATGGAATTTCAGGAGATAAAAGTTTGAAATATTATGGGGAAAATTTTATGACTCCAACAACTATGATTTCAAATCTGAAAGAAGCATTTATAGAAATAGAAAAGTAGCTATACACTAAAACATATAACGGTTTTAACCGTAAATTATTATAATGAAAATATTATTCAACATATTAATCATCACTTTCTTAAGCTTTAATTTTTTTAATTCTGAGGCTGAGAAATTAGAGCCTACAGCTTATAAAGCAAATGTTGAAATATTGAAAGTTCTGAATACAGCTGAAGTCTATCCTAATCCAGCTGAAGAGTATATTTATCTTAAAATAAATGATAAAGATTTATCTTCAAATATAAAGATTGAGGTTATGAGTATCATTGGAAATAAAATGAACGTTTCTAATGAGAAAATTGAATCTGGTCTTTACAAAATTAATTTAAAAAACATTCCAGGAGGTCATTATTACTTAATGTTATCTATTGATTCAGAAAAGAGCCTGAAAAAATTCCTAAAAAAGTAGTATTCAGGATATTTTCTAGATTTCTTATTAGTTACAACTATCATTTCTTTAAATAATTTCACTTTTTTTATCGACTAATAATAATTACTTTTCGATAAATACTTTGACATGAACTTTAAAGCATATTTCTATTGGATAGTCGCAATTCTTGAAATCATTTCTCTCACATTCGAAATTGATATATTACATCAAATTTGTAAACCACTCTTAATGATCGCTTTACTGATTTACTTTTGGGATAAATCAGATAATAGAAAAGATGAAAAGTGGGTAAGTTTTGTAACGCTTGCATTAGCCCTAAGCTGGGTTGGAGATATTATGTTGCTATTTACATTTAAGCACTTCTTATTCTTTTTCGCAGGTTTATCAGCATTCTTAGGGGCTCATATTGTATTAATTATAGCCTACAAAAAAGCAACTTTTAAAGATAAGCTATATTTAAAATGGTCATTTTTCCCTCTAGTGGTCATAGCCTACTTAGCTCTAATGGCTTATCTAATTTTACCTTATGTAGATACAGTAATACAGGTTCCCATTTCTCTTTACGCTATAATTTTGGCTTTAATGATGATTGTAGCATGGTATCGTAAAAATCAAACCACTGATGAAAGTTTCCAATTAGTAATATTAGGAGCAGCATTATTTACAATTTCTGATTCAGTTTTAGCAATAAATCGTTTTTCTCATACTATCCCTTATGCTGGTGTTGCTGTAATGGGAACTTATATAATTGCACAATGGCTAATAGTGAATGGATTATTAAAGCACAGAAAAAAGAAAAAGGAAGGAGCCATAGAAAATATTTAAATACTATCATAAATCAAAATTTTATTCTGTTATAAAATTATTTTTATTATTTTTGATTTTTATTAGTGATTGGATTTGTTTATTTCAAAAAGCTTTTCCTACATTTGAAGTGTTATTTCGGTAATCAATTTATAACGAAGAGGTGAGAGACAGGCTCGTTGACCCTCTGGCAACCTGAATCAAGGTGCCAAATCCTGCCCGATAATGGGAAATATAAATTAACAATTATGAACAACTTACAATTTTTCGCTTCTAGCGAGCACGTCAAGTCAGTCAATTCGGCTAAAAATTCAAAATCAACAAAAAGAGCTTCTAAGCTTAATCCTATTACTTCTATTGCATACATGCGAATGTGTATGTGCTGTTGTTGTTAATCAACAACTCAATTCTATTTGGATTCATTTCGATAATCTAAAGGGAAAATTACACCCTTTTTAGTTTTAAGATTCCTTTCGAAATAGTTTTAATCCATTCTAAATCAGTTTTTTATAAAAATTCATAAAGCAATCAGTAATCCTGATTGCTTATACATTCTTAAATATTCATTCTAAAATATATTCACCTTAAATTTTTAAATTATGTCAACTACACAAAAATTCGAAACATTACAATTACATGCTGGTCAGGAAATTGACCCAACTACCAACTCAAGAGCAGTTCCAATTTACCAAACCACTAGTTATGCTTTTAACAACTCAGAGCATGGAGCAAACCTATTTGGTTTGAAAGAATTCGGTAACATCTATTCTAGAATCATGAATCCTACCAATGATGTCTTTGAAAAAAGAATTGCTGCATTGGAAGGAGGCGTGGCAGCTGTTTCAGTTGCTTCTGGTCAAGCAGCTCAGTTTATTGCCTTAAATAATATTTTAGAAGCTGGAGACAACTTTATTTCCTCGAAATATCTTTATGGCGGTACTTATAACCAGTTTAAAGTTTCATTTAAGCGATTGGGAATTGAGGCGAGATTTGCTCCAGATGAAGAAGTAGAATCTTACGAAGCTTTGATAGACGAAAATACTAAAGCTATTTATTTAGAAACTATCGGGAACCCAACTTTCAATATTCCAGATTTTGAAGCCATTTCAGCATTAGCCAAAAAATATGATCTGCCTTTAATTGTAGACAATACTTTCGGTGCTGGCGGTTATTTATTTAGACCTATTGAGCATGGAGCTAATATTGTAGTAGAGTCAGCCACCAAATGGATTGGCGGACATGGTACATCCGTTGGTGGAGTAATTACGGATGCTGGTAATTACAATTGGGGCAATGGGAAATTCCCACAGTTTTCGGAGCCTTCAGAAGGTTATCATGGATTAAATTTCTGGGAAACTTTTGGAGAAGGTAATCCATTAGGACTTCCTAATATAGCTTATGCCATCAGGGCAAGAGTAGAAGGATTAAGAGATTTTGGTCCAGCATTAAGTCCATTTAACAGCTTCTTGCTACTTCAAGGTTTGGAAACCCTATCCTTGAGAGTTCAAAGAACAGTGGATAATGCTTTAAAACTTGCTTTTTGGCTAGAAAAACATCCTTTGGTTGAAAAAGTGAATTATCCTGGATTGGAAAGTAGTAAGTATTATCAATTGGCTAAAAAATATTTGCATAATGGATATGGTGGAGTTTTATCTTTTACGCTTAAAGGAGATAAAGAAGAAACCAAAGCTTTTGTGGATAATTTGAAATTGGTAAGCCACTTGGCAAATGTAGGTGATGCTAAAACCTTAATCATACAACCTTCTACTACTACTCATCAGCAATTATCGGATGAAGAGCAATTGTCAGCAGGTATCTCGCCAAATTTATTGAGGGTTTCTGTAGGTATAGAGCATATTGATGATATCATTGCAGATTTCACTCAGTCTTTTCAAAAAATTCATGAAGAATCCTATGCCACAGCATAATTTACCAAAGTATTTTCAATTAGAAAGCGGGCAAATTTTGCTAGGAGCCTCTCTTTATTATGAAGTTTTAGGTGAAATTTCAGATGATAAAGAAGTGGTTTGGGTTTGCCATGCTTTTACTGGAAGCGCCACAGTGAAAGACTGGTGGCCTTCCCTTTTCCTTGAAAATGGTGGATTTATAGATTTAGAAAAGAATGTAGTCATCTGTGCTAACATGCTGGGATCTTGTTATGGAAGCACTGGACCTGACTCTGTAAATCCAGAAACCAATAAGGTCTATGGAAATTCATTTCCTAATTTAAACAATAGGGATGCGGTAAGAGCTTTTATTGATTTGCGAAAAGCTCTTAATATATCTAAAATCGATTATTTGATTGGTGGTTCCTTAGGCGGTCAACAAGCTTTAGAATGGTCTATTTTAGAACCAGAAGTGATTGAAAATCAGATTTTAGTGGCTTCCAATGCTAAACATTCTTCATGGGGAATTGCCTTTAATGAATTGCAAAGGCAAGCAATTGAATTAGGGGAAAATGGAAATGAGGAGAAAAAACAAAAAGCACTTTCCTTAGCACGTAGTATAGCCATGTTAAGCTACAGAGGCTATGATGATTTTGAAACAAATCAAAATGGTAAAATTGAGCAAGGAGATTGGAAAGTATCCTCCTATTTAAAATATCAGGGAAAAAAATTCAATGGAAGATTCAGCATCAACAGCTATAAAGTGCTTTCCAAAATGATGGATGCGCATAATATTGCTGAAAGCAGAGGAAACAACTTAACGGCTGTACTAAGCTCCATAAAAACCAAAACTTTATGTATTGGAATTGACAGTGATAATCTTTTCCCAATAGAGGAGCAAAGATTTATGAGTGAGTACATACCGAATGCTATAATAGAAGTAATAACCTCTACCAAAGGTCATGATGCATTTTTAATTGAAGGAAATTTGATTTCACAATTCATCCAAAAACATTTAATCAATACTTTATATGAAGAAATTTAAAGCAGGCTTATTCGGACTGGGCGTAGTCGGCTCTGGTGTTTATAAAGCTTTACAGCAAAATGAAAAATACGGTGTTTCAATTGAAAAAATTGCCGTCAAAAATATTGAAAAAGAGAGAAATTTAGAATTACCCAATGGAATCCTTACCACTGAGGCAGATGAAATTCTTGATAATACCGACTTAGACATAATCATAGAATTAATAAACGATCCTAAAGAAGCTTTTAGCATAGTAAAAAAAGCTTTTGAAAGAGGAAAGTCAGTAGTGAGTGCTAATAAAAAGATGGTAGCGCTTTATCATAAAGAAATTCTGGAATTGCGTGAAAAACATGGCGTTAAATTCTTTTATGAAGGAGCTGTTTGTGGAAGTGTCCCTATTTTAAGATTACTAGATCAGCATTATAAATCAGATCAAGTAAAATCCATCAAAGCTATAGCGAATGGGACTTGTAATTTCATTTTATCCAAGATGGTAGGTGAAAATCAGGATTATGCCACTGCATTGAAAGATGCTCAAGAGTTAGGCTTTGCTGAATTAGACCCCTATTCTGATGTAAGTGGAGAGGATACCCGCTTTAAATTATCTATTATGATTTATCATGCTTTTGGCGTATTTGTACACCCAAACGAAATTCCATTGCACGGAATTAATCACTTGGATGAACACATAAAAGACTTTGCTCAGAAACATCATTTGAAACTCAAATTAGTTGGAGAAGCACAGCAACAAAACGGAAAAATAACAGCCAAAGTAGAGCCTCAATTGGTAAATGAAAGCCATGATTTCTATACTATTGAAAATGAGTACAATGGAATTGTGGTGGATGCTGAATTTTCAGGTGAGCAATTTGTAAAAGGAAAAGGTGCTGGTAGTTTCCCTACAGCGTTGGCAGTATTGTCAAACCTGAAAGATTTAAAATACGATCTAGCAATAGCAAAGTCTTTAGTCAAAAAGGAAATTGAATTTTCAAATAAATCTAAAAGAGAAATTTATTTCATTTCTGGTTTTGAAAATGAAATTTCAGGATTAACAATTTTGGATCAAGAAGAGAAATATTATATAGTTAATACCGACTTTAATAGGCTGATAAATTTAAAGCAAGAGCATCTCAATTTATATTGGGTGAAAATTCCTCAAGATATTTTTAATAAAATTAAAAATCATGAAGTTTTGATTTAGGTTAGATGTCTTTTTTGGTTTACTTTGGATGTATAAAAATTAAATTTCAATATGAAAATTGCAGTTCTTTCAAGAAACCCGAATTTATATTCTACTAGAAGACTTTTAGAAGCCATTGAGCAAAAAGGACATGAAGCTATACGCCTTGACCATATGCGTTGTGATATTATAATGGATGAGGCGGGTCACTTCTATTTATTATCATGGAGAAAAATTAGATAAAATTGATGCTGTAATCCCAAGGATTGGAGCATCAGTTACCTTTTATGGTACGGCAGTAGTTCGTCAGTTTGAGATGATGAAAACTTTTAGTGCAGTAGATTCTTTAGCAATTACCCGTTCTAGAGATAAACTAAGAAGTTTGCAAATTTTGTCTCGTTCAGGATTAGCAATGCCAAGAACTGCTTTCACTAATAGTTCTGAAAATGCAGGTGATTATATCTTAGAGCATCTTGGCAAAGCACCTGTAGTATTGAAATTATTAGAAGGTACTCAAGGCTTAGGGGTTGTTTTGGCTGAAACCAGAAAAGCAGCCGTTTCAGTAATCGAAGCTTTTGAAGGTTTGAAAGCGAGGATTATTATGCAAGAATTCATTAAAGAAGCTGGTGGTGCAGATATTCGTGTTTTTGTAGTGGATGGTGAAGTGGTTGGTGCTATGAAGCGTCAAGGTAAAGAAGGAGAATTTCGCTCTAATTTACATAGAGGAGGTTCTGCAAATGTCATCAAATTAAGTCGTGCTGAAAAAGCTGCGGCACTTAAAGCTGCAAAAGCCATGGGCTTAGCCATTGCAGGTGTTGACATGCTGCAATCATCTAGAGGCCCTTTGATTTTGGAAGTGAATTCTTCACCAGGTCTGGAGGGTATAGAAAAAGCAACTGGAAAAGATATTGCACTAAGGATTGTTGAATATATTGAAAGAGGGCTAGATAAAAAGCGTTTGCCGAAGGATAAGGTGAAGGCTTGATGCTTTGGATCAAGTCCTCATAGTATCTCTAACCAGAAGTTGGTCAGCCTTTGACTAAGAACAAAACTTTAATAGAGATAACTGGACTTTTACAATAGTAGAAAATAGTGATGATTTTTAAAGTTTTCTATTAAATTAAATCTGTGCGACTGTCCCCTTGAGGGGACTTCAGGGGTGTTGCTTGAGTGGATTAATTGCATCAAAAAAAAGAGGATTTACCATTAGATAAATCCTCTTTTCTATTTTATACCAGAATCTAGCTACTTGATACTAAATACTAGCTACTGGCTAAGCTACTCTTAAATTCTTATATTTAGATTTCTCAAATTTAGAAGCTGCATATTTTTCATCAATGATTAATTCGGTTCCTGATGACTCTCCATCAAATTCGAACATTGCATCTGTCATAATTACCTCGCAAATAGACCTCAAACCTCTTGCACCTAATTTGAATTCTACCGCTTTTTGAACAATATAATCTAAAGCAGAATCTTCAATTACTAACTTAATGCCTTCCATGTCAAATAATTTATTGTATTGTTTGACTAGAGCATTTTTAGGCTCAGTTAGAATTAATTTTAAAGTGTCCTTGCTTAAAGGATCCAAATGTGTAAGCACTGGCAATCTACCAATCAGTTCAGGAATCAAGCCGAAATTTTTCAAATCCTGAGCTGTGATGTATTGCAGAAGATTTTCCTTATCAATTTCTTCTTCTTTGGTATCTGCTTTAGCAAACCCTAAAGGAGTAGTGTTTAATCGGGAAGCAATGCTTCTGCTTATTCCATCAAAAGCGCCTCCGCAAATAAAAAGGATATTTTCAGTATCCACATTGATCATTTTCTGATCAGGATGCTTTCTTCCTCCTTGAGGCGGAACATTCACTGAAGTACCTTCCAACAATTTCAACATGGCTTGCTGAACACCTTCACCGCTTACATCTCTTGTAATAGATGGATTGTCCGATTTACGGGCAATTTTATCTATCTCATCTATGTAAACGATACCCCTTTGGGCAGCTTCCACATTATAATCAGCGGATTGTAGTAATCTAGTTAAAATACTTTCGACATCTTCACCTACATAACCTGCTTCAGTTAAAACAGTAGCATCAGCAATACAAAACGGAACCTGTAAAATCTTAGCTAAAGTTTTAGCTAGATAAGTTTTACCAGTACCAGTTTCTCCAACCATTATGATATTTGATTTTTCAATCGTAACATCATCTTTTGAAGATTTTTGCATCAATCTTTTATAATGATTGTAAACTGCAACTGACATTACTTTTTTGGCTTCATCCTGTCCCACAACATATTGATCCAAATGAGTTTTCATTTCAATTGGACGAATCAAGTTGAATTTCGGGTCTTTGGATGATGATTTTGTTTTAACCTCCTCTTGTAGAATTTGCTGAGCTTGCGCAATACATTTATCACAAATATGAGCATGTATACCCGAAATCATCAAATCAACATCTTTTTTGTTGCGTCCACAAAAGGAACAGGTTACTTGTGTTTTGTCTTCTGCCATACTATTTTCTCACTAATACTTCATCAATCAATCCATATTCCTTAGCTTCCTCCGCTCTCATCCAGAAGTCCCTGTCAGAATCTTTTTCTACTTGCTTATAAGTTTTTCCGCTATGCTTAGAAAGGATATTATATAAATCTTCCTTAACGGATAATGTCTGTTTTAAGGAAATTTCCATATCAGAAGCTTGTCCTTGCATTCCACTCATCGGTTGGTGAATCATGATTCTTGCATGGGGTAATGCTGATCTTTTCTTTTCAGCTCCACCAGCTAATAAAACAGCTCCCATACTTGCAGCCAATCCTGTACAAATGGTTCCTACATCAGGAGAGATGTAATGCATGGTATCGTAAATACCTAAACCAGCATAAACCGAACCTCCGGGGCTGTTGATGTAAAGACTGATGTCCTTTTTAGCATCAACTGATTGTAAGAATAATAATTGAGCGGTAATTACATTGGCAATATTATCATCCACTTGCATTCCCAAGAAGATAATTCTATCCATGATTAAACGGGAAAAAACATCTATTTCCCTGAAATTGGTGGGGCGTTCTTCAATTACAGCTCTGGTCATGTTTTCAACCTGCTGCACGTATGAATCCACCATACTACCTGATAAGCCTTCGCCTTTAACGGCAAATTTCCTAAATTCCTCTTTATTAATCATTTAAGTATTTTGTTATAAGTACAAATTTAAAAAAAAAGTCCTTCTTTAAAAGGACTTTTCAATTAACGGTAAAAATAGCTTTTAGTTCTTATCTACAGCCTTTTTAAAGCCGTCTAAATCAACTTTCTTTTCTTTGATTGTAATTTTGTCCTTAATAAAGTCCAAAACTCTTTTGTTAAGCATCTCCTCATAGACTTTACGGTAGTTTTCACCATTTTCACCTTGAAGATAATTTTGAGCAAAACTATCCATATTTTCGCCTAATTGATCTGCCATTCCGTATGCACCAAATTGCTCAGCAATCATTTTTTTGGTGTAATCCATCACGTCAGTATGCTCAACCTTAATATTTTCCTGATTTGCTTCAGCAATTTTGTTTTTGATCAAATTGAAACGCAAATCTTTAGTATATAAATCGTACTCTTTGTCGATTTGCTCTTGAGTAATTTTCCCTTCGTTGCTTAATAGCAACCAGTTTTTCAAGAACTCATCAGGTAATTCAAATTTGGTTTTTTCTACCAAACTATCAACCAAATCTCTATTTAATAGATTTTCAGTTTCTCTATCGTAATTTTCAGAGATTGTTTCTTTTACTTTTTGGTCAAATTCTTCTCTGGTTTTTACAGCTCCTTCACCAAATACTTTATCGAACAATTCCTGATTGATTTCAGCAGGCTTAGTTCTTTTGATATCAGATACAGTTAAAATATACTCTCCAGAAGCTGCTTCAGCATCCGTTTCATTTTGACCTAATAATCTTGATTTTGCCTCTGCAGATTTGAAAGTTTTAGCGATATCGAATTTTACTTCATCACCTTTCTTAACACCTACAAATTGCTTTTGAGCTTTTTTCTCAGCGTCTTCAATTGGAAGCACTACTTTTTCTTGCACTTCACCATCGTCTGTGCTCAATTTTCCTTCTAAAGAATCCTCAGCTTTGCTTTCTTCCACTGATTCAGTTTCACCATGTTGCTTAGTTAAGTTATCCATGGTTTCTTTCATCACCTTATCGGTAACTTCGATAACATATTTCTCTACTTTGAATTTATCATCTAATTTGATGTCAAATTCATCTACCAAACCTAAAGTATATTCAAACTCAAAATCTTTTTGGTTATCCCAATCAATTTTAGCTGCATCTTCCTGATTAGGAATTGGCTCACCCAAAATCTTTAAATCATTTTCCTTTATATAGTCAGTTAATGATTTTGACAACATGCTATTGATTTCTTCAACCAATATGCTCTTCCCATATAATTTTTTTATGTAAGAAGCAGGCACCTTTCCAGGACGAAAACCTTTAATATTAGCATTTTTCCTGTACTCTTTGATTTTTTGTTCAACATTAGGTTGATAATCAGCTTCATTTAATATAATTTTAATAGAAGCATTAGTGTTGTCCTTTTTGTTGAGTGTAATGTCCAAAACAATTAAATTTTATAGTGTTATCAATATACAAAAAAACCCTTCACTCCCGTATTACTTTACTGGAACTAAGGGTTTGAGTAGTGTGCGGATGAAGGGACTCGAACCCCCATGCCGTGAGGCGCTAGATCCTAAGTCTAGTGCGTCTACCAATTTCGCCACATCCGCATTCATTAATTTGAAGGGCAAAGGTACGGAAAAATATTTTTGCTGCAAGTCGCAGAATTGTTTTTTTATTGGTTATTTTGAATTTTAGTTTTTAAAGCATTTATGCAAAATATAGATATAGAAGAAGAACGTAAAGTTATCCTTAGAGAATACCGCAAATTACTAAGGAAATCAAAGCCATTTCTAAAAGATGGCGATGCCAAATTGATTAAAAAAGCTTTTACAACCTCCATGGAAGCCCATAAGGAAATGAGGCGCAAATCTGGAGAGCCTTATATTCTTCACCCAATAGCTGTAGCCACTATTTGTGTAGAAGAAATTGGCTTGGGAACAACTTCCATTATTTCAGCACTTTTGCATGATGTAGTTGAAGATACAGATTGGGAGCTAGAAGATATTGAAAGAGAATTTGGCCCTAAAGTAGCTCCCATAATAGATGGCTTAACCAAAATTTCTGGTGTATTTGAATATGGAACTTCCCAGCAGGCGGAGAATTTCAGAAAAATGTTGCTTACACTTTCTAAAGACGTGAGGGTGATTCTGATAAAATTGGCTGACCGTTTGCACAATATGCGAACTCTAGAAAGCATGCCAAGAAATAAGCAGCTCAAAATAGCTTCTGAAACCATTTTTCTTTATGCACCATTAGCCCATCGCTTGGGACTCTACGCCATCAAATCTGAGTTAGAAGACCTGCACTTAAAATATACAGAATCGGAGGTTTACAGAGATATTGCCAATAAGATCAATAATACTAAAGCAGCCAGAAAGCGCTTTATCAACAATTTCATCTCTCCAATTGAAGGTGAATTGGATAAATTAAAATGGAATTACTATATAAAAGGAAGACCAAAATCAATTTATTCGATATGGAGTAAAATGAAAAAACAGAATATACCTTTTGAACAGGTGTATGATTTATTTGCTATTAGAATTATCATCGAAGCTCCAGACGAACATGAAAAAGCAGCATGTTGGGAAGTGTATTCCATAGTTACTGATTTCTACAAGCCTAACCCTGATAGACTCCGTGATTGGATATCAACTCCTAAAGCCAATGGTTATGAGTCCTTGCACACCACGGTTATGAGTGATAATGGAAGTTGGGTAGAAGTGCAAATCAGGACAAGCAGAATGGATGAAATAGCGGAAAAAGGATACGCTGCACATTGGAAATATAAAGATTATTATACCAAGCCAGAGGAAACTAGACTTGAGCAATGGATTGCAAGGGTTAGAGAAATGTTAGAGTCCAATGATACAAATGCGATAGAATTTCTAGATGATTTCAGGTCTAATTTATTTTCTGATGAGGTATTTGTTTTTACTCCTAAAGGAGAATTAAAAACTTTGCCGAATGGTGCCACGGCTTTGGACTTCGCTTTTGATATCCATACAGAAGTTGGGGCGAAATGCCTTGGTGCAAAAGTAAATAATAAACTAGTGCCGCTAAATTATGAGCTCAAAAATGGAGATCAGGTGGAAATTCTGACTTCCAATAAGCAAAAGCCAAGTGAAGATTGGTTACGATTTGTGGTCAGCTCAAAAGCTAAATCCAAAATAAAGGATGTATTAAAAGAGGATAAAAAATATGCAGCGGTAGAAGGCAAAGAAATTGTCTACAGGAAACTAAAGCAAATGAAGATTACGCCTTCTGATGAGGTAATCAATAAAATCAGAGCGTATTTTGAAGAAAAAACTCCACTTGATTTATACTACGGAATAGCAACTGGTAAACACGACCCTAAAAATATCAAGAAATTTCAGGATGAAGTGCTGGAAGGTCCGCAGAAAAATACTAAGCGAATTAGGTCATCTGCAGATGCTAAATCTTTTGAGCAGGAATTGAAAAAAGCCAAAGGGGAAGATATGCTCTTGATAGGAGAGGATATGGATGTGGTAGATTATGTGATTGCGGCTTGTTGTAATCCGATTCCTGGAGACGAGGTATTCGGTTTTGTTACGGTTAATGAAGGGATTAAAATTCACAGAACTTCTTGCCCTAATGCACCTGAATTACTTTCAAACCATGGTAACAGAGTGATTAAAGCTAGATGGACTTCTCAGCAGGAAATTGCTTTTCTGGCTGGATTGCAAATTATTGGAACCGATAGGGTAGGACTAATCAGTGATGTAACACAAATTATATCCAGTGAATTGGAGGTAAATATGCAATCGATTTCCGTTGATACCAAAGATGGAATTTTTGAAGGAAAAATTCACCTTTTTGTACAGAATACTAAGCATTTAGAGCAATTGATAGAAAAATTGAAAGCCGTTCGTGGGATAGTGAAGGTGAACCGCTACGATTAATTGTAGATTTCCTATATTTGCGACTGAAGAAGGGAGATGAATAAATTATGGCATTGAACGAGAAGGTTTATAAGGAAGTAAAACAAATTTTCACGGCTTATTTAGAAAATAAAGGATTGAGAAAAACGCCCGAGCGTTATGCAATCCTTGAAGAGATTTATACTCGAACTGGTCATTTTGATGTGGAATCACTCTACATCAGCATGAAGAATAAAAATTATAGAGTAAGCCGTGCTACTGTTTATAATACTTTGGATTTATTGGTAGAATGTGATTTGGTAAGCAAGCACCAATTCGGTAGAAACTTAGCTCAATACGAAAAGTCTTATGGTTATAAGCAACATGATCATGTTATCTGTGCGGAGTGTCATAAGGTAGTAGAGTTTTGTGATCCGAGAATCCAAAACATTAAAACCATGATAGGAGATTTGTTGAATTTCAAAATCATGCATCACTCCTTAAATTTGTATGGAATTTGCGGGGATTGCCAAGCAAAGCAAAAAGCCGAAGAGCAGGAATAATTTTTTAATTAAAAGATAAAATGGATTACAAGAAAGAAGTCGTTGATAATATTCTAAACTTAGAAATTTCAGGAGACCTTATAGGAGAAAATAACGAACCAGGATTGGTTGAATTATTGAATGACCATATTAATAAAGGTATCACAAAATGTATTATTGACATATCTGGTGTTCGATACATGAACAGTAGCGGGATTGGAGTTTTAATTACCATTTTAACTAAATTGAGAAATAAGGACGGAGAGGTTGTGTTAATAAACCCATCTGAACAAGTGAAAAAATTATTAGTGATCACCAAGCTTAATAATATTTTCACCATCTACGACACTAAAGAAGAGGCAATTGCGAGCTTGAAATAAGTGGTAGAAGTACTAGAAATAATTAATTCATAAATTTATCAGATTCAGTCTTTATCCTTAAGGGCTGTCGTAATTTAAAATCATAAAAAATGAAAATGGATGTTTTGTTGGGTTTGCAATGGGGGGATGAAGGAAAAGGTAAAGTAGTAGATGTTTTAGCGCCCAAATACAATACAGTGGCTAGATTTCAAGGTGGTCCAAATGCTGGTCATACTTTAGAATTTGATGGTATTAAACATGTGTTGCATCAAATCCCTAGTGGAATATTTAGAAGCTCTATAAAAAATGTAATTGGAAATGGAGTGGTTCTAGACCCTGTTATTTTCAGAAATGAAATCAAAAAATTAGACCCATTTAACATCAATTTCAAGGATAATCTTTGGATTTCCAATAAGGCTCAATTGATTTTGCCGACCCACCGACTTTTGGATGCGGCCTATGAAAAATCTAAAGGAAATGAAAAAATTGGCTCAACATTGAAAGGGATAGGCCCGACTTACCAAGATAAAGTAGCCAGACTAGGATTAAGAGTAGGAGATATTTTCTATCCAAATTTCCCTGAGAAGTATAAGAAATTAGTGGACATTCATAAAATGACACTTGATTTTTATCAGTATAATTATGATGAACTAGAAGAAGCTGAAAAAACATTTTTTGAAGCCTTGGAATATTTGAAAACATTCAATGTGAGTTCTACAGAGTACCTTATCAATAATGAATTGAAAGAAGGGAAATCTGTTTTGGCTGAAGGTGCTCAAGGTTCTTTATTAGATGTCGATTTTGGAAGTTATCCTTTTGTGACAAGTTCCAATACGATGACTGCCGGAGTTTGCACAGGTTTAGGTGTAGCACCTAATAGTATTAGTAAAGTCTATGGTATATTCAAGGCCTATTGCACTAGAGTAGGGGGTGGCCGTTTCCGACCGAGCTATTTGACGAGGACGGAACAGAATTGCAAAAAGTAGGAAATGAATTTGGCGCCACTACTGGTCGCCCACGAAGATGCGGATGGTTAGATATCCCAGCCTTGAAATATGTGGTGATGATCAATGGAGTCACAGAATTATTTATGATGAAAGCAGATGTGTTATCTGGTTTTGAAAAAATAAAAGTCTGTACCCAGTATGAATTGGAAGATGGTACCAAAACGGATGAATTCCCTTACGATATAGTGGATTCAGAAGTGAAACCTATCTACGAAGAATTGGAAGGTTGGAATTGCAGTTTGGATGACATCAATTCCTTTGAGGATATGCCACAAGCACTGAAAAATTACATTACTTATATTGAAGATAAAATGGGTGTTCCAATTAATTTAGTTTCTGTACTGGCCATAGAACACAGACTATTTTGAGATAAAAGTCAACAATTGATATTTGAAAGGAAGCTGAGAGATTGGCTTCCTTTTTTTATGACCATAAAATAAAGTTCAATTTATTAATCTAAAGCAATACTATTCTGCTTAGCATACTTTTCTATTTTAGACAATCCCACTTTTCTTCTTCTCTTATTTACATTTTCAAAATCCTCAATTTCATTAAATCTTAATGAAGCTGATTTTTCATCATAGTAATATTGAGTGCCGTAGATTTGGGGTAAACCATTTCGGACTTTTAGTCTATCTACATAAAGTGCATAGCTACTTTTTTCGATTTTATCTTCTTGATAAGCCTTTTCTATAATCTCTTTAAAGCTTTCCATTTCTTCTTTGGAAGAATGTTGGATGGCTAAAATTAATCCCATATTAGCAAGTTCGCCTATTTCTTTTTTGCTTTTCCAGCCATATTCATTTAGAAATAGGGTCACTTTATGTAAAAGGGTTGAATCAAGAATATTCATCTCTTTGATCAATTCTTGATCTTCTGATTCAGGATTTACTTGCTGCCTAAGTTTCAAAGATTTGATTGTGAGTTTCTCTATAGTTTTTACCTCTTCTTTAAAATCACTGTCAGATTGATTTTGGGAATAGGAAGGAATTGAAACAATAAAGAAGATTGAAAGGATAAGGACTAGATGGTTTCTCATTTATATGTAGGTTAATAGTTACTCGACTTTACAACGAACTTAGAAAAAGATAAAGTATGCTCAAAGTAAATTATTACAAACTTCACAACTCACTATCCAGGCTCTCACCCTCAAATTGAGTATCTAGACTTATGGCATTTAAGCCTTGCTCCTGCAAGTATTTCGTAAATACATTGGAATAGCCATGAGTGGAATAAATGGTTTCTGCCTCTGATAATTTTACAGCTTCCAACAGACCATTCCAATCGGCATGATCGGATAGGACAAATCCTCTGTCGGCAGCTTTTCTTCTTCTGGTTCCCCTTAGCATCATCCAGCCTGAGGCAATTCCAGTGCTGTAAGGGGCTAGTTTTTTCATCCAAGGCGTTCCAATTGAAGCAGGTGTGGCAATCACCAAATTGCCTTGATAATCCTTTTTAGGAATTTCATTAGTTATTTTAATGGTTTCAGGTAACTGCAATCCTGTTTTTCGTAAGGCTTCCGTTGCATTTTCCACAGCTCCGTGGGTATAAATTTTTCCAATTCCATTATCCACATTTTTCATGATTCTTTGGGCTTTTCCTAAGGCATAGGCAAAAATCACGGACGTTTTCCCATTTTCCTTATTTTGTTCCCACCATTGGTTGATTTCATTAAATGTTTCAGACTGTGGTTTCCACTGATAAATGGGCAAGCCAAAAGTGGTCTCGGTTACAAATTCATCGCATTTTACAGGCTCAAAGGGAGTCGATAAGCCATCATCTTCTAATTTGTAATCTCCTGAGACTACCGCAATTTTTCCTTTATATTCTATTCTAACTTGTGCTGATCCCGGAATATGTCCTGCTGGATGAAAACTCACCTTTACTCCATTTATGTTAATGCTTTTACTATAATCTATTGTTTCTATTTGAATACCCTCCCCCAACCTTTGTCTCATAATGATTTCGGAATGGTGATGTGCTAAATAGTGCTGATGACCAGGACGAGAATGGTCTGCATGAGCGTGAGTGATTAAGGCTTTTTTAACTGGTCGCCATGGGTCAATATAAAATTTACCTTCTGGGCAGTAAATTCCTTTATTTGTAAATTTTAGAAGAGAATACATGCATGACTAACTTTAAGAATTAGTCTTTGTTTTGGTTGACTTTTGTAATAATTCTGGAAAGTTCCCCTAATTCTTCCGAAGTTAAAACTCCAAAAAAATCATCCATTTTCTTCTTAATGATGGGTTCAATCTGTTCTATAAGTCTTACCCCTTCCTGATTTATAGAGATAGCTGAGTTTCTTTTATCATCTGCTTGTCGCGTTCTATTAATCAATCTTTTTTCAACTAACCTCTGAACAATACGAGAAATATCAGGCACATTCTCCCTCAAATAACTTTTAACTTTATTTAGGTTCATAGTCTTAGTGGAATTATCATTTAGGATTGTAAGCACTTCATATTGCTGGCGAGTAATACCAAAAGCTTTCATTTCCTGAGATAGATTGTAAGACAATTTTTGCTGACAACTAAGTAAAGAAGAATATATTTGACCTATTATTAGATTTGAATTCTTATTTAAAGACCCTCTTTTCATCCCTCATTTTTCGATTAATATTCCTAAATCATCGACTAACGAATCAAAAGTAAGGATTAAATTCTATATTCCGAAAATTATATTAGACAAAACTTCACACTTCATTTCAGTTTCTTCCCATTCTTTTTCTGCTTTTGAATCTTCAGTAATTCCAGCACCTGCATAAAAAGTAACGGATTGATTATTGATTTGACAACACCTAAGGTTTACAAACAAATGACTTAAACCATCTAAATGGACTGGGCCAAGGAAACCACTAAAATAGTCTCGATTATGTTTTTCTTCATTAGTCAAGAAATTTAAGGCAGGCTCTTTCGGCATGCCACAAACTGCAGAAGTGGGGTGTAATAACTTCAGCATAACGGAACCCAATTCTGGAAAATTAACAGTTTTAGTATGGACTTTGAAAGTAGTTTTTAAATGTAAAAGTTTGCCTGCTTGAATAGTTTTAGGACCGATTTCATCAAATTCCCTCAACCTTATTTTCTTGAAGCAATTGATTATATAACGAGAAACATAAGCTTGCTCTTCAATTTCTTTCTGTGTCCAGGTAGTTTCGGCTATGCTTTTTTCTGACTTTGCTTGAGTTCCTGCCAAAGCCATCGTTTTAAAATACTCGCCCTTTTTATCTTCAATTAAAGTTTCTGGACTTGCGCCAAACCATAAACCTGTTTTTGCTGAGTAAGTTAAATTGACAAATGCGTTTGGATACTTTTCGCAAGCATTAACAAAAGCCTGACCCAAATTGATGTCATTATTGCTTTCAATATTTTTGATTTTGGAAGGAACTACCTTATAAAATTTTTCTCTTTTTATGAGTTGAATTCCTTTCTCCACCATATCGATATAATCGGAAGCTAAAGTCGATTGATTATTTGAACCCTTTTCCAATAAATTGAAATCAAATTGGGAGTTTGAATTTTCAATTTTCTTCTCGATTTCTTCTTTGGGAGATTTCTGCCATTCTAAAGAATCTGGCTCATCTTTTGAATTATTTTCTCCGTTTAAATTGATTTTAGCTATTATCTCCGAATCAAAATGCACAATTTTATCAATACCAGTTTGAAAAGGATGGAGTAAAAACCCAGAAGATAAGTCTTCCAAATTAAGTTCCGCTATAGACTTCCCTCCTGATAAATCACATAAAATCTGCAATTTTGAGTCATTTGGTAGTCTATAAACAGCAATTGCAGCATTTCGCTGTTGTGCAAATGCCAAAAACTTATTGAGATGTGTCTCAGCTGTAAGCTGAATATGTTCTATTTCTTGAGTTGCTTTTTCCAAAATTATTTTTTCACTACTGCCATTGTAATACGACTTACACATATCAATTGTTCACGCTCGTTCTTAATTTCTATGTGCCAAACTTGAGTGGTCCTTCCAATATGAACAGGAGTTGTTTTCCCATAAACCCATCCTTCCTTAATACCACGTATATGATTAGCATTTATATCTAATCCAACACAATAAAATTTTTCAGGATCGACCATGAGCATAGCCGCTACACTTCCTAAAGTTTCAGCTAAAACTACTGAGGCTCCACCATGCAGTAAGCCATAAGGTTGATGAGTTCTTTTATCAACTGGCATTTTAGCAACAAGATAATTGTCACCAATATTGGTGAAACTCATACCTAAAACCTCAGAAATGGTATTTTTGCCCAATTTATTGAGTTCTTCTACGCTTGGTTTTTGAAGAAATTTCCTATCCATAGTAATTGCACTGATTCTGTTTTGTAATTTCGAGCCGAAAATTACGGATTCACTTTCAATTTTGAACATTATTTATTGAAATTGATTGATTTTAGAAAATTGATATGGTAAAAGATATATACATAGTTCGCCACGGTCAGACGGATTACAATCTTAGAGGAATAGTACAGGGTAGTGGAGTGGATGCTTCATTAAATGATACAGGAAGAAAACAAGCCGAGGAGTTTTTTAAAGCATATGGCGATTTTCCTTTTGATAAATTATATATCTCAACTTTGAAAAGAACACATGAGTCAGTAAAAAATTTTATTGATAAGGGGTTGGTTTATGAAAAACTTTCAGGATTGAATGAAATCAGTTGGGGAACCCGAGAAGGTCAGCCCTTCACGCCTGAAGAAAATAAATATTACTATTCCATGCTTGAAAGATGGAAACAAGGCGAAACTTCCTTGCCCGTTGAAGGTGGAGAGTCTCCTGATCAGGTAGCCATGCGTCAGTTTGATACCATGAAATACATCATGAGCAAAGAGGATGAACAAAAAGTCTTGATTTGTATGCATGGTAGGGCGATGCGGATTTTATTGGCTCAGCTATTCAATTATCCGCTTTATGATATGGATATATTTGAGCATTCGAATTTAGCTTTATACCACATTAGGGCAACAAAGAATATGTATCAGTTGGTGAAATATAATGATAAGGGGCATTTGAGTGGGGTTAAGTAAAGAAATTATTGGGTTCAGGTTTTACAGATATTATAAAAAAGAGTAGGGATTAAACTTCCATTTTGTACTTTTTCTCTCTTTCTTTTTGCATGAACAAAAAGAAACAAAAATTCTAGAAAGTTTAATGTCAGCCAGAGGCTGACCAGCCTCTGGCTGGCTTCCACGCGCGATGCCAACGCTGGCCCGCTAAACTTTCATCCCTCCCGCTTTTCCGAGTTCCTCGGAAGTGGACGAGTTAGATCTTTTGCCACTACCTAGTATAAGTCGTATGGTTTTTCCTTGAAGTGAAATAACTTAAAAAAGTAAACTTGTCCTCCAGCACGCACGGAACAACTTAAATCAAAATTTACAAAACTGTTAATTTGAAGCAAACTAAAATATTAACAAGCCCCCAATAAAAATCAAACTACCTAAGATCAAAGCAAATAGACTGTAAGGCAAAATATCCTTGGCTTTCAGTTGCGTGATCCCTAATAATGGCAAAGCCCAAAATGGCTGCAACATATTAGTGATTTGGTCTCCATAAGACAATGCCATCACAATTTTCGGAATGGGGATGTTTAAAGCTTGTGCTGCTTCTACCACTATTGGCAGCTTGAACTGCCCATTGTCCGCCACCTGATGGGACGAAAAAATTCACTAAACCCGCACTGAAAAAAGTTAAAATTGGAAATGAAGTGGCAGTAGAAATGGAAACAAAAAAATCAGAAATTAGAATCACCAAACCTGAATATTTCATAATACCCATTATTCCAGAATATAGAGGAAATTGAATAACGATTCCGCTCACTCCCTGAATACCAGAATTTACAGCTGACATAAATTTTGCCAGACTTCCATGAAGTAAAATCCCCAAAGTAAGGAATAAGAAATTGACAAAATTCAAATCCATAAAAGCCTGATTAGATTGCCATTTATCAATTGCAAATAGGATTGCACTTAAAAGCATGACTCCACCTAAAGCATAAGCTATCCAAGCTTTATTTTCACTGTCATTTGATTGGCTTTCCTCAACCTTTTCTTCTTTTTGAGTAAGTATTGATTGATAATCAGAGTTTGACTTAAAATATTTTCCTAATAGGTAGAACAAACTTGGGACAGCAATCAGAAGCACAATACTTATGACAATATTCATACTAGATAATAGCGTTTCAGAAATGCTGATTACACCCATTTTATCCAATAAAAAATGCTTCGCTTCTGCTACCTTCAAGGGTGCAGAAGCTGATAATCCACCATGCCAAACCATCATTCCTGAATAACCCGCAGCACCTAATATTCCATAGTTGAAGGATTTATTTTGAGCAGTGAAATTCTCTCCAATCCTTCTACTGAGAATGGCACCAAAAACCAGACATAGCCCCCAGTTTAGAAAACTCATGATAATGGTGAAAAAACTAATTAAAAATCCTGCTTGAGCAGTATTATTTGGAATAGAGGCTATTTTATTTATGATTCTGGAAAAAAATGGAGTTAAAGCTAGTGTATGACCCAAAAGCAGGATGAGTACCATTTGCATGGTAAAAGCCAATAGTTCCCAAAAACCAGTTTGCCAATATCCTAAAATGCTTTGGGATTGCTCAAATATATTTCCGTCCTGACCAGTAAAAAGTAAAGCCAAGAAAAATGTAATAGCACTTAAAAGTAAAGCAATCACAAATGGAGACGGGAGAAATCTTTCTACTAGTTTAATGTATTGCCTTGAGAATGACATTTTTTAATTACAAATTATGGATTACCAATTAAGTATTATCTTGGCTCACAAAGTACAAAAGAAAATTTTTGAATTTCATACTTCAAGAATTTTTGTTGCTGTTTCCGGTCTGATCTTCGGTACTGACTTAATCACCTCTTCTTGAGTATTAAGGCTTACATCCATCACTCCTTCATCCCACATCCATCTATAAACTTGAGAGAATCAAGCTTAAGAATCAGGATATTTATACTATTTTAATTGGGACAAAAACTCCAAGGTATCCACCCCATCTGCATAATCCCAAAGTTCGGGCTTTTGAGCTTTTCCAGGCTCAATTTCAGCACCTTTTTTCACCACACACTGAATTTGCTCTTCTTGCTTTGCCAATTTATCTTCTAGCTCTCTTTCATTTTTATAAAATTCATAAAATAGTACAGATATAGGAGACACTAATCCTTCATCCTCTTTCATCAGGAAAAAGCCAGAATCTAAATGAGGCTCGTCATTTACTAAGTAGATAGATTTATTGTAATCGTAATTATTTACCCATTTATGATGATCTGCCACCCATTTAAAGCCTTCTAAAGCCTTAATGAAGGGAGAAAGATCAAATCCTTCTGGTACTAAAAGTTTGCTTACATTTCGGCATCCTAAACCGTAATATTGAAATATATCTTTACCCAAAGCTTGGATTTCCTCTTCAGTTTCCTTTCCTGTTAAAACGGCTACTGAGCTTCTGTTTTTTCGTATAATGTTAGGGTATTTGCCAAAATATTGCTCAAAATATCTCGCAGAATTATTACTACCTGTTGCTATCACGGCATCAAAACCACCAATAGTCTCTTGAGTCAGTTCAATCTTATTTTCAAATTCTGGATTGATAGCCACTAACTTTGCGACAATTTCTTTCAATAGATATGGATCCTGAGAACTTAATTTGGCCATAACACTATGTCCTGAAATCAATACGGATAAGAAATCGTGAAAACCAACAAGTGGAATATTTCCCGCCATGATAACTGCTATCTTTTTAGAACTTTCTTCAGCTAAATCATATTTTTCTATCCATTGCTCTAGTTTTTCAGTCTCTAACATCCCACCTAAAGCCTTAACTGCATGCACTACATTTTCACGAGTAAACCAATTATTATGCGCTGTGGCACGAAAATACCATTCATCCAATTCGGATTCACTCATATTTCGTAATTGTTCTCCTAAAGTTTTAAAGGCTTCTATTCGCGCTGATAAATTCATGGATATCTAAAGATTTGAATATCGAAATGCGAAATTACATGAATTTATGCAGGATTGAAATAATAATTAAGAAGTTATAAAGAAGGAAATTAGAAGAAATGTAATTGCTAAACATTTGGTCAATATCACAGGCCTCATGTCAAAATAACTATGATTTAAAACTGATATTCATTCATGATTATTTATACCGCAAACTTATATCAGTCAAATGATTCATGCTGCTAATAAAATGGTCATAACCCTCCTCTTTACTAGTTTGGTTGATTTGCAAGAGGTGGTCTGGTTGGCAGAGTAGCATTAAGAGTTTTAAATCCTCAACAGATAATTTATCATGATATTGATTGACTAAGGCTGAAATTTGCTTCAATAAAGCTTTTTGCAGTGGATTGTTGGTGTAATCTGGAATTTTATGTTCCCAGGATGGTGAACTTAAAGGTAAGCTCACTGCATAAACGGAATGTTCTTCTTCATTACCTATTAAAAACAGTTCCTGTATCTGCTTTTTATTTGAAATATCCTTTTCAATAAAATCAGAAGTATAAGCACTGCCATATCCATTCACCAAGCTAATTTGAAAATTATCCGGTCCATCACCATTCGAAAGTAAAATATTAAATGGTTGTGCAGTATTCGATTTATAAACCTGACCTGAATGTTTGCCAGCCAAATGCCATGGATTTGCTGTGGCAATAATGCCCTGATAACCTAAAGATTTTACAATTTCTGCTACTTGGTCATCATACAAACAAGCAGTATTGATGAACATTCCAGGTTTCTTATCAAAATAATCTTTCAAGCCATCCAAATACAATTCTGCTTCCTTTTTGAAAAGAATTGGAGAACATAAATAGCTGAAAGAATGATAAGCACAGGAACCCACCAATTGAATTTTCCCTGCATTCACCTGCTTTTTGATTTCTAGTAGGAGATTAGTATCTGCCTCATTTAAGAAATTTAAAAATGGTAAACTGAAATAAACCAAAGGAGCTTTATTTTCCTCTGCCATTTTCAAAACCGTTTTCAATTTAGGCAGAATGGTGTTGGGGAAATCATTAATGAAATCTTTCTTACTTTTAGCTTCATCGATAGCCAAAAGTTTTTTTTCAATATCTAAAAAAGATAATTTATTCACCTCTAGAGGGTGATTAAAATGTATGATTTGATAATTATCCATTTTTGAATTCTTGCTTTAAAGCTGAAAAAATATCTTCTGAAACCGTCTCCCAATTTCTTTTCTTAACAGATTCTGCATTCTGCTTTGCGATTTTTGATGATTGCTTTTTGTTCGTCAATATTTCCCGAATAGCCGTAACATAGCTATCAATATCGCTTTTTGCTACTTTAGGAACATCTTTTAGAACTTCGGCTACACCACAATTTTTTGATAAAACTATAGGTAATTCAAGGCAGGATGCTTCCAAAGCAGATAAACCAAATGGTTCTGATAAAGAGGGCATTACCATTACTTGAGATGCTTTCATAATGGCGAAAACATCTTCTTGAGGAAGATGACCCGTAAAATGAATTTTATCTAGTATAGCTTTCTCAGTGGAGGAGGCAATCATTTCTTCCATTAATTCACCTTGTCCTGTAACCACAAAACGAAGATTTTTTTCTTTCTTCAATAATGCATCTGCAATATCAATAAAAGTACTAGCTCCTTTTTGAAGACTCAATCTTCCGCAGAATAAAACAATATCTTCATCAAAGGGTGCTTTATAATCGGATGCTTGCAGTTCATCAATTCCATGGTAAATCACTTTGATTTTGGAGGTTTTAATACCGTACTCTTTAACCATAATCTTTTTATGGTATTCACTAACAGCAATCACCAAATCAGCTATTTGCATTCCTTCTTTTTCTAATTCAAATAGCCATGAATTGCTCTTTTTACCACTTCGGTCATAATCCAAAGCATGAATGTGCAATACAAATGGTTTTCCGGTCAATTCTTTCAATCTTTTAGAGGCCGGAATGGCAGTCCAATCATGTGCATAAATAATATCGAAATCTAAATTTCGACTTTTCAATACAATTTTCTGGCTGAAATCTTCCAGAGCCTCTTGTACCGAAATCTCTATGTTTTCATTATAATGTTGCTCTATTTCAACACTTGAAGAATAGAGATAAGGATTCAGCTCACTTTTGACTGATAGGTGAACCAAATCAGCATTTAGTTGCTTTTTGTTGGTTAATTTTTGTCGGTTTAGCGTTTCGGTTCTGCTGCTTTCCACTTCCTGATCAGCCAATTCTTCTGCACTCTCTACTGAAAATAACTTTAAGTGCACATTTTTAGCTAAATGCTGAGCAATATGGTAGCAAGCAATTCCTAATCCACTGTTTTGCGGGTTCGGATTCCCGGGACCTATCATTAATACCTCCATGAGCAATTATTTTTAAGGTTTATTGTTTTATGATCTCTAAGGAGTCAAAATTTCTATCGACTATTATTTTAGAATCATTGTTTGCGCTGACAGTATTTCCATCAACAATTATTTTTTCAACATTACCAAATCCATGCAAATGAATTTCAAAGCCTTTTGAACCTGATTCATATTCCGATTCCATTTTATGCTGAATGATGGTAGTGTTGTCTACGGATTTCTGAGTAAAAGTGTGCAATGTACTGATGCCCATATCAAAATCTTTAGTTAGACCATCATCTTCATACAATTGACTTTCAGTTTCATTAGTAGTTTTATAAACATGTAGCTTGATGTTTTCGGGTACAAATTCATCCACATACTGCATTTTATCTTGCATTGGAATGATTGCACCAACCTTTACAAACATTGGGATTTGATCCAGTGGCGTGGCTACTTGTATTTCTCTTTTTCCTGAAATCAATTCATCCGTCCAGAAATTATACCATTCGCCTTCTGGCAAATACATCATTCTCTCCTTCACTTTAGGTGAAGAAACTGGACAAATTAATAAATGCTGACCCAATAGAAATTCTTCTTCTCTTTCTAGGGTTTCAGTATCCTCTTGATAGGCCATTGAGATGGATCTTAACATCGGTTTGGCATATTCCGCATATTGCCAGAAAGTAGTATAGAGATAAGGCATGATTTCATATCTCAATTCAATAAATCTTCTAACAATATTTAAATATTTATCCTCAAACTGCCAAGGTTCCTTATTTCCATGATCCCCCGATGAATGCGTTCTGAAAAAAGGATGAAAAGTAGCCATTTGAATCCAGCGAGTATATAATTCTCCATCAGGGGCGCCAATAAATCCACCTACATCAGAACCAGCGAATGAAACTCCCGAAGCACTTAACCTTTGACATTGCACATTGGCAATTTTCAAATGCTCCCAGGATGCAAGGTTGTCACCTGTCCAAACAGAACTGAAACGTTGAATTCCTGCGTAAGCTGAACGAGTGATAGTGAAGCTCCTGTTATTTCCTGCAAATTGCTCTAAACCTTCATAAGTTGCCCTTGCCATTTGCATTCCATATACATTATGCCCTTTTCTATGGCTACAAGGATGTCCGTCATAATCATGCCTCACATCTCTTGGGAAAGTACCTTCTTCAAAAACTGCTGGCTCGTTCATGTCATTCCAAACTCCGGCAACACCATCTTGTGAAAGTCCGCCAAATAAACCAGACCACCATTTTCTGGCAGCAGGATTAGTGAAATCAGGAAAATGACAATGCTGGGCCATACACTTCCTTTAAATCTTGCGCCATCCATTCTTTGGCAGAAATAATCATGATGGACTCCTTGCTGGTAAACTGTATATAGCGGATCGATTTTAATTCCTGGATCAATGATGACAATGGTTTTAAAGCCTTCTTTTCTCAGATCATCAATCATCTGCTTAGGGTTCGGAAATCTATCATTATTCCATGTAAAACAGCGATAGCCGTCCATATAATCAATATCTAGATGGATAACATCACATGGAATTTTTTTATCGCGAAAAGATTTAGCTAATTCTCGAACGGTGCTCTCGGGATAGTAACTCCATTTACTTTGATGATAACCTAAAGCCCATTTTGGTGGCAAAGGAGATTTCCCTGTGAGTTCTGTATAATCTGCTACCACATTTTCTAATTTTGGACCATAGATAAAGTAGTAGCGCATTTCACCTCCCTGTGCCCAAAAACTCAGGGCTTCTTTTCTTTCGTGTCCAAAATCAAAAAAGGTTCTGAATGAATTGTCTAAGAAAACACCATAGCCTTCTCCATCATTTAATCCCATAAAAAATGGAATGTTTTTATAGACAGGATCAGTCTCATTACCATATCCATAGCAATCCGTTCCCCATAATTCCCTACGGGTTCCGTTCAGATTAAGTCTGCCTGTTTTATCTCCGAGTCCGTAGTATTTATTGGTTTTGGAAGATTTTAGCGTTGAAATCACCACATGTCCTCCAAATCGTTTTTCATCTTTCCAGTGATAACCTTTTTCATCCTCAATTAAAACCTTTCCGTTTTGATCCAGGATTTTTAGGGTAGCATCAGCTTTCTTTATGAAGCATTGCAATAAATCTGTTTCTATCAGGATTGAATCTTGCAGATTTTCAAATTGATAATTGGAATTTCCCAATTCGAATTCAGGATCTATCGCATAGGAAAAATCTTCCTCAAAATAGCCATCATTTGCATATCTAAATTTTAGGATTTTCTCATTGATAATACTTAATTCCAAAGTAGAATGCTGAGCATAGATCTTGATTTTACCTTTCTTTTGTTTCCAGCTTATAATGCCGCCTGGATAAAATTCCTCTTCCTTCTGCTCTTGAAATTTTTCTATATAATTACCCTCGAAATCCTTTTCAGATTCTTGGGTGTTGTCTTTATTTTCTTCCATTTTAACGTATTAATATTTAGCGATTTATCGCTACTCTTATTACAAAATTAACTACTTATTGTAGTTAATACACTAAGTATTTCTTTATTTTTTTTAAATTAAGGTTTAATGAGTGAAACCTCTTTTTATTTATGGAAAATGCAGTATTTTTTCGTGCAATCCATCATAAATACAGATTAATCTCATAAATTAAATAATCTATTCAAATTATTGAGAAACGCACTAATATGGACGAAAATAATACGATTGATAATGAAAAGCATATTTTAACTGAAATTGCTTGGGAAGTTTGTAATCAGGTAGGTGGCATATATACCGTAATTCGTTCTAAAGTCCCTACTATGGTTAAGAAATGGGATAAAAACTATTTTCTAATCGGCCCTATGCTCCCAAAGAAGCCGCTACAGATTTTGAAGAGGCGGAATTCGGGCATAAAGTTATAGATGAGACTTTGAAGATTTGTAGAGAAAAAGGTTTGAACATTAAATCTGGATATTGGTTGGTTTCGGGAAGACCCCAAACGCTTTTATTCGACCATAAATCAGCTTTTCAGCAATTAGGCGATATAAAATATTATTATTGGCAAAATCATGGAATAGATTTTAAGAATCATGACCCTTTGATGGATGAGGTTTTGGCTTTTGGCTATATGGTGCATATTTTCCTTTCTGAAATGACTAGGGTAGCCATAGACAAGAAAATTAAACCCTTAGCGCATTTCCATGAATGGATGGCTGGTTCTGCCATTCCAAATTTAAGAAGGGATCAAGTGCCTTTGCAAACGGTTTTCACTACTCATGCCACACTCTTAGGTAGATATTTAGCAATGAACGACCCGCAATTTTACGACCATCTTCCTTTTATGGATTGGCATAAGGAAGCGGTTCATTTTAATGTGGAAGCCAATGTGAAATTAGAAAGAGCCTGTGTTCATGGTGCCCATGTTTTTACAACAGTAAGTGAAGTAACTGGAAAAGAATGTTTCCATTTATTAGGAAGAAGTCCAGATAAGATTTTGCCTAACGGTTTAAACATCGAGCGGTTTTCTGTGTTACATGAAGTACAGAATTTGCATCATAAGTATAAGCAACTACTGGAAAACTTTATCATGGGGCACTTTTTTCGGAGCTACTCTTTTGACTTGAATAAAACCCTTTATTTTTTTACATCGGGAAGGTTCGAGTACTCCAACAAAGGCTATGATTTAACCCTAGAGGCTTTAGCTCGCTTAAATCACCGTCTAAAAGAAGCAGGCTCACCATTAACAGTAGTAATGTTTTTTATTACTCGACAACCAGTACAATCTATTAATCCAGATGTTTTAAATGCCAGAGCGATGCTGGATAAAATCAATACCAATTCTAATGCAATAGTGGAGCAAATTAAAAATAAATTGTACAGACAAGCAGCATCAAGCAAAGGAGATCATAAGTTGCCCAACTTAAATGAAATGGTTGATGATTATTGGAGATTAAGACACAGAAGGACTATACAAGCCTGGAAGTCAGGGGGCTTACCTCCTGTCGTAACTCATAATTTGGTAGACGATGCAAATGATTCTATTTTAAATTTCTTGAGAACAGCCAACCTTGTTAATAACGAATCCGATAAAGTTAAAGTAGTCTATCATCCCGATTTCATTTCTTCCACCAATCCTTTGTTTGGAATGGAATATGATGATTTCGTAAGGGCTTGCCATTTGGGGGTTTTTCCTAGTTACTATGAGCCTTGGGGCTACACTCCTTTGGAATCTTTAGCTAGGGGAGTTGCTTCGGTAACTTCAGATTTATCAGGATTTGGTGATTATATGAAGAACGTAAGCATAGGTGATGAAAAACACGGCATGTTTGTAGTGAAAAGAGCCAATAAAAGCTTTGATGAAGCAGCTGAAGAATTGACCAATGTGTTATGGGAATTTACTCAAATTACGAGCAGAGAACGGATAGATATGCGAAATAAATCTGAAGATTTGTCAGAAGTTTTTGACTGGAAGAATTTATATAAAGCCTACGAAAACAGTTATAAAATGGCTTTAGAAACTTATTTTTAAACCTAACAACCCGAAATTATGGACGATAAATTAAAAGAAGATATCAAAAAAGCTGGAAAATCTGTGGAGTTGGTAGAGGAGCAATTAGAAAGATTTAAAAAAGGATTTCCTTATTTGGCTATTGACCGACCAGCCACAAAAGGTGATGGCTTAATTCAATTATCTGAAGAAAGCATAGATAATTTTATTGCTTTTTATGAAAAGCAGTCAGTGGACTACAATATGATTAAGTTCGTTCCTGCAAGTGGTGCGGCAAGCCGTATGTTCAAAAGATTATATGCTTTTTTGGAGGAAGATGAATCACAAGCTGAAAAAGATGATTTTTTAAAAACCTTTTTTGATGATATTCACAAATTTGCTTTTTCTCAAGCTTTAGATAAAAAAATACAAGAAACAGGAACCAGTCTAGATGAAGCTTTGAAGCAAAAACAATATCATGCCATAGTAAAAGCATTATTATTAGAAGAAGGATTGAATTATGGCAACTTACCAAAAGGCCTATTAGATTTTCATGATTATAAATCAGGTATAAAGACACCTGTTGGAGAACATTTTACAGAAGGTGAAAATTATGCAAGAGGTACCGAAGGAAAGGTAAGATTGCACTTTACAGTTTCTCCAGAGCACCAAAAACTATTTGAAGAGCATGCTGAAAAAGTAAGGAAAGGCTTTAATGATTTTGAAATTACTTTTTCTCAACAAAAACCGGAAACCGACACTATTGCGGTAAATCCTGATAATACTCCATTTTATAATGATGATGGAAGTCTATTGTTTCGCCCAGCAGGACATGGAGCTTTAATTGAAAATTTAAATGATCTGGATCATGATATTGTCTTCATTAAAAATATAGATAATGTAGTTCCTGATCATTTGAAGTTGAAAACCATCCATTATAAAAAGGCTTTGGCAGGATTATTAATGAGTGTCCAAAGTAAATTATTTGGATATCAGAATCAATTAGAGCGTAATATCAATGAATTGGAGTTGTTAGAAATTGAGAATTTCGCCAAAAAAGATTTATTTCTGGTCTTTAAAGATGATTATGCAGATTTAGACTTTTCTGAAAAGGTAGGATACTTGCAATATTTATTGCACCGTCCGATACGGATTTGTGGTATGGTGAAAAATACTGGCGAGCCAGGAGGCGGTCCTTTTTGGGTAAGAGAAGAAGATGGCTCATTGAATTTGCAAATTGCGGAAACTTCCCAAATTGACCCAGATGATAAAAAAGCGCAAGAAGCTTTGAAAAACGCCACTCATTTTAATCCGGTTGATTTAGTATGCGGGATTAAAGATTTACACGGAAGAAAATATGATTTGATAAAATACCGAAATCCTGAAACTGGTTTTATTACAAGCAAATCAAAAGACGGAAGAGAATTAAAAGCTTTAGAACTTCCAGGATTATGGAACGGAGCCATGTCAGATTGGATTACGCTATTTGTGGAAGTTCCACTAGCCACTTTCAATCCTGTGAAAACCGTGAATGATCTTTTGAGAGAAGAGCATCAGGCAGGATGATTTATTTAAAGCATTTTAAGAAAGCCTTTCAAATCTATTTTGAAAGGCTTTTTTCTTTAAGACATACCTTCCGAAGCTAGCCAAGCCGTAGTCCAGGCAGCTTGAAAGTTAAAACCTCCTGTTACGCCATCAATATCCAAAACCTCCCCAGCGAAAAAGAGTCCAGGGCATTTTCGGCTTTCCATCGTTTGCATATTCACATCACCTAATTTTACACCACCAGCGGTGACAAATTCCTCTTTAAAAGTAGTTTTGCCAGAGGCTTCATATAAATCTGCTATCAAATGGTTGACTAGCTTATTGAATTTCTTTCCTGAGAAATTATTCCAGCGCAATTCTTCATCTATTTTGCTTTTAGTCAACAAATATTCCCATAATCTTTTCGGAAGTTGAAATGGATTGCTATTGAAAAGCATCTTTTTAGGGTTCTCAGCTTGAAAGTCAGTTAATGTTAGGCGAGCTTCCTCTTCATTGGAAGTTTTTAGCCAATTTACCAATACAGAATATTCGTAATTCTTTTCATGCAAAATTCTGGCTCCCCAAGCAGAAAGCTTAAGTACTGCAGGACCGGCTCAATCCCCAATGTGTAATCAATAATGGCCCTTGATGGGAGAGCTTAGTGCCTGCTATTTTCACTTCTACGTCTTGAACAGCAACACCCAATAAATTTGTAAGGCTTGATTTTGGAAGGTTGAAAGTAAATAAAGAAGGGACAGGTTCCGAAATACTGTGTTCTAAATCCATTAACCACTGAAATCCTTCTATTTTATTATGTCCACCAGTAGCAATTAAAATCTTATCACATTCAATTTTTTCAGCACCTTTTATATCCAATAAAAAACCGTTGTCAGTTTTCTCAATAGATTCTACAGAGACTTTTGTTCTGATTTCTACTTTGTGTTTTTTACACTCATTCAAAAGGCAGTCGATAATGGTTTGCGAATCATCCGTTATCGGAAACATTCTCCCGTCTGCTTCAGCTTTGAGCTTTACACCTCTGCTTTCAAACCAATTGACAGTATCAACTGTACCAAACTGCTCAAATGCTTTTTTAAGCTTCTTATTTCCTCTGGGATAGTTTTTGATAAGCTCTTTTGGTTCTTGGCAGACATTAGTGACATTACATCTGCCACCACCAGAAATTTTCACTTTGGAAAGAAGTTTAGAAGATTTCTCTAAAACAACCACTTCAGCATCAGGATTTTTAGTGGCAATATTAATTGCCCCAAAAATGCCAGCTGCACCAGCTCCTATGATTGTGATTCTGGCCAATTTAATCCTCTCTCATCCTCTTATACTCATTAATCAAACCATTCGTAGAAGCATCATGTCCAATTACAGGATTATCATGATCCAATTCAGGTAGGATTAGACCTGCCAATTGTTTTCCTAATTCCACTCCCCACTGATCAAAGCTGAAAATATTCCAAATAATTCCTTGAACATAAATTTTATGCTCATAAAGAGCGATTAGGCTTCCAAGACTTTTTGGCGTTATTTTCTTCATCAAGATCGAATTGGTTGGATTATCCCCTTTGAATACTTTAAAAGGTAATAATTTTTCAATTTCATCTGAACTCAAACCTTTTTGTTCTAATTCCTGACGAGCTTCCTTTTCGGTTTTTCCATTCATTAAGGCTTCCGTTTGAGCAAAGAAGTTAGCTAGTAATTTTTGATGGTGGTCGCCAATTGGATTATGCGAAACAGCAGGCGCAATGAAATCACAAGGAATCATTTTAGTGCCTTGATGAATCAGTTGATAAAATGCATGCTGCCCATTTGTGCCTGGTTCTCCCCAAACGACAGGACCAGTTTGATAAGTAACAGGCTTTCCGTTTCTGTCCACTGACTTACCATTACTTTCCATATTTCCCTGCTGGAAATAAGCAGCAAAACGGTGTAAATACTGGTCATAAGGTAAAATAGCCTCTGTTTCGGCTTTATAAAAATTATTATACCAAACCCCTATTAGTGCTAAAAGAACAGGTGCATTATCAGATAGAGGAGCTTCTTTGAAGTGAATATCCATTTCATGAGCTCCTTTCAATAGTTCTTCAAAATTATCATAGCCGATATTCAAAGCAATAGATAAACCTATAGCTGACCAAAGCGAATATCTTCCGCCTACCCAATCCCAAAATTCAAACATATTAGCTGGGTCAATTCCGAATTTTTCAACTCCAGATTTATTGGTGCTAAGGGCTGCGAAATGTTTTTTGATGGTTTCCTCAGTACCCCCATTTTGCAAAAACCATTTTCTTGCCGTATGAGCATTTGTCATGGTTTCTTGGGTGGTAAAAGTTTTGGAAGCAATTAGAAATAAAGTCGTTTCTGGATCAATCTTTTGTAGGACTTCCGCAATATGAGTAGCATCCACATTGGATACGAAATGGCTTTCAATCTCTTTTACTTTGTAGGGTTTTAAAGCTTCAGTGACCATTACAGGCCCTAAATCAGAACCACCAATTCCAATATTAACTATATGTTTGATTTTCTTGCCAGAATAGCCTTTCCATTCACCGGAATGTATTTTTTGGCTAAAATTCTCCATTTGCTTTCTTACCTTTTTCACCAATGGCATCACATCCTGACCTGATTCCATCACAGGATTATTGGAGAAATCTCGTAAAGCAGTATGTAAAACAGCACGACCTTCTGTTTGGTTAATTTTATCACCTTGAAACATGGATTCAATAGCCTCAGGCAATTCCATTTCAACTGCTAAATCTAAAAGTAAACTAAGCGTTTCTTCTGTGATTTTATTTTTAGAAAAGTCAATAAAAAGTGATTTAGTGTTCAATGTGAATTTATCAAACCTACCTTTATCCTCTTCAAAAAGAGTTTTAAGATGAATATCCTTAGTATTTTGATAATGCTCTTCTAACTTTTTCCAACTTTCAGTTTCAATAGGTGATATATATGTCATGGTCATTTAAAATCTTTACTTAAAATTCGATGCAAATTTAAAGTCTATACGTTAAAAATATAATTTTACTGTAATTTTTGTTGAGAATCTAGAATTCAAGACTGCGAACAAATACTTAATATAAGATAACCATAAAATTCACTTCCAGCCATATTTAGACTTCCAGCTTCTACCTCTGATACAAATCCATCAAATCCTTGGCAATCTTCCTGGACGAAAATTGTTCCAAATGAGTATCTACACCCTTAATCAAATGCTCATTAAAGTCATTATCATCAGCTAATTTCACCATTTGTGCGGCTAACTCTTCATGATTTTTTGGGTCTGCATAAAGGGCATGCTTCCCTCCTGCCTCTCTCATAGCTGATTGATTTCCTGTAACAACAGATGTACCCACCGATAGTGATTCCAATACAGGAATACCGAAACCTTCAAAACTAGATGGATAAACCGAAGCTACTGCTCCTTTATATAAATAAGGTAATTCAGTGAAGGGAATATTATTATAGATTCTAACATTTTGATCTAACTTAAGCTTATTAATTTCTTTCTCCACTTCCCTCTGATAATCAGTTTTCTTTCCTACTATCAATAGCAATAAATCATGTTTTACCTGATCTAAAACCATTTTAAAAGACTGAACCAGATCCTTGGCATTTTTTCTATCCTCAATTGAGCCTACATATAAAAAATAAGGTTGATGTAAACTGTACTGATCCAATAAATACAATAACCTCCTAGTCTTCAAATCTTGCTTATAAATAGGATGCACACCCTGATAGACTACACTGATTTTAGATGAATCAATATCGAAAAATTCAATGATATCATTTTTAGTTTGCTCACTAATCGCAATGATTTCATCTGCCTTTTTGCAAGCCGACTTAAATTTTTTCTTATATATATTCCTGTCAATAAATGGATAGTAATCAGGATACCGCAAGAAAATCAAATCGTGAATAGTGACAATTTTCTTGGTATTACCTTTAAGTCCAGAAGGCAACTCATTACTTAAACCATGAAAAACATCGGCTTTTTGCTTCACTGCTAGCTTTCCAATTCTTTTGGATCGCCAAGCATTTTTCATGGAGCCTGCCTTCCAAAGGCCTGAAGGCATAACTGTAATCTCCTTATTTTCCTTATGAAAAAGAGTAGCCTCTTCACGCTTAGACACCTTAGGAGTAAAAAGTGAATATTGCTCCTTGGGATAATGTTCCTTTAAAGCAGAAATTACAAAACGACTATAATTACCTAAACCCGTAAAATTGTTAAAAGCACGTTTGGCTTCAAAAGCTATATGCATATTAAAAAATTAAATCCTAAAAGTTGAAACTACTCAAAACTAAATAAATTTCCTTTGTGGTACTCATTACTTCTTTAAAAAGAAAGATAATTTGTAGTTTTGCACCTAAGCGGGGAATGAATGAATCAATATAAAATTAAGACTTTAGAAAACGGAATTAGAGTTATCCACCAGCCGGTAAGCAACTCGAAAATAGTACATTGCGGTTTTGCTTTGGACATTGGAAGCCGTGATGAAAAGCCACACCAGGTGGGAATTGCCCATTTTTGGGAACATATGGCTTTTAAAGGAACCAAAAAGCGGAAAACCTTCCACATACTTAATAGATTGGATTCCGTTGGGGGAGAATTAAATGCCTACACCACCAAAGAAAAGATATTTTTCCACGCTTCCGTATTGGAACAATATCTGGATAAAGCAATGGATTTGTTAGTAGACATCACTTTTCAATCCATTTTTCCTGAAAAGCAAATTGAAAAAGAGAGGCAAGTCATTTTAGAAGAAATGGCGATGTACAAAGATTCTCCTGAAGATGATATTCAAGATCAATTTGATGAGGTGATTTTCTCCGGACACCCACTAGGAAATAATATTTTAGGTACTGAAGAAAGCCTTAAAAGCTTTACCCGCCAGCATTTTTTGGAATTTTTGGAAGAAAATCTTGATACGGAACGCGCTGTTTTTTCGATTGTAGGCGATATATCTGAAAGAAAATTGGAGCGCTATACCAAAAAATATTTAGAGCCAATTTCCCACCATAAAAGGGAAAGAGATAGAATTCCTTTTGAGATTTATCAACCTAACACCTTGAATTTCAATAAAGAAATTTCACAATCTCAATGTGCTATTGGGACAACAGCTTATCCAATCCATCATCCGAAAAGACTAGCTTTCTTTATGCTAGTCAATATTTTGGGACGAACCAGGAATGAATAGCAGATTAAATATGGCATTGAGGGAAAAGCATGGATTTGTTTATGCCATTGATGCTGGCTACCATCCATTTACTGACACAGCCCTTTTCAGCATATTTTTCGGGACAGATCCAGGTCAGCTTCCAAAAAGTATAAAATTGGTGAAAAAGGAATTGAAAAAATTACAAGAAAAACCTTTAGGTAGTTTGCAATTGCATGTGGCAAAACAACAGCTTATGGGACAATTAGCCATGGCAGAAGAAAACAACATGAGTTATATGCTAATGATGGGTAGAAGCCTATTAGATAAAGACAAAATAGAATCCTTAGACGATCTTTTCGAGCAAATTAAGCAGGTTTCAGCTAAAGATTTGCAAGATACTGCTAATGAGATTTTTACTGATGAACGATTGAGCATCTTAACTTACAAAGCTAAAAGAAGATAATTATGGAGTTTTTAGATCCAGATTTAGATAAATATATTGAAGCCCACACAGAGCCTGAAAGTGAGTTGCTTTATAAAATCAATAGAGAAACTCATACTGAGGTTTTAAAGCCCCGTATGCTAAGTGGACATTTACAAGGCAGGGTTTTATCCATGCTTTCTCATATGATACAGCCTGAAAACATATTAGAAATAGGGACTTATACTGGATATTCTGCACTTTGCATGGCAGAGGGCTTAAAAGAAAATGGCAAGCTCATTACCATAGATGTGAATGAAGAATTGAAAGAAAGAGTGGTGGGTTATTTCCAATCTTCAGAATATTCTGATAAAATTGAAATGAAAATTGGGAAAGCTTTAGATATTATACCTAAACTCAATAAAACATGGGATATGGTGTTTATAGATGCAGATAAATCAAATTATTTGAATTACTATAAGCTTTGTATTGACCAAGTCAGAAAAGGCGGTTATATTTTGGTCGACAATGTATTATGGAGTGGAAAAGTGCTGGAGAAAAACAGAAAAAAATTAGATAAGGACACTGAAAGTATGCTTGAGTTTAACGAATTTGTGCTCAAAGATGACAGAGTTCAAAATGTATTATTCCCAATCCGTGATGGATTAATGATTTTAAGAAAAAAATGAACATAAAACTTCCTCTATTAATTACCGCTATCTTCATTCTCTCCACAAAGTTGTGGGCTCAGCAAGTTCCTTCCCGTATGGAATTTGCCAATTTGGATTTAAGACTGACACCAGGGGCTATAAAAGATATACAAACAGATGTGGATGCACTTACTCGAAGCGAAAAATACTTCCAAAAAAAGCTGGAACGAGTAGATATGTATATGCCTATTATCGAAAGAATCTTTCGAGAGGAAAGCTTACCAGAAGATTTTAAATATTTAGTGATACAAGAAAGTGCTTTGGTTTCTGATGCAGTTTCTAGCAGTAATGCTGTTGGTTTTTGGCAGTTTAAAGAAATTTCAGGTTTAGAAAATGATTTAAGAATCGACCGACAGATTGATGAAAGGATGAACATCGTGTCTTCAAGTCGTGCTGCTGCCACTTATTTAAAAGATCATAATAAGTATTTTGATAATTGGGCTTATGCCCTAATTGCCTACCAAAGAGGGCGTGGTGGAGCTGCTGATGTTATAGATGAAAGTAATTTCGGGAAAACTCAATTAAAAATCACCAACGATACTTATTGGTATTTAAAAAAATTCTTAGCACACAAAATAGCCTTTGAAAATGCTGTAGGCACTTCCAAACCACCCTATTATTTGAAAGAATTAGAAAACGTAAAAGGTACAACGCTTAAAGCTATTGCTAAAGATGAAAATGTACCACTTGAATTAATAGAGGAATATAATAAGTGGATCAGGAGAGGTAAAATTCCAGAAGATAAAAATTATACCGTTATCGTTCCATTAAGTAATCTCGATAAGATTGAGAAATTACAAAATCAACGAAAAACAACAGTTGAGAACTTACCTAGAAAGGTTGATGATGATAAACAAAACAAATTCCCATTAGTAGATAATTATCCTAGCAAATCCGATCGTTCAATCCCTCATCGAGTGGAAATAAATGGATTGGATGGGATTTATGCTCCTGAAGGCTATACTGTGAAAAAATTAGCAAAAGAAGCAGAAGTTGATGAATACAAATTCAGGAAATGGAATGACCTCAAAATTAGAGAAGAGTTACAGTCAGGAAAAATATATTACTTAAGAAGAAAGAGAAATAGGGCCAAGTTTTATTACCATACTGTATCTCAGAATGAGAATATGTGGGGTATAAGTCAAAAATACGGACTAAAGCTAAAAAAACTTTATAGAAAAAACAGGATGGAGCCCCCACAAGAGCCACAGGTTGGAAGAGTATTGTGGTTGCGCCATAATCGACCAGCTAATGTTTCTATCGAATATAGAGAAGCTACTAAAAAAGTGGAACAAACTGAACCTTTACAAAATAAAGAAAAGGTGGAGTCAGAAGAAAATAGCATTAAAAAAGAGAGGTTAGATTCTATATCTTCAAATAATCAAGATATTATAGAGAAAGATAGTGTTATGTCTTTAACTACTGAAAAAGAAGATTTAACTATTAATCAAAAGGATAGCATTGATGAAGTAGATAGTGCTCTCAACAGTAAAGATACAATGAGCACAAAAGAATCAGAGTTAATATTAAAAGAAGAAATTGTTGATTCTGATAAATTAGATGAAAACGATTTAGATGATTCAAATGAATTTAAGGAGAGTGATTTTATTGATTACTCAATTAAAAAAGGGGATACTTTTTTCTCGATAGCTAATAGATTTAATATGAAAATCTCTACATTATTGAATGCTAATGATTTAGGAATAAGAGATACTTTATCTATTGGTCAAATCATAAAGGTCAACAAAAACGGGTATTCCAACACTGCTCCTATTGAAGAAAAGCAAGAGCCAATTAATAATAAAAATTTAAAACTGAAGAAGGAAAGTATTGAACATAAGGTTACCTCAGGTGATACAATGTATGCTTTGGCTAAGAAATACAATGTAAGCTTAAAAGAAATTATGGAATGGAATGATAAGCAAGATTATAATTTAAAAGAAGGAGAATTAATTCTAATAAAACAGAAATAAATATAGTCTTTACATAAATTCTTGCTCACAATACCGTACATTTGTGACATCTATCGAAAAAATATTGCATTTCGAAAGATTTATGTTTTAATTAAAAAAAACTTTACTTATGTTTAGAAATATCTCTAAACAGGGAAAATTAATCAATAGATTACAAGGGTAAATTTACATGGTAACAGCTACAAAAACTGTTGATTTAGTGATGCTTGTCGATGATAATGATACTGATAATTTCATTAGCAAGCGGATCATAGAAATAACTGAATTCGCAAAATATGTTGAAATCAAAAATTCAGGCAAGAGTGCCTTAGAATATTTGGAAGAAAACAAGGATGATCCTGATAAACTTCCGAATATCATATTTTTGGATATTAACATGCCTATAGTTGATGGGTTTGTTTTTCTTTATGAGTTTGAAAAATTTTCTGACATTGTTAAAGACAAGTGCAAGGTTATTATTTTATCAAGTTCTGATAATAAAAGGGATATTGATAAAATCGTTAATAATGACCATGTAATCAAATTTATTACTAAACCATTGACTGAGAATGCTTTGAATGAAATACGTTCTCTAGATTTATATTAGTAGTCCATCTTATTTGAAACGTAATTTTACTCCATGAAGATAATTATTCCATTTATTACACTTCTATTATTAAGTACCGCAGTTATTGCCCAAAATGACAGTATAAAATCTGACACAACTTACTGGGACAAAGGTGCCGTATTAAACTTGAATTTTTCACAAGTTGATCTCACTAATTGGAATGGTGGTGGTCAAAGCTCTATATCCATTGGTGGTTTAACGAATTTCAATTTGAAATATGCCAAAGGAAAGGATGCTTGGGATAATAGATTAGATATGGCTTACGGGTTATTAAGACAAGGCGATGGAGATAGTCCTTTTATTAAAACTGATGATAACATCATTTTAGCATCTAGATATAGTCGTCAACTTAAAAAACGAATTTTTATATCTGGAATTCTAGATTTCAGGACTCAATTCGATGAAGGTCTGAACGAGGAAAATGAAGTTATCTCTCGATTTATGGCTCCTGGGTTTTTGTTGGCAAACATTGGTATTACTTATCGATATAAAGAAATATTTACCGCTACTTTATCCCCTATTTCCTCAAAAACAACTATAGTTACAGATGACAGCTTATCTCTTGCAGGGGCTTATGGAGTAAATCCAGGGGACACCTATAGATTTCAGGCTGGTTTAAACTTCTCTTCTTCCTTTCAAAAAGACATATGGGAAAATGTAAACTTATCTTCAAACCTCAACTTATTTTCTGATTATGAAAAAATTGGTAATGTTGATGTAAACTGGGAAACTGCACTAAATTTTAAAATAAATAAATTCCTGTCGGCTAGTTACAGTACTCAGTTAATTTATGATGATGATATTAAATCAAAAGAAATAATTGTAAACGAGGCTACAGGAGAAACTAGAAATGTTGCAGGAATACAATTTAAGAGTGTAATGAACATAGGGCTCAATATAAAAATATAACTATCAATTAACCAAACTATCAATTTGTTCAACCAGTTAAAAACCCACTTTAAGGATTATATACAATTTTTAAAAGAACCAAATCCTAATCCAAACCATCAAAAAATTACGAAAAAGAAAAAGTGGCAGACACTATTCATATTTCTTTTAATTGATTTTTTATTGATTATACCTGCTGTATTTATAGTTTTCCTTATTCAGGAATTCAGTGAATTAGATTTTGATAATCACGCTATTTCAGATCTTACAAATAACTACGGGCTTTTGGCCTTGATCTTAGTTGGAGGAATCTTAATGCCATTTATTGAAGAATTATTATTTCGATTACCCCTTAACTATAAAAGAAACTATCTCTTTAAGTTAGTAGGACGCATAATTGGGAGAGAAAAAGTAAAGAATTTCTGGTTTAAGTACTTTAAAATCTTTTTTTACCTCTTCATCATAGCTTTTGGCTTGGTACATATAACCAATTATAGAGATGAATCTACAGATATTCTGCTATTTTCTCCTTTCCTAGTTTTACCACAAATTATTGGTGGAACTATAATGGCTTATTTAAGAATGAATCTAGGTTTTGCTTGGGGGTTTTTACAACATGCTATCTTTAACACTGCATTAATGCTGATCACATTTTACACAAACTTGGAAGAAAAAGTAACAATTGATAATAATGATTTCAAACTGAAAATAGAAGTCGCTGAAAATAGATTTGGCAAAGAAAAGATAATCAATATCAATAGAGACTTTGATTTCATAACAGAAATCGATATCAAATACGCTAAATTCAATCAAATAGCTAAACAATTAAATTGGGACAGCATAGATTCAAAGCATAATTATAAGCATTACAATATAGATTTCACTATTAAAAATTTAGAAATCAAAAGTGACTCCGTTTTACAAAAGCATTTAATGGAGATAATTGAGGATCAATAATCAGTATCAAGTCCAAAAGTATCCCTTAGTTTACCCAATAAAGGATTCTCTTTTAACATAGCTTCAAATTTATCCTTGGCCGTATATGGTCGATCAGCAGCCTTTTCAATATTGACCTTATGTTGTAATTGAATAGCGTTATTCTGAAATCTATTCCTAATAAATTTTAAGAAATCAGCTCTGATTTTCTCAATTCCGTCTACCTCAATAGGATTTGTCAGCTCAACTGTAATCATCTCATCATCAAGCTTTACGGAGTTTTTCAGCGAATTTTCTGCTACAGGACCAACATCATTTTGTTTTAAAAACTCTAAAATAACTTTATGTAATTCACTCTCATTTAACTCCCTACCTTCGCCTGGTGATGTGTTTTCATCTAGTTCCTGCTTATCTTCTTCCTTTACTGAAGCAGGTTCAGATGCAGTTTGCTCGATTTTCTCTCCTGGTTTTGGAATTGAGGGCGAAGATTTTAAAGGCTTGCTTTGTGTTGCTTTTGCAGCGATCTGATCTGCTAATGATTTTCCTTTAGCATCTCCTTCTGAAGAAATTACTTCTTCCTTTGACTGGTTTAACTCACTTTTTTTTTTAGAACTGCATCATTCTGTTTTGCTAAATCAATGGCACTATTGATTTTAGCTAATTTCATTAAAGAGAGTTCAACAGCAAGTCGCTGGTTTTTACTTGCTTTGTATGATTGATCAGTCTGATTTAATACTTGAAGTCCTGAAAGAATAAATGATGGTGAAACTTCAGCAGCTTGCTTTTTGTATTGTGCTTTAACTTGTTCAGATACTTCTAATAGTTGCAAAGTAGATTCATCTTTACACACTAATAAATCTCTGAAATGAGAAGCTAGTCCATTGATAAAATTATGACCATCAAAGCCATTTTTCAATATTTCGTCAAACAATAATAAAGCCTCAGGTATTTTTTCTTGATTTAGAGCATCAGTTACTTTAAAGTAATAGTCATAATCAAGAATATGTAGATTATCTATAGTCGCCTGATAGGTGATTTTATTATCCGGAGAAAAAGTAACAATCAAATCGAAAATGGAAAGCGCATCACGCAAAGCTCCATCCGCTTTTTGGGCAATTAAATGTAAAGCAGCATCTTCTGCTTCAATTCCTTCCCTATCCGCTATCTCTTTTAAATGATCCGAAATATCAGAAACCTTAATTCTATTGAAATCATAAATCTGACATCTGGATAAAATAGTAGGAATTACTTTATGCTTTTCCGTAGTAGCTAAAATGAAAATAGCATAAGAAGGTGGCTCCTCTAATGTTTTTAAGAAAGCATTAAAAGCAGCATTGGAAAGCATGTGAACCTCATCAATGATATAGACTTTATATTTCCCGTGCTGTGGCGGTACTCTTACTTTATCGATAAGATTTCGTACATCATCCACAGAGTTGTTTGAGGCAGCATCTAGCTCATAGATATTAAGCGAAGATGAACCTTCCATATTATCCACTTCAAAATCGTTGATCAGCCTTGCTAAAATTCTTGCACAAGTGGTTTTACCAACTCCTCTTGGGCCACAAAACAAAAGTGATTGCGCCAAATGATCGTTGTCAATTGCGTTCTTCAAAGTAGTAGTTATATGCTTCTGGCCTACTACTTCATCAAAACCCTTTGGTCTATATTTCCTTGCTGATACAACAAAATTTTCCATTAGCGCAATTTATAAATACCCTTTTGATTTTAAGATATGAATTAAGGAATATTATGATTTTTTTTCAAGATTTTTTAAAGATGGTATCCTCTAAAGAATATCAGCCATAATATTCCACAAAATTCCTAGGCGTTTCATAAAGTGTTAATTTATGAAGGCTAGATCCTTCTTGCAGTTGCTTTACTTTTGGTTCTAATATTTTCCAAAATTCAGCTATAATTATTTCACAGCTTGCCATTTTTCCTTCCAGAAAAGGGACATCCATGTTAAGGTTTTTATGATCCACCTTATCAATTACTTCTGACCTGATTAAGTTACTTAACTTCTTCAAATCTACCACAAATCCTGTATCAGGATCAGGTTCACCTTTCACTGTCACAATCAACTCAAAATTATGGCCATGCCAATTTTCATTAGCGCAAGGACCAAAAACCTCTTCGTTTTTCTCTCTGCTCCAGTTAGGATTAAATAGCTTGTGTGCTGCGTTAAAATGTTCTTTACGATTAACGTAAACCATGTCAATCTTAATTTTTAGGCTGCAAATATACGTTTATTCATTTATAATAAATAGTTTTGCTTAAAGAGCTTAATATAAAAACATACATCTTATGATAATAGTTACTGGAGCCGCTGGATTTATTGCATCAAACCTCATTAAAAAACTCAATTCTGAAGGCTTTAACCACATTATTGCAGTTGATAAATTTGATAATCCCGAAAAAAATAAAAACCTGGAAGACTTAAAAATTCAAGAAAAAGTTGAAAGAGATGTGTTTTTTGATTGGCTTGACAATCAGGATGCAAAGAAAGTAGAGTTTATCTTTCACTTAGGAGCCAGAACAGACACTACTGAATTTGATATAGCACTCTTAACTGAACTTAATACTGATTACAGCAAAAAAATATGGGAGAAATGTATCGAAATGCAAATCCCTTTAGTATATGCCAGTTCTGCGGCCACTTACGGACTTGGAGAATTAGGTTATAATGATGATGAAAGCAAAATCCCTGAATTAAAACCACTTAACCCTTATGGGATTTCTAAAAATGAATTTGATAAATGGGCTCTGCAACAAGAAAAAAAGCCATTTTATTGGGCTGGATTAAAATTTTTCAATGTTTATGGTCCCAGAGAATATCATAAAGGCAGAATGGCCAGTGTGATTCTACATGCTTACAAGCAAATTTCCGAAACTGGAAAAATGAAATTATTCCATTCTCACAATCCTGAATTTAAAGATGGGGAGCAAATGAGAGATTTTGTTTTTGTAGATGATGTGGTGAACGTAATGATTTGGTTGATGCATCACCGAAAAAATTCAGGTATCTACAATCTCGGAAGTGGAAAAGCTCGTACTTTCTTAGATTTAGTGAAAGCCGTTTTCAAGGCAATGGAAAAAAAAGAAGACATCAGTTTTATTGATACACCAGCAGATATCCGAGATAAATATCAATATTTCACAGAAGCAGAAATGGAAAAATTAAAGAAAATAGGCTATCCTTATGATTTCACTGATTTAGAAAGTGGTGTAGATGCTTATATCAAAGAAATGAAACTATAAACAGTTTAATACGATAAAATAACTTATGTAATAACATTTATTTTTTATATTAAACTAAACTTACCAAACCATAATAATATGTTTGAACAATTAGACCCAGAATTATTAGAGAAAATACAAACCTACGGGTTAGAAATTGGAATCAGTTTAATTAAAGTGATTCTGATATTTATAGTAGGGAGAATTATTATCAGTTATATCATGAAAGGTTTGAGTAAAGCCTTTAAAAAATCAAATTTAGAAGTTTCACTCGTTGCCTTTTTAAGTTCCTTTTTCCGTTTTGTCCTTTACATCGCTTTAGTATTAGTGATTGCGCAAAGCATCAACATTAAAATTGCTGCATTGTTAGGTGTATTAGGTGCTGCAGGTTTGGCAATAGGTCTTGCGCTTCAAGGTAGTCTATCCAACTTTGCTGGAGGAATTTTGATATTAGTGACTAAACCCTTTAAAGTGGATGATATTATTGAAGCCCAAGGATATTTTGGAGTAGTAGAGAAAATTGATATTCTTCATACTCATATCAGAACCTTTGACAATCAACTGATTGTGATGCCAAATGGTGGATTAGCCAATTCAAGTGTTACTAATACTACAGCAAAAGATACAAGAAGAGCTGAATTAAAAGTAGGTGTGGCCTATGGCTCGGATATTAGCAAGGTTAGAGAAATCATATTAGATGTTTTATCAAGAGATGAAAGAATTCATGCTGACCCAGCTCCTGTTGTGAAATTCACTAATTTTGGAGATAGCTCTCTAGATTTAAGTGTGAGAGTTTGGACAAACACTGATAATCTATGGCCTGTATATTGGGATAATATGGAAGCAATCAATAATGAATTTGTCAAGCAGAATATTGAAGTTCCATTTCCACAAAGAGATATTCACATGAGAACCAAATAAATAATTTGCTCATAAATATTCTACTTTTAGCCTTCGAATTACTCGAGGGCTTTTTTATTGAAAAAAATTAAAAAAAATTAACCATAAAAAGGATAAATGCCGTTCTTGATGGAGATTATATAAAAATATATTTGTGAAGAAAACTATCTTAGTAAAATTGAAGGCACCTATTTTGGTCATGCTTCTTATTTGTAGTCATGCTGGCTACTCTCAGAATTTTGTGAAAAAGTATTTCAATAATCTAATCAACGATACAAGCGATATATCCAAACCTCAATTTTTGATTTATCCTACTGTAGCTTATGCGCCAGAAACCAGCTGGGAATTTGGTTTAAGCTCGTTATTGGTATTTTACTCCAAACAAGACACCTTAAACCGCTTAAGTGAAATAAATGGATTTACCTTTTTCACATTAGAGAATCAATATGGGCTATGGTTTGATCATGCCATTTACTCTGATGAAGACAAGTGGTTTTTTCTAGGCAGATTAAGATTTCAAAGTTTTCCTTTGTTTTACCATGGTATTGGGAATAATAGCCCAGAAGACTACATAGCTAGAGTAGATGCCAATCAAATATTTATAAAAGAGAGAATTTTAAGAAAAATTAAGAAAGACCTATTTGTGGGTTTGGAAATGGATTACCAGCGTTTGAGTTCTGTAAATTTTGTTCCTTCAGAAGGCCATACTATACAAGAATTGCCAAGAGGCAATCAAGGATCATCTAATTTAGGATTTGGAGTAGGCTTAGTGCATGATAACAGACACAATGTATTAAATGTCCGAAAGGGCTTGTTCTCAGAATTGGCTTTATTGCACTATAACCAAAGCTGGGGCAGTTCATATGATTTTACATCCGTCTTGTCAGATACCAGAATTTACAGACCTGTCGGAGAAAACAATGTATTCGCAGCACAGCTATTAGGACAATTCAACTCGGGAGATGTTCCTTTTAATCAATTGGCACTTATGGGTGGGGAAAGCATTATGAGAGGCTACTATTATGGGAGATATAGAGATCGAAATCAATTGGCAGCTCAATTTGAATATCGCTTTCTCCCAATTCCTTTCGGTTTTACTGACAGAATTGGAGCAGCAGTTTTTGCTGGAGCGGGTAAAGTATTTCCTGATTTAAATAATTTTGATATATCCAATGTAGTTGTTTCAGGAGGGGCAGGCTTAAGATTTCTGCTTTTCCCTAAAAAAGACATTTACACCAGATTTGATGTAGCTTTCACACAAGAAGGACCAGGATTCTATCTATTTATTGGAGAAGCTTTTTGATTTTACATCTCTAAAGATAAAGTAGAAAAAAATGCTAAAACAATCCCGAAAACAATAGGATTTTTTCCGTAGGGTGTTGTTTTTCAATTAATAAGCTTCTATCTTTGTGTCCCTTTTAGCAGGTAGTTCGCCCGATCATAAACGTTCACTATCTGTAAAAAGCTAATTAATAAGGAGTTAAGAACTAACAAAAAGAAAAAAATAGTGGATACGCTTAGTTACAAAACCATCTCGGCAAACAAAGCCACAGTTGAAAAAGACTGGGTTGTAGTAGATGCTGCAGGAAAAGTATTAGGTAGATTTGCCAGCGATGTTGCCAAAATTCTTCGTGGTAAAAATAAACCAAGTTTTACGCCTAATGTGGACTGTGGTGATAACGTTATCGTTATCAATGCAGACAAAATCCTTATGACTGGAAAGAAATGGGATGATAGAACGTACCAGACTTACACAGGATATCCTGGTGGTCAGCGAGAAATCACCCCTCGTCAGTTAAAAGCAAAATCTTCTACTTTATTAGTAGAAAGAGCTATAAGAGGCATGTTGCCGAAAAACAGATTGGGCAGAGACCTATTCAGAAACCTTTATGTATATGAAGGTGAAGAACACGGTCATGAAGCACAAAAACCTAAAGTTAAAGAAATCTAAAAAATCAATAGATGGAAATTATAAACACCATTGGTAGAAGAAAAACATCTGTTGCTAGATTGTATATGCAGTCAGGCAAAGGTGCAATTACCGTTAACACAAAGGATATAAAAGATTATTTCCCAACAGAAATTCTTCAAGCAATCGTTAACCAACCATTTGCAACAACAAAAACTGAAGGTTCTTTCGACCTAAAAGTAAATGTTGATGGCGGTGGCGTTGCGGGTCAAGCAGAAGCTGTACGTTTAGCAATTGCTAGAGCACTTTGTGAACTTGATCCTGAGCACAGACCAGCATTGAAAGCAGAAGGATTCCTTACTAGAGACCCTAGAATGGTTGAACGTAAGAAATACGGAAGAAGAAAGGCGAGAAGAGCATTCCAGTTCTCGAAACGTTAATTTTTACAAACAATATAAATATAAACACTTATGGCTAAGCTTGAGTACAACGACTTACTTGAAGCTGGTGTCCATTTCGGACACTTAACAAGAAAGTGGGATCCAAAAATGGCTCCTTACATTTTCATGGAGCGTAATGGCATCCACATCATTGACTTAAATAAAACATTGGCTGCTTTAGATGAAGCATGTCAAGCTATCAAGAACCATGTTCGTTCTGGAAAAAAAGTTTTATTTGTTGCTACAAAAAAACAAGCACAAGATATTGTGATGGAAGAGGCAAAAAGATTAAATATGCCTTATGTAGTAGATAGATGGCAAGATGGAATGATGACCAACTTTGCAACTATCAGAAAGTCATTAAAAAAATTGGCTAACATCGATAAGATGCAAAAAGAAGAATCATATCTTAATCTTGCAAAAAGAGAAAGATTGATGATTCAAAGAGAGAAAGAAAAAATGGAGAGAGTTTTAGGCGGTATTGCTGACTTGAACAGACTTCCATCTGCACTTTTTGTTATCGATATTAAAAGAGAGCACATCGCAATCAAAGAAGCTCAGAAATTAAATATCCCTGTTTTTGCTATGGTGGATACTAACTCTGACCCAACTCAGGTTGATTATCCAATTCCAGCTAATGATGATGCTTGGAAATCAATCAGCTTAATCTTGAAATCATTCGGAAAAGCAATTGAAGAAGGTTTAATGGAAAGAAAAGCTGAGAAAGATGATGCTAAAATGAAACAAGCAGAAGAAGAGAAAAAAGCAGTAGATACAAAAGAAGAATCTAAAAAAGCTGAATCTTCAGAAAAATCTGCTGAATAAAACTTCAAATGAACAATATTGAATAAATATGCAATTGAACATCGAACTCGTTTTGGTGTTCAATTTTTTATTCTAACCCATTCTAACATATAATATTAAAACTAAAATCAATTAAGCATGGCTATTACAGCACAAGAAGTAAAAAAGCTTAGAGAAATAACAGGTGCCGGCATGATGGATTGCAAAAAGGCATTAACTGAAGCTGATGGTGATTTCGACAAAGCCATTGAATTCTTAAGAAAAAAAGGACAGAAATTATCTGAAAAAAGAGCAGATAGAGAAACTACTGAGGGTAATGTATTCATCAAAACAAATGAGGATGAAACTCAAGCTTTCTTAATTTCTTTAACTTGTGAAACTGACTTCGTTTCTAAAAATGAAGACTTCCAGAAGTTTGGTGAAGAAATCATTGGTAAAGTTGCTGCTGAAAAACCAGCTGATATGGATGCTTTAAAAGCCATCCCTTACGAAGACATTACTATTGGCGAGAAAGTGATCGAAATGGTAGGGAAAATCGGTGAAAAAATCGAAATCAGCCATTATGAAACTTTAACTGGCGAAAAAGTAGTTTCTTATGTTCATGCTGGAGCTAAATTAGGTGTATTAGTAGCCTTGAAAAACACTGGTGGTGTTGATGTGAAAGATGCAGGTAGAGATGTAGCCATGCAAATTGCTGCCATGAACCCTGTTGCTGTTGATAAAGATGGTGTTGATGCTTCTGTTATCGAAAAAGAAATCGAAATAGGAAAAGAAACTGCTCGTCAGGAAGGCAAGCCGGAAGAAATGTTGGAAAAAATTGCTACTGGTAAATTAAACAAGTTCTTCAAAGAGCACACTTTATTACCGCAAGCTTTCGTAAAAGATAACAAAACTTCTATTTCTCAATACTTAGATTCAGTTAACAAAGGAATGACGGTTACTGAATTTAAGAGAGTAGCGATTGGATAATATAAATTCTTGAATCTAGATTTAAGAATCAAATCAATATTGAAAGCCTTTGGATATTTAATCCAAAGGCTTTTTTGTTTTAAATAAAAAAGATAATTTTCGCTATACCAATCATTGATATTACAACTTATGAAGAAAATAAATTATTTAGTATTCATTTTTTTCTGCACATCAATATTTTCATATGCGCAAGAGGAAAGTAGTTTCGATAGCATTTATTATTATATGGAAAACAAGGAATATGATGAAGCACTAGTTCAAATTAATTACAACCTAAATAATAGTAATGAAATTTCAATACATGATATAAATACACTTCTATTTAATAAAGGATTTATTTTTGAAATGCAAGACAAATTAGATTCAGCTATATGGTGTTATGAAGAAGTAATTGCAAGTGACTCTATGCATATACCTAGCCTAAATTCATTAGGTATGCTTTACGGAGATTTTGAATTATATAATGAAGCTTATAGCATTTTTTACAACTTGATTGAAATTGACTCAAATCTTATTGTTCCCTATTCTAATATAGTTTATTATAAAGGATTAGAGGGTAATTATGAGGATGCAATACAAATTGCAAATGAAGCACTTTTATTAGACACAGATACCATCACAACTGCTTTATTATTAAACAACCTTTCATTTGCTCAATACAATTTAGGTTTATTAAAACAAGCCTTTAAATCAGCAACAAAGTCCTTAAAGTTACTTGATAAGAATGCATATGCGTATCGAAACTTAGGATTAATCCTACTCGCTCAAAAGAAAAATGAAAAAGCGTGTGAAAAATTCAATATTTCATTTGAGTTAGGTGGGACTGAAGATATAAATTTCCTAATTGACGAGAATTGTAACAACTAAACATAAATGAAACTATTCAAGTAAATCAATTATAATCTCTTCCGGAATAGTCCTCAAATCCTCCTCATTATCGATATCGGTCAACTCCTCCAATAAAAAATATTGAAGATTCAGTTTATTGAAATCTTGAATGGTATCGGGAGCCACACTTTCTGTACTCCATTCTTTATTTTTAAAAAGCTCCTGATGCAATTTATTCATGCCCAATAAATAGTATCCTCCATCATTGCTCGGCCCTAAAACAGCATCTTTACTTTCCAATGATTTAAAAGCCTGCTCAATGACTTTTTCGCCTAAAGCATAGCAATCGCTTCCAATAATGCATACTGACTCATAGCCTTTATCAATAGCTTCCTCAAAGGCACTTTGCATTTTAATTCCTAAATCAGGGTTTTGGTTTTGTAGCTGTTTGTAGAAAGATGATTCACTTGACCAAAAATCATTATCATCGATAAATGAAGAATAATAAATCGCTTTATCAGCATCTACTTTCTCAGCCACATCTTTAGTCCTTTTCAGCATATTTCTATAGAAATTTAATGCTTTTTCATCTCCTATAGTAGCTGCTAACCGGGTTTTACATTTCCCCAGTTCGGGATTTTTGACGAAAATAATTAACAACCTCTTTTTATTCATAAACCTTAATTCCTTTTCCTTCTTCCAACCATTTACTCCAACGCTTATTGTAAGTATGCACGCTATCCGTAACTTCTCCTTCCTGATTTACCACATCCAAATCTTCATTTTTCCATTGAAATATTCCTCCGTAAATATTACTTACATTTTCAAAACCTGCTTCCTGTAGCTTCTCCCCTATTTTTTCACTTCTATACCCAACAGAGCAATAAACAATTATTTCTTTATCCTTTGGAATAACTTCCAATTGTGAGACATCAAAATGATCATAGCCCACAAATTTTGCATTTGGCAAATGACTTACACTATATTCTTTTGCAGAACGTGTATCTAAAATAACAACATCTTCTCTATTGAGCTTTTCTTTTACTTCCTGTGGCTGAATCAGTGAAACAGTATTTTTATAAAGGGATTGAAGCTTTTGGTCGTAAGTCTGCTGACCACAAGCCACTAAAGATTGTAGAAATGATAATAACATGATATTGAGCCAGATTTTATGCATAAAGTCTTATATTGTTTTTTATTCTTTGCATTACTTCAAATACGATGAAAACCACCAATAAGATGTATTCAACTGCAACTATACCTAAATATTCTTGATAACCAGTTTGAGCATATCCCCAATAGGTAAAGAAAATCATAAAACTCCATAAAATAGGAAATTTGTAATCACTTAATATTCCCAATACTAAAATTGGTAAAACATACCAGGGATGAACTGTGGTGGCAAAAAGGAAATAAATCATATAAGTCCATAGCATTCTTTCAGGCAATTTCATCTTTGAGGAAGCCAGAATATTGAATAGCACCATTCCAGAAAATGCTAGAATTCCCATCAGGGGGCCAGCTGTTGCTATAATATTATAACCCTTAACTGCAAAACCAATTTCTCTGATCAAATAATACAGACTTGCATTGAATTCAAAGCTCTGAAAATATAAAGAAGTACTTGTAGCAATCCCTTTTAGCGCATCAGAAAATAAAAAAGGTAGAAAACTGAAGACTGCCACTAAATAAGCTATTAAAATAAACTTTATGTATTGTTTCAAATTCAGTTTTCTAAAATAGCTTGCTAATAATATAAGTGGGACAAGTTTGAAACTGACAGCCAGGCCCACCGCTATTGCACTGTTATTAGTTCTCCTTTTTTCAAATTCATAAACACCCCAGACCAGAAAGAAAATCACAAAAGCTTCAAAATGAAGATTTCCACTCAATTCTAAAATCACTAAAGGATTGAAAGCATAGAAAAGCAAGGATTTTGGGTTTTTCCCATATTGCCTCAAAACTTCAGGGAGCAAAAATAATGTCCCAACTTCAGCCAAAATGATAAATAATCGAATTGTAATAATGCCTAAAGTCGTATTTTCGAAAACTGCTCCAATAGCAAAAATCAATTGGTTAAGTGGTGGATAAATGCTGTAGTAATTTGGTGAATTGAGTTGAGAGAATAACTCTGGACTTAGAAATTTCTCTTTAGCAACCTCAGAGGGTAAAAAAGCATAGGCATCTATTCCTTCCCACCATAATTTTCCATCCCAAAGAAAACGGTAAACATCTTCAGATAAATTAGGAGTTAAAAGCAGTAAGAGCAATCTGAAAAGTATTCCAAAAGTGATTATTTCCTTAAGGGAAAAATCCTTTTTCTGAAAACCCAAAAACAAATAAAGCGCAAAAAGGGCTACAAATTGCCCTAGGAGCAATATACTTTCAAACCGGAAAGTAAAATAGCTGATACTAATGAGTAATATACCCATCAGCAGCAAAGCCATATACTTTCCTGTAGACTTCAATTTATTTGAGTTGTGGTTTAACCGAATGATAGAAAACCATTAAAAACCCCAGCATCAACATCAAATGGAATATTATCAAACCATAATCTCCCAAGCTAATTCCTAAAAAAATTGCAAAGGCAAAATATAAAGCTAAAAATATTTCTAAGACACTTAACCAGCTAAACTGTAATTTGATGTATTGATTATCCTTCCAGCTTTTGTTTTTATCTGAAATATTGAACTTTGGTGTTCTAATAAACGCAGATTTAAATCCCAACAAGCCTTCCGCCACAGCTAAAGCATTATGCAAAGACAATCCCATGGATACCGTAATAAATAGTGGAAAGGTTTTAAAGAAATATTTACCATGCTTTATTCCCTTCATTAAATGTTTATTAGCAACCCAGTAGAAAATAGCAATGGAGAAAAAGCCTAAAAGGAATACACTTCCAACTTGGAACAGTAGCGCCAACTCTGGATGAATACTTTTAATCCAAAGCATAGGCACGCTAAGTACAGCCGTTATCAAAATAGCAATGAAGATTGAGCTATTGAATAAATGGAAAAATGCATGCAGCTTATTAGAAAACTTAATGGGTGATTTCAACACATTCAAAAAGTTCTTTCTTGCCGTTTCTGCTCCACCTTTGTTCCATCTGAATTGTTGAGATTTTATAGCAGGCATGATAATCGGCAATTCAGCAGGAGATTCTACATCTTCTTTATACAAAAATTCCCAGCCCTTTAACTGTGAACGATAGCTTAAGTCCAAATCTTCTGTTAAGGTATCAGCTGACCACCCTCCTGCATCTATTATAGTTTCCTTACGCCAAACACCACCAGTTCCATTAAAATTAATAAAAGAACCAGCCGTATTTCTACCGACTTGTTCTACTGTGAAATGCGCATCCAGACCGAAAGCTTGCAATCGGGTCAAGAGCGAGTAATCCTTATTGACATGACCCCATCTGGTTTGCACTACTCCTACTTTTTCATTTTGGAAATGAGGAATAGTAACTTTCAAAAAGTGCGCTTGGGGAAGAAAATCAGCATCAAAAATAGCGATGAATTCAGCATCCGTTAATTCCATACCATATTTCAAGGCTCCTGCTTTAAAATCGACTCTTTCAGGTCTTCTAATAAGCTGAATATTTTTACCTTTTAATTGCCAATACTGTGTTTTGGCTTCCAATATTTCAGTAGTTTCATCTGTAGAATCATCCAATAATTGAATCTCAAGCAACTCATTTGGATAATCCAACTCACAGACTGCATCTACTAATCTATTCACCACATATTTTTCATTAAAAATGGGCAATTGCACACAAACCTTAGGGTAATCACCTTTCATTTCTGGTGTTTGCACAGCATTCTTTTTCTGCTTTTTCTTAGCTTTCAAATAATGAAAAGTAAGATGCAGCTGTCCTAAGCTAAAAAAGAATATGAACAATAAGCTGAGTCCGTAAAGTACAATAATAAACCACTCCCAAGTCATGCTCATAAATATTTAAAAATCGTATATAAAATTTTATATCCGGCCATCACAGTTCCGTACACTGTGCCTGAAACCTTAGATTTTCCAATTCGGTTCCTGTAAGCCATAGGTACTTCCGTGCATTTCATTTTCATTTTGGCTGCTTTCACTTGCATCTCCACAGTCCAGCCAAAAGTTTTATCCTGCATATTAATCTCCATCAGCTTTTCCCAACGGATAGCCCTAAAAGGACCTAAATCAGTAAATTGATAACCATAAAAAAGTCTGATCAGCCTTGTAGCTAACCAATTCCCGAAAACCTGAGGGAAAGTCATGCTCCCTCCTTCTCTTTCTCCTAAAGCCCTTGAGCCAATTACCATATCCATTTTTTCTTCCAGAATTGGCTTTACCAACTCGGGCAATTGTTCAGGATAATCGGAATAATCAGCATCCAAAAAGACAATAACATCAGGGTTTTCATCTTTTGATTTTACATATTCAATTCCCTTCAAACAAGCATTTCCATACCCTTTTATGGGTTGATCCAAAACCAATGCCCCTTCCTGCTCAGCAGCTTCTCTGGTTTTGTCGGTGGAATTATTATTAACCACCACAATTTCCTTCACCCAATCTTTGGGAATAGCACTCACTACCTTACCAACGGCATTCTCCTCATTAAATGCAGGAATGATGACAATTATTTTTGAATCCATTTGTTTTATTAGACTGCAAAAGTACGAATTCGCTATTTTAAATAGAGCCTATTAGGCAATTACATGAGAAAATTTTGTAGCTATCTGATATTCAGTACCAAATAAATGGCATTTGTAAAATTAATTATTTGATTCAGGATAATATGTCTTAGTATAGACAAAATTCATAATTATCCTGCTTCTATTGTTATTTTAATGGATTTCCCCTATCGCTAGCGTCTGATGGAGATGGCTACTGGTATCTTAAGCAAGAGTATATAATCATTAAACCTAAAACTATCAAGCACTTACTCTCCTGTTTGGGTGTTTTCACCCAAACTTTAACACTGAATCTTCCCAGAAGTCTCACAGAAGCTTGAAGGTGAAAACACCTTCAAGGAGGAGTGGATTTAAAGAAATTAGTAAAGGATTAAATTATATATAGCTGAGTAGCTATGAAAATTAACCAAAACCTAAGAATGACTAATTTCATTAAAACAGCAAATATGTCAGACTAGATTCTTGAACAGTGTCAATATGTCTTAATTGAGCAAACATTTTCCATTGGAACATGTTTTGATGTCAATACATTGATTATTAAAATTAAGGAAGTATGAACTTACTCAAAAATAAAGACGTATTAAGAAACTTATTATTTCAAGGTGACCAATTGAACACTTTGGCTGGAGGCGTTGCACAAGTTGATTTTAAGATTGAAAATCAAAACGATGGTTTTTTGATAGTAGTGAATGCTCCGGGTATTGAGGCTGAACAACTTAAGGTTATTTCAGACCAAAACTCTTTACAGGTATTTGCTACCATAAATCATCCTGCTGAAAATCAAGGTGTAATGATTCCACTTTTTTATAGAAAGGTAAAATTACCAGTATTTGCAGACACAAATGAAGTAGATGCTGTTCATCATGATAATAGATTGGAGATATTTGTTCCAATAGGAAAAAATAGCGCAAGCAGCAAAAAAGAAATTAATATCAAACAAATATAAACCTGCGTGTAGATAAGCTTATCTGCATTGAATTTCAACTTCATAAATCCTCATCTTAACAAATAATGTGATGAGGATTTTTTATTTTAAGTATTTACATTGATAGCAATACTAATATTAACCAGAGAATCAATTAGTATTGTTGAAGGGGAGTTCCTAAAGAAATAGCTTTAAAATCTTTATCATGGTGATAAAGGTAAACATCAGCATTTATAGCATAGGCAGCAATTAAACAATCAAAACTTTTTCTTACCGTTATTCCTGCTTTTCTTAAATTAAAATATATCTCAGCAGCTTCTTGCGAAATTAAAAATGGATCAATTTCAAGTTTGACCAATCCATTTAATAAGTCCTTTAATCTATTAAAATCCTTTTTGTGTTTTACGCCCTGCAGAATTTCTTGATAAACTGGAGGACAAATACATACTTTATCTTCTTTGAGTAACTCAAGCACCTTATTTTTGATTTCCAAATCAGTACCACTAAGAAAAATAATCCAAATGCTAGTGTCAATTAGTATCATTTCAATCCGCTCTCATTTCATCCAAATCACCCTCCCAAGTTACTTTACCTGCCAAAGCAGCTAATTCATCTCTCTTAATTTTTTTTAGATAATTTTCTAATGCCTTTTGAACTGCAGCTTTTTTAGTCCTGATTTTTCCCCTTTGCATAATCTCATCAATCAAACCTGTCTCAATTTCAATATTAGTTCTCATCCTTTTGACTTTTTTTTACACAAAAATAACGATTTTTATACACAAATAATTCAACTTTTCCATTGATAATAATTTTGGAAAAATCATTTATGTCAAAATCCTATAATTCAAATCAGGAATTCTATTGAGTCCCTCTATCAATTCATTGCTAGGATTTACTTTATATTTTCTGGATTTAGTTTCTACTTTATAGCCATTAATTTTATCCTGCAATTCCAATTTCACTTCGCACTCTCCTTTAAAAGTTTGGCATAAATTATCCAGCTCTACTATTAAATCTTCTGTGATGGCATTTAAATCCAGCATAATTGCCAAGCTTTTGGTTCTTTTATCTCTTAGTTCTGAAAGTAGTTCTACTTTACTAATTTTGAACTCCAAAGCTTGATCTCCCCATGGCTTTTTACCTACTCTTCCTGAAATAAAAATGAACCAACCATTTTCATAGAATTGCTTATTGGCCAAATAATCATCTCCAAACATGAAAAAGGTGAAAGACCCACCATAATCTTCCAAAGTCAAGGTTCCAAATGGCTTTCCTGTTTTAGTTTGCCTGTGAGCTACAGCAGTTACAATCCCGCCTACTTTTATTTCATTTTTAGATGCAAGACTTTCAATATCATTTAACTCCGAAACCTGCGTATTGCAGAAACTCTCCATTTCAAATCTATACTCATCCAATGGGTGGCCAGAAATAAAAAGTCCTACCACTTCCTTTTCAATATTCAGTTTCTCTAGCTCAGAATAGGGTTCCATTTCTGCAACTCTCGGAGGCGGAATAGCTACTCCTCCTTCTCCTCCAAATAAGGAAGTCTGCGCACTGTCTTTTTCATGCTGCAGTTTCTGAGCATATTTAATAATTTTTTCAATTAAAGTACCCTCTCCATTATCAGAAGCCAAAAATTGCTTTCTGTGATATTCTTTAAAACAATCAAATCCACCTGCCATTGCCAGTGATTCAAAGGTCTTTTTATTCACACTTTTTAATGGAATTCGTTCAGCAAAATCAAATATATCTTTATACTGCCCATTAGATTTTCGTTCTTGGATAATACTTTCTACTGCCGCAGAACCTGCTCCTTTTATAGCTGCTAATCCAAATCGGATTTGACCATTGTCATTTACTGTAAAACCTGAATTGGATTCATTCACATCAGGCCCTAACACCTCAATACCAGCACGTTTACATTCCTCCATAAAGAAGGTCACATCCGTGATTTGGCCCATGTTATTACTCAGCACAGAAGCCATGTACTCTGCAGGATAGTGTGCTTTTAAATAGGCCGTTTGGTAAGCCACCCAAGCATAGCAAGTTGAGTGTGATTTATTAAAAGCATAGGCAGCAAAGGCTTCCCAATCCTTCCATATTTTCTCCAACACATCTTTTGGATGTCCTTTTTCTGCTCCCTGATTAATAAATTTTGGTTTCAGCTCCTCCAGCAAGGCAAAGATCTTTTTACCCATGGCTTTACGCAAAACATCCGCTTCACCTTTGGTAAATCCTGCCAATTTCTGAGAAAGCAACATCACCTGCTCCTGATAAACGGTAATACCGTAAGTTTCCTGCAGGTATTCCTCCATTTCTGGAAGATCGTAGCTAATCTCTTCTAAACCATTTTTCCGCTTAACGAAATTCGGAATATATTCCAGGGGACCTGGCCGATAAAGTGCGTTCATCGCAATCAAATCCGAGAATTCCGTAGGCTTTAAATCCCTTAAATATTTCTGCATACCAGGGGATTCATATTGGAATATCCCGACCGTTTCTCCCTTTTGGAAAAGTTCATAGGTTTTGGGATCGTCTATAGGGAATTCATCCGGATCAAGTTTAACACCATGCCTTTCCTCCACAATTCTGACAGCATCTTTAATCAGCGTTAAAGTTTTTAAACCCAGGAAATCCATTTTAAGAAGACCAGCGTTTTCCACCACCGCATTATCAAATTGTGTACAGTACATATCCGAGTCCTTAGCCAAGGCAACCGGTACGAATTTGGTAATATCGTCAGGTGTGATAATTACTCCGCAGGCATGAATACCTGTATTTCTTACTGAGCCTTCAAGAACTCTTGCTTGATTAATTACTTTAGCAGAAGCATCATTGGCTTTAGCCAGATTCAATAACTCTTCTGCTTTACTAATGGCTTCTCCGTTATTTTTCAGCTTAGCCGATAATTTCTTTTTATCAGAAGCCAAATCGAATAAGGCTTTGAGTTTAATATCGGGTACTAATTTGGCAATCCTATCGGCATCCATCAGTGGTAATTCCATTACTCGGGCTGTATCCCGAATTGCTGATTTAGCTGCCATAGTACCATAAGTGGTAATTTGAGCAACCTGATTGGCACCATATTTTTCAATCACATAATCAATTACTTTCTGCCTGCCATGGTCATCAAAGTCAATATCAATATCGGGCAATGAAACCCTATCTGGATTTAAAAAACGCTCAAAAAGGAGATCATACTTAATAGGATCAATATTGGTAATGGCCGTACAATAGGCTACTGCTGAACCAGCTGCTGAACCCCTACCGGGACCAACCGAAACCCCCATCTCTCTAGCGGCTGTAGTGAAATCCTGTACGATCAGGAAATAACCTGGATATCCAGTTCTTTCGATGGTTTCCAGTTCGAAATCCAGTCGCTCTTTTATTTCAGCTGTAATTTCAGGATACCTCTTTTTCGCTCCTTCATAAGTGATATGGCGTAAATAAGCATTTTCACCTCTATTTCCACCATCCTCAGCATCCTTAGGGTCAATGAATTCTTGAGGAATATCATATTTAGGTAAAAGTACATCTCTGGCTAATTCAAAGCCTTCAATTTTTTCTGCTATCTCAGCCGTACAAGCAATCGCTTCTGGATAATCAGCAAACAATTTCTTCATTTCATCGGGAGACTTGATGTAGAATTCATCATTGGGTAAGCCAAAGCGATATTCTCGCCCCCTTTTACCTACATACTTTTTAGGCTTTCCTTGCTCACCAGTAGTTTCTCCATCTTTTACGCAAAGCAAAATATCTTGCGCTTCAGCATCTTCTTTGTTAGTATAATAAGTATTATTGGCAGCGAAATATTTTACATCATACTTTTTGGCAAATTTTAATAAAACTTCATTTACTTTTTGCTCTTCAGGAACCCCATGTTGATTTAATTCTACATAAAAATCATCACCAAACTGTTCTTTCCACCAAAGAAAGGCTTCTTCTGCCTGAGCTTCTCCCGCATTCAAAATTAGGAATGGGACTTCTCCCCATAGTCCCCCTGTGGTGGCAATAATATTTTCTTTGTACTGAACTAAAGCTTCCCTATCAATTCGAGGTACATAATAAAAGCCTTCTACAAAAGCGATAGAGGAAAGCTTTGCTAAATTATGATAGCCTGCTTTATTTTTAGCCAAAAGAACTGTCTGAAAACCATCATCTTTATTTTTCTTGTTATTTCTATCTTGAGTCAGGAAATACTCACAGCCCACTATGGGTTTAATTCCAGCTTTATTGGCATCCCGTACGAAATTATAAGCACCCATCATATTACCATGATCAGTCATGGCAATTGCTGGCATACCCATTTCCTTTGCTTTATTGACCATAGAAGGAATTTCCGTGGTGGATTGCAAAATGGAAAATTGCGTATGGCAATGAAGGTGCACAAAATTTGTATCACTTAATTCGGATATATCTGCATTTTTGGCTTGCTTTAATGCATCAGATGCAGCTTTTTCTTCATTTTTTGAGTTAGCAGCAAAATTGGCTGCATCCAATTTAGGTGGCTCATAATTGATTGCTTCAATTGGAGTTTCACCTAATGGCTTTACAGCTTTTTCAGTAATCAACCCAAAGAAACATTTGGCTGTGGCATCCACATCATAAGCGGCATCATGCGCATCGGCAAAATCTTGTCCGAATAATTTTTTATGAAGCTCTGTTAGCGTTGGCCATTTAAACTTCCCTCCTCTTCCACCAGGAATTTTACAAAAATCAGTTCCCGCTTCTTTGGTATCTATAATAGGCTTTTCGGTAAGAACAGTTGCAGAAAGCTCTTTTCTCAGCATTTCAGCTCCCATAATTGAAATATCAAAGCTGATATTATGTCCGACCACCACATCGGTTTTCTCCAAAATGACTTTGAAAGCTTCTAAAACTTCAATTAATAGTTTACCTTCTTTTTGAGCCCTTTCAGTAGAAATTCCATGCACTTTTTCGGCATTATAGGGAATATCAAAACCTTCTGGTTTGATGATGTGGTTTTGGGCATCTAAAAGCTCACCATTTGCACCATGTAATTGCCATGCAATCTGCACACATCTTGGCCAATTGTCTGCATCACTTAATGGAGCGTTGTAATTTTTTGGTAATCCGGTGGTCTCGGTATCGTAAATTAAATACATAAAATTGTTGCTGAGAAGGTGGTGAATTTCAGAGTTTGAAATTAGTGAAAGGCGTGAAGAATCGGAAGATAAAAAATAGATTTTTCTTAAGTGATGAGGTTTGGGTGTGTTTAGGTTTTTTGTTAGTAGGTTGAAGAAGTGAGAAGTTTGGAAGCTTGAAGTTGGAAGTAGGGAGTAGGATGGTGGATATTTGTCGATCCCTAAATAGCATTGACCGTTTTGGTTAAACATTCATTTTATAATCCCACGGGCAATTATGAGCCTGAGGTTCTTTTCTTGGGCAAACTTCTAAGGGGCTCGATGCCCCTTGGAAGTTTTTCCTTCCCTCGGTGTAAATAATCACCTTCGGTCTATCTTGGGCATTTAAAGTTAATAAATTCTCTTTAAATTCATTAGGAGAATGTTCCATTTTAAATGCTCTGTGTTTCCTAGATTGATTATAATGATCAACAGCATTTTTTGTTTTCCTTTTTAAATCGTTAAAACTCCTTATTTCCCATTTTTTCAAGTATTCATTTTTAATTGTTCCGTTGACCCTTTCAGCATAGGCATTATCGGTGGCATATTCACCCATGCTAATGTGCATGCCGTTTTTTCTCAGCTCACCGGTGTAGGTTAAGCTGCTGTATTGAGCCCCTCTGTCCGAATGGTGTATGCTATCTCTTAAATCAGCACCCGTTGATTTCAATACCATTTGCAGTGCCTTTAAGTTTGCCTCTTTTCTCATATGGTCACTGACCCTGTAACCTAATATTATTCTGGTATAGACATCTACGATAAATATCAAGTAGTAAAACCTTTCATGGAGATAAAAATAGGTTATATCGCTCTGAAGCACTTGATAGGGCCTTGTTATCTGCATGCCTTCTATTAAATTAGGATAGCTTATAACACCTCTTATCGTAGTTCTACGGTGGTTTCTCTCAGGGTTTACTCCGTAGCCCAGTGAAATAAATATCTCACAAAACTTATCCCTGCCCATAAACTCAGGTTTAAGCGTATAGTACATCTTTTCAACCCCACAACCCGGATGAACTTTCTTGATTTGATCCGCCAACTTGACCAACTCTTCCAGTTCTTTATCAAAAGCAAACTGTCTTTGCTTGGCTTGATGGACGGATTGCTTGCTTGTCCCAACTGCCCTGTAAAGTTTGTTTAGGCTATAGCTCATCCTTTCCCTGTTCTTTTGGAACCACCAGAGTGTGGGGTATTGAAGTTTTTTTTGATATCTATATCATATTGCTCTTTGGCCAACTCTATCATCTTCTCTAAATAGTCAATATTTATCTGCTTTTGACCTACTGCCTGCTCCAGCTCTTTAACTTTCTCTTCAAGCTCCTTGACCCTATTGGATTGACTGTCTTTCATCTCAACTATCCTGACATTTTTCTCATTATAAGAAGAATATTTATAAATCCATTTGTAAATAGTGACATTTGATATATTATAATGCCTCTCCATTTGACAGACACTCATGATACCTTTTTCAAAATCACCTACGATTTTACGCTTGAATTCCTCAGAAAATCTCTTCCTGGCTTTGATACGTTTTCCCGTTTTTATCATAACTTTATTCGATTAAAAACGGTCAACTTATTTCAGAGAATGACAATTGAATAGTTTGGTTTTCCAGTTAGTTGAAGTATAATATTTGGTTGATAGGATTAATATATATTTATCTGGTTTTGAAGTATTGATGCTTGTAATTATGAAAGTGTAATATTGCCAAGTTGGAGAAGTTTAAAGCTCGAAATGGATAAGTTCTCTTTGCTTTTTTGCGCATTAGCGGTTAGTCACAGCCTTTGGCAGCATTTTCTTTATTTTTTTATGGAAAACCAAAGAGCAAAAAGTCCTGTAAGGACGAACTTATGGTAGGTAAAAAGACAAAAATAAATACCTAAGTCCCAGAGGGACGACCTTAAGCAAAAATGATTTAAATCTAATCAATCAAATCGAATAGCCTTAATCGGTTTCATTCTAGCAATAAACCAAACTGGCAAAAAGAGTGAAATCAACACAACTACTAAAACCAATAAATTCAAACCCACTATCATTTTGAAATCCCATAGGATTGGAACAGCACTCATATAATAATTTTCCTGATCTAGCGGAATAATATGAAAATAATATTGCAAAGCTGAAAATCCAATAGCCACTAAATTACCATAAAGCAAGCCTTTAAAAGTAAGTCGCAGACCACTCATTAAAAAAATATTTCTTATCAATTGATTTTTTGCTCCCATAGATTTCAGTAAACCAATCATTGGTGTTCTTTCCATAGTTAAAATGAAAATTACTGCTACCATATTAAAGCAGGCTACAAATAATATCAGTGCCAAAAACAATCGAACATTCTGATTGAGTAATTCCAGCCATTCGAAATACTGCGGATATTTTTGACTTGTTAAATTCACAAATTGATCCGCATCTACTTTATCAAAAACAATAGATTCTGCCTCCTCTTCATCAACATTATCATTTATAAAAACTTCAAAACCCCCTACCTGATCTTCACTCCAATCATTTAATCTCTGAATCATTCTGATATCACCAATTATCATTCGCTCATCAAAATCCTCCAAACCTGTTTCGTAAACCCCTACTATCTCAAGCTGACGGTATCTAGGTGGATTTTGCACAAAATACATTAAGACTTTTTCACCTAACTCAAGTCTAAGTAATTGGGCTAATTCTTTACTAATTATAATTTCGGTGCTGTAATCTTCAGCGTTCACATTAGGAAATCTTCCATTTATTAAATTTGAAGAAAAATTTGCAGTATCATAATCTGCACCGATTCCTTTAATTACTACTCCTTCTACAGCTTCTTCTGTTTTCAACAAACCCGCTTTATAAGCAACTCCTTGAACATGCTTTAAGAAATCTAATTCTTGGTGATTCTGGAAAAAATTAGTTTCTGTAGAAATGGGTGACTCGTCAAAAGAATTACTGAGTGTATATTTCGTTACTTGCATATGCCCAGCAAAGCTGTACACTTTATCTTTAATGGTCTTCTGAAATCCGCCTAGAATTAATAGTGCGACTAACATGATAGCCAAACCAATGGCAATACTGCTTATGGCAATCTTATAAATACTGCCGGAAAATTGACCGGTTTTAGAATTAATCGTACGTTTCGCTATAAAATCAGGTAGATTCAAGAATTAACTTTATTTTTGATTTATGATTCAAACTGCAAATTACAATTTCATTGGCAAACTCATTCCGCTTTGCGGTCTATTTTTTATGATTTTGGTAAATGCTTGTGTGGGGCAACAAAATCCTCCCCTTCCAGCTGCTTATCAAACCGAAGAATATCTCCCCTATTTGAAAGGGAAATCCGTTGGAATGGTAGTGAATCAAACCTCTACAATTGGTCAAACCCATTTGGTGGATACCTTAAGATCTCATAAAATTAATATTAAAAAGGTTTTCGCTCCAGAACACGGTTTCAGAGGCGAAGCAGATGCTGGAGCTACTGTAAAATCAGGTATGGATGAAAAAACCGGTTTGCCCATTATATCCTTATATGGAAAAAATAAAAAGCCTACAAAAGAGCAATTACAGGATTTAGATGCTATCATTTTTGACATTCAGGATGTGGGCACAAGATTTTACACCTACATCAGTACTATGCATTATGTGATGGAAGCTTGTGCTGAAAATGATATTCCATTATTGATTTTAGATCGTCCCAATCCGAATGGAAGGTATGTGGATGGTCCTATTTTGGAAATGGAACATAAATCTTTTGTGGGCATGCACCCTATTCCCATTTTGCACGGCTTAACGGTAGCCGAATTAGCACAAATGATTAACGGGGAAAAGTGGTTAGAAAATGAATTGCAATGTGAATTGAAAATTATTAAAAATAAAAACTACAATCATAGCTATTCTTATTCTCTACCCATAAAACCATCTCCAAATTTACCCAATGATTTAAGTATTGCGCTGTATCCTTCTTTATGTCTTTTTGAAGGAACTGTGATCAGTGTAGGCAGAGGAACCGAAAAACCTTTCCAGCATATTGGACATCCTTCCTTAACAGATTTTGAGCATACATTTACCCCAGTCAGCATACCCGGAAGCAGTGTCCACCCGCCTTTTGAAGATGAAAAATGTTATGGAATTGACTTTGAATCGAAAGATTTTGAAGAAGGTATTTCTTTAAAATACATGATAGATTTCTACAAAGCATTTCCTGATAAAGATGAATACTTCAACAGTTTCCTAACCAAATTAGCGGGAACAGAATCATTACGCCAGCAGATTGAGGCAGGATTTTCAGAAGAAGAAATTAAAATGAGCTGGCAAGTGGGATTGGAGGAATATAAAGGGATGAGGGAGAAGTATTTGTTATATAAAGCCCCTTAATCCCCAAGGGGGAAATTAGAGCCCCCTTAATCCCCCATGTGGGAAAACAGTGTTTACAATCAGATTATAATATGCTGCGGATTTATGGATATATTTACTAGGTCAGTACCACAGGTCAGACTGGAAATAACAATGAAATGCTTAATTGAAATTATGAAGGTAGCATCTCGAAGTTTTTTTTCAACCGTCTATTGTCAATTTTTATCTAGGTTCTTTACTCTAGATTCTCTCTCAAAAACCATGACATTTATCATATTACCTCCTTATTAATCTCAGTGCAGCTTCCATACAATTGTGCGAATTTTGTAAAAAAACAATTGGGAAGATGGAAGCTAAAGCAATTCAAAATAACGGAGGACAAGGGCAGCCCAATGACTGGGTTTCAGCCCGATCATTTTACACTTGTAAGAATGGAATTTGCAACAGTTGCTTATCCAAACATGAAAATAAGGATCAACTAGTTTTACCACTTTCAAAATTAAAAGAAAAGGACTTTGAAATTGATTTAGGGAATTTCTTAAAGAGCTTAGCAAAATTTAAAAGACCCGTTTTATTTTATCATCGCAACCATCCCATTGAGGAACAGGCTTTAATTAAATTCACAGGTCACGAAAACTTTGAAAACTCCTTTAATGTAATAAAGCCCTTTTTGCCTAAAACCATTATTCCAGCAACCATTATTTCACCTTACGCTCTAAGTAAAAACAACCGCTTAAAAGAGCAAAAATTGGTGAATTTAACTAAAAGATTTTTTGAACCTTTAGGGTTCATCAAATTACACCTTCATTCTGTAGCCGATTATCATGAATATGCAGAAAGTGAAAAAGTAGGTTTATTGATGATGCCTTTAAAGGATTTGCCTGATTATGTGCATTATGTACAGCATTCTGAAGATATACAAAAAGTGATTCCAGCTATTTTTCAGCCTTGAATAGAGCCTATTAGGCAATTACTTGAGTAGTCTTTAGTAATTATTTAAGAATGAGTACTACAAGTTATATTTTTTATTACTAAAAAAAATATTGACTGGTTATGGTGTTTTTATATAGTTGATATTCCGCATCAATCCACTATATTTAGTCCGCTTCACTGCAGATTTCCTAAAAACTTCATTAAAAACTTCTTTGGTCATTTCTTCCCAATCCTTTTTATCCATTTCGGCTAATACGGAATGAGGTTGAAATGAATCTTCTAGGTGCGGTTTTGAAAAGCGATTCCAGGGACAAACATCCTGACAGATATCGCAGCCGAATACCCAATTTTCCATTTTATTAGAAAATTCAGTGGGTAAATCCTCTTTTAGTTCAATGGTTAAATACGAAATGCATTTGGAAGCATCCACAATTCCATCTCCTACAATTGCATCCGTTGGACAGGCATCTATGCATTTAGTGCAGGTTCCACAATAATCCTGCATAGGCCCGTCTTCTTCCAGCTCCAAATCAATAATTAATTCCGCCAAAAAGTAAAAACTTCCCCTTTGCTTATTGAGCAACAAGCTATTTTTCCCTAACCAGCCCAATCCGCTTTTAGCTGCCCATTGCCTTTCCATTACTGGGGCTGAATCAACAAAAACTCGTCCGTCCACCTCCCCTATTTCCTCATGAATTCGGGACATGAAATCTTTCAGCTTGTCTTTTACGATAAAATGATAATCCTTTCCGTAAGCATATTTGGCAATTCTATAGGAATCACTTTTGGCTAAGTCTTGCTCTGGATAATAATTGTACATTAAAGAAACTACCGATTTAGCACTTTCAACCAGTTTTGTAGGATCAAGTCGCTTATCAAAGTGGTTTTCCATATACTGCATTTTGCCATGGTAACCTTTTTTAAGCCATTCCTCTAATTTGGGTGCTTCCTCTTCTAGGAAGCCAGCCTTGGATACACCACAGAAATCGAAGCCCAAATCGGAGGCAATAGATTTGATAATTTTGGTATTTTTCTCTTTCGTCAATGACATTAATCAAATAAAGAACCTAATTGTGCTGGCGGCACATTTCCCAAATGTTTGTAGGCTAATTCAGTCGCCTGACGACCTCTAGCTGTTCTTTTCAAATAGCCTTCTTTAATTAGAAAAGGTTCATAAACTTCTTCAATTGTGTCGGCTTCCTCCCCTACTGCTGTAGCTATGGTACCTAATCCAACGGGACCACCTTTGAATTTTTCAATAATAGTCGTCAATATTCGGTTATCCATTTCATCCAGTCCATGCTGATCAACATCCAATGCATTTAAGGCAATTTCCGCTATACTTTTAGTAATAGTACCATCTCCTTTAATCTCCGCAAAATCACGGGTTCTCCTTAAGAGTGTATTCGCAATTCTTGGAGTTCCCCTGCTCCTTCTAGCTATTTCATAAGCTGCATCTTCTTCCATTGGAGTATTTAAAATGGCTGCAGAACGCTTCAATATCTTTTTTAATAATTCAGCGTCATAATATTCCAGACGGGCATTAATACCAAACCGAGCTCTTAAAGGAGAGGTCAATAAACCAGAACGAGTTGTGGCACCAATCAAAGTAAAAGGACTTAAACTAATTTGAACTGAACGAGCATTTGGGCCACTGTCTAGCATAATATCAATCCTGAAATCTTCCATAGCTGAATATAAATATTCTTCAACCACCGCATTCAGTCTGTGGATTTCATCTATAAACAACACATCGCCTTCTTCCAAATTAGTTAATAAGCCCGCTAAGTCGCCAGGTTTATCCAAAACTGGACCAGAAGTAACTTTTAAACTTGAGCCTAATTCATTAGCAATAATATGAGAAAGCGTAGTTTTTCCTAATCCAGGAGGGCCATGTAAGAGCACGTGATCTAAAGGTTCAGACCTTTTTTTGGCTGCAAGTACAAAAACCTGAATATTATCCACTGTTTTTTGCTGGCCTGTAAAATCACCAAAAGAAAGGGGGCGAAGGGCTTTTTCAAACTCTCGTTCTTCAGGATTCAAATGTTCCTCATCTCCTGTCAGGAAATCTTCTCTCATATCAACTTAATATTTGTGGCAAGTTAAGCCTTGTTTGTCGTTTTTACTAATAATTATAATGCTCTGAAAGTTTAAAATATTTATTTCAAATCACCTTACCTTTTTATAATTTATCCGTACATGAGCTTGTTACGGTACTTTCTGTAATCAAAATAAAATGAAAACTACAAATCAAAACATTGCCACTCCACCCGATGAAGAACAAGTGAACTGGCCTGTGGTAATTGGAATTATTACTGCTATGGTCATTATTGTACTAGTACTCAATTTTGCTTAATCACTTAAAAGGTGGATTCTAGAATCCACCTTTTTATTTTCAAGATTTTCTATTTATTAAATTCAATCTTCCATTCTATTTTTAAATCGAAAAAATCTATATTGAATTAATATGGAAGTTAAAGAAGAATTTATACATCAGCCAAGCAGTTTTTTAGGCAGGCACCAAAATTATTTATCCGAATTTGTCTATGGTGGAATAGATGGCAGTATCACTACTTTTGCTGTAGTAGCAGGAGCTGTAGGGGCGGGTTTAGACAATGCCATTATCATTATTTTAGGCTTTGCTAATCTCTTTGCTGATGGCTTTTCTATGTCGATTGGCGCTTATATGTCTGCAAAATCTGAAAAACAAAACTACCAAAAACAAAAAGCCATTGAATATTGGGAAGTGGATAATTTACCAGAAACAGAAAGAGATGAGATTCGAGACATCTATCGAGAAAAAGGTTTTGAAGAACCATTATTAAGCCAGGTAGTGGAAGTGATTACCAAAGACAAAGACCGATGGGTGGATGTGATGATGAAAGACGAATTAGGGTTGATAGAGGAAGAAAAATCACCGTTTCAAACTGGGCTTTATACTTTTATCTCTTTTGTAGTAATAGGCCTGATTCCATTATTGGTATTTGTGGCAGATTATATTAACATAAATGTTTCTCAAAAATTTCTATGGTCAAGTATTTTAACTGGGATAGGCTTTATTATTATTGGTTTCCTTAAATCCAAAGTAACCAATAATTCTGTCATAAAAGGAATATCTGAAACGCTACTTTTAGGGAGCTTAGCTGCATTAGTCGCTTATTTTGTAGGCGATTTTTTGGAACAAATCATAAAATAAAAAGGAGACTAGATAAAACTATCTCCTTTTTCAGTTTTTACAGAATTTACAATTTCTTTTATTTCCTTTTCAGCATTTTTCTTGCAAATCAAAAGCACTCCATCTTGCTCAGCAACCAGAAAGCCGTGCAAATCCTGAATGACCACTAAATCTGATTTATCAGTCGTTACAATATTTCCAGTTGCATTAAAGCTCATCACATTCTGGGGAGCGGCATTCTCCTGATTATCTTTTTCTCTTATTTCATGTAAACTTTCCCAATTCCCTAAATCAGACCATCCAATATCAGTCAATAACACAAATACATTTTCAGCCTTTTCCATAATACCAAAATCAATCGAAATATTTACACATTGGGTATAAGCTTTATTTACAAATAAGCTTTCATTCGTGCTAAAATATTGAGATTTACCATCAGCAAAAATTTCGGCCAAATCTGGTAAAAAATCTTCATAAGCCTTAATTATACTTTTAGCAGACCACACAAAAATACCAGCATTCCAAACAAAGTCACCACTTTCAATGAATTTCTGAGCCAATCCTATCTCAGGCTTTTCAGTAAAGGTTTTTACTTTTTTGATGGTAGCAGAATCAGGTATGTACTGAATGTATCCATATCCTGTTTCAGGCCTATTAGGATGCATCCCTAGCGTAATCAATTGATCATTTTTAGCAGCACTATCTAAAGCCACAGCAATGGATTGGTGAAAAATATCTTCTTTAAGTATTAGGTGGTCAGCAGGTGCAATAACCATGGAAGCATCAGGATTTTTGCTAGCTATTTTATAGGCTGCATAAGCAATACATGGAGCTGTATTTCTTTTATAAGGTTCTAACAGTAATTGTTGACTCCCAATCCCTTCTATTTGCTCATGAATTAGTCCCTCGTATTCTTTATTGGTTACAATATAAATATTTTCTTTAGGAAATTTTGCAAGAAATCTTTCATAGGTCATTTGGAGAAGAGTTTTTCCTACTCCTAATAAATCATGAAACTGTTTAGGTTTTTTAGATGTACTTACTGGCCAAAGACGTGTTCCAGTCCCTCCTGCCATGATGATCACATAGTTATTTTGATTCATAAATTTTATGGTCTCAGACTAAATAAAAGTATGCCTGAATTAAAAAAGTCTCCTTTTCTTTGATTGAGGAGGGTTACAAAATCTTAAACGCCACCTCGAATACAAATGTTATAGTTAAAAATGTTGAATTCAAAAATGCAAAATTATTACTGCATTGTAAAGCATAATATTATAATCAACTCTATTAAAACCCATTTAGTAAAAAGATATTAAGGTGATGATTCAGAAATAAATCATAAATGATAATATTCTTACACTTAATACATTATTAAATAAAGATTTTAGGACAATCTTTTTAATATTTTTTACTAAATTCAAAGTATCTCATGATTAGCGATTAAATTTGACATGAGATTAGATAAATAAGTTTATAATAAAGCAATTTGTGCTAAAGAAATGATAGAAGAGCAAGAAGCTACTTTAAAAGAAAAATTAAAAGAGGTATTTGGTTATAATCAATTCAGGGGAAATCAGGAGTTGATTATGCAAAATCTCATAAATGGCAAAAATACATTTGTGATTATGCCAACAGGAGCTGGAAAATCACTTTGTTACCAATTACCTGCTATTTCAAGAGAAGGAACTGCATTAGTGGTTTCTCCTTTAATTGCATTGATGAAAAACCAAGTAGATACTTTGGTTTCTTTGGGTGTAAATGCAGCCTTTTTAAATTCAACATTAACTAAAACAGAAACCAAAAGGGTAAAAAAAGAAGTGATGAGTGGGAACTTGAAACTTCTTTATGTTGCTCCTGAATCTTTAACTAAAGAGGAAAATGTTGAATTTTTAAAACAAGCCAATATTTCATTTGCAGCTATAGATGAAGCACATTGTATTTCGGAATGGGGGCATGATTTCCGACCAGAATACAGAAGAATAAAATCCATACTACAGCAAATTTCCAATATTCCTATTATTGCACTTACGGCCACTGCCACTCCTAAAGTGCAGTTGGATATTCAGAAAAACCTGAATATGGAAGAGGCCAATGTATTTAAATCATCTTTTAATAGAGAAAACCTCTATTATGAGGTTAGGCCAAAAAATCAGGCAAAAAAACAGCTTATCCGATTCTTAAATGAAAGAAAAGGAAAATGCGGTGTGATTTATTGCTTAAGCAGGAAAAAGGTAGAGGAAATTGCTGAATTCCTAAATGTAAATGGATTTAACGCTGCGCCTTATCATGCTGGATTGGAAAGTGCAACGCGAATGAAAAATCAGGATGATTTCTTGAATGAGGATACAGATATAATAGTAGCCACCATTGCATTTGGAATGGGGATTGATAAACCTGATGTTCGATTTGTAATCCATTATGACACACCAAAATCAGTGGAAGGATATTATCAGGAAACAGGGAGAGCAGGAAGAGATGGGCTTGTAGGTGATTGCTTGATGTTTTACAGCTATAATGACATCCTAAAACTTGAGAAATTCAATAAAGATAAACCAGTTACGGAGAAGGAAAATGCCAAGTTATTATTAGAAGAAATGTCTTCCTACGCTGAATCTTCTGTGTGTAGGAGAAAACAACTACTTCATTATTTTGGAGAAGAATTTGATGATTACTGTGGTAAATGTGATAATTGCTTGCACCCTAAAGAAAAATTTGATGCAAAAGATGAAATGATAACAGTTTTAAAAACTGTTAAACTTACCAAACAAAGATTCGGAATTAACCATTTGGTAAATGTAATAAGAGGTTCCAAAGATCAGTATGTTACCAGCTATGACCATACTAAGTTAGAAGTTCATGGAGTAGGTGCAGATCAAGACCCAGAGTTCTGGAAATCTGTCATCCGTCAAACCATGCTTTATGGTTATTTAAAAAAGGATATTGAGAATATAGGGGTTTTAAAAATCAATAAAGCTGGAGAAGATTTCTTAAAAAACCCTACGGATATTCAGTTTACTGTTAATCATATTTATACTGATGACGGAGATGAAGATCAAATTGAAAAAGATTCTGTATCTGCCAAAGCCTTTGATGAAACCCTTTACACTCAACTTAAGGCATTAAGGAAAAAGGTTGCAAAATCAAAAAACCTCCCTCCTTATGTAATATTCCAAGATCCATCTTTAGAAGAAATGGCAACCACCTACCCTACCACAAATGAGGAAATGGCGGCTGTAAATGGAGTTGGCTTAGGTAAAGTGAAGAAGTTTGGAAAGCCTTTCATGGAATTGATTAAGGAATATGTTGATGAAAATGACATTATTACGGCTGCGGATGTAATGGTGAAATCTTCCGTCAATAAGTCTAAAATGAAAATTTTCATTATTCAGCAGGTAGATAAAAAAATAGATCTGGAAGAAATTGCTGAGATGAAAGATATTTCTTTTGAAGAGTTAATAGATGAAATAGAGCATATTTGCTATTCAGGCACTACCTTAAATTTAAATTACTATTTAAATCAAATCATCGATGATGAAAAACAGGAAGAAATAATGGATTATTTCCTTTCAGCAGAATCAGATAGTATAGATGATGCGATGGATGAATTTGAGGATGAATTCAGTGAAGAAGATTTAAGACTGATGCGTATTAAGTTTTTATCAACTTACGCAAACTAATTCCAATGACTGCTCTATCAGCAGTCATTTTTTTCATTAATTTTACTTAGTGTAATCACATTTTCTTATTTGAAAATGAAATAAAATTGAACTAAATAAATGAACATATTAATAATAGGCTCAGGTGGAAGAGAGTACGTTTTTACAGAAAAAATAGCAGCAAGCAAGGAATGTGAAAAACTTTTTGTTGCTCCTGGGAATGCTGGGACTTCTAAAATTGCTGAAAACATCAATCTTTCACCAACTGACTTTAAAGGTATTGCTGATTTCAGCTTAAAAAATAATATTGAGATGATAGTGGTTGGGCCTGAAGCACCTCTTGTTGAAGGTATAAGAGATTATTTTGAAGCAGAAGAAAGTCTAAGGGAAATTCAAATCGTGGGTCCAGGCAAAGCTGGTGCTGAATTGGAAGGGAGTAAAGAGTTTGCTAAGAGCTTTATGCAAAGACATAATATTCCAACTGCAGCCTACTCAACATTCAATAAAGCTTCTTTAGCAGAAGGTCTAAATTACCTCCAAACCTTAAAACCACCTTATGTTTTAAAAGCAGATGGTTTAGCTGGGGGAAAAGGAGTGGTGATATGTGAGAATTTAAAAACTGCAGAACAAAGTCTGACAGAAATGCTAAAAGATGAAAAGTTTGGTGCTGCAAGTGAAAAAGTAGTCATAGAAGAATTTTTATCGGGCATTGAACTTTCAGTTTTTGTTTTAACAGATGGAGAAAATTATAAAGTTCTTCCTGCTGCTAAAGATTATAAAAGAATTGGTGAGGGTGATACAGGCTTAAATACTGGTGGGATGGGAGCTGTTTCCCCTGTGAAATTTGCTGATGCTACTTTCATGGAAAAGGTAGAATCCAAAATCATTAAACCTACAGTTGATGGCTTAAAGAAAGACAAAATAGACTATCAGGGTTTTATTTTTATTGGACTGATGAATGTTGGAGGCGAACCTTATGTTATTGAGTATAATGTAAGAATGGGAGATCCTGAGACACAAGTCGTTTTACCAAGGCTAAAAAGTGATTTGCTATCCATCTTTAAAAGCATGAAAACCAAAAGCCTAAAAAATGAAGAGTTTGTAATTAGTGACCAAACTGCTTCTACCATTGTATTGGTAGCTGGTGGCTATCCTGAAAGTTATGAAAAGGGCAAAGTTATCAAAGGCTTGGAAGATGTAGAGAATGCAAAAGTTTTTCATGCTGGAACTACACTAAAGGATAATGAAATTATTACAGCTGGTGGAAGAGTTTTAGCCATTACTGGAATGGGAGATAATTTGGAAGTAGCTTTAAAAAATGCCTATGCAGGCGCTAATAAAGTCTGCTGGGATGATATGTATTATAGAAAAGACATTGGTCAGGATTTATTGGCTTTAAGTGGTCAATAACCGACTTGTAATTGAGTAAAAATATCTTCGGATTAATATCCCTCTATTTTTCTTTTGAGGAATTGGTATTCATTTCGATCAAATGTAGAATGCTGTAAAGAAATACAGCTTAAATAAATATATTATGGGATGCTCATCATGCGGAACTAAAAATAAAGAAGGCACCACAACAGGTTGCCAGAATAACGGTGGATGTAGCACAGGAGGATGTAATAAAATGAATTCCTTCGACTGGCTATCCAATATGGATTTCCCTAATTATGACAATTTCGACATAGTTGAAATCAAATTTAAGGGTGGTAGAAAAGAGTTTTTTAGAAATATTCATAATCTGGATTTAGTTACTGGCGATGCAGTGGTAGTAGATGTGCCCAATGGACATCATATCGGATATATTTCAATGCAAGGCGAATTGGTTCGCTTACAAATGCAAAAGAAAAAGGTTAAAAACGATGACGAAATAAAAGCCGTCTACCGAATCGCTACTGATAAAGACCTTGAAAAATGGCATGAGGTTCAAAACAGAGAAATGCCGACCATGTATCGTGCACGTGAGGTAATTCAGGAGCTTAAATTAAAGATGAAGCTTTCTGATGTTGAGTTTCAAGCCGATAATTCAAAAGCAACTTTCTATTATTCAGCTGAAGAAAGAGTAGATTTCCGTGAGCTTATTAAAAAACTAGCAGGTGAATTTAAAATTAGGGTCGAAATGCGCCAAATTTCTCTTCGACAAGAAGCTGGTAGAATTGGTGGAATTGGAAGTTGCGGAAGAGAATTGTGCTGTAGTACTTGGCTTACAGATTTTAAAAGTGTTTCAACAAGTGCCGCTCGCTACCAAAATTTATCCTTAAACCCTAGTAAGCTTTCTGGCCAATGCGGCAGATTAAAATGTTGCTTAAATTATGAATTGGATACTTATATGGAAGCTTTAAGTGGCATTCCTCAGGTAGAAAAACCAATCCAAACTAAAAAGGGACTACTAACACTACAGAAAACGGATATTTTTCGTAAAATCATGTGGTTTAGCTATTCTGAGGATAATATTTGGCATCCTGTCAAAGTTGACCGTGTAGCTGAAATAATTACGCTGAATAAGCAAGGTGAAAAACCGGATACTTTAATGGAGGATGTACTCGAAATTGAAGATTCCGTTCAGATAAATAGTGATCTAATTAAATTAGACCGCAAATTTTCTAAGCCTAAAAAGAAGAAGAAAAAAGGCGGAAAGTATAATCCTAATAAAATAAAGACAGAAAAAGGATCTCATTCAGTCCAAAAAGAAAAGCCACAAGGCAATGTTAAAAGGCCTAAAAACAAAAAAAGATTTAACAAAAATAAAAACAACCCTAATAAAAATAAAAAAGATTGATGAGGGCTATTTACAGTTTTATAAGTTTGATATTTATATTTATCTCCTGCACAGAAGACCGATACTACGAACATAATTATGATTTTAAGGATAGAAAATGGAATATGCAAGAGACCGCAGCTTTCAATTTTGAAATAGATAGCATTGAGCTTCCTTATCAAATCAAATTGAATGTGAGAAATACTATTGATTATCCTTTCAGAAATCTTTATGTAAAATATCAATTAAAAGATTCTACCTATTTAATGGAAGATAAATTATTGAATCTTAAATTATTTGAAGCTAAATCTGGAAAACCATTTGGAGACCATCAAAGCGACATTTATTCTCATCAGTTAATACTTCAAGATTCTGTTTTTTTTCCTGAAAAAGGAAAGTATACCATAGAATTAAAGCAATATATGAGAGAAAAGGAAATAGAAGGAATCGTTTCTGCCGGAATTCGAATTGAGCAAATCAAAGAATAACAAACCCAACAGCTAAGAAATCAAGGTTTGGAAATCGTTTTTTTGAAAGGTAATTCACTAGTGTAAGCCTCCAGCACAATACTTTCCACATGCTCTGCTTCAAAAGTATAGGAAATTGTTTTTACCGGCTCGGATACATCTTGGTCGGCATAGATTTCCGCAAGTTCCATAGCAGTATAACGACCCGATTTTTGTAAGCCAGTAGTCTCAACTGCGATTAGTCTTGCTTCCACTTTATTGCCGTTTTTATCATAGAATTTGATGGAATGCATAGGGTGTGGTGAATAATACCTTATTCCATCATGCCGATAAGTGAGGGAAACCGTGCTATCACTTAAATCCATTTCAAATTTATCTTGACCTCTTCTTTCACTTTTTAGCGTAATCTTTTTCGTTTCGGTAGCTAAAAATACAGTCAGATCTAAGCTGTAGGATTCTACCTGTGGTTGAGATTCGAATGCGTCTACCCCGTAAGGCCTATAATAGAAGGTGAAAAGTACGATTCCTCTCCTCTATTAGTACTCAAAGACATCGTGTTATCTTCTTTCGTAACAATCTTCAGTAAGTCTGCTTTTACATATGCTCCTTTCAGAGGTTGTTTGTTATATATGTGAAAGCCCGAGCAAAACAACATCGGTCTGTTGAGTTCATCTTCAGTTAAAATGAGACTGTCCAGGTACTGTTCCACCCTTTGATTGAGCTCCTCCCTCGTTGGACTTTTGTAAGGTTCCGCATCAAATTCTGGAATACTTCCAATATCAGAATTTTTACGATTCACATTTATCACATTATATAATCTGGTGATATGCAACCTCTCATATTCTCTCAATACATCAGGAGCTTCAGTTCCTTTCATTTGTACTAATGAAAATATTTCACTTTCAGTTCCTAACTGCAAATATTGGTATGCAAGCTGCGGCATTCCCGTTTTCTTGTTTAATGTCATCCGTTGAGCTAGTATGACATCTTGCTTTTTATGCTTAGAGTGCCCTATACTGGTCAACTGAATTTCACGTCTATTGAAATTTTTAACTTCATATCGATTTGTGACTTTCATATACTCATTACCCTGTACGGAAACGGAATCCATTACTTCGTAGGAGCTACCTTTTCTTAAATCAATTTCACTTAAAAAGTCAGGTTTATTTTGCTGAAATCTTTGAATCAATGGTTGTATAATTCCTTTTTCCAGAAGTTCCTCTAAGTCTGCATCTTCGCTACCGTCAGCCATTGAAATACCATCCTCTGCAGATACCAAAAATTTTCTACCCAGAAAAGGGACCTTCTTATGGTCGTCCTTCAAAGAATCATATGTATCAAAATATATCGTTTTTGAAAACGATGAGGAAGAGTTTCGAATTAAAGAAGGCTTCACAAAGCCTTTCAAGCCTTCTACTTCCAGATAAAAATCCAAATCCGTATTAATAAAAGTGATCGTATAATCAACCTTCATCAACATTTGAACATAGCCTACGGGATAGTCTTCATTTTTACTGCTATTGATTAAAAGCTGCACTTCGTAACCATAAGGCTTATTTAATTCAGGATTAAGCCTTATTGATTCGTTTTTCGCTGTCACTGGAAATACTACTGAGCACAAGAATACTACTATTATTGGTATTAAATACTTAATCATAATCGTTCAATTTTGTAAGATTCAAGCTAAAAGGATGTTTTTGTCTTAAGCAGAGTAAAGTGTTCTTTTATCCTTTATAAGAAAAGCAGGCTGCAATTTAATCTTTTGCACAGCCAGTTCTAATTAAAAGTTGACCACCTATGTTTATAAAAAAAGGATAAATCTTTCAAATAACTATCAACCCATATATATCGGGAAATTACGTTAGATTCTTTCCAGTTTTTTTGCTCTGCAAGCTGAAAAACTTCCTCGCCATCCATATTATAGGCAATCAGTTTCCATGAGTAGGGATCTAAAGAAATTTTCAAATATTCAGTTTCACCAAATACCTCTGTTTCACGTTTATCGAAATCAGTAAAGTAAAAAGTACCTGACCAAGGCTCGCCATCTTTAATGATATTTTCGGATTTTCTCTTCTCCCTACCATGAAGCATTACTGAACCGTTCCTATTCTCGTCAAGCATTAAGGTTATACTGTCAGCACCATTCTCTTTATAAATCACTGTTTCATACTTTCCATCAACCATTTTGGTCTTTTCAAGCAATCTACCATCTAATTTGAAATTACAATAAACCAAGTTCCCTTTACTAATTTTGTACTCATTGTCATCAATATCTCTAGTATAAGGGATAGAATTTTTAAAAAGGCCATCATAAGGCTTTCCTTCCTTATAGCTATATTGTTCTTCAACATTGCCGTTTTCATCATAGCTGATGTATTTACCATGAAGCTGTCCATTTTTATAATGTTGAAAGATTCTCAACTCACCATTCGGGTAATATATTTTATCAACACCATTGCGTTGACCCTCTTTATAAACTGATTCTCTACCCACCACAGGCTGATACGGCTCCTTATCATAATATTTCATTTCTTTGACGATACCGTGAACCTCCCCTTCCTTAAAAGGTTTGATAATATATAAATCATAATCAGCATTATAACTAGGGTGTTCCACAATTACTCCAGAAAAAGGCTCTCCACCCCGAAATTCTGCTTCTGCTAGCTTACTGCCATCAGGAGCATAATATTTTGATTTTCCATTAGACTGAATGTCCGCCTCTAAAATTGTATAGGGTACTTTATCTTCATCATATCGTTTGTCAAATATTTTTTTGGTCAGCATCTCCCCCTCCTCATCGTATTTAGTGACTTCTCTTATTAGGTCACTTTCATAAAAAAACTTTACTTCTGTGCCAATTTCCTTTCTGTTAGAATAGCCTAGCTTTCCTATAACCTTTCCGTCTTTATCATAATAAGTTACAGCTTTTCTGCGATAGCCGTCATAAATAAAGTCCGACCTAAGGTCACCCGTGCTGTAATACCATTTTTCACGGGTTCTTCTTCCATCATCATAGAAAGTTTCCTTCTTGCTTATTCGCAAAGGGTATTTGTAGTGGAAATATTCGACCTTTTTAATTTCTTTTCCATGCTTATAGTGTTTTTCATAACGTAATTTAGCGTTAAACAGCTCCATTACAGTGCCCTCTATCGGCTTTTCAGATTCCAAAGATTCAAATGTGGCCTTAGCAATCACATCGCCTTCTTTGTTATAATAAGTTGCTATGGAATCTCTTTTATTCCTGAATTTTTCACCCGATTTGTAGAAATGAATTATTCCAGTCATCTCGCCCTTCTCGTAAATCTTATGCATCATTGAATTCTGGACGAAAGTGCCATGATATGGATCGTTATTTTTCCAGATCAGCTCATTGCTTTGTTTCCCCTCATCATTATAACGCTTTTCAACCCTATCGCCATTATCACCAAATTTTATTGACCGCTTCAAATTGCCATTTCTAGCATAAAATTTCTTTTCCACGTTTTCTCCATCTTCCTTTTTCACAATCTCTCTTACCGGCATATGACTACCCTCCTTATCATCATAAAAATCCACTTTAGTACCAGTTCCCCCACGCTTAAAATAGTCATATTCAATGTTGTAAGGGCCTGAAAACTCACCCAAGAGGGTACCATCCAATTTGTAATATTTAGCTGTAGCTGTTTCTCCTTCTATAATGACCTCCTCTCTTAACTCACCTGTGCGGTAATAATCTTTACGGCTCAGGACGTTCCCTTTTTTGTACTTTATGATGGCACCTACCTGCATCGGATCAGTATAATAATCCACAAAAGTACCGTTCTTTTTAAGCTTATCCTCTTCATCAGCATACATCTCAAATTCTTGATCTACACACTCATATTTGCCCAATAAATCGCCTTTTTCATCATAAAATTTGTAATTACGTAAAGTATCCTGATCATTATCTATTGTTAGCGTATAGCCAAAACGAATCCCCTCGGGATCATTTTCAAAAATATATAGTGATTCTAATGATCCTTGTCGGTAAGTTGGCATAAGGTAGGCACTTCTTGAGTGAGCATAGACCACAAATGTACCCTCATAAGGCTTATTATTTCGATATTCAGCAGTAGAAAATTTCTCACCTTCCCAATAAGAAATACATTTTTCCCTATTCCCTTTCTCGTAAAAAACTTTTTCGCTTATATCGCCATTTTCATAATACCAGATGGCCCATCCTTCAAGTATCTGTCCATCGGCTGAAGTAGAAAACCCCTCCATTTTTTTTTGCCCAGATATATAGAACTCTTCAACTCTATACCCACTATCTATTTTTATTGGCTTGAAACTATAATAAACAGCCTTTTCTCGGAGATTAGTGATATAACCAGAAGCATCGTACCATGTGGTATCACTTTGAGCGAGTAAAGACAGTTTTGTGGTTAAAAGTAGTATGAAAGTAAAGGCAAAAAGCCAGGTTGATTGTTTGAAACTCATTATTTTAATTAGATTGTTACAGCCATTAAATTTCAGGGAAAGAAATGGTGGTTCTTAATGCCGACAAAAGTATAAAATTTAGAATTTTAGTCCAATATATTATTTCACTTTATCTATTTTGGAAAGGAAATGGAGATCAAATAGATGATATTTTAATTATCGGCCTTAGAGTTGGGTAGACTTATTTATCCTTTTTGAGATTTAGATTTATAATAATCATACTCTTTCAAGATTCTGGTAGCAATTTCATATTCACTTGATCTTTTAACGAAAGCAGGATCAAGATCCAAATATTGAATAAAATCAGTTAAATCATCACCTTCTAAACCAGTTAATTCCTTTACGATTTCTGGACTGTATTTCTTATTATTAGCAATGACATTACCTTTATTAGCTACTGTTTGATAGTATTTCAATTTATTTTTATGGTTTTTACTAAGTTTCTTTACAATGAAGGATATGGGCTTATTGATTGCATAACCTACTGAATTAGTATAATTGGGATCATAGTTTTTAGGAACATTTCCTTTGGGTTTATTTGGCTTCATTCCAAAAGGTACAAAGCTATCATCTTCAACTTCCCCCATACTAATAATCTTTTTACGAAATTCAGCTTCATTTTCAGGCATATTACTCACCCTTACCTCATCCAATTGTATTATAGCAGGATTTAAAGTGATCTTCAGAAATTGTTCATTTTTAACTATGAACTGCTTAGTGTTAAAATTAATATTGGAAGCAACTAATGTATCACCTTTATTAGCGATCAAATCAAAATGTCCCTCAGCATCGGAAATAGCCATCTTATTAGCAGTTGTATTCACAATGTGAACGCCTTCTACGGCTAAGCCATCAGCACTAGATGTTATTTCACCACCAATACTTTGTGCTTGTACAAATAAAGTGAATGGAAATAGAAATATGATTAAGCAAACTATTCTCATATTGTAATCAAACGATTAAAATAGAATTGATATTATAAAGAATTACCTGTAAAGGTCAAAAAATCATTCAAAGTTCAATCCATTTCTAATTTTGAAAAATAATCTTTATACGAATCCAATACTTTTTTGGCTATCTCATAATCTGTTGCCTTAGTAATAAAGTCATTACTTAAATTCATAAAACTCATAAACCTCAATAATTTTTCACCTTTTAATCCCGTTAGATTGGAAACTATCTCTTTATTGAATTTTTTATTATTTAAAATTTGTTGATCCTTCGATGCTTTCAATTCATAATAACCTCTTTTTGCTTTATGCTTTTTACTATACTTTTTTGTAAAATACGACATTGGTATTGTCAGCGTTGGCCAGAATTGATCGTTTGCCCCAAATAAGACATTTGTTTCACGTTCATAAAGTTTAGGAATAGGATCTTTAGGCTTGCCTGGAGTAACACCAAATGGAATAAAAGAATCTATTTCAACTATCCCCATATCCACTATTTTACGCTTAAACTTATATTGATTTTCTGGAATATTAGTCACCTTTACTTCTTCTAATTCGATAATATCAGATTTTAAAGTGATAAATTGAAAATCAAAACTTTTAACTATTAGCTGTTTTGATTTCATACCAACATAGGAGATAATCAAGGTATCCCCTATTTCAGAATTAATTTTAAACTCACCATTCGCAGAGGTAAAAGTTAGCTTTTCCTTTGATATATTAGAAATATGGACACCTTCAATAGCCTTAAAATCCTTAGATGTATGAACAACTCCTTCTATGAGGCTTTGGCTACATATTAAATGTGTACCTGAAATGAAAAGTATTAATGTAAATACCGTACGCATTAAAAAACAAACGTACTGAACATATGAATATTACTCCGTGAACCTATCCAAAAGTCTTTTATCCATGTTTTTAGTAGTCTTAGCACCTAATTCTCTCAAGATTTCAGTCCTTCTGATAAGATTACCTTTTCCATCATAAAGCTTTTTCATAGCATCAGAATAACTGTTTTGTGTGGTCTTAAGATTATTGCCTACTTTTAATAAATCATCGGTGAAGTTGGTGAACTTATCGTATAAAGCACCTGCTTGCGTAGCGATTTCAATTGCATTTTTGTTTTGTAAATCCTGCTTCCAGATATAAGAAATGGTTCTTAATGTAGCCATTAAAGTGGTAGTGGATACCAATACTATGTTTTTATCCAATGCTTTTTCATAAAGGTTATGATCCTCTTTCAAGGCAATGGTTAATGCAGGTTCGTTAGCAATGAACATCAATACATAATCGGGTTGATTGATATCATATAGGTTTTGATAATTTTTATCTCCCAATGTTTTAATATGGGAATACATGCTATCTAAATGATTTTTAAGAAATCGTGCTTGTTTCACATCATCATCGGCATCAAAATAATTACTGTAAGCTGTTAAGGAAACCTTTGAATCCAAAACTAAATACTTATCATCTGGCATTTTAATGATATAATCAAGTCTTTGGTTATCGCCCTCCTCGTTCTTATAATTCTTCTCTTTCTCATAATGAACTCCTTTTTGCAAACCTACTTTTTCCAAAATTGCTTCCAACTGCATTTCTCCCCAATTTCCTTGAGATTTGGAATCTCCTTTTAAAGCTCTGGTTAAATTTTCAGCTTCTTTAGTGATTTGCAAATTCAATTCTTTTAAGGAAGTAATTTGTTCTTTTAAAGCACTGTTCCAAATTAAATTCTCCTTATTACTTTTTTCTACCTTTTCTTCAAATTTATCGATCTTCTCACGTAGTGGATTGAGTAATTCTCCAATATTGGTTTTATTCTGATCTGTAAATTTCTTGCTTTTTTCTTCGAAAATCTCTTGTGCTAAGTTTTTAAACTCGTTTTTAAATTGTTGCTGTAGTTCAGCTAATTCAGATTTATGCTCATCTAATTTTATCTTGAGATTTTTATAATCAGACTCAACAGTAGATAATTGTCTATTTAATTGAACATTCTTCTCTCTTTCTTGAGAATGAGCATTTCTCTCTTCTTTTAACTCATGCAACAAGTTGTCCTTCTGACTTTTTATTACGCTTAGTTCAGTTAAAACCTGTTGCTTCTCCTCTTTTAAATTCTCTAATTCATCACCATTGCTGTTTTGTGATTTTAAAATGAAATAGGCAAGGACTACTCCAACCGCCAAACCAATTATTACTGCTAATATTTCCATGGTACTATGATAAAGATACTTTTATAATGAACAAAATTAAAGATTCAAAAGGAGAGATAACCTACAAATGATGAAAAGTATTAAAAAATGGACATAAAAAAAGCCGGGTAAACCGGCTTTTAAACTTGATAATAATATTTATTAATTCAGTACGAATCTGATAGGGATTACCCTTTGTGAACGTACTGCTCTACCTCTTTGCTTACCAGGAGTCCATCTTGGAGAATTCTTTACTACCTCTACCGCAACTTCATCACAACCTCCACCAATACCTTTCACAGCTTGTACGTCAGTTAAAGAACCATCTTTCTCAATTACGAACTGTACATAAACAACACCTTCTATTCCCATTCTTTGTGCTTGACGTGGGTATTTGTCAGATAATTCATTAGCTACATAGTCGTAAAAAGCTTGAATACCACCTTGAGGTTCTGCTTGTTGCTCCACTATAGAGAAAACCTTGTCAACTTCTTCTTCTTCTCCTTCTTCCTCAAATACCAAATCTTCAATGGCATCATCTTGATTCATGTCCATGTCAAGGTCAAGTTCAATTTCTTCCTCTATCTCCTCTTCATCAGGAATCTCAATGATTTCTGGTAGCTTTACTTTCGGTGGTGGTGGGGGTGGCTGCTCCGTTGGCGGAATTTCCATTATCTCCTCCATGTCATCACTGACTTCACCTAAATCCATTGCTGAACCATCATCATAAAATTTGTACTCAAAAGCAAAAAACACCAAGGATATAGATATAACCAATCCTATGTTCAAAAAAAGCGTTGACTTTTTATTAATGTCTGCTTTCGGATTCTTTTTAAGTTCCATAATTAAACATCGTTTAGATAGTAAAACTATTATTTAATGATTTAAATTCAAATTATCGTAACAATCTTTTTTAATAATTCGAAATTAAATCTTATAAATCACATAAAATACAAACCATCCTGCAAAAACTCCTATAGTATTAGCAAGAATATCTAAAGGTTCTAGACCTCTTTCTGGAATAAAGGTTTGTCCTATTTCTATGATTAAACCATATAGTAAACTAATGCCAATGGCTAAAGGCACAGCATAATAACGAAAAAACATAAAGGTATATTGTTTAGAGAATCCTAAAATTAAGAGGAAGGACAGCACCGCAAAAACAAAAAAATGAGCAATTTTATCAAAACTCAAAAATTCCCAAACATTTGTAATCGGCATTGATTCCCCTGGCGTTAGGCCCAATAATAGAATGAGCAAAAACCAAATAATCCCAAACAGATTATACCTGAGAAACATATTTATTCTCCAATCAATTCTTTGTAATCCTGGGCAGACAATAATTTATCGACTGATGAAGGATCAGAAAGTTTTAATTTAATCATCCATCCTTTTTCGTAAGGATCATCATTCACTGATTCTGGAGAATCTTCTAAAGACTCATTAAACTCTAAAACTGTTCCTCCTACTGGCATAAATAGATCTGAAACAGTCTTCACAGCCTCTACTGTTCCAAATACTTCACCTTCTTCTATTTCTTCATCAACAGTTTCAACTTCTACGTAGACGATATCACCTAGCTCGCGTTGAGCAAAATCTGTTATACCTATGTAAGCTTCATCACCTTCTACTCTCACCCATTCGTGATCTTTGGTGTATTTTAAATTGTCAGGAATATTCATTCTTAATTAATTTTAAATTGGCTATTGATTTATATTTCCCCAAAATTACACTCTTTTTTCGGATGCAAAAACAATTATTGCAATCCGAAGCGAACTTGTACACCAAAGGAGGTATTTGTGGTTGGAAATGAGTTTTGAACCCTTGGTTCATTAAAATTTCTTTGAAAATAAAAATTAAGGTTCAGTCTTTCATTCACAGTGTAGTTAACTGTTGGCCTAAGCTGAAAATTAATGGTTCCATCTACTAACACATTTCTTCCGTCATCTAGGGTTCTTTGGACTACCTCAGTATCTCTTACCGTTACGCTCAACTGCATCGTTAAATCATTATCCAAGGAGATTGTCCTTCCCTTGACTTTGAACGGAAGCGTGAAATTCGGATCTGTAAAACCTATATCAATCACTAAATCATTGCTTTTTTGATCCGTTATTTGAGATGTTTCAGTACTTAATGCCACATTTCTTTCTTTCTTATATTCAAATTTAGCGGTTAATCTGCCCGAACTTCTCAAACTAACCCCTATTAATGGTGAAAAACGTTCAGAAATTAAAACTTGACCTATTGTATATACTGGCAAATAAAAGCCACTATCAGACACAGCCGTTGGCAGCGGATAATTTTCAATATTATTGCTTAAGTTAAGTTCACTCTCAGCACCATAGAAAGCATTATTTATATAGTTATTGATAGTTAATGTAGAAACATAAGCATGGCTTAAGCTTACACTTGGAAACACCTCTTTTACAGCTTTAATATTAGACAATCCTTTATAATCAACTCTCCAATTAGGGAGTGGCAACTTTGGAAAAGGGTTGGTGTTTATTTCATTAGGAGAAGTTCCGCTATAAGCTGCTAAAAAGGAAGGGATCAAAATATCTTGATGATTCAATTGATATTCACCTCCATTTGGATTCAAATCTGTAATCCTTTGCCTAAGCACTTCCCTGTTTTGCCTTACTTCTTCAAATAAGGGAGAATTATTCTCATCAGTAGGTACAAAAGCAGTATTAATCATATTATAACTCATGATATAATTCCCACTTCGGGTTGGGGTTAGGTTTACAAAGGCATCCTCTTGATCACTAAACCTGAATAATTCACTATAATTTTCATTTATAGTCCTATTAACATCTAATTGGATACTTAAATCTTTTGCAGGCTCAAGGGTTGCTTTCAAATCCAATGTTTTAACTATTGACTGCGTATAAAAATTTGATTGAGAAGTTGATTTTGCGAGCCAATCATTTTCCGCTGCTCTGTAGCGAATGTTAGGATCCTGACTTCCAAAAATGAAAGGAAGGCCTGGAGCCGTTAAAGAAGAGTCTAAACCAAAAAGATAAGCTCTGTTTCTAAATCCAGGCAAGAGAGTCCCTCCTCTTTCTGAATAACTTCCCGTTACATTCTTTACTGACATTAGCAATTTAAGTAATCCCTTTACTATCGGTGCTCCGGGTTGGGTCCATGTGGTATCTTGTTCATTTGCTCTTAACCTTGGAGGATTATTAATACTATTCAATATTTTGAGTTTATTGTAAAGTTTGTTCATATCCAGGCGAGAATTTAATCCCCACTCACTACTATTCTGAATTAAATGACCTAAAGTATCGATCTGATTTAAAGAACCTGATGTCCAATTGAAATCAACCTTATATCGAGCTTCAGCTGAAATCCAATCAGTAAAAGGTATCTTTCCTAAAGGGATTTGATATCCTGTCACTACACTTTGATCAAAATTCTTCATCCTACCTAGATTTTGAAGATTGGTCAGTATACTATCTCTTTTAGCCTCTGTATTTATTTCTCCAGCTTCTTCATCAATAATAGAAAATGCTCTGGCTGTATAATTTACATTAATATTTTCTGTTAGATTCCAATCTAAATTATAACTTCTATTTAACGTAAAAGCCTTTTGAAATTGTGGTTCTATTCCTTCTATACCCAATTGGTCATTTCTCAGTTGAGTTTTTACATAACTTCTGTCCAAATCTGCACGAACACCAAAAGTTGAGGGTAATGGATTGATATTAATGTCTTGTATTAATTTAAAATAAGGAGAATTTAAGAAATCTGCTTCTTTAAGTGGGGCTATACTTGCATTTGGAAAACCATAGTTATAACCAATTGCCCCCTTATAATTGCGAGTTTCAAATACGGCTGTTTGTAAATTACTTCGATTGATATCGCTATAGGCATATGTGAAGTCAAAATTTGAAATAGCAAAAGGTAAAACAAGTTTATCCGTCTCTTTCCGTTCTTTTCTAACGTTTGTGAAATTTATACTTCTCCTTACTTCCTGATCAATAACCAAATCTCTATAAGCTTCAGCTTCCTCTGCTGTTTCAAAGCTTTCAAGAGCAGCTGTCAATGGAATATCTGGGTCTCTGGGATCGAAAAAAGGTGTGGCTGTAAAAGTTTGATATCCTAAATACATTGGAATTTTCACCCCAGATTCATCACCAAAAAATTTACCTAAACTAATATTTGCAGAAACATCATAAGCTTCGGTAGTCTCTCTTGTTCTTTGAGCAATATTTTGTTCAATACCCCCAAAGCCCACAGTTGAATAGTTTGTACCCACGGTAACATTGGCAAAATCAGCTAACTTGGCATTTAAAGTAGCATTTGCAGCCCAACCTTTTGTTTGGTCAAAATCTGTAACCCTCATTTCGTTGGCCCAAATGCAGACATCTTTAGGCAGAGTACTTCCACCATCAGGATTTCGAATACCAATCATCATAGTCTGAGCTGAACTCATATCAGGCCTACCTCTAACTGTAAGAGTATATTTTCCAAATTGATCAGAATATGGCAATAAAATATTTTGATTCCCTAATTCTCGATTTCTTTTTGCTTTTAACTCGTAAAGTTTATTAATATCTAAATCAATTTCGTTTTCTAATGGCCAAATATCTCTTGCTGTTGTGGTTTGATATGGGGTGATTTTTAAAGGGATTTCAATTTCGTAGTAATTATCATCAAAATCAGTACCTATTCTTACGAAAGCCGTAACATCATCATCTTCAACATTTGCTCCCTGCGCATGTAAAAACATTTTTAATGTGTTATAATTTACTAGGTCAAAATTCACATTTTTAAAAGCGGCAACAGCTTTACCTTCTTCCAAATCATCAACACACAATTGAATAGATTTTTCATTTTGTCTTACCGGGTTTGCTACCGAAGCAATATCCTGATCTCGAGTAATTCCTGGCGGTAAAACATAAGGAACTTTCCCCGGCCACTTTCTGAGTTCGCTTCAATGCTAACGGCTGAAATCACCAAATTTGAAGGTTTCTGCTCTGGTGTTTCAATTATACCCGTTCTTGCTAATGAGCCATTGTATTTACGCCATTGTGAACCTACCAGACGGAAATCCGCCATTCTCAATACCACAGGTTGTTCAAAATCTGTAAGTATAGTCCTTACATAACGGATGGTTTTAAAGCCTTGAACCTCACCCTGAGTTCTAGTAGGATTTCTTACTGGGATTCTAAATAAATACCATTTTACATTTTCATCATCACTTGAAGCAGTCACTTCATCCACTATATAGGGGTTGTTGGCTACATTCAAATCACTTTTCGTTAATGGCACTTCATATTCATAATACTCTTCTAAAGTAGATACTGTTTTATCATTATTTAAATCTTCAGAATCAGGATATCTACTACCAGATGGATTAAATCTTTCCCCACCATTCCCTGCTGGTGTATTACCCTCCATATTGCTGAAGTTTTTATAGCGCTCTACAATAGGAGCTTCTCGTTCATCAAATTCATCACCCATAAAATATCTGAAATTATCTGCCGCTACATCATTCAGAATTCTGTCTTTTGCCTCTTGAGAAATATTCGCATTTGAATTAATCTCATTAACAAAATCGCTGTAAAACTCGCCTTCCAAATCATTTCGGACACCATCCAGTCCAACATCTTGATTTGCCCTAGCTTCAGGGTCGGTAGAAAATACATCAGTGATCGGTGAATTAGAAGGCACCCTACCTTGATCTGTAATATCAACTTCTGATAAATTATCATAATTAGCAGGAAGGCCGTTCTCATAAGCTAATTTATTGTCTGGTAAAACATCCTCAGAAACACTACCCAAATTAAAAAAAAGCTTTCCTCCGGTGGTATTATTAGTAGCATCTTCAGAACCATCATCTACTATTCCCCTTTCGGTTTCTATAAAAGGATCTAACAACCAAAATTCTATATATTCAATATTATTTTTATCAAAATCGACTTCAGAAGTTATAGCTCTGGTTACCCCAGCCCAGTTTTGTTTTGGGTTTTTCAAAAGGCCATCTGTTGTTAGATCGCTGTTGAAATTGTACATCCCTCTTTCTTCAGGGAAATAAGCCATATCAAAAGTTTGTTGAAGATTGATGCCGATATTTCTATCTCGATTTTTATAAATTTCTTGAATTGCAATACTTCTGGCATAGTGATTTTCTTTTGCTGATTCCGAAATTTCAGGAAGATCCTGACCAGTTGTATTATAAATTATATTGTCAATATTATACCATGCTAACTTAGCTCGTTTTTTATTTTCACCGTATTTACCCTGCCCCATAAACCGGTTATCTTCTGTTTCAGGTGTTGCTGCCATATTCCAACTCACATAATCACTACCCAAATTATTGACCGTTACGGATTGTTCAAAATCATCCAAATAGGCAGTACCTTCCCCATCCACTTGACTACTTGTACCTGGTATCAGCTGTGCAAATTCACCTCTAAAAGTTAGCGTAGAAGGAGCTTTGGTATCAATAAATGGAAGAAAATCCACCATTTTGGTTAAGAATGGAACTTCATCACTATAATTTAGATCTAAACCCCATTTGGTATTGCTTGAGGGTTCAGAACCAATTGTGTATCGAGAAACTCCCAAAGGACGTTGAGTATGCCGAAGCACAGTAGCCCCAACATTGATTTTATCACTCACCACATAATCAAATCTAGTCCCAACCAATGTTTTTGATTGAAAATTGAACATATCCTCCGTTTCAAAATCAATATCTAAATCTCTACCAGAGCTCAAAATTCCCTCATTGAGAATGATCACTCTTCCCAAATTATAATCAACTCGGTAATCAATTCCCTCTTGAAGGGGTGTACCTCCAGCACTAACTCGAACTGAATTTTCTGCTATATTCAGGCCAGGCAGTGCAATTTCTGTGGATGAACCACTTTCATATTGCCCTTTAATAAAGAATTTATCCTTTGAGGTAAGTTGTTGTGCATCGTTTTTGGTTGACTCATAAAGTGTATTGAAAACATATTTACTTTTAAAAGTTTGTTCATCAGCCCTAAATTGTTGGTCTAAACTACTTCCAAATGGCTCTAAAACTGGAAAAATAATCTTACCCTCTTGTTGGTTGATTGTCAAACCATTTATATAATCAAAATTCCCGTCAGGTTGTGGATCGTTATTTTGATTTAAACTATCCAGATTAAAAATTCTTAACAATGGGATATCACGCAATGAACTTTCATGCAAACTAGGGTTGTCCTGACCTGTTCTATCATCTCTATAAATAACCCTTAATTGAAATCCCTCTTGGCTAATTTGATTTCCTTGAAGATTATATATGTTTTTCATCATCAAATCCCAGGAAGGAACATCCACATTAATTTTGGAAGGTCTTAACAGCTTTAACAAGACGACCTCATCATCGGATCTACTCCCATAATTTTCAGCCATCTCCCCAACTTGAAATCGCTGACCATTATAAGTATACTCATAGGCCACTGCTAACATTTCATCATTTTGCAATTGCCTTCTTAAGGAAATATAGCCCAACTCCTTGTTGAAATTATATTCAGTAGCATCCAATTTCCTAGCTACATTAATGACTTCATAATCAACAGTTCTGGATAAAGAAGGGCTTGAAGATTCAAGGGAACTAAGAAAATTATCGTAATCCTTATTGTAATTATTGATTTCGCCCCATAGACTATTGGCATCATTATCCGTAGGGCTATTAGCTGATGTGCTTGATTGCAAAAATTGACTTTGGTTGATATTATTTGGATTAGCTTCACCTAAATCCATAAAAGCAGCGATTGATCTTAAATTTTGCGTGTTTTGAGTTCTATTTAGAATATATACCTCCACTCTTCTTATATCCAAACTAGAATTAACCCTGGGGAGCCCACTTAGCCACCTCTCATAATTGTTCCTAAAGAAATGACCTAAAAAGAAGTGTCTATTTTCATCATAATCGGAAGACCTTACTTGAAATTCTTGCCTTTGGGATCCTCCCTCCACTTTCACACTTTCTGCTTTTCCTCTTTGAGTTGAGGCAACACTTGTAACAAATAAATGACCAAATTGCATCTGAGTCTTTACCCCAAAAAGGTTTTGTGCACCAGACATCAATGAATTATTAACAGGCATACTCACATTTCCAATTTCAATCTTTTTTAAGATCTCCTCTTCATAGCCTGTGTATTCAACTTTTAAATCATTTTGAAAATCGAATGAATTATTATTAGCAAAATTAGCTGTCACCGCTAATTTCTCGCCCACTTTACCTACAGCATTCATATTGATTTGCTGATCAAATTCAAAGCTGGAGTAACGTTGCTGCTGAGCTGGCAAATTAGGATTTTCATTTTTAGTAAACCGCCCACCAAAATCTAAGGTGATAAATCCATTAGGAATTAATTCTACAAAACTCCCTCCAAAAAGTCGATCAAATACAGGACTTACATAAAGTGGCGGAATTAAAGAACGCCCACTAACTGCGCTTTCCCCATCCAATCCTAAAGACCGCTCCCTCCAATATTCTTTTAAGATTCTATCATTCTGATAATTTGAAAATTCTTCATAAGACATAGATGATGTTGGTCTAAAATCTATATCTCCAATGGTTTCGTAAATGGAATAATTAAAACCAGTATCAATTTCTACATCGAGATTTAAGGCTGCAGGATCTTCCAACAATAAGGGACTGTTCCCTAAATCATTTGAAAATGGATCACCATATCGGTCTTGCGCTTGGTAGGTAGGTCTTCTACTTGGTTGATAATTTTTTAAACTATCAGTTTTAGTACTATCTGTTTTAGTTTTAAGGGTGTCCTGATCTTGCTGGACTTCTTGAAACATTTCAAAAGCTATCCCGTTATTTTTTGAGAATAGTTGATTTTGTCCCCCAATAATTAGGGAAAAAATAAAAATTACCCACAAAAGAAGATGAAAGCTTCTACTTTGCAAAATACAATTTAATTTAGGCTGATTTTAAGGCTTGCTTGATTAATTGCTCTAAAGTAATATTTTCCTGATTAGCTTGCAATATCTTATCAATAACCTTTTCAGCAGAATTTTTCGCAAACCCTAAATTTATCAAAGCAGATAACGCTTCATTCCTTAGGCTATTGTTTGAAACTCCAGAAGATTGGCTAGATTCTGAAATTAAACCTTCTTTCTTATATTTATCTTTAAGTTCTAAGATTACTCGCTGTGCCGTTTTTCCTCCTATTCCTTTAATAGATTGAATTTGCTTTACATTTTCAGCCACTATTGCAGATTTAATTTCATTTGGATTCATTGCAGACAACATTCCAATTGCAGTAGAAGGCCCAATTCCTGAAATCCCAATTAAATCTAAAAATACTTTTCTCTCTTCAGGCAGATAAAAGCCGTATAAAGTTTGAGCATCTTCTTTTACATGAAAATGCGTTAAAACTTTAGCTTCTTTCTGATTTTTGAAAGCATCATAAGTTGACAAAGGTATATTTACATGATAACCTACTCCCCCAACCTCAATGGTTAAGTGAGTAGGCTCTAATTCAATCAAAAGTCCTTTTAAATATGAAATCATAAATTAGATCGGTTCTGATGGTCTTGTGAATCCACAACTGAGATAGCTACCATATTTACTATTTCTCTAATTGAGCTACCTAATTGCAATATGTGAACTGGTTTGTTCATACCCAATAAAATTGGCCCTATTGCTTCGGCATTTCCCAATTCCATTAATAATTTATAAGCAATATTTCCAGAGGCAAGGCTCGGGAAAATAAAAGTATTGGCTCCTTTCTCCGCTAATTCACTAAATGGATATGTTTCTTTCAATAATTCCTCATTTACAGCAATGTTAGCTTGAATATCACCATCTATAATTAAATCAGGCCATCTCTTTTTAGCGATCTCTCTTGCTTTAGCTGTTTTCTCCGGAATGTCTCCTTTACTACTACCAAAATTTGAATAAGAAAGCACTGCCATTCGAGGTTCAAAGCCAAAGACTTTAGCTCCTCTTGCTGTTAAACCAATTATTTCCACTAACTCATCTACAGTAGGATTTGTATTTACAGTAGTATCTGAGAAAAAGAAGGTGCCTTTTTTAGTCAATAAAATATACATTCCAGCAACTCTTTTTCCTTCTTCAGCTCCAATGATTTCCAATGCAGGACGAATAGTTTTAGGATAATCCTTGGTAAGACCAGAAATCATGGCATCCGCTTCTCCTAATTCTACCATCATACTCCCAAAATAATTTCGGTCGCGCATTAATTTTACTGCTTCATATTGGGTAACACCCTTACGCTTTCTTTTGTCATAAAGGACTTTACCGTACTCTTGGCGTTTTTCATCGTCCAAGAAATTGTCAATAATGGTAACTCCGCCTAAATCTAATTGGTGGGTTTCAATAAGGGCTTCAATTTTTTCTCGATTACCTAACAAAATAGGTATTGCTATCCCTTCATCAATCACCATTTGGACAGCTTTCAGAATATTGGCATTGTCTGCTTCAGAGAAAACCACTCTTTTAGGATCTTTCTTGGCTTTAGTCAAAATTCTGTTCATCAACTTCTGATCAACCCCAATTCTCTTTTGGAGATCCACATCATATTGAGCCCAGTCTCTAATATTAGTTTTTGCTACGCCTGATTTCATTGCGGCATTTGCAACAGCTGGTGAAATAGTCGTTATTAAGCGAGGATCAAGTGGTTTAGGAATCAAATATTCTCTTCCAAAAACTATCTTTTGATCGTCATAAGCCTTATTGATTAATTCAGGTACAGGCTGTTTGGCTAACTCTGCTATTGCATAGGCAGCTGCCAATTTCATTTCTTCATTTATTGCAGTAGCTCTCACGTCTAATGCTCCTCTAAAAATGTACGGAAAACCTATTACATTATTCACCTGATTAGGATGATCAGATCTTCCTGTGGCCATAATGATATCTTTACGTGCTGCCATAGCATCAGCATAAGGAATCTCAGGATCAGGATTTGCTAAAGCAAAAACAATAGGATTGTCAGCCATTGCCTTAATATGCTTTTTATTGATCACATTTCCAGCAGATAAGCCTAAGAAGACATCAGCTCCTTTCATAGCATCCATTATGTCTGTGAATTCAGTACTATCTGAAGCGAATATTTTTCCAAATTCACTTAAATCATCTCTATCTTTCGTTAGTAAGCCTTTTCGATCAAACATGTATATGTTTTCAAGTTTTGCTCCTAACGAATGATAAAGCTTTGTACATGAAATAGCTGCAGCTCCAGCTCCTAGTACTACAATTTTAATATCTTCAATCTTTTTATCGACTAGTTCAAGGGCATTTATCAAGGCTGCACTTGAAATAATAGCAGTGCCATGCTGATCATCATGCATGACTGGAATATTCATTTGTTCCTTTAGTGCAGTCTCCACCTCGAAACACTCAGGTGCTTTGATATCTTCTAAGTTAATCCCTCCAAAAGTTGGCTCTAAGGATTTAATTATTTGGATAAGCTTTTTAGGGTCTTTTTCCTGAATTTCAATATCGAAAACATCAATACCGGCAAATTTCTTAAATAAAACTCCTTTCCCTTCCATTACTGGTTTGGATGCATCAGGCCCAATATCTCCCAAACCTAAAACAGCTGTTCCATTTGAAATGACACCTACTAAATTTCCTTTGGCTGTATATTTATAGGCATTTTCTTTATCTTTTTCAATCTCTTTGCAGGGTTCTGCAACGCCAGGTGAATAGGCTAATGCCAAATCAGATTGAGAGCTTAACATTTTTGTAGGCACTACTTCAATTTTCCCTGGAGAGCCTTGCATATGATAATTTAATGCATCTTGTCTGCGAACTTTTTTTGGCATAATAATTCTGTAAAAATTAATGAATAGAATCAATTGGAGAATAATTACTTATCTCTCAATTGAAAAAAATTAATATTAAGGTAAATTTAAAAAAGACTATAGTAAAGAACAGCTAAAAGCTAATTTTTTAAGCCTTAGTCTTTAATACTTTGCGGAAGCTTTGCTGTACCCAAAATTGCTTTCAATCTGCGCATAGGTTCACGCTTTGATTCTCCTGGTGCATCCAAATACCCTTCAAGATAATATAATTCACCAGAATCCTCATTCGCAAATAAGTAACTAACAAATGCACCGCCTCTTGAGCTATCTGAATACTTCCATAGTCCTTTAATTCGTAGTGCATATTGATTATTCAGATTTACGGTATCAATTACGAAATCCAATTCATCTTGACTGGTTAAATGCAGGTCAGGTATATCTTTGTCTGTGATATATTTTTTCCCTAATGAATTTCTGAATGACTTAATATTTTTCGGATCAAAAACTGATTCATCGTTATAAGGCATTTTAACTACCCAAATGTTAAATTCTTCCTTACTATCTAATTCTCTTAGCCAAATGAAATCATCACTTTTTTTCGCAATATCAAATCCTATGGGAATAATAAGTTCGAGATTTAATGAATCTTCAATGTAATTCATAATCCCTTTTTCCGCAGTTTTCTTGAAAGACGAAACTAATCTTTCAGTTTCTTTTTCATTGAAAAATTCCTTTAAACCAGCTTTATTTTCATTTATATTCTTGATTAGTTCTTTTTCATTTCTACCAAATAAGTAAAGGACATCCTGACCGCGGGCATATACATCTTCCTGCTCAAATGAGAATAAATCAGGATTTTTCTCTATTTGATTCAATGAATTTTCAGTAAAATACCTTTTCATGTATTTACCTTCTGGGTTTTGATTATCTAAAGTGGCTACAAACATCAAGTTTTGTGAGGCTTTAAATACACTATTAAATTTACTAGGATCAACCGGTTTTATATCATATAATCTTTCATCCTGTGGAAGAACTTTAACATTGGAAGTAAAAACCTCTCTTAATAAATCTCCTAATTCGCTTTCCCACAAAGAAGGTGGAATTACTAAAATCACTTCACCTGATTCTCCTCTAGCTTTTTGCATAGTAGAATTAGAATCTTTATTCTGCTGTCCACCTTTGCCTTCATCATCACAGGAAACCATAAACAATGAAGTAAATAAAAATATGATAAGGAAATAATATTTATTGAATTCAAACATAATGCTAGTTTTTATGAATTTTCTTTAATTTTTAAAACTTGACCAGGTTTTATCCCATTTCCCTCCAAATTATTTATTTTTTTTAACTTCTCTACTGTAAGTCCATCAAATTTTCTAGAAATATCCCATAAAGTATCTCCATTCTGAACCCTGTACTCACCTGATTGTAGGGCTTTATTCTGATTAGCAATGCCTTTTTGACTAATAGTATTTAATTTTTTATTCACATTATCATAAAAATCATCCGCTATCCAGATATTTAAAGGCTGCCCAACTCTTATAAGTGTACCTCTCAAATTATTCCATTGCTGCAAGTCTGATATTCTTACATTATAATTACTAGCAATCTTACCCAAAACATCACCTGATTTCACTCTATAAGTTAATTTTTGCCTTCCGTAGGTACTCCCTACCTCATTTCTGGCCAATCTCTCAAAATGTTCTTTACCCTGACCTGCAAATCGCATAATCTCATCTAAATTTTCAACCACAAAGTCTTTTTGATTTGAGGGGATTCTTAATTCATACATTGGATGCTTATCAGAAATAGCTCCATGTTTAAGTTCAGGGTTAAGATCATTTAAAGTTTCTATGCAGATACCTGAATGTTCCGCAAATAAGGGTAAACTGATGAAACCATTAATTGAAATTGTTTCATAATCAGGCATATATTCATATTCCTCAATAAAGAAATTATGCTCTTCCAAGTAATTCATACTGTACATGATTGCAATAAATTGAGGAACATATGATCTGGTTTCACGGTAGAGATAAGGATAAATTTCCCAAAAATTCTTTTTATAACCGCTTCGCCTAATTGCTTTACGCACGTTACCAGGGCCAGTATTATAAGCCGCTAGAGCTAAAGGCCAATCATTATAGAAATACTTATATAGAAAAGACAAATATCGGCAAGCAGCATCAGTAGACTTTTCCATATCCATTTTTTCATCCAAATACCAGTTTTCAGTAAGCCCATAATCTAATCTGCCTGTTAATGGCATAAATTGCCATAAACCAACTGCCCCAGCTGGGGATTTAGCTTTTGGATTTAAACCTGATTCAACTATAGCTAAATATTTCAACTCATCCGGTAAATTGTATTTTTCTAAATAGCGCTCTATCATCGGGAAATACTTAGTCTGTAGTTTGGCTACCTTCTTGGTGTACTCACGATCTGTTACGGTAAAATAACTTATAAATGAATTGACTATAGGGTTATAAGTCAAAGGTATCTCATTCTCAATTTGAGTTAATCTTTCCTTAATTACTTCCTCCTCAAATTCTGGAACATACTCATATTGATGCGAAAACTGAATCAATTTCTCATTTATTGTATCCTTAGTAATTGAAATGTTTTTTGAAGTACTTAAGGATAGGGAATCAAGCGTTAGTGATACAGACAAATAATTAATTTGCTGAGCAAAATTGGAAGAAATTGCAAAAAGCAAGCAAAAACCAAAAAGCAATATTTTTTTTACTATCTCCCCCATAATATTAAGATTATGATTGCATCAAATAATCAGCAAATGCATATAATTCGCTTTCTTTGAATACATCAGCCATAATTTGTAAACCAATTGGTAAATTTTGAGCATCCACACCATTCGGAATTGAAATAGCCGGAATACCACTCACATTAGCTTGAACGGTAAAAATATCCTCCAAGTACATCTCAGCTGGATTATCTCTGTTAGCTCCTAAAGGAAATGCAGTAGTTGGGGTTGTAGGCATTATAATAAAATCATAATCAGATAGCATTTCTCGAGTTTCATCTCGAATGATCCTTCTTACTTTCTGAGCCTTTGTATAATAAGCATCATAATAACTAGCGGAAAGTACGAACGTTCCAAGCATGATCCTTCGTTTTACTTCCTCACCAAATCCATGTGAACGAGAAAGCTTATACATGCTTTCCATATTATGCGCTTCTGGAGCTCTATATCCATAACGTACGCCATCAAAACGGGATAAATTAGTACTTGCTTCTGCGGTGGTTAAGATATAATAGGTTGGTAAAACATAATCTAAATGAGGGAAAGTGACTTCCTCCACTTGATGTCCTTCACTTTTCAACCAGTCTAATTTGGAAAGAGTAGCTTCTTTTATTTCAGCTTGTAAGGCTTCGTTTTCTAAAGTTTCCTTTACGTAAGCAATCTTTAGTTTTTTATTAAGCTGTAAATTTTCTGCATAAGCAGGTACTTTTTCTCTAGAAACAGTACTATCATATTCATCATGACCAGCAATTACTTCCAATATTTTTGCATTATCTTCAATATTATTTGAAAAAACACCAATGCAATCAAAAGAAGAGGCAAAAGCGATTAGACCATAGCGAGAAACCCTGGAATAAGTGGGTTTAATTCCCACTACACCACAAAATGCTGCTGGTTGTCTTACGGAGCCACCCGTATCAGTACCTAGAGAAGCCATACAAAGTTCAGCTTGAACTGCTACAGCTGAAGCTCCTGAAGAACCACCCGGTACTCTGGAATTGTCAGCCGCATTTAAAGTAGTGACCAAAAGCAGAGTTTTCAGTAGAAGAGCCCATAGCAAATTCATCGCAATTTTGGACTCCAATGATAATGGCATCTTCCTGAAGTAATCGCTGAACTGCAGTTCCTGTAAATTGAGATTCGAAGCCCTCTAAAATTTTGGATGCAGATCGGACTTCATGATCTTTGTGAACCAATACATCTTTGATACCTATCACTAATCCGAATAGTTTCCCTAATGGCTTTCCTGAATCTAACTTTTTTTGAAGTTCATCTGCTTTAGCCAAAGCTTCAGTTTCATACACATTTAAAAACACATTGAGGTGCTTTTGCTCCTCAATTTGCTTTAAATAATGTTCAACAACTGATTTTAGGGAATACTTTTCTTGCTTCAGCTCCTGCTGAAGTAGTTTTAGACTGTGATAGGTTTCCAATTTTATTGGTCTTTAGTATTGCTACTTTCAGTGCTATCCGTTTTAGAGGTAGTGTTTTTAGTACCTCCGTCTTCTATATTGTCTTTAATTTCTGTGGTAGCATCTTTAAACTCCCTGATACCTTTTCCTAAACCTCTAGCAAGATCTGGAATTCTTTTAGCACCAAAAAATATTAAAATCACTAACATGATCAGAAGAATTTCCCATCCTCCTAATCCTCCTAAAAATGCAAATACTGTGTTCATTGCTTAATTATTATAAATGTGAATGTAAAGTTAATTAATATTTGACTGCCTAAGCAATCACTTATCAAAAAATTGACAGCTTATTAATGAGAAAGGTTAAGAATGAGAGAATAGTTCAGGGATTAGATTGGTTTTGAGTTAAAATTTCCGAAATCTTATTGATTAGCTTTTTACTTGGCTCTATTAATGGCATCACTTGGTTCTGATCGTAATCGATATAATCACTATAATCAGCAGTATGCCTCATGTCAAAAATATAAGAATAAAACTTCCCAAGATCACGATCAATAATATTTATTTTGACAAAATGCAGACTTAACATTTGTCTGACACCAGCATGAGTAACTGCTCTTATATTTTGAGAAATCAATAAAGCTGTTACAGCATAATAATTTGCTTAATAAATCCTATTAACGGCAGTATTCCATAATTCATTTTTGATTAGGATATTAACTTCTTTTAGCGTTTCTTCTGCCTTAACTATCCGATATTTAATTAAAGAAATTCTATCCTCCTTATTCATGTGTATAAGTTTATTATCAACGTTCACAACTTGTCCCGTATATATCAGGATGGAATTCAATAAATTTTATCCATCCTAATTAGTATATTGAGGATTCTAAAATTTATGTTCATTTCATAACTTCCTACCTTCTTCCAATACATTTTCAAGAAAAATAGATTTATTCTTATTTGTATTCCATTCGGATTTTGTCATAATAATAGGACTTATAATTATGCCAGATTCTATTTCTATTTCGTAAAGAGGATATTTCAAATTAATCTCCTCTTGAAAATCAGCAGGCTTTTTATCAACCAATATAATTATATCTATATCAGATTCACGATTAAAATCACCTCTTGCAGTTGAACCAAAATGAATTATTTCTGCAGTATTATCTAATTTACTGACTTCAGATTTGATCTTATTTAAGACTTCAGACAACTTATCCATATCTAAATTTAACTAAAAACAAATAATATACCATCACTTCTTAAACAACCATTGCTCAGGGTTTAATTTCTTATTGTTTTTCCAGACTTGGAATTGTATTTCTGAGGTGCCATCACTATCAGTATAAACGGTACCCAGTGCTTGCTTAGCAGTTATTTGATCTCCTTTCGTCACTTTTACATCTTTGAGTCTAGCATAGACCGTGAAATACTCTCCATGCTGTACCATTACCACATTATTCATACCTGGAATAAATGCTACATTTTTTACCTCTCCATCAAAAACAGCTCTTATTTCCTCATTTTCATTGGTTTGTATATCTATTCCGTCATTATTGATTTGTATATTTTTATAGACAGGGTGTGGATGGGTTCCAAACTTTTGAGAGATGAAACCTGAATTCACTGGCCAGAACAATTTATTTCTATTGCCTGCAAAAGAATCGGACAACTCTTTTGCCTCTGGAGTTAAAGCAAATTTAGTGGAAGAAGCTCCCTTTGAACTTTTCTCAATTTCTTTCTTTATGAGATCTGCTATTATCTTTTCAAGGTTTTTCACTGACTTTTTCCTATCATCAATCTCTTCTTTAACTTGCTTCTCTCTTTTATTCAACTCTGCTACTAAACTACTCTGTTGTTTCTTCAATTTATTCAACTCCCTATTTCTAAATATTTGCTCTTGTAACAAAGTACTTTTCTCCAATCTTACCTCCTCCACACTTTCTTTTTGACCAATTAATAAATCTTTAATCATTTCAATTTGAGCAGCTTGTTGTCTACGCATTTTCCCATAATATTCCATGTATTTGAGGCGCATAAACATTTCATAAAACGAAGAGGACGCAAAAATATAGGCTAACTTACTTAAAGATTGATTACTTTTTTGAGTGGCGTAAAGCATGCTAGCATATTCAGTTTTCATTTTCTCTAAGTCACTTTCCATAGAGTTAATGATACTGCCAATTTCATTCAGCTTTTCATTTAATAAATTAAGTTCATTGGAAATAGAGTTCGTTAGAGATTGTTGAGCCTCGATTTTATAATTTAATGCATTTAATTGGCCAATCGTAGCTCTCTTTTTGGATGTGGTTTGATTTAATATTTTTTCAGCCTGGCTGATCTTCTCGAGATTTTCTTTTTTCTCTTTCTCGAGTTCTTCCCTTGACTTTTGAGCATTAGCTGTATATCCAAAAGTAAATAGGAAAATGAATACGCCAATATGGAAAAAATTAATTCTCATATTTACCAGGTACGCTAAAAGGAAATGAAATTGGAGTATCTCCTACTTCCACTTTCGAATGATTAATTTCTACTTGAGTAGATTCGTCTCCTTTAGTTCCTTTTGATAAAATTTCAACCATTGTATTAAAGGGAAATGCTTGATCATCAACGATATTAAATTCAGAAAAAATTATTTCCATTTTACTTCCATCTGGAATTTCCTTAACTCTAATATTCTCCACCTTTCTGTTTTTAGATGATGCCTGAGTTTCCAATTCAAATCTGCCTCTTTTTTGACCAATTTTAAGTTCTCCAGCTCTCTTTGAAAAATTATCGTCTTGTTGAAAATCAAAAACCTGATTTCCTAGAATAATAGATTGCACCATCTCAAAATCTACTTCAAAATTAAGTGCATTGCTTAAGCTTTCATAACTATACCGGTAAACATCTTTATTTACTCTATCCATAAAAACAATAGTGTCTTGGCTAATAAAGCCTCTAGCAGCCTCGATTCCAAATACAGGAGAAACAGAAACCCAAATAACACTATCTTTTTTCATGCGAATACTAGCGCTTGAACTAAGATTTCGATCAGGTGAGCTAAAACGAATTTTTGATTTGGCTTGTAAATATTCGAAATCAAACTTTTCCAGAGCATACTCCTCTTCTATAGTTGAAGTAGGTAATAATTTTTTACTACAAGAAGAGAAAATTAAAACAGCACTACAAATCAACACACTAAATAGTCGCATCATAATATTTTTTTTCAGATATTTTTTTATCAATTAATTCAGAGGCTCCACCTAAAGATTTGGCCTTCTTCCATTGTTCCAATGCTTTTTCTTTTTGTCCTGTTTTATAAAGTGCATCGGCATAATGCTCAATAATAGTAGCAGAAGATTGGTTTTTAACCGCCTTTTCTAAATATTTTAAAGCTTCCTCATATTCTTCTCGCTGAAACAGTACCCATCCGTAAGTATCCAAAAAGGTAGCATTATCTGGATTAGCTTTTACCATCTTAGCAGATAATTCTTTCGCACGGTCTAAATTTCTCTTTTTTAGAGATAAATAATAAGCATAATTATTAATGGCAAAATAATTTGAAGGATTAGCTTTTATTGCCTCTTCATATGTTTGAAAAGCTTTTTCATATTGTTTATCGGCATGATAAGCATCTGCTAATTGAGCAGCAAAGCTACTTTTCATTCTATCATTTCCATAAACAATTGATTTACCTTGCTCCCATAGCATAATGGCACTTTTAAAATTCTTTAAAGAAAAATGAGCTGAACCTCCATATAAATAAAGTACAGGTTGATTAGGAAAATAGGAAATTGCCTCGTTAGCATAATCAACAACATTTTCATAATTCTTATTTTCCATCTCTAATGACAGTAAATTTTGCCATAATTGGAGGTTATCGCCATTTAAGCCTACTGCTTTTTCATAAAAATATTTAGCACTATCTTTTTCATCTATAGCAAAATATAAATCACCATTTGCTGCAAATGCATTTGCATCAGTTGCATGAATTCCTATAATACTTCTGCCTAATGATTTTAATTTTGAAACTTGAGTACCTTTCGAAAGCTTTTTAATCAAGGCTACAAAATTGTTTAATTTATCTTCCAGTGGTATCTCTTCTGATTGAAACGCTATCTCAAAATACTTTAATGCAAGATCTAATTCATTGGTTTGTCTATACAACTTAGCCAATTCCATCTCTACCAAAGCTTGATTAGGATGTTCATCTAAATACTCCTTTAAATAATCGATGGCATCTTCTTTCTTATCATTAGAAACCATTACCTGGGAAACTGAAACGGCATATTCACCAATTTTAGGATAGGCTTCAACCAATCTTTTACCCTCAACTATTGCTTCTTTTAGCTTATTTTGTTTTAAGTAAATCTTTTGTTTTTGAGTACTAACTTCTTCTAACACCCCTAACCTTTGTTCAATCCTGTCGTAAGTATTTAAAGCCATATCAGGATTTTCATTGTAAAGATATAACGCAGCCAATTCTAATAGGTAATCATCTGGAGCATTGTCAGATAATTCATAAAGATCTTCATAAGTGGAAATTGCATTGGTAAGATCTCCCTTGTCTGTTAATATTTCTGCTTTTAGTGCTAAATAATAGTAATTACTTTCCTCTTCATCTGTTGCCTTAGTGATATAAAACAAGGCTTGATCAGTATCCTCTCCATCTTTTAAGATTTTAGCGATTTTATAATTCAAAGCAGCATTATCAGGCATAATTTCATGAGCCTTCATAAAGCTGTCCAAAGCTTTTGATTCATTATCAATAGCTAGATAATGCATTCCCTCTACTATCAGGAACTCAACATTAAAGCGATCTACTTTTAAAGGATCCGCATCAGGTAATATATCTTCTTCTTGTTGAGGAGTTTCTGGAGTTTGTGCATAAAGTATCAAACCCTGTCCTAAAAAGAAACAGGACAAGAAAGCTCCCTTTAAAATATATTGAAATATTAAATTCACAATTGTTATTCTATCACCTTATTATAATCACCAATACTCAGATCCTTAGCAGCTCCTTCATATAATACAAAGTTGCCTAACATACTGTTTTTAATTTGTGCTTCAGATATGATAGTATTTGTTTGAATAATGCTGTTACTTATTCTGCTTTCCTGAACCTCAGTATCGTCTCCGATGGAAACGTGAGGACCTATTATAGAGTTTTTAATAAATACTTTCTCTCCCAAATATACTGGAGGAATAATTACAGAATTTTCGATTTTTGCAGTTTTACTAATTAATTCTTCACCTTTAATAAATTCCAAATAGCGTTGATTGGTGTAAACTGTAGCATCTTTATTTCCACAATCCAACCATTCAGTTACTGTTTCGGGTCGTAACTTTACGCCTTTACCTTTCATATTTTCGAGTGCAACCGTGATTTGGAATTCACCGCCAGCATCTTTAATGTCATTATCTAAAAGATATTGTAGCTCTTTTCTTAAATCTTCCCCTTTCTGGAAATAATAAATCCCAATTATTGCCAGATTAGAAACCGGAGTTTGAGGTTTCTCGATGAAATCGGTGATGACATTATCTTCATTCACTTTCACCACACCAAAAGCAGAAGGATCATCTACTTTTTGCGTCCAAATAATGCCTTCCTCAGAAGTATTCAATTTAAAATCAGCTTTGAAAAGCGTATCTGCAAAAGCTACAACTGTATTGCCATCCAATAAATCTTTGGCGCACATGATAGCATGTGCAGTTCCTAAAGCTTCTTCCTGATAGTGAATAGAACCTTTAGCTCCAACAGATTCAGCTATTTTTAGCAAGCTTTGTTCTATTTCTTTTCCAAAAGAAGATTTAATAATAAATCCAATTTTATTAACTCCGCTCCCGCAAACTTTGGCAATGTCTTCCACCAAGCGCTGTACGATTGGTTTTCCAGCAATAGGTACTAAAGGCTTTGGAACTGTTAATGTATGTGGGCGCATGCGTTTTCCCATGCCCGCCATTGGAATGATAATGTTCATAATTTATATATTTTAAATGCCTTAGGGCTAATTATCTTATTTCTAAAATTAGTAAAATTATTGTTTTGGCTAATTATTATCTCAAAAACATCGTTCTGCTCTTTTTGCCATCTTAAAGCCCCCTAACCCCAAAAGCAATGCAAATACACTTTAAACTTTGAAGCTAAATAGTTCGCAATAATCCTAAAAATAACTTTAGTTATTTTTCTTTGTGTTCTATTGTCACTTTGTGGTGAAAATTTGCTAACGTCAATTCATACTAACAAACATTCTTATTTAACCATAAAAGGAACAAAAGAAGACAAAAGGTTTTTCGCTTTAGCGAAAACTATCTAAGGAAGTTTATTTACTTTGATAGCATTGGTAAGTTAAGGTGTTTGACTATTTCCCCGTACTCCCAAAACCACCAGCACTCCTCTCAGAATCTTCTAAACTCTCTACTAAGTCCCAATCTACTTGCTCGTGTTTAGAAATCACCATCTGGGCAACTCTTTCGCCAGATTCAATTAAAAAGCTTCATCTGATAAGTTAACCAATAAAATCTTAATTTCCCCTCTATAATCTGCATCAATTGTGCCAGGACTATTCAAAACAGATATTCCATGTTTATAGGCCAATCCACTTCTTGGGCGGATTTGCGCTTCATAGCCATCAGGCAATTCCATAAACAAACCCGTTGGAACCAAAACCCTTTGCATTGGCTTTAAATTAATTGGTCCATCCAAATTTGCTCTTAAATCTAAACCAGCTGCACTCTTTGTTTGATAAGCTGGTAATTCATTATTTGACTTATTTATAACTTTTACTTGCATAATTTATTTTTCAAAATCAAAAGTATCATTTTAATCTTTTGGAAAAAATCCTTTTGCGCTCATATAAAAACATCACCCCTACATATATTAAGGTAATCAGAATTCCTAACCCATAATTAAGCCAAATAGAACTTGGCTTGAAATAGAAAAAAGTAATTATTACTATTCCAGCAATGATGATGTTCAATGCTATTTTACCAATTGGATAAGGTATTTTAAAATGCTTCTGACCAGTAATATAACAATAGATCATCATACTAAAATATGCCAAAACAGATGTTAAGGCAGCACCTGTGTATCCTAAGATTGGAATCAAAACGATATTCCCTATTAATGCTATAAGTCCACCTACTATACTTATATATACACCATAATATGTTTTGTCGGTCAACTTAAACCAAATGCTGAGGTTTATATATATCCCAAAAAACAGTTTACCAAAGAGCAATATAGGAACTAAGAAAAGTGCCTCTCTGTATTCTTCTCCACTCAAGAATATTCTACCTATTAAATCAGCATTTAAACTTACCCCTACCCAAATCACAAGAGATAGTGAAACAAAATAATAGAGCACTTTAGCAAAAAGCTCTGGTGCTTCTTTATCTTCAGCTTGACTGAAAAAGAAGGGCTCCCCTGCATAGCGAAATGCCTGAATTGCCAAAGCCATAAAAATACTTAATTTGAAGGAGGCCATATAGACGCCTAAAGCCGCTTTAGCAGTTTTGTCGTCATAAAAATTTTCAGGTAAAATATGAGTAAAAAGGATTTTGTCTAATTGCTCAACCGATATGCCCGCCAATCCCATTACCAAAATGGGTAAAGCATAGACCAACATTTTTTTTACTTTAGGGCAATGGAATTGGAGTTTTTGCTTGAAAATTTCTTTATACAATATGATTACCATTGATAAATTGGCTAAGAGATTGGCTAAAAACACATACCCAATATCAAATGGTTCTTGTGTGTCCCAATTCATCCAACCTTCTTTCGCTAGAAAAGGAAAAAGCATTAAAAAACTAAGGTTGAAAAGTATATTGAGCGCTATACTACTGATTCTGGCAAAAGCAAATTTCCTTGCCTTATGGGCTAATCTTAGTTTCGCTAGCGGAATTGCTACTATGGCATCGATGAAAAAGATGACCGCTAAATATCTAACAATGTAAGTTTGAACATCTAATTCAAGAAATTGAATTATTTGAGTAGCGAATATAAAAATGCTCCCACTAAATAGAACGGAAGTTAAAAGAACAGCTGTAAATGCGTTGGAATAATAACTTTCTGATTTTTCTTTGGTGGTAAAACGGAAATATGCCGTTTCCATACCATAAGTATAAAGGATATTAAGAAAAGCCGCATAAGCATATAATTCTCCGATACTTCCAAATTGTTCTCGCATGAAAACTCCCGTATGAATCGGAACCAATAAATAATTCAGCAACCTACCCATTATGCTGGGCAATCCATACAAACCGGCTTCTGATGCTAATTTTTTTAGAGGGTTCATAAGGAGTTAGAGGTTGGAAGATGGAAGTAGAGAGTTGGGCGTCTGAATTTGAAAATAGAAAGAGGACTACCAAAAGGATAATTCATCTTCCTATTTACCATGTCTCTATAATTATTAATTAAAAAATTACTAATTATTAATTAAAATCACTCTCCTTTAAACTCGGCTGCTCTTTTTTCTAAAAAGGCTTTTGTTCCTTCTTTGAAATCTTCGGACTTACAACAGGCTGCAAAACTGTTGGCTTCTGTTTGGTAACCATTTTCTTCTCCAGTATAGTAACCATTCACACTATCTATCACCATTCCAATGGCTAGAGGTGCTTTGCTATTAATTTTACTAAGGATAGAATTGGCTAAAGTCATTAATTCTTCATGACTTTCGGCAATATGGTTAACTAAACCAAGGCTTTTTGCTTCTTCAGCACCTATGAAATCAGCCGTCATCATTAGCTCTAATGCTTTTCCTTTTCCAATTAATTGGGTCAATCTTTGTGTGCCACCATAACCTGGGATGATACCTAGGTTAACTTCCGGTTGACCAAATTTTGCGTTAGGGGTAGCAATTCGCATATGGCAAGCCATTGCCAGTTCACAACCACCACCCAAAGCAAAGCCATTTACGGCTGCCAAGACAGGTTTATGGCATTTCTCTATCATTTCAAAAACTTCCTGACCATTTTCAGAAAACTTTCTTCCATTCATTTCATTCAATTCTGAAATCTCAGAAATATCAGCACCCGCTACAAAAGCTTTTTCTCCGGCTCCAGTTAAAATGACAGATTTTACTTCGTTATTATCATAAATATCCTGAAAAGCTTCACGCAATTCTTCTATAGTGGCGATGTTTAAGGCATTTAGTTTTTCGGCTCTGTTGATGGTTATGGTTAGTACACCCTTATCATTAGCCAGTTGTAGGTTTTCAAAATCAGCCATAAATGAATTATAGTTTTATTAGTTTGCAAATATAGCGCATGCAGACCCAACCACAAAGGGCAAATTGTTTTAATGATAACTTGAAGTTTGGAAGAATTTGATTTTGAAAGGCTTAATCGACTAAAATTGAGGGTTCAACGGAAAACCTAATTGCTTAACATCCAAAAACTATGAAGTGGTCGTAAATTAGGTGTATCATGTAAGAAAAATACGCTTTTCCCTAATTGATTTTCATATACTTATAGGTGAATCCCGTATATTTGCATATATAATTTTATGATTATGAAAAAGATAAGTACTCTATTAATAGTATTAATGTTTCCCTTAGTTAGTTACTCTCAATTTGTTTTAAATTCTGGTAGCTACACACAAGCTCAAATATTATCAGGTTTAGGTTCTTGTGGCTGTACTGAAGTGCATATTGCTGATGGGGCTGATGTTGATATGAATGGTTCTTGGGATTTAACCTCAGCCGGTGACATAATAGTTCGAATAGTTGGCTCAGGAAGCCTTATTTTCAGTGGAAATGGAAATAACGATGAATTAATTTTAACTGATCAGTCACTCCTTTTAATCGATGATAAAAGTAACCGTAATTCAATATTAAATACCGCTAATGGAGGTCAAACCAGAGTTAACATTGGAGGAACAACATACAAAGGCAATGATTTTAATGAGATTATTGATGCTGGAGGGGCTGATTCAGCGGGACCACTCCCAATCAAATTAAAATCATTCACTGCCTCAAAATCAGCTAAAAACATCTCATTAGATTGGGTAACGGCTAAAGAAGAAAACTTTTCTCACTTTGAAATTGAGCGTTCAATTGATCAAAACAATTGGGAGCAAATTGGTATGGTTCAAGGCTTAGGAGAAAGTAATTCAGATGTTAAGTATGACTTTACTGACAGAGGAGCTCCATTTGGAGTAATTTACTACAGATTAAAAGCAGTGGATATTGATGCTACTTTTGAATATTCCTCTGTAGTGAAAATTGAAGTTGGCTTTGAAGGTAAATTAGCCGTTTCTCCAAACCCTGTGAAAGATGCTTCAAACTTAAAAATACAAGTACCTAGTGAGTTTAGAGAAGATTTGGCTTATGTTGGTCTTTTTGACTTATCAGGGGTAAGAGTACAAGAGTTTAGAAATTTCAAAACGGATGGTACATTACAAATCAACCAAAAACTGAAGTCTGGTATGTACATCTTAAAAGTAAACCATAACGGATTGCAAGAAAATATTAGGGTGATTGTTCAATAAAATAATCATAGCAATATTTTGATAAGTAGTCCAAGCGAGACGCTTGAACCAGTGCATAGGGGGAACAGCCTCACAGATTGAATTTGTATTTTAATTTGAAATTAAAGTATTTTAAAATAGATAAATAAAATTCATCATCATACAACAATAGGGTTAGCCTCGCAGTAATGTGGGGCTTTTTTTAGCTCCCTAAGCCCCAAAGGGGGAATTTTTCTCACAGATGATACTTATATATTTTAATATGAGACAGAATATTTCCGAGTTATTATTTTGCTCTTTTGATTTCAAAGTAAAGATGCTGTCTTATTTAACTGCTCCGCGAAATCCATGCGTGTTCCCCGCTAGCAAGCGGGCTAGGGGGCTTTAATTAAAATCAAACTCATCAGTTGAAGCTTCAGGCACTTCTTTTTCTTCTTTAATTTCAACTTCTACAGTACCTTTTTTGAATTGAGCTTCTTCTTGTTCTCTTATTCTCCTAGCAACTTCTTTATCGTATTCTGTTACTTTAAATTCCGTTCTACGATTAGTTTCATGCTCTTCTTCAGTTTCAGCATCTTCAATAATTAGCTGGCTTTCGCCATATCCTCTGGCTTTTATACGCGAAGGATCAATCCCTTGAGAAATAATATAAGCCACAGCTGATTCTGCTCTTCTTCTTGAAAGATCTTGATTGTATGCTGCTTCCCCTCTTGAATCAGTATGTGAGCTTAATTCTATTTTGATGGGTGGGTTATCTTTAAGAATAGTTACTAATTTGTCCAATTCGATTGCTGCATCTGCTCTAATATTAGCCGAATCGAAATCATAATAAATGTTCTCAAGTTCAAAAGCTTTATCCAGAATGATTTCTTCTAATAATATTTCCGTCTCAAATACTTTATTTGTTATTAAGGAATTCAACTGACTTTTATCAAGTGTCTTCCCTACTGTAGAAAATGTCTTTCGCGTTGTAAAATAATTATCTTTCTCTGCAATGATAAAATACTCTTCCTCTTCAGAAACACGGAAATTAAATTTACCATCCTGCCCTGTCAATATCTCTCCTAACAAAACGCTATCTTGAGAAAATATTCTAACATTTGCACCTGGTAAAATTACCTCTGCATCATTAGAATTGTGAGTTGTGGTTACTCCTTCCAAGAAATAATTTACGATTTTAAGATCGGGATCCTCATTTTTAAAGGTATAGATATCATCTCTTCCCTCACCTCCTGGTCTATCACTTGAAAAGAATCCTCTATCAGGAGAATACATAAAAACAGCAAAATCATCCTTATTGGAATTCATAGGTTTGCCTAAATGTGAAATTGTGATTTGCCCGCCTTTTCTTTCCGCTACAAATATATCGAGCTTTCCTAAGCCAGGGTGGCCATTGGAAGAAAAATACAATTTTCCATCTTGAGAAGTAGAAGGAAACATCTCGTCCTCAGGTGTATTGATTTTATCTCCCAAATTTCGAACATTCCCCCATTGACCACGACTATTAACTGTAGCAGAATAAAGATCTACTCCACCAAAACCTCCTTCTCTAGTTGATGAAAAGTATAAGGTACGCCCATCTTCACTAAAAGCGGGAGTGGAATTCCATGCATCAGGGTCATTAATCCGCATTAACTCAGGTTCAGACCATTGACCATTTCTGTAGCGTGTAATATATAAGTTTACATCGTTTAAGCCCTTCCTTTTTCCTGTGTTACCTCTCGCAAAAATCATCGTTCTTCCACGTGAATCTATAGCCACAGAACCCTCATTAGCATCAGCCCAATTTATATTTGGAGGTAATTTCTCGATTGTAGTAGTATCCACGTTAGCTCCCTTAGATTTTACTTTGTAAATGTCTGAAAAATTATCACCAGTGGCTTTATAAATTCTTCCATCGTCATCACGGGTAGAAGTAAAGTATAGCTCGTCATCATGAAAAAAAGGAGCATATTCGGCAGCGGGAGTATTGATTTCATCCAGATTCTTTACCGTATAAAAAGTCTGGTCTTCGAGTATCTCATCAATATTATATAGATTTTTTAACTGAAATTCAGCTAACTTTTTAATCTCAGGATTATTAGCATCTGGCAAATAATCTTCAAGTACTTCTCTAGCTCCTTTATAATCAGAATTAGATTTTAATGCCAGAGCATAATTATAGAAAACCTCATCTTCTCTATATCCTGAATCAATTGCAGCTTCATAAAATGGTGCTGCAATTTCCAATCTGTTAGAAAGCCGATAAGATTCCGCAGTATAGAATAATGCTTGTGCTGCATTATCATTTTTTTTAACCGCCTGTTTGTAAAGATTAATTGCAGAGTTAAACTCTCCTTTATCAAATTTCTTTTCTGCTTTTTTATAAACAGAGCATGCGTTGAGTAAGAACAGAATAACAATTGATATATAAAATGAATTTTTCAATGGTTCAGATTTAAAATCTAGCAATTAAAACGATAAAATAAATAAAATCATACTTTTGCCTTGAAAAATCTTCCCATCCAACTCTCAGAAGCTGGTATTAACCAGTTAGAATCAAAATCACTCTTATTGGACACCATATTATTAAAAGTCAATAGTTCAGGCAAAATATCTTCTGACTCCACTTTTGATTTAATAGTTGAAAGACTTTCAAGGATTACTTCATCATTTTTTAAAAAAGCAATTTTACTTTTATCAAGTAAGTTAATTTTTAGTTCATTTTCTAATGCTTTAATAAAATGAACAGATTTATCAATAGAACATCCTGTTGCAGAGGCTTTTGTTTCATCCACTGCCAAAACTATAAATTGATCGTATTTTATTTCAATAGATGCGTTCAGGGCTTTATTATGAGCTGTCCAAGATTCCACAAAAGCCTTCCCATTTTGTAAAATAAATTGCTTCTCATCATTATTAAAAGCTCTGTCAGATTGGTAAACCCAAAGCCTTGAGTTTTTATCTAAATCATTAAAATTAGTGTACATAATTGCTATTTAAAAATGAAGTGAATGTCCGTATTGGAAATCACTTTAAATAATAATATTTTCAAGCTAAACGGAAGCTAAAGTTAATAAGTTCGCAAGATAATATAGTTGAAATGACAAATAGAATAAATAAAAAATCCGAAGGCATTCTTTGATTATAAAATACTTCGGATTTAAAAAATCAATTTTTAGAACAAATTCCCTTTTAGGTCAACATTCCTCCATCTACTTGAATCACTTGTCCAGTTATATAAGAAGACATATCAGAACCTAAAAATACGCATAAATCTGCTACATCATCAGGACTTCCACCTCTTTTCAATGGAATAGCATCTCTCCAACCTTGAACTGTTTTTTCATCCAAGGCATCGGTCATTTCAGTTTCGATAAAACCAGGAGCGATTGCATTGGAACGAATATTTCTGGAGCCTAACTCTAAAGCCACCGATTTAGTAAATCCGATAATACCAGCTTTCGAAGCAGAATAATTAGCCTGACCTGGGTTTCCTTTTATTCCTACAACAGAGGTCATATTAATAATAGAACCACTTTTTTGCTTCATAAAAGTACGATTTGCAGCTTTCACGGTATTGAAGCAAGATTTCAAATTGATATTGATCACATCATCCCACATTTCTTCTGTCATACGCATCAATAAATTATCTTTAGTAATTCCGGCATTGTTCACCAAAACATCTAAGCTTCCAAAATCTGAAACTACTCCAGCAATTAATTCTTCAGCAGCTTTAAAATCAGAAGCATCAGAGCGATAGCCTTTCACTTTCACACCATAAGCATCAGCTAATTCTTTTTCCAAAGCCTGACCTTTTTCCACACTTGATAAAAAAGTAAAAGCTACATTAGCACCTTGTTCAGCATATTTTTGAGCAATGGCTTTACCTATTCCTTTTGAAGCACCCGTGATAAGTGCGGTTTTTCCTTCTAATAGTTTTGTCATAATGGGTTTGTAGTTGATTGTAAAAAGCCTAAAATTACAAGGAATAAGCTAATTAAGAAAATGAAAGACAAAATAGAGGTAAAAAGTATAATTGAAAGATACGAATGGCTACTATTTGGCGGACTTCTATTGCTCGCATTAGGTATTCATATTTTCAGTACTTTTGGTAGTTTAATATGGACTTCAGACTCCTTTCATTATTGGGCCGCCTCTCGAAGTTTTCAATCCGAAAGAGTGTTTCTCGCTTGGGATGGTGGTACTTACATCTTTTGGCCTCCTCTTTTTCCTATCATCTTGAGTTTCTTTAATGAAACTACCTATCATATATTTCACATAGTCTGCTTTCTATCCTCTTTATTATTCATCTATCTCTTTTTCAAAAAGCTATACAAAAAAGATATAGCCTTAATAAGTTTAACAGTTTTTATTCTTAGTGTATATCCTTATTTAATGAGTAGTTTTCTATGGTCAGAAACAATTTTCACTTTCTTACTATTTTCAGGATTATACTACTACCAAAATTGGCTTCAAGACAAAGCGAAAAATTACAGTTTAATACTGTCTTCTATTCTACTAGCTTTAATGTGCCTACAAAGAAATGCTGGTGTATTTATAATAGTTGGTCTTTCCGTTTATTGCTTTATTGTTTTTTTGAAGGAAAAAGACTGGAAGTTTTTGATAAAAATGGCAATTATAAATTTACTGATTATAACCCCAAACATTATATGGAATAATACTCAAAAAATTTATTTTACCGAAGATTATGACTTTTCTAATCGCCTTATAATAGCAGACTTTATTCCCAACCTTGAAACCTTTTCTGTAGAAATAATTAGGTTTTTCATTCCAATCCAGGAAAATGCTCACTCAGCTCTGCTATTGATATTTGGAATAATCATTTTAACATCTATTGTAGCTCAAAAATCAAAATTATTGCCACTGATTATTTTTACGAGCTACCTTATTCTATTTTTAATATTACCTGAATTTGAATCAAGTGAAACAGGACGATTTTTAGCTCCAATAACTCCTATTATAATTTTACAATTGACACTACTATCCAAAGAAGCTTTGTCTAAATTTAATTCCCGAAAAATCAAAGTAATGATTTCAATAGTATTGGTTACAATATTATTGTATAATATGGCCAGAACTGCCAAAAATGTAAGTCAATGGAATTATAGAAGTATTCATCATCCTAAGTCAGCTAAAATTTTTTTCTAGCCCCTTTTCCATTAAATTTGTCTGCAAATAAAAAAGAATCCAAAAATTAATTTATAAATATTATGGCATCAAAATATGATATTATAGTAGTGGGCTCGGGTCCCGGTGGTTATGTAGCGGCAATACGTGCTTCCCAATTAGGTAAAAAAGTGGCTATAGTTGAAAAAGAAAGTTTAGGCGGTATTTGCTTGAACTGGGGATGTATTCCAACAAAAGCATTATTGAAAAGTGCCAATGTTTTTGAATATATCAGCCATGCTGAAGATTACGGAATAACTGTAAAAGATGCGAAAGCTGATTTTTCTGGCATGATTAAAAGAAGCCGTGGCGTTGCTGATGGCATGAGTAAAGGCGTGCAGTTCTTGATGAAAAAGAACAAGATTGATGTAATAATGGGCTACGGAAAACTGAAATCAGGCAAAAAAGTTGAAGTTGAAGCTGACGGTAAAAAAACAGAATATTCAGCTGACAGCATCATTATAGCAACAGGTGGAAGAGCCAAAGAATTACCAAATCTTCCGATTGATGGCAAAAAAATTATTGAATATAGAAAAGCCATGAGCTTAGAAAAACAACCAAAGAAAATGGTGGTTGTAGGATCTGGTGCGATTGGTGTTGAGTTTGCTTATTTCTATAATTCAATTGGCACAGAAGTGACCATAGTAGAATTTATGGATAGAATTGTGCCAGTTGAAGATGAGGAAGTGTCAAAAGCATTGGCTAAGACCTACAAAAAAGCTGGTATCAATATCATGACCAGCTCTGAAGTAACTTCAGTAGATACCAAAGGAAGTGGCTGCAAAGTGACTGTCAAGACTAAAAAAGGTGAAGAAAAACTAGATTGCGATGTAGTACTTTCAGCAGTAGGAGTTAGCACTAACTTAGAAGGAATTGGTCTGGAAGATGTTGGCGTTTCTACTGATAAAGGAAAAGTACTAGTTGATGACTATTATAAAACCAATGTCGAGGGTGTTTATGCCATTGGTGATATCGTTCATGGTCCTGCATTGGCGCACGTTGCTTCAGCAGAAGGAATTATCTGTGTTGAGAAAATTGCAGGTGAAAATCCTGAACCATTGGATTACAAAAACATCCCAGGTTGTACGTATTGCAGCCCTGAAATTGCATCAGTAGGATATACTGAAAAGCAAGCGAAAGAAGCAGGATATGACCTAAAAGTAGGTAAATTCCCATTCTCCGCTTCAGGAAAAGCAAGTGCAGCAGGAGCTAAAGATGGTTTTGTGAAATTGGTTTTTGATGCTAAATATGGTGAATTATTAGGTGCTCACATGATCGGAGCCAATGTTACCGAAATGATTGCGGAAATTGTAGCGGTTAGAAAATTAGAAACTACAGGACACGAATTGATCAAAACAGTTCATCCTCACCCAACGATGAGTGAAGCGGTGATGGAAGCTGCAGCGGCTGCTTATGATGAAGTGATTCATATATAAGGTATTTGTTACAAGCGGACGCTTGCGACAGTTCAGAGAATAAAAAGTTGGTGCGAGATTCCTAGCTCGTACCAAGGTAATAAATAAGCACGAGCTAGGAAGCTAGCGCTTTTTAAATACCTAAAAAACAAAACAAAAAGCTGTTAAGCAGATTTAATTAACTGAATTTGACTAACAGCTTTTTTTATTGGGGTATTATCATTTATTTAGCAAAAGAAATTCAAAACTATAGCACCAGCAGTTAAAATATCGGAAGAGGTTCTTGTGAAAGAACTCAAAGCACAGAAATCAAGTGCTTTTGAATACCTGTATGATAATTACAGTGCGGCAATTTATGGTGTTATAGTCAGAATTGTAAAATCAGAGGAAGTAGCCCAGGAAGTATTGCATGATGTTTTCATGAAGGCATGGAAAAACATTAATGCCTATAGTGCTGAAAAAGGTCGTTTATACACCTGGTTGGTGAATATTAGCCGAAATGCTTCCATCGATAAACTTCGATCAAAAGAAATAAAGAAAACAGGTAAAACCGATTCAGTCTCAGACAACGTACATACCATTGACAATGCAAATTCAACTGAGCTTTCAATTGATGGCATAGGGTTGGAGAAAGTTTTAGATAAGCTTTCTGACGAACTTCGATTTGTAATTGATCAAATGTATTTTAAAGGCTATACGCAAACTGAAATTTCTGAGGAATTTGATATCCCACTAGGGACTGTCAAAACCAGAGCTAGGACAGCTATGCGTACATTAAGAGAATTATTATTGTGAGTAAGATTGAAGCATACATATCGTCCGGAGTAATCGAAGCTTTCGTTTTGGGACAGCTTAGTGAAGCTGAAACAAAAGAATTACTTCAGTATGCAGAAGAGCATGAAGAAGTAAGAAAAGCCTTAGATGAGGCTGAGGAAACCTTATTTGCATTGGGTCAAGAAGGAAGTATTACACCTCCTGAATATTCCAAAAATGCACTTTTTAAAGATTTGGGATTGGAGATGAATTCTGATGAAGATAATTCTAATGAAGAGCTTATAGAAGAAGAAATCAAAAAAGAGACTAAATCCTTTTCTATTTATCCTTACTTATCAGCTGCTGCCAGTATAGTAGCTGTAATAGGAATAGTTTTCAGTGTTTATTATTATAATCAATGGCAAGACACTGAGGCTAAATTATCCAACATTATTGCTCAAAATCAAATAATGGCGCAGCAATATAATGTGGTGAAAAACCAGATGGAACAATATGCAGAGAATGTTGAAATCCTTAGACAGCCCGGAATAGAAACTGTTCCAATGAAAGGATTGGACATAGCGCCTGAAGCCCAAGCATTTGTACACTGGAATAAGAAAACCAATGAGGTATTCTTAAATGCCAAGAAAATGCCTTCAAATGAAACAGAGAATCAATACCAACTTTGGGCAATAGTAGATGGAAATCCTGTGGATATGGGCGTTTTTGATGTAGCGGGTGATATGACAAGCTTACTCAAAATGAAAACTACCGGAAAAGCTTCTGCATTTGCTGTAACGCTAGAACCTAGAGGTGGTAGCGAAAATCCTACCATGGAGAAAATGTATGTAATCGGACAGATTTAATTACGAATTTGGGAATTAGAAATTACGAATTGGCGGTCTCATCTACTTTATAATCCATTCTTAATACTATTGATTTATAAGTCTTATTTCTGATTATTAAACTCAGGAATGGTGGATTATTAAAAACAAAAACTTTCCTTGAATTTACAGATCAAAACCACTCAGTCCTACGGAAAGCTCCCTAAAACAGGGGAGCATCAGTGAGTGCAAAACATTAGTGGATTACCTAAGAAAATCCATATCCTTCTTAAGTCAAGAATGAATTAGAGGTTAAAATTAAAATCTAATCCCTAAATTTTTAGATTGATATGAGGAAAGTTAGGAAATATCATAAATAGCTTTCCCAGAATTGAAATGCCCTAATTATTAATTATTAATCATTAATCACTTCTTGCTTGCATTAAAAAGCTTTTGCTTTTCGTCTTTACTAAGGCTTTCGTATCCTTTTTCTGAAATTTTATCTAATATCCTGTCTATTTCTTCTTGCTCAATATTGGATGAAGAAGATGAAGCGGAACTACTACTTTTACTTGCTCCAGCAGTCTGTTTCTTTTTATAGGTGACTTTGATTTTTGGTTTTGATTTAAAGATACTTTGAATAAACCCTAAAGTCATTTGGATCCATAAACCAAAATCAGTACCTGCTTGTAATCCTCTAACGTATAAAAAACCTATTCCTGCTCCACCTAAGTGTGCCAGATTTCCACCCGCATTAGGACCAGCTGAATTTAATAAAGATAGGACAATATAAACAGCTACAATATATTTGATCTTCACAGGACCTATTAAAATCAAATGAAATTTGTGATCTGGAAGTAATGTTGCTGCTGCAGTAGCTACTGCATAAACTGAGGCAGAAGCTCCTACCATACCGCTTGTGGTTCTTTCAGCTAAAAAAGGGATTAAATTATAGGCTAAAATAAATACTACAGCTCCTGCTAAAGCACCCAATACATATAAATTAACCAATTTAGCACTTCCCAGATATTGAGAAATCAACATCCCAAACCAGTACAATACTAGCATATTCAATAATATATGGAAGAATCCTGCATGAGAAAAGGCGTAGGTAATGATGGTTCAGGGACGATATATGAACCTTTCTAAATCTGGCGGAATAGTAAATTGTGCATCAACAATTGCATAAAGCCCTTCAACACCTGAAAATTTACCAATTAATGCCAATAAGCCCAAACCTACAAAAACAACAGCATTGATAATAATTAACTGGTTTAATGCATTATTGGGTCTTTTAAAATTTTGTTTTAACTCATCGAAAAATCCTGCCATCTTCTTTAATAAAATCTTGTATTATTCTTCTGCCATATCTTTAACAGAATAAACGCAATCAACATCCCCCCTAAATGGGCATAATGCGCCACATTATCTCCCGGAGCATTCTGTATGCCTGCATATAACTCATATAATCCGTAGAAGGTTACAAGGTATTTAGCTTTGATAGGAATAGGTGGAAATAGTAAAAACAATTCTGTATTAGGAAATAGAAAACCAAATGCAAAAAGAATTCCGAAAATTGCTCCTGAAGCTCCTATCATAGGAATACTGCCATTAAATCTAACTAATTCTTTTACTCGTTGAATACTGCCTTCAATTAAATTTTCATTACTGGGATTATCTCCAAAAGAATCAATAAATGGATACCATTCTTGGTACACCCTTTTTGGAGCATTTTCTTGAATAAAGGATACAAACTCTTCATAATTCGGATTTTCGATATATTGTTCAGCAGCACTTTCCAATTGTTGCATTTCCACAAAATTCACAGCTCCAAAAAGTATTCCGGCCCAATTCCAGTAACCATATAAAAAATAAAGAACCTTTTAGATCCCCAAAACCGCTCCAACATTGGGCCGAATATGAATAAAGCAAACATATTTCCCAACAAGTGGCCAAAACCAGAGTGCAAAAACATATAGGTAATAAACTGAAAAGGCTGAAATGAATCCGCAAAAATATAGCGCAAACCAAATATTTGAGTCAAATCAAAACTTAGAAAAGAAGGAATAAGCAATAAAGCTATATTTATTAAAAGAAGGTTTTTAACAACCGGAGTAAGTCTTGCGAACATAAATTTATACTATATAATTTCTATAATTTAATTAGAATAACTTCTCCTCTTATATCTAATTGAAGAAGCTTGCAATTTTATTAAGGTCAAAAATAATAAAAGTAGAGTTACCTGAAGGTGCATAATTAGGATTTTGACAAGCAAAAAGTTTATCAATTAAAGCATTCATTTCCTCTCCATTCAATTTATGCCCTGCTCTTATGGCTGACCTTTTTGCCAAAGAACGGGCTATATTTTCATTTTTCGATACACTCAGCACGTTTTTATTGTGTTTAAATTGATCAATCAAGCCTTCAAAAACTGATTTTACCGAGGTATCGGTCAATTCTGTTGGTGCTCCATTAATCACCACGGTGTCTTTTCCGAAAGAAGAAATCACAAAACCCAAAGCTTTTAACTCCTCCTCCATATCCATCACCAAAGCATAATCTGGTGCTGATAATTGCACTTGCTCGGGAAAAAGAAATTGCTGAGAACTACCATCACTATTTTGCAAATGACGGTTGAATTTCTCAAATAAAATCCGCTCATGGGCTGCTTGTTGATCTACTAGCATTAAACCAGATTTCACCTGAGTAGCAATATACTTCTGATGGATTTGAAATATGCTTGATTTAGTTTCTACCCTTTCATTTTGGGGCGTCTTACCTTCATTTTCTTCATTAATTGCACTCCCAAAAGTCATTGACTGCTGACTTTCATCTGCAATATCTTCACTTTCTTCTTCACTTATTTTCTGGCTCAACTCTTGGAAATTAGATAGAATTTTATCCCACTCCCCATCATTATCTTTTGGTTGTTTGAACTTTTGGTAATTAGTGGTTTTTCTGGTAAAATCATCTACCTGATTTCTTCTAGGAGCATTAAAACTGAAGTTTACATCACTGTCAAAATCCAATGCAGGGGCTACATTATGCGCTCCTAAAGCCTGGCGAATAGCTGCTGCCAAAATTCCATAAACCATGCGCTCATCATCAAACTTGATTTCTGTTTTGGTAGGATGAACATTTACATCAATTTTTTTAGGATCAATTTCCAAGCACAGCACATAAAATGGATGTGCTTCTTTTGCCAACAATCCTTCAAATCCATTCACCACTGCATGATGTAAATAGCCGCTTTTGATGTAGCGGTTGTTGACAAAGAAAAACTGCTCTCCTCTGGTTTTTTTGGCAAACTCAGGCTTGCCTATGTAGCCATATATTTTTAACTGGTCTGTAGTTTCTTCACAAGCCACCAATTGCTCTTGATAATTTTTACCAAATAAGCCTACAATTCGCTGGCTCAATTTACCAGCATTCAACTGATAAACATCCATATCATTTTGATGAAGGCTAAAAGCTACTTGCGGATTGGCTAGCGCCACACGATGAAATTCATCAATGATATGACGCATCTCTACTGGGTTGGATTTCAAAAAATTACGCCTAGCAGGAACATTATAAAAGAGATTTTTTACTGAAATGGTGGTGCCGCCAGTATGAGCAGTGTGGGTTTGATTTTTCACTTCCGAAGCTTCCACTTGAAGCAAAACCCCAAGCTCTGCATCGGCTGTTTTGGTTTTAAGCTCTACTTGAGAAACAGCTGCTATAGAAGCCATAGCTTCTCCCCTGAAGCCCATGGTTTTCAATGCAAATAAATCGTCTGACTTTCTAATTTTTGAAGTGGCATGACGCTCGAAGCACATTCTTGCATCTGTTTCCGACATGCCCAGGCCATCATCGATTACCTGAATGAGCTGCTTTCCAGCATCTTTCACCACCAATTTTATCTTACTGCTTCCGGCATCAATGGAGTTTTCAAGTAACTCCTTCACTACAGAAGCTGGTCTTTGGACTACCTCTCCTGCAGCAATTTGATTAGCAATTGCATCAGGCAATAACTGTATTATATCGGACATTTACTTTATTATGTGGATTCAAAAATTAAATTACACAAAATTGCTATCTGCATTGAAGATCGACTAATCACCATTATTATCGTGCTATTGCCGTAAATATTTTATTATTTCCTTCTTCTCAAGAATATGTATAAAGGAATTAAAAGAAATAAAGCAAAATAAACGTTCGCACCATACATTAAATATCCGCCAATGGAAACACCCACTATTACAACCATTAGAAACTGAAATAAATCAGCTGATCGATTAGAGCCCCTTCGGGCTTTATAGGCGTCTCGAATACTTTCGGTATTATGCCCTTCTTTCTGATTTCTAATTTCTTTTCTAATTCGATCAGTTCTTTTTTCTATATCTTCTTTCACCGGATCGTAATAGCGAGGTTGAATTTCAAACCTCTGATGTCCTGGAGTTCTAAATATGGATGGAATTTTCATAATCATTTATTTAATTAGATGAATAAAAGAACGAAGCTATCGTTATGTAAGTTTAAATAGTAATCTGCTATTATGATCTCAATTTAATTCAACAAATTAGCAAACTATTTTACAATCTAAATGAAATCATCTTTCTCAAAAACAAACTTAATGCTAATTTAGCTTTTATCATAAATTCAAAACTGTCACATGTTCAAAAAAGTTTTATTCCTTTCTATTCTATTTATTTTTTCATTAGCAAGTTTGCTAAGTGCACAAGATAAGTCATATTCGCAATGGGTTGAAAAAACTTATAAGGATATGAGTCAAGAAGAACAAATTGGACAGCTTTTTATGGTTGCAGCCTATTCTAATAAGGATGAGCAGCATGTTAAAAACCTCTCACTTCTTATTGAAAAATATCATATAGGAGGATTGATATTCTTTCAAGGAGGTCCAGGGAGAGAAATTAAAATAACTAACCAATTGCAGGCTAAATCTAAAATCCCCCTTTGGATAGGAATGGATGCAGAATGGGGTTTAGGAATGCGGTTGGATAGCACAATGAACTTTCCTAAGCAAATGACTTTGGGAGCTATACAAGACAATGATTTTATTTATGACATGGGAGCAGAAATTGCACGTCAAGCTAAGTTAATAGGCGTCCATGTTAATTTTGCTCCTGTGGTTGATGTCAACAATAACATTAAAAACCCTGTGATTGGATATCGATCCTTTGGTGAGGACAAAAAAAATGTAGCTCGAAAAGGAGTTGCCTATATGAAAGGTATGCAAGACAATGGACTCTTAGCCAATGCAAAACATTTCCCTGGACATGGCGATACGGATTCCGATTCACACATGACCTTGCCGGTCATCAATCATAGTACCGAAAGACTTGATGAAATTGAGCTCTATCCTTTCAAAAAACTCATAGAAAATAACGTTAATAGTATGATGGTGGCTCATTTACATATTCCTGCATATGATAGCACGTCTAATAAAGCCACTACCCTATCCAAAAATGTGGTAACTGATTTATTAAAGGAAGAATTGGGTTTTGACGGATTGATTTTTACTGATGCTTTGAACATGAAGGGAGTAAGCGATTTTTATGCCCCAGGCGAAACTGATTTATTAGCTTTTAAGGCTGGAAATGATGTTTTACTTTTCCCTATGAATGTTCCCAATGCCATTAAAATGATAAAAGAAGCCATCAAAAACAATGAAATAACAGAAGAAAGATTGGAGGAGAGTGTTAAAAAAATCCTTCATGCAAAATACAAATTAGGACTACATAAAGGCTTTAAGAACTTAGAATCTGAAAATATATACGAAAGACTTCATACAACTGAGGCTAAAAATCTAAATGAGAAATTATATGCTGAAGCTGCTACTCTAGTTAAAAATGAGAAGAATTTTCTTCCTATACATATTTTGGATACCACCAATTTTGCTTCTATTTCTTTAAGAGGAAATAAAAACAGTACGTTCCAACAATATTTAGACAAATATGCTGATTTTACTCATTACCATTTACCTAAAGGTAGTATGGATTTAGGAGATTACAGTCAACTTATGACACAGTTAAGTCAATATGAAACAGTTGTCGTTGGTTTGCATGGAATGAATAATTCGGCCTCTAAAAGATTTGGCTTAAAATCAGAAGATTTACTTTTTCTTCAAAATCTCTCAGAGCAAGCAAATGTAGTATTAACTGTTTTCGGAAATGCTTACAGCTTAAAATATCTGCAATCATTTCAACAAATTCTGATGATGTATGAGGACAATGAAATCACTCAAAAATTAGCTCCTCAAATGCTGTTTGGTGCCAAATCTACAAAAGGAAAATTACCGGTTTCTGTTGCTCCTGATATGAAAGCAGGAACAGGTATAAACACCAAAACACTTAATAGATTTGGATACAGCAATCCATTGGATGTGGGAATGGATCCAAAAATACTAGCTGAAATTGATGCCATTGCACAAGAAGCCATAGAAACAGATGCCACACCAGGTGGTCAAATATTAGTAGCAAAAGATGGTCAAATCGTATATGAAAAAAACTTTGGCTATCAGACCTATCACAAATATTCAAAAGTGGAAGATAATACCATTTATGATTTGGCTTCTATCACTAAAGTGAGCGCAACATTACAAAGCATTATGTTCTTATATGACAGAGGAATTATTGATTTAGATAAGAAAATCAGTCATTACCTGCCCGAACTTAAAAAAAGTAATAAGCAAAATATGACTTTGAGAAATATTTTGACTCACCAGGCAGGTTTAATTCCATATGTTCCTTTTTGGAGACAAACGCATGATATGTTTGGATTAAAAACACCTTTGTATCAAAATCATGAAGCCTCATTATATCCAAATCAGTTAGCCTCAGGACTTTATGGTCACCAGGTTTTAGGCGACTCCATTTGGCAATGGGTAATTGATTCAGAGCTATTGGAAAAGCCCAGATGGCAAAAGAATTATGATTATCGCTATTCAGATATGGGCTATTACATTATGCAAAAAATTAGTGAGCGCATGACCAATATGAGCTATGAAGAATTTTTAAATGAAAATTTTTACAAACCTATGGGCATGAGTACCATGGGATTTCTTCCTCTATGTCGATTTCCTGAAAATCAAATTGCACCAACTGAAAATGATTTAGTATTTAGAAACGATCTTATAAAAGGCTGGGTTCACGATCAAGGAGCTGCTATGGTTGGTGGAGTAGCTGGTCATGCCGGACTTTTCAGCAATGCGAAAGACTTGGCCATATTAATGCAAATGAACTTATGGGATGGGACTTATGGAGGTGTAAGGTACTACAGGAAAGGAACTATACCCTATTTTACCAGAAAACAATTTGATGAGAACAGAAGAGGCTTAGGATGGGATAAACCCGTTGAAGAAGATGGCCCTTCTCCTACTTCGCACTATGCCTCACCATTAACATTTGGTCATACAGGTTTTACTGGAACAGCAGCTTGGGCTGATCCTGAATTTGGTTTAGTTTATATTTTCTTATCTAATAGGGTTTATCCTGATGCAAATAACCGGAAATTAATAACTTCTAATGTCAGAACACGAATAATGGATATCATATATCAATCTATTTTTGAATATGAATCAAAGCAAGAGGATTATGTTAATTAAACCTATCCATTTTAATATTTTAAACATAATCACAAGGCATTACGTTTTAAATTCACTTTAATAAAGGAATTACTATTTAACAACAAATAAATGAATATAGGTATTGTTTGCTATCCTACCTTTGGAGGAAGCGGGGTTGTAGCTACGGAATTGGGAAAAGCTTTAGCAAAGAATGGTCATAACGTCCATTTCATTACTTACTCACAGCCTACCCGCTTAGATTTTTTCAATGAAAACTTATTCTATCATGAGGTAGACATTAGAACCTATCCATTGTTTCAATATCCTCCTTATGAGCTAGCTTTAGCCAGCAAAATGGTGGATGTTGCCCAACATGAAAAATTAGACTTATTGCATGTTCATTATGCTATTCCACATGCTTCAGCTGCTTACATGGCAAAACAAATTCTAAAGGAAAAAAATATAGATATACCAGTGGTAACTACACTTCATGGAACTGACATCACCTTAGTAGGAAAAGATCCATCTTATGAACCTGTAGTAACCTTTAGTATTAATAAATCAGATGGGGTTACAGCTGTGTCCGAAGATTTGAAAAAAGACACTTTAGATCATTTCGATATCTACCAGCATATTGAAGTTATTCCAAACTTTATTGATTTAAATAGGTTTAAACGACAGAAAAAAGATCACTTCAAGACTGCCATCTGCCCAAATGGTGAAAAGTTACTGGTACACACATCCAATTTCAGAAAGGTTAAAAGAGTAGAAGATGTTATCCATGTATTCAATAATGTTCGCAAAATTATTCCCGCTAAATTATTATTAGTGGGCGATGGCCCTGAAAGAATAAAAATGGAGAAGCTTTGTCGTGAATTAGGTACCTGTGAAGATATTCGATTTTTAGGAAAAATGGAGGCTGTGGAAGAAGTTCTCTCCGTTAGTGATTTATTTTTAATGCCATCAGAAAAAGAAAGTTTTGGTTTAGCTGCACTTGAAGCAATGTCCTGTGAGGTTCCTGTTTTATCCTCCAATGCGGGTGGTATTCCTGAATTGAACATTGATGGAGTAACAGGATTTACCTGTAATGTTGGGGATGTTAAAGACATGACTGAAAAGGCTTTACACATTTTAGCTGATGAAAACTTAGGGAAGTTTAAAACAGCTGCACTTGAAAGAGCAAAGAAATTTGATATCGCTAACATCCTTCCATTATATGAAAATTTTTATGATAAGGTTATGAAAAAAGAATTAGCTGAACGACCATCATAAATCTACTTATAGAACAAATCCTTAATTTGGTCGTTAAATTGCCATAGTTAATAGATGAGCAACTTTTTAAAATTGTCATTTTTAATAGTTATGGATATAGCACAAGACAGGAAAATTAAGGGTTCAGGAACAAAAAATTTATTCGAGAACCCAATACTTGAAAAATTGACTAGAAGTCATTTTTCAGTTCCATTAAGCATCTTAGCAATTATTTCAATCTCTCTTGCTTATTTATCATTTACCCAATTTAATATTGGAGTCGTAACTTTTGCAATTCTATTTATAATAGGATTCTTCAGTTGGACTTTAGGTGAATATCTAATCCATAGATATGTATTCCATATGGATAATGATAAAAGGTGGAAAAGATGGGTAACTTACACTTTTCATGGAATTCACCATGAATATCCAAAAGATAAAGACAGGATAGTGATGCCCCCAGCTGGAGCCATTTTAATAAGTAGTATTATTTTTGGTGGATTCTGGTTATTTATGCAAGACTATGCATTTGCTTTCGTGCCTGGCTTTTTAGTAGGGTATTTAACATATGCATTTGTTCATTATGCCATACATGCATACCAACCACCAAAAAATTTCTTGAGGTGGCTATGGATATATCACAGCATACATCATTACAAACATCCTGATAAATATTTTGGGGTATCCTCTCCTATCTGGGATTATATTTTCAATACAGTACCAAAAAAAAATAATTAATGGCATCAGTCAGTATTCTAGGTTGTGGTTGGTTAGGATTTCCTCTTGCAATAAATTTAGTATCTAAAGGCTTTGAAGTAAAAGGAAGTACAACCACCACTTCAAAAATGCAAGAATTGGAACATGCTAGTATTAATCCATTCAAGATACAATTACCTGATAACAATTTAAATTCTGATTTTTTTCAATCTGATTATTTAATTATTAATATTCCACCAAAGACTTCTAAAAATGGAGTAAACCACCATTTAGATAGCATAAATTCTATCATTCCACTTTTACCCTCTAATCAAAAAATTATTTACATCAGTGCCACATCAGTTTACCCAAAAGTTGACAATGCAATTAATGAAGATCATGAACTAGATTTTAATTCTGAAAGAGCACAAGCACTTATTCAGGCAGAACAATTATTGCTTAATACATTTTATGATCAATTAACAATAATCAGGTTTGGAGGACTATTAGGCTATGAAAGAATTCCTGGTAAATATTATACAGGTAAAAACTTAGCACAACATCAACAAAAAGTAAACTATATTCATAGAGATGATGCCATTGGAGTAATTGAGGCAGTGCTAAACCAAGAAAAATGGTCCTGCATATTAAATGGAGTTGCGCCAAAACACCCATCTAAAAAAGACGTTTTTCTAAAAAATGCCAAAGATTTTAATTTCGAACCTCCAATTTTTGAAAATTCTAAACAAGAACTTACCAATCGAATTATTGAAAGTTCTAAAATTGAACATATTTTAGATTATTCATTCATTTACCCTGACCCAATCCATTTTTTTTATACTAATTAAAGAAATGACTTTTTAAAGATTTTATAATTTAGTATCATTCGGAAGTTTTACCAAATACTATGTGTACGCTAACATATTTACCGCTTTCCGAAGAACAATATTTATTAACCACCAATCGTGATGAAAGTCCAGATAGAGGTCAAGCAGGCTTCCCCTCTTATCATCATGTGGAAGGTAAAAATATTATATTCCCTCAAGATCCAAAAGCTGGAGGTACTTGGGTGGCTACTTCTGACAATGGTATTAGTGTATGCCTATTGAATGGCGCCAATGAGCCACATGAATTTAATCCTCCTTATAGAATCAGTAGAGGCTTGGTTGTAATGGAAGCTATTGAATGCATAAAACCAGATGAATTTTTTAAAAACTACGATTTTACTGGCATAGAACCCTTTACTATGGTAGTGCTTTTTCATGATCCTTCCCTAAGGATATTGGAATTTAAATGGGATGGTGATAAAACTTTTTTAGAGGAAAAAAAAACCACAGAACCTCATTTATGGGCTTCAGCTCAACTTTACACTAAAGAATCCATTCAAAACAGAAATAATTGGTTTCAAAAATGGTTAAAAAACAATAAAAGTTATTCTACTGAATCAATTATGGATTTTCACAAAACTGCAGGCTCTGGAGATTTAAAAAATGATATGGTAATGGACAGAGGAATTGTGAAAACGGTAAGCATCACGAGCATTTCATCCTTAAAAGGAATGATTAATATGGCTCACCATAATTTATTAGAAGATAGCTTTCAGGAAATAAGTCTATCACAGCATGTGAATCAGGAATTTTCTCATCATATTTTATGAAAACCATTAAAATTTTCTTCTGCTCCTGATCAGAAAGATTGTAGAAAATACAATAATACTTACTCTATTCTCAATAAATTTCGGTCAATTAGAGTAACATTCATCTTCCCTTATTAGTTAAGAGGAAATATGTTAGGTTACAGATTTACACAGTATTTAGCTCATAAAGATTTATCAGACACCACTTTTGATCAATTGTTCAATGTATTCAACGAATTATTGATCATTACGGGCGGTGATGTTAGTGAGGCCTTAAGTTGGTTAACCAATATTGACAAGCAATACAATATTACAGATGGTCAATATGGAATGGGCGACTTTATAGAGGACTTAAAAAATAAAGGATTCATCTCAGACAAAACACCTGATGGCTCTTTTGAAATTACCGCTAAAACTGAGCAGAATATTCGGAAAAATGCCCTAGAGGAAATATTTGGAAAGCTAAAAAAATCAGGAAAAGGAGAGCATAAGACCAATTTCACTGGTTTGGGTGAGGAGCCTGGAACAGATAGAAGAAATTACGAATTTGGTGATTTATTGCATCAAATATCAATGACCGACTCCTTAAGAAATGCACAAATCAATCATGGCTTAGGCGATTTCATGCTTACAGAAGATGATTTAGAGGTAGTGGAAAGTGAATATAAAACACAAACCTCCACTGTGCTGATGATTGACATTTCCCATTCCATGATTTTGTATGGAGAGGACAGGATTACTCCTGCCAAAAAAGTGGCTATGGCTTTAGCTGAACTCATCACTAAAAAATATAAAAAGGATACGCTAGATATCATTGTATTTGGAAATGATGCCTGGCAAATTCAAATAAAAGATCTACCTTATCTTCAAGTGGGACCATACCATACGAATACCATAGCAGGATTGGAATTGGCTATGGATTTATTGAGAAGAAGGAAAAATAAAAACAAACAGATTTTCATGATTACGGATGGGAAACCAACCTGTATGAAACAAGGCATCAAATATTATAAAAATAGTTTTGGGCTTGACCCTAAAATTATGAACAAAACCCTTAATCTGGGGGCACAATGCCGAAGATTAAATATTCCTATTACCACTTTTATGATTGCCTCTGATCCTTATTTGCAGGAATTTGTGAAAGAATTCACTACTGTAAATAATGGAAACGCATATTACAGCAGTTTACAAGGCTTAGGCAACTTAGTGTTTGAAGATTACAAAAGAAATAGAAAAAAAAGATACTGAAAATAACTTTATGAGCTACGAAAAACTCACTACTCAAGATAAATTAAAAATTACTACGCTTAAAGAATTGATGGAAAGCGGTTATCAGCCGAAAGCCGTAAAAGAAGAACTCAGGCAAAATCTCATTAAAAAAATGAAAGCTGGAGAAAATGTTTTTGAAGGCATCTGGGGCTATGAAGATACAGTAATTCCTGATATTCAAAGGGCAATTCTATCTCGACATAATATTAATTTATTGGGTTTAAGAGGGCAGGCAAAAACAAGAATAGCCCGCATGATGACTTTGCTTATGGATGAATACATTCCAGTATTGAAAGGCACTGAATTAAATGACGACCCAATGCAGCCACTTTCCAGACAGGCTCAAGACATTTTGGAAGAAAAAGGCAATGATGCTCCAGTTGCATGGATGCACAGAGATGAACGCTATACTGAGAAGTTAGCCACTCCTGATGTATCAGTTGCAGATTTGATCGGAGATGTTGATCCAATTAAAGCAGCGACACTAAAACTACCTTATTCTGATGAAAGAGTAATACATTATGGATTAATTCCAAGGTCTCACAGAGGGATATTTGTAATCAATGAATTGCCCGATTTACAAGCCAGAATTCAAGTTGCACTTTTCAATATTTTACAAGAAGGAGACATTCAAATTAGAGGATTTAAATTAAGGCTTCCACTGGATTTACAATTTGTATTTACTGCCAACCCTGAAGATTATACGAATAGAGGTAGCATTATTACTCCATTAAAGGATAGAATAGATGCCCAGATCATTACACATTATCCAGAAACCATTGAAATAGGAAGAAAAATTACAACTCAAGAAGCAGCTATCAAAGATGAACAAAATGAAGCGGTAGAGTTGAATGAGCTTTCTAAGGATTTAATTGAGCAAATTGCTATAGAAGCTAGAGGAAGCGAATATATAGATGAGAAAAGTGGTGTTTCTGCACGTTTGACTATTTCAGCTTACGAAAGTTTAGTCAGTGCTGCTGAGCGTAGATCTTTACTTAATAAGGAATCAAAAGTTTACGTTCGCATGTCGGATTTTACTGGAGTTGTTCCTGCAATCACTGGGAAAGTAGAATTAGTATATGAAGGCGAGCAGGAAGGGCCTGGTATAGTTGCACAAACTTTAGTGGGCAAAGCTATCCGCTCTCAATTTGATCATTATTTCCCTAATCCAGAAGAATTAAGAAAAGACCGAGAGAAAAAGAATCCTTATAGACAAATCAGTAAGTGGTTTAATGATGGAAAGAAGATTGACCTTTTCAATGATGATAGTGAGAAGGAATATAGAAAAAAACTAGATATTATTCCTGGACTTAAGGATCTGGTTCAGGCACATCATAAAAAACTGAGTGAAAAAGAAACTTATTTTATGATGGAATTTGCACTACATGGAATGGCAGAATATAGTCTATTGAGCAAACATGCTTTAGCTAAAGGTCATAGCTTTAAAGATCTATTAAGCAGTATGTTAAATTTTGAAGATTCGTCTGATCAGGATGAAGATTTTAATATTTAATTGTATATTTGGATTGAACCATTGAATAATATATAACTTGAAAATAGCTGACAACCTTATTGGGGAGATAAAGGATTTGCTTGTTGAAGCTCATGAAATTTCAAAAGAGAGTGTCCCAAATTCAATAAGCTTAACTGAAAAAGCTCTTTTCAAATCACAAAAAATTAAAGAGAAAAATGCTATCCATGCTGATGCACTAAATCAACTTTCTTTACTGCAAAGAAAAAACAAGGAATATGCAACTGCCAAATCGCTAGCGGAGAGGGCGCAATTAATTTCTAGTAAAATCAACTATGAAAGAGGAAAAGGCGATGCTTGTTATAACATTGGTATAATTTTAAAAGAACTAGAAAAGTATAGTGAGGCATTACCTTATTTAACTGAGGCAGTTCATTATTACAAAAAAATTAAGGATTATAAATTTCACACTAAATCCTTGTGCCTTCTAGGAAATTTATATGAAGGATTTCATGACTTCAAAAATGCTTTTTTAGCCTATAACGAAGCTCTTTCTGAAGCACAAGAACATCAAAACAAAGATTTAATAAGTGATATTTATCTAAGCCTAGCAAGTATTAATCTTAAATCTGATAAAGTAATTAAAGCATCTCAATTTGTAGAAAAATGCATTAAACTAAAGGAAGAGCTTAAACAAGAGGAAAAATTAGCAAGTGCATATTATCTTGCCGGAAAAATAAAATCTAAAGCTGGAAAACTGGAAAAAGCTAGCTACAATTTTATGATTGCCTTATCTTTGTTTACCCAATACAACATGCAATCGGGAATGGTAGAGAGCATGGAAAAATTAGGGGGGGTTAATTTCAAGCTTGGTAAAATTCAGGAGGCCATAGATTTATTAGAAGAAGCCATACAATTGGCTGAAAAAGGTAATCTAAAAACCAGTTTATTTAAATGTCATCATCTTCTTTTTCAGTGCTTTAAACCTGTAGATAACTCAAAAGCACTTTATCATTTAGAAGAATATGTAAAACTAAAGGAAGAAGAAAACAATAAATACATCAAAAACATAGTAGATGGTTATGAGGTAATCTCCCAAATGGAGGATTTGGAAAAAGATGCTGAAATAGAGCAAGAAAAAGCATCTATAATTGAAAAGAAAAATACAGAATTAGATTCATTTTTTTATAGAGTATCTCATGACTTGAAAGGCCCATTGCTTCTCTTTTGGGATTAAGCGACTTAGTGGATAAAGACATTAAAGATCCTGATGCCAGACATTTTTTCAAAATGTATGACCATCAGATAAGGCGCTTGAATATGATTGTGATGGAGCTTATCAATATAACAGAGTTAAATTATAGAGATATAAAGCTTAGCCCTATAAATTTCTATGAAATAGCAGATAATTGTATCTCAGCATATACTTATCTACCTCACTTCTCAAAAATAAATTTTACAATAGATATAGAAAGTAATCTTTATTTTAAGTCTGAGTGGTATATTATCAATACTATTCTTCAAAACCTCATAGAAAATAGTATCAAATATATTGATATAGAAAAAAGTCAGCCAAAGGTAGAAATAGTCATTTTTAAGCGAAAAGACCACATTATTCTTAAAGTAGTTGATAATGGAAAAGGTATTGAACCCGAGCATCAAAATAAAATCTTTGGTATGTTTTATAGAGCTAGCGAAAAAGGTTCAGGAACTGGTTTAGGACTATTCATTTTAAAAAGGGCTATTGAACGACTGAAAGGTGAAGTAATAGTAAATAGTGAACCCAATATAGGAAGTACATTTGAAGTTAAAATCCCTATTACTAAAGAAGAACTTAAATAAATAACTAACTTCAAGTATACAAGCTAATTTTTCAACCTTATGGAAGTTTTACTTACTGCTGATGGAATTATCAGTTTATTATCACTTACCTTAATGGAAGTAGTTTTGGGTATAGATAATATTATTTTCATATCTATTCTTTGTAATCAACTTCCCTCAAATCAACAAGGCAAAGCCAGAACCCTAGGCTTGATTTTAGCTTTAGTGATGCGAATTGCTTTATTATTTGCTGTATCATGGTTAATAGGTCTCACTGAACCACTAACCACCATATATGGATTTGAACTTACCTATCGTGACATCATCCTCATGGCAGGAGGATTATTTTTAATCTATAAAAGTACAATTGAAATTCATCATAAATTAGAAGGAGAAGAAATTGATGTAAAATCGAAATCCAAAGCAAGCAGCTTTTCTTCCGTTATATTCCAAATCATTCTTTTAGATGCTGTATTTTCATTTGATTCTATTTTAACCGCAGTTGGTTTAGTGGACGAAATCATTATTATGATTATAGCAGTGGTTATAAGTATTGCAATCATGTTAGTAGCTGCCACTAAAATTAGCAATTTTGTAAACAGTCATCCAACAGTTAAAATGCTGGCACTATCATTTTTATTACTAATTGGTGTTTTACTGTTTGCAGAAGGCTTTCATACCCATGTACCAAAAGGATATATCTACTTCGCAATATTCTTTTCTTTAGTCGTTGAAATGCTGAATTTGAGAATGCGAAAAAATAAAAATCCTGTCAAGCTAAAAAAACGTTTAAAAGAGTAAGCTTAATCCTTTTTTCTTTTTGTCTTAATCCCCTAACTTGCCCAATCAAGTAAGGGGTGCCTCAAAATAACGGGCTGAGAACATACCCTGGACCTGATCCTGATAATGCAGGCGTAGGAATCAATGATATAGCAAATGGACATTTTAAAAGAATTATATTACGGCCTTCTTAATATGGGATGGTTAGAAGGACTAGGTGTATTTTTTGGCATCTTATACATCTACTTTGCTGCCAAAGAAATGATTTGGTGTTGGTATGCAAGTTTAGTAAGTGTAAGTATCTATTTAGTCATCTGTTATCAAGTTCAACTTTATGCAGAAATGGGCTTGAATTTCTATTATTTGGGCACCACCATTTATGGTTGGTGGCATTGGAGAAACCCCAATAGAAAAGAAAAGGAATTACCCATCAGTAAAATGAAATTGAAGGAACATGGCTTATTCATCATTACCGGCATTCTTTTCACTTTTGGGCTTGGTTACTTTTTAATTGAGAATACTGATGCCCAACTCCCCTATTTAGATTCCTTTACAACCGTTTTTAGTGTGCTAACCACTTTACTAGTTACCCGAAAAGTATTAGAGAACTGGCTCTATTGGATCATAATTGATGCAGTAGCTGTTTACATTTATTTCCAGCGAGAATTATTTTTAACTTCCCTCCTTATGGCAGCTTATGTTATAATAGCCGCTGTGGGTTATTTCAACTGGCGCAGACTTTACCACACCAAATACGCATGAAGAAAATCGCCATCATAGGACCTGAAAGCACCGGAAAAAGTACTTTAACAAAAAGATTGGCTGATCATTTCAAAGAGCCTTTTGTGCCAGAATATGGGCGAAAATATTTAGAGGAAACAGCTGCTCAATATGAAAAAAGTGACCTATTGAAAATCAGCGAAGGTATGATTGATGCGGAAAAAAAAGCAGCCAAAAATGCTAATCAATTTTTATTTTGCGATACTGATTTGATTATGATGAAAGTATGGTACGAAGTGAAATATGGAGAATGTCATTCATTTATCTTGGAGAAATTAGAGCAAAAACCTTATGATTATTATTTTCTATGTACACCCGATCTCCCTTGGGAAGCGGATCCATTAAGAGAAAATCCTAATATTAGAGAAGAACTTTTTGAACGCTATCAAAAGGAGCTGGAGGATTATGGATTTGAATATAGCGTGATTTCAGGAAAAGAAGGAAGATTAGAAAAGGCTGTTGAAGCAATTCAGAAGAATTTACTTTAGGGCAAAAGTTTGCATTCCTTATTATTCCCTCTTAATATTGCAAAGTCAATTAGGGGTGCCTTAAGATAACGGGCTGAGAATATACCCTGAACCTGATCTCGGTAATGCGAGCGTAGGAATTTTGAATTTAAATCAATTAAAATGGAATTAATCAGACTAGCATTGGATTGGACTCCCAACACCAATCATACTGGCTTTTTTGTGGCTCAAGCCAAAGGATATTATGATGAAGCCGGCATTAAAGTAGAAATCAGATCTCCAGAAGAAGATAACTATGCTAAAACCCCTGCCAAATTGGTGGCCGAAAAAGAAGTTGAACTGGGTATAGCACCTTCAGAATCCGTAATCAGTTACCAAACCTTAGAAAACAAACCACAACTTCAAGCAGTTGCGGCTATACTTCAAAAAGATGCAAGCGCAATTGTTAGCTTAAAAGATAGTGATATGCAGCAGATGAGGGACTTAGATGGCAAAACTTATGCATCCTATAATGCTAGATTTGAAGATCATATTGTGAAGGCTATGGTGAAAAAAGATGGTGGCAGTGGAGATTTCATCAAAAGTAATCCGGATAAATTAGGTATTTGGAACACTCTTTTAGAAAGAAAAGCAGATGCTACTTGGGTTTTTATGCCTTGGGAAGGAATATTAGCCAAACGAGCTGGTATTCAATTAAATGCCTTTCAATTAGATTCCTACAATATTCCTTACGGTTATTCTCCTATTTTATTAGCACATCCTGATGTTTTAAACGAGAAAGCAGAAGCTATTTCTATATTTATGAAAGCAACCGCCAAAGGATTTCATTTTGCACAGGCGCAACCTGAAGATGCCGTGAAAATACTGGCAGCATCTGGAAACCAAGAAGATTTAAATGATGAGGCTTTTCTTTTAGAAAGTCAAAAATCTATTAATCCCTATTATACTGATCAAAATAATAGTTGGGGAACTATGGAAGATGAAAGATGGAAAAATTTTACGAATTGGTTAAAATCTCAAAAACTGATAAAAGAAGAAACTTTATCAAACCATAAATCATTATACACAAACAAGTACTTATAAAAAAATTGCTCTACAGAGCAGGGGTGCCTTAATACAACGGGCTGAGATCATACCCAATGAACCTGATGCCGATAATGCGGTCGCAGGGATTTTGGTTAAGGAAAATGAAGGAGGTATTTACCCCGCCTCCACAAGTTTCACTAACAAACAATTTAAACAATGTTACAATTTACAAAAAAGTGGTTATTAACTGCTTTGGCTGTGGTCATGAGTATGCATCTAATGGCGCAAAGCAGCATTAGTGGGAAAGTAGTTTCCCAGGATGACAATTCACCTTTGGTGGGTGCTAGCGTGGTGATAGAATCCATTCAAAAAGGAAGTGCCACGGATATTGATGGAAACTTCCGTATTAATAAGGTTGAAACAGGTGAATATGAAATTAGAGTTTCATATATCGGCTATAAGCAAGCAGTAAAAAAAGTAAGCCTAAAAAATGAGGATATTCAGCTTAATTTTGAATTAGAAAAAGATGTTCAACTTACGGATGAAGTCATGGTTTCTGCTACCAGAGCGGATGAAAATACACCCACTACTTTTACAAACATCAAAAAAGCAGAACTCAACAGGCAAAATCTTGCCCAAGACATGCCCATGCTATTGAATTATACACCTTCAATGGTAACCACTTCTGATGCAGGTGCAGGTGTTGGTTACACCGGGATGAGGATTAGAGGTAGCGATGGAACCAGGATTAATGTGACGGTAAATGGAATTCCAATTAATGATTCCGAATCACACGGTACTTTTTGGGTGAATATGCCGGATTTAGCAAGTTCAGTAGATAATATCCAAATCCAAAGAGGTGTAGGAACATCGACCAATGGGGCTGCTGCATTCGGAGCATCTGTTAATATGCAAACTTCAACCCCTTCACAAGATGCTTTTGGGGAAGTAAATAATTCATTTGGCTCTTTTAATACCAGAAGACATAATGTGATTTTCAATTCAGGAATTACCAATAGCGGGTGGTCATTTGAAGGAAGATTATCTTCTATTCATTCTGATGGATATATTGACCGAGCGACTTCTGATATGCAATCATATTTTTTATCAGGGGCTTATTATGGGGATAAAACCATAGTAAAAGCCTTGGCATTTGGCGGAAAAGAAAGAACCTACCAAAGCTGGTGGGGTACACCAGAAGCTCGTTTAGAAAATGATGAAGAAGGTATGCAAGAAGTAATCTTAAATAATGGTTATACAGATGAACAAGCCGAAAACCTCCTGAACTCTGGAAGAACATTCAACTACTATTTATATGATAATGAGGTAGATAACTATCAGCAAGACCATTATCAACTGCATCTTTCACATCAATTTACTGAAAACCTGCAAGCCAATGCTGCCCTACACTATACTTATGGCAGGGGCTATTATGAGCAGTACAGAAATGATGATGATCTAGCAGATTATCAATTAGATGATATCGAAATTGGTAATGAAACCATAAGTTCAACTGATTTAATAAGAAGAAGATGGTTAGACAATCATTTTTATGGGATGACCTACAGTTTCAATTATCAAAAAGACAATTTAGATTTAACTTTAGGTGGTGCATATAATGAATATGATGGTGACCATTTCGGAGAAATCATCTGGGCAAGATTTGCTGGTGACTCTGAAATCAGAGAACGCTATTACGATAATTTCGGAAGAAAAAAAGACTTTAATACTTTCCTAAAAGCCAACTATCAGCTAGATGAAAAATTAAATCTATTTGCTGATATGCAAATCAGAACTATTGACTATGTTACTCAAGGAATAGATAATGATTTAGCTGTAATCGATACTGGTGGTGATTATTTTTTCTTTAATCCTAAAGCAGGATTAACATACAGTTTGCCTGATAATAGTCAATTGTACGCTTCAGTTGCAGTTGCGAATAGAGAGCCTGTAAGAAATGATTTCGTAGATGCGCCACAAGGTGAAACTCCTGAACATGAAACCCTTTATGATTACGAATTAGGTTATAAAAAGCAAGCTAGCAATTTCAGTGCAGAAGCTATTTTCTATTATATGGATTACAATAATCAATTGGTTTTAACAGGAGAGTTAAACGATGTAGGTTCAAGTATCCGGACCAATGTGGATGATAGCTATAGAACTGGAATCGAATTGATTGGAGCATTTCGATTCAATCAACAATGGTCTATTGGGGGTAATGCTACCTTCAGTCAAAATAAAATAATCAATTTCACTGAGATCATTTATGATTATGGTGAGGCATTTGATGAGTTTAACATAATTGAAAATGAATATAGGAATACGGATATTTCATTTTCTCCAAATATTATTGCTGCTGGTGAACTTAATTACCAACCACTAACAAATTTAAAATTCACCCTTTTAGGGAAATATGTAGGCAAACAATACTTGGATAATACTTCAAATGATGATAGAGCATTGGATCCTTATTATGTAAGTGATTTTGTTGGAAGCTATCAGTTTAGTTTACCTTTTTTAAAACAAGCTGAGTTAAAATTGATGGTGAATAACATCTTTAATGAGATGTATTCGTCCAATGGTTATACTTTCGGTTATAATGCCGGAACTTATGAGGTAAGAGAGAATTATTTATACCCTCAGGCAGGCACCAATTATTTAGTCGGCTTGAATTTGAAGTTTTAGCAAGAATTGAATATCTATTTATAAAAGACAACTTTTCCAAAGTTCTAAACTTTGGAAAAGTTTCTTTCAATTAATTCACTAACTCTCCGCTTTCAGGTGTTTTCAACTGAAAGAATCTATGAGATGAAATAAAACAATATAGCAGTTGTTTAGATGAAAACACCTAAACATGGGGGATTAAGCACTAAAATCTGACAGGCCTATATTGAAGTCATAAATTTTATCATTAGCTTTTCAAAAGTTCTTAATTTCGTAAAAGCTTCTTAAAAGTAAAAAATGCTTATGCAAGAAAAGATATTCATCCCCTTCTATGACATCAAAAAATACCCAGATGAAGTATTGGTGGTAGATGCCCATCATCCACAGGGATTTGATTTATCGCATTGGAGAGGAGCGCCAGTTCCCAAGAATTGTGAGGCAGATACCAGCACTGAAATTGTACTAAAAGCAATTCAAAATAAACTGCCTGAGCTTGAAAAAAAATATATCACCAATAATCATTATGATATTGATGGCTTTTTGGGCGTATGGGCTGTTTTCAATCCTGTAAAAGCTTTAGAGCATTATGATTTATTAACTGAAATGGCTCAAATTGGGGATTTCAGAGAGATTAATTTTGAATATCCTGATTGGAAAAAAGCTTTAAAATTAGTCTGCTGGCTGAATGAAGAAGAAGCTGAATTATTCTATCCTCCTTTTGGCGCACCGGAAATAGCAGAAAAGGAAATGGAAGCTTGTGTGCCTAAATACATTCATTTTTTGGATGCTTTCAGTAAAGTAGTGGATTTACCAATTGATGAAGTTCCTGATACAGAAGAATACAAATTGGTTCTAGGTCATCTTGAAAAAATCACTCAGCAAAAAACACTAGATGTCATTAGATTAAATATAGTGCAAGGAAAAGAACCCCTCCATTATTATGCATTATATAGCCAAAGTCAATCTGCTGATATGGTTTTAAGTATTTATCCTGAAAACAGATATGAGCTAGAGTATAAATATACGACTTGGATCAATACCACTCGCCAGCATTTCCCTAGAATCAGCATGGAGAAACTTTGTGATCAATTGAATGTATTCGAAGAAAGTGGTAAAAAATGGGAAGCAGAGCATTTTACTGATACCGCCCCTATCCTACGCCTGAATGGAGAAAAATTAAGCAAAAAAGAGCGATTCCAAAGCCCTTGTTTCAGGCCAATTTACTCCTCTAGCATAGCTCTAGAAGAATTTCAGGATATTTGCATTAATTACTTTAGAGAACATTATAAAATGCTATCAAAAGGAGAAACCTTGGATTGGAAAGAGGTAAGGAAATTGAATGAGCAAGTATTTGATTAAACTATAATAAAATAAAAAACCTTCTAAGTTATGAAAACTTGGAAGGTTTAAAATCTGATTTCTTTTAAATCAATTACGCTTTATCTTCACGTTTAGCAGTCAATACCTCAGGTGCTTCTTTTAGCAAAGTATTATACCAACTTACTAATTTTTTAACATCTGATGGGTAAACCTGGTTTTCATCATAATTAGGTAATATATGTTTAAGGAATGACATTATCTCCTCTTTTGAAGATTTAGCATCGATCCCTAAATCATCACCAAACTCCTCATGCATGGTGTTAAAAATCTTTTGCAAAGGAACATTGCCTTCTGCATCAGTGGTATAAATTGATATTTCGTCCAGAATAGATACTCTATCATGGGCATGAGCCACTAGCTTTTGCTTTTTCTCATCTAAGGATTCTAAAATAACGCCTGTTCTTGAAGGTTTTACTACTTGAAATAAACCACCTTTACCAGTTACTGATGCTATATCTTTTAAAGTCATATTTTATCTGCTTAAAAATTGATGGACGAATTTAGTGCAAACATTTCCGATTTCACAAAATTGTAGGCTTGATTTTAGGGGAAATTTAATTTGTATCAAAAAAAATAGCTCCACCAATTATGGCAAAGCTATTTAAATTATCATCTAAGAATATATTTTTTAATTCCTTCTATTTATTTCATCGCGGATTTTAGCGGCTTTTTCATAATCCTCACTTTGAATCATTTTATCCAACAGCTCATTCAATTTATCCATCGGCATATTTTTCAATTTGTCGAAATCAGATTTTGATGGAGGGGTTGATGAAGATCCTGGTGAAGATGATTTTTCAACTGGCTTTTTCAACTCAGAAATATCTTCGTCTTCTTTCTCATCTGAAAGTACAATACCTGCCTCTGACATGATTTTTTCATAAGTGTAAATAGGAGCGTCAAAACGTATCCCTATTGCAATGGCATCCGATGGTCTGCTGTCAATTTCAACAGTTTCCATGCCATTATCACATACAATTTTGGCAAAAAACACGCCTTCTTTCAAATCCGAAATCACAATTTCTTTTACTGCATAATTAAAACTGTGCGCAAAGGATTTGAATAAATCATGCGTCATGGGTCTGTTAGGCACAATCTTTTCTATTTCGATAGCAATTGCTTGCGCTTCGAACATACCAATGATAATCGGCAGTCTTCTGCTACCAGGCGTTTCACCCAAAACTAAAGCGAAAGAACCTGATTGCGACTGACTAGACGATAAACCTAATATTTCTAATTTGATTTTATCCACAAGTGAATTTTAATTTTGTGCTGCTTTTAGTGCTTCAGTTAATTTTGGAACTACTTCAAAAGCATCTCCTACAATACCGTAATCCGCTGCTGAGAAGAACGGTGCTTCTTCATCTTTGTTAATCACTAATATATATTTGGAAGAATTCACACCTGCTAAATGCTGGATAGCACCAGAAATACCAACTGCAACATATAACTGTGGAGATACTTTCACGCCTGTTTGTCCTACGTGCTCATGGTGAGGTCTCCATCCAATATCAGAAACTGGCTTTGAACAACCTGTAGCTGCACCCAATGTTTTAGCCAAGTCTTCAATCATTCCCCAATTTTCAGGCACCTTTCATTCCTCTACCGCCTGAAACTACTATTTCTGCTTCTGGTAATAAAATTTCACCTTCTTGTTTATCTTGAGAAGTGATTTTGACTGAAAAATCTGAATCATCTAAAGTTGGTTCAAAAGCTTCAACTGAAGCATCTCCACCATCTTCTTTCAATTCAACAGCATTCTTTTTGATCCCAATAATTTTTGTCTCAGTGGTCATTTCCACATTGGCAAAAGCTTTACCCGTATAAATACTTCTTTTCACAGTAAATCCGCTTGAAGTATCAGGTAAATCAGCAACATTGGAAACAAACCCAGCTTTTAATTTAGCTGCAACTCTAGCTGCAACAGGATCTCCTAATGAAGATTTAGCCAGTACTAAAGTCTTTGCACCTTCTTTTTCCATTGCCTGAGCAATCACTTTTGCATATGGAAGGATCAATCCTTTTTCCAATTTCGCGTCTGCAGCATGCAAAACTTTTGAAGCTCCAGCTTTTCCAGCTACTTTCAAAACTGATTCATCTACTGGACCAATTGCGATGGCGGTTACATCCTCTCCCATTGCCGCAGCATAAGATACTGCCTCAAGAGATGATTTTTTAATTTCGCCTTCTGCGTGTTCTATAAATACTAATATTGACATTTCTTTCTAATAATTTCGTTCAACAATGATTAATCGACTTTTCAGTTATTATATAACTTTCGCCTCGTTTTTCAACAATTTCACCAACTCTTCTACATTGTCGGCATCAATCATTTTCACATCACCTTTTTCTGGCGGCATTTCATATTTCTGCAGTTTTACTGCCTCTGAAGCCTCTGAAGGAGCTACTACATCCAACTTCTTGCTTCTTGCTGACATAATTCCTCTCATATTAGGAATTTTCCATTCAGCAATTGGCTCCTGACATCCTGCGATAAAAGGTAATTCCAATTCTAAATATTCTTTACCTCCCTCGATCTCACGAGCCAACTTAGCTGTTTGTCCTTCGATATCCAATTTCATAACTGGAGAAATAGCAGGTAAGCCTAATAATTCGCCTACCATTCCATGTACCATACCGCCATTAAAATCAATGGATTCTCTACCCATCATGATTAAATCATAACCAGCATCTTTAGCATGGTTAGCAATTTGCTCTGCCACGAAGAATGAATCGGTTGGCTCAGCATTAATTCTGATGGCATCATCAGCACCAATTGCTAAAGCTTTTCTGATTGTAGGTTCTGTTTCAGCACCTCCAACATTTAATACGGTAACAGTACCGCCTGAAGCTTCTTTCAATTCAACAGCTCTTGCTAAAGCGTAATCATCATATGGGCCAATGATAAATTGCACACCGTCTGAATTAAATTTTGTATTGTCGTCCTTAAAGGAAATCTTTGCCGTTGTATCCGGCACATGCGTTATGCAAACTAATATTTTCATAAAATATATTGAGTTTATAGTTCCATGCCTAAAACACTTTTTGTTAAAGACAATTTGAAGATTTATAAAGTATAACTGATATTAAAGCCCGAAGTTAAGTATAATTGAAAAAAATAAAAACTGAATCCGACTAATGAATGAAGATAGAATAGCACAACTTCAAAAATTTCGAGAAGAATCTCCCGATGATCCCTTTTTAATCTATGCTTTGGCTACAGAATATAAAGAAGAGGCCCACAAAAAAGCCAAGGAACTTTTCGATGAGTTGTTAGAAAAGCATGAAAACTACATAGGAACCTACTATCATGCAGCTGCTTTGTATGCAGAATTCTTTGATAGAGATAAAGCTGATGAAATTTACCAAAAAGGAATAGCTACTGCACAAAAAAATGGGGAGCAACATGCGCTGAGGGAATTGCAGAATGCTTATACGAATTTTCAGTTTGAGGAGTAGAGGGAAGAATTAATAATTAGTAATTAAGGATGAAAGCTCTTGAGTCGGTAACTCGTGCTTCTTCCTCCTGATTCTTCTTGTTCCAGGATATTTTTATCAATTAGGTCATTAATATCCCTAATAGCAGAATCTTTTGAACATTTTGCTATTTTTGCCCATTTTGCAGATGTCAACTTTCCTTCAAATCCATCTAAAACTTTATTAAGCAATTGTTTCTGTCTTTCATTTAACTTTATTTCAGCATTTTTTTTCCAAAAATCAGCTTTAAATAAAATATCACTCAGAATCTCCCCGCTAGATTTTAAAGCATTTATCAAACATTTTAAAAACCAGACCATCCATTCTGTTATGTCTAAATTGCCTTTTTGAGTTTTCTCAAGGATTTCATAATACTCTTTTCTTTCAATTCTGATCTGAGCAGACATACTATAAAACCGCTGTTCACTTTTATCGGCTTGAGCTAAAATCATGTCAGTTATTGCTCTCGCAATTCGCCCATTTCCATCTTCAAATGGGTGAATAGTAATAAACCACAAATGGGCGATAGCAGCCTTCATGACTAAATCATTTTTCCTATCATCATTTAACCAATCAAGAAATTTAATCATTTCCCTTTCAACATATTTTGCATCAGGAGCCTGAAAATGCACTTTCTCTCTTCCCATACTTCCAGAAACTACTTGCATTGGCCCTGTTGTACCCTTTCTCCAATCTGCTATGGTTATTTTCCGAATCCCGCTCCTGCCAGTTGGGAATAATGCTGCATGCCAATCGAATAATCTATCCGCACTTAACGGTTGGTAATATTTTTGTGTAGCATCTAACATCATCTCTACTACTCCATCCACATTTCTATCAGAGTCTACTGCCCCTGCAAACTCCAATCCTAATTTACGTGCTACGGATGACCGAACTTGCTCTGGATTTAATATCTCCCCTTCAATTTCAGAAGATTTCAAAACATCCAAAGTGATAGTATCTAGAAAAGCTTCATTTCTTAATTCAAATCCAAGAGAGTCCATTTTCCCTAACAACCTTCCCTGTAAATTTCTTGCTTCACTGAGAAGCCCTAAAAACTCCTCAGTCTTCCATTTGAAATTTGGCCAATCTTCCAGTTGATAAATATAATTCATTATTCGTTGCATTTATTGCAACGAATATACGGTTATTCGTTGCAAATAAAAATTATTCGTTGCACTTTTTGCGACAAATAAGGTGCTTAATCGGTGCAAAACTATCTAAAAGTCAAATTATTTCAATCCTATTAAACTAACTTATCCAAAAAGCTCAATCATCAATCAATAACTTTAAACTGCTTGTTAGAGTTAAATCAATACAAATGTCATCTCTCAAACATTTTTTAAGAAGAAGATTTACTTATTTAGAAATCCTAAATTAAAAACTATGAAACTCAGCAGCTATCAGGAAAAACTGAATAAAGAAAACAAGACAGATTTTAGCGACTTAAAAGCCGTTTTTATCAATTGTACTTTAAAGAAATCACCAGAAAAATCACATACTTCAGGACTGATAAGTATGTCGGCTGAAATCATGGAGGAAAATGGAATTCATGTGGATATCATCAGAGCAGTTGACCATAATATTGCTTTCGGGGTTTACCCTGACATGACCGAGCATGGCTGGGAGAAAGATGATTGGCCAGCAATTCAAAAGAAAGTGATGGATGCCAATATTTTAATAATTGGAACACCAATCTGGTTAGGTGAGAAATCCTCCATCGCAACTCAAGTGATCGAAAGATTGTATAGCCTCTCTGGTGAAACCAATGAGCAAGGACAGTATGCTTATTATGGAAGAGTAGGGGGATGTCTAGTAACTGGAAATGAAGATGGCATCAAACATGTGGGCATGAATGTCCTTTATAGTTTACAACATTTGGGATATGTTATTCCTCCACAAGCTGATGCTGGCTGGATAGGCGAAGCAGGGCCAGGACCATCTTATATGGATGATGGCAGTGGTGGCCCTGAGAATGATTTCACAAATAGGAATACCACTTTTATGACTTGGAATTTGATTCATATGGCGAAAATGCTTCAAGACAATAATGGTATTCCAGCACACGGAAACCAAAGAACAGAATGGGATAATTCAAATCATAAGGACAACCCGAATCCAGAATATCGGTAAATTGAAAAGCAAACCATGATGTGGCATTTGTGGGATTTTCAAATGTTCGTGATAACGTAAACTATCTTGTAGAGAAATAGAATAAGATTTCAAAGCAATAGCAATCACGCATTAATCCATGAAAACTTGGGTAGATAATATTGTCCCTACATAACAATTGATACATAACATTCCTGATAATTTTCGACATTTGCATGTTGAAAAATGAAATATCAATGGATAGCATAAAGCTAGGACTTAAAGAAAACTGGAAACAATTTACATTTTTGGTGATTGTCAACGGTTTTGTTGGCGGCATGGTGGGTATGGAAAGAAGCATTTTCCCGCAATTTGCTGAAGTGGAATTTGGAGTGGCTTCCAAAACGGCAATTCTTACTTTTATTACAGCTTTTGGTATTAGTAAAGCATTTGCCAATTATTATACGGGTAAACTTGCCAATAAATTTGGGAGAAGAAACCTCCTCCTCTTTGGATGGCTATTGGCTATACCCGTCCCTTTTATGCTGATTTATGCGCCAAGCTGGACATTCGTCATAATTGCTAATATTTTATTAGGATTAAGTCAGGGATTGACCTGGAGCAGTACGGTAGTAATGAAAATTGACCTAGTAGGCGAAAAAGACCGTGGTTTTGCCATGGGATTAAATGAATTTGCCGGATATTTTGCTGTGGGTATCGTGGCTTTTATAACCGGCTATGTAGCCAATAGTTACGGACTCACCCCCTATCCTTTTTACATCGGAATTTTCCTTTCGATTGTTGGTTTTATTTTGACATTACTCTGGGTGAAAGATACCCGAGGTCATGTAAATAAAGAAAGCGGGACAGACAAATCTGTGCATTTGAAAAACATCTTTTTGGAAACCACTTTCAAAAACAAAACCCTAAGCTCTGTCACTCAAGCAGGTTTAATTAATAACTTGAATGACGGGATGATTTGGGGGCTTTTACCAATGGTGCTTTTTTCATTGAATTATGACAATGAAAGTATTGGGATTATCACTGCTATTTACCCTACTGTTTGGGGAATTGGTCAGTTATTTACAGGTAAAATGTCTGATCATTATTCCAAAAAAGGAATGTTGTTCTGGGGAATGTTATTACAAGGTATAGCCATACTGTTTATTCCTTACAGCAGCAGCTTTGCCGTTTTAGCCGGTTTATCTGCTATTTTAGGTTTGGGAACTGCCTTGGTTTACCCTACATTTTTATCCACCATTGCCCAGGCAACCAGTCCGCAACAAAGAGCAGAAAGTGTGGGTACCTTCAGGCTTTGGAGAGATTTAGGGTATGCATTTGGTGCCATAATTTCTGGGGTAACGGCTGATTTATTTGGAGTTGAATATGCGGTTTTAACAATTGCAGGACTGACAATTATGTCTTCTCTAATAATCAAACTCCGTATGCCAGCCAACATCAAGCAAACAAAGGATTGCATGGAGCCAGAAGAGCTAAAAGAAGCATTAAATAAGAATGAAGTCATTCAGATTATAGATGTGAAGAATAAGGACGAATATGAAAATGCTCATATTCCAGAGGCCATCAATATTCCATTGGATGAGCTTAGTGAAAAAATCTCAAAATTGGATAAAAGCACTTATTACGTAACAGTTTGCGGAAAAGGCGGTGGGCGCTCTGTAGAAGCGGCTAAAACATTAAAAGAGGCCGGTTTGAGTGCTATTTGGTTATGTGGTGGTACTAATAAATGGTTGGATTTATACTAATAAATAGATGGGGTAGAGAGGATAGAAATAAATTAAATAATAACTATCGTCTTGTTCATTTAACATAAAGTAAAAAGAGCCTCATTAAATCAATAATGAAGCCCCAAATTACAACCTAAAAATTCGTAAATAATATTAATTTATTTTAAGCAAACTCTTCTACCAATTTTTCATTTTGCTTATTAAATGACTCAATTGAATCCAACTTTTTCCACATAAAATCTCCGTCATAAATATCGGTGATTTCCCCTTCATCATTCATAGCCAAAAGAAAAATCCATTGGTTATCACAAAGCTGCCTTACTGATTCATGCTTTTTCAAAATTTTAGTCATGGCTTCTTTAGGTGCATTAATCACAACACTTAATCTTAGTGGTTCATGTTGATAGTTTACCCCATCGTGAATTGATTGCATAGGTAGTCCTGATCTTAAATCTCCTGCAAAGCCTTCTAACACGCCAATTCCAGAAGTCACATTATGTAGAGTCTTATTTCCTGAACCAAAATGTTTATTGTCCACTGTGGAAGCATAATATTGGAGGTTTATCCAGCTTGTTACCACCATAGGGGCAGTCATAATAGTTTCCAAAACCTTAAACCCTTGATCTTCTTTCCAATTATAAGAATGTAAAAACGAACGTCCTTCCAAATTGACTCCTTTGGTAATGGAACGAGGTGCAACCACAAAGGAAGAACATCCTGCCAGACCCCATTCTGGTCTTACTTGAGACCAATCATTGGCTCTTAATTTTATGAATGAATCAACATCTTTTCCATCCTCTATATTCATCCTTAAAATTCTTTCTGCACGTGTGGCTTTTCCAGCCTGTGAAATCCTCTCTTTTATGTTTTCTAAATCTTCCTGATGTGAAGTAGGGACTAGACCGGTGTTAAAAAGTGAGACCTCATCAGTGGTGGTATCATGCAAACAAGCTAAGAAATAGGTCGAATCAGGTATAATAATCTTTTCTTCGGCCAGTTGCTTTCTTACTTCTTTATCATTTAGGATAATGGAAGCCACTTTTGCATTAGCCTCACCAGACTGACCTGCGCAAGCACCGCAATCTAAACCAGAAGCATGAGGATTATTGACTGAAGTCGAGCCATGGCCTACTATCATCACTACTCTTGCAAAGTTTTCAGTTAATGACATAGCCTGAAGAGCCCCTTTTGCCATATTTACTCTATCTGACAGTGGAATTCCAATATTCAAATCACCTTGACTACTCTCAATATCCACCGATAAATTTTCTAACTCATCTTTCCTAAGTCCATTTTTTTGCGGATGCGGAACAGGTCTCGTTATTCCAAAAGAATCGGTAAAAAGTTTAGGCAATAATGACAATCCAATAGGACTCACAAAACCAAAAGAACTGATAGCGCTTGATTTAAAGGACTTCCAAGAGAAATTGAATAATCTATTAATCTTCCTTCTTAAAACTACCTTGTCATTTTGGTTCTTGTCAAGTACTTTCTCCTTAACAGTATAGCCCGAAGGAATTAATGCCGGACATTGGTCATATCCTTGGTCGTGGCCAATTTTCCTTACATTTATTGGAAACCCAAAAAAACCGGCAAAACCCAAAGTATCAATTTCTGGCGCTATTGATTCCAGGTTTCTACGATAAACTTCTGATCTAACATCAATACAGAAAACAGCCTGAACCTTAGGTTTCCTTACTTCTCGATTAGAAAAATCCTTTTTCTTAAACTTTTTGATTAATCGTCTTTGTGCAGTTAAATCATAAGCACTTTGTAAAATAATTAAATCTGATAAGGCTGGATTAATGACTTCTGAATCCTCAAATTGAAGCATCTCCAGCTTTTCTTTTTTCCACTGGCTTTCCAAAACAGGGTTTTGTAATGCATTGTAAATACCATATTCCCAACAGATTAATACACTTAGGAATTCACTTAATCTTTGCTCTTCACGACCGTAACGCTTAGCATCCCAATCGAAATGTGCAATGTAGGATGACCAACCTCCTATCCTCAATAATAAACTGTGTAAATAAGCTGGCAAAGCCTTCTCCTCCACTTCCAAATGACGTAGGGCAATAGCCGCAGCTTCAATATGATTATCGGGTAATTCTTTTATAAGCTTATGGAATCCTTTAAGTCCCATCAAAGATGGTGATCGGTTGGTTTCTGATTCAATTTTCCAAGCGGAAAATAAATCCAATCTTTGATCATTATTTTTCCATTGCCCTTGAGCTTCATCAAAATAAGAGGACGCCCAGGAGGAAATGCAGTCTAACATAAAATCAGGCCAGTTGGCGGTGCTGATTTTCATTGCCAACTCAGCAACCGTCTTTATTTGAGGGCTATTTAAATTTTGAAGGTGCCTTCTTTTTCAGTTCCTCAACAAAAGATTTTGCACTTCTATTTTCATTGGGATATTTTTTTTGATTTAATGCAATTTCCAAATCCTCAGTTAATATCTTCTCTTGTTCTAAAGCTTCCAAATAGTAGCTTAGTGGCATAGTAGTTTGTATGCCGGCAGTAAAAGATAATCTTTGTGCAATAGATTCGAAAGAGTGATTACTCAATCCCAGGTAAGGGTTTACGGCCACAAAATTCTCCAAAGGCCACAAAGGGGCTATTTTTTTAGAGGCATCGTAAAAAGCCTTACTAATTGAAGTATTTATTAATTTGATTTTAGAATCCTTGATTTTATTTAACATTTCAAATTGTTTTCTAAATAAGTATTTAATAAATCACATTATTTTATTCGTGTTTTTTTATGAAATTAGGTTTAGACGCCTTCACATATAAAGCCCCAACCAAGCGATCATAAAGCACATTTGCATAAAGTCCGTTTCTGAAATGAATTGACCATTTTCTCCACACAGTAGAATTTCTGATAAAAGGTGAAAAGATTTGAATAAGCACCAATCCCGTAAAAACTATCAACCAAAAGAATAATAAAATTACTACTACAGTGGAAGGTTGCATAATTACTGGAATTTGAGATTTCAAAATAGCAGCCATAATCGTTTCTAAACTGAAAAATGCAAAGGCAACAAGAGCGGCCATTAAGACCACCCTTGGAATCAACCTCCTGCTTCCATAAGAATCAAAAGCAGTACCTATTAATAATGATAATCCCATAACGATTATGCAGCTTATCACCAATAATGATAATTCCTCTATTGGATTGATACCCCAAGCATATGCCATAATCCCAAATATTGTGAAAGCAAGTACTATGCTTATTATGAGTATAAGTGGATTAGCTTTTCTTGCTGGCAGCGATATTTTAGTTGCTTTTTTTACATCAATTAAACTTCCAGAAGAAAGAAATGCATGCGCTTTGTAGAAAGAATGTGCTACTAAGTGCAACATGGCTGCAGCATAAATCCCAAATCCGCAAAGCAACAAACTAAAGCCCATGTGGGAAATACTGGAATAACCTAAAGCTGTTTTCACTGAAGATTGAGTCATATAAGCAATCGAGCCAAATAATGCCGTAAAACCTCCAAAAACAATAAGTAGTATAGGCGCATAAGTAGTTTCCACTACAACAAAAGACATTCTTGCCACTAAAAATGGCCCTGCATTTAACAAGCCCGCATGTAGCAATGCGGAAACCGGAGTCGGTGTCTCCATCACTTCTACTAGCCAAGCATGAGTAGGAAATAGAGCAGATTTTAAGATAGCAGCTAACACAATACAAATAGCAGCTAATTCTATTTTAAATGGCACATTGTTGGCAAAACCTTTTATTCCAGTTATGATCTCTTCTAAATTTCCGGTACCGAAATAATTAAAAATCAAGATGACAGCCCCCAATAAAAATAAATCACTCAATCGAGCCGCAATAAATTTTTTCCTGGCTGCCAATTTGGATCTGCGTCTTTCAGAATAAAAAACAAGTAATCGATGTAAGGAGATACTTGTCAAAACCCATGAAATCCACAGCAAACCTATATTTCCTGAAAGTACTAACAATTGAACAGAAGCAATAGTAGCAGCCAATCTTCCAATAAAAACCCCATGTCTACTGTCTCCATCCATATAATTGAAACTAAACCGCATCACTATAAAAGAAATGAGGTTAATCATGGTGAATATCAAAACACTTAAAGCATCTAATCTTATGGATAATCCAATACCATTATATGCTATACTATTACTCTCCAAAAATCCATATTGATATACAATCAAAGCGGAAAATATGGCTACTAGAATAGATGCATAAATTGATATTTTACTTACCCATATCAATATTTTAGGCCTTAATCCCCTCATAAACCAAGACAGAATAGCGATAAGTGTAAATAAAAGTGGGGATAGAAAAACAGTGCTGATGATTAATTCTTTGGTCATGCCTTACAGTTTTATATTAATTCAATGGTGATAGTTGAATCGATTTTAAGCGTTCTACCTTCTTCTTTTGCAGTATTAATTAATTCCATTAGTGATTTCCTGCTTTCTTTAAGCTCCTCAATTCTTATCAAAGAATTTTCATCTGGCCTTTCATATCTTATTTGTGAACTATAATTCCTCATATTATGAAAGTTGATTTTCTGAGTAATGAAATTTGAAATAATCTCTTTTGCTTCCTCAGCTGAATATTCACCTCTTAGCAGGTCTTTTTTTTGCTTGTTAACTACAACTTGTTCCATAATTTTTAATTTGTTTAATAGTTTTTCAAATTATTTATACAAATTTGGCAAACATTTTTCATATATTTTTATTTATATATTTTATACAAAACATAAACTATTATTATGAACTATACTATACATCAGTTACAGATATTTCTAAAGGTGGTCCAAAAGCAAAGCATCACTAAAGCTTCTGAAGAGCTATTTATGTCACAACCAGCGGTCTCCATTCAGTTAAAAAACTTTCAAGATCAATTCGATATACCATTATATGAGGTTGTTGGAAGGAAATTATTCATAACAGATTTCGGTAAAGAAATTGCCTTAATTGCGGAGCGAGTAATAGAAGAATTGAATAATATAAATTATAAAACGGAAGCTTATAGCGGAATGATGACTGGAAAATTAAAGATTTCATCAGCTTCTACAGGTAAATATGTAATTCCTTACTTTCTTGATGAGTTTTTGACTAAAAATCCTGGTATTGATTTGGTTTTGGATGTTACCAACAAAACTAAAGTAATTCAAAGCTTGAAGAATAACGAAATTGATTTCGCCCTTGTAAGTGTAGTACCTGATCTATTAGATATCGATGAAGAACTTTTAATTGACAATAAATTATATTTAGTTAGTAGCGAAGCACAGCAAAATGAAAGTATGCCTTTGATTTACAGGGAGGAAGGCTCAGCCACAAGAAGTGCGATGGAACATTATTACGGGACACATAATTCAAAGGCTAGAAAGAGACTGGAACTCACATCTAATGAGGCTGTGAAACAAGCTGTTATCGCAGGATTAGGTAATTCTATTATGCCATTAATTGGTATTAAAAATGAATTATTAAATAATCAATTATATATTTTGCCTGCTGAGGATTTACCAGTAACAACAAAATGGCGATTAATTTGGCTAAAAGGCAAAAGAATTTCACCAGTTGCTCAAGCCTATTTGGACTATATTAGACTAAAGAAAAATGAAATCTTAAATGATAAATTTAAATGGTATCAAGAATATAAATGATTAACTCCATTATATTCTCAAATATCAAAGAACTCCCAAATTTCTTCATTAGCATCTAATTCAGTGGTATTCTCCCCTACGACAGAAACAGGAAATAATGATTCACTTCCCGGCCAATGATGACCATGATCTATCAAGGCCAGCATTTTTAATTGGTTATTTTCAAGACAATCAAATTCATAAGTTCTGATATCCATTTGGGTATCTGTCGTAAATTGATTCTCACAATTTAATAAGCTTCTCCACTTTAGAATCATTTCTTCCACATCAGGTTTTGTGCCGGCATAAGAGTTACCAAGGAATATATCACCTCCATTGAAAGGGTTTAATGGATCTTCAGTACCCGTGATATATAATAATCTTGGTGGAGTTGAAGCTGGAATCAAATCAGGCATCCAATCAGTTCCCGCTACAGAGGCTACTGCTTCAAATAAATCAGGATTTTCCCTTGCCATGCGAAAAGTCATACTGGCACCATTTGAAAAGCCTGTGGCAATAACTCCTTTAGTTATATTTGGAATAGTATCGAGTAAGTGGCCTATCATTTTATTGATAAAACCAACATCGTCCACCTTTCTCTCTACTGCTCCAATATTGCTTCTCCCAGAGCCATCATTCCAAGTTTGTGCATTGTTTGCAAAACTGGCAGGTCTATCCATATCTTCCCTGCTTCCATCAGGTAATACCGCAATAAAATCTTTTTCATCAGCAAAAGCAGCCCAATTATTGTTTTCAAAGGTCGCCTCAGCCTGCCCTCCGCCCCCGTGAAATACAGTAATCAGGGCATAATTTTTCTCAATATCATAATTTCGAGGAATGTATAACAAATACTCCCTATTTAAATCATCATGAGATAAGGAAAATCGATAACTACCTGATTCCCAAATATTAGTTTCTACATCTTGATTTAATCTACAAGAAAATAGAAGCAGAACTAAAATTAAATAAAATAAGGAGCTAGTTTTCATCATTCATTATTCATTAACTCATAAACTCATCGGCCGTCATATTCCAAAATTCTGATTCAGAAAGTTCTGAAAGAAATATATTAATATCCTCCAAATCAAAATAATTCTCATCAAATTCATCGCCTTCTTCCAATCCAAGCCACTCCATGAATTCCTCTCTCTCTGGGTTTTTCTTATCTTCCATAATTTCTAGAAAGTGATAATACCCTCCTACTCCACCTATATCTTCTGGGGGACATGATTTCTCTCCTTTTACACAAATGGGTTCGCCCTTATATAATTCCAAATCCTTTTTAGTGGGCTTTTGGAAACTGATTTTATGCCACCAGTCATCCCCAAAATCGTACCAATACCAAAAGGGTTTACGAGCTGTTAATTCTTCAAAATCAGACAAATGAATTGTATCGGCTTTCACTTCTTCAACTCCTCCTCCAAAGCCAAAATCCTCCTCAGGCATAGGTAAACCAGCTCGAATGGATTCATTCATTTTTTTATCTGAGAATTGAAATAAATGTACCATGTTCCAACCCATAGCCTCCTGACAAACTAAATGAAGCTGAAGCATATTAATGTCCGAAGGGACTAAAACTATTCTATAAATATCCGTGTGCTCTAAATGGATTTTGAGCTTGTAAGGGTCAGGATACATGGGTACTACTTTCATTGCACAAACATTTTAATTAATAAAGTTAAAGAATTAAAATTTGATTTCAGATTTCATTCCCCTACATTTGCGGAAGAATTATGGTTTCTGTTGGATTTCATTCCTTCAGGATTAAAAGGGAATTCGGTGCTTGGTTTTAATTTTTGAGATCAATATTCCGAAACTGTCCCCGCAACTGTAAGTCCATTTTTAATTGAATTGCACTACCCTTGCCACTGTTAGCCTTTAGGCTGATGGGAAGGCCGCAACTTCAAAGGACGAGTCAGGAGACCTGCCATAGCTCATAAATATTTTCGACTTTCGGGTGAAAGGTCAGGAATGTACGAAAGCTATAAGCTAACTTTTTTACATCTGATTTTGACCGTGGTCGCATTAAACTATATTTTATGCGATTAGGTATATTATTTTTATTGCTATGGTTCTCCAATGAACTGTGGGCACAAAACCATCAGGACAGCATTCCTGTGCTACAGGAAATCTCTGTGCAAGGCAATTTTGAAAAACAATTTCTGCCTGGCAATACTATTATTTTGCCCAAAGCTAAAACGCTAGATTTCTACGATGGCGCTAATATCAGTGAAATTTTAAAACAGAATAGCAGTATTTATTTCAAGGAATATGGAAATGGAATGCTTACCACCATTGCCTTCCGTGGCACAAATGCCAGCCAAACTGCAGTGCTTTGGGACAATTTCAATATCAATAGCTTCACCTTAGGACAAACAGATTTCTCTTTATTGCCTTCTCAGGCTATAGATGAAATATCTATCATTCCAGGAAGCGGAAGTAGCATGGGAGGAAGTGGTGCTTTTGGTGGTGCCGTTTTATTGGAAAATCCACTTTCATTTAAAACAGGGAATAATGTATCAATTGGGCAGCAAATCGGTAGTTTTGGATTGTTAAATAGTAACCTAACTGCAAATGGCAGTAACGGGAAATGGGCTTATGATACTCGTTTATATTGGGGGAAAGCCGAAAATGATTTTGAAATATTACAAACTGGTGAAAAACAGGATAATGCAAGATTTGAAAGATGGGGGATAAACCAAAGTATTGGCTATAAAATCAGTAATACTGAAAAAATAAAATTAGCGATTTGGTATAATGACAACTTCCGGGAAATTCAACCTCCAATAGGGTCTACCAGAGATATAAACGAGCAAACGGATCATAATTTAAGGACACATCTTAATTTCGAGAAAACAGTAAAAAATGGTCACTTAACTATTGGTAGCGGTTATTTCATGGATGAAATGGATTACAGACTTAACCAGGCAATTTCTTATAATAAAGTTAACAGATGGGAGAGTTTTGCTAATTATAAACATCAGTTCTCCAAAAATCATGAAGTCAAACTTTCAACTCGTCATAATTATATTGAGGCCAACAACCAAAGTTATGAATCAGGAGGTGCTACAGAACAAAGATACAGCCTCGGAGCATTATTCAAGGGCCAAATCATTGAAGGAGTTGATTATGCTCTACATTTGAGACAGCAATTAGTACCAGGAGTTAATATCCCCATATCTCCTTATGCAGGAATTTCTTACCAAGTAATTCAAAATGGAAATCACAGACTAAATCTTAAACTCAACTCTTCTTATAACTATAGACTACCAACCTTAAATGACCGATTTTGGAATGAAGCTGGAAACCCAGAACTGAATTCAGAAACCGCTTGGAATAAGGAGATGACTTTACAGTCTTCGCATCAGTGGCTTGATGTTAAATCAAATTTTTCCATCACTGCTTACCATAATAATGTAGACAATTGGATTCAGTGGGTGCCTGATGAAAATAATCAATGGAGACCTCGCAATATCAAAGAAGTGCTGGCAAAAGGAGTTGAAACTCAGATGGGAGTTGAATTTCCTGTCTTTAATGATTTCAAAATTCAAACTGATTTCCAATACAGCTACACTCAATCGACAGTTTTAGATTCAGAAAATAATTCGAGTGAAATAGGAAAGCAGCTTGTCTATACTCCCTTACATAAAGCAAATGCCACGGCTTCTCTTTTCTGGAAAAAATTTTCATTAAACTCTTTCCATCAATGGACAGGGAAAGTTTACACAACCAATAACAATTCCGACCTATTTGCCCTTGAGTCATTTTTACTATCTGATTTAGGATTAAGTTGGAAATCAACTTCATGGCATTTATCAGCTAAAGCAAAGAATATTTTTAACACAGAATACTTTCTCTATTCTGGCTATGCAATGCCAGGTAGAAATTATCAAATCAGTATAACCCGAAAATTTAAATTCAATTAACATGACAAAGAACTATTCAATTTTAATCAACCTTATTCTTGCACTGTTTATTTTCTCTTCCTGTCAGGACGCTGAGGATATAAAACTAAAAACAGCAGGCGTTTACGTATATCATGAAGGAGCATTTGGAAGCAATAATGCAACCATTGGTAATTATGATCCTGAATCCTTAGACTATAATCCTTCACTTTACAGAGGTCAAAACAGCAGCTTTATTGGAGATGTGCAGCAAAACATTTTGGTAGATAATAATAATGACAGAATCTACAGTGTACTTAATGGAAGTAATTCCATTGATTTAATGACTTCAAATTTAAAATCTGAAGCTAAAATCAGTTTCCCTGAATTGGATAAACCTAGAGATATTGCTGTATTGAATGATGTAGCTTTTATTGCAAACTGGGGGCCTTACAACGAAAACTTTGCTTTAACGAACAGTGAAATATTTGTTGTGGACTTAAGCACAAACGAATTAGTAGATCGAATTGAAACTCAGGAATATCCTGAACATCTTTTTATTAAAAACAATAAACTAATTGTAAGCCACGCATCTTTTGATGGAACCATTAGTGAAATATCCATTATCAACCTTGATAATTTGCAAATAGAAGAAACTCTTGAGGTTCCAAGCAGCCACAGGAAATAATAGAGGACGATAACGGTAATGTTTGGGTAGTTTGTACTAGTGGGAATTTGTTGCAATTAAATGCATCTTTAACAGGCATCGCAAATCAAATTGAACTGGATGATTCAGTATTAGGTGATATTGATTCATATGAAGATGCTATCTATTTTTATTCGGACAGTGAAATTTCATTTTTAAATATTTCAGATAACAGTATTAGTTCAACAGGCATAGAAGTTGAAATGCAAACTCCATATGCTTTTGCTGTTGATCCAGTTTCAGGAGATTTTTACTTAGGTGACGCCCTAGATTTTTCTAGTGAAGGTCTTGTAATTCGCTATGATGCTGAGGGAGAACTATTGGATACATTTGAATCTGGTATTGCCCCTACTCAATTTTCTTTTAATATCGAAAGAGATAGATGATTGTAACCAAAGGAAATAAGGCAGATAACGCCATTACAAAAGTAACTAAGGCAGTTTTTCCGAATACAACGAATCATTATGATACCTTATTCGGAGGAACTGCCCTCCAATGGATGGACGAGGTGGCTTTTATTACGGCCACCCGCTATTCAAGGCAGAAAATGGTAACGGTTAGCAGTGACAAAATTGATTTCAACAAAGCAATTCCTGCTGGAACAATAGTTGAATTAGTAGGTCAAATAGAAAAGGTCGGCAATACCAGTTTAGAGGTCAGAGTGGATGTTTTTACCGAAGAAATGTATTCCAACCAGAGAGAAAAATCTATTTCAGGCTGTTTCACAATGGTGGCTATAGATGAAAATAAGAAACCGATTTTAATCACATGAGTGCAAAAAATATAAAAATAGAAGAAGGAGATTTTTATATGGAAAATGGCTTTTTCGTGTTCACTGAAAAATATCATTTGAAAAGGGGCTATTGCTGTGGAAATAAATGCAGGCATTGCCCCTATCAATTTAAAAATGTGAAGGCAAAAAAATAACGAAAACATTCAAATTATTTTTTACTTTCGTAGCTAGCTAACTGAACAGAAGATTGAAAAACAAGACTACGAACTGCCTTAATTGTGGAGAGCAATTAGATTCAAATGAAAATTTTTGTCCAAATTGTGGCCAAGAAAATTCTGATAAAAAATTACCTCTAGGTGCTTTTCTAAAAGATTTCTTTTCAAACTATCTTAGTTTTGATACCATCTTATTCAAAACTTTAACTCCCTTTATCTTCAGACCAGGAAAGCTTACCAAAGCTTTTAATGAGGGCAAAAGAAGAAGGTATATCAATCCCATTAGGTTGTATTTGATATTTTCCCTTTTCTATTTTTTCATGATTAGTCTTACAGTTCCTAAAAATTTGATTGACTCAGGTTTAAGATCATATGTCAACAAAAAAGCTGTTTTAGATTCCTTTAAAGTTGAGAGCCTCGATAGCGCGGGAGTTCAACAACTCATAAAAAAAGCAGAGCAAAATAAAGTGGCAAATCAGGAAGATTCACTAAACAAATGGGGAACCTTAAAATACTGGGCTGGGGACGAAACTTTGAATGATGAGGAATTTGAAGCGAAACTCGATAAAGTAGGCGGCAATATCGAAGGTATTCCTGCCAAATATAAAAGATCATTTTTATTGAATTCTTCCATGTTTACTTATCAGGCTATTAGAAACCTACCTTTGATGATGTTTTTCTTCCTCCCCATTTTTGCATTTATTCTTTACCTCCTCTTTATGAAGAAAAGGTATTATATGGAACATCTCATCCATGGTTTACACCTTCATGCATTTGCTTATTTTATCTATGGATTGGCCATTTTATTAATTAGTATTTTCGCTACAGCTGAAGATTGGATAATCTTTCTAAGTTTCATTTGGGTGAGTCTCTATACACTTTTTTCAATAAAAAGGCTTTATCAAAACAATTGGACAAAATCCATTTTTAAATTTATCACTTTAGGATTTTTCTATTTCATCCTCTTAGCTTTCGGATTACTTTTTGAACTTATCATTTCTTTTATTACTATTTGATATGCCAAAGAAAATTGCCTTAAGTTGGAGCGGAGGAAAAGATGCTTGTTTGGCACTGCACTATTTAATGAATTCTAAAGAATATGATATAGATCATTTGCACACTGTAATTGGCGAGGAGACAAACAGAGTGGGCATGCATGGCATCAAAAAAGAATTAATTGAGGCTCAAGCAGCGTCATTAGGTATTCCTCTTAAGATTAGCCACTTACCTTCGGATAAAAGTAATATCTCTTATGAACAGGTGATGCGAGAATATGCAAGTTCCTGTAAATCCAAAAACATTAATACTATTGCCTTTGGAGATATTTTCTTGGAAGATTTAAAGAACTACAGAGAAGAAAAAATGGCTGAAGCAGGGATGAAGTGCCTATTTCCCTTATGGGGTATTCCAACGAAAGAAGTTATACAAGAATTTCTTGCATTAGGTTATAAAACCAAAATATGTGCTGGAGATGCTTCCAAATTAGATAAAAATAAAATAGGTGAAACCATCACTCAAAACTTGCTCAACCAATTACCTAAAGACGTTGACCTATGCGGGGAAAATGGAGAATTCCACACTTTTGTGTATGATGGCCCTCTATTTAAGAGTAAAGTAAAAATAGATCTAAAATCAATTCAATCGCATTTTTATGAATACCAAATTGAAGAGGATAAAGAAATAAAAACAATAAAAAGTGAGTTTTACTTTGCTGAGATTGAATGAAAGCTATTCGGCAAACTTAATAACCGAATAGCAATCAATTAATTTTTAATTATTTTCTTAACAGCTCTTTCTCCTTTAGGATTTGTAATAATCAGAAAATATATTCCTTTTTTCCAGGCAGACATTTTAATGGATTCCCTTTTTTGGAAATAATCCTGATTGTAGATTTTCCTTCCTTCAGTGGATACAATGCTGATATTTCGAATAGCTTCTGGGGAATCATAATCTAAATATAACTGATCTTGAACAGGATTAGGATATATACTTACCGCACTTTCTAGTTCTTTACTATTATTTAGCACAGATTCATCAATTATTAAGGTGGCTGTTCTGGTTCCACAATCATTGTAAGCTGTTAAAGTAACTTCATGAGGTCCCTCAGAATCGTAAGTATAAATAGGATTTCCATCCGTCACTATTGGTGAGCCATCTCCAAAATCCCATTCAAACAAGGTTGAATTTCTAGTTAAATTAATAAATGTGATCTCATTGTCTTCCACAGAGACTGTAAAATCTGGATAAGGCAAACATTGTGATAAATTCACTTTATATACAAAATCAGAAGAGCCACAGTCATTTGTTGCAGTAAGCTTAACTTCATATGTACCTGAATTCATTTCATAAGTATGGCTCGGGTTAGGTTCGGTGGATATTTCAGAACCATCCCCAAAATTCCATTCATATTCTTGAGCACCTAACGTATTGTTTTCAAATTGTACTTCTAATTGATTTACATTAGCAGAGAAGTCTACACTTGGTAATCCTTCTACTGTATTAGACAAATACGTAGTTAAAATTTCACCACTTTCTAATTCTATTTTGACCCTAAAACGCATATCAGCCAAGCCTTCTAGCTCTGGGTTGATGGTTAGCTCTGCAGTATTTACACCTGAAAAATCATCACTATCAGATAAATTTTCAGCAACATCTCCGTCTATTGTTTGCCATTGGTAATTTACGACATTTAACCCTTCTTTAATTTCAACATTTAAAATTGCTTCCTCTCCACAGGAGGTAAAAACAGGATGTTGATTAATGAATTCCTCAAAATTTGATCTCACTAGAAAAAGTCCACTATTTATATCACTTATGGCAACAACACCACTTTCGAAATATGGGTAGTTACTCCACGAACCATTAAATGATGCCTCATCGCTTTGAGCATAGGTATCAAAATAAGCTACATCACGTAAATCTCCTTTAGAAATTCTTTTTCCATCCAAAATTATCAATCCATTTGTATAATTAGATTGATATATCATGGAACCTTTAGTATATAAATTATGATCAATTGCTATACGTTCTGAAAAATATTGATTTAACAAAATTGGATTGTCCAAATTGCGCACATCCCAGATAAATGTACGAGTGTTCAGCCCAGCACTCTGTTCGTCTAGTTCGTCATTGGAAATAAAATATTGATGGTCTTCTGTCAGCCATCCTTGATGAGAATAAGCTGATTGAGGATAGCCTTTTTTTGAAATCAATTGAGTATTCTCTTTATCCTGCACATTGGCAATTGTAATGGTATTTTCATTTGCATTAAAACAGATTTCTTGCCCTTGATAATCTTCATCAGGACCATTGTAAATCACACATTGTGCATCATGTGTATAACCATCCTGATCAAAACATCCCGCAAATTCCGGGTTTTTGGGATCTTGAATATTTACAATATGCAAGCCTCCAGCTCCACAATTATTTCCAGCACCTCTAGCACCTACTATATAGGCAAAACCCGTCTCCTCATTAATTACCACATTGTGAGCACTTGAAACTCCTCTATATACAGCATCAGCACTGAAAACCTCTATGGGATTATTTACGCTTCTCAGTTTTGTCAAGTCAAAAACCTGCATGCCATGACCAGTATTGTTGTCTGCTACCACAAAAGCATGGTTTTTATACACTTTAATATCGCGCCAAGCACTGGCATTCCCAGTTTCACTTGGAAGTCTTCCCAAAATAACTGGCTCGATAGGATTACTTATATCAACAAATACAACTCCATTTGTTTGTCCCATTAATACATATTCTTTACCGCCAGTAGGATCTGTCCATCCCCAGATATCATTTCCTTGTACCCCTGAAACACCAGATAAAACTCCGTTATCAAGTCTAGAAAGTAATTCAACCTGATTGCATGGGTAACCACCAGCTTTACCATTTTCACATGGACTTTGAGTGAATACGTAATTATGAATTAAGAGAAAACATATTAGAAAAGTATACTTTTTGGTCATGATAGTTTATTTAAAATAGTGGTTTAATAAAGTTCGCGCTGCTTGTACAGAATGTTTATTTCCATTCCTAACCTCTTCTTCAAAATTGCTTAATTTTTTTAATATTTCAGGACTTTTGTAGAAGTTTTGCTTCAAAAAATGATGAATGGTTTGATGCATCCAATGAATAGCTTGTTCTTTTCTATTTTTATCAAAAAACCCAGATTCTTTTTGTTCTAAATTGAATTTGTTTAAAAGCTCTAAAATAGATTGAAGTCCTTCATCATTTAAAGAAGAACAGGTTTTTACTTTAGGAATCCAGCCATTTTCATTTGCTGGAAATAAATGCAATGCGTTTTGATATTCTTTTTTAGCCTTTTGGGCATTATTAATATTCTCACCATCGGCTTTATTGATGGCAATGGCATCCGCCATTTCCATTATTCCTTTCTTGATACCCTGCAGCTCATCACCAGCACCAGCTAGCATTAAAAGCAAAAAGAAATCAACCATATTTTTCACAGCTGTTTCGGACTGCCCCACTCCTACGGTTTCAATGAAGATAAAATCATAACCTGCTGCTTCGCAAAGCAACATGGTCTCACGGGTTTTATGCGCTACACCCCCAAGTGCATCTCCTGATGGCGAAGGTCTTATAAAAGCTTGATGAGATCGACTGAGTTTTTCCATACGGGTTTTATCACCCAGTATACTGCCACCAGTTTTTTGACTTGATGGATCTATTGTAAGAACTGCCAATTTCTTTCCACTGTCAATCACATGCTGTCCAAAAGACTCGATAAAAGTGCTTTTTCCCACACCCGGAACTCCCGTTATTCCAACTCGGAATGAATTTCCGGTGTACTGATACACTTCATCAATCAATTTTGCAGCTAGCTCATTATCACTGTCCAAAGTACTCTCTACTAGTGTAATAGCTCTACTCAATCCTACTCTGTCGCCAGAAAGAACACCCGACTTATACTCTTCTAAAGATAATCTATTTCTTCTTTTCAAGCTTATTTTAATTTAAATCCAAAAGTTAAGATGCAAAAACGCCAAAATATAATTTTTTTGTATATAATTGTTAAATTCAATTAATTATTATAATTTTACTATTCGGATAAAAAATTTAACTATTTTGATATAGGATGAAAGGAAGTATATTCAAAAACATATGGATAGATTCAATTTTGGCAACAGCCTTTATATTTGTTGTGATCTTCGGACTATTCTCTTTAATAAATGTTTTTGATGCAATTGATCCTGTAGGAGAAGCTTTAGAAGATGTAGAATTCAACGATATAGTATATTCAACCCTACGAGAAGACCCTCCAGCAGATGATAATGTTGTGGTTGTAAATATTGGTCGATTACCTAGAAAAATGATTGCTGAGCAAATCAGGATTATTAATAAGTACAATCCTAAAGTGATAGGCTTAGATACATTTTTTCCATTTTCTAAAGGAGAAGCTCAAGACACTGCATTAGTAAATGCATTAAGTGAGGTAGATAATTTAGTAATGGCCACCAAATTAGAAAAGTGGAATGATGAAAACATTGTAGATTCTTTAAAATTATCTGCCGAAAAGTTCAGAGTACATGCGGAAGATTTTGGTTTTGCAAATTTAATAACTGCTGAAGGAGTAGGCCAAGAGGATGTGAAAACTTGCCGCTCATTTGTTCCTAAGGAACTTTTATATGATAAAGACAGCACGCATTTATTTTTTGCAGTAAAATTGGCTCAATATTTAGCACCCGATAAAGTAAAAAGGTTTTTAGAACGTGATAACCATATAGAATACATCAATTATAAAGGAAATGCGATGGGTAGTGAAACTAATTTCGCCCCTACCTTTTTTGCACTGGATATTCCAGATGTATTCAATGAAAATTTTGTCCCTGAATTAATAGAGGGCAAAATAGTGATATTTGGGATGCTAGGTGAGTATTTTGGTGACCCTTACAATATTGAAGATAAGTATTACACACCACTTAATGAAAAATATGCCGGTAGGGGAAAACCAGATATGTATGGTGCAGTAATTCATGCCAATATTATTTCCATGATATTGGATGAAGACTATGTCTACAAACTTGATGAAATTTACCAGATTATAATAGCTGTATTGCTTTGCTATATAAATGTGGTCGCTTTTATGTGGGTATATTACGCATTAAAAAATTGGTACGATGGTATAACCAAAGTTGTACAGTTAATAGAATTACTTTTTATACTTTTAGCAATTGTATATAGTTTTCATTTATACAATATCAACCTAGAATTAACTCTCGCGATGGGAGTTGTAGCAGTAGTCGGTGACTCCTTAGAAGTTTATAATGGAGTAGTGAAGAATATGTTTACTAAAGAAGGACGAAAAGAACTATTTAGTGTAAATAAAAGAAGAAAAGACAAAGTAGAAATCAATTAAATCAATTAACATGAAATCTTTAATTAAAATTTTAGTCGTAGCATTATGGCTGGGTAATTACGCAGCTAATGCCCAAAGTTATGTATTTAAGGTACTGGCCAATAAAGGCGACAATTCAGTGAAAATAGAAGGTGCTGATTGGACTAAGCTGAAAACAGGTCAGTCTTTAAACTCAGGAGATGAATTAAAATTATCAGAAGAAGCTTATTTAGGCTTAATGCATAATTCTGGTAAAACACTTGAAGTAAAAACACCTGGTTCTCATACTGTATCAGGCCTAGCAGCTAATTTGAAAAGCAAAAACACTAGTGTGGCCAGCAAATACGCTGATTTTGTAATGAACAAGATGAGTGATGATGAAGGCAGTGGAGATTACAGAAAAAGTATGGGTGCAACAGGAGCCGTTGATAGAGCATTAGCAAGTGGTGCATCAATCAAAATTATGGCTTTAAGCTCAAGTGAAATCATAAATGATGAAGTAATATTAAGATGGAATGAGCCGAAGCAAGAGGGTGAAATTGAAGAATTAAATTATGAATTGACTTTCAGTAATTTATTTGACGAAACTATTGCGACAGAGACTGTGGACAAAACTTCTTACCTATTGGATAGAAGTAAAGAGCCATTTAAAGGACAAGACTTTATAAAAGTAAAAGTTCAAGTGAAAGGCGAAGATTTAAAATCTGATGATTACGCCATCACCATCAAGCCTGAGGAAGAAACTGCTGAAATTAAAGAAACATTGGAACAACTGAAAAGTGAAATTGAAGAAGAATCAGCAATGGATAAATTAGTAATGGCTGCTTTCTATGAAGACAATGACTTATTATTAGATGCTTTAACCGCTTACGAACAAGCTATTCAAAAAGCTCCAAATGTTCCGGTTTTTGAAAAAGCGTATGAAGATTTCTTAATTAGAAATGGTTTTACAAACTGAAAAAAATAACCAAAACTAAACTAAAGAAGGAAGCCTGAAAAGTGCTTCCTTTTTTTATGCCAATAATTCCATATCCCGAATTAAGATTTTCCTTCTATCGAAATTGATGACATTTTTATCTCTTAATTCATTTAAGATAGTGGTAACCGTTTGTCTTGAAGTACCTGTTAAAGCCGCTATATCTTTATGCGTCAAATGACTGGGAATCATGGTTTCATAGCCCACTTTTTTACCGTGAACCTGAGCTTCATCTCTCAGAAATTCGATTATTCTGGTTCTGGCATCCTTAAAAACCAGAGATTCTAATCTTCTTTCAGTTTTGCGTAAGCGTAAGCCAATCAATTTCATCATCTTAAAACTCAATGGCTGATTATTGGCCATCAAATTTTTCATATCATCCAAAGTCATAGGACAAACAATAGTTCCACTGTCCATGGCTTGTGCAAAATCCTGTCTTTTTTCTTCTCCTGTCAAGGCCAATTCACCAAAAATCTCACCTTTGCTTAAAATTGCCTTCACGGATTCCTTTCCATCTTCCAAATAAGAGCCAATTTTTATTCTTCCCTCTGCAATCATGTAAATATAATTCGAGGCATCTTCAGGAAAATAAACAAATTCCTCCTTTTTGAACTTAGTCATAGGATGTTCATCTTCAATGCCATCAATTTTATGTGGGCAAAGGATGTTAAACAAATCAACATTTTCGAAATACCATAGTTGAGTAGAATCTGCCATATTACTTGTTGGAGTTAGGGATTGTAATAATTGTTACTAAATCTAATTTTATACTTTACGGAACTAAACAAAAATAAGTTCATAATCATTACTTTTGCAGCAGGATAAAATATTCCTAGTTCAAAAAATTGATATCCTAATTAAAAAATATGTATTTATATATTAAATCTTTGCATATCATTTTTGTAGTTACATGGTTTGCTGGATTATTTTATATCGTTAGGCTTTTTATTTACCAAACAGAGGCACTCCAAAAACCGGAGCCTGAAAAAGGGATACTTCATGCCCAACTGAGTAAAATGTCAAGGTTGTTGTGGAATGTGATTACCTGGCCATCAGCTATCATTACTTTAATTTTAGCTACCACTTTGCTAGTTTTGCAACCCTTTTGGCTGCAACAGCCTTTTATGCACATAAAATTGACCTTTGTGTTTTTCCTATATCTTTATCATTTTTCTTGCCACTATATTTATAAAAAACTGCAAAAAGGGGAAATCAAATATAGCTCAACACAGTTAAGGATTTGGAATGAAGTAGCAACTCTTTTTCTGGTTGCCGTTGTATTTTTAATAGTTCTTAAAAATGAACTTAATTGGATTTGGGGTACAGTTGGTTTTATAGCTTTTGGGGTGGTCTTAATGATTGCCATCAAAATATACAAAGCAATAAGAAATAATAAATCAGAAAAATAAAAAATATGAATTTACATAAATCAATCCTTCTTTTCACATTGGCAAGTTTAACACTAGTGGCTTGTGGATTAGAAAACCAAAAAAATAAAAAAGCGGAATTTCCTGTATTAGGGAGAAAACAATATGTAGAAAAGGTAGTAAATGGCGAAACTGTTACCGACACGGTTGACCATACAATCCCTGATTATAAATTAGTGAATCAGGACAGCAATTGGGTAACTCCTGAAACCTTTGAAGGAAAAGTATATGTGGCCGATTTCTTTTTTACCTCCTGCCCTACCATTTGTCCTACTATGAAAAAAGAGATGTTGAGAGTATATGAGGCATATAAGGATAATGATGAGGTTGGCATTATTTCTCATACCATCGATCCTGAATATGATACTGTTGCTTTATTGAAAGATTTTGCCGAAAAACTAGATGTGGAAGCTCCAAAATGGAATTTTGTAACAGGTGAAAAAGAAGCCATCTATGAATTAGGGCAGAAAGGTTATATGGTAACAGCCATGGAAGATGAAAATGAAGAAGGCGGTTATCTTCATAGTGGTGCTTTTGTTTTGGTGGATAAAGACAGAAAAATCAGAGGGGTTTATGATGGAACACGCTCTGAAGAAGTTGATAAATTAATAACAGATATCGAATTATTACTGGCTACTTATGAAGAGTAAATCAGCATTCTTTTCAATAGTAATTTTAAGTACGGTACTTTTTTCATGTGGCCGATATGAGGAATTTAAAAATTCAGCTACTGAAAACTATTCCAACGAGAAATTACAGAAGTATGCCAAATATATGATACAAGGCAAACAACTTTACACTACGCATTGTAGCAACTGCCATCAGGAAAATGGAGCTGGTTTAGGAAAACTATTCCCTCCTTTGGCTAAATCAGATTATATGCTGGAAAATATTCCTAGAAGTATATGTGCTATTAAAAACGGCTTAAAAGGAGAAATTAAAGTAAATGGCAAAACTTATAATCAAGCTATGCCAGCACTGGATAGATTAAGCAATTTAGAAATAGCTGAGATTTCAACTTATATTTATAACAGTTGGGGAAATGAAAAAGGCATGATTGAATTAGAGACAGTTGAAGAGTCTCTCTCCAACTGTCCGTAATATTATTGATTCAGATAATCTTCAGCTTCAGAAATACTACTTTTCATTTGTTGACTTACTTTCTCTATTGACGATTTTTGATCTTTTAGATAGACAATTTTCTCGTCATCTGACATCCCTTCCATTCTAGGATCATAATTTCGCATCCAATTCATCATAGCTTTATCTGATTCCTCCAGCGCATTAATTAATTCCTGAATCTCTTCATTCTTAACATCTTCAGTAGAATCTTGATTTGCCTTCAAAGACTTCTTCAATTTCATGATAGTATCCATTTTCGGCATTACCTCATCATGAACTTCTATAGTTTCAGACTTTAATTTCTCAACTTCTTTCTCTTTTGATTCACAACTTATCACTAACACAGCAATTAGCACCAAGCTTAATTTAAATACAGTTTTCATAATATTAGATTAAAGAATTTAATTCAGAAACGCTAAGAGAAGCTGGAGGTTTTATAAAACCAATATTAGGGTATTGATTTATAAAAAATTGTCTTGTTCTCTTCTGAACTATAAATATAGCAGTTTGGAAACTTAAATAAATAACTGCAAACCGCTAAATCCTTCATGGCATACAATGCATGAAAAAAAGAAAGGGAAAGTAAGGTGAAAAGCAATATTCCATCAGTATAAAAAGCTAAAACAAATGGAAGTACTGAAAAAATAGAAAATGTAATTGCGCAGATAAAATAAAACTTATTTTTACTTAAAACGAAATCATTAGCTTGTACATTAAACCTAAAAAGGCTCCAATTCCATTTGAATTTTATACTTTTCGCTCCAAATATTTTGAAAACTACTGCATGAATTAACTCATGTAAAACAGGTGTAACTAATAATGAAAGTAATAATCCACCTGTTATTCCTACAATCCAAAACCTAGATTCTATACTAACTAATTCATAATTAAAAAAAATATAGAAAACTCCGATTAAACCAATTAATAGGTAGGTCCAATAAATTTTAGTGATAAGGTTTTTCCTGCGAATGAATGTAGTAATAAACAGCAACCATTCAGAGCTATCCATGATAGACAGCACATTTTTGTAATGGTTTTTATTTTTTAATAGCTCTGGACTCATCTACACATAAATCTACGTGAAAATCAGTCTTAAGATTAATAGTTTGTGTTAAGCTTTAGTGAATTTTATATGTAGGTGGATACAAAAAAAGCAGCTAAGTTTCCCTAGCTGCTTTTAACACCTTATTTAAATAATAATTAGACTTATTTCTTAGCTTTTTCAGGCTTTCCCTCTAAATCCTCTCCATTAATTTTTGCTCTAATTTTAGTTTCCAATTCCTCCATCAGTTCTGGATTATCCAAAATTAAAGACTTAACTGAATCCCTTCCTTGGCCTAATTTATTATCCATATATGAGAACCATGAACCAGCTTTCTTAATCACTTCCAGTTCTACGCCTAAATCAATAATCTCACCTACTTTAGAAATTCCTTCTCCGTACATAATGTCAAACTCGACTACTTTGAAAGGAGGAGCCATTTTATTTTTCACCACTTTAACCTTCACTCGGTTACCTGTAATATTATCAGGTCCTTCTTTAATGCTTCCGATTCTTCTGATATCCAATCGAACAGATGCATAAAATTTCAATGCATTACCACCTGTAGTTGTTTCAGGATTACCGAACATTACCCCGATTTTCTCCCTCAACTGGTTGATGAAAATACAAGAACAACCTGTTTTACTAATTGCACCCGTTAACTTTCTTAAAGCTTGAGACATTAACCTAGCTTGAAGCCCCATTTTGCTATCTCCCATTTCACCTTCCAATTCCCCTTTAGGAACCAAAGCCGCTACAGAATCGATTACCACTATATCCAATGCTCCTGAGCGAATCAGATGTTCAGCTATTTCTAAAGCCTGCTCACCACTATCAGGTTGAGAAATCAATAAATTCTCAGTATCAATCCCTAATTTTTCCGCATAAGCTTTATCAAAAGCATGTTCAGCATCAATAATAGCTGCCATTCCTCCTGCTTTTTGAGCTTCCGCTATACAGTGCATGGCCAAGGTGGTCTTACCTGATGATTCTGGACCGTAAACTTCAATTACTCTACCTCTCGGAATACCTCCGATACCCAGGGCAATATCCAATCCCAAAGAACCAGTATGAATGGATGGAACATCCACAACTTTCTCGTCACTCAACTTCATTACGGAACCTTTCCCGTAAGTTTTGTCCAGTTTATCAATTGTTAGTTGTAATGCTTTTAATTTTTCGCTTTTTTCGCTCATCTTTAATATTTTGTATAGGGCTTATTTGTAAATTGCTGCATCGAATTTAGCAGGAAAAGAGACAATTGCCAAATGCTTAGCCTTGCTTTATAACTAAATTTTATGCAATTCAAATTTATTATTGTTTCAATCCTTATTTTAGTCATTTGTGCTAATCATTTGATAGCTCAGTTAGACAATACTGGATTCGAACAAAGGATTGAAAAAGACAGTACTTTAGAAGATCCATTTAGCTTTTCTATTAGAGCTTTATCTTTTAATAAAAATAATGAGTATTTCAATAAAATCGTAAAAGGCTATACTTTGTTTGGAACCAGATTTATTCCAAGTATTGGATACCAACTTCACGAACAAGTTAATATACAAGCAGGTATTTTCTTGCAGAAAGATTTTGGAAACAATAACCTAACCTACTCCATCCCTTATTTCAGCATATTATATGATTGGAATAACAGTCAATTGATTTTTGGAAATTACAATGGCTCCATTCATCACCGTATGCTTGAACCATTGGAAGATTTTGAAAGGTTATTAGTGGATGCTCCTGAAAATGGCATTCAGTATTTATACAATACTGAAAGAATATTTTTTGATGCTTGGATCAATTGGGAGAAAATGATCTATCAGAATTCTCCTTTTAAAGAGGAAGTATCAGGTGGCTTGGTAAGTCAATATGATATAATTAAAAAAAATGGAAATACAACTAGCCTTCATTATCAGTTTAGAGGCTATCATCGAGCCGGACAAATAGATACCGTAAGAGGTTTACCTTTAGTTACTAGATTCAATAATGCAATTGGAGCTTCTTATCAAAAAAAGTATAATTCAGGCTTTATAAAAGGGCATAAATGGGAAGGGTATTTTTTACACTTTATTGATGACAGTTTTGAATATCGTTTACCATACACCGAGGGACATGCCTATTATCTTAATGGGACTTTAGAAACAAAAATCGGGGATTTTATGCTAAGTTACTGGCATGGAGATCATTTTTATTCTTATAAAGGCGGAAGATTATATCAATCCTACAGCACTGACCCTAATTCAAGATTTTTTGAAGACGAAAGACAATTATTAATTCTAAGAGTGATGAATGAATTTCATATAGGCGAATCCTCCACCCTTTTATTAAGATTCGAACCTTACTGGGATTTCAAAAATCAATTATTCGAATTTTCTCACGCTATTTATTTTAATATTTTTAAAACTATTCCAATAAAAAAAAATAATTGAAGTCTGTATTTCGCAAAATAGTATTACTAGGTTTAACTGTATTAAGCATTTTCATTGTATTGAAATGGGATTTAATCCGATATGGCTGGCAGCAAGCTAAAGGTCAGTTTTCCATTATATATAATGCTGAACCCTTAGATTTCTATTTGAATAAAGCATCTTTTCCAGACTCTTTGAAAGCTAAAATCGAACTGGTAAAACAAGTCAAAGCATTTGCTAAATCCGAAATAGGATTCTCCTCCGAAGACCAATATCAAAAAATGTTTGATCAAGAAGGCAAAGAGCTAATGTGGGTGGTAACAGCTGCCTATCCTTACCAACTCGAAAATTATGAATGGAAATTTCCCGTTTTGGGAAAAGTCAGTTATAAAGGATTTTTTATTCAAAAAGAAGCCTTAAAACTCGAACAAGAACTGAAAGACAAGGGATTTGATGTCCGATTAAGAACAGCTAGCGCATGGTCCACTTTAGGTTGGCTTAATGATCCGCTATTAAGCAATGTATTGCAATACAGCAATGGTAGATTAGCTGAATTGATTTTTCATGAATTAACGCATGATGAAATCTTCATAAGAGATAGTGTAGATTTCAATGAAAATTTAGCTTCTTTTTTCGGACAAGAATTCACTAAAATGTTCTTTGAAAAAAATCCTGATGAATTTAATCAAGATTATGAAGATTATTCAACTCATCTTGAAGATAAACATGCCCTCAATCAATTTATCAGAAATTATATACCCAGATTTGACAGTCTCTACCAGGAAATAGAAGGTTTTAGTACTACTGAAAAAGAAAATCAAAAATATTACTTCATAGAAAAATTTAAAGCAGAATTAAGGGCGCAAAAATTCAAAAACCCAAAGTATATCGAATTCCTGAAAAGCGAAATTGAGGTAAATAATGCGTATTTACTGGCATATAAACGCTATTCTGGCCATCAGCAACTACTTAAACAAAAGTTAAAAGAGCAATTTGATGGAGATATTTTAAAAATGTTGGAATTTTATCAAAAGAACTTCAATTCTTTATAGTGCATGTATCCTTAAGTTTAATTACATATTAAGAAATTGTTATTACCATTTTAATCGCTTAATTTATAAATATTTTTATCGAATTTAGCCTAAAACAAAACACAAAAAAACATGGGAAACAAGCAAAGCCACAAAGTGCTTGTCGTTGATGATGAATCAGACATTTTAGAGCTATTGGAATATAACCTTACTAAAGAAGGTTATGAGGTAAAAACAGCTCAAGATGGAAAAACGGCAGTTGAAAAAGCTCAAAAATTTCAACCTCAATTAATCTTGCTTGACATCATGATGCCCAATCAAGATGGAGTGGAAACATGCCGCCAGCTAAGGGAAAATCCGGAATCAGCTAATGCATTTATTATTTTCTTAACGGCTCGTTCTGAGGAATATTCCGAAGTTGCCGCCTTTGAGAATGGAGCAGATGATTATATCACCAAACCCATAAAGCCCCGCGCATTAATGAGCAGAATTAATGCATATTTTAGGCGTGATGTTAAAAAACAGAAAGACAGCAATAAAATTACTATTGGTGGCTTAATGATTGACAGAACTAGTTACACGGTAACTGTAGATGGCAAACAAGTATCTTTACCGAAAAAGGAATTTGAGCTATTATATTTTCTAGCCCAAAACCCAAATAAAGTCTTCAATAGAGATGATTTATTGCAAAATATATGGGGTTCTGACGTATATGTTTTAGCCAGAACTGTAGATGTTCATGTTCGAAAAGTAAGAGAAAAGGTAGGAGATGGCTATATTTCCACTGTTAAAGGAGTTGGTTATAAATTTGATATGGAATAATAAAAACTATGCTTTTTAATTCCAGAGGAGTTTCTGTTTTATTAGCGCTATCAATTGCCATAGTTACAACTGCCTTCCTAAGTTTGTTGGAAGGCGTTGGAACCACGGCCTTAGTCCTAACTTTCATTTTATCCTCATCTTCTTCTTATTTATTAATAAGCATCGTATTGGAATTCCTGTTTTTCAAGGAAATCAATAAACTCTATGAAGTTTTCAATAAGCTTGGAGAAAAAGATTATTCATTTGTAAATGATATAGAAAATCAACAATCATTCAATCCCTTAAGGAAAATCAATCAGGAGATTTTTAGTTATGCCGCCAATAAGCAACAAGAAATTGATGAGCTAAAAAGAATGGCGACTTACCGTAGAGAGTTTTTAGCAGACGTATCTCACGAATTAAAAACACCTATTTTTGCAGCCCAAGGCTTTGTTTATACGCTTATAGATGGTGCTGTTAAAGATAAAAAAGTAAGAGGTAAATTCTTGAAAAAAGCAGCCAAAAGCTTAGATGGATTGGAAATGTTAGTTAATGATTTATTAACCCTCTCCCATATTGAAGCGGGTGAAATCACCATGCACTTTGAAGAAATTGATCTATTGGCTTTGGTTGAAGATGTTTTTGAGCAATTTGAAGGAAAAACAGATAAAAAGAATATGAACCTTCAATTTGATAAATCTTATGAGGGTCCAATCAACGTAATTGCCGATTATCAGCGTATTTATCAAGTAATTGTAAATTTGATATCCAATGCCATTAAATATTCCGATGAAAATACCGAAATTGTGGTCGGTTTTGAAATAACTGAAAAGGATGTTACCATAGCTATACAAGACCATGGTGCTGGAATTTCACCTGAACATATCAAAAGGATATTTGAAAGATTTTACCGAATTGACAAAAGTAGGTCGAAAGAAAGAGGTGGCACAGGTTTAGGTTTAGCAATTGTAAAGCATATTATAGAGGCGCATGGCTCATCCGTTTCAGTAACAAGTACTGTAGGAAAAGGCTCTCTATTCAGCTTTAAGCTTCCTGTGAAGAAAGTGCCAGAACCTTATGTACCAATAGCTGATGAGGAAGAATCAGAATAGATTAATTTAAATTTTAGAATGTATTATAAATCACTAAACCCGCTGATTATAGAAGAATCAGAGGATTACATTTTCATTAATAAGCCTCCTTTTGTTTCTACATTAGCAGACAGAAATGATCCCGTGACCATATTGTCATTAGTGAAAAAATACAACGATGATTACCAAATATGCCACAGGCTTGATAAAGAAACTTCGGGTGTTTTATTAGTCGCAAAAAATCCTGAGGCTTATAGAAATGCATCCATGCAGTTTGAGCACCGGCAAGTGGAAAAAATCTATACTGCAATAGTAGATGGGCTGCATCAATTTAAGGAAGAGGAAGTGAATTTACCTTTGCATACCACCGCCTCAGGTTATGTTAAAATCTCACATAGACAGGGGAAAAATGCCAAAACTTTTTTTAATACTTTAGAAACCTTTAAAAAGCATTCATTGGTTGCCTGCAAACCAGAGACAGGTAGAATGCATCAAATCCGAGTTCATTTAGCTTCTTTAAATGCATCTATAACTGGTGATGAAACCTATGGCGGGCAGCCCTTATATTTATCTTCCTTTAAAAGAAATTTTGTTAAAGGGAAAGAAAAAGTAGAGCAGCCTATTATAAAAAGATTTGCTCTTCACGCAGTAAACATAAGTTTAACCGATTTAAAGGGAAAAGTAATCTCAGTAGAGGCACCTTATCCGAAAGATATTGAAGTAGCGCTAAAACAATTGAGAAAAAATAAATAATAACCTGAGTTCGATTCTAATTTAGGATTGACCACTATTTAAATCTAATCTCTCTGCAGTTTTTTCGGCTTCCTGTATGATAGTTTTTGGATATTCATTTATATCCAAAATTCTAATGGCATTTCGGGTTTTAAGCTTCCCCTCCTTTAGTTTGTAATCAAAATCTACTTTCTCATCTTTTATAATCTCACTAAAATGATAAAGATCAAATTCTTCCTTCAATAAATCAGCAAGTTCAATATCATGCGTAGATACAAAAACCAAATTATTATGCTTTGCTAAATAAGATAATACCGCTTTGCCTGCTGAAATTCTCTCTATCGTATTAGTGCCTTTAAATATCTCATCTAGAAGAAATAGATGGTAGTGCTTACTTTCAGAACTAGTAATCATTTTTTTTATAGTAGATACCTCCTCAAAATAATAGCTCTTTTCATTCATCAGGTCATCACTTATTCTGATAGCAGACATCAATCGCACTTTAGGTAATTGAAATGCCTCTGCAAAAGCAGTATTCAGTGCCGTGGAGGTAATAACATTAACCCCAATTGTTCTGATAAAAGTGGTTTTACCAGACATGTTTGAGCCTGTCAACAAAATAGATTTACTGGAAGTATCAATATCATTGAGTACACAATTTTCTATTAATGGATGATAAATTCCTTTTGCTTTAATCCCTTCTTCCGGATTTAAAAAAACAGGTAGGCTATAATTCTCTAAACCCAGGCGCAATGAACTAATAGAATATAGCATATCTATTCTTCCTATAGAATTGAATAAAATACTGATCTGCTTCTGATTATTTTTTATTCGATTCAATGCCTTGAAGAATATGATAGGTTCTAAAACCAAAATGATTTTAATTATTTCGAGGATACTCCACGATAAGCTTGTCATATCACCTTGTAATTTATTTTCCATTTGAAATAAATAGAAGTGCTTCTTCACCTTATCAATTGCAGATATGGACTTTTCCAATTTTTCATCTTTGAAAATATCAGAATCATGTCCACTTAGATGTTTAGCTACGGTTTGGAGTTTTACCAATTCTGGTAAGGATGAAATATAATGGGCAAGATTATTTTTATTCCTATAGTGAATTACCATATTAATAATAATCAAAACAGGGACTACATAAACCATGGCAGTACTGAATGAAAGGCTAATAGTAGAAATTAATGACAAAATGGAGAGAAAAGGAAGAAGTCTATACCACTTAGGAGCTTCGATAGGCTTATCCTGAAACAACTTAGCAATATAGAATGCTTCTGTTTGCTTCAGTTTTGATAATTGTGCTTCCAAAACTAATCTTAATTGATCATCCTCCGCAATCTTCTGAATCCACTTTTCTTCCTCTTTATCAATTTTAGTATCATTATCAAATACTCTTAATTGATTGTAGAGATATTGTTGACCAATTTTGGAATTGGTTCGATCCAAAAACATGAATAACTCGTCAAAATCCAGATCGTTACAAACTTCATCTGTAATAACATGTGATGATTCGGATTTATGAGCTTTTAGGAAAAATTCTGATATCCAGCTAAAGAGAAAAGTTTCGGTTTTAATCTTTCCAAAGGCCTTATCATTAACTGAATTCTTTGATTTGTATTTAAATAATTTCAATCTAAATGAGTTGATAGCGAACTCGCAAATTGCTCAAATTTTTTAAAAACAACTTATAAAATTTCTAGTAATTGCTCTTTGGTAATTTTCTGTAAATAAATTCTTTCAAATCTACCTGCCAAAAATGTAGTTCCAGTAATGGCGATTCCACCATCTTCTAATTCTATAACACTTGAAAGTGTAAATGGATTCAAAGTACCCAAATAGTAAGTTGCTTCTAACTGGCCAGAGTTCACATCATAGAAATACAAAACCACTTGCCTGCCTTCTGTTTCTGAGGCTATAACAACCAATTCCCTATTAATACCATTAAAAGGAATAATTCTACAAATAGCTCTTTCTGTAATTTCAGGTATATTCCTGTCAAATAAATTTACGGAGGAACTTATATTATTTATGGGTAAGGTTGTTTTAGCATTCATAAAATGGTCGGAAAACTGATAGCCGACAAATGCGAAATCTCCAGAAGCAGTGGTGTGTGCTGCTTTCAAACCCGCATCAGTACCTTGTCCTTGCAAAACACCTGTCGGTTCATCGCCAAAATTTGTAAATACCATGGATAAGGTATAATTATAAAACCCGTTGAAATAATAGCGATTACCAGCTGCTTGCCCGCAGAAAAATGGCAGTCGTGCACTTCTTTTTGTAAAATGATTAACGATAGCATCTTGAACATCGCTTCCAGGCCCTATGGAATATCGTGCTTGTTGTAAAATACCACCTTCCCTACTTACTTCAGTTATAATCGAGTTGAGTCCGTCAGGATCATAAGAGAGTAGCAATAAATTATTGTTTGCTGTTACATTTGCTGCAAGCGGATAGGAAGCAGTAGTATTTAATGCGATAGTATTCAAAGATCCATCTTCAGATATAACTGCTAAATATGGCCGTAAAGAATTCCTATCCATACAGAAAAAATATAATGAGTTCCCTACTTTTAATAATGATTTTGTAGGTGCAACAAATGCTTCTTCTAATTGCTGCTCGCTCACAAAATCTCCAAGAGAATCAGTGACTACTAGGTTAATGCCAGAGAAATCACTTGAAGAAAGTCTTCTTTCTGATAAAATGTAATAATTATTTGCATTGAACTGAAGACCAACCGGATTGTAGGAAGCATTATAATTAGCATCATCATAAATTTTTAAAAATGATTGTTGCTGCGGTTCTAATTCCTCATTATCACATGAAAAAGTGAATATTGAGATAATGGACAGAAAAAATATTAGACTATTTTTCATAATGCTTTAAACTGGCTGTCAATAAATCGGAGTGGGAAAACAAAACTTAAAGATGCACTGTAATTTTGGAGACTGTAATCATCTTGAACCTCTCCGAAAGATGAAAAAGTATTTTCATTGAATCGTGTTTCACTATTAACGATAGATTGAAAGCTGTGTCTGTATTGCACATCAAATATGCTGCGAATATTCCAGAAATCGAAGCTAACGCCCACTCCTCCAAGTACTCCCCAATTATTTTTAATCTCCTCTTTATTATTAAGCTTAATATTAGCTCTTTCAAATTCAACTGGCTGACCAGAAGCATAATCTGTCTCAAAAATTTGAACCTCTTTATTTGCATCAAAAGCAATGGAGTAAAAAGCTCCTGCCATTACAAAAGGTCTTATTTTATCTCCAATTATATCATATTTAACCGCTACAGGCAATTCTAGAAAGGTAATGCTTTGCTGCACATCATAATTTGTTTCATATTGGTCTCTTTCTGTTTCGCCAGACCAACTTAATTCACTGCTATAGTTTATGTTGTTTCTGAAAAAGGTAGGGAAACTCAAAATGGAAAATCCTTTATGATAGAAAGTGACATCTAACCCAATATGGAAAGCAGGACTTACAAAGTTTTCATATTCCTTTTCTAAATTTTCATTGCTATAATTAATAGGGTTTAAACCAGAATAGCTTTTTATTAAGGTAGTCTGACTAAAATTAGTACCTCCTCTTATTCCTAACCACCATTGTGTATTCAAGAATTCTTGAGCCTGAGAAGCAGGAGTGCTTGGTTTTTTCCTCTTCTGAGCCAAACTATCAAAAACTGAACAGACTAAAAGAAAGAATAATAAAATTGATAGATGTTTAAGCCTTGGCATAAAATCAGTTTTTGATAAGTTTTTTACTGTCATTTATATTTTTGGCATTTACTCTAATGGTATATATCCCTGATTTTAAACCAGAAACATCTAATTGAATATCATTACTACCCTGATGAAGTGTTTTATTGAGAACTCCTATAGATTGACCATTTATGCCCATGATTTCAATTCTTACTTTGCCTGGTTCATTACTTTGTATTTTTAGATTAGTCCTTTCGCCTGCAGGATTCGGAAAGGGATTATCTACATTAAAATGCTTTCCTAACCAAGAATTAGTTCCTGTTATGCTGTTAGAGACCATTTCAACATCTGGTAAAGGATTCCCATTTTCATCTGTAGCATTGAAAAAATCCCTAAAGAAAATATCATTATTAATGCTTTCTTGATCAACACCTAACCATTCATGCAAAAGACTAGCATAAAGCTGTCGGTAATCAAATTGCAAATCAACATTGCTCTTATTCAGATCAGGATTGGTTCCAAAAACACCTGGATTTACACGGTTTCCAAATACCATCACAGCACCACCTTTCCCGTGATCAGTACCATAGCTACCGTTTGATGGAATTCTTCTACCAAATTCACTCATACTGATAGTGAGTACTTTATCTTCCATACCTCTAGCTTTCAAATCCGCATGAAAAGCTTTCATTGCCGCAGAAATATGATACATTTTGGTGGCATGCACACCCATAGTGGTATTAGTGCTTTCCACTTGACCAGCATGGTTATCAAAACCACCCATTTTCACTAAAAATACTTTAGTTTTAATGCCTCCACCTAGCAAACGAGAAACCAACTTTAATTGTCCGCTCAAAGGATTTCTCAAACTTCCAGATGGTGCATTAAAAGGATAAATTTCAGGGTATTCAACTGCACTTTCGTTTGAAGATTGATAAATCTCTTGTAAGCGTTTAATATAAGTTTCGGATTTATCTTCCAATCCTAAAATCCAGTCCATTTCCTTTTTGTAAGGAGAGCCATTAAGGTGCTCTGGAGGTAAGCCTCTTGGATCTACACCTTCATCAGCAAATCCTTCCAAGTTTTCTATCTGATTCAAAAGTGCCCCTGGACTATTTCCTAATGAAATAGAAGTTGGAATATTTCCTTCCTGATGAAATAATAATGAAGTATCATTCCCCATTTCTAAAGCCAGAGGATCAGGCATTCCAGCGTTAGGGAAATCATCAGGGTAAGCGGAAGGTGAGTAAACTTGGTTTAAATATCTACCTATCCAACCTGAAGAGTAATAATCATCATAATCACCTCCCATAAACCAAATATCACGGCCACGGAAATGTGATCCATTATTTTTAGGATAGGATACACCTTGATATACAGCAGCCTGACCTCGATCATACATACTTTTGAAATCGATCATATCAGGATGTAGTCCTACTTGATCAGGGGCTTCCAAGGTACTATCTAGTGGGATTAAAGTCCTGTTTCCGCTTTTATACGGAATAGCGATATTTGCTCTTCTATTATAATAAAGATCGTAATTCTCAATTGGAATAAAACTATTAAGACTATCATTACCACCATGCAGCTGAAGTATAACGATTACTTTATCATTATCACTTTTGGGCAAAAGGTTTTTAAGTGGTTGATGTGAGGATAAAAGACGCAAAGGAATCCCCTGAAAGGCAATTGGTGCGCCTGCTGCAAATCCTAATTGTTTTAAAAACTTTCTTCTATTCATGGCCTACATCAATTGATATTCAGGTGATTGCAAAATAGCATTAAAAAGATCTTGTAATTGTCTTTCTACTGTTTCCCTATCCACGCCTTGAGTCCATCGGATGGTTCAGGCTTCTTCGGGATTTTCATCTATTTGAAAGGTTTTTAAAAATGCATCCAGAAAATAATTCAATCTCTCTTCAGTTAAAGGGCTATTATCAGGATTATCAAATCCTAAATTATCGGTTAAAGCAAGAAATTGATTAGAAATTTCAACGACCAAATCCCTTGCATTTGAAGCAATATTATTGTCAACATATTGTTCCACATATTCAATCGGAGTCTTCAATGCAACAGCCATACCCTCCATATCGGCATTACTTACACTCTGAACATAAGCATAACGCTGAGTCAAATAAGAAGTAGTGATCCAACCCCTATGATAAATAGGGAATTGATGATACGCCAGATAACCTGCTACTTCGAAAGGCTCATAAAAATTTAAGCCCATATCTCCCATCTTACCCAACCAATCGTTTGTGATCTCATAAAAGGAATTATAATCTGAAATGAAATCAGGTAATTCTAATGCCACACTTCTAGCATGACCTATTATTAAATCCAAAGGACTCTTAATGATACTGCCAAAATTATCATCAGAAATACCATCTCCACCTTCATAAAATTCTTTACTGCTAAATAAGGCTTGCAAAACAGCTTGTAGGCTAAAGTTTTCCTCCACAAAAACAGCGGCCATATTCTTAATAACACCATTTTGTATTTCCTCACTTATTTCATGGTAGACAAAAAAGCGATAGATTTTTCTGCAAATATGAATGGCTGTTTCTTCTTGTTGAAATATGACTTCAATGAATTGCTTAATTTCATCTACTGCACTTTCATAAGTAGCCTGGCCATTTAATAATAATTCCGGGTCGGGGCTGATGACAGCATTATTAAAACGAAAACTTAATTGTTTGCTTTCATTATCGTGCTGAGCAGCAGTTAGTCCATTTCCCTTTGCAATTCCAGTTGGCAATTCGGTTTGTTCGTCTATAAAACTAAAAGTATCGTCTACATTAAAGCCAGATAAAATTCTGGCGCCTACTTGAACATCTTGTTCCGTAAAAGTACCGTAATCACCTGTATCGTTATCTCCTTTATCCGTTCCTTCTAATCCTCTACCTACAGAATATAATTCTAATAATTCTCTGGCATAATTTTCATTTGGGCTTCCCTTCACATTTAGTCGACCATCTAAAAATTGTAACATCGCATTATCCAAGGAGATTTTTATAACTAAATCTTTGAAACTTAGAGTTTCACCTGTTTCTTCTATTTCTAAATATTGGTCAAAGGCAAACTGACGAAAAAGTTGGTTTTGGAAATATAAAGCTCGGCTATTGCCTACTACAGACTTTTTGGTTGTGAAATGAGTATGTAAAAAATAGACTAATCTTTCTCTAAAGATGTAAGACAATTTTTGTTCTTCTGCTACATTAGCTCCTAAAAACTGCCCTAATTGCCATCCTAAGAAATACCGCTCTAATTCAAAGCCTTCACTGTTGGCATCTGTAGTTCCTGTTGTCATCCATTCCTGACCAGTTGCTGGATCAATAGGTGGTGCTGGATATGGGATTTCAGATACAAACAATTTATTCAATGCCTCTTGCGGAGTGTATTGAGAAAACTCTTGAACCAAATCTGGAGTAGCACCAAATACGGTTCTTCTTAAAAGATGAGCAGCTCTTTGGTTTCCTAGTACTTCAATCAAAGGAGTTAGTGGCATATTATTTAAAGGATATAATTATCAAAAATAAAAAATATAAATCTTTATTTACAATTTAATCGGATAAAAATTAAGTTTTATCGATTGATAATTAACCTTTATGGATATATAGACTGAGGTCTTACCTTTTATTTTTTTTTGGTTTAGAGCTCAATAAATCATCTAAATAAAAAAGCTCCTTATTGGATCTTAAATCTTCAAAGGAGCTTAAATTTTTACTTATAATGATTTACACTCAGCTTACTATTGAATCTAAAATCTCATTCAATGTATTACTAGGTCTCATCTGTTTTACTAAAATACTTTCTTCTGGCTTATAGTAACCACCCATATCAACTGGCTTACCTTGAGCGGCAATAAGTTCCTCATTAATAACCGCTTCTTTGAGGCTCATACTTTCTGCTACTCTACTGAAAATCTTTTTCAAGTCAGCATCTTCATCCTGATTTGCTAAGGCTTCAGCCCAATACATCGCTAAATAGAAATGGCTTCCTCTATTATCAATCTCATTGACTTTTCTTGAAGGAGATTTATTTTCATCCAAAAATTTAGAAGTCGCATTATCTAAAGCAGCTCCTAAGATTTTAGCTTTCTCATTACCGAAAGTTTTACCTAAGTGATCCAATGATACTGCTAAAGCTAAAAATTCACCTAAAGAATCCCATCTTAAGTGGCCTTCTTCCATGAATTGTTGTACGTGCTTTGGAGCAGATCCACCAGCACCAGTTTCAAATAATCCACCTCCATTCATTAATGGAACGATAGACAACATTTTAGCACTAGTCCCTACTTCTAAAATTGGGAAAAGATCGGTCAAATAATCTCTTAAAACATTTCCTGTTACAGATATAGTGTCTTTTCCTTCCACTATTCTTTCAAATGAAAAACGAGTTGCTTCAACAGGATTCATAATTCTGATGTCCAAACCATTTGTATCATGATCTTTCAAATATTCATTGACTTTCTTGATCAATTCTGAATCATGAGAGCGATTACTGTCCAACCAGAAAACAGCTGGGTTTCCAGTATCTTTTGCTCTATTCACCCCTAATTTCACCCAGTCTCTGATTGGCGCATCCTTCACTTGACACATTCTCCAAATGTCGCCTTCAGCTACTTCATGACTTAATAAAACATTTCCATTGGCATCTTTAACCTCAACAGTTCCAGCTTCAGGAATTTCAAAAGTCTTATCGTGAGAACCATATTCCTCAGCTTTCTGAGCCATCAATCCTACATTAGAAACACTTCCCATAGTAGATGGATCTAAAGCTCCGTTTTTCTTACAGAAATCTATGGTTTCTTGATATACTCCTGCATAACTTCTATCTGGAATAATCGCTTTTGTATCTTGCGTTTTGTTGTCATTATTCCACATCTGACCTGAAGTTCTGATCATGGCAGGCATGGAGGCATCAATAATCACATCACTCGGAACATGAAGGTTAGTAATACCTTTGTCAGAATTTACCATTGCCAAATCTGGTCCTTCATTGTAGCAAGCTTCTATATCAGCTTCAATTTCTTTTCTTTTATCCTCTGGTAATTCGTCTACTTGAGATAAAACAGATGCAAATCCATTGTTAACATCAACGCCTAAATCATCTAAAGTTGCTTGGTGTTTTTCAAAAACTGGCTCGAAGAAAGCTTTTACGGCATGGCCAAAAATAATAGGGTCAGAAACCTTCATCATGGTTGCTTTCAGGTGGATCGAAAATAATACACCTGCTTTTTTCGCCTCTTCTTTTTGCTCTTTTAAGAAGGCACGTAAAGCAGAAGCACTCATGACTGCAGCATCAATAATTTCACCTTCTTGAAGTTTTAATCCGCTTTTTAGTTCTTTAACATCTCCAGATTTAGTTTTCAATTCAATTTTCACCTCTGTTGCAGACGGTAAAGTGAGTGATTTTTCACTTCCATAAAAATCTCCTTCGCTCATGCTCGCTACATGACTTTTAGAATCTTTACTCCACTCTCCCATGCTGTGAGGGTGTTTTTTAGCAAATTCTTTTACTGCTTTAGGAGCACGTCTGTCAGAGTTACCTTCTCTTAAGACTGGGTTTACAGCACTACCTTTAACATTATCATATTTGGCTTTTACTTTCTTTTCATCCTCATTAGCTGGTTCATCTGGATAATCTGGTAAATTATATCCTAAGGATTGCAATTCCCTTATTGCAGCTTTTAACTGAGGAATAGAAGCACTAATATTAGGTAACTTCACAATATTAGCCTCAGGAGTTTTAGCAATTTCACCAAGCTCAGCTAAATCATCATTAATTTGTTGTTCTGGCTTTAATCTCTCTGGGAATTGAGAAATAATACGCCCTGCTAATGAAATATCTCGAGTTTCAACAGCTACACCAGCTGAATCAGTAAATGCTTTTATGATAGGTAGAAAAGAATAGGTTGCTAAAGCCGGAGCTTCATCTGTTTTGGTATATAAAATCCTTGCAGTTTTAGACATGGTTAATGTATTTGATTTAAAATTTAATAAACATCAATAAGTAACGGCCATTCGGAAGCCTTGTTCCAAATTTCAGGATGTGAAATTAAATAAAAGAAAGAGTAGATAAAATTATTTCACTAGGCATTCTTCAGGTAGCTCGAAACATTATTAAAAACAGTTTGTTTCTAAGCAAAAAATTATGGAATTTGTAATAGCAGGGGGTACGGTTTTAATAGCAATTGGGGTAGTTTATGTTTCTTTGAAAAGGGTTTTTAGGGATTGAAAGTTAATTTATTAGATTAGTAGGTCTACTACCAGCCATTAGGACAGTATTAACATTCATATAGAACATTAAAAATCTAATTATTTCATTCAGTGCGTCATTCCCACGGAGGTGGGAATCTATAGATTTTAACCTTTGGTTAAAAAATAATCAATAGGCTTGGGGCACCGAACTTATATCCTTTTACATATTGTGATTTAAATATAGTTTATTGAAACTTCGTTTCAATATTGCAAGATCCCTTTCTTCAAAGGGATGACGTTCTAATCTAACGAAGTATAAAGATTTAAACTAAATCATTTAATCTCAAATCATGCAAATAGTCAATATACCGCCAACCAAGGTCACTAACTCCCAAAAACACTAATACATCTCATCCTCATTAGGGAATTCAATATTTTTCACATCTTCTACATATTTACCGATGGCTTCTGTTATAACAGTATCCAAACGAGCATAGTGGCGCAAGAATCGTGGTTTAAATTCGGTTGTAATTCCCAATAAATCATGGAGTACTAAAACTTGTCCATCAACGTAGGGACCTGCGCCAATCCCAATGATAGGGATATTAACTTCCTCCGCTACTCTTTTAGCCAAATCAGCAGGTATTTTTTCTAGAACTATGCTAAAGCAACCGCATTCTTCCAAAATCTTAGCATCTTCAATTAATTTTTCAGCTTCAGCTTCTTCTTTTGCCCTTACCGTGTAAGTTCCAAATTTATAAATTGACTGAGGTGTTAAACCTAAATGGCCCATAACTGGAATTCCAGCACTTAAAATTCTTTTTATAGACTCCTGAATTTCAGCTCCTCCTTCCATTTTAACTGCATGTCCACCTGATTCTTTCATAATTCGGATGGATGACCGCAATGCTTCAGAAGAATTCCCCTGATAAGATCCAAAAGGAATATCCACTACCACTAAAGCTCTTTCTACTGCCCTTACCACTGCAGAAGCATGGTAAATCATTTGATCAAGCGTGATAGGTAGAGTAGTTTCATGTCCTGCCATAACATTTGAAGCAGAATCACCTACTAAAATGACATCTACTCCGGAAGCATCTACCAATTTTGCCATCGAAAAATCATAAGCCGTAAGCATAGAAATTTTCTCGCCACGGTTTTTCATTTCCTGTAATTGGTGAGTAGTGATTTTTTTAATAGGTTTTTTATGAACTGACATGCAATTTTTTGTTTAAGATTCTCTTTTATATCTATTCGGTATATTTATAGTAAACTTGGTTCCCTCTCCTTCTTTAGATTGAACGTCCAACTTAGCATTTAATTTCTTTATCACGTTTTTTACGATATACATTCCCAAACCACTACCTTCACTGCTTTCGGAAGCTCGGTAAAACATATCAAATATTTTTTCTAATTTATCTTGGGGAATACCTTCTCCATTATCTTCAATTATAATTCTTGCCTCTTCGGCTGAAGTTTCAATATCAATATTAATATAAGAAATATCGACTTCTAAATTTTTCCTATACTTAATTGAATTTGATATAAGATTATTTAGAATGATACGGATTTTAGTCAAATCAGAATGAAAAGGATACCATTGTATTATCTTTGTTCTGATTTCAATATTTTTGGTAGTATAAACATGATGAAAATTGGTGATACTGTTGTTTACTTCCACCATAAAATTAATGGGGACAGCATCAGGCTCTTCCATTCTATTATCCCGTGACATTGCCAATAGGTCAACCACAAATTTATCCAACCTATTGATGCTGCCCGTTATCATTTCAATAATCTTCCGTATTTCGGCTGGCCTTGTCTCGGTTTTTAAAATTTCAATTAAGCCCATTAATGAACGTAAAGGAGACCTAATATCATGAGAAGCATGATACACAAAATTATCCAACTCAAAATTTAATCTTTGCAGTTCTATCAGGTTCTCCTTAAACTCACTTATATCCCTAAAAATAATATCGTAATAAGCTGTATCATTAGATTCAACTTCTATAGCAGATATAGAAACCCAAGTCTCTGATTCATCCCAACGCTCAAATTTTGCCTCAAATTCTTCTATTGACTCTTTGTCAATCAACTGCCCTAATAATTTAACAACATCTTCCTTATCTTTAAAAGGATCAGACATTTTCATATGTCGCTTTTTCTCAGGAAGCGCTAAAATATTAAGTCCTTTCTGGTTAATTTCTATTACCTCAAAATCAGATTTCCTGACTCTCATGATACCAATTAGAGAGTTCTGAAAAAAGTTTCTATATTTCTCTTCGCTTGATTTAATTATCTCATCACTGCGCCTTTTATCTGTAATATCTCTATGAGATCCTGAAACCCTAATAGGGCGCCCATCTTTATCAACTGTGAGTTTGGCGTTAGATCTTACCCAAATATAGTGGCCCTCTTTGTGTTTAAGCCTAAATTGAATATTATACTCCGTCCTTTCACCTTTAATAAATTCATTTAAAGCATTAACAGCAAAATCCTTGTCTTCTGGATGCATCAAGTTTTCCCATAGCTCAAAATATTCATCAAATTCTTCTGGATCATAACCTAACATGGTTATCCAAGGTGGGGAAATAAAAACCTCTTCAGTAATGAGATCTCTATCCCATAAACCTTCATTAGCTCCTGCAGCTGCATATTGATATTGAGCTAATTTTTTCTTTACTGCCTCTAACTCCTGTTTTATTTGAAGATTTTCCTTTTCCAAAGAGATTTTTTCTTTATTGTAATTCATTCAAAACATATGGCAACCTCAATCATTCATTTTAAATGAAAAATAAACTTAATTGAAGCTCATTATAAATAATCCCATAAATTGAGAAAAACCTTTTTAAGGAGCAATCAAAATCAAATCAATTCGATAACATGGCCTATTTGTTCGAGAAACATATAGTCATTTTATTTTTTTGACTCGTTCAATCCTATTTTTAAACCAAATATTTAGAATAACTCCTAACAATATTAAGAAAATTCCAGAAAAAACTATCCAATTATAAGATTCATCGAAAAATACATAGCCATATGCAAGCGCGTATACAATGGTTAAATATTTTAAACTGGCCACTTTTGATAAGTCTTCTGACTGGTATGACATGGTCATGAAATATTGGGCAAACTGAGTTAATACACCAATTGCCAAGAGAATCAGCCACTCATTTCCAACAGGCATTTCCCAATTGAAGGCTGAATAGATACCCGTAAGAGGAGTAGTCACCAAAGGAAAGTAAAAAACGATGACTAAAGGATGCTCAGTCATTTTTATTTTTCTAATAATGTTATAGGCCAAGCCAGCAAATATGGAAGAACTAATTCCGATGATGAACATCTGAACAGAAATTCTAGGGTCAAAACCTTGAATAATTATTAAACCAGCAAAGGCCATGATATAAAATATCCACTGCTTTGGATGTACTCTCTCTTTTACTATGAAAATTCCCAATATTGATGTAAAAATTGGAGATAGGAATTGCATGGTTACTGCACTTCCTAAAGGGATGTTTTGAAGTGTATAGAAATACATGGTTAAAGCCACTGCCCCCACTGCACCTCTAGCAATCAACAGCTTTTTGTTATTCCCTAATACAGGAACTCCAATGGATTTTAAATAAACATAACTCATTACGAAAGATATGAGAGATCGAAAAAAAACAATCTCCACAGCAGGAATATTAGGCAACATTTTGACGAAAACATTCATGGTTGCAAACAAAAAACCTGCGATAATCATGTAAAGAATCCCCTTATTCATGTGTATATAATTGTTTTTAAGTTGCCACAACTTGTCCCGTATTTATCGGGATGGAATTCAATAAATTTTATTCATCCTGGGTTGGTATGTTGAGGATTCTAAAATTTATGCTCATTTCATAATATTATTTAAGCTTGCAAAGCTAAAAGCTTATTATGAAATCAGAGCAATATTTAAAGTAAATAATGAGAGATAAATTGATTAGAATTGATGGAACCAGTAGTAGATTATCTCATTGAAAACAGAAAAAACACCTGATTTTGACTTTAATTGATAATTCTGATTACTTAAATTTTCTTTGAACTCTATAATATCAAGAGATGATTCTTGAACTGAATCAGGTAAAAAACTTCCTTTCTTTTCATTTTTTCCTAGAATATCTGTTTCATTTTCTGAAAACACGGGATTTGAACTCACATTTTTATTACTCAACGATTGTGGTAAAAGAACCGTATTGAATGAAAATAAGAAAATACATCCTAAAAAGAATCTCTTTAAGTATAGGTTCATCATGAAATTTAGTGACTGATCTATATTCTTTAGATACTTCTATTATTTAAAAAGTTGCATCAAGAGATTTGAAATTTTATCATTTGGATATTTGGCTTAACTCAAACCCTATAATATTAATCAAAATGGAAAAAGAAATTCAATTTCATTCATCAGAAAATAAAGGAAAAGCATATATGGGTGAATTTAATTCTCCTATTGCAGAAATGACTTATTCAATTACACCCAACTCAATGTGGATAATTGACCATACTGAAGTAAATGAAAGCCTAAAAGGTCAAGGAATAGGTAAAAAACTATTACTTAAAATAGTGGAAGAGGCTAGAAATTCAAAAATTGAAATATTGCCATTATGTACTTATGCAAAGCATGCTTTTGAAAAGGATGAAAGTATTCAGGATGTGTTGAAAAATTAAAAACTTTCACCCTCTCGTAGTTCAACGATATTAAGTTAAGCTTTAAACATAACCCTATGATAAAACCCTAAAAAATAACCAAGGTTATGTTCCTTTGTCTCCTTTGTGATTAAAAAGTAATGCTTGTTAATCTGTACTATCGGTAGCAAATTTCCACCACAAAGAACAAAAGAAAACAAAAGATTTTTCGCTAAAGCGAAAACCTCGTTAATATTATTCCTTTAGCTTAATAGCATTAAATTGGTGTCAAACCGATCATGACGAAATAAAAAAACCTGATCGCTCAGGTTTTTTTATTCTACTTTTTCTTAGTTGCTTTCTTTTTTGGAGCCGCTTTTCTTCCTCCTTTTTTATCAGGCGTTTTTTCAGCTAATTCCACACATTCTTGATAGGTTAAATCTGTTGGCTCTTTATCTTTAGGGATTTTAACATTCTTTTTACCAAATTTAATATATGGTCCCCATCTTCCATTTAATACTTGGACATCAGGATCTTCATCGAAACTTTTGATGAATTTTTCCCTGTCTGCTTTCCGTTTTTCTTCAATTAATTCTATTGCCCTATCAGCCGTGATATCTAATGGATCCTCTCCTTTCGGAATACTAACAAATTTGCCATCATGTCGAACATAAGGACCAAAACGCCCTATAGCTGCCACCATTTTCTGATCTTCGTAATTACCTAGTTCTCTAGGCAATTTAAACAACTCCATAGCATCTTCAAGCGTGATGTTTTCAATAAATTGTCCTTTTCTTAAGCTAGCAAATTTCGGTTTTTCCGCCTCTTCATCCTCAGGATCAGGCGTTTCACCTAATTGTACCAAAGGGCCGTATTTACCTAAACGCACTATTACTTTCTTACCCGTTTTAGGGTCAACTCCTAATTCACGACCAGTATTAACATCTTTTCTTTCAATGCTTTCTGCATCATCCACTTTTTGATGAAACTCGCCATAGAATTTCTTAATCATGTTATTCCAAATCTTTTCACCTTTGGCAATTTCATCAAATTCTTGCTCTACTTTAGCAGTGAAATTATAATCCGTAACATTAGGAAAATGCTCCACCAAGAAATCATTTACCACCATAGCTAAATTACTAGGGTATAATTTATTTTTTTCGGCTCCGGTAATTTCCGTTTTCTCTGCACGGTTTATTTTTCCATTTTCCAACACCATCTCAACGTATTTCCGATCTTTTCCATCACGGAATTCTTTGTTGACATAGCCTCTTTTCTGAATAGTAGATATGGTTGGTGCATAAGTAGATGGACGGCCAATTCCCATCTCTTCTAATTTCTTCACTAAAGTTGCCTCATTATAGCGAGCTGGCGGTCGAGTGAAGCCTTCTCTGGATTGCATTCTTTTCAAATCCAAAGTTTGACCTACTTGCAATGGAGGCAACATGCCTTTAGTTACATTGGTCTCTCCTTCTTCCTCCTCATCTGTAGATTCAATATATACTTTCAAAAAGCCCTCAAATTTCACCACCTCACCACTAGCACTTAGTGTCTGATCTGTATTAGAAATATCAATGCTCACATTGGTCTTTTCAATTTGAGCATCAGACATTTGAGAAGCAATGGCTCTCTTCCATATCAAATCATAAAGCCTTTGCTCGTTATAATCACTACTTGCCTCTTTTGTAGAGAAATTTGTAGGACGAATGGCTTCGTGAGCTTCTTGTGCTCCAGCTGATTTAGTCTTAAAAGTTCTAGTATGTGCATAATCTGCCCCATACTCTGATTTAATTTCTTTGGCAGCTCCTTCTTTCGCTTCATCAGACAAATTCAGGGAATCCGTTCTCATATATGAGATTTTACCTGATTCGTAAAGCCTTTGCGCTAATGTCATGGTTTGAGAAACAGAAAAACCTAATTTTCTGGAAGCTTCTTGTTGTAAAGTAGAAGTAGTAAATGGGGGCGCTGGAGTTTTCTTAGCAGGCTTTTTCTCTAATTTTCCTATAGAAAATTCCGCATCCAGGCATTTCTCTAAAAATGCCATCGCTTCTTCTTCCGTTTTAAACCTTCCCGGAAGTTCCGCTTTTAATTCTTTACCTTCTACATTAAAAAAGGCTTGAATTTTAAAAAATGATTCCGCTTTGAATTTTTCAATTTCCCGCTCTCTTTCTACTACTATTCTTACTGCAACAGATTGTACTCTACCAGCAGAAAGCCCTGTTTTGATTTTTTTCCACAGAATTGGTGAAAGCTCAAAACCTACCAAACGGTCTAAAATTCTTCTCGCTTGCTGCGCATTTACTAAATCTATATCTATTCCTTTAGGAGAATTAATCGCATTTTGAATGGCTGATTTTGTAATTTCCCTAAAAACAATTCTTTTGGTTCTGGCATCATCTAAATTTAAAGCTTCTTTCAAATGCCATGAAATAGCTTCTCCCTCGCGGTCATCATCAGTCGCGAGATAGATCATTTCTGCTAATTTCGCTTCTTTTATTAATGCCTTGATGACTTCCTTCTTATCTTTGGATATCTCATAAGTAGGTTTAAACCCATTTTCAATGTCGATGGCATTATTTCCTTTTGGCAAATCCCGAACGTGACCATAACTAGAAAGCACTTTATAATCCTTTCCTAAATAACCTTCAATAGTTTTGGCTTTGGCTGGTGACTCCACTATCACTAAATTTTTCGACATATCTACTGGCTTATTTTAAATTGAAATTCAAATATCATTATTTTTTTTTAGAAAAAAAGAATTTAGGTTTTTACTCGTTTATTGAGATAGTTAAATGATTAATCTTAATTTTACTTACAAACAGCTAATCAATCAAATGATTAAAGACCTTTATTTAATTCGCCATGGCGAGGCAGAAGAACCAACTGCCGGCTTAAAAGATGTGGAACGCCAATTAACTGCAAAGGGTTTGCAGGATTCCTCAAAAGTAGGGATGTATTTAAAACAAAAGGAATTTCATCCTGATTTAATGTTACATAGCATTGCCGAGAGGACAACAGAAACTATGCACAGAATTAATGAGCAACTGGGCGTTAAACCTGATCATATTGAAGCCTCAGAAGAAATTTATGAAGCTTCTGCACGCATCATGTTACGTGTTATTTCAGAGATTCCAGCTGAAATGCGTTCGGCTATTATTATCTGCCATAACCCTTCTATCACCTATATTTCGGAATATATTACAGGTGCAGAAGTGGGCTATGTAGAACCAGCAGGTATGGTACATATCCAAATTCCTTTTTCCTCTTGGTCGGAGGTATCGGAAAAAAACTGTGATTTAATTGAACATATTAGACCAGAAGATATTCAATAATAATTTATGACAAAAAAACAGGAAATAATCAATGCCTTTGACCCTAACGGATTAGGCAAAACAAATAATATTTTTGCTTTACCATTCGATGAAAAAACTGCTGATTTAATTTTAATACCCATTCCTTGGGAGGTAACGGTTTCATACGAAGCAGGCACCGCTCAAGGACCACAGCATATTTTGGAAGCCTCCTCTCAAGTAGATTTGTACCAGAAAGACATCATTGATGCTTGGAAAATGGGAATTCATATGCTCCCTATCAATCAGGATTTATTGACAAAAAGCAATAAACACCGAATAATGGCAGAGGAATATATTGGCTTATTAGAATCTGGTGAAGAAAAAAGCGAAAAAGGAAAAAGCCTTTTGAAGGAAGTCAATTCGGTTTGTGCCGAAATGGTAGAATGGGTGAAATCCGAATCTCTAAAACAGCTCGATAAACATAAGCTTTTAGGATTAGTAGGTGGTGATCATAGCACTCCTTTAGGAGCAGTTCAAGCTTTAGCCACCAAACATGAATCTTTTGGTGTGCTGCAAATTGATGCGCATATGGATTTCAGAAAAGCTTATGAAAACTTTGAATATTCACATGCTTCTATCTCTTATAATATGTTGCAGACTGTTCCGCAAATTGAGAAAATGGTTCAAGTGGGGATAAGAGATTTTTGTGAAGAGGAAATCAAATTTGCTGAAAAGCAAGGAGAAAGAGTAAGTATTTTTTATGATGATGATATAAAGGTTGGGATGTTTGAAGGCGAATCCTGGACTATCATCTGCGATAGAATCATAAAAGAATTGCCAAATGAAGTATATATCACCTTTGACATAGATGGCTTGAGACCAGAACTATGCCCAAATACGGGTACACCAGTACCAGGTGGCATTAGCTATTCTGAAATCATTTATCTATTGACGAGGTTAGTTAAAAACGGTAAGAAAATTATTGGTTTTGATTTAAATGAAGTAGCTCCAGGCGAAAATACGGATTGGAACGGTAATGTAGGTGCTAGAATCTTATTCCGTCTTTGCAATTTGATGGGTGTTTCCCAAGGGAAATTGGAATGGGATGAGAGTTTTTAATCGGCTCTCATTTCTCTGCTTTTTACTCATAAAACCCTAAACCCGATCACCAACATATCATCGGTTTGTTCCATCTCCCCTTGCCATCTTTTCATTTCCAGTTCTAGACTCTTACCTTGCTCTGGTAGGCTTTTATTTGAAATGCTTTCTAAAAGTGATTTAAATCTTTTCCGTAGATATTTTTTCTGCGTTTTGATTCCGAATTGATCTGCAAAACCATCAGAACTTAAGTAGAAGGTTTGGTTTTTCTCAAAATCAATCTCCTGAAAAGTGAATTTTTTATCTGGGCTATTGAAATACTCCCCTACTGTATAATTATTCCCCTTATATTCTTTCAATTTATTATGCTCCACCACATAAAGAGGCCTCTTAGCACCTGAGAAAGTCACTAATTTCCTATCATAGTCAATTTTGCACAAAGCTACATCCATGCTGTGATTGCTGGTGGTCACTTCTTTTTGTTTTAAGATTTCCATCACCTTAATATCCAGCTTAGCTAGGATTTTATGTGGCTCAATTTCTTGTTCTTCATTCACAATTTGGTTCATGGTGGCATTGGCAATAACCGTCATAAAAGCACCTGCTACACCATGTCCAGTACAATCAATCAGAGCCAGAATATCACAACCTGCCTGCCGTGAGTACCAATAAAAATCACCACTTACAATGTCTTTAGGTTTATAGAATACGAAAGAGGAAGGAATATTCTCTTTAAAATTATTTTTATTCATAATGCCTTCCTGTATGCTTTTCGCATATTCAATGGAATCCGTTATATTCTGATTCCAACTTTCAAGCTTCATCTTTTGAATTTCAATCGATTGTTTACTCTTTAAAATTTCTTGATTTTGATATTCTAAAAGAGATTTCGCCTTTCGGTTTTGCTTAAATTTTAAAAAGGAAATTATAGCTAATGCCAGTAACAAAATGGAAAAAGCAACTGATCCGAAAATATAAAGCTGACTATTTTGATATTGTAAATCTTTGATCTCTGATTCTTTCCTTAAAAGCGCAATTTCTTTTTCTTTTTGCTCTAATTCTATACTTTTTTCTAATTCGGCTATAGCTCTACGAGAAGTCTCATTAAATAAACTATCATTCATAATATGATATTGATTCATATACAAATATGAATTTTCAAGGTCTTCCAAGTGCAAGTATACTTCTGCAAGTGTACTGTAGGCATCTAACAAAATAGGTTTAGCATTTATGGCATTGGCAATGTCCACTGCATCAAGTGCTGCATTTTTAGCTGCCAAATGCCCCCCCCTTGCATTATGAAGTCTTGCTATTTTCACCAAAGCAGCAGAAATGCCAAATTTATTATCTGAAGCCTCCTCCTTTTTTAACGACTTATTAAAATAATATAGCGCACTATCAAATTCTTGTCTGTTGAAATAGATCTTCCCTATATTACTGTAAGGATCAAATAATGTAGATTGCTCTGGATTTTGATCATAAATATTCAAAACCTGTCTATAATAATTTTCGGCCTCCAATTCCTGGCCTTGATCTAAGTATATATTTCCAATATTATTTAAAATCCTTAATAGTCTGGGAATATCATCAAGTTCATCAAATATTTGTTTAGCATCAGTATAATAGTCCAATGCCCTTTCAAAATCTTCATTGATGGAATAAATATTCCCGATATTACTCAAAGATTTACCTATTCCTTCTTTATCATCCAGTGAATCATAAAGATTGAAGGAAAGCTTATAAAAGCGAAGTGCTTTATCATAATCCCCTTTTTGTTTATAATAAACTCCTAAATTGTTGTAGGCTGTGGCTTCTCCTTGTAGGAAATTTATCCTTTTAGAGATCTCCAAAGCAGTATTCGCATATTCAAAACTTTTGGCGGGCTGACTTTTATATTGAATTTTAAATAAATTATTAAGCCTGGTTACCTCAGTACTATCTTTTGTATTTCCTTTCCTTTGGGAAAAAGAGCTATGACAAACACAAAAAATGGATAAAAGTGTAAAAAAAAATAATCGTTTTGTAATCATATTATATTTCTATCTTGCTAAGATGCTATAAATATTTGAAAAAGTAATATTTTGAAATACTATATTTATCTATAATTTATCAGTATTGGTAGAATAAATTATTTTCATTCTAATCATAAGGTGATTACAACCAATCGTAGCCTACATGTGTCATTAAATCGAACTTTTAAATTTCATAAATCCAATGAAAACACTCATACTTAAACTATTAACACTTTCTGCACTTTTCTTAAGTCTAGCCTCATGCAATACTTGGGAACCTGTCCCCGATTTTGATGTTGAGGAAGTGGAAGGTTACAGGCCAATTTATGCCACAGAAAGTCAAACTGAAATTAAAACTTTGTCTGTAAGAGAAATTGAAGACCCAGGCAAAATTTATGTCATAAATGATTACCTACTTTTGGTTGATAGACTAAAAGGTGTTCATGTCTTCAACAATGAAGATCCGGAAAACCCGGAAAATATTGGTTTTATTCAAATTACGGGTAGTAATGATGTAGCAGTTAGAGATAATATTTTGTATGCTGATCAAGCCATGGATTTATTAGCTATTGACATTAGCAATCCAGAAAATGTCAAAATAGCTTCTAGGGTAAAAGGTGTTTTCCCATTTGGAGTTCAATATCCACAACCACAGGGTGTATATTTTGAATGTCCAGACCCTGAAAAAGGTTTAATCGTAGGGTGGGAACTCACCACACTTCAATCTCCAAAATGCTATCGATAATTTCATTTAAAACTAACCTTAAGTCATGAAAAATTTAAAATTACTCCCACTTATATTCATAACCATTTCCCTTACCCTATTCATCTCATGCTCAAGCGACTCCGAATTTGATGGCTCAGGCGAAGGCAAAGGAGGATCAATGGCCAGATTTACTTTTCTTAAAGGCTATTTATATATAGTTGATGAAAGCACTTTGAAAACCTTTGATATTAGTAATCCTGAAAATCCAGATTTACTGGGAACTGAAAATGTTGGAGATGGTGTAGAGACAATATTCCCATATGAAAACTATTTGTTTTTGGGTACCCAATGGGGAATGAAAATTTATTCAGTAGAGGATGGGCCAATACCAAATTACTTATCAGATTTTGAACACTCTTTTTCATGCGATCCAGTGGTGGTGTCCAATAGTATAGCTTATGTAACCTTAAGAAGCGGAACCACTTGTCAGACAGGAGAAGATCGAATGGAAGTGGTAGATGTTTCAGATTTAAGAAACCCACAATTATTAACTACTATTCCAATGGAGAACCCTCATGGATTATCAGTGAGCGATACGGTTCTTTTTGTATGTGAAGGTGACTTTGGCTTTAAAGTTTTTAATATTAAAGACAGGGCAAACCCGGAACTTATATCTCATTACGACAGCATTCCAAGCTATGATGTAATTACAAATTATGGTAGAAAAGAGTTGATTATCACAGGTAAGAATGGCATATTTCAATATGATTATAATGATCCTTATAATTTAAAAGAATTAAGTCAAATCCTTAGTGCACCTGCAAATGAATAAACTTTTAGCAATAATAATTTTCGTATGCATTTCATCTGTTGGTTTAGCTCAAAACAACTCTATTTCCAAAGACAGTAGCGATACTCAATACAAACCATTATTGCTTTCTTATATTTCCTTAAGCTCCAATTTTGAAAGTTATAATTCATTTGACATTGGTTTAATGAATACATTGGGAACCAGAAGTGCTATTGGAGGGGAAATAGGTTATATATATAATTTACAGGGACTGAATCCAAGTATAGAACCAGATTGGTATACTGAAGTATATGGGGTAAAAGCTTATTTCTATTATCGGTATTTTTTGGATATTGAAGAAAACTACCCCTATAATTCGAAAACTTTTATAGACATTGAGCCACAGTTTTATTGGGCAAGTTTTAATGCAGAAAGAATTGCCGGCTATAGCTGCAATGATGAATTTGGGGACTGTGAATACTATAGGTTTTATGACTCTAGAGTAGACCGAATTGTACCTGCGTTAAATATCAAAATGGGTAAAATATATGATTACGATCCTTTCTACATTACAATCTTTGTTGGGTTAGGATATAGATATATTCATGAATTTTCTGAAATGGATAATGCGGATGTAGTACCTGATAAAATTTTTAATTCAAGAGGAGAAATTAGCGATCTTCAAACTGGAGGAGTAGTGAAATTACGATTAGGATTACAGCTTGCCTATAATCTATGGAACTAAAATGTTTATAAACAGAAAAAGCTTGCCACCTGGCAAGCTTTTTCAACTATCCATTTCTATTTTAGAATTACTTCCTTACTTGTCCGTTTCCTAAGACATAGTATTTATTCGTAACTAATTGCTTTAATCCTAAAGGTCCTCTATGATGCAATTTATCGGTACTAATTGCCAACTCAGCTCCTACCCCCATTTGGCCACCATCAGTGAAACGGGTTGAAGCATTGTGATAAACAGCTGCACTGTCAATTTGCTCCATAAATTTCTCCGCATCTGACTGAGTCTCTGTTAAAATGATATTGGAGTGTCCTCCAGAATATTTATTGATAAATTCAATGGCATCATCCAAATCCTTCACTGAAGAAATTGCGGCTTTCATGGCTAAGAATTCCTCATACCATACATCTTCGCTATCAATCTTATCATTAGTTTCCAAGTGATCAATAACTTTATCACTAGCCACAATTTGAACACCTTTTTCACTCAATACTTTTTCAATTGTTTTAAGCGTTTCTTCAAATTGAGGATGATTTTCATCTACCAATATTTTATCCAATGCATTACATCCTGAAATTTTATCCGTTTTAGCATTCACAAGTACTGGAATAACTTTTTCCATATCTGCATCTGGTGCTATATAGGCAAAGTTGTTCCCTCTACCACTGACTAAAACAGCACATTTTGCATGTTCTTTTACGAAATCAATCAATCTTTCGCCTCCTCTAGGAACAATCAAATCTAATGGTTGGTCAGGATTTCTTAAGAATTCCTGAGTGGTTGGTCTATCCATTTTCAGATATTGTATCCAATCATCTTCCAACCCATTTTCTTTTAGAGATTGATGCCAACATTTTACTAACTCCTCATTACTATTATGGGCTTCTTTACCACCTTTCAATAATATTTTATTATTGGCTTTAAATGCTAAAACAGCTGCTTCGATAGTTACATCAGGGCGAGATTCATAAATAATCATAATCGTCCCGAAAGGAGCTGCTTTATTGGTTATATTCAATCCATTTTCAAGAGTATCCTCACTGATTACAGTCCCAACTGGATCGTCTTGATCTTTCACTTCTTTAACTGCTCTGATCATATCATCGACTTTAGCCGAATCTACAACCAAGCGGTCGTAGAGTGCTTGATCATCTCTGTCAAATGCATCTAAATCTTTTTTATTTGCAGCAATGATAGCATCTCGATTTTTATCAAGATTATCTATCATAGATTGTAATACTGCATTCTTAAGTTTTGTATTTAAAAGCTTCATAAAAGCGTATAAATTTAAGTTTAAAATAAATTACATTGAGAATCAAAGAAATTATTACTCCTCTTTGTAAATCCTAGTCCCTACATCTTTACCATGCACAATGTCTATAATAACATCCTCACGTTTTCCGTTAGCAATGTATGTAACGATATCTTTAGATGCAGCACCTTTGGCTACGTTGATCTTGGATTCCATTCCTCCACGACCTTCTCCTTCTTTTTTATCGGATTCCTGAATAAATTGTTCCACTTCCTGATCTGTACTTACACTTTTGATCACATTAGAATCATCATGATCAGGGTGACCATCAAAAATCCCATCTGTATCGGTAAGCAATATAAGTGCATCTGCATCCACTAGTTCTGCTACTAAGCTTGCCAATTCATCATTATCAGAAAACATAGACATAGATAATGAAACGGCATCATCCTCATTCGCTATTGGAATAATTCCTTGACCTAATAAGCCTTCATAGCAATTGATCATATTATCCCTATGCCTACCAAAATCGAAATCCCTTTTGGTTGCCAAAACTTGTGCACATCTCATTCCATAATCATGAAAGATACTGTAATAATGACGCATCATCCTTGGTTGTCCAACGGCAGAATAAACCTGTCTTCTTTGAGCGGCATTATCAATTGTATCAATTTCATTATCATCTAGCACTTCTTTTCCTGCTATAACAGAACCAGAAGAAATCAAAACAGTCATGACATCCTCCTCATAAAGTCGTGCTACTTGATCTACTATCCTTTTCAAAATGGGAACTACAATGCGATTATCCTTATTGGTCATCACATTGGTTCCGATTTTAACAACAATTCTTTTACTATGTGTTTTCACAATTCAATATTATGTTTACGATTCTTTTCCTAATTCAACGGCTCTGTTGAATGCTGCATAAGCTGCATCTTCAATCAATTGCTTGATATTATTATCTTCCATTGAATCCAAAGCAGCACGAGTTGTTCCTCCTTTTGAGGCAACTCTTTTCATCCAACCTTCAGGACTTAAATCAGATTTGTTAAATAACTCTACAGCACCTTCGAAGGTTGTTCCAACCAATACTTTTGAATCATGAACAGAAAAACCCATTTTCTTGGCTGCTTCCATCATAGAGTGCATAAAATAGAAAACATAAGCTGGCCCACTACCTGAAATACCAGTAGAAGCATCCACATCATTTTCTGTATCTAATCTTACAGATCGACCCGTAGTATCCAATAAATTTTCTACAGTTGAAAGCTCTAATCTTGAAACCTCATCAGAAGCAGTAAAAGAAGTCAATCCTTTTCCAACCTGCGCAGGTAGATTTGGCATTGCTCTTACCACCTTGGTAATTCCTAACCCGTCTTTCATGCTTTGTATAGTTACTCCAGCCATGATGGAAATCACAATCTGATCAGGAGACATCATTGGTTTAAGCTCTGCAAACAACTCATCAGTATGATAAGGTTTTACAGCAATGAATATAATATCAGCTTTTGGAAGGCAGTCCGAGAGGTTAGTAAAAACATCAAAACGGCTAATTTTTTTAAGTTCTTCTGTTTTTTCAGGACTGGTATCTGAAATCATTAAGTTGTGGTTCGATAGAAATTCAGATTTCACTAAGGCTTTAGCATAAGCTAAACCCATGTTTCCAGCTCCTATTACAAGTACTTTCATAAGTAAATTTTTGTTTATTAAATATAAAGAATTAATTCCAATTGTGCTTCAGCCTATGCAAGCATTGTGCATCTAAACCCATTTTTCAATAAAAATGATGAATATTCGAAAATTATTTAATATTTAATTACCTAATATTCAGACACTTAAAATGATTATTATAAGAAATTCAAATTAATTTTAATTCTATTAAGACTTTTTTGACTCATGCGCCATATAGGCAAAAAGCTGCAATAATGACAGGCTATCTTACAATTGTCAATAATTGGCGCTAAGAAAATAAGATTCCGACTATTAAATCATACCACTCGAAACATTATCAAATTAATTCCATTAATAGTATAGGTTACTTTTTATAGTATTTATCATTTTAACTAATTTTTTCAATGTCTTCAAGCCAACAAGATTCTCAAAAAAAGCATGATCACCATGATCATGAAGGTCATAATCACGGTGAACATGATCATCATGAGCATCATGCACATATGATAGAAGATTTTAAAAAGCGATTTTGGATTTCTATCATCATCACCATTCCTATCATGATTTTAGCACCCATGATTCAAGAATTGCTGGGATATGAATTACGTTTCCAATACGATAGATATGTTCAATTTGCTTTGTCCACTGTAGTATTTTTCTATTGCGGATTTCCATTTCTTAAAGGGTTAAAAGATGAGATAGCCGATCGAAAACCAGGCATGATGACTTTGATTGCACTAGCAATTAGTGTTGCCTATTTTTATAGCTCCGCTGTAGTTTTCGGGCTGGAAGGTAAAATATTCTTTTGGGAACTAGCTAGCTTAATAGCTATCATGCTTTTAGGGCATTGGATTGAAATGAAATCGATAATGGGAGCTTCTGGAGCTGTAGAAGAATTGGCTAAATTACTTCCTTCAACTGCCTTGAAACTAGATGAGAATGGAGATACGCATGAAGTAAAAATATCTGAATTAGAAGCTGGAGATTTAGTGCTTGTAAAACCAGGAGAAAAAATCCCTGCCGATGGCATCATTGAAAAAGGTAAAAGCGACATAAATGAATCTATGATTACAGGCGAATCAAAACCTGTAAGCAAAAAAGAAGGTGATGAAGTAATTGGTGGTTCTGTAAATGGTTCTTCTTCTATTCAATTTAAAATTAAAGAAGATAGCGAAGGTTCATATTTGAACAAGGTGGTGGAAATGGTAAAATCCGCTCAAGAGACTAAATCCAAAACTCAAAATCTTGCCAATAAAGCTGCTGCTTGGCTATTTTACATTGCCCTTTTTTCTGGCTTTACCACTTTGGGGGTCTGGCTCTGGCAAGGAAAAGAATTTGATTATGCTCTTGAAAGAATGGTAACTGTTATGATTATTGCTTGTCCTCATGCATTGGGCTTAGCTATGCCTTTGGTAGTGGCTATTTCAACCTCTGTTTCTGCCAAAAATGGTTTGCTTATAAGAAATAGAACTGCATTTGAAAATGCTCGCAAAATCACCACTATTATTTTTGACAAAACAGGTACGCTCACAAAAGGAAATTTTGTGGTGAGTCAATTTAAAAGTACTTCAGATGATTTTAAGGATAAAGACATTCTAAAAATAGCAGCATCCCTTGAAAAAGAATCCGAACACCCAATTGCATCAGGAATATTAACAAAACATGAAGAAGAGGAATTAGATTTTGAAGATATTTCTGACTTTGAAAACTTGACAGGTGAAGGTATCCAAGCAAACATTAATGGGGAATCAATCAAAGTGGTGAGCCCTGGCTATTTGGAAGAAAATAAAATCGAATTACCTGAAGATACAAAAAATGAAAAGGCAGAGACGATAGTTTATATTCTGAAAGATAAAGATTTGATAGGCTATATTTCCCTTGCTGATGAAATAAGGGATGAATCATATGAGGCTGTAAAAATATTGAAAGAAAATGGCTTAAAAGTCATTATGGCTACCGGTGATAATGAAGAAGTCGCAAAATCAGTCAGTAAAGAATTAGGCTTGGATGATTACTATGCTGAAGTACTTCCCGAGGATAAACAAAAAATAATTGAAGATCTCCAAGAAAATGGCGAAATAGTAGCCATGACAGGTGATGGTGTAAATGATGCTCCTGCTCTTGCCAAAGCAGATGTAGGAATTGCAATCGGTTCAGGAACTGATGTGGCAGCTGAAACAGCTGATATCATTTTGGTAAACAGCAATCCAATGGACATAGTACACCTTCTTGCATTCGGAAAATCTACCTATCAAAAAATGATGCAAAACCTATTCTGGGCAGCTGGATATAATATTGTCGCCATCCCTATGGCTGCAGGAGCTTTAGCTTTTGCAGGAATTATTCTAAGCCCAGCTGTTGGCGCTGGATTGATGAGTTTAAGTACAATTATAGTAGCCTTAAATGCTCAATTGCTGAAAAGAAAGATGAAGAACTGAGGTATATCCAAATTAGATTCATTCAAAAGAGAAAAAGAAAAGCATAATTTATCTAAAACATTAAATACCTTAACCTTTGATTTATTATAAAATGAATTAATAAATTGCATATCAATAACAAAATCAATCAGCTGTAAGTGTATAAAGTATTATTCATTTTTCTGGCATTTTTTAATCTGACCGTTTTTGGTCAGTCAATCAAAGAATTAAAGGAAGATTTAGATAATACAAAATCTGATTCTCAAAGAATGAGATTATTCTACGATTTAAGCTCGAAGTATCAATTCAATGATAGTGAGCAAGCCATTTCTTACGCTGAAAAATTACTGGAATTAGCTATTGAAAAGAAAGACACTAATAATATTGTATATGGAAAAGCAATGATTGCATACTCCTATTACAATTTAGGAGCTCTTGATAAAGCCTTAAAAATATATTTTGAAGCTCATGATATAGCTTTAGAATCTCAGCAAGAAAACCTAATCGATTATATCATTACCCACCTTGCCCTTACTTATGATGAAATGGGGAATTATGCTAAAGCCTTAGAATACTACCGACAGAATATTCAGTATGCTGAGAAATATAATCTCCCTGAAGACAAAATGATTGGCCTATTAAACATAGCTGACATGTATATACGCATGGAGGAATATGATTCCGCTGAATTTTATGCCGAGAATGCCATTAAATTAGAAGATTCAACTGATAAATATATTCAATCAATAGCCTACATAAACTATGGAGTGGCATTAGAAAGAAATAATGATTTTGATAAAGCCTTAATCTATCTTTTGAGAGGCTTAGAAATTCAGTATTCTTCCGATCCTGATTTTGCTGCCATAAGCGAGGCTTACTTGACGATTTCGAATATTTATCTGAAGAAAAATTCATATCAGAATGCCTTACAATTTGCAGATTCCTCAGTTTTTAATTCAAAAAAATCGAAGTCCAATTATTACTTAAGGAAAGGCTACGAATTAAGGAGCAAGATTCATAAATCACTTGGAAATGAATCAAAAGCATATGATGATTTGAGAAAATTTGTAGAAACTAATGACAAAATTTACAGTGAAGAAACAACTGAAAAATTCCTTGAACTACAAGAATTATATGAAGCTAAGCAGCGAGAAGCTGAAATAAATTTACTCAAACATCAAAGTAAATTAAACAAGGAATCGATTACCCGAAAGAATATATTAATATTAGCGACCTTAATCATCCTTTTACTTTTAGCATTATTTTTAGCAGTATACATTAGTAGAAACCGATTAAAGCAAAAAGCTTTAACATTATTAAACTCACAAAATAAAGAGATTGAAGAAAGAAACCTTCAGCTGGGCGAAATGACTGAGGAGCTTAAAAGTCAAAAAGAGGAAATTGAATCGCATAGAGATCAACTTTCGGAAGCATATGAGATTTTAGAAAAAAGAAACAAGGATGTAACTGACAGTATAAATTATGCTCAGAAAATTCAAAATTCCTTATTGCCCGACCTCAATATTATTAAAAAATCAATCCCTGAATCTTTTATTTTTTATAAAGCCAGAGATATTGTAAGTGGGGATTTTTATTGGTTTCATCAAAAAATATCCAATGGAGAAGAAATAAAGTTTATTGCTTCAATTGACTGCACTGGCCACGGTGTTCCTGGAGCTTTCATGAGTATGATTGCAGATGCGCTTTTATCTCAAATAATTATTGAATTAGATTACGATAAGCCTGCAGCAATATTATCTGAAATGGATAGAAGGCTAAAAATTATGCTAAAACAAGATGATAAATATGGTAATGATGGAATGGAGATTGGGCTTTGCGTGATTCACACAGATAAAATGATTTTTGCGGGAGCTGGACATAAATTATATTATTTTAAAAATAATAAATTAAATGTCATTAGGGGCAATCGGTTTTCCTTAGGTGAATCTTATATCAAACATGAAAAACTGGATTTCGAAAATCATATTATTCCTAAAGATGAGCCTTTGATGGCCTATTTATTCTCGGATGGCATCCAAGATCAATTTGGCGGGCCAAAGGACAAAAAATACGGCATTAAAAGGCTAAGAAAGTATTTAGAATCCATTCATAAAGAGCCAGTCTACCAACAAGAAATTCACATTAAAAATATTGTGAAAAATTGGAAAGGAAATAAAGAACAAGTAGATGATATGCTTTTAATAGGCTTCCGATTAAACTAAAATCTGGCCGCCATTAATAAACTCAACTCCTTATATTTAAGATCAAATTTTTTGGCCAAATGCATATTGGTTAGACTTCCTTTATAAGTATATACCCCTTTCATAAACCATGAATGGGTAAAAATCATTTCTTCAATCCCGCCCACATCACCTGCCTGCAGCAACATAGGAGTTAAAATATTACTTACGGCATTACTTGCTGTCCTTGAGACCCTTGACGCTATGTTAGGAACACAATAATGAATGACATCGAATTTTTTGAAAGTTGGATCGTCATGAGAAGTAACTTCAGAAGTCTCAACGCACCCCCCTTGGTCAATGCTCACATCAATAATCACCGCATCTTTACGCATATTCATCACCATTTCCTCTGTGACAATACATCTGTTCCTCCCCTTTTCAGCTCTTATGGCACAAATCAACACATCTGCCTCCATTAAGGAATCACTAAGCATGACAGTATCAAGTGTGCTAGTGTGCACTGGTTGACCCAATGCGTGCTTAATTCTTCTTAATTTATAGAGGTGATTATCGTAAATTTCTATATTGGCTCCTAATCCTAAAGCTGCTCTGGCGGCATATTCCCCAACAGTTCCAGCACCCAGAATTACGACCTTGGTAGGTCTAACCCCTGTTATACCACCTAAAATAATTCCTTTCCCTTCATTTAAGTTACTCAATAATTCCGTGGCGATTTGAATAGCTGAAATCCCTGCTATTTCACTCATAGCACGAACTACTGGCATTCCTCCTACTTTATCTTCAATCAATTCGATACCAATCGCATTGATTCTCTTTTCATTTAAATATTGAAAATATTCTTTGTTTAATTGACCAAACTGAAGAGCAGAAATTAAAAAACTTCCTGGCTTAAACATTTCAATCTCCTCTTTAATTGGAGGCTCAATTTTCACCACTAGTTGTGCTTCAAATGCTTCTTTAGCAGAATAAACGATTTTAGCTCCTGCATCACTATATTCATTATCAGTGAAATTACTACTCAAGCCCATCCCACTTTCTACTATTACTTCATGTCCGTTATTAGACAATAAAGCTACAGCACCTGGCGTGAGCGGCACTCTTTTTTCTTGCAAAGAAATTTCATTTGGAACACCAATCTGCATGGCGTTCTTACCACGTTCTACTGCCAATAACTCTTCTTGAGGATAAAGGGCACTTTTTCTTGCCAGAACGTCAAAGCCTTTTCTTGAAACTTCCTTAGCCATGCTTACTTATTTTAAAATTTCTTTTTGTTTGCTCATTGGAAAGGCTAATCTCAATCAATAAAAATTGATCAGGAATAAAAGAAGGAATCATTTCAGGCCACTCTATCAAGCAAAGTTTATTCGAATAAAAATAATCCTCCACTCCTATTTCAAATGCCTCTTGCTCATTTTTAATTCGATAAAAATCAAAATGATAAATTCCCCCTATTTTAGCAGACATGTATTCATTTACCAAACCAAAGGTAGGGCTACTAACATGATCTTCTACCTTTAAATAATCACATAAATGACTAATAAAAGTAGTTTTTCCACCCCCCATTTCTGCCTTAAAAAGCCATATTTTATGACTTTTTCCGAAATCATAAATTTCAGCAACCAGCTTGGGTAAGTCAACTAATTCTATATCCGAAAATGTTATGTTTTCAGAGATTTCACTTTCCATCTTTCGAAGTTAAGGAAATAATGGGAATTATCATTTCTTCCATTGAAACTCCTCCATGCTGAAAGGTATCTTTAAAATAATTTACGTAATAATTATAGTTGTTGGGATAGGCGAAAAAGCTTTCTCCTTTTGTGAAAACATAGGAGGTACTTACATTAAGTTTCGGTAAATGAAAACGCTCTGGCTTAGGTGCTTCTAAAACATCATTGTTATTTTTATAGCCTAAGTTTTTCCCTTGTTTGTATCTTAAATTACTATTAACATTTCTATCACCAACAATTTTAAAAGGTTTTTTTACTCTAATAGTCCCGTGGTCAGTTGTAATCACCACTTTAGCTTTTTTAGTAGAAATACGCTTTAATAAATCTAAAAGTGGAGAATGTAAGAACCAACTTTTAGTCAATGAACGATAAGCTGATTCATCTGGTGCTAATTCACGAATCATTTTCATGTCCGTTCTGGCATGGGAAAGCATATCAACAAAATTATAAACCAACACATTCAAATTATGATCCATCATAGCAGAAACATGCTCCAGAACTTGTTTACCCTGGTTAACATTCACAATTTTATTATAAGTAAACTTTCCTTGAATGTTTTTCCTTTTCAGATGTTTTTCTAGAAATTTATCTTCAAAATTATTTTTCCCCTCATCATCATCTTCAGTCACCCACAATTCAGGATGTTTTTTTGCCATTTCATCTGGCATTTGTCCTGAAAATATAGAATTTCTGGCGTAAGCGGTAGTAGTGGGCAAAATAGAATAATAATTATCCTCTTCCTCTATATTAAAGTATTTGAGAATCTCTGGCTCTAATAGCTTCCACTGGTCGAACCTCAAATTATCAATTACAATAAAAAATACGGGCTCATCTCCCATTTTAGGGAATACCTTTTTTTCCATTAATTGATGGCTCAACAAAGGTGCTTCATCCTGATATTCGTTCAACCAGCCTTCATAATTATCATCTATAAATTTTGCGAAATTGGCATTGGCTTCTACATGTTGCATAGAAAGCACTTCCGACATGCTTTGGTCATCCGTTTGATCTATTTCCAAATCCCAAAAAACTAGCTTTTTATACATCTCAGCCCATTCAGCATGATCCATAACATCTCCAAAGGCCATACTGATATTTCGAAAATCTTGCTGGTAGCTTTGATTGGTTTTTTCCGAAACTAGTCGCTGATTATCCAAAATCTTTTTAACCGAAAGTAAAATCTGATTGGGGTTTAGTGGCTTAATCAAATAATCGGCAATTTTAGAACCGATTGCCTCTTCCATAATATATTCTTCCTCACTTTTTGTAATCATTACTACAGGAATATTGGGATTATAGCTTTTAATAAGGCTCAATGCTTCCAATCCCGTCATACCCGGCATGTTCTCATCTAAGAACACAACATCAAATTTTTGTTCTTTACATAAATCTACTGCCTCCGAACCATTATTTACCGGAGTAATTTGATAACCTTTGTTCTCTAGAAAAATAATATGGGGTTTTAGCAGATCAATTTCGTCATCTGCCCATAAGATTTGATAATTTTGCATAGTGTATATTTGAGCCTTTAAAATTATTTGATTTGAAGAAGTTAAAAAAGGTAAACGATCCGATTTATGGATTCATTACAATAAAAAGTGAATTACTTTTCAGTATTTTCAATCACCCTTATTTTCAACGCTTACGCAGGATTCGACAATTGGGTTTAAGCGAATTGGTTTATCCTGGCGCCACCCATACTCGTTTTCATCATGCTTTAGGCGCAACTCATTTAATGGGCTTGGCTTTAGATCACCTAAAAGAAAAGAATGTTACTATAAATGAGGTAGAATATGAATCGGCTCAGATTGCAATATTACTTCATGACATCGGACATGGCCCTTTTTCTCATGCTTTAGAATATAGCATAATTAAAGGCATAACCCATGAAAATATTTCTTTGCAATTTATGAAATTGCTTAATAAAGAATTTTCAGGAAAATTGGATACCGCTATTGCAATGTTCAAAAACACTTACAAAAGAAAATTCTTCCATCAGTTGATTTCAAGTCAATTAGATGTAGATAGATTAGACTATTTGAACAGAGATTCATTTTATACGGGGGTTTCAGAAGGAAATATAAGTGTTGATAGAATTATAAGCCATTTGGATGTGATTGAAGATGAAATAGTGGTAGAGGAAAAGGCTATTTACAGCATTGAAAACTTCCTAAATGCTCGTAGATTAATGTACTGGCAAGTTTATTTACACAAAACAGCTTTAAGTGCCGAAAGAATGCTAGTTCATTTAATGAGCAGGGCTAAAGAGGTTCATAGTTTGGATAATATATCACCTGCTTTAAAATATTTTTTAGAAAATGATTTTACTTTAGAAGAGTTTCAAGAAAACCCTGAAATTGTTCATCAATTTTCAAAGCTTGATGACTCCGATATTTGGCATGCCATCAAAGTATGGGAAAACAACAAAGATAAAGTACTTAAAAATTTAAGTCAAAGGATTCTACAACGTGATTTATTTAAAATTAAATTGGAGAATGAACCCCTTAAAAAAGCAGATATCAATACTTTAAAAGGCAAAATCACACAAGAATATAAATTATTGAATAGAGAAGCCGCTTTTTTTATTTCCCATGGAGAAGTGACAAACTCAGCATATGTATTAGGAGGAAAAAGTATCAAAATAATCACTAAAAAAGGAAAACTTATGGATATTACTCAAGCCGCTGATTTACCAAATATCAAAGCCATGAGTAAAATAGTCAAAAAATATTACCTATGCCTACCTAAAAACGTATCTTTGTAAATTATAGCAACCATAATCGTAATACATGGAGTTTAGCGTAAATCAAATAGCCGGAATGATTGGGGGCACGGTTGAAGGTGATGGGGAAAGATTAGTGGATAATCTGGGAAAAATAGAAGAGGGTAAAGCCAAAACAATCAGCTTTTTATCAAATGAAAAATATGAAAGCTACATCTATAAATCCGATGCAGCCGCCATAATAGTAAAGAAGAGTTTCACACCAAAAAATCCTATTAAGCCAGCCTTAATAAAAGTCGAAGACCCTTATTCTGCCTTTACTCAATTATTGGAAGAATATAACAAGATTATGTCCTACGCTAAATCTGGGATAGAATCACCTGCTTTTATTGGAGAAGGGAGTTCCGTGGGAGAGAATATTTATCGTGGAGCTTTTTCTTATATCGGAAATAATGTAAAAATTGGAAGAAATGTCAAAATTTATCCTCAAGCGCATATAGGTGATAATGTAGAAATTGGAGATAATACCATCATTTTTCAGGGAGTAAAAATTTATTCTGATTGTAAAATTGGTATCAATTGTAATATTCAGGCAGGTACCGTAATCGGAAGTGACGGCTTTGGGTTTGCTCCTCAAGCAGATGGTACTTACAAAACAATTCCACAATTAGGGAACGTGATTTTGGAAGATAACGTAAGCATTGGTGCCAATACTACTATAGATTGTGCCACTTTAGGCTCTACAATTATTCGAAAAGGAGCTAAAATTGATAATCTAGTTCAAATTGCACATAATGTTGAAATAGGTGAAAATACAGTAATAGCCTCTCAAACAGGAATTTCAGGAAGTACAAAAGTAGGCAAAAACTGTGTGATTGCAGGGCAAGTTGGAATAGTTGGGCATATTGAAATAGCAGATAAAACGACTGTAAGTGCCAAATCTGGAGTTTCTAAATCTGTTAAGCAAACTGGTACAATTCTTTCTGGCATGGTAGGTTTTGATCATAAACAGTACCTTAAAGCCAGCACTTTATTCAAGAGATTACCGGAATTACATCAACAAGTTCAGCAATTGGAAAAAATAGTTTTAAATTTGCCGTCTGAAAAAAAGAACTAAATGTATAATAAGCAGCATACTATTAATAAAGCCGTGAGTGTTTCAGGTGTGGGACTTCATACCGGCCACAAAGTAACTTTAACTTTTAAACCAGATGAAATTGATAGCGGCATAAAATTTCAGAGGGTTGACTTACCCGAAAAACCAATCATAGAAGCAGATGCTGATTTGGTAGTAGATACTTCAAGAGGGACTACAATTGCCAAAGGAGAAGCAAGAGTATCTACAGTAGAGCATGTTCTATCGGCCTTAGTAGGTCTGCAGATTGATAACGTTTTAATTGAGGTCGATGGACCAGAAACCCCTATCATGGATGGAAGTGCTAAATTATTTTATGAAGCATTGGAATCTGTGGGCTTATCAGAGCAAAATGCACTTAGAAACTTTTTCGAAGTTCCCGAAAGTCTATTCCTTACGGATGATGAGAAAAATGTAGAGATGGCTTTATTGCCTGTAGATGACTACAGAGTTACGGTTATGATTGACTACAACTCAAAAGTATTAGGTAGTCAACATGCTTCTTTGAATAATTTAGCAGATTTTAAGAAAGAAATATCAACCTGCCGTACATTTGTGTTTCTGCATGAACTTCAGCAGCTTTATAATAACAACTTAATAAAAGGTGGTGATTTAAATAATGCCATAGTAGTAGTGGATAAACTAGTTTCTGATGATGAATTAAAAGAACTAGCTAAGATTTTCAACAAACCTAATATCGAAGTCAAAGAAGAGGGAATTCTTGACAATATCGAATTAAGATTCAAAAATGAGCCTGCACGACATAAATTATTAGATGTGGTAGGTGATTTGGCATTAGTGGGCAGACCTATAAAAGGTCAAATATTAGCAGCACGACCAGGTCATTCAACGAATGTGGCTTTTGCACAAAAGATTAAGAAATATATCAAGAAAGCGGAGAAATCTGCTCCTAAATATGATCCTAATGCAGAGCCTGTGATGGATATTGATGGTATTTCCGCAATGCTGCGCCACCGTTATCCTTTTCAGTTAGTTGATAAAATTATCCATCAGGATCATAAAACCGTAATAGGGCTAAAGAATATCACTATAAATGAAAACTTTTTTCAAGGACATTTTCATGGAAATCCTGTGATGCCTGGCGTATTACAAATTGAAGCCATGGCTCAAACAGGTGGTATTTTAGTGCTTAGCTCTGTTGAAGAACCTTCTGAATACTGGACATACTTTCTAGGTATTGACAATTGCAGGTTCAGAAAAATGGTGAGACCTGGCGATACAATTATTCTGAAATGTGAACTCCTGGCTCCAATTAAAAGAGGAATAGCCAAAATGCAAGGATATGCGTATGTAGGAAATAGTATTGTAAGTGAAGCGACACTTACTGCTAGAATTGTTAAAAAAGATGAAGAATAATACCTTTTAGAAGGTAAATAGAACAAGCATTTAATGCTTAAATAATAATTTACATGGACAAGTCATTAAACTACATTCATCCTGACGCTAAAATTGGTCAAGATGTAATAATCGAACCTTTTACCTTCATTGATAAGGATGTGGTAATTGGAGATGGCACTTGGATTGGCCCAAATGTCACTATTAATTCAGGAGCTAGAATCGGTAAAAATTGCAAAATATATTCAGGGGCTACAATTTCAGCTGTTCCACAAGATTTAAAATTTAGCGGAGAGGTAACCACAACAGAAATTGGGGATGGAACCGTCATCAGAGAATATGTGAACATCAGCAGGGGGACAAGTGACAGACAAGTTACAAAAATTGGCGCTAAAACCCTTATTATGGCATATGTGCATATTGCGCATGACTGTATAATAGGAGATAATTGTATTTTAGTTAATTCCGTTCAAGTTGGGGGACATGTATCAATTGATGATTGGGCAATTATTGGTGGAGCAACAGCAATACATCAATTTGTAAAAATTGGAAGTCATGTAATGATCTCTGGCGGATCCTTAGTTCGAAAAGATGTTCCTCCTTATGTAAAAGCTGCACGTGAACCTCTTACTTATTGCGGAATAAATTCTGTAGGCTTGAGAAGACGTGGATTTAGTAATGAAAGAATAAACGATATTCAAGAGATTTATAGAAGTCTTTACTTAAGTGGAAAAAACAATGCGGAAGCACTTGAAAATATAGAGACCTTAATAAGAAGCAGTGAAGAACGTGATAATATCACAGCCTTTGTCAGAAAATCTGAAAGAGGTATCATGAAAGGCTACGGAAACTAATCTATCCAAATTAAAAATCATTTGATTTGGCTCCATTAAATGAATAAGATTCCTATTTGAAGTTTTAAATAGCACTATATGCAATTAATTCTTGAAGGGCTATCTAAAAAATACCCAAAGAACAAACTTTTTGAAGATTTGAACCATACTTTCGAATCTAATAATGCATATGCTATTACTGGAGAAAATGGTAGTGGTAAGTCAACTTTGATTAAGATAATAGCGGGAGTAATTGCTCCAAGTAAAGGAAATGTGAAGTTTATTGAAGAAGGGAAAGTAGTTGAAAAAGAAAATATTTATAAACTACTAGGAATATCAGCACCTTATCTAAATCTAATTGAAGAATTTACTTTAAAGGAGCATTTGGATTTTCATTCAAAATTTAAAAAAACGCATTTAGAGAAAAATGTGATGGATGAAATTGAGAATGCAAATTTGCATAGGAGTATGAATAAAGCTGTTGCTGAATTCTCTTCTGGAATGCAGCAAAGGTTGAAATTGATATTATGTTGTAGTTTTGAAGCTAAGGTTCTACTTTTGGATGAACCCACTTCTCACTTAGATTCAAAAGGAGTTGCATGGTATAAAGACCTTTTGAAAAGAACAGCTAACGAAAGAATTACCCTCATTGCATCAAATGACCCTACAGAATATAATGATTTTGCAAAAAAAATCGTTAATATTGACATTAAATAGAATTAAAAAAATCAAATAAAAGATAAATATTTTATTGGATTATGAACAATAATTCAGATTTTTAAGCATTAGATTAAAATAACTAATTTACTAATTATGAAAATGAACATTAAACTTTTAAGCTTTTTAGCATTATCCTTTGTTGTTATATTCAGCTCATGTAAAAAAGATGATGATCCAAGTCCTGAAGAACAGAAAATTGAGGAATTAAGTGGAACTTGGAACATAGTAGGAGCTAACGTTCTAGATGAAGACCTAAGCGGAATTACTATCAATTTTAACGCAGAAAACACAACTTATTCAGTTTCTGGTCTTTCAGCCTTTACTGATGCAAATTTGAATCACGCTGAAACCTTAAGTGCCAGTGGTAGCTTTAGTCTGAATGAAAATTTAGATGTGGTTACTTTAAGCCCAGGTGGTGATTTAACTATCGGAAATATCAACAAGGAAAATGGTGACTTAACATTGAGCTATACTGCACCTTATCCTAAAGCAACTGATAATGACACTAATATTACTTTAAGCTTAGAATTACAATAATATACAATCTCAATCATTCCATTAAGCCATCCTAAAAGATGGCTTTTTTTTTACCCATTTCATTAAAATGAAACTCATAGAAAACTACAATCCAGTTTCAGAAAAAGAAGAAGTATTTAAAGAAAAAATGCTTAAGCTCTATAAGTCCAAAGGAAAGAAATCATTTTATAGAGATAACCTAGAAGCTCATTTTACTGCCTCAGCATGGATAATTAACCCAAACTCTGAAGAAGTGCTTTTGTTGCATCATAAAAAACTTAACAAATGGCTGCAACCCGGTGGTCATGCAGACGGTCAAACAGATTTAGAAAAAGTAGCAAAGAAAGAGGCTGAGGAGGAAACGGCACTTAATAACTTACAATTGATCACAAATAAAATCTTTGATATAGATATTCATATCATTCCTGAGAATAAAGGAATTCCGGAACATTATCATTTTGATGTTAGGTTTGCTTATTTTTGTACTGAAATTGAAAAAACTCAAATAAACTCTGAAAGCAATAACTTTCATTGGATTAAACTAAATAGTGTGGAAACCTTAACAAAGGAACCCTCCATTTTGAGAATGGCGGAAAAATCAAAAGTATTTTTAAATGGGATATAGAATTCTGATATATGGGGCTAACGGCTATACCGGAAAACTAATTACACAGGAAGCTAAGGATAATGAAATAAGGATAGAAATAGCAGGGAGAAATGAAGAGGCTATTAAATCTATTTCAAAGGAAACAGGATTCCCTTACCATATTATTGAACTTTCAGAAACAGTCAAATTAGAGACGCTCTTAAAGGAATTCGATACCGTAATCCATTGTGCTGGGCCTTTTTCAGAAACAGCTATCCCAATGGTGGAGGCTTGTATTAATTCCAAAACAAATTATTTGGACATTACAGGAGAAATATGGGTGTTTGAAGATATCATGAAATATGACGAACAAGCCAAAAAAGCAGGCATAGCGCTCCTGCCAGGCGTAGGTTTTGATGTAGTACCTACAGATTGCTTAGCTGCATATCTAAAGGAAAAAATGCCTAACGGTAATGCTTTAGAATTAGCATTTGTTGGTTCTAAAACTGGCATGTCGCGTGGAACAGCCGTAACTATGGCAAAAAATATTGCAAAAGGTGGATTTATAAGAAAGAACGGAGAAATAAAAAATGTTCCTTTGGCATATGAAGTAAAGGAATTTAAATTTTCGCATCGGCATCAATGGTGTATGACCATTCCGTGGGGAGATCTTATGACCAGTTTCCATCAGACACAAATACCGAATATTAAAGTATTTAGTGGCGCAAGTATTAAAATGATTAAAAAAATTAAAAAATTTAGAAGATTAAAATTTCTACTAAGCATTGGATGGATTCAAAAGCTAGTAAGAAGAAAAATTGAAAATTCTGTTACAGGTCCAAGCGAGGAAAATCTCAAATCAGGAAAAACTTTTGTATTGGGAAAAATTTCTGACAAAGAAGAAAACAGCTATTCAGCAGAATTAATTTTACCTGAAGCTTACTTCCTTACAGCTAAGACAGCATTATCATCTGCCCTAAAACTTGAAGAAAAGAGTCTTAAAGGTTATTTAACACCTGCACAGGCATTTGGTAAAGACTTTATAATGGAATTCGAAAATGTGGAAAGAATTGATAGGGCATAAAAAAACCCCGGTGAACCAAACCGGGGTAAACTATCAACCTTAAAATTACGCCCATTTGAATAAATGAATCGTAAAGCTTAATACAAATGTAAAACGCTTTTTTTAAACGTAAATAGCACAAACATCATTTAAGTCATTCATGTAAGGTTTTTTATATTTTACAACATTAATTGTTTAAACATATGTTCAAGGTTAACACTATTATTTTACTAATTTGCTCAACACTAATTTTCGCTTGCAGTCCTTCAGAAGAAGAACTAATGCAAGAAAGCAGAAAAAACATGAAGTCTGAAAATTATAAAGAGGCGATAAAATACTTAAATCAGGTAATTTCTATGAATAATACTAATGCTGACGCTTACAATATGAGAGGTGTAGCACATCTGCAATTATTAGATTATTCAAAGTCAAAGGAAGATTTTACAAAATCAATAAAAAATGATTCATCAAATTATAAGCCGTATTATAATAGAGGAAATGTGCATTTAGAGACCAAAAATTATGAAAAATCTCTATTAGATTACAACAAGGCTATAGATTTACGCCCAAATAATGCAGATTTATACATTAACAGAGCAACAGCTCTATTTGAATTAAAACAATATGATGCCGCTTTGGAAGATAATCGATTTGCTATTAAACTTTCGCCAAATAATCATATTCCATATCTAAATAGTGCGAAAACCTTATTGCAATTTGGGTCATTTAATAAAGCTGATAGTTTATTAAACCTTAGCTTAAAAATAAATCCTGAGAATGGAGAGAGCTATTACTGGAGTGGGTTTATCAAAATCAATACAGACCAAAAAGAAGCTGGTTGCGATGATTTGATTAAAGCAAAAAACAGAGGCTTTCAAGATGCAATTGAAGCATTAGAGAAATTTTGTAAATAAGAAATGGGAGAAGACCAATCTTCTCCCTTCCAAAAATTACCTGGAAGCTAATAATGCCATTGCAAAGGCTATAACACTTAACCAAAATTTATAGGTTGCCAATGCAGGAATTGCAATAATTCCTAATTCCATAAAAACTAAAACCAATATTATTATAATAGCCACTAGTTTTATTAAATTTCTAGATTTTCTGCTCATAGTTTTATTTGTTTTGGTACGTTCAAGTATAAATATATCATTCTCATTTTACAAATCTGTGACATCAATAAAAAAATAACTTAAATTCGCCTTCAGAATTATGGCAGAAATCAATAGCGATATTTATCAGGCAAAAGCCATGCTCGATGCAGATCATTTAATTGGACTGCCTACTGAAACAGTTTATGGCTTAGCAGGAAACGGATTAAAGGCGGAAGTTGTGAGTAAAATCTTCGCAGTAAAAAACCGTCCACACTTTGATCCATTGATTCTTCATTCTCATAGTATTGGAGCCATAAGTGAATATGTAATTGAAATTCCAAAGACAGCGAAAATATTAGCCGATGCCTTTTGGCCAGGGCCACTAACTATTCTTTTGGAAAGGAACCAGAAAATCCCAGATTTAACTTGCTCAGGATTAGATAGAGTAGCATTTCGGATACCAAAACACCCAAAAGCATTAAGTTTACTTAAAATTCTTGATTATCCCTTAGCAGCCCCTAGCGCAAATCCGTTTGGCTATATAAGTCCAACCAGTTCTGTTCATGTTCAACAGCAACTGGGCCATAAAATACCTTTTATATTGGAAGGAGAAATTAGTGAGGTAGGGATAGAATCCACTATAGTGGGATTTGAAAATGGAGAAACCATAATCTATCGATTGGGAGGATTAGAAGTAAATGCTATCGAAAGATTAGTAGGTAAAGTAAAAGTTCTTCCACATTCGAGTTCAAAACCAGATGCTCCTGGTATGCTTAAAAGTCACTACGCTCCTCGAAAAAACATTATTTTAGGAGATATTGAAAAGTTAATTGAGCAGAATCCTGAATCAAAAATAGGAGTATTATCATTTTCAAAGTTTTACAATAATGTAGAAACATCATTAGTACTCTCGAAAACTAAAGATATGCACGAAGCAGCTAAAAACTTATTTTCGCATCTTCGTAAATTAGATGAGAGTAATGTAGATTTGATCATTACTGAAAAAGTACCTTCTGAGGGATTGGGAAAAGCAATAAACGATCGACTGCAAAGAGCAGCCGTAAGAGAATAAATTTATAACCATAATTATTTTAATTCAATGCAAACCGTAAAAGACTATTCATTCCAAAACAAAACCGCATTAATCAGAGTCGATTTAAATGTGCCTTTAAATAAAGATTTTCAGGTAACTGATGACACCAGAATAAAGGCTACCATCCCAACCATTAAAAAAATATTAGATGATGGAGGAAAAGCAATTTTAATGTCCCACTTGGGAAGACCTAAAAACGAACCAGAAAATAAATTCTCACTACAACATATAGTAGGTGATTTAGAGAAAGCTTACGGAGCCAAAGTTCATTTCAGTAAGGACACTATAGGGGAAGAAGCTGAATCTGCAGCCCAAAACCTAAAAAATGGAGAAGTTCTATTGTTGGAAAATGTTCGTTTTCATGAAGGGGAAACCAAAGGAGATGAAGCTTTTGCCGAAGCTCTTTCAAAATTAGGAGATGTTTATGTGAATGACGCCTTTGGAACCGCTCATCGTGCTCATGCATCTACCACAGTAGTCGCAAAATTCTTTGATGATAAAATGGCTGGCTTTGTAATGGCTGCTGAAATCGAAAATGCCGATAAAGTATTGCAAAAAGCAGATAAGCCTTATACAGCTATTATGGGAGGTGCTAAAATTTCTGATAAAATCTTAATCATTGAAAAGTTATTAGGTAAAGTAGATAATCTAATCATAGGTGGAGGAATGTCTTATACATTCTTTAAAGCAATGGGAGGAAAAATCGGAAACTCATTGGTAGAAGAAGATAAATTAGATTTAGCCAAAGAGTTGATTCAAAAAGCCAAAGAGCAAGGGGTTGAATTAAAATTACCAATTGACTCCATAGTAGCAGATAACTTTGCTAATGATGCCAATACGAAAATAGCACAAAATCATGCCATAGAAGATGGCTGGATGGGACTGGATATTGGACCAGAAGCAACAGCTATTTTCCAAAAAACAGTAGAAGAATCCAAAACTATCCTTTGGAACGGCCTAATGGGTGTTTTTGAAATGGAGAATTTTGCTAAAGGAACAAAATCCATTGCTGAATCAGTAGTAAAAGCTACAGAAAATGGCGCTTTCTCACTTATAGGTGGCGGAGATTCAGCTGCAGCTGTAAACAGCTTAGGTTATGGCGATAAAGTAAGTTATGTATCAACTGGCGGTGGTGCTTTACTAGAATATATGGAAGGCAAAGAATTACCTGGTGTTGCTGCTTTGAAAGCTTAAAAGACTAAAATGACAACTTCCACCAGCCTCAGGCTGGTGGAAGTTACTTCCGCTTCAGCGTAGTTACTTCTTCAATTTTGTCACTTCCTCTTTAATTTCTAACACAATATCAGTTAGCTCTCTTAAGCTCATAGGAGGTTTATCTCCATTTTTGACATCAGGAAATTGTGTACTGATAAAAGCTTTTGCTTCCCAAATCTCCATAACACTCTCCAAAGGAATTTCATAAGGCGAATACACCGTATTATCCGACACCATAAACAACACTCCTTTTTCCTCAGCATAATTGAAAACTCTTTTATAAACCACTCCCTCCTGCTCACTCACAATGATGTAAGTTTTACCATTTCGGATTGCCTCAGGACTTTCCACATATTCGCCTATAATAATGGTACCGGGTTCCAAAGGCAACATGGAATCACCACTAATTTCAAATGCTCGGTAAGTGCTATTTCGAGGTAAATTAGGTAATTGAAAGCGGGGAAGTTCCTGTAAATACTCAGGATCTGCATAGCCATTGGTATAGCCTGCAGAAGCTTTTTGAGGGACTAATTCAATATTTTCTCTTTCTTGGCTATCCACCGTAATAGCCAACACTTTGGTTGGTTTTCGGCTAACTGTCATTGGGCTTGACAAATCCTTCCCTAACAAATCATCCATACTCACATTAAAAAGATCCGATAATTTAATCAATGTTTGAATCCGTGGATCTGCCCTTCCCTCTTCATAAGAACCAATCTGCGGACGCTTCACCCCCAACTCATCAGCTAAGTCCTGCTGAGTCCAACCCTTCTCCTTTCGGAGGTATTTAATATTGTTATTGATCAAGCTCATTATTTCTATTTAGTATCAAGTAGTTAGTATCGAGTATCTAGAAAAATCAAACTCCCCACTTCCATCTTCTAATTTCCTACTCCCCAATTCAAACTTATATCATTTATCTTAAATTTCGTTATATTCTATATTCTTCTTTCAATTTTTATAAACCGGTCTGAACTAAACTTCCAAAATATTAATTCTCATTTTGTCAACTGTCTATTGTCAATTCTGCCCATTCCGGTCCTTCGGTACTGACCTAATCAACTGCACTCAACTTTCATTTTCCTGCTGCCTAATTCCCCGCCAGTTGGCGGGTTAGGGGACTTTAAAAATCATCAAATCATCCGTTTCTCTATAATGTTCATTCATATGATATAGCACCTTTTGATGCAAAGAAATTTTATCCTCCGCCCTGTTAAATCGACTCCTAATTCTACCGACCACCTCGCTTACGGTATCTTGTGGTTCAGCTAGTGTGTAACCGTACCATTTGCTATCTCCCGTTTTAGTACGCACATGAAAATGCACCTGACACCTTCCTGAATTAAGGCGTTTACTTGATAATCTAATTTTTACATCCATCCCACTTAATAATTTTAAAAGCCGTGAACTTTTTCAATTGAATTACTATTTATTTTAGTAATTTTGATAATAAATTTAGTATTAATAATTAAAAAAGCCAAATAAAAGCTAATTATTTTAGTTTTATGCGAGAAAATGCTACCAGATCCATCATTCATTTAGATATGGACACCTTTTTTGTGTCTGTCGAACGTCTTTTAGATTCAACACTAAATGGCAAGCCTGTTATCGTTGGAGGCGGGCACAGAGGTGTGGTAGCTGCCTGTAGTTACGAAACCCGGGCATATGGTGTACATTCTGCCATGCCTATGAAAACGGCATTACAGCTTTGCCCAGAGGCTCTGGTGATAGCGGGAGATATGCAAAACTACAGCCATTACTCCAAGCTGATTACGGAAATCATTAAAAGCGAATCACCTCTTTTTGAGAAGGCTTCTGTGGATGAATTTTATCTGGACGTAAGCGGAATGGATAAATATTTTGGTTGCTATGAATGGGGAAAAGAGCTGCGAAAAAAAATCATCAGTGAAAGCGGATTACCGATCAGCATGGGAATTTCACAAAATAAAATGGTTTCAAAAGTAGCTACAGGAGAAGCAAAACCTAACAATACTCGGCAAATACTTCCTGGAACAGAAATCGCATTCTTGGATCCTATGCCCGTGCATAAAATCCCGATGATCGGAAAGAAAACCTCTGAGCTTCTACGCTCAATGGGTGTGAAAAAAGTAGAAACGCTCAGGCAAATCCCAAAAAAGCTGATGGAATATACCTTTGGTAAAAATGGGATTGTGATGTGGCAAAGAGCACAAGGCATAGACCATACGCCTATCACGCCCTATAGCGAACAAAAATCCATTTCCACCGAAAGTACCTTCCATGATGACAGCATGGACGTAAAGCAAATGAAAGCTATATTGGTAGCCATGATAGAAAAACTAGCGCACAAACTCCGTGAGCAGAACCGCCTGACTTCCAACATCTCCATTAAAATCCGCTACAGCAATTTTGATACGGAAAGCAAGCAAAAGAAAATTAGCTATACCGCTAGCGACAAATCTTTAATTCGCTTTGGAAAAGAGCTTTTTGACCAATTATACACCCGCAGGATGATGCTTCGACTAATTGGAGTGCGCCTCAGCGGACTAGTGCACGGCAATTACCAAATCAATTTATTTGACGATACGGAAGAATACATCCAACTCTACCAAGCCTTGGATAAAATCCGCCACAAACATGGTTTGGAAAGCATTATGAGAGGCAATACCGTAGGGCTTGATAAAAGATTGAGACGGGATGAGAATTGGTTTGGGGCTTAAGCACATTAGTTCCCTTAGTTTTGTTTGCTGCCCTAAATTATATTTAGGTACTCAACCTGAGCAAGCATTATTTAAATCCCAAGAAATTGACACCATAGCACTAGCCTTTGAAGACCAATTTGTGAACGGTGAAAGAAGAGATAAGAATTACAATAATGTTGATGACCTGGAAAATCTACTGTTAAAATGAATAAAAAATAGGAATAAGCAATGAAGCAATAATCCAAAATATAACCCCTAGTGGTGCACCTATTTTAAAGAAATCCTTGAATTCATAATTCCCGGCACTATACACCATGGTGTTGGTCTGATAACCGATTGGTGTCATGAAACTGGCACTACCCGCTATCATTACTGCTATTAAGAAAGGTAATGGACTGAAGCCTAAAGCTTCTGCTATTGCCATGGAAAGTGGTGCCATTAGAGCGGCCGCAGCATTGTTCGACATGATTTCAGTAAAAATCATGGTCATTAAATAAATGACGCCTATTATAATAAACGGTGCTAATTCATTTTCCGTAAAGGATGTTAAATGTGTAACCAACCATTCATTCAAACCACTTTTTTCCATAGCGGTCCCAAAACTCAAAGAACCGGCCAGTAGAAATATTACTTGCCAATCTATCGAACGATAGGCATCCGTCATACTAATAATCCTAAAAGCCCCTAATAGAAAAACACCTGCCCAGGCAGATGCTACAATGGGTAAAATATTAAATGTAGCAGTCAATATTACTAATGCCAAAACACCAGCTGATATATAAAGCTTCCTTTTATTAGGTATATTTAAATCGGTTTCTTTAATTGATAAGAAAGGAGCATTTGGATTACTCTCAGCCTTTTGCAATAATTCATAACCTTCCTTACTCGTTTGCAGCAATAGAATATCCCCCACTTTCAGTCTAATATTTTCCATATCGCTGAACTTACGCTTACCTCTATGCCTAATTGCTAGCAGATGCGAATGATAATTTTTCAAGAACCCTATATTCTTAAGCTTCTTATCGACTAAGTGTGTTCCTGGCATAATAATTACCTCTACTACTTTTGTCTCTTCTTCGGGAAAATATTTATCCGTAATGGACTTCACTATGGAAAGATGTTTATCTGCTACTACTTTCTTCACTTTATCTAGCTCTCCCTTAATCAACATCACATCACCTGTCTGAAGTCTTGTATCCATTTTAGGATTTTTGATGGATTCGTCCCCCCTCTTCAATTCCTGCACTTCAAAAGATAAATCCTTCACAGCAAACAATTCTTCTATACTTATCCCTTTTTTTTCGTCTGGTAATTCCTGTATTTTAACTTCAGTCAAGAATTTAGTGATTTGGCTCTCATCCTGCAAAGGCTTCACTTGCGATTCCTTAGGCAATAAATGCTTTCCTATAAACATAAGATACAGTAAGCCTATCACTAAAAATACAAGCCCAATAGGAGTCATGGTAAATAATCCGATTTCATCAAATCCTTTATCTTTTGCAATACCTGCGACTAACAGATTGGTAGATGTTCCTATTAAAGTACAGGTCCCACCTAATATGGCTCCATAAGATAATGGAATAAGAAACTTAGTAGGGTGTAAATTGAGCTTTTTTGCAGCTTTAGAAACTATTGGTATAAAAGTGGCCACAACAGGTGTGTTATTGATAAATGCAGATAACAAACCCACTCCAGAACTCATCCCCAATATAGCGCCACTATAAGATTTATTGAATAAACGAGTGGTTAAAGGTGCCAATAATTTGATAACCCCGCCTCTTATTAAGGCACTACTTAAAATAAACATAGCCGTTACGGTGAGTGTAGCACTATTGGCAAAGCCTTTAAAACTTTCCTCAGGTTCTAAAACGCCAAATACTATCCACAATACCATTACACCTATCGCTACCAAATCCACTCGGACAGCCTCGGTAGCAAATAAAACAATGGCAGTTAATATAACCAGAATAGTAATCAAAAAGGATAGTTCCATAGGTTTCGAATATATAGTGCTGTCGGTTGTTAAACAAGAATTTATTTGGATTCAAGAGAAATAAATTAACATAATAAAAAGTAAAATCAATTTGAATTTAAACTAATATTTTTAGTAATTTTACTAAAAATATTAGTAATGTATATCAACTGCCATACACACTTTAGCTTCAAATACGGCACTTTATCGCCCGAAGAACTAATATTAGAATGCATTGAAAATGATATTCATCAAATTGCATTAACTGACATTCATAGTACGGCTGCATATATTGAATTTTTCCGTTTTTTGAAAAATGAATATGCTCATTATCCGCTAAAAGTAATCCCAGGAATTGAATTTCGTAATCAAGAACAATTAATCTATATCGGTATCGCCCGTAATAATCAAGGCTTTGAAGAACTCAATGCCTTTTTATCTTATCACAACCGAAACGATTTACCCTTGCAAAGCAGACCACGCTTCACTGATAATGTAGCAGTAATTTATCTCATGCACACTGCTCCTGAAAATCTGCGCACCAACGAATTTATAGGAGTAAAGCCCGAGGAACTCAATCGTTTAAGGTATCAACATCATAAATTTGAAAAGAAAAAATTATTGGCTTTGTCCCCTGTTACCTTCAAAAATAAAACAGGCTTTAATATGCATCGTTTATTGCGAGCAATTCAGCAAAATCAGTTACTCAGCCGTTTGGATAAAAAATTTCAAGCGCAGCCCAATGAATTTATGAAACCTAAAGAAGTGCTGATCCAATATTATCAGGGATTTGAATTTATGATAATACAATCTAAAAAACTGTTGGAAGCATGTCATTTTGAAATTCAATTTGGTAAATCTAAAAACAAACGATCGTTATTGGGTTCAGCCATAGAAGATTGGCAATATTTCGAATCAGAGGCAAGAAAAGGCTTCAAAAATCGATATGGAAAGCAAAATGCAGTGCTTACTGAACGCTTCGAAAGGGAAATGGAAATCATAAGGCAGAAAGATTTTACAGCTTACTACCTTATTACTTATGATATGATTCAGTTTGCTCAAAGTAAAGGATTCCCTCATGTTGGGCGAGGAAGTGGTGCGAATAGTATGATAGCCTATTGCCTCGGAATCACCAATGTAGACCCTATTGATCTAGACCTTTATTTCGAGCGTTTTCTAAATCCATCACGCACCTCACCTCCAGATTTTGATATTGATTTCTCTTGGCAACATAGAGATGAGGTGATTCAGTACATGTTTGACAAACATGATGCGCATCACACTTGTTTATTAGGCACACACACTACTATGAAATCCCGTATGATGTTGCGCGAAATAGCCAAAGTATTCGGTCTGCCTAAAACAGAAATTGATAAGCTTTCTGAAAATCCTAACTATGGAAGAAAAGACGAATATCTACATAAGGTATTGCACTATACGCAGCACATGGTAGCAAAAGAATTTCCTGCCAATATTTCCATTCATGCGGGTGGGTTACTAATCACAGAACAACCTATTTATGCATTTACGGCAACTGAAATGCCACCAAAAGGCTTTCCAGTTTCTCATTTTGATATGTACAATGCTGAAGATATAGGGATTTACAAATATGATATTCTCAGTCAAAGAGGCCTTGGACATATTCAGGATACCATTAAAATTGTAGAAGAAAATCAAGGTAAAAAAATCGATCCTAGAAAAATACACACTAAGGTACTGGAAAAAGACCCCGCTATTAAGAACCTTATCAAAAACGGTAATACTATGGGCTGCTTTTATGTAGAATCTCCAGCTATGAGAATGCTACTTGCAAAGCTAGAATGTGAAGATTATATAACATTAGTGGCTGCCAGCTCTATTATTAGGCCAGGGGTTTCACAGTCCGGCATGATGAGAACTTATATTGAACGCCATCACAGCAACGGAAATTATGAATCCATCCATCCCATAATGGATGAACTGATGAAAGAAACTTATGGTGTGATGGTCTATCAGGAAGATGTTATCCGCGTAGCCCATCACTTCGGTGGCCTCACCTTAAGCGAAGCAGACATATTAAGAAGAGGAATGTCAGGAAAGTACAGATCTCGTAAAGAATTTGAAAGGGTCGAAAAGCAGTTTTTTAAAAATTGTCGTGAAAAAGGATTTGATGAAAAGGTGATTCAGAGAGTTTGGTATGAGATATCAAGTTTTTCAGGCTTTTCCTTCGCAAAAGGTCATTCTGCCAGCTTTGCAGTCGAAAGTTATGAGAGTTTATTCCTTAAAGCACACTACCCAATAGAGTTTATGGTAGGCGTCATCAATAATTTCGGAGGATTTTACAAAACAGAATTTTACATTCATGAAGCCCGAAAAGCAGGTGCAGAGATAATTAATCCTTGTATTAATAAAAGCAACTACCTCACCAGAATAGAAGGAAAGAAAATATATTTAGGGTTTATTCATATTAGAGACCTTGAGAAAAAGATAGCTGAAAAAATTGTAACTGAAAGAGAAAGATATGGTAATTTCAAAAGCCTCGAGGACTTTAAAACAAGAATCCCTATTAAAAAAGAACAACTATTCATTCTAATAAAAATTGGAACCTTTAATAGCTTTAACAAACCAAACAAACATCTTTTATGGAAAGCCTATTCCCTATATCTCAAAAAGAAAGAAACTGCGAATGCAAATCTATTTGAAGAAGAGCCTGTAAATTACAGCCTTCCAGAAATGGAAACAACTGCTCTGGAAAAATCATTTAATGAATTGATGATATTTGGTTATCCAACATGTAATCCCTATATATTAATGAATACCGAAATCACACCGAATACTTTTGCTACAGAATTAAAAAATAAGATTAATAAAAAAGTACATCTCATCGGCTATATGGTAACTATTAAAAGAACCTCTACAAAAAACAAAGAATCTATGTATTTCGGTACCTTTCACGACTGTTATGAAAATACTTTTGATACAGTCCACTTCCCTAAAGTAACTGAAAAATACCCTTTCAGAGGCAAAGGCTTCTATAGCTTAATAGGCAAGGTCGTACTGGATTACAATTATCCTATGCTAGAAGTGGAGTATATGGAGAAGCAGGGCTGGCTTAATCCAGATTATCTGTAGGGGACATTGCAAAGAGAAGCACAAAAAACCAAAGGACACAAAAAAACCCTCACAGTTTTCACTATCAGGGTTGTAAATAAAAGTTGGCAACGACTTACTCTCCCACCTTTTACGGCAGTACCATCAGCGCTGGTGGGCTTAACTTCTCTGTTCGGAATGGGAAGAGGTGTACCCCACCGCCATAGTCACCATAAAGTCTTGTCCAACCTAGCCTTGGCGAAGGCGGACTTAATTATTTTGACCACTTATCCCGATTGATCGGGAGGGTGTATCAGTATTTTATAATTAATCCGATCTTTTTCGGATTAATCAACATGTTAAAGTGAAAGAGTCTTAAAGTAAACACAAGACTGTTGAACGGAAAGCTACGGATAATTAGTACTGCTCGGCTATGACATCACTGCCTTTACACCTGCAGCCTATCAACCCCATCATCTATAGGGTTCCTTTAAAGAAGTCTCATCTTGAGGCGGGTTTCGCGCTTAGATGCTTTCAGCGCTTATCCCTTCCAAACATAG